>NZ_LWLP01000001.1:2007657-2156687 GCF_001641125.1 Arthrobacter sp. OY3WO11 | reverse complement strand
GCACGTCCCAGCCGCGGATCAACCGGGAGGCCCGCCAGGGTCCTGCCGGCGGCGGTCGCGTGGCCATCCCGGACACGGCACCAAGTTCGTGCAGGATTTCCATGGCATCTTCCATGGCCTGCTCCGGCGGGGCGTTCGGCAGGGCGAGTCCCTTCCCGCGCGGCGACCCCCAGCACGCCATCACCAGGGCGGCGCCGGCAAGGTCCGCCACGGTGATTTCCGGGGTCACGTGGGCCGGGGCGGCACCGAACGCCTGTTGGCTGTAGCAGCGGACCACCGTCCCGGGGCCCTGGCGGGCCGCGCGTCCCGCACGCTGGTCGGCAGAAGCGCGGGAGCAGGAAACCGTCACCAGCCCGTTCATTCCCCGGGCGGCGTCGCGCCGCGGCTCACGGGCCAACCCCGAGTCGATGACCAGCCGGACCCCCGGCACGGTCAGTGACGACTCGGCCAGGTCCGTGGAGACGATGATCCTCGCGTTCTCCCCCGGCCGCCGCCCGGATACTGCCCGGTCCTGCTCCGCCGGGCCCACCCTGCCGTGGAGTTCCAGTACGTCAGTCCCCGGGCCCACCCGGCTTCGAAGCCCTGCCGCAACCTGCGAAACTTCCCATGCCCCCGGGACGAAGACGAGTGCGTCGGCGCCGCCGTCTGCTGCCAGTGCCTGCCGGTGGGCCCCGGCGGCGGTGTCTGCGATGAAATCCAGGAAAGGCCGCGTCACTCCCCTGCCGTCCAGCCGCGGGCCGGGCGCCGGGCGCCACTCCGTCTCCAGCGGATGGAGCGCGGAGGGGCAGCCAACGACGGGAGCCGGCCCGCCGCCGTCGGTGTCTCCCAGCAGGGCAGCGAACCGGGGAGCGTCCAGGGTGGCGGACATGGCGACGACGGTGAGGTCACCGCGCAGCTGGCGGACTTCGGTGAGCATGCCAAACAGGAGATCCGTTTCCAGGCCGCGTTCGTGCACCTCATCCAGAACCACCGCGCCTGCCGCCGTCAGGTCCGGATCGGCCAGCAGGCGGCGCAGCAGGATGCCTGGCGTGACGAATTCTATGAGCGTGTCGGATCCGGCCTGCCGCTCTCCGCGGACTGTATAACCCACACGGCTGCCTAACGGGCTGCCGTCCAGGGCAGCAAGCCGGCGGGCTGCGGCGCGGGCAGCTACCCGGCGCGGCTGGGTGACGACAATCCTGCGGGGCCCCGCGGCGGCGCCGGCCGGGGGGCGTGTCACGAGGTTGGCGAGAAGTGGCGGAACCAGGGTGGTCTTGCCCGTTCCCGGCGGCGCCTGGACTACTGCCGTTCCTCCCGTCACGCCGTCTCCCAGCGCGTCGGCCAAAGCCGGGAGCGAGCCGGCAAAGGGCAGGCCGGCACCGATGGCCCGAAGGTCGAAGGCCCGGCCAGGTTGGGGCACCTGCCTGCCGCTGGGGAAAGTCATCCCTCCATTTTGCCCGGCCAGCCAGTCCGCTGCGGACCACGAGCCCCGCCAGGCACAGGTTCCGGGCTTATAAAGCTGTGGGCTCAGGGCTTTCCGGCGCCCTTGCCCTTTTCCCTGGCTTCCTTGGCGGCGTCTGGAAGGTTCTGTTCCTGCGGGGCGGGTTCAGGTGCCGGCACCGGAGCGGCGGCGGGTGCTTCCGGCTGGAGCTGGACGGGCTGGGACTGGGCTTGCTGGGGTTCCGGAGCCGCCTCAGGGACGGTGACGTTGACCGTTGGCGCCTCCGCCGCAGTGACAGCTGGTTTTGGGTCGGCGGCAGAGGCTGCCTGGGCCGTGATGGTGCGGGTGACATCTGCCCGGACCGCTTCCAGGGCAGCATCGATGCCGCGGTACCGGGCCGCTGAGATGGAACCCTGGCCGGCGGCCAGGTCGAGGTCCCGTTCAAGCGCCTCAAGCGCATCGAGGACCCCGTCCAGCCTGTTCTCCGCGGCGGCCTGGGTCACGTTGAGAACGCGGATCTGGAAGCCGCGGAGGGTGGCCTCATCCGAACCGGAAGCGCCTAAACCCGGGGAAACGCTGACGGCGCCTGCAACGAGGGCGGCCGCCGCCACTGCGGCGGCCAGTCCGGCCCAGGACCTCCGGTGTGGGCGCTTTGGCGAGGAGCCCTGCGGCCCACCCGGCTGGAGATGGTCAGGCGGCATGCCTGCCCCGCAAGGGTACGACGGCGGCAGGCCGGGGATAAAGGACGGTCACGGCTGCAATGTCCCCAGCAGGCCTGTCCACAGCAGGCGCGGCCGCGGCTGCTGTCTGCACTGCCTGGACCGCGGCGAGGGGCGCGGGTGTCGTCCGGGCCGCCGCTCCGGCAACCATCCGCCGGACGGCATACCGGACCACAGCCGCCAGCAACTGGCCGAGGCCGACGCCCAGAAGTACATGGCCGGCGAGGTACTGGCCGTGGCCCACGGCGCCGTACGGGGCGCTGGCGGCCAGGGCTGCTCCGGAGGCGCCCACCAGGGACCAGATGGCAACAACAACTGCACTCATTCGACCCGCTCCCGCCACTCCAATTAATCAGCAAGCTTAGTACTAATGGTCAGCAAGCTTACTACCTGAATTGGATGATGCAAGCGTGGCGCGGCGGGAAAACATCGCCAAACCCGCAGTCTTTAAGCACGCTGATACGGGGCGACGCGAACCGAAACCAGGTGCTAGGCGGCTACATCCGCCGTGACCCGCCGGGCCTATTGCCGCAGGTCAAGGGCCGCCAGGAGCCGCCTTACCGAGCCGCCCAGGTTCCACTCGGTAGCGAGCCGTTCGAGTTCGGCCCGCGGTTCATCCGGCACGGGATTCAGTTCCGCACCCGCCTGTTCGGGACTGGGCAGGTCCAGGTCCCGCACCAGCCTCACCACGGCGGGCGCCACAGTGAGGTAGTCCGCGGCGGCGGCAAGCTTTGCCTTCACTGGGGCAGCCATGCCGCTGCCGGGATGCCCGGCCGCCTCCAGCAGGCCCTCCAGGGTCCCGTATTTAAGCAGCAGCGAAGCCGCGGTTTTTTCGCCGATTCCTGCAACCCCGGGCAGGCCATCGGAGGCGTCACCCCGCAATGTTGCGTAGTCGGCGTACTGCTGGGGCAGCACACGGTACTTGGCCACCACCACTTCTTCCGTAATGACCTCGAGGTTCTTCATGCCGCGGGCGGTGTAGATCACGCGGACCTGCCGTTCGTCGTCGCAGACCTGGAAAAGGTCGCGGTCGCCGGTGACCACATCGACGGGAAGGTCCGCATGGCTCGCGTAGGTGCCCACGACGTCGTCGGCCTCATGGTCGGGGGCGCCCACAATGGCGATGCCGGCGAGCTCAAGCACCCGGCGGATCATGGGCAGCTGCGCCTCCAGCGCGTCCGGGACAACCTCGACGTCCGGGGAACCCGTGACGGCCTCCGCCACCCGGTGGGCCTTGTAGGTGGGCAGGAGATCCACCCGCCATTGCGGCCGCCAGTCATCGTCCCAACAGGCAATGAGGTGCGTGGCCCGGTAGTCCGTGGTGAGCCGTGCGATCATGTCCAGCAGGCCGCGGACGGCGTTGACCGGAGTGCCGTCCCCGCGGCGAATGGTGTCCGGCAGTCCATAGAAGGCGCGGAAGTACAGCGATGCGGTGTCCAGCAGCATGAGGCGGTCAGGCATGCTTCGATCCTCACATGAATCAGCCCGGAAATGGGGCAACGTCTCCGGCCCTTTCACCGGCTGCCCTCGGCTAGGAAGCCCAGTCGGAGTCGCCGAAGGCCTGCCCCCGGAAATGTGCCCTCAGGTACTCCCCCACCACCGCGGCGCCAAGATCCCCTGCCTCGGGAGCGACAACCCGGCCGCCCACCCTGCGCACCATGCGCTGGACGAACCGTTCCAGGCTTGGGTCGGTCCCCAGCCGGAAGAATGTCGCCTGTGTGCCGGCGCGCCCCAGCCGGTCGAGCTCCGCCACCGTCACACGGATGGTTTCCAAGTCAGGAGGCCAGCAGAACCACGGCTCGCCTTCCGGCAGCAGATGGGCCGTGGGTTCGCCGTCGGTCACCACCAGGAGGACAGGCTGCATGGACGGGTGCCTGCGGAAGAAACGGCCAGCCAGCAGCAATCCGTGATGGAGGTTTGTTCCCTGCTCCCGCAGCGGCGGCAGTGCGGTGAGTTCACCAATGTCCATGGCCTGGGCATGGCGGCCGAATGTGATCAGTTCCAGCCTGTCGCCGCGGAAACGGGTGGAAACCAGGTGGTGCAGCGCCAGGGCAGTGCGTTTCATCGGCACCCACCTCCCCTCGGCAGCCATTGAAAACGAGACGTCAACAAGAAGGACGACGGCGGCCTGCGTGCGCGCTTCCGTTTCGCTCACTTCGATGTCCGCCGGGGTGAGGCGCAGGCTGCTGCCCGGGGTTCCGCCGCCGGCTGCGGTGCGGCTGATCGCGTTGGTCAGCGTGCGCGTGACGTCCCAGGGCTCGGCGTCCCCGAACTCCCACTGGCGGCTGGATCCGGTCTGCTCCCCGGCCGCGCCGGCTACCCGGGTATCCCGGCGCCCCTGCCGGCCTGACAGCTGCTTGGCCGTATCCCGCAGCAGGGACCTGCCAAGCCGCCGCATGGCCTGTGGTGAGAGCCGCAGGTCCCCGTCCGCGCCCCGCCTCAGATACCCGCCGTCCTGCATGGCCCGTTCGATGTCGGCCAGTGTGCGGGCGGCGACGGCTGCGTCCTGCCCCAGCTGGCGGGCCAGGGCATCCAGGTCCAGGTCGCCGAGGGTGGAGCCGTTATAGGACTGGGAGAGCTGTTCGGCCAGCTCATCCAGTTCGGCGATGTCCTGGAGCACGCCGGTGCCGTCGCCGAGGCCCAGGCCTTCCTGGCCCTCGAAGCGTTCCGAGCCGGTCCAGTCCTCACCGGGGCGCAGGGCGCGCAGGCTGTCGTCGAGCTGGTCAAGCTGGGCCATGAGTTCCGGCGATCCGAAGGCCTGGGCGGACAGCCGCATCAGTTCTTCCCGCTGCTCGGGGGACATGGACTGCAGGAGCCGCTGGGCAGCTGCGGCCCGCTTGGCAAGGGCGTCAATCAGTTCCTCAACTGACTGCGGGTCTTCAGGAAAGAAGTCGCCGTGCCGGGCCATGAACTCCTGGAAGTCGGCAGTTGTATCCTCGCCGCGGCGGTGTTTGTCCAGCAGCGTGTTCAGGTCGCGCAGCATGGCGCTGACGGCTTCGCGGTCCTCCTCCGTGGCACCCTCCAGCGCCTGCTTCATGCCCGCGAACCGCTGGTCCAGGGCCTCGCGACCCAGCAGGTCCTTGATCCGCTCGTAAGCTTCCCGGGCGGCGCCGGACTGCCAGTCGTAGGAGGCAAGGTCATTGACCGCTGCGGCAGTGGATTGGGGCAGGTTCTGCAGCTGCAGCTCCCGGAAGGCGCGGTCCGTGTTGTCCATCATGGCATCGCGGGCCAGCTGCTTGCGCTCCTCCAGCACCGCAGTGTCCAGGAGCTTCTTCACCTCGTTGAGGGTGCCGTCCAGGTTGTGGCGGCCCAGCAGGTCATTGCGGTGCTGCTGGACGCGCCTGGCGAGGTCGTCCAGCCCCTCCCGGTTCCGCCCGCCGCGCCGGAGGAACTCCTGCAGGGCATGGCGGGGCGAGTACCCGGCCATGACATCCTCGGCGACGGCGTCCAGCGCCTCGGCCAGGTCAACCGGCGGTGCAAGCGGATCCGGACCGCCCGTGTACCGGCCGTACCTGGCGGAATGGTTATGGATGTTCATGGTGCCGCCCGTCCCTCGCTTCCGCCATCTGCCCAGCCACGCACCGTGGTGCCCTAGCCGTAGACCGTTTCTTCGTCGTCGGACTCCTTGGAGATCCGCCGGGCAAGGTAGAGGCCTTCCAGTGCCAGTTCGATGGCGGCGGCCTGCTGGCCCTCATTCCCGGCTCCCAGGCGGTTGCCGATCTCGTCGTAGAGCCCCGACCCGTTCAAGGACGGCAGGTTTTCAAGGAACTCACGTGCTGTCACGTGCTCCCCGGTGGTCACGGTGGTGTGCCCGTCCAGCGCTGCCACCAGCGGACCCAGGTCAAGGCCCTGGAAATGCGCCCGCACGGCTTCGGCCGTGGCCGTGCGCAGGAGGTGGTCCAGGACGGCCTGTTCACGCCCTTCCTCACCGGATTCGAATTCGATCTTGCCGCTGAGGACTTCAACGGCGGTGTCCAGGTCCACGATCCGCGCGACGGCCTCGGTTTCGCCGCGGATGCTGGCACGGCGGAGCGCCGCGGCGGCCACTGTTTCGGCGCCCGCAATGGCGAACCGTGCCGACACCCCGGAGGTCTGGTTGATCGCCGGGGACTGCCGCAGCGCACGGGTGTAACGGGCCAGGATTTCGAGGATCACCGGCGGGACGTCGGCCACCAGCTGCCCCTCCTGCCGGATCACGGACACCTCGTCGTCGAGCTCTATGGGGTAATGGGTCCTGATCTCCGCGCCGAAGCGGTCCTTCAGCGGCGTGATGATCCTGCCGCGGTTGGTGTAGTCCTCCGGGTTGGCGGACGCCACCACGAGTACGTCCAGCGGAAGCCGGAGCACGTAGCCCCGGATCTGGATGTCGCGCTCCTCCATCACGTTGAGCATGGACACCTGGATCCGTTCGGCAAGGTCCGGCAGTTCGTTGATGGCGATGATGCCGCGGTTGGAACGCGGGACAAGGCCGTAGTGGATGGTCTCCGGGTCCCCGAGGCGCCGTCCTTCGGCCACCCGCATGGGATCGACGTCGCCAATCAGGTCCGCAACGGAGGTGTCCGGCGTCGCGAGCTTCTCCACGTACCGCTCCGAGCGGTGGCGCCACGCCACCCGCAGCCGGTCCCCCTCCGTCAGGGCAAGGGCGCGGGAATGCTCGGTAATCGGCTCGAACGGGTGCTCGTTCAGTTCAGAGCCCTCGATGACGGGCGACCATTCATCCAGCAGACCGGCCAGGGTGCGGAGGAGGCGCGTCTTACCCTGCCCCCGCTCGCCGAGCAGGACCACGTCATGCCCGGCGATCAGGGCACGCTCAAGCTGGGGAAGCACCGTCCGGCCGAAGCCGTACATCCCCGGCCACGGATTCTCGCCGGCGGCGAGCGCGGCGAGCAGGTTTCCGCGGATTTCCTGGCGCAGGTCCTTGAGGACGTGGCCGGAGGCACGCAATTCACCCATGGTGAAGATTTCGGGACGATCAGTCACCCCTACACCGTAGCCCCGCACCAGCCGCGGATCGAGGACTTTCCCAAACGCCGTTCCCCGGGCGGCCGCACCAACCGCAGCCCGGAAAGGGCTTCCCGTGACGGAGGACACCGGGCTGCTCGAATGCGACGTTGACGAGTGGACCGGAGCTGCGCTCGCCGACCTGGAGGTACTGCCGCAATGGCGCACAGTCCAGCGCACGCCGTCGTCGTTCCGTTTTCCGGGCGGGGAAAGCTTCACGCAGATGCAGGCACGCATAGTGGGCGCGCTTGGCGGCCTTCGCGCCCCTGGTGCAGCTCACGACGGGACGGCGCTTCAGGCGCGGATCAGGGCAGGGTGACAAAAGCCCCTGCCGGTGCGCGGTTCCATCCGCCAGCATTAGCCGTAGGTGGTTAGCGTGGAGGTGCATTGCGAGCGTGGAGGTAATGGCGTGGCTGAGGAACCAGCAGGTGGCGCGTCAACGGTCTCGGTGGTGATCCCCACCCGCAATGACGCCGTAATGCTCACGGCGTGCCTGCACCTGCTGTCCCGGCAAACCCGGCCCGCGGACGAGATCATCGTGGTGGACAATGCCAGCAGCGACGATACTGCCGCCGTTTGCAGCGCAGCCGGCGTACGGCGGATTCCCGTCGATGTGCCAGGCATTCCGGCCACCACCGGTGCCGGCTTCGATGCGGCGTCCGGAGACATCATTGCCCGGCTGGATACGGACTCCAGGCCCCCGGCGGACTGGCTGGAACGGGTGGAAGCCGTCTTGGGGCCTGCGGGCCCGCTGTCCCTTGTGACCGGACCCGGCGAGTTCTATGGTGGGGGCCGCTGGGTCCGATGGGCCGGAAGGCATGTCTTCCTGGGCGGTTACTTTAGGGTGCTCGGATTCCTCCTGGGCCATCCGCCCGTTTACGGATCGAACTTCGCGCTGCGACGGGCTGTGTGGCAGGCGATCGGCGGCAGCGTGGTGAGGAACAACGCCGATGTCCACGACGACCTTGACATCTCGTACCACCTCCGCCCGGAAATGACGGTCATCTATGACCCCACCCTGGCGATGGGCGTCTCCTCGCGGCCGCTCACCAACTGGCCGTCCTTCCGCCGCCATATACGCATGTCGCTGGCCACTTTCCGGGTGGAGTTCAGGGAGGAACCGCCGCTCCGGCGCCGCCGGGAGCGGGTTCGGGCACGGCGCAGCCTGGAGTAGGCACGGCGCAGGCAGGAACAGACGACGGCGGACCGCGCTCACGCAGGCCCGCTGTCCTTCGCGTACAGGGCAAGAAGATCGCGGTTGAACTGGTGCGGCGACGTCTCGCACGGACTGTGCCCGCCGCGGTAAACGGCGATCCTGGCACCAATGGCCTGGGCGAACACCCGGTGCAGCTGCAGTGGCCATAGATCGTGTTCGCCCACCGCCACGAATTTCGGAAGGGCTGCGTCGGCCAGGAGGCTGCGGAGGTCCGGGACGTTCTTCATCAGCACGTAGATGTCACGGACCGACGCGCGGCGGGTAAAGCGCAAACGGTAGTTGACGAACTTCCGCCGGCTCCTGGACACACGGACAAAGCTCCGGCGGATCCCCCAAATGAGCAGGGCGGCCCCGATCCGGCCATTGACCCAGCTGCTGAACCTGCCAATCCGGCTCACGCCGCGGAAACTCTGCCCGGGCTCCGGCGGACAGCTCAGGAGCGTGAGCGTCTGGAACAGGTCCGGGCGCTTCGAGTAGGCAATCTGGACAACGAGCGCGGCAAACGAATAGCCGACCACGTGAACCGGTTTGCCGGCCGTTTCGAGGACCGCCAGGAAGTCGTCAACGAAAAGTCCGTAATCGTAGTGCAGCCGTGGCGGAACCAGGTTTTCCGGGCCGGCTGCCGCCGATTCGTACTGGCCGGCCATATCGTAGCTCAGCACAAAGTAACCTGCAGCGGCCAGGCCTGGCATCATTAGCGCAAAGTCCTCTTTGGATCCGGTGGCGCCCGGAACCAGGATTATCCAAGGGTCATGGGGGTCACCCATGGTCCGTGCCGCGAGCTGCCCGCTGGGCGCCGGGATCCGCATGGCCCGCGATCCCGGAGGCGGGCTGGCCCAGTCGACGTCGCCCAGCCCGCCATCGAGCAGGGCGGCCCCGTCCACGCGGGCCGAGCCGAACTCGTCAGGACTGACCCCCACCGGCGGCTGGTCCTGGGCTCCCATCGTCCCAAGATAGCCCCGTTACCCGTGTTTCGTGAGAGGCGTGCGCTGTGGGGCGCTGGGTGACCTTCCGGACGAAGGCGTGCAGCCGGAGGTACACCTCCTGGGATTCCGGATAGCGGTAGTCCTGCTGCCACGTGTGCTCGGTGTTGGCGTTCGACCATTGGTAGATCAGCGTGTCCACCGGAACGTCATGGTCTTTGAGCCTGCTGATGAAGTTGACGTTGGCCTCATACAGGAAGTCGCGTTCCGAGGTCGTGACGAATACAGGCGGAAACCGGCCGTCGAGCCACTCGATCGGAGACATGAAGCCGGCCTCGGCCTTCAGCCGTCCAATGGCTTCCGGTGTGGTGAAAGGGCTTCGGATCCGGCTCGGTGCGCGGCCTGCCGGGGGCAGCAGCATGCGGACGAAGTTCAGGCTCATGATGAAGCCGCTCTGGAAGAACACGGAAAAATCAACCACGCTGCAATGCTGCACAAGCCCCTTCAGGTGATGCCCGGCCACAGCAGGGCGGAGGGAGTAGTGCGCGGCGAGCTCGGGCCGCAACGTGGCAGCCGTGAGCAAAGCGGCGATCTGTCCGCCGGCGGAATCTCCACCCAGGACCACGCATTCGGGATCACCGCCGTAACGCCCGATATTGCCGCGTACCCACGCCACTGCGGCGTTGGCGTCATGGAGCACATGGCCCATATGGAACCGGGGCGGCCTCCGGTAGTTGACGTTGACCACTACCATTCCGCCCGAAGCCTGGTTGGCGCAGTACTTGGTGACGGCCGATTTATCCCCGGATGTCCACCCTCCGCCGTGGAAATACACGTAGACGGGAAGGGCCTCGTCCGCATCACGCACGATGTTCCGGGGCGTGAGCACGTCAAGCTGCTGCCCGGCAGCCGCGTCGTCTGCGTAGGTGATGTCATGGACGTAATCGACGTCGGTGAGGGGATCCGTGTTGAACCTGACCCGTTCGCGGGAGCTCACGCCCGCCATCAGGAGGCGCCAGCTCCACACCGGTACCCGGCGCAACAGGCCCCGCGCTTTCCGTGCCAGCGAAAAGGTGTTGCGTGGATTCCGGACCGCCCTGGTCATCCCTTAATGGTACCGGGCGGGACACTTCACAAGCGGCCTGCCTGTGGTGCGGGAGGTCATTCCAGGTCGGTGGGCGCAGCCCGGTCATCCACGGCTGCGGTGAGGCGGTCTATGCGTTCGAGGGCTGCGGTCAACTGCTCAACCGCTGCCCACAGGCCCGGGTGCTGTTCCCTGATCTGCTCCAGCGTGGCCCCGGCAGACCTGAGGGTGGCAAGGTCGAAGCTGACGTTCGTGCGCGCTCCCGCCACCGCCGCCCTCAGGGCGCCGAATCCGACGACGACATCGGCTATGAGCGCGGGGTTGCCGTTGGTGGCGAGCCAGCCAAGGTCGTCAATGGCAGCGGCAGCGCGCTCCCCCAGGACGGCCGATGCCCTGGCGGCATTGACGGAGGCGCGGTGGATCGCCTCATCCCGTTCCGGGCCCCGTTCGAGCCGAAAGGCAGCGCCGAAGGCTTCGGAGGCGGCAGCGTCGTCGTCGGCCAATTTAAGGGCGGCCTCCCGAAGCGCCTGTGCGCGCTCGTGAAGGGAGGCGAGCTCCGCCCGCTGGCCCTCCTTCGGTTCGGTGTAACCAGCAACCATTGAAGCCAGTGACGCGGCAATGGCAAGCATCACGCCCGTCCCGGCCCCTCCGCCCGGTGAACCTTTCGATTCCGCAAGGGCACGCGTCCACTCCTCAACCGTTGAGCGCTGGGTGGTCACGGGATCGATATCAGTCATGCCATCAAGTGTGCCCGGTGCCGGCCCGTCATCGTGGTTCATTTGGCGGGGCATCGGCTCCGGCGCACTTCGCCGGTTCAGGTGCTGCCCCCGCCGGACCGTCCAGGACAGTGGGGATGTAGGTGAGCAGCTGCAACCTCCCGTCAAAGGTCCGGCTGTCCACCATCTCGAGCGCGACGTCCGGATAGCCGTCGTAGATCCGTTCCCTGCCGGTGCGGCCTGTGATGACAGGGAAGACCACCAGGCGGAACCTGTCCACCAGGCCGGCGTTCAGCAGCGACCGGCACAGGCTCAGGCTGCCGAGGGTGCTCAGGGGATGGGTGCCTTTCCGTTTCAGTTCCTTCACGGCCTCCACGGCGTCCCCGCCGACCAGCGTCGTGTTCGGCCAGCTCAGCGGCCCCTGGAGCGTGGAGGAAAAGACGATCTTGGTCACCGCTGCAAGGCCGGTAAGGCTTGCTCCTTCTTCCTCGGAAAACCCCGGGCCTCCTGCAGCGGCTTCCTCCGACATGCCGGACATCAGCCGGTAGGTGTTCGCGCCAAGAAGGTACGTGAAGTCCTTTTTGCCCTCCTGCTCCAGCCAGGCAAGGTACTCCGGTCCTTCCAGGCCCCACCAGCCGGGCCAGCCTTCGGCTGAGGCGTAGCCGTCGAGGGAAATGATGAGGTCAACCGTCAGCTCAACCGAGGATGGCTCCCGTTCAGATGCCGCGCCCATTGCCGTCTCCTTTGGTGGCAGGTGGCGGCAATCGTAGCCCTGTGCCAGCAGGACCTTCAAGGCCGGATTGGCCTGCCGGCAACACGGCGTCGGAAATCTTAGGCTCGGACCAACGGAGGTAGGCGGCACGCGGCTGGTGACACACGTGCGCTATAAGGTGCCGCGTTACCGTCCACCCTCGATCCTGCGGCTGCGCTGCTCCTGCGCCATCGGGCCGTACGGATAAACCCCTGTCCGGGGCTGGCTGACCTGGGTTAAGTGGCCGGCTTCGTCGGGGCTGAGCTGCAGGCTGGCTGCGGCAAGGTTGTCGGCGAGCTGCTCCGTGGTCCGGGCACCCAGGATCACCGACGTCACGGCCGGCCTGTCCACCAGCCACGCCAGCGCCACTTGGGAAGGACTCACTCCGCGGGCGGCCGCAATGTCTTCCACGGCATTGATGACATCCCAGGTGCCGGGATTGTTGTTGCGTGCTTTCCAGGCCTCCATGCCGCGTTCGGGGTTCTCGCCGAGCCGAGTGGCACCCTTGGGGGCCTGGTCCCGCTTGTACTTGCCGGACAACCAGCCACCCCCCAAAGGGGACCATGGCAGCAACCCGATTCCGGCGTCGAGCGCGGCGGGGACAATTTCGGATTCGATGTCCCGCACCAGCAGGCTGTACTGGGGCTGCAGTGTCACGGCCGGAGTCCAGCCGTGGGCGCGGGCAAGGTGGACGGCCTTGGTCAGCTGCCATCCGAGGAAGTTGGAGAAGCCGTAGTAGGCGATCTTTCCGCGGCTGACCGAGTCGTCAAGGAAGCGCAGCGTCTCCTCGAGCGGGGTGATCGGGTCCCAGGCGTGCAGCTGGTAAAGGTCGATCTGTTCCACGCCCAGGCGCCGGAGCGAATCGTCCAGGGCGCGGGTCAACCTTCGGCGGGAGGTGCCGACGTCGTTCGGTCCCGTCCCCATCGGAAAGCGGCCCTTGGTGGCGATCACCGCTGTATCCCTGACGTCCGGGCGCTTGCCCAGCCAGCGTCCGATGATCTCTTCCGAAGCTCCCGTGCTGTAGACATCAGCGGTGTCGATGAAGTTGCCGCCGGCGTCGAAATAGCTGTCCAGGATGGCGTGTGATGACTCCTCGGTGGCCTCCGCCCCGAACGTCATGGTTCCCAGCGCAAAGGTGGAAACAACGGTGCCGCTGGTTCCCAGGGTTCTGTAGTTCATTTGTTGGCCTCGTTATCGGTTGTCGGCGGGAGTGGTGAGACGGGCGGCCGCATCCCGCGTTGTGGTGCGGATCCGGTAGAGGCTGGTAGTGGCCGTGATGTAGAGGTCCTGGCCGCCCGGGCCTCCGAAGCATACGTTTGATACTTTTTCAGGCACTTCAATGGTGTCCAGGAGTTCGAACGACGGTGAATAGACACGCACTTCCGATCCGGCCGAGGTCCAGATCCGGCCGTGGACGTCCACGCGCAAGCCGTCGGCGGCATGGTCGTCTCCAAGCTCGACGGCGGGTGCCCGGCGTTTGCACGCGCCGTCCAGCACATCGTAGGAGGCGATCCGCAACGGCACGCCATGCTCCGAACCGGCCGTGTCCGTTACATAAAGGACCGACTCATCCGGCGAAAACGCCAGCCCGTTCGGATACTCGAGGTCCGTCACCACAGCAGTGAGGTCCCCGGAGGCAGGCTCGAACCGGAACACGTAGCAGCCGCCGTACTCCTGCTCCCCCTCGTGCCCTTCCCGTGTTCCCGGCAGGATCCCGTAGGGCGGGTCGGTGAACCAGATGCTGGAATCGCGGGCAACCACGACGTCGTTGGGTGAGTTCAGCCGCCGGCCCTGGAAGGAGTCAACCAGTCCTGTCACGGTCCCCTCGACGTCCCGCTCGACGCGGCGGTGCCCGTGGCTGCACTGCACAACGCTGCCGTCGGCGTCCAGGGTCCGGCCGTTGGTGTACCCGGCGTCGGTGGCGTATTCCCTGGTGGTACCTGTGGCCGCCGTGAACTCAAGAATGCGGTTGTTGGGAATATCGCTCCACCGCACGGTCTGCGAGGAAGGAACCCACACGGGCCCCTCCGCCCACACCGAGCCCGTGGACAGGCACTCCAGCCGGCCTTCCATTAAACCGTCGCCCATTCAGGTCCCCTCGCAATCCGTTGTACTGAGTGGCACGCAATAGGGGAAACGATAGCGCGAAGAGGTAAAGCGGGACGGCATTGCGCTTAACGGGGCCGTTGTCCGGCCCTCCCGGGCAGTAACGCTGATGTAACGCCTCGCGGCGTAGAACTGGCGACGGGTGGGACCAGACGTTCACCGTGCCGGCTGATACGTCCACTGCCGCCGCTGCGCCATCCGGCGCAGACCGTTCCGCGTAGAGGCCGAGGAGCCCAGGATGACCAAGCTGTTCAATCAGAAAATCATGATTCTGCGGGCGCCGTCCCTCGGCGCCACCCGTGACCCGTTCGATGGACCGGGAGCTTCACCGGGGCTCGAAAGCGCCGCCCAGAACATCGCGGAACGGGCTGTGGGCATGACTGTTGAGCGGGACGAGAACCCCTCCGCTGCAGCCCTCAACGCCCTGCGGAACGACCCCACGGTCCTGGGCTTCGCTCCCGCCATGCCCATGAAACTCATCGAACCCCTCGACGCCGAGGCTGCGCCGTCAGCTGCGGCAACGTGGGGCGTCAAGGCTGTGGGCGCGGACACCTCCCCCTTCTCCGGGGCCGGGGTGACCGTTTCGGTGCTGGACACCGGCATCGCGGCCACCCACCCGGCGTTCGCCGGCGTCAACCTGGTCACCAAGGACTTCACCGGCGCGGGCAGCGCCGAAGACGACAACGGCCATGGCACTCACTGCGCCGGCACGATCTTTGGCCGCGACATCTCTGGTCAGCGCATCGGCGTCGCACCCGGCGTCCAGAAAGCGGTCATCGGCAAAGTCCTCGGAGGCCCCAACGGCGGCAGCAGCGATATTCTTGCCTCCGCAATGCTGTGGGCCACCGACAACGGCGCCCACGTCATTTCCATGTCGCTGGGCATTGACTTCCCGGGCTGGGTGGACGAACTGGTGAAGGTGCACGGCCTGTCCATCCCCGCCGCCACATCCTTAGCGCTCGAAGGCTACCGCGCCAACGTCCGGCTTTTCGAACAGCTCGCCAACCTCCTCAACGCGCGGGCTTCCGTCGCCCAGACCACGATTGTGGTCGCAGCTGCCGGCAATGAAAGTGAACGCAACGGCAACCCCGCGTACGAGATCAACGTTGCCCCGCCGGCCGCGGCCTTCGGGATCACATCCGTGGCTGCCCTGGCCGACGGCGGCGGCGGACTCACCGTGGCACCCTTCTCAAACACGATGGCGACAGTGGCCGGCCCGGGCGTCGGGGTCTTCAGCGCCTGGCTCAACGGCGGAACCAAAACGATCAGCGGCACCAGCATGGCCACTCCGCACGTGGCCGGCGTGGCGGCGCTGTGGGCGGAGCGGCTTCTGGCGCAAGGGCCCCTCAGCCCTGTGCTCCTCCAGGCAAAACTGATCGCATCCGGAACGTTCAAGCCGCTCAAGGCCGGCACTGACCCCGTGGACGTAGGGGCGGGCCTGGTCCAGGCACCCACGAATGCCAACTAGGTCAGCCCGGCGCTCAGTCCGAAGCGGTCATTGACCGGCTTGAAGTACCCCGAAGGAACGGACACATGGTCATCCCGGACGACGTACTCACCGCCACCCAGGCGCGGTTCCAGGCCCGCAAGGGTCCACGCCGGGGAACGGAGGAGAAGATCGCGGAAGCCCATACCCCGCAGGGCAGCATCCTCAACGTGGACGCTCCGGAACGGGTGGAACTGCGCAGCCGGCGGGTCATGCGCCAGCCGATGGTCATGGACGCGCTCAGGGCGACGGCTGACACCTCACCGGCAGAGCGTGGCCAGGTGCGGGATGAGCTGGTGCTGGAGCGGATTATCGGCGGAAACAACCTGCTCGGCATCGCTTTCCTGGAGTTGGGCACGGCGGTGGCACGCAGTGTGGGCAGGGTTATTGTCCGTGACCGGTTCCAGATCCGCTCCTTCGGCACGGGGTTTATGGTCTCGCCGCGCCTGGCCCTGACGAACAACCACGTGCTGGCAGACGCACAGTCCGCCCGCTTCTCCCGGCTGGAATTCAACTTCCAGAACGGCGTCAGCGGCCTTCCCCTGGCTGCATCGCAGTTCGACCTGGAGCCGGACACCTTCTTCCGGACGGATGCCGGACTGGATGTCACCGTGGTAGCGGTGGCAGCGACATCACGTCCGGACGGGGCGGGTGCCTCGGTTCCGCTGGCCGGCTTCGGCTTCAACCGTACGTCCAAGGAACAGGGCAAGATCCTGCTGGGAGAGTCCATCAACATCATCCAGCACCCGGAAGGCCAGGAGAAACAGCTCGCGCTGCAACAGAACGAACTCATCGACCGCTTCGACCAGTTCCTGCACTACCACACGGACACCTCTCCAGGCTCGTCCGGGTCACCGCTCTTCAACAACCAGTGGGAAGTCCTGGGCCTGCACCATTCCGGCGTCCCTGCCCGCAATGCGGCAGGAGACATCCTGACCGTGGACGGCACCGTGTGGGACAGGACGCAGGATGAGCTGCGGATCCAGTGGGTGGCAAATGAAGGTATCCGGATCAGCAGTATCCTGGCCTGGCTGGGAGCGAACGCCGACGGCATGACCAACGAAGAACGGGCCCTGCTGGAGGAAGCACTGAACCCGCCTCCGCTGCCAGCTGACCCGCCACACCCGGTGGAACTTCTGCACCCGGTGGAGGAAGGGCAGGCCCCGGCGCAGGTCCAGCCGGACTTGGAGCAGCCAGTCGTCACTGCGGACGGTGCCGTGTCCCTCACCATCCCCCTGCACATCACCATCCGGCTCGGTGCGGTGCAGGCGGCACAAGAACCGGATCCTTCCGCTGTAGACCGGACCGCCAACGCCGTTCCGGGCGGCGGGGACGCGGTTGGCACGGGGACTGCGGTGGCCGATGAAGCCGTGGCGATAGACCCCGACTATTCGGGAAGGAAAGGATACGACCCCGATTTCCTGGGTGTGCACGTTCCGTTGCCGGCCCTCACAGCCGAACAGCGCACCGACGCAGCACAGAACCGCCGCGCGGCCCCTGGGCGGGATCCAACGGTGCTGGATTACCACCACTTCAGCCTCGTCATGAACCGCAGGAGGAGGCTGGCCCTCTACACTGCCGTGAACGTCGATGGCAGCCTCAGCCAATCCCCGAAGCGGGAACGGGACAAGTGGTACTTCGACCCCCGGCTGGACCGGTCCGAACAAATTGGCGGAGATCTCTACGCGGGCAACGACTTTGACCGCGGGCACCTCGTCCGCCGCCTGGATCCGGTCTGGGGTCCGGACAGCGTTGCAAAGGCTGCGAACGACGACACCTTCCATTTTGCCAACTGCTCCCCCCATCACAAGAAGTTCAACCAGGGTGCATCCCTATGGGCCGGCCTTGAGGACTACCTGCTGGACACCGCGAAGGCTGAAAAGCTGCGGCTCACGGTGTTCACAGGCCCGGTCTTCACCGGCAGCGATCCGGAGTTCCGAGGCACGCGCATCCCGCTGTCGTTCTGGAAGATCCTCGTCTTCCAGCGTCCGGACGGCAGCCATTCCGCCAGCGCTTACATGATCAGCCAGCATGAGCTGGTTGGGGACATTCTCAGGGAGGCCTTCACACCGGTCACCTTCCAGGTCCCGGTCCGCAGGATCAACGAACTCACCGGACTGGACTTCGGCCACCTCGTCGGCTGGGATCCCATGAACAACGAATATGAACCGCTCCCCCGGGCTCAGGAAGCGCTGGCCACAGCAACTCCCGCGCGTGAGCTCCGTACTTTCGAGGAGCTGCAGCTCTAGCGGCGCGGCTGCTCTGATAGCGGTTCCTCTGACGGAGGGGAGGGATATGAAGGCAATTGTTGTGGGCGCGGGCATTGCGGGCCTGGTCGCGGCCCGCCAGCTGGGTTCGGCGGGCTGGGACGTGGAGCTTGTCGAGAAATCACCGGGTCCAAGGCCCGACGGCTACATGATGGACTTCTTTGGGCCGGGACTCCAGGCGGCCGAACGGATCGGCCTTTACCCGCGCCTCGCAGCGGTAACGTACCAGGTCGAGGCAGTCGACTATGTGGATGGAAAGGGACGCCGCACGTGCAGCCTCGATTACAACCAGTTTGCACGGCTTGCAGGCGGGAAAATCCTGAGCCTGCTGCGCCCTGACATGGAGCGCGCCGCGCTCGCCGCTCTCGACGACGTCGCCCCGGGCCGGGTGCGGATCAGTTACGGTGCGCAGGTTTCCCGGGTTTGGAGTGATCACGACGGCGTGCGGGTCACCGTCGAGGCCTGCCGGAGGCCCCCCTCGCCGCGGACGTCCTGGTGGGCGCCGATGGCATCCACTCAACGGTGCGGGCGCAGCTCTTCGGCCCCGAAGACGGGTACCTGCGCCCCTTGGGCATGCGTGCGGCCGCGTTCACCGTGATGGGGCCGCTCCTGGACGAACGGTTCAGGAACCGGTTCGTCCTCACGGACAGCATCGACAGGATGGCCGGGCTCTACAACCTCCGCACAGGCGAAGTGGCGGCCTTGTTGGCCTATCGGGACTCTACGGCCGCGGCGGGAGGCCGGGGGGCCGGGAGTATACGGGAGCGGCTGCGCGGGGAGTTCGCCGGACTCAGCGCCGCCGTCGACAGGGTGCTGGAGGCCTGCCCCGAGCACGTGTACGACGATGTCGTTGCCCAAATCATCTTGCCGGGCTGGCAGAAGGAGCGCACCATCCTCCTGGGGGACGCCTCAGGAGCCGTATCGCTCCTGGCGGGTCAGGGCGCTTCGTTGGCGACCGCAGGGGCAGCGCTGTTGGGTGACTTCCTCGGACCAGTGGCTTCCGCTGAAGGCATCAGTCCTGCGCTCGCCGGGTTCGAGGAGCGATGGAAACCTGTTGTTGAAGATGCGCAGGCAGCCGGGCGGCGCGCTGCCTCGTCATTCCTGCCCCGGAACAAAGCCCAGCGCCTGCTGCGTCGGTGGGTCATACGGGCCTCCCGCGTGCCGGGAATCGACCGGGCCCTGGCACGAAGAATCGTTGGCAGCCGCTGACCCGCCGAGGGTCAGCCCGCAGTGAGCTCGTCCCATTGGAAGGCAGCCAACACCAGTGGATCTAGCGGCAGCCGTCAAGAATGCTGACGATCGCGTCGTGTTCGGCTTGTGTGACCCAGAGTTTGTACGTGGCCTTGACGGCAGTTTGGCGTGCCACGTATTCGCATCGGAAGGCCTTGTTCGGAGGCAGCCACGTGGCGGCGTCCTTGTCTCCCTTGGCGCTGTTAGTTGGCCCGTCGGCAGCCATGAGGTTCAGCGGGTCGTTGGCGAGTTCCTTGCGCTGGTCGGCGCTGAGCTGCTGCGCGCCCTTCTGCCAGGCGTCGCTGAGCGGGACGATGTGATCGATCTGCACGTCGGAGCTGGTGTCCTGGCCGCGGGTGAATTTGATGGTCGCGCCGGTGTACTTATCGGCCAGGGTGCCGGCGGTGACCACGCAGTTGTTGTTGCCGGGCTTGAACGTTTCGTTAGCCAGATCCCGGGCGAGAATGTCATTGCGGGTGTCGCAGCCGTTGCGGTCGACGTCAGCCCAGGCCGGTCCGAACTCGTTCCGGCTATAGCCGGTCTTAGGGGCGCGGCCCTTCACCGGGATGCCCTGCAGCTGGCCCAGGGCGTTGGCAACATCAACGGCAAGGGACGGGTCTGCCTGGGCTGGCGCCTCGGCTGCACTGTCTTGAGCAGACTCAAGTACCTCAAGGGCGTTGGCTGCGGCGTCACAACTGACGAGGGAGCCGGCCAGCAGTAGGGAGGCTAAGAGGGTTAGGGTCTGTGCGGCGGAGCGGATGATGTGAACGGTCCTTCTGTTGCAGCGGGCTGTTCCACGCTAGCTTCGACCACGGCCTGCCGCCGGGAGGCGTGTCCGTGGTGCCAGCCACACGTCTCGTTTCTCGAATCAGCGGCCGCGCCGTGTGATGAATCCAAGTCATCACCACGGCGGTTTCAATTGCCGCTTGACGAATCAGCCTGCTGGTAGCCGCAGCACCCAAGCAAGGCACCCCTCACCTCACACGAGTTAGGTATGCTAGGCCGAAAGCAAGGGGGCCCGGTATGGTCAAACGTAAAGCCACGGCACTGGACGTGGCACGGCGGGCGGGAGTGTCCCGCAGTGCGGTATCACTGGTGCTTAACGGCAGGGCAACCGGCAACGTCACCGCAGAACGCCAGGAGCGCGTGCTTCGCGCCGCGGCAGAGCTTGACTACACGCCCAATTCGATTGCGGTCAGCCTGCGCAACCAGCAAACGTCAACGATCGGCATCATTACGGATGACATTGTCACCAGCCCCTTCGCGGGCCGGCTGATCAGCGGCGCGTCCCGTACGGCCCTGGCTCGCGGGTACATGGTCCTGGTGGTCGACACGGAACATGACAAGGTCCGCGAGAGCGCCGCGGCCCAGCAGCTCGTCCACCGCCAGGTAGACGGAATCATGTATGCCACCGGCAGCTTGCGCGAAATTACCGCCCCGCCGGCGATGCTTACCTTGCCGGCCATTCTGGCCAATTGCACGGATGCGGCCGCCGGGCTCCAGTCGGTCATACCGGCAGAGGTCGAAGGCGGGCGCGCCGCGGCACAGCTTCTGATTGACCTGGGCCACCGCCGCATCACGCTGTTGACCGGAACCCTCAGCTCCCCTGCCGCCCCACAGCGCGAACAGGGTTACCGCGAGGCGATGGAAGCAGCGGGGCTGGGGCGTGAACAACAGCACGTCCACGCGACCGGATGGGACATCGATGAGGGCTACCGTGCCGCTTCCTCCGTGCTGGGCGGCAGAGACCGGCCGACGGCGATCGTCTGCTCGAACGACAGGGTGGCCACCGGCGTACTGCTGTACGCGGCCGCCGCAGGACTGCGTGTACCGCAGGATCTGTCCGTGGTGGGCTACGACGATCAGCAGAACCTTGCCGCGAACCTTGTTCCCGCGCTGACCACGGTGGCGCTTCCGCACGCCGAAATTGGAGCGGCGGCCATGTCCATGCTGCTGGATGCGGTGGAAGGAAAAACTACGGCCACGGAGGATACTGGAGAGGGAACGCTCCACGTGCCCTGCCGGATCATCCCACGGGCTTCCACCGCTGCCATCCCGGCCGGCTAAGCCGCGGACGCTCCCACAGCCGCTGCGCTGCTGATGCCTCAATGCAGGAACGGCCAGCGCCAGCCCCTGCCTATATACCCCTTTCCCCACACAGCCAGTCCTTTCTGCGCGTTCCAGATGACGCCGCACATACGGCACCAAAATCACTTGACACGTGTTAGGTCGGGTATCTACTCTACTTAACACGTGTTAGGAGGAGCCGACAATGACGTCTGAAAAGACACCGGGGCAGCCCAACCCCTCGTTTACGCCGCGGTCCGGCAGCAGGATCTCGCACTTCACGCGGCGTTCCATGCTGGGCCTTACGGGACTCGCTGTGGCGGGAGCCACCCTGGGAGCCTGGCCGCGACTTACCGGAGCCGACATTCCGGGCCGTGGCAGCAAGGCCCTGAACATCGCCATCCTTGGAACTGCAGCGGACGCCGCGGCCCGCCAGGGCCTGGTCCAGGCCTTTACCGCCGCCCATCCGGATATCCCGGTGCAGGTGCAGGCCATCCAGGGCGCGGACTGGAAGGATTTCTTTTCCAAAATCCTGACCATGGTGGCGGCCGGAACGCCGCCGGACGTCGTCTACGTGGCCACCGAGGGCGCCCAGCTGTTCGCCGACAAGCTCGCCGAGCCGCTGGATGATTATGTCCGCCGGGATGCTGCCGATATGAGCGACTACTTCGATGACGTTCATCCGAGCCTGCTGGAAGCCTTCATGTACCAGGGAAGCCTTTACCAGCTTCCGCTGGACTGGAACGCGGCGAACATGTATTTGAATACCACCACCTTCGCCCAGGCCGGCCTTGACCGGCCGAAGGACGACTGGACGCAGGACGACTTCAGCGCCACCCTCCGCGCCCTGCGGAAAGCCCGGCCGGCGGACTTCACCCCGTACTACTGGACCAACCGTCTCTTTGGCGGAGTAGTGCCGTGGCTGTACGCCAACGACACCAGCTTCCTCACTGAGAGCAAGGCTTCCGGCGGGGACTGGCTGTGGGACCGCTTTTATCCCAAGGACCCTGCCCGGGCCACCCGCGGCGGCGGGTATCAGTGGCTGGCCCCCAACGCCGAGGACGCGCGGGTTGTCGAGACCTTTGACTACCTCCGCGAACTTGTTGCCGAAGGACTGGGCGTGCGGCCTGAATCCGGGGGCGGCAACGCCCTGGTGGGCTTGTTCGCGAACAACCGCATCGGCACCACGCCGGCGGGTGGCTACTGGGCGCAGGGCCTGCATGAAGCCGGCATGACGGCCGATCAGTTCGATGTGCAGTTCTTCCCCCGCTGGCGGACGCAGCGGCACCAGTTCGGCGCTGCCGGCTACGCGATCATGCGCACGGCGAAGGATAAGGACGCAGCCTGGGAATGGGTGAAGTTCTGCTCCAGCCGCGAAGCGATGCAGTTGGCCATTCCCAAGCCGAACACCACTCCCACCCGCCGTTCGATGGTGAACGAGTCCTTTTATGCCGCCACCGGGCCCCGGCACTGGAAAGTCTTCTACGACACCCTGGACAGGTTCCCCACCTCAGGTCCTATCCCCGCGCCGCCGCAGCAAGCCGCCGTGGAAACTGCCCTGATGAAAAACGTTTCCGCCGCCGTCAGCGGCAGCTCCGCCGGCGTACGGACAGCAATGGGAACCCTGCAGCGTGATCTCGAACTGGCCCTCAGGAGGAACGCATGACCACCACTTCCGCCGCCCCGCGCCACACCGTAAAACCACCGGCAGCGCGCCGCTCGTTCGTCGAGCGATGGCTGGCAATGATCTTCCTGGCCCCCACACTGCTCGGGATGGCCCTGTTCACTTTCCTGCCGATCATCGGCTCGCTGGTCCTGGCTTTCTTCCGCTGGGACATCATCTCAGCACCCCAGTTCGTCGGTTTCGCCAACTTCGCCTCCCTGGCACAGGACCCCACCGTCCGCGTGTCCTTCCTGAACACCATCGTGTTCGTGGTCGTCGCAGTAACCCTTCAACTCGGCATCGCACTGAGCCTGGCGTCCATGCTCCAGGCCAGGATGCCGTCCTGGCTCAGGGTGTTCCTCCGTTCCACCTTCTTCTTTCCCCTGGTGCTCTCCGCCGCGTCGGTGTCCATCTTCATGCGGTACATGTTCAACGAACAGTTCGGCGTGGTGAACTGGCTCCTGTCGCTCATCGGCATTCCCGCAGTCCCGTGGCTGACCAGTCCCCTGGCTTCCGCCGCCGTCGTTGTCCTGGTGTACGTCTGGCAGAACTTCGGGTTCTCCTTCCTCCTCTTCCTCGGCGCCCTGAGCAACATTCCAAAAGAACTGCACGAGGCAGCGAACCTGGACGGCGCCACAGGCTGGAAACAGTTCAGCAACGTCACCCTTCCACTGATCAGCCCCGCCGTGCTGGTCGCTTCCGTCATGGCGATCATCAGTGCCCTGCAGGTCTTCGACCAGCCGTACGTGCTGACCAACGGAGGTCCAGGGGACTCCACCCGCACCGCCGTCATGGTGATCTTTGAATCCGCCTTCCAGCAACTGGAATTCGGCGAAGCCTCGGCCATCGGACTGGTCCTGACCGTGCTGATCCTTGCCGTCACCGCCCTGCAATTCCGCCTCAGCCGCCGCTTCGTCTTCTACCAGTGAGGTCCCTTATGTCCAGCCAGACCCTGCACACCGGGACCAACGAGCATTCGGGTTCCAGCACCGGCACGCCGACGCGCAAGACCTACCGCAACCGCCGCCTGCCCGCGGCAGGAACCGTCGGCAGGTATGCCGCGTTAGCGGTGGCGGCTGCACTGACCCTCGGCCCTGTCCTGTGGACCCTGTCCACTTCGCTGCGGACGCCGTCGGAATCCTTCAACCTGCCACCGTCCTTCCTGCCCATCAACCCTGACTTCACCGCCTACCAGGAGGTGTTCAAGCAGATCAACGTCAGCCTCCTCGTCCTGAACAGCGCCCTGGTGACCGGGCTGATCGCGCTTGGCCAGATGGCTTCCGCCACGCTTGCCGGCTACGCCTTCGCCCGCCTGGACTTCCGCGGCAGGAAAGCCATCTTCTCCTTGGTGCTGGCCACCATGATGGTTCCGGTGCAGGTCACCATCGTCCCGGTGTTCATGCTCATCCGAGGGATGGGCCTGTCCGATACCCTGCTGGCCCTGATCCTGCCGGCCATTCCCACCGCCTTCGGCACCTTCCTGATGCGCCAATACTTCCTGGGCCTGCCCAATGATTTTGCGGAAGCGGCCGCCCTGGACGGTGCCGGACCGTGGCGGATCTTCAGTTCCGTCTACGCACCCTTGGCGGTCCCGGGCATGGCCATCGTAGGGATCCTTGCTTTCAACTTCCACTGGAACGAGTTCTTCCGGCCGCTGATCCTCACTATCAGCGAACAGAACTTCACTCTTCCCCTGGGCCTGGTCACGCTCCAAGGCAACCTCGGCACCGGGAGCATATCGGTGGTCCTCGCCGGCGTGATCCTGTCCATGCTGCCCGCACTGGTCGTGTTTATCTTCGGCCAACGCACCCTGCGCGAGGGCCTCACGGCCGGCGCGAGCAAATAACACGTACTTTTCAAAAGGAACCCCATGGATACACTCACCCCGACCAGCACGGCAGCCACAACAGACAGCTACCGCCCGGCCCTGCACTTCACGGCCAAGGACACCTGGCTCAATGACCCCAACGGCCTGATCTTTCACGACGGCGTCTACCACCTCTACTACCAGAACAACCCGCTGGGAAACGTCTGGGGAAACATGTCCTGGGGCCACGCCACTTCCACCGACCTGCTGACCTGGACCGAGCACCCCGTCGCCATCGCCTGCGACGAAAACGAAGACATCTTTTCCGGCAGCATCGTCCATGACCGTCACAACACCAGCGGCTTCGGCACCGGCTCCACTGCGCCCCTGGTGGCGATCTATACCAGCGCTTTCAAACCGGGCTCCCTGCACGAGGGCGTCCAGGCCCAGTCCCTGGCCTACAGCCTGGACGGGGGCTACAGCTGGACAAAACACGGCGGCAACCCCGTCCTTAACCGCGGGTCCGCCGAGTTCCGGGACCCCAAGGTCATCTGGTACGACGGCGGCGCGGACAGTTACTGGGTAATGGTCGCCGTAGAAGCCACGGACTTCCAGGTGGTGCTTTACAAGTCCCGCGACCTGAAGACCTGGGAACTGCTGAGCAGCTTCGGGCCGGCTAATGCCACCGGCGGGGTCTGGGAATGCCCGGACCTGTTTCCCCTGCCCGTGGACGGCGACCCGGACAACGTCAAATGGGTCCTCACCGTCAACCTCAATCCCGGCGGTCCCAACAACGGCTCCGCCGGCCAATACTTCATCGGTGACTTCGACGGAACCACATTCACCTCCGCCAGCACCGTCACCGAAGGCCCGCAGGACCCGGCCCGGCTGGGAGACTACCAATGGCTGGACTGGGGCCGCGACTACTACGCCGCCGTCTCCTTCAGCGACGCGCCGGAGAACCGCCGCCTGATGATCGCCTGGATGAACAACTGGGAATACGCCAACCAGATCCCCACCACGCCCTGGCGCAGCCCCATGAGCCTCGCCCGGGAAATCACACTCCAGGCCCGCGACGGAGAACTGTGCCTGGTCCAGCAGCCCGCGGGCGACTGGACTGCCCTGGCTGGCACGGAGTCGTGCCACCTTTCCGGAACCACCATTGACGACGGCGTGCAGATCCTGGCGGGCGCGGCCGGCACCGTCCAGCGCATTGACGTCAGCTTCACCCCCGGAAGCGCAGAGGAATTCGGCCTCATCCTGCGTGGGGACGGCACGAAGGGAACCCGGGTGGGCATCCGGCCCGGGCAAGCCACACTCCTCGTGGACCGGCGCGAATCCGGCAGGGCAGACTTCCACGCATCCTTCAGCTCCCTTGACACCGCTCCCATCCTGGCCAGGCACGGGTCCTACGAGCTCACCATCTACGTGGACCGCTGTTCCGTTGAAGTCTTTGCCCAGGACGGCCAGGTCACCATGACCGAACTGATCTTCCCGGCGGAGACCAGCACCGACGTCGCCGTCTACGCCGTAGGCGGCACGGCGACCATGAACAGCCTCCAGGTCACGCAGCTCGGGTAGGGCGGCACCACAGCAAGGAACACCAGACATGCACAACAACGGGAAACCGAACCCTCCCGGGCAGGGGTTGGACGTCGTCGTTATCGGGGAAGCCCTGATCGATGTCGTCACCACGCCTGAGGGGACCAATGAACATCCCGGCGGGTCACCGGCCAATGTCGCCTACGGCCTTGCCCGCCTGGGAGTGAGCACCGGACTGCTCACGTCCATGGGCACTGACTACCGTGGTGACGCACTCGAGGAGCACCTCACGGGCGCCGGGGTGACGCTCCTGCCAGGCTCCCGGTCACTGGAGAGAACGTCGACGGCGACCGCCACCATCGCCCGCGATGGCTCGGCGAGCTACACCTTCGACATCGCCTGGGATGTGGCACCGCTGGATCCTGCCCTTACTCCGCCGAGGATCGTCCACACCGGTTCGATCGCAAGCTTCCTCTCACCGGGCGCCAACTGCGTCAAAGCCATGCTCCAGGAACTCCGCGGCGAGTGCATCATCACCTACGATCCCAACATCAGGCCAGCCCTGCTCGGAACCCAAGCCGAAGCACGGCACACTTTCGAGGAACTGGTGCAGCTCACCAGCGTCGTCAAATTCAGCGACGAGGACGCCGCATGGCTCTACCCGAAGAAGAGCCTCGAGGAAACCGCCACACACATCCTGGGTCTCGGAGCGGAGCTGGCAGTCATCACCCAGGGCTCATCGGGCTCATTGCTTGCCACATCCACCACCGCCCTCAGCATTCCTGCAGTGAAGACCTCCGTGGTTGACACCATCGGCGCCGGCGACTCCTACATGTCGGCCCTGATCCTGGGACTCCTCACGCGCGGAACCGGCGGCCTGGCACCTTCCGTCCTCGATCAGCTGGGATGCACGGCGGCCGCCGCGGCCGCCGTCACCGTATCCCGGGCCGGCGCCCGGCCCCCAACCGAAGACGAACTCCGCACACAGCTCCAGCATCAGCCCCAGTTGAATTCGCACGCGTAGCACGAGCCCTCTGTGCGGCTGCATCGAACGTCGGTTTTGCGCCGACTTCACACCCAGAAATGTAACCCTTGACACAGATCTAGTAACGCGCGTAACCTCTAACTATGCGCAAGTAACGCGCGTTACCTACTGGCAGCACCACCGACTATCACCGGAGCATTCAATGGCGAAAACCACCACCCCGAACCATGCCGGGGCCGCGCGGCAGCGGGGTGTCACCATGAATGATGTTGCCAAGCGCGCGGGCGTTTCCCGGACCGCGGTCTCGTTCGTGCTGAGCAACCGCGAAAATGCCAGCATTTCAGAGGAAACCCGCACGCGGATCAACGAAGCTGTCCAGGCCTTGGGCTACCGCCCGAATGCCGGAGCACGTGCGCTGGCATCCCAGCGCAGTGACTGGTACGGGATTGTCACCGAGATCGTCACGGCACCGTTCGCCGTCGACATCATCAAAGGTGCACAAGACCAGGCCTGGCTCGACCGCAAGTTCCTGCTCATCGCACCCTCCGACCAGGCCGATGCCGTAGGACCCAACCAGGGCCTGGAGGACGCAGCAACCGAAAAGCTGCTGGAGCAGCGCGTGGAAGGACTTCTATACGCAGCCACATTCCACCGTGGCGTGCACGTGCCCGAAACCGCCAAGGAAGTACCCACCGTACTGATCAACTGCTTCGACGCCGACGGGAAGCTGCCCTCGATCGTCCCGGACGAACGCGCCGGCGGCCGCACCGCCGTCGAACGTTTACTCCGGGCCGGCCACCGCAGGATCGGAGTCATCAACCTGGACCCGGTCATTCCGGCAGCAATCGGGCGCTTGGAGGGTGCACGCGAAGCACTCGCCGACGCCGGACTCGAGCTGGACCCGGAGCTCGTGGTGCCCGGATATGCAACGGCAGACGGCGGGTATGAGGCCGCGTGCCGCATCCTGGACCGCTACCCGCAGGAGGACAGGCCAACCGCGCTGTTCTGCCTCAACGACCGCATGGCGATGGGCGCTTACGACGCCATCAAGGAACGGGGCCTGACCATCCCCGGAGACATCGCCGTGATTGGCTTCGACAACCAGGAACTGATTGCGGCCTACCTCAGGCCCAAACTGACCACGGTTGCGTTGCCGTTTGAAAAAATGGGCGCCCTGGGAGTCCAGACGCTCGCAGCTCTGACAGCAGGACAGCCGATTATTGCCGACCAGCAATTGGTCGGCTGTCCGCTGCTAGAACGCTCTTCGGTCTGACCGCGAAATCACTTTCGAAGAGCAACCCCTCCCCCACCCCTTCACCTTGCTGATGAAGATAGGAAAGAGATAACCATCATGACACAACCCCGATTCCTGAGGGCTGCCCGCACCACGGCGGCCGGGCTGGCGGTAGGCGCACTGCTGCTGACCGGCTGTGCGGCCAACGGCAACAAGGCTGCCGGCACCGACGCCGCAGCCAACGCCAGCGCCTTCCTCACCATTCCGCGTGAGGACATGGGCACGTTCGTGCAGAACTTCAACCCGTTCGCCCCCACCGTCAACCCGATGGTCCAGCAGTCCATCTACGAGTCGCTGCTGATCTTCAACCCGGCCAAGGGTGACACCGTGCCGTGGCTGGCCACTGAATGGAAGGCCGCCGACGACGGCAAGTCCATCACCTTCACCCTGCGCGACGGCGTTAAGTGGTCCGACGGCCAGCCCTTCGTGGCCGAGGACGTGGCCTACACCTTCGAGCTCCAGAAGAAGATCAAGGGTGGCTTCGAGTACCTGGACACCGTGAGCGCCGAAGGCACCAACAAAGTGACCTTCACATTCAACAAGCCCTGGTCGCCGGCCCTGTACGACGTCGGGCACCTCACCATCCTGCCCAAGCACATCTGGTCCGCCATCGCCGATCCGGAGAAGGACGCCAACGCAAAACCCGTCGGCACAGGCCCTTACACCGAGGTTGACAGTTTCCAGGCCCAGTCGTTTGTGCTGAAGAAGAACCCCAACTACTGGCAGCCGGACAAGCAGAAGATCGCCGGTATCAAGATGCTCGCTTTTGCAGGAAACGACGGCGCCAACCTCGCCGCCGCGAACGGCGATGTGGACTGGGCCCCGCAGTACATCCCGAACATCGAAAAGACGTTCGTTTCCAAGGACAAGGAACACCGCCAGTACTGGTTCCCGGCCACGGGCGCCATGATCAACTGGCAGCTCAACACCACCAAGGCCCCCTTCAACGATGTCGACGTCCGCAAGGCCCTGAGCATGGCCGTTGACCGGGAGCAGGTCACCACGATCGGCATGAGCGGCTACGCCGAGCCTGCGGACTGCACCGGGCTTTCCGGCAACTACGAGACCTGGAAGAACAAAGAGGTCAAGGAGAATTGCACCTGGACCAAGCTGGACGTCCAGAAGGCCAATGAGCTGCTGGACAAGGCGGGCTACCCGAAGGGTGCCGACGGCAAGCGCACGCTCAAGGACGGCAAGCCGTTCGAATTCAAGATCTCCGTGGGCGCATCCTCTTCCGACTGGCTGTCCGTGGCCAACGTGATCGCGCAGAACCTGGCAGAAGTCGGCGTCACGGCAAAGGTGGAGTCCCCGGACTGGGCTGCCGTGGTTGCCGGCTACGAAACGGGCGATTTCGACTCCGGCATCGTCTGGAGCGCCAACGACCCCAGCCCGTACAAGTATTTCAACGCCGCAATGGGCACGGCGACCGTCAAGCCTGTGGGCACCAAGACGTTCGACAACTACCACCGCTTCGGCGACGCCGAGGCTGACGCCCTGCTGGCAGAGTTCGCTGCAGAGTCCGACGAGTCCAAGCAGAAGGACATCGCCAACAAGCTGCAGGAAGAATACGACGACGCCGCACCGCTGGTGCCGCTGTTCTCCGGTCCGGAGTGGGGCGCCTTCAACGACACCCGCTTCACCGGCTGGCCCACCGAGGACAACCCTTACGCAACCCTTTCGGTCCGCTCACCTTCTACGGTGCTTGTGCTGACCACGCTGGAACCGCGCAAGTAACTCCCCACCGCCTCCCTAGCCTCGCTCCGCTTCGGCCAGGGAACCCGCGGCGGCGTGGGCCCATCACGCACCACTGCTGGCCGCCGGATCATCCGGCGGCCAGCCCCCAAACTTTTCCGTAATTCCCGAATGGAGGGAAACCGTGCGCTTCATCCTGCGCCGCCTGGGTTTCTACCTGATCGCCTTCTGGGCATCCATCACCCTGAATTTCCTGCTCCCGCGCTTCATGCCCGGGGACCCCGTCTCCCGCATGTTTGCCCGCTCCCAGGACAGAATGCAGCCCGAACAGATCGAGGCCCTGCGCAAGCTGCTGGGTGTTGATGACCGGCCCCTCTGGGAGCAGTACATCGGCTACATGACAAACATCTTCACCGGACAGATGGGCGTCTCCATTTCCCGGTTCCCCACCCCGGTCACCGAGGTCATCTCGTCCCAGATCGGCTGGACCCTCCTGCTCGGCGGAACCGCACTGGTGATTGCCGCCGTCGTGGGTAACCTGCTGGGCGTCCTTGCCGCCTGGCGGCGCGGCGGCGCGATCGACTCCGCGCTTCCGCCGCTGCTCGTATTCATCGGCTCGTTCCCCTACTTCTGGCTCGCCATGGGCGCCCTGTACCTTTTCGGCGTAGTACTGAACTGGTTCCCCATCCGCCACGCCTTCACCGCCGGCCTGGAGCCCGGGTTCACGTGGGAGTTCATCGGCGACGTCGGCGCCCACCTGGTGCTTCCGGCCCTGACCATCGTGCTGGTCTCCATCGGCGGCTGGATGCTGGGCATGCGGAACACCATGATCGCCACCAACTCCGAGGACTACATCACCATGGCCGAAGCCAAGGGGCTCCGCCCGGGCCGCATCATGCTCCGCTACGCAGCACGCAACGCCATGCTCCCCTCGGTTACAAGCTTCGGCATGGGACTGGGGTTCGTGGTGGGCGGTGCGCTGCTCACCGAGGTGGTGTTCGCCTACCCCGGTGTCGGCTACCAACTCCTCAACGCCGTCCAGGGCCTCGACTACCCGCTCATGCAGGGCCTGTTCCTGACCATCACCGCCGCCGTGCTGCTGGCCAACTTCCTGGTGGACATCCTCTACGTCCGCCTTGACCCGCGCGTGCGCAGCAACTAGAGGGAGGGATCATGACAACCGCAATCCTGCAGCAACCCGGTAAAACGGCCGACAAAACCCCAGCTGTCCGCAAGCCCAACCGCAGCTTCGTCCACGGCCTCCTCACCAACAAAAAAGCCCTGACGGGCATGGCCGTGATGCTGGTCTTCATCGCACTTGCCCTGCTGGCACCGGTGCTTTTCCCCGGCGACCCGACGCGGATCACCGCCATGGCCTCCCTGGAACCATCAGCCGAGCACTGGCTGGGAACTACAGCCAAGGGTCAGGACGTGCTCGCCCTGACCGTCCACGGCTCCCGGAGTTCCCTCTTCGTGGGGCTCACCGTGGGCTTCGCGTCCACCTTCGTCGGCATCCTGGTGGGACTTGCCTCGGCGTACTTCGGCAAGTTCATCGACGAAGCACTGTCCCTGGTAACCAACGTCTTCCTGCTCCTTCCCGGCCTGCCGCTGCTGGTCATCCTGGCCGCGTTCCTCCCTCCGGGGCTGGGCACTGTGATTCTTGTCCTCGTGGTCACCGGCTGGGCAGGCTCAGCACGCGTCCTGCGCTCACAGGCCCTGTCCATCCGCTCCAAGGACTTTGTGGCCGCGGCCGTAGTGTCCGGCGAACGGGCCGGCCGGATCATGTTCCGCGAAATCCTGCCCAACATGGCCTCGATCGTCATGGGCACCCTGCTGGCCTGTGTCATTTACGGCATCGGCGCCCAAGCCGGCCTGGAGTTCCTGGGCCTGGGCGACGCCAGCACGGTCTCGTGGGGCAACAACCTCTTCTGGGCAGGCAACGAAGGCGCCCTGCTGACCGGCAGCTGGTGGGTGTTCGTTCCCTCGGGCGTCTGCATCGCACTGGTCGCCTTCGCCCTGGCCCTCATCAACTACGCCGTGGACGAGGTCACCAACCCGCGCCTGCGGAAGATCAAAACCCCCAAAGATACCGAAAGGAGCGCCTCAAAATGACCATCTCCCAAGTGTCCTTCGGCTCCCACGAACCCGTCCTGGACGTCAAGGACCTCACCGTCAAGTACATCGGCGACACCCGCTCCACCACCGCCGTGGACCGCGTTTCCTTCAGCATCGGCACCGGTGAGGTGTTCGGGCTCGCAGGGGAATCAGGCTGCGGAAAATCGACCATTGCCAACTCGATCATGCGGCTGCTCAAGGATCCCGCGAAGATCGCAGGCGGCAGCATTTCCTTTGGCGGCAAGGACGTCCTGGCCATGAGCCCGGAGGAGCTGCGGCGCTTCCGCTGGCAGGACGTGGCCATGGTCTTCCAGTCAGCCATGAACTCGCTTAACCCCGTGCTGACCATCGGCGAACAGATCGTGGACATCTTCACCACCCACGCCGGCTACTCCCGCAAGGAGTCCCTCCGGCGCGCCGGTGAACTGCTGGAACTGGTGAGGATAGACCCCGCACGCCTCAAGTCCTACCCGCACCAGCTCTCGGGCGGCATGCGTCAGCGTGCAGTGATTGCTATGGCCGTGGCGCTCAAGCCGTCACTCCTGATCCTGGACGAACCCACCACCGCGCTGGACGTGGTGGTACAGCAGGAGATCATGGCCCAGATCAAGGACCTCCAGCGCGAGCTCGGCTTCTCTGTCCTGTTCATCACGCACGACATGTCACTCATGGTGGAACTCTCGCACCGGATGGCCGTGATGTACGGCGGCAGGATCGTGGAGACTGCAAAAGCGCAGGACGTCTACACCAACCCCCGCCACCCCTACACCCAGGCGCTGATGGGCGCATTCCCGCCGCTCACCGGCCCGCGGGTACCGCTGACGGGACTGCCCGACGGCGTGAAGTTCCGTAACATCCCGGACCTCACCGAGGCGGCACCCGGCCACTTCGTGGCTCCGCTTGGTGCCGACGCTCCAGTGATTGATTCCGCAGACCTGGCAGGAGCCGCACGATGAGCCACTCCCTGACATCCCCGGTGGCTGCGTCCACCACACGCACCCCCGCCCTTGAAATCCGTGGCCTCGGCAAATCGTTCCCCATTGGAGGGCTGTTCTCCCGCGACTCAGTCCGCGCCCTGCACGGCGTGGACCTGACCATCAACCGCGGCGAAATCGTCGCGCTTGTGGGAGAGTCCGGTTCCGGCAAGAGCACCTTGGCCCGCTGCGTTGCCCGGCTTGAGAAGCCAAGCAGCGGCGCGATCCTGATCGACGGCGTCGACATCCTCAAGCGCGATCGGTTCCAGGCGTCGCGTGCGTTCCGGTCCCAGCTGCAGATGGTCTTCCAGGACCCCTTCGGTTCGCTGAACCCGGCCCACAGGATCGAGCATTTCCTGCGGCGTTCGCTGGCGATCCACGGCAAGGGCGGCGGTTCCGCGGAGGAGACCGTGCGGCGGCTCGAAGAGCTCATGACCACCGTTGGCCTGCAGGCTGACATGCTGAACTCGTATCCGCACGAGCTTTCCGGCGGTCAGCGCCAACGCGTTGCGATTGCGCGGGCCCTCGCTGTGGAACCTCAAGTCATCCTGGCGGACGAGCCCACCTCCATGCTTGATGTTTCGGTCCGGATCGGTGTGCTGAACCTGATGCGCAAGCTCCGTGACGAGCAGGGCATCTCCATGCTCTACATCACCCACGACCTCGCGTCCGCCCGCTACCTGGCCGACCGGACGGCAGTCATGTTCGCCGGTGAACTCGTTGAGGAAGGCGAGTCCCTGGACCTGCTGTCCAATCCCGCACACCCCTACACGCGACTCCTGGTCTCGGCTGTCCCGGACCCCGCACGGGCAGGCTCGTACGATCCCGTCCGCCGGGCCGAACTGCGGCAGGCGGTAATGGCTTCGACCACGTGCGCTTTCGACGGCGACCCGAACCAGGCCTGTTCAGCCGATGAACCCGTGCGCCACCAGGTTGGGGACCCCGAAAACCGGCACTGGGTGCGCTGCCACCTCTACCGGCCGTGGGCCGGCGCCGCCGGCCATGCCCTGGCGGGCGAACCAAGCCAACCCAGCCGCCCGGCGTCGAACGTTCAAGAAGAGGCTTCCGCATGACTGGACTGACCCACCCGCTCGCAACCGTTCCAAGGGATGAGTTGGTTGCCCGGGCCGAAGCCGACCCGCTCCGGCCACGTTTCCATTTCGTGTCACCGGCCGGTTGGCTCAATGATCCCAACGGCGTCTGCCAATGGAACGGCACTTACCACCTCTTCTACCAGTACAACCCGGAGGGCGCGTTCCACCACCGCATCCAGTGGGGCCACGCCACCAGCACGGACATGGTCACCTGGACGGACCAGCCCGTTGCCTTGGAACCGTCCGCAGGACCGGACGCCGAGGGCTGCTGGTCAGGGGTGCTGGTGAACGACGGCGGCACGCCCACCCTGGTGTATTCGGGGCGTCTCGAAGGCAAGGAGCTGCCCTGCGTCGCCGTAGGATCCCCTGACCTTCTGAACTGGACCAAGGACCCGGCAAATCCCGTGATCGCAGCGCCGCCGGCTGGAGTAGACATCACGGCGTACCGCGATCACTGCGTCTGGCGTGAAGGAACCAAGTGGCGGCAGCTGGTGGGTTCGGGCATCCGCCAGCGCGGCGGTACGGCGTTCCTGTACGAGTCAGCGGACCTGCGGTCCTGGGACTACATCGGGCCTTTGTTCATCGGCGATGCCTCGCAGGGTGATCCTGCGGACACTGACTGGACGGGGACCATGTGGGAATGCGTGGACCTTTTCCGGGCGGGACAGGGTTCGCTGGGGTCCACACCTTCTGACGGCTCACCGGATGTGCTGGTCTTCTCCGCATGGAACGACGGCGACACCCGCCACCCGCTGTACTGGACCGGCCGGTACGCCGGGGACAGCTTCGAGCCGGCGGCCTTGCACCGGCTCGACTACGGCGGCCGCTTCTTCTACGCACCGCAATCGTTCCAGGATGAGTCCGGCCGGCGTGTCATGTTCGGCTGGATGCAGGAAGGCCGAAGCGATGCCGCAATGGTGGAGGCCGGCTGGTCAGGGGTGATGAGCCTGCCGCGAACCGTCACTGCGGCGGAGGACGGGACCCTCCGCTTCGCACCCGTACCGGAAATCAAGAAACTGCGCCGTGACCACACCCGCCTGCCCGGACAGGTGCTGAGCGGTTTGTTGGAACCCTTGGAAACCGGCCTGTCCGGCACCCAACTCGACCTCGAACTGGAGCTCCAACTGGCACCGGGCGCACTGCTGCGGCTCGGTGTACTGGGCTCCACTGGCCGGGGCACCTCCGGCAGCCCCGCCGAGGAAACGGTCATCGAGCTGCGCAGGGCGGCTGACGGCGCCGGCGATGGCACACTCCGCCTGGACCGCACCCAAAGCAGCCTTGATCCAGCCGTTGATGCGGAAGACAAGTCCGGACCCGTCCCCATGCCCGACGGGCGGGTGCACCTGCGCGTCATCCTGGACCGGTCCGCCGTCGAAATTTTTGCCAACGGGATAGCGCTCACTGCCCGCGTCTACCCCACCCTGGGCAGGGGCCACGTGAGCCTCGCTGCCAAAGGAACGGCAGAGGTGCTCTCCCTCGACGCCTGGACCATGGCCGACATTTTTGACTGTACCCGGAGCCTCTTTCCCTGAACCGGGGCAGAACACCACCACCAGCTCTTACAGCAGCATCGAGGCTGCCCGGTGCCGGTCATCCACAGGATGGCCGGCACGGGTCTTTAATGGGCGGCTGCACGTCGGCGCGTCACGCACTCTCTGGGCCTCCTGCTGCCGCCTGCGAAGAGATCCAACGTTCCGCGTTACGCAAGGGAGCATGGCTACCTAAAAGTGGGGCTCATCCCGCGGCGCCTGCCTTCGCGGCGTACGCCCTGGCCTCATCACGCACTTGCCGGATATAAGCATCGGACTGGTTGTAGGCGTAGATCGCGCCGGTCCACCCGTCCGCGGTTGTGAGGTCCCGGCCGCCGGAACACAGATAAATCGCCGCACTAAGGGCGGCATCGTCGATGTTGAAGGGATCCGCCGTTCCGTCCCCGTTCCCGTCCCGCCCTACGAGCTTCCACGTGGAAGGAATGAACTGCATCGGTCCCACAGCACGGTCCCAGCGGGCATCCCCATCCAGGACACCTGCGTCCGTGTCCGCGATGGCGGCGAACCCGGCACCGTTGAGAACCGGGCCTATAACCGGGCGGCTCCCTAGCCCCGAAGCGGTGAGGCTACCGCCGCCGTACGTCCCGTGGGCTGTTTCAACGAAACCCACTGCCGCCACCGTGTTCCAACCGATCCCGCACGTCGGGACAGTAGCATTCACGGTCACAGCCGCGGCAACATACGCCCGCAGCGCGCGCTCAGGGATTCCGGTATGCCCTGCAGCCCGGATCACCCAATCAGCATCCGGGTTTCTGGTCACGTTCACAGCGGTGGTCATACCGGAGGACAGCATTTCGAGCTCAACTTCCGCCTGCGGCGGAGGAGAAAAGGCAGCACGAGCGTCCGCGGCAGATTGCCCAAGTGCCCAGAACAAGGACGCGGTGGTGGCGCAAACCGCGAACAGGACAAGGACAACGAGGCGTCTGAGACGAAGCACCGACTAATCAAACCATCCAAAGTCCCCCACCATTGACAACGGGCTCAGCCGCCGGCACTTCGATCACCTCTACGCCGGGACTCGCGGCACGGACTGCTCGTGGCCTGATAACTCATCCATCGCAGAAGTCATGCTGCCTGCTTCCTACCTGGACGCCATCGCTTCCCAGCCAACCGGCACCGCGCTCCAGCAAGGCCGGAAACGCTGGGCAGACATGCTCGACTGCAAGACGACCTCGGTTTTTTGGCCGGTGGCTGGCTGCTCGGGCTGCCGGCTTGGGGGCTGCTGCTGAGCTGGTGATCGACTCCGGGCCGATGTGCCCACCGCCGGGCTTAGCGATCGTGGAACTACCGATCCTCACGACAACAACGGAGCCCAGGATGAGAGCACGTCAAACCCCCACCGCACTGGAAGACCGGCGGATCCCGGTGCAAGCCGAGCTCGCCGCCGCCTGGACCAGCTTGATGTTCTTCTACATCTACATCGGCTACTTCCACCTCTGCCAGCCCGGCGCCATCGACCAAATCCGGGGTGGCGGCATCTTTGAGTTCGGCATCACCCCGTCGTTGATGACCATTTTCGTCGTAGTCATAGGAATCCCGGCCCTGATGGTGATGCTCTCCATGACGCTGCCCGCCCGGGTGAACCGCCCCACGAACCTCGTCGTGGCAACGCTCTACGTCCCCGTCACGGTGTTCAACGCGGCAGGGGCGTCCTGGGACTGGGCACTTCACTACGGCTTCCTCATCGCAATCGAGGTGCTGCTCCTCGCCTTTATCCTGCGCTCCGCCTGGATCTGGCACCGCACCGCACCGTCGGCGACCATGCCTACAGACCGTGAGGCCGATCGCGCCCAGCAGCAAGCGTGAGCCCTCGAGCAGTCCCCGTCCTGTTCGGAGCCATCTGCCTCGGTGCCGCGGTGTGGGCCTTGGGCTTGCAAACTTAATCCTAAGCATGCTTATGATGGCTGCAGTCGGATGGGGATGCGACTGTGAGGGGAATCGAGGAGGGTGCGCTCAGCGAACGGGGCGCACCTTTTTCGTGCCCTGAGGCTTGTCCGCTGACTTCTGGTCCCTACGTGGGCAAATTCCGGCTCTGATGCTGCGGAGTTGCGTCCGAAAATGAAAGCGGCACGGTCCTAGACTTTCGGTATGCACCCCTTAGTGGGAATTGGCCTGGTGTTCCTCGCCGCGATTGCCTGGACGGTCACAATCCTGACCATGCTGATTGTTCTGGTCAAAGCCCGGCGCCAGCCGCCAGCCCACGTCAGACGAGCAGTCCAGAGTGCGGAGATCCAAAGCTCCGATGAAAGAGCGGCCTAGTCGAGGCTGGGTACTACCGGCACCGCCCTCGAGCCCCTTGCCGGCCCGCTTAGCCTAGGTGCAACAACTCAGGGCTTAGTAAGAATTGCGGACTGACGTAGGGCGCGCATCTTCGTAGCTTCATCAAATGTGGTTGAACTAATCACACTTCCGTTACGGCAAAACGGATAACTTGCCTGATCGGAAAGTCTTTCTATAGGCTTTCCAATATGGAAAACGACTTTGAAGGGCGCCCATCGTCCGAGGAGGCCGCTGCCAGCCTCCGGGACCTGGGTGCTGACAGGCAGGCCCTGGCCGATGGGGTGCAAGTCCCGAAGATGCTGCTGGCCGCGCTCGGAGGCGTGGCTGCCTGGTGGGTGGCTGGGGCCGCAGGGGCTAACCCGGGTGAGAACTACGAGCCGCCAACGTCCGGATGGCTGGGGCTGGTCGCAGCTTTGGTGATAGCTCACTTGATCCGCCGCGAAACCGGAATCCGCTTCCGCAAGATGGGGCCCCGCGCGGCCCTGGTTATGGCGGCCATTCCGGTGCTCTGCCTCATCCTGTTCTCAATCTCGCTCGGCCTCGGTTCCTTCGGCGCGCGCTGGGCGGTCCTGCTGACCAGCTTGTCCGCCTTCGGCTTGGTCACCTGGCTCGCCGGCATCGCCTTCCGCTCGGCACTGGACCAGCTGCGACGATGACCAAGGCACAGTTCGATGACCTCATCCACGCCCCGGTACGGCTCCGGATCTGCGGGTTGTTGCGGCAGGTGGAGCAGATGGACTTCGCTGTACTGCGCGACACCCTCGACGTCTCAGACGCGACCCTCTCAAAGCACCTTAAGACCCTGGCTGAGGCCGGATACGTCAGCCTGAGCAAAGCCGCATCGGTTTCTCGCAGCGATGCCCGCCGTCTGACCTGGATTTCCCTCACCCCGGCCGGGCGAAACGCCTTCGGCGCGCACCTGCGTGCTTTGCAGGAGATCGCCGGCATCACCGACTATACCCAGTCACCGGGCCGTCGAGACTAAAGGTCCTACCAGTCGGAGCTGCGTCTGGCATCCCCCTGTTTTTTGCGGCCCAATCAGGCCTAGCTGATGACCCGCCTGATACGGCCGTGCGCCGGTACGCCTCGGCGAAGTAGTCCTCGATGTCGGTGGCCCCGATGCGCCACATGCCCCCGGGCCACCGACCTGAATTCCGCGAAGCTCCCCTGCCATGAGCAGGGCCCGGAGCTGGTTCACGTTCCGCTCTTCGGCCGCTTGGGCGATCGTCAGGAAGCGCAGCCTCTTGGTCGGTCACGGGACCATCCCATGAGTGGGCTTGGTGCGTGGGTTTCACCTTCTGCTCAGGAATTGGGTCTGGTGTTCGGGGGCGGCCAGGCCCACAGTATGTCTACCTGTTCCTCTCGAACTAGCAGGAGGCCTCGATGGCCGGCGAACAGACCGTTTTGGTCACCGGAGGTGCATGCGGCATCGGCCGGGCCACAGCCGAGCGTCTGGCTGAGAACGGTTGGCATGTCATCGCCACCTACCTCACTGGCCTGGACGAAGCGGAGGAGCTGGCACGCACCCATAACGTCGATATTCGCCAGATTGACCTGGCGGACAGGATAGGGACAGTCCATTTCGCACAGCATATCTGCGATGAATTTCCACTGACCGCGCTGGTCAACAACGCCGGGGTTCTCGAGAAGGAGCCCTTCGATGCGATGACATTGGATGCCTGGGACAGGACCATGGCGGTCAACGTCACCGCCCCGCTGATCCTGGCTCAAGCAATAGGTCCCCGCCTCTCCAGTGGCGGGAGCATCGTCAATATTGCCAGCACGGACGCGTACGTGGGCTCCTTCCGGGGCATCGCCTACTCGGCCAGCAAGGCCGCACTCCTCTCAGTCACCAGGAGCCTAGCTAACGTGCTGGGGCCCCGCGGAATCCGGGTCAATGCGGTCACGCCAGGGTGGGTCGATTCGGGCATACTGACGGATTCGTACGAGGCGGCGACCCTCACTCCCCTGGGCCGCAACGGGAGCCCCGAAGACATCGCCAAAGTCGTCGCCTTCCTTCTGAGCGCAGAGGCTGCCTTCATCACCGGGACATCGGTCGTGGTGGATGGCGGCTACACCGGCGTCGACTACTTCATGAGGAAGGAGGACCAAGCCTCCGGTTGACGGTTCACAGGACGTGGAACCGTCCCGCTCAAGATCGACACAAGAGATCCCGAGGATTGACCGAATCCCTTCCCCCGTTTCCTCCTGGCTTCCTAGAGTGTTCCCAAGGCAGCAACGACGACGTCTGGGGGACGTATGAGCAAGAGCAGTATCCCGTCTGCGGAGGAACCACGAGCCACGAAGACGCCTTTGCCAGTCCCGCTGACCAAGCTCTTGGTCGCACCGCGTGCAGTGCAGCAGGCGTCCAATTGCAGGGGCCGGGAACACGAGGTGCAGCGGCTCATCCGCGACCTTGCCGAACTCGCAGCCGCTCGCCACGGGAGAACAGCCTGACCGCCGGCGTCAACACGACCCTTAAATACCACGATGACACGCCCCCCGGAAAGGATCCGGACAAACTCAGCGAGACCTGAAAGAGCACCACCGGATCCTGTGGAGCAAGGATTTACCCACGGGCGGCCGCTTCGATCTGGCACCCGAATCCGGCGAGTATCTGGTGCACAGATCAGCGAAGGGCGACGTTTTCCTCGCCAGCGACGCCGTCACGACTAGGCTCCTGGGAAAGGCATCGCGCGCCATTCGCGATTCTTCGCCCTCTTCCAAGACTTCAACGGGTATGTCGAGTTCTTCCTGCTGCAGGACCTCGTGAGAAAGAACGGCACTATCCGCTTCTTTCACCCGTCCACTGACGACTTCAGCACGCATTCTGCCGTCCCCAGGACAAGTAAGGAGTACCTTCTGTACTTGGGGAAGAAAAACGCCTTCATCACCGCTCGGAATGCGAGGATCGACAGGGAGCCCTAAGAACAGGACAAGCCCACGGAAATGCAGGCCGCCGGTTTAGTAGTCGATGGCCTTCCGGTCAATGGATTTGAGCGCGGCCAGCCGCGCCTCCACCTCGGTCTGCTCCCCGAGGTCTTCCAGGGACGCGAACTGTGCGTCCAGGGACGAGGCGGCAAGTTCCTGCTGGCCGCGGACCGTGGCTTCCTGGCGGCGGATGCGCTCCTCGTACCGGCCGATCGCCGAGGTCGGGTCCCCGGCGTCCAGAGACTTTACCGCGTCATTGACCTGGGACTGGGCGGCTGCGACGCGGGCACGGTTGACCAGCTGGTTGCGCTTGGCCGTCAGCTCGCGCAGCTTGCCCTTCATCTGGTCCAGGCCGTGCTTGAGCTGGTCGACCACCTGGTTTTGCGCGGCCAGGTTTGGCTCCTGGGCCTTGGCGGTGGTCTCAGCGGCCATCTGCCGCTGAAGAGCGAGCTTGGCGAGGGCATCGAATTTGTCGGCGTCCACACTGTTACCGGCGGCCCGGAACTCGTCCGCTCTGCGTGACGCGGCGATGGCCTTGTTGCCCCAGGAGTTGGCATCGTTCACCGCCCGGCGATAGTCCTCTTCGGCCATGCGGACGTTGCCGATCGTCTGCGCGACGGCGGCCTCGGCTTCCCGGATGTTGGCCGAGTAGTCCCGGACCATCTGGTCCAGCATCTTCTGCGGGTCTTCCGCGGAGTCCAGGAGGGCGTTGATATTGGCCTTAGCGAGCTGGGCTACGCGGGCGAAAATGCTCTGCTTCACGGGGGTCTTTCTATCGGTGATGGGTTTGGATTCTATGTGTACGGCACCGTACGGCACCAGATCCGGGAGGCGTCCGACACCTATTCCCGCTGCGTCCCCCAACGTCATGGGGCTAGCCTATCGGTCAAGGAGGGGTGCACCCCGACCTGCGTCTGCAACCCTCCTGTAGGCTCAACCTCAAAGTCTGAGGGGGCAGAGGAATGAATCACAGCCACCGACGGACCGGCGTGATTGCCGCACTGGGAGTACTCCTGATCACCGGGTGCGCACCGGCTACCGCGCCTGCAGGCTTTACCGCACTGGACCGTGAAGCCACCGCCGAGGACGTCCTTCCCGAGGGCGTGGTCATGGGCCCTCGGAAAGGGCCCGAGATCGAAGGCATCCGCTACTTCGCCGGGCGAAGCGGTGACGGCAACACCACGTGCATAAGTGCAGTAGTCGACCAAACCCCACTGAATTGGATTACCGGGTGCGGCGGGGCCCCGAATTCTCTTCGCGAGATCGTTACGACGGGTCTCAACGGAGTCGTCACCGTGATGCTGGTGGGGGACAACGTAGACACGTCCGACTTCATCAAAGATGGAATGCAGCCCGTCCATGACAACGTCCTGATTGCCAAGCCATGACACCGCAGGACGATCCACCACCTGTTTCATAGAGTCGGACCCTGCATGAGCCTTGACCTGCCCGCGCATTCCATCCAGACCAACGCGTTCAGCGCCGAAGTCACCTACCGCGGCAGGCCGCCGCCGCGCTCCACACCGAAACCATCAAGAGCCAACCATGCACCCCTCGTTGTGTGTTTCATCCTTGTCCAACGGCGTCGCCGAAGTGCCCGGGCCAGTCCTTTGCCCGGATGCGGCTGAGCTCCTGAATCGAACCGAGCGTCCCCCACTCATTGCGCCCCAACCGGGACAGGGGTTCCAAAAGGTCGATCTGCGGATGGTCGCCGTCGAGCACGCTTGTAGACACGACCGCGTGGACCACCCGGCCAAACACCAGCGTGCAGTTACCCAGCTCCAAGGTGCTGTGCAATTGGCACTCCAGTGCCACAGGAGAATCCTTTACCCGTGGAGGACCCACCACGGTGCTCGATTCCCGGGATAGCCCCGCTGCATCGAACTCGCTAACCTCCGCTGGAAAGTCCGTCCCAGTGGCATTGACCTCTTCAAACAGCGAAGCCGGGGTGAGATTCACGACGAACTCTCCCAGCGCCTGGATGTTGCGCAACGAATCCTTTTCACCCACTGAAGTGAACTGAACAATCGGCGGATCCACGGACGCTACAGTGTAAAAGGAATGAGGCGCAAGATTGTCCACACCCTCCACCGATGTCGTGGACACCCAAGCGATAGGTCTCGGAACAACCACCGCCGTCAACAACTGGTAAAACTCCCCCGACGACATCTGCGCCGGATCAAAATCCTTCCGCACCACAGTCCCTCCTGCTCTCTCCATCCCACGTCAATCGGCGCAGTCAAAGTACTGCGCCTTACGCTGCCGCGGGGAACACTCCCGCCCCCGCCAGTCCGGAACGCGGATTCGTACCGACGAGGCCGCAAATCCAGCGGCCCAGTTCCGTTGCCTTCTGCACGTCGATCCCTGTATGGAACCCGGCTCGCCCTAGCATCCACGCAAGGTCCTCCGTGGAGATGTTCCCCGCTGCTCCAGGGGCGAAAGGGCATCCCCCCAGACCACCGACGCTGCTATCGAAAACATCTACGCCCGATGCCATCGCCGCATAGGTGTTGGCCAGCGCAGTGTGGCGGGTCTCGTGGAGGTGCGCCCTCAACGGCAGGTCGGTTTCCTCGCGCAGCCTGGTGAAAGCCTCGCCCACCTGCCACGGCACGGCGCAACCGATCGTATCCGCCAACGCCACCTCCGCCAGGTTCGCGCGGCCCATCGCACTGCGGACGACGTCGAGGGTCTGTTCGATGCGAACGTCACCCTGGTAGGGGCAGCCAAAAGCGACAGCTGCTGTGACGCTGAGCGGAATGGATGCCGCGGCTGCGATATCCGAAACTTCTTCCAGCGCCGCGAGCGCCGCTGCAACGGTGGTGTTCTGGTTCGCTGTGGCGAACGCGTCAGTCACCGGGAGCACATAGTTCATCTCGTCCACCCCGGCGTCGACAGCACGGACGGCGCCCCTGGTGTTCAGTACCAGACCGATATAGCTGACCGCGTCGGTGCGCGGCACCGCCGCCATCACGGCATCGGCATCGGCCATCTGGGGAACCGCTTTGGGATTCACAAAGCTGACTGCTTCGATCCGCCGGGCACCCATCCGGATCAACTCTTCGATCAGCCGGACCTTATCCTCGGTACTCACAGGGGTCTTCTCGTTCTGCAAGCCGTCGCGGGGGCTGACGTCCACGATCGAGACCGGCCTGGTTCCGTTGCCAAAAGCCATCAGATTGCTCCTTCGCTGCGGGCGCTCTGCAACTCTTCTTCGGTGAGATTCAGGAGGCCCTGGTACACATCGACGTTATGGGATCCATGCGTCAGCGGCCCGTTCCAGCCGATCCGGCCCGCAGAGCGCGTGAGCTTGGGGACGATTCCCGGCTGGACCACGGTGCCCAGCTCCTCATCGGGCACGTTGACCAGCATGTCCCGGGCTTTCAGCTGCGGGTCGTTGAAGATATCTTCAACGCTGCTCACCGTGCTGTTTGGTACACCGTGTTCATCGAGCACGCGGACCAGCTCGCCGGTGGAGTACTGCACCGCCCAATCGGCGATGACGCTTTCAAGCTCCTCCTGGTTACGACCCCGCTGCGCGTGGTCGCGATATTTCGGATCCTGCGCGAGTCCGGGCATGCCCATCGCTCTGGCCAGGCGCACGAAGACCGAGTCCTGGTTGGCCGCTATGACCACCCACTTGCCGTCGCTGGAGCGGAAGATGTTCGACGGCGCTATCCCCTTGAGTCCTGAACCGCTGGGTCCAGGGACAATACCCGTCGCGGCGTAGTCCGGCACGGCACTCTCCAGCAGTGAGAAGCACGCCTCCACGAGCGAGACATCGACCACCTGGCCGGTCCCTCCGCGGGCATCCCGCCAATACAATGCCAAGAGGATCCCCTGCAGGGCATACAGCGAGCCAAGGCTGTCCCCCAGGGAGATACCCGTGCGAGGGGGCGGCTGATCCGGGTAGCCGTTCAGGTGCCGCAGTCCGCTGCGAGCCTCAGCGACGGAGGCATACCCCGGTTTTGACGCTTCCGGACCGGTCTGGCCGTAGCCGGACACCCGCGCAATAATGAGGCCGGGATTGATCTTCCACAGCTCTTCAGGGCCGAGGCCAAGCTTTTCCATGGTGCCCGGGCGGAAGTTCTCGAGGATGACGTCGGCTTCCTTGCAGAGCTCGAGAAAAAGCTCCCGGCCGCGGGGGACTTTCAGGTCCATGGTGACGCACTTCTTACCGCGGGACTGCACCGACCACCACAGGGTGTGGTCATTAACCCGCGCGCGGCCCCATTCGCGCATGGGATCCGGCCTGTCTGGGGATTCGACCTTTATGACTTCGGCACCGAAGTCTGACATCTGCCGCCCTGCGAAAGGGCCGGCGATAAGGGATCCCAGTTCGAGGACGCGCACTCCGGACAGCGGACCGGCACCATCACCCGTGGCTTTTTTCCTGCTTGCGGTGGCTGATTGCGTTTCTTCAGCGATCCCGTGGCCGGCCCCGTCCGCGGCGTCCTTGCCGCGCTTCGCTGTGCCGGTTTCGAAAACCTTCATCAAATCTCAACTCCTGATTCCTGATGCGGACCCAGCGGGCGCCGTACACACGGACGGAGGCCCGTGGGTACCCCGCCGTCCAAGAAACCAGTATGCACTCACTTCCCCATATTGTGAACATGAAATCACAATATGGGCTCCACCTCCGAGGGGAGACTTCCGCCGATCAGCCGGGTCCCTTCAGCAGCCGCAGCGATGACCGGCTCTATCCAGGAAGCGCACACGTCGTAAGGCATCCTCATGGTGGGCCCCATGACGGTCAGAGCACCGTAAAGCTCAGCCTGCGGGCCGAAGATTGGAACAGACAAGCCGCTGGCCCCGGAAACCCGCTCCCCGGTGGTGATGGCAAAACCGTCCGCACGGGTCTTCGCGACGGCGGCATCAAGGCTTGCTGCGTCCGTGATGGTCTGGTCGGTGATGGACCGGAGCCCTGACCCGTAGACCCTGCCTGCCAGGTCGGGGTTCCAGGCGAGCAATACACGGCCTGCCGAACCGGCGTGGAGCGGCATGATATCGCCGACGTCGACTGCCCTTCGGAGCACCCGCCGGGTTTCGGCCAACGCGACGCAAACCCTGCTTCCCTGCGATTCCCTGAAGATGCACACCGTTTCGCCCAGTTCGTCCCGCAACCGCCGTATCACCGGTGTCAGCAATTCCAGGAAGTCGAGGCCATGCCGGGCGGGCGCCGCCCAATGGGTCATACGCAACCCGACCCGGAACTGGTCATCACGCCGGTCCAGCATTCCTTCATGCACCATATTCGCAACCAGGCGCTGCACCGTAGAGTGCGGCAGTCCGGTCTCCGCGCGTATTTCGGCGAGGCTCAGTTCAGGCCGCACCAGCGAGAAGGCATCCAGGATGGCCGTGATCTTCTTCAGCACCAGCAACGGGGCGGCGGCGTTTTCGGTTGCGCTCATGGCTCGACTCCGGGTTCCTTCTTCTTCTCGGTCAGGCAGGAAGGCGCCTCTAAAAGCCCCCCTTGTAGTGTGACAGACGTTACTGTTAGCCTAGTGCCCACTATATGGCCATCAACTCACAATGTGGTTAGCGGGAGAAATAGCAATGACGCAGCCCTCACAGCCTGAATCTTCGAAGTATGCGGTGGAACTGAACGGATGCACCAAGGAGTTTGCCACTCCCGGCGGTGGATCGTACTTCGCTGTCCGGGACATCGACCTCAAGGTTGAGCCCGGACGGTTCGTCTCTATCGTTGGCCCAACGGGGTCGGGGAAGTCCACGATCCTCAACATGGCAGCGGGACTGTTGAATCCGTCGTCGGGCACTGTCCATAGCTTCGGTGAGCCCGTCCATGGGGTGAACCGCCGCGCCTCCTACATGTTCCAGCAGGACGCCCTGCTGCCGTGGAAGTCGGTCATCGACAACGTCAGCCTCGGGCTCACGATGGCCGGCGTCTCGAAATCTGACGCCTACGACGAATCACGCCGCTGGCTGGAGAAGGTGGGGTTGAAAAACTTCGCCGACCGGTACCCCCACCAGCTTTCCGGCGGCATGCGCAAGCGCACCGCAGTTGCCCAGGCCTGGATCGTCAACCCGGACATCCTGCTGATGGACGAACCCTTCTCCGCGCTCGACGTGCAGACCCGCCAGATCATGGAGAACGAACTCCTCCAGCTCTGGCAGGAATCGGACAAAGCCGTCGTGTTCATCACCCACGACCTGGACGAGGCCATTGCCCTGTCCGACGAGGTGATCATCCTCGGGGCCGGACCGGGCAGCACCGTCGTCGGCAGCTACGAGATCGACATCCCCCGCCCCCGGGACCTCCTCGAAATCCGCGACGATCCCAAGTTCGTAGACCTCCACAGGGAAATCTGGGGCCGCCTCAAGGTTGAGGTATCCAGGACCTACGAATCAGCACGGGAAGAAGAGAGCGACGCAGCATGACCGTGGCACCAGCTTCCAAGAACTCACAACGCTTTCCCCTCCGGAAGGAGCAGAACCCGGCGGCGGTCCAGCGTCCCAAGCGCAAGCGGCCCGACGCGTCGAACTTCTCCATCCGGATGGGGCAACTGGGCCTCGCCGTCGCTGTCCTCGGCGCGTGGGAATTACTGGGACGCATCGGCGTCATCGACCCGTTCTTCTTTCCCCTCCCCTCCGACATCCTGGTGACGGTGTGGGCCTGGATCTCCACGGGCTTCGTCTTCCCGCACCTGTGGATCACCCTGCAGGAAGCGGTCCTCGCCTTTATCACGGGTGCGACGGCCGGCCTGGTCCTCGGCTTCCTCCTGGCCCGGGTGCGCCTCCTGGAGCGGCTCTTCGACCCATTCCTGCAGATGTTCAACGCACTCCCCCGCGTTGTCCTCGCCCCAATCTTCCTGCTCTGGTTCGGACTGGGAATCTGGTCCAAGGTTGCTTTCGGCTTCACCCTGGTGTTCTTCATCGTTTTCTTCAACACCCTCGAAGGCGTCAAGAGCGTGGACCGCGTCCTGGTGGACAACGCCAAGATGCTCGGAGCCAGCGAAAAGCAGCTCCTCCGCCACGTGTTCATTCCAAGCGCCCTGACATGGATCTTCTCCAGCCTCCACATCAGCGTCGGCTTCGCCATTACCGGTGCGGTGGTCGGTGAATACCTGGGCGCCTCGGCAGGTGTCGGTTACGCCATCGCCCAGGCCCAGGGTGTGTTCGACACCGAGGGCGTGTTCGCCGGCATGTTCATCCTGATGGTCGTGGTCCTCATCATCGACCTCGGGGTCAACCGCGTGGAACGCCATCTCCTGCGCTGGCGCCCGCCGCAGCAGTCTTCCTAACCAATCCCAGCCCCTCCGTCCGAAAGGGACCCCATGTTCAGCTCCGCAAACCGGCAAGGACGCCGCGTTTTCCTCGCCAAGCCCCTCGCCGTCGTCGCCGGCCTCGCCCTTGCCCTGTCCGCCTGCGGCGCCCCGCAGTCAGCACCTCCCGGACAGGAAGGGACCGCCGGCGGCGGGGGCGGGGGCGCCAGCGGTGAGACCGTCACCATCGGGATTGGCGGCCAGACGCTGCTGACGTACTTGCCCACCACCCTTGCCCAGGAACTCGGCTACTACGAGGAAGAGGGCGTCAAGGTCGATCTGCAGGACCTGCAGGGCGGCTCGAAGGCGCTGACGGCGATGATCGGCGGCAGCACCGACGTCACCAGCGGCTACTACGAGCACACAATCCAGATGCAGGCCAAGAAGCAGGCCGTCAAGGCGTTCGTGAACATGAACCTGTCCTCGGGACTTGCGCTGGTGGTCGCGGAGAAGAACAAGGACTCCATCAAATCCGTCGCCGACCTGAAGGGCAAGAACGTGGGCGTCACCTCGCCCGGGTCCTCCACCGACATGTTCGTGAAGTACTTGCTCTCCAAGAACGGCATGAAGCTGGACGACGCTGCGGTATCGGCGATCGGTGCCGGGTCCTCCGCCGTTGCCGCCGTCGAGCAGGGCCAGGTGGACGCCGCCGTCATGCTCGAGCCGGACGTCACCGTCCTGGCCAAGCGGCTCGGAACCGAGCCGACCATCATCCAGGACGTCCGCACGCCGGAGGGCCTTAAAGAGGTATTCGGCACCGACGCGTGGCCGTCGTCGAGCCTGTACGCAACCTCCGGCTGGCTGGAAAAGAATCCGGAGTCGGCCAAGAAGCTCGCCTCAGCTATCAAGAAAACCCTGCAGTTCATCGCCGACCACTCCGGTGAGGAAATCGCGGCCGAGATGCCCGAGGCCTTCGCCGGCGGCGATCCCGAACAGTACGCCAAGGTCATCGAAGAGATGAAGGTGGCCCTGAGCAAGGACGGCGCCTTCACCGAGGAGGGCGTACAAGCCGTCCTTGAGACGCAGCGGGTGGCCAACCCGGAGGTCGGCGAAACCGAGATCAAGCTCGAGGAAACCTACACCAACGAGTTCGTCAAGTAATCCCGCTTCCCTGCGGCCCGCCGATCCCCCGGCGGGCCGCAGTTGTCTGTACGCACAGCGCTAAGGAATCCCAGTGGCCCAGAACCTGACCCAGAAGCTCCTCGCCAGCCACCTCGCCTCCGGCGAGCTGACTCCCGGCAGCGACATCACCATCGCCGTTGACCAGATCCTCATCGAGGACGCCACCGGAACCATGGCCGCCATGCAGTTCGAAATGCTCGGCGTGGATTCCATCGCGGTGCCGCTGGCGGTCATGTATGTCGACCACAACGTCCTGCAGATCGACGACAAGAACATGCAGGACCACCACTACCTCCGCACCTTCTCCGCCCGCTATGGGCTGCGCTATTCCCCCGCCGGGCACGGCATCTCCCACTACATCCACCTGGAACACTTCTCCAGGCCCGGTGGCGTCCTGGTGGGCGCGGACTCCCACACCTCCACGGCGGGCGCCCTGGGCATGTTCGCCGTCGGAGCCGGCGGGCTGGAGGTGGCCGTGGCCATGGCGGGCTACGGGTTCGACTTTGTGTGCCCCGCCGTCGTGGGCGTGGAACTGACGGGCACGCTCGGACCCGATGCCGAAGCTAAGGACGTGGTGCTGGAGCTGCTGCGCCGCCACGGCGTGCGCGGCGGCCGCGGGAAGGTCTTCGAGTTCTACGGTGAAGGGGTGGCCTCCCTGTCCGTCTCGGCGCGCGCGACCATCTGCAACATGATCATCGAGACAGGGGCTGCCACCGCCGTCTTCCCCTCCGATGACCAGACCCGCGCGTGGTTGCGCGCACAGCGCCGCGAGGAGCAGTTTGTCCCCCTGTCAGCGGACGCCGGCGCAAAGTACGACGACGATGAGCGGCTTGATCTCTCGGGTCTCGTTCCGCTCGTGGCGCTGCCGCACTCCCCAGGCAACGTCCGTCCCGTCTCCGAACTGCCGCGCACCGAGGTGGTCCAGGTCTGCGTCGGATCCTCGGTCAACAGCTCCTACGAGGATCTCGCCACTGTGGCGGCCATCCTCAAGGGACACACCGTCCATCCGTCCGTCCAGCTCACCGTGACCCCGGGATCGCGGCAGATCCTCCAGACAATCATCGCCTCCGGAGTCTACGAGGACCTCATGGAGGCCGGGGCGCGGATGCTCGAGCCAGTCTGCGGCCCCTGCGTGGGCATCGGGCAGGCACCCACGGAAGGTGCGCCGTCGTTGCGGACGTTCAACCGCAACTTCCCGGGCCGAAGCGGTACAGCCGAGGACTCCGTATACCTGTGCTCGCCGTCAACCGCTGCTGCCAGCGCACTGGAAGGCGCCATCGTCGACGCTGCCACCGTCAGCCGGGGTGAGCTCCGCCCTGCCACTCCCCCGCATCCGGAAGTCCACGACCTGCACATCGCCGGTGTCCTGCCCGTTGAGACCCGTCGCACCATCGAGATCGAGCGGGGCAGCAACCTCGTCCCGCCGCCACAGCCAACCCCGCTGCCGGCTGACCTGGACGCCCGGGTGCTGATCGCCGTCGGTGATGACATCTCCACCGGTGACATGGCTCCCGACGGCGCCATCGCCATGTCCGTATGGTCCAACATCGCCGTCTGCGCGCGCTTCATGTTCCGCCGCCTGGACCCGGAATTCCACGACCGGGCCCTCGACTGGGGCGGTGGGATCATTGTGGGCGGGGAAAACTACGGGCAGGGTTCGTCACGGGAGCATGCCGCCCTGATCCCGCTGTACCTGGGGGTCCGGGTGGTCGCTGCCCGCAGCTACGCCCGGATCCACCGCCGCAACCTCATCGCCGCCGGAATCGTGCCGCTGATCCTTTCGCCCGACGCGCAAAGCTCAACCGGGCAGCGTTGGGTCATCGAGGGGCTTGCCGACGCCCTGGCCGAGGGCCGCCGCTCCGTCACCGCCCGCGTGGACGGGGACACTGAGCTGACGCTCGGGCTCGACTTCTCTCCGGCCGAACGCGCCGTCCTCACTGCCGGCGGCCTGCTGGCCCAGGTGCGGACCGGCGGGCGCTCCCTGCTGGCCGGTGACGCCGTCGTACAGGACGGCGCGGGCGCCGTTTCGCAGAGCCGAACCCCACGGTGAGGCCGGCCGCCGTCGGACCCGTTCGAACACCGGCGCGTCGACCGGGACAGCGGGCCACGGCCATCGCGGCGTTGACAACGGTGGTGGCGGTGCTGCCGGTCTTTCTGGTCGGCGGGCTGGCTGTCCAGCTCGAGCAGGACCTGGGTATGACGGCGTCAGCACTCGGAGTGGCTGTGGCCGCCTTCTGGGCTGTGTCAGCGCTGCTGTCTGCCCCGGCCGGGTATGTGGCGGGCGAACTGGGGCTCCGCCGCGGAGTCCCGCTCGCCGTCGGGCTGGGCTTTGTTGCACTGGCCGGCATCGCTTTTGTCACTCCGCACTGGGCGTGGCTGATCGTCTGGCTCAGTTTCGCCGGTGCCGCGAACGCCCTGATCCACCCGCTGTCCAACGGCCTGATCGTGGACCAGGTGGCGGTCCGCAACCGCGCCTTCTCGTTTGGGCTCAAGCAGGCCGCCATTCCGACGGCGACGCTCACCGCCGGCCTGTCGGTCCCGGTATTCGCACTTACCGTGGGATGGAACTGGACCTTTGCGCTGGCAGCACTGCTGGCGGCCGCCCTGGTCCCGGTGCTCCTCCGTACCCTCCCACGCACTGCCCCTCCCAATCGCGGCTCCGGCAAAACTGCCAGGGAGCCGCTCCCCCGGAGGCTTAAACCATTCCTTTTTGCTACCGCCGTGGCCAGCGCCCTGGGCGCCGGTCAGGCCAATGTCGTGGGTGCTTTTACGGTCACCATGGCTGTGCAGGCGGGGTTCTCCGCCGCCGGTGCGGGCATGTTGCTGGGCGCCGCCAGCGTGGCCGGGATTCTGGCGCGCCCACTGGTTGGTATTGCCGCGGACCGGGGGGTCGGCGGCTCGATGGCTACAGTGGCCCTGATGATGGGGGCCGGGAGTCTGGGGCTGCTGGGCATGGCGACCGGTTTACCGGCCGCCTACGCAGCCGGGGCCGTCGTCGCGTTCGGTTTGGGCTGGGGCTGGAACGGCCTGGCCCATTACGTGGTTTCACGCACGGCGCATCCGTTCACCATCCAGGCCACCGGGATCACCCAGAGCGGAACCTACATCGGCGGAACGCTGGGGCCATTGCTCTTCGGGATCGTTTTCTCCCAGTTCAGCCCGGCCGTTGGATGGACGCTCGCAGCGGTGGTTGCGGCAGCCGGGGCGGCGGCCTCGCTGGTCGCGTTCCGTTTGGAGAAGCGTTTGCGCGGAGGGCTGGTCGTTTAGGACAGGCGTGACAGCACTGCAGCGGCGAACTCAGCGGTGGTGGCAGTGCCCTTAAGGTCCGGCGTCGCAGTGCCGTCCGCGAGCGTGCCCTCAAAGGCCAGGGTCAGGGACCGGGCGGCCTCCGCCTCGCCGAGATGGTCGAGCATCATTGCCGCAGCCCACAAAGCGCCGACCGGGTTGGCGATGCCCTTGCCCGCAATGTCCGGAGCAGAGCCGTGCACGGGTTCGAACATCGACGGGTGCCGCCGCTCCGGGTTGAGGTTGGCGCTGGGGGCAATGCCGATGGACCCGGCAATACCAGCTACCAGGTCCGAGAGAATGTCCCCGAACAGGTTCGACGCGACGATGGTCCTGATACTCGTCGGCTTCATCACCAACCGGGCCGCCAGCGCATCAATGAGCACCTTTTCGACGACGACGCCGGGGAACGCCTTTACCGTCTCCGCCACCACCTCATCCCAGAACGGCATGGTGTGGATGATGCCGTTGGACTTTGTTGCGGAGACCAGCCGTCCGCCGCGTTCGGTGGCGAGGTTGGCGGCATACCGCGCCGCCCGGGCGATACCGCGCCTGGTGAAGACGCTTTCCTGGACCGCGAACTCGCCGTCGGTTCCGGTGCCGAACCTTCCTCCGATCTGGGAGTACTCGCCTTCAACGTTCTCCCGTACCACCACGATGTCCAGGTCCTCGATGCCGGGCATGGCACCGACGACGCCGGGCAGCAACCGCATGGGCCGGAGGTTGATGTACTGGTCGAACTCCCTGCGGATGGGGATGAGGAGACCCCAGAGGGTGACGTCGTCGGGCACGTCCGGTGTCCCGACGGCTCCCAGGTAGATGCCGTCACCGCTGCTCAGCTGCTCGATGCCGTCGACGGGCATCATGCGGCCCGCCTTGCGGTACAGGTCGCTGTTCCAATCGCGGACCCGCCACTGGACGTCGAAGCCGTAGATGCCGGCGACGGCGTCGACGCACTGCATCGCAACGTCGGTGACATCCACGCCAATGCCGTCGCCGGGAATCGCATCGATGACATAACTGCGGCTCATGTGCGTCCAATCGTTCGTGGTACTTGAAGAGCATATGCGGATGGTCAGGCGCGCCGCCTCAACGAATCGCAGCCCGGTTCAAATTCAGGGGCCGGCAATGCCACAAAACTCCGCTCGTATCCTCCGCCAGGTACCACGAGGCAGAAGCGCTGGCGCAAAGAAAATGATCCCGCCGGACTGTGCGGGACCCGCAATGGGATGCCGCTGGAGCCGTTCCTGCCGACTCACCAGCGCGGCAGCGCCGGCACCTGGCCCTCCGCTTCGATATGCGTGGCATCACCGCGCGCCAGCCACTGGAGCAGGCCCTCACGGTCGGACTCAACGCGAAGTGTGCCGTCGCCGATAATCCATTTGTCGCGTTCCTCGGTTACCAGGGTCATGCCCGGCGCATCCTTGGCACCCAAGGAGCGCACTGCGGCTTCGAGCGCATCCAGCAGCGAGTCCGGGTCGGCTTCCTCGATGGTCCAGGCCGTGTCGAGGTCCTGGTGGTGTACCACCACCTCCGCGATCCGGAGCGCCACAATGGACGCCGAAGGCAGCGGGCTGCGGTTCAAGCTGATCTCCTGGGCAACGAGCGTGCCGGACAGCCGCTGCGCCTGCTCAGCGAAGTGTCCGGCGGATGCCCGCAGTTCCGCCAGAAGTTCCTCCCGGGGCAGGGCCGCCAGGGTGGCGATGGCCTCGGCGCGGGCTTCGGGCGAGGCGTGCAACCGGCGCTCTTCACCCGTGGCAGCCCAGTCGATGAACTGGACCAGCGCACGGCCATTGGCGGCGACGTGGGCAATCACGTGCGCCCTGGACCATCCGTCGCACAGCGACGGGCCGGCCATTTCGTCGTCCGACAGGGACGCGACGGTAGCGAGGAACATGTCGGTTTCCCGGCCGAGGCGGGACAGGTCGGAATGAAGGCGTGCAGGAGTCGTCATTGCGCCAGCCTAGCGGCAGGCGGGTGAGCTGTCATCTATACCTACTCTTCAATATAAGGGTCTTATTCAGTCGAAATAAGTACATAGAAACCCCCGGGCGAAACCCCGGGTATTTGCCTCATATGCCGTGGGTCACACACCTGTCAGGCTGAAGGGAACCCGGAAACGACCGCTGGCCCACAGTCGTGCCAGCGCATGCAATCACCCCTGAGAGGACCCGGACATGACACAACCGCACGCGGTTATCGCTGAAAACCCACAAAGGGAGGCCCGCACCGCCAACTGGGTGGCCTTCATCATCTGCACGGCCCTGCTCTTTGACGGTTACGACCTGGTCATCTACGGAACCGTCCTGCCGGGCCTCCTGGCGGACCCTGGCGAGATCGGAAAGTTCGACATGGCCACCGCCGGCCTACTTGGCTCCTGGGCACTCATCGGCGTGCTGGTGGGATCGCTGATCTGCGGTGCCGTAGGCGACTTCTTCGGCCGCCGGCGGCTGATGCTCCTTGGCATCGCCTGGTTCTCAGTGGGCATGTTCGTCACCGCCCTCACCACTACGGTGCCGGCCTTCGGCGCCATGCGCTTCATCACTGGCCTGGGCCTGGGCGTGGTCATCGCCAGCGCGGGCGCCACCATGGCCGAGTTCGCCCCGGCTGGCCGCCGCCAGTTCTACAACGCCATCGTCTACTCGGGTGTCCCCGCCGGCGGCGTGGTTGCCTCCATCATGGGCATCCTGTTCCACGACAGCCTCGGCTGGCGCGGACTGTTCATCATTGGCGCACTGCCGCTGGTCATACTGCTGCCCCTTGCCTGGCGCAAGCTCCCCGAATCTCCACGCTGGCTGCTCTCCCGCGGCCGGGAAGAGGAAGCCGCAGCCGCAGCCGAGCGCACCGGTGTTCCGCTGCTCGAGGAGCGCGTCATTTTGGACACGGGCGCAGCACCGCAGAAGTCCGGGTTCGCCGCGGTCTTCTCCAGGCAGTTCGCACTGGCCTCGGTCCTGCTGGGCCTCATGTCCTTCTGTGGCCTCCTGCTCACGTACGGCCTCAACACATGGCTGCCCAAGATTATGGAAGGTTACGGCTACGGCCGCACGTATTCCCTGTTCTTCCCCCTGGCCCTGAACCTCGGTGCAGTGGCGGGCGGCCTGATCGCCTCCCGACTCGCGGATAAGAGCGGCCCGCAGCGGGTCATCGCCTCCACGTTCGGGCTGGCCACCGTGTCGCTGGTCCTGATGACCTTCAACTTCCCGTTGCCCATGCTCTTCACCTTCATCGCCGTAGCCGGAGTGGGAACCCTGGGCACGCAGGTGCTGATCTACGGATTCCAGTCCAACTACTTCACCACCAACGCCCGCGCGGCCGGCGTTGCATGGTGCGCCAGCGTAGGCCGGCTGGGCGGCGTACTCGGCCCGATCATCGGCGGTTGGCTCGCGGCAGCGGGCATCGGCGGCTCCACGGCCTTCTACATCTACGGCGGCGTTGCACTCCTGGGCGCCCTCGTCACCGTCCTGGTCCCGCACCAGCGCAAGTTGGAAGAGGCCGAGCACCAGGTCGAAGAAATCGCTGAGCACCGCGCCGAAACGGACGTCGCGGCAAAGCAGCCCCAGTAGCGCGCGCAGCGGCCTGCCCTGGACGTCATTGAGTCGAAAGAATGCACTAGTAAGTCTTTTTAGAGTTATTCTTTGAATCAATAGTCGTCCAGGGCAGAGCCTTGGCAGGGCGCATGGGAAGGCATCACGGTGGACATCCGGCAGCTGAACTACTTCATCGCGGTGGCGGAAGAACGGCACTTCGGCAGGGCCGCGAAACGCCTCCACATGGCCCAGCCGCCTCTCTCCCAGCAAATCCGCCAGCTCGAAGAACAGCTGGGGGTCCGGCTGCTTAACCGCACCACACGCCGCGTGGACCTCACCACAGCCGGCGAACTCCTGTTGGACCGCGGGCGGCAGATCGTCAATGACATGGAGACCTTGAAGGCGGACGTGTACCAAGTGGGCAAGGGAGCCACGGGCGTCCTTCGGGTGGGATTCTCGGGGTCGGCCACCTACGGCGTCATGCCGCAGATCGCGCGGCTGGCCAAGCAGATGCTGCCGGGCCTGTCGCTGGCGTTGCATGGCGAGATGCTTACTCCGTCCATGGAAGCCGGACTCCGGGACGGCACGCTGGATGCAGCACTCCTCCGCCCTCCCGTCTCCTCCCAGGACATCGACTACCGCGTTGTCGACCAGGAGCCGCTCGTCCTCGCTGTTCCGTCCTTCAGCGCCCTGGCCGAGGACAAGCCGGTGGCGATGCACGAACTGCAGGACCAGGACTTCATCAGCTACGCGCCCGAGTCCGTCCTGTACCGCATCACCTCGGACCTCTGCCGCCACGCGGGCTTCCAGCCGCGCATCACCCAGGTGGTAGGTGAAACCTCCACCATGCTCGCCTTCGTCGCCGCCGGGGGCGGGGTGGCGGTCATGCCGTCCCGGGTCCGGGCTTTCCAGCTCGACGGCGTCGCCTACCGGGAGATCGACAACGCACCTTCCGTGGAACTCGCCGTCGCCTGGCTCCGCGGCCACCGCTCCGCCCTGCTGCACAACTTCCTGGACGTCGTCGTGGCGGCCATCGCGCCAGGGCATGACCCGCTTCCCACCGATGAAAGGTTTTCCCCTTCATGAAAATCGCAGCCCTTGAGGCGATTCCCTACTCGATCCCCTACCGCCACCCGCTGCACTTCGCCTCCGGGTCGGTCCACGAGGCCGACCACGTGCTGGTCCGCCTCCGCACGGACGACGGCGTGGTGGGCCTCGCGGACACCCCGCCGCGCCCGTACACCTACGGCGAGACGCAAAAGTCCATCGTCGCGGTGGTGCAGGACGTCTTCGCGCCGCAGCTGATCGGCGTCGACATCTTTGACCGGGAGAAGGTCCAGGAGATCCTCTACCGCACCGTCCACAACCAGACCGCCAAGGGTGCCGTGGATATCGCCCTGTGGGACGTCATCGGGAAGGTCCTCGGCCAACCGGTGACCAAACTGCTGGGCGGCTACTCCGATTCGCTGCGGGTCTCCCACATGCTTGGGTTCAAGCCCGCCCGGGAACTGCTCGCCCTGGCGCTGGAGTTCCGCGAAACGTACGGCATCAACACATTCAAACTGAAGACCGGCCGCCGCCCCCTCCACCTGGACATCGAAGCGGCCCGCGTGCTGCGCGAGGGCCTGGGCGAGGACGCCGAACTCTACATGGATGCCAACCGGGGCTGGTCCGCGAATGAGGCCGCCGAAGTGCTCCGCCGCACCGCGGACCTCGGCCTGCAGTTCCTCGAGGAGCCGGACGACGCCCGCGAAGTCCTGGGCCGCCGCCGGCTTGTCGCCAACTCCCCCATCCCCATCGCAGCGGACGAATCCGCCCCCAACCTCGGCGAGGCCGCCAAGGAAATCCTCAACGGCGGGGCCAACCTGCTGGCGGTCAAGACGGCCCGCTCCGGATTCACCGAGGCCGCCAAAATCGTGGGAATGGCCGAGGGCATGGGCATCGACGTCTACATCGGCAACCAGATCGACACCCAGGTGGGCACCGTGGCGTCCGTGGTGTTTGGCGCCGCCTTCGCCCACACCGCCAAGCGCGCCGCGGAACTGTCCAACTACCTGGACATGACGGACGACCTGCTGGCCGACCCGCTGCAGATCATTGACGGGCGCATCCGCGTCCCCGAGGGCCCCGGCGTAGGCACCGGGGTGAACGAGGAAAAACTCGAACGCTACCGCAGCGACCGCTAACGCCACCCCTTCCACGAAAGGAAACCCAGTGAAGTACCTGGTCCACATGGACGTGAAATTGCCCGCAGACCTGCCCGCCTCCGAGGCGGCCGGGATCAAAGCGAAGGAGAAGGCCTACTCGCAGGAGCTGCAACGCTCGGGGAAGTGGCCGGAAATCTGGCGCGTGGTCGGTGAGTACGCCAACTATTCGATCTTTGACGTTGACTCCAACGACGAACTCCACGACATCCTGCAGAACCTGCCCCTGTTCCCCTACATGGAGATCTCGGTGGTTCCGCTGGCCAAGCATCCCTCCGACGTCAAGGACTGACCCAGAACGCCCGTTCCGGGTCAGTCCTTGACCCGGAACGCGGCGGCGAGCTCGCTGCGCGAGCGGATGCCCATCTTCCGGTACAGCCGCGTGAGGTGGTATTGCACGGTCTTCTCCGCGAGGAACAGGGCACGGGCCGCCTCCTTGTTGGTGGCGCCCCCGGCCACAAGCTCGGCCACCGCCTGTTCCTGCGCGGTGAGCTGGATGTGGTGGTCCCGCGCGGCGGTGAGCACTGCGTCGGCAGGATCGGGGAGGTTTCCGACGTCGAGACCGGTCGCTTTGAGCTCCCTGTCGCAACGCTCCACATAGGTAGCCGCCCCGAGGGAGTCATAGAGGTCCCGGGCCGCACGCAGCACCGACGATGCCAGCCGCCGCTTGCCGGCGCGGCGCATGCTCTGACCGAAGGCAAAGCTTATCCGGGCCCGCAGGTAGGGCCGGTTTAGCCCGCGGAGGTGGCCCAGGGCCGCCTCGAAATACTCCCGGGCCGTGTCGGGATCCCCCTGCGCCGCCAGAAGCCGGCCCCGCGCCCACGCCATCCGGGCCATATCGGAAGGGATTTCGCGCTCGCGCCGCAGTCCCTCGAAGGACGTCAGGAACGCGTCGGCGGTATCCAGCTGATCGGTCATGACAAGTGCGTTGACGTAGGTGTCCTGCCACGGCCAGAAAGACACCCGGTCCTCGGTCCACGGGTCCAGCTCGGTCAGGGGCTGCAGCACGGCCAGGGCGCTCTCGTAGTCCGCCCTTGCCTCATGGAAGCGTGCCCGCGCCAGGCTTGCCGGAACCTGCATGGCCCGGTACGTCCCCGGCTGGACCGCGGCCTGGGAGACGTAATAGCGGGCCCGGTCCCAGTCCCCACGCATCGACCACAGCTCCGCGGCGGTCCAGTACAGGAGGGGCCGGATCAGGGGCATCCGGGAGGTTTCCAGGCGGACGCTGGACCGTGCGATAGTGGCCGCCGCGGCATCCCAGTTCCCCAGCACCAGGTGGGTGCGGGCCAGCCACGCCTCGGCCCACAGGGAAATCCGCAGGGACCCGCCGCGGTACTCGGTGGGGGCCGCCGACTCGAAGTTCACCAGGGCCGATTCGACATTGTCCATCCGCAGCGCCAGCCAGCCGGCTCCCATCTGCACCCGCTGCTTCTGCGCATTCTCGGCGGCGTGGCCGAACGCGCGCTGGTACGAGGCCTCCGCCTCCCCCAGCCGGCCGCGGGCGTACAGGCCCAGGCCGTAGATGGCTTCAGATTCGACGTGCGCCGGCGTCCCGGGCGCGGTCAGGGACATGGCCCGTTCCGCCCAGCCGGTGATCATCGGCCCGTCCCAGGACGCCACCCCGTGGAGGACAAAGCGTTGGGCCACCTGGGCTGCTGCCTTGGGATCGCGCTCCGGGTTGCTGGTGCGCCACGCCATTTCCAGCTGGCTCTGGGCGCTGTCGTTCTGGCCGGACACCGTGGACAGGTAGCCCAGCACCGAGGAACGCAGCGGTGAGGGCGGCAGGGCGTCCACGGCGGCGGACCAGGTCTGCGCCTCGGCAACATTGCCGGCCCCCACCAGGGCGTCCACCGCGCGCAGCAGCCGGTCGTTGCGGGTCCGGAGGTCCAACGACAGGCGGGACGCGGAAAACAAGGCCGTCGCGACGTCCTGCCATGCGCCCACGGCCGCCTGGCGGCCGGCAAAGTCCTCGAGCTCCTCGGCAAGCGCCTGGTCCGCGGCGGGCGTTGCCGAAACCCGGTGCCCCAGTTTTTCACCCTCCGGCTCCACGGCCTCGGCGGCCAGGCGGTGCAGCGCGATGCGGCGGCTGGGAACGATCTGCTCGTAGATCGCCTCGGCAGTGCCGGGTTCGACGAACACGACGGCAGAGCGCGCCTGGTCCACGGAGAGCCGCAGGAGTCCGGCGCGGTGCCCTTCGTCCAAGGCTTCGAGGACTGACTCCACTCCGCTGACGGCGGCCACTTCCGGCAGGCCCGCACTGCGGCCCAGCACGGACGCGGCTTCGGCGACGGCAACGAGTCCGGGCGACGCGGCATCCAGGACGCTGTGCACCCTGGCACGCAGCCGGGAGGTGGGCGGCAGCGAGGGGAACCAGGCCAGCCAGGTTTCCGGGGGCAGCTCGCGCAGCAGCTCCGCAACGGGCTGCGGCAGGCCGCCCGTGTGCCGGACCAGGCCGTGGGCCGCGGTGACGCTGAGGTCGATGCCGTGCAGGCGCCGGGCCACTTCCTGGACCTGCTGCGGGGTCAGCGGCTCCATGGGGATCCGGGCCACCTGGTGCCCCGTCAGGAAATCCAGGACACCGGCGGGGATGCGCGGCGCGTCCGCCGGGTTCAGCGTGAGCAGGAAAAGGATCCGCTTGCCGTGGAGCCGGCGCATGACGAACGTGAGGATGCGCAGGCTTTCCACGTCCAGTTTGTGGACGTCGTCGACGGCGACCACCACGGTTCCGTGAGACTGCAGCCCTTCGAGGTGGGTGCTCAGCGTTGACGCGTAGTTGACCATCTGGTCCGCGCTCAGGGCGGCGACGGGCGTCGCCGGAAGCTGCGGACCGCCGTCGTACGCCTTTGCCGAACGCAACGGCGAGGTGAGCATGAGCTGGGAGTATCCGGCGAGGGCAAACTGCGCCTCCCACTCATCCCCCATGGCGGACAACACGCGGACTCCGCGCGCGCCGGTTCGGCAGTGCTCCAGGAAGGACTCCAGCACCGCGGTCTTTCCCGAACCGGCCGCTCCGGTGAGGACCACTGTGGCCACCTTGCCTTTACGCACGGCGCGGAGGATGTCCAGGAGTTCCCCGAACACCGCGTCCCGCCCCACCAGCGGCGAATCCGCACCGATGTCGCCCTGGACGGACCCCGCAGTCATGGCCGCCAGTCTACCGGAGCGGCCGGCCCGCTCCCTGCGGAGGGGGTCCAAGCGCTAGCCCAGGTCCCCGCCGGCCACCGGAAGGATGCTGCCGGTGAGGTAGGACGCTTCGTCGGAGGCGAGGAACACGATGGGCGCGGCCTGCTCGTCCAGGGTGCCGTAGCGCTTCATGAAGGACGATTCCACGGTCTGGTCCACGATCACCTGGTACCAGGCCTTCTCCGTGGCGGATTCGGCTTCCGGGCCACGTTTGACCTTCCGCGGAGGAGCTTTTGTGCCGCCCGGCGCAGTGGCAACCACGCGGATGCCGCGGCCGGCAACCTCCATGGCGAGGGCCTGGGTCAGGGCGTTGACACCGCCCTTCGCCGCTGCGTACGGAACGCGGTGCATGCCGCGGGTGGCCACCGAGGACACGTTGACGATGGTGCCCGACTCCTGTTCCAGCATTGCCGGCAGTACCGCCCGGCAGCTCCAGAGGGTCGGAAAGAGCGAGCGGCGGATCTCCTTTTCGATCTTGTCCTCGTCGTATTCCTCGTAGGGGCGGGCCCAGATGGTGCCGCCCACGTTGTTGACCAGGACATCCACGCGGCCGTGGGCGGCAAGCGCAGCCTTGACGGCCTGGGTGGCGCCGGCGAAGGTCTCCAGGTCCGCTGTGACGGACGTGGCCGAACCCCCGGAGCCGGAGGCCTTGGCGGCCTCTTCGATGCCGCGGGCCACGTCGTGGACCAGTTCCGCGCGGTCCACCAGGACCACTGCCCCGCCTTCGGCGCCGATGCGTTCGGCCACTTTCCGGCCGATCCCCTGGGCGGCCCCGGTGACGACGGCGACCTTGCCGCCGAAGCGGCCGGGGGTCACGAACTGCCCGGCGTACGGCGCAGCCATCAGAGGGCAGCCTTGGCGTCGATGGCGCCGGCCATGGTGTCCTTAGCGTCGTGGGCGTGTGCGGTGATGACGGCGCGGAGACGGTCCTTGTCACCACGTTCAAAGGCGTCCACGATGTCCAGGTGGTCCTGGGTGACCCGCTCGAAGATCGGCGTTCCGGCGTCGAGGGCCGCGGCCATCTGGGCGTGCACATCCAGGCGCCGGTAGGACTCCAGCAGCATGGGGTTGTCGCAGATCATGAAGAGGTACTCGTGGAATTCCTCGTTGGTGCGCGCGAACTCCTCGGGGTCCGTGATGTTCCCGCCGTCCACTGACGCCGTGGTGGCTTCGGCGAGCCGGCGGAACTGGCGCAGCTGCGCTTCGCTGAGCCTGCCCAGCAGCAGTTCGCTGACCGCCAGCTCCAGGCCCATGCGGGCGTCGAGGTGGGCGAAGCTGTCCTCCTTGCCGAAATCCAGCCGGCCGGTCTCCAGCGAGGACACTGCCTCGCCGCGGCTCATCGTGTCGCCTTCGGCCTGGATCTTCCCGGCCGGCGCCGGGGCACCCGTTTCGGCGTCGCCTCCGGTGGTCTCCTTCGGAGCGAACCGCTCGAAGTAGAAGTTGGCAGGCTGGATGCCTTCAGTGTCCAGCCACTTGGAGACGGCGTTGACCATGGGGGGCGGGCCGCAGAGGTAGACGTCCACGTCGCCTTCGTTGAGGTGTTTCGGTTCGATGATCTGTGTGACGTAGCCGGTGTGCGGGGCCGAGGTGCCGGGCTCGGAGGCGATGTAGTCCCAGGTGAAGCCGGGCAGCTTCGCTTCGTAGGCACGCAGCCAGTCCAGGCCCACGATGTCCGCCTCCCGGGTGAGCCCGTAGATGAGGTGGACCGGGCTGGACGGCGGGTTTTCGGAGAGTTTTTCAAGGATGGACAGGAGCGGGGCCAGGCCGGTGCCGCCGGCCAGAAGCAGCAGGGGCCGCTTGGGTTCGCGCAGGAAGAACGAGCCGTAGGGGCCGGTGAATTCAACGGAGTCGCCTACTGCCGCGCGGTCGCGCAGGTATTCGGACATGGCGCCCTGCGGGGTGACGCGGACCATGAAGGACGCGTCCTCAACCTCGGGGCCACTGCTGAAAGAGTAGGACCGCTCGGCGTCGGTGCCGGGAACCTTGAGGTTGACGTACTGGCCGGGAAGGAAGGCCAGCGCATCCCGGTTGTCCACCTCGAGGGTGAAAGACACCGTGGTGTCCGTGTGCCGGTTGAGCTCCTTGATGGTGGAGGTGAAGGTGGCCGCCGCCGTCTTCGCTGACTCCGACGTGGCCGGGATCTGGATGGCCAGGTCGGATTCCGGGACTGCCTGGCAGGTCAGCAGATAGCCCTTTTCCAGCTCCTCTTCGGTCATGGCGTCGTCGATGTAGTCGCCCGGGTCGAAGGACCCGGAATCGCAGAACGCCTTGCAGGTGCCGCAGGCGCCGTCGCGGCAGTCCGACGGGATGTTGATGCGCGCCTTGTAGGCCGCGTCCATGACGGTTTCATAGTCGCCGACCTTGATGACTTTGGTAACGCCGTCTTCGAAGCTGAGGGCTACTTTATGGCCCATGGGGTCCTCCTGGCTGGGCGGGCGCGTCGTCGCGTCCCGGGAAAAGTTCTCGTGTGCCCGGCGGGCACGGAATGTGACCTGCAGTGCGGCGCCGGGGAACTCCGGGCGCCGCACGGGCAGGTCAGATCATGTAGACGTCCACCACGTGGTGGATGTAGTCGTTCTTCAGGACGACCTTCTTCTTCAGGATCACCGGCTGCGGGCCGGAAAGGTCGATCGTGTAGTAGCTGGTGCCGAAGTACGTGTCCGTCGTGTTGTAGCGGAAGTAGAGGGTGAACCAGTTGAAGCGCACCTCCACCCGGCCGCCGTCGTTCGCCAGAACCTCAACGTCCGTGATGTTGTGGCCCGTGCGCGGCTCGGGGAGGGAGGTCGCCGAAGACCGGTCGGTCTTGATCCGGAACACCCGGTCCTCGATGCCGCCGCGGTTGTCGTAGTAGATCAGGGAGATCTCGTTCTGGGGGTCCTGCGTCATTTGGTCGTCCACGTCCCAGGCCGGCATCCAGAATTCGGAATCCGGGTGGTAGCACGCGAGCCATTCGTCGAACTGGCGGTCGTCCAGCAGGCGGGCTTCCCGGTAAAGGAACGCCCGGACCGTTTCCAGGGTTGCGATCTCCTCCGCGGTCTTCAGGACCGGGGCGGTTTGGGTCAGGTTGGTCATGGGGTCTGCGCTCTCTGTGGTTCCGGTGGGCTCTGTCAGGCGGAGGCGGGGAATGAGTCCAGCGCGGAACGCTCCTCTTCCTCCGCCAGGGCACGGTCCATGACTTCCTTCCAGTACCCGTGCTGGATGGGGTAGAGCCCTTCGTCTTCGGTGCGCACGCCGGAGGCGATGACCCTGGTCATCCCCAGGGCCTGGGCCTGCTCGTCCGGGCCGGAGATCTCGTGGGTGGAGCCACGGGTCATGTCGTTCCACGGGGCGCTGGTGGCCCAGTAGGTCTTGTTGCAGGAGCGGAATTCCTCGAGGTCGTCAGGCGTGGCCATGCCGGTGGCGTTGAAGAAGTCCTCGTACTGGCGGATGCGCTTGGAGCGGTTCTCCTGGGACTCGCCCTTGGGTGCGATGCAGTAGATCGTCACCTCGGTCTGGTCCGCGGAAATCGGCCGGAAGTGGCGGATCTGCGAGGAGAACTGGTCCATGATGTAAACGTTCGGGTACAGGCAAAGGTTGCGTGAGATGTTGATCATGAAGTTCGCCATTTCCTCGCCGTACTTCTGCACCAGTTCCTCGCGCCGGTCCCAGAGCGGACGGTCCTCGGGATTGGTCCATTCCTGCCACAGGAGCAGGTGGCCGTGGTCGTAGGAGTAGAAGCCGCCTTTGACCTTGCCCCACTTGCCGGCGTCCATGGCCTTGGTCTTGTTGGCGGAGTCACCGGCGCTGCGGCGGGCTGTGGTGGCGGCGTAGTTCCAGTGCACGGCCGTAACGTGGTACCCGTCCGCCCCGTTCTCAGCCTGGACCTTCCAGTTGCCGTCATAGGTGTAGGTGGAGGAACCGCGCAGCACCTCCAGGCCTTCGGGCGACTGGTCCACGATGGAGTCGATCACCTTGGTGGCATCGCCCAGGTGCTCCTCGAGCGGAAGCACGTCAGCCTTCAGCGACCCGAACAGGAAGCCGCGGTAGGACTCGAAGCGGGCCACCTTGGTGAGGTCGTGCGAGCCTTCCTTGTTGAAGGTCTCGGGGTAGCCGGCGTTCCTGGAGTCCTTGACCTTCAGCAGTTCGCCGGAGTTCTTGAACGTCCAGCCGTGGAACGGGCAGGTGAAGGTGGTGCGGTTGTCCGTCTTGCGGCGGCACAGCATGGCGCCGCGGTGCGAACAGGCATTGACCAGGCAGTTGAGTTTCTCGTCCTTGTCCCGGGTGATCATCACCGGGGTGCGGCCGATATACGTGGTGAAGTAGTCACCCACGTTGGGGATCTGGGACTCGTGGGCCAGGTATACCCAGTTGCCTTCGAAGATGTGCTTCATCTCGAGCTCGAAGATGTCCTGGTCAGTGAAGATTTCGCGCTTGGCCCGGATGATGCCGTTCTCACGGTCGTCGACCACGGCGTCGGCAAGGACCTCGCGGGTATGGATCAGGTTCTCGGTCATGGCGTGCTCCCTCATTGGAGATTGCTGGACGGATGGGCGGGAGGTCCGGGCTGGCGGCGGCGCCGGCGGTGGACGTTAGAGGCAATTCTTCCCTGCCGTGACTCGTCTCACATCAGGCAAACACCTAGGGTCGACCAAGGGTGTGTTTATGTTCCGATAATGACTAAAATTCGGCCTTATCAATATTTGTTTCGTCATTATCTTCGGACCTACGATGAGACAGACATCACGCGACGCCACGGCCCGCAGGTTCTCCTGCGCCGGCGTCCCGCGGCGGGTACAGGAGACCTTCCTGGGCCCCAATTTCAAAGACGAAGGTGGAGACCGCCATGACTGAGACCCAAGTGGATATCCGGAACGAGAACGAGGGCACGGCCGTTGAAGCCGGCTCGAAGGCTACCGAACGCTTCACCGCTTCCGGCAAGCTTTCGGAACTGAGCGTGCCCAAGGAACGCGTGAGCCTGCTGGCCGGCGCGCTCATCAAGGCCGCGAATGACATCGTCATTGAGCACGAGGTCACCTATGAGGAGTACAACGCCCTGAAGGCGTGGCTCATCAAGGTGGGTACCGACGGCGAGTGGCCGCTGTTCCTTGACGTGTGGCTGGAGCATACGGTGGAGGACGTCAACTCCCAGGAGCGCCCCGGCACCAAGGGCACCATCGAGGGCCCCTACTACGTGCCAGGGTCGCCGGAGCTTGCGACGCCGGCCACTGTCCTCATGCGCGACGGCGAAGAGGGCACCCCGCTGCGCTTCACCGGCCAGTTCACGGACACCAACGGCAATGCCCTCCAGAACGCCCAGGTGGAAATCTGGCACGCGGACGCCGCCGGTTTCTACTCGCAGTACGCCCCGGGCCTGCCCGAATGGCTCTTCCGCGCCACGGTCAAGGCCGACGACCAGGGCCGCTTCGAAATCAACACCATGCGTCCGGCGCCGTACCAGATCCCCACGGACGGCGCTTGCGGCCAGCTCATCGAGGCGGCCGGCTGGCACGCCTGGCGCCCGGCCCACATCCACATCAAGGTCTCGGCACCCGGCTACCAGCCCGTCACCCAGCAGCTCTACTTCCCGGGCGACCCGCACAACGCCGACGACATCGCCTCGGCCGTCAAGCCGGAACTGATGCTGGACCCCAAACCCCGCACGGACGGCGGAGCCGGCGAGGATGTTGTGTACAACTACGTCCTCGCCAAGGAAGGCGAGACCAAGTAGGTCTTTGCCCCTGCTTGTTTGAGGCCGGGCGCCAAGGCCCGGCAACCCAGGCGCCCCGGAGCTGCATCTCCGGGGCGCCTGCCTTTTCTGACCACGCAGCCAGGAGCCAGGATGCCCACTTCCCGCCAGGACCCATCCACCCAGCCCGAAACCGCAGCAGCGCCCGTCCATGCAGAGCCGGCGCCCGGGCTGCCGGCCGCGGAGCTGCCGCCTTCGCAGCAACCGCTCCTGGAACGGCCCGGACGCCGTCCGGCCGGACCACGGCGTTTCCTTCGGGACGTGGCACCCGCCTACCTGTCCAACGGCGCCATTGGCCTGGTCTTCACCGCCTCCGGGCCCATCGCCGTCACCCTCGCCGTCGGGGCAGCGGGCGGGCTGAGCCAGGACCAGCTCGCCTCGTGGGTTTTCGGCATACTGTTCTCCGGCGGCGCCGCGACACTCCTCATGTCTCTGATGTACCGGCAGCCGCTGGGATTCGCCTGGTCGATTCCAGGCACGGTACTGCTCGGGCCGTCGCTGCAGCACCTTTCCTTCGCGGAAGTGGTGGGTACGTTCTTCACTGCCGGCCTGCTCATCCTGGCGCTGGGCGCCACAGGGGTGGTCCGGCGGATCATGGCGATGATTCCCATGCCGATCGTCATGGCCATGGTCGCCGCTGTCTTCCTCCGCTTCGGCACGGATATCGTGTCCTCGACCCAAGCCAATCCGGTCATTGCCGCCCCGATGGTGGGCGCCTTCCTGCTCCTGACTGCGGTGCCGGCCCTGGGAAAATTCCTCCCGCCGGTCCTCGGGACGTTGCTGGCCGGCGGCCTGGCGGTGGCCGTCAGCGGGCAGTTTGTCGCCGGTGAACCCGGCTTTCTCCTGGCAGCCCCGGCCTTCACCCCTCCGGTGTTCACGTGGGAGTCGCAGCTGGAACTGGTGGTCCCCCTGGCGCTGACGGTCCTCTTCGTCCAAAACGGCCAGGGCATCGCCGTTCTCCGGGCCGCCGGCCACCGGCCACCGGTGAACGTCTTCGCCATCGTGTCCGGCGCATTCTCCCTGCTGAACGCCGGCTGCGGCGCCGTATCTGCTTGCGTGACCGGACCCACCAACGCCCTGTTGACGTCGTCGGGGGATAAAGAACGCCAGTACACAGCAGCGGTGACCTATGGTGGCCTCGCACTGGCCTGCGCGGCGCTGGCTCCCACCCTGACCTGGCTGATGCTCGCCACGCCCAAGGAATTCGTCCTAGTTCTTGGCGGAATCGCGATGCTGCGGGCACTCCAGCAGGCGTTCGTGACCGCCTTCTCCACCACCTTCACTCTGGGAGCGCTGGTGACCTTCGTGGTGACCATCTCCGGCCTCGATCTGTTCAACATCCACGCAGCCTTCTGGGGCCTGGTCATCGGATACGCCGCCTCACGGCTGCTGGAGCGTCCGGACCATCTCGATCTCGAGAGGGTCAACCCACAACGTCGTCCTCGGACCAGCCCCCACCCAAGCGGAGGACCTCAGCGTCACTGAGGGATACTCAGCTCCGCCGCCCGCAACGCCAGGTCGTGGATGCGCGACAGCTGAAGCACCAGTCCTATGTAGCTAATCAAGCAATTCACGTGTCTTTCCCTTAGGCTGCGCGAGAATCACCGGCCGAAACGTCGGCGGGGTCGGCCTCCACCGAAGGCAGTCCCCCGGCAAGCAGGCAGCGCATCACCAGCCCACGCTTTGTTGACTGGGCGGGGCGCGGGGCGCCCACAGCGAGTCGATGGCTCCCGTGACGTCTGAGGGAAGTCCCGCAAGAAGGCATCCACACCTAAGTCGGCGAAGTCATGTAGTCCCACGTACCTTCGCCCATGAACAGGTGTTGACCAAGAAACCACGGAACCCACCACAGCAGGCGGAGAGCGCACCAGCCAGGACCCTCAAACCCTCACCTCACACACTGAAGAGGCCATCCCGGCGGCCAGGCCACAGTCGGCGAACCACCCGACAGAGGGACGCCACCACAAGCTTTGTACACACGTTAAAGCAAACCCCCTCTGACGAGGGATATGCTGTGCCCGAGGTGAGACTCGAACTGCATTCCAAACCTTGTGATCACTGGGAATCCGCGGAAACATGCGGAATCCGTCCCGGACCAACCCCAGTACCGCCGAGTCTGAAGCCAACAGTGTGGACAATGTCCACACCTTGAAATTGGCCCATGTCGGCAGCGTTCCGGGTCACCAGTCCGGTACTCGTCACTCAGATACGGCGCCGCGGTTCTGTACGCGTCGGACGGCCATTCCGTCCATCTGCTCCTCTGCAGCCTAGGCCGGAATTTCGGGTACGGGTGTAACTCAGGTGCTCCTGCAGCCATTCTGAGTCGCAAAGTCCAGGATGCGCCCCCGGCGAGACGTTTTTTGTTGAGACGCGCTTCCGAGACATGGGAAGGCCGGATTTTTCCGTCAGCTCGAGCGGTCATCCGAGCAGGGCTGCGCTGTCGTGGAAATCTGTTAATAAGGGAGACAGTATCTGGTCCGGTAGCGGTAAGGGTTTATGGAGTCGGGACTTGCTTGTCACTGCTAGCCCAGGGCCAGAACATTACGAGGTTGACCCAGGCAAGAGCGAGCACAAGCACGATGCGGACCCACAGCCACCAACCTGTGTTCAAAATCCAAAGTGCGATGGCCCAGGGCAAGAGGAGAACGAACTCGACTACCTGCAGCAGCCAGTTTTGTCCTCAAAAACTGTTCCAGAGGTCGCTCAGATCACCTTGACGCCAAATCAGGAGCGCTCCGAAGGCTGCCCAAAGGATGGCCGCGACGAAAAATATGGTGACGTTGAAGATAGCCTCGCCCACGGTCTTCCTCCTCTTTGGGGATGGTTCGGGGGTGGCCATATTCCCGAGGATACGCCTGCGCTTCCGCGGTCAATGGGGCAGAAGTGACCCCGTTATCAGCGCTTTGGGGCTCACGACCTGCAGTTTGCTCAGGTGCAGGATACCGAGGACAAGGAACAGCAGGGACAACGCAAGGGCCGGCCAGAACGCGGCTGGGCTCAACGCGGCGTTGAACATGGGTTTGACCAGTTCGCCCACGGCCAGGGAGAAGATGAGGGTGAAGCCGAGGACGTAGATGGCCGGTAGCAACAACAGTCCGATTCCGTGGTTTCTGTAGGTCAGGACGGAGAGGATCAGGAAGGCAGGCATGATGAAGCACAGGTCCAGGACGAAGATCGAGTAGATGGAGTCGATCTGCTCACCGGTTCGCATCAGGGGCAGGAGCATCCCGATCCAGAGCGGGTAAAAGATGAGGGGCTGGAGGATGGCGCCGGAGGCCGATACCAGGCGAAGCGTCTTGGAGAGAGCTGGTTTGGGTAGGCCAAGGCGAAGGTCGGCACCTGCATAAACCAAGCTCCAAAAGGCCAGCGTGAAGATCGCCATGTAGACGAGGTACAGGCCGTTGTAGGCTCGCTCGATCACGTAGATCCCATATGCGTAGAACAGATAGCCCATAAGCCCCAGTGCAATTATCTGGTGCTTCTGTCGGTCGATACGTGCTGTGAGGGCCAGATACATGAGGCCGAATGCTGAGAGTGCCGAGAGCAGGTCCTGCGAATATGCCCCGGGAATGAGGTTTTCATTGACGATGCGGTCGTAGATGCGCGGGTTCCCTAGCCCTATAGCGGCGGCAACCAGCGTTAGGACTCCGATAACAGCCCAAAGGATCCGGTGGATGTTCATGTGAGTGAGCATGGTGACCTTTCGCCAGAAGGAGAGGTGCTGAAGTTCCCTTCAGACCTTTAGGACTGATGGTTTGCCAGCCCTCTGAGCATCAGTGAAACCGTCAGCAGTAGCAAGAGCGTGGAGGCCCTTGCACCAGCAGGCGAATACATGTACGCATTGCATAGGTGGATGCCCGGAAAAGATTCCAGCTTGGAGGCGGGACATTGAAAGCCGCAGTTGTTTACGAATCGATTTACGGCAATACCCACAGCATCGCCCAGGCCATAGCCGAGGGACTGGGGTCGGCAGGAGCCGCGCACGTGGTCTCCGTGGAAGAAGCAGCTCGAATGGATCTTAGCGGCATCGATCTGCTGGTCGTCGGCGGGCCTACGCACGCGCACGGCATGACGCGGACGCAAACCCGTCATGCAGCGGTGCAGGACGCCATGAGCCGGGACAAAGGTCTGACCATCGATCCCTCGGCCGGAGGCTTGGGCCTGCGTGATTGGCTCGACGCGCTTGGGCCCAGCTCTGGCCGGGCAGCCGCTTTCGATACTCGGGTAGATATGCCGGAACTATTGACGGGACATGCGGCCAAGGGCATTGGAAAGAAACTGAAAAAGCACGGTTTTGAGTTAGTGGTCGATCCGGAGAGTTTCCTCGTCACTGGGGACAGCGGCCTCCTGCCCGGTGAGCAGGAGCGTGCGCGGCGCTGGGGCGAGATGCTCGCCATGACCTTGAGCGATGAACAGCAGCCCTCCACATGAGGGGACAGGCATGTGTAACCTCAGGAGAACGAGCATGTTTGACCTTGTTTGGGGTCTCCACTGCTGGATTACCGGACCATCATCTACACGGAGCTCATGCGTGAGTACCCGACTTTCCATCTATGTCGAGGCCCACGGGAACAGGAGCGGGGCGGTGTCGCCGGGGGTTGAGCTCACCAGGCCGCCATCATGACTTGGCTGGCTGGATTGTTTTTGCTGGCCCATGGATTGGTGCACGTTGGTATCTGGTGCGCCCCGTTTGACCCCGACAAAGCCCCCTTCGACCCCCGCCGTTCCTGGCTTGCTGTCCGAGGTGGATGGGAGGGCGGAGCCCGGGCCCTTGCCGTGGTCCTGGCAGTAGCGGCCGCAGCGGTGTTCCTCGTGGCAGGGACGGGTGTCATCATGGGCGCGGCCTGGGCGCAGGCAGCCGCTATTACCGGTGCCACAGTCTCCCTGCTTCTCACCCTCGTATACTTTCACCGATGGCTGGCCTTCAACATCCTCATCAACGCGGCCATCATCTTCGTGGCCCTGCTTTAAGGCCAAAACGCCTGCTAATTCAGAAGGCCATGACGTGTGGCCAGGGCTTGCCGTGATGGTCTTAGAGTTCTTTTCCAGCAACCGTCGGGCGCCTCGGTGAACGGCGAAGCAGCTGCGGCATGCTCTTGGGATAGTCCTTGGTCAGCAGCCAGGCCAAACCCCCAGCCATGACCGGATTGGGTAGGGTCCATACGCCCAACGGCGTAATCACAATCAGGAAGAGGATAGCGCCGGTCAGACCCAGCTTCACCCGGTTTCCGCTGCTGAGAATCAGCAGCCCGACCGCGATCTCTCCTATCGCAGCCAAGATCCCAACCAGTGCCGGGGACAGTGCAACAACCTGTTCGAAGAACCAGGCATAGAACGGAATCAAGGGAGCATCCGTGCCGAGACGCACGAACTGGTCCGGGGCGACAATGCTCAGCAGCGCGTTTACGGCCAGGGCCATGATGATAAAGAAAACGCCGACAAAGATCCGGGCAGCGTTGGGTCGTATCAGGCAAAGATCGAGATGGCGATGCAGAATATCAACCACGGAACGAGCTGTTCCATTGCTTCTCCTAGTTACTGTCCTCACGGACCGCGCCGCCCCCTGTCGGGTCCGGGGCCTCGGGATGCAGACGTATCAGGCTGACACCGACAGCGATGAACCATGCCCAGAGAAGAACTCCGTATCCCCAGTAAAACGCAGGCGCCACGAAGCGCAGCGCCTCACTGAGCAGGCCAAGGGATCCGGTCAGGAGGCCCAGCCATGCGACCGCGCGGGGCAGTACGCCCTTAAGCATGACCAACGAAATAAGAAAAATACCCACGGGTGACAGGAGACCCGCAATCGCCGGTGTGTTGTTTTCGGCAATAATCGCTTCCGCGGCCGTGGCGAAGACGCCCCTGTCAGCCTCCGAGCCTGCAGCCGAGTATCGGTCGCTGAGGTAGACAAGGCTGAGCGAACCCCGGCCTTGAAACGGGGACGGCCAGTAACAGGGCCCACGGCAGCCCTCCAACAACCGCGGCAAGAAGAGCCCAACTCCTGCTGAGCGGGGCCAACGCAACGTAGAGCGCGACGAACACAACCACCGGTAGGACGCTGGGCAGTATCCATAGGATCTGTTCGGCAATATAGAGGGTCTTGTTTGCGGCAATGAATTTGAGCGTTTCAACGCCCCCGTGGACCGGCGGTGGTGCCATGAAGTCAATGACCAGAGCCGAGATCAACAGCACAACGAAAAGAACCGCGGCAATGCCGGCCGACAGATAAAGTCCACGCCAGGACCGGCCAGCATCCCCGGGCGCAGGCTTCCCCTGTGTCCTTAGGGAAGGTTTTCGCTCATCCATGCTGCAACGCTCCCACTCAGTCCGGAGACATGTCAGGGCCGAATGACCTACTTAATACGCGAGGGAAAGGCTGGGCAGCTTGAACTGCCGTTCAATACGACAGCGAATTTGGTCCCGGCATCGAGCCAGCCTGCTCGTGGGAAGGGATAAATAGTATCCTGAGCAGAAGTGCTTGGCTTTGCAGTAATTGCTTCCGCGGGCAGCCCACCCTGGCGTTCAGATTCGGCAATCGAACCGGTCCCACCCGAGCATCCGGTTAACACAACGGATATTGGTTGGGCCCCCGTTAGCAGTCCAGCGTCTATGCGATAGCTAATTGGTTTTCTTGCGTCCAGTTTTCCCAGTAGCGTTTCAGCGTCATGCCGTTCAGGGATCCGTAAGGTCGTTCATGATTGTAGATAGCTTTCCATTCCTCGGCCAAATACTTCGCTTCGGCCATGGTGTCCATGATTTCTCCGGCGAGTTGTTCCCTTCTGAACTGGGCATTGAAGGATTCGATGAAACCGTTTTGCCAGAGTGAGCCCGGGTCGATGAACGCGGTGTCCACGCCGGCGTTGTTGCACCAATCGACCAGCGCGGCGGCGGTGAATTCAGGCCCGTTGTCGCAGCGGACGTAGGTCGGGGCGGTGCCGGTCTCGGCGATGATGTTCTCCATCACCGCGACCACGTCCGAGGCTTTGAACGACCTGCGCGGGATGTTGGCCAAGGCGGTGCGCTTCCAAAATGCGACAGGCCTATGCGTCAGGTTGAAGCGCTTATTCCCACCTGGCGACCGCTGGAATCAGCCGAATCACCGGCCCGGTATCGGCAGCCGGCTCAACGGGAACGGTTTGCCGTGCCCCGGGTAGACGGTCCCGACGCCGAGGCCGCTCAGTTTGCGGATGCTCTCGTGCGCTTGGGCCAAGTCGTCTATGTAGTAGTGGAGTGAGGGTCTCATCACGTTCACGAGCAGGTCCCCACAGAACAGGGCCCCATCGCCCGCAAGGATACCGATTGATCCGCTCGAGTGACCCGGAAGACGTATGACCCGCGCGTCGAGCCCATAGGCCGACAGGTCCTGCCCGTCCTCCAGGAGTACGTCCGGTTCGAAGGTTTCGAAGTCCGCGCCCGTTCCGGTGATCTTGTATAGCAACCCAAAAGCCCAAGTCAGGAACCGGAACGCGAGAGTGTGTCTGTCGGGCTTGTCCTTCCGGCCGATATCCATGTCTCCGCTCCGTACTATCGCGGCATCTTGGCGATGGATGGCGATGGGCGCGTGGTGAGTGCTGCGAAGATGTGCACAGTTGCCCGCATGATCGACATCGCCGTGGGTCAGGACGATGAGGCGCAGGTCATCGGGTCCGCAACCTGCCGCAGCAAGTTCGGCGTCGAGCTGGTCCTGTTTGTTCGGGAAGCTCGTGTCGATGAGGACGTAGCCGCCCTCAACATCGATGAGATAGCAGTTCACGCCAAAGTCGATCCTGAGGATTCTGCCGACCATGCTGTCCTCCCTCCGGCCTCACGTGACGCACGTATCGCCGATCGTTGATGGTAATGATGGCCCTGCATTTCTGCCGCCGCCACCCTACAAACCAAAGCCGGACAATCTTCCCCATAAAAACGAGGCTAGAGGGTAACCCGCGAAACGTCACCCAGTGCTCAACACAAGACCACAAAGTCGGCTGGATCCAGGGCCAGGTCCAGATCCAGCATCGCCACATCGTAGGTCCTGAGTCCTGGCTAAACCCCGATGAAGGATTCGTGACAGAACCGTCCCGTTTGGGGTTCGGCGTACGGGCGTTCGGTGAGGGATCCCCTTGCGGACTGCACACGACAAATAGCGCTCCGAAAAAGCCGCCATTTATCGCTGAAAGTCACAGGGAGCGATAAGCGTCGCTGTCTCGCCAACGGTCGTTCATGAGATGTCTCGTAAGAGCTACCGCCCGGTGCAACTGCTCGACCGCGACGGGGAGTCAACCCGTTTCAGGACTGCGAGCTCCGCCGGTCCGCCTAAGCACCATTCGCGAAGTCAGTAAGCTTTTGAAGGAGGGTTTCGTATTCGGCGTTTAGGGCCTCATCAACTACTCCATCCCGATAAACATACCGATCGCTAAGGCTGCCACTGCCTCGTCCGAAACTGCTCGCGACCCAAGCCCGTGCCTCGTCTACAGCCTCAGGCGACTGATCTGGAGGTTTCATGAGGAGTGGGAGCGTACGTCGTCGCTGAAGCTGCGGAACGGTGACTATTCAGCCATCGCGGACTATGCCCAACATGGGCGGATCCGGCACGGTAGCTATCTGGATATGGCTGACAAGGCGTACCTCGCCTGGCACTCAGATACTCGGGCAGGCAAGTCGTCCATCCTCATTGCCGCCGACAATGAAACGGTCGGCATGCTCAATGAACGGGCGCAGGCGGATCGAGTGGCCCAGGGAGAGGTGGATCCCGATCAGACGGTGCTGCTCAGCGACGGCCTACGGGTGGGTTCCGGTGACACGGCCATCGCCCGCGGAAATAACCGAAAGCTAGTCGACAGCGACGGTAATTTCGTGAGGAATGGCACACTCTTCGACGTCGAACAGGTCAATCGTCGCGACGGCTCCCTGCTCGCGCGGCGGCGGGACACGGGCGCGAGCGTCCTGCTCCCCCGGGCGTATCTGGAGACATCCGTCGAGCTAGGCTATGCAACAACGGCACACCGTTCCCAGGGCCTTACCGTGGACACGGGCCACACCGTGATCACTCAGGGCCGGCTCACGCGCGAGTTGCTGTATGTAAGCATGACCCGTGGCCGTTCCGGTAACTATGCCTACGTCAGCGAAAAGAGGTTGATTTTGCATCTGATGCATCAAGCGCACCCTTATTAGGCGCTACTTGAGTCCGAACAGGTTCTCGTCGCCGCACGTCGCGCCGCCTGCTCGGGGCCTGGACATGGGGATGGGCTTCGCCACCTGCCGGCGTTTCATCACGTTCTCGGGTTGAACGTTGACCCCGTACCCACCTCGGCAGACACAGGAGATCATTGGGCCGGAGTCGTCGACAACGGTAAGCCAGTCGTTGTGATGTTTGCGGTGGTGGATGTCAACGATGGTCCTCATATCGGCCTTGACCTGTTCCACCATCGGACCACTGGCATTGGTGTCTGGGCGCTGGCGTGCAGCGACGGCCTTGAGCCCTTGCTTCAGCAGCCCTGTCCAGTCGATAGCCATGGTTCCCCCGTGGTCGGCAGTAGTTTGCCCGATAATTCTATAGGCACCGTTGGAGTGGCGGATCAGCCGGCGACCTCTGCCAGCAGCGCCGCGGCGACCTGCGGGGCTACGACGTTGGCTGCCTGCAGGAACTGGCGGGACCGGCTGCCGGACCACGGAAACCCTGCCGGGAAACCGTTGAGCACCCCGGCATCGGAGCTGGTCAGCCGGGCGCCGTCGGACTCGCGAGGAACAAGAAGCCACCCCACCCCTGACGTTCGGGGGCAGGCGCTGACACGGCCCATGAATGCAGGTACGATGCGTTCAGCACTGGCGGTTGTTGACCTGGATCAGTGCCTGCACTGATGGGTTTGGGGGAACCGGTGAAACGTATTGTCGGAATTGTCCTGGCATCGGTCTTTGTCCTCGGTGCGGTCGCGTTCTTCCTCGTCCAATCTGCGGAGGAAAAGGTAACGGCGGATATGCTTGCCCGCGCCGGACGCTTCGCGATCCCTTCGGAATGGAAGCTGACCGACGAAATCGTGCGCTCCGAGCGGTTCCTCTGCATGAGCACGAACCCGTGCCCCAGCCTTTCCCGGCAATGGGATGCAGGGAAAGAGTTGGCCACAGACGATGTCGCAGCTGTCGTTTCGGGAGTCGGCTTCGAGATGAAGACCGACACTCCTTGCCAGCGGCCTGCGAACGTAAGCGGCTCCATCACCATTTGCAGATTCTCCGGCACGGATGACAACTACACCTACATGCTCAACGTGGCCAGCCCTGGACTGAACGAACCCCAGATCGTCACCATGATCGTCCGCCCAGTGGACTAAACCTTGGAAGATCTTGAGGGTAATTTCTCTGGCGATTGGATAAACAGCCCGGTAGCCTGAGACCATTCAAGCCGCATCCGCAGCTTTGAGCCGCAGAACAAGGCGGCGATTCCGTTCAGAAACCGTGGGGGTAATTCTGTGCGCTCAAAAACTCCTTTCCAATCAACCGCCCTGGGCCTGGCCGCTGCCCTGGCTGCCTTGACCCTAACGCTTCCGCCGGCGGCCGCTGCTGACCCTGTGACCGAGGCATGCGCTCCCGTGGAAAGCGTCTTCGCCAGGGGTTCAGGACAAGGCCTGAACAACAGTGAAGAAGATCGCTTCGTATCCCAGATCCGTGCTCGACTGTCCAGCCCGGCAACCCTTCACCATTACGAACTCGGCAACGGGGGCGTCGACGGGTTCTCCTATCCTGCCGTGCCGGTCGGAACGGATCGGGGCTGGGAGTCGATCTGGAACACTCTCGGGGCGGGGGTTAGCGGTGGCGGTGGGTTTGACTATGGTGCCAGCGTCAACGAAGGCGTTGACGAGCTGAATGCTTATCTGACCAAGCGCGCCGCCGCCTGCCCTGACGCCCACTTCGTGCTCGGGGGATACTCCCAGGGCGCCCAGGTCGTGGGCGAAGCGTACAACGAGAAGCTCAGCGACAGCCTGCGCGGCCGGATCGTCTACCAGGCGCTTTTCGGTGATCCCCGGACCTATCTCCCGGAAGGGGAGGGGCTGCTCTCTACCCCGCCCTACTGCCGCGGCGCAGCCGAAGCGTCTGAATGGAGATTTGACGTTCCGGACTGCTCCGTCACCCAGGGCTCACTCGGTTCCCGGATTCCGTACCTTCCGGCAGGATTCACCTCTACCACCGGCCTGTCCTGCGCTCGAGTCGACTTCGTCTGCGGTTCCAGCCGTGTGTTCTGGGAGAACGCGGGCCACATGAACTACTGGGGCGACAATCAGAGCATCGATAAGGCCGCAGCCGAGATCGCAAAGCGGCTCACGCCGCTTCTGCCCGCAGAGCAGGTCAACGACACAGTCACCCTGCCGCCTTCAGGAGCCACCGGCCTGGACGTGGTTTTCCTGATTGACTCGACCGGATCGATGTGGGGACGGATTGACGCCACCAAGGCCTTCGCCGCCGAAATGGCCGACACGATCAAGGCAAACCGGGGCCGCGTTGCCCTGGTCGAATACAAGGACGCAGGAGACCAGTTCTCGGCCCGGATCCTCAGCGGCTTCCAGGAAGACACCCAGGAATTCTCCACTCAGCTCTCCACCATCTACGCGTCCGGCGGAGGCGACCGTCCGGAAGCTGCACTCCACGCCCTGATGACCGCCTTCAACGGACTGGAGTGGAGGAACGGTGCGACCAAGGCTGCCATCGTCCTGACCGACGCCGACTATCACGACCCCGACCTCGTCGACGGCACCACCCTCGATGCCGTGGTCAAGCGGTCACTGGAAATTGACCCCGTCAACGTTTACCCCGTAGTTCCGTCCTACTTCAGCAACTTCTACTCATCACTGGCGGGGCGGACCAGCGGACAGGTCATCGTCGACGGCGGGGACACCAAAGCCGCGCTCACCACGGCGCTAACCAGGATCCAGGACCGGCCGGTGCCACTGCTGGCCCATCCCGAGTACTACGCCATGCCCGGCCAGCAAGTCACCTTCGACGCCTCGTCGTCGTACTCCGTGTCCTCCAGCATCGTGAAATACGACTGGGACTACAACGGTGACGGGACATTCGAAGAAACCACGACGACACCCGTTGGCCGGCGCACTTACGCCTCAGTGATGGAAGGCATCATGCAGGTCAGGCTCACCGACGCCAGGGGCCTGGTCGCCAACGCCTCGGCACTTCTTCACATCGGCAAGTCTCCCCTTGACGGCTACCCCACCGCTCCCCTGGACGTCACCGCCACACCAGTCTCCAACGCGGGAGATGTCAGCAGCGTCCAGGTGACCTGGCAGTCCTCCGACCCGCTGGTCTACCGCTGGGGTCTTACAGTCGATGGCATCCCGGCCGGACTCGTGGACGCAGGCAGCCGCACGGCAACCATCACGGACGTACACCGAGGCAAGGACGTCGAAATCGGGGTTGTCGGATTCACCGAGGGTGGCGGGATGGGATTGCCGGCAAGGGTGGTTCTTCCGGCCAGGAGCGGCTTTGCCTTCAGCGGCTTCCACGCGCCGGTCGATCCAGCACCGGCCGTGAACGTCATGACGGCGGGCCGGTCGGTGCCGATGAAGTTCAGCCTGGGCGGAGATTTCGGACTGAACATCCTTCAGGCAGGCTCCCCCACCTCCGTCCCGGTCACCTGCGAGACGGGCGCACCCGTTGCGGAGGTTGAGACAACGACAACCGCCGGTTCGAGCAGCCTCTCCTACGATGCGGCCAGCGGGACGTACAGCTACGTCTGGAAAACCGATAAGGCGTGGGCCGACTCCTGCAGGATGTTCGAGCTGGCCCTGACGGACGGCTCCAAGCACACAGCCGTCTTCAAATTCCGCAGCTGAACTTAGCGAAAGCGGCGCCCCGTCCCTCTTCGGCGCGGGGCGCCTTTGTGCCTGATCCCCTGACCGGCAGAGTCAGGCATCCCCGTTTGGCACTGAGTTCGTCCACAAGGGGTCAGACCGCGACCTCTGCCAGCAGCGCCGCGGCGACCTGCGGGGCCACGACATTGGCTGCCTGCAGGAACTGGCGGGACCGGCTGCCGGACCACGGAAACCCTGCCGGGAAACCGTTGAGCACCCCGGCCTCGGAGCTGGTCAGCCGGGCGCCGTCGGACTCGCGTGTCCAGGTCCTCGCCTTCTCGGTCAGACACCACGCCGGGTTGTCGGTGCTGAACAGGTTGCCGCCGCCGGGCTTGCCGTTGGCCCGGGTCCTGACCTGCTCCCCCGCTCCCCAGCCGAGAGCCGCTGCGGCGCTGGTACGGGCGGTGCCGGGTGCCGGCTGCGGGATGTGGACCGGCTTGTTTTGTGGGCGATCAGGAAGGCGCGGCGGCGGCGTGACGGGACCCCGAAGTCCATGGCGTCCAGCATCCCGACGTCGACGAATTCCCACCCTGCCGAGTACAGCTCGGCGGCAATGTCCTCCCACATGTACTCCAGGGCCGGGACCTGTTCGAGGATGAACCACTCGAGGCTGGGCAGCGCGAAGGCGAGCCGGACGGCCTGCAGCACCAGCGGGGTGCGCTGGTCCTGAACGATGCCGGCGGCGTCGCCGAACATCTCCTCCCAGGTGCAGTTGCAGCCAGGCTCGGCCCCCAGATGGGTGATGACATCCAGGACGTGCTGGTAGTCGTCGGAGAGCCCGGTGCGCTTGCCGGAGGCGGAGAACGTCGGGCACGGTGCGCTGGCGATCAGGCCCTTCACGTGCGGGTAGTCGGCGGGGTTCAGGTCCAGCACGTTGCCGTGGACCCGGTTGTACCCGGCGGCGCGGGCCGTCTGCACGGTTGCTGCGTCCAGCTCGATCCCCTTGATCCGCCGCGGGTCGATGCCGGCAAGCTCGGCGCCGCGGTCCCAGCCGCCGGGTCCGGCGAAAAGGTCAAGGATGTCGGGTTCGATGGCGGGGGCCTGCATCAGGGTGCTCATGGCCCGAATGTGTACGGAGACCCCTGGTTCGCCCCCGGCAAGCGCGACGCGTCGCTACAGTTGACCGAAGCAGCTTTGAACGATGAGGAGACCGCAATGGCGAATGACTGGACCAGGCTGTTGCAGGAGGCGGCGAAACGCCGTGGGCCCGAGGGATTGAGAACTCACTACAGGGTTACGGGACAGCTGCAAGGCATTGCCTACGTCACCCTCGGCATGGGCTTGTCGGTGGCATACCGGAAGACGCGCGAGCACTTCGCTAAGCCGGCCACGCCAGCCGCGCCCCCGCAGCCGTCCCCAAGGGCGTCGGGGGCTTCTGACGAGGGGTCCGAACCGCATAGGCCAGAGAGCTCTCGTGGCTGAACTGCCGGCCTTCGAGGACGGGCGGCGCGAGGCCTACAAGATGCTCTGCGACGCCGAGGACTGGCTGCACTCCGACTGGCGCCCAGGATCGGGCCGGCCGCCGGACAGGCTACCGGGCTCCGGGAGGCCAAGGAGGCTATCCGCGCGGCCAAAGAGGCCCTCAACAGGACATCCGAGTAGCCACCCCCTACCGACTTCAGCGAAGGCCAGCTTGATGGAATCCGAATTCACCGCTGACGACATGGAGATGACCACCAACGAGGCAGCGGCCTACCTCAGCGGCCCGGTTGGCTACACGGTCAGCGCGAAGTTCCTCCGCAACCTCCGGTACGTCAGCAGAGGCCCGGTGGTGGAGAAACGGGGTTCCCGGCTGGTCTACCGCAAGTCCACCCTGGACGCCTTCCTGCGGGAGAACGGCACCGACCCTGTCGCCTGGTACGCCGGCATGTGGCGGGAAGTCGCCGGCCAACTGCGCGCCATCGCAGACGCAACGGGCGACGACGGGTTCAACCCGCTGATCGAGACACTGGAGAAGCGTGATCCGCCGGACGAATGGGACCCGGACCAGGCAAGGTAGACGGCAGGGGAACCGACGTATCTTCGGTCCATCTAGAGAACAGAGTAGGTGTAGCAGAACAGCGCGGCAGCTGCCTTGTCTTTGGCTGTGCCCTCCTCCATCATCTCCGTAAGTTGATCGGCGAGCTCACCGACTGCCTTCCAGTACGCCTGCAGCTCGCTGTCCGTCATCCCTTTTGCCGCCTCGACCACGGAGGCCAGGAACTGATCCTGTGTCGTGATCTCCCCCTTCATCCAGTCACAGGCGACATCGACGCCGGCAGATACGGCTTCGTTGTTCTTCGCGGCCTTTGCTATCTGCGCCATCTTGTCGACTCGTGACTGGGGAACTGACCACCCCCTATAGTTGTCCGCTTGCCCGGCCACGGCCGCGACCTCCTCTGTGGGCACGAGGTACTTGCTGGCAATACGTGACACCTCGGACTCGGACACCGTGATGTCCCCGGTGTTCTTACCCACCGACTGGTACGCCTTGGAGGCAGCGCTTTGCGCCAGCTTCAGTTCTCCGTGGCAGGCCGTCAGGGAAACGGGAATGACTGCCAGTGATGCCAGCAGGGTGAGTTTGATTCCTAGTCGGCTGCGCATGGGGGTCCCTTCTTCGTGCCGGAACCCCAGACCCCTCGTATTAAGGCAGTGTGGCACCCGGCTTCTCGGCTTACAAGGGTTGTCAGCCCCCTATCTACGCATGTTCGGTGGCAGATCATTCTGCAGACCGAAGGACTGAACACGCGTGGCCTCAAGCACCGAACGCATCCGGGTGAAGCTCCCCCCGAACTTCGACACGGCTCGGCACATGAGCCAGCTGATGAAGAAGATCACCGACAACCACGGTGAAGGCTTCGAGGTGGACTCCATTGAGGACGGCGTCGGTCGCCACACGCCAGGTTGCCATCACCGAGGTCAGCCACAACGACAAGTCCAAGACCAAGGAGGTCCGGCTCCCTGCACCCCACGTCAGGGGTTCCGCGTGATGTAGCCGAGCATCTCCGCCGTATTCATGGCTGCCGAGATCAGGCCATGCACGTTGTGGATAGTCTTCGGCGCCTTGCCCTTCGCCATCATCGACTTCACCCAGTGCGCGATCAGCCGGTAATCGAGTTTGTCCACGGGCACGTGGCCGATGACGCTCCGGACATGGAGGTCCAGCATGGTTTGGTAGGTCTTTGTGGTTCCGCTCGACGGACGGATCAGCAGGTCGATGTGCTCCTGGATGACCTCAGCAACAGTCGGTGTGCGCTTTTCGTTGGAGAGGATGGCATGCTGCGCGATCTCGAACGACTGGCCGTTGGCGTCCAGCAGGCGCTTGAGCGTCTCTGCTTCAGTGAGGCTGGCTACTGTGAGGCCCTGTGAAGCGCGGGTCTTTGGATCCCGCCAGCGCACCATGTAGGACTTGGAACCGTCCTTTTTGGTGCGAGTAGCGATGCTTGCCATACAAAAAACGGTACGCTCGTGTACACACTTTTGGTGGTTTTGTACACACCTGACCGCTTAACAGCCGTCTGACCTGTGGAAACACTGTGCCCGAGGTGGGACTCGAACCCACACACCTTTCGATACCGCATTTTGAGTGCGGCGCGTCTGCCAATTCCGCCACTCGGGCGCGGAATACACAAAGCAAACCGGTACGCCCACAGCGGATTGTGAGCAACGCGATCGCTTCACGTACGCGGAATTACTCTACAGCCAGATAGGCTGAATTCCAGAATCGCGCCGCCGACGCCGCAACCGACCATGCAGATCATGTACAGGACCGGGCGCACCTAAGATAGTGATGTCCCCGCCGTACCTTTCCAAGGAGATCCCGTGACTGAACAGACGGAGTCAAAGCCCACGTCCCAGCCGGCGCGCCGCGTCATTGTGGCCGAGGATGAAACTCTCATCCGCCTCGACATCATCGAAATCCTGCGCGGCGAAGGCTATGACGTTGTGGGCGAGGCGGACAACGGCGAGAAGGCCGTCCAGCTCGCCGAGGAACTGAAGCCGGACCTCGTCCTGATGGACGTCAAGATGCCCGTTATGGACGGCATTTCCGCAGCCGAGAAGATCGTCAAGGCCCGCATCGCCCCCGTGGTGCTGCTGACCGCATTCAGCCAGAAGGAACTTGTGGAGCGCGCCCGCGACGCCGGTGCCATGGCGTACGTGGTGAAGCCGTTCACCCCCGCAGACCTCATCCCGGCCCTGGAGATCGCACTCTCCCGCCACGAGGAAATCAAAGCACTGGAAAGCGAAGTCTCCGACCTGCAGGAGCAGTTCGCCACCCGCAAGCTCGTTGAGCGCGCCAAGAGCCTGCTCACCACCAAGATGGGCCTCACGGAGCCGGAAGCTTTCCGCTGGATCCAGAAGACCTCCATGGACCGCCGCCTGAGCATGCGCGAAGTCGCCGAAACCATCATCAACCAGGTCAACTAGCTCCGTCCGGTTGGGCCTGCCGCACAAACGGCAGGCCCAACCACCAGACCACAACGAAAAGGACCCCTGCCGGCTGGCAGGGGTCCTTTCGCGTAATCCGAAAGCCTAGGCCTTCTTCTTCTTTTCCGGCCAGGGGCCGAGCTTTTCCTTGTTGCTGGTTGCTTCGCCAACGCGGGTGGAGTCGGCGAGGTCGCCCACCTTGTGCACCTTCAGCGAGTTGGTGGAGCCGGCCTTTCCGGGAGGCGAACCGGCAGCGATAACCACCAGGTCGCCGTCGTTCACCAGGTTCATCTCCATGAGGCTGCGGTCAACCTGCGCGGTCATCTCGTCGGTGTGGTCAACCATCTGGACCAGGACCGGCTGGATGCCCCAGGTCAGCGCCAGCTGGTTCCAGACCTGCTCCACCGGGGTGAACGCGAAGACGGGCTTGATGGGGCGCAGGCGGGACAGGCGGCGTGCCGAGTCACCGGACTGGGTGAACGCACAAATGTACTTTGCGTCCAGCTGGTCGGCAATTTCGACGGCGGCACGCGTGATGGCGCCGCCACGGGTCTTGGGCTTGGTACCCAGCGGGGGGACGCGCTCGAGTCCGTGGACCTCGGTGGACTCGATGATCCGGGCCATGACCTTGACGGTCTCGATGGGGTACTTGCCCACGCTGGTCTCGCCGGAGAGCATCACGGCGTCGGCACCGTCGAGGACGGCATTGGCGCAGTCGGAAGCCTCTGCACGGGTGGGGCGCGGGTTGTCGATCATGGATTCCAGGACCTGGGTTGCCACGATGACCGGCTTGGCCCAGCGGCGGGCCAGTTCGATGGCGCGCTTCTGGACGATCGGCACTTCCTCCAGGGGAAGTTCAACGCCGAGGTCGCCACGGGCCACCATGATGGCATCGAACGCGTCGATGATCTCTGGCAACTGCTCCACGGCCTGCGGCTTCTCGATCTTGGCGATGACCGGCACGCGGCGGCCTTCCTCGTCCATGATCTCGTGCACGCGGACAATGTCGGAGGCATCGCGGACGAAGGACAGGGCAACCAGGTCAACGCCGCGGCGCATGGCCCAGCGGAGGTCGTCCTCATCCTTTTCGCTCAGCGCCGGCACGTTGACGGCCACGCCGGGAAGGTTGATGCCCTTGTTGTTGGACACCATGCCGCCCACGGTCACCTCGGCGACCACCTTGACGTCGTCAACAGCCGTGGCACGCAGGGCCACCTTGCCGTCGTCGATCAGGAGGGCGTCGCCCACGTTGACGTCATCGGTGAGGCTCTTCAGCGTGGTGGAGCAGATGTCCTTGGTGCCCGGAACGTCTTCGGTGGTGATGGTGAAGGTGTCACCAACGGCGAGGGCGTGCGGGCCGTCAACAAAGCGGCCCAGGCGGATCTTGGGACCCTGGAGGTCGGCCATGATGGCCACGGCCTTGCCCAGGTCCGCGGCGGCCTTGCGGACGTTCTCGTAGGTGTTGTCATGCACGGAGTAGTCGCCGTGGCTCATGTTCATGCGGGCAACGTCAACACCGGCTTCCAGCACCGCGAGAGTGTTTTCGTAGCTGGCGATGGCCGGGCCGAACGTAGCCACAATTTTTGCGCGTCTCATATACCTACCCTATTGGTCTCTTGCATTGGTTAAGTTGTCGCGGAGGTGAACCCTCCGTTGCATCGCTAGAGGACGGCGATGGCGCGGTCCGTCGGGGCCACGGGAGCGGGCAAAATGGTGCTGCCCATCAGGTACTTGTCCACTGCTGCCGCTGCGGCGCGCCCTTCGGCAATGGCCCACACGATCAGGGACTGGCCGCGGCCGGCGTCACCGGCCACGAAGACGCCCTCGGTGTTGGTCATGTAGTAGCCGTCGCGGGACACGTTGCCGCGGCCGTCGAACTCCGCCTTCACCTGGTCGGTGATGCCCGCGGGTTCGGCTCCGGTGAAGCCCAGGGACAGGAACACCAGGTCCGCGGGAATGATCCGCTCCGTTCCTGCCTTGGGCAGGCGCTTGCCGTCAACGAATTCCGTCTCGGCAACCTTGACGCCCGTCAGCTTGCCGTCCTCGCCCACGAACTCCACGGTGGAGGCAAGGTACGTGCGCTCACCGCCTTCCTCGTGGGCACTGGCAACCTCGAACAGCGTGGGGAACGTCGGCCACGGCTGGTGGCCGGCACGCTCCGACGGCGGCTGCTTGCCAATCGCCAGGGTGGTCACCGAGGCGGCACCATGCCGGTGTGCGGTGCCGAGGCAGTCCGCGCCGGTGTCGCCGCCGCCGAGGATCACCACGTGCTTGCCCTGGGCGTGGATCTGGTTCTCGATGGTCTCCCCCGCCACGACGCGGTTTGCCGGAACCAGGTAGTCCATGGCGAAGTGCACGCCGTCCAGGTCGCGGCCCGGGATGGGCAGGTCACGGGGAACGGTGGCGCCGGTGCAGACCACGACGGCGTCGTAACGCCGCCGCAGCTGCTCCCAGGTCACGTCGGTACCCACGGCGACGCCGGTCCGGAAGCGGGTGCCTTCCGCCTTCATCTGCTCGACGCGGCGGTCCACCTGCTCCTTTTCCATCTTGAAGTCGGGGATGCCGTAGCGGAGCAGGCCGCCGATCTTGTCATCGCGTTCGTACACGGCCACGGTATGGCCCACGCGGGTCAGCTGCTGCGCCACTGCCAGCCCTGCGGGGCCGGAGCCGACGACGGCGACCGTCTTGCCGGTCAGGCGTGCGGGAGGCAGCGGCTCCACCCAGCCGTTGTCCCAGGCTTCGTCAATGATGGAGACTTCCACCTGCTTGATGGTGACGGCAGGCTGGTTGATCCCCAGGACGCAGGAGGCTTCACACGGTGCCGGGCAAAGCCGGCCGGTGAACTCCGGGAAGTTGTTCGTGGCGTGGAGGCGCTCGATGGCTTCCTCGCCCTTGTCCCGCCACGTGAGGTCGTTCCACTCGGGAATGAGGTTGCCCAGCGGGCAGCCCTGGTGGCAGAACGGTACGCCGCAGTCCATGCAGCGGCCGGCCTGGGCCTTCAGGGTGCCCTTCTCCTGCGCCTCGTACACTTCCTTCCAGTCCATGATGCGGACGGGAACGGGGCGGCGCGGCTGGGTTTCACGCTGGCGTACTTTCAAAAATCCGCGTGGATCAGCCACCGGTTACCTCCAGGATTCGGGACCACACTTCTTCGCCGTCGGGGTCCAGGCCCTCTTCGATGGCGTCAAGACGGGTCTGCAGTACGGCAGCGTAGTCGCGCGGCAGCACCTTGGTAATGCGGGCGGCGGTGTCATCGAAGTTCTCGAGGAGGCGCGCCGCCAGCTGGGAATCAGTTTCTTCAACGTGCTTGACCAGCAGGCCGTGCACGATGTCGCGGTCCTCGGCGTCCAGCTCGCGGAGCTGGAGTTCGCCGGACTGCAGGGCGTCCTTGTTGACCCGGGCTGAGTCCAGGTCCAGGACGTAGGCGGTGCCGCCGGACATGCCGGCGCCGAAGTTGCGTCCGGTACGGCCGATGATGAGCGTCTGGCCGCCGGTCATGTACTCGCAGCCGTGGTCGCCGATGCCTTCGACGACGGCCGTGGCACCTGAGTTGCGGACCAGGAACCGTTCGCCCACCTGGCCGCGCAGGAACATCTCGCCGCTGGTGGCACCGTAACCGATGACGTTGCCGGCGATGACGTTGGTCTCCGCCTTGAACACGTTCGTGCGGTCCGGGCGGACGATGATGCGGCCGCCGGAGAGGCCCTTGCCCACGTAGTCATTGGAGTCGCCGAACAGCCTCAGGGTGATGCCTGCGGGCAGGAAGGCGCCCAGTGACTGGCCTGCGGTGCCGCTGAGGGTGATGTCGATGGTGTCCGTGGCCAGGACATCGGTGCCGAACGTCTTGGTCACGACGTGGCCCAGCATGGTGCCCACGGAACGGTCTGTGTTGATGACGTCCACGGCGATCCTGACCGGGCTGCGGTCCGTCAGTGCCTCGGTGGCCATTGTGATCAGGCGCTGGTCGAAGTGCTTGTCCAGCTCGTGGTTCTGGCCGGTCATGTTCCGCAGCGGGGCGTCGTCGTCGAACTCCAGCCCGTGCAGGATCGGGTCCAGGTCCAGGCCGTCGGCCTTCCAGTGGTTGACGGCGTCCCGGGCGTCGAGGACCTCGGCGTGGCCGATTGCCTCCTCCAGGCTGCGGAAGCCGAGCTCGGCCAGGATCTCGCGGACTTCCTCGGCAAGGAATTCGAAGAAGTTGACCACGAATTCGGGCTTGCCGGTGAAGCGTGCGCGGAGTTCCGGGTTCTGCGTGGCTACGCCCACCGGGCAGGTGTCCAGGTGGCAGACGCGCATCATGATGCAGCCTTCCACCACCAGCGGAGCGGTAGCAAAACCGAACTCCTCGCCGCCCAGCAGCGCGGCGATCACCACGTCGCGGCCGGTCTTGAGCTGGCCGTCCACCTGCACCACCACGCGGTCGCGCAGGCCATTGAGCATCAAGGTCTGCTGGGTCTCGGCCAGGCCGAGCTCCCATGGCACACCCGCGTGCTTGAGCGAGTTCAGCGGCGAGGCGCCGGTTCCGCCGTCGTGGCCTGAAACCAGGACGACGTCGGCCTTCGCCTTGGTCACACCGGCGGCAACGGTGCCGATGCCCACCTCGGAGACGAGCTTGACGTGCACCCGTGCCGAGGGATTGGCGCGCTTGGCATCGTAAATCAGCTGCGCGAGGTCCTCGATGGAGTAGATGTCGTGGTGCGGGGGCGGGGAAATGAGTCCGACGCCGGGCGTCGAGTGCCGCGTCCGGGCCACCCAGGGGTAGACCTTCTGCGCCATGAGCTGGCCGCCTTCGCCGGGCTTGGCGCCCTGGGCCATCTTGATCTGGATGTCATCCGCGTTGGTCAGGTACAGGCTGGTCACGCCGAACCGGCCGGACGCGATCTGCTTGACGGCGGAGCGGCGCTTCGGGTCGAGCAGGCGGTCAACGTCCTCGCCGCCTTCGCCGGTGTTGGACTTGCCACCGAGCTGGTTCATGGCGATGGCCAGCGTCTCGTGGGCTTCCTGGGAGATGGAGCCGTAGCTCATGGCACCCGTGGAGAACCGCTTGACGATGCTGGAGACGGGCTCCACTTCCTCGAGCGGAACGGGCGGGCGCTCGTTCTTGAACTTGAGGAGGCCGCGGAGGGTCATCAGGTTCTCGGACTGGTCGTCCACTCCCCTGGTGTACGCCTTGAAGATGTCGTAGCGGCGCTCACGGGTTGCGTGCTGCAGCCGGAAGACGGTCTCGGGGTTGAACAGGTGCGGCTCGCCATCGCGGCGCCACTGGTATTCGCCGCCGCCCAGCAGGGGGCGGTGGGGCTGCTCGATGCCGCCCTCGGGGTAGGCCATCTGGTGGCGCGCGGAAACTTCCGCGGCGATGACGTCCAGGCCAACACCGCCGAGCTGTGAGTGGGTGCCGGCGAAGAATTCGTCCACCAGCTCCTGGCCCAGGCCGAGCGCCTCGAACGTCTGTGCGCCGGTGTAGGACGCAACGGTGGAGATGCCCATCTTGGACATGATCTTCAGGACGCCCTTGCCGAGGCCCTTGATCAGGTTGTACACGCCGTCCTGCGGGGTGACCCCGGTAACGTCGCCAGCTGCAATCAGCTGCTCCACCGACTCCATGGCCAGGTACGGGTTGACGGCGGAGGCGCCGTACCCGATGAGTACAGCCACATGGTGCGTCTCGCGGACGTCGCCGGCTTCCACCACGAGGGCAGTCTTGGTGCGGTTGGCGCTGCGCAGCAGGTGGTGGTGCACGGCGCTGACCAGCAGCAGCGACGGGATGGGCGCCCACTGGGCGTTCGAGTCACGGTCGGAAAGCACCACGTACTGGACGCCGCGGTTGATGGCACCGGATACCTGTTCGCAGATCTCGGTGAGCCGGGCGCGGAGCGCGTTCTCGCCGCCCTCGGGGCGGTAAAGCCCGCGGACCTTCATGGCCACCTTGTCGCCGTCGGCGTTCTCAATGTTGGCGATCTTGGCGAGCTGGTCGTTGTTGATCACCGGGAACGGCAGCTGGACCTGCGGCTGGCGGACCTGCTTGGTGTCCAGGAGGTTACCGTTGGGGCCGATGGCACAGGTCAGGGAGGTGACCAGTTCCTCACGGATGGCGTCAAGCGGCGGGTTCGTCACCTGCGCGAAGGACTGCACGAAGTAGTCGAAGAGCAGCCGGGGGCGCTTGGACAGCACGGCCACCGGGGTGTCCGAGCCCATGGCGCCAAGCGGCTCGGCGCCGGTGCGGGCCATCGGGCCAAGCAGGATCTTCAGTTCCTCGGTGGTGTAGCCGAAGGTGCGCTGGCGGATGTTCACCGACGCGGCCGTGTGGACCACGTGCTCACGCTCGGGGAGGTCGTTGAGGTCGATCAGGTTGTCCTTGACCCACTCCGCCCACGGGTTCGCGGCGGCGACCTCGGCCTTGACCTCTTCATCGTCGATGACGCGGCCGGATTCGGTGTCCACCAGGAACATCTTGCCCGGGGACACGCGGCCCTTCTTGACCACCTTGGAGGCTTCGACGTCGATGACACCCACCTCGGAGGCAAAAACGATCAGGCCGTCCTCGGTGATCCAGAAACGTCCGGGACGCAAACCGTTGCGGTCCAGGGTAGCGCCCACCAGGCTGCCGTCGGTGAAGGAGACGGCGGCGGGGCCGTCCCACGGTTCCATCAGCAGGGAGTGGTACTCGTAGAACGCGCGCCGTGCCGGATCCATGGTGGCGTGGTTTTCCCAGGCCTCGGGGATCATCATCATGATCGAGTGCGTGATGGGGCGTCCGGAGAGCCACAGGAGTTCCGCCACCTCGTCGAAGGACGCGGAGTCCGAGGCACCCGGGGTGCAGATGGGGTACAGCTCTTCCGGGGTGTCGCCCAGCAACGGGTTGGCCAGCTGCGACTGACGTGCGCGCATCCAGTTCCGGTTGCCCTTGACCGTGTTGATCTCACCGTTGTGGGCGATGGTGCGGAAAGGCTGGGCGAGCGGCCAGGACGGGAAGGTGTTGGTGGAGAAGCGCGAGTGGACAATGGCCAGCTTGGTCTTGAAGCGCTTGTCCGAGAGGTCCGGGTAGAACGGCTCCAGCTGGGCCGTGGTGAGCATGCCCTTATAGACAATGGTGCGCGAGGACAGCGACGGGAAGTAGACGCCGAACTTGTTCTGGGCGCGCTTGCGGATCCGCCAGGCGCGGGAGTCCAGCTCATTGCGGTCCAGTTCCTCGCCGGTGGCGGATGCCAGGAAGGGCTGGGAGAAGTACGGCATGCAGGCGCGTGCCATGGCGCCCACCAGGTCCGCGACGATGGGCACCTCGCGCCAGCCAAGGACCGTCAGGCCCTCATCGGCTGCCAGGCCCTCGATACCGGCCTTCGCGGCGTCGGCCTCACGCTGTTCGGCGGGAAGGAAAGCGGTACCTGCCACGTACTGGCCGGGAGCGGGAAGTTCGAACTCCGTGACCGCGCGGAAGAACTCGTCCGGGATCTGCATGAGGAGGCCTGCACCGTCACCGGTGCCCTCGTCCGCGCCCACGGCACCGCGGTGCTCAAGGTTACGCAGGGCGGTGAGGGCGGCGTCCACGATGTCGTAGCCGGGCTCGCCGCGGAGGGTGGCGATGATCGCAAGACCGCAGGCGTCCTTCTCCTGCTCCGGGTTGTAGAGCCCCGCCGCCTCCGGCAGGGATGCGAAGCGCTTGAACGGCGACATGGCAGTCTCAGGCTGGTCCGGTTCTGACCAGCTGGGAGTGTGAAGAGTTTGGGTCATGGGAGACGTCCTTCCTCCTGATCGTGCGTATGGAAGGGACGCCGTTGGCCCCACTCGTCGGGCGCCGCTCTCATGGGCACAACAAAGTGTTATTTACTGGAAATTGTAGGTCAGCATGGCCTGCTGAACTAACAGTTACGCAGGCCCCTGCCCCGGGCAACACCGGACAGCAGCTCTATGCTGTCCAGGGTGGCCCCGCTGCCACGACGCTGTGGTGATTGGGCGCTTCGAGCGGTGGCTCTGCTGCCCTGCCTGGCCCGCGCGCTACTTGGTAGCGCCGGCTTCCGGCGCGGTTCCTGTGGCAGTGCTGCCGGACTTTCCGGCGGCCGTTGCGTCCGGTCCGGGCGTAGTGCCCGCCCGTGCAGCCGCGGCCTCTTCCGTTGGCACGGAAGCACGCCGGGAACCGTTTTGGTTATCAGGGAGATTATCACGCGATTCACTATCTGAGACAACAGTGTCCGGATCACGGACCTCGTCGCCGGCGGCAACTGCAGCCTTCGGACCGTCAACTTTCTCCGGCTCACGGCCCGGCAAATACACGGTGTCCCGCCCGGCGCGCTTCTTCATTCCCAGCAGGATAAAGGCGAGGAGGGCTGCCAGGAACACGAAGATGCTGGTCCAGACGTTCAGGCGGGTGGTGATGCCAAACAGTTCGATCTGCTCGGCGTCATCGATGCGCATCGCCTCGATCCAGACCCTGCCCAGCGTGTAGTACATGGCGTACAGCCAGAAGAGCCTGCTGCGCCGGAAGTTGAACTTCCGGTCCAGTGCGAGCAGGAGGACGACGCCGGCGAGGTTCCACAGCGATTCGTACAGGAACGTGGGGTGGAACAGCGTGTCCGCCGGAGTTCCGGCCGGAAAGTTGGGGTTGTCGGCGTCGATCTGCAGGGCCCACGGCAGGGTGGTGGGGCCGCCGAAGAGTTCCTGGTTGAAGTAGTTGCCCCAGCGCCCCACGGCCTGGGCCAGCAGCAGTCCGGGTGCGGCGGCGTCCAGGAAGGCGCTGAGCTTGACGCCGCTGCGGCGGCAGCCGATCCAGGCGCCCACGACACCCAGCACAACGGCGCCCCAGATGCCGAGTCCGCCGCGCTGGATCTGCGGTATCAGCGACAGGTCGCCGGTGCCGTCGAATCCGGGTCCGAAGTAGGCGTCCGGCGAGGACACCACATGGTAGAGGCGGCCGCCGATGATGCCGAACGGGATGGCCCAGACCACGATGTCCCAGACGCTGCCTTCAGGCGCGCCACGCCGTGCCCAGCGGACAGAGGTCAGCCAGAGGCCCGCCACGATGCCCGCCAGGATACAGAGGGCATAGGCGTGGATGCGCAGCGTTCCCCAGGGCAGGGGAATATCGAACCCGGACCAGTCCGGGCTCGGAATGCTGGCCGGCACCAGGGCGGCTGCCTGAAGGAGGGTCTGCATGGGTTTAGGCTTCTTCCTCTGTCAGTCCGGTGCCGCGGCTCAGTCCGGTGCTGAGGTCCTTGGTGAGGGCAGCGACTGCGTCCACACCGCCGTCGCGGATTGCTGCCACCAGGGCGGTGCCCACGATGACGCCTTCGGCGTAGGCGGCGATCTCGCGGACCTGGCCGGCGTTGGAGACGCCGAGGCCGACGCACACCCGCTCGGCGCCGGCGGCGTGTGCTGCTGCCACCACGTCCTTCGCCGCGGTGCTGACGGAGGTCCGGGCGCCCGTGACGCCCATGATGGACACGGCGTAGACGAAGCCGCGGCTGGCGTCCACCGTCCGCTGCATGCGCTCGGGGGTGGAGGACGGCGCCACAAGGAACACCCGGTCCAGGCCGTACTTGTCGGATGCTTCCATCCACTCGGCAGCCTCGTCCGGGATGAGGTCAGGGGTGATGAGCCCTGCTCCCCCGGCCTCGGCCAGGCGGCGGGAAAACTCGTCCACACCCATGCGGACCACGGGGTTCCAGTAGGTCATGACCAGGACGGCGGCATCGGTGCTGCTGGTGATGCCCTGCACGACGTCGAACACCTGGCTGACGGAGAACCCGTTGGCCAGCGCCTCGGTGGTGGCGGCCTGGATGACCTGGCCGTCCATCACGGGGTCGGAGTAGGGAATGCCGATTTCGATGAGGTCGGCACCGTTCTCCGCCAGGGCAATGCCGGCGGCGATGGTCTGTTCCACGCTGGGGTAGCCGGCTGGAAGGTAGCCGATCAGGGCTGCGCGGCCCTCGGCACGGGCCTTGTCGATGGCGGCCGCTGACTTGCTGGTGGTCTGTGCCGTGGTCACAGCTGCTCCCCCTCTTTGCCGATTTCCGACTCGGCGGAATCCTTGTCCAACAGGTCGAACCATTCGGCTGCGGTGGCCACATCCTTGTCCCCGCGGCCCGAAAGGTTCACAATCACGATCTTGTCCTGCGCAGTCCCGCCGCTGGCCGCGGCTTCGGCTGCGAGGCGCTGGCCCACCTTAATGGCTCCGGCCAGGGCATGGGAGGACTCGATAGCGGGAATGATGCCTTCCGTGCGGCACAGCAGCCGGAAGGATTCCATGGCCTCGCTGTCCGTGATGGGCTCGTAGCTCACCCGGCCGATGTCCGACAGGTAGGAGTGTTCCGGTCCCACGCCGGGGTAGTCGAGGCCGGCGGAGATCGAGTGGGACTCGATTGTCTGGCCGTCGTCGTCCTGCATGAGGTAGGACCGGGCACCGTGCAGCACGCCGGGCTTGCCCAGCGTGATGGTGGCTGCGTGGCGTCCCGTGTCCACGCCGTCGCCGCCGGCTTCGAAGCCGTAGATCTTCACGGACGGATCGTCAAGGAAGCCGTGGAAGATGCCGATGGCGTTGGAGCCGCCGCCGATGCACGCGCAGACGGCGTCCGGGAGCCGGCCTTCCTGCTCCAGGATCTGGGCGCGGGCTTCCTCGCCGATGACTTCGTGGAAGTACCGGACCATGGCCGGGAAGGGGTGGGCCCCCGCCGCGGTGCCCAGGAGGTAATGCGTGTTGTCCACGTTGGCAACCCAGTCGCGCAGGGCGTCGTTGATGGCGTCCTTGAGGGTCTGCGATCCGCTGGTCACGGGGATGACGGTGGCGCCAAGGAGTTCCATGCGGGCAACGTTCAGCGCCTGGCGGCGGCAGTCCTCGGCACCCATGTAGACGACGCATTCGAGCCCCATGAGGGCAGCGGCGGTGGCACTGGCCACGCCGTGCTGACCTGCGCCGGTCTCGGCGATGACGCGGGTCTTGCCCATCCGCTTGGCGAGCAGCGCCTGGCCGAGGACGTTGTTGATCTTGTGCGATCCGGTGTGGTTGAGGTCCTCGCGCTTGAGGAAGATGCGGACTCCCCCGGCATGCTGGGAGAAGCGCTTGGCTTCGGTCAGCAGTGACGGCCGGCCGGAGTAGTTCTTGTTCAGGTCAGCGATCTGCGCCCGGAATTCGGGATCTTCCTTGGCCTTGTTGAAGGTCTCCTCAAGTTCATCAAGTGCGGCGATCAGGGATTCCGGCATCCAGCGTCCGCCGTAGCTTCCGAAGTAGGGCCCCGGGGCGTGCTTGAGGGAGCCGCCCTGCAGGAATGCTTCGGCGGCATTGTTGTCAGTCTCGTTGTCGGCGTTGCCGGAGGGTGCTTCAGCCATCGGTCCCGTCCTGTTCCAGTTGGATGTTTCTCAAAGTGTGGTTCCGCGGGCTGGCCGGGCAGGACCGTCGGGCGGGGCAAACCCCGCCTTCTGCTCCTGCACCGTGTGTGCGTCAGCCGCGGGCGGCAATGGCGGCGGCGCCTGCCGCCTTGAACTCGGCGATCCGCTCCCGCGGTGTCGAGTGGCTCACCAGGGCCTCGCCTACAAGTACGGCGTTGGCACCGCTGGCGGCGTAGTGCGTGACGTCGTCGGCGTCCCGTACGCCGGACTCGGCAACCACCACTGCCCCGGCCGGGATCTGCCCGGCCAGCGAGGCGAAAACTGAACGGTCAACGTCGAGCGTCTTCAGGTTCCGTACGTTGACGCCGATGATGCGTGCCTGCGCGGCAACGGCCCGCTCGATTTCCTCTTCGGTGTGCGTTTCCACCAGCACCTTCATGCCAAGTTCCCGGCTGAGGGCGCTGAACTCGGCGAGCTGGGCGTCGGAGAGCGCGGCAACGATGAGGAGGATCAGGTCCGCGCCGTGGGCACGGGCTTCCCAGATCTGGTACTCATCAAGCGTGAAATCCTTCCGCAGGAGCGGAACGTCGACGGCGGCCCGCACGGCGTCGAGGTCCGCGAGGGACCCGCTGAAGCGGCGCTGTTCGGTGAGGACGCTGATGACAGAGGCACCGCCGTCGGCATACTGCCTGGCGAGGGACGCGGGGTCGCCGATTTCGGCAAGGTCTCCCTTGGAGGGGCTGCGGCGCTTGATTTCCGCAATGACTTTGAGCTCCGCCCGGGAGGGTGATGGGCCGCCGAGCGCTGCCCAGGCGTCGCGGGCAGGTGCCGCGGCCTGGGACAGGTCCTTCAGTTCAGCCAGCGAAACAAGCCGTTTCCGGGCCTCCATATCCTCCCTGACACCGGCGTTGATGTCATCGAGAACAGTGGACATCAGTGGCCGGAGTTCTTCAGCTTGCTGCCCTCAACGCCGTAGCCTGCCTTGCGCATGACGTAGCCCAGGATCAGGCCCAGCACCATGACGCCGCCGCCGGCGATGAAGATGGGGGTGTTGGCAATGACGAATGCGATTGACATGATCAGGGCGCCGACCAGCATCACGATGACGCAGGTCCAGGCTGCGGGGCTGTTGCCGTGGCCAAGTTCCTGGCTGTGGTCGATGACGCCCGGGGCTACCGTGCGGGTGCCGGACTTGGAAACGGACGCAGGTGCTTTGCTCATGGAAATCTCCTCAGGGTGAATACTGCTTACATTCTGCCATTTTTTGGCCCGCAACCGGTTATCGGGCGGCGCGCAGCCGGAGCCGCGGCCAGTACAGGCCGGGTCAGGTGGGATCGTCGCCGCGGGAGAGCCGGTCCCAGCTGTCGATCTCGTCGACCGGGCCTGCCGCCGCTGGACTGCCGGGCGCCGGTGCGTCATATTTCGTCCGGGCTTTCCAGTACCGCCCCGCGGGGACGATCAGCAGGGCAGCCAGGGCCAGCAGGCATCCGGCGACGACGGCAAGGAGCGGGAAGGCAGTGACAGCCACCTGGGCCTGGCTTCCGGTAACGCCGGTGGCTTCCGCAATGGAACCCTGGGCCGCTGCCAGCGGATTGGTGAGGACCGTTGCGGCGGCAGCGACGATTCCGGCGGCGGCCAGGACGATGATGGCGGTGATGAGCCACCGGGCAATCCTGCCCGCAATTGCGGCTGCCAGGCCGCCGGCGAGGGCCACCAGCGCCAGGGCCGTGACGGCGGTGGCCGCCTTGCTGCCCTGCACCGGGAGTGGCTCCTGCGCGGCGCCGCCCTGGCCAAGCTGGTTGGGATCGAGGGTGACAGTGATCCAGGTCTGGGTGGTGGTGCCGAAGACCGCCAGCGCCAGGACGGCAATGAGCAGCACCAGTGTGGACCTGCGCGCCCAGGCTGGCGCCGCCGGCCGCCTGCCCGCCGCTGCCGCCTGCCCTGCGCCTGCTTGCCCGGCTGCAGGCTCCTGTCCTGCTGCGGGTTCCGGACGGTGCATCAGGAGTCCGACCTGCCGGGAAGCGAGTCTGCCGAGATGTTCTGGAGGGTGCCTGCGGTGTGTACGGCGCGGAGGGGCGCTGCGGCCTTGTTGACGGTTTCCAGGGCCTCGGTGTCGTTGACCGAATCAGCCACGATGCCGCCCCCGGCCTGGACGTAGGCACGCCCGTCGCGGATCAGCGCGGAGCGGATAGCGATGGCCATGTCCATGTCGCCCGCGAAATCGAGGTAGCCCACCACTCCGCCGTAGATACCCCGGCGGTGCGGTTCGAGTTCATCCAGGAGTCGCAGCGCTCGGGGCTTGGGGGCGCCCGAAAGGGTACCGGCCGGGAAGGTTGCCTTCAGCACGTCGTAGGCCTTGGCCTGGGGCGAAAGCTGTCCCACCACTGTGGACACCAGGTGCATGATGTGGCTGAAGCGCTCCACCTCCATGAACTGGGTGACGTCCACCGTCCCCGCCACGCAGACCTTGGACAGGTCGTTGCGGGAGAGGTCCACCAGCATCAGATGTTCGGCACGTTCCTTCTGGTCCGCCAGGAGCTCCTCGGCAAGTGCCTTGTCCGCCTCGACGGTCTTGCCGCGCGGGCGCGATCCGGCAATGGGGTGCGTGATGACCTCTTCACCGGTGACGGTCACGAGGGCCTCGGGCGAAGACCCGACGATCGAGTACTCGCGGCCTTCGGCGTCCTCGAGGCTGAAGATGTACATGTAGGGACTCGGGTTGGTGTTCCGCAGGACCCGGTAGACGTCCAGGGCGGACGCCTTGCACTCCATCTCGAAGCGGCGCGAAATCACCACCTGGAACACCTCGCCGTCCACGATGGCCTCCTTGCCGCGGTCCAGCGCGGCCAGGTACTCGGCTTCGTCCCAGCGTTCCTGGACGCTGGAGGCGAAGTCCAGTGCCGCGGGAGCCAAAACCGAGACGGGCTGCGCCACAGGCGTGCTGACCTTGGCCAGGAGCGCCTTGACCCTGGCCACGGCGTCATGCCAGGCCTCATCCACCCGCTCGGAGCTGTCGTCGAAGTTGATGGCGTTTGCGATGAGCAGCACCGTGCCGTCCACATTGTCGTGGACCGCCATGTCCGTCACCAGGTTCAACGCCATCTCCGGGAGCTGCAGGTCGTCCTCGGGCGGGCTGACCAGGCGTTCCCAGTGCCGGACCGTTTCCCAGCCCAGGAATCCCACCAGGCCTGAGGTAAAGGGCGGCAGTCCGTCGAACCTGTCGGTGCGGAGGGCTTCGATGGTGTCGCGGATGGCATCAACGGGGCTGCCGTCCACGGGGACGCCGGCGGGAGGCTGGCCCAGCCAGTGTGCGTTGCCGTCCTTGGTGGTCAGCGTGGCCCTGGAGCTGGCACCGATGAAGGAGTAGCGGGACCATGCCCCGCCTACTGCCGCGGATTCCATCAGGAAGGTGCCGGGCTGGCCGTTGGCGAGCTTCCGGTACAGGCCGATGGGTGTCTCGGCGTCGGCGAGCACCTTGAGCCGGACGGGGATGACGCGGCTGTGCCCGGCGAGCTCCCGGAATTCCTCGAGGCCCGGGCTGATGATTCCAAGGTCCTGCATGGCTATGCTGTTCCGCCTGTTCTCGTTGGGCCGTCTGCGCCGGCGCGTGTGGGTGTGCTTGCGGGGGTGGCCGGCGCTCCCCCGCGTGCCCGCAGCTGGCTGCGGGTCGTGAAGAGTATCAGCCTGCGTGGCCGGTGGTGACAGTGAGGTCCCGGCCGTCGAAGCAGGTGCGGGTGCCGGTGTGGCACGCTGCGCCCACCTGGTCCACCCGTACCAGCAGCGCGTCGCCGTCGCAGTCCATCGCCACGGACTTGACCCACTGCACGTGGCCGGAGGTGTCCCCCTTGCGCCAGTACTCCTGGCGGGAACGCGAGTAGAAGGTGACCCGCCCGGTGGTCATGGTGCGGTGCAGGGCTTCGTCGTCCATCCAGCCGAGCATCAGGACCTCGTTGGTGTCGTACTGCTGCACCACCGCGGCCACCAGGCCGGCGCTGTCACGCTTGAGCGCGGCGGCCAGGTCCGCGGGAAGCGGGCTTGGCGATGAGGCGGCGGCCGGGCCGGGCGGGACAGCCACAGGCACGGCGGAACCGGGGTTCGGGACGGGGGCGGGGTACTCAGACATCAGGTCAAGTCTAGTGCCTGCACGGCGGCTCGAACGTGTGTGAACGACGGCACGCCAGCAGGGGCGGCCGCGCTGCCCAACTCCGCGCCGGTCATGCTAGTTTCACAAGTGATGCATTTCGTCGAACCGTCCCGAGAAGTCCTGGCCGAGACCCTGCTTGCGGCCGGTCCTGATGCGCCCACGCTGTGCAAGGGCTGGCGCACCAGGGACCTTGCCGCGCACCTGTACCTGCGCGAACGCAAAGCAGCCGTAGGACTGGGCCTGATTATCAAACGCCTGGCCAAGGCCTCTGACCAGGCCACTGCCAGGCTCGCGGCGAAGCTGACCACTGCCGAAGCGTACGCAAAGCTGGTCAACACGTTCCGGGCAGGACCGCCGGCGCTCTCCCCGATGAACATCAAGGCCCTCGACGAAAGCTCCAACCTCATCGAATACTTCGTGCACACGGAGGATATCCGCCGCGCCGTTGACCGGTGGGCGCCGCGGGCACTCGACGAGGCGTACTCGGAGGCCCTCTGGGACGAACTCGTCAAGCGCGCCGCGATCCTTTACCGCGGTGTTGACCTGGGAATCGTCCTGGTCCGGCCGTCCGGGCCCCGCCACGTCGCCAAGCGCGCACCTGTCTCGGTGGCCATTGTGGGCGAGCCGGGCGAGCTGCTGATGCACGCCCACGGCCGCACCCGCCACGCCCTGGTGACCTTCGAAGGCCAGCCCGACGCCGTCGCGCTCCTCCAGTCAGCCGAAGTAGGCCTCTAACCCCTCCAACTGAGTAGCGCTAAGTGTCGTTATGAGCCCTCAAAACGACACTTAGCGCTACTCAGTTGGGTTGGGACTCGCTTCAGCGGACTTCGAAGCCCGCGTTCCGGATAGCATCCTTGACCTGGGACATCATGTTGTCCGGTCCCCAGTGGAAGATGGAGGCTGCCAGCACCGCGTCTGCACCGGCGGCCACGGCCGGCGGGAAGTGGGCAGGCTCTCCTGCTCCGCCGGACGCGATGATGGGTACCTTGACCGCAGCCCGGACCAGCCTGATGAGTTCCAGGTCGAAGCCGTCCTTGGTGCCGTCAGCGTCAATGGAGTTGAGCAGGATCTCGCCCACGCCGCGTTCCGCGGCTTCCCTGGCCCACTCAATGGCGTCGATCCCGGTGCCGGTCCGTCCGCCGTGGGTGGTTACTTCAAATCCCGACGGCGTGGGCTGGGACCCGGGGCGGGTGCGGCGGGCGTCGAGGGACAGAACGAGGACCTGGGAACCGAAGTGCCGGGTGATTTCGTCAATGACGTCGGGCCGGGCAACGGCGGCGGTGTTGATGGACGCCTTGTCCGCACCGTACCGCAGCAGCTTGTCCACCTCGGCAACACCGCGGACGCCGCCGCCCACCGTGAGCGGAATGAAGACTTCCTCCGCGGTGCGGCGGACGACGTCGAACGTGGTTTCCCGGTTGCCCGAGGACGCCGTGACGTCGAGGAAGGTCAGCTCATCCGCGCCGGCGTTGTCGTAACGGTGCGCCAGCTCCACGGGATCGCCGGCATCCCGCAGGCCTTCGAAGTTAACGCCTTTGACGACGCGCCCGGCGTCCACGTCGAGGCAGGGAATGACGCGTACTGCTACTGCCATGGGAGCTCCTGGAAATTCTGTCTTGTGCTGCGCTGGGTTGCTAAGCGCGGGTTGGTACTGCGGGGGCCGGCTCAGATGCGGCAGGCGTGGATGCTGCTGACCAGGATGGCGCGTGCGCCCAGGTCGTACAGCTCGTCCATGATCCGGTTGGTTTCCTTCTTCGGGACCATGGAGCGGACGGCCACCCAGTCCGAATCCCGCAGCGGGGAGACGGTGGGCGATTCCAGGCCCGGGGTGAGTGCGGCGGCGCTTTCCACCAGTTCCTTGCGGATGTCGTAGTCCATCAGCACATACTGGCGCGCCACCAGCACGCCCTGCAGGCGGCGGATCAGGACCTCGATTTCCTTGGCTGTGCCGTTGGCGGCGCCGCCTTCGCCGGTGCGGCGGATCAGTACAGCCTCAGACTTCAGGATGGGGTCGCCGAAGATTTCCATGCCGGCGGCCTTGAGGGTGTTGCCGGTTTCCACGACGTCGGCGATGGCGTCTGCCACGCCCAGCCTGACTGATGATTCAACGGCGCCGTCCAGGCGGACCACCTTGGCGTTGATGCCCTTACCGGCGAGGTAGCCGCGGAGCAGGCCGTCGTAGCTGGTGGCCAGCCGCTTGCCCTCAAGCTCCTCAACCTTGGCAAAGTCTCCAACGGGACCTGCAAAACGGAACGTCGAGGCAGCGAAGCCCAGCGGAAGCAGCTCTTCGGCCTCCACCTCGGCGTCCAGGAGAAGGTCGCGTCCGGTGATGCCGACGTCGAGCGTTCCCTGGCCGACGTACACCGCAATGTCCCGCGGGCGGAGGAAAAAGAACTCGATGTCGTTGTCCGGGTCCACCATGACCAGTTCGCGGGTATCCCGCCGCTGGCGGTAGCCCGCCTCGGACAGCATGGCGGAGGCGGCTTCGGACAGGGAGCCCTTGTTGGGGACGGCTACTCGCAGCATTGGAGGTCTTTCTGGTGTGGGGAGGTCTAGGTGTTCAGGCAATGCAGGCCACGGCGGGCACCGGCGGCGTGGAGCGCGCCGGACCGGTGGCTACAGATGCTTGTAGACGTCTTCCAGGGTCAGGCCTTTGGCGAGCATCAGAACCTGCAGGTGGTACAGCAGCTGGGAGATTTCCTCTGCCGCGGCTTCATCGGATTCATATTCGGCAGCCATCCAGACTTCGGCTGCTTCCTCAACGACTTTCTTGCCGATGCCGTGGACACCGGAGTCCAATTCAGCGACGGTGCGGGAGCCTTCCGGGCGGGTGGCTGCCTTCTCGCTGAGCTCAGCGAACAGCGTCTCGAAATTCTTCACGCCCTCCAGCCTACTTGCTGCAGCCCACGGGGCGCTTCCCGGCCCGTTGCATGACGGGCGCGATGTGAGCGAATACACACGCGCGCCCGTCCTGCAGGGTCCTTTATTTGCCGTACTGCTTGAGCACGACGGCGGTGGCCAGCGCCGCGGTGACAGCCTCGTGGCCCTTGTCTTCCTTTGACCCGGGAAGGCCGGCCCGGTCAAGGCCCTGCTGCTCGGTGTCACACGTCAGGACGCCGAAGCCCACGGGGACGCCGGTGCGCACGCTGACGTCGGTGAGCCCCGACGTCGCTGCCTGGCACACGTAGTCAAAGTGCGGGGTTCCGCCGCGGATCACGACGCCGAGGGCAACGACGGCGTCGAAGTGCGGTGCCAGCCGGACGGCAGCAACCGGCAGCTCAAAGCTGCCGGGAACGCGCAGGACCGTGGGTTCGGCAATGCCGGCGTCCTTCGCTGCCCGGAGGGCTCCGTCCAGGAGTCCGTCCATAATCTGGGTGTGCCAGCTTGCCGCCACAATCGCCAGCCGCAGCTGCGACGTTTCTGCGGGGTTGAGGGTGCTGAGGTCGATATCGGGGGCGCCGTGTCCGCTCATGGGTCAGTCTGTTCCGTTCAGTCGTGGTGGTGTGTCTTGCCAGTGCTGCGGCTGGTGGGTGTGCCGCAGCGCGTCAGTCTTGTTCGTGCTCGAAGGTTTCCGGGGTGGTGACGGGAACCGCAACCACATGGGTGTCCAGCAGCAGCCGGTGTTCCATGCGGTCCTTCTTGGTCCGCAGGTAGCGGATGTTCTCATCGCGGGACGGCACCTCTGTGGGAACCATCTCCACAACCTTCACGCCCGCCCGTGCCAGCCTGTTCTGCTTGTCCGGGTTGTTGCTCAGGAGCCGCACCTCATGGAGGCCCATTTCCGCCAGGACCTGCGCCGCGGCGTTGTAGGAGCGGGCGTCCACGGGGAGCCCCAGCTGCTCGTTGGCCTCCACCGTGTCGAAGCCCGCCTCCTGCAGAGCGTAAGCCTTGATCTTGTTGGCCAGGCCAATGCCCCGGCCTTCCTGCCCCCGCAGGTAGAGCAGGGTGCCGCCGTTTTGCTGGATCATTTCCAGGGCGAAGGCAAGCTGCTCCCCGCAATCGCAGCGGTAGGAGCCAAAGATGTCGCCGGTGAGGCATTCCGAGTGCAGCCGGACGAGGGGCGCTTTACCGTCCTTGGGCGGGTTGGGTGAACTGACGGCCAGGTGCTCAACGCCGGTGACCAGATCCGTCCAGGCCTGCGCCACGAAATCACCAAAAGCCGTGGGCAGCTGCACTACCGGGCCGCCGCTCACGGGGTGCGGGGCAACGCCGTTGCTGCTGCGCTCCTGCCCGTTGGCAGAGGGTCCGTGGCCGGCCGGGGAGGCCCCAAGGCCGTCAGCGGAAGTCCCGTGGCCGTTCGGCGAACCGCTGCCGCGGGCTGTCGAAGAGGTCATCGTGTCTCCTTCTCGACGCCCGGAACCTCGCGGGCGCTCTCCGTGGGTTCGTTTCCCCCCGCTGCGAGGTAGGCCGCCAGATCCTCAATGGAGATCAGGGGGCAGCCATGCTCAGCCGCGAAGGTCAGGAGCCCGTCCAGGCGCATCATCTCGCCGTCGTCGTAAACAACTTCTGCAATCACGCCCACCGGCTCGAGGCCGGCCAGGCGGCACAGGTCCACCGCGGCCTCGGTGTGGCCGGGGCGTTCCCGCACACCACCGTCAACTGCACGGAGCGGGAATATATGCCCGGGCCGGGTCAGGGACGCCGGCACCGCGTGGGGGTCCGCAAGGACCCTGGCGGTGAGGGCCCGGTCCGTGGCGGAGATCCCGGTGCTGACACCCAGTGCGGCGTCGCAGGAAACGGTGTAGGCGGTTCCCTTGGCGTCCTCGTTGACCGCCACCATGGGAGGCAGCGCAAGGGCATCCGCCCGGTCGCCGGACAGCGGAACGCAGATGACGCCGGAACTGTGGCGGATGGTCCATCCCATCAGCGCGGGGGTGGCATGCTGTGCCGCGAAGATGATGTCGCCTTCGTTTTCGCGGTCCTCGTTGTCCACCACAAGCACTGGCCGGCCGGCGGCCATGGCCTGCACCGCCACCTCGATGGAGTTTAGCCCGCGGGCACCGGGGGCAGGCTCAACGCCTGGCTGCACTGCCTCGGGCTCAAGCCGGAGAACGGCGTTCACGGTGCACCTCCATCAAGGACAGCAGAAGCTGATGTGCTGAACGCAAGGAGGCGTTCGGTGTACTTGGCCAGGACGTCCACCTCAAGGTTGACCCGGCTGCCCGTGGTCTTGGAACCCAGCCCGGTTTCGGCCAGGGTGGTGGGAATCAGGCCAACTTCGAACCAGGGCTCGGGCTCGGCGGCGTCACTGACGGCGGTGACGGTGAGGGAGACGCCGTCGATGGCGATTGAGCCCTTCTCCGCGATGTAGCGGGCCAGGTTGGCCGGCACGCCGAAACGGAGCCGTTCCCAGTTGCCCAGGGCTTCCCGTTCCAGCAGCACGCCGACGCCGTCAACATGGCCCTGCACCACATGCCCGTCCAGCCGGCCGCCCGCAGGAACGCACCGCTCAAGGTTGACGGAGTCGCCCGGCGCCAACTCCCCGATGGTGCTGCGGACCAGGGTCTCCCCCATCACGTCGACGCTGAATTCCGTGCCGCTAATCCCGGTGGCCGTGAGGCAGACCCCGTTCACGGCCACGGAGCCGCCCAAGGCGAGCCCTTCAGTGCTGCCGGGCGCGTGCAGCCGGAGTGTGGCGCTGGCGTCCCCGTCCCGCTCGACGGACAGAACGTGCCCTTGTTCGGCAATAATTCCGGTAAACATCAGTGGCCTTCCTTGGCTTGCTCCGCGGTTGCGCGGGACGGTTGGGGGTCTAGGGCAACGGTTCGCTGCGGTCTTAAGTGAAGTCTTAGGTCGCGGCCCAGCCTGCGCACGGCACCGCCGTCGGACTCGTCCCATTCCCACTGCTGGGCGTCGGCGAGGGTGCTGATCCCAAGGCCGTCCAGGGCGGGGGTGCCGGAGCCGAGCAGGGTGGGCGCCAGGTACACAATCAGTTCATCAACAAGCCCGGCGGCAAGGAAGGCGCTCAGGATGCGCGAGCCTCCCTCCACCATGAGGTGGCGGGTCCCGGACGCATAGAGCAGGGACAACGCCTCGTGGGGGTCGCGGGTGCGCAGGTGCGTGACGCGCCCGTCCGTTCCGCGCACGGCGGCCCCGCCGGGGACGTCCCGCAACCCCATGACAGCCCGGACCGGCTGGTTCGGCGCCGGGGTTCCCTGCGGGTCGCGGGCGGTGAGCCGGGGGTTGTCCACCAGGACGGTCTGGGTACCCACCAGGATGGCGTCGATCCGCCCGCGGATGGCGTGGTTGTCCGCCAGGGATTCCGGGCTGGAAATCCACTGGCTGGTGCCGTCCTGGGCAGCGATGCGGCTGTCCAGCGTCTGGGCGATGTGGAGGGTGACGAAAGGCCGCTTTGCCGTCACGGCTTCGAACCACTGCCGGTTCAGGTCCAGGGATTCGGCCGCTCCCAGGCCGCTGCGGACGCGCACGCCGGCGGCACGCAGCGTTGCCGCCCCACCCGCTGCGGGGTCATGCGGATCGTCCACGGCGTACACCACGTCCGTGATGCCGGCGGCAATGATCGCCTGCGTGCAGGGGCCGGTGCGTCCCAGATGGTCACAGGGCTCCAGCGTCACCAGCATGGTGCAGCCAGAAAGATCCAGGCCCGCTGCTGCCGCCTGCGCTATGGCATCGGCCTCCGCGTGCGCGGTGCCGGCGCCGCGGTGGAACCCGGTGATCAGGTGGTTGCCGGCAGGATCGACGACGACGGCGCCCACCAGGGGGTTCGCCCCGCGCGGGCCCCGCAGGGCTGCTTGCAGTGCAGCCTCCATGGCCCGGGTCTCGCCGGCGCTGAAGGCGGTCACCACACCGTCGGCAGGCTGGAGCGGGTGGCCGGGATGGAGGGCGGTGGTGGCGGCGCCGGTTCCAAGAAACTGGTTGGCCGCCGTCATGCCGCGACCATCGCCGCGGCTGCGTCCTGCGCTGAAGCGGCGGGACGTCCGGCAGTTAAGAGCCATCGCTGGGGGTTCATGGTGTGTCGTTCCTTCCCTCTCGAACCGCGATGGCTCCGGGGGTATACGACAGCAGAAGGCTGCGGGACCGGGACGGCCCCACAGATACAGCTGTACGTGCTTCTCTCATCCAGACTTTAACTGTCGGTACCGGAATTTCACCGGTTCAACCGTCCGCCGGGCCTTCCTTGCGGAAGGCACCGGCTCGCGGGTCGCGGACTGTCACCGCCGGTTCGGACTTACACCGACCCCGGAGCACGTATGTGTGTTGCTATTGTGCCATAACCGGCGCGGGCTCCCGGCTATTCCGTAGACGCCCCACGTAACGGACGGCTGCCCTGCCCGCGGAGCCGTTCGATGGCTGCGGCGGGATCGTCAGCGCCGTAAACAGCGGAGCCGGCAACAAAAACGGTGGCGCCGGCTTCTGCTGCCCTGACGATCGTTTCCTCCGTGATGCCGCCGTCCACCTGGATGGCCACGCCCGCTCCGGAGCCATCGATGGCTGCCCTTGCCCGCCGGATCTTTGGCAGGGTGAGGTCCAGGAAGGCCTGTCCACCGAACCCGGGCTCAACGGTCATGATGAGCAGCATGTCCAGCTCGGTGAGCATGTCCAGGTACGGTTCCACGGGGGTGGCGGGCCGAAGCGCCATCCCCGCCTTAGAACCCCTGCTGCGGAGTTCGCGTGCCAGCTTCACCGGGGCGAGGGAGGCCTCGGCGTGGAAGGTGACCGATGCCAGGCCGGCGTCGGCAAATCCCGGCGCCCACCGGTCGGCATCGGCGATCATGAGGTGCGCGTCGAGGGGGATGGGGCTGACAGCCTGGATGCGCTGCACCACGGGCAGTCCGATGGTCAAGTTGGGGACGAAGTGGTTGTCCATGACATCCACGTGCACGGCGTCAGCGGTGCTGATGCGCTGCAGTTCGGCCTCAAGGTTGACGAAGTCGGCGGAGAGGATGCTCGGGTTGATGCAGCATTGCGTCACGGGATTGCCTTTCACTGGTCTGTTGTTGCTTTCGCCTAGGCCTTTTTGTGGATGAGCGCCAGGAACATGGCGTCCGTGCCGTGGATGTGCGGCCAGAGCTGGGCCGTGGACTCGTGGCCCGCGTCCAGCTTCCCCGGAAGGCTGACGGCGTCCAGCGCTGCCCCGGCGTCCAGGAGTTCAAGGTCGTCACGCTTGCGGAGGGCGTCGGCAACCACGGCGGTGGTCTCCGCCGGATGCGGGGAACACGTCACGTAGGCCACCACTCCCCCGGGCCGCACGGCTGCCAGGGCCGAGGCGAGGAGCTCGCGCTGCAGCGGGCCAAGGTCCGCCAGGTCCTTGGGCGACCGGCGCCAGCGGGACTCGGGCCGGCGCCGCAAGGCGCCCAGCCCGCTGCAGGGAACGTCCACCAGGACGCGGTCAAAGGAGCCGGGCTTTTCGGTGCCGAGCTCGCGGCCGTCGCCGGTCCGGACCTGCCAGGTGTCCCGCGGCACGGCGGAGAGGGCCTGGCTCACCAGCTTGGCACGGTGCGGAGCGGGCTCATTGGCCAGCAGCGTGGCGCCCCGTTGCTTCGCCAGTGCGCCGAGCAGGGCGGCCTTTCCGCCGGGGCCGGCGCAGAGGTCCAGCCACGCCTCGGCTTTTCCGTCTCCCGGCCCGCCTGCGGGCTTGCCAAGTTCGACGGCGGCCATGGCCCGGGCCACCAGCTGCGAGCCAACGTCCTGGACGCGGGTGGTGCCTTCCCGGACAGAGGAGAACCGTCCCAGGTCTCCACCGCTGGAAAGTGCCGAACCTTCGACGAGCTCACCCGGAGCCGCCCCGTGTTCCAGGGCCTCGTCCAGGTTGCCGAGCCCCGGGAGGGCTACCAGGTTCACCACGGGAGCTGCGTTGTCCGCTTCCAGCAGGTTGTTGATTTCATCGGCGGAGCGCCCGTGTGCAACCAGGGACTGGCGCATGGCACGGACGATCCATTCGGGGTGGGCGTAGCGAAGCGCAGCGATCTTCGTTGCGTCGGTTTCGCCCGCCACGAGCTTGTCCAGCCACTCCTCCAGGGTGTGCGCGGCAACTTTGCGCAGCACGGCATTGATGAGCGCAGACGGCCCTGCTCCGATCACTGCGCGCGCCAGGCCGACGGTCTGGTCCAGGGCGGCGTGCGCCGGCACGCGCATGGCCAGCAGCTGGTGCGCCCCGATGCGCAGGGCGTCCAGGATGGCGGGATCCAGCTGGTCCAGCGGGCGGTCCACGCAGCGGGCCAGGATGGCGTCGTAGGTGCCTTGGCCGCGCAGGGCGCCGTACGTCAGTTCGGTGGCGAATCCGGCGTCGCGCTTGTCCAGCCCGTGGTGGCGGATCCGTGCCGGCAGGACAAGGTTGGCGTAGGCGTCCTCCGCCGCCACGGCGCGCAGGACTTCGAAGGCGACAAGCCGGGCGGGATCGGCCCGGCGGGTGCGCTGGGAGGGGGGGTTGTCCGTGAAGTTCCGCTGCGGTCCGCGGTTGCGTTCACGCCCCTGGGCGTTTCGACGGCTGTTGTCGCGGGGTCCGCCTTTGCCCCGTCCCTGCCCGGTGCTGTCCTTCCCGGCGTTGCCTCTGCCTTTGTCGCCCTGACCGCCGCTGCCGCGCCCGCCTGGGTTGCCGCCGGACCCGCTCATTCGAACACCACACTTTCAAGGGAAGCCATGCCGCGTGCCCAGTCAGCAGCGGCCATCATCTTTTTGCCCGCAGGCTGGATCCGGGTCAGTTCCACGGCGTGGGAGCCCGTGCCCACCAGAACGCTCTTCCCGTGGAGCGACAGTGCCCCCGGTGCGAGATGGGTGACATCGGGCCGGAGCCGGACAGGTTCCAGCTTGACCCGCTGTTCGTCCAGGACCGTCCAGGCCCCCGGTTCGGGAGTGACGCCGCGCGCCTGCCGGCCAATGGCAAGTGCGGGATGGTTCCAGTTGACGTGGCCATCCTCAAGGGTCAGCTTGGGCGCCAGGGAAACCTCGCCTGCCTGCGGCTGCGCCGCCGCTTTGCCTGCACCGATGGCGGACAGCGTCTGGGCCAGGAGGACCGCACCGCTGCGAGACAGCCTTTCCAGGAGTTCACCAGCGGTGTCCTCCGGGCCCACGGATTCGGTCAGGGTGCCGAAGACGGGGCCGGTATCCAGCCCCTCTTCCAGTAGGAACGTCACGGCCCCGGTGACGTCGTCCCCGGCCATGACGGCACGCTGTACGGGTGCCGCTCCGCGCCAGGCCGGCAGGAGGGAAAAGTGCAGGTTGACCCAGCCGTACCGGGGAACGGATAGGGCTGCAGGCGGAACCAGCCCGCCGTAGGCAACTATGACGGCCACGTCCGGGTTTACGTCAGCGATCCTGGCGGTCGCCTCGGCATCAACGCGGGCTGCGCGGATGACGTCGATGCCGAGCTCGGCTGCGCGCGCAGCCACGGGCGACGGCGTCAGGACACGCTTGCGGCCCACGGGGGCATCGGGACGGGTCAGCACGGCAACGACGTCGAAGCCTGCCTCCACCAGCGCATCAAGGGACGGCACGGCGACTGCGGGGGTTCCCGCAAACAGGACCCTCACCCGGCGTAACCGGCCGCTCCGGGACCAAAACTGGAACCGGGAGTGGTGCCGCCAAAACTGGATCCGACCGTCTTGGCGCGCTTGGCGGCCGTACGCTCGGTGACGGAGCCGTAGTTGGCGTTCCGGATTGACCGCAGGGCGGCCTTGCGGTCCTCCCCCTCAAGCCGGTCGGTGTAGAGGATGCCGTCCAGGTGGTCGTTCTCGTGCTGGAAGCACCGTGCCAGCATCCCTTCCCCTTCAACCGTGACGGGGTTTCCGTGCATGTCCACGCCGGTGATCCGGGTGGAGCGGAAACGCCGCACGGGAAAGCCGAGGCCGGGGATGGACAGGCAGCCCTCCACCTGGTCCTCCTGGTAGTCACCGCTGTTTTCCAGGACGGGGTTGATGATGTGGCCTTCCACGCCGTTAATCCGGTAGGTGAAAACCCGCTGGCTGATGCCCACCTGGGGCGCGGCGAGGCCTGCGCCGTCCACGTCCTCCATGGTTTCGGTCATGTCCGCCACCAGTTTGGCCAGCTCCGGCCCGAATTCCGTCACGGGATCGGCCACTGTGCGCAGCACAGGATCGCCAATGATGCGGATATTCAGGATAGCCATGCGTAGTAATTCCTTACAGTTGGCGGTAAAGGGAACCTGTCCAGTTTAGGCGCAGTCATCTGGTCCGCAGACATACCAAGTGCAGACAAAGCGCTAGGCCGTGCGCATCTGTGCCAGCGGCGGCGGTGCGATGGGCAGCAGCGCGGCACCGGCGCTGATGGTATCCGCGTTGAGCTCCCACACCCGCCGCAGGGCACAGAACTTCCACCAGTGGTGCTTAAGGACGTCGGGGTTGGCCCGCACGGGACGAACTTCGGTTTCGCCGATGGCCACCGCCAGCAGGACGGGGTCCTCTCCGTACTTCCACGGCTCCCAGGTCCCGGCCTCCGGATCAACCAGGCTCTCTTCCGCCTTCATCCCGGCGACGAGCTGCATCACCACCTTGTCATCGAGCGGTTTGACCAGGCCGTCCCGGGTGGTGCCTTTGGTTTTGTAGTCGATGAGGCAAACGCGGCCGTTGATGCGGGCCACCAGGTCCAGGGTTCCCGCATATCCCACCGCGTTGTTCCACACGGTGATTTCCGGGGCGATGGGTTCAACCCGGAACAGCTCCCACCACTCGTCAAAGCGCACCGCGAAGGCTTCCTCGCCGTTGGCGGCCAGGGCCTCGCGGGCTTCCTTCATGGTGTGCGGGCGGCCCAGGGCGCGGAGGGCCACCTGCTCGCAGTAGTTGTGCACGCGGTCCCCACGCTTGGCGGCGTCGTCCCGATAGGTCTCGGCTGCTTTGGCTGCGCGGCTGACAGCCTGGCGGATTTTGGCAGGGCTTCCCAGGCAGTCCGCCAGCAGCGGATCCTTTGCCAGGCTGCTGGCGCCCATGTACCCGAACCAGCCATCCAGTCCGTGCGGCTGCTGGCTGATAACGGTGGTGATGGACGGAACCGAAAACTGCTCCGACGTTGAGCGGGCGTACATCCGGCCGTATTCGGTGGCGTGGGCGAGAAGTGGAGCTGTCATGGAAAAAACTCTTTCACAGGGGGCCGACAAAATCTGCAGGCACGGATCCGCACACAAAAAAGGTCCGCTTCCGCTGCGAGCGGAAACGGACCTTTGTGCGGTGGGCGATACTGGGTTCGAACCAGTGACCTCTTCGGTGTGAACGAAGCGCGCTACCACTGCGCCAATCGCCCTGATGCACTTGAATGCTAGCCGACGCCGCACCCAATTCAAAAATCGGCCTCCACGCAGCCATCCCGGGCCGCCGCAGCGGGCGGGGCGCGTCCCGCCAACCTGCCGGGCGCGGCACCCGGGGCACGCACCCGTCGTCGTAAATTACACAGCTGTAAGTAGGCCAAAACCGCGCCATTGCTGGGAAGGGCGGACACAAAGGGCAATCGGGGCGCTGGCGATTTGGAGAATCCTTGAACCTCCTATATTGTTTTTACTCGTTGGAACGCGAGGAAATGCCGGGAACGGCAGGGAATCAGCCTCCAAAATGCGGACGTAGCTCAGCTGGTAGAGCACCACCTTGCCAAGGTGGATGTCGCGAGTTCGAATCTCGTCGTCCGCTCGCAGGACACTGTCACAGCAAAAGTTCTTCGGAATCGACGCTTACACGGTGGGTTGGCCGAGAGGCGAGGCAGCGGCCTGCAAAGCCGTATACACGGGTTCGAATCCCGTACCCACCTCGGTGAAAACCATGGTTTCCGGATCACCTCCGGATGGACATGGGCGATTGGCGCAGCGGTAGCGCGCTTCCCTGACACGGAAGAGGTCACTGGTTCGATCCCAGTATCGCCCACCAAGCAAGGAAACTTGCTTCATGCAGTTCGACCGGCTCCGGCCGGAACGCACTTCATATCTGCGGACGTAGCTCAGCTGGTAGAGCACCACCTTGCCAAGGTGGATGTCGCGAGTTCGAATCTCGTCGTCCGCTCTCTTGTTTCTTAGAATCCCATTGGCCGGTCTTCCGGTTCCGGGCGATTGGCGCAGCGGTAGCGCGCTTCCCTGACACGGAAGAGGTCACTGGTTCGATCCCAGTATCGCCCACATGCAGCAGCTCCCCGGAGCTGCTTTTTTCTTGCCCGGCCACCGCCGCGCTCTTATCTACCGCTCCCATGCGGATTCCATCAGAACCGCGCCCGCTGCAGGCAGGCGTGCATCCGCTGCGGGCGAACGGCCAAACCCCCTGATTTCCTTGGCAGGCCTTCCCCGCGGCGCTAGGATCGAATGCGGAGGAGCGACCTGGCTCCGCGATTGAAGGGAGGTGCTCGTGGGACTAATTGGCGATCTAAAGGGCAAGGCTCAAGGTCTTATCCGTGGCAACGAGCAGGCCATCAAGAACGGCATCACCAAGGCCGGTGACCTGATTGACACCAAGACCGGAGGCAAGTACTCCGGCCACGTCAACAAGGTCCAGGATGGCGCTTCCAAGCTCATTGACAAGAACGGTACCCCGGGACAGGCGCCTGCCGCCGAGCAGGTTCCGCCGGTAACTCCCGTCAACCCGGTTCCGCCGGCTGACAGGACTCCGTAACAGGATTTGGCCAGGATCATGCCCTAGCACGTCAAGGGGGTGCAGGTCCCGCCGGGAGGCGGCACCTGCACCTTTGGCGTTTAACCAGCGCGTTTAACCCCCACGTCCGGGCCGATGAAGGGGTTTACGAAACAGGGCCGGTAACCTGCCCCTATGGCGAAGTCCCCCGCATACCCCACGGCACAGCAGTCACCCGCGCAGGCCAGGCTCGATTACCGACCCGTTGTGGCCGGCATTGTCACTGCGCTGGTGGGCTTCACGTCGTCCTTCGCCGTGGTGCTGGCCGGGCTCAGGGCAGTGGGCGCCAGCCCTGCGCAGGCAGCGTCCGGACTGCTGGCACTGACGCTGGCCGTGGGCCTTGGGGTGCTCTGGCTTTCCTGGCGTTCCAAAGTGCCGGTGACGCTTGCGTGGTCCACACCCGGCGCTGCCCTGCTGGCAACGTCCGGAACGGTCGACGGCGAGTGGCCGGCCGCCGTCGGAGCCTTCCTTGCCACCGGGGTACTGATTGCCATGACCGGTATGGTCCCCGCCCTGGGGCGGCTGATGACAAGGATCCCGGCAACCCTTGCGCAGGCAATGCTCGCCGGAGTCCTGCTGCAGCTCTGCCTGGCACCGTTCAAGGCGTTGGGGACAGTCCCGCTGTTCATTGCGCCGGTCATCCTGTGCTGGCTGCTGATGATGAAGCTGGCGCCCCGCTGGTCCGTGCCGGCAGCCCTGCTGGTGGCCCTGGCCGTGATCGGCATTTCCCTGGCCGCAGGGGGCACCTCCCTGGGGGACGGCGAAATCCTTCCGGGCCTGGCCTGGACCGCGCCGGACTTCAGCCTGCAGGCGATAGCGGGTATTGCGCTTCCCCTGTTTGTGGTGACGATGGCGTCGCAGAACGTTCCCGGCGTGGCTGTCCTGAGGTCCTTCGGCTACGACACCCCATGGCGTCCGGCCATGCTGGTGACTGGTGCAGGCACCGCGGCAGCAGCAACGTTCGGAGCCCATGCCGTCAATCTCGCAGCGCTCAGCGCCGCCCTGGCAGCCGGTGAGGAGGCGGGGCCGGACCGGCACCGCCGGTGGGTGGCCGGCTTCACCTCCGGATTTACCTACCTTGTGCTGGCTGCGTTCTCCGCTGCGCTGGTGAGCCTGGTGACGGCCGCACCGGCCGGCATGCTCGAAGCAGTGGCCGGCCTTGCACTCCTGGGAACCCTGGCGGGCGCCGTTTCAGCCGCGCTGGCCGACCCGGAGGACAGGATAGCCCCGGCCGTCACCTTCCTCATGGCGGCCTCGGGCCTTGCTTTTGCCGGTATCGGGTCGGCGTTCTGGGCACTCGCTGCCGGGCTGGCGGTTCGTCTGGTGCTGAAGCCGCGCCGTTCCGGAGCAGCAAGCTGACCAGGCTGTACCGCCGCTAGGACGGTTCGTGGTTCTGGCCTTCGCGGGCCAGTGCGGTGAGCCTGGAAACGGCTCGGAAGTACTTCTTCATGTAGCCGCCCGTCATCATTTCCTCCGTGAACAGCTGGTCGAACGGAACACCGCTGGCGAGGATGGGGACATCCTTGTCATAGAGCCGGTCAGCGAGCACCACGAACCTCAACGCCACGGCCTGCTCCGTGATGGTGTGGACGTTGCGCCACACCACGCCGTCAATGCCGTCAATCAGCTGGCGGTAGCGGCTGGGGTGCACGCCCGCCAGGTGGTGGATCAGCGTGCTGAACTCGTCCTGGGCCACCGTCTTCCCGTCGAATTCCGCCTTCATGTGCGAGGACAGTTCACTGGTCTTCAGGGGCGCCGGCGCTGCCGGCAGCCCCCGGTGCCGGAAGTCTTCCCCGTCGATCCGGAGGACATCGAACTGGTCCGCGAGGACCTGGATTTCACGCTGGAAGTCCACGGCCGCGAACCTGCCGTCGCCCAGCGAACCGGGCAGGGTGTTGGAGGTGGCTGCGAGTTTCACCCCGGCGTCGGCCAGTTCACGCATGAGCCGGGACATAAGAACGGTGTCGCCCGGATCATCGAGCTCGAACTCATCGATGCACACAAGCTTGTAGCTGCTGAGCGCATCCACCGTCTTGCGGAAGGACAGCGCACCCACCAGGTTGGTGTACTCCACGAAGGTGCCGAAGGCTTTGGGGCCGGGCGAGGCGTGCCACAGCGAGGCGAGCAGGTGGGTCTTGCCGACGCCGAACCCGCCGTCCAGGTAGATGCCGGCGCGGGACTCATCCTTCTTGGCGAAGAACTTCTTGAACAGTCCTCCCCCGCCCGCGGTGCCCACGCCGTCGGCAAACCCTTCCAGTGCCCTGACGGCCGCAGACTGGCTGGGCTGCTTGGGATCGGGGCGGTAGCTGGAAAAGGAAACCTGGCCGAACCGCGGCGATGGATAGAAACCTTTGAGGAGCTCATCCACCGAAACAGCCGGAGTGCGGGCGGCGAGCTGTTCTATCTGTACCAAGGGGGTCCGTTCTGCTGGTGGTTGGTCCCCAGAAAGGATACCGGCAATGCGGACCCACGTTGCCGTCCCACGCTGCCGTCCCATGGTGCCGCCACAGGCCGCGTTACAAGCTCCCGGCCGGCGCAGCGTGATGAAGGCAACATTTCGTCCTGTTAATGGAATACGGACACCGGCCGGGGTGCTGGCTAGTGTGGAAGCAGGTCCCAATGCCGGCGCCGCCAGGCCCAGCAGGCTCTCCGTGTCCCCAATGAAAGGCCAAGATCATGCCCTACCCCGTTGAACAGAATGAGAAGTTCGCAGCCTACGCCCACCCGGAGCGGCTGGTCTCCACCGGGTGGCTCGCGGCCGCTATCGAAAGCGGCGCCGTCGCTAACGGTGAGCTGGTGGTGGTGGAATCCGATGAGGACGTCCTTCTCTACGAAACCGGGCACATCCCCGGGGCCGTGAAGATTGACTGGCACACGGACCTGAACGACGACGTAACCCGCGACTACGTGGACGGAGCCGCGTTCGCCGATCTGGCGGCGTCGAAAGGCATCTCCCGTGACAGCACAGTGGTCATTTACGGGGACAAATCCAACTGGTGGGCTGCCTACGCCCTGTGGGTTTTCGAGCTTTTCGGCCACCAGGATATTCGCCTGCTGGACGGCGGCCGGGACAAGTGGATTGCCGAAGGACGGGAACTCACCAGGGAAAAGCCGGCCCCGGCCAAGGGTGACTACCCCGTCGTCGAGCGCAATGACGCTCCCATCCGCGCCTTCAAGGAAGACGTCCTTGCCCACCTTGGCAAGCCGCTCATCGACGTCCGCTCCCCCGAGGAATACACGGGCCAGCGCACGCACATGCCGGCCTACCCGGAAGAGGGCGCCCTGCGCGGCGGCCACATTCCCACCGCTGCTTCCATCCCTTGGGCACGCGCCGCCGCAGACGACGGCACCTACCGCAGCCGTGCAGAGCTTGAGGCCCTTTACCTCGGCGAAGCAGGGCTGGCCGCAGGCGACGACGTTGTGGCGTACTGCCGCATTGGCGAGCGTTCCAGCCACACCTGGTTTGCCCTCAAGTACCTCCTGGGCTTCGATTCAGTCCGCAACTATGACGGTTCCTGGACCGAATGGGGCAACGCCGTGCGGGCGCCAATCGTCAAGGGTGCAGAACGCGGTTCTGTTCCTGTTGCAGTCGGTGCCTGACGCGGCCGGTGCCGCAGCCATTGCGTAGACTTGAACCGATGACTACTCAAGCTTTGCCTACCGCCCTGGCGGCCATCGTGGACGATTTCCAGGCCATGTCCGAACCCGAGCGGCTGCAGCTGCTGCTGGAATTCTCCGAGGGCCTCCCGGAACTTCCGGACCGGCTCAAAGACCACCCCGAGCTCCTGGAACAGGTGGTGGAGTGCCAGTCGCCGCTCTTCCTCACCATCGAGACGGAAAAGGACGGCGGCCCGGCCGGCACCGTGCGGTTGTTCTTCAAGGCTCCCGCCGAGGCCCCGACAACACGCGGGTTCGCCGGTGTACTGCACGAGGGCCTGGACGGGCTGTCCGCCGAAGAGATCCTCTCTGTCCCGGACGATATGCCAGAACTTCTGGGCCTTACCCGGGCCATCACGCCGCTCCGCATGCGGGGCATGACGGCCATGCTGGGGCGGATCAAGCGCAAGGTCGCTGCCGCTTCCGGCGTGCGCTCCTAGCTGCTGCCCGGACCAGCACAGTGGCCCGCAGGAATGCTTCACAGGGAACCCCGGCAACGGCGGCGCTGGCCGCGGCCGGGGTTCCCTTTGTGCTGCACCCCTATACGCACGATCCGTCCGCCGCCAGCTATGGGGCCGAGGCCGCCGCGGCCCTCGGGATCGATCCCTCAAGGGTCTTCAAGACGCTGATGGTTGAGGTGGAGGGCCGGCTGGCGGTGGGCATCGTCCCGGTCAGCGGAACCCTGGACCTTAAGGCGTTTGCCACCGCCCTCGGGGCCAAGAAAGCGGCAATGGCTGATCCGGCCGCAGCCCAGCGGCGTACCGGCTACGTGCTGGGAGGCATCTCCCCGCTCGGCCAGCGGCAACCCTCCCCCACGGTGCTGGACTCAAGTGCTCTGGGCCTGGAGACGCTGCTGGTGTCCGGCGGAAAGCGTGGCCTTGACATAGAACTGGCACCGGCTGACCTGGTCCGCCTCACCCAGGCCGTCACGGCACCCATCAGTTCGCTGTCCGCCTGACCCGCTTCAGGGACCGGCTGGGGCGAGGGCGCCCGGATTCAGCCTGGGTGCCAGCTGCTGCCGCAGCCACGCCTTGACCAGGCTTTCCCACCGCTCCGGATCGACGTTCCATTCCTTGGTGTGCCGTGCCTGGTGGAAGGGCTCGAAGGTCACCATCTCCGGGTTTCGCTCCGCCAGCAGGGTTGAGGGCCCGTACGGCACGTATTCGTCGTCGACGCTGTGCAGCACCAGCGTGGGCGTGCGGAGTTCCACTGCACGCGACACCCAGTCCATCGCCTTCAGGTCAACCGGGGCGGACAATCCCGTGAGGCGCCTCCCCAGTGGGTGCCCCAGCATGAGCTGGCCATACCGGCCCACCAGGGAGGGAATCCTGTTCAGCTGCGCATGGTGGGCCAGGACATTCACCCAGTCAGTGACGGGCGCATCGAGCACCATCGCCCGGATCAGGTGGCGGCAGCGGGACTGGTCGGCCGCCTGCAGGCAGATGGCGCCGCCCATCGACCACCCGAACAGCACGATCTCTTCCGCACCGTTGGCCAGCGCGTACTCAATTGCCGCCTCGACGTCACGCCATTCCGTGGAGCCCAGGCCGTACCGGCCGTCATCGGCGGAGGGGGCAAGGCCGTCGTTGCGGTAGGAAACCAGGAGGCTGGTAAGCCCCAGCTCCAAAGCGGGGCCCACAGCGCGCAGCGCCTCCTGGCGCGTGGCTCCGCGTCCGTGCACCATCACCGCCCAGGTCCGGGCCGTTCCGCCGGCGCGGACCAGCCAGGCCGGGGCCTGCCCCCGGTCGACGTCGATCATTACTTCCTCGTACGGAAGTCCGACGGCGGCGGGGTCCGGATGGACGGCGCCGCTCCACCAGCCGCGGCGGGCCGTGGAGAGGTCCCCGGCGTAGACCGCTTCAACGTCCCGCAGGACGGTCCGCTCGGCGGGCGAATAAGAGACGATGCGGCCGATCCGCGCGTGCCCTTTGCCGCCGTCGAAGAAGAACCCGTAGACACCGTCCACCGTGGTGTCGTCCGTGGCGGCGAAGATCGCCTGCTGCCGCTGGCCGTCCCTGATGAGCGCGAGCATTTCCTGGTCTGCTGCCCGCTGCCGTGCCGGTGTGATGACCCGCCGCGCGAAGTACACGGCGAGCGCCGATGACCCTGTTGCCAGGAGCCCTGCCAGGCCGCCACCGCCGATCGCTCCGCCGATTGCCCATTTGGCCCGCAGCGACATCCCCCCGGAATCGGGGCTGCTCTGGACGGGGGCGGGGCGGGTTCGCTGGAAAGATGCCATGCAACTATTCTTACCGGCCCGGCACCGATGCCCGCATTCCGCCGCATGCAGTCATTGCCTGCCGGCACCTTCGCGCGGGCGTGGCTGCCACTGCGCAGGGCAGCGCTGCAGGACTAGGCTAGGGCCATGAGTGAACCCATCGTCATCCTGACCGAAGAACCCCTGGGGGCGGACGACCGCCTGAACATCGAACGCCTCGTCGACGGCGCGGATACCCACCTGGTTGTCCTGGTGCCGGCAAACACCGAGCGGCACCTGCTGGTGGACTTCCTCGAGAACCTTTCGCTCCTGGACATCGCCAAGGCCTTCCGGGAGTTGACCTCGCACGCGCCGGATCCCTCCCAGGAACGTGCCCAGGCGGCCGAGACCCTGTCCGTGTCCTTGGCGGCCCTGGAGGGACTGGGCTCAGGCGTTACGGGGGAAGTCGTCGACGGCGGAGCTGTCAGCGGACTGGTCTCCAAAGTACGCGAGACCGGTGCAGCGCAGGCAGTGGTAATCACCCGGCCGCATGCCGTGGCGGACACTTTCCACACGGACTGGGCCAACAAGGCACAGGACCAGCTTGGTGTACCCGTGCTCCACCTGTACGCGGGCTCGGGATTTATTGGCGACTCGTGAGCGTTGACAAGGCTATGAGCATCTTCGGAAACAGCATTTTCGGACATAAGGCCCAAGACACAGCTGTGCCCGCCCCGGGGGCGTCATCCGCCGCGGGCGGCAAGGGCGTTGAAAAGACCGATGCCCAATGGCGTGAGGAACTCACGCCGGAGGAATACCATGTGCTCCGCCAGGCGGGGACCGAGCGTCCGTACACCGGTGAATACTGGGACACCCACACGGCCGGCGTCTACCAGTGCCGCGCGTGTGGAACAGAGCTTTTCACCAGCAAGGAGAAGTTCGATTCCCACTGCGGGTGGCCGTCCTTCTGGGCCCCGCTTGCTGAAGGGAACGTCCGCTATATCCACGACCGCACCTTGGGGATGGACCGGGTGGAGGTCCGCTGCGCATCATGTGATTCCCATTTGGGCCATGTGTTTGAAGGTGAGGGTTTCGGAACCCCCACGGACCAGCGCTTCTGCATCAACTCCATCTCCATCCGGCTGGTCCCGCAGGAGGATTCGCAGGTCAGCGGAGCGGAACGGGAGAACTGATCCCCCAGCTACGGGCCTCCTCCTGTGACAGATTTGGCACCTGAGCCCAACGCTTTCTTAGGCTAAGGTCCTTTGCGCATTAGCCCTGCTGGTTGCTTGCTACGCTCGGCATCAGGTAGCAAGCAACCAGAAAGGCAGCCGACGATGACCGAAACCCTGACCACCGCCGTCACCGGGATTTCCGCAGAGAACCAGGACTGGAAGCGGCTCAAGGGCGCCGCCACTGCCCTGCAGGCCCTCCAGGTCCAGGACGGCTCCATCCCCGACGCCGCCCACCACTCCGAGGCAGCTTCCCGGGTGGAGGACATCGTTGGTGCCGTCCGCGCCCTGGCTCCCGCCTTCCCGCACGACGCCGCCTACCTGGATGCTGTGTGCGCGGATTTTTCCGGCTGGGCCCGCGCCGGGTTTGCCACCCCTGATTTCCTGTCCTCCCTCCTCGCCTTCCAGCCGCAGGAGCAGCGCCGGAACGGCCTCCAGCACCTGGTGGTCTTCCCCATGTACACGCAGAACGGCAGCAGCAGCCGCCTGGTGGAGGCAGTCCTGGTCGAAGTGATCTGGCCGGAGTTCATCGCCGGCCTCGAGGCGGGAGACTACTCGAACAAGCTGTTTGTGCCCATCCGCTTCGTGGACTTCACCGCCGGCTACGACACCAATTCCGCCGTGCTGTTCCCCGAGACCGTCGCAGTCAGCAAGACCCCCACCTTCACCTGGGGGGCCATCTTCGCGGACCGGGAAGCGGCCAGGTTCCGCCGCGTGCTCAAAGCCGCAGCCGAGACCACCTGCCTGGAACTGCCGGAAGGCGCAGCGGAGATGCTCGCCGACCAGGACCTGACCGAGGCCACGTTTGTCATGTGGGACCTGATCCACGACCGGACCCATATGCGCGGAGATCTGCCGTTCGATCCGTTCATGATCAAGCAGCGGATGCCCTTCTTCCTGTACTCGCTCGAAGAACTGCGCTGCGACCTGACGGCGTTCCGCGAATCCGTACGGATAGAACAAGACGAGGACGCCGATCCTGAAGCCCGCCGCCACGCCAAACTGGTGCAGTACGCCATCATCTTTGACCGCATCTTCCGGTTCGCGATCACCGGCAGCCGGGTTCGGAACTATGACGGCCTGGGCGGCCAGCTCCTGTTCGCGTGGCTGCACCAGCAGCGGGTCCTGCACTGGACGGACACCCGGCTCACCATCGACTGGGATGAAGTCGCCAACGCCGTCATCGCCCTCGGCGCGAGCATCGACGAGCTGTACTGGCGCTCCATTGACCGCCCGAAGACCGCCCACTGGCTGGCCGCGTACCAGCTGATTTCCACCACCGTCACTCCCCACCCGGCGTCCGTCTGGGCGAAGGGCCCGGAGGCCCTGCCGCTGGCCGGTCCGCCCCGCGGCCTCACCGACCAAGTACTTGACGACGAATTTCCGCTGTCCATGTTCTACGAAGCGCTGGAGAAGAAGATGCGCCCCGTCATTGAGTCGACTGCCGGGATCACCGGAGCCTCTGCCCTGTGACGGAAACACCGGGTACAGCACATAGGCGGATGAACGTGCTGGTCACCGGCGGCAGCGGAGCGTCCGGCATCGCCGTGGCCCGCGGCCTCCGGGAAGCGGGCCACCGCGTCTTCACCGTGGGGTCGGACCGGGCCAGGATCAATGCGGCGGCGGAACAAGCGGGCGACGGCGTTGCCCCCTTCGTGTGCGACCTGGCACGGATGGAGGAGGTACGGCAGCTGCGGGCCGAGGTCTCCGCCGCCGCCGGACCGATGGATGCCGTGATCCACCTGGTGGGCGGCTGGCGCGGCGCACGCGGCATCACGGACCAGACGGACGAGGACTGGGACTTCCTTGAGCGGGGAGCCATCACGACGCTCCGAAACGTCTCGCGCGTATTTTACGACGACGTCGCAGCCTCCCCGGACGGCCGCTTTGCCATGGTGTCCTCCACCGCCGTCGCCAAGCCCTCGGCGGCGGGGGCCAGCTATGCCGCAGCGAAGGCCGCAGCCGAGGCATGGACCATGGCTGTGGCTGATGGTTTCCGCCGGGACTCCGGGAAAGGCGACGGTGGCACGGCCGCCGCCGTCGTCCTGGTGGTGAAGGCCCTGGTGGATGAGGGGCTGCGCCGCAGCCACCCGGAGCGTTCATTTCCTGGGGCAACGGACGTCGGGGACCTGGCGCGCGCCGTCGTCGGCCTCTTCCAGGCCCCGGCCGCTGAACTGAACGGCAGCCGGCTGCTGCTGGAGCCCTGACGTACCTAGACTGAAAGCGTGAGCAAACCCATGACAACAACCGCTGAAACCGCCGCCGGGGTCCGCCTCCACGATCCGAACGTGCGGGGCTTCGCCTCGGACAACTATTCCGGGGTGCACCCGGAAGTCCTCGCGGCGCTGGCCGCCGCGAACGACGGCCACCAGGTCTCCTACGGCGAGGACGACTATACTGCCAGGCTGCAGGAACTGATGGAGGAGCACTTCGGGCCCGGGATTGAGTGCTTTCCGGTCTTCAACGGCACCGGCGCGAACGTTCTTTCGCTGCAGTCGCTGCTCCCCCGCTGGGGTGCGGTGGTCTGTGCCTCCACGGCCCACATCAACATGGACGAAAACGGCGCCCCCGAGCGCGTCGGCGGCATCAAACTGCTGCACGTTCCGACGCCGGACGGGAAGCTCACGCCCGAACTCATTGACCGGGAGGCTTGGGGCTGGGGAGACGAACACCGTGCCCAGCCGCTCGCCGTCTCCATCACCCAGACCACGGAACTCGGCACCTGCTACACGCCGGAGGAAGTCCGCGCCATCGCCGACCACGTCCACACCAGGGGCATGAAGCTCCACATGGACGGCGCCAGGCTGGCCAACGCCGCAGCCCACCTCCAGGTTCCGTTGCGTGCCTTCACCCGCGACGCCGGTGTGGACATCCTGTCCTTCGGCGGAACCAAGAACGGCCTGCTTTTCGGTGAAGTGGTGGTGGCGCTGAACCCGGAAGCCGCCCACGGGCTCGTGTACCTGCGCAAGATGAACATGCAGCTGGCGTCCAAGATGCGCTTCATGTCCGCCCAGTTCATCGCGCTCCTGGAGGGTGATCTGTGGCTCCGCTCCGCCGCCCACGCCAACGCCATGGCCGCGCGGCTCCGCGCCGCCGTCGACACCATCGACGGCGTCCAGCCCACCCAGAAGACTGAGTCCAATGGTGTGTTCGCCATCCTCCCCGAAGGCGTGGCTGACAGGCTGCGCACGTCCTTCCGCTTCTACGACTGGAATGAAGCCGCCAGGGAAGTCCGCTGGATGTGTTCATTTGACACCACCGAAGAGGACGTGGATTCCTTTGCCGAGGCCATCCGCCGGGAACTCCAGCAGCGTGCGGGCTAACGCTTCCGGCAGCCAGGACAAGGGGGCGGCGGCGAGCCTACCCGCCCTGCCCGGCACAGTTGCGTAACCTGCGAAGGTGAACGCACTTGACCAGGTTCCCCCGGAGTTTCTCCACGCCTTGGGAACCCTCAGGAAAGCCCAGTGCCGCCGGGAGCTCCGCCTGGCGGAGATTCCGGCGCCTGCCCGGCTGGCGCCCTTTGCCGTGGCCCTCGGTGCCGAGGTTTACGCTCCCGGCGCCGGCACGGCCGGAACGCCACTCCACGGCCCGGCCGCCATGGCACTGGCTGCCGCGTCGGGAACGGAAGACGACGACGGCACGGAACTGGCCACCGGCCGCTTCATCCTCCTGCATGACCCGAACGGATCGGACGTCTGGGGCGGGGAGTTCCGCATCGTCACCTATATCCGTGCGGAGCTGGAGCCCGAGATGGGCAACGACGAGATGCTCGGAACAGTCGCCTGGACCTGGCTGGTGGAGGCACTGGAAAACCACAAGGCGCCGTACCGGGCAGCGGGCGGTACCGCCACCCGTGTCCTCTCCGAAAGCTTCGGCACCCTCTCGGAGAGGCCGGGATCCATCGATATTGAACTCCGCGCCTCCTGGACGCCGGCAACCTCCGACGTCAGGGCCCACCTTGAGGCATGGTCGGACATGGTCTGCACGTTCGCGGGCCTGCCGCCCCTGCCCGACGGCGTCACGCCGCTGACGCACCGGCGGCGGAACTGAGGTCCCTTGCCGGTGGCGCACAGATGGCGCACGGGACGGAAGGCGGCACTGCGGGACCGAACGCAGGCGCGGACCGGCCGGCCGGTAAACTGAAGACATCATGACCCCAAACATTCCGGATAACACCACGGCCGGCGTCCCGGCTGCTGATACCGCACCCCACATCACGGTGGAAGGCTTTGACAGCCCCGTCCCCGAAATCGTTGAACTCGCAGCACCCCGGGACGGCGTTCCCCTGGTGATCGAAACGCAGTCCGGCCTGGAGCGCTGCGCTGCTGCCATAGCGGCAGGAACGGGGCCCGCTGGGGTTGACGCTGAGCGGGCTTCCGGCTTCCGGTACGGGCAGCGGGCTTTTCTGGTCCAGATCCGGCGTGAAGGCGCCGGGACCTGGCTGATCGACCCCGAACCCTTCGGGAACCTGGACATCATCAACGATGCCCTGCGGGGCGTCGAGTGGATCCTGCACGCCGCCAGCCAGGACCTGCCCTGCCTCTCCGAACTGGGAATGTGGCCGGACAGGCTCTTTGATACCGAACTCGCGGCACGGCTCGCCGGGCTCCCCCGCGTGGGACTCGCCGCAGTCATCGAACAGCTGCTGGGCTTCGGGCTCGCCAAGGAGCATTCTGCCGCCGACTGGTCCACCCGCCCCCTGCCCGAACCCTGGCTGCGCTACGCCGCACTGGACGTTGAGGTCCTGACGGAACTGCGGGAGGAGCTGATCGAACTCCTGGAGGCCGACGGCAAGCTGGATTACGCCGAGCAGGAGTTCGCGGCAATCCTGGCCGCAGGCCTGCCGCCGGCGCGCATCGACCCTTGGCGGAAGACCTCAGGGCTCCACCAGATCCGGGACCGACGGCAGCTTGCTGCCGTGCGGGAGCTGTGGCTGGAGCGGGACTCCCTGGCGCAAAAGCGGGATGTTGCCCCCGGCAGGCTGATCCCGGACTCTGCCCTGGTGGCTGCAGCCAAGGCAATGCCGTCCACGGTGCCGCAGCTGTTGGGGACCAAGGGCTTCCACGGCCGGGCTGCCCAGCGGGAGGCTCCCCGCTGGCTGCGGTGCATCGCTGGGGCCCGGGACCTGGACGAGCTCCCGCCGCTGCACCTGCCCACCAACGCACCACCCCCGCCGCGCGTGTGGGCCGACCGCGATCCGGCGGCAGCTGCCCGGCTGGCCACCGCACGGCCGCTGCTGCAGGCTAAAGCGGATGAGTTGAACCTGCCGCTGGAGAATCTGCTGACCCCCGACTACCTGCGCCGGGTGGCCTGGCGCCCACCGGCGGATGTCAGCAAAGACGCGATTGCCGCGGAACTTCGCGCCCTGGGCGCACGGGACTGGCAGGTGGAACTCGCTGCACCGCTTATCTCCGAGGCTTTCCTGAACCCTCAGCCGCTGCCTGCCAAGGAACCCAAAGCGGACGCAGCTCCGACCGGCCAGTAGCCGCAGCCGCCTGCACCGCCACCGGCTCCACACCGAATCCCCAAACGCTCTCTCACTTGATGCGTGAATAGTGGCAACGCTCGCTCACTTTCTTGAAGCGAGTGAGAGAGCGCTAGCCAAAATGGCGCATTAAGTGAGAGAGCGTCGCTTCAATCGGGGCCTTGCGGGCTAAGTTACTCACGAGTAACATCGAAGGTATTGCCGCCAGGCTGGCTGCCGCATTCCGGCATGCAACCGGCGCCTACGTCTCGATGAGGAGTTATACGTGAGCCACCAGGAAAGCGCCGCATCCATGCGCACTGTCCGGGACGTCGTCTTTGTGGACGGCCTCCGCACACCGTTCGGCAGGGCCGGGGAAAAGGGCATCTACGCGGGCACCCGGGCTGATGACCTGATGGTGAAATGCATTCGCGAACTGCTGCGCCGCAACCCCTCGTTGCCACCGGAACGGATTGATGAGGTGGCGATCGCTGCCACCACCCAGACCGGAGACCAGGGCCTCACCCTGGGCCGGACCGCCGCACTGCTGGCCGGCCTGCCCAGAACTGTTCCCGGCTTCGCCATCGACCGGATGTGCGCAGGGGCAATGACTGCGGTGACGGCTGTGGCCGGCGGAATCAGTTTCGGAGCCTATGACGTGGCGGTGGCAGGGGGCGTCGAGCATATGGGCAACCACCCCATGGGTTCAGGCGCCGATCCGAATCCGCGCTTCATGTCCGAGCGGCTGGTGGACCCTGCCGCCCTCAATATGGGGAACACCGCAGAGAACCTGCACGACCGCTTCCCGTCCATCACCAAGGAACGCACGGACGCTTATGCCGTAGCCTCCCAGGACAAATATGAGGCCGCCCGCCGCAACGGCCGCATCCAGCCGGACCTGGTGCCGGTAGCAGCCATGAAGCCCGGCCAGGGCTGGACGCTGCATAGCGTGGATGAGCCGCCGCGGCCCGGGACCACCCTGGCTGACCTCGCCGGCCTCCGCACTCCGTTCCGCGCACATGGGCGGGTCACTGCGGGTAACGCCGCAGGCCTGAACGACGGCGCAACCGCCGCCGTCCTGGCATCGTCCGAAGCCGCAACGGAGCTTGGACTGCCGGTCAGGATGCGCCTGGTCAGCTACGCCTACGCCGGCGTAGAGCCGGATGTCATGGGCATCGGCCCGGTGCCCGCCACCGAGAAGGCCCTGAAGAACGCGGGGCTGGCCATCGGCGACATCGGCCTTTTTGAGATCAACGAAGCCTTCGCCGTCCAGGTACTGAGCTTCCTTGAGCACTTTGGCATTGCCGACGACGACCCCCGGGTCAACCGCTACGGCGGCGCCATCGCAGTGGGGCACCCCTTGGCCTCCTCCGGCGTGCGGCTGATGACCCAGCTGGCCAGGCAGTTCGAGGAGGACCCTTCCGTCCGCTACGGCATCACCACCATGTGTGTTGGCCTGGGCATGGGCGCCACGGTGATCTGGGAAAACCCCCACCATGCCGATTACAGCGGAGCCCGGCTGGCAAACTCCGTCACCCACACCGTTTCCGAAGGAGCCGCATGAGCGCCGCAGATTTCACCCGACTCGCCGACCTGTTTCCCAACGAAACAGTGACGCATTCCTACGTCCAGGACATCGAACTGCCCGGACCGGGCGGGAAGCCAAGTCCCGGCACGTTCGCCCTCATCACCCTCGACAACGGCCTGGACCATTCCAAGCCAACCACTTTGGGGCCCAACACCCTGGTGGAGCTCGGCAAGGTCCTGGAGGGTCTCCGGGAACGCGCGGCCCGGGGTGAGATCGTCGGCGTCGGAGTAACCGGCAAGCCCTACTACCTGGTGGCGGGCGCCGACCTTTCCGCCGTCAAGAACCTGGACAAGCGCGAGCACGGGCTGTGGATGGCGCAGCTGGGCCACGATGTGTACAGCACGCTGGCCGGCCTGGGCGTCCCAAGCTTCGCCTTCATCAACGGCGCGGCGCTGGGCGGAGGGCTGGAGATTGCCCTGCAGTCCACCTACCGCACAGTCTCCACCGGAGCAGGCGCACTTGCGCTGCCGGAAGCCGTCCTGGGCCTGGTCCCGGGCTGGGGCGGCGTGTACATCCTGCCTCGCCTCATCGGCCCGGAAAACGCCGTCAAGGTGATGATTGAAAACCCGCTCAGCAACAACCGGACCCTCACCGGGGCCCAGGCGTTCGGCCTCGGCATCGCCGACGCCCTGTTCGAGCCGGCGGACTTCCTGGAGCAGTCCCTCGCGTGGGCGGCCGAGGTCATTTCCGGCGACGTGGTTCCGGAACGGGCCAACGCCGTCGATCCCGCCGACGCCGCAACCGCCGCGCGGTGGGATGCCGCCGTCAAGGCCGGCCGGGCCTTCGTGGACGCGAAGACGTCCAATGCTGCGCCTGCCCCGGGAAAGGTCCTGGACATCCTCGAGGCAAACCGCACCATGACCCAGGCACAGTCTGCTGCCCTGGAATGCGAAACCCTCGCCGACCTCATGCAGACCGACGAGTTCCGTGCCACCGTCTACGCCTTCCTGGACCTCGTCCAGAAGCGATCCAAGCGCCCCGCCGGCGCCCCGGACCGCAAGCTGGCCCGTCCTGTCACGAAGGTTGGGGTGGTTGGCGCCGGGCTCATGGCAAGCCAGCTGGCACTGCTGTTCGCCCGCCAGCTCAAGGTCCCCGTGGTGATGACGGACATTGACCAGGCCCGGGTGGACAAGGGTGTGGGCTACGTCCACGCCGAGGTGGACAAGCTCCTGGGAAAGAAGCGCATCAGCCAGGACGCCGCCAACCGGACCAAGGCGCTGGTCACCGGTTCTGTGTCCAAGGATGTCTTCGCGGATGCCGACTTTGTGATTGAAGCCGTGTTCGAGGAACTGAACGTCAAGAAGCAGGTCTTTGCCGAACTGGAGGCAATTGTCTCCCCGGACTGCGTCCTGGCCACCAACACCTCCTCGCTGTCCGTCACCGCCATGGCGGAGGACCTGCAGCACCCGGAGCGCGTGGTGGGCTTCCACTTCTTCAACCCGGTGGCCGTGATGCCGCTCCTGGAAATCGTGCGTGCTCCGAAGACGGACGACGCCGTGCTGGCCACCGCGTTCGAACTGGCCAAGGGACTGAAGAAGACGGCGGTGCTGGTCAAGGACGCCGCCGCGTTCGTGGTGAACCGCATCCTGCTGCGGCTGATGGGCGAGGTCACGGCCGCCTTTGATGAGGGCACCCCCGCTGAGGTGGCGGACAATGCCCTCCGCCCCATGGGCCTGCCGATGACGCCCTTCACCCTCGGCGCCATGGTGGGGCTTCCCGTTGCCCAGCACGTCCAGGAGTCCCTGCACGCGGCCTTCGGCGAACGCTTCACGGTGTCCGCCAACCTGCAGAAACTCATCGACAACGGCGTGAAGAGCCTGTGGGCGGCCGGACCGGACGGATCGCAGGAAATTCCGGAGTCCACGTTGTCGCTGATGTCCTTCGGCACCTCCCCCTCAACAGCGGAGCAGGTGCTGCGGCGCACGCAGGATGCACTGGCGGAAGAAATCGGCCTCATGCTCACCGAGGGCGTGGTTGCCGCTCCCGAGGACATCGACCTCTGCATGATTTTGGGCGCGGGCTGGCCCATGTTCCTGGGCGGCATCACCCCCTACCTCGACAGGGTGGGTGCCTCGGAGCGTGTCAACGGAAGGCGTTTCCTGCCGCCGGGAGTGGCATCGGGCCCGGCCTGATCAGCCGTCCAGCCGGCCGCCGTCGAGCATCACCACGCGGTGCGCCGCGGCCCTGGCATAGTCAAGGTCATGCGACACCAGCACGACGGCGGCGCCCTCCCCTGCCGCGGAACGCACCGCAGCGTCCAGCAGGGCGAGGCCGCCGCCGTCCAGTGCCACCGTGGGTTCGTCCAGGGCCAGGACTGACGGTTTGCGGGCAAGGACCGTGGCCAGGGCGAGGAGGCGCTGGCCGGATGCGGGAAGTTCGGCGGGGTGCGTGTGCGCGGCCTCTGCCAGGCCGACGGCGGACAGTGCTTCCATGGCCCGGCTGGGTGCCTCGTCGGGGTGGAACAGGCGGTCCAGGCCGAAGCGCACTTCGCGGAGGGCGGTCCGCTCGAACAGCTGGTCCCGGGGTTGCTGGAACAGCAGGCCCACGGAGCGCGCCGCCTCGCCTGGCGGCACCCCCGCAATGTCCCTGCCGTGGACCAGGACGCTGCCTTCGGTAGGCCGCAGCAGCCCGTTGAGGTGGCGCAGCAGGGTCGATTTGCCAGCTCCGTTGGGCCCGGTCACCGCCAGGATCTCACCGCTTTGGATGCGCACGTTGATGCCCTGCAGCACCAGACCGCTGCCTGCCGCTTTTCCGCCCAGGTCCCGGCGCCGCATGTTCCTGGGCTGCGCTTCCTTGCCCCCGGCGCTGTAGCCAAAGGAGACGCCGCGGAGCTCAAGTGCAGGAACACCGGCCCCGCTGCGCGGCAGCAGTGTATCCGCGTGTACTGCCCCGGGATGGTCGCCGGCTGGTGCAGGCTCGCCGCCGGAGGCCCGGATTCCGGGCGGCAGCAACCCGGAGCCGGCCTGCAGCTCGGCCGGCGTGCCGTTCCCCGTGACCCCGCCATTTTCCAGGACCACCCAGGTTCCGGCATCCAGGAGCGGTGTGTCGACCACCTGACTGAGGACCACGACGGCGGTGCCGAGCTTCAGGAGGTCCTGCAGCAGGCGTGCCAGTCCGGCAGTTCCGGCACTGTCCAGCGACGCGAAGGGCTCATCCATGATCAGCACCCGCGGACCGGCGATGATGGCGCAGCCGATGGCGAGGCGGCGCAGCTGGCCTCCGGACAGCGAGGCCGGGTTCCGTTCCAGGAGCTCCATGAGACCCAGAAGGGCTGCAGTGCGTTCCACAGCGGCTTTCATGGCCGGCCGCTCCATCGCCGCGTTTTCCAGCCCGAACGCCAGTTCTTCCGCTACTGTTGCCCGCACTGTGGTCAGGACGGCGGCAGGGTCCTGCGGAACGAAGCCCACCTGCCGGCCCCATTCCGCCGGGTTGATCCGCGGCTCCCGGTCGCCGCCGAAGTCCAGGCGCGTGCCTGCGAGTTCCAGGAAGCCGCGCAGGGTCCCACCGGTTCTTGGGGGAAGCCACCCGGACAGCAAACGGCCCAGGGTGGACTTGCCGCTTCCGGACGCTCCGAGGATGGCCGTGAACGTTCCGGGGACGAGGTTGAGGTCAATCCCCTCCAGGACGGAGGCATCATCCCCGAAGTAGGTGAAGCTCCGGATTCCGGCTGACAGGATCGGCTGGGTCTGCGTCGAGTGGGTGGTGGACATGGCTCAGCTTCCCGCTGGGGTCAGCAACAGCCGCGCAGCAACCGCGGCTGCGGCGGCCCCCAGCAAGACGGCACGAAGCACGCGCTGGAGGATCGGATCCGGAACGTCCCGGTAGCTGGTCCGCGGCCCTGGATTGCTGAAGCCCCGCGCTTCTAGGGCCGCTGTGCGTGTTCCGGCATCCTCGATCAGGGACAGGACCAGCGGCACCGCCTGCAGCCGAAACGCGGCCGCGCGGTGCAGTCCGCGGCGGACCACCAGTCCGCGGGATTCCTGCGCCTGCCGGATCCGTTCCACGCGGGAGGTGATGGCCGGCAGGAGGGTCAGGGTGGAGGCCAGCACGAACGCGAACCGTCCGTGGACACCGCGGGAGGACAGCACCGCCACCAGGTCCGGCACGCTGACGCTGAAGGAGAACGCCAGGAGGGCAAGGACCACCGCCCCCAGCTGCGCTGTCCGCTCCAGGGCGAAGACAAGCCCCTCCGCGGTCACGCGGGCCACTCCCCACTGGGCCAGGACTGTCCGCCCCTCTGGGAAGAACAGCCCGTGCATGACCAGCAGCGACAAGCCCAGCGGGAGCAGCACTGCCGCTGCCGCGGGCAGCAGCCTTCGTGCCGTGCCGCCCCGGGCCGAGAGGACCACGGCAGCGCCCATGACGGCGAGGGACAGCGGCAGGCTGGCTGCCGCCGTCGTGATTGCTGCCGTGCTGCCGGCCGCGGCCAGGGAGGTCAGCGGGTGGAGGCGCATGGGCGTGGTGGTCAGGAGCCCTGTTCGGGTGACGTTCCGGCCAGCACGCGGTGCCGGCGCACGAACGGGTACTGCAGGCGCGCGCGGCGGGGAAGCGCGTAGGCCAGGACGGCCACCACGGTGAAGACGATCGCCTTGTCCATGGGATCGGAGATGAGCGCCTGCTTGGTGATAGCGGCCAGCAGGGTGTCCCCCATGGACCGGAAGGCGCTGACGATGGCGCCGGTGGCCACGCCGGACGTGCCGCCGAAGACGAAGGCCGCCACCGGCGCGGACACCACGCCGCCGATGATCCCGGTAACAAAACCGGCAACGGGGGCGAGGTAGAAGCGGCGGAACATCCCGTGGCGTGCGGCCAGTCCCGCCAGGCAGCCGATCAGTGCGGCGCCGGCGGCGAAAGGCAGCACCGTGGGGTTGAAGAAGGACCAGACAATGCTGCTGAGCGCTCCGGTCGCGGCACCGGCCGCCGGTCCTGCCAGCACGGCGATGAGGACTGTGCCGATCGCATCAAGGTAGAACGGGACCAGGGTGCTGCCCACGAACTGACCGAGCACAATGTTCAGCACCAGTGCCACGGGGATCAGCACCACGGTGGAGGCCGGCAACGCCGGGAGGACGGCGACGATCAGCAGGATGGCGCCCACCAGGAAGCCGGAGAGGGCAATGAGGGCGGACGCGCTTCCGGGCCCGCCGGTGATGTCGGCCGGCTGGTTGAGCACAAGGTAGATGTAGGTGGCGGCGATGGCCGCTGCGCCGAGGATTTCCAGGAGGCGGCGTTTACGGGCGGCGGCCGGTGCCGGGGCGGGCAGCGTCAGGGAGGGCGACATGGAGTTCCTTCAGGGTGCGCGTGGAGGGCCCGGGAGTCCGGGCCGGTGGAACGCTGCGTATGTCACCTCGGCAGCTGGCGGCAGGCTGCTGCGCCTGTTCCGTCCGCGATTATTCTACTGCCGGCGCACCGCTGCCGGGGCATCCAGTCCCGGACTGCCCTAGACTGCCCGGACAGGCAAAATCCGCCTGCCGTTGCCCGTGGAAAGACCTGCCATGCCCCACTATGACCTTGCCATTATCGGATCCGGCTCCGGCAATTCGCTGATCACGCCGTACTGGGACAACAAGCGGGTGGCCCTCATCGACGGCGGCGTCTTCGGCGGCACCTGCCTCAACGTGGGGTGCATTCCCACCAAGATGTTCGTGTATCCGGCCGGCCTTGCCGCGGCGCACCAGGAGGCAGCCAGGCTCGGGGTGGACCTCAGCCTGGACAAAGTGCACTGGAACGATATCCGCGACCGGATTTTTGGCCGGATCGATTCCATCTCCTCAGCCGGCCGGGAATACCGGGCAACGGAACTGGACCACGTTGACCTCTATGAGGACCATGTGCACTTCACCGGCCCGCGGGCCCTGCGGACCGGACCCGGGGTGGACATCACGGCTGAGCAGGTTGTGGTTGCCGCCGGGTCCAGGGCCGTCCTGCCCGACGTGCCGGGAATCGACTTGCCGCAGGTGCACACCTCGGACACCGTGATGCGGATCGACGGGCTGCCGGAAAGGGTGGTGGTGGTTGGCGGCGGGTACATCGCGGCTGAGTTCGCGGGGATTTTCCACGGATTCGGCTCCAGCGTGACCCAGGTCAACAGGACGAGCCGCCTCTTGCGCGGCCACGACGCCGAAATCTCCGGGCGGTTCGCCGCGGCGGCAGCAAGCCGCTGGAGGCTGGAACTGGGCTTCTCGCTCCAGTCCATAGAGGACAACGGCAACGGCACCGTTGTGGTGGAATTTGCCGATGCTGACGGCCGGCCCCTGCACGTCCCTGCGGATGTTGTGCTCATGGCCACCGGCAGGGTTCCCAACACGGACCGGCTGGGCGTGGAAGCCGCCGGGTTCGATGTAAACGACGACGGAACCCTCGCCGTCGATGCCAACCTGCGGATCCTTTCCGGCGGCACGCCACTGGACGGCGTGTACGCCTTGGGCGACGTCGCCAACCCGTACCAGCTCAAGCACGTTGCCAACCGGGAAGCCCGCGTGGTGGCGCACAACCTGGAACACCCCGGCCGGATGCGCCGCATCGACTACACCGCCGTGCCCTCCGCAGTCTTCTCCAACCCGCAGATGGCATCGGTTGGCCTCACCGAAGCAGAGGCCCGCTCACGGGCAGCCGCGGGAACCGACGTGGTAACGGCGGTCCAGGACTACGGCACCACCGCCTACGGGTGGGCCATGGAGGACGGGGAAGGCGTGGTGAAGCTTGTGGCCGAGCGGGCCTCGGGCAGGCTCCTGGGCGCCCACATCCTGGGCCATGAAGCGTCCATCCTCCTCCAGCCCCTGGTCCAGGCCATGGCCGGGTCGGTGCCCGTCCATGAGCTGGCCCGGGGCCCGTACTGGACCCACCCGGCGCTGACCGAGGTGGTGGAAAACGCCCTCCTGGCCCTGGACGTCGACCTGCCGGAAGATGCCCCGCTGTAGTTCCGCCGTCGTAAGCTGTCCGCTCAGCCGAGCCGGGCGGCGAGGCGGCCCACGGCGGAGACCAGCTCCCGGAAGGCCGCTGCCGGATGGTTGGCGGAGACTACGCGTGCGTTCGGCGGTGAGCCCCACAGTCCGCGGAAGTCTGCCACCGTGGTGCCCATCAGGAGCGGCGACCCGGTCTCGACGTCCACTGTGGCGGGGCGGGCCTCAAAATCCAGGGTTCCCGCTGCCACGCCCGCGGCGAAGAAGTCGTGGACATGGGCCAGGTATCCCTGGTCGTAGTGCCGGTGGAACTCGAAGTAGAACCGCAGGGCGTCGGACAGGTGCCGGACCAAAGTGTTGTCCGAGGTGCTGCGCAGCCCTTCCGGGTGTTCGGGCAGCACCAGTTCGGGGACGCGGGCACCGGCCGCTTCCGCCAGTTGCCGCACATGGCGGGGGTGCATTTCCATCCGCTCAGTGGTGTCCAGGGAGCAGACAATGGGAAGTTTCTCCGGCGCCCGGCCCCGGAAAGCGGCGTACACTTCCTTCGCGGCGTGCGGGTCCACGTGGGTGTTCCACTCCGCAGTGGGCGTTGTGTTGCCCTGGTGGTAGAAGCTGCCGCCCATGATCACTACTTTGGCGAGCAGGTCCGGAAGTTCCGGTTCCCGCCGCAGGGCCAGCGCAAAGTTGGTCAGCGGCGCAGTGATGAGGGCGGTGAGCTCCCCGGGCCGGCTGCGGGCATGTTCAACCCAGAGGTCGACGGCGTTCCGCTCCGACACAGACCCGGCCGGCTGGGGCAGGACCGCGTACCCAATCCCCTGGGGCCCGTGGGTCTCGGGAGTGGTGAGCAGCGGGATGGCCAGCGGTTCGCGTGCGCCGATGGCCACTTCCACTCCCGGCCTGCCGCACAGTTCGAGCAATGCCAGGGTGTTGCGCGCCACCTGGTACGCGTCCACGTTCCCGGGGGTTGCCGTGACCGAAACGAATTCCGTATCGGGCAGGGCGGCAAGGTAGGCCAGGGCCAGGGCGTCGTCGATGCCGGTGTCCACGTCCAGCAGGAAGGCGGTCATCCAGGGCCTAGAACAGGGCAACCTTCGGAGCGGCAGGGAAAATGCCGTCCAGCTCCGCGAGGTCTTTCTCCGAGGGCACCCAGCCGGCTGATTCAGCGTTCTGGCGGACCTGTTCCGGTCCGGTGGCGCCGGCGATGACGCTGGCCACTGAAGGCTGGGCTGCCAGCCAGGAGAAGGCGACCTGGATTTCGGTCAGGCCGCGTTCCCGGGCGAAATCGCTGAACCTGCCCAGTTGGTCCCAGTCGGCGTCGTGGACCAGGTGCTGGCGGGTGTGGCTGAGGCGCGATCCGTCCGGGGCATGGCCGGGCGAGTACTTGCCGGTCAGCAGTCCGTTGGCGAGCGGGAAGTAGGGCAGGACGCCCAGCCCGAATTCCTCTGCTGCCGGTGTCACCTCAAGCTCGGCGCGCCGGTCCAGGAGGTTGTAGTGGTTTTGCGTGGAGATGAAACGGGCGCATCCCAGTTCCCGCGCAACATACTCCGCCTGGGCGATCTGCCAGCCGGAACGGTTGGAATGGCCGATGTAGCGGACTTTGCCGCTGCGGACGAGGGTATCCAGTGCGGTCAGGGTCTCATCGATGGGGGTCAACGGGTCCGGCGTGTGGAACTGGTAGAGGTCGATCCAGTCCGTGCCCAGCCGCCGCAGCGATGCGTCCACGGCCTGGATGATGTAGCGGCGTGAGCCGCGGGCACCGAAGTCCGGGCCGCTGGCACCCTTCATGTCCATGCCGAACTTCGTGGCCAGGACGATGTCCCCACGCCTGGTGCCGAGCGCCCTGCCGAGCATCGTCTCGCTGAGCCCGGGTTCCCGCCCGTACGTATCGGCGACGTCGAACAGGGTGATCCCGGCGTCGATCGCTGCGTGGACCACGCCGTCCGTGGCCTCCTGGGATTCGGTGGCGGTGTTGGCGCGGCCCAGATTGTTGCAGCCCAGGCCGACGGTGGACACGGTCAGGCCTGACTTTCCGAGGCGGCGGTACGTGGGCATTGTGCTCCTAGAGGCTGAAGCCGGCAGCGGGCTTGGCGGAGTGCTTGAGCTTGAAGTTGGTGGGCTCGGTGAAGGGGGCGGCACCGATGCTCAGTTTGGTGAAGTCCAGGTCCTCGCCCCGGATGCAGACCTTGACGGCGTTGACGGCCTTGTTCACCTCCGGGCACAGGCAGAAGATGTTGAGCTTGTAGTCCGTGAATTCGGAGCGTTCCACCGTCCCCAGTCCGCGCCAGGCCAGGTGGCTGATGAGGGCATCGGTGGCCTTTTCCTCCAGGTAGCGGTCCCTGTCTGTGCCCTCACGGGTCTTCAGCGCGAACTGGGCCACCACCCAGAACTGTTCCTTTTCCGGAATTTCGGCGTAGCCGTCCTCGGCGCACTGGGCTGCGAAGGCGTCCAGGAGACTCTCTGCCGCCTCGGCCGTGGCGACGTCCGTCTCCTCGGTTTTGCTCTGGTGACCCACAGCGCCGTAGTTCATCACGAACTGGCCGTAGTCCTCGTCGTACCAGGCCTCCCGGAAATGGAGGGTGCCCTCGTCGTCGTGCTTGTAAACCCTGACAATTCCGCTCATGACCGTCCCTTGGTAAACCATTCGGCGTCGGTGCCGTCGAACGGTGCGTGCTGCGCCTTCACGGCCTGGTAAAGCTGGTCCGCCGATGCCTGGAGGGATTCCACCAGTACTGCGGGGTAGTCCATGGCAACGCGGTGTTCCGCAAATTCGTCCTCGTCGTCGATGAACACGCCCCTGCCGGCCGTATGGACGACGTCCAGGTCCATGTCGATGACGTGGAATTCGGTGACGGCGGGCCGGATAGTGCTCCACTCGTGGGCCACGGCAAGGTCTATGTAGACCCGCATGCCGCCCGGATGGGCGTCGTCGTAGAAAGTGGCCACCCAGTCGCCTTCGCGCGGCACCAGGAGCACGGCGTCTGATCTGGTGTAAAACGCCGCGCCCGGGCGGGAACAGAATTCATTGGTGCCTTGGAATATCCACCAGCCGTGGCGGTCCTCGCCGAGGTAGCGTCCGGGAACCACCCAGTGGGCTTTGCCGTTCCATTTACGGTTCCGTGCCACCACCAGCTGGCCGGGCTGCAGGTTCTCCGGTGCCCGCGTTGCTCCCGGGTGGTTGTCCCCGGCGGGCTCCCCCAGGACGCCGGGGTATTTCAGCTCAGCCTCGCCCCTCACAGGATCGGAAGGCTGCCGGTGGTGGGGTGCTGCTGGCCGGGCAGGGGACGCGCAAAGGGTACCTTCGTGCCGAGGACCTGTGCAACGACGTCGTGCGTGATCTGCTGGGCGGTCAGGCCGACGCGTTCGAGGATCTGGGCGCGGGTGCCGTGGTCCAGGAATTCGACCGGCAGGCCTACCTCGTTCAAGGCGGTATCCACGCCTGCCGACCGCATTTCCTGGCGGATCCGCGAACCGACCCCGCCGGCGCGAACGCCGTCCTCGATGCAGATCACCAGGCGGTGGTGCGATGCCAGCGCGATGATGGAACGCGGGACGGGCAGGACCCAGCGCGGGTCCACCACGGTGGTGCTGATGCCCTGTGCGCCGAGGCGGTTGGCCACGTCCAGCGCGAGTTCGGACATGGCGCCCACGCTGACGATCAGGACGTCGTTCTCTGTGGAACCGCTGGGCCGCCGGGCAAGCACGTCCACGCCGTCGCTAAGGCGCTCCAGGGCTTCCACTTCCGCGCCGACAGATCCCTTCGAGAAGCGGACCACGGTGGGTGCGTCGCTGATTGCCACGGCTTCGCGGAGCTCCTCGCGCAGCCTGCTGGCATCGCGGGGCGCTGCCAGGTGGAGTCCGGGGACGATCTGGACCATGGACATGTCCCACATGCCGTGATGGCTGGCGCCGTCCGGCCCGGTGACGCCTGCGCGGTCAAGGACGATGGTGACGCCGGCCTTGTGCAGGGCCACGTCCATCAGGAGCTGGTCGAAGGCCCGGTTCAGGAAGGTTGCGTAGACGGCAACCACCGGGTGCAGCCCGCCAAAGGCCATGCCGGCGGCCGAGGTGAGGGCGTGCTGTTCGGCGATTCCGACGTCGATCACACGGTCCGGGTGCCGGGCCGCGAATTTGTGCAGGCCGACGGGAATGAGCATGGCTCCGGTGATGCCGACGACGTCTTTCCGCTCATCCGCGATGGCCGCGATTTCGTCGGCGAAGACCGAGGTCCAGGACTGGGCGCCGGCGGCGCCGGTGGGTTCGCCCGTTTCGGGGTCGATGATGCCGACGGCATGGAACTGGTCTGCCTCGTGGGCGCGGGCGGGGGCGTAGCCGTGGCCCTTTTCGGTCATTGCATGCACAATGACCGGCCCGCCGTAGTGCTTGGCCGTGGACAGGGCATGCTCCATGGCCTGGAGGTTGTGGCCGTCCACGGGGCCGATGTACTTCATGCCGAGGTCTTCGAACATGCCTTGCGGGGCCCACCAGTCCTTGATGCCCTTTTTCATGGCGTGCAGGCTCTTGTAGGTGAACTGGCCTGCCGGTCCCCCGTTTTGGAGTTTCTTCTTCCACCAGTCCAGCGCCACTTCGTAGGCCGGGGCCGTCCGGAAGGAGTCGATCGTGGGGCGCAGGGACGCGAGGTAGTCCGCGAAGCCGCCCACCGTGGGGGCGTAGGACCTGCCGTTGTCATTGACCACTATCACCACGCGGCGCTTTTTGTCCGCGGCGATGTTGTTAATGGCTTCCCAGGCCATGCCTCCGGTCAACGCACCGTCCCCCACGACGGCGATGACGTACCGGTCGCCGTCACCGGTGAGCTGGCGTGCGCGGGAGATGCCGTCCGCCCAGGACAGTGAGGAGGAAGCGTGCGAGCTCTCGACGATGTCGTGCTCGGATTCGGCCCTTGAGGGGTAACCGGAGATTCCGCCCTCCTGGCGCAGCGTGCTGAAGTCCTGGCGCCCGGTCAGCAGCTTGTGGACGTATGACTGGTGGCCGGTGTCGAAGACGATGCTGTCACGGGGCGAGTCGAAGATGCGGTGCACGGCAAGGGTCAGTTCCACCACGCCGAGGTTGGGTCCGAGGTGCCCGCCCGTCTGGGAGACGTTCGTGATCAGGAAGTCCCTGACCTCCGAAGCCAGCTGCTTCAGCTGGTCTTCGGACAACTCGTTCAGGTCCTGCGGATTCCGGATGGTCTCCAAGATTCCCACTGACCCCTCCTTCAGGTGGTAGACGTGCCGTTTAACTCTAACGCCTTGGCCCGCAGGGCAAGGCTAACCTGCACAGCCGAAGCCCCGGCTGGTCGGTGACCGGCCGGGGCTTCGGGATGGTGGTGACTGCTTGGCAGTTACCGCTAGCTAGCGGAGATCTGGCGCAGGACGTACTGCAGGATTCCGCCGTTGCGGTAGTAGTCCGCTTCACCGGGGGTATCGATGCGCAGGACGGCGTCGAACGTCGTCGAGCTGCCGTCCTCGGCGGTTGCCGTGACCTTGAGGGTCTTGGGCGTGGTGCCCTCGTTCAGGGCGGTGACGCCCTCAACCGAGAACGTTTCCGTGCCGGACAGGCCCAGGGTGGCGGCGGATTCACCGGCCGGGTACTGCAGCGGCAGGACGCCCATGCCGATGAGGTTGGAGCGGTGGATACGCTCGTAGCTCTCGGCGATGACGGCCTTGACGCCCAGCAGGGCGGTACCCTTGGCAGCCCAGTCACGGGAGGAACCTGAACCGTATTCCTTGCCGGCCAGGACCACCAGCGGGGTGCCGGCTGCCTGGTAGTTCTGCGCGGCATCGTAAACGTAGGCCTGCGGGCCGCCGTCCTGGGTGAAGTCGCGGGTGAAGCCACCCTCGACGCCGTCCAGGATCTGGTTCTTGATGCGGATGTTCGCGAACGTTCCGCGGATCATCACCTCGTGGTTGCCGCGGCGGGAACCGTAGGAGTTGAAGTCCTTGCGCTCCACGCCGTTGGCCAGGAGGTACTGGCCGGCAGGGGTGTCCGACTTGAACGAACCGGCCGGGGAGATGTGGTCGGTGGTGACCGAATCGCCCAGCTTCAGGAGAACGCGGGCGCCCGTGATGTCCTTGACCGGCTCCGGCTTGGCCTGCATGCCCTCGAAGTACGGGGGCTTACGGACGTAGGTGGAGTTCGGGTCCCAGGCGAAGGTGTCACCGGCGGGAGTGTCGAGCGCCTTCCAGCGGTCGTCACCCTCGAAAACGCCTTCGTAGCCCTTGGCGAACATTTCCTTGTCGATCGAGGAGTCGATGACCTGCTGGACCTCAACCGGGTTGGGCCAGATGTCCTTCAGGAAGACGTCGTTGCCGGCCTGGTCCTGGCCCAGGGCGTCGGTTTCGAAGTCGAAGTCCATGGAACCAGCCAGGGCGTAGGCGATGACCAGCGGCGGGGAGGCCAGGTAGTTCATCTTGACGTCCGGGTTGATGCGGCCTTCGAAGTTGCGGTTGCCCGAGAGGACAGCCGCGACGGCGAGGTCGTTGGCCTGGATGGCTTCCGAAACTTCGGCTTCCAGCGGGCCGGAGTTGCCGATGCACGTGGCGCAGCCGTAGCCCACGATGTAGAAGCCAAGCTTCTCCAGGTAGGGCGTCAGGCCCGACTTCTCGTAGTAGTCGGTGACAACCTTCGAGCCGGGGGCAACGGAGGTCTTGACCCACGGCTTGGACGTCAGGCCCTTGTCCACGGCGTTGCGTGCCAGGACAGCCGCGGCCAACATGACCGAGGGGTTGGACGTGTTGGTGCAGGACGTGATGGATGCGATGGTGACTGCACCGTGGTCCAGCTCGAACTCGCGGCCGTCAGCCATCTTGACCGGAACCGGCTGGGAGATGCGTCCCGCTCCCCCGTGGCCTGCCGAGTACTTCGGAGGTTCACGGTCGGTGTCGGAGATGTGCGTTGCTCCCCCGGTGAAGGACGGGGCGTCCGATGCCGGGAAGGATTCCTCGAGCGACTCGTCCAGGGTGCCGGCGTTGGCGTCGTGGGAGACGTAGTTCTTGAGGTCGTGGCGGAACTCGTCCTTGGCCTCGGTCAGTTCGATGCGGTCCTGCGGGCGCTTGGGGCCGGCGATGGACGGAACAACCGTGGACAGGTCCAGTTCCAGGTACTCGGAGAACTTGATCTCGCGGGAAGGATCGTGCCAGAGGCCCTGTTCCTTGGCGTAGGCCTCCACGAGTGCCACGTTCTGGTCCGAACGGCCGGTGAGGCGCAGGTAGTCCAGGGTGACGTCGTCGATCGGGAACATGGCAGCCGTGGAACCGAATTCCGGGCTCATGTTGCCGATGGTGGCGCGGTTGGCCAGCGGCACAGCGGCAACGCCTTCGCCGTAGAACTCCACGAACTTGCCCACAACACCGTGCTTTCGGAGCTGCTCGGTGATGGTGAGCACCACGTCGGTGGCGGTGGCGCCGGCCGGGATGGAGCCGGTGAGCTTGAAGCCGACAACACGCGGGATCAGCATGGAAACCGGCTGGCCCAGCATGGCTGCCTCGGCTTCGATGCCGCCGACGCCCCATCCGAGGACACCCATGCCGTTAACCATGGTGGTGTGGGAGTCGGTGCCCACGCAGGTGTCCGGGTACGCACGGAGCGCACCGTCCACTTCGCGGGTCATAACCGTGCGGGCCAGGTATTCGATGTTCACCTGGTGCACGATGCCGGTGCCCGGCGGGACAACCTTGAAGTCGTCAAACGCGGTCTGGCCCCAGCGCAGGAACTGGTAACGCTCCCCGTTGCGCTGGTATTCGATCTCCATGTTGCGCTCCAGTGCGCCGGAGTTGCCGAAGGCATCGATCTGGACCGAGTGGTCAATGACCATCTCGGCAGGCGCCAGCGGGTTGACCCGCTTGGGGTCGCCGCCCAGTTCCTTGACCGCTTCGCGCATCGTCGCCAGGTCAACCACGCAGGGAACGCCGGTGAAGTCCTGCATGATCACGCGGGCAGGCGTGAACTGGATTTCTGTATCGGGCTGGGCATTGGGATCCCAGCCTGCCAAGGCGCGGACGTGATCGGCAGTGATGTTCGCGCCGTCCTCGGTCCTCAACAGGTTTTCAAGCAATACCTTGAGGCTGAACGGAAGGTTTTCTGCACCTTCAACGGAGTTCAACCGGAAAATTTCGTATTCGGTTCCGGCTACATTAAGTTTGCCTTTTGAACCGAAGCTGTCCACAGTGCTCATCGCAGGACTCCTCTCGCAACAGTTTCATCTTTGTCGCGCGGTTGACCGCCTGCTAGTTAGGAAGCCCTAATTAGTTCCGGGCCCGAAAATTGCACACGGCCGGCCGTGATTACGGGCGCGACGTGGGACTACTACGGCCATCGTAGTCGAAAATGGCGGTGGCATCGTGGACCGGTTCTCAGGCGCGCGGCGTCAACAGTGCCACCGTCTCCAGGTGGTGGGTGTGTGGATACAGGTCGAAAGCCCGGAGGCCGGACAGGTCCCACCCGGCCTGGCGGAAGTATCCCACGTCCCGGGCGAACGACGCCGGATCGCAGGACACGTAGGCAATGGCGCGGGGCTGCGCCTCAACCAGCTGCCTGACCACGGCTTTCCCCGCGCCCGCCCGCGGCGGATCAAGGATCAGGGCGTCAAAGTTCCGCGGTTTCTGGCGGAGGACCCGCTCCACCCTGCCCTGGACGATCTCCACCTGTGGCGCTGCATGCAGGTTCTTGCGCGCGTCCCGGCTGGTCCCGGGGGCCCCTCCACCGACAGGACGGATCCCGTCTCCCCCACGGCGTCGGCCAGGACGGCGGTGAACAGCCCGGCGCCCGCGTAGAGGTCGGCCACCACCGCGCCGGGGTGCAGGAAGCCGCCGTCCTGGAGGAATTCTGTGACGCCCCCCACAAGTGCCCCGGGCGCGTCGCGGTGGATCTGCCAGAACCCGGCGCCGGTAACCCGGTAGTCGTGGCCGGCTGCTGTTTCCTGTACCCAGGTGCGGCCCCGCAGCTGGTGCACGGCGTCGGTTGCGGGGTCGAACGTTGCAACGGACACCTCGCCCGGCAGTTGGGCTGCGACGGCGCTAAGACGCTTGGGCTTGGTTCCCGGGCTTGGTGCCAGCAGCACCAGCGGACGTGAGCCGTTGGCCGGGGCCGCCACTTCCACCCGGTCGATGCCCTGCAGGTCGAGGTCCCAAAGGCGCAGGGCGTTGATGGCATCGACCGCGAGCGGCATCTCCCGTACGGGAACGATGTGCGTGGAGCGGTGCGCGTGCATGCCGAGCTTCCCGCCGGGGGTGACCGAGAAACTGGCGCGCGTCCGCCACCCGAGGCCTTCCCCGCCGTCGTGCTGTCCGCCTACTGCTTCAACGCTGTGGCCGGCTCCGTCCGGCAACTGTTCGACGCCGGCAAGGCGCGTGAGCTGTTCAGCCAGCACCTCTGCCTTGAGGCTGCGCTGCCGGGCCAGCGTCATGTGGCCGAACTCCGCTCCCCCCACCGGGGGATGTCCGTGGCCCCACGCCCGCAGCGAGTCGGCGGCATGCCAGAAGTGGTCCACGCGGTCCGGGGAGGCGGCAAGGACCTCCACCACGTCCGCCCGCCAGAACTTGGCCTTCTCTTCGGCGTCCGTCAGCCGTACCCGCACCTTCTCGCCGGGTATGCCGTGCCGGACGAAAATTACCCGCCCCTCATGCCTGGCGACGCAGTGGCCGCCATGGGCCACCGGGCCGACGTCGAGCACTACTTCCGTGCCGGCTGCTCCGGCGGGTGGCTGGTGAATCGTGTGCAACGGGGCCTTCGCAATCATTGGACGTCCTGCAGGTTCTTGGCTTCTTCGGATGATTTCAGCTGCCAGGGGACGCTCGCCACCATGACGCCTGGTTCAAAGTGCAGCCGGGTCTTGATGCGGAGGGCTGTCTGGTTGTGGACAAGCTGCTCCCACCACTTGCCCACCACGTATTCGGGGATGTACACAACGATCAGGTCCCGGGGCGAGTCAAGCCGCATCTGCTTGACGTAATCCATGATGGGCGTGACCGTCTCGCGGTAGGGGCTTGCCAGTACCGTCAGCGGCACCGGGATCTCCAGCTTGTCCCAGTCGGCCACGGTCTGCGCGGTTTCCTCCGGATCGATGTCCACGGTGACGGCGTCAAGCCGGGAGGGCCGGGAAGCCCTGGCGTAGGCCAAAGCCCGCAGCACGGGCTTGCGCACGTGGGACACCAGCAGGACGGCGTGGACCCGGGTGGGGAGGGCGCGCGGTGAGGCGTCCTCGTCCACTGCCAGTTCCCTGGCAACGTTGTCGTAGTGGGCTTTGATGCTCCACATGATCAGGAACAGGATGAACATGGCCAGCAGGGCAATCCAGGCGCCCTGCTCGAATTTGGTGATAAGCACGATCACAAGGACCGTGGCCGTCATGCCGAAGCCGATGCTGTTGATGACGCGCGATTTGGCCATGCGGCGCCGGGCGGCTTTGTCCCTGGCCAGCTTGAGCTTCCGGCCCCAGTGCCGGATCATCCCCAGCTGGCTGGCCGTGAAGGAGATAAAAACCCCCACGATGTAGAGCTGGATGAGTTTGGTGACGTCCGCATTGAACGCCAGGATCAGCACCAGCGCACCCGCGGCGAGGGCAAGGACGCCGTTGCTGAAGGCCAGCCGGTCCCCCCTGGTCCGCAACTGCCGGGGAAGGTAACCGTCCTGGGCGAGGATCGAGCCGAGCACGGGGAAACCGTTGAAGGCCGTGTTGGCCGCGAAGACCAGGATGACGCCGGTTGCGGCCACCACGATATAGAAGGGTATGGATCCGGGCCCGAAGATGGTGTGGGCAATCTGGCTGATGGCCGGCGTCTGGATGTATCCCTCGGGGAGAGGGTTGCCGTTGAGCAGGAACTCCGTTGCGGGGTCGAGGACGATGTGTACCTTGGTGGCGTTGGCCAGGTACATGATGCCCGCCAGCATGGTGGCGCCGATAACGCCCAGCAGCAGCAGGGTGGAGGCCGCATTCTTGCTTTTCGGTGGACGGAAGTTCGGCACACCGTTGCTGATGGCTTCGACGCCGGTCAGCGCCGCAGCGCCTGATGAAAAGGCGCGCAGCAGCAGGAACGCGCCGGCGAGGCCTACCAGCCCTTCGTCGAACCCGGGGGCCGGGACGATCTCGAACGCGGCGGAGGGCGCCTCCCCCAGCTGTCCGGTGGCCGCCTGGAAAATGCCCACAGCCGTCATGCCCAGGATGGATGCCATAAAGAGGTAGGTGGGGACGGCAAACATGGTGCCTGCCTCTTTCACGCCGCGCAGGTTCACCAGGGCGAGGACCGCAACGCCGACGGCGGCAATGGCCGCCTGGTTGCCGTGCAGCGACGGGACGGCGGTGGTGAGGTACGTGGCGGCGGAGGAGATGGACACCGCGACGGTCAGGACGTAGTCCACCAGCAGTGCCGAGGCCACCGTGAGGCCGGCGTACTTGCCAAGGTTTTCGCCGGCGATCTCGTAGTCGCCGCCGCCGGACGGGTAGGCGTGGACGTTTTGCCGGTAGGAGGCCACAACAGTGAGCAGGACAACCATGACTGCCAGGCCCACCCAGGGCGAGAACGCCACCGCGCTGATCCCCGCCAGCGCCAGGGTGAGCAGGATCTCGTCGGGTGCATACGCCACGGATGAAAGGGCGTCGGAGGCGAAGACGGGAAGTGCGATCCGCTTGGGAAGCAGCGTATGGGCCAGCCGGTCATTTCGGAATGGCCGGCCCACCAGCACACGCTTGGCGGCGTTCAATATTGTCAGCACCCCACAAAGCTAGTCTGATTCCCGGACTATGTCATGACGGGCGGCGGGCGGCTGCAGCCCGGACGCTGGCGGTAGAGTTCTAGCAGCAGGACCTTGACAGGATTACAGAGGAGAAACACCGTGGCGCATTTCGTGATCATGGGATGTGGCCGGGTGGGGGCGACGCTGGCACACACGCTGGAGGACGCCGGGCATTCTGTGGCCATCATCGACCAGGACGACCGTGCCTTTCGCCGGCTCCGGCAAGGGTTCACGGGGCGCAAGGTCACCGGTGTTGGCTTCGACCGGGACACCATGAAGCAGGCGGGTGTCGCTGAAGCGTACGCATTCGCGGCGGTGTCCAGTGGTGACAACTCCAACATCCTCGCCACCCGCGTGGCGCGGGAAACGTTCCACGTCCCCCACGTCGTGGCCCGGATCTACGATCCCGGCCGCGCCGAGATCTACCAGCGCCTGGGCATTCCCACGGTGGCGGCGGTCCGCTGGAGCGCCGACCAGGTGCTGCGGCGCATCCTGCCCGAACAGCACCTCGCCGGTGATTTCCGGGAGCCCTCCGGCCGGCTGGTGCTGGCCGAACTGGACCTCGACGCCGGGTGGATCGGGCACCCGGTCAGCAGCATCGAAAAAGCCGCCGATATCCGGGTGGCGTACCTGACCCGCTTCGGTGAAGGGATCCTGCCGGCTGCAGGAACCGCGTACCAGGACGGCGACACCGTCCACGCCATGCTCCAGGTGGACCGCAGCTCGCAGGTCGCCCAGATCCTGGCCAAAGCCCCTGCCAAGGAGTCCCAGTGAAAGTCGTGATCGTTGGCGCGGGAAGCGTCGGATCGTCCATCGCCAGGGAATTGCTGGCGCACAAGCATGAGATCCTCCTGATCGACCTCAAGCCGGAAGTGATCGGACGGAGCGGCCTGCGGGGGGCGCACTGGTTGGTGGGCGACGCCTGCGAGCTGAGCACGCTCCAGGGCGCCAAGGTTGAGGACGCGGACGTGGTGGTGTCGGCCACCGGTGACGACAAGGTCAACCTGGTGGTCTCACTGCTGGCCAAGACGGAGTTCGGGGTGGGGCGCACCGTGGGGCGGGTCAACAACCCCAAGAATGACTGGATGTTCAACGATTCCTGGGGCGTGGACGTCGCCGTCAACACCCCGCAGCTCATGACTGCCCTGGTGGAGGAAGCCGTGGAGATCGGCGACCTTGTACGGCTGCTGACGCTCCAGACCGGTGTGTCCTCCCTGGTGGAGTTCACTGTCCCGCACGATTCGCACGTTATTGGCAGCACCGTGGGCCAGATCCAGTGGCCGGAGGACTCCACACTGGTGGCCATCCTGCGGGACCATGCCCCCATCACGCCGAGCCGGGATGACGTGATCGACGGCGGCGACGAGCTGTTCTTCGTGACGACTATCGCCGCCGAGGACGAACTGCGCGCGCTGCTCTCCCCCGACTCCTCAGAACCGCCGCAGCCCCGGCCCGCCGACGAGGCGGGCCACCTGGAGCAGCAGGGCCCGGAGGACGACGGGTTCGACGGCTAGTTTGCCGCAGCCGGACCGTCCTTCGGCTGGGACTCCGGCCCGGACCCGGCCGGGGCGGGCCGCGTAACGAGCCAGGCGATCCAGACACCCAGGATGTACAGCGGCGCGCCCATGATAAGCCGGGTGGTGGCCAGGGCAGCAAGTCCGTCCGGCCCCATGAGGTAGAGCGGAACCTGTACCGCGAGCCGAAGCGCGAGGACCGCAACGATGATCCAGGTGCCCAGCTGGTAGGCCTTGACCCGCGCCGGGTCCTTGCGCCAGTCAAGGCCTTCGTTCCTGATGAATCCGAAGAGCAGGCCCGCTACGGGCCATTTAAGGAAGATGGAGAGGACCATCGCCAGGATGTACCCGGCATTGGTGAAGAAACCGGGCAGGTAGAAGTCCTCGGCCTTGCCGGTGGTGTTGGCCAGCCAGGCCGAGATGCCCACGCCCACCACACCCGCGAGTGCCTGCGTCAGGGGCTTGCGCTGGACCAGCCGGACCACTGTGAAGACGGCTGCGGCAGCAAGGGCCGCCACAAGTGACAGCGTGAGTTCCCGGGTGACGGTGAAGGCAACCAGGAACACGAGTCCCGGCGCGATGCTCTCGGCAATGCCCTGGATCCCGCCGGCGCTTCGCAAAACGTCCACGCGGCCGTCGTGGGTCCGGTGCAGTCCTGCCTTCGCGGCATATTCCGCTGCGAGGCCCGCCATGGGAGATGGCTCCTGGGCAGGGCCGGGCTCCCCTGCGTGGCCGGGAGAGTCCGGCCCCTGGGATCCGGCGGAGGGGTCGGGCTGGGGCGCGGTCATTCGTTCTCCTGGCGGGACATAATTTCGTAGCGTGGGTTGAACATGGTGGTCAGTCCGTTGTTCGTGGAAAGCATTCCGTCCAGCCGGATCTCCGCGCCGGCTTCAATGCCCGGCACGCGCTGGCGTCCCAGCCACACAACACGGAGCCTTGCGCGCCGTCCACCAGGCTGGGCGGAAGCATTTCGCGGCTCGGCATCTGAAACCATGGCGCTGAAGGCGGCAGCCTGGTCTGCCGGGAGGAAAGTCACCGATTCGATGCGCCCCTGGCAGGTGACACGGCCCTTCTCCGGAAGCTGGCTGATGGGGAGCGTGCCGGCGTGGTGCCGGGGCACGCCGTCCGGTGCAGGATCAGCCAATCTGTGTGGTTTCCGGACCACGTTCCGGCTCCTGGAGCGCGGGGGCGGGCTGCGGGGCCGCAGACGGCTGCGGGGCTGCAGACGGCGGCGGC
>NZ_LWLP01000001.1:1777264-2007632 GCF_001641125.1 Arthrobacter sp. OY3WO11 | reverse complement strand
AGCAGGTCGCGCGGCGGCATGGGGCTGCCGCCCCGGATCACCACAACCTGCCTGAAGAGGGCTTCCAGCGGCTCGGCAGCGGCCCGTTCCAGGGCCGCCGGGCCGCCCAGCACGCCACGAAGGAACCAGCGGGGACCGTCCACGCCAACAAAACGCGCCACCCGGTAACCCTGGCTGCCGTCAGGCAGCCCGGCCGGGAGTTTCGCTACGAGTTCAGTGCCGAAGCCGCCCTCGACCTCCTCGACCTGGCCGCCCTGTGCCCCGACGGACTGGCCGATCTGCTCACGGATTTCGTCCCACAGGCCTTCGGTCTTGGGGGCGGCGAATGCCTGGAGCTGCAGGCTCGATCCGTTGAGATCCAAGGTAACGGCCACCACGCGCTGGGTGGCTTCTTCAACCTCGAGGCGCAACTGCAGGCCCTCGCTGGGTGCGATCAGCAGCGCGCCAAGGTCCACGTAGCCGTCGCGGGTGGTGATTTCGGATTCATCAAACGGTCCGTTGGCGCGGACGCCGGAGCCTGCGGCGGCGTCCTCCGGGGACTCCGCGGCGGTCAGGGAGTCATCCGGTTCAGATGCTTCTTCCTTCTTGGCTTTTTTGCCGAGCCCAAAGACCATGAGGGTGTCTCCTTAGTTGTGAAATGTGCCGGTCCGGGCCCTGAGGGGGTCCCGCCGTCGTGATCTGCCCCTTGCCGGCAGCAAGCCTGCCGGAACGGAAAAATGCTTGCCTCAGGCCCCGGGCCGCTTGAACCCGCCGGTGGAACCGAATCCTCCGGTACCGCGCACGGATCCGCTCAATTCGTTGACGGGGATGAACTGCGCGTACTCAACACGCTGGATCACCATCTGGGCAATTCTATCGCCGCGGTGCAGTTCAATGGGCTGGGTGGCATCGGTGTTCAGCAGGGTGACTGCTATTTCACCGCGGTACCCGGCGTCCACCGTTCCCGGGGCGTTAACAATAGTCAGGCCGTGCCGGGTTGCCAGCCCGGAGCGGGGGTGGATAAGGGCCACGAATCCTTCAGGAAGGGCGATGGCCACTCCGGTGGGCACGAGCTTGCGCTCTCCCGGCTGCAGGACAACGTCTTCCCTGGCACGAAGGTCAGCGCCGGCGTCGCCCGGGTGCGCGTACGACGGCGCTTCCAGTCCCGGGTCCAGCATCTTCAGCTGGACCTGCAGGGTAGGGGCCGAGGCAAGGGGCTCATCTCCGGCAGGCGGGGCCGGGGGAAAAGTGTCTACTGCTGCGGATTGATCAGTCACAGTCACTCACTCTAACCCGCGCCCGCGGATGGGACCTAGGCCGCGGTTGGCTGCCGAACGCGTGCAGCCTCCCAGGGAGTCTGCCGGGCGGGACCCGACCGTGCGGGGACGCCCCGCTCAAGTCTGCACAGTGGGGAAGGGACCGGCCGGGATGAAATAGCCAGGGAAAGGTGGAAAGCTTGGTCCATGCCCGAATCCAGCTCCGCCGCGTCCGTTCCCAGTACTCCCTCCGCAGAGGCTGCCGTGATCTATCGCGAGAAGTTGTGGCCGAACGCATGGATCTGGATCATCGCGGCAGGCGTTTCCGGCGCTGGAATCCTGGTGTTCGCCCCCATCAGCGCGGCCGCCGGGTACACGGCTGCAGTGGTGCTCTTTTCCATCATTGCCGTTCTCCTGATCCTTTCCACCCCGAGCATCGTGGTGACCCACAAAACGCTGACCGTGGGGCGGGCCACCATCGAACGCCGCTACGTGGGCGCCGTCCAGCCGTTCCGCGGCGGGGAAGCGACGGCGGAACGCGGCACAAGGCTGAACGGGCTGGCCTACCTCTGCATCCGGGGCTGGATCGATCCGGTGGTCAAGGTGGAGATCACCGATCCCTCAGACCCGACTCCGTACTGGCTGACCTCCACCCGCCGCCCCGATGAGCTGACGGCAGCCCTCTCCCAGCCCTAGCCTTCGGCGCCTCCGTTCAGAGGGATGTCCCGGAATATCGCGGCGCGCCCTGCCCCTTGAGCCAAAACACGGCCCCCGGATGGCAAAGTTTCGAGTGATAGTAATGCCAGGGTGGAGGATTTGTATGCAGGATCTACGGCTTGTAGGCGTACACGACGACGGGACTCACCTCCTGTTGAGCGGGGCCGGCGGCGAGATGTTCCAGCTGCCGATCGATGAAGCGCTGAGGACGGCAAGCAGGTCCGCGGTTAAGCCGCGGGTCGAGCGGCCTGCCATTCCCATGTCCCCGAGGGACATCCAGGCCCGGATCAGGGCCGGAGCCACGGCGGCGGACGTAGCCGAGTCTTCCGGGCTGCCGCTGGCCAAGGTTGAACGGTACGAGGGCCCGGTCCTTGCAGAACGGGAGTATGTGGCCCAGCAGGCCCGGAAGGTGGAAGTGGCCGCGCCGTCGCCCGGGCACGACATCTACCGCTCGGCATTTGGCGACAACCCGGCGACGCTGGGCGACATGGTGGCTCACCGGCTTTCGGCGCACGGCATCGACCCCGCTTCCGTGGAGTGGGATTCATGGCGCCGCCAGGACGGGACCTGGACTGTGTCTGCCACCTTCGAGACGAAGAACGGCGGGGCACCGGGAATCGGCGAGGAGCCGCCGGCGCTGTGGACCTTCAGCCCGGCCCGGAAGGCCCTGCATAATGCCAACCGCTGGGCCCAGCAGCTCAGTGAGCTGGAGCCCCTGGACGGACCGGTGCCTGCCCGCAGGTTGTCCGCCGTCTCCGACCGGCCCTTTGATTTTGAGACCGATGCCGACGCCGCTTCGGGCAACCAGGGCGGCAACGCCGGCCAGGCGCCCGGCAAGGACAAGGAATCCGACGGCCTCCTGGACATGCTGCGCTCGCGCCGCGGGCAGCGGCTGGGCGTGGATGAGAATTCCGACGACGCCCTGGCACTGCTCCTGACCAACGGTGTTCCCGCCGCCCACCCCCGGCCCTCAGAGGTCACTCCCGAAGCGGAAGAACACGACGCCGGACAGGAACCGGACCCTACCGAGGCTCCTGCTGCCCAGGGTGATTCCTTCGTCCGGCGGCGGGAAGCCCGGCCCTCCATGCTGTCCCGGCTCAGCCTCCTGCCGCCGCAGCACGACCCCGCCGACGAGAACCTGCGGCTGCATAACGGAGTCAGCACCGACACGCGGGAAATCACCATTGTGGCGTCGCCGCAGCGGGCCTCCGGTGCCGCGCCAGCGGACGCAGCGCAGGGCAACGGGAATGGGACATCCAGTGGCGGTGGACTGGACGAATTACTGGGCGGCGCCCCGAAGCGCCCGGCGCCCCGGAGCGACGATTCCTCCCCTACCACCGGCCAGCTGCCTGAGGCGGGAACTCCCGAACGCCAGCCCGCCAGGCCCAAGCGCTCCAGCGTTCCATCCTGGGATGAAATCGTCTTCGGTACCCGCGGAGACTGACTCCCGGGCCCGCGCCTGGCACCGCCGGAAAACCTGCCCTTAGGCGTCCGCGCCGGTCCCGCCGGTGCCCCGCCACAGGCAGGCATCCACCTCGAACGGCAGCAGCTGGTCCTGCTCGGCCATGAGGTTGGCGCCATGTGCCGTGACGCGGCGCATGAAATGGCGGCGGCACAGCGTCTCATATCCCACAACGGGGATGTGGCCTGCCTCCGTGGCGGCCGGTCCGTCCGCGGCCATGTCCACGTCGCCCACCACAACCTGCGCGCCCTCGGTGACCATGACGCCGTCGACCGTGCGTGCGTTGTGCGTTGCCCGGCGGCCGCACCAGCACAGGGCTTCAACCTGCAGGACCTGTACCCGGTCCGCGAGTTCGATCAGGCGCTGGGAGCCGGGGAACAGCCGGGTGCGGAAGTCAGCGGTGATGCCGAAGGCAAAGACGTCCACGTCGATCTCGTCCACGACTTTCGCCAGCTGCTCCACCTGCTCAGGCGTGTAGAACTGCGCTTCATCGCAGATCAGGTAGTCCACGCGCTGGCCGTGGGTGCGCCGCCGCATGACTTCCTCCCAGAAGTCCGTCCCGTCCACTACCTCCACGGCGTCGGTTTCCAGTCCAAGCCGGCTGGAGATACGGGACTCGCCGGCGCGGTCGTTGCGGCTGAAGCGGACGCCGCCCCGGCCACGGACCCGGTGGTTGTGGTCCATCTGCAGCGCGAGCGTGGACTTGCCGCAGTCCATCGTGCCGGAGAAGAAAACGAGCTCAGCCACGGCGGGCGCTCCTGCCGTCAGCTCTGAAACACAGGAGCGGAACCTCCCGCTCAGCCTTGGTCAAGGATCCGTGCTGGCCCACAACCTCCATCGCCGTGGGGCGGACCCGCCTCGTGTCGTAGAGGGCGAGCTCGTCGCGGGCCGCAATCATCACGTGGCCGATCCTGCCTTCGACGGCGGGCCGGACCGGCCCGAAGAGCCCTCCGGCGATGGCGTCCTCCCTGGTGAAGGCCCATATGCGGTTGCCGAAACGGTTACGCCAGGCGGCGAGGAGCCGCTCCCGCGCACGGGCGTCGGACGCGTCGTCCAGGTACAGATGCACCATCCGCGGTTCGCCCGCCGTGTGGCGGACTCCTTCCACCAGCTGCGGATCCGCGGAGAAGTCGATGCGCTGCTGCTCCGGCACGTCGAGCATGCCGTGGTCCGCCGTCAGCAGGATGCTGGTGCCCGGGGGCAGGGAGGAATTCAGCCGCTTCATCACGGCGTCCAGCTCCTCAAGCTGGTGTTCCCATTCCTGCGACTGGCAGCCGTAGCGGTGCCCGGCCTTATCCAGCTCATTGACGTAGAAATACATCAGGCCGGGCCCGGGCGCGGCCAGGGCCTCGGCGGCAGCGGCAGTCCGGGCGTGGGAGGTGGTGGCGGGCACGAAGTTGCCGCCGCGGAGGGCGGCGCGGGTCATGGGTGAGTCCCCGAACTGGGGAAGGCTGACAGTAGTCACCGCGGCCTGTGCGGCAGCTCGTTCCAGCACTGTAGGGAACGGCTGCCAGGCCAGCGGATCGACTCCGGGGTCCCAGTTGCCAAGAAGGTTGACCACCTTCTCCTGCTCAGGATCCAGCACGTCGTATCCCACCAGGCCGTGCTGGCCCGGGGGCAGGCCGGTGCCGAAACTGGCCAGCGCGGCGGCCGTGGTGGAAGGGAACGCCGAATCGAGCCACACGGGGACCGCGCCCTGGCCAGCCTGGATGACGGAGCGCAGGAAAGGCGTGTGGGCGGACTTTTGCTTCAGGAGGTTCCGGCCAAGGCCGTCGGCGACCACAACGCAGACGCGGGAGGCGGCAGGAAGGCCAAGGGTGTTGCTGAACCCGTCGAGGCCCAGGCTGGCCGCGGCACTGATCAGCACGTCCGCTACGGAACGCCGGCCGTAGGCGGGAGCGGGCGGCAGGTCGGGTGCGTTAACCGGCCGGGCAGCGGAGGCGCCGGCCGGGACAGGCGCGCCGCTGGCGGGGGTTCGTGGGACGTTGCCGGTTGGTGGGACGCTGCTGCTTGTTCGTCGTTCGTCCGGCATCTCAGCGCTGCTGGTGCCCGCGGCTGAGCCGGTTACCGAACACGCCGGAACGCGGCCGGGCCGGGAGTGACTGGATGTGGGGCGCCGGGGCGGCAGAGCCCGTGTTCACGGCGCGCAGGGCGCGGGCAAAAAGCTTGGCGTCCTGGACGGCCTGCAATCCGTCCGCCTCGGCGCTGATCCGCAGGACAATGTCCTCCTGCGCAATGGTGCCGCTGTACCCGTGGTCCGCCTCGCACTGGGGATCCCCGCAACTGGCGGGGCCCATGTCCAGCCGCTGGCCGCCGGACCATGCTATGGACAGCGTCACCTCGCGGACCGGGTCTGACGGCTTGTAGTCCTGCGGCTGGGCGTACATGTAGCTGAGGACAACGGAGCGGATCTGCGCCACGGGCACGGACTCGGTGGAGATCTGCGCCACGATTTGCTCACCCGCCTCATCAAGCTGCTGGTCGTCCACATGGGTGATCACCAGCATGTCCGCGGTCAGCACCAGCACAGTGATGTGGCGGCGCACCTCGGCACGGTCGAAGTGGGTTTCCAGGTGCACCAGGTGGGCAACGCACTCGCGGCCGTCCAGTGCATCGTCCACCACGTCAGCCACCAGCCGGGGGTAGAAACCGGCTTTCTGGAGTGCGCCGTCCAGGCTTTGGCCCTGGGCGCCGTGGCTGTGTGAGCTGTGGCGGACTGCCTGGTTTTCATTGCCGGGCGTTTCGGGCGCCGACGCGGGAGGCTGTGAGCTCATTCCCCCATTTTCACAGATCGGCCCGCCACATTGCTAACCGCGTCAGCCCAGCATGGCCCGCCGGGCGCTGTCGGTGCGCTGGGCCGCGTTGCCGATCCGGACATCCGCGGCCAGGATCACTGCCCCTGACACGCCGCACAGTACCGGGTTGAATTCCACCAGCGCTATCTCCGGATGGCTGTCCTTGAGCCAGGCGAGCCTGCCGGCCAGGTCCTCCAGGGCGGCGACATCCACGGCCGGCAGGCCCTGGTAGCCGAACAGCTTCCGGGCTGCCCGCGGCCCGCGGATGAAATCGTGCACGTCTGCGGCGGACAGCGGCGGCACCCTGTGCGCCCAGTCGTCCAGCAGGTTGACGGCGTCCCCGGCGAGGCCGAACGAAATGACCGGCCCCAGGAGCGGGTCCTCGATGGCCCGGAAGGTGCAGGCCTGCCCCACCTGCGCCATGCTCTGCACTTCCAGCGCCGGGTCACCGTACCGGGACAGGGTCCGGCGCATCTGCAGCACGTTCAGGCGCAAGGACTCGGCGTCCTGGATATCCAGCCGGACTCCCCCAAGGTCCAGCCGGTGGCGCAGCGAGGGGTCGGTGGTTTTCAGCGCCACCGGCCAGCCCAGCATGTCCGCTGCCTCAACGGCCTGGTCCGGGGTGTCGAAGCCAACGGAAGGCAGCACGGTGATCCCGTAGTGGCCCAGCAGGGAGCGCGTGGCCGCCGGGTCCAGCTGCTTGAGCTGCTCCCCCTTCACGTCGCGGAGGAGGCCCTCCAGCTCGGCCCGCGCGCGCTGCGGATTGCAGCCTTCCGGCTCAACGAAGTGCCCATGGTCGCGCGAGACCCACTCCGAGTACCGCACCACGGCGGCGAGCGCGGCCACCGCAGCCCCGGGATTGGAGAAGCAGGGCACGGTTTGCTCTGCGGACCCCACCATGCCCTCGACATAGACCGAGGGATCCAGGATCCCGGTGAACGCGGCCACTACGGGTTTTCCGGCCTTCACCGAGCATTCGGCCAGCACCTCGGCAATGCTGTCGACGGTGAGCCCGCGGGCGGGCAGCACAGCGGCGACGGCCCCATGGACGGCGTCGGACTCGAGGGCGGCGAGCAGGGACGAACGCAGGGCGGGAAGGGCAACCGACTGGCCGGCGTCGAGGTCCACGCCTGTCACCAGCCGGGCAACGCTGAGTCCATGCGACGAGGCGCTGTCTGCCACCACTTTCCCCAGGGCCTGGGAGTTGCTGAAGATGGCCAGTCCGGGCCCGGCGGGCAGCGGCTGGTTGGACACCACCTGCGCCACGTCCACCAGCTGCTCTATGGTTTCCACCCGGATGACACCGGACTGGCGGAGCATCGCGTCAAGCGCACCTGCAGGGGCCTGCGTGGTGCGGACGGCGTGGCCGGGCGGGAGCCGCAGCCCCATGGCATCGGACTTGGCCACAATGACCGGCTTGATGCGCGCCAGACGCCGTGCCAGCCGGGAAAACTTGCGCGGGTTGCCGATCGATTCCAGGTACAGGCCCACGGCGGAGGTGTCGGCGTCATCCTCCCAGTACTGCATCATGTCGTTGCCTGAGACATCCGCGCGGTTTCCAGCGGAGAGGAAGGTGGACAGTCCCAGCCGCCGCCTGCTGGAGGCGGCGTAGAGCGAGACGCCGATGGCCGCTGACTGGGAGAACAACCCCAGTCCGCCGCGCAGCGGCAGCGCGGGCGCCATTGAGGCGTTCAGCGACACGGCCGGGTGGGTATTGACGATCCCCAGGGACGCCGGCCCAATCACCCGCATCCCGTTGGCGCGTGCCTGGCGCACCAGGTCGCGCTGCCTCATGAGGCCGCGTTCGCCGTCGTCCGCGAAGCCTGCCGAGGCGATCACCAAACCCTTCACCCCTGCCGCCGCACAGTCGGCGACGACGGCGGGCACTTCCTCGTAAGGGACAGCAATGACGGCCAGCTGCACCGGTTCAGGGACCTCCGAGAGCTTGCCGAAGGAGATCATGCCGGCCAGTTCCAGCGCCTCTGGATTGATGGCGAACACGGGTCCGGGGAAGCCGCCTTCGATGATGTGCTCCAGCAGCTGGTAGCCCACCGTCCCCCACTTGCGGCTCGCCCCGATGACGGCAATGGACGACGGCGTCAGAAGGTCGCGGACGCTCCTCGCCTCCGCGCGGTGCTCGCGGGATTCCATCACGGCCCGGGATTTTTCGGTGGGGTCGATGTTGAACTCAAGGCTGACGACGCCGTCGTCGAAATGCCTTTTGACGTCATAGCCGGCGTCGGAAAAGACCATTAGCATCTTGCGGTTTTCCGGCAGCACCTCGGCGCTGAAGCGGCGGATCCCGTTCTCGTGCGCGGCGGCGGCGAGGTGTTCGAGCAGGATGGAGCCGATTCCCCTTCCCTGGTGCGAATCGGCGATGTTGAACGCCACTTCGGCTTCGGTGGGGTCGTCCAGCCGGTCATACCGGCCGATCCCTACGATTTCACCGCCGATGGTTATGACGAACGCCACCCGGTCCTGGTAGTCCACCTCGGTGAACCGCTTGAGCTCCTTGCTGGAAAGCTTGGCCTTGAAGGCAAAGAAGCGCATGTAGATTGAATTCTGCGACTGCCCCATGTGGAACTTCTGGACAGCGTCCGCGTCCGAGGGGTGGATGGGCCGCAGATGTGCCGTCCCGCCGTCCCGCAGCACGACATCGGCTTCCCAATGTTCCGGATATTCGCCGTCCACGGGCTGTTCCACCATAGGCTTAGCCTAGCCAAAAACTCCCGCAGCACCGCCGCTTGCGCCCAACAAACCCATTGCACCGCTCTGCAGAAGGATTTACCAACCCCATGGCCCGCCGCCAAAGTTCAGCCCCTCCCGAAGACACCACCCCCTACACGGAGAACATCGTGGACATCGATGTCACCTCCGAGATGGAAGGTTCCTTCCTGGAGTACGCCTACTCGGTGATCTACTCCCGGGCGCTTCCGGACGCCCGCGACGGGCTCAAGCCGGTGCAGCGGCGCATCCTCTACATGATGAGCGACATGGGCCTGCGCCCGGACCGCGGCCATGTGAAGAGCGCCCGCGTGGTGGGCGAGGTCATGGGCAAGCTGCACCCGCACGGCGACACCGCCATCTACGACGCCATGGTGCGCATGGCCCAGGACTTCTCGCTGCGGCTGCCCCTGATTGACGGGCACGGCAACTTCGGATCGCTCGACGACGGCCCCGCGGCTCCGCGGTACACGGAAGCGCGGCTCGCGGCGGCTGCCCTGACGCTCACCAACCACCTCGACGAAGACGTGGTGGACTTCGTCCCCAACTATGACAACCAGCTCACCCAGCCGGATGTCCTTCCGGCTGCATTCCCCAACCTGCTGGTCAATGGTGCCACCGGCATTGCCGTGGGCATGGCCACCAACATGGCCCCGCACAACCTGGTGGAAGTCATCTCCGCCGCGCGGCACCTGATTGCCCACCCGGATGCCACCCTGGATGACATCATGCGGTTCGTCCCCGGCCCGGACCTGCCCAGCGGCGGGCGGATCGTGGGGCTGGACGGCATCCGCGACGCCTACGCCACGGGACGGGGGTCCTTCAAGACGCGGGCAAAGGTGGAGGTGGAACAGCTGTCCGCGCGGCGGACCGGCCTGGTAGTCACCGAACTCCCCTACATGGTGGGCCCGGAAAAGGTTATCGAGAAGATCAAGGACGCCGTCAACGCCAAGAAGCTGACCGGCATCAGTGACATCGTGGACCTGACCGACCGCAAACACGGACTGCGCCTGGTCATCGAACTCAAGAACGGCTTCAACCCTAACGCGGTGCTCCAGCAGCTGTACCGCTACTCGCCGATGGAGGACTCCTTCGGCATCAACAACGTCACCCTGGTGGACGGCCAGCCCCAGACCCTGGGCCTGGTGCAGCTGCTGACTGTGTACGTGAACCACCGGATCGACGTTGTCCGACGCCGGACGGTGTTCCGGCTGGGCAAGAAGAAGGACCGCCTCCACCTGGTGGAGGGCCTCCTCATCGCCATTGTGGACATTGACGAGGTCATCCAGATCATCCGCTCCTCGGACGAGGCGGCCGCCGCCCGGGCCCGGCTGATGTCCATCTACGACCTCACGGAAATCCAGGCGAACTACATCCTGGAACTCCGGCTGCGCCAGCTGACCAAGTACTCCCGGATCGAGCTGGAGAAGGAGCAGGACGAGCTGCGCCGCGAGATCGCGGAGCTCGAGGCGATCCTGGGCTCCGAGGAGCGGCTCCGGACCCTGGTGTCCGACGAACTGGGCGAGATTGCCGAGGAGCATGGCACTCCGCGGCGGACCGTCCTGCTGGAATCCGAAGCAGTGGCACCCACCGTGGCGGCCGACCTTGCCCTGGCCGCCGGGAAGAAGGGCAAGGCAGCGCCGCTCGCCCTGGAAATTGCCGACGACCCCTGCTGGGCCATCCTGACCGCCTCTGGACAGGTGGCCCGCACCAGCAACCAGGAGCCGCTGGCGGAGGCGGGACCCCGGGCAAAACACGATGTGTTCACGTCCGTGGTCAAGACCTCCGCGCGCGGCGAGATCGCTGCGGTCACCTCCCTGGGGCGGATGCTGCGCCTCCAGGTGATGGACATGCCCGTGCTGCCGCCCATGTCCGGCCTGCCCAACCTCGCCGGCGGGGTTCCGGCCAAGGACTTCCTTACCCTGCTCAAGGGGGAAACCCTGGTGGCGTTCGTGCCGCTGGACGAAGTCCTGGCCATCGGCACGTCCCAGGGCGTGGTGAAGCGGGTGCAGCCTGACTACCCCCTGAACCGGGAAGACTGGGACGTCATAGCCCTCAAGGACAAGGACTTCGTGGTCAACGTGGTGCCGGCGGGAGCCGATGATGCGGAGCTGGTGTTCCTGACCAGCCAGGCCCAGCTGCTGAAGTTCGGAGCCGCAAGCGTCCGGCCCCAGGGGCGTACGGCCGGCGGCATGGCGGGAATCAAGCTGGCCGCAGGTGACCGGGTGCTGTACTTCGGCGCGGTCCAGCCCAACGACGAGGCCGCAGTGGTGGTGACCATCGCCGGGACAACGGGCGCACTTCCCGGGACTGCCCCCGGCACGGCCAAGGTCACGGCGTTCTCCGAGTACCCCGTGAAGGGACGTGCAACTGCCGGCGTGCGGGCACACCGCTTCCTGAAGGGAGAGGATACGCTGCTGCTGGCCTGGGCGGGGCACGGCCCGGCCAAGGCCGCCTCAACGGCGGGGGTTGCGAGGTCCCTGCCGCAGGAGCACGGCCGGCGGGACGGATCCGGCGTCCCGTTGTCGCAGCCGGTGGATGTGGTGGGTCCGGCCATGGCGTGGCCTGATCCCGGCCAGGCTGCCTGATCCGGCCTAGACTGCATGCATGCCTATCGTTCCTGATGAGAAGGACTGGACCTGGGTCCTGACGCGTCCCTGCCCGGAATGCTCGTTCGACGCCGCAACGGTGACGCCCTCCACTGTTCCGGGGAGCATCGCCAACATACTGCCCCGCTGGCGTGCCGTGCTGCGCAGGCCGGACGTGGCGGAGCGTCCCGATGAATACACCTGGTCCGTGCTGGAGTATGCCTGCCATGTCCGGGACGTCTTCAGCCTTTTCGACCAGCGGCTGAACCTCATGCTCGATTCGGATGATGCACGTTTCCAGAACTGGGACCAGGACCAGACGGCCATCGACAAGGACTACGCCAACGCGGATCCGGCAGTGGTCAGCGCGGAACTGACGGCTGAGGGAAAGCAGGCGGCGGAGTCCTTTGCCGGGGTCCGCGAATCAGAGTGGGGACGGAAGGGGCTGCGCAGCAACGGCTCGGAGTTCACCGTCCTGACGCTGGCCCAGTACTTCCTGCACGACGTCGTCCACCACCTTCACGACGTGGACGGCTGACCCTCCGCCACCGCGGCATACGCCGGCGCGCCGTTGTGTCCTGCACCTCGGGTGTCCCCGGAACCGGCCAGCACCAGCCTCGCATCCTCCGGATGGATGTCAGCCGGGTTATGGGTCACCAGCACCACGGTCCGGTTGCCGAGTCCCGCGCGCAGGTCGGCCAGCATGGCCTCGGCCGATTCAGCATCCAGGTGCGCTGTTGGCTCATCCAGCAGGATTACCTCCGCGCCTGTCATCAGCGTGCGCGCCACGGCCAGGCGCTGGCGCTCTCCCCCGCTCAGGAATGCTCCGCCCGGACCGATCCGGGTGTCCAGGCCGGCCGGCAGGCGCTCCACCAGGCCAGCCAGCCCCACGGACTTTAGCACCTCCATCAGCTCACCGTCTCCGGCCGGGCCGTTCGCGGGGGGCCTGCCCAGCAGCAGGTTGCCGCGGATGGTCGAGTCAAAGAGGTGGGCTTCCTGCGGACACCAGGCGGCGCGGCCGGTCACCCGGGCTGCTCCGGCTGCGGCAGGGAGGAAACCCAGCAGGACCGAGAGCAGGGTGGACTTTCCGGAACCGGACGGTCCGGTGACGGCCAGCCACCTGCCTGGCTCCGCGGCGGCGTTGATCCCGGAAAACACGGGAGCACCGCCAGGCCACGCCACGGCGAGGTCAACGAGTTCGACGCCGGGAGCACTGTCGCGGCGGTCAGGCACCGTGTGCAGGCCGTCGGCTGGGGTACCTTCGGGGCCCGCGGTGGCGGCGTCCAGGGCGCCCGAGGCGGACACGCGCCGCATGACTGTCCGTAACGCGGGGAACTGGCGCACCGCCGTCGTCATGGCCGCGTACGGCTCCACCAGCGCGAGGAGCATCAGCACAACCACCGCCGCCGTCGCCGGGGCAAGCCGGCCGCCGAGCACGGCGGGAGCGGCCAGCCAGGCAGCTGCGAAGGCAGCCGCGCAGCAGGAGGCTGTGGTGACAGCGTGCCCCAGGCCGTCTGCCCACGCTGACCGCTGGGACGCCCGGGTGGCGCTGCGGTCCTGGGCGCGCAGTCCGGCCAGCACCGGGGCCGCGACGCCGTTGGCATGCAGTTCGGCGCGGGCATCCAGGGCGGCCGAAATCCGGCGCAGGACCCCGGACCTCAGGACCTGCTCGGCACTGGCGGATTTGCGGTCTGCCCACAGCGCCACGGCCGGGGCCAGGAGCAGGCTCGCGGCGGCGGCAGCCAGGACGGCCGGGACCGCGTCCGGCACCAGCAGCCAGGTGGTGGCCAGGGCCAGCGCGGACACGGCGAGCGCGGTCACCGGAGGCAGCACAACCCGCGGCAGGAGGTCGCGGACGGTATCGACGTCGTCGATAACCGTTCCCAGGACGTTCCCGCCCTGCAGCAGCCGGCGGAGGGCGAGGGCCCTGCGGCTCAGGGACTCCCAGAGCCGCCCCCGGAGGCGGGTGAGGGCGGCAAACACCGCGTCGTGGAGAAGGAGCCGCTCGCAGTAGCGGAGCACGGCCCGCCCGATCCCGAAGAACCGCACGCCAACAATGGCCGTCAGCAGGTACAGGATGGGCGGCTGCTCGCTGGCACGGATGATCAGCCAGCCGGACAGGCCGGACAGGGCGACGGCGAAGATGGCCGCCAGGGTGCCCACGACGGCAGCCGCTGCGAACTTGCCACGGACCGGCGCCAGGAGCGCTGCGAGGAGCCGGGCTGTTTGGCGGGTGCCTGCGGCCCCGCTGGAGGTTGCACCGGCACGGGTGCCGGCAGCCGGAGCAGGGCCGGATGCCAGCCCAGCCTCCGCTGGGACGTCCGCGGCACGCCCTTGTTTCGGCCAGGATTGCTCCGGCGCGGCGGCTGTGGCCAGTGCATTGGCCCGCAGGTTTCGTTCCCCGGCCCGGGCTGGCTTTGCCTGGACTGGCTCCGCGTGGGCAGCCACCGGCACCAGGTGGTCAGCGAGGTTGCGGGTGCGCCCGTTATGCGCCACGAGGATCACGGTGACACGTCCGCGCAGGTGGCGGATCGCGTCTTCAACCACCATGGCCGAGGCGTCGTCCAGGTGCGCGGTGGGCTCATCGAGCACCAGCACTGTGGCCCCTGCCTCGATCCGGGCCAGCCCCCTGGCGAGTGCCACCCTCCGCAGCTCACCGGGGCTCAGCTCGGCGGGGTGCTGGTGGGCGAGGTGGCCTGCGGCGGCGCGGGCCAGGCATGCGCGCGCTTCGGCTTCCATCCCGGCCTGGCCCCGGGAGCCCTCGATGTCCCCGGAGAGGTACAGCAGCACCTCGTCCAGGACGGTTTCGGCGAGCATGACCGGATGCTGCGGCACCCAGGCCAACGCGCTGCGGTCGATGCCCCGGATAGTGCCGGTGACCGTGGTGCCGGCTCCGTCCCCAATGGTTCCCGCCAGCACGCCGAGGACTGTGCTCTTTCCTGCGCCGCTGGCTCCGTCCAGGGCAGTGATCCTGCCTTGCGCCGCGGTGAAGGTGAGCGGGCCGACGGCGGGGCCCGGCCTTCCGCTGTAGCTCACGGTCAGGTCCGTGACGGAGACAGGGGCACCGGGCCGTCCCGCTTTGGCTGCCGGGAGCGGCCGGGGTTCGGGGGCCTCCGTGACCGCGTTGGTTTCCGCGAGGGCCACCCGCCCGTCGTCGCTGGCGTGGTGGGCGGTGCCCAGTTCCCGTAGCGGGAGATAGCAGTCCGGGGCCAGGATCAGTGCCAGCAGGCCGGCCTCGAGCGGCATGTCCCCGTGCACCAGCCGGACGCCGATGAACACGGCCACAACCGCGACGGAGATGGTGGAGATCAGTTCCAGTGCCAGCGCTGAGAGGAATGCGGTGCGCAGGGTTCCCATGGTGCGGGTGCGGTATTCCTCGGAGATCTCTTCGAGGGCCTTGCGCTGCGCTGTGGCGCGCCCGAGGCCCACCAGGACCGGCAGGCCTTTTGCCAGCTCCAGCATGTGGGCGGACAACCTGCCGAGGGCCGCCTGCGCTTCACGGACGTTGTCCTCGGTGTACCGGCCGATGAGCACCATGAAAAGCGGCACCAGCGGTACCGTCAGGACAATCACCACTGCGCTGACCCAGTCCGCGAAGAGGATCCGTGCTCCCAGCAGCAGCGGGATGGCCGCGCAGTTCACCAGGGCCGGGAGGAACTGGGTGTAGTAGTTGTCCAGCGCATCCAGTCCACGGGTTGCCAGGACGGCAAGCCCGCCGTCGGCGGGGCCGGTTCCCCTGGCGCCGTTGCGCAGCGCCCGTTCGAGCAGCCCGGCACGCAGCTCCTCCTTGATGCCAAGGGCCGCCCGCCGGGCAGCGACTGCCTGTCCCCAGACGGTCAGGGACCGCAGCACCACGCCGGCCAGTCCCAGGGTAACCTGGCCTGCCCAGTCCGGGTCTCCCGCCACCAGTCCGGCCAGCACCGAGGCCACGGCCTGGCCCATCAGGACCAGCGACAGGGCCTTCAGGGCTGCCAGCAGTCCCAGCACGTAGACGGCGGAACGGGTGGCCGGACCGGGAGGGAAACTTGGCCGCATGTCAGCCCTTCGTTGTGAAAGCCCTGGCGGCGATGGCCGGCAGGAAGCTGTGGGCCTCCGGGATGTGCGCTGCACTGACCCGGCGGCGGAACACCCAGTAGGTCCAGGCCTGGTAGGCGATGACAAGGGGAAGGCCGAAGGCCGCCACGATGCTCATGAGTCCCAGGGTGTAGTCGGAGGAGGAGGCATTGGAGATGGTGAGGTCAAAGGCCTCGTTGAGGGTGGAGGGCAGCACCACCGGGAACACCGCCGCAAAGATCGAGGCCGATCCCAGTGCCAGGAAAGCTCCAAGGGCGGAAAAAGCCTTGCCCTCCGCTCCCTTGCGGGCCCACCCCCAGGCTGCGGCTGCGGCGGCAACAGCCAGCAGGACAAGGGCCCAGGTCCAGGGCTTCCCTTCCAGGAACTGGATGCTGAGTGCCCACGCCGCGATGGGCAGGAGCATAACGGGAAGCAGGCGCACGAACCATGTCCGTGCCCGGTGCCGCACGTCGCCGTCGGTCTTGAGGGCCAGGAAAGCCAGCGCATGGATCAGAGAGAAACCCACAACGGCGAGGCCGCCCAGAACGGCGTATCCGCTGAACCAGGCCAGCGGGCCTCCCTCACGGTCACCATTGGCGTTCAAAGGCAGGCCAGTGGTGGTAAGCGCCAGCGCGGCACCCACGCCGAAGGCCGCGAAGAAGGATCCCAGCGCGATGGCCCAGTCCCAGCGGGCACGCCACCGGTCGGTGTCCACCTTGCCCCGGTACTCGAAGGCCACCGCCCGGAAAATCAGGGCAACAAGCACCACCAGCAGCGGCAGGTAGAGGGCCGAGAACAGGGAGGCGTACCAGAGCGGGAAGGCGGCGAACGTGGCGCCGCCGGCCGTCAGGAGCCAGACCTCGTTGCCGTCCCAGACGGGACCGATGGTATTGAGCAGGACACGGCGCTCCGTGTTGTTGCGGGCGAAAAGCTTCATGAGCATCCCGACGCCTAGGTCGAAGCCCTCCAGGAAGAGGTACCCGGTCCACAGCACCGCAATGGCAATGAACCAGACGGTTGGCAGCAGTTCCATTTCTTTGTTTCCTCTGCTTTTCGTGCGCGGCTTAGTAGGCGAATGCCAGGACGTCGTCGCCGGGTTTGCCGCCGCCGGGGCCACCGGCTCCCGGGGTGGCGTCCTCGTTTTCGTCAACCGGCGCCTGGACCAGCTCCGGCATGGCGGAGACCACTCCACCGCGGATGTACTTCACCAGCAGCTTGACCTCAACCACCAGCAGGACTGCATAGACCGCCGTCAGGGTGACCAGCGAGGCCAGCAGTTCCCCGGCGGAGACACCGGGCGATACCGCGGCCGCCGTGAACATAAACACCTGGTCGATGCCGCTGGGATCCGGGTTGGGGGCCACCACGAACGGCTGCCGGCCCATTTCGGTGAAGATCCAGCCGGCAGCGTTGGCGCCGAAGGGGGCCAGGATGCCGAACACGGCTAGCCGCATGAGCCACCGGGATTCGGGCACGGTCCCCTTCCGGGTGATCCACAGCGCCACCAGGGCTGCCAGGGCGGCGAGTCCGCCGAATCCGATCATCATGCGGAAGCCCCAGTAGGTGACCTCCATCACGGGAAGGTAGTCGATTTCCTGGCCGGCACGTTCGCCGTAGATGGGGTTGTCCGGCAGATGGGTCCCGTAGGCCTCCTTGTACTGGGGCAGGAGGCTGTTGACGCCTTGGACCTCGGTGGTGAAGTCGCCCTTCGCCAGGTAGGAGAGGATGCCCGGTACTTCAATCAGGGCAACGATGTCATCGCAGTCCTGTGAACCGAGGTTGCCGATGCTCAGGACGGAGAAGCCGGTGCCGTCATGGCAGGCGGCTTCCGCTGCGGCCATCTTCATGGGCTGCTGTTCGAACATCAGCTTGCCCTGGAGGTCCCCGGTGAGGGCGGTGCCGGCGAAGGAGACCATGGCCACCACTGCGCCGATGCGAAGGGACCGGAGCCAGACCTTGTGGTCGTCGCGGTCCCGGCCCGGGATGTCCGCCGATTCGCCCGGGATGACCTTGCCGTCGGCACCCACCGTGTCGACGCCGTCGCGCAGCCTGCGCCAGAGGTGGTACCAGGCGATGCCCAGCAGGAAGCCGCCGGCAACGGCGAGGGCGCCGAAGAGGGTGTGCGGAACGGCAACCAGTGCCGTGTTGTTGGTGAAGACGGCCCACGCATCGGTCATGACCGGCCGGCCGTCAATCATCTCCACGCCCACGGGGTGCTGCATCCAGCTGTTGGCCACGATGATGAAGTAGGCGGAGAAGACTGACCCGATCACGGCGATCCACAGGCACGCCAGGTGGATGCCGGGCTTGAGCTGCTTCCAGCCGAAGATCCACAGTCCCAGGAAGGTGGATTCGACGAAGAAGGCCAGCAGTGCCTCGAGGGCCAGGGGCGCGCCGAAGACGTCGCCCACGAACCGGCTGTATTCGCTCCAGGCCATCCCGAACTGGAACTCCTGGACGATGCCGGTGGCTACGCCCATGATGAAGTTAATAAGGAACAGCTTTCCCCAGAATTTGGTCATCCGGAGGTACTCGGGGTTGCCCGTGCGGTGCCAGGCGGTCTGGATGACTGCGACAACCAGGCCAAGCCCAATGGTCAGCGGGACCATCATGAAGTGGTAAACGGTGGTGATACCGAATTGCCAGCGTGCGATTTCCAGCGCGTCCATAGCGTCCAAGGCGGTCCCTCGTGTCAGCGAATGCAGATCTTCTACGTTTTGTAGAACTCCAACTTCTACCGAGTGTAGAACAACGGCGGCAGCGGTGTAAAAACCAGCTTCCACTGCCCCGCCACGGCAGGCAAGGGCCGCGTCACGCCACGTGTTCTACCCAACGTAGAAAGTCTCGGGAAAACCGGGTAAATTGGAGGTTGTAGTTCAAACACAGCATGCAGCCACCTCCGCCCGGCGGCGGTGGCGCGGGGAACAAAGGAAAAGTGCAATGGCTAGTCTTGGTGAACTGGAACGGGCAGTGATGGATCTGCTCTGGGCGGGCCAGGAAGCAGCCACAGCCAACACGCTGCGGGACAGGCTCGCGCAGACATCGGCCGGGCAGGGCGGCGCAGCCGGCCACGAGGGCAAGGAGCTCGCCGTCACCACGGTACTCACCGTGCTGTCCCGGCTGGAGAAGAAGGGCCTGGTGGAGCGCGAACGCGGCACCCGTCCGCACCGCTACCAGGCAGTGTCCAGCCGCGAGGACCACACCGCCGAGCTGATGCACGAGGTACTGGGGTCGGCTCCGGACCGCGAGGCAGTGCTGGCCCGCTTTATCGGGTCCGTATCCGAAGGTGAAGCAGAGACTCTGCGCAAGCTGCTTGGCCACCTCTAGCTAGCGGACCATGTTCTGGGCCTCGTACCTGCTGGCGGTCCTTGCGATAGTCCTGGCGTGGCCGGTGCCTGTCCTCCTCTCACGCGCGCAGTGGCCAGCCCGCTCACCGTTCACCGCCATGATCTTGTGGCAGGCGATAGCGCTGGCCGGCGGGCTGTCCATGATCGGCGCAATGCTCGTGTATGGCCTGGAACCGATTGGGGACAACCTGATCGCAGGCCTGCGGGCGCTGGCCGGCATGGTGCTGCACAACGCCCCCACCACGGCCCTGGGCTTCTGGCACATCTTCGCCCTGTCCGCGGCGGCGCTGCTCACCGCCCACCTGGTGTTCACCCTGCTGCTGACCTACTACAAGATCGAGCGCCAGCGGCGGCGGCACCGCGTACTGCTGTCCCTGCTGGCCTCACCGTCCGCCGAGGGGACCGGAACCCTGGTCATCAGCCACAACTCCCCCGTGGCTTACTGCCTTCCCGGCGGCGCACGGTCCGTCACTGTCCTCTCTGATGGCCTGATGGCGGCCCTTGAGCCCGCAGAACTCCGTGCGGTCCTGATCCATGAGAACGCCCACCTGAGCCAGCGCCACCACCTGCTGCTGTGGGCCTTCGCCGCCTGGCGGCAGGCACTGCCCTGGCTGCCGACCACCCGCCTCGCCCAGGAATCAGTTAACTCCCTGATCGAGATGCTGGCCGACGACGTCGCGCTCAAGACCGAGAGCAAGGCCACGCTGATCAAGGCCATCGCCATTGTGGCCAGCGGCTCGGCCGGGAACAGCGGCGGCGTGGACCTCCGCGCGGAGGCCTCGAGCCCGGCGCTCTCCGGGCTTGATACCGCTGCCGGCACGTCCGGCGCGGACTCCGCCCGGACCACCGCCTCACGGGTCAGCAGGCTGCTCTCGCCCCGGCCGGAGCTGCCGGCGCCCATCCGCAGCATAGTCGTGGCGGGATCGGTGCTGCTCCTTGCCCTGCCCACCGCCCTGCTCGTGGTGCCCGGCCTGCTGGGCTGAGTCCCGCCGTCGTCCTTCCCCTGCTGCCGTCAGGCGTCGATGCGCTCCCGGTCCAGGCTTGAGGCGCCGGCAATGATGAAGTCCTTGCGCGGAGAAACGTCCGAGCCCATCAGGAGGTCGAAGATCTCCTCCGCCTGCTTGGCGTTCTCGATGCCCACCTTCCGCAGGGTCCGGTGGCGGGGGTCCATGGTGGTCTCTGCCAGCTGCTCGGCGTCCATTTCGCCCAGGCCCTTGTAGCGCTGGATGGGCTCTTTGTACCGCTTGCCCTCCTTCGCCAGCCGGCCCAGCAGGACGTGGAGTTCCGCCTCCGAGTAGGTGTAGATCATTTCGTTGGCTTTTTGGCCCGCGTTGATGACCTCCACCCGGTGCAGCGGCGGGACCGCGGCGAACACGCGGCCCTCCTCGATCATGGGCCGCATGTAGCGGAAGAAGAGGGTCAGCAGCAGGGTGCGGATGTGCGCTCCGTCGACGTCGGCATCCGTCATCAGGATGACCTTGCCGTAGCGGGCGGCGGCGAGGTCGAAGCTGCGGCCCGATCCTGCTCCCACCACCTGGATCAGGGCGGCGCACTCGGCGTTGGAGAGCATGTCCCCCACGGACGCTTTCTGGACGTTGAGGATCTTGCCGCGGATGGGCAGGAGCGCCTGGAAGTCGGAGGACCTGGCCAGTTTGGCGGTTCCGAGCGCCGAGTCGCCTTCCACAATGAAAAGTTCGGAGCGTCCGACGTCGTCCGTGCGGCAGTCGGCCAGCTTGGTGGGCATGGAGGAAGTTTCCAGCGCGTTCTTGCGCCGCTGGGTCTCCTTGTGCACGCGGGCCGAGATGCGGGACTTCATCTCGCTGACGATTTTCTCGAGAAGCAGGGCGGACTGGGCCTTGTCATTGCGGTTCGCGGAGCTGAGCTTGGCGCTGATCTCCCGTTCCACCACCTTGGCGACGATGGCGCGCACGGCCGACGTGCCCAGGATTTCCTTCGTCTGGCCTTCGAACTGCGGCTCCGCAAGCCGCACCGTCAGGACGGCCGTCAGTCCGGCAAAGATGTCGTCCTTCTCGATCTTGTCGTTGCCGGCCTTGAGCTTGCGGGCGTTATTTTCCACGGCCTTGCGGAACGTCTTCACCAGGGCCTGTTCAAACCCGGACTGGTGGGTTCCGCCCTTGGGCGTGGAAATGATGTTGACGAAGCTGCGGACCGTGCTGTCGTAGCCGATCCCCCAGCGCAGCGCGACATCCACTTCACAGTCCCGCTCCACCTCGGCAAGCTGGCTGTGCCCGCGGTCATCCAGGACGGGAACCGTCTCCTTGAACTTTCCGGAGCCGTGCAGCCGCCACACATCGGTGACTGCCGGATCTGCGGCGAGGAATTCGACGAATTCCGAGATGCCGCCGTCGTGGTGGAACACCTCCTCGTGGGGACCGGACTCGCCGGGTGTCCCCGGGACTTTTCGCTCATCACGGACCGTCAGTTTGAGGCCGGGCACCAGGAAGGACGTCTGCCGGGCCCTCGCGGCGAGTTCCTCGTAGGAGAACTTTGCGTCCGGGGTGAAGATCTGCCGGTCTGCCCAGTAGCGGATCCGGGTTCCAGTGACGCCGCGCTTGGCCTTGCCGGCGATGTCCAGGACAGAGTCGTCAACGAACGGGGCGAAGGGTGCGGCGGGGTCCGTTTTGGACCCGGTGTCCTTGAAGCGCCCGGGTTCGCCGCGGCGGAACGACATTTTGTAGGTCTTCCCGCCCCGGTCCACTTCGACGTCCAGGCGGGAGGACAGGGCATTGACCACGGACGCACCCACACCATGCAGGCCGCCCGAGGCGGTGTAGGAGCCGCCGCCGAACTTGCCGCCGGCGTGCAGTTTGGTGAAGACAACCTCCACGCCCGTCAGGCCCGTCTTGGGTTCCTTGTCGATGGGGATGCCGCGGCCGTCGTCGTGGATCTCCACGGAGTTGTCCGCGTGCAGGATGATTTTGATGTCGTGGCCGAAACCGGCCAGTGCCTCGTCGACGGAGTTGTCGATGATTTCCCAGAGGCAGTGCATGAGGCCGCGGGAGTCGGTGGAACCGATGTACATGCCCGGGCGCTTGCGGACGGCCTCAAGGCCCTCCAGTACAGACAGGTGCCGGGCAGTGTAATCAGAACTTGGTGCCACTGGTGGTGAGCTCCTTCAGGGACGTAAAACAGCGGGCTGGGATCGCTTCCTCTAGGGTAGTCGGCGCGGCGCCTGCGGTCCGGCTGCCACACCTGGCGGAGGGTGTGGACCGCACCACGTCAGGGCGTGCGCAGGCTGCTTGGACGTTCTTGAGCCGACATTGCGGATACGCGCACAGCGAACTTGCCCCATCCTTGCGATGGTTTTGTTACGAATGCTGGTTATATAGACGTACTGATCTACTAAGGAGGCCGACATGACAACAGCAGTGGCAGACCGCACACTCAATGCACTGGACCGGTGCGACCGTTGCGGAGCTCAGGCCTATGTCCGGGTTGTATTGGAGTCCTCCGGCGGTGAGCTGCTCTTCTGCGGCCACCACGCCCGTGCAGTTGAGGCGACCCTGAAGCCCTTGAGCTCCGACTGGCACGATGAAACGGGCAAGCTTCACGAGAAGGCAGCCGTAGAAATCGACTAGCTTCCCCAAGCTGTTGGGACTCCACCGGAAGGTGGGGTCCCAATTCTTTTAAGCCTCGGCCCGCTTAGGCGCCGTGTACGGGCGCCGTCCTGGCGCGGCCACGCCCTGCTCCCGCGCATCCTGCCGGGAATGGAAAAGCGGCCCGCCCGCTGCCACGCCCGTGAGGGGCACGGCAGCCGGCGGGCCGCTTTTCCAGCTCATCCTGCTTTAGTCGAGGTAGTCCCGGAGCACCTGCGACCGCGAGGGGTGGCGGAGCTTGGACATCGTCTTCGATTCGATCTGGCGGATGCGCTCGCGCGTCACTCCGTAGACCTTGCCGATTTCGTCTAAAGTCTTCGGCTGTCCGTCGGTCAGGCCGAAGCGCATGGCCACCACCCCGGCTTCGCGCTCCGACAGGGTGTCCAGGACGGAATGCAGCTGTTCCTGGAGGAGCGTGAAGCTCACGGCGTCCGCGGGAACGACGGCCTCGGAGTCCTCGATCAGGTCACCGAATTCGGAGTCGCCGTCCTCGCCAAGGGGCGTGTGCAGCGAGATGGGCTCACGGCCGTACTTCTGGACTTCGACAACCTTTTCGGGGGTCATGTCGAGTTCGAGCGCGAGCTCTTCGGGCGTGGGTTCGCGGCCGAGGTCCTGAAGCATCTGGCGCTGGACGCGTGCCAGCTTGTTGATGACTTCGACCATGTGGACCGGAATACGGATGGTGCGGGCCTGGTCCGCCATGGCGCGGGTAATGGCCTGCCGGATCCACCAGGTGGCGTAGGTGGAGAACTTGAAGCCCTTGGTGTAATCGAACTTCTCCACTGCACGGATGAGGCCCAGGTTGCCTTCCTGGATCAGGTCCAGGAACAGCATGCCGCGTCCGGTGTAGCGCTTGGCCAGCGAAACCACCAGGCGGAGGTTGGCTTCAAGGAGGTGGTTCTTGGCGCGCTTGCCGTCATGGATGATGAATTCAAGCTCGCGCTTGTACTTCGGGTCCATGGAACCGTCGTCCGCATTGATCTTCTCTTCGGCGAACAGTCCGGCTTCGATCCGGAGGGCAAGGTCCACTTCCTGCTCGGCGTTGAGCAGTGCCACCTTACCGATTTGCTTCAGGTAGTCCTTGACGGGGTCGGCCGTGGCTCCGGCGGACATGACCTGCTGGACAGGCGCGTCGTCGTCGTCAGCGTCCGAGTAGACGAAGCCCTTGCCTGAGCCGGCAACTGCCTTGGCGGGATCGGCCTCGGCGTCCTCCTCAATGACTTCAGGCCCTTCGAGGACGATGTCGTCGAGGTCTTCCTCAACTTCTTCTGCGTCGTCGGTGTCACCGGCAGCGGACTTTGCGGCTGCTGCCTTGGCACCGGGCTTGGGGCCGCGCTTCTTGGGCTCGGGCTTGCCGTCCGCTGCAGCCGCTCCGGCCGACGCCTTGTTGGCTGCCCGCGTAGCTGCACGCTTGGCGTTGGTCGCAGCCTGCTTCTCCTCGGCGGACAGTTCGTCCTGGGCGGCGGGGTCCTTCTTCGTGGAAGACGGGGTCACAGAAAACCTTTCTAGCGGTGGTCTGTGGAATCACCATACGGGCAACACCACTATGACCCTGTCAAGTCCGTGGTGAAAACCAAGCGCCACCACGGCCTGCAGAGTCTGTTAAGACAACTGCCGGAGCCGCTGTTATGTTCCCCGCAGGGTTCACCAATGTGCGCTCAATACACGGACCCAACCGGGTCTCGGCCTCCATTGTCTCATGTTTTCCCCGAATCGGGCCTTCCCGTGACTCACCCGCCCGCGGCGGACCCGCGGTCCTGCCCGTCCGCCGCCGCTCCCCCGGCCCCCGGCAGCGGTCACGCCGCGTCCGGGCCGAACTTCTGCCAGGCAGCCTCCCTCCGTGCCGCCCAGCCGCAGAGTGTTCCGCGCCGGACCAGTTCCAGCAGCAGTTCCGCGAGGCGGTACCCGGGTTCCGCATCAAGGGCCTGCCGGAGATTGGCCGCCGCATAGGAGCCGCGGCCGCGGCACCAGGCAATCCACCCCCTCCCCGTGAACGATGCAGCCGCAGCCCGTCCGCCCGCTGCGGCAAGTTGGTCAAGGACCAGGTCCAGGGCGTTGAGCCGTTCCCAGTCCGGGACGGCCGGGGCCACGCCCATCAGGACGTCGCCATAGGCGGGCATGCCCGCGCCGGGCAGTACCTCCCCGCACAGTTCTTCCTGCGCCGCTCCGCCCTGCAGCCCGTCCGCGGACGCCCCGGCGCCCAACAAGTCCCCTTGGGGCGCCACCATCCCCGCCAGCTGAGCCTGGGGCGCCACAGGGTCCAGGAGGCATTCATCCCGGAAGAGCCCCAACTGCCCGGCACCGGCTTCGGCAGCCTGTGTGCCCGCTGCCGCCATCATCAGGACAGCATCCCGGTAGGCGGGGACCAGCAGCGATGCCCGCAGGAATCCGTCGCGATCCGCCTCGTGCAGCCAGGCCTCCCCCTGCGGGCGGTTCAGCAGGTCCCACCAGAGCCTGAGGACTGCGTCGAACTGCGGCCTGCTCGCCCGGCGAAGGTCCAGTTGCGCGGACCACGCGCTTTCAGCCTCCCTGACGGCAGCCAGGTAAAGGCTTGAAACCGTAGACCCGGACGGTGCCTGCTCCTCCGGCTGCGGGCCAACGCTGCTTCCGCGGTACACCATCTCTGCGTTCAGGGTGCTGTCACGGATCTGCTGCACTGGCCGGCCGGGGAGCGGGCAGCAGGACACATCCATGCACCAGGCCTCCCGCCAGAAATCGTCGCCGACGTACCAGGCCTCCCGGACTGGCATCCCGGCCCTTTCCAGCATGGAGTCCAGGCCGGCCAGCAGGCCGTCGTACGGGGACGGCCACGACGCGCTGCTGTTGCTGGTGAAGAACGCCAGCAATGTGCCGTCAGCTTCCTTGTCCGCTTCCAGGTAGCGCCGGACGGCCTGCAGGAATTTTGCCGGTGCAGCCAGGACCTCGCGTCCCGGCAGGTCCAGCCGCAGGGTAGCGCCAAGCCTCGTACCCTGCAGGGTCATCGCCACGAGGCTCTGCGCCGGCCAATATCCGAGCGAGTGCGGAATGAAGCCCAGGATGTCTTCCGGGCTGCGGACTGTCAGGTGGTCTGGAGAAGTCATGGCTCCAGCCTCCGATGCCCGCCGGCACCGGGTAAGGACGGAACGCGGCTATGTGGGCAACCCGCCCTTATGTGGGGAAACCCGGCCTGTGGAGGACCAGTGTCACCCTTCCGGGAGTGAGGACCCGCGCCGCCGGGCAAGGTTCTCGCGCCGCTGGCGGGCCAGTGCGCTGCGCAGCGGTGGCACAACCACACCCTGGGCAGCCATCTGCCGCCGCACTTTGCGCCGGCATACGAGCATGGCTGCTGCCCCGAACCCCAGCAGCAGGAACTGGACGCTCAGGGCGATCCGGAAAGGATCCAGGCCGTAAAGGACGCCCTGGGAAAAGCCGCTGGCAAACAGGATGTCCAGCACGAGGCCGATCAGGAAAATCGCAACAAGGGCAGCAATGAACCCGCCCACGTTGACGATACCCGTCGCCGTCCCGATCCGGTGCGCCGGGTTGAAGGTGCGGGCAAAGTCGAAGCCGATCATGGACCCCGGGCCGCCAACGGCGAGCACCACCACAAGACCGGCCAGGAGCCACAGCGGAGCACGGCCGGGGGTCAGCAGGACGGCCGCCCACGCGGTTGCGGTTGCGCCGGCGATGAGCAGGACCATGGTGGAACGCCGCAGCGGATGGCGGGAGACGAAGCGCCCGATGAACGGCCCCACCGCCATCGCGGCGGCGACGTAGAGGGCCATCAGGGCCGCAACCGTTCCGGCGTCCAGGCCCTGGCCGGAGAGCAGGAACGGGTAGCCCCAGGTCATGGCGAACACGGTGCCGCTGAACTGGATGGTGAAGTGGCTCCAGAGCCCCAGGCGCGTCCCCGGCTGTCGCCAGGCCCGGGCGAGTGAGGCCCCCGTAGCCCGCAGCCCCTGCTGCGCGTGGGGGCGCGCGGTTCCCGGCGGGACGTCCTGCAGCAGCACCAGGGTCAGGACGACGGCGAGGGCTGACATCCCGGCCAGCATCAGGAACGCCGGGGTCCAGCCAGCGAGATGCAGGACGAAGGCAAAGGGGATAACGCTGAACAGCTGGCCGAGCTGGCCGGACATGCCCGTCAGCTGGGTTACCAGCGGCACGCGGGCAGGAGCGAACCAGAGCGGAATCAGGCGGATCACGGAAATGAACGTCATGGCGTCACCGGCCCCCACCAGGACCCGGCCGGCCACTCCCCCGGGAATGCTGTCTGCGAAGGCGAGCTGGAGCTGGCCCAGGCCCATGAGCACTGCGCCGCCGGCGATCATGGCACGGGAGCCGAACCTGTCCACGAGCAGGCCCACGGGAATCTGGAGGCCTGCATAGACGAGGAGCTGCAGGACTGTGAAGAAGGAGATCGCTGACGCGCTGGCCTGGAAGCGCTCCGTGGCTTCCAGCCCCACCACGCCAAAGGACGTGCGCTGCGCCACGGCCACCAGGTACCCGAAAATTCCAATGGTCCAGATCAGCCAGGCGCGGGGTGCAGTCACCACTTCATTATGCCCGGGCGCCAGCCGCGGCCTTTACTGGCTTGGGTTCTCCCGGGCCAGGTACGCCTCCACGGCAGCCCCGAGGTCGTCGGCGTTGGGCAGCTCATCGTTCTCGTCCGCCAGGAGCGAGCGGCGGACCGTGCCCTCGGCCTTTTCGTCGTAGCGGACCTCCAGCCGGGACACCACTTGCTGGACGTCCTCGGAGGCGTCGATCTGCTCCGCGATCTGGCGGCTTACCTCGCGGCCTGCTTCGCGGAGCCTGTCCGAGGGCAACATCAGCGATGTGGCGGCGCCCAGGTATTCAAGGCCTGCGACGGCGGCGGTGGGGTATTCCGCCTCGGCCAGGTAGTGCGGCACGTGGATGACATAGCCGGCCACGTTGCGTCCCGCCTCCACCAGGCGGAGTTCCAGGATGTGGCCCACGGCGGCGGGGACTTCCACCGTGGGTTTCCAGACGGAGATGCCCTCGATCAGCTCAGGCCGGTTGCCGTGCACTGTCACGCCCACCGGCCTGGTGTGGGGAACGGGCATGGGGATGGAGTGGATCCAGGTCACCAGGTTCACGTCCAGCTTCTCCACGATGCCCACCACTGCCCGTGCGAACCTCTCCCACTGCAGGTCCGGTTCGAAGCCTGCCAGCAGCAGGAAAGGCTTACCCAGCCCGTCCTTCAGCCGGTACAGGGCCAGCCGGGGTTCCTGGTAATCCTGGAGGTGGTCCTCCACGAATGTCAGGTGCGGCCGGCGCGAGCGGTAGTCAATGAGCTGGTCCGCATCAAAAACGGCCACCGGCTCGGTGTCGAGGGAATCCAGCAGTTCGGCATTGATCTGCTTCACCACGTGGCCGGCGTCAGCGAAGCCGGTAAAGCCCATCACCAGGTTCAGCCCGCGGAGTTCGGGGCTGTGGAACAGCTCAATGTTGCTCGCATAGAGCGCATCGGGGTCCAGCAGGGAGCCGGAGATCCGTTCAAGCACGGCATGTTCCTTTCACAGGTGCGGGTGGACATTCTGTACAACGCCCCGGGACAGCCGGGCATTCCGGCGCCGGCTGTGGCGCACCTCTCACGAAATTCACCAGCTCAGACATGGACGGGCTACGATCGGAACTGGCCTGCCAGGCGGGCCCGCAGGCACCCGGACTGCGTTCCGAACGGCGGTACCCGGGGAACCATGGCAGAGCGCCGAACATGCACCCCTGCCCGAACATCTTTCGAGAATCGAGGACTGATCCGCGTGGTCAAGAATACTGAAATCAACCTTAGTACCCTCTCGCGGGACCTGAAGAAAAGCCCCAGTGACGCCGTCGTCATAGGTGTGGGGCAGGGTGCGGACGGACCCGTCCTCCTGGACAACCCGCTGACAGCCCGGTCCGCCGAGGCGCTGGCTGATTCCCTCAAGGCCCTCGGAATCACGGGCGCGGCGGACCAGCTGGTGCGCCTCCCGGGCCTCCCCGAGACCGGTGCGGGCGTTCTGGTCCTGGCCGGGGTGGGCAAGGTATCAGCCTCGAAGCCACTGGCAGGGGAAGCCCTGCGGCGTGCAGCGGGCTCCGCCATCCGCCAGCTCGCCGGCCTGGCAACCGTTGCCCTGGCATTCCCGACGGCGTCCCTTGCCGACGTCGAGGCCGTGGCTGAGGGTGCCGCGCTGGGCGCCTATTCCTTCAGCGAGTTCCGGTCCTCCAAGGACGGCCTGAAGGACCCCGTCCGCAACGCCGTGATCTTCACTGAACTGGCCGGCCAGAAGGAACTGGACGCGGTCCTCAAGCGGGCCGCGCTGATCGGCAGGGCCGTCAACGCCACCCGGTCCCTGGTCAACCAGCCGCCCAGCCACCTTTACCCGGAAACCTTCGCCGAGGCGGCGAAGGAGCTCGCCAAGGGGCTGCCCGTCAAAGTGACCGTCTGGGACGAGAAGCGCCTTGAGAAGGAAGGCTTCGGCGGCATCATGGGCGTGGGCAAGGGCTCGGCACGCCAGCCCCGCCTGGTGAAGGTGGAGTACTCCCCTGCCAAGGCAACCTCAAAGATTGCGCTGGTGGGCAAGGGCATCACGTTCGACACCGGCGGCATCTCCATTAAGCCAGCCCTCGGCATGGGCGACATGAAGAGCGACATGGCGGGGGCCGCCGTCGTCCTTAATACTGTCCTGGCCCTTGCGGGGCTCGGCCTGCCGGTCAAGGCAACCGCCTGGCTCTGCATCGCCGAGAACATGCCCTCCGGCGCCGCCTCCCGCCCGGCCGACGTCCTCACCATGTTCGGCGGCAAGACCGTTGAGGTCCTGAACACCGATGCCGAGGGCCGGCTGGTCATGGCCGACGGCATCGTCGCCGCCAGCCGCGAGCACCCGGACGCCATCATCGACGTAGCCACACTCACCGGCGCGCAGCTGATCGCCCTGGGCAACCGGACCGCCGGCATCATGGGATCCGACAGCGTGACGGCGCCACTCAAGGCGGCAGCGGACCGCGCCGGCGAACTCGTGTGGCCCATGCCGCTGCCCGAGGAACTGCGGCCCAGCCTCGATTCGCAGGTCGCCGACCTCGCCAACATCGGCGAACGCCACGGCGGCATGATGACCGCCGCCGTTTTCCTCCGGGAGTTCGTGGGTAAGGGCAAGGACGGGGAACAGATCCCCTGGGCCCACATCGACATCGCCGGGCCCTCCTTTAATAACGGGAGCCCCTATGGCTACACGCACAAGCAGGGAACGGGCTGCACGGTCCGGACCCTGGTGGCATACGTGGAGGACATCTTGGCTGCCGCCTGACCCCTTTGGCGGCCTCCGACGTGCTGTGACGCGGCTTTGCGGGACCGGTGATCCCTGTGCCACAAAGCCGCGTGACACTCGACACAAGCGCTCCACAAACGTGGTGCCAGGGTGGAGCATGGATAAGTGGTTCGCTAAGGTGAACCACGGTAGTCACAAATGCAAGAGAATTGGCCTGCTGGCATAATCACGGCAGTGCAAGTTCCAAGACCAGATGATGCGCAGGACCGCGTCATCGTTCACGCGAGGGAGCGTTTTAGTGGCCGATCAGGCAACTGCGCAAGAATTCGACATCCTGGTACTCGGTGGCGGCAGCGGCGGATACGCCGCCGCTCTCCGGGCAGTACAGCTTGGCCTCACCGTCGGCCTCGTGGAGAAGGCCAAGCTGGGCGGCACCTGCCTCCACAACGGCTGCATCCCCACCAAGGCCCTCCTGCACTCGGCGGAGCTGGCCGACCACGCCCGCGACTCCGCCAAGTACGGCGTGAACGTCACCCTTGACAGCATCGACATCAACGCCGTCAACGCGTACAAGGACGGCATCATCGCCGGCAAGTACAAGGGCCTGCAGGGACTCATCAAGTCCAAGGGCATCACCGTCATCGAGGGCGAAGGCAAGCTCCAGGGCACCGACACCGTCGTGGTGAACGGCACCGCCTACAAGGGCAAGAACATCGTCCTGGCCACCGGTTCCTACTCGCGCACCCTTCCCGGCCTGGAGCTCGGCGGCAAGGTCATCACCTCCGACCAGGCGCTGACCATGGACTTCATCCCCAAGAGCGCCATCATCCTGGGCGGCGGCGTCATCGGCGTCGAGTTCGCGTCGGTGTGGAAGTCCTTCGGCGTGGACGTCACCATCGTGGAGGGCCTGCCCTCGCTGGTCCCCAACGAGGACGCCACCATCGTCAAGAATTTCGAGCGGGCCTTCAAGAAGCGCGGCATCAAGTTCTCCACCGGCGTGTTCTTCCAGGGCGTCGAGCAGAACGACGACGGCGTCAAGGTCACCCTGGTGGACGGCAAGACGTTCGAGGCCGACCTGCTGCTGGTCGCCGTGGGCCGCGGCCCCGTCACCGCCAACCTGGGCTACGAGGAAGCGGGCATCACCATTGACCGCGGCTTCGTCATCACCAACGAGCGCCTCCACACGGGCGTCGGCAACATCTACGCGGTGGGCGACATCGTCCCCGGCGTCCAGCTGGCGCACCGCGGCTACCAGCAGGGCATCTTCGTGGCCGAGGAAATCGCCGGCCTGAAGCCTGTGGTGGTCGAGGACATCAACATCCCCAAGGTCACCTACTCCGAGCCTGAGATCGCCACCGTGGGCTACACCGAAAAGGCCGCCAAGGAGAAGTTCGGCGAGGACCAGGTGCAGACCCAGGAATACAACCTCGCGGGCAACGGCAAGAGCTCCATCCTGGGCACCTCCGGCCTGGTCAAGCTGGTCCGGCAGAAGGACGGCCCCGTGGTCGGCGTCCACATGATCGGCGCCCGCATGGGCGAGCAGGTGGGCGAGGCCCAGCTGATCGTGAACTGGGAAGCGTACCCGGAGGATGTGGCCCAGCTCCTGCACGCCCACCCCACCCAGAACGAGTCCCTGGGCGAAGCCCACCTGGCACTCGCCGGCAAGCCGCTTCACGGCTAGTCTCCCCAAAACCCAAGGGCCTGGTGCACCCGGCACGGAATGCCGGGTGCACTAGGCTGGCCAACAGGCAGCAATCATCCGCACTAAAGATCAATAAGGAGAACGGGGACGACATGTCTGAATCCGTTAACTTGCCCGCCCTCGGTGAGAGCGTCACCGAAGGAACCGTCACCCGCTGGCTCAAGCAGGTAGGTGACCGGGTAGAGGTGGACGAGCCGCTGCTCGAAGTCTCCACCGACAAAGTAGACACTGAAATCCCCTCTCCTGTAGCTGGCGTGATTGAGGAAATCCTGGTGGCCGAGGACGAGACCGCCGAGGTCGGCGCTCCCCTGGTCCGCATTGGGGACGGCTCCGGCGGCGGCGCGCCCGCCGAAGAGGCTCCCGCCGAAGAGGCCCCTGCTGCCGAGGAAGCGCCGGCTCCCGCCGAAGCTCCCTCCACCGAGGCGCCTGCCCCCGCAGAAGCACCTGCGCAGGAAAAGTCCGCACCCGAGGCACCGGCGGCCGGCGGCGAAAGCCACGACGTCACCCTGCCGGCCCTCGGTGAAAGCGTCACCGAAGGTACCGTCACCCGCTGGCTCAAGGCTGTTGGCGACGCCGTGGAGGTGGACGAGCCCCTGCTGGAGGTTTCCACCGACAAGGTCGACACCGAAATTCCCTCCCCCGTGGCCGGTACCCTCCAGGAAATCCGCGTCAACGAGGATGAGACCGCAGAAGTGGGATCCGTCCTTGCCGTAATCGGTTCAGGCGCTGCTGCCGCCCCGGCCGAAGCCCCTTCCACCGAGGCACCGGCCAAGGAAGAGCCCAAGGCCGAAGCACCGAAGGCTGAAGCACCCGCACCGCAGGCCGCTCCCGCCCAGGAAGCACCCAAGCAGGAGGCACCCAAGGCTGCACCCGCTCCCCAGGCTGCTGCACCGGCTTCCGAAGAAGCTGCCCCGTCAGCAGGCGGCTCCGAGTCCGGCTATGTGACTCCCCTGGTCCGGAAGCTGGCCAACCAGCACGGCGTGGACATCACCTCCCTCTCCGGCACCGGCGTCGGCGGCCGCATCCGCAAGCAGGACGTCATCGCCGCAGCCGAGGCAGAGGCATCTCCCGCCGCCGCGCCTGCAGCACCGGCAGCGTCCGCCCCGGCAGCCTCCGCGTCCGCGGGCCAGGCTGCTTCCTCACTGCGCGGCACCACCCAAAAGGCCCCGCGCATCCGCCAGGTCATCGCCCGCCGCATGCGCGAATCCCTCGAGGTCTCCACGCAGCTGACCCAGGTCCACGAAGTGGACATGACCAAGGTCGCCAAGCTCCGTGCCCGCGCCAAGAACTCCTTCCAGGCGCAGAACGGCACCAAGCTGACCTTCCTGCCGTTCATCGCCAAGGCTGTCGCGGAGGCCCTCAAGCAGCACCCCAAGCTCAACGCTGCCTACGATGAGGACAAGCAGGAGATCACCTACCACAACGCCGAGCACCTGGCGATCGCCGTCGACACTGACAAGGGCCTGCTGGTTCCGGTCATTTCCGACGCCGGCAGCCTGAACCTTGCGGGACTGGCGGGCAAGATCGCCGACGTTGCCGGCCGCACCCGCGACGGCAAGATCGGCCCGGACGAGCTGTCCGGCGGCACGTTCAGCATCACCAACATCGGCTCGGTCGGGGCCCTGTTCGACACCCCGATCATCAACCAGCCGCAGGTGGGCATCCTCGGCACCGGCGCCATCGTCAAGCGCCCCGTGGTGGTGGCCGATGAGAACGGTGACGATTCGATCGCCATCCGCTCCATGATGTACCTTTCCCTGACGTACGACCACCGCCTGGTGGACGGCGCGGACGCCGGCCGTTTCCTCCAGACCCTGAAGGCACGCCTTGAAGAAGGCGCCTTCGAAGCGGACCTGGGGCTGTAACACCCGGACGCACACGACGGCGGTGCAGGCAACGGCGGGATCACTCCCGGACGGCCTGCACCGCCGTCGTCGTTTAACACTCCTGTTGCTGCTCCGGGCCCCCGCCCGGGAAGCACGGCGGACGGGGCACCAGGCGTCCCCCGCCTCCTTACTACGCCCGGTAGAACGAATGGCTACACTGGTCCCATGAACATCGTCTATAACATCGTGGTCTTCCTGCATATCGTCGGCGCCGCCATGATCGTCGGCATCTGGATCGGCCAGATGAAGAAGCCCACCGTCCACCCCCGCCAGTTCGACGGCGCCATGCTCCAGCTGCTGACCGGCGTCGCCCTGATGGGGCTTATCCCGGCCCTGGACATGGACGCCAATTACTTCAAGCTCGGCATTAAGTTCGCTGTGGCCCTGGCCGTTGGCGTGCTCGCCTTCATTGGCCGCCGCAAATACAAGAAGGGCGAGGACATCAGCGCAGGCCTGGCGCACGGCGTAGGCGGACTCGCGCTGCTGAACATCGCCATCGCGACGCTCTGGCAGTAGCAGCCCCACGCCGAAACCACGACGGCGACGCTCCCGCATGCGGGAGCGTCGCCGTCGTCGTCTCACGCCCCGGTCATAATCCTCTGACAGCGGACAGCCGGTGCACGCCGCGGGTGTTGTCCCTAGGATGGAACACGGCGGGGCCCAGGCAGCGGCCTGCCCCGGTACACATCGACCTGAGGAGTGAACATGGCAGCAACACGTTCAGCAAACGCAGTATGGAACGGCAACCTGACGGAAGGTTCCGGTACCACCAGCCTGGCCACCTCAGGCCTGGGCACGTTCGACGTCACCTGGAAGGCCCGCACCGAAGCGGCCAACGGCAAGACCAGCCCGGAGGAACTCATCGCCGCAGCCCACGCCGCGTGCTTCTCCATGGCCTTCAGCAACGAGCTCGATAAGGCGGGCCACACGCCGGAGGAAGTCCGCACCAAGGCCGACGTGACGTTTGTTCCCGGCACGGGAATCACCGGCAGCCACCTCACCATGTCCGCGAGGATCCCCGGCATTTCCGAGGAGGAGTTCCAGAAGATCGCGGGCGAGGCCAAGGTGGGCTGCCCTGTGTCCGGCGCCCTGGCCAGCATTGATATCACCCTGGATGCGACCCTGGAGTCCTGAACCGGCAATAGCGAAAAGCCCTGCCTGGCCATCCCGGCCGGGCAGGGCTTTTTGCTGCGCTGCGCTTTTTTACAAATGCTTCTTTTGCTGCTGGGCTACTTCCCCTGGCGGCGTGCCGGCAGCGGAGCGGGACGCAGCCGGCGGTAGCCTTCGCGGGCCGGCGGACGGTCCGTGGGCAGTTCCTGGATCATTTCCTTCAGCGCGCCAATGCCGTACTCCAGCTGGGGGTCCCGGCCCGCGGCGTAGGCATGCGGCGGGAACGTGACCTCGATGTCCGGGTCTACGCCGTAGTTCTCCACGCTCCAGCCCACCCCGCCGCCGAACCAGGTGGCGTACCGCGGCTGCGTCACGCCGGTGCCGTCCGCAAGGGCGAAGCGGTTGTCGATGCCCACAACCCCGCCCCAGGTGCGCGTTCCGATGACCGGTCCGATTCCCCTCAGCTTCGACACCTGAGTAATGATGTCCCCGTCCGAGCCGGCAAACTCATCGGCCAGGATGATCACCGGGCCGCGCGGCGCGTGATGGGGGTATGTCCGCGGCTTCTCCCCGCGCGGCATGCTCCATCCGGTGACCTTGCGTCCGATGAGCTCTGCCACCAGCTGCGAGGTGTGCCCGCCGCGGTTGCGCCGGACATCGACGATCAGTCCGTCCAGCGCCGTTTCGGTGTCAAGGTCCCGGTGCAGCTGCGCCCAGCCGTTCGCCATCATGTCCGGGATGTGCAGGTAACCGAATGTGCCCGCTGACGCTTCACGGACGGTGCGCCGGTTCGAGGCCACCCATTCCTGGTACCGGAGGCGCTCCTCGTCTTTGACGGGCACGACGGCGACGCGGCGCTGGGTGCCTGCTGCGGCTCCGTGCGCAGCACCGTTCAGGAGGGTCAGTTCGACGGCGCGCCCTGCGGCTCCGACAAGCTGCATGGCCGGGGTGACGTTTTCCGAGAGCGGTACGCCGTCGATGGCGAGCAGGATGTCCCCCGCCTTGCCGCCGACGCCGGGTCTGGTCAGGGGTGACGTGGCCAGCGGGTCGGAGGACTCGCCGGCAAGGACCCGGGTGATTTCCCATCCGCCGGACGTGTAGGCCAGGTCGGCGCCCAGCCTGCCCTGGCCGTGGCTGCCGTTCTCCGTGACAAGCGCCGGCCGGACGTAGGCGTGCGAGGTTCCCAGTTCGCCGTGCAGCTCCCACAGGAGGTCCACCAGGTCATCATGCGAGCCCAGGCGTTCCACCAGGGGACGGTAGCGGCGGTAGATGGACTCCCAGTCCTGGCCGGCCATATCCTCGGTCCAGAAGAAATCGCGCTGCAGCCGCCACGCCTCGTCGAAGGCCTGGCCCCACACACTGAGCGGTTCCATCATGACGCGGATCCGGCCGAGGTCCACCTTGACCAGCTTCCCGGATTCCTCATCCGCCTTGGCATCGGCGGGGACCACGGTGACCTGCTTGTCCGAGACCAGCACCACCTTGCTGCGGTCCCCTGACAGCCGGAAGCTGTCCAGCGCGTCCACAAGCGTGGTCTGCTTGCGCCGTCCAAGGTCGAACCGGACCAGGCTGGGCCGGGCGTCCTTGTCGTCCTGGCTGGCCTTGCCGTCGCCGGTGACCCCGGCGAGGGCCCAGTCGAGCCACAGCAGGGCTCCCTCAGTTGCTTTCAGGGAAGTGTAGTTACCCTGCGGCACGGGAACGGTGATGACCCGGTGGGCCAGTCCCTCGGCATCCACCCGGACGTCCGGTGCTGCCGTTTCCGCCTCCTGCGCCGACCCGTCTCCCCCTGCAGCTTCCCCCGCCTCGGAGTCCACCGCGGGACCAAAGGGCGACGGCGTGTCCGCGGCGAGCGCCACGAGGTACGGCTTGATGGGGCTGGGGAAGGAGAGATCGAAGGAATGTCCGTCGTACACGGGGTCGAAGCTGCGGTTCGACAGGAACGCCAGGAACTTCCCGTCCGGGGTAAACGCCGGGGACTTGTCTCCGAAGCGGCCATCCGTGACATCCACCGGGACGGAACCCGGCTTTGCCACGTTGGCCATCCGCAGCCGGCTGCGGGAGCCGAAGGATGTGACCGGCTCTGACCATACGAGCCACCGCGAGTCCGCCGACCACGAAAGGTCGGCAACCGTGCCCTCGCCGATGCTGGACACCAGCGTCAGTTCACCCGTACGGGTGTCCGCCACGTAAACCTCGCCGAAGGACGTGCCGAGGGCCAGCCGGTGCCCGTCAGGACTGGCTTCCAGGGCGCTGGCCCGCGAGGGACGCGGAAAGTCGATGCGGGTTGCAGCCGGAAGTGCCTGTGCTTCCGCGGCGGAGGTGCCTGCTTCGGGAGCGACGTCGGCCTGCTCATCCGAGGCGTGGACAGGCACGGCGTTCCCGGCCAGCGCAGCGTTCCCGGCTGGCGCAGCCTTCCCGGCCAGCGCGGCAGCTCCGGCAGCCGGGACCGGTTGCGGCAGCACCACAGCTTCTTCCTTACCTGCGGCGACCGGCACAGGAACGTCCGCCGTGCTGCGGGCTGCGGCGGCACCCGGCGCCGCTCTCCCGTCCGTGCCGGCAATCCCGGCATGCGGCACGGGCGCCGCGATGTCCTTGATGTACAACGCCTCCACATTCTCGTGGTCGGCGAGGTAGGCAATCCGGCCGTCCCCCAGGGGCCGGGGCAGGCGGGCGCGGACACCTGGCGTCGCCTCGATGATGCGGGACGGCCCGTCCTTGTGGCGCAGCCAATGGATGGTGCCGTGGGCTTCGATTGCACTGGCGGAACCGGTCGTGTCAGGTACTGCCGCACCGAGGTGCTTGGCGGTCTTGAGCAGGGCAGGACGCCTAGACTGCGAGGCGGAGCCAAGGGTGATGTTCAACCGCACGGCGTCGGAGCCGAGATCGTGCAGTACCCACAGCTCGCCGGCGGATTCGAAAATCACGCGTTTGCCGTCGGTGGCGGCATGCCGGACATAGAAGTCCTCGTGGTCCGTGTGCCGGCGCAGGTCCTTTCCGCTGGGAAGGACCGAATACAGGTTGCCGTAGCCCTCGTGGTCCGAAAGGAAGGCGATCCGGCCGTCCACCCACAGGGGATCGGCGAGGTTGCCGTCAAGCTCCGGCACAAGGCGTTCAAACTCCCCGTTGCCGTCGGCGTCGATCCACAGCTTTCCCGCGGTGCCGCCGCGGTAGCGTTTCCACCAGGCGGGTTCGCGGGACAGCACGCTGCCCACCACCACTGGCCGCTCGTCACCCACCTCGGGGCCAAAGGCGACGGACTCAACCGGCCCGTACGGGAGCTCCTCGGCCCAGCCGCCCTCCAGCGGGACGCTGTAGGCGTGCGTGTGCCTGCCTTCGGCCTGGCGGAACGCGCTGGTGACCACCACCGAACCGCTGGCAGTGAAACCCTTCACCCTCGTTGTGCTGTGGCCGAAGAAGGTCAGCTGCCGGTACCCGCCGCCGTCGACTTCTGCCGATACCACTTCCGGCGCCGTTCCCTGGACCACCGTCCACACCAGCCGCTTCCCGTCGGGGGTGAAGCGGGGGTTGCGGGCGGGCAGTTGGAGTGCCGAGACGCGCCAGGCGCGGCCGCCGCCCAGGGGCGCGATCCACACGTCGTCCTCGGCCACGAAGGTGACCAGATCGCCGTGCAGATGCGGGAAACGGAAGTAGCTGGAAAAGGTCATCGTTCGATCATAGTCAACCCTCCTGCGGCCTGTCGGGAGGTGCCGCCGGCGCTGCGGCGTGGTGAGATGGACCATGCGCATCGTCATGGCCGGCGCCTCCGGGCTCCTCGGCACTTCCATGTCAGACACCTTCACGAAGGCGGGACACGACGTCGTGTCCCTCGTCAGGGGGGACCCTGCCTCCGCGTCCGAGATCAGGTGGGATCCCGCGGCCGGGGACCTGGATCCGCAGGCGCTGGCCGGGGCGGATACCGTGGTTAACCTTTCCGGCGCTGGAATCGGGGACCGGCCCTGGACGCGCAAACGGGTGGAGGAGCTGTTCAATTCGCGGGTTGGCTCCACGCGGACGCTCACCCACGCGATGCGGCAATTGGATTCCCCGCCCCCGGTCTTTATCAGCCAGTCCGGCTCGAACTACTACGGCGACGCCGGCAACACCGTCCTCCGGGAATCCGCACCGCCGGGATCAGGAACCTTGTCGCGGATCTGCGTTGAGTGGGAGGACGCGGCCCGTTCGGCTCCGGCAGGGGTGCGGGTGGTGACTACCCGGACAGGCGTTGTCCTCAGCCGGTCTGGCGGCGCGCTGGGCAGGCTGCTGCCCCTGATCCGGCTGGGCGTAGGCGGACCGCTCGGAAGCGGCCGGCAGTACTGGCCCTGGGTCACCCTGCCGGACGTATCAGCGGCATTCCTCTTTCTGCTTGAGTCACCGGTCAGCGGGCCCGTGAACCTCTGCGCTCCCGAGCAGGCTGACGTGAGCACCCTGGTGGGGGAAATTGCCCGTGCACTGCACCGGCCGGCAGCCCTGCGGGTTCCGGCCCCTGTGCTGCGGCTGCTGATGCGTGATCTGGCGGAGGAACTCCTCCTTTCCAGCCAGCGTATGGAACCCGCGGTGCTCCTGGAGGCCAGGTTCGTGTGGCAGCACCCCACGGTGGCACAGGCCGCCCAGTGGGTTGCCGGCAAGGACTAGGCAGGCAGAGGCTCCGCCACGCACGCTTCGCCGGAAGTCCCATGTGCGGGCGGAAGCGGCACAGGCGAAGCGGCACGGCGGGCGGAAACGGTACCGGTACCGGTAACGGGCAACGGGCAACGGGCAACGGGCAACGGACCGGGAAAACCGGTCGCACGAAAACCGGACCGGACCCGCGAGGATCAGTCCCCTGGGAGGATTTCACTGATGCGCCATGTGCCGTCCACGGCCACGAGGACCAGCCGGAGCTGGCGGCTGGTGCCGGCCGGGCCCTCCCCTACGATGGAGCCCCCGGCATTCCTCTCCGCATATGCGGAAGAACTGGAGCGCACCTGCACCACGGCGTGGGTGGCTGTGGCACCGTCCTCCGTACGGAGGTCCGCAAGGGTGCTGGAAAACCCGGCGAGGACGTGGCCGGAGCTGCGAAGCCGTTCGGCCGTCCGCCCATCGGCGGCAGCTGCCGGCGAACCTTCCGCATTCACCTCGTCCAGCAGGCCGAGCTCTCCTGTGCTGAACGCCAGGTCCCGCAGGGCAGCGAGGCCCTGGACAGCCTGGATGGGGTCCGACGCCCGCGCCTGCTGCCTGGCCACCGCAGGGCCGCCACTAGCATCGCCCCGGCTGTTCTTGTCTGCTCCCTTTTCGCTTCCGCCACTTTCGGTTGAGGCGCCGGAGAAGGCTTTCGCTGTTTCGCTTGCCGCCGTTTCATGTGCCTCAGTCCCACCCGCCGGATTATCGGGACCCTGTCCGCTGGCGGGTTCCTGCCCCACGACGGACTCCGGCGCAGTGACGGACTCTGACGCAGGACCTGGTCCGGCCGGCAGTCCCGTAGCTCCCGCAAGCCACCACGCCGCGGCCGCCACCACTACCACGGCGGACGATGGGAGGATCCCGCGCAACAGTGGCACGCGGCGCCGCAGGGACGAACGGCGCCGTCCCCTGCCCATGTGAGCCAGGCCGGGCAGTGCCGTGCCGGCATCTGCTGTGCCGGGTTGTGCTGTGCCGGCATCTGCTGTGCCGGGTTGTGCTGTGCCGGCATCTGCTGTGCCGGGTTGTGCTGTGCTGGCATCTGCTGTGACAAACTCTGCTGGGGCGGCTTGCGCACTGCCAACATCTGCTGTGCCAACATGTGCTGGGCCGGCATGCTTCCCGGCGGAGGTGCGGCGTTCGTTGACGGACTGCGGGAACGGCATGCGCGGCCCGGAAAAGGGCAGGCCCGACCACCTGGCAGTGGCGATCCACCTGCCTGCGGCCTTGTACTTTTCCGCAGCTGCCCGCGGCCGGGACGTTGCCGAATCCTGCCGGCGGGTCAACAGCTCCGGAATCACCGTGGGATGGACGGAGGCCGCGAGGTCAAGTGGCCGGGGCGACGCGCTGCGGTAGACGGCCGTTGCCAGCGCCGCGGCGGTGGGCCGGGCACGCCGGTCCTCGTTCAGGCCTGCTTCCAGCGCAGCCGCCAGCTCCCGCGGAACGTCGGGGACCAGGAGCGGCAGCGGCGGCCGGCCCGAGGTCCTTGGCGGAGCCTGGCCTGTGAGGCAGAACCAGCCCAGCGCCGCCGTCGAAAAGACATCCCTTTCGGGTTGCAGGCCACGCACTGCGTCCACCGGTGACGGGTCCACGAAGCCTGGAGTTCCTGACGCTGCAGCACAGCCGGGGTCGCCCAGCATACGCGCGATGCCGACGTCGGACAGCAAGGGTTTGCCCTGGCCGGTGAACAGGACGTTCCCCGGCGAGACGTCCGCGTGGGTGAATCCCTTGCTGTGCAGGTATCCCACGGCTTGGGCGATGGGTGTCAGCACCGTCACCGTTTCGCCAACGCTCAGCCTTCCGCGGCTGGCCACCAGGGCGGCCAGGGAGCCGCCGGGAGCATAATCCATCACCAGGGCCGTGCCGTCTTCCGGCAGTCCCGGAAGGCGGATGGCGTCATGTGCTTTGACCAGGTGCTGGTGGTCCAGGACCGACAGGATGCGGATCTCACGCCGGACCGCGTCCCCGGTCAGCGGTTCACCGCCGGCTGGACCGCCCTTGCCGGGGTGGAAGCACTTGAGGGCAAAGTCCCGGCCGGTCCGGTTTTCCCTGGCCAGCCAGACCGTCGCGCTCCCTCCGCGGCCCAGCATGCGTCCCACGGCGAAGCCGGGCACCTCGGGAACCTGCGAAATTTCCATACGACATGTCTAGCCGAATCCCGTTCGCCGTGCAGAAGTTATCCACAGGCCACGCGGCAGCGTGCTGCCACAGTGGGAGTGCGTGTGACGTGCCTCTGGCTGGCGGGTGAGCTTAAGCACTAAACCGGGCACGGAACGCCACGGGGTCTAAGCTGGATGCCATGACTCTTGAGTTTTCACAGCTGGGTCTTGCTCCCGATTTTGTCGACTACACCCGTGGCTGGCAGATCCAGAGCGAACTCCACGACAAAGTGGTCGCGGGGGTAGCCCCAAGCACTGTCCTCCTCCTGGAACACGCGGCGGTCTACACTGCCGGCAAACGGACCGAGGATCATGAACGGCCCTTCGACGGCACGCCGGTGGTGCCCGTGGACCGGGGTGGAAAACTGACATGGCATGGGCCCGGCCAGCTGGTGGGATATCCCATTATCAAGCTGAAGAACCGGGCAGGCATCCGCGACTATGTGGAACGCCTGGAAGCCGTGATCATCGCTGTGTTGGCCGATTACGGAATCACCGCAGTCCGCATCAAGGGCAGGGCCGGCGTCTGGATCACCGCGGACAGCAAGGGCCCGGACCGGAAGATCGCCGCCATCGGCATCCGGGTGCATGAGGGCGTAACCATGCATGGGTTCGCCATCAACTGCAACAACGACCTCACCCCCTATTCCCAGATCATCGCCTGCGGCATCACTGACGCCGGCGTGACAACCATCGCCCAGGAAACCGGCTATGACGTCGGCCCGGCTGACCTCGTGTCCCGCATTACTGAAGAACTGCGCAAGAATGAAGACGCCCTGGTCGCTACCCCCGAAGGAGCTCTACTGTGACATTGGCACCTGAAGGCCGGAAGCTTTTGCGCGTTGAACAGCGCAATTCTGCTGTTCCGGTGGAGCGCAAGCCGGAGTGGATCAAGGCGAAGGTCCAGATGGGCCCGGAGTTTGTCCAGCTCAAGAACCTGGTCAAGAAAGAGGGCCTGCACACGGTGTGTGAGGAGGCTGGCTGCCCCAACATCTTCGAGTGCTGGGAGGACAAGGAAGCCACGTTCCTGATCGGCGGGTCCGAGTGCACCCGGCGCTGTGATTTTTGCCAGATCGATACCGGCAAGCCCTCCCCGGTGGACATGTTCGAACCCACCAAGGTGGCCCGCTCCGTGCAGGCGATGCAGCTGCGCTACGCCACCGTCACCGGCGTGGCCCGCGACGACCTCGAAGACGAGGGCGTGTGGCTGTACGCCGAGACGGTCCGGAAGATCCACGAGCTGAACCCCGGCACCGGCGTCGAACTGCTGATCCCGGACTTCTCCGGCAAACCCGAACACATCAAAGCGATCTGCGATTCAAAACCCGAGGTGTTCGCGCACAACGTGGAGACCGTGCCGCGGATTTTCAAGCGGATCCGTCCGGCGTTCCGGTACGAGCGGTCCCTGGATGTGATCACGCAGGGCCGGAACCTGGGCATGGTCACCAAGTCCAACCTGATCCTGGGCATGGGCGAGACCCGCGAGGAGATCTCAGAGGCCCTGCGGGACCTGCACGAGGCCGGCTGCGACCTGATCACCATCACCCAGTACCTGCGCCCGAGTGAGCGGCACCTGCCGGTGGACCGGTGGGTCAAGCCGCAGGAATTCGTGGACCTCCAGGACGAGGCCACCGAGATCGGGTTCCTCGGCGTCATGTCCGGGCCGCTGGTCCGTTCCTCCTACCGCGCCGGGCGGCTCTGGGCCACCGCGATGCGAAAGAAAGGCTGGGACATCCCCGCCGAACTCGCCCACATCGAGTCCTCCGGCAGCACCCGCCAGGAAGCCAGCTCACTCATCGCGGCACACCACTGATCTGCAGTTCCGAACGAAACGCAGCGTCCCCGAAGGACCGGCACCCGAATAATCCGGTGCCGGTCCTTCGGCTTTGGTCACGTAGAATTAAGGCACTATGGCGAAATCCCCTGATTCCAGCAACTCCACTCCGTCTGGCTCCAGCGCAGTCAAGCGTGGCCTCTTCTCCCGCAAGCCGAAAGAAGCGAAGGCCAAGAAGCCCAGCCGGCTTAAGCAGATCCGCGAAGTCTTCACCATGACCCGCCGTCATGACCCCATGGTTCCGTGGCTCATGCTGCTGGTATTCCTTGGCGTCGTGGCTGTCAGCTTCCTGGTGGGCTACTGGCTGGATAACTGGATCACCGGCCTGATCATCGGCATCCCCTTGGGCCTGCTCGGCGCCACGTTCATCCTGTCCCGCAGGGCAGAGCGCGCCGCATTCGCCCAGATCGAGAACCAGCCCGGCGCTTCCGGCGCCGCACTGGGAACGCTCCGCCGCGGCTGGATCACCGAGGAACAGCCTGTTGCGGTTAACCCGCGGACGCAGGACGCCGTCTTCCGCGCTATCGGCCGCCCCGGCATCGTCCTCGTCAGCGAAGGCCCCACGCACCGGGTAAAGCCGCTGCTGGACGCGGAACGCAAACGCCTTGCGCGCATCCTGCCGAACGTCACTGTCCACGTCATCGAAAGCGGCCGGGGCGAGGGGCAGGTGCCCATCAGCGAGGTAGCCAAGAAGATGGGCAAGCTCAAAAAGGAATTGACCAAGCTTGAGGTGAACGCAGTGTCCAAGCGCATCGCCTCACTGGGCAACCGTCTCCCGATCCCCAAGGGCATCGACCCCTACAAGGCACGTCCCAACCGCGGACGCTAGTTTTTGAACCTGCCCCGGTTCCGGCTCCGGCCGGCAGCCGGGGCGTTTCTTTGCCGCTTTCACGGCAGGAGAGGACAGTATCGTGATCTTCAAGAAAACAGCCGTGATCCGGGCATTCCGGATCTTGGCCATCGCCGAAGCCTTCAGCTGGGCGGCGCTCCTTATCGGCATGTACTTCAAGTGGATTGCCGGCACCACCGAAATCGGCGTCCAGGTTGCCGGACCCATACACGGCGCACTGTTCGTGGGCTATGGCATCGCCGCCCTTGCCCTCTGGAAGCTGCAGCGGTGGCCCTTCGTCGTGGCGCTGTTCGCAGGCATCTCCGCCGTTTTTCCGTTCGCCACGGTCCTGTTCGAGCGCTGGGCAGACAAGCGGGACTACCTGGACGCCGCACGGGCATCGCAGGGCACCACGGCAGTTCGGGAAGCCAGCTCCGTCTAGCGCCGCACCAGCAGCGTGTCCATCGCCTTGTCGTGAAGGCCGCGGTGGTCGGGGTCGAAAATGACCGCGGGGATGACCAGGCAAAGCAGCAGGGACCTCACCAGCGCGGCCTGCGGCCCAGCGGGACCGCCGCCGGCCTTCACCACGTGGATGCCCATGGCACGGTGTCCGATGCTGTAGCCAAGGGTTCCTATCAGCAGGGTCTGTTCGACGGCGAAGATCGCCAGGGTGGCCCACGGATCGCCCCCGAAAGCAAAGTTGCTGATGAGCAGCGCGATGCCCCAGTCGATCATGATGGCCGCGATCCTGCGGCCGGCCCGCGCCATGGAGCCCGGCCCTGACTCGGGCAGTCCCAGCCGCTCGCCCGGATATTTCGAGATGCCCGATGTGTCGGGTCCGGAGAGCCAGGAGCCGATGTCTTTACGATCTACCACGGCTCAAGCTTAGCGACTTCCCGCCGACCACACTGTGGATGGGGTTAGACCACAGAGTGGACGGAAGATAGCGTTGCCATATCAGGGCACTATGTAACCTGCCCGAAACAATGCGGACACGGACGGGAAATGCCGCGTCCATAGGCTGTTACCAGTTTCAAGCAATCCGCCGCCAGGCAGTACAGGGCAGGTAATACCAGCAGGGTACTTACAGCAGGGAAACTGCGTTTCCCTGCGCTTCGGATTGCGCTGGATCAGCTGGCTTGCCAGCCAGATATTACATATGCGTTAGGAGCATAGATGTTCAAGACTGCGGACGAAGTCCTCAAGTTCATCAAGGACGAAGATATTAAATTCGTCGATATCCGCTTCACCGACCTCCCGGGCGTCCAGCAGCACTTCAACGTGCCGGCCAAGAGCGTTGACGCTGACTTCTTCATCAACGGCCAGCTCTTCGACGGATCTTCCATCCGTGGCTTCCAGGGCATTGCAGAATCTGACATGCAACTGATCCCGGACGTCACCACTGCGTTCCTGGACACCTTCCGCATGGAGAAGACGCTGGCGCTGAACTTCTCCATCGTCAACCCCCGCACGGGCGATCCGTACCACCGCGACCCCCGCGGCGTGGCCGAGAAGGCCGAAGCATACCTGGCCTCCACCGGCATTGCCGATACCGCATTCTTCGCTCCCGAAGCTGAGTTCTTCGTGTTCGACAACGTGCAGTACCAGTCCTCCCCGCAGGGCAGCTTCTACAAGATCGACTCCGAGGAAGCCCACTGGAACACGGGCCGCGAGGAAGAAGGCGGAAACCTCGGCTACAAGACCCCCGTCAAGGGCGGTTACTTCCCGGTTTCCCCCACCGACAAGCAGGCTGACCTGCGCGACGCCATGTGTGTCGCCCTGGACGAAGCCGGCCTTGAGGTCGAGCGCAGCCACCACGAAGTTGGCTCCGCCGGCCAGGCCGAGATCAACTACAAGTTCACCACGCTGACGCACGCTGCCGATGACCTGCAGAAGTTCAAGTACGTCATCAAGAACACCGCAGACGCCTGGGGCAAGTCCGTAACGTTCATGCCCAAGCCGGTCTTCGGTGACAACGGCTCCGGCATGCACTGCCACCAGTCGCTGTGGAACGGCGGCGAGCCGCTGTTCTACGACGAGAAGGGCTACGCCGGCCTGTCCGACACCGCCCGCTGGTACATCGGCGGCCTGCTCAAGCACTCCTCCGCCGTCCTGGCCTTCACCAACCCGACGGTGAACTCCTACCGCCGCCTGGTCAAGGGCTTCGAAGCTCCGGTCAACATGGTCTACTCGCAGGGCAACCGCTCCGCAGGTATCCGCATCCCGATCACGGGCTCCAACCCCAAGGCCAAGCGCATCGAGTTCCGCGCTCCGGACCCCTCCTCCAACCCGTACCTGGCGTTCGCTGCCCAGCTGATGGCCGGCATCGACGGCATCCGCAACCGCATTGAGCCCCCGGCCCCGATCGACAAGGACCTCTACGAGCTCCCCGCCGAGGAAGCCAAGGACATCCCCAAGGCTCCGGGCACGCTCGAGGAAGCGCTGGAGGCCCTGCGCGAGGACAACGAGTTCCTGCAGGCCGGCGGCGTGTTCACCCAGGACCTGATCGACACCTGGATCGAGTACAAGTACGAAAACGAGATCCGCCCGCTGTCCCTGCGCCCGAACCCCTACGAGTTCGAGCTCTACTACGGCGTCTAGCATCACCGTCTCCTGAGACACCAAAGGCGGCCACCGGTATACCGGTGGCCGCCTTTCGCGTGTGGCCCGAAGGTGGGAGCCCGGCTCCAGACGTGCTGAGACCGGGAGCCGGACCCCCTGACGAATGCCCCCCGGGACGAAGACCAGTTTCAGCCCTCCCCCCAACAAGGTTGAAGAACACCGCCATTCCACATGATCGGGCAATCGCTTTCTCAGCGCAATGCGGCCCGCCGCCTGTTATGTCATTGTGGTCAAAAACTGCGGAACATGATCCGCTGCGGACCCGCCTGCCCGCCGGTGTACTGACCCCGGTCCACGAACCCGGCCCGGCGGTAGGCGGACAGGCCCGCAGCGTTCGCTTCATTGACGGAAAGAACGACGCCGGCCTCCCCGGTGTGGTGCCTGGCCGAGAGTTTTTGGGCGGCGGATACGGCAGCGGCTGCCGCGAGCGGACCGAGCCCCCTGCCCTGTTCGTGCCTGTCGATCAGGAAGCCCCTGAGGAGCCACGCAGAGTGGTCGTCCGGCCAGCCTGCCAGGCGCGCCGCCGCGGCCTGCAGGGTCAGGACGCCGACGGCCCGGCCGGCGGACTCGATAACATAGGGCCGGCGTGATTCCTCGGCAAGCCCGGTGAGGGCCATGCGGAGCGGATCGCCAACAAACCTGTCCTGCCCTGGGCCCACTTCGAGTCCGGCAACTGCCTCGAGGTGGATGGCGCGGGCGTCGTCGTCGAGGTCCTGGAGCGAGATCAGCCAGACGCCCGTGCCCATGCCGCTCAGGACTGCGGTCCGGGAGAAGCTTCCTCTGAAGGGGACGCGTCCGGCGGGCCAGCCGGGTCCATCCAGAAGACCTCCCAGAGGTGCCCGTCCGGATCCTGGAAACTGTGGTTGTACATAAAGCCGTAGTCCTGGGCATCCTGGGACGCGGAGCCGCCGTTGGCCAGGGCAGTCTGCACTGCCTGGTCCACGGCTTCCCTGCTGTCCACGGAGTAGGCGATGATTGCTTCGGCTGAACCCTTGGTGCCGGCGACCTCCTTTGTGGTGAAGGTCTTGAAGTACGCCTCCACCAGGAGCATCACGTACGCGTTCTCGTTGACCACCATGCACGTGGCGTTTTCGTCCGTGAAGTCAGGGTTGAAAGTGAAGCCCAGGGCCGTGAAGAAACCGACCGAGCGTTGGAGGTCCTGGACGGGCAGGTTGAGGAAGAGTTGGCTAGCCATGCGCCCAACCTAGCACCGGGCCCTGACAGGCGTCAGCCGTCCCTGCCACCTCCTGCCGGCTACTGTCCGTAGAAGACCCGCTCGAAGACGGCCCTCGCCCGCCGGCTGACCCGCAGGTAATCCTCCTCCAGCGCCGCTGCCTGCCCCGGTTCGTATCCGCACCAGCGGGCGACGGCTTCCAGGTCCCGCCGGGACGACGGCAGAAGGTCCGAGGCCTTGCCGCTCCAGATGACGTTCGCGGACCGGATCCGGCTGGCAAGCCGCCAGGCGGTGGCCAGCAGGCCGGCGTCCTCCTGTGCGAGCAGGCCGAGCCGCGCGGCAGCGTCCAGCGCTTCCAGCGTTGATGTGGTCCGCAGCTCCGGGTGGCTGCCGGCGTGCTGCAGCTGCAGGAGCTGGACAAGCCATTCGACGTCGCTCAGTCCGCCCCGGCCCAGTTTGAGGTGACGCGCGGGGTCGGCGCCGCGGGGCAGGCGTTCGGACTCCACGCGCGCCTTGATCCGCCTGATTTCCCTCACGTCGGTGTCCGCAACCGATTCCGGATACCTGATGGGGTCGATGAGTTCCAGGAAGTCCTTGGCCAGGTCGTCATTCCCGGCCATGGGACGGGCCCTCAGCAGTGCCTGCGCCTCCCAGATGAGTGACCAGCGCCGGTAGTATTCGGCGAAGGAGTCGAGGGAACGGACCATGGCCCCGTTTTTCCCCTCGGGGCGCAGGTCCGCGTCCATCTGGAGCACCCGCTCCGCCATAATGGCCGGCTTCAGGGGCTGGGTCAGCAGGGTGGAGACCTTATTGACGATCCGGGTGGCCTGCTCCTGCGCTTCCCCGGGACTGAACCCGGGCAGGGCCCTGTGCACGTACATAACATCCGCGTCCGAACCGTAGCCGATCTCGCGCCCGCCCTGCCGCCCCATGGCAACCACCAGTACGGTGGTCTTCAGCGGCCCGTTGGCGGAGACGATGCCCTCCGCCACACGCAGGGCGCCCAGAACCGCGGCCCGGTCCGTGTCCGCCAGGGCCCTCCCCACCTGGTCTTGGTCCAGCAGGCCGGCTGAATCGGCGACGGCGATCCGAAGGATCTCACGGCGCCGGATCAGGCGGATGAGGCGCATGGCGCTCTCCGGATCCGCATGCCGCGACATCTTGGAGGTGATTTCCTGCCACTGGGCATCGAACCCCACGGGCGCCAGGTCCTTGTCCTGGCCCAGCCAGGCCACCGACTCGGGCGAAACCTCCAGCAGATCCGCAATCAGCCGTGAGTTGGACAGCATGTGGCACAACCGCTCTGCGGCCGCATTGGAGTCCCGGAGCATCCCCAGGTACCAGTGCGTGGTTCCCAGGGCTTCGCTGACGCGCCGGAACGCAAGGAGCCCGGCGTCCGCGTCCACGCCTTCAGCCAGCCAGTCGAGCAGGATCGGGAGCAGCTGCCGCTGGAGGGCTGCGCGCCGGCTGACCCCTGCGGTCAGGGCCTCGATATGGCGCATGGCGCCCTTCGGGTCCCGGTATCCCAGGGCGGCGAGCCGGCCCTCGGCTGCTTCCGGCGTCAGCTTGGCGTCTTCACTGCTGAGTTTGGCCGCCGTGTTGAGCAGCGGCCGGTAGAAGATGCGCTCGTGCAGTTCCCGGACAGAGCGCTTGGTTTTCTGCCAGGTGGACAGCAGCGCGTCCGGATGGGGCCGCTCGTTGGAGAAGGGGCCCAGCACGGCTTTCGCCAGCGACCTGAGCGCCGGTTCGGCAACGGGCATCAGGTGCGTCCTGCGCAGCTGGAAGAGCTGGATGCGGTGTTCCAGCAGGCGCAGGTAGCGGTAGGCATTGTCGAAGGCGGCCGCGTCTGAACGGCCGATATAGCCCCCTGCTGACAGGGCCGCGATGGCGGAGGTGGTGTCCCGCCGTCGGAGTGTCTCGTCCGCTTTGCCGTGGACCAGCTGGAGCAGCTGCACGGTGAACTCGACATCACGCAGCCCGCCGCGGCCAAGCTTGATCTGCCGCTGCTCCTCCGCAGCCGGAATGTGTTCGGTCACCCGGCGGCGCATAGCCTGCACCGATTCCACGAATCCGTCCCGGCTTGCCGAACTCCAGATCAGCGGCGCCACGGCTTCCTCGTAGCGGCGGCCAAGGTTGGTGTCGCCGGCAATGGTCCGGGCCTTGAGCAGCGCCTGGAACTCCCAACTTTCAGCCCAGCGGGCATAGTACGACTCGTGTGAGGCAAGGGTGCGGACCAGTGGTCCGGACTTTCCTTCCGGCCGAAGGTTCGCGTCCACCTCCCATAAGCCCGGTTCACGCGCAACGGAGGAGATGGCGCGGGAGATTCCGCTCGCCAGCGCAGTTCCTATGGTGTTCGCCTTCGCGTCATCCAGGGCGCCGGGGTCCACCACGTAGATGACGTCGACGTCGGAAATATAGTTCAGTTCGCGGGCGCCGCACTTGCCCATCCCAATCACGGCAAGGCCGACGTCGGCAACGTCGCCGGCGCCGTACTGCTCACCCGCCTCAGCGCGCGAGACCGCTAGGGCCGCTTCGATGGCTGCGCCGGCAAGGTCCGCAAGCTCCGCTCCCACTGACGGGAGGAAGTCCAGGGGATCAGCCGAGCACAGGTCCTTGACGGCGAGGTCCACCACGCCCCTGCGGTACGCCGTGCGAAGCGCCGCGTACGCGTCATTTCCTGTGCTGGCTGCCACGGGCCGGGCCGCGCGGGGGTCCGCCCCCACGGACTGCAGGAGGACCCCGCGCAGGGCGGCAGGATCGGACTGCAATGGCTCGGGGCTGGTGCGGACGTGGAAGGCCTGCAGGTGTTCCGGATGCCGGATCAGGAACTCCCCCAGGGCTTCGGACGCGCCCAGGACGCGGTACAGCGGTTCACTGGTGTCGGGGTCGGCGGCGGCCAGGTCCCGGAGCGCCGGGTGCTTTTCGATCAGGCGGACCAGGGACTGCAGGGCGGTGTCCGGGCTGGCTGCCATCTGCAGGCCCGCAAACAGCCTGTCCTGGTCCAGCCCCTCCAGTTCCGGCGCAGCAAGGAACCGCTCCCCCTTGTCGAGGTCGCTGAATCCAGCCGCAATGAGGCGGCGTGCCAGGCTCACGCCCGCCGCCTAGAGGATGCCGAGATTGCGCTGCAGCTCGTAGGGCGTCACCTGCAGGCGGTAGTCCTGCCACTCGGCGCGCTTGTTGCGCAGGAAGTGCTCAAACACCTGCTCGCCCAGGATCTGCGGCATGAGCTCCGAGTCTTCCATGGTCCGGATGGCGTCGTGGAGGCTGGCCGGGAGCGGATCGTGTCCCATGGCACGGCGTTCGGCCGAGCTCAGCGACCACACATCGTCCTCGGCCGCGGCCGGAAGGTCGTAGCCCTCCTCGATGCCTTTCAAGCCGGCCCCAAGCAGGACCGCGTAAGCCAGGTATGGGTTCGCTGCGGAATCGATGCCGCGGTACTCGATCCGTGCGGACTGGCCCTTGCCCGGCTTGTACAGCGGAACCCGCACCAGGGCTGAGCGGTTATTGTGGCCCCAGCTCAGGTAGCTCGGAGCCTCTCCGCCGCCCCAGAGGCGCTTGTAGGAGTTCACGAACTGGTTGGTCACTGCGGTGAACTCGGGCGCGTGCTTGAGGATGCCGGCGATGAACTGGCGGGCGGTCTTTGAGAGCTGGAATTCGGCGCCGGCCTCGTAGAACGCGTTTGTGTCGCCTTCGAACAGCGAGAAGTGGGTGTGCATGCCGGAGCCCGGGTGGGCGGTGAACGGCTTGGGCATGAAGGTGGCGTAGGTCCCCTGCTGCAGCGCCACTTCCTTGATGACGGTGCGGAAGGTCATGATGTTGTCCGCGGTCTGCAGGGCGTCCGCGTAGCGCAGGTCGATCTCGTTCTGGCCGGGGCCGGCCTCGTGGTGGCTGAATTCGACGGAGATGCCCACTGATTCGAGCATGGTGACCGCTGTCCGCCGGAAGTCCTGGGCCACGCCGCCGGGAACATGGTCAAAATAGCCGCCCTCGTCCACGGGCACCGGGGCGCCGTCCGGGCCGGGTTCCTGGGACTTGAGGAGGTAGAACTCGATTTCGGGGTGGGTGTAGCAGGTAAAGCCCATGTCGGCGGCCTTGGCGAGGGTCCGCTTGAGGACATTGCGGGGATCCGCGGCGGACGGTTCGCCGTCCGGGGTGAGGATGTCGCAGAACATGCGCGAGGTCTGTTCCGTCTCGCCGCGCCACGGCAGGATCTGGAAGGTGGAGGGATCGGGCTGGGCCAGCATGTCTGACTCGAACACCCGGGCAAGGCCTTCAATGGCGGAACCGTCGAAGCCCAGTCCTTCCTCGAACGCACCCTCAACCTCGGCGGGGGCAAGTGCCACGGACTTGAGCGAACCCACGACGTCGGTGAACCACAGGCGCACGAAACGTACGTCGCGCTCTTCGATTGTGCGCAGGACAAACTCTTGCTGGCGGTCCATGATGGCCTCTTCTCCGGTCAACGTCCATGCTCCGGGCCCGCAGTAAAGGGAAGCCGGCAGCAGTTCACCAACACTGTACTAAGCATTCGGCGCCGATGTTGAAGCCTGCGCCGTGCGTAACACAGCGTTAACGCCCGTCCCCTGGATTTGAGCCGCGCAATCGGGCAGTGCGCACCGTCGGGACCCCGCCGCAGGCCGGGCCCTATGACCCTTATCACCCGTGGAGCCTCCGGCCCGCGGTAGCTAGGACAGCGGCTCCCGCACTACGCTCATGCCATGGCTTCAAGCAACAGCTCCGATTCCAGCATGTCCGCCGACGTCCCCGCCCCCTACGGCAGCGGGCCGGGCCAGGCAGCTGCGGCTGAGGCTGCGCCGCAGCGGAAGCCGCCCAAGGTGCGCATCCACCACCTGCAGCAGGCCAAGAGGGACGGTACCAAGTTCGCCATGCTGACTGCCTACGAGCAGTACACAGCTGAAATTTTTGACGCTGCCGGAATCGAGGTTCTCCTTGTCGGCGACTCGGCCTCGAACAACGTGTTCGGCAACGAGACCAGCCTTCCGGTCACGGTGGACGAACTGCTGCCCCTCTGCCGTGCCGTAGCCCGCAGCGCCAAACGCGCTCTCATTGTGGCCGACCTGCCGTTCGGCAGCTACGAAGTGTCCGCGGAGCAGGCAGTCGGCGCCGGCGTCCGGTTCCTCAAGGAAGGCCTGGCGCACGCCGTCAAGATCGAGGGCGGCGCCTACTATGCGCCCACGGTGAAGGCCATGGTCCAGGCCGGGATTCCGGTCATGGCACACATCGGTTTCACCCCCCAGAGCGAGCACGCGCTCGGCGGTTACCGCGTGCAGGGCCGCGGCGACGATGCGCAGCGGCTTATCGATGACGCGGTCGCCCTCGCTGAGGCCGGGGCCTTCTGCGTGCTGATGGAGATGGTCCCCGCCGGGACGGCAGCCGCCGTGGACGCGGCTGTTCCCGTCCCCACCGTGGGCATCGGCGCGGGCAAGGAAACAACCGGACAGGTGCTCGTCTGGCAGGACATGGCCGGGCTGCGCGGCGGGCGGATGGCCAAGTTCGTCAAGCAGTACGCGGACCTGCGCAGCACCCTGCTGGACGCGGCCACTCAGTATGGCGAGGATGTCAGGTCAGGACAGTTCCCCGGGCCGGAACACTCGTTCTAGCAGCGGCGCCCACAGGGCAGGCAGGCCGGCACCCGGCCAGCCTGCCCGCCCGGCTGTCAGTCGTCGTCGCCCTTTTCCCAGACCTCGTTGCGGGCCCGCACCTTTTCCAGTGCGTGCTCGGCTTCCTCCCGCGTTTTGTACGGTCCGATCAGCTGGCTCCAGTCGGACAGCCGGTCCTCTTCAATCTCATGCGTATTGACGTTGTACCAGTACTCAGTCATCGGTGCTCCTCGTTCCGGCGGCGGGAAAGCTGCGGCGTGACCCGCGTAACTTAAACTCTTACGCAGGCCGCGCGCGGCTTCCGGTTGTTAGGCGTTCTGCACTGCCTTATATGATCAATCTATGTCTTCCCTTGCCTCGACTGCACCCATCGGCACCCTCACCCCGGGAACCATAGGTCCGCAGCGTCCCGTCCCGGCGTCCATCCCCCGGCCGGAGTACGTCGGCAGGCCCGCACCGGCGAAATTCACCGGCTCGGAGGTCAAGTCCCCGGAAACAATCGAGAAGATCCGGATCGCGGGAAAGATCGCAGCGCAGGCCATCGTGGAGGTGGGCAAGCATATCCAGCCCGGCGTCACCACCGACCAGCTGGACAAAGTGGGCCACGAGTTCCTGCTTGACCACCACGCCTACCCGTCCACCCTCGGCTACCGGGGATTTCCGAAGTCGCTGTGCTCCTCCCTGAACGAGGTCATTTGCCATGGCATCCCGGACAGCACAGTGGTCCGGGACGGGGACATCCTCAACATCGACATCACCGCCTTCATCAACGGAGTCCACGGGGACACCAACTACACCTTCCTGGTGGGCGACGTGGACGAGGAATCCCGGCTGCTGGTGGAACGCACGCGGGAGTCACTCAACCGGGCGATCAAGGCTGTGGCTCCCGGACGGGAGATCAACGTCATCGGCAGGGCCATCCAGTCCTATGCCAAGCGCTTCGGCTACGGTGTTGTCCGTGATTTCACCGGGCACGGCGTGGGCGAAGCCTTCCATACCGGGCTCATCATTCCGCACTATGACGCGGCACCTGCCTACAACACGGTGATCGAGGCCGGCATGGTCTTCACCATTGAACCGATGCTCACCCTCGGCACCGTGGAATGGGATATGTGGGCCGATGACTGGACCGTTGTCACCAAGGACCGGAAGCGCACTGCCCAGTTCGAGCACACGCTGCTGGTCACGGACTCCGGCGCGGAAATCCTCACGCTGCCCTAGCCCTGCCCAGCCGGGCACCACCACGACGCACATACCATGGCCCTACCCCACCCCGGTTCCTGACCGGACATCAATTCCCGGCCACGCCACCGGCCGCCGCTACCCTGCCCGCCCCTGCCACGAACGGAAACCCATTGGCCAAGAAGGACGAGAAGTCGAACAAGAACGCCCCGCTGATCGGCATCGACATCGGAGGTACCGGAATCAAGGGCGGCATAGTCGACCTGAAGAAGGGCAAACTACTGGGAGAACGGTTCCGCGTCCCCACCCCGCAGCCCGCCACGCCTGAATCAGTTGCCGAAGCCGTGGCGCTGGTGGTTTCCGAGCTGTCCGCCCGGCCCGAGGCGCCTGCTGCCGGCTCCCCCGTCGGCGTGACCTTCCCCGGCATCATCCAGCACGGCGTGGTCCACTCAGCCGCCAACGTGGACAAGAGCTGGCTCAACACGGACATCGATGCGCTCCTGACTGCCCGCCTGGGCCGGCCCGTTGAGGTTATCAACGACGCCGACGCCGCAGGCCTGGCTGAGGCCCGCTACGGCGCCGGTGCGGGTGTCAAGGGCACGGTCCTGGTGATCACGCTCGGCACCGGAATCGGCTCGGCCTTCATCTTTGACGGCAAGCTCGTCCCCAATGCTGAACTTGGCCACTTGGAAATTGACGGCCACGACGCCGAAACCAAAGCTTCCGCGGTGGCCCGCGAACGCGATGGCCTGTCCTGGGACGAGTACAGCGTGCTGCTGCAGCGCTACTTCTCGCATGTTGAGTTCCTGTTCTCGCCCGAACTGTTCATTGTGGGCGGCGGCATCTCCAAGCGCGCTGACGAGTACCTGCCCAACCTGCGGCTGCGCACGCCGATCGTGCCGGCAGTCCTCCGCAACGAGGCCGGCATCGTGGGCGCGGCGATCGAAATCGCGTTAAAGCACAAGCTCGCAAAGTAGCCATGGAATCGGTGCCGCCCCGGACCGGGGCGGCACCGGCCAAGGGCGGCAGCCGCGGGGTCGGTGACGGCATTGCTTGGTTCGCTGGCCGCACAGGAGATGCGGACGTCATTGACCATTCCGCTGGTGCCGCCGGAGCGGTGTTGCCAGGGTGGGGTATAACGGACGACGGCGGGCGCGGACTTCCGCTGGAGTGTGGCAGGAGGCCGTCCGCCGGCTCGGGAGTTGCACCCGCAGGTGACACGTTTCTTCCGTCCGGCAATACCCCGGACCGGAGTGCCGGTGGCGGCTTCGGCTTCCCCTCCGCTGCCGCCACCGGAGTTTACAGGGGGCTCTTCTCGGAGGTCTTGGCGCCCTTCGTGGCAACGCCCCGGGCGTCCTGTTCTTCCTGGCGGAGCAGGGCGATGGCACTCTCGAAATCCTCAAGGGATTCGAAGGCCTGGTAAACGCTCGCGAAGCGGAGGTAGGCAACCTTGTCCAGCTTCTGCAGGGGTCCGAGGATGACCAGGCCTACCTCGTGGGCGTCGATTTCCGCGGCGCCGGAGGAACGGATCTGCTCCTCGACTTCCTGCGCCAGCAGCGCGAGATCGTCCTCGCTGACGGGACGCCCCTGGCAGGCTTTGCGCACCCCGTTGATCACCTTGCTGCGGCTGAAGGGCTCGCCCACGCCGGAGCGCTTGATCACGGAAAGGCTGGTGGTTTCGACGGTGGTGAACCTGCGTCCGCACTCCGGGCACTGGCGGCGGCGCCGGATGGCCGAGCCGTCATCCGCCATGCGGCTGTCCACCACCCGGGAATCGGGGTTGCGGCAGAACGGACAGTACATCGTGCCTCCCTCTCCCAGGACGTGTGCAAGCGGAACTAAATCATCAGGCAGATTCTGCCGGCCCACCTTCTGTGCGGGCCAGGCTTCTGTGCAGGCCAACCTTCTGCAGGCGCGCCTGCGCCGTCTCCCAGTTTACGTCCCCGCTCACGCTAATAACAAGCGTGTAAGTACTACATGTTGTGGTTGCCACCACTACATGCGGCACGGTGGACTGATTCAGGAGAACCGGACGGTCACCGCATCCCCGTGCGCCGGAAGGTCTTCGGCCCCGGAAAGGCTGACAATGTGGCCGCTGACTTCCGCCAGCGCGTCACGGGTGTAGTTCACCACCTGGATGGCCCGCAGGAACGTGGTCACGTTCAGGCCGGACGAAAATGCTGCAGTGCCGCTGGTAGGCAGGACGTGGTTGGAGCCGGCGCAGTAATCCCCCAGGCTGACAGGGCTGTAGTCGCCCACAAAGATGGCACCGGCATTCCGGATCCTGGCCGCGATGCCCGGGGCATCCTGCGTCATGATCTCCAGGTGTTCTGCCGCGTAGGCGTCACACGCTGCAATGCCTTGTTCAAGGTTGTCCACCAGGACCACCCCGGACTGCGGGCCGGACAGCGCCTCGCGGACCCGGGCGGAGTGCCTGGTGGCCGCAGCCTGCCGGTCGAGCTCGGCACGGACAGCGGCGGCGAGCTCCTTGGAATCCGTGATCAGCACGGATGCTGCCTTGGGGTCGTGCTCGGCCTGGCTGATGAGGTCGGCAGCCACCAGGCGGGGCTGGGCCGTGGAGTCTGCAAGGATCGCGATTTCCGTGGTGCCCGCCTCCGAGTCGATTCCCACCACGCCCTTGACCAAACGCTTGGCGGTGGCAACAAAGATGTTGCCCGGTCCGGTCACAACGTCCACCGGCTCCAGCGCCGGACCGGCCTCCGTTGCCGGAACACCGTAGGCGAACGCGGCGATGGCCTGGGCGCCGCCGATGGCATACACCTCAGTGATGCCCAGAAGCGCGGCAGCGGCGAGGATGGTGGGGTGCGGCAGCCCCCCAAATTCCTTTTGCGGAGGGGACGCCAGGGCGATGGACTGAACTCCTGCGGCGAGGGCCGGGACGACGTTCATGATCACGGAGGAGGGGTAGACGGCGAGGCCGCCCGGGACGTAGAGCCCCACCCGTGCCACCGGCACCCAGTTCTGCGCCACTACTGCGCCGTCGCCGAGCTGTACCTCGATATTGCGCGGACGCTGGCCGTCAGCGAATCGGCGGGCCCGGCTGATGGATTCCTCGAGCGCGCCGCGGACGGACGGGTCCAGCTCCTCCAGTGCGGAGGCCAGGGCCTCCCGGGGAACCAGGGGGTGGTCCTGCGCCACGCCGTCAAAACGCCGGGCGAGTTCGCCCAGCGCCTCGAAACCTCCCTGCCGGACAGCCGAAATGATGTCCTGGACCTTCGCCTCGGCATCGGCCACGGTCTGGCCCTGGGCACGCGGCACGGCGGCCCGGAGTCCGGCGAGGGTGAGGCTTTGGCCACGCAGGTCAACGGTGCGGAAGTCCACGGCGGCGGTGGCGGCTGGGCTGGCGGAGTTCTCCGAAGAAATGGTCACTGGCCTATTTTACTGGCCCTGCCACAGCGTCCGGCGACTCTCGTGTTCCGCCGCCGGCTTCCGGCCCATGAGGTCGAGAAGTTCCAGCACAAAAACCGAGACTGCCGTGGCGGCGGGCCACAGGAGCAGCACCGGCCAGGCACGGAGCGAAAAGGCAATGCTGGCGTTTGCTGATGCATCAACCGCAGGCGCCCACAGTTGAGCGGCCATCAGCCCCGCCTGCCAGGCCAGCGCTGCCCCGCACAGGGCTCCCGCCAGGCCCGCCACCAGGTCCGCCTGCGGATCCGGCCGTTTTTTGTCCGCCAGGACAACGGCCAGGAAGCATCCGGCAAGAACCAGCAGTCCGGCCAGCGTCAGGTCCCGCGGCAGCCAGACATCCGGATTGGTTCCGCTGCCGAAGGCCGGGTCCCTGGTGATCAGGTTCAGGCCCCCGGGCGCCAGGAGCCACCAAAGGATGCCCAGCGGAACACCTGCCGCTGCCGGGACCGCCAGCATCGCCCAAGGCAGCCGCGGGCGTGTGCGGCGGGTGGCTTTCGTCATGCAACAAACCTTAACAAATGTAAGCGGCGTTCATCGCCGGACCCGGGCCTGCCAGGAATTCACTGCCGGCACGGCAGAGCCATACCCTTGAAGGAGAGCACCCGTACCCGACGTTCCAGCCACCAGGAGTTTCCGTGACAACTAATGACGTTCCGTTCGAGCGGACGTTCAGGGAGATGTTCCGGCGCCACGCCGCCGGCGTCGCCATCATCACGGTGAACTACCAGGACCAGCCCTACGGCTTCACCGCCACCTCCGTGGCCTCGCTCTCCGCGCAGCCTCCGCGCTTCACGTTCAACATGGCCCGCAGCTCCAGGTCGTGGCCGGCCGTGGCCAACACCACCTACCTGGGGGTCCACATGCTGGGCCTCGAGAACATGCAGCTGGCCGACCGGTTCGCTGGGGCCGGCAATCGTTTTGAGGGCGACCACTGGGAAGCCGGCCCGCACGGGGTGCCCATCCTGAAGGACGTGGCCGGCTGGCTGATCGGCGAGGTGCAGATGCGGCTGTCCTTCGAGAATAACGCCGTGGTGGTGGTCCAGGTGGTGGACGGCCAGGTGGGCGGTGAGGCCTCACCCCTGCTGTACCACGGCGGCGCGTACGGCCAGCCCGTCCCGCTGGACTACGAGATCTAGCAGTCCCACACAACCCGCGGACGACGACGGGACGTGCCTTCCGCCGTCGTCCTTCCGCCGTCGTCCTTTTGTAAGGGGCAGCTTAGGCGTCCAGGCAGGCCGGGCCGAGCAGCACCTTCAGGTCGCCGAACAGTGACGGGCTGGGGTTTACGCGCAGGTGGACCGGCAGTCCCATGATTTCCGTCCGCGTGTCGCCCTGCAGGTGCAGGCGCACCTCGGAGTTGCCGCGGTGTGTGCGGAGCACCTCGCCCAGTTCCGTGACCACAGCCTCGGTGGCTTTGTAGGTGGGCATGGTGATCACCAGCGGGCCGTTGAGCCCCTCGCTGAGGTCGGGAACGGACAACTCCATGCAGTTCAGGGTGATGGCACCGTCGTCGCGCTTCTGCAGGCGCCCCTTGACCACCACAATCAGGTCCTCCGCGAGGACAGAGGCGATGGGTCCGTAGACCTGGCCGAAGAACATGACTTCCATGGAACCGCCAAGGTCCTCCACTTCGGCCCGGGCGTACGCGTTGCCGCTGGCTTTGGCGATGCGCCGGCTCAGCGAGGTGATCATGCCGGCAATGGTGATGATCGCGCCGTCCTGTGGCCCGTCTTCACCAAGGACAGAGGTGATGCTCATCTCCGCGTGCTGGCTGAGCAGTCCCTCCAGGCCCTGCAGCGGATGGTCCGAGACGTAGAGACCGAGCATGTCCCGTTCGAAGGAAAGTTTGTCCTTCTTCTCCCACTCCGGCAGGTCGGGGATCTCGATGCTCAGCGATGACTCGGATTCGGCTTCATCGAACCCGGCGAAGAGATCGAACTGTCCGATCGCTTCGTTCCGCTTGAGTGTGATGACGGAGTCGATGGCCTCTTCATGGATCATGGCCAGCGCCCGGCGGTGGTGGCCCAGTGAGTCGAAGGCGCCGGACTTGATCAGCGATTCGATGGTCCGCTTGTTGCAGACCACTGCCGGAACCTTCATCAAGTAGTCCTTGAAGGACGTGTACGCGCCCTCGCTTTCGCGGGCGGCCACCATGGCCTCCACCACGTTCACACCCACGTTGCGGATTGCGCCCATGCCGAAGCGGATGTCGTTGCCCACCGGGGTGAAGTTCAGGGCGGACTCGTTGACGTCCGGCGGCAGCACGGTGATGCCCATGCGGCGGCACTCGTTAAGGTAGATCGCCGACTTGTCCTTGTCATCCCCCACCGACGTCAGCAGCGCGGCCATGTACTCCGGCGCGTAGTGCGCCTTGAGGTAGGCGGTCCAGTAGGAGATCACGCCGTAGGCGGCAGAGTGTGCCTTGTTGAAGGCGTAGTCGGAGAACGGAAGCAGGATGTCCCACAGCGTCTTGACGGCTTCCATTGAGTAGCCGTTGTCCTGCATGCCCTGGGAGAAGCCGGCGAACTGCTTGTCCAGCTCCGATTTCTTCTTCTTGCCCATGGCGCGGCGGAGGATGTCGGCCTGGCCCAGCGAGTAGCCGGCCAGCTTCTGCGCCACCGCCATAACCTGCTCCTGGTACACGATCAGGCCGTAGGTTCCGCCGAGGATCTCCGCGAGCGGTTCCTTCAGTTCGGGGTGGATCGGGATGACTTCCTGGATCCCGTTCTTGCGGAGCGCGTAGTCCGTGTGCGCGTTGGCACCCATGGGCCCGGGACGGTACAGGGCGAGCACCGCAGAAATGTCTTCGAAGTTGTCAGGCTTCATCAGCTTGAGCAGGGACCGCATGGGCCCGCCGTCCAGCTGGAACACGCCCAGGGTATCGCCGCGGGCCAGGAGTTCGTAGGACGGGGCGTCATCCAGTTCCAGCGATTCGAGGTCCAGGTCGATGCCGCGGTTCATCTTGATGTTTTCCAGGGCGTCGGAAATGATCGTCAGGTTCCGCAGGCCCAGAAAGTCCATCTTGATCAGCCCCAGGCCCTCGCACGTGGGGTAGTCGAACTGGGTAATGACCTGGCCGTCCTGGATCCGGCGCATGATGGGGATGACGTCGATGATCGGGTCCGAGGACATGATGACGCCGGCTGCGTGGACGCCCCACTGCCGCTTCAGCCCCTCGATGCCCAGTGCCGTCTCGAAGACTTTCGCAGCCTCGGGGTCGGTGCTGATGAGCTGGCGGAAGTCTCCCGCTTCGCCGTAGCGCTTGGCTTCCGGGTTCTGGATATCCGCGAGCGGAATGTCCTTGGCCATCACGGCGGGCGGGAGCGCCTTGGTCAGCTGCTCGCCCATGCTGAACGGGTAGCCCAGCACGCGGGAGGAGTCCTTCAGCGCCTGCTTGGTCTTGATGGTGCCGTACGTGACGATCATGGCAACGCGTTCGTCGCCGTACTTCCGGGTCACGTAGTCGATGACCTCGGACCGGCGCCGGTCATCGAAGTCGACGTCGAAGTCGGGCATGGAGACGCGGTCCGGGTTGAGGAACCGTTCGAAGATCAGGCCGTGCCGCAGCGGGTCGAGGTCCGTGATGCGCATGGCGTACGCCACCATGGAACCGGCACCGGAACCACGGCCGGGACCAACCCGGATGCCGTTGTTCTTGGCCCAGTTGATGAAGTCCGCCACCACCAGGAAGTATCCGGGGAACCCCATCGAGGTGATGACGCCCAGCTCGTAGTCCGCCTGCGCGCGGACGTCGTCGGGAACACCGCCGGGATAGCGGTACTCGAGCCCCGTGGCAACCTCCTTGACCAGCCAGGACGTCTCGTCCTCCCCGGGCGGGCAGGGGAAGCGCGGCATGTAGTTGGCGCCGGTGTTGAAGGACACCTCACAGCGCTCGGCGATGAGGAGTGTGTTGTCGCAGGCGTCCGGGTGATCGCGGAACAGTTCCCGCATTTCCTGCGGGGACTTCAGGTAGTAGCCGCTGCCGGAGAAAGCAAAGCGTGAACCACCGTTGTCGTAGGTGGGCTCCAGGAGGGTGGACCCGGACTGGATGGCCAGCAGGGCCTCGTGGGCCTTGGCGTCGTGCTCGTGGGTGTAGTGGAGGTCGTTGGTGGCCACCAGGGGAAGGTTCAGGTCCTTGGCGAGCCGCAGCAGGTCGCCTGTGACGCGCCGTTCGATGTCCAGCCCGTGGTCCATGAGCTCGCAGAAGTAGTTCTCGGCCCCGAAGATGTCCCGGAACTCCGCGGCGGCTTCCAGCGCCTCACGGTACTGGCCCAGCCGGAGCCGGGTCTGGATTTCCCCGGAGGGGCAGCCGGTGGTGGCAATCAATCCCTCGGAGTAGGTATTGAGCAGTTCCCGGTCCAGCCGCGGCCATTTGCCGAACACGGCGTCCAGCGAGGCGATGGAGGATGCCCGGAACAGGTTCCGCATGCCCGCGTTGTTGTAGCTGAGCAGGGTCATGTGGGTGTAGGAACCACCGCCGGAGATATCGTCCTTGCGCTGGTGCTCCTCGCCCCAGCGCACGCGGCTCTTGTCGCTGCGGGCCGTTCCCGGAGTCACATAGGCTTCGACGCCGATGATCGGCTTGATCCCCTTGTCGGTGGCCTTCTTCCAGAAGTCGAAGGCGCCGAAGAGGTAGCCGTGGTCGGTGGTGGCAAGTGCGGGCATCCCCAGCCGCTCGGTCTCGTCGAACAGCTCACCGAGCCTGGCGGCGCCGTCCAGCATCGAGTACTCGGTGTGGTTGTGGAGATGGACAAACGAGTCATTGCTGGAAGTCACCGCACTATTCTATGCGCCGGACAGGTGGCGAAAGCGCTAGGCCTGCCCGGACCCGAGGACTTCCAGGGCATAGGCCAGGTCCTGCGGGTAGTCGCTGGTGACCCGGACGCGCTCCCCTGTCACGGGGTGGTCGAACCCCAGTTCGCGGGCGTGCAGCCACTGCCGCGTCAGGCCCAGGGTGGCAGCCAGCCGCGGATCGGCGCCGTAGGTGAGGTCTCCGGCACAGGGGTGCCGGAGCGCGGAAAAATGGACGCGGATCTGGTGGGTGCGGCCCGTTTCAAGGTGGACCTCCACCAGGCTGGCTTTGCCGAAAGCTTCAATGACTTCGTAGTGGGTGACGGACGGACGTCCGTCCTCGATCACCGCGAAGCGCCAGTCATGCCCCGGGTGCCGGCCGATGGGCGCGTCGATGGTTCCCGCCAGCGGATCGGGCAGGCCCTGCACCACGGCGTGATAGACCTTGTCCACTGTGCGCTCCTTGAACGCCCTCTTCAGGGCCGTGTAGGCACGCTCAGACTTCGCCACCACCATCACACCGGACGTCCCGACGTCGAGCCGGTGCACGATGCCCGCCCGCTCCGGCGACCCGGAGGTGGAAATGCGGTAGCCGGCCCCTGCGAGGCCTCCCACCACGGTCGGACCCACCCACCCCGGTGAGGGGTGGGCGGCAACGCCGACCGGTTTGTCGACGACGACGAAATCCTCGTCATCCAGCAGGATCTTCAGGCCTTCCACAACTTCCTCCACGACTTCCAGCGGGTCACGCCGTTCCGGCATGCTGACCTTCAGGACATCGCCCGCCACCAGCTTTGCCGACTTGCCCAGCGCTTTGCCCTTGCTCTCCACATGGCCCTCTGCAAGGAGGGACGCGGCAAGGGACCGCGAAATGCCCAGAAGGGCCGCGAGCCCGGCGTCGGCACGGGTTCCCCCGTATTCGTCGGCAACGATAATCTGCTCAGGCGTCGCTTCAGGCATCGCCGGACTTGTCCTTGCGTTCAGGGGTGAGCCTGCTTCCATCGAGGGTGATGCCGCGCAGCGTCAGGATGCAGATGATGGAGACGGCGGACACCACCGCCGAGTCCGCGATGTTGAAGATGGCGAAATTGGGGAGCTGGATAAAGTCCACCACGTGGCCCATGCCGAAGGAGGGTTCCCGGAACAGCCGGTCGGTCAGGTTGCCGAGCGCCCCGCCCAGGAGCAGGCCCAGCGCCAGGGACCACCAGACCGAGCCCAGCTTGCGGACCTGGAAGAGAATCGCCACGGACACCGCGGCCATGATGATCGAAAACACCCAGGTCACGTTTTCGCCGATGGAAAAGGCCGCGCCCGAGTTCCGGATGAAGTACCAGTGCAGGAGGGGAGGGAACACGGGGATCCGTTCGCCCTCCACCATGCTTGAAGTGACCCAAAGCTTGGTGAGCTGGTCCAGAACGTAGGCGAAAAGGGCGAACCCGGCGAAGACCGAGAGCAGCACCGCCCGGCGCGGGCGCGGTGCGGGTGGGACAGGGCGTGCGGGATCCGCAGCAAGTTCGTCAGTCATGGTGCTTTCATTCGTACAACAGGTGTCAATGCCAAAAGCCGGTGGCCGAGGAATCCTCAGCCACCGGCTTTCAGAATACGTGCTTTGACGGACTAGTTGGCTTCGCTGACTTCCGGCGTAGCCACAGAACCGCGGGCATCAAGGTCGCGCAGCTGGCCTTCGATGTAGGCCTTCAGGCGTGAACGGTAATCGCGTTCGAAGCCGCGGAGCTGCTCCACCTTGCGCTCCAGGACCGAACGCTGCTGCTCGAGGGCGCCCAGGATCTTGCGGGACTTCTCCTGTGCGTCGTTGACCAGGCTGCTGGCTTCGATCTGCGCCTCGGCGATGATCTTGTCCTTCTGGGCCTGGCCGTCGGCCACGTGGCGGTCGTGCATCTGCTGGGCCATGGCCAGGAGGCCGGCTGCGGACTCGGCGGAAGGCGTTGCGACGGCGGCGGGGGTGGAGGCGGCAGGGGCTGCAGCGGCGGCCGGCTGGACGTCCTTCTTCTTGCTGGCTTCGGCAGCCTTGGCTTCGGTTTCCGCCTTTTCGCGGGCCTCGTCCTTGTCGGCCTTGACGGGCGCGGGGACCTTCTCCACAACGGGAGCGGCAGCCGAGCTGGCCGGAACGCTGGATCCGGCTTCCGCGAGCTTCTTGCGAAGCTCGTCGTTCTCCTGGTTCAGGCGGCGGAGTTCGACGACGATCTCGTCCAGGAAGTCATCAACTTCGTCCTGGTCGTACCCTTCGCGGAACTTGGTCGGCTGAAAGCGCTTGTTGACAACGTCTTCTGGCGTCAAAGCCATCTGGTCACCTCACTGGTCTAGTTAGTCAGTAGGCCTTCCGGCCGTCAAAACTACGGTACCTAAATTTGGTCTGGTTACTCTAATTCAACACTGCGGTGTCAAACGTGAGTTTTCTTCGCTTCACAGTAGCTGTTCCCGGACGGGTCCACCCTGTGCTGCGAGGTCTAAAGGGGGTAAATCAGGCCAGGCCCCTTGTGATTCCCATCGCAATGCTGACGGCGATGAACAGCACCAGGAAGCCCAGGTCCAGGGAGATGCCGCCAAGTCGCAGGGGCGGGATCACCCGGCGCAGTACCTTCAGTGGCGGATCGGTGATGGAGTACACCGCGTGGGCAGCCACCAGGGCGACGCCCCTGGGACGCCATTCCCGGGCGAACATCTGCACCCAGTCGAAGACCAGGCGGATGATCAGGGCAACGAAGAACAGGAGCAGCGCGAGATAGACAAGTCCGAAAGCAATTCCCATGACTTAACTCATATCTCCATGTTCATCTGTGTACCGCGGCTTCCTGCCGATGTGTCCCGTCTATTTCAACACAGATGCCAGACAGGTGTCCCTGCCTGGCATCCGCATACTGCCCGAAGCTCAGCTTTGGTTGAAGAAGCTTGCCTGCGTTTCGCTGACTTTCTTGTCGTCACCTATGACTTCAACGTATGACGGCGACAGCAGGAAAACCTTGTTCGTCACCCGCTCGATGCTTCCGCGGAGTCCGAAGACGAGTCCGGCGGAGAAGTCCACCAGGCGCTTGGCGTCAGCCTCGCCCATGTCCGTCACGTTCATGATCACCGGAATGCCGTCCCGGAAGCTCTCACCGATGAGCTTGGCATCGTTGTAGGAGCGCGGGTGGATGGTGGTGATCTGGCGAAGCCCGCTGGTCTCTTCGCGGCTCGAGGCCGCACGTTTGATGGGGGTCACTGGGGCGCGGTATTCCTCTTCGGGGGTGTAGGACGTTTCGCGGCTGACCTCACGGACGGGTGCAGGTGCACGGCGCTCCTCGCGGTCAGCTTCCATAGTTTCGTCCTCATCCTTACGTGTTGTCTGTTGCTCGGACTCGTAATGCTCATCGCCGTCGGCGAGCCCAAGATAGATCATTGTCTTGCGCAGAGCGCCGGCCATGGTCGACTCCTAATCGTGTCCCGTAAGCGGGCCGCCCAATGACTTGACAGCATTGAAGTCCCCCGCCCATCACTTGCAATAGCTCCGACGCTACCCCACCGCGGGACGCGATCCGAGAATATCGGAACCGATTCGCAGGTGTGTCGCCCCGAACGCGATGGCGGCTTCGAGGTCCTGGCTCATGCCGGCGGAGATGGCGGAAGCTCCTGGGTGGTGCGCCACCAGCCGCGCCGAGACTCCGGCCAGCTTTTCGAAGGCGGGCTCCGGCGGTGCGCCCAACGGGGCCACTGCCATCACGCCTGCCAGCCGCAGGCCATCGGCTGCTGCTATCCGGTCCGCCAGGAGCAGCACGTCCCCGGGCGCGGCACCTCCGCGGTGCGCACCGGCGTCGTCCTCGAGGCTGACCTGGATGAAACAGTCCAGAGGCGCGCGCCCTGCCGTGGCGGCGCGCTCGTTCTGCATTGCCTTCGCCAGGGCATCCACGAGTTGGGGCCGGTCTACCGAATGCACAGCCGAAGCGTAGCGGACCACCGATTTTGCCTTCTTCGTCTGCAGCTGGCCCACGAAGTGCCAGGTAAGCCCGCAGTCGGCCAGGATTTCCGCTTTCCCCGCGGCCTCCTGGTCCCTGTTTTCCCCCACGTCGGTGACTCCCAGGGCGGCGAGCCGCCGGATGTCCTCCGCGGGATGGAACTTGGTGACCACAATCAGGGTCGGCAGCCTGCCGGCCCTGCCGGCCGCTGCCGCGGCCACGCCAATCCGGCGCCGGACTGCTTCGAGCCGCCCGGCCAGCTCGGCGGTGCGCGGATCCCCTGCACCGGCGTCGTTCAACGCGGGGTCAGTCATGGCACCAGACCAGGCCGGCGAAACGGGCCGTGCCGGTGTCGCGGCGGTAGGAGTAGAGGGAGCCTGTTTCCAGGGTGCAGGGACCGGCGTATTCAACGCCGACCCCGGCGTCTTCCAGCTGGCTGCGGGCGCCGGCCGGAAGGTCCAGCGCCGGGGTTCCCCAGGACGTAGTGGACCAAGTTGCGGGCACCGCCGCGGCCACCTCGTCCCGCAGCGCAGCGGGCACCTCGTAGCACGAGCCACAGATGGACGGACCGAGCCAGGCGCGTATGCCCGAAGCTCCGAGGGATTCCATGGCGTCCACGGCGGCGGGGATAACCCCGTTGGCCACCCCTGGCCGCCCGGCGTGGACGGCGGCCAGGACAGGACCGTCCGCGGACGTGCCTGCCAGCAGAAGCGGAATGCAATCAGCCACCATGACAGCCAGCGGCTGGGAACGCGAGACCATCGCATCTGCTTCCGGCGTGCTGCTCCCCCGGTCCATCACGGCCACCGTGGTGCCGTGCACCTGGTTCATGAACCGCAGGCCGCGGGGTTCGATTCCCACAGCGGTCTCAAGCTCTTCGCGCCGCCGCTGCACGGCACCTGGGTCATCGCCCACGTGCAGTGCGAGGTTGCCCGCTCCGCTGTCCGTAAAAGCGGCCGAGACCCCGGGAAGGATCTCGGCCCGCCAATGGAACAAGCTGCGGCCTACTTCAGGAAGTCGGGGACATCCAGGTCATCCGAGCGGCTGCCGGTAAGGTCCGGTTCCACGACGGAGGGCAGATCCACGTCGAAGCCGGAGTCCGCAGGGACGGCCGACGGGCGCTGCTGCCCCCAGTTGCTGAGACCTGCTGCGCCTACGCCTGCGTGGACAGGCTGGACGTGCACCTGGTGGTTTCCGGCGGAGGGTGCCTGCGACGGAGCGGGGGCCGCTGCCGGCGCGGCGGGCCGCTGGGGAGCGACCTGGGGCTGCGACTGGTCCATGGACGGCGAGGTGGCCTTGACGTCGTCGAAGCCTGCAGCAATAACTGTGACGCGGGCCTCGTCGCCGAGGGCGTCGTCGATCACAGCACCGAAGATGATGTTCGCCTCAGGGTGGGCGACTTCCTGGACCAGGCGTGCGGCTTCGTTGATCTCGAACAGGCCGAGGTCCGAACCGCCCTGGATGGACAGCAGGACGCCGTGGGCGCCGTCGATGGACGCTTCCAGCAGCGGCGACGCGATGGCCAGCTCGGCGGCCTTGACGGCGCGGTCTTCGCCCCGGGCAGAGCCGATGCCCATGAGGGCGGAGCCGGCACCCTGCATGACGGACTTCACGTCTGCGAAGTCGAGGTTGATCAGGCCCGGGGTGGTGATGAGGTCCGTGATGCCCTGAACACCCGAGAGGAGCACCTGGTCTGCTGAGCGGAAGGCGTCCAGGACCGACACGTTGCGGTCGCTGATGGACAGGAGCCGGTCGTTGGGGATCACGATGAGGGTGTCCACCTCGTCCCGAAGGGCGTCGATGCCGGCCTCTGCGGAACCGGCACGGCGGCGGCCCTCGAAAGTGAAGGGACGGGTGACCACACCAATGGTCAGCGCACCGAGTGAACGGGCAATGCGGGCGACGACAGGAGCGCCGCCGGTGCCGGTACCACCGCCTTCGCCGGCCGTGACGAAGACCATGTCAGCGCCGCGAAGCACTTCCTCGATCTCGTCAGCGTGGTCCTCGGCTGCCTGCTTGCCCACCTCCGGGTTGGCGCCTGCACCGAGCCCGCGGGTCAGCTCGCGTCCGACGTCAAGCTTGACGTCGGCGTCACTCATCAGCAGCGCCTGGGCGTCGGTGTTGATGGCGATGAATTCAACACCGCGGAGGCCGACCTCGATCATGCGGTTGACTGCGTTTACGCCACCGCCGCCGATGCCGACGACTTTGATGACGGCCAAGTAGTTCTGCGGAGCTGCCACGTTACGTGTCCCTTGTTCGTGTCTTATTGCGAAAACTGATGTAGAGCTTGAACCTTGCAACCTTAACCTTCGAGTTGAAGGTTATAGTTATGTCAAGTAACTCTTGTCTGTGACGACGGTATTTCCTCTGCCTGCCACATTCAATAACCGGCTCCGCGTGTCGGATTAATACCGGAAATAAAGCGGTCAGCGCGTCACCGGATGCCGGGGCACGCTGACGTCGTAAACCTTGACGGGGTTCTTAGGATCGGCGGGAACCTTGAGGAGTGCCGCCAGTACTTTGGCTTTGAGCTCCTTCTCCCCCGCGTTGCCCCAGATGATGGTCTGGCCATCCACGAGCTTAAGTTCCACCGCGTCCACCGACTGGGCGGAGGCGTTGGAAAGCCTGGCGAGGACGTCCGCAGGAAGGGCGCCGAGGACGGCAGCCGTCGCGCGGAAGAGATCCTGTCCGATGGCTCCCGCCCCGCCGTCGATGACGGGCAGGGAGACGGACGCCGGATCGGCGGTGGCGGCCAGCTGGACACCTTCGACGTCCACGAGCTGGTACTGCTCCCCCTGCTTGACCAGTGCCACCGGCACCCGTTCCCGGACTGCCACGGCCAGCCCTGATGGCGGCCGGGCTTCCGCGGAGACCGATTTGACCTGGACCAGGGGCTCCAGCAGCCTCGCCACCTCGTCGTCGCTGATTTGCGGCAGGGGCTTTCCCCGCAGGGGCTCAAGCGCGGTTTGCACCTGGGCAGGCGTCAGCAGGCGCGTCCCGGAAACGGAGATGGTGTCAACGGCCAGTACGGGAGAGAAGATGGCCGCTGCCAGGAGGCCGGCCACGAGGGCAATGAGCGTTCCGGCTACGGCGAGGACAGTCCGCTTGCGGCGCTTCCCTTTCGGCTCCGGAAAGGCCAGAACATTCTCCGCGGCTGCCGCGGGCGGTTCCGCCTTCCTGCCCCTGCCCAGGCCGGGAATGCCGGCCCGTTTCGGTTTTGCCGGCTCCTTTGACGTGCCGCCCCCCTCGAGATCCGGCTCCGGAACGCTCCGGGAGGCCGAGATGACGTCGTCTGCAGCGGGTCCGTTCTTTCCACCGTTGCCCGGATTTCCACCGGTGCCGCCGGAGCGGCCCGGGCGGCCGGTGGAATTGTACGTGGGGCGGCGGGTGCTAGCCACGCAGGGCCTCGACGATCTGCGGCCCGTACGCCGTGACATCGCCGGCGCCGGCCGTCAGCACAATGTCACCTGACGTGGCGGCGGCCGTCAGTGCGGAGACGGCGTCGCCGGCGGCCACCAGGCGTCCTCCATGGCCCAGGTGGTCGGCTATGAGCTGGCTGGTCACCCCCGGAATGGGATCTTCACGCGCGGGATAGATATCCAGCACCAGGGCTGTGTCGGCGAGGTTGAGCGCCTCGGCGAACTCCTGCGCGAACTCGCGGGTGCGGGAAAAAAGGTGGGGTTGGAAGAGGACGTGCACCTTGTGCGCGCCGGCGACCGAGCGGGCAGCGGCGAGGGCGGCCCGGACTTCGGTGGGGTGGTGGGCGTAGTCATCAAACACGCGGACTCCGCGGGCCTCGCCTTTGAGCTCGAAGCGCCGGGAGGCCCCGGAGAAGTGCGCCAAGGCGGCTGCGGCCGCTGCGGGGTCAACTCCAAGTTCAAGCGCGACGGCGAACGCGGCCGCGGCGTTCAGCGCGTTGTGGCGCCCGGGCACCTGCAGCGCCAGCGGATAGCGCCCGGAGGCCGTGGAGACCGCGACGTCGCCGGGACCGCCGTCGTGCAGCACGAAGTCGGCCCCCTCGGTGGTTCCATAGAGCACCACGCGGGTGTTGCCCCTCGTCCGCGTCCTTTCAGCGAGGGCAAGCGCGCCGGCGTCGTCCGCGCAGGCAACCAGCACGCCGTCCGCGGGAAGCAACGCAGTAAACCTGTCAAAGGACTCGTAAACGGCCTCGGCAGTCCCGTAGTGGTCGAGGTGGTCCGGTTCAACGTTGGTGACCACGGCGATCCTGGGCCGGTAGTTGAGGAAGGAGCCATCGGATTCGTCAGCCTCGGCCACAAAGATTCCGGAACTCCCGTGCGCTGCGTTGACGCCGAGCGCGGGAACATTGGCGCCGATGGCGAATGAAGGGTCCAGTCCGGCGCCCTGCAGCAGGACCGTGACCATGGATGTGGTGGTGGACTTGCCGTGGGTGCCCGCCACTGTGACCACCGTGTCGCCGCCCATGGTGGCGGCCAGGGCCTCGGACCGGTGCAGCACGGGCAGCCCTGCTTCCCTGGCGGCAACAAGCTCGGGGTTGTCCGGGCGGATGGCGGATCCGGCCACTACCGTTTGTGCATCGCCCAGGTTGGCGGAGGCATATCCGACGGCGATGCGGGCACCCGCAGCGGCGAGGTCGGCCATCACCGGCAGGTCCTTCGCGTCGGAGCCGCTGACCGGAACGCCGCGGGCAACCATGATCCTGGCAACGGCGGACATGCCGACGCCCCCGATTCCCACGAAGTGGACGCGGCCCAGCGACTCGAGGCTGGGGACGGTGGCGTGGTTCATGATGCTGCTGCTTCCAGGATGAGGTCAGCCATGCGCTGATCGGCGTTTCGGATTCCAAGCCGGTAGGAACTGCTGGCCATGGCGGCAAGCCGCGGCTGGTCCGTGACGAGCGGGATCAGTTCGCGGTCCACCCAATCGGGGGTGAAGTCGCGGTCATTCACCAGCAGTGCGCCGCCGGCAGCCACCAACCCGGCAGCGTTCAGGGCCTGCTCACCGTTGCCGATGGGCAGCGGCACCAGCACAGCGGGGACGCCGACGGCGGCAACCTCGCAGACCGTGGCCGCACCGGAGCGGGCCAGCAACACATCCGCGGCAGCGTAGGCAAGCTCCATGCCGTCTACGTACTCCACCTGACGGTAGTCCTTTGCGGCAAGCTGCCGGCCGTCGCTGTCCATGACGGTCTTGCCGCGTCCGGTGATGTGCAGGGTCTGGATACCTGCCGCCGACAGCCGGTCAACAGCGGCGGCAATGGTGCGGTTGATGCTTTGGGCGCCGGAGGATCCGCCAGTGACGATCAGAGCAGGCTTTGCAGGATCCAGGCCAAGGGCCGCGCGGGCAGCGGTGCGCGCGGCTGCCCTGTCCAGGCCCGAGATCTCGGCGCGCATGGGCATTCCCACGTGCCTGGCATGGCGAAGCGGGGTGTTGGCGAAGGCTACCGCGACGCGGCGTGTCATCAGGGCGCCCACCCTGTTTGCCAGTCCGGGACGCGCGTTGGCCTCATGGATCACAATGGGGATCCGGCGTTTGCGGGCGGCCAGGTACATGGGCGTGCAGACGTAGCCGCCAACTCCCACCAGGACATCAGCGGCGGCTGTGTCCAGGATTGCTCCGGCTTGGCGTACGGCCCCGGCCAGCCTGGCCGGGAGGCGGAGCAGGTCCGCGGAAGGCCGCCGCGGGAACGGCACCCGGTCGATGGTGGCCAGTTCCACCCCTGCGGCGGGAACCAGCCTGGTTTCCATCCCGGACGGCGTGCCGACGGCGAGGATGGCGGCTTCCGGGGAGGCGTTGCGGAGTGCCGCGGCGATGGCGAGCAGCGGGCTGATGTGTCCGGCAGTTCCGCCGCCGGCCAGGACGATGGACGGGGTCTTGGTGGTCATGGAGGGCTAGGTACGCTTTCTTGCAGTTTTCTTCCGGTCCGCGTTTTTCCGCGCCGGCTTGGCCTTGAACTTGAGCATCCGCTTGGGCCGGATCGCCGGGGCCATCTGTTCCCTGGCCAGCGAAAGCACAACCCCGATGGCGCAGAGCGACATCAGCAGCGCCGAGCCGCCATAGGAGATGAAGGGCAGCGGCACGCCGATGACGGGCATGAGACCGGTCACCACGGACATGTTGACCGTGGCCTGGCCCAGCAGCCACACCATGATGGTGCCGGCGAGGACACGGTGGAACATGTCCTCCTGTGCCACTACAACCCGGTAGATTGCCGCGCCCAGGATGGCGAAAAGAATAAGGACGACGACGGTTCCCACCAGTCCGAGTTCCTCACCGATGATGGCGAAAATGAAGTCGTTATGGGCTTCGGGGATCCAGCTGTACTTTTGCCGGCTTTGTCCCAGCCCCACGCCGAACCATCCGCCGGAGGCGAGCCCGTACAGGCCGTTCGTGGCCTGGTAGTTGGCGTCGATGCCGTCGGCACAGGACTGCCCGGTCCACCATGAGGTGATGCGGCACATGCGGTTGGAGCTGGTGACGGCCATGACAGCCGTCCCGGCGGCTGCGGCCAGGCCGGCAATGCCGAAGAGATAGAGCGGTGCCCCGGCGAAGAAGAGTGCGGCAGCCGTGATCATCATGATGATCATGGCGGTTCCGAGGTCGTTTCCCACCAGGACCAGGCCAACGATGATGATGGCCATCGGGACGGCCGGGACCGCGACGTGCTGCCACCGGCTGAGCAGCTTTCCCTTCCGGGCCAGGACGGTGGCCATCCAAAGCGCGAGGGCGAGCTTGGACGCTTCGGACGGCTGGAAGGTGATGCCGCCAAGGTCGATCCAGTTTTTGTTTCCGTTGACTTCCGCGCCGACCAGCTGGACCAGGCCAAGGAGGACGACGGCGGCGATGATGGCAGGCCAGGCAAGCCGCTTGAGCCACACCACGTTGATGCGGGACAGCACGAACATGGTGAAGATGCCGATTGCGGCGAACATGCCCTGTTTCAGGGCATCCCCGTACGGCGATTTGCCGGCGGCGATCGACTCCACGCTCGAGGCCGAGAGAACCATCATGATGCCGATGGCCGTCAGCGCGAGGGTGGATCCCAGGATGAGGTAGTAGGTGGAGCCGTTCCTGGACGTTCCGGTCCCCTCAAGCGCCGACCAGAATTTGCGGTAGGCGGCGCGCAGCCGGGTGCCGGCAGCGGCCGGGGGCCGGACCGGTGATGCGGAGGAGCCGGGACGCGGCTTGCCTGCCTGCTTCCGGGCGGGCGGGCGTGTGGGCGTGCTGACCATTGTTACTCCTCGCCGGTCTGGGCCTGCCCTTCCACCAGCTCGCGGACAGCTTCGATGAAAGTGTCACCACGGTGAGCGTAGGAAGAGAACTGATCCATGGAAGCAGCTGCCGGAGCCATCAGCACAGTATCGCCGGATGCGGCCAGCTGGGCTGCTGACGCAACTGCACGGGACATGACGGTTTTCCCGGCGGCGGGAGAACCGGCCTCAGTGCCGTCTGTTGCAGCAGTCTGCACCAGTTCAGTTTCACCCGGGGCCGTCCCGATCACGGGGACATCGGGCGCGTGTCGCCGGAGGGCGTCCGCCAGTGCTGAGGAATCAGCTCCGATGAGTACCACGGCCTTGAGCCGGGGGGCGTGTTCCCGCACCAGGTCGTCATAGGTCACGCCCTTGGAGAGGCCTCCGGCGATCCAGATGACGTTGCTGAAGGCGGCCAGGGAGGCCGATGCCGCGTGCGGGTTGGTGGCTTTGGAGTCGTTGATCCACAGGACGCCGTTGTGGCGGGCAACCGGCTGGATGCGGTGGTCCCCCGGCACGTAGTCCTGGATACCCTGCCGGACCGCCTTGGGCTCGATGCCATAGGCGCGCACCAGTCCTGCTGCTGCCAGGGCGTTGGCCACCGTGTGCCGGGGCGCCAGCGCGCCAAGGTCGGCCATCGAGGCCAGCTCTGCTGCACTGTCCCGGCGCTCTTCGATGAACGCCCGGTCCACCAGGAGCCCTTCCACCACTCCGAGCATGCTGACGGCAGGGCTGACGGTGGTGAATCCGACCGCGCGGCATCCTTCCACCACGTCGGCGTTTTCCACCATCCGCTCTGTTTCGATCTGCTCCGCGTTGTAGAGGCAGGCCTTCTGGGTGCGTTCATAGACCTTGGCCTTGTCCGCAAGGTACGAATCGTAGGATCCGTGCCAGTCAACGTGGTCCTCGGCGACGTTCAGGCAGACGCTGGCTACCGGCGAGAGGGATTCGGACCAGTGCAGCTGGAAGCTGGAAAGCTCCACGGCCAGGACGTCGTATTCCACCGGATCCCGGAGCGCGTCCAGGATGGGCGTACCCACGTTTCCTACCGCGATGGCTTTCAGCCCGGCCGCCCGCAGCATTGATTCGGTGAGCCCCACCGTGGTGGTCTTTCCATTGGTTCCGGTGATGGCAAGCCAGTCCGCGGTCTTGCGGCCTTCCCGCACGCGCACGCGCCAGGCCAGTTCGACATCTCCCCACACCGGAATGTGGGCCCGTGCTGCCGCGGCAAGCAGGGCCTGGTCGGGACGCCACCCCGGCGACGTGACAATCAGCTCAGGCAGCTCGCCGTCGATCCTGGGAATGCGGGTGACGGCGTCCTCGCCCAGCAGGACGTCCGCAGCGCCGACGATTTTCAGGGTGTCGGCGTGGGCTTTCGCCGTGTCGCTAATGGCGGCGTCCACAACCACCACCCGGGCGCCGAGTTCGATCAGCGTATCCGCAGCGGCGAACCCTGAGACCCCAATGCCGGTGACGACCACCCGCAGTCCGGACCAGTCGGAGTCCCAGCTCACGAGGTTCTGGAGGCGTGGGGAAACGGTCACAGCAGCACGACCCATTCAGCGTAGAAGATTCCCAGGCCCACGGCGACGAAGAGTCCACCGAGGATCCAGAAGCGGACCACCACAGTCACTTCGGCCCAACCTTGGAGTTCAAAGTGGTGCTGCAAAGGCGCCATCTTGAAGACGCGTTTGCCCCCAGTGGCTTTGAAGTAGCCCACCTGGATGATGACGGACAGCGTGATCAGGACGAACAGCCCGCCGATGATGCCCAGCAGCAGTTCGGTCCTGGAAAGGATGGCGAAGCCCGCGATGGCACCGCCGATGGCCAGCGAGCCGGTGTCGCCCATGAAGATCTTGGCCGGCGAGGTGTTCCACCAGAGGAAGCCCACCAGGGCCGCGCTCATGATGGCTGCCAGCAGGGCGAGGTCCAGGGGGTCCCGCACCAGGTAGCAGCCGCTGCCCGCCTCGCGGGGGGAACCACAGGCCTGGTTGCTCTGCCAGATTCCCATGAGCGTGTAGGCGCCGAACACCATGACCGAGGCCCCGGCCGCAAGCCCATCAAGGCCGTCGGTGAGGTTCACGCCGTTGGTTGCAGCGGTAACGATCAGGTTGGACCAGATGACGAAGAGGATGGCCCCCAGCACCGTCCCGCCGAAAGCCAGGTCCAGCCATGGCAGGTCGCGCACCAGGGAAATCTTGGTGGAGGCCGGCGTGAGGCCGTCCTCGTCGGGGAAGTTCAGGGCGAGGATGGCGAAGATGATGCCGACGGCGGCCTGCAGAATCAGCTTGGCCTTGGCATCGAGCCCAAGGCTGCGCTGCCGCGAAATCTTGATGAAGTCGTCCAGGAACCCCACAAGTCCCATGCCGACCATCAGGAACAGCAGGATGAGGGCGGACGCTGAGGGGCCCGGGGAAGCCGGGTTCACCATCAGCATGATGAGATGGGTCAGGCCGTAGCTCAAGAGGACGGCGGCAACCACCACGGTCCCGCCCATGGTGGGCGTGCCGCGTTTCGTGTGGTGGGAGGTGGGCCCGTCGTCGCGGATGAACTGTCCGTAGCCGCGGCGCACCAGGAGCCGGATGAAGAGCGGTGTGCCCACCAGCGCGAACAACAGGGCCATTCCGGCGCCGATCAAAAGTGCAATCACAGCAGAGTGCTCCTTTCATCGGCGGGTTGCGGGGTTTGTCGGGGTAATGCTATCCGATCGCCCAAATGGCGAAGTCCAACGCTGTTGGACGATTTGAAGAGCACCAAATCGCCGGGTTCGAGTTCGGCGTTGAGCAGTTCATAGGCTTCGTCGGCGGTCTCGGCGAAGACGCATTCGTCCCCCCAGGAGCCCTCCTGGACTGCGGATACGTAGAGCGCGCGGGCTTCCCTGCCCACCACCACCAGCCGGGAAATATTGAGCCGCACCACCTGGGTGCCCACGGCTGTGTGCTCGCGGATGGAATCCTCGCCGAGCTCCAGCATGGCGCCCAGGACTGCCCAGGTGCGCCTGCCCTGCCCAAGGTCGGCGAGCGTGCGCAACGCGGCGCGCATGGATTCGGGGTTGGCGTTGTAGGCGTCGTTGATGATGGTCACGCCGTCCGCCCTCTCGGTGCGCTCCATGCGCCACCGGCTGGCAGCCGCCTGGCTGCTGAGGGCGGCGGAAATGTCTGCGCCGGAGATTCCTGCGGCCCGGGCGGCTGCTGCCGCTGCCAGCAGGTTGCCGGTGTGGTGGGCGCCGATGAGACGGCTTCTGACGTGGTGCGGCGTGTCTTCTCCGGGGAGGAGGAGGTCGAATTCCGGGTTGCCGTCAGTGTTGGTGTCCGCATTGAGTGCCTGCACGGCGGCGTCGGGCCGCCCTTCGGCGGAGAATCCGACGACGGACGCTGAGGTACGTGCGCGCATGGCCGCCACCCGGTCGTCGTCGAGGTTGATGACGGCGGTTCCTGAGGCTGCAAGGGCTTCCACCAGTTCGCCCTTGGCCAGGGCGATGTTGTCCACTCCCCCGAATTCGCCGGCGTGTGCAGTTCCTACTCCAAGGACCACGCCGATGTCCGGCTTAACCATGTCTGCGAGGTAACTGATGTGGCCAACGCCTGTTGCGCCCATCTCGATGACCAGGTACCGGGTATCCGTTCCGGCGGTGAAGACCGTGAGGGGCACTCCGATCTCGCCGTTGTAGGAGCCCCGCGGCGCCACGGTGTTGCCGTGCAGGGAGAAGATGCCTGCGAGCAGGTCCTTGGTGGTGGTCTTCCCTGCCGAGCCGGTGATGCCGATGACTGTCAGTTCGCCGTTTGCCGCAGCACGTGCGGCGCGGATCCTGCGGACGGCCTCCGCGGCGAGTGCGCCCATGGCGAGCACGGCATCAGGAACAACGATGGACGGGTACGGGGCACCGTCAGGGCCGGCTATGGGGCGTTCCACGAGCGCAAGGGTGGCACCGGCTGCGAAGGCGTCCGCTATGAAGTCGTGGCCGTCGGCGTACTCGCCGGGTTTCGCTACGTAGAGCGACCCCTGTGCGGCTTCGCGGGAATCCGTGACCACCGACAGAGGCGTGATTCCAGGATCGGCGTCCAGGCGCCCTTTGGTGATATCGGCGATCTCCGCCGCAGTAAATGCAATCATCTCGGTCTAGGACTCTATCCGGTCGTCTTGGAGAACGTTGAATCCCCTGGCTGTCAAGGCGCTGCGCAGCTCCACCCTGTCGTCGAGCGCAAGGTTCACACCCTTCACTTCCTGCCACACCTCGTGGCCGCGGCCGGCAACCAGGATGGTGTCGTGCAGCCGGGCGAGTTCCACGGCGCGCTGAATGGCTGTGCCGCGGGGGAAAACCTCCAGCACGCTACAGGGCAGCTTTTCCCTCTCCTGGGCCTCCCGGGCCCCGGCAAGGACATCGGCGCGGATGGCGGCCGCGTCCTCGTCGTGGGGGTCGTCGTCGGTGATGATCACGGTGTCCGCCATCCGGGCGGCGATGGCGCCCATGGCCGGCCGTTTGCCCTGGTCACGCTGGCCTGTAGCACCGAACACAACGATCAATCGGGAGTCCGGTTCCGGTGACCGGACAGCTTCCAGCGCCCGGGCCAGCGCGTCGGTGTTGTGGGCGAAATCCACGACGGCGGCGGGCTGTTCGGAGACCAGCTGCATCCGTCCCGGCACGGCCACGGTAAACGGGTCGCCGGCGTCGAGCGCAGCCTGGAGCGTTGCTGCGTCCACGCCGCCGGCGAGCACCATTACTGCCGCCAGGGCTGCGTTGGCAACGTTGAAGCTCCCGGGAAGCCCCGTGTGGACCGTCAGGACGGTACCGCCGGGCCCGCTGAGCTTGAACTCCGTGCCCAGCCCGCGGGGCACGGTTTCCGTGACGGTCCAGTCGGCGGGGTTCGCCCTGGAGGTGCTGAGGGTGGTGATCGGAATCCCGGCGCTGCCGGCAAGGCGGCGGCCCCACTCGTCGTCGACCGTTACCACGGCCTTCCGTGCACGGGCAGGCGTGAAAAGCTCCGCCTTCGTGGCGAAATAGTCCTCCATGGTGTGGTGCAGGTCCAGGTGGTCCTGGGTGAGGTTGGTGAAGCCGGCGACGTCGAACAGCACTCCGTCCACCCGCTGGTAAGAGATGGCGTGGGAGGAGACCTCCATGGCGGCGGCGTCGAGTTCCTTTTCACGCATCAGCGCCAGGAGCCCGTGGACCTCCGGGGACTCCGGTGTGGTGAGGAGGCTGGGAATGGGCTCCCCGCCGGCCAGGATCTCTATAGTCCCGATCAGCCCGGTCCTTTTGCCAAGGGAGCGCAACAGCGAAGTGATGAAGTACGTGGTGGTGGTCTTGCCGTTGGTGCCCGTCACACCGAACAACTGCGGGGCGGTGTCCTGCCCGCTGCGGTAGATCATGGCGGAGAGCGGACCCACCACGTTCCGCGGGGCATCAACCACCAGCACAGGTACCGCCGTGTCGGAGGACAGGGCCATGAGGCGCGCACCGGCGTCGTCCGTCAAGACAGCCCCGGCTCCCGCTTCAATGGCCTGGGCGGCGAAGTCTGCGCCGTGCCGGACGGCGCCGGGCAGGGCCACGTACAGGTCGCCCGGCTCCACCGTGCGGGAGTTCAGCGAGATGCCGGTCACCGCCACATCCGCCGAGGCTCCCGGAATAACGACGCCGACTGCCTCACCAATGCTTTCCAGCCGGACCGCCTCCACAGCCGAGGGGCGGAAGCGTGCCTGGCTGCCCGGTCCCTGCGGGGCCGTTGCCTGCCGGGCCGCTTCCTGTGGAGCCGCTTCCTGCGGGGCTGGGCGCTGATCGGACGCGTTGAACTCTGACAAGGGATCTCCGATGGTGCTAGTGGACCGTGCCCGGCGTGGATCAGCCGAAACAGCCGGGGCTGCTGCGGCTGCTGCCGGGATATTACTTGGCGAACTGGGGCAGCCTGGCCGGTTCACCCGTGGACGGCTGGACGTTGTAGGTCCGCAGTGCCTGGCTCATGACCGACCGGAAGACCGGCCCGTTGGTAATCCCGTAGATGCTGCCCTTGGGCCGCTGAAGTACCACCTCAACAATAAACCGCGGATCATCCATGGGGGCCATGCCCACGATCGAGGCGGTGTAGCCGCAGAAACCTGACTTGCCGTCGTCGCACGGGGACTCGGACGTACCCGTTTTTGCCCCCACCCGGTAGCCGTCGATTCCGGCGTCCTTGATCTGGCCCTCGGTAACCGCGCTCTCCAGGATGTCCTGCACCTGCTGGGCGGTGCCCTCCGACACGATCTGGCGTGGCTCCGCAGGCGCAACCTTTTCCTCGGTTCCATCTGCGGAAACATACGAGTCGATGAGGCGCGGCTGCAGCATCACGCCGTTATTGGCGATGGACTGGAATGCCCGCACGGTCTGCAGGGTGGACTGGGAGACGCCCTGGCCGAACAGGACTGTGAATTCCTGCCGGCCGTCCCACTGCTGCCAGGGCGTAAGTATCCCGGAGGCCGTGGCAGGCAGGCCAATGTCCGGAGCTTCGCCGATGCCGAACTTCTTCAGCCAGTCATAGCGCTGTTCCTTGCTCAGCCGCTGCCCGGACATGACGGTTCCGGTGTTCATCGAGTAGCCCAGGATGCCGGCGAGCGTCCGCTCTTCCGTGCCGTGCGCAAAAGAGTCGCTGAAGGTCTGGCCGTTCACCGTGTAGGTCGGGTCCAGTGTGAATTCATCGAGCGGGCTTGCCTTGCCCTCTTCAATCAGGGCAGCCACGGTCATCATCTTCTGCACCGAACCGGGCTCGTAGGCCGCGGTGACGGAACGGACACCACGGTCCTTCGCGGCCACCCTGCCGGGGTCGTTCGGGTCCGGCGCGTTGGTGTCCGCCATGGCCACCAAATCTCCGGTCTTGGCGTCCATCACAATGATGGAGCCCCATTCAGCGTTCAGTTTCTCCGTCTGGCTTTGGATGGCCTGCTGTGCGAAGTACTGAAGGTCCGAGTTGATGGTGAGCTTGACGTCCTTGCCGTCCTCGGGCGGAGTCAGTTCATCCACGCCGACAGGGATGCGCAGGCCGTCTGCACCGATCTCGAAGAGCCTCTTGCCGTCAGCACCTTTCAGGAGTCCATCCTGGGTCTGCTCGATCCCCGCCTGGCCGGTGGTGCCGTCCTGGAGGAAACCGATGATGCCGCCAGCAACGGATCCGTTCGGGTAGACACGCTTGCTGACGCCCTCGGTCACAATGCCGGGAATCTGGAGCTGCGAAATGCGGTCCTCAACGTCCGGCTTCACGTCCTTGGCCACAATGTAGTAGGGCTGCTGCCCGGTGACGGCCTCGCGGATCGCGTCCTTTTCCATGCCGAGGGCGGCTGCCAGTTCCGTCAGCCCCTGCTCCCGGCTGACGTCCACTAGTTTCTCTTTGGCGTCGTCCAGGCGCTTGAATGTCTCTGTTTTGGTGTTGACCCGCTGGTCCACCACCACGTTGTAGCGGATCACGCTGTTGGCGAGCACAGTACCGCGGGAGTCCAGGATGCTGCCTCGTTCCGCCGGGAGGACTGTCTGCTTCATCCGGCTGTTCAGGGCGGCCTCGGCCATACCTCCCACGTCGAGCCCCTGGACCAGGAAGAGCTTTCCGCCCACCACCAGCAGGAGCGTCAGCATGATGCCAAGGCCCAGGCGCAAGCGCTTGGTGGCGTTGGGCACCCTGCTGTTATTTGCCTTGCCGGTCCTCTGCACCACCGTGATTTTCCTTGCTGTTTGACCTTGATGCCTGCCAGACCTGCCGTATTACTGTCCGGGCACCTTCTGTTCCGGCGCGGGGACGGATCCTCCGTGGAGCTCAACGGCGGCCGCTGCAGCGGCAGCCGCGGCGGCAGCGGGATCACCGGCTGCCGGGGCCGCAGCACCCGGGGTTGCCGCGCCGGACGCCGCAGCATCCGCGGCTTCACCACCCTGGGCTGCGGGAGCAGCCGCTTCAGCCGGCTTGCGGCTTTCCAGCGGTTCTCCCTTGCTTGCCGGCGGGACCACGATCAGCTGCCCGGGCACGGCGGGCGCGGGGATAACCGCTCCCGCAGCACCGCCCTTAACCGCGGGCGTCGCCTTGCCGGTGACGGAAAGAGTGGACAAATCGATCTGGCCCTTGACGGTGGAGGCAACCATTCCAAGTTCCGTGGCTTTCGCGGCCAGGTTCTGGGGTGCTTCGAAGTTCTGTACCTGCTGGGTGAGGTCCTGGTTCTGCTTGGTCAGGGTACTCTGCTTGGCCCGAAGCTCCACCAGCTGGTACTGGGCGGTGGATACCGAGATGTTCAGCACCAGCACGGCAATCAGCGCCAGGGCAAGCATGGCGAAGCACAGCACGACGAACGGTGCCCGGCGCTTCCGCGGTACGGTGCGCACCACGGACAGCGGAGTGCGGGCCTTCCGTCCGTCGCCGGGGACGGGAAAATTCCTGCCGGCCGCCGAGCTGCCTGAAACGACGGGAAAGTCCTTGACGGCAGCGGTGCTCATGCAGCTCTCCTGGCTCTGATTCGTTCCGCCGCGCGCAGTCTTGCAGAGGCAGCACGCGGGTTTTCGGCGATTTCGACGGCGGTGGGCACCTCGGTGCCTTTGGTCAGGGTTTTCAGTTCGGCCTTATGCTCTTCCAGCTCCACCGGGAATCCAAGCGGAGCCGAGGATTTGGAACGTGCTTGCAGGACGCCCTTGACGATTTTGTCCTCCAGGGAGTGGTAAGACATGACAACAATCCGCCCGCCCATGGCCAGGGAGTCGACTGCGGCCGGAACGGCACGCTCCAGGACGTCGAGTTCTTCGTTGACCTCGATCCGGAGAGCCTGGAAGGTCCGCTTGGCAGGGTGTCCGCCGGATTTCGCTGCGGACGCCGGCACTACCGAGCGGATCTGTTCCACAAGTTCCCCGGTTGTTGCGAAGGGCTTGGTGGCCCTCGAGGCAACAATCCTGTTTGCGATCCGGCCTGCGAACTTTTCCTCGCCCCACTTGCGGATAATCCTGACCAGTTCCTCTTCGGAGTAGTTGTTCACAACGTCTGCCGCCGTCTGGCCGCGGCTTGTGTCCATCCGCATGTCCAGCGGGGCGTCGAAGGAGTAGGCGAAGCCGCGTTCGCGTTCATCAAGCTGGAGGGAGGAGACACCGAGGTCCATCAGGATCCCGTGGACCTCGGGAACGCCAAGGTCGGCCAGGACGTCCTGGATCTCGTCATAGACGGCATGCACCAGGTCGGTGCGGGCGGCGAACGGGGCCAGCCGCTCGCCGGCGAGGGCCAGGGCTTCTTCATCCCGGTCGATGCCGATGAGGTGCAGGTCGGGAAAACGCTGCAGCATGGCCTCGGAGTGGCCGCCCATGCCCAGGGTCGCGTCAACGGCTACCGGGGTTTCCCCGCGCAGCCTGGCGGCCTCGAATCCAGGTGCCAACAAATTGATGCACCGGTCCCGAAGGACCGGCACATGGCGTTCGGACGTGGGCTTCGGGTGTTCGTTCATGCCTCGTCCTTTCTCGCCGTCGGGTGTTGCCTTTGGTGCTTCTGGAACCAGATCCCCATCCGCGCCTATCGTCCGCCAGCCTGGCTCCGGGGAAGTGAGCCAGGATGGCCAGCCGATGGGCGGCTGGAGATCTCATCCAAGAAACTGCCTGCTGTCCCCCCGGTCAGAGAATGCCCGGGATGGGGTCATCAGTTTCAGAGAAGGCCGTCTCCTTCTCTGCGAGGTATTCGGTCCAGGCCTGGGCGTCCCAGATCTCGGCCCGGGAACCGGCGCCGATGACGGCAAGCTCCCTGCCGAGGCCTGCATACTCCCGGAGCGCCGGTGGAATGGTTACGCGCCCCTGCTTGTCAGGTACCTCGTCCGAGGCTCCAGAGAGAAAGACACGGATGTAGTCCCGCGCCTGTTTCGAGGAGATTGGTGCCTCCCGCATTTGCTCGTGGACCCGCGCAAATTCGTTCTCGCTGAAGACGTAGATACAACGTTCCTGGCCCCTTGTGAGCACCAGCCCGCTGGCAAGTTCCTCACGGAACTTGGCGGGGAGGATAATCCGTCCCTTTTCATCCAGACGCGGCGAGTGAGTGCCAAGAAACATTGGCCCACCGCCTGTCCGATGTCAGGAACTGCACATCCCCTATGTTGCAACTACCCTCTTATGTCCTCCACATTACTCCACTTTCCCCCACAGTCAACGCAAACAGGGTGTCGCGGCCTCCACTTTGTGGGAGAAGAACGCTGAATGGGCGCGGATTTAGCCGCGGTGGTGGAAAGTGGAGGAATTTCAGCCCCGGGTGGTTCGCGGCTCCTGAAAGAGGGCACGGCCAAAGGACTGAACGCGGTGGCACTTCCGGCCAGGCTCCGGCAAAGGAGGGACGTCAGGACGAAGGCGGGCTTAAGCGCGAAAAGACCCGCCAAAGGCGGGTCTTTTCGCGTTTACCCCCTTATGGGGAGGGAAGTGGAGATGCCGTCGTGGGCAGCCCCCGGATGTTCAGGGTTCTCCCCGGCGCCTTTCGTCCCAGCGCTCCTCGAGGCTGCTCATGAAGGAGTTCTTCTGCTTGCCCGGCTTTCGGCTGCCGGTCTTGGATCCCGGCTTCGCGGCTGCACTGCTGCGCATGGTGGCGAAGTAGACGCCGCCGCCCATCACGATGAAGCCCAGTACTCCGACAAAGATATTTTGGAGAGTAACGCCCACGAGCAACAGGAAGACACCAGCCAAGGCGCAGAGGACGCCAATCACCACGTGCCTCGTGGACCATGAACGCCCTGGGTCTGACCCCATGGAATTTGCGAACTTCGGGTCGTCCTCGTGAAGCTGCTTCTCCAGCTGCTCAAGCAGCTTCTGTTCGTGCTCCGACAGCGGCATCACGACCTCCTTTTGTAGGCCAACGTCCGGGCTGATCCCAGCCACTACTTCTGCACCGTTAACGGCTGTTGTGCCTAAGAGGTTCCCGCCCTGCCCACATTGGCAAAAAGTCGGTAACCAGGCGCGCCGTCGCAGGAGCGGGAGCATGTCCAAGAGGGTCCGGCAGTAAGTCCAGTCACTCAAAAACTATGTATATCTAAGGATAGTTTGTTGAGGGCTGTTCTGAAAGACGGCAATGACTTATCCGGGAACCCCGGTTGCTGCAACCGGGCCATTATTCAGGGCCGGTTCCTGGCTCCATCAGGCGGGCCGGAAGGACGGATTTACTGCCGAATTTGCGCGCAACCTCGTCGAGGGCCTGTTCGGCCGCGCGCCAGTTCTCGTCCCTCCGGTCGATGCTCAGCTGCAGCGAGGTGCGGGCGGCTTCCTCCAACTGTTCGGCCCGTACGCCCACGAGCCGCACCGTCATGGTCCTGTCCCCCACCGATTCCAGCAGCTGGAGCGCTACTGAATAAATCAGCTGGGCACTGTCCACCGGCGTCTGGACCGTCCGGCTGCGGGTGATGGTGGAGAAATCGGCGAACCGCAACTTCAGGGCAATGGTCCTGGCCACCATCCCGGAACTCCGCAGGCGCGTAGCCGTCCGGTGGGAGAGCCGCAGGAGTTCACGGTGGAGCAGAGCGTCGTCGCCCGTGTCGACGGCAAAGGTCTCTTCGGCACCGATGCTCTTCTCCAGCCGGACCGGAGTCACCGCACGGTGGTCAATGCCCCACGACAGCTGGTGGACATGCTCACCCGCAGCACCCAGCATCCTTTTGAGGGTGGACACAGGCGTTGCTGCCACGTCCGCAACCGTCCTGATGCCCATCTTTGCCAGGACATCCGCGGTCTTGGCGCCTACGCCCCACAGCGCACCAACCGGCAAGCTGTGGAGGTAAGGCACCGTTTCGTCGGGACCAATCAGGAGCAGTCCGTCCGGCTTGCAGCGGGTTGACGCGATCTTCGCCACGAACTTTGATTCCGCTATCCCTACGGACGCAGTGATGCCCAGCTCCGACGCTACCTGGCGCCGAATCATCTCCCCGATGCCCCGCGGTGCCCCCAGGCGGCGTATGGCGCCTGTGACGTCGAGGAACGCTTCATCGACGCTGAGCGGTTCCACGAGTTCGGTGACTGACCCAAAAATGTCCATCAGCTGGGCGGACACCTCGTAGTACAGCTTGTGGCGCGGTTCGATGATGACCGCCTGCGGGCACATCCGGGACGCCACGGCCATCGGCATGGCCGATTTCACACCGAACGCACGGGCTTCGTAGGAGGCAGAGAGGACCACGGAACGGTCCGCGGGAAAGCCAACAATGACAGGCTTGCCACGGAGATCAGGGCGCGTCCGCAGCTCGACGGAGACGTAAAAGGCATCCATGTCCACGTGCATGATGCACTTGCGCCGACGTCCCGGAAGCACCGCTCCGGGTGGCTGGTTCTTACGTTCGGGCCCCACGGCTGCAATCCTAGCCGTTTTGTACTGACTAAACTGAAGGCTGAATCCGGCATCAACACCAGGAGGAAAGTCCCTGTGACGGTCTTTGGAAACATCAAGCCAGCAGGCGCGGCAGTTCTAGCTGCCGGCGCAGCCATGGCACTTGCAGCCTGCAGTCCAACTCCGTCAGCAAGCCCGGACCCTTCCGCCTCCGCATCGACGCCGGCAACTGCCGCGTCCACCGTCACGGCTTCCCCCAGCCCTTCCGCTTCGCCCAACACCTCCGCCACCGTCGGCGCGCTGGTGGACGGCTTTCCCCAGCAGCTCCTTCCCCTTATGCCGGGGGCCACAGTGGTATCGAGCAGTTTTGATAAAGCGTCGGTCCCCGCTACTGCCGCACTGGTAGGTACCGTGGCGGCCCCCACCGCCGCAGTCCTCGATTTCTACGTCAAGGCGCTTGAAGGCCAGGGCTTCAAGGCCGTACCCGGCGAAGCCGTAGGGGCAGTAGCTTCCAGGGACTTTCTCCGCGGGGACAGCGAGACCGTCAATATCTCGGTAGTTGAAGCTGCTGGAGTTTCCACCTTCACCATCGGCGCCAACGTGCCAGCTGAGTCCGCCAAGTGACGGCGGCCGAGCAGCTCAGGCACGAACAGGCGGACTTCGTGGCGGCGGTGGCCGGCGAACTGACCGGGTTCCTGGCCTCGCGGCAATCAGTCATGTCCGCCATTTCGCCGGACATTGATCCGATCATGGGTTCAATTTCCAATTTGGTCACCGGCGGCAAGCGCCTGCGCGCGCTGATGTGCTACTGGGGCTGGCGGGGTGCCGGTGGAGAAACTGCAGCCCAGCAGGTAGTGACGGCAGGGGCAGCCCTTGAGCTGTTCCAGGCCGCTGCGCTGATCCATGACGACATCATCGACCGGTCTGACACAAGGCGTGGTGGACCAAGCGTCCACCGACGGTTCAGGGAGCTGCACGGCTCACAGGGCTGGGCGCTGGACAGCGAACGCTTTGGGCAGGCAGCTGCCATTCTGGCGGGAGACCTCTGCCTCTCCTTCAGCGAGGAAGCCTTCACGGACATTGGCGAGCGGGCAGCAGCAGGCAGCAGAGCGAGGCTGATCTTTAACCTCATGCGGGCCGAAGTGATGGCAGGCCAGTACCTGGACATCCTGGAAGAAGTTGCCGGGCCCGCCAGGGACCGCGCAGGCGCCGTCTCGCGGGCCCAGTCCATCATCCGCTTCAAGTCCGCCAAGTACTCCACCGAACATCCGCTGGCGCTGGGAGGAGCCCTCGCGGGAGCCTCGGATGAACTGCTCCGGGGCTACTCGGCGTTTGCGCTGCCCCTGGGGGAAGCGTTCCAGCTCCGTGACGACGTGCTCGGCGTCTTTGGCGATCCGCTGACAACCGGCAAGCCAGCCGGTGACGACCTGCGGGAAGGGAAACGCACTGTGCTGGTTGCCCTGGCCATGGACCAGGCAACGGCCGAAGAGGCGGCCTTTATCGACGCCAGGCTTGGGAGCCCGGACCTCTCGGAGGAAGACGTCAGCGAACTTCGGCGGATTATTGAAGAGTCCGGGGCGCTGGCGGCCACCGAGGTCCTCATCAGCGAATTCGGCGCTGCCGCCTTCGAAGCCCTGGAGGCACTCCCCCTGGTCGAGTTGCCCAAAACTGCCCTTCGGCGGCTGGCTGAAGCGACGGTCAGCCGGGCCTCCTAGGGGTTTAAAAGCAGGCTAGGCGAAGTGCCGGGCCAGGAACTACCAGGCGAGGGTCTGGGCCCTGCGCCGTATTTCTGTTTTCCGGCCTTCACGCAGGGCATCGATGGGCCGCCCGCGCAGTGACTCATCCGCGGTAAAGAGCCATACGATCAGGTCCTCGTCCGAATACCCCGCGTCAGACAGGACAACGATGGTTCCCTTAAGGCTGTCCACCACCTGGCCGTCCTGAATAAAAGCTGCAGGCACCGACCTGATTCTCCGTTCACCAACCCGCAGCGCCGCCAGGGCACGTTCATCAAGCAGGCTGTGCACCTTTGTGATGGAAACATCCAGTAAACGGGCGACGTCGGGCAAGGGCAACCATTCGCCCACAAGGTTTTCTACATTACTCACGGATCAAGGTTGCCACGGCGTGCACCTTGCCGCCTAGTTGGTGCCTTCGGCGAAACCCATTGACCTGCGGACACTCCCAAAATTCTTCCTTGCAGCTGTTCCCGGAATTCTTGTGCTAATCCACAATCCGTGAGAGATTCTCATTGACCACATTTGTAACAGTATTAACAGCAGTAACAGTAGTATCGGAATTAGCGGCATCCCCGCCCGCGCCCGCAGTTGAGAAGAGGATTCTTTCCATGACGATGTCCCGCTCGCACAAGCAGCCCCCCAAGCCGAGCCTGCCTATGCTCGCCGCAACGACGGCAGCGCTGCCAGCGGTCGTATTGTCATCCTTGGCCCTGGCCCAGCCAGCCGCTGCCGAGCAGCCGGTCCGCGCCATTCCGGGGACGCTTGCAGCGGCCATGAAAGCCCAGGCCACGGCGGCCACTGCGGCAGTTATCCCTGCAGCGTCGGTGTCGACGGCGATCCCCTCTGCCTTCAAGCCGGCACAGCCGCAGCCGCCGGCGGAGTACACGATTGCCCGCGGCGACACCATCAGTGCCATTGCAGGAAAATTCGGGCTCAACACGGCTGAGGTCCTGAAGCTGAACAACCTGCAGGCGAACACGATCATCTACCCCGGCCAGAAGATCAAGCTCTCAGGTTCGGCCGCTGCACCGGCAGCGCCCTCCGCCGCGCCCGCTCCGGCCGGTCCTGCAGCCGCACCGGCAGGCGGGGCCACGTACACGGTGAAGCCCGGTGACACGCTGGGTGCCATCGCTGCCCGGCACAATGTGGGTCTGGCCGATGTGTTCTCGTGGAACAACCTCAACATGCGCTCCGTTATCTACCCGGGGCAGAAGATCAAGGTGGGTGCCGGTGATGCGGCTCCCGGGCCCGCCGCGGCTCCTGTCGCGGGCGGGCTGGCGTCCACATCGGCTCCCGCTGCACCTGTGGCCCCGGCCTCCGGCTCCTACACCGTCAAAGCCGGAGACACGCTCTCCGCGATCGCGTCCCGGCATGGCGTCAAACTCTCCGAGCTGCTCTCCGCGAACCGCCTGGGCATGACCAGTGTCATCTACCCGGGTAACAAGCTGGCCATCCCCGGGGCCAACGGCCAGCCTGCCGCTCCGCAGCCGGCCGCCTCGGTAACGCCTCTGGTCCCAAGCTCATTCCTGGGATTCAACTACCCTGCTGCAGTGGTCAGCTCCGCCAACGAGAACAAGGCGCTGCTGAACGCCTCCCCCGTGCCCTCCCGCGCTGAAATGCGGAACATCGTGGCAGATGCCGCGCGCAGGATGGGCGTGGAACCCTCCCTTGCCCTGGCCTTCGCGCACCAGGAATCCGGGTTCGACCAGCGGGCTGTTTCCCCGGCCAACGCCATCGGAACCATGCAGGTCATCCCCACCTCCGGCCAGTGGGCTTCGGACCTGGTGGGACGCAAGCTGAACCTGCTGGACCCTTATGACAACGCCACCGCCGGGGTGGCAATCATCCGCCAACTCCTGGCCACCAGCAAGGACAAGGACACGGCCATCGCCGGCTACTACCAGGGCCAGTACTCTGTGAGCAAGTACGGCATGTACGACGACACCAAGGCCTATGTGGCGGCCATCAAGGCACACCAGAAAAGCTTCGGCTGAGCTGCTGCCGCCGCCCGCACACCGTGGGGACAGTAAATTTTGAACGGGTCCGGACCGGTAAGGGTTCGGGCCCGTTCCGTTGCGGGCATTAGGATCGTAGGGTGCAGGAACACGAGTCAGACCCTCTTGTAGGAACGCTGGTGGACAACCGGTACGCCGTGCGGTCCAAGCTCGCGCGGGGCGGCATGTCCACGGTTTACCTTGCCACGGACCAGCGGCTGGAGCGGGACGTGGCGCTGAAGGTGCTGCACCCACACCTCTCCGCTGACGACAACTTCCTGGGCAGGCTCGGCCGGGAGGCGAAGGCGGCTGCCAGGTTGTCCCATCCCCATGTGGTGGGAGTCCTCGACCAGGGGAACGACGGCCGCACGGCCTACCTGGTCATGGAATACATCAAAGGCCACACCCTGCGTGACCTAATTAACGAGAAGGGCGCACTGCCGCCCCGCCTGGCACTGGCATTGATCGACCCGGTTGTTGAGGGGCTCGGTGCCGCGCATGCCGCCGGTTTCATCCACCGTGACGTCAAGCCTGAAAATGTGCTGATCTCGGACGATGGACGGATCAAGATCGGGGATTTCGGCCTGGCCCGTGCCGTTACCACCGCCACCAGCACCGGCGCCCTGATCGGAACGGTCGCCTACCTCTCCCCTGAACTTGTCCTGGGCAGGCCGGCTGACGCGCGCAGCGACATCTACTCCCTGGGCATCATGCTGTACGAAATGCTTACGGGACGGCAGCCGTTCGACGGCGAGGTCCCCATCCAGGTGGCGTACCAGCACGTCAACGGGACAGTCGGGCCGCCCTCGGCCCTGATCCCGGGTTTGGCCGCCGAGGTGGACGAGCTCGTGCAGTGGTGCACAGCCAACGACCCCGAGAACCGGCCGGTAGACGGGAACGCCCTGCTCCAGGAACTGCGGCACATCCGGACCAACCTCACAGATGCTGAACTGGACCTGCGTCCGCCCGCGGCTGCCGCCGGCGGCACTGTGACCGCACCCCAACAGCTTGCCCCGCTCCGGATTCCTTCCCCGCCCCCGGGTCCTCCGCCATCCCGTGAACCTGCCGGATCCAACGACACCGGGCTTTATGGCGCCGGACTTAATGACACCGGGCACGTCCAGCATCCCACCGAGGTCATCGGCCGCACCAACAATCCCACAACGGTGATGCCTTACGGGCAGCCGGCTGGGCCAGCCTATCCGTCCCCGCCGGGCCGGTCCCGGTCCGCCATACAGCCTTCAGGTCCGGAAGCCGGTCATTCCGGGCGCACCCTTTCACCACCTGACGACGACCAGGCATGGGCTCCCCCTCCTCCGGTGCTGGGCAAACGCGCCCAGCGCAAAGCTGACAAGGAGGATGAGAAGGCACGGGCCCGTGCCGCAGCCACCCCCGCACGGACGCTTCGGGAAGGAAATCCCCGGCGCCGCGGCGTCCTGTGGGTGATAATCCTGGTGATTGCCGCCCTCCTGGCGACAGGCGCGGGCTGGTTTTTCGGAATGGGTCCGGGCGCAGCCGCCTCCATCCCTTCCGTCGCCAACAAGACCGTGGCACAGGCGCAGCAGCTGCTCAGCGACGCCGGCTTCCGGTCCACAACCAGGGACGTGTTCGACGACGACGTGCCTTCCGGCCTGGTGGTGGGCAGCGAGCCCGCCGAGGGCGCGGAAATCCGCAAGTTCCAGCCGGTGTCCCTCTTTGTTTCCAAGGGCCCCCAGCTATTTCCGCTGCCCGTCCTGGCCGGCGGCACCCTGGAGGAAGCCAAGAACGGCCTCAACGCTGCGGACATGGCACTGGGCCCCGTGACGGAACAGTTCAATGAGCAGGCGCCCGCGGGCACAGTCCTGTCGCAGGACCCCGCTGCGGGCACGGATGTCCGCCGCGGTACGCCCGTCAGCCTGGTGGTTTCCAAGGGACCCGAGCCTATCCCCGTGCCGGTAGTGGTGGGCCAGGACGAAGACGATGCTGTTGATGCCATCACGGCAGCCGGACTCCAGGCGGATGTGGCCGACGAGGAAGTCTCCAGCCGCGACATCCCCAAAGGCGCTGTGGTCAGCCAGGCACCGGCGGAGGGAACACTCACCCGCGGCGGCACTGTGACCCTGACCGTTTCCAAGGGACCCCGGATGGTGGAAGTCCCCAGTTACATTGGCAAGCAGGCCAAAGAAGCCGAACAGGCATTGCGCCAGCTCGGTTTCGACGTGAAGGTGAACAATATCCTCGGCGGTTTCTTCGGAACCGTCAGGGATCAGGATCCGGTTAACAAGGAGGTTCCGGAGGGATCGGTCATTACCCTGACGGTGGTGTAGCCGGACCTGCCGGCCACACCACTGCCAGGTAACAAGTGTGCGGCGCCTAGTGCTTTGCCAGGGCTCCGGCCACAAGGAAGGCCATTTCGAGGGACTGCATGTGGTTCAGCCGCGGGTCGCAGACCGACTCGTAACGGTCCAGGAACGCGTCCTGGTCCACGGGATCGGCGCCGCCGAGGCACTCTGCGACGTCATCGCCGGTCATTTCCACGTGCAGGCCGCCGGGAACGGTCCCCAGCGCGTGGTGCACCTCGAAGAAGCCGCGCACTTCGTCAATGACGTCGTCGAAATTGCGGGTTTTGTAGCCGTTGGGGGACGTAACAGTGTTCCCGTGCATGGGGTCCGTGACCCACAGCACCTGCGCGCCGGACGCGGTGACTTTTTCCACGACGGCGGGCAGCTTCTCGCGGATGTTGCCGGCCCCCATGCGGGTGATGAACGTCAGGCGGCCGGGCTCGCGCTCCGGATCCAGCTTGTCGATCAGGCGAAGGGCGTCATCCCCGGTGGTTGACGGGCCCAGCTTCACGCCGATCGGGTTCCGCACCCGTGAGAGGAAGTCAACGTGCGCGTGGTCCAGTTCGCGGGTCCGCTCGCCGATCCAGAGGAAGTGGGCGGAGGTGTCGTACGGGAATCCCGTGCGTGAATCGATCCGGGTCAGCGCCCGCTCGTAATCCAGCAGCAGTGCTTCGTGGCTGGCAAAGAATTCGACCCGCTTCAGGGCCTCGAAGTCGGCCCCGCAGGAGGCCATGAACTTGATGGCGCGGTCGATGTCGCGGGCCAGGGACTCGTAGCGTGCGTGTGCCGGGTTCTCGGTGAAGCCCTTGTTCCACTGGTGCACCGAACGAAGGTCCGCAAACCCGCCCTGCGTGAAGGCACGGATCAGGTTCAGCGTGGAAGCGGACGTGTGGTAGGCGCGGAGCATCCGGGAGGCATCGTGGCCCCGGGACTCTGGAGTGAACTCGTAACCGTTCACGATGTCGCCCCGGTAGGCGGGCAGGGTAACGCCGCCGCGGGTTTCGTCATTGGACGAACGGGGCTTGGCGAACTGTCCGGCCATGCGGCCCATCTTGATGACGGGCATGGCGGCACCGTACGTGAGCACCACGGCCATCTGGAGGATGGTCTTGACCCGGGCGCTGATCTTGTCTGCCGTGGCGGCCTCAAAGGTTTCGGCGCAGTCACCGCCCTGCAGCAGGAATGCCTTGCCCTGGGCAGCAGCGGCCAGCCGTTCGCGGAGGACATCCACTTCACCCGCAAAAACCAGCGGGGGAAGGACGGAGAGTTCCTTCACCGAGGCATCGAACACGTCCCGGTCCTGCCAGCTGGGCTGCTGGGAAACGGGGAGGTCCCGCCAGTTATCAAGTCCGGGGTAATCGGCTGCTCCGCTCTGGGCGGTGCTGGACAGCGAAAAGGCGGGTTTTGCAGATAGCTCAGTCACCATCTAAGACTAGCGGTCGCGCAGGTCCCCGGGACACCGCACTGTCACGCTTCGGGACCGCCGCGTCATAACCCGCTCAGCCTGCGGCGGCAGCACCGCCGTCGTCCGCTTTTCGTGTGTCATCAGAAGAGCCGCCCGGGCCGTCGCCGGGCGAAGGCTCCCCGGCACTGCCGGAATCAGGAGCGGGCGATGCCAGGGGCTCGGCTTGAGCCGCAGGTTCGACGGCCTTGCCGGCCAGCCGCAGCTTTACCACTGCGGCGTACTCGTCCACGTACTCCTGCCCGGAGAGCCGCATCAGTTCGAACATGATCTGATCGGTGACTTTCCTCTGGACGTCCCGGTCCTCGGCCTGGTCCCGGTAGTGGCTGAAGTCCAGCGGCTCGCCGAAGATCATGCCGATCCTGCGGATATTCGGCAGCCGCTTTCCAATGGGCTGGACCTTGTCCGTACCGATCATGGCGACAGGTATCACGGGGACCCCGGCCTGCAGCGCAAGCCTGGCGACGCCAACCTTGCCCCTGTAGAGCCTGGAATCCGGGCTCCGCGTGCCCTCAGGATAAATGCCCAGCAGTCCGCCATGTGTGAGGACCTCCATGCCGGCAGTCAGTGACGCTGCCGAGGCAGCTCCGCCGGACCGGTCCATGGGCAACTGGTTGGTCAGGCGGAAAAACAGGGCAGTCAGCCTGCCCTTGATACCGGTGCCGGTGAAGTACTCCGATTTGGCCAGGAAAACCACCGGCCTGCGGACCATCAACGGCATAAAGATCGAATCAGAAAAGGAGAGGTGGTTGGAGGCAATAATCGCCGGGCCTTCAGCCGGAATATTGTCCAGTCCCTTGACCCAGGGGCGGAAAAGGAGCTTCAACACAGGACCGAGGAAGATCCGCTTCATGACCCAATAGAACACGTGAGAAACCTCTCCGGAAGGCGGCGTGCAGGCCCCGCGTCGGGCCTGGCCAGCAGTTCAATGCAACCCTACTCTAGTGAGATTTGTCCGGAACAGTGACACGATGGAGGCATGAGCGAAAGCAGCATCCCGTCCCCTCCTGCCGCTTTCAGCTATCCCGGACACGGGCCCAATGCGCGGATCGGCATCGCCATCTGCCATGGCTTTACGGGAAGCCCCCTCAGTGTCCTGCCGTGGGCCGAGCACCTCGCCTCCCAGGGTTACGCCGTGACCGTCCCCCTGTTGCCGGGCCATGGGACTGACTGGCGCCACCTGGCCAGGACGCGGTGGACCGACTGGTACCGCAGCTTCGAGGCGGCCTACCTGGATCTCGCGCGCAACACCGAAACATGCTTTGTGGCCGGGCTCTCCATGGGCGGAGCCATTGCGCTGCTGACGGCCTCCCGGCACACCGTTGCCGGGGTGTCCGTGGTCAACCCGGGCCTGAGCTTCTACGACCGGCGGGTCCGGGTGATCGGAGTGCTGAAGTACTTCCAGCGGACAACCCTCCCCATAGAGGAGGAACAGGCGACGGCGGCAGTCACCAATGACGGGGACTATTCGCGTACTCCCCTGGCGGCGGTGCACGAGCTGAAGAAGCTCTTTGGCGCAGCGGCCCGCGGCCTGCCCCAAGTCACGGTGCCGGTCCAGGTCTTCAAGTCCCGCACCGATGCCGTGGTACCGCCGACGTCCCTTGCGCTGCTCCTAAAAGGCCTCGGCAGCCACCTCGCTGAGGTGGTGGACCTCCACAGCAGCGGACATGTGGCTACGCTGGACGTGGACGCGCCGGAGATCTTTGCGAAATCCAGTGCTTTCTTCCACACCCTCGCCCGCCAGAACACCGCATTGGAGACTCCATGACCTCCAGCCTGGACCACAGCCCCTTTAGCAGCAGCTGCACCGGCGAGGGGCCCCGCATCGGTGTGGTCCTCTCGCACGGGTTTACCGGCAGCCCGCACGGGCTGCGTGCCTGGGCCCAGGCCCTGGCCGGCGCCGGCTTCGCCGTGCGCATGCCGCTGCTCCCCGGACATGGCACCAGCTGGCAGGAACTCGCCCGCACGAGGTGGCAGCAGTGGCACGGCGCCCTGGACGACGCGTACCTGGAGCTGGACGCCAGCTGCGATTACGTCTTTTCGGCAGGATTGAGCATGGGTGGAGCGCTTGCCCTGAGGATCGCTGCCACCCGGCCTGTGGCCGGGGTGGTCCTTGTCAACCCAGGGCTGGTCATTGACGATCCGCGCGCGCCCCTCGCCGGCATCCTGAAGCTGGTCATGAAAAGTACGCCGGCGATTGGAAACGACATCCTTAAAGAGGGCATGGACGAAGGCGCCTATTCGCGAACCCCGGTAGCTGCCGCACATGAACTCAACAAGCTGTTCAAGGACACCATCAGGATCCTGCCCAGGGTCACCGCTCCCGTCCGGGTCTACCGGTCCACCGTTGACCACGTGGTATCCGACTCCAGCATCCAGGCCCTCCGCCGGGGACTGACCCACGCACCCCTGGATCTGGTCAGTCTTGAAAACAGCTACCACGTGGCCACCCTGGACAACGACGCCGACCAGATCTTCCAGGGCTCCGTGGAGTTCATCCGGGCGGTGGTTTCCGGCGGAAATCCGGAACGGCCGACGGCAAGTGCAGCATCGAACCTGGAGGCCACGCCCCATGAACAGGCCTGACCCCGGATCCCAGGACCAGGGCGCGAACCCGGACGACGCCGTCTGGCTGGACCTCGTGGCCCGCCTTGAATCCGGCTCCCCCGATGCAGGCACGGGCAGCGCCGCCGGCACGGGAACTTCCGCCGATCCCGCTCCGGATGCGGCGCCGCGCCAGGATGCTGCAGCACCGGGCGGAAGGCCGCCCGCGTTCCGCGACTTCGACCCGCTGGGCCTTGCGGGCACAGTCCCCGCGGAATTGTCCGCGGCGGAACGGCAGGCCTCAGCGGAAAGTCCGGGTGCCGGCGTCGAGGCAGGCTTCCCTTCCGGCCCCCGCGACTACGATGTGGACCCGGATGACGGTGCATTCGTCCCGGAGGAACCGCCCAGCCTGGCCGGAACAGATCCGTTGACCATGCTTGCCTGGCTTGCCGCCGTGGGCGGACCGGTGGCGCTCCTGCTGTCCGTGATGTTCTGGCGGTCCGCCCCGCTCCTGGCCATCGTGGCTATTGTGGCTGCGTTCGTCCTGGGAACCGTCTACCTGATCATGAAGCTTCCGCAGGAAAAAGACGAGAACGACGACGGCGCACGCGTCTAGCGCGGCCGGCTCTCCCCCGGCTGCGCTCCCCCTGGTCAGCGCCGGAGGAGAGCGCGTGCCGTCAGCGGCGCGCCCGGCTGCTGACGCGGGACAGGTCGGCGGCTCCGATGAGTCCCGCATTCGGACCGAGCGCAGCCAGCTGGATACCGGCGGCCGGCCGGAAACCCCGCCCCGTCAGGTTGCGGGCGAAGGCCTTCCGGGCAGGCTCCACCAGCAGGTCCCCTGCTGAGCACAGGCCGCCGCCGATGACGAAAAGTCCCGGATCCAGCGCCGCAGCCAGGTTGGCGAGCCCCAGCCCGAGCCATTCCCCTACTTCCTCGAGCAGCTCGCGGCACGCCGGGTCGCCCGCAAGTGCCAGCTCCGTGACAATCGCGCCCGTGATTGCTTCGGTCCGCCCGCCCACAGCCGCGAGCAGGTCCTGCGCCACCGGAGAGTTTGCGCGCGCAAGGATCCGGGCTTCGCGCCCCAACGCGTTCCCGGACGCATACTGTTCCCAGCAGCCGCGGTTTCCGCATTCGCACCGGTGCCCGCCCGGCATGATGATCTGGTGGCCAAACTCGCCGGCCACGCCGAAGCGTCCGCGCTCCACCCTGCCGTCCATCACCATGGCACCGCCAATGCCGGTGCCCAGGGTAATGCATACCAGCCGGTCTTCCCCCTGCCCCGCGCCAAAGCGCCATTCCGCCCACGCCGCGGCATCGGCGTCGTTGGTCAGGAGTACGGGCCGGCGCAGGAGCTGCTGCAGGTTTGCCCGCAGCGGTTCATTGCGCCAGGCCAGGTGGGGGCTGAAAAGCACCGTGCCGCCGTCGAGGTCCATCCACCCGGCGGCGCCGATGCCCACGGACCAGATCCGGTGCCCCCTGCCCAGTTCCTCCACCAGCTCCACGATGACCTGCTCCACGGCCCGGGGGTCGCTGCCGGGCGTGGCACGGCGAGCTTCGCTGAGGATGCGGCCGTCGGCATCCACGACGCCGGCTGCCACCTTGGTGCCGCCGATGTCGATTCCAATGGCGAGGCCCTTGCGGCCCAGGCGCAGATGCTCACGGAAGCCTCCGCCGTCGTGCCGTGTCCCTGCCCGGTGCGAGGTGGGCCGCGCCCTCCAGGGGGCAGGTCTGCTCAGGGGCCCGGGCTGCTTGCCGGGGGGCGGTGCGTACATAGTTCCCCATTCTAGGTGGGCATAATCGACGGCAGCGCGCGGACAGGCAGAGTTGCCGCCGACATGTCGGAGGGCAGCGTTGACGGCAAAGTTACCGACCAGTAACTTTAGTTACTGCATGGTCCCGCATGGGCGTACTAGTCTTTAGGCATACCCCTGCGCGGGACCTCGGATATCAAAGGAGCTATAGTGCGCGAATTCAGTGTTCCGCCTCTTGTTGTTGTCCCACCGGAGACCAACATCACCGACCTTGTGCTGCGGCAGGCAGCGAAGGCCAGCAACCCGGCACTCTTTTCGCGGCTCGACGCCTCCGGAGCCTGGCAGGACATTTCCGCCACTGATTTCCTGGCTGACGTCAGGGCGCTTGCCAAAGGACTGATGGCCAGCGGCGTGGGAGCGGGCGACCGCGTGGGCATCATGTCCCGCACCCGCTATGAATGGTCCCTGGTGGACTTTGCCATCTGGTTCGCCGGAGCTGTCTCCGTTCCCATCTATGAAACGTCCTCGCCCTCCCAGGTTGCGTGGAACCTCGGTGACTCCGGCGCCGTGGCCGCCTTCGGCGAGGCGGCCCACCATGAGGACATCATCCGCCAGGCCGTGACGGCGGAAGCACTCACCTCGCTCCAGCATGTCTGGCAGCTGGAGGGCAACGGTCTCGATGCCCTCCGCGAAGCCGGCCGCGGGGTCAGCGACGACGACCTTGAGGCCCGCAGGAAGGCCGCAGGGCTGCGCGATACCGCCACCATCATCTACACGTCCGGCACCACAGGCAGGCCCAAGGGCTGCGAACTCACGCATGGCAACTTCGTCGAGTTGTCGGACAACGCGCTGGCCATCATTGGCGAAATCGTCCATGAAAACGCGAAGACCATCATGTTCCTGCCCCTGGCGCACGTCTTCGCCCGCTTTATCTCGGTCCTTGCAATGGCTGCCGGCACCACGGTGGCCCACACCCCGGACATCAAGAACCTCCTGGCAGACCTCCAGAGCTACGAGCCCACGTTCATCCTCGCGGTGCCGCGCGTCTTCGAGAAGGTCTACAACTCCGCACTGACCAAGGCGGAGGACGGCGGGAAGGGAGCGATCTTCCACAAGGCGGCCGATACTGCCATCGCGTACTCCAAGGCACGGCAGGACGGCCGCATCGGTCTGGGCCTCAAGCTCCGCCACGCCCTGTTCGACAAGCTTGTTTACGGGAAGCTGCGGGCGGCCATGGGCGGACACGTGGCCCACGCAGTCTCCGGCGGCGGTCCCCTGGGCGAACGCCTGGGCCACTTTTTCCAGGGCATCGGGCTGCAGGTGCTCGAGGGATACGGCCTGACCGAAACCACCGCCCCCATATCCGTGAACACCCCGTCCCTGATCAAGATCGGCTCCGTCGGGAAGCCCCTGCCCGGCAACTCGGTCAGGATCGCCGAGGACGGGGAAATCCTTGCCAAGGGCGTCTGCGTCATGCGTGGCTACTACCAGCGGCCCGACCTCACCGGCGAGACGTTCGACGACGGGTGGCTGCGGACCGGCGACATCGGCCGCCTGGACGAGGACGGGTTCGTCTGGATCACGGGGCGCAAGAAGGAAATCATTGTCACCGCCGGCGGCAAGAACGTCATTCCGGCCTTGCTGGAGGACCAGATCCGCGCGGATGCGCTGGTCTCTCAGGTGCTGGTAGTAGGAGACAACCGGCCGTTCATCGGCGCGCTGGTCACCCTGGACCAGGAAGCCCTTCCCGGCTGGCTGCAACGCCACAACCTCCCCGCGGACACCTCCATTGCGGACGCCGCGAACAACCCGGTGGTCAAGGCGGCAGTCCAGGACCTGATCACTGCGGCCAACACCTCCGTCTCGCAGGCCGAAGCGATCAAGTCGTTCCGCATCGTCCCCGCCGACTTCACCGAGGCATCAGGGCACTTGACTCCCTCCATGAAGGTTAAGCGGGCCCAAGTGATGAAAGACTTCGAGACCGTGATCGAGGAAATGTACGCCGCACCGCGTTCGTAGCAGGCACCGCTAAGAGGCAGGGCCCGGTCCGGCAGCGTGCGTAAAAGGGGCCCCGCGCCCCCCGCTCGCCGCGAAGCTGCCTCAGCGGGGGCGGGGGGAATAGCACGCAAAGGACCGGACCCTGCCTCAACCACTACCGCAACGAAACGAGAGGGCCCTCCTGACGGGGGACCCTCTCGTTTTTTCTCAGCTGCTCCGGCTACTGCTCGACCACCAGCAGGAGGTCCCCGCCTTCCACCTGTTCGACGGCGGAGACGGCGAGGCGGGAAACCTTGCCGCCCACCGGCGTCGTGATTGACGCCTCCATTTTCATTGCCTCGATGGTGGCAACGGTGTCGCCTGCCTTGACGTCATCGCCCTGCTTGACCGTCAGGGTGACGGCACCGGCGAAGGGCGCCGCAACGTGGCCGGGCTGGCCCGGGTCCGCCTTCTCGGCCGCCTTGACGTTGCTGACCACGGACCTGTCCCGCACAACGACGGGCCGGGACTGGCCGTTAAGGGTGCACATGACGGTGCGCATGCCCTTCTCGTCCGGCTCCGACACCGCTTCCAGGGAAGCGATCAGGCGTACGCCCTTCTCCAGCTGGATCTCGTGCTCCGCGCCGCGCTGCAGCCCGTAGAGGTAGTCGCGCGTATCCAGGACGGAGATGTTGCCGTAGGTCTCCACGCTCTTGAGGTAGTCCTTGGTGGGACCGTCGAAGAGCAGCCGGTTGAGCGTGTGCTGCCGGGTCTTGGAATCGGACTTCAAGGCAGCACTGTCCTCGGCGCTGAGCTCCACGTCCCGGACCTTGACGCTGCGGCCCTGCAGGGCCTTGGTGCGGAACGGCTCCGGCCACCCGCCCGGAGGGTCGCCAAGCTCGCCGGACAGGAACCCGATGACCGAATCCGGGATGTCGTAGTTCTGCGGGTTCTCGTTGAAGTCGGCGGGGTCCGCGTTCAGGCCTACCAGGTGCAGGGCAAGGTCGCCAACCACCTTCGACGACGGCGTGACCTTGACCAGGCGGCCAAGGATGCGGTCAGCGGCGGTATACATGTCCTCAATGGCTTCAAAGCGTTCGCCCAGGCCCAGCGCCATGGCCTGCTGGCGGAGGTTGGACAGCTGCCCGCCCGGGATTTCGTGCTGGTACACGCGGCCGGTGGGGCCCGGCAGGCCGGATTCGAAGGGCGCGTAGACCCGGCGGACCGCTTCCCAGTACGGCTCGAGGGAGCTCACGGCGGCCAGGCTCAGCCCGGTGTCGCGAGGGGTGTGGGCCAGTGCTGCAACCAGCGCCGAAGCCGACGGCTGGCTGGTGGTTCCGGCCAGCGAAGCAGAGGCAACGTCCACGGCGTCCACACCGGCGTCCACGGCAGCCAGGAGCGTGGCCAGCTGGCCGCCCGCGGTGTCGTGGGTGTGCAGGTGCACCGGCAGGTCGAACCGTTCCCGGAGGGCCGCAACGAGCTTCGCGGCAGCGGCGGGACGAAGCAGGCCTGCCATGTCCTTGATCGCCAGGATGTGGGCTCCGGCGTCCACGATCTTCTGCGCCAGCTCCAGGTAGTAGTCCAGCGTGTAGAGCTTTTCTTCCGGGTCCAGCATGTCCGCCGTGTAGCACAGGGCCACTTCGGCGACAGCGGTTCCGGTTGCCCGGACTGCCCGGATGGCAGGAGCCATCTGGCTTACATCATTCAGGGCGTCGAAGATCCGGAAGATATCGATGCCGGTTGCCGCGGCCTCGTTGACGAAGGCCTCGGTGACCTCCTCCGGGTAGGGCGTGTAGCCCACGGTGTTGCGGCCGCGGAGGAGCATCTGCAGGCACACATTCGGAAGGGCCTGGCGCAGGGCAGCGAGCCTGTCCCAGGGATCTTCTCCCAGGAACCTGAGCGCCACGTCATAGGTGGCGCCGCCCCAGGCCTCAACGGACAGCAGCTCCGGCAGCAGTGCCGTGACCGCGGGGCCGGCCGCCACCAGGTCGCGGGTACGCACCCGGGTGGCCAGCAGCGACTGGTGTGCGTCACGGAACGTGGTGTCCGTGACGGCAACGGGGTTCTGTTCGCGCAGCGCCTTGGCAAAACCCTCGGGTCCCAGCTCAAGCAGCTTCTGCCGGGAGCCGGGTGCAGCCTGCTTGTCCTTGACCGACGGCAGCTTGCTGGCCGGGTCGGAGTGAACAGTCAGTTCGCCGTTGGGCTTATTAACGGTGACTTCGGCAAGCCAGGTGAGGAGCTTGGTGCCGCGGTCGGCAGAGACGCGCGCCTTGAGCAGCTGCGGGCGCTCGTCGATGAAAGAGGTAGCGACGTTGCCTGCGATGAAGTCGGGGTCGTCCAGCACTGCCTGCAGGAAGGAGATGTTGGTGGAGACGCCGCGGATGCGGAACTCTGCCAGCGCACGGCGGGCACGGGCGACGGCGGCCGGGTAGTCCCTGCCGCGGCAGGTGAGCTTCACCAGCATGGAATCGAAGTGCGGGCTGATTTCGGCACCCGAGTAAACGGTGCCGCCGTCGAGCCTTACTCCTGCACCGCCGGCGGAGCGGTAACCGGTGATTTTTCCGACGTCGGGACGGAAGCCGTTCGCGGGGTCCTCCGTGGTGATGCGGCTCTGCAGCGCAGCGCCCTTGAGGTGCACCGTGTCCTGCGAGAGGCCCAGGTCCGCCAGCGTCTCGCCCGAGGCGATGCGCATCTGTGCCTGGACCAGGTCGACGTCGGTGACTTCCTCCGTGACCGTATGCTCCACCTGGATGCGGGGGTTCATTTCAATGAAGACGTGCTGTCCGGCACGCTCACCGACGGTGTCGACCAGGAACTCCACGGTGCCGGCGTTGACGTAGTTCAGTGCCTTGGCGAACTTGACGGCGTCCCGGTAAAGCGCCTGGCGGATGCCTTCGTCCAGGTTGGGGGCCGGCGCGATTTCAATGACCTTCTGGTGGCGGCGCTGGATGGAGCAGTCGCGTTCGAAGAGGTGCATGACGTTGCCCTCGGCGTCGGCCAGGATCTGCACCTCAATGTGGCGCGGGCGGAGGACTGCCTGCTCCAGGAACATGGTGGGGTCGCCGAACGCCGCATCGGCTTCGCGCATTGCGGACTGCAGGGCCTCCGGCAGGGCTTCCCGGGTGTCCACCCGGCGCATGCCGCGGCCACCGCCACCGGCGACGGCCTTGGCGAAGATGGGGAAGCCGATTTCGTCGGCAGCGGCGATAAGTTCGTCCAGGTCCTTGGACGGCTCGCTGGACTTCAAGACCGGCACGCCGGCGTCGCGGGCAGCCTTCAGGGCTGCCACCTTGTTGCCCGCCAGTTCCAGGACCTCTGCGGGCGGCCCAACAAAAGTGATGCCGGCAGCCTTGGCTGCCCGGGCAAGGTCCGGGTTCTCGGAAAGGAAGCCGTAGCCCGGGTAAATTGCATCCGCTCCGGCTTCCTTGGCTACCCGCACTACTTCGTCAACATCCAGGTACGCCCGGACGGGGTGGCCCTCCTCGCCAATCAGGTAGGCCTCGTCCGCTTTCTGGCGGTGGATCGAGTTCCTGTCCTCATGGGGGAAGACGGCAACGGTCTTGGCGCCCAGCTCGTAGCCGGCGCGGAAGGCCCTGATCGCGATTTCGCCGCGGTTGGCCACCAGAACTTTGGAAAACATACTTCTCCTGCATCATTGCGGGTGGATCGGTGAGTGGTCACAGTGTCTAGGACCTACAAGGACAAACACAAATCTTTGTGGCCACCGTCACAGATTTCCCCGTCATGTCACGAACCCTTTTTACCACCGCGGGCGGAAACCGCCCTGCAGCACAGCCGGTGCCATGCCGACGCCCAATAAAGCAGGATTCGCCGACGCATCAACATATGATGAGTAGGGCGGCAGGACCGTCCGGCTTCGGCACTGCCGGAGCAAACATTACCCCCAACACGGCATCCGGCGTTAGGTTTTGGTCTCTCAAGTGCAAGTAGTCAGCATCAGCAGCCTCAAGGGTGGAGTCGGCAAGACTTCCGTCACCACAGGATTGGCGTCTGCGGCGCTGGCCGCAGGCATCAGAACGCTGGTGGTGGACCTTGATCCCCATGCAGATGCCACCACTGCCTTGGGCGTACAGCCCGGCGAACAGCTGGATATCGGCCGGATGCTCAAGAGCCCCCGCCGTGCCAACCTGGCGGAAAACGTGGTCCGCAGCAGCTGGACGGCGCGCACCCCGGCCAGCGGCTCCGGCCCCGCAGTCCTGGACGTCGCCGTCGGATCCGCCTACACGGGAATTTATGACCGTCCGGACCTGCGCCGCCGGGACCTCCGCAGGCTCTCGTCGGTACTGGCCACCGGCGGCGACTACCAGCTTGTCCTGGTGGATTGCCCGCCCTCCCTCAACGGCCTGACCCGGATGGCCTGGACTGCCAGCGACAAGGTGGCGCTGGTAGCCGAGCCCGGCCTGTTCTCGGTGGCCGGCACCGAGCGGACCATGCGGGCCATCCAGCTTTTCCGGCAGGAATTCGCCCCCAACCTCTCCCCCGCAGGCATCGTGGCAAACCGGGTGCGGTCAGGATCCTCCGAACACACCTACCGGCTCGCGGAAATGGAATCCATGTTCGGCGACCTCCTCCTGAGCCCCCGGATCCCCGAGCAGGCCAACTGGCAGCAGATCCAGGGCGCCGCCCACCCCGTTCACCACTGGCCCGGCGACTCCGCAAAGTCCGCTGCGGCACTCTTCGATGACCTGCTGGCAAATCTGATGGCAGTGGGAAGCGGCCTGCGCAGCCGCGCCCGGTAGGCACCGAGCCCTCACGTCCGTTTAACTGATAAGGGGCCGTCCTCCATATGGAGGACGGCCCCTTATCAGTTAAGCCTCAGCTGATTTTGCGGGCTGCGCGGCGCTTGCTCAGTTCGTCGTCCGGAAAGGACTGTTCGGCGGCGTGCTCACTGGGAAGTGATGCCAGGCTGCCTTCCACTTCACGCCAGACCCGTCCCACGGCAATTCCGAAGACGCCCTGTCCGCCCTGTACAAGGTCGATGACTTCATCGGCGGAGGTGCACTCGTAGACGCTCGCGCCGTCGCTCATCAGCGTGATCTGGGCAAGGTCCTCGACGCCGCGTTCCCGCAGGTGCTCCACGGCGCTGCGGATCTGCTGCAGCGAAACCCCCGTGTCCAGGAGCCGCTTGACCACCTTGAGGACAAGGATGTCGCGGAAGCCGTAAAGGCGCTGGGAACCGGAACCGGCAGCGCCGCGGACCGCGGGCTCCACCAGGCCGGTGCGGGCCCAGTAGTCGAGCTGGCGGTAGGTGATCCCGGCAGCCTTGCAGGCCGTGGGGCCCCGGTAGCCGGCGTCCTCGTCCAGCACAGGAAGGTCCTCGGTAAACAGGAGGCCCTGGGCACCGCTCGCCGGCACAGCAACACCAGCCGTGGGCTGCTTAAGCCCGCCTGCTTCGCCTTTGGGACTCACCTGGATCCTCCTTGTCATGCGCTCCCGGGTAACTACTGGAGCAGCGGTGCATGAAGACCATGCATGTAATTTTCGCGGGGCGCACTTTCCAGTGTGACTTGCGAGGCTGCCGTAAGCAATGGGAACTTGATACTTCGACGTTAGGCCCGGCGGCCTGCAAGGTCAAAGACCTTGGGGGGTTTCACGAGGCGTGTCGAAAGATTCATCCTCAACTTTAACCTTAACGTGACCTTAGCCGTCGAAATCCTCGGGTTCGACGTCGTCCAGGAACTCGCGGAACCGGCGCAGTTCGCGCTCTTCGTCAACGGTGGGGCCTGACTCGGTGTCCTCGCCCTCGTCGTGCTCGGTGATGCGCACGCCGGCCTCATCCATGACCGAGTCTGCGCACCAGATCCGGCACTTCGCGCGCAGCGCCACCGCAAGCGCATCGGACGCCCGCGAACTCACCGTGGTGCCGTTCTCGAACTGGAGCTGGCCGTAGAAGATGTTGTCCTCCACCGCCACGATGTTGACGCTGACCACCGAGTGCCCCAGCGCTTCCACCACGTCTACCAGGAGATCGTGGGTCATGGGACGGGGCGGCACTACGCCCTGCTGAGCCAGGGCGATGGCGCTGGCTTCGGGAGTACCGATCCAGATGGGAACGTGCCGCTCACCGTGCATCTCCCGAAGCAGGACCAGCGGCTGGTTGGAAGGCAGTTCGATGCGAACGCCTACAATCTCGACTTCAATCATCAGATGTCCATGCGTGAGATATGGTCCTGCACCAGAGCCCGGTGCAGGGTGAGGCAGAGGTCGCTGATTTCGCGGGCGGCCTCGGCCGCGCGCGCCTGGGACGCGGCGTCCTTGCGGGACGCCAGCGGCGCCACCGCGCGTTCCACCAGGCCAAACTCCCGTTCGGCAGCCGCCTGGAAGGGGCGCAGGTGGCGGGGTTCAAGGCCGTGGCTTTCCAGCTGGACACAGGCCCGGGCCACCTGGAGGGCGTGCTCGTCGAACTGCCCGTTGGAGTGGCTGATCAAGCCAAAGCTCAGGAGGGACTGCAGCAGCGGCACGCTGGCGCCGGACTCAGTGCGGAGCTGTTCCTCGGTGAGCTTGCGTCCCCGGCTCTGCAGTTCAGCCGCCAGCTCGTCGGAGACGATGCGGGGGGAAACAACGACGCCGGGCGGCAGGTTCTCCGGGCGTTCCCCCCTGTCGATCGCGTCAAGGTAATCCTTGATGACTTTCAGGGGAAGGTACTGGTCCCGCTGCAGGGCCAGCACGAAGCGCAGCCGCTCGACGTCGCCGTCGGAGTACTGCCGGTACCCGGCAGGAGTCCGCCGGGGGTTGATCAGCCCTTTTTCCTCAAGGAACCTGATTTTGGACGCAGTCATGCCGGGAAAGTCCCCGCTGAGCTGTGCGAGGACTTCCCCGATGTTGAGGACCTGGGGTCCCCGGCGTTCCGGTTGTGCCATTGCCACAGGCAGTGGTCCCCGGGTCAGCCGCGGCCTGCAGCGGTGGCAGGGCTCAGGTAGAAGGTGAGGCGGAACTTGCCGATCTGGACTTCGCTGCCGGACTTGAGCTCCACGCTGTCCACGCGGTCGTGGTTGACGTAGGTGCCGTTCAGGCTGTTCTTGTCCACCACTTCAAAGCTGCGTGCCGTGCGGCGGAACTCGACGTGGCGGCGGGAGACCGTGACATCGTCCAGGAAGATATCGGCGTCCGGGTGCCGGCCTGCCGTGGTGACATCGGAGTCAAGCAGGAACCGGGCGCCGGCATTGGGGCCGCTGTGGGCGACCAGCAGCGCCGATCCAGCCGGCAGCGCCTCTACCGAGGAACGCTCGTCCAGCGAAAGCTTGGGTGTAATCGTGGGCTCATCCCTCACCGGGGTGAGGTGGATGGAGGTGGTCTCCGACTCCCTGGCCGCACCCGAGCCGTATTCCCCGTCGGCAGGGTTCTGTGTGTGGCCAGCCATGGACTCCTCCTCTTTCCGCTGCGGCCGTCAGGCCTGCAGCCAACATATGTCCTCCGGGCCTGCAGCGCAGGTCCGGAACCGGCTACCGATCCGGCCGCTGACGTGCGAAGACATTCTGGCTTCGCCCCGGGCCGGACCGGAAATTCCGGTTAGCTTTAGCCTACCTGCTGTTCGTACTCCGATGCACTGAGCAAAGAGTCGACGGCGTCAGCTTCGGAAAGCTTGATCTCGATCAGCCAGCCGTCACCATAGGGATCGGTGTTGATCAGGGCAGAATCGGTGTCCAGGGACTCGTTCCGGCCCACAACTTCGCCGCTGACGGGGGCGTAGATGTCGCTGACGCTCTTGGTGGACTCCACCTCGCCGACAACTTCGTTTGCCGTAATCTTGGTGCCGACTTCCGGCATCTGGGCGTAGACAACGTCCCCGAGTGCGTCCTGGGCAAAGTCGGTGATGCCTACCCGGACCACGCCGTCGGCATTGGGGGCGGTGACCCACTCGTGCTCGGCGGTGTAGGACAGATCTTCGGGAATGTTGCTCATCAGGGGCCTTTCATCGGGTCGAACACCACTGTCAACGCGGCCCGGGAACGGGCCGCGTTGAAAGTATAGGCACAACTGCCGGGGCGTTCGCCGGGGTTTCTGACAAGATGGGACGCATGAGCGCACGCACGGTCAGCGGCCACGCCAGGGACGGCGGGTGACGGATGCCTGAGCTCCCCGAGGTTTCCGGCCTGGCCGGCTACCTGGACGACCACCTGCAGGGAACCGTTGTTTCCAAAGTGCAGATCGTGTCCTTTGCCGTACTCAAGACAGCCGATCCCCCCTTCAGTGCCCTCGAGGGCAGGACCGTGACGGGTGTACGGCGCTTCGGAAAGTTCATCAGCATTGACACCGGCGGAATTTCCTTCGTCTTCCACCTGGCCAGGGCAGGCTGGGTCCGCTTCACGGACTCCCCCACCGACGGCCAGCTGAAAATGGGCAAAGGGCACATTGCCGCCCGCCTTGCCTTCACCGGCCCCGGAGGCCCGCGCGGCTTCGACCTGACCGAGGCAGGCACCAAGAAGAGCCTGGCAGTTTATGTGGTGCGGGATCCCCAGGAGGTGCCGGGCATTGCCACGCTGGGCCCGGACCCGTTCAGTGAAGCGTTCGACGCCGACATGCTGGCTGAGATCCTTGGCTCCAGTTCCCAGCAGATCAAGGGCATCCTCCGCAGCCAGGGCGTGATAGCCGGCATAGGCAACGCCTACAGCGACGAGATCCTGCATGCTGCCCGTATCTCGCCGTTCGCCACCGCCAAATCCCTGGACCGGGGAACAGTCCAGGTGCTGTACGACGCCATCCATGACGTCCTGGGCACTGCGCTGGCGGAGGCCAGCGGCAAACCGCCGAAGGATCTCAAGGATGTGAAGCGGAGCCACATGCGCGTCCATGCGAGGTCGGGGCAAGCCTGCCCGGTGTGCGGAGACACCGTGCGGGAGGTTTCCTTTGCCGACACGTCCCTGCAGTACTGCCCCACCTGCCAGACGAAGGGCAAGATCCTGGCTGACCGAAGGACCTCGAAGTTCCTCAAGTAACCACACACAAAAAGCGGAAGCGCCGGAGAGCATCTCCGGCGCTTCCGCTTGTTGGTCGGGCTGACAGGATTTGAACCTGCGACCCCTTGACCCCCAGTCAAGTGCGCTACCAAGCTGCGCTACAGCCCGCTGGTTCCGCCGTTCTCCGCTGAACTCAAACCCGAAGGTTTTCATCAGCAGTCCGGCCGAACCACCTAGAAGAGCTTACACGATCCGGAGGGGTGCCTGTGACACTTTCCGGTGATCAGCCCCCAAGGTGTGTCGCAATTAACGCTTCTTGCCGCGCTTTTCGCGCACGCGCATGCTGACCTCGATGGGCGTGCCCTCGAAGCCGAACGTTTCCCGCAGCCGGCGGGTGATGAAGCGCCGGTATCCGGGGTCCAGGAAACCGGTGGTGAACAGGACGAACTTCGGCGGGCGGCTGGAGGCCTGGGTGCCGAAGAGGATGCGCGGCTGCTTTCCGCCGCGGACGGGGTGCGGGTGGGCGGCAACAAGCTCGCCCAGGAAGGCGTTGAGGCGGCCGGTGGCAATGCGCTTGTCCCAGTTCTCCAGCGCCAAATCCAGGGCAGGAACCAGGCGGTCCTTGTGCCACCCGGTCTTGGCCGAGATGTTCACGCGGGGTGCCCAGTCCACGTGGGCCAGGTCCTGCTCAATTTCACGCTCGAGGTAGCGCCGGCGTTCGTCGTCGAGCAGGTCCCACTTGTTGAAGGCCAGCACCAGGGCGCGGCCCGACTCAATGGCGAGCTGCAGGATCCGGACGTCCTGTTCGCTGAGGACCTCGTCCACGGCTAGCAGCACGACGGCGACCTCCGCCTTTTCGAGCGCGGCCTGCGTACGGAGGGAGGCATAGTAGTCCGCACCCTGCGCCATGTGCTGGCGGCGGCGGATGCCTGCCGTGTCCACGAAGCGCCAGGTGCGGCCGCCGAGTTCGATGAACTCGTCCACCGGATCGCGGGTGGTGCCGGCGGTGTTGTCCACCACCACGCGTTCAGTCCCGGCCAGCTTGTTCAGCAGGGAGGACTTGCCCACGTTGGGGCGGCCGATCAGGGCAATGCGGCGGGGTCCGCCGGAGCGTTCCAGGCCCTCGATGGTGGAGAATTCCGGAAGCACGTCCATCACGTGGTCCAGCAGGTCCGCCACGCCGCGGCCGTGCAGCGCGGAGACCGGGTAGGGCTCACCAAAGCCCAGGCCCCACAGGGTGGCGGAGTCCGCCTCCTGGGCAAAGTCGTCCACCTTGTTGGCCACCATGATGACCGGCTTCTTGCTGCGGCGCAGCATCTTCATGACGCCCTCGTCGGTGGCGGTTGCCCCGACGGCGGAGTCCACCACGAAAAGCACAGCGTCCGCGAGCTCAACGGCCATCTCGGCCTGCTCTGCTACGCGGGCATGGATGCCGCGGGCGTCGTGCTCCCAGCCGCCGGTGTCCACCAGGGTGAAGTTGCGTCCGTTCCAGTTGGCGGAATACATGACGCGGTCGCGGGTGACGCCGGGGGTGTCCTCCACCACGGCTTCCCGGCGCCCAAGGATGCGGTTCACCAGCGTGGATTTACCCACGTTGGGCCGGCCGATGATGGCCAGGACGGGATCGAGCTTAACGGGGCCGTCAAAGTCCTCGTCGCCGTATTCGCCGCTGAGCAGTGCGGCGTCTTCCTCGTCGAGGTCATAGTCCTCCAGGCCCGCCCGGAGGGACGCGGCGCGGAGCTCTGCCTCGTCGTCGTCGATGGCAGCCAGCCGTTCGGCCACCTGGTCCGTGCCCGTGGGCGTGTATTCGTCTTCGCCGGCGCCGAAGTGGCCGGGAGTTTGAGTCGTATCGCTCATTGCACTGTCCTTAGTGGTCATCTGCCGGCGTCCCGGCTACTGCTGTTAAGTCTTGGCGGGCATCTGCGAAAGGCAATGGCTGCCCGCTGAGTTGAATGGAGTCCTGGACGTGCCCTGCCAGCGCGGCGCGGATGTCCAGCGCCGCCCTGTCCATTGAAGCACGCCCGCTTTCCCCTGCCCGGCGGGCAAGGGTGAGGGCATTTCCGAAGCTGACGTGGAAGCGCCTGCCGGGCCGCGGCACGGAATCCAGGTGCTCGTCACCCCTGCGGGTGCCCAGGATGGCCACGGGGACCACCGGGGCCCCGGAGTTCAGGGCCAGCCAGGCCACGCCGCCGTTGATGTCGGCCGCTGCCCCGCTTCCCCTGGTTCCTTCGGGGAGGATGCCCACGCACCGGCCGGCGTCGAGCACTTCCTTGCATCGCTGCAGCGCGGTCCGGTCGCCGCGCCTGTCTACCGGCAGCTGGCCCGAAGCTGTCAGCACCTGGCCGAGGAAGCCCTTGAACATCTCCTGTTTGACCAGGATGTGCATGGGACGCGGCGAGGCGCCGAACATGACCGGGCCGTCCAGGAAGCTGATGTGGTTGCCCGCGAAGATCACGGGTCCGCCGGTAGGCACATTTTCCTTGCCCGTGACGGTTGTCCGGTACACCACGTGGTCGAGGATCCAGCCCACCGGCCTGCTCCACGCCATGGTCAGGCCGGAGGGAACACCCGGCCGGGAGGTGGTGGCGGCGCGTTCAGTCACGGTTGAGGACCTTTGTGACGATCACCAGGGCTGCGGCGACGGTCTGGTCGAAGTCGAGGTCCGACGAATCCAGCGTCACCACACCGGAAGCGGCTTTGGTGAAGTTCACCACGGAGGAGTCCTTGGCATCGCGATGGGTCACCTGGGCCGCCAGCTGCTCGGCGTTCTGGGTGCCGCCCAGCTGGATTCCACGCCGGCGCAGCCGCGCTTCCTCACTGGCAGTGAGCAGCATCCGGACTTCCGCCCCGGGCGCGACGACGGTAGTGATGTCCCTGCCTTCCACCACCATGCGGCGGTGGTGCTTTTCGATCAGTTCCCGCTGCCGGCGGATCAGCTCGGTCCTGGCCCCCAGGGTGGTGGCCACGGCGCTGACGGCGGAGGAGATGGCGGGCTCCCGGATGGCGTCGGTGACGTCAACACCGTCCACCCGCACGTACTCCTCCAGGGGGCTGGTGCTCAGTTCCAGGACCAGGTCGCGTGCGGCCTGCTCCACTGCTGCGGAGTCTTCGAGGTCGATGCCCTTGCTGACGCAGAACCAGGTGAGGGCACGGTACATCGCGCCAGTGTCCAGGTAGGCGAGCCTGAGCCTGCGGGCCACTTCCTTGCTGACGCTGGACTTACCGGAGCCGGACGGGCCGTCAATGGCAACCACCAGCGGCCGGCCGACGCGCAGCGCAGGCATGGTATCGAGAAGTTCCTGTGTCATTACTGGAGTACCCGCCATCCGCGGTCGTTGAGTGCTTCGATCAGGTGGTCATGCTTGTTCGGCAACACGGAGATTTCCACCATACCTACGTTTTGGCCGGACGAGTGGTCCAGGCGGAGGTCCTCAAGGTTGACGCCGATCTCGCCGATTTCCGTGAGGAGCCGGGCAATCTGTCCGGGCTTGTCGTCCACCAGGACGGTGAGCCAGGAGTACGCCTGCGGCGGCCCCCCATGCTTGCCGGGGATGCGTGCCTGGCCGGCGTTGCCTTCGCTCATGAGCTGCGCGAGGTCCAGCCGCGCGCCCGGAGCCGTGGGGTGCTCCAGCGTTCCGATCAGGCGGTTGAGGTCATCCCGGACGCCGTAGAGGATTTCCACGACTTTCGCGGCGTTGCCGCCGAGGATCTGGACCCACAAGGACGGGTCGCTGGCCGCGATCCGCGTGACGTCCCGCAGGCCGTTGCCGGCCAGGGACAGAGCATGCAGAGGCGTGCCCTGGAGCCGGCTCGCCAGCAGTGAGGACATGACCTGAGGCAGGTGGGATACCAGGGCAACAGCTTCGTCGTGCTCGTCGGCCGTGAACCGGGACACAACTGCGCCCAGGTCCGAGGCCAGGGAACGGGCCGTCTGGAGGGCGGCGCCAGAGGTTTCCTCTGACGGGCACACCACCCACGGCATCGAGGTGAACAGCTCGCCGCGGGCGGCCACCGGGCCTGACTTTTCCCGGCCGGCCATGGGGTGCGTGCCCACGTACCGGGACAGGTCGACGCCGCGGCGCCGCAGGTTGTCCAGGATGCCCGCCTTGACGCTGGCTATGTCCACCACAACGGAGCCGGGAAAATCCGACAGGGCTTTTTCCACGACATCGGCCGTAACGTCAGGCGGCGCAGCAACCACCACCAGCTGCGGGACAGCGCTGCCCAGTTCCGGCAGCGGCCGGCCCGCACCGATGTCCACGGCCACCGCCTGGTTGGTGGGCGAGGGGTCGGACAGGAACACCGGAATGCCCCGTCCGCGCAGGCCCAGTCCAATGCTGGTGCCGAGCAGGCCGGTCCCGAGGACCACCACCGGACCATCCAGGTGCCCGCGGCCCTGGCTGTGGAAGGCGGACATGCCTCAGAGCCCTACGGATGCCAGCAGATGCCCGACTTCCTGCTTGCCGAGGTTGCGGATGCTGCCCTGGCGCTGGTCACCCAGGCCGATGGGGCCCACCTTGACGCGGACCAGCCGCAGGACGGGGAAGCCGACGGCGTCGAAGAGGCGGCGGACAATACGATTCTTGCCCGAGTGCAGCACCACTTCGATCAGCACGTGGCCGGGCGTGGAGTCTACGAGCCGGAAGGAATCCACGGACGCAAACCCGTCCTCCAGTTCCACGCCTTCCTTGAGCTGTGCGCCGATGCCCTGCGGGAAGGGACCGCGGACCTGCACCAGGTACGTCTTGGGCACCTCGTAGGAAGGGTGCGTCAGGCGGTTGGCCAGTTCGCCGTCGTTCGTCAGCAGGAGCAGCCCCTCGGTGGCGACGTCGAGGCGCCCCACGTGGAACATCCGTTCGCCGGTGTTCTTGTTGCTCTTGAGGAAATCGCTGATGCACGGCCGGCCCTCGGGATCCTCCATGGTGGAGACAACGCCCTTCGGCTTGTTGAAGACCATGTAGACGAGGTTCTCATCCAGCTGGATCCGCAGGCCGTCCACGTGGATGACGGCGGTCTTGGGATCAACCCGGACGCCGAGCTCGGTGACGACCTGTCCGTCCACTTCCACCCGGCCCTCGGCAATCATCTCCTCGCAGACGCGGCGGGAGGCGACGCCGGCTGAGGCCATGACCTTCTGCAGGCGCACGCCGTCGGCGTCGTGGAGTTCCGACTGGGGAACGTCGCCGCGCGGGCCCTTCTTGCGTGAAGGCCTGCGGACCGGCCCCAGGTTCTGGCCGAAGCGTTCGCTTCCGAACGCACGGGAGGCTGCGGCGCCGGGCGCGCCGGTGCGCGGCTTCGGCTTGAGGGCGCCTGGCGTGCCCGGCGCCTTCTTGGCTCCGGGTTTGCGCGCTGCAGGCTTCCGCGAGGAAGGCCTGGCGGCCTTTGGATCTGCGGCACTGCGGCCCTGCTGGGCGCCGTCCGAAGCCAGATCCGGATCGATGAAGCGTTCCTCGCGCGGCTTGGGTGCGCGCTGCGGGCGGTCGCTGCCGAACCCGCCGCCCCGCTTCGGGGCACCGCCGCGGAACCCGCCCGCTGACTTGCCACCCTGGGAGGTGCTGCGCTGGGGATTGTTGCGTCCCGAGCTGTTACGTGGTGAACCCTGGCGTCCCGCCTGTGTCATGACCCGTCCTTCAATTGTTTGGCCGGAAAGGTGTCCAGAGACAACCCTAACCAGCCGTGCAGAAATAATCTGCCCTGATAAATACTCTTGCCCAGGCAGCGCGAAACTGCCTAGATCCCTTCGGCGTCGTAGTAATCCGCGATGCCGTCAAGGCCCGGAAGATGTGGAGACAACTGCGGCAGCTCGGCCACAGAGCCGATTCCCATCCGTTCCAGGAAATACGATGTGGTCCGGTACAGCATGGCCCCGGATTCCGGATCCGTTCCCGAATCCTCGATCAACCCGCGTTGGGCGAGTGTCCGGACCACAGAGTCAACATTGACGCCCCGAATTGCAGAAACCCTGGCCCTGGAGACTGGCTGCCGGTACGCGATGACCGCGAGCGTTTCCAAGGCTGCCTGGGTAAGCCTGGCAGTCTGGCCTTCCAGCACATACTTGCCCACAATGTCGGCGAAGTCCGTGCGGGAGTAGATCCGCCAGCCGCCGGCGATATTCCGCAATTCAAAACCCCGGGGGCGGGAGCCGAAACCAGCGTGGCTGGCTTGATCCATATCCGGGGCTTTAACAGTATAGCCGCTATACTCGCCCTGCAGTTCGGACAGCAGCGCGCTGACCTTTTCGACTGTCAGGCCAAGGCCGGCGGCCAGTTCCTCCTCTGTGGCTGGCTGGTCGATGACCATCAGCACAGCCTCCATGGCAGCTTTGGCCCCGCCCGGGAGCTTTTCGAGGTCCTCCTCCCCCAGGTGCGTGCCTTCCGTGGCTTCCTTGGTCACAGCTGCTCCTCGAACTCTTCGCTTAGGTTGTCTGCGGACCACTGCCGGCTCCCGGCGGTCCAGTGGACGGCAAGGTCCGCCAGCGGTGACAGCTGGTCGAAGGACACCGCTTTGTCCCGGAACAGCTCCAGCAGCGCCAGGAACCTCGCAACCACCACAAGGGTGGACTCGGCGTCGGCGATGATGGCCCGGAACGTGAGCGGCGATTCCCGCTGGAGCCGCAGCCCTACGATTTCGGCCTGCTCCTTGACGCTGACATTGCCGCCGTGGAGATGGGTCAGCCCCACTTCGGTGGGTTTCGGCGTCTTGGGCCGGAGCGCAGTTTCCGCCAGCGCGGCAAACTGTTCCGGGGTGTGCTTCCACACAAGTTCCGGGAGCATGGCCGCGAAATGCTCCTCGAGGGCAACCTGCCGGGGAAAGCGCATGGCTTCCTGGTGCAGTGTTTCACCCAGGAGACCGGCCACGTGCTTGAAGGCCTTGTACTGCAGGAGCCGGGCGAAGAGCAGGTCCCTGGCCTCGAGCAGTGCCATGTCCTCGTCGTCTTCCACCTCACCGGCCGGAAGGAGCCTGGCAGCTTTGATGTCCAGGAGCGTCGCGGCAATCACCAGGAACTCGCTGGCTTCATCAAGCGCCCATTCGCCGCCCAGTTTCTGCAGGTTACGGATGTACTTGATAAATTCGTCTGTCACCGTGGCAAGGGCCACCTCGGTAATGTCCAGCTGGTGCTTGGCGATCAGCCCCAGCAGGAGGTCGAAGGGACCCGTGAAGTTGGCCAGCCGTACCTCGAAGCCGGGCTTGGATTCGGCCACGTCCTGGCTAGGGTGCGCCGCCGCGCGAAATCAGCTCTTTGGCCAGGCGCCGGTAGGCGTCCGCACCGATGTGGTTTCCGGCGTAACTGGTGATCGGCTCAGCGGCCACCGTGGCATCGGCGAACTTGATGGAACGCTTGATGACGGTCTCGAAGACCTTGTCCCCGAAGGCTTCCACCAGCCGGGTGATGACTTCACGGCTGTGCAGGGTCCGGGCGTCGTACATTGTGGCGAGCACCCCGTCCACCTGCAGGCGCGGGTTGAGGCGGTCCTGCACCTTGTCGATGGTTTCCACGAGCAGAGCCACTGCGCGAAGGGCGAAGAACTCGCAGATCAGCGGGATGATGACGCCGTGCGCCGCGGTGAGCGCGTTGACGGTCAGCAGGCCCAGGGACGGCTGGCAGTCGATGAGGACGACGTCGTAATCGTCCTCGACCTTCTTCAGGGCACGGTCCAGGACCTGCTCCCGCGCTACCTCATTGACGAGCTGAACCTCGGCCGCGGAGAGGTCGATGTTGGCCGGCAGCAGGTCGACGTTTTCGACGCCGGTCTGGTGGATGGCATCGCGGATGTTGACCTTGCGGTCCATCAGCACGTTGTAGACCGTAAGGTCCAGCTCATGAGGGTTCACGCCCAGGCCTGCCGACAACGCACCCTGGGGATCGAAATCGACCAGGAGCACCCGGCGGCCGAACTCCGCCAGCGCTGCCGCGAGGTTGATGGTGGAGGTGGTCTTGCCGACTCCGCCTTTTTGGTTCACCATGGCGATCACACGCGCCGGACCATGGGAGGACAGCGGTGCCGGTTCCGGGAACTCCCGGTATGGGCGTCCCGTGGGGCCCATCACCGCGTTGTCCAGGTCAAATTCCGTGCCCTCCAGAGTTGCCGAACCCTGTTCGCTGCTCACGTATCTATCCACACTTTCGATGACGGTGATTTCCTGCCGCTGGATGCCAGCGCCGTTCCTTCTTCCTCCCAAGGTTACAGCGACCGACACGGTATTCGGCGGAACTTGACTTTCCCCCCATGTTGAGCCTTGACCCTCTAGCTGAGGTCGAAGGTTGGTTTCTTTCGGGGCGCGAAGCAGCCCCCGCGGCCAGGGCTGCGGGGGCTGCTGCGTTGAAACTGTTGCGAGCCTGGCGTGCGCCTGGCGTGGTGCCTAGACGGCGGCCGGGACGCGGGACGCGTCGGTTTCCGTGGCTGCCGGCTCGGTGTGGCCGTGGCCGGCGATCATGGTCTGCTCGTCGAAGGGCAGTTCGCCGGAGAGCACCTGGTTGACCTGGGTGCCGTCGATCTCCTTGACCCATGTGCCGATCAACACGGTGGCCACGGCGTTGCCGGTGAAGTTGGTCAGGGCACGGGCCTCGGACATGAAGCGGTCGATGCCCACGATCATGCCCACACCGCCCAGCAGTTCCGGCTTGTGGGCCTGGAGGCCGGCCGCCAGAGTTGCAAGACCTGCACCGGTGACACCGGCTGCACCCTTGGAGGCAATGATCATGAAAATCAGCAGGGAGACCTGTGCGCCAAGATCCAGCGGCGTGCCCATGGCGTTGGCAACAAACAGGGATGCCATGGTCAGGTAGATGGCCGTGCCGTCGAGGTTGAAGGAGTAGCCGGTGGGCACCGTGACGCCAACAACGGGCTTGGAGACACCCAGGTGTTCCATCTTGGCGATCAGGCGGGGCAGGGCAGCTTCGGAGGAGGAGGTGGAGAAGATGAGCAGGTATTCGCGGCCCAGGTACTTCATCAGCTTGAAGATGTTGACGCCGGTGACCACCTTGAGCAGACCGCCCAGGATGATCACGATGAACAGTGCGCAGGTGATGTAGAAGGCGGCCATGAGGGTGAACATGCTCACGATGGCCTGGAAACCGGTAGCTCCCACGACGGCGGCGATGGCACCGAATGCGCCCACGGGGGCAAGCCACATGATCATGATGAGGATGCGGAAGACGAGGGCCTGGCCGTGGCCGATGGCCTTGAGTACCGGTGCGCCCTGCGGGCCCATCTTCTGGAGGGCGAAACCTACGAGGAGGGCGGCAAAGAGGGTCGGAAGGACCGGAATGTCGCCCGGGATGATTCCGAGGAGGAAGGCGACGGTGCTGTCAACCTCCGCCTTCTTGGTGGGGTCGTAAGGCGCAAGCTTCAGGCCCTCACCCGGGTGGATCAGGTTGCCTACAACCAGGCCGATGGCGAGCGCGAACGTCGACATAAGGACGAAGTAACCCAGCGCCAGGCCGCCGACCTTGCCCACCGTTGCAGCCTTGGCGATAGAGCCGATGCCCAGGACGATGGTGCAGAAGATAATGGGCGCAATCATCATCTTGATGAGTTTGATGAATCCGTCGCCGAGCGGCTTGAGGGACTTGCCGACTTCGGGGAACATGAGGCCCACCACGGCGCCGAGGATGACGGCGGCGATGACCGCAATGTAGAGGTAGTGCGATTTGTCGATGCCCTTGCGCCGCGTCTTCACGGTGTCAAGCGACTCTCCTCGTTGAGAAGCCATGATGTGTCTCCTTATATGGATAATCTGATAGACGCTGCGGCACAGTCTCTGGGCTCAACGCGTCATCCGGTGTGATATCCATCATTGGGCACGCCGTGACCCAGCTCACCGTTGCGTTCATATTGGTCGCGGCGCTCATGCTTTCTCAAGGATTGCGCCTGGAAAGGGCGTCGGGAGGTACACGTGATCCACCCTTGGAGTATCGCCCGCCGGCTCTTCGTAGCGAACCTGTTAATTGTGGTGGTGTTTATCGCCGTCGTTGGTTCGGCCACCTTCGTTGATGCCCGGGACCGGACCTACGATGAAGCGGGCCGGCGGATGGCGGGGATCGCTGCCGCGATCGCGGCCAGCCCGCTGGTGCTGGAGGCGGCGGCCAGTCCAGACCCCACTGCCTCCCTGCAGCCCTATGCCAGGAACGTTATGGCAGCAGCAGATGCCGACTTCGTCACCATCATGGCTCCGGACAGGACCCGGTGGACGCATCCGAGGGACGAGGAAATCGGCCGGCCGTACATTGGTTCCATTGATGCCGCACTGCGGGGCGAGCAGTTTACGGAGGTGACGGCGGGGACTTTGGGCCCGTCCGTACGGACCATTGTCCCGGTCAAGGACCAGGCAGGTGACGTGAAGGCGCTCGTGGCAGTCGGCGTTACGGTCCGCACAGTGGACGTCGCCTTCGCCGGGCGACTGCCCGCCCTGCTGTCTATTGGCCTTGCCCTGCTGGTGGGAGGCTCGCTGGCATCCTGGCTGCTGGGCCGGTATCTGCGCCGGGTGACGCGCGGCTGGGGCCCGGAGCAACTGTCGCAGTTGTTCGCCTACTACGAATCTGTCCTGCACTCGGTGCGGGAGGGCCTGATCCTCATCGACACAAGGGGCCGCGTGGTGATGTACAACGACCAGGCGGCGGAACTGCTGGGCCTCGAAGGCGCCGGGAGCAAGGACCCCACCCGGCCGCCGTCGCTCGCGGAACTGCCGCTTGAGGATGTGCTCCGGGACCTGTTCGAGTCCGGGCGGACTGCCAAGGACGAAATCATCCTCTACGGTTCCCGCGTCCTGGTAGTCAACCAGGGGCCGGCAAAGGCGCCCGGTTCCCCGGGGACGCGCGGCAAAACGCAGGTCTACGGCACCGTGGCCACGCTGCGCGACCGGACCGAAATTGAGGCACTGGGCAACGAACTGGAAACCATGCGGACGCTCTCCGGAGCCCTCCGCGCCCAGACCCATGAACACGCCAACAGGCTCCACACCATGGTCTCGCTCCTGGAGCTGGGCAGGACACAGGAAGCCCTGGATTTCGCCACCCGGGACCTGGAACTGAGCCAGCAGCTGACGGATGACATGGTCAGCTCCGTTGATGAACCGGTCCTGGGTGCACTGGTCATGGGCAAGGTGGCTGAAGCCCACGAACGCGGGGTCCAGCTGGATGTTGCCACGCTGGGTTCAGGTACCGTGGCGGGAGTGGCTGTGCAGGACCTGGTGACTATCCTGGGAAATCTGCTGGATAACGCCATCGATGCGGCTGCGGATGCTCCCCCGCCCCGGCGCGTGGAGCTGACGGTGGAGTCGGATGAGGAGGGGCTGGACATCGCCGTCCACGATTCCGGCGCCGGCCTGGACGCTGAGGCGGCGGACAACATTTTCCGCCACGGCTTCAGTACCAAGCCTTCCGGGCCCGGCGGCCGGGGCATCGGGCTGGCCCTGGTCCGGCAGGCAGTGCAGCGGCTGGGCGGTACCCTGACCATCAACGGACGTCGCGGAGCAAAATTCGAAGTATTCCTACCCGCAGCAGCGTCCCCGCAAAAGGAGCACACACCGTGAGCAACATCCGGGTCCTCGTCGTTGAGGACGAGGCCATCGCATCGGCGGCACACGCAGCCTACATTGGGCGGCTGCCGGGCTTTGAGCTGGCCGGAATCGCGCCGGACGGCCAGTCCGCCCTTCGGCTGCTCGGAGAGCTCTCGGCGGCGGGCAACCCGGTGGAGCTGGTCCTCCTGGACATGAACCTGCCGGACCTCCACGGCCTGGACATCGCCCGGCGGATGCGGGCGGCCGGCATCCTGGCGGACATCATTGCCATCACCGCCGTCCGGGAGCTGGCGATCGTCCGGAGCGCCGTGGCCATCGGGGTGGTGCAATACCTGATCAAGCCGTTTACGTTCGCCACGTTCGCCGACAAGCTGGAAAGCTACCGGCAGTTCCGGCAGCAACTCGCGGGCCCAAACGCCGGCTCCGGAAAGGCCGGAGCATCCCAAAGCGAAGTGGACCAGGCCTTCGCAAGCCTGCGGGCACCGTCGGAACTGCCCCTGCCCAAAGGCCTCTCCGCTTCCACCCTGGGCTCGGTGCAGGAGTTTGTCAGGCAACACAGCGGCGCCGTGTCCGCCACGGAAGTCATGGACGCGCTGGGCATGTCCCGCGTCACCGCACGCCGTTACCTTGAGTACCTGGCCGACGCCGGCACGGTCTCCAGGACTGCCCGCTACGGAACACCGGGCCGGCCGGAAAACGAGTACCGCTGGAGCGGGCGTTGACTCCAGGCGCCGCTATGGCCCGCTCGCGCCGGGACGGAGGGTCCCAATCAGCTGGTCAATCACCCCGGCGTCTTCGATCGTGGACGGTACCGTGTACTCCTCGCCGTCGGCAATCTGGCGCATGGTCTTGCGGAGGATCTTCCCGGACCGGGTCTTGGGCAGGGCATCAACAACCGTCACGTGCTTGAAGTCCGCAACAGCGCCGATGTCCCGGCGGACCATCGCCACCAGGTCCTTGGCCAGGATGTCCTCGGACACCTCCACCCCGGATTTGAGCACAACGTAGCCGCTGGGCCGCTGGCCTTTCAGGGGATCGGCCAGGCCGATCACCGCGCACTCGGCCACGGCCGGATGCTGTCCGATGACCTGTTCCATGGCGCCCGTGGACAACCGGTGCCCGGCGACATTGATGATGTCGTCGGTCCGCCCCATCACGAACACGTAGCCGTCCGCGTCCCGGTAGCCGGAGTCCCCGGTGGCGTAGCACCCCTCGAAAGCCTGCAGGTAGGAGGAGACGTACCGTTCGTCGTTGCCCCAGAGCGTCGCCAGGGTCCCGGGCGGCAGCGGCAGCCCGAGCACGATGTTCCCTTCCATGCCGGGTGCCACTTCCACGCCAAGGCCGTCCACGATGCTGAGCCGAAATCCCGGCATGGGCACGCTGGGCGAACCTGCCTTGATGGGCAGTTCTTCCAGGCCGCGGGGATTGGCGCAGATGGCCCAGCCCGTCTCCGTCTGCCACCAGTGGTCCACCACAGGAACGCCAACCGACCGGGAGGCCCAGTGGAACGTGTCCGTGTCCAGCCGCTCCCCCGCCGTGAAAAGCGTGCGGAGGCTGGAGATGTCATAGTTCCGCAGCAGCAATGCCTCAGGGTCGGCCTTCCGGATGGCCCGGAGCGCCGTGGGGGCAGTGAACAGTACGTTGACTCCGTGTTCCTGGATCACGCGCCAAAACGCGCCGGCGTCAGGCGTTCCAACCGGTTTGCCTTCATAGAGGACCGTGGTTGCACCGGCAAGCAGCGGGCCGTAGACGATGTAGGAGTGCCCTACCACCCAGCCAACATCGGACGCGGTCCACATGACGTCCCCCGGAGCGGCACCGTAGATGTTTTCCATGGTCCAGCTAAGCGCCACGGCGTGGCCCCCGTTGTCCCGCACCACGCCTTTGGGCGTCCCGGTGGTGCCTGAGGTGTAGAGGATGTACAGCGGGTCCGTGGCCGCGACGTCCACGGGTGCGGCAGGTTCCGCAGCGGCCATGTCCGAGTCCCAGTCATGCCAGCCATGGTCCGCCGCTGTGGCAGCGAAGCCCTCCCGGGCCCGCACGATGACGGGGAGGTCCGGCACTCCCGCCAGCTGGAGGGCTTCCCCGACGGCGGGGAGGTATTCAATCCGCCGCGTAGGCTCGATCCCTCCGGAGGCCGTGACCACGACGGCGGGAGCGGCGTCGCGGATGCGTGCTGCGAGTTCTTTCGGGGCAAATCCGCCGAATACCACCGAATGGACGGCTCCGAGTCGCGCTGTTGCCAGCATGGCGATGGCGGCCTCGGGAATCATCGGCATGTAAATCACCACGCGGTCCCCCTTGCCCACCCCGCGGTTGCGGAGGGCGCCGGCAAAGCGTGCCACCAGCCCGGTGAGTTCCGCGTAAGTGAAGCGCTGGCGGGTACCGAGCATGGCGGAATCGTAGATGAGCGCGTCCTGGTCCCCCCTGCCGGCCTCCACGTGGCGGTCCAGCGCGTTGTAGGAGGTGTTGAGGACGCCGTCCGGAAACCAGGTGTGGAGCGGAGCCCTGCTTGAGTCCAGCGCGCGCCGGGGCGGCACCGACCAGGAAACCTTTGCGGCCGCATTGAGCCAAAACTCCCCGGGTTTCCCAAGGCTTTCTTCGTAGCTTTCCCGATAGCTGCTGGTGACCATGAAAGTGCTTCCCATCCACGACGTTGTGTAGCCGCCATGCTAGCCGGGGGTCCGGCGGCGAAACAAGGGTTTTGTATACATATATGCGAGAAATTTGGGTCCTAGACCTATTTCATTGGCAAAAAAACATCCTCTGTATACACTGAGGGGGTCAATTACCGAAGGAGGCAACGATGCGCGCCAGTGACAGGGCCTACGCCGCCCTACGCGACGACATCACCGAGTGGCGCCTCCTGCCGGGCACGGTGCTTGCCGAGGTGGAGCAGTCCGAACGCCTCGGTGTCTCACGAACTCCACTGCGGGAGGCGCTGAGCCGGCTTACCGCCGAAGGGCTGACGACGACGGCCGGCAGCCGCGGTGTCGTCGTCACCGACGTTTCGCTCGATGACATCGACGAACTCTTCGAGCTTCGCGAAACCCTCGAATGCAAAGCCGCAGCGCTGGCAGCCAAACGCGGTGATCCCGGCGTTTTCCTCCAGCTCCACAAGGAGCTCCTCGAAGCTCCGGCCCTTATTGACAGCAGCGACCCCGGCCGGCACGCCTACTACGATCTTGCCGGGCGCCTCGACGCCGCCATCGATGCCGCCGTCTCCAACTCCTACCTGGCACAGGCCATGCGCGGCCTGCGCGTGCACCTGGTGCGCGTGCGCCGCCTGGCAGCCGACGATGCGCAGCGGCTCACAGCCGCAGCCGCCGAGCACGCAGCCATCGCCGAAGCGATCGCCGCCGGCAACCCCCGGCTGGCCGAGGCCGCCACCCATCCTCCATCTGCACCGAAGCCTTTCGCACGTCAAGAACACGCACTCACCCCACCACAAGGAGCACCATGGTTAAGGAACACCACGTCCGGGTTTACAGGAGCGAGGAAAACCTGCCCCGCGAGGATCAGCTTGCCTACAAGATCGCCAAGGTCGCCAGCGACCCCGTCGCGGTATCGCCCGAGGTGGCCGACATGGTGATCAACCGGGTCATCGACAACGCCTCGGTGGCCATCGCCTCGCTGAACCGCGGGCCGATTGTGGCTGCCCGGGCCCAGGCCCTGGCTCATGGCCCCAGCACCGGCGGCCAGGGCGCCAAAGTCTTCGGCATCGGCGAGCGCGTGTCACCGGAATGGGCCGCCTGGGCCAACGGGGTTGCCGTGCGGGAACTGGATTACCACGACACCTTCCTGGCCGCCGACTACTCCCATCCCGGCGACAACATCCCGCCGATCCTTGCAGTTGCCCAGCACACCGGGGCCAGCGGACAGGACCTCATCCGCGGCATCACCACCGGGTACGAAATCCAGGTGAACCTGGTCAAGGCAATCTGCCTGCACAAGCACAAGATCGACCATGTGGCGCACCTTGGCCCGTCGGCAGCCGCCGGCATCGGCACCCTGCTGGGTCTCGACGTCGAGACCATCTTCCAGTCCGTCGGCCAGGCCCTGCACACCACCACCGCAACACGGCAGTCCCGCAAGGGCGAGATCTCCACCTGGAAGGCGCACGCACCGGCCTTCGCCGGAAAGATGGCCGTCGAGGCCGCAGACCGTGCCATGCGCGGACAGACCTCTCCGGTGCCCATCTACGAAGGTGAAGACGGCGTCATCGCCTGGATGCTGGACGGTCCGGATGCCTCCTACATGGTGCCGCTGCCGGAGGCCGGGGAAGCAAAGCGCGCCATCCTGGACACCTACACGAAGGAACACTCCGCCGAGTACCAGGCGCAGGCCTGGATCGACCTGGCCCGGAAATTGAACCGCGAGCACCCTGAAGCCACGGACCCGGCGAACGTGAAGTCCGTCTTGATCAGGACAAGCCACCACACGCACTACGTCATCGGCTCCGGCGCCAACGATCCGCAGAAGTACGATCCCAAGGCCAGCCGGGAGACGCTGGACCACTCCATCCCCTACATCTTCACGGTGGCCCTGCAGGACGGCGCCTGGCACCACGTGGACTCCTACTCCCCCGAACGCGCCGGACGGCCGGACACGGTGGACCTGTGGCAGAAGGTCAGCACCGAGGAAGACCCCGAGTGGACCCGCCGCTACCACTCCCTCAACATTGCCGAGAAAGCGTTCGGCGGCTCCGTGGAGATCACCCTGACGGACGGCACGGTCATCAAGGACGAAATCGCGGTTGCCGATGCCCACCCCCTCGGCGCCAGGCCCTTTGGCCGCGAGCAGTACATCAACAAGTTCCGCACCCTCGCCGCCGGGCTGGTGGAGGAAGCCGAAATCGAACGGTTCCTGGCAGCCGCCGAGCGGCTGCCGGAACTCGCCGCCGGTGAGCTGGACCAGCTGAACATCACCGCCGCCCCCGGCGTCATCGACTTCGCCGCCGCGCCCAAGGGACTGTTCTGATGCTGTACTCCAGGACTACACCTGAGCAGAAGAGGGTCCGGTTCCGGGAACTCCTGGCCTCCGGGACCATCCACCAGTTCCCCGGCGCGTTCAGCCCCCTCTCCGCCCGGCTGATCGAGGAGAAAGGGTTCGCGGGGGTCTACATCTCCGGGGCGGTGCTGGCCAACGACCTCGGCCTCCCGGACATTGGATTGACCACCCTCACAGAAGTGGCCACCCGTGCCGGGCAGATCGCCCGCATGACGGACCTGCCCGCCATCGTGGACGCCGACACCGGGTTCGGTGAACCGATGAACGTTGCGCGCACCGTGCAGGAACTTGAGAACGCCGGCCTTGCCGGGCTGCACATCGAGGACCAGTTCAACCCCAAGCGCTGCGGCCACCTGGACGGCAAGAACGTAGTGGACCTGGAGACAGCCACCAAACGCATCCGGGCTGCCGCGGACGCCCGCCGCGACCCGAACTTCCTCATCATGGCCCGCACCGACATCCGCGCCACGGATGGACTGGCGGCGGCACAGGACCGGGCAAAAGCACTAGTGGAAGCGGGCGCGGACGCCATCTTCCCCGAAGCAATGGCCACCCTGGACGAGTTCCAGGCCATCCGCGATGCCGTGGACGTGCCCATCCTGGCCAACATGACGGAGTTTGGTAAGAGCGACCTCTTCACGGTGGACCAGCTGGCAGCTGTGGGCGTGAACATGGTGATTTATCCGGTCACACTGCTCCGTAGTGCCATGGGCGCTGCTGAGCGTACGCTGGACTCGATCAAGGCTGAGGGAACGCAGGAGGCGCAGGTTGGCAGCATGCTGACCCGGGCGCGGCTGTACGATCTCGTGGACTACGAGGCCTACAACCGTTTTGACACCGGGGTCTTCAATTTCCAGGTCCCCGGAAAGCACTAAAGGACCACCGCCGGCCCCGGCCGGCATCCGAAAGGCGACAGGAACAAGGGAGTTTCAGCATGGCTGAACAGGACATCAAAAAGGGTCTCGCGGGCGTCGTAGTGGACTACACGTCCGTCTCGAAGGTCAACCCGGACACCAATTCGCTGCTGTACCGCGGCTACCCGGTCCAGGAACTCGCGGCACGGTGCAGCTTTGAGGAAGTCGCGTACCTGCTCTGGAACGGGGAGCTGCCCACCGCGGACCAGCTGGCCGAATTCACCGCGCGGGAGCGGGCCGGTCGGGCCCTGGACCCGGTGGTCAAGCAGGTAATCGACGCCCTGCCCACCAGCTCCCACCCTATGGATGTGTGCCGGACAGCAGCCTCTGTCATGGGTGCCCGGCACCCATTGGCGGAGGATTCATCGCGGGAAGCCAACATGGCAAAGGCCGTGGACCTGTTCGCAGCGATGCCGGCCGTGGTTGCCTATGACCAGCGCCGCCGGCACGCGGCGGGACGCCACGTTGAACCGGTGGCGCCCCGTGACGACCTGGGCTACTCGGCCAACTTCCTGTGGATGGCCTTCGGTGAGGAACAGGTGCCGGAAGTGGTGGAGGCCTTCAACGTTTCCATGATCCTTTACGCCGAACACAGTTTTAACGCCTCAACCTTCACGGCACGGGTTATCACCTCCACGCTCTCGGACCTGCATTCAGCGGTCACGGGCGCCATCGGGGCCCTGAAGGGCCCGCTGCATGGCGGTGCGAACGAGGCTGTTATGCATACCTTCGATGAGATCGGCATCCGGCCGGAGGAATCACTGGAGGAAGCGGCAGCGCGCGCCAAAGCATGGATGGAGGACGCCCTGGCCCACAAGAAGAAGGTCATGGGGTTCGGACACCGGGTGTACAAGCACGGCGACTCCCGGGTGCCCACCATGAAGGCGGCCCTGGACAAGATGATTGCGCACTACGGCAGGCCGGAACTCCTGGGCCTGTACCAGGGGCTCGAGACCGCCATGGAAGAAGCCAAGGCCATCAAGCCCAACCTCGACTATCCGGCGGGGCCCACCTACCACCTCATGGGCTTCGACACCGAGACGTTCACTCCCCTGTTCGTCGCCAGCCGGATCACGGGCTGGACGGCGCACATCATGGAGCAGCTGGACTCGAACTCGCTGATCCGTCCGCTGAGCGAATACGTCGGTCCGGAGGAACGGCACCTGGCGTAACCCCCGCCCCTGCGGAAAGCACGACGACGGCCTGTGAGCCACGGCGGCGCGGTCACCTTCCAAGGTGGCCGCGCCGCCGTCGTTCTTCACTGTCCAGTCGTGTCAGATCCGGTCGCTTCAGAAGAGGAGGCTTTCGGAGGAGGCGACGGCCTCGTTGTCGTTGTCCATGGTCACAACGATGTTGACCTTCCCGCCTTCCAGCACCACCGGCAGCCAGTGGTCGGCGTCCTGCCACATCCGTTCCACCGGGAGGGTGGCGGTATCAAACCAGGCTGGGGCGATCTCAACGCTTTCCGTGGGCTCGCCGTCCCAGCGCACCGCTGTGAACAGCCGCGTGCTCATGTCCCACTCAGGCTTGGCAGGGAACACGAACCGGATGACGCCCGCGTCCCGAAGGTCCTCGTGGCGGAGCCCGACGTCGGCTTCCTCCCGCACCTCACGGATCGCGGCCTCCGCGTCGCTCTCGCCCGGTTCCACGTGGCCGCCGATGCCGACAATCTTTCCGCGCCCAAAGCCCGTCTTCTTCAGCCCCAGCAGCACCTGGGATACGCCGTCAACCTCGCGAAGCAGGAAACAGAGGGCAACCGCAGCAGCCATGCTCAGCCCAGCGCCCGGGGATGCGCGGCGGCGTAGATCTCCCGCAGGGTATCGGCAGTGACCAGGGTGTACACCTGCGTGGTGGTCACCGAGGCGTGGCCCAGCAGCTCCTGGACCACACGGACGTCCGCGCCGCCTTCGAGCAGGTGGGTGGCAAAGGAATGCCTGAGGGTGTGGGGTGAAACGTCCTTGGTGATGTTCGCCTTTTCGGCCGCGGCCTTCAGGATGGTCCAGGCGCTCTGCCGGCTGATCCGGCCGCCGCGGGCGTTCAGGAACAACGCCGGGGTGCCTTTTCCCTTGGCTGCCAGCAGGGGCCGGCCCCGCACCAGGTATGCTTCCAGGGCCCGGGCCCCGTAGGAGCCAAGGGGCACCAGCCGTTCTTTGGAACCCTTGCCGAAGAGCCGCACGATGGCCGGGCCGGAGGCCTCAGCCTCCAGTGAGATGTCGTCAACGTCCAGGCCCACGGCCTCACTGATCCTCGCTCCGGTGGAGTACAGGAATTCGAGGAGGGCCCGGTCGCGCAGACCCGTTGCTGTGTCCGTTCCCGCCGCTTCGAGGATCCGCGTGACTTCATCCACGCTGATGGCCTTCGGCAGCCGCTTGCCGGGCATGGGCGGGTGGACTTCGCTGGCGGGGTCAGTGGGCGTGAAGCCTTCCAAAGCCCAGAACTTGTGGAGGCCGCGGACGGCCACCACAGTCCTGGCGGCGGACCTGACGCCCAGGGTGGAGCCGCCGTCGGACCCGTCACCCAGCGCCCGGACGTATCCCGTGACGTGATGGCGGGTGATGTCCTCCGGGCGCGCGCAGCCGGCCGCCGAGAGGTACCGGGCATAACGGGTGAGATCCCGCCGGTAGGCGGACAGGGTGTTGGCCGCCAGTCCGCGCTCCACTCCCATGTGCTGCAGGTAGTCGGTGATGCCGCGGTCGATCGCCGTGGGCGGCGCGGGACGTGCGGCGTCCCTGACCGGCTCTGCCGGGGCTGCCTCGGCGGGAGCCGGCTCTGCGGAGGCCAGTTCGGCGGAGGGAGGGGGAACCATCAGCGCTGGCTGGGGTGCGCCGGCCAGGGTGCGTCTGCGGGGCGGAGCCCTTCAAATCCGCTGGCGCGTGCGGCGGCGGCGGCCAGGATTCCGACGACGGCGGACGGGTTGTGGAGCCGGCCTGCCAGGACCGAGTCCACGGCGTCGTCCAGGCTGATCCAGTGGAACTCGATCTCGGCTTCCTCATCCGTCCGCTCGTGGCGTTCGTGGTGGGGTATGTCGAGCAGGTCCCTGGCCAGGTAGATCCTGATGGCCTCGCTGGAGGAGCCCGGTGAGTTGAAGAAGTCCGCCAGGACGTTCCAGGTCCCCGCGGCGAGGTCCGCTTCCTCGGCCAGTTCGCGGGCGGCCCCCACCACGAAGTCCTCACCTTCAATATCCAGCAGACCGGCGGGGATCTCCCAGAGATCCATGCCCACCGGGTGGCGGTACTGCTTGAGGAGGAGGATCTCGCCGGCAGCGTTCATGGGCAGGACGGCTACCGCCCCGGGGTGGTCGATGTAGTCGCGGGTGAGTGCTTCTCCGGTTTCCTGCAGCTGGAAGCTGTCGCTGACCACGTCCCAGATCCGGCCTTCGTAGACCTTCTCGGTAGACAAAAGACGGCGCGGGCTCGGTGCATCCGAAACCTGCTTCGCAGCAGGGTTGGTTTCAGGTGTACCGGGCATCGCGCCGTCCTTTTTCTGTTGGAACTACTTAGCGGCTACCGTACCGGACTGCAGGGCCTCGGTTGCACCGGAATCCGCAGTGGCGGCCGTGTCGGAGCCCTCCTGGTGCTTCAGTGCTGCCTTGACCAGACCGGCGAACAGCGGGTGCGGCCGGGTGGGACGCGAGCTCAGCTCGGGGTGCGCCTGGGTGGCCACGTAGTACGGGTGGACGTCCGCGGGCAGCTCGACGAATTCAACGAGCTTGCCGTCAGGGGACGTGCCGGAGAAGACCAGGCCTGCGGCGGCAATCTGGTCGCGGTACTTGTTGTTGACCTCGTAGCGGTGGCGGTGGCGTTCGCTGACGGTGGTCTTGCCGTAGGTTTCAGCGATGACGGATCCGGCGTCGAGCTTTGCTTCGTAGAGGCCCAGGCGCATGGTGCCGCCGAGGTCGCCGCGGCCTTCCACGAACTCCAGCTGCTCTTCCATGGTGGCAATGACCGGGTACTTGGAGTCCGGCTCGAACTCGCTGGAGGAAGCGCCCTCGAGCCCCACCACGTTGCGGGCGTACTCGATGACCATGCACTGCAGGCCCAGGCAGAGTCCCAGGACCGGCAGTTTGGTTTCGCGGGCGAACTTCAGGGCGCCGAGCTTGCCTTCAAGCCCGCGGATGCCGAAGCCGCCGGGAACGCAGATGGCGTCGACGCCGTCGAGCGCCTTGATGGCACCCTCGCGGGTTTCGCATTCGTCCGAGGGGACCCAGCGGATCTTGACCTTGGTGTCATTGGCGAAACCGCCGGCACGCAGGGCCTCTGTCACGGACAGGTAGGCGTCAGGCAGGTCGATGTATTTGCCCACCAGCGCGATCTCAACCTCGTGCTTGGGGTTGTGTACGGCTTCGAGCAGCTTGTCCCAGCTGGTCCAGTCCACGTCCTTGAAGGGCAGGTCCAGGGCACGCACGATGTACGAGTCCAGGCCCTGCGTGTGGAGGGTCTTGGGGATGTCGTAGATGCTGGGGGCATCGGCGGCGTTGACCACGGCGTCGATGTCGACGTCGCACATCCGGCCGATCTTTTCCCGCATGGCTTCGGGCACTTCGCGGTCCGAGCGGATAACGATCGCCTCGGGCTGGATACCGATGGACCGCAGGGCTGCGACGGAGTGCTGGGTGGGCTTGGTCTTCAGCTCCTGGGACGGCCCGATGTACGGGACGAGGGACACGTGGAGGAAGAACACGTTGGTGCGGCCGATGTCCTGGCGCACCTGGCGGGCCGATTCAAGGAACGGCTGGGATTCGATGTCGCCAACGGTGCCGCCGATTTCGGTGATGATGACGTCCGGGGCGTTCTTGCCCTCGGCTGGCAGGCGCATGCGGCGCTTGATCTCATCAGTGATGTGCGGGATGACCTGGACGGTGTCGCCGAGGTACTCGCCGCGGCGTTCCTTGGCGATGACTGTTGAGTACACCTGCCCCGTGGTCACGTTGGCGGAGCCCTCAAGGTTCTCGTCGAGGAAGCGCTCGTAGTGTCCGATGTCCAGGTCCGTCTCGGCGCCGTCGTCGGTGACGAAGACCTCGCCGTGCTGGAAGGGGTTCATGGTGCCCGGATCCACGTTCAGATAGGGATCGAGCTTCTGCATAGTCACAGACAGGCCGCGTGCGCGCAGCAGATGACCGAGGCTTGATGCCGTCAGTCCCTTACCGAGCGAGGACGCCACACCACCGGTTACGAAGATGTGTTTGGTCGTCTTGGATGAGCCCGGGAACCGGGAATTTACACGGGAATTTGATCGCTGCACCACGGAATTCGAGCCTATCATCATTTGAGCCTTCCACGGATCGCCGGCACTGTCCCCAAACGTCCAAGTTTGCCCCTCGGCTGGCCGCCGATCAAGGGGCGGCCGGCACGCGTAGCCCTCACGGGGCCCGCCTTCAGGCCCCCTGGGGCAGGAGTTTAGCGTCGTCCAGCAGTTCCTGGGCGTGCGCCTGCGCCGACTCCGAGTCCTCCTGGCCGGCAAGCATCCGGGCCAGTTCGCGGACCCTTTCCGGACCGTCGAGGAGGCGGACATCACTGGACGTGAACCCGGTGGCGGTTCCGCCGTCGGCTCCCCGGACGGAGGTCTTGGTGACGGTGATGTGCTGGTCCGCGAACGCGGCCACCTGCGGCAGGTGGGTGACCACCAGCACCTGGACGTGGCGGGCCAGCATGGCGAGCCTGCGGCCGATTTCGACGGCGGCGCGGCCGCCCACGCCGGCGTCCACCTCGTCGAAGACGAACGTCGGGACCGGGTCCACGGCCGCCAGCACCACCTCGATGGCGAGCATCACGCGGGACAGTTCACCGCCGGAGGCGCCCCTGCCGAGGGGCCGGGCGGGGGCACCGGAATGCGGCTGCAGCAGGAAGCTGATCTCGTCCGCGCCGTGCGGTCCCAGCTGGCCACCGGGCTCGAGATTGATGACCAGCGTGGCATCAGCCATGGCCAGCGCCTTCAGTTCCGCGCTGACCCGGGCGGAGAGGTCCTTCGCTGCCTTGGCCCTGATTTTGCTGATGGCGGCGGCCTGCTTCTTCAGGTCTGCCTCTGCCTGGACCACTTCGGCGTCCAGCTTTTCGATCCGGGTGGAGTCGTCCTGCAGTTCATCGAACCGCACGCGGGCGTTCTCCGCCCAGACCAGGACCTCGTCGATGGTCGGAGCGTATTTGCGGACGAGCTTGGCCAGGATGGCCCGGCGGTCCTCGATTTCTGCGAGCCGTTCGGGGCCTTCGGTATCCAGTCCGGCCTGGTAGCTGGCCAGTTCGGTGGCGATGTCGTTCAGCAGGAAGCCCACTTCGGCCAGGCGCGCGGCTGCGGACCCCAGCTCGGCGTCGTGCTCGGCCACGTGCTCCAGCGTCCGCTTGGCAGCGTCAACAAGCGTGGTGGCGTCCCCCTCGTCACCGAAGTCCTCGGCGATGAGCGCCTGGTGGGCTGTGCTGGCGGCGATGCGGAGCTCCTCGACGTTGGCCAGCTTCACCGCTTCCGCCTTAAGGACTTCGTCCTCCCCCGGCTGCGGATCAACCTCATCGATTTCGGCCAGGGCGGTCTGCAGGGATTCTGCCTCACGCAGCCTGTCACGCGCAGCGCTGCGGAGGCTGTCCAGCTCGGCCTGGCTGGACTTCCAGTGGTTGTAGAGGTTTTGGTAAGCGGCCAGCGGACCGGCCAGCGATTCACCTGCGAACTTGTCCAGGGCGCCGCGCTGGGCGGCAGCTCCCTTGAGCCGGATCTGGTCCGACTGGCCGTGGACCACCACCAGGGTCTCGCCGATTTCGGCAAGGACGCCCACCGGCGCTGCCCTGCCGCCAAGGAAGGCACGGCTGCGGCCGTCGGAGCCCAGGCGACGGGCAAGGATCAGCTCCGCGCCGCCGTCGACCTCCTCCGTATCTGCCCCTGCCTCCAATGCCCTGGCAATCGCGGGATGGCCGGCGTCGAGCTTCAGCACTGCCTCTGCCGTGGCGCTCTTCGCGCCGCTCCTGACGGCTCCGGCATCGGAGCGCGCACCCAGGAGGAGCCCGACGGCGGTGACCACCATGGTCTTGCCGGCACCGGTCTCGCCTGTCACCACGCTCAAGCCAGGCCCGAGCGGCAGCGTTGCGTCGGTGATGACGCCGAGATCGCGGATTCTCAGTTCTTCAAGCATGGCTTCACTTTGCGGTGGTGGGATCGTTGTCATCGCCGGGCTGGTCCGGCTGGGGCACCTGGAGCGGAGGCATGGGCCGCGGTGTCCTGACGATGGGTATGGGGCCGGTGTGTATGGCATCCGCCTTGGGTACCGGTCCCCGCCAGCCATGGATCGGCAACTCGAACTTGCGGACCAGGCGGGCCGAAAACGGCGTCTGGTGGGTGCGTGCGAGCCGCACGGGCGTGGCTGATTTTGTGACCTCAACCCGGGCTCCGGGCGGCAGGTCCACGGAGCGCCTGCCATCGCACCACAGGACGCCCTGGGCATCCGTCCGGCCAAGGACCTCAACGGCGAGCTTTGACCGTGGCGAAACCACCAGGGGCTTGGCGAAGAGTGCGTGGGCACTGATGGGGACGATGACCAGTGCCTCCACCTCGGGCCAGACCACGGGGCCGCCGGCCGAAAAGCCGTACGCTGTGGACCCGGTGGGGGTGGCCAGCACGATGCCGTCGCAGCCAAAGGACGTGAGCGGACGCTCGTCCACTTCGGTCACGACCTCAAGCATGCGTTCGCGGTTGGCCTTCTCGATGGCGGCTTCGTTCAGCGCCCACGTGTGCCAGATCTTCTGCCCGCGGACCCACACCTGGACATCGATGGTCATCCGCTCTTCCACCGTGTACTCGCGGCTGGCGATCCACTCGACGGTCTGGGCGAGGTCCGCCCGCTCGCTTTCGGCGAGGAAGCCCACATGGCCAAGGTTGACGCCCAACAGCGGCACGTCCACTTCCCGGACCAGCTCAGCGGCGCGCAGGATGGTGCCGTCGCCGCCAAGGACCATCACCAGTTCAACATCCGGGAGCTGGACGTGGTCGTGGAGGACCTCCACGGGCTGTGCCAGGTGTCCGAAGAAACGTTCCATGTCCGCAAGTTCGGATTCCTGCATGACCGGCACGATGCCTGAGGCGTGCAGGAGGGCGCACGCTTCCCAGGCGGCCTTCAGCGAGTCCTCGCGGCCGGTATGGGCAAGGACCAGTACACGCCTGCTCATCAGGTTCCGCTCTCTAGTGGTTCGGCCAGATTCGTCCGAGCAAGGCAGCAGCCGCTGCCTCCCGCTCTTCGATCTTAGGCAAGTCTTGGCTGATCCTGCGTTTTATCCACAGGAAGTATTCAACATTTCCGTCCTGGCCCGGCAGCGGACTGACCTCCAAGCCGCACAAGTCCAGTCCGGCGTCGAGCGCTGCGCGGGCTACTTTCTCCACCGCCAGGCGGCGTTCCCGCTCGGAGGTGACCACGCCTGTCCGTCCCAGCCTGTCCTTGCCGATCTCGAATTGCGGCTTCACCATCAGCACCAGGTCCCCGCCGGGTTCGGTGCACAGTGCCAGCGGCTGGACGACCAAGGTGAGGGAGATGAAGGACAGGTCGGCCACGGTGAGTTCCGCCGTGCCGCCGATGTCCTCCGGCGACATGTAGCGGACGTTCAGTCCCTCGTGGACTTCCACGCGGGTGTCCTCCCGCAGCCGCTGCACCAGCTGGCCGTGCCCGACGTCGACCGCCACCACGTGCGCGGCGCCGCGCCGCAGCAGGACATCGGTGAAGCCGCCGGTGGAAGCACCGGCGTCGAGGCACCTTTTGCCTTCCGGTGTGATCCCGGGGAAGGCGTCCAGCGCGCCGGCAAGTTTGTGTCCGGCCCGGCTTACGTAGGTGTCCCGCTCGTCATGGTCGACTTCGAGGAGCCTGTCCTCGTCCACCTGAAGGGACGCCTTGGCCAAGACCTGTCCTGCTGACGTGACTTTGCCCTCGGCAATCAAGGCGGCTGCGTGTGTCCGGGATCTTGCAAGCCCGCGGGCAACCAAAGCCTGGTCGAGGCGTACCGGCATCAGGCGGGACCGTTCGTCGGGACCGCACTTGTGGGCGCGCTGTTGTTGGGAACTGTGTTCAGCGCGGCCAGCAGTTCGTCGTGGAGTTCGTTGTATACGTTTTCGTGGTCGGCCACCGGGACCTCCGGCAGTGCCTCCAGCCGGGCCAGTGCCTGTGCCACCACGGTATCCGTCACTCCCGCATCCCTGATGCCGGGCCAGTCCGGGGATGGCTGGGCTGCTGCGGATTCCGGTTCGGTCAGCTCAGTCATTCCACCAGTCTAGTGATCCAGCCACACCAGCTCGGGAGCCTGGGGCGAGGAGGCGTCAGGCGTCGCCGCCCACCAGGCTGCGCACGCGGCGCGCCAGGAGTCCAGGCTGTCCTGGCTGCCGATAATGCCCACCGCACCGTTGGCCACACGCGCCGTGGCTGCGCCGCAGGCGTATGTGCCGTCGTGGTGCGTCACATCCGGGTACGGCTGGTGCAGGTCCGCCAGGTTGCTGATGATGTAGTCCGGGCGTTCCGCGGCGCGGGCGGCCAGGATGGTCTGTCGGGTGTCGACGCCGGTCAGTACCGCCACGGTGGCGAAGCCGGCGTTGTTGCCGCCAAGGATGTCGGTGTCCAGCCGGTCCCCCACCACCAGCGGCCGTTCGGCCCCGAGCCGCTTGGCTGCGGAGTGGAAGAGTGGTGCCTCGGGTTTGCCGGCCACGCGGGGTGTCTGCCCTGTGGCGGCTGCCACGGCCTGCACCAGTGTGCCGTTCCCCGGCGCGATGCCGCGGGCCTGCGGTATGGACATGTCCGTGTTCGTGGCCACCCACAAGGCTCCGGCGTTCACCACGTACGTGGCCTCGGCCAGGTCTTTCCAGCCGATCTCGGGGTTAAAGCCCTGGACAACCGCTACCGGGCCCTCGTCCTGGCTGTACACGGGTACCAGCCCGACAAGTTCGATCTCGGCGGCAAGGGCCGGGCTGCCCGTGATGAGGATCCGGGAACCGGGAGCCAGCAAGGACGCAAGCAGATCCGCGGCGGCCTGTGAGGAGCTGACCACCTGGTGGTCCTCGGCGGGCGCCCCGAGCTCGCGGAGGTGGGCAGCAACCTGGGCCGGGGAGCGCGACGCGTTGTTGGTCACGTATCCCAGGCCCACGCCAATGCCAGAGAGCTGCTTCAGCGACTCAATGGCACCGGGAATGGCGTGCGGACCGGCGTAAACCACGCCGTCCAGGTCCGCCAGGAGTGCATCGAACAGGGAGATCAGGGGAACGTCGGTCATTCGTCAGTCTTCCCGGCGGTCCTGCTGGTCCTGGTACTCCTCAGCGGACGAATCATCCTGTTCGTCGGCAGCGCCGTCCTCCGGGACTCCAGGGGATTCCAGCTCGTCCTGTTCCACCGAGTCCTCGTCTGACTCGGCGTCGTCAGAGACGAAGTAGTCAGCTTCCTGGTCATCGATGCTGGCGTCCTGCTGCTCTGCGGCGTTCAGCTCAGCGTCCCGGGGCTCAGAAGCGTCCAGCTCTGCGGCCTGCGCGGCGGGCATTCCGTCAGCGGCGCCGGAGTTGGATGCGGCTTTGGGGGCAGCGTCGGATGCCTGCGATGCACGGTCGAGCAGGCGGCGGCGCTCTGCTTCCTCCTTTGCCTCTTCCTCCTCGTCCCAGCCGAGGTCAATGATGTCGGGCTCTTCGTCCACGCCTTGGCCCAGCGCGTTTTCGGCCACCACGGCCTGCTTCCGCCACTTCTCGGCGTCAGCGTCGCGGCCCACGCCGGCGAGGGCGTCAGCATACGCACGAAACAGCCGGGGGCTGTAGGAGAACGCCCGGTTGATGTCCAGCTGCGGGATTTCCAGTTCGGCTACCGCGGCGTCCAGCTGCCCCAGGTCGGTCCTGGCACCTGCTGCCACAATGGCGAGTTCTGCTTTGCCGGGAGCGTCCAGGTCCTGGGCTTCCTCGGACCTGGCCACGTCGAGGGCGCGGTCAGGGCGTCCCAATCCACGCTCGCAGTCAGCCATGACCGGAAGGTGGACGTTGGAACCGCTGATGCGGCGGTAGGTGCGGAATTCGCGGAGAGCTTCGCCGTAATGGCCTGCAGCATAAGCGGTCAGGCCTACGGCTTCGCGGACCGCGGCCAGCCTGCCGCCGCGGCGGCTGGCAGCGAGGGCATGCTGGAAGGCGAGTTCCGGTTCTTCATCGATGAGCCGGCCGGCCATCACAAGGTGGCGGGCAACCCATTCCGCACTCTTTGCTTCGAGCGTCTTGATCTGGTGCTGGGTGGCGCGGTCGAGCTCCTTGCCCGTGACGTCCTCATCAATCTGCGGAGACCTTTCCCGGTCCGGACGGTTCGCGCTGCGGAGGTCGCGGGCGTTGGGTTCGCGAACGGGGCGGTCTTCCTGGCGGTCGCGTCCAAAGGTGCGGGGACCGGCATCTCCTCGGCTGGGGCCACGATCGAAACTGCGAGGTGCGCGGTCCTGGCGGTCGCCGCGGCCGGGACGGTCGCTGCGATCACCGAACGGCTTCCGGTTCTCTCCCCCGCCGAAGCCGCGCCGGTCTCCCTCGCCGTCACGGCGCGGACGATCACCAAAAGGCTTCTGGTCCCGGTCACCATACGGCTTACGGTCACGGTCACCGAACGGCTTCCGCTCACCGCCACCGCTGAAGGGCTTACGGTCACGGTCACCAAAGGGCTTCCGCTCACCGCCACCGCTGAAGGGCTTACGGTCACGGTCACCAAAGGGCTTCCGCTCACCGCCACCGCTGCCGCGCCGGTCACCCTCGCCGTCACGGCGCGGACGATCACCAAATGGCTTCTGGTCCCGGTCGCCATACGGCTTACGGTCACGGTCACCAAAGGGCTTCCGCTCACCGCCACCGCTGCCGCGCCGGTCACCCTCGCCGTCACGGCGCGGACGATCACCAAAAGGCTTCTGGTCACGATCGCCATACGGCTTACGGTCACGGTCACCGAACGGCTTCCGCTCACCGCCACCGCTGAAGGGCTTACGGTCACGGTCACCAAAGGGCTTCCGCTCGCCACCGCCGCTGGAGGGACGTCCGGAAGAATCGCCGCCCTCACGGTTGCTGCGGGAGCGAAAACCCCTGGGATCCCCGCCTGAATTATTGTTGCCGCGGAATCCGCCGCGGTCGTTTCCGCCGCGGTTGCCGCCGTTGTGCTCAGCCATGTGGATCCTCCTGTTATGAGCTGACCACTGGCGCAACTGCAGCCGCTCGTATCCGTGTTTCGTTTCCTACGCAACCCGAAATCAAGCGCTTCGAAGTCCGTACATCTTCATCAATTCTAGAGGAGACGCCCCGAAGAGCAGCACGGGCGAAGCCCAGTCGGCCGCATCGTGGGAATATTCACACGCTCTCTCACTTGATGCGGGAATTCCTGGGATGCTCTCTCACGTGATGCAGGCTTTTACGGGATGCTGTCTCACTTGATGTCGGGTTTCCCGGGACGCTCTCTCACTCGCCGTGGGGGTGGGGGGGGTTATTGCCGGCAGGAAGTGGGAGAGGATCGTCCGGAAAGCGGCATCTACTGAGAGAGGATCGCCCGGGGGCCGGCATTAAGTGGAAGAGGATCGCCCGGGGGGCGGCATTAAGTGGAAGAGGGTCCGCCGGGGGCGGCATCAAGTGGGAGAGGGTCCGCCGGGGGCGGCATCAAGTGGGAGAGGGTCCGCGGGGGGCCGGCATTGAGTGGGAGGGGATGCCGGGAAAGGGTGTATCAAGTGCGGGGGTCCCGGGTGTGGTTAAAGCAGTAGGGCCCTGACTTTGTTGTCAGGGCCCTACTCTAATGTGTGTCCGGCGGTGACCTACTCTCCCACACCCTCCCGGGTGCAGTACCATCGGCGCTGTGGGTCTTAGCTTCCGGGTTCGGAATGGGACCGGGCGTTTCCCCCACGCTATGACCGCCGTAACCTTTTTACCCGTCCCGGGCTGGTGGGCCCGGGTGGGAAGTTTTGTGTGGTTACAACATGTTCCTCTGCCCTTGTTGGGGCAGTGTGGTGTTGTTATTCAGTTATGTTCCCTGACGCAACATGCCCGTGGCGGGTTTGTTGGTTGGGAACCACATAGTGGACGCAAGCAGTCTTGTTTATCTTTTTACCCTTTCCTGGTGTGAACGTCTTTTGAATCCGTTCACGAAAAGAGTGTGTGGTGTAAGTTATCGGCCTATTAGTACCGGTCAGCTTCACGAGTCGTTAGTCCTCGCTTCCACATCCGGCCTATCAACCCAGTGGTCTGGCTGGGGGCCTCTCACACACAAGGTGTATGGAAATCTCATCTTGAAGCGAGCTTCCCGCTTAGATGCTTTCAGCGGTTATCCCATCCGAACGTAGCTAATCAGCGGTGCACTTGGCAGTACAACTGACACACCAGAGGTTCGTCCGTCCCGGTCCTCTCGTACTAAGGACAGCCCTTCTCAAATTTCCTGCGCGCGCAGCGGATAGGGACCGAACTGTCTCACGACGTTCTAAACCCAGCTCGCGTACCGCTTTAATGGGCGAACAGCCCAACCCTTGGGACCTACTCCAGCCCCAGGATGCGACGAGCCGACATCGAGGTGCCAAACCATGCCGTCGATATGGACTCTTGGGCAAGATCAGCCTGTTATCCCCGAGGTACCTTTTATCCGTTGAGCGACGGCCATTCCACAATGTACCGCCGGATCACTAGTCCCGACTTTCGTCCCTGCTCGAGATGTCTCTCTCACAGTCAAGCTCCCTTGTGCACTTACACTCGACACCTGATTGCCAACCAGGCTGAGGGAACCTTTGGGCGCCTCCGTTACTTTTTAGGAGGCAACCGCCCCAGTTAAACTACCCATCAGGCACTGTCCCTGACCCGGATTACGGGCCGAAGTTAGATGTCCAAAGTGACCAGAGTGGTATTTCAACGATGACTCCACCCGAACTGGCGTCCGGGCTTCAACGTCTCCCACCTATCCTACACAAGCCACTCCGAACACCAATACCAAACTATAGTAAAGGTCTCGGGGTCTTTCCGTCCTGCTGCGCGTAACGAGCATCTTTACTCGTACTGCAATTTCGCCGAGTTTATGGTTGAGACAGCGGGGAAGTCGTTACTCCATTCGTGCAGGTCGGAACTTACCCGACAAGGAATTTCGCTACCTTAGGATGGTTATAGTTACCACCGCCGTTTACTGGGGCTTAAATTCTCAGCTTCGCCTTGCGGCTAACCGGTCCTCTTAACCTTCCAGCACCGGGCAGGAGTCAGTCCGTATACATCGTCTTGCGACTTCGCACGGACCTGTGTTTTTAGTAAACAGTCGCTTCCCCCTGGTCTCTGCGGCCCCGATCCCCTCCACACCGCGTGGGTGTATCAAGGTTGGGGCCCCCCTTCTCCCGAAGTTACGGGGGCATTTTGCCGAGTTCCTTAACCATAATTCTCTCGATCGCCTTAGTATTCTCTACCTGATCACCTGTGTCGGTTTGGGGTACGGGCGGCTAAAACCTCGCGTCGATGCTTTTCTCGGCAGCATAGGATCACCAAATCCCCCCAAACGGGGGTCCCATCAGATCTCAGGCATCATGAACAGCGGATTTGCCTACCGTTCGCCCTACATCCTTAGACCGGGACAACCATCGCCCGGCTTGGCTACCTTCCTGCGTCACACCTGTTAATACGCTTGCCTCCCAGGATCCAGGTCCTGCGCTCCACCAAAACCCTTCACCCACAAGGGGTGTCAGGCAGGTCTCGGGCAGTTAGTATCCCCTGTTCAGCATGGGCGGTTTTTCGCCGGTACGGGAATATCAACCCGTTGTCCATCGACTACGCCTGTCGGCCTCGCCTTAGGTCCCGACTTACCCAGGGCAGATTAGCTTGACCCTGGAACCCTTGATCATTCGGCGGACGGGTTTCTCACCCGTCTTTCGCTACTCATGCCTGCATTCTCACTCGTGTAGGCTCCACCGCTGGTTTACACCGCGACTTCACCGCCCACACGACGCTCCCCTACCCATCCAGACGCCTGAACCACAAGGGCTTAGCTAATATCTGAATGCCACAACTTCGGCGGTGTACTTGAGCCCCGCTACATTGTCGGCGCGGAATCACTTGACCAGTGAGCTATTACGCACTCTTTTAAGGATGGCTGCTTCTAAGCCAACCTCCTGGTTGTCTTCGCAACTCCACATCCTTTCCCACTTAGCACACGCTTAGGGGCCTTAGTTGGTGGGTCTGGGCTGTTTCCCTCTCGACTATGAAGCTTATCCCCCACAGTCTCACTGCTGCGCTCTCACTTACCGGCATTCGGAGTTTGGCTGACGTCAGTAACCTTGTAGGGCCCATTAGCCATCCAGTAGCTCTACCTCCAGCAAGAAACACGCAACGCTGCACCTAAATGCATTTCGGGGAGAACCAGCTATCACGAAGTTTGATTGGCCTTTCACCCCTACCCACAGCTCATCCCCTCCATTTTCAACTGAAGTGGGTTCGGTCCTCCACGACGTCTTACCGTCGCTTCAACCTGGCCATGGGTAGATCACTTCGCTTCGGGTCTAGATCACGCCACTGCAACGCCCTATTCAGACTCGCTTTCGCTACGGCTGCCCCACACGGGTTAACCTCGCGACGTAACACTAACTCGCAGGCTCATTCTTCAAAAGGCACGCCGTCACCAGAATCAGACTGGCTCCGACGGATTGTAAGCACACGGTTTCAGGTACTGTTTCACTCCCCTCCCGGGGTACTTTTCACCTTTCCCTCACGGTACTGGTCCGCTATCGGTCATTAGGGAGTATTTAGGCTTATCAGGTGGTCCTGACAGATTCGCACGGGATTTCTCGGGCCCCGTACTACTTGGGATACTCATCCGGGCGGTACACAACATTACGGTTACGGGGCTAACACCCTCTCTGGCCGGCCTTTCAAGACCGTTCACCTATGCCTGCACATCACACCCCACTGCCCCGGCAGAGACAGTACGGAAAGTCCCACAACCCCGACCATGCAACGCCCGCCGGCTATCACACATGGAACGGTTTAGCCTGATCCGCGTTCGCTCGCCACTACTAACGGAATCACTATTGTTTTCTCTTCCTGCGGGTACTGAGATGTTTCACTTCCCCGCGTTCCCTCCACGCACCCTATGTGTTCAGATGCGGGTCACCAGGCAACTCGCGTCCCTGGCGGGGTTTCCCCATTCGGACACCCTGGGATCACAGTCCGGTTATCGACTCCCCCAGGCTTATCGCAGATTCCTACGTCCTTCTTCGGCTCCTAATGCCAAGGCATCCACCGTGTGCTCTTAAAAACTTGACCACAAAAGATCAAAAACGCTAATTTTCGAGAGAACCACGAAAACCACTGCTCCATCCCGAAAGACAGAACAACAGATCCAGGTTCATATTCTTGGAAATTGCTTCTTATAAAAGATGCTCGCGTCCACTATGTAGTTCTCAAACAACAACCCCGTACCACACACCCCACACACGAACCCGCCAAAACAGGAACAACCGTGTGATCGGTTGCAGCCAGGAAACCAGAAACAAACAAACCCGCAACCCCACCCCACAAAAAGGAGGCAGAACCCGCGGCCCTGTTGCCTCAGGACCCAACAGTGTGCCAAACACTAAACCACCCGCACCCACCAGCACCTTTCCAGGAACCCCCCAAAAGGAGAACCGTACTCAGCACCGGAAAGAACCGGCAGCCGCTATTCATTGATATTCCACCCTTGAGCACCCGCCGCAGAACAATCGTCTGCGCAACGGGCATATACTCCTGACAAACCACACACCCCGCATACACGCGGCAGTGACCTGTAGGTGCTCCTTAGAAAGGAGGTGATCCAGCCGCACCTTCCGGTACGGCTACCTTGTTACGACTTAGTCCCAATCGCCAGTCCCACCTTCGACAGCTCCCTCCCACAAGGGGTTAGGCCACCGGCTTCGGGTGTTACCAACTTTCGTGACTTGACGGGCGGTGTGTACAAGGCCCGGGAACGTATTCACCGCAGCGTTGCTGATCTGCGATTACTAGCGACTCCGACTTCATGGGGTCGAGTTGCAGACCCCAATCCGAACTGAGACCGGCTTTTTGGGATTAGCTCCACCTCACAGTATCGCAACCCTTTGTACCGGCCATTGTAGCATGCGTGAAGCCCAAGACATAAGGGGCATGATGATTTGACGTCGTCCCCACCTTCCTCCGAGTTGACCCCGGCAGTCTCCTATGAGTCCCCACCATCACGTGCTGGCAACATAGAACGAGGGTTGCGCTCGTTGCGGGACTTAACCCAACATCTCACGACACGAGCTGACGACAACCATGCACCACCTGTAAACCGACCGCAAGCGGGGCACCTGTCTCCAGGTATTTCCGGTTCATGTCAAGCCTTGGTAAGGTTCTTCGCGTTGCATCGAATTAATCCGCATGCTCCGCCGCTTGTGCGGGCCCCCGTCAATTCCTTTGAGTTTTAGCCTTGCCGGCCGTACTCCCCAGGCGGGGCACTTAATGCGTTAGCTACGGCGCGGAAAACGTGGAATGTCCCCCACACCTAGTGCCCAACGTTTACGGCATGGACTACCAGGGTATCTAATCCTGTTCGCTCCCCATGCTTTCGCTCCTCAGCGTCAGTTAATGCCCAGAGACCTGCCTTCGCCATCGGTGTTCCTCCTGATATCTGCGCATTTCACCGCTACACCAGGAATTCCAGTCTCCCCTACATCACTCTAGTCTGCCCGTACCCACCGCAGATCCGGAGTTGAGCCCCGGACTTTCACGGCAGACGCGACAAACCGCCTACGAGCTCTTTACGCCCAATAATTCCGGATAACGCTTGCGCCCTACGTATTACCGCGGCTGCTGGCACGTAGTTAGCCGGCGCTTCTTCTGCAGGTACCGTCACTTTCGCTTCTTCCCTACTGAAAGAGGTTTACAACCCGAAGGCCGTCATCCCTCACGCGGCGTCGCTGCATCAGGCTTGCGCCCATTGTGCAATATTCCCCACTGCTGCCTCCCGTAGGAGTCTGGGCCGTGTCTCAGTCCCAGTGTGGCCGGTCACCCTCTCAGGCCGGCTACCCGTCGTCGCCTTGGTAAGCCATTACCTCACCAACAAGCTGATAGGCCGCGAGTCCATCCAAAACCACAAAAAGCTTTCCACCCCCCACCATGCGATGAGGAGTCATATCCGGTATTAGACCCAGTTTCCCAGGCTTATCCCAGAGTTAAGGGCAGGTTACTCACGTGTTACTCACCCGTTCGCCACTAATCCAGGAGCAAGCTCCCATCATCGTTCGACTTGCATGTGTTAAGCACGCCGCCAGCGTTCATCCTGAGCCAGGATCAAACTCTCCGTTGAAGAACAGACACAACCCCCAGCCCCGGGAAAACGGGACAAAAAGGCTGCACAAAATTTGAAACCAGCTGTAAAAACCAGACCCAATCCACGGGGTGGACAGGCCCAGCCAAAACAACCAATCAATAAAACAATTGGTATCAACAAACTTGGCACACTATTGAGTTCTCAAACAACAGACACATTCGAATATTCCCGAAACAATTCATTTCCACGAATTCTTATTTCGTATTTCTTCGCTGCGATGTTTCAATCTTATTTCATTCATTTTCACTTTGCAAATCCGGTTGTTTTCCCGGAATTCACTCTGTGGAATGAATCCGCCCATCATAAAGTGAAGCATTTCTTCGTTCTGCGCTTCCGCACATGCTGAAGTTGCTTCACTTTTTGGTGGGGGTTTGTCGCTATTTTTCCGCTTCAGCGGCGGCGACTCAGAAAACATTACACGCTCCCCCGCGGCCGTGCAAGTCGGCTGCGGAGGAGCGTGCTGGGGGCTTTGTGAAGCGGCGGAAGAGCCTAGGGAACCAGGACCTCCACGGTGGCCAGGTTCTTCTTTCCGCGGCGCAGAAGCAGGTACTGCCCATGCAGCAGTTCGGACTCTGGAATGACAGCTTCGGGGTCGGACACCTTCTCGTTGTTGACGTACGCCCCGCCCTCACCAACGGTGCGCCTGGCCGCCGACTTGCTGTCGGACAGGCCGGAAGCAACGAGCAGGTCCACAATGCCCATCTCGTCCACCTGCACAGTGGCAAAGGGAAGCTCGGAGGTTGCCGCCTGGAGCGTGGGCTTGTCCAGTGCGGTCAGGTCACCGTTCCCGAAAAGTGCGGCGGATGCCGCGATGACCTTCTCCGTGGCTTCCACACCGTGAACAAGGGACGTCACCTCGTAGGCAAGCCTCCGCTGGCCTTCACGGGCGAACGGCCGTTCAGCCACAGCAACGGAAAGCTCCTCGATTTCGGCCCTGGTAAGGAAGGTGAAGACCTTCAGCCGGTCCACAACGTCAGCGTCCGCCGTGTTGACCCAGAACTGGTAGAAGGCGTAGGGGCTGCACATGCCGGCGTCCAGCCAGATGGCGTTGCCCTCGCTCTTGCCGAACTTCGTGCCGTCCGCGTTGGTGATCAATGGGGTCCCGAGGGCGTGGACGCTCTTGCCCTCCACCTTGCGGATCAACTCCGTGCCGCTGGTGAGGTTGCCCCACTGGTCCGAGCCGCCGGTCTGCAGCATGCAGCCGTAATCCCGGTAGAGCTGGAGGTAGTCCATCCCCTGGAGGATCTGGTAGCTGAACTCGGTGTAGCTGATGCCCTCATCCGAGCTCAGCCGTGAGGCCACCGCGTCTTTGCGGAGCATCGTCCCCACACGGAAGTGCTTGCCCACGTCGCGCAGGAAATCGATGGCGCTCAGCGGCGCCGTCCAGTCCAGGTTGTTGACCATCTGCGCTGCGTTGTCACCCTCAAAGCTGAGGAAGCGCCGGACCTGCGCCTGGAGGTAGCCCACCCACTCGGCCACGGTGTCCTTGGTGTTCAACGTGCGCTCGGCCGTGGGACGGGGGTCGCCGATCATGCCGGTTGAACCACCCACGAGCCCGAGGGGCTTGTGGCCGGCCAGCTGCAGCCGCCGCATAACGAGCAGCTGGACCAGGTTTCCCAGGTGCAGGCTCGGCGCAGTGGGATCGAACCCGCAATAGTACGTAACCGGTCCGCCGGCGAGGAGTTTTTCAAGCTCTGCCTCGTCGGTGGAGACGTGGACAAGTCCACGCCACTTCAGTTCCTGCCAAATGTTGGCAAAAGTGGGGTCGTTCTGCTGCGATTCGAGGCTGATAAGTTCTGGCACGCCTTCTAAGTTAGCAGTATGCGGCGCGCCGGATCAGCGCTTGATCCCCGCTGGCACCGGTTCCGAGGCAATCAGCCGGAGCCGCTGGGTGGCCCGGGTCATCGCGACGTACAGGTCCCCCACTTTGCCGTGCTCATGGTTCAGCATCATGGACGGCTCAAGCACTACGACGCCATCGAACTCCAGCCCCTTGGCTTCGCGGGGGCTGATCACCACGATGTCCTGCTCGTAGCTGCCGGCACCCGTGCCCACCCGGCGCCCATGGGCGGCGCGCAGGGCGGCGGTGGCTTCCGGCAGGAAGTGTCCGTCAGCAATGACGGCGAGCAGGCCGCCGTCGAGCGCATCCAGTTCCTCCGGCAGGACCTCAACCAGGCGGCTGACTACCTGGCCGGGATCCACCTCATCGATGACAGGCGACCAGCGCCCTTCGCGGACGGCCTTGGGCGCTGAGACCACCAGCCCCGCCGCGTTGGCCATCCGGACGGCGGCTTCGGCGATCTGGGACGGCGTCCGGTAGTTCACCGTCAGCTCCTCCAACTGCCAGCGGTCCCCGAACATGGGGGCGAGCGCTCCCTGCCAGGAATTGGCGCCGGCCACCGAGCTGGTCTGCGCGATGTCCCCCACAATGGTGAAGGATTTCAGGGGGCAGCGGCGGACCAGCAGGCGCCACTGCATGGGTGAAAGTTCCTGAGCCTCATCCACCACGATGTGGCCAAATGCCCAGGTGCGGTCGCTGGTGGCTCGCTCTGCGGCGGTTTGCCGCGTTTCCTGCTCCTGGTTCTGTTCGGCCAGTTCCTCTGCGGACATCAACGGGTCCACCCCTGCCGCCTGCATGTTCACCAGGGTCTGCTTGGCGTTGGCAAGATCGCGGGCACGGTCGTGCTCCTGCTGGGCAAGTCCACGCCCCGCGGCCGGGTCCAGTTCGCCGAGCAGCTCGGCGGCCTCGTCCAGCAGCGGCACATCGGACTCGGTCCAGGGGGCGTCGGCGGGGCGCTGCAGCAGTGCCCGCTCACCTGGAGACATATTCGGTGTGCAGAATTCGAGCACGGCCGGTTTGCTGAAGAGCTCGGAGATCAGCTTCTCCGGCGTCATGGGCATCCAGCAGAGGTTAAGGGCAATCCGTACATCCCGTGCGGAACGGACATCCTCCGCCAAGTAGGAGCGGTCTGCGTTGTTGCCGATGTTCCCGGCTTCCACCAGCTCGGTCATCTGTTCTGTGAGTTCGCGGAGCAGGATCTTGACGAACGTCACGCGCGCCTCGTTGTGCGGCTTGCCGGTGGAGCGGGCACGCTCGCGGGCACGGCGGACCTGGCGCGGCGTCAGCACCAGCCTGCGGCCGTCGACCTCCAGGATGCGGTCTTCCGCGGGAATCCGCTGGCGGTTGGCCACGGCGTTGGCCACCACGGTTGCCATGTCCAGGCGGCCCTTGATGGCAGCAACGTCGGCGTCAGGTTCCGGCACGGCATGGATGCCGGGCATGAGGCGTCCCACGCTGGCCATCACGACGCCGGTCTCGCCCAGGGAGGGCAGCACCCTTTCGATGTACTTCATAAACGACGACGACGGGCCCACCAGCAGCACGCCGGCGGTCTTGAGGCGGTCGCGGTGGGTATAAAGCAGGTAGGCCGCACGATGGAGGGCCACGGCAGTCTTGCCGGTGCCGGGTCCGCCCTGCACCACCAGCGCCCCGGAGATTGATGACCGGATGATGCGGTCCTGCTCGGACTGGATGGTGCTGACAATGTCGGACATCCGGCCGGTGCGTTTGGAGTTCAGGGCAGCGAGGAGGGCGCCTTCGCCCTGCAGGGATTCGTTGTCGGCCAGCATCCCGGCGTCAAGGACGTCATCCTCAATGGCCTTGACCTCACGGCCCTGCAGGATCAGGTGGCGGCGGCGGCGCACACCCTGCCGGTCAAAGGCCGTGGCCTGGTAGAAGTGGCCGGCCTCGGGCGCGCGCCAGTCCACCATGAGCCGTTGCAGGTCCTCGGTGGTGAGGCCAATGCGGCCGATGTACTGCGCTTCGCCGGAGTCAAGGTCCAGCCGGCCGAAGACCAGCCGGTCATCCACCGCATCCAGCTGGGCCAGCCGGTCCTCGTAGAGAGCAGCGAAAGCGTCGCGCTCGGAGACGTTCTGCATGGTGCCCACAGCCCCGGCCCGGCGGACCTGCGCCAGCTGGCGGCGCTTTTCCTCGCGCAGCTCTTCCAGCCGTGCGTACAAGCCGGCTACATAGTCGCGTTCGTGGGCCAAATCGGCGTCGAGCATCTAACGTTCCCCTATCGCAAAAGACAGACCTACCATTCTACAACCATTTCCGTTAACGCCCGTGAAACGTTGCCGGATCCGGCTTGGCGCCCCGGGGCTTGGCTGCCTTGTACTGGGAGACGGTAGGGTCGCCGGTGATCCAGAAGCGCCACGAGTACTGGTCCGTTCCTCCTGTGCCGGAGACACCGACCCTCGGGCCGGAGCTCACGGGCCCTGCCGGCCCGGACGGAAGGACCAGCCCGAACGGCGGCGCCAGCGCATCACGGCCGCTGTCCGCCGTCGTCAGGCCCAACGCCTTGGCCAGCCGGGCAGGCCCCTTCGCCAGATCGGAGGGGCCTTTGGAGGTGGTCCGCCGGTGCCGGGCGAGCTCCACCCCGTCCACGATCTCCCCTGCCCGCAGCAACAGGGCGGACGCCGTGCCTTCAGGCCCGCACACGATGTTCGTGCAATGGTGCATCCCGTAGGTGAAGTAGACGTACAGGTGGCCGGCCGGGCCGAACATGGGTGCGTTGCGGGGCGTGGAACCGCGGTAGGTGTGTGATCCGGGATCCGGGTGCAGGGAATCCTCGGGGCCCAGGTAGGCCTCCACTTCGGTGAGCCGGACCGATACCGCACCGTCCCTGGAGTCATGGGTCAGGACGGCGCCCAGCAGCAGGGGCGCCAGCTGGCGGGCGTCTCCGGAAAGGAACTCCCGCAGCGGCTGACCGGCCGTCAGCGGATTTGTGCTCATGGCCAGACTCTATCCAACGCCGGCGCCGCCGCCCCGCCATTCAGGTGTTGGAGGCGCCACGGCCGTGTCCGATTTCCGCTAGCCCTGGCATGGGAGGGCTGGCACGATGGAGGAATGGACTTCTGGCAGCGCTACCGGGCGATCGACGCCCGGGACACCCGGTTCGACGGGCAGTTCTACACTGCCGTCCGGACCACGGGCATCTATTGCCGTCCGTCCTGCCCGGCCAGGACTCCGAAAGCCTCCAACGTCACCTTTTATGAAACCTCCGCGGCAGCGCACGACGCCGGCTACCGGGCCTGCAAGCGCTGCCTGCCGGAGGCGGTTCCCGGGACACCCGCCTGGAACCTCCGGCAGGATATTGCCGGGCGCGCCATGCGGCTGATCAGTGACGGCGTGGTCACCAGGGACGGCGTCGATGGCCTGGCGGCCCGCCTGGGCTATTCCTCCCGCCAGCTCAACCGCATCCTCAGCCAGGAGCTGGGCGCGGGACCCCTCTCCCTTGCACGGGCCGGCCGCGCGCAGACTGCCCGGACCCTCCTGGTTTCCACCTCCATGAAGCTCGCCGACGTCGCCTTTGCGGCCGGGTTCAGCAGCGTCCGGCAGTTCAACGAAACCATGGCGGAGGTTTTTGGCATGACTCCCACCGCGCTCCGCACCGCGAGGCATCCGAAAGCCTCCGCCGGCTCCACCGCCCTCACCCTCAACCTGCCCTACCGTGAACCTTTCAATCCCGGCGTTTTCACCTTCCTGGCCGTCCGGGCCATCCCCGGGATCGAAGCGGGAACGCCCACGTCTTATGCCCGCACGCTGCGGCTGCCCCAGGGTGATGCGAGGTTCCGGGTGGATTACGACGCCGGCGCTCCGGGCCGGCCGCTGACCCTCACCATCGGCGCGGTGGACCTTAGGGACCTGCCGGCCCTGTTGAGCCGGGTGCGTCGGCTCTTCGACCTGGACGCGGATCCTGTGGCCATCGACAGTGCGCTGGCAGGGGATGCCAGGCTCGTTGCCGCAGTTGCGGGCACTCCGGGGATCAGGATGCCCGGTGCCATGGATCCGGCGGAAATGCTGGTCCGGGCCATGGCCGGGCAGCAGATTACCGTGGCAGCGGCGCGGACCGCCCTCACCCAGCTGGCCGCCGTCGGACGTCCAAGCCGAAGCCCCGGCGAGGGGCTGGACTGGATGTTTCCCACCCCGGCCGAAATCGCCGGCGGAGGCTCGGCGGTCCTGCGCGGACCCCAACGGCGGATCGGGGCCCTCCTCGCCGCAGCTGCTGCTATGGCGGACGGCGGGCTCGACTTTGGCTATGGAGACAGCCCGGAAAGCCTGGCCGCCAAACTGCTTCCGCTGCCCGGCGTGGGACCATGGACCACGGGATACCTGGCCATGCGCATCCTCGGTGCCCCGGATGTTTTCCTGGCCAACGACGCAGCCGTGCGGAACGGGATCCGTGCCCTCGGGGACGGGACCGCGGCGTGCACACCGGACTTCCGGGAAGTCAGCCCCTGGCGCTCATACGCCACAATGCACCTGTGGCGGGCGGCAGCCCAGGCTGCGTCCGGTCCGCGCAGGCGCACAGCAACGGCACCCACGAACCAAGACCCCAGACCAGCAGAGAAGGCGAACCGATGAAGGCCCAGCTGCTTCAGATGACCACCCCAGACGGTCCGTTCACCATCCTCGCCCAGGACGGCGTCGTAATCTCCAGCGGATGGACAGACAACCCTGGTGAGTTGACCGGGCAGATCCATCCGTCCCTCCGGCCCGGAACGCTGGAACCTGTCAGCGGGCTGGGGGAAATCTCCTCCGCCGTCGAAGCCTTCTACGCCGGTGACCCGATGCCGGCGATGGGCGTTCCCGTGCGGCAGCTGTCAGGACCTTTCCGGGTCCACGCCTGGGACGTCCTGCGGCTGGTGCGGCCGGGACAGCCCGTCACCTATACCCAGTACGCGGAGCTCGCCGGCAATCCCAGGGCCGTGCGGGCAGCCGCCAGCGCCTGTGCCTTCAATGCTGCCGCGCTGTTTGTGCCCTGCCACAGGGTGATCCGGACTGACGGCTCCCTGGGCGGTTTCCGGTGGGGGCTTCCCATCAAGCAGAGCCTGCTGGCGCGCGAAGCGGGTTAGCCCTTCGGGTCGGTCCTGCTGGCGGCGGGGGTTCCGGAAGGCCACGGCAGCAGCTCGGGCAGGTTGACGCCGTCAGCCGCGGCCGAGGCCCTCAGGCTGCCCAGCGTCGGCTCGCGGCCGGCGAGCCACGCTGCGATATCGGTGATCATGCCGCTGATGACAGTGGACCGGTTGCCGCTGCCAATGCTGACCGGCTGGAGCCCCAGTGGCTGCAGCACGAGCTTGTCGTCGGGCTGGACCCGGGCCGCCAGGAAATCGAAAAGGTGCTCGCAGAACGGCCGGCTCCAGGTTTCCGGGCCCCTCCCCGTCAGCAGGTCCGACGCGTGGATGACCAGTTCCCGCCACAGCGCCAGTCCGCCGTCCAGGACCACGCCCCCGCGGAAGGTGATGGGGGCGTACCAGCCGGTCCGGTTGGCCGCTGAATCCTTGACGCCGGGCAGCGCGTCGAAGGCCTTGAGCGCCCGGTCCAGTGCGGCGGTGAGGTCCGCGAGGTGGGTGGCGGCATCGTGGCCCGCTGCCATGTCGATGGCCTTGTTCCGGCCTTCCATGCCGCCGTCGTAAAGCTCCACGGCCTCTCCGCGCGCCGCGTACTCAAGCTGCCGGGCCATGGCGTTGGAAATTCCGGTCAGATGGGCCAGCACGTGCCCCCTCGTCCAGCCGGGCAGGGCAGAGGGTGCCTGTACGTCAGAGTCGCTGAACCTGGCAACGTCGGCCGCCAGGTCAGCGGCGGCCTTGTGGAGCGCCGGAAGCAGTACGTCTGGTGCGGGAGCTGTCATGGCGACAGCCTAGCCCAGGGGTGAGCCGTCGGGTGCCACACGGTGCCGGACATGGTTGCCGTCGTGGCTGGCCTGCCAGAACTCGATCTCAGCGGGCCGAAGGGCGTAGAGCTGCCAGTGCGGGTTGGTGCTGCCGTCCGCCCGGGGCCGCTCCGCCCAGTCCTGCGCGGAGGCCTCGGCGGACAGTTCGACGACGGCCCCGGCAACGCGGACCTGCCGGCCCTGGGAGGGCCAGTAGAAGGTCATGGCAGCGTGCGGGTTGGCGCTCAGTTCCCTGCCCTTGCGTGAGGTGCGGGACGTGGCGAAGTGCCAGCCGTCGTCGTCAATGTTTTTCAGGATCAGCATCCTCGACGACGGTTTGCCGTCGCCGCCCGCTGTGGCCAGGCTGCACGCATGCGGCTGCCGCTCCCCCGCCGCCAGCGCCTCGCCCAGCCATTGCCTGAACAGCTCAGCGGGATCCGTGGGGACGCTCTCCGGGTGAAAGGCCGGCAGCGTATCCGGGAAATCGGGAAGCGCGCGGAGTTGCCTGCGAAAAGGTTCGCTCATTGCACCATGCTAGCCGGGCCCCATCCGGCCGACATTCTCTCACTTGATGCGTGAAAACCGGCAACGCTCCTGCACCGGGTGCAGGAGCGTTGCCAGAAACTTTGCATTAAGTGAGAAAGCGTTTTACCCCGCGTAGTCCCGCACCCCGGCAAGCTCGGCCTCCAGCGCAACCAGCTGGCGTTCGACGGCGGCCGGTGCCGTTCCGCCCTGGGAGTTGCGGCTGTTGAGCGAGCCCTCCGTGGACAGGACGGTGCGGACCTCCGGCGTGAGGTGCTCCGAGATGGCCGCGTACTCCCCGTCCGTCAGGTCCCACAGCTCCACGCCGCGGGATTCGGCCTGCTTCACGGCCGCACCGGAAAGCTCGTGGGCTTCCCGGAAGGGTACGCCCTGGCGGACAAGCCACTCAGCAATGTCAGTGGCCAGCGCGAAGCCCTGCGGTGCCAGCGATTCCATCCGTTCGGTGTTGAACTTCAGGGTAGCGATCATGCCCGAGACCGCCGGAAGCAGGAGCTCCAGGGTGTCGGCGGCGTCGAACACCGGTTCCTTGTCCTCCTGCAGGTCGCGGTTGTACGCCAGCGGCAGGCCTTTGAGGGTGGCCAGCAGCCCGGTCAGGTTGCCGATGAGCCGGCCTGCCTTGCCGCGCGCCAGCTCCGCCACATCCGGGTTCTTCTTCTGCGGCATGATGGACGACCCCGTGGAGTAGGAGTCATGCAGCGTGACGAAGGAGAACTCCTTCGTGGCCCAGAGGATGACCTCCTCGGAGATCCGGGACAAGTCCACCCCGATCATTGAGCACACCCAGGCGAACTCGGCGAAGACGTCGCGTGAAGCGGTGCCGTCGATCGAGTTGTGGGAGGCGGAGAAAAAGCCCAGGTCCGCGGCCACCGCCTCCGGGTCCAGCCCCAGCGAGGAGCCGGCGAGGGCTCCTGAACCGTAAGGCGAGACGCCGGCCCGCTTGTCCCAGTCCTGGAGCCGCTGCACATCGCGCAGCAGCGCCCAGGCATGGGCCAGGAGGTGGTGGCTGAGCAGCACCGGCTGGGCGTGCTGCAGGTGGGTCCGGCCCGGCATGGCAACACCTTGGTGCGCCTTGGCCTGCTCCACCAGGGCATCCACCGTGGCCAGGACACCGCGGGCGATGATCCGGGCGTGGTCCCGCAGGAACATGCGGCCCAGCGTGGCCACCTGGTCGTTACGGGACCGGCCGGCGCGGAGTTTGCCGCCCAACTGGGTTCCGGCGCGCTCGATCAGGCCGCGTTCCAGGGAACCGTGAACGTCCTCGTCGGACTCCGCCGGCACATAGGCGCCGGACGCCACGTCCTCATCCAGCTGCGTGAGTGCGGCCAGCATGCCTTCAAGCTCGGCGTCGTCCAGCAGCCCGGCCTTGTGCAGCACGCGGGCGTGCGCCTTGGACCCGGCAATGTCGTAGCGGGCCAGCCGCCAGTCGAAGTGCGTGGACTTGCTGAGCGCCGCCAGGGCGTCGGCGGGGCCGCCGGCGAACCGGCCGCCCCACAGCGCACCTTCGTTTGTAGCGGACACCACTTACTGACCCGCGACCCGGATGTCGCGGCCGGAGGCAACCTTGGCGGACATGCCCCACAGCTCGATGAAGCCGCGCGCCATGGACTGGTCGAAGGTGTCGCCGGTGTCGTAGGTGGCGAGGTTGAAGTCGTAGAGCGAGGTGTCGGACCGGCGGCCGTTGACGATGGCCTGGCCGCCGTGCAGGGTCATGCGGATATCGCCGGTGACGTACTTCTGGGTGTCCTCGATGAACGCGTCCAGGGAGCGCTTGAGCGGGGAGAACCACTGGCCGTCGTACACAAGTTCTGACCAGCGCTGGCCAACGGTGGCCTTGAAGCGGGCCTGCTCGCGCTCCACGGTGATGTCCTCGAGGTGCTTGTGGGCCGTGATGAGGGCCATGGCACCCGGGGCCTCGTAGACTTCGCGGGACTTGATGCCCACCAGGCGGTCCTCGACGACGTCGATGCGGCCCACGCCCTGCGCGCCGGCACGGCGGTTGAGCTCCTTGATGGCCTGCAGCGGGGTGACCTTGACGCCGTCGATCGCCACCGGAACGCCGGCTTCGAAGGAAATGACGACCTCGTCCGGTGCCGGCGGGAACTCCGGGGTGGCGGTGTAGTCGTAGATGTCCTTGGTAGGGGCGTTCCAGATGTCCTCGAGGTAGCCGGTTTCCACGGCACGGCCCCAGACGTTCTGGTCGATGGAGTACGGGTTCTTCTTGGTGGTCTCGATCGGCAGGCCCTTCTCCTCGGCGAAGGCGATGGCCTTGTCGCGGGTGAGGGCGAGGTCGCGCACCGGGGCGATGCACTTCAGGTCCGGGCCGAGGGTCTGGATGCCCACTTCGAAGCGGACCTGGTCGTTGCCCTTGCCGGTGCAGCCGTGGGCCACCGTGGTGGCGCCGAATTCGCGGGCAGCCTTGACCAGGTGCTTGACGATGACCGGGCGGGAGATGGCGGACACCAGCGGGTAGTGGCCCTGGTAGAGGCCGTTGGCCTTCAGCGTGGGCATGCAGTATTCGTTGGCGAACTCGTCGGAGGCGTCGGCCACGTAGGCTTCGACGGCGCCGCAGCCGAGGGCGCGCTGGCGGATGGTTTCCAGGGACTCGCCGCCCTGTCCGACGTCGACCGCCACGGCGATGACCTCGGCGCCGGTGGCTTCACCGATCCAGCCGATGGCTACTGAGGTGTCCAGGCCGCCCGAGTAGGCGAGCACAATGCGTTCAGTCACTTCGAATGCTCCTTGTAATTGGGGTTTGTTGATGTTGTCTTCAAGCTTATTGCCCGGCTTCTTCAGCCAGCTGCAGGAACCTGGCGGCGAGGTCCCGGCCGCCCTGCGGGTCCCGGGCCACCAACAGCACGGTGTCGTCCCCGGCAATGGTGCCCAGGATGGACGGCATCACCGAATGGTCGATGGCCAGGGCCAGGAAGTTTGCGGCCCCGGGCGGTGTGCGGAGCACGGCAATGTTGGCCGACGCCTCCGCGGTGACCAGCAGTTCGCTGCACAGCCGGGCCAGCCGGGCATCCAGGATCTCCTGGCTCACCCCGCTCCTGGCGGCCCGTTCGCCGCCTTCGCCGGGTACGGCGTACACCAGCACGCCCTCCTTGCCGCGGACCCGGACGGCGCCGAGTTCCACGAGGTCCCGCGACAGCGTCGCCTGGGTGACCTGCACGCCGTCGTCCGCCAGCAAGGCTGCCAGCTCCGCCTGGGAACGCACGGACTCCCCCGTCAGGATGGCGGTGATGCGCGCCTGGCGGGCCGTCTTGGTGGCCGGGCTGGAGCCCGGCGACGCCGGTTGGGCGGACACTAGAACGTGCTCTCCCCTGTGCCTTCAACGGGTGCGAGTCCGTCGACGAAGGCCAGGCCCGACCGGTGCATCAGCCAGGCCATCAGGGCCTTCTGGACGTGCAGCCGGTTTTCGGCCTCGTCCCAGACGATGGACTGCGGTCCGTCGATGACGCCGGCAGAGATTTCGTAGCCGCGGTAGGCGGGCAGGCAGTGAAGCACGACGGCGTCTTCCGCAGCTTGTGCCATGGCGGCCTCGTCCACGGCGTACTCCCGGAACAGCTGCATCCGGGCTTCCTTTTCCGCCTCCTGCCCCATGGACACCCACGTGTCTGTTGCAACGACGTCGGCCCCTTTCAAAGCCTCTGCCGCGTCAGTGGTGATAAGCACGGACCCGCCGGTCTCTGCTGCGCGTTCCTCGGCTGCGGCCACGATGTCTTCCGCCGGGAGGTAGCCTTCCGGGCCGGCGATCCGCACGTGCATTCCGGCAGTGACTCCGGCCAGCAGGTAGGAATTGGCCATGTTGTTGGCGGCGTCCCCCAGGTAGCTCATGGTGAGGCCCTTGAGTTCGCCCTTGTGCTCTTTCACGGCCAGCAGGTCCGCCAGCAGCTGGCACGGGTGGTAATCGTCGCACAGGGCGTTGATCACCGGAACCCTGGAGTTCTCCGCCATGGCCACGAGGCCGGCGTGGGCGCCGGTCCGCCAGACGATGGTGGACACCATCCGCTCCAGGACCTTGGCGGTGTCCTCCACGGATTCCTTGTGCCCGATCTGGGCCTCCCCCGGGTTGATGATCAGGGCGTTGCCGCCCAGGTCCGCGATTCCTGTGGCGAACGAGACCCGGGTCCGGGTGGAGGTTTTGTCGAAGATCACGGCCACCGTCTTGCGGCTGCTGCCCTCGGCGGCGTATGGCTGGACGCTGTAGGGCGCCGCCTTCATCCGGGCTGCGAGGCCGAGTACCTCGGCCTGTTCGGCGGGGCTGAGGTCTGTGTCCTTGAGGAAGTGCCGGGTGGTGCTGGCTGCTGGTGTCACTGGGCGTCCTTAGCTGCTTGGAGGATTGCCGGGAAGGCGTCGAGGAAGGTGTCTGCCTGCGCCGTGGTCAGGACCAGCGGCGGCGCGAGGCGGATGGTGCGCGGGCCGGGGCTGTTGACGATGAACCCGGCATCAAGGCCGGCCTGCACTACTGCCGGGGCGACGTCCGCGTCCAGGTCGAAGCCGATCAGGAGGCCTTCGCCGCGGACCTCGGTGACGCCCGGCAGGACGGCCAGCGCGGAGCGCAGGTGCTCACCCACGGCTGAGGCATTGGCCAGCACGTGCTGGCTTTCGATGGCGTGCAGCGTTGCGAGGGCTGCCGCCGTCGCAACCGGGTTCCCGCCGAATGTGGTGCCGTGCTGGCCCGCAGCCAACAACGACGATGTCTCCGGGCCGTACGTGATCAGGGCACCGATCGGGAAGCCGCCGCCCAGTCCCTTGGCCAGGGTAACGGCGTCAGGCATGATCCCGGCATCCTCGCTGGCCAGCCACTTTCCTGTGCGGCCCATGCCGGTCTGCACCTCGTCGAGGATCAGCAGTGCCCCCACCCTGGCGGTCAGCTCGCGGGCGGCCCGAAGGTATCCGGGCGGCAGGGGGCGCACGCCCGCCTCGCCCTGGATGGGCTCCAGGAAGACGGCGGCCACGGTCTCGTCAACGGCGTCCTTCAGTGCCTCCACGTCACCGAAGGGGATGTGCACGACGCCGGCGGGCAGCGGCTCGAACGGCGTGCGGTAGGCCTCTTTGGCGGTGAGGGCAAGGGCGCCCATGGTCCGGCCGTGAAAGGCCCCCTCGAGGGCGATGATTTTGGTCCGTTTGGCGCCGCTGCCGCCCGTATTGCGGCGGGCCAGCTTGAAGGCGGCCTCATTCGCCTCGGTGCCGGAGTTGGTGAAGAACACCTTGGAACCGGCAGGGGCGTCAGTGATGGCCAGGAGCTTTTCGGCCAGCGCGATCTGCGTGGGGCTGGTGAAGAAGTTGGAGACGTGGCCAAGGGTGGCCAACTGGCTGGAGATCACCGACGTGACGAACGGGTTGGCATGGCCCAGCGCGTTGACGGCGATGCCGCCCAGCAGGTCGAGGTACTCCTTGCCGTCGGCGTCCCAGACCAGGCAGCCGGCACCGCGGACCAGGACGCGCTGCGGGGTGCCAAACACGCCCATGAGGGAGCTGGAGTACCGGGCGAGCCACTCGGAGCCACTTCCGATTCCGGTCATCACGGAAGCCTTGGCGTCTTTTTCGTCCGCCGGACTCAGGTCAACAGTTTCGTTCATGCGTTCGTCTCCTCGTCGGGAACCACCTGGGTGCCGATGCCCGCGGTGGTAAAGGTTTCCAGCAGCATGGAGTGTGCCAGGCGTCCGTCCACGATGTGTGCGCGTTCCACGCCGCCGTCGATGGCCTTGAGGCAGGCCTCCATCTTGGGGATCATGCCGGATTCCAGTGAGGGCAGGAGCGCCCGCAGGTCCGATGCTTTAAGGGAGGAGATCAGCGAGGTCTTGTCCGGCCAGTTGGCGTAGAGGCCTTCGACGTCGGTGAGGATCACCAGTTTGGAGGCCCCGAGCGCTTCGGCCAGGGCTGCGGCCGCGGTGTCTGCGTTGACGTTGAGCACCTGTCCCGTGGTCTGGACGCTGCCGTCGGCTGCGAACCCATCGGCGTTGATCTCCGGGGCCACCGTGGAAATCACGGGGATGCGGCCGGCGGCGAGGATGTCCAGGATGCCTTCCGGGTTCACGCCCACCACTTCACCCACCAGGCCCAGGTCAACTTCTTCGCCGTCGACGACGGTGCCGGTGCGCACCGCGCGCAGCAGCCCGCCGTCTTCACCGGACATGCCCACGGCGTAGGGGCCGTGGGAGTTGATCAGGCCCACGAGTTCGCGGCCCACCTGGCCGGTGAGGACCATGCGGACCACGTCCATGGCTTCCGGGGTGGTGACCCGCAGGCCGCCCTTAAACTCGGACTCGATGCCCAGCCGGGCCAGCATGGAGTTGATCTGGGGACCGCCCCCGTGCACCACCACGGGGTGGATGCCCACGTGGTGCAGGAAAACAACGTCCTCGGCGAAGGCACGGCGCAGATGGTCGTTGACCATGGCGTTGCCGCCGTACTTGATCACCATGGTGGTGCCGGCAAAGCGCTGGATCCAGGGCAGCGCCTCGATCAGCGTGCCCGCCTTGCTTTGGGCGTCAAGCATGGACGTGGTTTCGCGGGTGCGTGTGTTCATCAGGAAATGTCTCCAGGGTTGCCGGGCGCCGGTGGGGCCGGCTCAAGTGGTTCGTCAGCTCGAGTAGGCGCTGTTCTCGTGCACGTAGTCGTGGGTCAGGTCGTTCGTCCAGATGGTGGCCTCGAAGTCGCCGGCCTGAAGGTCGATTTCCACCAGGACCTCGCGCGGCTCCAGGTCCACCAGCCCGCGGTCGTCGCCGATGCTGCCGTTGCGGCAGATCTGGACGCCGTTCATGGCCACGTTGAGCTGGTCGGGTTCGAAGACGGCGTCGGTGGTGCCGACGGCGGACAGCACCCGTCCCCAGTTGGGGTCCTTGCCGAAGATGGCGGCCTTGAAGAGGTTGGAGCGGGCCACGGAACGGCTGACGGTTTCGGCGTCCGCTTCACTGGCAGCATTGAAGGTGCGGATGGCGATGTCGTGGCTGGCACCTTCGGCGTCGGCGATCAGCTTCCGCGCAAGTTCGGCGCAGACCTGGGTCAGGCCGGCACCGAAGACCTCGGCTGACGGCACGGCGCCGGAGGCACCGGAGGACAGCAGGACCACGGTGTCGTTCGTGGACATGCAGCCGTCCGAGTCTGCCCGGTCGAACGTGACCCGGGTGGCGTCGCGGAGGACGACGTCGAGCAGTTCCGCGTCAACTGCCGCATCAGTGGTGAGGACCACCAGCATGGTGGCCAGGCCGGGAGCCAGCATGCCCGCACCCTTGGCCATCCCGCCGATGGCGAATTCCTCGCCGTCCGCATCGGTGCCGATGAACAGCGCCGCCTTGGGAACGGAGTCGGTGGTCATGATGGCGGTCGCTGCCTCGGGGCCGCCGTCAGTGCTCAGCGCGGCAGCCGCAGCCTCCACGCCGGGAAGGATCTTGTCCATGGGCAGCTGCTCGCCGATCAGGCCGGTGGAACACACAAAAACGTCCGTGGCGGAGATGTCCAGGACCTTGGCCACCTTTTCGGCGGTGCTGTGCGTGTTCTGGAATCCAGCGGGCCCGGTGCAGGCGTTGGCTCCGCCGGAGTTGAGGACCACCGCGTCCACGCGGCCGTCGGACACCACCTGGCGGGACCAGTGCACAGGGGCTGCGGCGACGCGGTTGCTGGTGAAGACGGCGGCGGCGGCCTTGGACGGGCCGTCATTCACCACCAGGGCAAGGTCCGGTTTGCCGGAGGCTTTGAGTCCGGCGGTGACGCCGGCGGCCCGGAATCCACGGGGGGCGGTAACGGTCACGGGGCAACTCCCTGCAGGTCAAGGCCGGCGGTTTCCGCCAGGCCGAGGGCGATGTTCATGGACTGGACGGCGCCGCCGGCGGTCCCTTTGGTGAGGTTGTCGATGGCGCAGGTAACGATCACCCGGCCGGTGTGGGAATCGAACGCCAGCTGCATGGCGGCGTGGTTCGACCCCTGCACGGACTTCGTGGCGGGCCACTGGCCTTCCGGGAGGACGTGGACGAACGGTTCGTCGTCGTACGCGTCGGTCCAGGCCTGGCGCAGCTGCTCCCCCGTGGTACCGGCTTTGACCTTCGCCGTCGCCGTCGTGAGGATGCCCCGGCTCATGGGCGCCAGGGTGGGCGTGAAGGACACCGTGACCTGTTCACGCGCGGCGTTGGACAGCCCCTGTTCGATCTCGGGCGTGTGGCGGTGGCCGCCGCCAACGCCGTAGGGGCTCATGGAGCCCATGACTTCCGAACCGATGAGGTTCACCTTGGCGGCCTTGCCCGCGCCGGAGGTGCCGGAGGCAGAGACGATGACCACGTCGTCGGGCTGGAGGAGCCCGGCGGCGAACCCGGGCGCCAAAGCCAGCAGGGCCGACGTCGGGTAGCAGCCGGGCACGGCGATGCGGTTGGCGCCCTTGAGGGCTTCGCGCTGGCCCGGGAGCTCCGGCAGGCCGTAGGGCCAGCTGCCGGCGTGGGCGGAACCATAGAACTTTTCCCACGCCGCCGGGTCCTCCAGCCGGTGGTCTGCGCCGGCGTCGATGACGACGGTCCCTGCCGGCAGCTGGGCTGCTATCTCCGCGGAGGCGCCGTGCGGCAGGGCCAGGAAGACGACGTCGTGGCCGGACAGGTTGTCCACGGTGGTGTCTTCGAGGATGCGGCTTGCGAGCCCGTGCAGGTGGGGCTGCAGTTCGCCGAGCCGGGAACCGGCATTGCTGTGGGCTGTGATGGCTCCAATGGTGACGCCAGGATGCCCGGCCAGGAGGCGCAGGACCTCTCCCCCGGCGTATCCGCTGGCACCGGACACTGCAACAGAAATAGTCATGACCACCACCATACAGCAAAAGTATTCACTGATGCCGATATTTATGCATGCAGTGGAAGGTGCCCGCTATGGGGCTTCCGTGGACTGTCCCTAGGATGGTGGCAGCAGCCGGAGCCGGAAACGCCGGGACCGGGAAAGGTGAGCAATGACCCACGCAATCGTCGCACGTCAGGCAGGCGGACCGGAAGTCCTTACCTACGAGGACATTGAGCGGCCTGTTCCGAGGCCCGGCCAGCTCCTGGTGAAGGTGGGGGCAGCGGGCGTTAACTTCATCGACACGTACAAACGCAGCGGCACCTACAAGGTCCCCTTCCCGTTCACCCCCGGGTCGGAAGCCGCCGGCACCATTGAAGCGGTGGGGGACGGCGTCACGGGGTTCGTCCCCGGCGACCGGGTGGCCACGGCGGAAGGCATCAATTGCTACGCGGACTATGCGCTGGTTGATGAGGCCGCCGCCCTGCCGGTTCCGCGCGGCCTGGACGACCTGACGGCTGCCGCGCTTCCCCTGCAGGGCATCACCACCCACTACCTGATGAACTCCACTTTCAAGGTGGAGCCGGGGCACACCGTCCTGCTGCACGCGGGCGCGGGGGGCGTGGGCCTGCTGCTGATCCAGCTGCTCAAGGCCCGCGGGGCGGAAGTCATCACCACCGTCTCCACGGACGCGAAGGAGCAGCTTGCGCGCGACGCCGGCGCCGACCACGTGCTGCGGTACGAGGGCTTCGCTGAGCGGGTCAGGGACATTACCAGCGGTACCGGCGCCGACGTAGTGTACGACGGCGTTGGGAAGGACACGTTCGACGGCTCACTGGCCGCTTTGCGCGTCAGGGGGATGCTGGTCCTCTTCGGCGCTGCCTCTGGCCCGGTTCCGCCCGTTGATCCCCAGCGCCTGAATGCCGGCGGCTCGCTGTTCCTGACCAGGCCCACCATGGGGCACTACCTGCGGGACGCCGCGGAGCGCCGCTGGCGCTCCGGTGAAGTCTTCGCGGCAGCGGCAAACGGGAGCCTCAAGGTCCGGATCGGCGCCCGGTACCCCTTGGTGCAGGCTGCCCAGGCACACCGCGACCTTGAAGGGCGGCGCACCACGGGAAAGGTGATCCTGGTTCCGTAGGACAGCAACTGGAGATATGGAAAGGTCCCCGCAGCCCTGTGGCTGCGGGGACCTTCCCTATTGATGCGTGCTTGTGGTCAACGCTGGACGGCGCCGAAGCGCTCGGCCGCCAGTGCCACCGCGCCTTCCCGTGCGGCTGATGCCTCGTCCGCCGTGAGCGTCCGGTCGTTGGCGCGGAACCGAAGCCCGAACGCGAGGGACTTTTTGCCTTCCTCGATGCCTTTGCCTGCGTAGACGTCGAAGAGCGCCACGTCCTCCAGCAGTTCACCGGCACCTTCGCGCAGGGCCGCCAGGACGTCGTCGGCGGGGACTTCAGCAGGAACCACGAGCGCCACATCCTGGGTGGCCACGGGGAATGTGGAGATGTGGCGGGCCACGATCACGTCCGGCGCGGCGCCGAACAGCGCGTCGGCGTTGAGCTCCAGTGCAACCGAGCGGGCGGGCATATCCGATGCCGCCAGCAGCTTGGGGTGCAGCTCACCGGCGTAGCCCACCACCTCACCATTGCGCAGTGACAGCCGGGCTGCACGGCCGGGATGGAAAGCCTGGTGGCTGCCCTGACTGACCAGGACTTCCACGCCAAGGACGTCCCCGGCAACCCGGGCGAGGTCCAGCGCGTCAGCCCAGTCCCACGGCCGCGGCGCATGGCCGGCCGCTGCCGGGGAATCGTGTCCCGTGAGCACTGCGGCGAGGTGGAAAGGCTGCGCCGGGACGCCGTCGTACAGCCCGTCCAGCACCTCATCGGAGGGCTTGACGCCGAGCGGCGGGATGGAGGCAGTGCCTACCGTGCCGCCGGGCAGGAACACCAGGCCTGACTCGAAGAGTGCCAGGTCGCGGAAACCGCGCGAATGGTTCCGCTTGGCCACCTCGATGAGCCCCGGCAGGATGGACGTGCGCAGGAAGCCCTGCTCTTCGCTGATCGGGTTCGCGAGCTTGACCGCGGTCCGGTCCGCCCCTTGTCCGGCTACACCGAACGTGTCATTGGCCGCCTTGGACACGAAGGGGTAGGACAGGACTTCGGTGAGGCCTGCATCCGCCAGCGCCTGGATCAGGCGGCGGCGCTGCTGCTGCACCCGCGTCAGGCCGCGACCGGGAGGCGCCACAGGAAGCGTGGCGGGAATCTTGTCGTAGCCCACCAGCCGGGCAATCTCCTCGGAGAGATCCTCCTTGGTTTCCAGATCACTCCGCCAGCTGGGGGCCGTAACGGTCCAGCCGCCGTCGTTCTTTTCCACCGCGGCGCCAAGGTCCTCCAGGGACGTGACGATCTGCTCTTCGGTGAAGTCGATGCCGACACGGGCGGCAGCGAAGGCCTCCGGAAGTTCAATGCTGACGGAGTCCGGGGCGGTCCCCACATCGCTTCCGGCCTGGTCCGCCGTTCCACCGGCCAGTTCGACGAGCAGGTCAACCACCCGCTGGGCGGCGATGCCGGCCACGTGCCAGTCCACGCCGCGCTCAAAGCGCTTGGACGCTTCAGACGGCAGCTTGTGGCGGCGCCGGGAACGGGCAATGGACACCTCGTCGAAGTGCGCAGCCTCCACCAGAACGGTCGACGTCGAGTCCCCCACCTCTGTTGCCGCGCCGCCCATCACTCCGGCGATGCCGATCGGTCCGGAGGCGTCCGTGATCAGCAGGTCCTCGGCGTCGAGGGCGCGTTCCTTGCCATCGAGGGTGGTGATCTTCTCGCCGGCCAGGGCCCGGCGCACCACGATGTCCCCGGACAACGTGTCCTGGTCGTAGCAGTGCGTGGGCTGGCCGAGTTCCAGCATCACGTAGTTGGAGATATCCACCGGCAGGGAAATGGAACGGATGCCGGCAAGGCGCAGCCGGGAAACCATCCACGGCGGCGTGGGCTTTGTGGCGTCCACGCCGTGGACGGTGCGGGCCACGAACCTGTCGCATCCGGGCTTGCCGTAAATGGGGGCATCGTCATTGATCTTGACTCCGTAGCCGCCCGAAAGCTCCGCAGGAGCGGTGACGCGGGACGCGGGATCCGTGAAGGTGGTGCCGGTGGCGTGGGCGTACTCGCGGGCAACCCCGCGGATGGAGAACGCGTAGCCGCGATCCGGCGTCACGTTGATTTCGGCAGCCTGGTCGTAGAGGCCAAGGAGCTCCATGGCGTCAGTGCCGATTTCGGGGTCCAGCCCGATGCGGGACAGCACCAGGATGCCGTCATGGTCCTCGCCGATGCCGAGTTCGCGGACAGAGGCGATCATGCCTGCGGAGAGGTGTCCGTAGGTTTTCCGCGCCGAGATGTGGAAGTTGCCCGGCAGCACGGCGCCCGGGAGGGTAACCACCACCTTGTCGCCCTCAACGAAGTTGTGGGCGCCGCAGATGATTCCCTGCACGCCGGAGGGGTCGATGCCGTCGCCGGTGAGGGTCTGCTCCTGACCTTCAGGAACCACGCGGACCTGGCACCAGTTGATGGTCTTGCCGTTCGTCTGGGGTTCCTTGACCAGGCTCAGGACCTGGCCCACCACAATGGGCCCCTGCAGGGTGTCCGTGGGACGGTGGACGTCCTCTTCTTCAAAACCGACCTTGACCAGTTCGGTCATGACGTCTTCTGCCGTTGCTCCGGCCGGTACCTCTGCGAATTCACGCAGCCAGGAAAGTGGGATACGCACTGTTAGATCTCCATCCCGAAGTGCTCGCTGAAACGTACATCGCCTTCAATCATGTCGCGCATGTCCCCCACTTCGTTGCGGAACATAAGGGTGCGCTCGATGCCCATGCCGAAGGCAAAACCTGAATACACGTCCGGATCGATGCCGGCGGCCCGGAGCACATTGGGGTTGACCATGCCGCAGCCGCCCCACTCGATCCAGCGCGGGCCGCCCTTGGCGCCGGGGTGCCAGATGTCCAGCTCCGCTGACGGCTCGGTGAACGGGAAGTAGTTGGGACGCAGCCGGATCTGGGCTTCGTCGCCGAACATTTGCCGTGCGAAGTGCTCGAGCGTGCCGCGGAGGTCCGCCATGCTCAGGTGCTTGTCGATGGCAAGGCCTTCGAACTGGTGGAACACGGGAGTGTGGGTGGCGTCCAGTTCATCGGTGCGGAACACCTTGCCCGGGCACAGCACATAGATGGGCAGCTCGCGTTCGAGCATGGAGCGGACCTGCACCGGCGAGGTGTGCGTGCGCATCAGCAGGTGGGCTTCGGGCGGTTCCACGAAGAAGGTGTCCTGCATTTCGCGGGCGGGGTGGTCCGGCTTGAAGTTCAGGGCGTCGAAGTTGAACCATTCCGATTCGACTTCCGGTCCCTCAGCGATTTCCCAGCCCATGCCAACGAAGATGTCCGCCACGCGGTCCTGAAGCGTGGAGAGCGGATGCCGGGCACCGGTACGACGGCGGCGGGGCGCGGCCGTGACGTCCACCGTCTCTTCCAGCAGGATCCGGGCGTCGTTTTCCGCTTCCAGCTCTGCCGTACGGTCCGCGAGCGCCTTGTTGACCCGTCCGCGCGATGCGCCCATCAGCTTTCCGGCGAGGGCCTTCTGGTCCTTGGGCAGCTTGCCTATCTCACGGTTGGCGAGGCTGAGCGGGGACTTCTCGCCGGTATGGGCGAGCCGCACCGCCTTCAGCTCATCAAGGGTACCCGCGCCGGCAATGGCGGCGACGGCCTGGTCTACAGCGGCAGTGATGGCGGCTTCATCCGTGGGGTTCGGGATGGCGGCGCCCGGCAAGGTTTCAGTCATCTACTGTTCTTAGCTACGAGTCGTGGCTGCCGGTGAACGGGGCAGCCCTGCGCGGTTTCCCGGCGGCGCGTCCGTCCACTGGCAGGTCATGGATGAATGTCCCCAATGCCAACTGTGCATTCCGGTTCATTCAATGACCAGGTCCGGGCACACCGGCTGAACCGGCGGCCACTGCCCTCCAGTCTAATTGAAGGCTCCGGCTACCATAGCCTCATGACAGTGCCGCGGCGCCCGGGACCCCAAAAGCGCCTCACCGCTGCGCAGAGACTGCGGCAGGTTGCGAACCTGGTTAACGGCAGCACTGTCCTCGGCCTCGCCGTGGCCCTCGCCGCGCGCACCCGGATCAGCAGCGGCCCCCGCGGCCTGATCCTCGCCTCCGGGTACAGGCCGCGGCTGCCTTTCGCCGGAGCTTTCACCGTAGGCAACGTGGTGCTGTCCCGCTGCACCGGCACTGAGTTATTGTCCCGCCCCGCCCTGCTGGGCCACGAGGAAAAGCACTGCACCCAGTACGCCTACTGCTTGGGCGCGCCGTTCCTTCCCCTGTATTTCCTCGCCGCAGGGTGGTCGCTGGTGCGCACCGGCAACCCGGGGACGAGCAATCCCTTTGAGCGCCACGCCGGGCTGGAAGCCGGCGGATATCCAGCACACAAAACCCGGCGCCGGTCCTCACGCCGCCGCCCGTCTGAAGTGGAGGTTTGACCCATGGCCACTGCGTACGACGCCGATGAGGCGGGTGGGGGCGCCGCCCGCACCAACGCCTCCCCCGGCACGGTCCGCGTGACGGGAGCCGGCTCGGCGGAAGCCGCCCCTGACCTTACGGTGGTTTCGATCGGCGTGGAGTGCCGGGCCGATTCGGTGGGGCAAGCCTACACGCGCGCCGGAGCCGGCCTGGCCGCCGTTACTGCCTCCTTCCGCAGGCATGGGGTCGCCGACTCCGACATCCGCACGTCGGGCCTCAACGTCCGCGCGGACCTCGCCTGGCGGGAAGGCGAAGGACAACGGGTCACCGGGTATGTCGCAGCCAGCACCCTCACCGTGAAGCTGCGGGCCCCGGGTTCCGCCTCAGCCGCCATCTCGGAAGCCGTTGATGCGGGCGGGAGCGACGTCCGGCTGAACGGCGTCGAACTCACCTTCAGCGATGACGCGGCTGTGCGGGCACTCGCCCGGGAGGCCGCCTGGTTTGACGCCCTCAGCACCGCCAGGCAGTACGCGCAGCTTGCCTCGGCCCGGCTGGGACGCGTGCTTTCGGTAGCCGAGGAAGGCGCAGTCCAGGGTCCAGTGCCGCTGCCCCGGATGCAGCGGGCTGCTGCCGTTGAATCCCTCAGCGTGGAGGCCGGCAATTCCGTGGTGGACGCGGCAGTAACCGTGGAGTGGGAACTCCTGGCCGGCACCTAGGTGTACCCCGTGCTGGGGACCAGCCGGCTTCTGCACTCCATGCTTGACTTTTATTCGAACATAGATTCGAATGGACGGCATGAGATGGGATGCCCAAGCACTGATGCCCCGGCCCGCGGAAACGGCTGCGGACACGTCCCCCGCGTTGCTTCCCTTGGCCGGACTGGTCCGCTCCGTCACGACCCCCGAGTTCGCAGGCATTACCTTCCATGAGGTCACCGCCAAATCGGTGCTCAACAAGGTGCCTGCCGGCTCGCGGATGCCCTTTGAATGGACCATCAACCCTTACCGGGGCTGCAGCCACGCCTGCGTGTACTGCTTTGCACGCAAGAGCCACACCTACCTTGATTTCGACGCCGGGCTGGACTTTGACAGCCAGGTGGTGGTTAAAGTCAACGCGGCAGAGGTCCTCCGGAAGGAACTGGCCAAGCCATCGTGGACGCGCCCGCAGGTTGCCCTGGGTACCAACACGGATCCTTACCAGCGGGCCGAGGGCCGCTACCAGCTCATGCCGGGCATCATCACCGCACTTGCTGAGTCCGGCACTCCTCTGTCCATCCTCACTAAGGGCACCCTGCTTGCCCGGGACATTCCCCTGCTCAAGAGCGCGGCTGCCCAGGTGCCCGTGGGCATCGGCATTTCCCTGGCAATGACAGACGAAGCGCTGTCCGAGGCCATTGAGCCGGGTACGCCCGGGCCCCGGGCACGCCTCAAGCTCGTTTCCCGCCTCCGTGAAGCTGGCCTGCCCTGCGGCGTCATGGCAATGCCCATCCTGCCGTGGCTTTCGGACAGCGACGAGGCCCTTGACGCGCTATTTGCGTCCTTGGCTGCCGCGGGGGCAACCGGCGTCACGGCCGGAGCCCTGTACCTCAAGCCGGGTACCAGGGAGTGGTTCATGAAGTGGATTGCCGCCAACCATCCCGGGCTGGCGGGCCGTTACCGCCGGCTCTACGGGACAGGTTCGTACGCGTCCAAGGAATACCGCTCGTGGCTTGCGGGCAAAGTCCGGTACTTCAAAGCCCGCCACGGTTTCACCAACACGTCCGGCTTCAGCCACAGGGGTCTGGAGGACGATCCCCGCGGCGAGGAAGCCGAGTATCCCGAAGGCATCATCCCCCAGGCGGCAGCGGCCGAGGGCAAAGCTGCTATCGGGGGCAATGCTGCTACCGCGGGGCAGGCAACGCTCTTCTAGGACAGTCCGCTTCCTGCCCTGACGGCGACCGCGTCAAGCAGGGCCCGGACTATCGGGAAGTCGGCGGGAATCCACGGCAGGTCCAGGACGCCGCTGTGGTTCTCCAGCGCCACCCACCGAAGTTCATCGTGGTCCTCCAGCGGCTTCGGCTGCCCGTGGGAAATTTCCGCGAACCATACCCGCATGCTTGCCCGGTGGTTCAATGGCCAGCCGCCCGGAACCTGCGACGGGAGCTCAGCGCCGAGCCGGACGCCGATCCCCAGTTCCTCGAGCAGTTCGCGGGCCAGCGCCGCCTCCGGTTCCTCGCCGGGTTCCACTTTGCCGCCTGGGAACTCCCAAAGTCCTGCCAACTGCTCCGGAGCGCTGCGCCGCGCCACCAGCAGCATGGAGGGTTCCGCCAGGCTGTCCACGACGGCTCCGCCTACCACCTGTATCAGTCCATTCACCGGCCCATTCTATGGGGGACAATGAAAGGACCAGCTGCAAATATCCTCATTCCACGGGAATACTGTTTCTCTTTTCCGGGTTGTTTGCAGGGTCCGGACTTCATCAGCCCCACTGCCGTGGCACTGGTCCACCACCACTTTCATCCTTCGAAAAGCAGGCTTATGAGCAGCGTCCTCCAAACGTCCACGGCAGCCCCCGCCCGATCCACCAACGTGGCCATGGCCATCGTCGCCCTTGCCATGGGCGGTGTTGGCATCGGGGTCACCGAATTCACCATGATGGGCCTGCTAAGGGAAGTGGAGCAGGGCCTTGGGGTTTCCACGCCGGAAGCAGGCCACCTCATCTCGGCCTACGCCCTGGGAGTCGTCGTGGGAGCCCCGCTGCTGGCCGCAGTAGGTGCCAAGCTCCCCCGCAAGCACCTGGCTCTCGGACTGATGATGTTCTTCACGGTGGCCAACCTGGCATCATTCCTGGCCCCGGATTACGGAACAATGCTGCTTTCGCGCTTCGCCGCCGGCCTGCCGCATGGCGCATTTTTCGGGGTGGCAGCAGTCATCGCCGCCTCCCTGGTTCCACCCACGCGGCGGGGGTGGGCCATCTCAATGGTGATGGCCGGCCTGAGCATTTCCAATGTGGTGGGAGTTCCGTTTGCCACCTGGATGGGACAGACCTACGGCTGGCGGCTCCTGTTTATCCTTGTGGGACTGATCGGCCTGCTGACCCTTGCCCTGGTGTGGAAGTTTGTCCCCTTCCACGAGGCCCACCCGGATGCGAGCATCCGGCGTGAACTGGGTGCGCTCAAACGCCTGCAGGTGTGGCTGGCCATTCTGATCGGCATTGTGGGCTTTGGCGGCTTCTTTGCCACCTACACCTACATCGCCCACACCATGACCATGGTGGCGGGCATTCCGTCCTCGTTGATTCCCCTGGTGGTGGCCCTGTACGGGCTGGGTATGGTGGCCGGCAATATTGTGGGCGGCCGGATTGCGGACAGGTCCGTGATGGGCACCCTCTACAAGGTGCTGCCCGGCATCGCCGTAGCCTTGGTGGTGTACGCCGTGGCCGTCCAGTGGCCTTGGTCCGCCTATGTCATGGTGTTCGTGGTGGGCGCTTCCGGGTCCATGCTGATCCCTGCACTGCAGACCCGGCTTTTGGACGCGTCCCCGGACGCCCCCTCGCTCGCATCATCGCTGAACCACGCGGCGCTGAACGTAGCCAACGCCCTCGGGGCATTCCTGGGCGGACTGGTGATCGCCCTGGGCTGGGGCTACACCGCCCCCGCGCTGGTAGGTGCCGTCCTCGCCCTGCTGGGGCTCGGCGTCGCCATGGCCAGCGGACTGCTGGAGCGGAAGAGGCCGCTGGCCACCTGATCCCTGGAGTGCTGGTTCACCCGCGGCGATACAAACGGCCGCCCTACCCGCCGGCATACGGGGTCACCCGCCTGTAAGCCTGCTGACTTTACGGGGCCCGTATGTTAGCTTGAGCCACATCGGGACCATGAGATCCCGGTCACTTTAAGGAGGAGACATGGGTTTTCTTGCTTGGATTATTCTCGGCCTCATCGTAGGGGCCATTGTTAAGGCTGTTATGCCCGGACGGGTAGGCGGCGGCTGGGTGACCAGCCTGGTTCTGGGCGTCGTTGGCGCCATCGTGGGCGGCTGGATTGGAAGCCTCCTGTTCAACAAGGGCGATCTTGCCTTCTTCGACCTCGGCACCTGGATTCTCGCGATCGTCGGCGGCCTGGTTGTGGCCGGCATTTACGGAGCTATCACTGGTCGCGGCAAGGCCACCCGCGCACCCTGATCCGCTCGCAGGAAGAACATCAACAAACAAGGGCTCCGGTGAACCGGAGCCCTTATATGTTTAAGCCGCGACTGCTAGCCAGTTACCTGAACCGGAAGGTGCTGCGAACGCGCGCTGGCATAGAGGCAGACCGTGGCCGCTGTCCCCAGGTTGAGGCTTTCCGCGGAACCGTACACCGGCACGGCCACCCGGTGGTCCGCCAGCGCAAGCTCCTCCTGCGACAGGCCCTGGGCCTCATTGCCGAACAGCCAGGCGGTTGGCTGCTCCAGGGCGTACTCGGATGCCGGACCTTCGCCGGTCAGCCGGCGCCGGGCGTTCTCGTCCTGCAGGGTATCGAGGTTGAGGGTCCCGTAACCATCCGCCGCCAGGACGCCGATCCCCCTGGCGCGGCAGGCGGCCGCAAGTTCGTCGATGTCCACCCCCAGCACCACCGGAAGGTGGAACAGCGAACCAGCCGTGGACCTAACGGCCTTGGGGTTGTAAATGTCAACGCTGGAGGCCGTCAGGATAACGGCGTCGGCTCCGGCTGAATCCGCCGCGCGGAGGACTGTTCCGGCGTTGCCGGGGTCGCGGACCTGGCAGAGCACGGCAATCAGGCGGGGCCCGGCGTCGAGCACTTCCTGCAGGGCAACGTCAAGGAAACGGCAGACCGCGACGATGCCTTGCGGGTTGACGGTGTCCGCCATGGCAGCCAGGACTTCATCCGTGGCCAGGCGGGCATTGACTCCCTGGGACAGTTCCTCGAATTCCGGATGCCGGTCCAGGCAGCTTTCACTGGCGAAAACTTCGGTGACCACCCCAGGCTGGCCATCGGCCAACCGCTGCTGATGGAGCCGGAGCGCTTCCCGCACTGCCTGTGGCCCTTCGGCAAGGAACTGTCCGCGCTTTAAACGGGCCGGGCGCCCGGCAAGTTTTGCCACGTCCCTCACCCGATCAGCTCGGGGATTGGACAGTGGAAAATCTTGCGGGCGCCCGGTTTCGTTCATATAAGAACTTTAGTGGCTGCTGCCACCGGTCCTTGAACCGTCCCTGGCGGGAACAGTCAGTTGCTAGGCAACGACCTTCTTGGCGGAGGTGTCGGCAGGCAGGGAGTCCTTGGCAACCTTGACCAGCGCTGCGAAAGCGTTGGCGTCGGAAACGGCCAGCTCGGCGAGCATGCGGCGGTCAACCTCAACCTCAGCGGCCTTCAGGCCCTGGATCAGACGGTTGTAGGTGAGGCCGTTGGCGCGGGACGCAGCATTGATGCGCTGGATCCACAGGCGGCGGAAGTCGCCCTTCTTCTTCTTGCGGTCGCCGTAGCTGTACACAAACGAGTGCAGCAGCTGCTCTTTGGCCTTGCGGTACAGGCGTGAACGCTGTCCACGGTAGCCCTTTGCGCGTTCAAGGATAACCCGGCGCTTCTTGTGGGCGTTGACCGCCCTCTTCACACGTGCCACGTGCGTACTCCTTCGAAAATTCTGCTCCCAAGCATCTACTGCCGGTAGTCCCGGCGGCCTGAGAAGGCTTTTTGGTAGGTGACTTACACCAGGTGGTGGTCAGTCAAAGAACTTGGAAACTAGATGCCGAGCATCTTCCGGATGACCTTGGCGTCGCCCTTGAAGACGATCTTGTCGCCGGCGAGGCGGCGGGTCAGCCTGGAGGACTTGTGCTCGAGGTAGTGGCGGCGGTTGGCCTGCTGGCGGCGCAGCTTGCCGCTGCCGGTCAGCTTGAAGCGCTTCTTGGCACCACTGTGGGTCTTCATCTTCGGCATGGGAACCGATCTCCTTACGTTCCGCAGGCTGGGCCTGCAGTTCTATCGCGCAGCTGCCCCTCGGGGCGGCGTGCTGGTTGCTGACTGCCGGAGGGCGACCTCCGGCAGCTGTGGACTAAGTGGTCTTCTTGCCGGCCGGCTTTGGCGCTGCCTTGGGGGCGGGCCGTGCGGCAGGCTTCGGCGCAGCGGGCCTGGCCACCGGCTTCGGTGGAGCAGGCACTGCCGCAGGCTTCGGCGCGGCGGCCGGAGCGGCCGCAGCAGGCTTCTCTGCAGCAGCCTTCGGTGCCGGAGCCGCCTTGGGCTCTGCTGCCCTGGGAGCAGCAGCCGCCTTCGGAGCGGCGGCCTTGGGGACCTCCTGCTTCGGTGCAGCGGCCTTGGGGGCCTCCTGCTTCGGAGCTTCGGCCTTAAGGGCCTCCTGCTTCGGTGCTTCGGCTGCGGCGGATTCGACGACGGGGGCCGGCTCCTGCACAGGTGCTTCGGCTTCCGGCTCGGTGTTGATGGCGAACCCCTCCGGGAGCAGATCCGCGAGCGACTGGGTCAGGGGTGCCTGATCATCGCCGGAGGTGTCAACGCGGCCCGAAGCCTTGGCCTCGTTCTCCGCCTTTGCCTCGGCTCGCTGCGTCGCGCGGCGGGCTTCGGCCTTGGCCTCTGCCTTGTTCTTCAGCGGACCAACCACCATGACCATGTTGCGGCCGTCGATGCGGGGGCTGGACTCAACAACGCCAACTTCCGCAACGTCGTCGGCGAAGCGCTGGAGCAGGCGGATGCCCATCTCCGGACGCTGCTGCTCGCGGCCACGGAACTGGATCATGGCCTTGACCTTGTCACCGGCACCGAGGAAGCGCAGTGCGTGCCCGCGCTTGGTCTCGTAGTCGTGGGTGTCGATCTTCAGGCGGAAGCGGATTTCCTTCAGAACGGTGTTCGTCTGGTTCTTCCGTGCTTCGCGTGCCTTGACCGCGGCCTCGTACTTGTACTTGCCGAAGTCCATCAGCTTGCACACCGGAGGCTTCGCCTGAGGTGCAACTTCAACGAGATCAAGGTCGGACTCGGCAGCCAGACGCAGGGCATCCTCAATACGGACGATTCCTACCTGTTCACCTGCAGGGCCGACCAGCCGCACCTCGGGGACGCGGATACGCTCATTGATTCTTGGCTCGCTAATGTTAAAGCTCCTGTTGTTGTTGTGGAATCCGGCAAATAGAGAAGGCCCCCAATTGCCGGAGCAATCGAAGGCCTCTGAAAGATCGGATGCAGGTCCCACGAAGGGACTGCGCACACAGCTTCGGCTCATGCCGGGGCCGTGCCCAACCAGGTACCCGGCAACCTTGAGTTCCAAAACATTCGGAACAGCGGCTGGCGCGGGTGGGAGAGAACTCCGCTTGCAAACTGCATGCCATCTTACAGAAAAAATTCCCGTCAGCGCTGTGGAGCGCCGGTGGGAACCTTGATCGTTTGAACAATCTCTGAAATAACGACATCCAGTCGGTCTGTGTCAAGCTTACCAGTATGAGCACCCCAGACAGTAATTCATACGTTTTCGAGCCAGCGGCGGATGAGGCAGGGGCCGCCGGCGATGTCTCGCAGGAGATCCGCGACATTTCCGAGGTGCCGGCGATCGAGGTCATTACCACAGCGGCCGTTCACCTGATGAGTGCGGCCGCAGTGAAGCTGGGGCTGGCGGCCGAGGACAATGCCGAGGAACTGAAGGACCTGGACGAGGCCCGCAAGCTGATTACCGCCCTGGCCGGCCTGGTGACTGCCGCCGCCCCGGAGATCGGTTCCCAGCATGCCGGACCCTTGCGTGATGGCCTGCGGTCCCTGCAGCTGGCGTTCCGCGAAGAGTCGCTGATCCCCGACGCCCCGGGCAAGGGCCCGGGCGAGAAGTACACCGGGGCGGTTAACTGACGCGACCACCACAGCCTTTTCAATACCCCCGACGACGGCGGGACGGCCTTCACAGGTCGTCCCGCCGTCGCGCATTTAATGGAGTTTTTGTCCAGATATGCAGACTTTATCGCCTCGGAAGCCGGCATATCTGGACAAAAACTCGGCTGCTGGGCTGGGAATTACTAGGCGCTGATTCTGCCACGGCGGCGCTGCTGGAGGACAAGGCCCGCGAAGCAGAGCACGACGCCGGCAACACCCACCGCAACGAAGCCTCCGGATGGCCCCGTGCCGTCGATGAAGATACCCGCGAGCGGTGCACCCAAAGCCACGCCGCCGGTCAGTGCCGAGCCGTACCAGCCCATGGCCTCCCCGCGGCGTTCCTCGGCTACCAGGTCCGCAACTTTTTCCGATGCGGAGGACAGCACGGGTGCGCAGAGCAGTCCCGGCAGGATTGAGACGAGCGCGAGCGACCAGGTATCGTGCGCAAACCCCATGGGGATGGTCAGGGCCGCCATTCCGAGCAGCAGGAGGATCGGCGAGACCGGGCGGTGCATGGCCCCGTAGATCAGGCCTCCCACCACGGACGCGGCGCACCAGAAGAGGAAAATGATGCCGATTTCGGCCTGGCGGCCCCCTGTTTCGAGGGCGGCGACGATGCCGACGTCGGTTCCGCTCAGCACCATGCCCGCCCCTGCCGCCACAGCGAAGACGGCCGCCACGGTGGCGGTGAACCAGGCGAAGTTGTGGGCCACCTTGCCGCGCAGGCCCGGTCCGCGGCGTGTTGCGCCCGCAGGCACCAGTTCGGCCGCCGCCTCCTGGAGGTGGGCAGGGGCGGCTGAAACCACGGCGGCTTCAGCGGCGTGGCGCTGATCCACTTCGCCCTCCTCGGTCTGCACCGCGCTTCGGGTTGGCGGGTTGAACCACATGAGGAACAGCCCGGCAAGCGACGTCGAGACCCCCACAATGGTGAGGCCCAGTACCGTGAAACCGCTGGTGGCAACGATGGCGCCTGCAGCAGGACCGATCATGAACACCACCTCAGTGCTGATCGCATCGAGGGCGAAGGCCGTACGGCGCTGGTCGCCGTCAGCCAGCACGCCCAGGGACTGGCGCACCACACTGAAAATGGGGAGCGTGAGCAGGCCGCCCACAAACACCAGCGGAAGGAGCCACTGGTAGGACACGTGCGGAACAACAGACCAGATCACCGCTTCCGAGATCACGGAAGGGATGAGTGCCGTCCGGAGGCCCACCGTGTCAACCCGCCTGCCGCGCCACGGTGCACCCACGGCAATGCCGATGGTCATGACGGCCGCGGCAGCGCCCGCGGCGGCGTATCCCTGGTCCAGGGTCAGGACGATGTGGAGGGTCAGCAGTACCCCGGCAGCGGAGTGGGGAATGCGGGCAACCATGCCCACCAGCAGCAGCCGGCGGATAGGCCGGACGGCGAGCAACTCCCGGTAGAGAGCGAAATTCACGGAGCGATCCTTAGGTCTGCCGCAGTGGCCGGGGATCACCCCGCTGGCTGCCGGCTAGTGGTCTGCACGCCTCAACTTGATGTCGATCGAGTCGACGCGCTCCCCAAACAATACATTCCGGGACCATTGGCCCTGGAGTCCGGCCACCAGCTCCTGGACCCCCGCGGCATCGAGCCCGTCTTCAAGGTAGAGCACCACCTGGAGTTCAGGTCCGGCGCCGCCGCCTGCTGCTACGGTCCCATCGGCGGCACGGGCGGCCACTCCCCTGCCGGGCACCAGTTCGATGTTCCGGACGGCAGCGAAGCCGGCGGCGGCCCTGCCCATTTCCGCAGCAAGTTCCTGGTCCTTGTAGGACGGCGTCCACTGCTGTTGCTGGGCCAGCGCCCACACGGCCGGGCGCCGGACCACGAAGGTGAAGGCGGAGCCCGGGTCAAGAACCAGCAGCTCTGCGCCTTCGGAGACGGCTGCGAGGGCGGCGCGGGCGGCGTACACAGCAACGGGCCGGGCGTCCGGATGCCAGGCGGACAGGGCAGCCGTGGAGGTGAAGGCGGGCATTGCGGTCCTGCCGTCGGCGGCTTTGAGCGTGACCAGCGCCATGTCGGCCTGTTTGTCGGCCTGCAGGCCGTCCTGGCCTTCCGCTTCCTCCGCGAGCTGGGCAACAATCGGGATGAACACCCGTGCGGTGGCGAGCGAGGCGACGACGCCCGCCTCGTCACCGGTTCCCTCCCGGAGTGCCGCTATGGCGGCAAGGTAGTCAGCGCTGGCCGTCCCGTCGTCGTTCTCGAAGTTGTGGATCCTGGCGTCGTCGCCAGCCAGGCTCCGGCCCGCCCAGGGCTGCCCTGCGGAGTCCGTGGCGCCGCCGGCACCTGCCAGCGCCGCAGCGATATGCCCCGGCAGCTGGCGGGGTGACGGAGTGCCTGATTCCTTGCTGGCCATGCCGGCGTGCGCCCTTAGCGGCGGCCGGCGACGTCGAGGGCTTCGGGCAGCGTAAAGGCGCCGGCGTAGAGGGCCTTGCCCACGATGGCACCTTCAACACCCAGGGGCACCAGGGAGCGCAGGACCTTCAGGTCGTCGAGGCTGGAGATGCCGCCGGAGGCCACCACGGGCTTGCCCGTTTTCTCCACCATCTGGCGGAGGAGTTCCACGTTTGGCCCCTGCAGGGTGCCGTCCTTTGTCACGTCCGTGACCACGTAGCGGCTGCAGCCGGCTTCCTCGAGGCGGCCCAGGACCTCCCAGAGGTCGCCGCCTTCTTTCGTCCAGCCGCGGCCGGCCAGCATGGTTCCGCGGACGTCGAGTCCGACGGCGATTTTGTCACCAAAGCGCTCGATGGCCCGGCGGGTCCACTCGGGGTTTTCCAGCGCCGCGGTTCCCAGGTTCACGCGGGCAACGCCGAGGTCCAGCGCCGCTTCGAGGGTTTCATCGTCACGCAGCCCGCCGGAGAGTTCCACCTTGATGTCCAGCCGGCCCACCACTTCGCGGAGGAGCTCCGCGTTTGAGCCGCGGCCGAAGGCTGCGTCGAGGTCCACCAGGTGAACCCATTCAGCTCCCTGCTGCTGCCAGTTCAGCGCTGCTTCGAGCGGCGTTCCATAGCTGGTCTCACTGCCCGCTTCCCCCTGCACCAGCCGGACGGCCTGGCCGTTGACGACGTCGACGGCGGGCAGCAGTTCGAGAACGGGAAGGTCAGTTGCAGTGGTCATGGTGAATCCTCAGGGTGGTGGGCAGGATGGCCTGCCGCGGTCAGTTGCCCGGCAGCGTCAGCAGGTAGGCGGCGAGCAGCGACATGCCCGCAAGAACATAAAACGAAATCTGGGTCCAGAGCGGCTTGTGCTGCTGCCTGAAAGACAGGGCGCCGCCGACGAGCACGCCGGCAAGCCCCATCAGGACAACGGACCACATCTAGGCGGTGCCGCCTTCCGAAGCCGGCGCCGCGCCGTCAGCCGGAGTGTTGTCGGCTTGGCCGCCGGCAGCGGGCCTGCGCAGGGCTTCCACCCAGTTGTGGAGCAGGCGCGCGCCCGCATCACCGGATTTCTCCGGGTGGAACTGGGTGGCGCAGAGCGGGCCGTTCTCGACGGCGGCAATGAACGGAGCGCCGTGCTCGGACCAGGTGACCAGGGGCGCGGCCATCCGTGGCTGGATGACATCGAAGTTCCATTCCTGAACCCCATAGGAGTGCACGAAGTAGAACCGCTCGTTTTCGACGCCGGCAAACAGCTTGGACCCTTCGGGCACCTTGACGGTGTTCCAGCCCATGTGCGGCACTACCTCGGCCGGCAGGAGTTCCACCTTGCCGGGCCATTCGCCCATGCCTTCAGCCTCGGTGCCGTGCTCCACTCCGGCCTCAAAGAGGACCTGGAGGCCCACGCAAATGCCCAGGACCGGGCGTCCACCGGCCACCCGCCTGCCGATGAGGCGGACACCGTCCACCGCTTTGAGTTCGCGCATCACGGTTTCGAAAGCCCCGACTCCGGGGACCACCAGGCCGTCGGCGTTCAGGACGTCCTCGGGCTTTGAGCTCAGGATGACTTCCGCGCCGGCCCGTTCCAGCGCCCGGACGGCGGACCGGACGTTTCCGGAACCGTAATCCAGGACGGTGACGGTGGGTTTGCCCTCGGGTGAGGGCAGCTTCCGGGAGGCCGAGGGATCCACGATGGCACCGTCCCGCAGGACCTGGCCGCTCATAGCGCACCCTTGGTTGAGGGGATCCCCTCAACACGGGGATCCGGTTCCACAGCAGCACGGAGTGCGCGCGCGAACGCCTTGAACTGGGCCTCGACGATGTGGTGCGGATCGCGGCCTGCGATGACGTTCATGTGCAGGCAGATACCCGCGTGCAGCGTGATGGCCTCGAAGACGTGGCGGGTGAGGGACCCGGTGAAGTGGCCGCCGATCAGGTGGTACTCCTGGCCGGCGGGCTCGCCGCCGTGCACCAGGTAGGGACGCCCCGACACGTCGACCACGGCGTGGGCAAGGGCCTCGTCAAGGGGAACAGTGGCCTCGCCAAACCGGCGGATGCCGGCCTTGTTCCCCAGCGCGGTGCGCAGCACCTCTCCGAAGGTGATGGCAACGTCCTCCACTGTGTGGTGGACGTCGATGTGGATGTCGCCCGTGGCTTTGACGGTCATGTCAATCAGCGAGTGCTTGCACAGCGCTGTGAGCATGTGGTCGTAGAACGGTACCGACGTGTCGATGTCCGAAGTACCGGTGCCGTCCAGGTTGATTTCCACGAGCACGGACGACTCACTGGTGGCACGTTCCATGCGCGCAGTGCGGGCCGCAGCCACGTTCGATCCGGTGGTACTCATGCGTTGTTCCTTTTGGGCAGAAGGGGTGGTTCAGGGCGTCCAGCGCCGCTGCTTCCAGTCTAGGCGGGAAGCGTGGCCTGGCTTGCAAGGATGCTTTCCAGGGATGTGAGGAAGGCTGTGGTTTCGGTCTCAGTTCCGGCCGTGACGCGGAGGTGGCCGGGAATCCCAACGTCCCGGACCAGCACTCCGGCGTCCAGCAGCTCCTGCCAGACCCGGTGCGGGTTCTCCAGTCCCCCGAAAAAGACGTAGTTGGAGTCCGACGCTGCAGGCTTGAGGCCCATCCGCGTGAGCTCCGAGACGATGCGGTCCCGCTGCTTCTTGATGTCTTCCACGTCCGCCATCAGCGCCTCGCGGTGCTGGAGGGCGGCCAGGGCGGTGGCCTGCGTGATGGCGGAGAGGTGGTACGGCAGCCGGACCAGGCGCAGCGCATCGGCGACTTCAGGTGCTGCAGCCATGTAGCCCAAGCGGGCCCCCGCCAGCGCGAAGGCCTTGCTCATGGTCCTGGACACGATCAACCGCTCCCGGCCGGGCAGCAACGTCAGTGCGCTGGGCGTACCGTCGTGTGCGAACTCGTGGTAGGCCTCATCCACGATGACAATGGTCTGGCTTGCTTCACCGGCCTCGTAGACGGCCTCCACGACATCCAGCCCCAGCCCCGTCCCTGTGGGGTTGTTGGGTGAACAGAGGAAAACGATGTTGGGCTGCAGTTCCTTGACCTGCCGCGCTGCGGATTCAGCGCTGAGCCCATAGCCTTCAGCGCGCTCACCGACGATGTATTCGGTGTCCGTTCCACTGGCCAGCAGCGGGTACATGGAGTACGTGGGCGGAAAGCCGAGCGCTGTGCGTCCGGGACCACCGAAGGCCTGGAGGATCTGCTGGAGCACCTCGTTGGACCCGTTGGCGGCCCAGACGTTGGTCTCATCCAGGCCGTGGCCCAGGTACTCAGCCAGCGCCTTCCGCAGCTCGGTGAACTCCCTGTCCGGGTAGCGGTTCAGGCCTGCGGCTGCCTCGGTCACCGCCGCGCTGATGGCAGCCCGCACGTCCGCCGGAACACCATGCGTGTTCTCGTTGACGTTGAGGAGGATGGGGACGTCCAGCTGTGGCGCACCGTAAGGGGTAAGCCCGCGGAGGTTGCTGCGGAGGGGAAGCCGGTTCAGGCGTTCTAGCTGGTCATTCACCTGAACAGTTTAGTGCCCCTGCCGGACGCCGGAAAATGTGACGGCTTCCTGTTCGCCGTCGGCGTGCAACCCCGGCTGATTCGATGGAGCCGCACCGCTGCTGGTCCGGACTCTGCCGGCATTGACAGCTCAGTCGGCGGGGACGAACAGTTGCTGTCCGGGGAAGACCGCGCCCGCGGACAGGTTGTTCAGCTGCACGATGTCCGCCACAACATCGCGTGCGTCGCGCTCCGGCGCAACGGTGGCGGCGATACCCCACAGCGACTGGCCGGGCTGGACTGTCACACTGACCGCGGAGGTCGCCTGAAGGTCCGCAGCAGAGTCTGAGGCTTTCGCCGGGGAGTTGAAGAAGCCTGCCAGTGAGAGCAGCAGGGCGGCCAGCAGAACCAGGGGAATCCCGATCAGCACAATACGGCCGCGGCGGGTCAGCCGCAGGGGCGGAAGGGGTGCTGGCTGTTCCGGCTGCCGCTCTTCAGGCCGGGACAGAAGTTGCTGCACCGAGAGCAGCTGTGGACGTGAACCCCGCGAAACAGATGTAGCTGACATGAACTGAGCCCTCCTGGACCATACTGTGCTGCCCGGATGTTCTGCTCCGCGCCCCGCCAGGGGCTTCCCGGCGCCATCTTCGAATGGCCGGGGTTCGCAGTAGAACATATGTTCGAACTTTGCTTCTTCAGTTTTAGCACCTATCAACGAACATTGTCGAGACTCGCTAGAACAAATGTTTGAAAAAGCAGTGTGGCTGGCCTAGTTTTGAACGAAAGAACAACCACCCGGACAGTCGATCAGCAGGGTCTGACATTATGGGGCGGGATCCTCCAGGGCATGGCCGCGGAGGGGTCCGGCGGACACCGAAAGGCATTGGCGAATATGGCAGCAGCAGCCGCCGGGGGCAGGGCAACCGCGCAACCGAAGAGGACCGCCAAGGGCCTGACGCCACGGCAGAAAAAGATCCTTGAAACCATCCAGCGCTCCGTCAACGAGAACGGTTACCCCCCGTCCATGCGGGAGATCGGTGACACGGTGGGACTGGCCAGCCTTTCAAGCGTCACGCACCAGCTGGCCCAACTGGAAAAACTCGGCTACCTCCGCCGTGACCCGAAGCGTCCGCGCGCCATGGAGGTACTCATGCCCCTGACCCTGGACGGCGGTGCGGCCAAGCCGGCCAGCCAGCCATCAGCAGGACGCTCAGCCCGCGGCGCCACCGTCACGGAGCTGCCCACCGCTCTGGACACCGCGATGGTCCCGCTCGTTGGCCGCATCGCCGCTGGCGGCCCCATCCTTGCCGACCAGCAGGTGGAGGACGTCATGCCGCTCCCCCGGCAACTGGTGGGCCAGGGCGAACTGTTCATGCTCAGGGTGGCCGGGGATTCCATGGTGGATGCAGCCATTTGTGATGGCGACTGGGTGGTGGTCCGCCGCCAGGCGGACGCGGCCAACGGCGACATCGTCGCTGCCCTCCTCGACGACGAGGCCACCGTGAAGACGTTCCGGCAGCGTGACGGCCACACCTGGCTGCTCCCCCAGAACACCCAGTACGAGCCCATCCTCGGGGACCACGCCACCATCATGGGCAAGGTCGTGTCAGTACTCCGCTCGCTGTAGGCGCCCGCTCCTGGCCCAGGCAGAACCAGCCCAACAGAACAAATAGCCCAGGGCAGACCCGGCCCTGCGCAGCGCTGGCTGGATCCACCCTGGGCAGACCAGCTATGCGCAGGGCCAGCTTCCTACAGGCCCGGCCCTGGCCAGGGCGTCAGGCGTTTTCCCCGGCCAGCCTCTCCAGGGCAGCGATCGCCGTCTTCCGGTCAGTTGTGGACCAGAACGGCGGCAGCGCTCCCCGGAGGAACCCGGCGTAGCGCTCGGTGGCGAGCCTGGAGTCAAGTACAGCCACCACTCCCTTGTCCCCGGTGGAGCGGATCAGCCGGCCTGCGCCCTGGGCGAGCCGGATGGCGGCATGGGTGGCCGAAACGGACATAAAGCCGTTGCCGCCCGCCTGGGCCACGGCCCGGGAGCGCGCCGTCATGAGGGGATCGTCCGGCCGCGGAAATGGAATCCGGTCTATCACCACAAGCCGGCATGAACCGCCCGGGACATCCACACCCTGCCACAGGGACATGGTTCCGAACAGGCAGGTGTCGGGCTCATCGGCGAACTGCTTCACGAGGGCGGTCATGGTGGAATCGCCCTGGCAGAGGACCGTCATGCCCAGCTTGGGGCGCAGTGCTTCGGAGGCTTCCTCTGCGGCGCGCCGGGAGGAAAACAGGCACAGTGCGCCGCCGCCGGAAGCACGGATCAGGGCCTCAAGTTCATCCAGCGCTTCCGGGGATGCGCCCCTGCCGGGCTTGGGCAGGTGCCCGGCAACGTAGAGGATGCCCTGTTTGGGGTAGTCGAACGGCGAACCCACGTCCACGCCCTTCCAACGGGGAGCACCCTCACCCACGAGGCCCAGCCCGCCCGCGGCAGGTTCAAATGCTGAACCGATGGCCAGCGTGGCAGAGGTCAGCACAACGGTGTGTCCGGCGAACAGGCCTTCCCGCAGCCGCCCGGCCACGGAGAGGGGCGCGATGTTGATCAAAGCCGGCGCTGCCTCATCCGGCGGGGAAAACCCCTGCGCGGGATCAAAGGAGCTGGCGCGGGAAAACCACACTACTTCGCGGTTCTCCCGGGCAGCGAGAAGCCGTTCGCAAAGTTCCAGGATGAGCATCAGGCGGGACCGCGCAAGCTGCCTGCCGCCGTCGGGCGCTGTAGTGCTGTCCCCCTTCGAATCCGAGAGGGCGGCCCGGCAGGCGTCGCGCAACTGGTCCACGCAGTCCAGCTGTTCGTCATTCAGTCCGTTGGGCAGCAGTCCGTTCGGCACGCCGGCGAGGGCTAGCTCCAGGTTTGCGGCCGCAGCGTTGAGCGCGTCAACGGTGATGGCGGTGTGCTTGCGGGCACCGGCGGCAGCGGCGTGCACCATGGCCACCGACAGCTGGCCGGACACCGCACCGGTAACCCTGTCCTGGAGTTCGTGCGCCTCGTCCACCACCACCACGTCATACTCGGGCAGGACCGCCAGCCCCTCAAAGGCGCTGACTGCAAGCATGGCGTGGTTGGTGACCACGACGTCGGCCTCCGCAGCGTCCTGGCGGGCGAGTTCACTGAAGCACTCTGCCGCCATGGGGCACTTTTGGGCGCCCAGGCATTCCATGGACGTTACGGACACCTGGCGCCAGGCACGGTCCGTGACACCGGGCAGCAGCTCATCCCTGTCGCCCGTGGTGGTCTTCTCCGCCCACTCCCGCAGCCGCACCACTTCCTTGCCGAGCTGCGACGAGGGGCCGCCCACGGCTGCTGCGAAGTGCGGCACGCTGGTGTCCTCGCCCAGGCTGAACAGCTGGCCTTCCGCCGGTTCCTCGCTGGGAAAGCCGCCTTCCAGCTTGTGCCGGCAGACATAGTTGGACCGCCCCTTGACCAGGGCCACCTTGACGGGCCTGTCCAGGGCGGGAGTGATGGCCTTGAGCAGCCGGGGCAGGTCCCGGCCCACGATCTGCGTCTGGAGCGCAAGCGTGGCCGTAGACACGAGGGCGGGCTTGTTGCTTTCCAGGGCGTGTGCGATGAGGGGTATCAGGTAGGCCAGCGACTTTCCGGTGCCCGTCCCCGCCTGGACCAGGAGGTGGTCCCCCGTTCCCAGCGCACGGGCAACCTCCCTGGCCATCTCGTGCTGGCCCTCACGGCTTTGTCCGCCCATGCCGGCAACGGCCCGGTCGAGCAGTTCGATCACGAACTGCTCGCCGGCCGTCTCCGTGGCTTCCGGGGCCACGAGGTCAGTCATTGCTGACGAAGGGTTCCAGTTCGGCCGCAAAGCCTTCCCGGACCATCACCACGGCCCGCGTGCCTTGCTCCACGTGGTCCACGCTGATGATCTCGGCGTCGGACTCGTGGAGTTTGCTGACCAAGTCTCCGCGGTCGTACGGGATGAGCAGCTCCAGCTTGACGCTTGGCCTGGGAATGGCGTCGCTGATGGCCTTCAGCAGTTCCGCGATGCCCTGCCCCGTGCGGGCGGACACCACCACATGCCGTGGTTCGCGCTGCCTGAGCCGCTCCACCACAAAGGGGTCAGCGGCGTCGGCTTTGTTGAGCACGATGATTTCGGGCACCTTGCGGGCATCCACTTCGCTGAAGACCTTGCGGACTGCAGCAATCTGCCCCTCAGGGTCCGGGTGCGAGACGTCCACCACATGAAGGATCAGGTCGGCGTCGGCAACTTCCTCCAGCGTGGAGCGGAACGCCTCCACCAGCTGAGTCGGCAGCGACCGGACAAAGCCCACAGTGTCCGCGAGCGTGTAACCCAGCCCATCCGCGGTTTCCGCCTTGCGGACAGTCGGGTCCAACGTAGCGAACAAGGCGTTCTCCACCAGGACGCCGGCGTCGGTCAGGCGGTTCAGCAGCGAGGATTTGCCGGCGTTGGTGTACCCGGCGATCGCCACGGACGGCACGGAATTACGACGGCGGTTGGCCCGCTTGGTCTCACGGGCCGGCTTCATCGCGGCGATCTCCCGCCGCAGCTTGGCCATCCGGGTCCGGATACGGCGGCGGTCCAGCTCGATCTTCGTTTCGCCGGGACCGCGCGAACCCATGCCGGCCGCGGCGCCGCCCACCTGGCCACCGGCCTGACGGGACATCGACTCGCCCCAGCCACGGAGGCGCGGCAGGAGGTACTCAAGCTGCGCCAACTCCACCTGGGCCTTGCCTTCGCGGCTCTTGGCATGCTGGGCGAAGATATCCAGGATCAAAGCCGTCCGGTCGATGACCTTGACCTTGACGATGTCCTCCAGGCCTCGGCGCTGGGAGGGTGCAAGCTCGGCATCCACCACAACGGTGTCCGCGCCGGTGGACATCACGATGTCCCGAAGCTCAAGCGCCTTGCCCGAGCCAAGGAATGTTCCGGGGTCCGGCTTGTCACGGCGCTGGACCAGTCCGTCAAGGACCTCGGATCCGGCAGTTTCCGCAAGGGCAGCGAGCTCCCGGAGCGAGTTCTCGGCGTCGGCCAGCGTACCTTCGGACCAGAGCCCTGCCAGGACAACGCGCTCAAGGCGCAGCTGCCGGTACTCGACCTCGGTGACGTCCTCGAGTTCGGTGGACAGTCCTGCGGTGCGCCGCAGGGCGCGGCGTTCCTCGAGGTCCTGCTGGTCGCCGTCGTACGTTGAATGTTCTTCGTCCAGGCGGGAAATTGCCTGGGCTTTGCCGAATACTGCCTTTCCGTCGCTGCTCTTCGCATCGCCGCTTTGCGTGCTGGGGTTCCTGGCAGGTACGTCCTTGGAGAGAATCCGGTCGATGACAGCCTGGATTTCCTCGGGACTCATGTCCTGGGCGGCTGGATCTGATCCGGTGTTGGGCTGGCTGGTCATGGTCTCCTTTGAAGATTCGGCAGTTCCAGAATAGTGCCGATTGCTGGTGGTGGGGGAAGTATTCGCGCTGGGCTGACGGCCTTCGGTCATCCAAGCCTCCTGGCTTGCCGGGCCGGCGCTGCGGACGGCAGCGCTGGCAGACGTGCCGCGTGTGGCTACGCGGCGAAAAGAAAGCAGCCGGAAAACGGCGATAAGTTCAGCAGGAGGCTGACTTTCGAGTGTGGTCCGGCGACCGGAGCAAACGAGGCCGCTTGGTCCGGTGCACGCAGCGGAAGGTTCAGAGAACCTGCGTCGCTGGGTGGGACATGCTGCCGCTTGAGGGCAGGCTATGGGACGGGCGTGGCCCGTGCCGGTTACTCGAAGATCAGGAACATGCCCTCCAGCCTAGCAGAGGGCCATACCCGCGGTTTCCCTTTACGCTGCAAGGGGAACTACTCTGGCCAGTTATGGAGTCCGCACATTATTTCAGCGCAACACCCGCCGGCCCTTTCACCCGCAAGCCCCTGACTGTTGAACTGGCAGGGCAAACGCGCAGGCTGCAGACTTCCTCCGGCATCTTCAGCCCTGACGGTATCGACAAAGGCACGGCCATCCTGCTCAGCGAGGTACCCGCGCCGGCACCGCAGGGGAACCTCCTGGATATCGGCTGCGGCTGGGGGCCGGTTGCACTGACCATGGCTCTCAAGGCGCCGTCCGCCCGGGTTTACGCTGTGGACGTCAACGAGCGCTGCATCGCGCTGACAAACGAGAACGCCGCAGCATTGGGGCTGGCCAACGTTACGGCCAGCACCCCTGACGCAGTGGATCCCGACCTGCGCTTTGACACGATATGGTCCAATCCGCCCATCCGGATCGGCAAGGACGAACTGCACTCCCTGCTGACGCTGTGGCTGCCCCGCCTGGCTCCGGGCGGGACGGCCTGGCTGGTGGTGCAGAAGAACCTGGGGGCGGACTCGCTTCAGCGGTGGCTTGCAGCTGAGCTGGACGAATCGTTCAGCGTCAGCCGGGAAGCGACGTCGAAGTCGTTCCGGATCCTCAAGGTCAGGAAAGCGTCCCGGTTGCCACAATAACTGCCGGACCGCTGAGCTCCACATGCTCGTGACCTGCGGGACCAGCGAAAAACTTGACTCCCACCACGCCGCCAGGGACGTGGACCCGCCAGGAGTCCGGGGCTTCCGCTCCTGCCCAGTGGCGGATGGCCACTGCGGCGGCGCAGGCACCTGTTCCGCAGGACTGGGTCTCCCCCACGCCGCGTTCATGCACCCGCATTGTCACCGAGCCGACGCCGTCGTGCACCAGCGGCTCGGACGGAACCACGAATTCCACGTTGGTCCCGTTGGCCGGGGCAGGGTCTACCAAGGGCGCGGTGAACAGGCGGGTTCCGGCGAGTTCGGAAAGCTCGGCGAGGGCAACGACGGTGTGCGGGTTGCCCATGCTGACTGACAGTGCGGGGCGTGGAACCTCCAGGCCCTCCGCGGTCACCAGCGAATCCATGGCCTTGGCCGTAGCTTCCCCGGGGAAGATGAACTCCCACGGCCCCATGTCCACGGCGTAGTCGTCGCCCGTACGCACCACGGTCTTGACCCCGGCGCGGGTGCCGATGGCCAGGGCACCGCCGTCGGGCAGTTCGATCAGGCCTTCGGTACGGAGGAAATGGACGAACACGCGGACGCCGTTGCCGCACATTTCGGACAGCGAGCCGTCGCCGTTGCGGTAGTCCATGAACCACTCAGCATCCGGGGCGGCGGCCAGCAGCTCACGGCCCTCCGGAAGGAAGCGCGAGGGAACCGCCCGGATGAGCCCGTCCCCGCCAATCCCCCGGTGCCGGTCGCACAGGGCAGCCACTGCTTCGGCCGTGATGGTGTGGACGCCCTCGGGATCAGCCACCAGGACGAAGTCATTGCCGGTGCCGTGCCCCTTGGAAAAGCGGAGCCCGCTCAGGGTGCGGAAGGCCGGCTCGGTGGTTTCTGCGAGGGTTGTGTCCATGGTTCCAAGGGTACCGGCCGGGCGGTGCAGCCCTAAAAACGGGAGAGCGCCGCTGCTTTGGCCACCAGGGCCGGATCCTGCCAGTCCAGCCAGTGGATGCGCGGGTCGGCGCGGAACCAGGTCAGCTGGCGCCGGGCGAACTGCCGGGTGGCCACGATGGTGTCCTCCGCGGCCTCGGGAACGGAACATTCGCCGTCGATAACGCGCAGGAACTGCGAGTACCCCAGGGCGCGGGGAGCGGTCTTGCCCTGCCGCAGCCCGCGGGCATCCAGCCGTTCGACTTCCGCGAGGAGGCCGGCGTCCACCATGCTGTGGACGCGTCGGGCGAGCCGGTCCCGAAGCACCTCGCGGTCCACTGCCAGGCCTACCTGGACGGCAGGCTGGAAGTACTCGCGCTGCGGCATAAAGGAGCTGAACGGCCGTCCGGTAAGCTGGTGGACCTCCAGGGCCCGGATGATCCTCCGGTCATCCGACAGGCGGCCGGCGGACACCGGATCCACCTCCCGCAGCCGCTCCAGCAGCACCGCGGTCCCCTGCGCAGCGAGTTCGGCTTCCAGCCGTTGCCGCACCAGCGGATCAGTCCCCGGGAACTCGAGGACGTCCAGCAGAGCCCGCACGTAGAGGCCGGAACCGCCGGCCAGGACGGCGCGCTTGCCGCGGGCATGGATGTCCGTGATGAGCTCCCGCGCCTGCTGCTGGAACTGCGACACACTGGCTTCCTGGGTTACCTCCAGGATGTCCAGCAGGTGGTGGGGAACTCCCCTGCGTTCAGCCTCAGTGATTTTTGCGGTGCCGATGTCCATGCCGCGGTAGAACTGCATGGCGTCGGCGTTGATGACTTCGCCGTCGAGTTCAAGGGCAAGGCTGACGGCGAGGTCAGACTTGCCGGACCCGGTGGGGCCAACGACGGCGATGACAGGCGGTGAGCCCACCGGTCAGCGGGTGCGGACGGGCAACGAGGGCATGCCCAGCGAAACGCCCTTGCCACCGGCACCAGCCCCCGGTGCGGGTGCTCCGCAGGAATCTGCCTGCGACCTGTCCCAGGCGTCGCCGGCCCGGGAACGGCGGAGGCTGTAATCCTCCAGGGTGGGATCGGCGACGAGATGGAAAGCGGCGGCCTCGGTGATGGTCACCGTGACCAGGTCTCCCGGCCGCGGAGCGGGCGCACCCTCAGGGACCGAGAAGTGCACCAGCCGCTGGTCCTGCGAACGGCCGGACAGCCTGTGCGTCTCCCCTGCCTTCCGTCCGGACTGCGCCGTGACCATGACCTCAACGCGGCGGCCGAGCTGGCGCTGGTTCTCCTCTGCAGCAATGCGGTCCTGGAGTGCGGTCAGGCGTTCGAACCGTTCCTGGACCACTGCCTTGGGCAGCTGGTCCGGCAGGTCAGCGGCAGGGGTGCCGGGGCGCTTGGAGTACTGGAACGTGAAGGCGGTGGCGAAGCGTGACTTCTCCACGACATCAAGTGTTGCCTGGAAGTCCTCCTCGGTTTCGCCGGGGAACCCCACAATGATGTCGGTGGAGATTGCCGCGTGCGGGATTTTCTCGCGGACTTTGTCCAGGATCCCCAGGAACTTGCTGGAGCGGTAGGAACGCCGCATGTCCCGAAGCACCTTGTCCGACCCCGACTGCAGCGGCATGTGCAGCTGCGGCATCACGTTGAGGGTCTCGGCCATGGCGTCAATGACGTCGTCGGTGAAGGCGGCCGGGTGCGGGCTCGTGAAGCGGACGCGCTCCAGGCCTTCGATGTCCCCGCAGGCCCGGAGGAGCTTGGAGAATGCCTGCCGGTCGCCGAACTCCACACCGTAGGAGTTGACGTTCTGGCCCAGGAGCGTGACTTCGATGGCGCCGTCGTCCACCAGGGCCTGGATCTCCGCCAGGATGTCTCCCGGCCGGCGGTCTTTCTCTTTTCCGCGGAGGGCGGGAACGATGCAGAAGGTGCAGGTGTTGTTGCAGCCCACGGAGATCGATACCCAGCCTGAGTAGACGGAGTCCCGCTTCGTGGGAAGCGTGGACGGGAAGACATCCAGCGACTCGAGGATTTCCAGTTGCGCCTCGCTGTTGTGCCGGGCGCGGTCCAGCAGGGCAGGCAGGGCGCCAACATTGTGGGTGCCGAAAACGGCATCAACCCACGGGGCTTTCTTCAGGATGGTTTCCCTGTCCTTCTGGGCGAGGCAGCCGCCCACAGCAATCTGCATGCCGGGGTTTGCTGCCTTCACCGGAGCCAGCATGCCAAGGTTGCCGTAGAGCTTGTTGTCAGCGTTCTCCCTGACCGCGCACGTGTTGAACACCACGATGTCGGCCTGCTCACCGTCTGCCGGCAGATACCCCGCGTCCTCCAGCATCCCGGCCATCCGCTCCGAGTCGTGGACGTTCATCTGGCAGCCGAACGTCCGCACCTGGTAGGTGCGGGGCTTGGGGCCACCGGATTGCGGAGCACCACCAGCTTCTGCAGAGGGGCCGGTACCGGAAAAGGGGGAAGGGATGGTCAAACTCACCTGTTAAGGGTACCGGTTTTACGGGTTGGCACCGTCGGGTCCCGCGCAGGACTCCAGGACCTCGTTGACGATCCGGAACGCCTGCGAGGGCTGATAGCCCTTGCGGGCCAGCATGGACGCCAGCCGCCTGGTTGCCTTGTCCCTTGCCGCCCGGTCCTGGAAATCCGTTCCCGGGCGGAGCTTCCGCTCCACGAGCTGCCGTGCGGCGGCTTCCTCATCCGCATCCGTCAGCTGTTCCAAAGCTGCGGCGGCGGTGTCCTGGTCGATGCCTTTTTCCGCGAGTTCGCGGCGGAGGGCTCCCTTCGCCAGTTTCCGCGACTGGGAGCGGCTCCTCACCCACATGTCCGCAAAGTCGGCGTCGTTGATCAGGCGGGCTTCCTGGAACCTGTCCAGCACTGCCTCGGCGACGTCGTCCGGGATGTTCCGTTCGGCGAGTTTTTGGGCGAGCTGCAGCCGGCTTTTGGCCGACGCGGTCAGTTGCCGGTACACGATGTTCTGCGCAACGGACACCGGATCCGGCTCTGCGTCCCCGGCAACGGAAGAACCGGGATCCGGACCGTCCTGGAACGCGCCGCAATGTGAAACTCCGCGCCGCCCGCCGGCTTTTGCCCGGCGGGGACGCGGATTGTCGAAGCCGGTCAACGGCTAGAACCCGTCAACGGCCTTCAGCTTCGGGGAGTCTTTGGACTCCGGCTCCGCAGGCTTGACGCCCACGCCGAGCTTTTCCTTGATCAGGCGCTCGAGTTCGGCAGCAAGCTCAGGGTTGTCACGGAGGAACCTGCGGGAGTTCTCCATGCCCTGGCCAAGCTGGTCGCCGTCGTAGGTGAACCAGGAGCCGGACTTCTTGATGATGCCGTGCTCCACGCCCATGTCGATGATGCCGCCCTCACGGGAAATGCCCTGGCCGTAGATGATGTCGAATTCGGCCACCTTGAACGGCGGGGCCATCTTGTTCTTGACGATCTTCGCCTTGGTCCGGTTGCCAACGGAATCGGCACCTTCCTTCAGGGTCTGGATGCGCCGGACGTCGATACGGATGGAGGCGTAGAACTTCAGGGCCTTACCGCCGGTAGTGGTTTCCGGGGAGCCGAAGAAGACGCCGATCTTCTCGCGGAGCTGGTTGATGAAGATCGCCGTGGTCTTGGTCTGGCTCAGCCGGCCGGTGATCTTACGCAGGGCCTGGCTCATGAGGCGGGCCTGGAGGCCGACGTGGCTGTCACCCATGTCGCCCTCAATTTCGGCGCGCGGCACCAGCGCTGCGACGGAGTCGATCACGATGACGTCCAGGGAGCCCGAGCCCACCAGCATGTCCATGATTTCCAGTGCCTGCTCGCCGGTGTCCGGCTGGGAGACGAGGAGCGCGTCGGTGTCGACACCGAGCTTCGCGGCGTATTCGGGATCAAGGGCGTGCTCGGCGTCGATGAACGCGGCGATGCCGCCCAGGCGCTGGGCGTTGGCCACGGCGTGGAGGGCCACGGTGGTCTTACCGGACGATTCCGGCCCATAGATTTCAACAACGCGGCCACGGGGAAGGCCGCCAATTCCCAAAGCAACATCCAGAGCAATGGATCCGGTGGGAATGACCTCGATCGGAGCCCGGACTTCATCGCCGAGCCGCATGACCGAGCCTTTACCGAACTGCTTGTCGATCTGGGCCAGCGCTGCTTCGAGCGCTTTTGCACGATCCGGGGCTGCCGCCATGGTTCACACCTCTAATGCTTTCTCGCTTTGGAGTGGCCTCAGCGGCCGTTTATTGGTCATCTCTGACGCTACTGGGACCCACTGACATTCCGGCCGGGTGAGGGCGGCTATGTGGATAACCCGCTATGAAAAGCATAGCTTTACCCGAACAGGTATTCGAACAATCGCGCGGCGTGTCAGGAGAAAGCCGCTAGTCTGTGCGGGGCTTGATGTCCCGGCCCAGCCGGCGCTCGGCGGGGACATCCTGCACGTCGCAGACGGCCAGCCACACCCTGCGGGGCTCTATGCCTGCTGCAAGCGCCTGGTCCGCGGTGCGCCCGCCCACCCCTGCCAGGACAAGGCTGCTGCTGAGGACCCGCGAGTACCCGGCGCCGAATTCGTCGTCCATAAGTCGCCAATAATCGCTGATTCGCACCAGAAAAGTCTCTCATGATCCCGCGCACTAGAATTGTTGCCATGAGCAACTCCCCTGACGTCCCCTCCCTGCAAGGCCGCCACGACGAGGCGACCGTGGACGCAGCGGTGCAGAACGTGGAACACCAGATCAGTCTCTTTTGGCGGCGCGCACGGTCGATCTCCAACCAGCTTTCCCGCCAGGTCCATCCGGACATGGAACCGGCGGCGTACGGCCTCCTGACGGTGATCCGCCGGGAGGGGCCGATCCGCCTTACCGACCTGGCAATGAACATCGGCGTCGGCAAGCCGTCCGTCAGCCGGCAGATTGCTTTCCTGGAGAGCCTGGGGCTCGTGTCCAAGGAGGCTGACCCCCTGGACGGACGGGCGCAGGCGATCCGGCTGACACCCAAGGGCGAGGAAAAGATGCATCAGGTCCAGGACGCCCGTCGGCAGGTGTTCCGCGAACGCCTGGGCGAATGGCCGGTTGAGGAACTGGAGGAACTGGCCCGCTGTATGGCCAAGCTGAACTCCACCTACGAACGCGACGGCTTCCCGAAGGATGGCCCGGCGTCCACCGTGGAAGGTCAGTAGCCGGAACGCACTGAAGCCCCCGGCCGTGGCCGGGGGCTTTAGTGTTTGCTACATTCCGGGAGCCGCCTTCCGGCGGGACCTTACCGGGCGCCGGAAAGAAGGCCCGTGGAAAGTTCGTCGTTAAGTTCAGTGTTGAGGTCGCGCTCGAGGTCGCGGCCATAACGCTGGGAGAACTCCTGGGGAACGGTGTCCGGAACGGCAACGCCTTCTGCAACCGCCACCCTGTCGCTCACCTCGCGAAGCATGCTGGACAACGGAACATCCAGGGCCGAGCAGATCGAGGACAGCAGCTCAGATGATGCTTCCTTCTGGCCGCGCTCCACTTCACTGAGGTAACCCAGGGAGACACGGGCGCTGTGCGAAACTTCACGGAGCGTACGCCCCTGACGCTGGCGGACATCGCGCAGGACATCACCAATTTCGTGACGAAGTACAACCATCTTGCGCTCCTTCTGTTCGCTCTTGCCCTGATCGGCGAGGCCCACATCCTTCCAGCGGACAACGCCGTTTACGGATACGGGCTGCTTTACCATCTGTATCGCCTTGCTCCCTCATTGGTCAGGTCCGCCCTCAGGCGAACCGTCGTGGTCATTTCATCCTAGGCGCCTCCGCTCTCCGGAAGCGACACAATGTAATAACTAATCGGTACCGGCTTTTGTTCCCGGCAACTATACGCCCAGTAACTTCGGGGTACCGGGCGCTATCCGGACAGGGCTTCGAGGAGCCTTTCAAGGGCCGCCCCGCAAGCCTGTCCTCGGATCTCGGCACGGCTTCCCGAAAAGGCGTATTCGAAGGCCGCTGTTCCTGCTGCGGTGGCTATGCCCACGTAGACGGTGCCCACGGGCTTTCCGTCGTGCGCCTCCGGCCCGGCAACGCCTGTGGTGGAGACGCCGATGTCAGCGCCCAGGACGGTCCGGGCTCCTGCCGCCATGGCCGCGGCGACGTCCGGGTCGACGGATCCGACGCGCGCCAAGAGCACGGACGGGACGTCCAGCACCTTTTCCTTGACGGAGTTCTGGTAGGCAATCACCCCGCCCTGCAGGATGCCGGACGCACCGGGGGTGTCCGCCAGGACTGCGGACACCATGCCGGCGGTCAGCGATTCGGCTGTGGCCACGGTCCGGCCCGCGTCGAGCGCCTCGCGGACCGCTTCGGCGGACAAATGGTGAAGGTTTGTCATGCGGGCTCCTGGCCTTCATCGTTGCGCGCCTGCAGCTTTCCCTTGGCCCGGATTCGCAGTGCTTCAACCACGTACTCCACGCCGGTCCACACCGTGATCACCACGGCGGCCATCATCACCGCGAACGCCACCCACACGAGCCACGGGGCAAAAGAGCCCAGCGGCAGGAGGTAGAGGAAGATCGCAGCGGTCTGGACAACGGTCTTGAGCTTGCCGCCGCGGGAGGCCGGCATAACGCCGTAGCGGATCACAAAGAAACGCAGGGCCGTGACGCCCCATTCACGGACCAGGATCACCAGGGTGACCCACCACGGCAGCTCGCCCAGGACGGACAGCATGACCAGCGCCGAACCGATGAGGAGCTTGTCCGCAATGGGATCGGCGATCTTGCCGAAGTCAGTCACGAGGTTCCGGCTCCTGGCGATATCGCCGTCGAGCTTGTCCGTGTAGATGGCGACGGCGAACGCAAGGACCGCCGCCCAGCGCCACACGCCTGCCTCACTGCGCAGCCCGGGGGCGTCCGCGATGAGGAACCAGACGAAAAATGGCACCAGTGCGATGCGGATCATGGTCAGGATGTTGGGAAGGTTCCAGACCCCGGCACGGCCTGGGCCGGCGGCGGTTGCATCGGTGCTAGTCACGTTTCTAGGCTACAGTCCCCGGGCTAGCGCCCGGTCAGGGACCAGGCGTCTTCGGAGCCGTCCTCGTCGTCATAGCCGCCGGGCGGGGAATCCGAGCCGTCGTAATATTCGACGCTCTGCTTCCGCTGGTCCAGGTCTGCGGCCACCAAATCTTCGGCGTAGCCGCCCTGGGCGATGTTGGCGTTGGCGTTATCACTCAGCGCGGCGGTCTGCGAGTCGGGTGCTGCCGGGGCTTCCTGGCCCTTCATGGCGGCAAGGACGGGCGCGAGGTCGTCCGGTTTCACCAGGACGTCCCTGGCCTTTGAGCCTTCGGAGGGGCCAACCACTCCGCGTGACTCCAGCAGGTCCATCAGCCGTCCGGCCTTGGCGAAGCCGACGCGCAGCTTGCGCTGCAGCATCGACGTTGAGCCGAACTGCGTGGTGACCACAAGCTCGGTGGCCTGCAGCAGGACCTCGAGGTCGTCCCCGATGTCGTCGTCGATCTGCTTCTTGGGCGCTTCGGCGGCGACGTCGTCGCGGTAGGTGGCCTGGAGCTGTCCCTTGACGTGCTCAACCACCTTATGGATTTCCGATTCTGTGACCCACGCACCCTGCACGCGCATGGCCTTGGAGGCACCCATGGGCAGGAACAGGGCGTCACCCTGGCCGATAAGCTTTTCGGCCCCGGGCTGGTCAAGGACCACGCGCGAGTCGGTCACCGAGGAGGTGGCGAACGCCATGCGTGAGGGCACGTTCGCCTTGATGAGGCCGGTCACCACGTCCACGGACGGCCGCTGGGTAGCCAGGACCAGGTGGATGCCGGCGGCGCGGGCGAGCTGGGTGATGCGGACAATCGAGTCTTCAACATCGCGGGGAGCCACCATCATCAGGTCGGCGAGCTCGTCCACAATCACCAGCAGGTACGGGTAGGGCCGGATGACGCGCTTGGAGTCCACCGGCGGCTGGACCTTGCCGGCGCGGACAGCCTTGTTGAAATCGTCAATGTGCTTGAAGCCGTAGTTGGCGAGGTCGTCATACCGGGCGTCCATCTCGCGGACAACCCACTGGAGCGCCTCGGCTGCCTTCTTCGGGTTGGTGATGATGGGCGTGATGAGGTGCGGGACGCCCTCGTATGCGGTGAGTTCCACGCGCTTGGGGTCCACCATGACCATGCGCACCTCATCGGGGGTGGAGCGCATCAGGATGGAGGTGATCATCGAGTTCACGAAGGATGATTTACCGGCACCGGTGGCACCGGCCACCAGCAGGTGGGGCATCTTGGCGAGGTTAGCCACCACGTAGCCGCCCTCCACGTCCTTGCCAACGCCCATCACCATCGGGTGGTCCGTCCGGCGGGCATTCTGGCTGCGGAGAACGTCGCCCAGGGAGACAGTTTCGCGGTCGGTGTTGGGGATCTCGATGCCGATGGCGGACTTGCCCGGGATGGGGCTGAGGATGCGCACGTCGCTGGACGCCACGGCGTAGGAGATGTTCTTTGAAAGTGCGGTAACCCGTTCCACCTTGGTGCCCGGGGCCAGCTCGATCTCGTACCGGGTCACGGTGGGGCCGCGGCTGAAGCCGGTGACCGTGGCATCGACGTTGAACTGCTGGAGGGTGTCGGTCAGGGCAGCGACGACGGCGTCGTTCGCTTCCGTGCGCTCCTTCGGGATGGATCCGGGGGTCAGGTAGTCCGATGCCGGGAGCGTATAGGTGACGTCGCCGGCGAGCGACAGCTGCTCGGTGCGCTGCGGGATGGGAACCGGCGGCGGAGCGGGGGCCACCGGATTGGAGGGCACGGTGGGCGCGGCGGCCGGCTTTGCGGCAGGCGGAGCCATGCCGGGGGTGATCATCGGGATGGCTTCGGTGGCATTTTCCCCCGGGGAAGACGGGGCGCCTGCACCCAGTCCCTGGGCGGCCTTGATCTTTTCGACGGCGATCTCCGCCTGGGTGGGGCGGCGGACACCAGGCGCCGGACGCGCCTCCGCTCCTCCCTTTGCGTCGCCGTCGTCGATCACGGCGTGCTCGAAGGCTTCGTCGCCTACATAGCCTTCCAGGCCGGCGTCGTCCTCCTCATCCTTACCGAAGAAGCGCCGCTTCTTCTTTTTGGCGTTCTTGGGGGGTGCGGCGGGGGTCCGTTCCAGGTAGCTGCGATCGTGCTTGTCCCGGTCCGGTTCATCCAGCAGGTCGATGCCCATGAGGTGTTCGTAGGCGGCGTGCAGCCTGCGCGGGATTGCAGTGAACGGCGTGGCGGTGATGATCAGCAGTGAGACGAATGCCAGCAGGGAGTAGAGCACCAACGGAACAGCGGAATGAATGGCGGCCAAGGGCGAAGCGGCAAGGAATCCGAGCATTCCGCCCGCCTGGCGGAGGCCGTCAAAGCCCTGGGCAACGGTGGGCTGCCCGCCCAGGATGTGTGCCAGCCCGCAGCCGGCAAAGGTCATGATCAGGAAGCCGATGCCCACCCTGTTGTTGCCCCGGCCGTCGGACGGCTGGCGGAAGAGCCGGAACGCGCAGACAAACAGCATGAGCGGAAGCAGGAGTGATATCCAGCCGAACGTCCCGTTGACTACGGCATACACGGCGTCCGGGAACCAGCCGGTGAGGCCCCACCAGGCGAAGGTGGCGATGAAGATCCCGAGGGCAAGGTTGAACAAGGCCGCACCGTCCCGGCGGTCCTCTGCCGGCAGATCGCTGACGTCATGGCCGATGCGCCGCACCCCTCCGCCCACAAGGTGGCCGAGGCCCAGCCAGGCCCCGCCCACCACGCGCAGCAGCCACGGCTGGTGGTGCTCGACGGCGGGAAGCTGGCGGGTGCGTGCGGTGCTCGTGGAGCCACCGGCACGGCCGGACTTGGCGGCCGTGGAACCGGCGCCGCCGCCGGAGGAGCTGCCGGTTTTGCTGCCGGCACGGCCCCTGCTGGATCCATTGGGCGCGGAAGTAGTACGAGTGGCCATACTAGCCACGGTACCCGAGTTGGGCCGGAATTCCGGGGATTTGGGTGCCGCCGGTCCCTGGTTCGCGGCCCTTAAAGGCCTCCGGCCCGCGGTCCCGTTGGGCACGGGAACGCGGGCCGGTAGCGGCGGCCGGTGTCAGGCCTCGAGGACCACCGGAATGATCATAGGCTTGCGGCGCAGCTTGCGGTTGACCCACGTGCCCACCACCCGGCGGACTACCTGCTGGAGCTGGTGGCTGGTGTGGTCCGCGTGGTTGAGGACAGCTTCCTCCAGCGCAGCGTTGATCTTGGGGATGATCTCGTCGAACACGGAATCATCCTCTGCCACGCCGCGGGCGTGGATCTCCGGGCCGGACACAACCTTGCCGGTAGCGCGGTGGATGACCGTGATGATGGAGATGAAGCCTTCATCGCCCAGGGTCTGGCGGTCCTTGAGGTCGGCCTCGGTGACCTCGCCAACGCTGGATCCATCCACGTAGACAAAGCCGACTTCAACCTGGCCCACCACGTCTGCCCGATGGTCCTTAAGGTCGATCACAGTGCCGTTGTCGGCGAGGATGACGCTGGCTTCCGGGACGCCGGATTCGATGGCGATCTTGCCGTTGGCGATCAGGTGGCGGGTTTCACCGTGCACCGGCATTGCGTTCAGCGGCTCAAGGATGTTGTAGCAGTACAGGAGCTCGCCGGCCGCGGCGTGGCCCGAGACGTGCACCTTGGCGTTGCCCTTGTGGATCACGTCGGCACCCAGCTTGAGCAATCCGTTGATGATCCGGAAGACGGCGTTCTCGTTGCCGGGGATAAGGCTGGAGGCCAGGATGACGGTGTCGCCGTTGCCCACCACCACACGGTGGTCTCCGTTGGCCATCCGGGACAGGGCTGCCATGGGCTCGCCTTGGGACCCGGTGGACATCAGCACCACGCGGTTGTCCGGCAGGTTGTCGATGTTCTTGATGTCGACGATGAGGCCCGGCGGGACGTCCAGGTAGCCGAGTTTTTCGGCGATCGCCATGTTGCGGACCATGGAGCGGCCTACGAAGGCCACTTTGCGGTTGTGCTTGGCGGCGGCGTCCAGGACCTGCTGGACCCGGTGGACGTGGGACGAGAAGGACGCCACAATGATGCGCTTGGTGGCTTGGCCGAAGAGGCGCTCCAGCGTGGGGCCGATTTCCTTTTCCGCGGTGGTGAAGCCGGGGACGTCAGCGTTGGTGGAGTCCGACATAAAGAGGTCCACGCCCTCTTCGCCGAGCTTGGCGAAGTGCCGCAGGTCGGTGATGCGGCCATCAAGGGGAAGCTGGTCCATCTTGAAGTCGCCGGTGTGCAGCACAGTGCCGCCGGCTGTCCGGATGAACACCGCCAGGGCATCGGGAATGGAGTGGTTGACCGCCACGAACTCGCACTCGAAGGGGCCGAACTTCTCCACCTGCCCTTCCTCAACAGTGAGCGTGTAGGGCCGGATGCGGTGCTCCTGCAGCTTCGCCTCGATCAGGGCAAGGGTCAGCTGCGAGCCCACCAGCGGGATGTCGTTGCGGAGCCGCAGCAGGTACGGGACAGCGCCGATATGGTCTTCGTGGCCATGGGTGAGGACCACGGCCACGACGTCGTCCAGCCGGTCCTCGATATAGGAGAAATCGGGCAGGATCAGGTCAACCCCGGGCTGCGTTTCCTCGGGGAAGAGGACGCCGCAGTCCACGATCAGCAGCTTGCCGTCGATCTCGAACACGGCCATGTTCCGGCCGATCTCCCCCAAGCCGCCCAGCGGGACAATCCGGAGCGTTCCCTGCGGCAGGCGGGGAGGGGTGACAAGGCCGGTGAGGGCAGTTTGGGTCATATTGCACTACTTTCCAGGCGGAAGGGTGCTGGTCTTACTCCTCAGGAAAAGACCAGCCCCGCTTCCGCCAAATCCCCGCGGATGGTTTCGATCTCGGCTTCGTCCGGCTCCACGAGGGGCAAACGGACAATCGAGTTGGGCAGGACTCCCTGCCATTTAAGAATCTGCTTGGCCGCAACGGCTCCCTGAACCCGCGTCATGGTGGCGCGCACTACGGGCAGGAGTTCAAAGTTGATCTTCCGGGCGGTGCTGAGATCGTTCGCGTTGACGGCGTCGATGAGCTCACGGAAGCGGCGCGTAGCCACGTGCGTTGTGACGCCCACGAGTCCGACGGCGCCCAGGGCCATCCACGGAAGGGTCAGTCCGTCGTCACCTGAATAGAACAGGAGGTCCGTCTCGGCCATGACGCGGGCGGCAGCGACGAAGTCGGCCTTGGCATCCTTGACCGCCACGATGTTCGGGTGCTGCGCCAGCCGGATCATGGTGTCGGGCTCGATGGGGATGGAGGAGCGGCCGGGAATGTCGTACAGCATAACGGGTACGTCCACGGCGCTGGCGATGGTTTCGAAGTGCGCGCGGACACCGGCCTGGCTGGGCTTGTTGTAGTAGGGCGTCACCAGGAGGAGGCCGTCGACGCCGAGGGCTGCTGCCTGCCGGGAAAGGTGGACTGAGTGGGCGGTGTCATTGGTGCCCGTGCCGGCGATGATCGCAGCCCGGCCGCCAACGGCGTCCTTGACGGCGCGGAACATGCCGAGGTTTTCCTCGTCGGTGAGGGTGGAGGTTTCGCCCGTGGTTCCGGTGACCACCAGCCCGTCGCAGCCATCGTCCACCAGCTTGCTCGCCAGTGCTGCAGCCTGCTCATAATCCACTGCGCCGTCCTTGGTGAACGGTGTGACCATGGCGGTCAGAAGAGTACCAAGGGCAGGGAGATGCGCGGATGTGTCAGCCATGGAAAAAACGTTACCCTGTCTGCGGCTGGTTAGGACAATGCCAGGGGCGTGATGCACGTCAAATAACGGACTGGCCGCATCGCGGCCATGCGCGCCGCGCCCCTTTCCGCCATCATCTTCCGGACACCGTCCCGGGCACCGAACCACGGCCGGAGCTGCCGCCGGCCAGGAGGTGGAGTGCGCTGCTGCCGGTCAGGAGGCGGGGTGCCGGGCGGGGCAGGATGCCTCCGCCGGCGGGTGGTAAGCCGGAGGGTGGCAATACCGTCCGACGGCGGCCTGGCGCAGGTCCTCGACCCAGGACGACAGCCGCTGGGCGGCCCTGACGTAGTGGAAAAGCTCAACGGGCGTCAGGGCATCGATGTCCGTCTCCGCGAGGCGCCGGGCCAGTTCCGCTCCCTCAGGCTGGGCGGCGAGGCTGATGCCCTCCTGCTCCCACTGGACGTCCTCGGGTGGCCGGCCGGCCACCAACTGGCGGAACAGGTAGTCGACGACCCCCGGGCTCATGGCCTTGGCGAGCCCGTCACCGCCGGACTTATCGGCAGGGCTTCCGGATGATGCAGGGCTTCCGGATGATGCAGGGCTTCCGGATGATGCAGGGCTTCCGGATGATGCAGGGCTTCCGGATGATGCAGGGCTTCCGGATGATGGAGGGCTTCCGGATGGTGGAGTGTACATGGCGGCAATCTTATTCGAACATATATTCGAATACAAGAAGGTTCGGCAGGCGCCTCCAGCACAGGCAGGTGTGAGACGATCTGGTCATGACGTCCCGTAATGCGGCCAGAACGTCCCGGAAATCCGGCGGGCAGCCCGTCACGGGGCGCCTCCACGGCATCGACGCGGCCCGTGGCCTCGCCCTGCTGGGGATGATGGCCACCCACCTGCTCCCCACCTTCGAATCCACCGCCGACCTGACCCCCACGTGGATCGGACTCACGTTTTCAGGCAGGGCGGCAGCGCTGTTCGCCGTCCTGGCCGGGGTGGGCCTGGCCTTGTCCACGGGCAAGCACAAGCCGGTGCAGGGCCCGGACCTCTCCGCCGCCCGCCGCGGCATTGCCCTGCGCGCCCTGGTGATTGCCGCCGTCGGACTTACCCTGGGCGGGCTGGAAGTCAACCTTGCTGTCATCCTGGTCCATTACGCGGTGCTGTTCCTGTGTGTCCTGCCCTTCCTGGGGATGGGCCTGAAGCGGCTCTGTGCGTGGGCCGGCGGCTGGATCCTGGGCTCCCCCGTCCTGGCGTACCTGCTGCGCCCGTGGCTCCTGGCGTCCGAGCCTCCACTCAAACTGGGTCATAACCCGTCCTGGGAGGACCTCGCCACCCCGTCACGGCTGCTGGCTGACCTTTTCTTCACCGGCTACTACCCCATATTCCAGTGGCTCTCGTACCTCCTGGTGGGGCTCATTGTGGGCCGGCTGGTGCTCGGCAGGGCGATGGTTCCGGTGGTCCTGCTGGTGGCCGGTTCACTGGTTGCCGTCCTGGCCAAGACCCTGGGGGTGACCGCCATGGAGAGCTGGGGCGGCCGCGCTGCCCTGGAGGATCTGCTGAATTCCCCCGGGTATCCGCTGGACAGCGTGCTGCAGGTGAACCTGACGGGTATTCCACAGGAGGGTTCCTGGTGGTGGCTGGCGTCTGCCGCGCCACACTCGGCAACCACCCTGGACCTGCTGCACACATCGGCCGTGGCCGTGGCCGTGATCGGGGCCTGCCTCCTGCTGGGCCGGCTGGCCGAGTGGGTGGACCTGGACCTGCTGCTGCCGCTGCGCGGCGCGGGCGCGATGACCCTGAGCCTTTACACGGTCCACGTCTGGGTGGTTTCCGGGTTCTACCTCAAGCCCCTGCCCGCCGGCTGGACCGATGACGGGATGTACTTCGCCCAGGCCGCCACGGCGGTCATCGTGGGCATGGTGTTCGTGCTGCTGAAGTGGCGGGGGCCTCTCGAATGGCTGGGGCACGCGGCAAACCAGGCGGGCAGGGGAAACGTCAGGGCTGCCCGGTAAGGGCCTGACGTTCCTGAACCCTAGGCGGGAGCGTTGCCCTGGAAGAGCCGGACGGCGTCGCGCATGGAAGCCCGGGCACGCTTGCGGTCCCCCGCGGCGTCATAGGCACAGCTCAGCCGGAACCAGGAACGCCAGTCGTCCGGAGCGGCCTCGGCCTCGGCCTTGTACTTCTCGAATTCCGCATCCGCTGCCGAGCGGACGATCCGCCCGGCGGGAGTGCGGGGCAGCTCGTCCACCGGCAGGCCGCCCTCCGCCTCCAGGACCTTTGCCATTTGCTCGGTCCGGGCCCCGAACATCAGTTCCCGGATCAGGGCCCACGCACCAATGACCGGCAGCACCAGGTACGCAGCCCCGATTGCCTGGGCCGCCAGGTTGCTGTCCGTCAGGAGAAGGATGGAACGCTGGAAGGACACCACCAGGTAGAAGACCAGCAACAGGGTTACTGCCCCCACCCAGATCTTGGTGCGGTTCTTCCGGAACCCTGCCAGCAGTCCGCCCATGGCCTAGAACCCCAGGTCCAGGTAGCCGTCCAGGCCCACCGTCAGCCCGGGGTGGGCAGCCACGTTGCGCACGCCGAGAAGCACGCCCGGCATGAAGGATGCACGGTCAAAGGAGTCGTGGCGCAGGGTCAGCTGCTCGCCGGAACCGCCCAGCAGGACTTCCTGGTGCGCCACCAGTCCGCGGAGGCGGACGCTGTGGACCCGCACGCCGTCGACCTCGCAGCCACGCGCTCCTGCCAACTCACTGGTGGTGGCGTCCGGGCTCGGCGGCAGCTCTGCGGCGCTGCGTTCGGCCGCGATCAGCTGCGCGGTGCGGACTGCCGTGCCGGAGGGGGCATCCACCTTGTCCGGGTGGTGGAGCTCGATGATCTCCACGGATTCAAAGTACTTGGATGCCTTAGCGGCAAAGGCCGAGGCGAGCACCGAGCCAAGAGCAAAGTTCGGGGCGATCAGGACGCCCGTCTCCGGGTGGCCGGCCAGAAGGCTTTCCAGCCCGGCCAGGCGGTCGGCATCCCAGCCGGTAGTGCCCACCACAGCGTGGATGCCGTGCTCGACGGCGAAGCGGACGTTCGCTTCGGTGCTTTCCGGAACTGTCAGGTCCACAACGTACTGGGCGCCGGCAGCGGTGATACGGTCCAGCGAATCACCCCGCCCCAGGGCCGCAACAAGTTTCATGTCGGGCGCGGCTTCAACGGCTTTTACGGCTTCGGCGCCCATGCGGCCATTGGCGCCCAGGACGGCCACCAGCTTGGGATTGGAGAGTTGTTGGGTCATGCCGTTAACCCTACCGGCGGGGCCCGGAGGCAGTGGAACCAGGGACTGTGCGTTACCTCGCAGGAACAGGCCTGGGCGATGGCGGGCAGTGGCGCCGGAGCAGCAGCGTCAGCTGCCCGCCCCCACCCATTCCACGGTCCCGTCAGCAAAGAACTGTTCCTTCCAGATGGGCACCTGCTCCTTGATCCTGTCCACCAGTTCCGAACACACGGCAAAGGCCTGCCCGCGGTGGGCCGCGGACACGGCGCACACCAGCGCGGGATCACCGATTTCCAGCATGCCGATCCGGTGCGCTGCCCAGATCCGCACTGGCTGCGCGGACGGGCCGGTGGCGCCGCCGTCGCCATCAACTGCTGCCTGCTGTTCGGCCGCAAGGCGGGCCACGACGTCGGCCATCACCTGGTGGGCGGTAGGGTGCGCACTGTAGCTGAGCCGCTCAACCGCCTTGCCGCCGTCGTGATTGCGCACCACGCCGCTGAAGCTGACCACCGCGCCGGCGGTGTCACTCTCCACCGCGGCGATGGCCTGGTCCACGGAGATGGGTTCCGCGCTCAGGACCGCGTTGACTACCTCGAAAGCTGCTTCAGTGCCCATGTCCGCCTTCCAGCTGGTCACAAAGGTGCCCGATCACCGGGTCAAGGACTGTCAGCCCGTCCATGACGCCCTTCGGTGACCCGGGCAGGTTGATGATGAACGTGGTCCCGGCCGCACCGGCATAACCGCGGCTGAGCGCCGCCAACGGGGTTTTCGCGGCTCCGGCACGGCGGACCGCTTCCATGATGCCTGGAATCTCGCGGTCCAGCAGCGGCAGGGTGACGTCGGGGGTCCGGTCGTCCGGGCTGAGGCCCGTGCCGCCGCTGGTGATAACGACGGCGGGGCGCTGGGTCAGGAGGGCACGGATGGCTGAGCCCACGGGCTCGCCGTCTGGGACCACCATGGCGGGGAACACGTCAAAGCCGTGTTCAGTCAGCCAGTCGCTGATCACGGGGCCGGTTTCGTCGTCGTAGATCCCGGCGGCGGCACGGGTTGAGGCAATGACGATGCCGGCCTTGCGGCCCTGCACGTCGCCGTGGCGGTGGGGTTCAGGGGCATTCAGGGTGCCGGGGCTGCTCACAGTGTCCAGTCCCCGCTCTTGCCGCCGCTTTTGGCCAGCACCTTGATGTCGGTGAGGACGGCGTGCTTGTCCACCGCCTTGACCATGTCGTACACGCTGAGCGCCGCCACGGAGGCCGCCGTGAGTGCTTCCATCTCCACGCCGGTAACGCCGCGCGTCTTAACCGTGGCGAGGATGGAAACCGTCTCAGTGCCAAGTTCAAAGTCCACCGTCACCTTGGACAGGGGAAGCGGATGGCAGAGCGGAATCAGTTCGGGGGTCTTTTTGGCGGCCATGATCCCGGCCACCCGTGACACCGCCAGGGCGTCGCCCTTGGGCAGGCCGCCCGAGCCCAGCAGGCCCATGACTTCTGCGGTGGTGCGGACTGTGGCGGTGGCGGTGGCCTCACGGGTGGTTTCGGCTTTGGCGGAGACGTCCACCATCTGGGCGCTGCCGTCCTGGCGCAGGTGCGTCAGCGCGGGCGGGGTCTGTTCTGCATTCACAGCATCCATACTTCCACCTCCGCCCCTGCCGCGAGCGCGGCCACTCCTTCCGGAACGTGGACCAGAACGTTGGAGCCGGCGAGCGCGTGCATCAGGTGTGAGCTCTCCCCGCCCTGCAACTCCACGGTTCCGTCCGCCTTGAGGGTTCCGCGGCGGACCTGGTGCTTGTGCCCCGGCGAGGTCAGCGGCTGGCTGAGCCGGGCGCGGACGGGCAGGCGGGGCGCCGGTGCGCCCAGCAGGCCGGCGAGGGCCGGGCGGAGGAACATTTCAAAGGACACAAGGCAGCTGACCGGGTTGCCGGGGAACCCGAGGAAGGGCCGGCCTTCGAAGGTGCCGATCCCCTGCGGCCCGCCCGGCTGCATGGCTACATGCAGGAACTCGACCGGCTGGTCCGCCATGGCCTGCCGGACCACCTCATACGCGCCCTGGCTGACCCCGCCGGTGGTCACGATCAGGTCCGCTCCTGCGCCCTCTTCCCGCAGCAGCGCCCTGAGCCCGTCCGGGTTGTCCGTGGCGATGCCTGCACGGCGGACCTGCAGTCCTGCCTGTTTCATGGCGGCTTCCAGGAGGGTCCCGTTGGAGTCGAAGATTTTGCCGGGCGGCAGCTCACGGCCGGGCTCCACCACTTCGTCGCCGGTGGTGACCAGCAGAACTGTCACCGCCTGGTAGACGGTCACGTCCGGGATGCCCAGCGCGGCCAGGAGTCCCAGCTGGGCCGGGCCGAGGAAGGTGCCCGCAGCGAGTCCCGTCCCGCCGGCCTGCACATCGCTGCCTGCAGCCCGGACGAACGTGCTTGGCGCCGCCGGCGGCAGCCACACGGTGGCGTGTTCCTTTGCCTGGGCGGCGGCTGGCAGGAAGCGGTCCGGAACGGCCCGCTCAATAGGGACGACGGCGTCGGCCCCCGCCGGGAGCATCGCTCCGGTCATGATCGGGGCAGCCATGCCGGGTTGCAGTGCTGCAGGACGTACGCCCGCTGGAACGGGAGGCATGATGCCCAACTCCGCACCGCCGTCGGGCACGTCCACGGACCGGATGGCATACCCGTCCATTTGGGAGTTGGCGAAAGGCGGCAGGCTGATGGGGGCACGCACGTCCGCCACCAGACCGCGGCCGAAGGCATCTGCCAGGGGCAACGTTTCCGTCCGGTGCACAGAGTTCAATGGCTCCAGCAACGCAGTGACGGCTGCTGCATGGTCAGCCACGGACCTCGCCTGGTGCTTTGCGTGATGCCGCTGGTGCTCCGTCCGGCGCTCCGCCTCTGCAGACGTTCCATGCGGTTGCGGGCTGGCCATGGTTCCGCCTTCAGTTCGAGCGTTCAGGGTGTCACGTCCACTCTAATCGTGTGGAGCCCGGTGGCTCCGTCCGGGACAACCGGCCGGCTCCGCTCGTCCTGAATGCCTCCCGCGAGGTCCGTGGCACGGACCTGGACTTCATACTGCCCCTCCGTCAACTCCACGCCCAGTTTCCACTGGTACCAGGTGTCCGCCGAGATGCCTCGTGCCAGGTCTGCCTGCCGCCAGGGTCCACGGTTCAGCCGCAGTTCCACCCTGTCGATGCCTGTGTGCTGTGCCCAGGCGACACCGCCGAACATTATTGTTCCGGCCTTCACCGGCCTTCCGGGGCGGGGCACGTCGATCCTCGAAGAGGTCTTAATGGGCCCGCGCTCGGACCAGCCCCGGGGCGTCCAGTAGGCAACGTCGTCCGCGAACCGGGTGACTCTCAGCTCCGTGACCCACTTCGTTGCCGACACATACCCGTACAGCCCGGGCACCACCAGCCTGACGGGGAAGCCGTGCTCCAGGGGCAGCGGTTCGCCGTTCATGGCGACGACGAGCAGGGCGTCCCTGCCATCGCTGAGTACCTCAAGCGGCGTGCCTGCAGTCCAGCCGTCCGCACTTCTTGACAGCACCATGTCCGCGCCGGCACGGGGCCCGGCCAGTGCCAGCAGTTCGCGGACGGGCCAGCCGAGCCAGCGGGCGTTGCCGATGAGGTCTCCGCCCACGTTGTTGGACACACAGGCGATGGTGATGTGGCGTTCGGTCAGGGGTTTGGCCAGGAGGTCGGCGAAGGTCAGTTCCACCTCGCGGTCCACCAGCCCTGTGACTTTGAGGACCCACGTGGCAGGGTCCACGGCGGGAACCGTCAGGGCGGTGTCGATGCGGTAGAAATCTTTGTTGGGAGTGACCAGCGGCTGCATGCCATCCACTCCGGCCTCGGCGTCCACTGGTACGGCGGGTGCCGGTGATGCGGGAACCGGCAGCGTCACCCGGCTCCTGGCCTCGCTGGCAACGGCTGCCGCACCGCGCCAGGCTCCCGCCAGCAGGCCCCCTGCCGCCGTAAACACCGCTCCCCCGGCCAGCGCCTGGAGGAAACGGCGGCGTGCCGGCGGGGCGCTGGGGGCAGGCTCCAGCGCTTGGGTCCCCCATTCCTGGAGCCTGCGAATGAGGAACCTGAGCAGAAGTACGGCGACGACGGCGGTGAGCACGGCCAGCACTGCCGCGTTGGCACTGGCCTGGGCCCGGGTCAGGACAGCCGCCAGGCCCACCATGCCGAACACGCCGGTCAGCGCAGCGCCGGCAAAGCGCGTCCGGTACTCCAGGATTCCTGCCAGGGCCGCCAGTGCAGCCATCACCAGGCCCATGCCCACCAGGAGGGCCGCCTTGTCCGCGGTGCCGAACGCCGTTACCGCCCAGTCCTTGACGCCCGGGGGAACGGCGTCGATGACCGCTCCGCCAACAGCGGTCACGGGTGACAGCGATGGACTGAAGAATCCGGCCAGCAGTTCCCCCAGCACGGCGGCGCTCCCCACTGCGGCGACGCCGGCGGCTGCTGCCGCCCGCGCAGGCTGCCGTGGCCCGCCGTCGTGCGTTGCCTGCCTTGGTGGCGGTGATTGCCGTGCCTGCTCTGATTGCGTTGCCTGCCCTGGCTCGGAGCTGCTCACACCTCCAGCATAGGTTCGCGGAATACGCATGGCGCCGGTCCGTGGGGATTCTGTTGCCGGCGTTCGCAACCCCGTGTGTGATGTGCGCCCCAAGGTGGCGTAGCCTGAATTCATGAGTGTCCAGCTAGGCATGCCGCAGCCACGGGGGGAAGCAGATGCACCCCTGCCGTCAGTTCCGGCTGCGCGCCCCGGGGACGCGCCGGCAGGGCTGGCAGACCGGCATGGCCGTAGGGCGACGGACATGAGGCTGTCCCTGACGGACAAATGCAATCTGCGCTGCACCTACTGCATGCCGGCAGAAGGCCTGGAGTGGCTTTCGAAGCAGGCGGTGATGACCGCTGGGGAGATCGTCCGCATCGTGGGCATTGGAGTCGGGCAGCTGGGAGTCCGCGAGCTGCGGCTGACTGGCGGCGAACCGCTGGTCCGGCACGACCTCGTGGACATCATTTCCGCCCTGCGCAGCAACCACCCGGACCTGCCGATCTCCATGACCACCAACGGCGTTGGCCTGGCGAAGAAGGCGGCTGCCCTGAAGGCCGCCGGACTGACCCGGATCAACGTATCCCTTGACTCGCTGCACGAGGAAACCTTCACCCAGCTGACCCGCCGGCCGTTCCTGGACCAGGTGCTGGCGGGAGTGGATGCCGCGTGGGCCGCGGGCCTTGGGCCGGTCAAGCTCAATGCGGTGCTGATGCGTGGAATCAACGACGCCGAGGCACCGTCCCTGCTGGATTGGGCACTGGGGCGCGGCTACGAGCTTCGCTTCATCGAGCAGATGCCGCTGGACGCCGACCACGGCTGGACGCGGCGGAACATGATCACCGCTGCCGAAATCCGCCAGCTGCTCTCCGCCGACTTTGTCCTCAGCGCCGATCCCCGGGCCCGTGATGGTGCGCCCGCGGAGCGTTTTGAAGTACGACGGCGGACGGCAAGGTCCGATGGTGGGTCCGGTCCGGTGCTGGGAACCGTTGGAATCATTGCGTCCGTGACGGAACCCTTCTGCTCCGACTGCCGCCGCACCCGGATCACCGCAGAGGGCAAGATCATGAGCTGCCTGTTTTCCCGCGAGGAGTTCGATCTTCTGGGCCTCCTGCGCACAGGGGCAAGCGATGAAGCCCTCGCCCAGCGGTGGCAGGACGCAATGTGGCTTAAGCCGAAGGCCCACGGAATGGACCACGTGGGACTTGATGCTCCGGACTTCGTCCAGCCGGACCGCAGCATGAGCGCCATCGGGGGCTGAATCTCTTGAACGTACGTTACTTCGCTGCCGCACGCGCTGCTGCCGGCCTGGAGGAAGAGACTTTTGACCTGGCGCCGGGCGCCACGGTTGCGGACCTTCTCGACGCCGTCCGGTCCGTGCAGCGCCCTGAGCCTCCTGCCGGCACTCCCCCGCTGCCCCGCATTCTCTCCCGGAGCAGCTTCCTGCTCAATGAAGTGGCGGTGCGTGACCACTCAGCTGTGTTAAAAGCGGCTGACGTGGTGGACGTGCTGCCGCCGTTCGCCGGGGGCTAGGGAACGCCTTTTCGGGCCGGTCCATTTGCTCCGTCCCTGATTGTCAGACCCCCTTGCCATGATGGATACATGGGCAGGGAAGCGGTAGAGAAGGCGTTCGCGGACATCAAGGCCGCCCTTGCTGTGCTCAACGCGGAGGTGGACGGGTGTGGTGCGGAACCGTTCTCGGCCGCTGATCCGTTGGCCGGGCTAGCAGATGGGAGCCTGGACATTCTCGCCGGCGCCAGGGAGGCCGAAGCTGGGCTTGCAGGCCTGAAGGCCCGTGCGGCCATGAAGTACGCGGACACCGCCCATGCCCTGGCCCCTCCCGGGATGCCGGTGCAGGCGCAGGAAATGGCTGTGGCCGCGGAGATCGGGTGCGTGCTGGCCATCGGGCCGCGGGCCGCAAGCGCGTTCCTCGCCACGTCCCACGCCCTGGACAAGACCCTGCCGCTGACACTCTCGTCCCTGCGGGCCGGAATAATCTCGTGGCAGCACGCCCTGGCCCTGGCGGACGAGGCCGCCACCCTCGATCCCGCCGGGGCCGCCGCCCTGGAAGCCCACTTCCTCGACCCCGACAAACCAAGACCCGCCACCGCTGCCACGATCGGGGAAATGCCCCCGCACCGGTTCAAGGCCAAGGCCCGCACCTGGCGCGAACGCCACCACGCAGAATCCATCGAGAAACGCCACACCAAAGCCGTGGCAGACCGCCGGGTGGAGTGCAGGCCGGACCAGGACGGCATGGCCTGGTCCGGCCTACCTCCCAGCCGACCAGGCCATGGCAGGCTGGAACCGCCTCAACGCCCTCGCCCGGGCCGCACAAGGACCCCACGAACCACGCACCCTCACCCAGATCCGGGCCGACAAATTCTCCCCAGCCATCCTCACCAGCGGCACCAGTACAAACTTCAATGCAGCCAACAGCGCTGGGGCGGGCGCAGGAACGGATCCCACCCCTTCATCATCGATCCGGGCCCAGGTGCTCGTCACCGTGGTATTCGCCCTCATGGGCCTGACCGACGAGCCCGCCATGCTCGACGGGTACGGACCCATCCCGCCATCCATGGCCAGGGACCTGGTCGCCGCCGGCGCCGACTCGTTCCACCGGGTCCTCGTCGACCCGAGGGACGGGGCGCCGCTGGAAATCGGGCGGACCAGCTACCGCGTCACCAAAGCCATGCGGAACTGGCTAAGGATGCGGGACGGCAAATGCCCCTTCCCCGGCTGCAGCAACAGTTCATTGGATAACGAGGCAGACCACCTCCTCGCCTGGCACCACGACGGCACCACAGGAATCAGCAACCTGGGACAACTCTGCCCCAGACACCACAAACTCAGACACACCACCGGCTGGACACCAACACCCGCCACCAAAAACGAACCACCCGGTTGGACCTCACCCACCGGCCGACACTACAAAAGCGAACACCAGGACTGGGAACCACCCCACTGGCCGGAGGAACTGACGCCGGAACTGAAGCGCCTCAATGGATCAACCGCTGGGCTTGCAGACTTCGCTTACATTGGATTGTCCCCGGCAGAAGAAGGCTTGGCACGGTTCCTGCACGACCCACCCGCCTAAATGGCAGACGGGCGGATGCTGGCGAGGATCCGCCCGTCGTTGACCTGCCGGAATTCGAGATTCCGGAAGACCCGGGAGTAGCGGAGTGCGACCTGCCGCAGGATCCGTTCGGCGAGTTCTACCTGGGCTGGCGTTATCCGGGCATGTCGTGGCCGAGGAAAGAAAATAGATACCGATGCAGACGCGGATGTGCGTTCCGGAAGTTCGTCCCGGCGCGCCTCATCACATCTGTGGTGCGCCAGGCTCCCGCCGGTACCGGGAGGTCATGAAGGGCTTGTACGAGGCTGTGGCCCCGTCTGCGGCGATCCGGTCGCCGAGATCAGTGTCCATGCGGTCTTCCCGTCGGAGTTCGGCGACGTCAAAGAGGACTCCGTCTGTGACGCGCAGGGTGTGGCGGATGGAACCCGCTCCGGTGTGGCGCTCCACCTGGAGGTCCCCGTCATGCCAGGTGCAGCGCGCAGGGGCGTCCGGGGCAGGGCTCACGCTGTCCACGTAGTACCAGAGGACATCCCGGCGGTCCGGATCGACGGTGAAGATGCCGTGGCCTTCGAAGTGGCTGCCGTCGGACTCGGTGTGCCGGTAGCTCTGCACCACGGCCGAGCCTGCGGCAACCAGGGTGAACGTCATTTCGGCGTCCACCGTCCGTTCCGCACCCCAGGGGCCGGACTCAAGCCGTGTGGTTCCCCGCCACCGGCCCAGCAGGTTCGCCAGCGCCGGGTGGCCAGGATTGATGCGGGGCCGGTCCATATGTCGTCCTCCCCTCACCCGGGCAATGACCTGCCCTCAGGGGTTCATCCTAAGCCTGCGGCCCGGAAGTCAGAAGCCGAAGGTTTCAGTCTCCTCGAACGGTCCCACCACGGTCACGGTCCGCGGTGCTGCAGCCAGTTCGGCCGCCAGTTCCTGCACCTGTTCGGCGGTGACAGCCTTGATCTGGCGAAGCGTTTCGTCGATGTCCTGGTACTCGCCGGAGACGAGCTCGGCACGGCCCAGCCGGGACATCCGGGAACCTGTGTCCTCCAGAGCCAGCACGATTCCGCCTCCCAGCTGGCCCACGGCCTTACGGAGCTCGTCCTCGGAAATCCCGTGCTCCGCGAGCTTGTCCAGCTCCACAGCGAGCAGCTCCAGGACCTGGCGCACCTTCGATGGTGTGCACCCCGCGTACATGCCGAAATAGCCTGCATCCGCGTACGAGGACGCGAAGGAGTACGTGGAGTACACCAGCCCGCGCTTCTCCCGGATCTCCTGGAACAGGCGTGAAGACATGCCCCCGCCCAGCACGGCATTCAGGACGCTCATGACGTAGCGCCTCCCGTCCGTGGCCACGATGGTGGGGCAGCCCATGATGATGTTGGCCTGTTCCACGGCGCGCTTGACCACGTGGAGGCCTGCCGTCCCCGTGATGAGGGCGCGGTCGGTGGACCTGCGTTCCACCGGTGCGGCGTCGGACTCAAGCGACCAGCCGGCCGATTCGAGGGCATCCACCACGAGGTTGCAGACGACGGCGTGGTCCAGTCCCCCGGCTGCAGTGATGACCAGCTCATCCGGCCGGTAATACCGCTGGTAGTGTTCCCACACCGAGTCGCGGGCCACGGCCCTGATGGCGTCGGGGGTGCCGCCGATGGGGCGGCCCAGGGGGTGGCTGCCAAGAACGGCCGCCACAAAGTGCTCGTGGGCGACGTCGGTGGGGTCATCGCTGTCCATCGCGATTTCCTCCAGGATGACGTCGCGCTCCTGCTCCATCTCAGCGGGGTCCAGGACAGCTCCGGTGATCATGTCCGCGATAACGTCAATGGCCATGGGCAGGTCGGTATCCAGGACCCGCGCGAAGTAGCACGTGCTCTCCTTGGCCGTAGCGGCGTTTGACTCGCCGCCCACCTCGTCGAAGGCCGAAGCGATTTCCAGCGCGGTACGGCGCCTGGTGCCCTTGAACAGGAGGTGCTCCAGGAAGTGGGTGGAGCCGTGCTGTCCCGGTGCCTCATCCCGTGAACCGACGCCCACCCAGAAACCAATGGTGGCCGACCGTTGCCCGGGCATCGCCTCGGTGAGTACCCGCACTCCCCCGGGCAGCACCGAACGCCGGACTTCGGAGCCGCCGTCGGAACCGTGGACCAAGGTATCGCCGGGGTGGTTCTGCTCAAGCGGCAGGGGTACAACAGTCATTGAGGCCTTTCAAAAGGGGCAGCCGGGATCTGGCTGCCATCGTAACAGCGGCGGGGCCGGTGGATCATCCACCGGCCCCGCCGATTCATACTTCAACCTGCAGGCCGTGCCCGCAAGCCGGAATGCTAGACGTCAGCGCCTTCAGCAGGTTCCGTGGCGTGGGCACGCTCGGTCTCATCCGCGGCGCCTTCTTCCTCGGCAACTACGGGGGCGAGCGAGAGCTTTCCACGGTCGTCGATCTTGGTGATTTCCACCTGGACCTTCTGGCCGACAGAGACGACGTCGTCGACGTTGTCCACGCGCTTGCCGTTGGCCAGCTTGCGCAGCTCGGAGATGTGCAGGAGGCCGTCCTTGCCCGGGGTCAGCGAAACGAAGGCACCGAAGGTGGTGGTCTTGACGACCGTGCCCAGGTAGCGTTCGCCGATTTCCGGGACCTGCGGGTTGGCGATGGCGTTGATGGCGGAGCGTGCTGCCTCGGCAGACGGACCGTTGGTGGCGCCAATGTAGACCGTGCCGTCGTCCTCGATGGAGATGTCGGCGCCGGTGTCTTCCTGGATCTGGTTGATCATCTTGCCCTTGGGGCCGATGACCTCGCCGATCTTGTCCACGGGGATCTTCACGGCGATCACGCGCGGTGCGAACTCGGAGAGCTCGTCCGGGGTGTCAATGGCCGAGTCGATGACCTCGAGGATGTGCAGGCGGGCTTCGCGGGCCTGCTTCAGGGCTGCTGCCAGCACTGACGCGGGGATGCCGTCGAGCTTGGTGTCCAGCTGGATGGCCGTGACGAACTCGGACGTACCGGCAACCTTGAAGTCCATGTCACCGAAGGCATCTTCGGCGCCGAGGATATCGGTCAGGGCTGCGTAGCGGGTCTGGCCGTCCACCTGGTCGGAAACCAGGCCCATGGCGATACCGGCGACGGCGGCCTTCAGGGGCACACCGGCGTTCAGCATCGAGAGGGTGGAGGCGCAGACGGAACCCATCGACGTCGAACCGTTGGAGCTGAGAGCCTCAGATACCTGGCGGATGGCGTACGGGAATTCCTCGCGGGACGGCAGGACCGGCACGAGCGCGCGCTCGGCCAGGGCACCGTGGCCGATTTCGCGGCGCTTCGGCGAACCGACGCGGCCGGTTTCACCGGTGGAGTAGGGCGGGAAGTTGTAGTTGTGCATGTAGCGCTTGGTCTTGACCGGTGACAGCGAGTCGATCTGCTGTTCCATCTTCAGCATGTTCAGCGTGGTGACACCCATGATCTGGGTTTCACCGCGCTCGAAGATGGCCGAGCCGTGGACGCGGGGCAGGACCTCAACCTCGGCGGTGAGCTGGCGGATGTCCGTCAGGCCACGGCCGTCGATGCGGATCTGGTCCTTGAGGATGCGCTGGCGCACAACGTGCTTGGTGACCGAGCGGAATGCTGCGGACAGCTCCTTCTCGCGGCCTTCGAACTGGCCGGCAAGGGAAGAAGTGACCTCGTCCTTCAGGGCGTCCGAAGCGTTGTCGCGCTCCTGCTTGTCAGCGATCTGGAAGACGGCGGTGAGCTTCTCAGCGGCAGCGGCCTCAACGGCGGCGTACACGTCGTCCTCGTAGTCCAGGAAGACCGGGAACTCGACGGTCGGCTTGGCTGCACGGGCGGCGAGATCGGCCTGGGCGTCGCAGAGTGCCTTGATGAACGGCTTGGCAGCCTCGAGGCCCTCGGAGACAACCTCTTCGGTGGGGGCGGTGGCGCCCTGTTCCTTGATGAGGTTCCAGGAGTTGTCGGTCGCTTCGGCTTCGACCATCATGATGGCGACGTCGTCACCGTCGGCCCCCGACACAGACCTGCCGGCAACCACCATGTTGAAGACGGAGTTTTCCAGCTGGGAGTGCTTGGGGAAAGCAACCCACTGTGATCCGTTTTCGTCGGCAACCAGGGCAACGCGGACGCCGCCGATGGGCCCGGAGAACGGCAGGCCGGAGAGCTGGGTGGACATGGAGGAGGCGTTGATGGCCACCACGTCGTAGAGTTCGTCCGGGTTGATGGCCAGGACGGTCACCACGATCTGGACCTCGTTGCGCAGGCCCTTGATGAAGGCGGGGCGCAGCGGACGGTCCATCAGGCGGCAGGCCAGGATGGCTTCGGTGGACGGGCGTCCTTCGCGGCGGAAGAACGAGCCCGGGATGCGGCCGGCGGCGTACATGCGCTCTTCGACGTCGACCGTCAGCGGGAAGAAGTCGAAGCCTTCACGCGGGTGCTTGCCGGCGGTGGTGGCGGACAGCAGTGCGGTGTCGTCGTCGATGTACACCATTGCTGCGCCGGCTGCCTGCTTGGCAAGGCGGCCGGTTTCAAAGCGGATGACCCGCTTGCCGAATCGGCCGTTGTCAATGACTGCTTCTGAGAACTGGATTTCGGGACCCTCCAAGAGAGTCACCTCCGTTTCTGTTTTACGGAGTCCAGCCGCATCAACCCAGCCAGCATCTGTCTACTGGCCCTGCACCCGGTCATCGATCGAGACCCACGGGCCGGGGCTGCCTTCTAGGGAGCCGTTCCCGGGGATCACTACCGAGGACCGCGAATGCGTGATGCGGTTGATCCTCCTGTTTAGTTATTCAGGTGAAGAAGGCGGCCCGTTCCACGGGGGAAAGGGCCGCCCCAAAGTGTGACTAGCGGCGCAGGCCGAGGCGCTCGATGAGCGAACGGTAGCGGGCGATGTCAGTCTTCTTGAGGTAGCTCAGCATGCGCTTGCGACGACCAACCATGGCCAGCAGACCGCGCTGGGTGTGGTAGTCGTGCTTGTGCTCCTTCATGTGCTCAGTCAGATCCTTGATCCGCTGGGTCAGGACAGCAACCTGGACCTCGGGCGAACCGGTGTCGCCTTCGCCGGTTGCGTATTCCTTGATGATGGACTGCTTTACAGCGGCGTCAAGTGCCACAATATCTCCTTGGGATGTGCCGTGAGGGCCCAGGTCAGTACTTCACTGCCGGGTCTGCTGCCGCGGCTGGCAACCGGGAAACCGGTCAGCGCCGTACGCAACAGGAACCAGCCGCCACGGACTGCAGCCGGATCCATCGTTCAGTTTACCGGCCGGTGCCTAATCTTGTCGAAACAGTGCCCGCGTTATGCCTGGAGGCGGTTCCGCATTGCTTCCATGCCCTGCAGGACCTCCCGGAAACTGGTGCTCAGCGGGGAGAGGCCCACGCGGATGCCATGCGGAGCACGGAAGTCCGGAATGACGTCCCCGTCCCAGAGCGCCTCCACGGTTGCCTTGGTGAACCCGGGGTGATCCACGGTGATGTGGCTGCCCCGCCGGGCGGGGTCGCGCGGCGTTGCCAGCTCCGCCCCGAGGGGAGCCAGCAGGGCATCAAAAACCTCGACGGCGAAGGCTGTCAGCTTCTCCGATTTTTCCCGGATGGCCGCCATAGACGCTTCCTCGATCAGGTCCAGGGTGCCCTGCATGGCGATCATTCCGAAGATGGCGGGCGTCCCGCTGAGGAAGCCCCGGATCCCAGCGGCCGGCTCGTATCCGGCGGCCATCTCGAAGGCGTCCTTGCGGCCCATCCACCCCCAGATCGGCTGGTTGAGCGACGGCAGGTGCCGGTGGTTCACATAGGCAAAAGCCGGCGATCCCGGTCCCCCGTTGAGGTATTTGTAGGTGCAGCCGGCGGCGAAGTCCACGCCCGCCGCATCCAGCCCGATCTCCACAGACCCCGCGGAGTGGCACAGGTCCCACACCACCAGCGCTCCGGCGTCGTGCACTGCGGCCGTGATGGCCGGAAGGTCTGCCAGGTGGCCGGAACGGTAGGCGATCTGGCTGAGGAGGACGACGGCGGTGCGCGGCCCGGTTGCCTCGCGCACCTGGTCAACGGTCACCCCGGCGGCCGGGTCCGCCTGGATCCAGCGGAGGGTGAGCCCCTCCTCCAGCGCGATGCCTTCCACCAGGTAGCGGTCCGTGGGAAAGTTTTCGGTGTCCAGGACCAGCTCGTTGCGGTCGGGGCTGGCCACCGCGGCGAGGGCGGCACGGATCAGCTTGTACAGCACCACGGTGGTGGAGTCAGCTATGACGGTCTGCCCGGGGGCAGCGCCCAGCACTGCCCGGCCCAGCTGGTCACCGATGGCCTGGGGCATCGCGAGCCAGTGTTCATCCCAGCTGCGGATCAGGCGGCCTCCCCAGTCGTCGCGGATGAAGGCGGCGACGTCGTCAGCGGTCCGCTTGAGGGGCCGGCCAAGGGAGTTGCCGTCCAGGTAGGACACGGGGGTGTCCGCGCCAATGAAGTGGTGGCGGTAGTGGGCCAGAGGATCACGGCTGTCCAGCTCTTCCGCGCGCTGCTGCAAAGTCATGGCTGCCTTTCCGTGGACCGGCTGGTGGTTGGTGCCCGGGCGGTGCGTCCCCTGGTGCGTGGTCATTGGCCGATTTCCGTCCGGACTGCGAAGAGTTCGGGGAAGAACGTCAGTTCCAGGGCCTTCTGCAGGAAGGCAGCGCCGCTCGAGCCGCCGGTGCCTGCCTTCATGCCGATGGTCCGCTGGACCGTCCGGAGGTGCCGGAACCGCCAGAGCTGGAAATTGTCCTCCAGGTCCACCAGTTCCTCGCAGGCCTCGTACGCACCCCAGTTGGCTGCGGCGTTCTCGTAGATGTGCTTGAACAGCGGCACCAGTTCCGGGGTGTACTCGTGGGCCTTGGTCACGTCCCGCTGGAGGACCGACGCCGGAACGTCGAAGCCCTGCCGCGCGAGGTAGCCCAGGAATTCGTCGTAGATGCTGGGCGCTGCAAGTAGTTCCTCCAGCATGGCGTGCGCTTCCGGGTCCGACTCGAACACCGGCAGCATCTTGCGGTTCTTGTTGCCCAGCACGAACTCAACCGCGCGGTACTGGCTCGACTGGAAGCCGGAGGAGTTGCCCAGGAAGCCGCGGAACTGGGAGTACTCGGTGGGGGTCAGCGTGGCCAGGACGGACCACTGCTCGGTCAGGGTTTTCTGGATGTGCTTGACCCGGGCGATGCCCTTGAGCGCCGACCCAAGGTCGTCGGCCCGCAACCAGGCTGCTGCGCTGCGCAGTTCGTGCAGGACCAGCTTGAGCCACAGCTCGGTGGTCTGGTGCTGGATGATGAAGAGCATTTCATCGTGGTGCTCGGGCTCGCTGACCGGCTGCTGCGCACTGAGGAGGGTTGGCAGCTGGAGGTAGGAGGCGTAGCTCATCCGTGAGCTGAAGTCGCGGACGATGCCCTTGTCCAGCTTGCGGGTGTTCTTTTCGACGGACACGGTGCTGCCTTTCCCTGGTGGGCGCCCCTCCGGCCGGTTCAGCGCCTGGCCAGCAGTTCGTGTGCCTGGACGACGTCCAGGCGCATCTGTTCCACGAGTGCTTCCGGTCCACGGTAGGCCACCATGCCCCGGAGGCGGGCAACGAATTCCACGACTACTGTCTGGCCGTACAGATCGAAGTCTTCCACGTCTTCTTTGGGCCGGTCGATCACATGGGCTTCCACCTGGCGGCTGACGCCGTCGAAGGTGGGGTTTGAGCCCACGGAGATAGCCGCAGGCCAGCGTGTCCCTGCCTGGTCAACCAGCCAGCCGGCGTAAATGCCGTCGGCTGGAATGAGTCCGCTGGCGTTGCTGGCCAGGTTGGCAGTGGGGAAACCGAGCGCCCGGCCGCGTGCGGCGCCGTGGACAACCTCGCCGCGCATCCGGTGCGGGCGTCCCAGGACAGCGGACGCCGTTGCAACGTCCCCCTCCTGCAGGGCTTCCCGCACCCAGGTGGAGGAACAGCGGCGGTCCTCGCCGCCGTCGTCATGCAGGGGGTAGCCCTCAGAACCGAACTCCCTGATCACCTGTACCTCGAAGCCGAACTTCCGGCCGAGCTCCCGCATGGTGTCCAAGTCGCCGGAGTTGCCGCGGCCGAAACGTACATCGTGGCCGATGACAACATGGCCGGCATGCAGGCAGTCCACCAGGTACTGCTCCACGAATTCCTCTGGAGTGAGGCTGGCGAGGTCCAGCGAATACTTCATGACCAGTACGGCGTCCAGGCCCAACTCCCCCAAAGCCTCCAGCTTGTCCTGCAGCCCCATGATCAGCTCAGGCGCGGACTCGGGACGGTGGACCAGGGCAGGGTGCGGATCGAAGGTGACCACAACCGCTTTGGACCTTGTGATCCGGGCCGTGCGGATCAGTTCGGAGAGCACCTGCTGGTGTCCCCGATGCACGCCGTCGAAGTTTCCGATGGTGACAACAGATGGGCCGAAGTCCGCCGGGACCTCGGACGGATCGTTCCAGATGTAGACCATCACCCTCGCCTTAACCGCTTGCAAGTATCAATGTTCGGGCCTGGTACCGGCCGCGGAACTCTCTAAGATTACCTGCATTCGGGGGCCCGCCCGGACGCCGGGAAAGCCGCGGGCCAGGCTGTTAGTGTTCAGCCGCCGCTGCCGGCCCCTCCCCCGGAGCCGGTGCGGCGAACAGGCGGATCAGCCCGTCCACTTCCTGCGCAGCAGTTGCGGGATGCCGGAAATGTTGGTGGGGGCGGATGGTGTAGTGGGTCCGGCGCCCCACCCTTGCCCGCTGGAGGTAGCCAGCACTTTCGAGGTCCTTGAGGATCTGGAGGGCGGCGCGGGTGGTGATGCCCACGCGCTCGGCGAGGTCAGTTACCCGGATGTCCGGGTCCCTCGCCACGGAGAGCAGGACATGGCCGTGGTTGGTGAGGAACGTCCAGGCGGGCCGGGCGGGCCCGCCTGGACGTGGAGCTTCCTGGCCGCTGTGGATGGAACTTTCAGCTGTCATGGATGCTCCGTGTTTTCGGTGTTACGGGTGGTGGGAACTGCTTGGTTCCCGGCGGCGCCACAGCGGTTCCAGGGCTGCCATTTCCTCGGGTGATGCTGTCCCGAACGGTGCACGCTCCGGCGCGGGAAGCGGGCGGCGCCCCTGGCCCCGCGTTGCCCACAGGCTGGCTGCCACCGACACGAGGAGGATTACTGCAATGACCGCCAGGGAAATCGGCGTGGGGATGTAGTAGATGTCGATCTTCAGGAACATCTTAATGCCCACCCAGATCAGGACGAGCGCCAGTCCGGTTTTCAGGTAGATGAACCGGTGGATGAGGTCCGCCAGGAGGAAGTACATGGCCCGGAGCCCCAGGATCGCGAACGCGTTCGCAGTGAACACCAGGAACACGTCGTCGGTAACGGCGAAGATAGCGGGGATGGAGTCGACGGCGAAGATGATGTCCGTGACCTCAACGAGGACCAGGACCGCCAGCAGCGGCGTGGCCAGGAGAACGCCCCGCCGCCGGATGAGGAAACGTTGCCCGTGGAAGTCATCGGTCATGGGTACGCGGCTGCGGAACAGCTTCAACACCCGGGACTTCTCCGGGTCCAGGTGGTCGTTCCGGTGCCGGATCATTCGGTAGCCGGTAATAAGAAGGAACGCCGCGAAGATGTAGAGCACCCACCCCGCGCTGGCGATGATGGCAGAGCCTGCGGCGATGAAGATGCCACGGAACACCAGGGCGCCCAGGACGCCGAAGAAGAGGACGCGGTGCTGGTACTCCCGGGGCACCGCGAAGTAGGTGAAGATGATGGCCCAGATAAAGACGTTGTCCACTGCGAGGGACTTCTCGATCAGGTAGCCGGCAAAGTACTGCTGGCCAAACTCCGCGCCGTATACCTGCCACACCAAAACGCCGAAGCCAACACCGAAGGCGACCCAGACCGCAGACCACAACGCGGCCTCCCGTACCCCGATCACATGGGCTTTGCGGTGCGCGAAGAGGTCAAGGGCAAGCATCAGGACGATGAAAAGAAGTACGGCCAGCCAGGCCCATAGGGGAACGTTCATCAGGGGAAACCTGCTTCCAGTCAGATGTACCAACTGGAGGTCTTTCCCGGCTCCCTGCGGGAGCCTGCCCCGCCGGGCCGCTCAGGGGCGGCCGGACTGACGACGAGGCATTCGGGGGATACTCCCCTCCACATGAAATAGTGAAGCATATTTCATGTGTTCCGGCAAGAGGCCGCCGGTTCCGGAGAAGAGGGCCTCAGGTAGCGGCCCGCGCCCCCGGGCGACGGCGGTACAGCCACACCAGTCCCAGGACGGGCAGCAGCAGCGGAATGAAGGCATAGCCGCGGCCGAACAGCGACCAGACGGTTTCGTGCGGGAACTGGACGGGGTCGAAAAGGCTCAGGGCGCCCACCACCAGCACGCCGAGCAGTTCAACCAGCACCGCGGCAACCGAAACCTTGAACCAGGTACTTCCGGCCTTGGCCAGCGAGACGGTGGCCACCACGTACACGACGGCGGCAAATGCGGAGAGCAGGTACGCGAGTGGCGCCTCGGAGAACTTGGTGAGGATCTGGTAGCCCGCCCGCGCGGAGGCGGAAATCGCGAAGACGGCGTAGACGGCGATAAGCAGGCGCCCGGGGCCGGTGTTGCGGCTGTTCGAGGCGCTGCTGCCGGCGTGGCTTTGCCCGGCGGCTGTGGTGTGCTGGTCTTTCACGTTGGGTGCTTCTTCCACTTCAGTACCAGATCTGGTTCATGCGGGCCGCCATGACCAGCGCGGTAACGCCGACGGCGGCCAGGACAAAGTTGCTCCATCTGGTCCGTTCCAGGATGGACCAGTAGACGGCGGCCGGGGGCAGGAGCATGGCCGTGACCAGGTAGCCCCAGAATTCCCACGCCTCGCCGGCGATGGGCTCGCCGGCAACGACCCGGATGACGGAGCCCACCAGGTAGACGAGGAGGGCGACCTCCACGGCGGCCACGGACAGGATCGTGACATCGTTGGGCGCCTTCTTGAGGATGCCCGCGGCCAGGCACACCGCCGTGGACAGGAGCCCGACCACCAGGATGATGTAGAAATACGCGTCCACCGTCAGCCCTCCACCACGGTGCGGACTGGCGGGGCGCCGTTGCCGGGAGCGAACACCAGCACGGGTTTGGCGAAGCTGCCCGCATCGGCCAGGAGTGCCACCAGGCTTCCGTCCGGCGCGAAAGCGGCTGCGGGGTGGTCGGCAGTGGCAGCGGCGGGGCTTCCAGCCGGGGCGCCGGCAGCGATGCGCCGGCCAAAGGAGATCTCGGTGGTTTCTTCTGCGCTGAGCTCGCGGTTAGGCATCAGGGCCCGGGCCGCCTGCGACATTTCCAGGACGTTGAGCTCCTCGGCCAGCTGGTCCAGTGTGCGGGCCTGGTCGAGTGAGTAGGGTCCCACATGGGTCCTGCGGAGCGCCGTGAGGTGTCCGCCCACTCCCAGTGCATTGCCCAGGTCCCGGGCGAGGGCCCGGATGTACGTGCCGGAGGAGCACTCCACCGTGACATCCAGGTCCACGACGTCTGCCTCCGGGTCCCGCCGGATGGCGTGCACCTCGAACCGGTGGATGGTGACAGGGCGGGCGGCGAGCTTCACGTCCTCGCCTGACCGCACCCGCGCGTAGGCGCGTTCCCCGTTGACCTTGATGGCGCTGACGCTGCTGGGCACCTGCTGGATGTCGCCCGTAAGGGCCGCAACGCCGTCGTACATTGCCTGCTCGCTGACCCCTGAGGTGCCGGCCGTGGCAGTGACGTCCCCTTCGGCGTCGTCCGTTACCGTGGACTGGCCCAGGCGGATGGTGGCGGTGTAGGTCTTGGAGGTGCCCACGATGTAGGTGAGCAGCCGGGTTGCCTTGTTGATCCCCACCACCAGGACGCCGGTGGCCATGGGGTCAAGCGTTCCGGCATGCCCTACTTTCCGGGTACCTGCGAGGCGCCGCATCCGGCCAACCACATCATGGCTGGTCCATCCCTGCGGCTTGTCCACTATCACCAGTCCAGAAAGCACGCCTCCCAGTATATCGGCGCTGGTCCCGGCCCTTGCCCACGCCCTGGCACCGGCACTCCGGAGGCGGTTCCAGGGCCAGCTAGGATGGCAGGCATGCCTGAGCTTGCCGCCCATGTCCGCGACGTGCCCGTCAACCAGATCCGCGAAATCACCGAGGCCGCGTGGCGCACTCCCGGCGCCCTGGTGCTCAGCATTGGCGAGCCGGGCTTCCCGGTCCCCCGGCATGTGCTGGAGGCAGCGATGGCGTGCCTGGACCGGGATGAGACGAATTACACTCCGAACGCCGGCATCCCGGCACTGCGGGAGGCGTTCGCGGCGCGGTTCCGTGAACGCGCCGGCACCAGCCCCGGCAGCATCGACAGCATCGGCGCCGACCGGGTGTACGTGGTGGACGGGGCACAGCAGGGCCTGCACTTTGCCATGAGCCTCCTGCTCTCCCCCGGCGACGAAGTCCTGGTCCCCAACCCCGGCTACCCCACCTTTGCGATGACCGCCCGGCTGCTGAACGCTGTCCCCGTGGGCTACCCGCTGTACCCGGACCACGGCTTCCAGCCGCGGCCCGCGGACATCGAGGCACTCGTCACTGACCGTACGCGGGTGCTGGTCCTGAACTCCCCCTCCAACCCGCTCGGTGCCGTGCTGGGCGAGGACCTGACCCGGAAACTGATGGAACTGGCCCGCCGTCACGATCTCTGGGTCATCTCCGATGAATGCTATGAGGCCTTTACCTACGATGTGCCGCACGTCAGCCCCGCAAGGTTCGACGGCGATACGCCGGGTGATGCGCGTGTCTTCACCTCGCTGACCTTGTCCAAGACCTACGGGCTCACCGGGCTGCGCATCGGCGCGCTGGTCTGCCCGCCGGGCATCAAGCAGAAGATGGACAACGTGATGGAGGCGATTGTTTCCTGCGTCGCTTCACCGTCCCAGTATGCTGCGCTCGCAGCCCTGACCGGGCCGCAGGACTATGTGCAGCACGCTCACGGGCACTACCGGGCGAACCGCGATGCGGCGTCCGCCGTGCTCGACGCGAAGGGAATCCCCTACCTCAAGGCGCAGGGAGCCTTCTATCTGTGGGCGGATGTCTCCCATGCAACGGGCGGGGACGTCCGCAGCTGGGTGCGCCGGTTCCTCGCAGATTCGGGTGTTGCCCTGGCCCCGGGGACTGCCTTCGGTTCCATCGGTGAAGGGTGGGTCCGCGTGGCCCTCTGCGGCCGGCAGGAAGACCTGGTGGAGGGCCTGGGCAGGCTGCCGGGCCGGGCTGAATAAGCAGTGCCGGCCGGCTGCCGGGCCAGCCAACCGGTGAGTGCCGCCGGGGCGGGGCTAGTTTCCCTTTCCCGCCAGTGCCCCGTCCAGCCATGAACGCAGTACCTCCGCGGGGGCCGCCCCAGCCTGGCGGGCGGCCACCTTGCCATCAACCATCACCATCAGCGTGGGAATTGCCTGTACATCGAATCTGCGCGACAGGCCCGGAGACTTGTCCACGTCCACCTTGACCAGCTTGATCCGGCCGGGCCGTTCCCTGGCCAGCTTGTCCAGCACCGGGCTCACCATCCGGCATGGACCGCACCAGGCAGCCCAGAAGTCCACCAGCACGGGAACGGGTGACTGCTCGGCGACGGCCGAGAAGTCCGCATCCCCCGCGGCCACGATCCAGGGCAGGTCCGCTTTGCAGTTGCCGCAGCGGGGCCGGCCTGCCGCCTGGGCGGGGACCCTGTTGGTCTTTCCGCAGTCTGGACAGGTGGTGAGTGCAGGTTCCATTCCTAGTATTCCTTCCTGCCGGCAAAGTCCCCCCACGCCTGGAACGGCGCGCGCGACGACGGGATGTCGCTTCGAGTGACGGGTAACAGATCCGGCCGGGTCCCGTCGAAGTACTCGTAGAAAACTGCGTCGTCGAAACCCGCGGCGGCGGCGCCGTGGCGGTCGGCGGCGAAGTAGACGCGGTCGATCCTTGCCCACAGGGCGGATGCCAGGCACAGGGGGCAGGGCTCGCAGCTCGCGTAGAGGACCGCTCCTTGCAGGTCATAGTTGGCTATGGCCGTTGCTGCGGCCCGGATGGCAACCACTTCGGCGTGGGCGGTGGGATCGTTGTCCAGGGTTACGCGGTTGACGCCTTCATGCACCCGCCCGTCGGCGGTCACCACCAGCGCGCCGAATGGTCCCCCTCCTTCGGCGACGTTCCGGATGGCCAGCTCCACGGCCTGCTCGAGGTACTTCGCGGTGTGATCGGTGTCAGTCGGCTCAGTCATAGCTAGATCCTAGTCATTGGGGCTGCCGTTAGGGGATGACATTAGGGGGCGGATAGGGGGAAATCCCGGCGACATTCCAACCGTGCAGGAATAATCTGGCGCCGGGGGTGTCCGCATTTACAGCCTCCGCTGGAGGCTCCTTATCCGGCCCGCTAAGGGCGCCAACCCGGAGTACCCAATGAAAACAAAATTTGCCCTCGTTGCAGGCCTCGCTGCTGCGGCGATAGCTATTCCTGCCGGGCCCGCGGTGGCGGGTTCCGAGCCCGAACACAGGACGCCGCGCACTTTGGCTGAGGGCTTGGTAGGGCCCCTCAGCCTGACCGTAACTTACGATGAAGAAACCGTCCTGGTCACCCAGAATTTCGCCGGTGTCCTCAGCCGCGTCAACCACGACGGAACCACCACTGCCCTCTACCAGGGGGCGGAGGGGTGGGACGTCGGAGGCGTCGAAACCCGGCATGGAACCAGGTACTTCGTGGAGAGCGCGGGTGCCGGGGGCGGTGATCCGGCCGCCCTCAAAGGCTGGCTGAAGTCCCTCGACCCGGAGGGTGACATCCATGATCTTGCCGACCTCGCCAGCTACGAACGGGAAAAGAACCCGGACGGCGCCCAGCATTACGGCTTCGGACCCGACGTCGCGGACACATGCCTGGCCGAGTGGCCCGCGTTCCCGCCGGCCCGTTACCAGGGAGGCCTCGACTCGCATCCCTACGGCGTTGCAATACGGGACGATACGGCGTACATCGCGGATGCAGGCGCCAATGCGATCCTTGAAGTCGACCTGGATTCGGGTGACGTTTCCACGCTGGCGGTCCTGCCGCCCCGGCCCGCGGTGATTCCTGCCGGGACCAGGATCCCCGTGGATATGGCTGGGACCACCGTGGAGGTCCCTGCGTGCGTGGTGGGACACGAATACGCCTTTGAACCGGTGCCGACGGATCTGGAGTTCGGACCGGACGGCCGGCTTTACGTCACCACCCTTCCTGGCGGGCCTGAGGATCCTTCCCTGGGAGCCCGGGGGGCCATCTTCCGCGTGAACCCTTCCACCGGCAGCACGAAGGTGTGGGCGGAGGACCTCCTGAGCCCGACGGGCCTGGCAATCGCTGACGACGGCGACGTGTACGTTGCATCCATGTTCGGCAACGAAATCATTGAGATCGATGATTCGGCCGGCCACAGGAAGCAGTTCCTCGCGGTCGACGGGCCTGCAGCAGTCGAAGTCCGTGGAGAGACTCTCTATGCCACGGTTGGGTTCAGTTTCGCCGATCCCACCCAAGGCAAGGTGATCAAAGCCGGCATCGGGTAATGCCGGTCGTATTCGGGGCAGCAAAATGCCCGGACCACAGGTGCGGTCCGGGCATTTGGCAATGCTGAAAGCTACTTGCTGCCGTCTTCGTCAAGATCTTCGTCGCCGCTGAGGTCAAGGTCCTCTTCGTCGAAGTCGTCCTCGTCGATGTCCACATCGGCGGACGCGTCGCTCTTGTATGGATCGGCATCGCCCGCGTGCTTTGCCTGGGCGGCCAGTGCGGCGACCTCAGCGTCACGCTTCTTGGCTTCGCGCAACAGCTCCTCAAGGTTGGAAGCAACCACGGGAATCTGGTCGGCCACGAATTCGAGGCTGGGAGTCAGCCGAACGGTAATGTTCCGGCCAACCTCCTGCCGAAGCACACCTTTGGCCTTCTCCAGTCCCTTGGCAGCATCAGCCTGCACGGCCTGGTCGCCAAAAACGGTGTAGTACACCGTGGCATGCTGCAAATCATTGGTCACCCGGGCATCGGTAACAGTAATGCCCTCCAGCCGTGGATCCTTAACCTTCCGGCCCAGGGCCTCAGCAACAACAACCTTAATCCGCTGCGCCAACTTGGCAGCACGTGCCGGATCAGCCATGAACAACTCCTCATAAATTTGGAACGTACGACGGCGGTCTGGTGAGGCTGCCACGCACGTTGGATATTTTTGCCACGCACCTACGGCGAGTCTACGACGGACTCCCGTTGGGTTTTCCGGCGGCACTTTGGAGCCGTTGAGGGGGCCCGGGAGTGGCATCGGGCCTGCCGGAGACGGACGGCCGACGATCGCAGATCGCTGGCCGTCCGTCGTAGGGGCGGGGCCCCCTCAACGGCGGAAAAGTGCGGGGCCGCCGGAAAAATCCAACGGCCCCGCACCCAGGACTAACCAAGGTTAGACGCGCGGCTTCTCACGCATCTCGAAGGTCTCGATGATGTCGCCTTCGTTGATGTCGTTGTACGAGCCAAGGCCGATACCACACTCGAAGTCCGTGCGGACCTCGGTGGCGTCGTCCTTGAAGCGCTTGAGCGTCTCAACGGTGAGGTTGTCACCGATGATCTTGCCGTCGCGGCTGATGCGTGCCTTGGTGTTACGGCGGATGATGCCCGAGCGGACGATCGAGCCTGCGATGTTTCCGAACTTGGAGGAGCGGAAGACTTCGCGGACCTCGGCGGTGCCCAGCTGGAACTCTTCGTATTCCGGCTTGAGCATGCCCTTGAGCGCCGCCTCGATGTCATCAATTGCGGCGTAGATGACGGAGTAGAAGCGCATGTCCACGCCTTCGCGGTCTGCCAGTTCGGCAACGCGCTCGGCCGGCTTGACGTTGAAGCCGATGATGACGGCGCTGTCCACTGTTGCCAGGTTGACGTCGTTCTGCGTGATGGCACCAACACCGCGGTGGATGACGCGCAGCTGCACGCCTTCGCCGACGTCGATCTTGAGCAGGGCGTCTTCGAGGGCTTCCACGGCACCGGACACGTCACCCTTGAGGATGAGGTTGAGGGTGTCGATCTTGCCGTCGGCCACTGCCTGGTCGAAGTCTTCCAGGCTGATGCGCTTGCGGCGCTTGGCCAGGGCGGCGTTACGGTCGGCTGCTTCACGCTTCTCGGCGATCTGGCGGGCGGTGCGCTCGTCAGCGGTCACGAAGAAGGTGTCGCCTGCACGCGGGACGTTGGACAGACCCAGCACCTGCACGGGGCGGGACGGGCCGGCCTCGGTCAGGGCGCTGCCGTCGTCGTCGAACATTGCGCGGACGCGGCCGTGGGCCGTGCCTGCAACGATCGTGTCGCCGACGCGCAAGGTACCGGACTGCACCAGGACGGTGGCAACCGCTCCGCGGCCCTTGTCCAGGTTGGCTTCGATCGCGATACCGCGAGCGTCCTTGTTCGGGTTGGCGCGCATGTCCAGGGCAGCGTCTGCGGTGAGCAGAACGGCCTCGAGCAGCTCGTCGATGTTGAGGTTCTGGCGGGCAGAGACCTCAACGAACATGGTGTCGCCACCGTACTCTTCGGGAACCAGGCCGTACTCGGTCAGCTGGCCGCGGACCTTCTCCGGGTTGGCGCCTTCCTTGTCGATCTTGTTCACGGCCACCACGATCGGCACGTTGGCCGCCTGTGCGTGGTTGAGTGCTTCAACGGTCTGCGGCATAACGCCGTCGTCCGCTGCGACCACCAGGATGGCGATGTCGGTGACCTTCGCACCACGGGCACGCATGGCGGTGAACGCCTCGTGGCCCGGGGTATCGATGAAGGTGATCTTGCGGTCGTCGCCCTCGTGGTTGTGGGTGACCTGGTAGGCACCGATGTGCTGGGTGATGCCGCCGTGTTCGCCCGCCATGACGTCGGACTTGCGGATGGCATCGAGCAAGCGGGTCTTACCGTGGTCCACGTGGCCCATGACGGTGACAACCGGAGGACGGGCCTCAAGTTCTTCGTCGCCTTCGGCTTCCAGTTCGGCATCGAAGTCGATGTCGAACCCGGAGAGCAGCTCGCGCTCCTCGTCTTCCGGGGACACAACCTGGAGCTTGTAGCCAAGCTCCTCGCCCAGCAGGGCAAAGGTCTCTTCATCCAGCGACTGCGTGGCCGTGGCCATTTCACCGAGGTGGAAGAGGACAGTCACCAGCGCGGCGGGGTTTGCCTCGATCTTGTCAGCGAAGTCCGTGATGGACGAGCCGCGGCGCAGCCGGATGACAGTGTTGCCGTCGCCGCGGGGTACGCTCACGCCACCCAGCGACGGGGCACTCATCTGCTCAAGTTCCTGGCGCTTTGCACGCTTCGACTTGCGCTGCTTGCCACGTCCGGCGCCGCCCTTGCCGAAGGCACCCTGGGTACCGCCGCGGCCGCGGCCGCCCTTGCCGAAGCCACCACCGGCGGGAGCACCGCCGCCGCCACCGGGACCGCCGGTTCCGGGAGCGCCACCGGGGCGTCCGGGACCACGGCCGCCGGCACCGGGACGGCCTGCACCAGTCGTGGGAGGCAAGGCGACACAGGGGCATGA
>NZ_LWLP01000001.1:1698281-1776987 GCF_001641125.1 Arthrobacter sp. OY3WO11 | reverse complement strand
TGGCGAAGGGGTTGTTGCCCGGCGGGACCGCCGGGACGGGTGCTGAACCGCCCTGCCCTGAACCGCCTGAGCGGGTGGGGGCAGCCGGGGTTTCAGCCTTGGGTGCCGGCCGTGCGCCAGGCTTTGCGCCCGTGGACGGAGCTGCCGGGGCCGGTGCAGCCGCAGCTGCGGGTGCGCTGGCAGCGGGGGCTGCCGGAGCCGCCTCCTGTGCCGGTGCTGCCGGAGCGACGGGGGCCTCAGCCTTGGAGGCCGGAGCCTTCGGTGCTGCCGGACCGGGTGCGGGTGTTGAGGGACGCGCCTCTGCAGCCGGAGCGGTCGCCTTGGGTGCGGCTGCCGGTGCTGCAGCCTTGGGGGCGGCGTCGGGGAAGGCGTTGCGCAGTTTGCGCACAACGGGGGCCTCAATGGTTGAAGAGGCAGAGCGAACGAATTCGCCCAGTTCCTGCAGTTTTGTCACTGCATCTTTGGAAGTAATACCGAGCTCTTTGGCGAGCTCATGTACGCGGACCTTGGCCACATTTCTCCTGTCTCGGTCCGCACCGAGCCAGGCACGAACCGTCTACTTCTTACTGCGGGCCCAAGCCGCACATGCTGCAGAAGGGCCCATTGCAGAGCGCAACAAAGTTGTCATCGTTGCGCACTCATCGCTGGGAACTCATCGGGTTTCCATCAGTTTTCTGACCCGCTTTCAGGTTGGACGGTTGGTGTTGCAGTTGCCGTAACGCGTGCAACGCTCGGGCCTGACGTGATCCGGCGTTCGACGGCGGCAGTACCGGCCGCTCCCCGAAGGGCACGTCCGAATGCTCGCCGCTTCAACGCCAGAGCCAGGCACGATTCGCTGGGATGCAGCCATGCACCCCGGCCAGCCATCCGGCGTCGTTCATCCACCAGGACAGCGTTTGATCCGCTGCCTTCGGCGACGAGCCGGAGTAACTCATTCCGCTTGCCCTTCTTCCGGCATCCGATGCAGGTACGTTCCGGTTGATTCCCGCTTGCTATTGGCACGGTCATCTTCCTGACGTTCATATCTGCTGGCCGCGGACGGCCCTCCTCCGAGTGAACGGAATGGGGCACGCCCAAGGCGCACGGCTGCCGGCCGTTAGGCGCGGTCTTTACTATTCTAGCCCCTCCCGGCCTTTCTGCCCGAAACTGCGCGGGCGATTCGAGGCCGGGAGGGCGTCAGAAACTGTTCAGTTGTCGCGGGCAGCAGCGGCGTCGGACACGATGTCGATCCGCCAGCCAGTGAGCTTTGCCGCCAGGCGGGCGTTCTGGCCCTCTTTGCCGATGGCCAGGGACAGCTGGTAGTCAGGGACCACCACGCGCGCCGAGCGCGTGGCTTCATCGGTGATAGTGACCGAATTCACGCGGGACGGCGAGAGGGCGCTGGCGATGAAGGTGGCCGGATTCTCGCTGAAGTCGACGATGTCGATCTTTTCGTCGTTCAGTTCGGTCATCACGGCGCGGACCCGGGATCCCATTTCGCCAATGCAGGCGCCCTTGGCGTTGATGCCGGGAACGTTTGCCTTGACCGCGATCTTGGTGCGGTGGCCGGCTTCGCGGGCCAGGGCAACGATCTCGACGGAGCGGTCCGCGATCTCCGGCACTTCCAGTTCGAAAAGCTTGCGGACCAGGCCCGGATGTGACCGGGACAGGGTGACGGACGGGCCCTTTGAGCCCCGGTGGACGTCTATAACCAACGCACGCAGCCGGTTGCCGTGGATGTACTTCTCCCCGGGAACCTGCTCCGGCGGCGGCAGCAGCGCCTCCACGGAACCCAGGTTGACCTGGATCATGTGCGGGTTGTTGCCCTGCTGGATGGTCCCGGAGACCAGTTCGCCTTCACGGCCCTTGAACTCGCCTAGGACGTTGTCGTCTTCAACGTCGCGCAGGCGCTGCAGGATGATCTGGCGTGCGGTGCTGGCAGCGATCCGGCCGAAGCCTTCAGGAGTGTGCTCGAACTCGCCGATGGGGGCGCCGTCGTCGTCAATCTCCACAGCCCAAATGGTCACGTGGCCGCTCTTGCGGTCCAGCTCGGCACGGGCCTTTTCGAAGGCACCGGGCGACTTGTGGTACGCCACCAGGAGCGCCTGCTCAATGGTGGGGATCAGGAGGTCCAGCGGGATTTCACGCTCACGCTCCAGAAGTCTCAGTGCGCTCATGTCAATATCCATCAGGCCTCCTCAGAAGGTCCATTGTGTCCAGGTTCCAGACCATCCCCGTTGAGGTGGCTGAATTCGATCTCGACTTTTCCGTTGCGGATCCTGTCGAAAGGAAGTTTTATGGGCTCGCCCTGCTTGGGCTTCATGCCCTTTTTCACGGCGATCTCCGGGACGATGGTCACGCCGTCACCGTCCACCGATGTGACCCGGCCCATGACGTTCTCGCCCTGGATAACGTTGATCCTGGCCATGCGGCCCTTGGCGCGGTGCCAGTGCCGCGGTTCCGTCAGCGGGCGCCCGACGCCGGGAGAGGACACTTCAAGGTCATAGGGCCGGCCGTCGTCTCCGGGATCGTTGTCCAGGACGTCGGAGAGGATTTTGGAGATGTCGGCGATGACGTCAAGGCTGACGCCGCCTGTTTCCTCCTGGGGAAGGTCCACCACGACGTGGACCACCCGGTGGGAACCGGCCACGATGGCCACGTCCTCCAGGTAAAGGCGGTTGGCCTGGACCGCGGGTTCAAGGAGTGCGCGGAGCCGGTCAGCTTCCGGGTTGTGTGCGGGGGCGGCTTCAGCCTTGCCCGTTCCGGTTTGGTCTGATGAAGCCGTGGCTTCTGCGTTGCTCACGATGCCGCGCCGCCTCCCTTATAGATGATGTTGTGTGTACTAGCGTAGCTATTTTACCGGTCCGGTGGGGCGGAGATTCCCCCGGCGGCGTGACACCATGGTCTGTTGTGAAAGAAGACGATCCGGAAAACCGCCCAAAGCTGCGCTATTTCCGGTACGCCGTTATTTCGTTCACAGCCCTGATTGTGCTCAGCCTGGGATTCTCGCTGATCCCCGCTGATCCGCCGGCCCCCGCGGATCCCCCGATCTCCGAGCAGGCCAGGGCGGCCGCCCTGCAGGATTCGCTGGATTTGCGCGCTGCGGCCGGGCGCCTGTCAGCCGTTGCCGCGGCACGCGGCGACGCAAACCCCGCCGCCGCGGACCAGACTGTGACATTGCTGACCCTGCAGGCCCGCGCCCTCCTTTCGACGGCGGATTCTTCACCGGCGGAGGATGTCCCGGCGTCTGCCACTCCCCTGCCGTCCGGCCAGTCCGGGCCGGCTGCCGGGGCCGCAACGACGGCGGAGCCTACGTTCGCAGGGCTGGCTTCCGCGCTCTCGGCCAGTGGTGTGCAACGCCTCACGGATGCGGCCAAGGTCGACGGCGGTATGGCGCGTCTGCTGGCCGGTGCCGGCACCGCCCAGCTTCTCGCCGCGGAGGACCTCGCCGCCGCGGCGGGCGTCGCTGCGGAAACGCTGCCCCATTCCGGCTCAGCAGCGCTGCCCGCTGCGGGCCCGTCGGCGCCTGCACCCGTTGCGACGGCATCCGCCTGCCCGTCCCCTCTGCCGGCGCCCGGTGTTGCAGGGCAGGAACCAACTTCCACGGGCACTTCAGCTGTGCTGGGCAGTGCACTGTCCGCGGCCGTGACCATCGAGCAGCAGAGCATGTACGCCTACCAGGCGGCACTCCCCCGGCTTGGCGCGGGCGATGCCCCGGCAGCGGAGGCCTTCCTTGGGCAGCACCGGGAACTGGCTGCCGAGGCCGCGGCGTACGCCCTTGCCGCCTGCAGTACCCCGCAGCCGCAGCAGCCGGGCTTTGTGCTGGGCCCGGACTTCCTGGCGACGCCCGGCGACGGACTGGCCCGCCTGGAATCGGAGGCGCTGCCTGCCTACGGGGATGTCATTGCGCGGGCCGACGGCGGGCTGCGCGCCTGGGCGATCGCTGCCCTGCAGTCCGCCGCACGGCGGACTGCACACTGGAACGGCGGTGTGGGGCCGGTTCCCGGCCTCCTGCTTGACCAGGACCAGCTCCCGGAGCTTCCGGCCAGCCCCGCACCTGCGTCCGCCGGAAGCCGGGGTCCCGCCCGACCGTGACTCCCGCCCGGCGACGGCGGTGCATTGCCGGAAAGAGTGGCCCGCAGGGGCTTCTGATGGTTTGCTGAAGGCATGGATGCACACGATCAGTCCCAGCCTGCAGGCACGGACGCTGCGAGCCCGGAACTGCGCCGCCATATGGAGACCGAACCGCACGGAACGGACATTGCCCAACGGCTGAATTGGCTCCGGGCGGGTGTCCTGGGCGCAAACGACGGCATCGTCTCCGTCGCGGCAATCGTGGTGGGCGTGGCAGGAGCCACCTCCGAAACGGGCCCCATCCTCGCCGCCGGCGCTGCCGGGCTGGTGGGTGGAGCGGTGTCCATGGCACTCGGCGAGTACGTCTCCGTCAGCAGCCAGAGCGACAGCCAGCGGGCCCTGATCGACAAGGAACGCAGGGAGCTGGCCGAGGAACCGGAAGAGGAACTCGCCGAACTCACTGCCATCTACCAGGCCAAGGGCCTTAGCCCGGAAACGGCCGGCAAGGTCGCTGAGGAGCTCACAGCCCACGACGCCCTGGCGGCGCACCTCTCAGCCGAACTCAACATCAACGAGACGGACATCGTGAGCCCCTGGCACGCAGCGTTCGCCTCGGCCGTGGCTTTTGTCATCGGCGCCATCCTGCCGATGCTGGCGATCCTTCTCCCCCCGCCCGGGATCCGGGTTCCCCTGACCTTCGCAGCTGTCCTGGTGGCACTCGCGCTGACAGGAACGCTGGGTGCCTGGATTGGCGGCGGGTCGAAAACCCGGGCGGCGGTCCGGGTGGTGGTGGGCGGCGCCCTGGCACTCGCTGCCACCTTCAGCATTGGCACCCTGCTCGGGGCCACGGGCGTGGTGTAAAAACCTGCCTGCCGCGGAGACGCGCACGCCAAACGGCAGGGCCCCGATGCGCCTAGGCTGGGACTGATGAGCCAGCCAACCGCAGTACCAATCCCGCCGGACCTTTCCGGGCGCTACTCCCGCACCGCGGCCGGACGGGAGTGGCTCGCTTCCCTGCCCAGCGTCGCCGCGGGCCTGCTGGAACGGTGGCAGCTCGTGCCGGACCTCGCCCCCGGCTGCCTGCCGTGGAACGGCCACGGCGCGGTGGTGGTGCCGGTGCTCCGGGAGGACGGCCGGCCCGCAGCCCTCAAGATCGCCTTCCCGCACGAGGAAGCGCGCGTTGAGCGGCACGCCTTGGCGTTGTGGGGCGGGCACGGCGCCGTCGGCCTGCTGGCAGCCGACCCCGGTACGTGTTCCATGCTCCTCGAACGGCTCGACGCCGGACGCTCCCTAGGTACCATCCCCCTAGCTGACGCCGCGGCCGTGTGGGGCGGACTTGTCCGGCAGTTGAGCCTTGTTCCCGACGACCGGCCGCAGTGGCGGGAATTCGAGCACATCGCCGCCCGTGCGGAACAGTGGAGCGACGACCTGCCCGCGGACTGGGAACAGCTCGGCCGCCCCTTTCCGCGGTGGCTGCTGGAAGCCGCACTCGAGGTGTGCCAGACGCGGGGCGCGGTGGGGCGCCGCTCGGGGCGGGACGTCCTGGTCCACACGGACCTGCATTACCTCAACATCCTGGCCAGGCCGGATGCTGGGGCAACAGCCGCGAGGCCGGCGGCGGACGCTTTCGCAGCCATCGATCCGCAGCCCATGATCGGCGAAGCGGAATTCGGCGTGGCGCCGCTGTTGTGGAACCGGCTGCAGGAGCTGCCGCTGAACCAGCCTGAATCCGGCCTGCGGCAGCGCTGCGCGGACTTCAGCGCCGCTGCCGGGCTCGACGCCGACGCCGCGCGGGAGTGGGGCCTGGCCAGGGAGGTCGCAAACGCGCTGGGGTATGCCGGGAAGCCAGGCCACCGCGGAGACCTGGCGCGGTCACTTTGGGTCGCCAGTACCCTTGCAGGCCACACCCTTGAGGGGCTGCCGCCAGCCCATGCGCTGCCGGAGCCCGGCCAGGCGCCCGGCGCGTAACGGCCGGCTGCGCACGGCCAACTGCGCCCGGACTCCTTGTGCAGGCTGGCGGCGGGCAACCTGCAGCGGTCAGTTGCCGTGCACGGCGGAGAATGCGGCTTTGACCGCGTCCACAGCCGTGCGGACCTCGTCCTCCGAGGTATGCCAGTTGCTGACCGAGACCCTCAGGATGTCCCGGTCCCGCCAGCGGGAACCAGACATCCACACCTTGCCATCCGCGATGATCCTCGCGGTCACTTCGCGGGTGGTCGCGTCGTCGCCGAATGCCAGGCACACCTGGGTGTAGCCGACGTCGTTCAGCACCTCCACGCCGTCCAACCCACCGAGGCCTGCTGCGATGTCCGCGGCAGCCGCAGCCATTCCCCGCACCTGCGCTGCCACGCCGTCGCTGCCGAGGCTCTTCAGCGCTGCCCATACCGGCACGCCGCGTGCGCGCCGCGACAGTTCGGGGACTTTCTCGAACGGATCGCCGGGACCTTCGGCGTCGTGCACCAGGTAGCTGGTGTGCAGGCCCATGGCGGAGCGCAGGGCTGAAGCGTCCCGGACGATGGCTATGCCGCAGTCGTAGGGAACGTTGAGCGTTTTGTGGGCATCGGTCCCCCATGAATCGGCCTCCTCGTACCCGCGGGTCAGGCTCCGCAGCTCGGGCGCTGCCGCTGCCCAGAGGCCGAAAGCGCCGTCGACATGCACCCAGGCTCCATGCTTCCGGGCAACGCGGATTGCTTCGGGGAAAGGATCAAAAGCACCCGAATGGAGGTTTCCCGCCTGCAGGCAGACCAGTGCGGGGCCCGAGCCTTCAGCGAGTGCCTTGTCCAGGGCTTCGGGGATCAATCGCCCCTGGCTGTCGGCGTCCACCACGGTGGGCTTGCCCAGGCCCAGGTAGCGCAGGCCGAGATCCACGGTGTCATGCCGCTCCCGTCCCACCAGGCAGCGGATCCGGGGAGCCCCAAACAGCCCGTCGCGGTCCAGGTCCCAGCCTGCGCCCGCGAGCAGCCGCCACCGGGCAGCGGCCATCCCGGTGAAGTTGGCCATGGTGGCACCGGTAACGAAGCCGACGTCCGAACCCGGCGGCAGCCCCAGCAACTCGAGAAGCCAGGTGCCCGCGCTCTCCTCGATGGCAGCCATGGCGGGTGCCCCATACCGAAGGCAGGCATTCTGGTCCCAGGCGCTGACCAGCCAGTCTGAGGCCAGGGCGGCAGGCAGGGTCCCGCCGATCACCCAGCCGAAGAAGCGGCCGGAGGGCATGGCCATCAGGCCCGGTTCTGCCGTTGTTGCCAGGAGGTCCACGACTTCCTCGGCCGGCATCCCACCCCGGGGCAGCGGCCCGCCGAATGCCTCTGCAAGATCGTGGGCTGCCGCCACCGGTCCCACCCGCCGGTCCGGAAGGCTGCCAAGCCAGGCTGTGGAGTGCCGCACCGCTGCTGCCAAGGCCCGGGCGTACTCGTCGTCGCCATGTGACATACCTGCATGCTACGCCTCAGCGCCAGCGCCCACGAGGCCCCGGTGACGGGCAATATCAGGCGAAGTTTTCCTGCCAGACGTCGTAGCCGAGCTTGATGATCAGTGCCGACACCACCAGCAGGAAGACCCCGCGGACAAACCGGCTTCCCTGCTTCACGGCCGTCCTGGCGCCCAGATAACCTCCGGCCATGTTCGCCGCCCCCAGCAGCAGGCCCACGCCCCACAGGATGGACCCGTGGGGCAGGAAGAACAGCAGTGCCCCCGCATTGGTGGCCATGTTGACGATCTTGGCTTTGGCGCTGGCCTCGAGGAAGGCGTAACCCATCGCCGAGACCAGGGCGATGACCAGGAAGGATCCTGTCCCCGGTCCGATAAGGCCGTCGTAGAAACCAATGATGGCTCCAATCAGGCAGGCCACCACATAGTGCTTGCGGCCGTCATGGCGCAGTGCAGTGATGCCGCCGACGTCCGGCTTCAGGGCTGTGAAAAGCGCGACGGCGACCAGCGCCGTGACGATGATGGGCTTGAATACGCTGGCGGGCAGGTTTGCCGCCAGGACGGCGCCGCCAAAGCTGCCCGCCAGGGCGATCGCGGCCATGGGCAGGGCCGTCTTAAGGTCCGGCCCCACCCTCCGGTAGTAGGTGGCGGCGCTGGTGGCGGTACCGAAGATGGACCCCATTTTGTTCGTGGCCAGAGCCTGGACGGGGGTGATCCCCGGGACCAGCAGCAGGGCCGGGAGCTGGATGAGACCGCCCCCGCCCACCACTGCATCAACCCATCCGGCGGCGAACCCGGCCAGCACGATCAAAAGGAGAGTTGTCAGCCCGAGGGATTCGAGTCCGAACTCCACCGTTACGTCAGTTGGTGCGGACAGCGTTGACCACGTAGTCAACAGCCTTGTCCACCGCCACGTTCTCGGCATCGCCGCTGCGGCGGTCCTTGATCTCCACAACTCCGTCCACCAGGCCGCGGCCGACGGCCAGGATGGTGGGGACGCCCACCAGTTCCGCGTCCCCAAACTTCACACCGGGCGATACCTTGGGCCGGTCGTCCAGGAGGACGTCGAGCCCTGCTGCCTCAAGTTCGGCTGCCAGCCGCTCGGCGGTCGCGAAGATCTCCTCGCCTTTGCCCACCGCGACGACATGCACATCGGCAGGGGCAACAGCCCGCGGCCAGACGAGTCCCCTGGCGTCGTGGTTCGACTCGGCCAGTGCTGCAACGGCGCGGGTGACGCCGACGCCGTAGGAGCCCATGGTGACGGTGACCTGCTTGCCGTTCTGGTCCAGGACCTTCAGTTCCAGCGCTTCTGCGTACTTGCGTCCGAGCTGGAAGATGTGCCCCATCTCGATGCCGCGGGCGGTCTCCAGCGGACCGGAACCGTCCGGGGCCGGATCACCTTCGCGAACCTCGGTGCACTCGATGACGCCGTCCCACGTGAAGTCGCGTCCGGCCACCAGGCCGTACACGTGCTTGCCGGCCTGGTTGGCGCCGGTGATCCAGGAGGTGCCTTGGACCACGCGGGGGTCCACCAGGTACAGGAGTTTCGTTGGGCTTTCTGCGCCGAGCAGGGGCTCGTCCAGGGACAGGCCGGGGCCAAGGTAGCCCTTGACGATGAGCGGCTGCTTCTTGAGGTCGTCATCGTTGGCCGCTTCCAGGCCAATTTCGCCGCCGATGGGCAGGAACGAGCCGATGTTTGCCTCGACGCGCTTCAGGTCCACGCCGCGGTCGCCCGGAAGGCCGATGACTACCAGCTGGCGCTCTCCGGTTGGCAGGGTGACGGCGAGCACCACATTCTTCAGCGTGTCCGCGGCAGTCCATGAGCCGCCGTCGGCCTCGCTGCGGGGGGCGATCTGGTTGGAGGCGGCCACCAGCGTGTCGATGGTGGGGGTGTCCGGGGTGTCGCGGACCTCGGCGGCGGGAGCCGCGCTGAAGTCGATGTCCGCCGGGACAACCGTGGTGACGGCCTCGACGTTGGCAGCGTAGCCGCCGGCGGAGCGCACGAACGTGTCCTCGCCGATGTCCGTGGGGTGCAGGAATTCCTCGCTCTTGGAGCCGCCCATGGCCCCGGCCGTCGCGGTGACGGGAATGACTTCCAGGCCCAGGCGCTCGAAGATGCGCAGGTAGGCGCCGCGGTGGGCGGCGTAGCTGGCGTCCAGGCCGGCGTCGTCAACGTCGAACGAGTAGGAGTCCTTCATGATGAACTCGCGTCCGCGCAGGAGGCCCGCGCGGGGTCGTGCCTCATCGCGGTACTTGTTCTGGATCTGGTAAAGGCTCAGCGGCAGGTCCTTGTAGGACGAATACAGGTCTTTGACCAGCAGCGTGAACATTTCCTCGTGGGTGGGAGCCAGCAGGTAGTCGGCGCCTTTGCGGTCCTGGAGGCGGAACAGGCCCTCGCCATATTCGGTCCAGCGGTTGGTGGCCTCGTACGGTTCGCGGGGCAGGAGGGCCGGGAAATGGACTTCCTGCGCGCCGATGTTGGCCATCTCCTCGCGGATGATGGCTTCCACTTTGCGCAGGACGCTCAATCCCAGCGGCAGCCAGGTGTAGATGCCCGGGGCGGCGCGGCGGATGTAGCCTGCGCGGACCAGGAGCCGGTGGCTTGCCACCTCGGCGTCGACGGGATCTTCACGCAGGGTGCGCAGGAACAGCTGGGACAGTCGTGTAACCACGGGTGGGTATCCGTTTCTGGGGAGGTGCTGGAGCAACAGCAAGCCGGGCATTTTCGTCTGGGTACTAATCTACCGGCTTGTGGGGCCTTTTCCGGCGGCCCGGTTCCCTGACGGGCGCCGCCCCGCATACACCCGGTGCAGAACAGCCCGGAACGCAGTTGAGCCACGCCCGGACATGCAAAGCCCCTGGCCCCCCAAGAGGCTGGTCATCGCATCCGGGCGTGGCTCGACGCCGTTATCGCCCAAGTACTGGTGAGGACTGGTGAGACCGCCCACGCCACTCCAGCGCAGCTAGATCGAACCTATGTGATGCAGCGCACGATGACAAGTGCTGCCCATATCCCTGGCAAGAAGAGCACCGTTGCGAAGCCTGGGAAAGAACACTTAGAGCACAGGCGCCTAAAAGAGCACCGTAGCGAAGGTCCCCACCTGGCTGAAGCCCACCCGCTCGTAGGTAGCCCGCGCGCGGGCGTTGAAGCCGTTGACGTAGAGGCTGGTGACGGGCGCGATCTTCCGCGCCTGCTCCACCACGGACGCCATGTACCCGGCGCTCAGGCCCTGGCCCCGGTACAGCGGGTTCATCCAGACGCCCTGGATCTGCGTGACATCCGAGGTGACGGCACCGAGTTCGGCCTTGAACACCACCTCGCGGGCTTCGTTCAGATGCACCAGGGAGTGGCCTTGCCGGATCAGGCCTTCCACGCGGCGGCTGTAGAATTCCCGGCCGCCCAGGAAGGGTGAATACCCCACTTCTTCTTCGAACATGGCGGCGCAGGCCGGCAGGATACGGTCGAAGTCCGCGAGGTTTCCCAGCCCCAGCCCCGGGTTCGGCTCCACGGACGGCGGTTCGTTGATGGTCATCAACGGCTGGTCCGGGCGGACTTCATGGGCCCGGTGTCCCAGTTCAACCAGTTCGGCATGCAGGGCGAGCACGGCCGTGGCCGGCCCAAAGGCGGATGCGTAGCGGCGTCCGGACCTGTTGGCGGCGGCAGCCACTACTCCGGCCAGGGCGGGATCAAGCTGAACGGGCACCAGGTTGGCCCCGGCCCAGCACGCACCTGCCAGGACGCCGTCGTCGAACACGCCCAGGACGCCTGCACCGCCGCTGGTGGGAGCGGCGGTGCCAGCTGCGCGCAGGTGCGCGAGGATGAACACGTTGGCAACAGGATCACGCTGCGCCAGGAGCACCAAGGCAGCAGTGTCGTCCCCGTCAAGGGTGCGGACGGAAATCCCCGGCGGGTCGGGGACGTCCTTACGAGACGCTAACCACGGGGCTACCCTTGACAGCATCTTCGCCATCGGCCTCCCCCATCTCTTCCGCGATACGCATGGCCTCTTCGATCAGTGTCTCAACAATCTGGCTCTCGGGGACAGTCTTGATGACTTCGCCCTTCACAAAGATCTGGCCCTTGCCGTTGCCTGAGGCAACACCGAGATCGGCTTCGCGGGCCTCGCCGGGTCCGTTCACCACGCAGCCCATAACGGCAACGCGCAGCGGAATCTCCATGCCTTCCAGCCCGGCGGTGACCTGCTCGGCGAGGGTGTACACGTCCACCTGGGCGCGGCCGCAGGAGGGGCAGGAGACGATTTCGAGCTTGCGGGGGCGCAGGTTGAGGGACTGCAGGATCTGGTTTCCCACCTTGATTTCCTCCACCGGCGGTGCCGAGAGGGAGACCCGGATGGTGTCGCCAATGCCCTTGGACAGGAGTGCGCCGAAGGCCGTGGCCGACTTGATAGTGCCCTGGAACGCCGGGCCGGCCTCAGTGACGCCAAGGTGCAGGGGCCAGTCGCCTTTTTCCGCCAGCATCTCGTAGGCCGCCACCATGATGACGGGGTCATTGTGCTTGACCGAGATCTTGAAGTCGTGGAAACCATGCTCCTCAAAGAGGGACGCTTCCCAGACAGCAGATTCCACCAGCGCTTCAGGGGTGGCCTTGCCGTACTTTTTGAGGATGCCCGGTTCCAGGGATCCGGCGTTCACGCCAATGCGGATGGACGTCCCGTGATCGCGGGCCGCAGCGGCGATTTCCTTGACCTGGTCATCGAACTTGCGGATGTTGCCCGGGTTCACGCGTACCGCGGCGCAGCCGGCCTCGATCGCGGCGAAGACGTACTTGGGCTGGAAGTGGATGTCCGCAATCACCGGGATCTGCGACTTCCGCGCGATGATCGGCAGTGCCTCGGCGTCATCGGCCGACGGGCAGGCCACGCGCACAATGTCGCAGCCGGACGCCGTCAGTTCGGCGATCTGCTGCAGGGTGGCGTTGATGTCCGTGGTGGGCGTGGTGGTCATGGACTGCACGCTGATGGGCGAGTCCGATCCCACGCCCACGGAACCGACTTTGATCTGCCGGGTCTTGCGGCGGGGGGCAAGGACGGGTGGCGGTGCTGAGGGCATTCCCAGGCTGACCGAGGTCACGAGGACTCCTAGAGATTGAAAAAGGGCGGCGGCTTATGCGGTGAGGCCGGCGAGCACGCCGATGATGGGTGACCACTCCGTGATGCGGGTCCCGGCGATGACTCCGGCAGCGGCGAAGGGATCCTGCTTGAGGATCGAGTTGAGGGCGGCCTCGTCTGCTGTCTTGAAAATCAGCAGCGCGCCGGCCCCGTCACCGTATGGTCCGCTGGCAAGGACGGCACCGTCCTGCGCAAGGCCCGAGAGCCATTCGCGGTGCGCTGCCCGGGCGGCGTTGCGGTCTTCTGTGGAATCGGCGGCATAAACGTACTCAACGGCAAAAACTGTCATACCGCTACCCTATCTCCTGCCTGCGTTCGCACCCATCCGGAGTGCGGACGCGCCTGGCCGGAGGGGCGGGTTGGCAGCGGAACGGGATGCCTGCGCTCAGGCCAGGAAGAGGACCTTGATGGCTGCGGCTGTTCCTGCCGCCCACAGCATGGACGTCAGCGTCCCAATAATGAAACGTTCAGCCGCCACCGGCGTTTCCTTAAGCTCCGCAAACCTGCCCAGGCCCTTGATGGCCACAATGTAGGCGATGGCCACCGGCTGGCCGGTGAGGATGGCAAGGCACACACCCAGCCGCTCGAGGATTCCGATGATGGCACCGCCCCGAAGGATCCGCTGGGCGGGAGCGGCTGGTCCGGAGCCGGAAAGGCCCGACGGCGGGGCGTCGGCAGCTGCGGTCAACTCGCCGTCGACGCCCTGGGACCCGCCGGCTTGCGGCAGGTCAACGGTCACATCCGCGGACGGATCGTCGGCGGCCCTCTTGGCGTCCACCGCAGCCTTGGCTGCGTCCGCCCTGTCATCGATTGTCCTGGCCAGCCGGAACACCAGTGCGGTGACTGGCCACCCGGCGAATCCGGCAACGAGCAGCGCAACCGTAATCCAGAGTACGTTCACCGTTTTCCTTCCGTTGAAGTGCGGGCAACCAGGGAACGGGCATAGTCCAGCAGCATGGCGGCTGCCGGCCTCGCCGCCCATTCTTCCTGCCATCCGGACCTCAGCACCGCACGGCTCACCGACTGTTCAGTTATACCCAACTCCCGGGCCACCTGCTTCTGGCTGCCATGCCTGGCTTCACCCTGGATGGCCCGCAGCCCGTCCACCACCCGCCACTGGGCCTCGGTGCGCTGCTGCACCAGGCGTCCGATCAGCCGAAGCACCGCCTGGGCGTTGGCGCTGGCCATGGCGTCCTCCCCGGCATGGTGTTGAAGATCCCTGCTCCGGACCATCGTGCCGGACACCACTGACAATGGAACCTGGCCGGCGGCGCCCTTGGCGAGTTCCACGGCTTTGCGGGCCGCCACGAAACCGCTTCCGGAACCCTCGCGCGGGCTGGCACCTGGCGCCAACTCCACCGCCCCGATTCCTATGCCCACGTACCAGTGCCCGCCGCGGAGCGCATGCAGCGCCACATCCACCACATCGGCTGCCTGTTCCACCACCCCCTGGAGTTCGTCGCCTACCGAACGCTCAAAGGGCACGGGCGTAAGGTCCCGCAGGGCGGCGATCAGGTCCGGGACCCGGTCAACATCGGAAGTGCTGCCCTGCTGGTCGATCGTGAGGACGTACATGCCCTAACCGTACGCAGCTGATGACTAATAATCAAACATATTTGGCTGATTATTTTATATCAGCCGAAATAGGCTGATTTTGTGCAGTCAGCCTGCAGGGGGTTACTCCCGTGCACCCCGGCCTGAACTGTGCCAGGCCATCCCTCCGCCGGCAACTGCCAACAGAGCTGCCCCGGCGCTTTGGGTCGGCAGGCTGCTCCCGGTTGTCGCCTGCCCCACAACCACCCCGAGGGCATAGAACAGGACGGCGCCGGCCACCCATAGCGCTCCTGCCCACCGCGGGAGTATGCGCGAACGCCAGACCGCGACGCCGAGCAGGACAGTCCCAACAAAGGCAAGCAGGAGCCCGGCCATAAACGCCGCCGCCATCGATCCAGGGAAGTCGAGCTGCATGACATCCTGGTTTCCCGCCAGGTAAGCCCTCCCCACGGCCGGAGTTACAAACGTGGAAATTACTGCCGGGACCAACAGCAAAGCGGTACCGGCAGCCGCCGTGACCATTGCTGCCAGTGCCAGGCGCCCGGACCGGCTGCCCGCCAGGTGGCAGCCCAGTGCAAAAAGCCCGAAGACGGCCAGGATGGTGCCTCCCGTACTGCCGATGAGGTGGCTGACCTGGTAGGAGTCCGAACTGACAAACCGGGCCCAGGCGCCGGGATCAATCTCCTGGTCCGGCTGGGGCTCCAGGGAAGACCACGCCGTGAGAAGCCAGGATGCAGGCAGCGCCCAGAGTCCCGCGCGGATCCAGCGGCCGGTGTCCTGCGGCTTCATGTGACCGCCTTCCCTGAAGTGGCTGCACGGCATCCGTCCGGATGGAGGACCAGTGTCAGCCGAAGAGGTTCACCGGCTTCACGATGTCGGCATAGATGAGGAGCGCGCTCATGCCCATCAGTAAGGCGGCCACCACGTATGTCACCGGCAGCAGCTTGGCGATGTCGAACGCGCCCGGGTCAGGTTTGCCAAACAGCTTGGCCACCCGGCGCCGCGCCCCCTCGTACAGGGCACCGGCAACATGGCCGCCGTCAAGGGGCAGCAGCGGTATCAGGTTGAAGACTGCGAGCGCGAAGTTAAGGCCCGCAAGCAGCCCGATCAGTGCGGCCAGCCGGGACTGCACCGGGATTTCTTCCATGGCGGCCACTTCCCCGGCGACCCGTCCTACGCCCACCACGCTGATGGGGCCGTTGGGGTCGCGGGGTTCCTCGCTGAAGGCAGCCTTCGCCACACCCACCACGCGGGCGGGCAGGTTGAACACCACCCCTGCCACCTGGCGGATGTTCTCCCCCGCCATGGGCAGGACGGACGACGCCGGCTGGGCCACAAGTTCGGTCTGGGAGCCGATGCCCAGGAAGCCGACGTCCTGGTAGCGGAGGGTGCCGGCGTCGTCCGTTTCCTGGCGGCCGTCCGCTCCGATGACGGGCCGGGCCGACAGCACCGGGGTCACCGTGGTGGACACCTGGGCGCCGTCCCGCTCAACGGTAATGCCCACCTCGCGCCCCGCGGAGGCCCGGATCCATTCCGTCAGCTGGTCCCAGCCGGTCACGGCTTTGCCGTCGAAGGAGGTGATCCTGTCATTGGGCCTGAGGCCGGCGGCGGCAGCGGGGGTGGGCTGGCAGTCCGCCGAATCCGGATCCACGGTCTCCCCTGCCGCCACCTGGCATTTTGACACCTCGGAGATGGTGGTGGTGGCCGTGGCCATGCCAAAGCCCATGAGCAGGACCGCGGTGAGGAGCACGCCGAGGACCATGTTCATGGCCGGGCCGCCCAGCATCACGATGACCTTCTTCCAGACCGGAAGCCGGTAGAACACCCGCTTTTCGTCACCCGGCCCCACTTCCTCATGGGCCATGGACCGGGCTTCGGTGGCCAGGGTCTGGAACATGCCGGTGCTGGAGGGGCGGACGGAGCCGTCGTCCTTGTTGGGCGGGTACATGCCGATCATGGACACGAAGCCGCCAAGCGGGATGGCCTTCACCCCGTATTCGGTTTCACCCTTCCGCCTGGACCAGAGGGTGGGGCCGAAGCCGATCATGTATTTGGTGACGCGGACCTTGAACAGCTTGGCGGGCACCAGGTGCCCCACTTCGTGCAGCGCAATGGACACGGCAATGCCGATCGCCACAAAGACGACGCCGAGGACAAAAAGGAGGACGGGGGTCATTGACGTGCTGCTGCTTCCTAGAGACTTCTGATTGCTAAACGTTCATTGGCGCGGGCACGTGCCCAGCTTTCAGCATCCAGCACCGACTCCACTGTCAGCCCGGAGGACCCTGGGTGTTCGCTGAGGACGGCATCGATCGTGTCCACGATGTCGGTAAACCTGATGCGCCCGGCGTGGAAGGCTGTGACGGCTTCCTCGTTCGCGGCGTTGAACACGGCGGGGAACGTGCTGCCCTGCCCCGCTGCGTGCTTGGCGAGTCCGACGGCGGGAAAGGCCTCCGTGTCCAGCGGCTCGAAGGTCCAGGTGGCCGCGCGCGTCCAGTCGCAGGCCGCTGCGGCTTTGGGCACCCGGTCCGGCCAGCCCAGCCCCAGTGCGATGGGGAGGCGCATGTCCGGCGGGGATGCCTGGGCGATGATGGAACCGTCGATGAACTGCACCATTGAGTGCACCACGGACTGGGGATGGACCACCACGTCGATCCGGTCGAGCGGCACGTCGAAGAGCAGGTGCGCCTCGATGACCTCCAGGCCCTTGTTGACGAGCGTGGCCGAGTTGGTGGTGACCATGACGCCCATGTCCCAGGTGGGGTGGGCCAAGGCTTCCTGTGGGGTGACCCCGTGCAGTTCGTCCCTGTTCCTGCCGCGGAAGGGGCCGCCGGAGGCGGTCAGGATCAGTTTTTCCACTTCCCCGGCCGAGCCCGAGCGCAGGCACTGGGCGATCGCTGAATGTTCCGAGTCCACGGGTACGATCTGCCCTTCCCGGGCGGCAGCCTTCACCAGCGATCCGCCCACAATGAGGGATTCCTTGTTGGCCAGGGCGAGTGTGGCGCCGGAGCGCAGGGCGGCCAGCGTGGGCGCCAGTCCAATCGAGCCGGTGATTCCATTGAGCACCACGTCCGCCTCAACGCCGGCGATCCGCGTGGAGGCGTCCGGTCCGGCGATGATCTCCGGACGGTAGCCGGGCTTTCCCGCCGCCGCGGCAGCGTCGGCCACCAGCGATGCCAGCTTTGCGGGGTCACCGCCGGCAATGCCGATCACGGACGCGCCGGTGTGCACCGCCTGGCTGGCGAGGAGCTCCAGGTTGCCTCCCCCGGCGCTGAGGGCCACCACCTCAAAAAGGTGCGGGGCGCCGTCGACGACGTCAATCGCCTGGGTGCCGATGGAACCGGTGGATCCGAGGAGGACGATTCTGCGTGGCTGCATTGCTTAAGTATCGCGCACCGTGGTGCCCGGCCGTTCAAGACCTTCCGAGCTGTGATTCCGGCCGCAGGACAGCGGGGACGACGCCGGACAGGGCTGTTTCTGCCAGCGCCTCCCCCAGTGCCGGTGCCTGTTTGAAGAGGTTGTGCCCGGCCACGGCGCTGACGCTGCCGGCAGACCAGATGCCCACGCCGTCATCTCCCCACGGCAGCCGCGTCACCCAGCAGTGGACGTAGCCGGCCGGTTCGGGATCCAGGCCGGGCAGGGCACGCCGAACATAGGATGCCGCACGGGCCGACAGCGACTCCAAAGCAGCCGGGTCGGCGAGGCTCCCGTCCTGGCGCACTTCGGTTGTTTCGCTCAGGCCCACCGAGTAACGCAGGTTATCGGCCGAGGGCGCCGCATAAACGCCGGTTTCCCCGAATACCCCGCTGCCGTCCTGGAATGTTGGCAGCGGGGCGGGCACATCATCCCGCACGCGGAACGTCACGCGGGCGTGCGCGGCGAGTTCAACGGGTATGTCCAGTCCGGCGCCCCGCGCCAGGGCTGCCGTGCCGCGTCCGGCGCACAGGACAAGATGGTCGAACCGGTCCACGCAGGTCCCGGTCCTGACCTCCACACCCCGGCTGGCAGTGGGCCGGACAGCAAGCACGTGGTCCGCCACGAGGGCGTCTTCCAGATTCCCGGCCAGGGCCCGGAACGCGGCGCGGGTGCGGATTGCCCCGCCGTGGGCATCGAGCATCGCCTTGCCCTGGAAGTCCGCGAGGACCGGCAGCGCGGCCGCAAGTTGTCCAGGTGCCAGCAGCTTCACGGGAATCTCCGGCAGGCCGCTGAGAACGCGGAGCTTGTCCTCCACGCTGTCCCCGATAGCCACCGCACCGGCACCGGAGACCAGTTCCACGCCAAACTCCGCCTCCCACTCCCGCCAGAGCGTGCGGCTGTGGCTCACAAACGCGGCCAGCCGGACGTCGTCGTGGGCGTGCCGGAAGATCCTCGACTCCCCGGCCGACTGTCCTGAGCCCGGGGTCCCGGACTCGTAGACGGTGACGTCCGCCCCTGCTTTTCGGAGCGCGTGGGCTGTGGACAGCCCGACGATCCCTGCACCTACCACTGCAACACGTGTCATGGGTCCAGCAAAACATGTTTATGCAGGCCGGCGCACCGGGCCAAGTACTCAGGCGGCCGCGAGTTCCACCAGGCCCTTGGCCAGCGTGGCCACGGCACCCAGGTAGGCAATGACCGTGACAATGCGGCGGGCGGACGCGGGGCGTACCCGGCCGGCCAGCAGGTCGCCCGCGACGATGCCCGTAACCATCGCCGCCAGGATCGCCAGCCACTGCCAGCCTTCCAAGCCAGGGACGTGCCCGCCGGACAGCACGTACTTGCTGAGCAGCGACGTGAAGCCGGTGGTGATGAAGTAGGGCTGCAGGGTGGCGCTAAAGCTTTTCTGCTCCCAGCGGGAGGCAATGGCATAGGCCGTGATGGCAGGACCGCCAACACCCGCGGCTGCATTCATCAGGCCGCTGGAGAACCCCAGGGAGGCCATGGGCACCGGGCCGCTGGCACGCCAGGAACTCCTGGTCAGCCGCTGGGACGCGAGCAGGGCGATGATGAGCAGGATGCCGATGCAGATTTCCAGCGGGGCCTCCGGCACGTTGCTCGCCAGCCAGGCACCGGGCAGTACGCCGGCCAGTGCTGCGAGCGCCAGCCCGAAGTACTTCTTCCAGGCCACGTGCCGCCACACCCGGGAAAGGATAAGGAGCGATGACGTGGCCCCGCAGAGGTTGATGATCATCACGCCGTCGAAAGGGCCCAGGAGCACCACCAGCACCGGGGAGACGAGCAGCCCAAAGCCCAGGCCCGCGATCCGCTGGGCCAGCGCGCCTGCAACGACGGCGATCAGCACCAGCACGAACATCCCTCGATCCTAGTGGCAACTTATTGGTGTGATGCCCCAGGTGTCCACCTGTGGCATCCCTGCGGGAGCCGGGCGTAACGTGGAGTGCGTGGACTGGCTCTCCTGGTTCGATGCGCCGGAATACGAATTCGCGCGGCAGGTGCTGCAGCGGGGTGTGGCGGCCCTGTACTTTGTCGCGTTCCTGTCCTCGCTGAACCAGTTCCCGGCGCTCCTGGGTGAGCGGGGCCTCCTTCCGGTACCCGAACACCTTTCCGGTTTCAGCCGCTTGCGGCGGCCGTCCCTGTTCCGCTGGCGGTATTCGGACAGGCTGCTGCGCTGGGTGTGTGCCACCGGGCTGCTGGTGTCGGCGCTCCTGGTGGCGGGCATCCCGCAGCAGGGCCCGCCCTGGGTTCCGCTCATCGCATTTTTGGCCCTGTGGCTGCTGTACATGTCCATCGTCAACGTGGGGCAGACCTTCTACGGCTTCGGCTGGGAGATGCTGCTCCTTGAGGCCGGCTTTACCGTGGCCTTCCTGGGCTCGGACCAGACAGATCCGCCGCGCACCATCCTGATCCTGATCGTGTGGCTGGTGTTCCGGCTGGAGTTCGGTGCCGGAATGATCAAAATCCGCGGCGGCCGGGAGTGGCGGGACCTGACGGCCCTGTACTACCACCACGAGACCCAGCCGATGCCGGGGCCGCTGAGCCGGCAGGCGCATCTCCTGCCGAAACCGCTGCACAAGGTTGAAGTCATCGGTAACCACTTCGCCCAGCTGGTGGTGCCGTTTTTCCTGTTCGCGCCCCAGCCCGTTGCCGGCGTGGCCGCGGGGATCGTCATTTTCACCCAATTGTGGCTGGTGGCCAGCGGCAACTTCGCCTGGCTGAACTGGATCGCCATTGTGCTGGCTTTCGCTGCCGTCAGCGATCCCGTTGCGCACGCCGTGCTGCCGGCCATCCCCCTGGACTGGCACGGCCAGGCCGGCGCAGACAGGGAGACTCCTCTGTGGTGGCTGGCCGTCACCCTGGCGGCAACGCTGCTGCTGGTGGTCCTCAGCTACTGGCCGCTGCGCAACCTTTTCTCCCGCGGCCAGCTGATGAATGCCAGCTTCAACCGGTGGCAGCTGGTGAATACCTACGGGGCGTTCGGCACCGTAACCAAGCAGCGGATCGAAATTGTGGTGGAGGGAACCCTCGACGAGGATCCGGACAGCGCCTCCGGCTGGCGGGAGTACGGCTTCAGGGGCAAGCCCGGCGATGTCCGCAGGCTCCCCCGCCAGTGGGCGCCCTACCACCTGCGGCTTGACTGGCTGATGTGGTTCCTGCCGCTAAGGACCGTCCACGAGGAGTGGTTCTACGCCTTCCTGGGAAAGCTGCTGGAGGCGGACCGGCAGACCCTGCGGCTCCTCCGCCATGACCCGTTCGACGGCGCGCCGCCGCGCTGGGTGCGTGTGCGCAGCTACCACTACCGCTTTGCCGGCCGGAAAGAGTTCAGGGAGACCGGGAACCGTTGGGTGCGGACGCTGCTCTACGAGCCTATTCCGCCGTTGTCACTGCGGCGCTCGCCCGGGCGGATGGGATGACGGGGGCCGCTCCGGGAAGGCCGGCTAACCGGTGGCCTGGGCGCGGCGGATGATTTCCTGGGCGTGTTTGAGGATGGGACCGTCGATCATCTTCCCCTGGTGCTGGAACACCCCCGAGCCGGCCGACGCTGCAGCCTCCAGGAGCGCTTCAGCAGCCGCGACGTCGGCATCGGAAGGTGCGTAGGCGGCCCGGACCACAGCGGCCTGGCTCGGATGGATGCACGCTTTGGAGCTGAAGCCGGAGGCCACGGCATCGGCAGCTTCCTCCTCCAGCCCGGCAAGGTCCGGTATGTCCGTGTACACCGCATCCACCGCCTCCTTGCCGTGGGCGCGCGCAGCCAGCAGCACGGCGGAACGGGCGTGCAGCGCCACGGCCCGGTACCCGCCGTCGGCCTTCCTGCTGGACGTGCCGCCCAGCGATGCCAGCAGGTCCTCTGCCCCCCACATAAGGCCCACCACGTTGGGGGCGGCTGCAATGGCCGGGGCGTTGAGGACTCCCAGCGCCGTTTCACACAGTGCGATGACCTTGTAGCCCTCCAGGGCTTCGAGCTGCTGGGCCGTTTCCGCCTTCGCCAGCATGACCGTCCGGTAGGGGGTATGGGTAAGGCAGTGAAGATCCTTCTCAAATTCCTCGGTGCCCGCGGGATTCACCCGCACGATAGTGCAGCTGGGTTCAAGCTCCGGCTCCACCCCGGTGGTCCCCAGCTGGGCGAGGATGGCGCCGCGGGCACGCTGCTTGTCCGCTGCTGCCACGGCATCCTCAAGGTCCAGGATGACGGCGTCCGCCCGGGCAGCGGCCTTCTGGTAGCGCTCGGGCCGGTCGGCGGGGCAGAACAGCAGGGCGGGGCCCATCACAAAAGTCATACCGGCATTGTCTCCTGTCCGTTCCCCTGCCCTCCAGGCTGGCCCGTACGGGCTTCCCGCGTCCACATCAGGCAGCTTCGCGTGGCAAGTGCCACCACCGTGCCGTCCTGGTTACGGCCCGTGTGCTCCATGGTGACGATCCCCTGCCCGGGCCGGGAGCCTGAGAGACGCTTTCCGCTGATCACAGTCTCGGTGTAGAGCGTGTCGCCGTGGTAGAGCGGATGCGGGAACGAGACATCCGCCAGGCCCAGCTGGGCAATGATGGTGCCCTGCGTCAGCTGGGAAACGGACTGGCCCACCATGGTGGCCAGGGTGAACATGGAGTTCATGAGCCGCTGGCCGAAGGGCTGACCGGCACTCCAGGCGGCATCCAGGTGCAGGGCCTGGGTGTTCATGGTGAGCGTGGTGAAGAGGACGTTGTCCGCCTCTGTCACCGTGCGGCCGGGTCGGTGGGCGTACGTGACCCCTTCTTCCAGTTCCTCGAAGTACAGTCCGCGCTGTTCGATCACCCGCGGCTCCCCGCTGGCCGGGCCCGTCGCAGCGCCGCCGCCCATACCGCCGCCGCTCATACGGTCAGTTCCTGGTCCTCTTCGAAAAGCTCAGCCCCGGTGGCCGCGGCAACGTCCTCCGCTGACACGTTGGGCGCCAGTTCGCGCAGCACCAGCCGGGAACCGTACTCATCCGTCACGACGTCGATCACAGCCAGGTCCGTGATGATCCGGTCCACACAGGCTTTGCCGGTCAGTGGCAGGGAGCATTCCTGGACGATCTTAGGATTCCCGTTGCGGTCCACGTGTTCCATCATCACGATCACCTTCTTGGCGCCGAACACCAGGTCCATGGCGCCGCCCATGCCCTTGACCATTTTGCCCGGAATCATCCAGTTGGCCAGGTCTCCGTTCGCGGCCACCTCCATGGCGCCCAGGACCGCCACGTCCACGTGCCCGCCGCGGATCATCCCGAAGGATGAAGCGGAGTCGAAGAACGCGGCGCCCTTGTTCACCGTGACGGTTTCCTTGCCGGCGTTGATGAGGTCCGGGTCAACGGCATCTTCCGCAGGATAGGGTCCGACGCCGAGGATTCCGTTCTCCGAGTGGAGCACCACTTCCACGCCGTCGGGGATGTAGTTGGGGATGAGGGTGGGCATGCCGATCCCGAGGTTGACGTACTGGCCGTTGCTGAGCTCTTTGGCCACCCGGGCGGCCAGTTCGTTCCGCGTCCACCCTTTGGCGCCGGCTCCGTCAGCCGGCATCTCGTGCTGCTGGGCCGCGGCCCGGCGGTATTCGGGCCGCACGCCTTCGGGCCGGGGTGCGTAGGGGCTGTTGGGGTCCATGGCTATGCTCCTGCCTGCCGGGCGCTGCCGGCCTCTTGTGCGGATGCTGCCTGTCCGGGCCGGGCCAGGGCCACGGTCCGTTTTTCAATGCGTTTCTCCGCGTTGGCTGCGAGGACCACACGCTGGACGAAGATGCCCGGGGTGTGGATGTGTTCCGGGTCCAGCTCGCCCGGCTCCACGAGTTCCTCCACCTCGGCAATGGTGATCCTGCCGGCCATGGCGCACAGGGGGTTGAAGTTCATGGCGGTGGCGTGAAAGACCAGGTTTCCGTGCCGGTCCCCTTTCCAGGCATGGACCAGCCCGAAATCCGGGGTCAAGGCTTCCTCCAGCACGTAGTCAACCCCGCCGAAGGAGCGCACCTCCTTAGGTGCGGAGGCCATGGCAATCGCGCCGCCGGCGTCGTACTTTTGGGGCAGCCCGCCCTCTGATACCTGGGTGCCCACCCCTGCCTTGGTGTAGAAGGCGGGGATCCCGGCGCCGCCGGCGCGCAGCTTCTCAGCCAGGGTGCCCTGCGGGGTGAGCACCACCTCCAGTTCACCGGCCAGGTACTGGCGTGCAAACTCCTTGTTCTCGCCCACGTAGGAGCTGATGGTGCGGCGGATCCGCCCGTCCCGGAGCAGGATGCCGAGTCCCCAGTCGTCCACGCCGCAGTTGTTGCTGACGGTTTCCAGGTCTGTTGTGCCTGCCCGGTGCAGTGCGTCAATGAGGGTGACCGGGATTCCACAGAGCCCGAAACCGCCCACGGCCAGGGAGGCGCCGTCCGGTATGTCCGCTACGGCTTCGTCAGCGCTGGCAACAACCTTGTCAATCATCAGTGATCCTCTCAGGCCGGCTACGGTGCCAGTTACTACAGGGCCAGTACTACAGACCCAGTTCGCGGGCGATCAGCATCAGCTGCACCTCCGTGGTGCCCTCCCCCACTTCAAGGATCTTGGAGTCGCGGTAATGGCGTGCCACGGTGAACTCGTTGATGAAGCCATAGCCGCCGAATACCTGGGTGGCATCCCGCGCGTTGTCCATGGCTGCCTCGCCTGCGACCATCTTAGCGATGGCCGCCTGGGTCTTGAACGGCTTCCCGGCAAGCATACGGAAGGCGGCATCGTAGTAGGCCAGGCGGGCGGTGTGGGCACGGGCCTCCATGCGTGCGATCTTGAAGGATATGGCCTGGTACTTGCCGATCTGGTGGCCGAAGGCGCTGCGCTCCTTGGCGTACTTGACCGAGAGGTCCACGCAGCCCTGGGCCGCGCCGGCAGCCAGCGCTGCAATGGCAATCCGCCCTTCATCGAGGATGGACAGGAAGTTTGCATAACCGCGGCCTTCCGCTCCCAGCAGGTTTTCTTCCGGAACGCGGACGTCCTTCAGCGTCAGCGGGTGGGTGTCCGAGGCGTTCCAGCCCACTTTGTTGTAGGGCTTTTCCGCCTTGAAACCGGGGGTTTCCGTGGGCACCAGGATGGTGGAGATTTCCTTCTGCACCGTGCCGTCCCCGCGCTCCTTCTGCCCGGTAACGGCGGTGACCGTCACCAGCCGCGTGATGTCCGTCCCGGAGTTGGTGATGAACTCCTTGTTGCCGTTGATCACCCACTTTGTCTTGTCTCCGACGGTCTCGCGCCGTGCCGTGGTTTTGGTGCCGCCCGCGTCCGATCCTGCTTCCGGTTCGGTCAGCCCGAATCCGGCGAGCGCCTGGCCGGACGCGAGCATGGGCAGCCACTCCTGCTTCTGGGCGTCCGTGCCGAAGCGGTAGATAGGCATGGCGCCCAACGAGACGCCGGCTTCCAGGGTGATGGCAACGGACTGGTCCACCCGGCCCAGCTGTTCCAGGGCAAGGGCAAGGGCGAAGTAGTCCCCGCCCATGCCACCAAATTCCTCAGGAAAGGGCAGGCCGAACAGCCCCATTTCAGCCATCTGCTTGACGACGTCGTACGGGAAGCTGTGCTCCTCGTCGTGCTTCGCGGACACCGGCGCCACCACGTTGTCCGCAAAGTCCCGGACCGTGTCGCTGAGGTCCTGGTATTCCTCGCTGAGTTCAAAACCTGCCATGTCTAGGCTCCTTCGCCATTTGGTGTGTCTGTGGCTGCATCCGTGTCTGTAGCTTCGCTTGCAGCGGTCTTGTGGGGGTGGATGGTGGCCAGCACCTGGTCCGCCTTCACCAGGTCGCCGGGGCGGGCGCTGAGATGGACGGTCCCGTCCAGCGGGGCCACCAGCTGGTGCTCCATCTTCATGGCCTCGACCGAGACGAGAAGCTGGCCGGCCGCCACGGTGTCGCCGTCACTGACCGGAACTGAAACCACTGTTCCCGGCATGGGTGAACGCACCGCGGGATCGGTGGCCCCTTCCTCCCGCTGGAGGACCGCAAGCACCCGTCCAAGCCGCGCTTCCCGGCTCAGTACGTCCAGCCGGCAGGACCAGCCCCCATGGCCCAGGAACAGTTCCGACGGAGCGCCGGGCAGCGGGTTGGTCCAGGTGGGGCCCGCCGGCCCGGTGTAGACCGGAGCCAGCGAGTACTCCCTGGCCTCGCCGTCGAGCTCCAGCCGGAGGCTGCTCCGTGATGCGAGGGACAGCGAGGCCCCACGCACGGGACCGCCGTCCACCTGGACGGATGCCTGGATCGGCTCGGAGTCCCGGGCCAAGCCCTCCGGCACCTGCAGGCTGCTGACCGCCACGTTGGCCACGCCGCCGTCGGGCGTTCCGATGCTGATGCGCCGCGGTGCTGCCCTGCCCACCCGCCAGCCGTCCTGCCGCTGCCATGGGCCGGCTGGCGGGAGCGGGGTGTTTTGGCGTTCCAGCTCGGCCGCGTAGAGCGCGGCTGCCACGAATTCGAAGACGCCTGCCCGGCGGAAAGCGAGTTCCGGCATCCTGCGCTCGATCAGGCCGGTGTCCAGCCGCCCAGCCCGGACGTCGCCGTCGTTAACCAGCAGGCGGAGGTACTCAACGTTCGTGTGCACGCCCAGGGCCGTGTACCCCGTGAGTGCCTCGTCCAGCGTGTCCAGGGCGTCGGTCCGGTCCGTGCCCCAGGCGATGACCTTGGAGATCATCGGATCGTAACTGGACGAGAGCTCCAGTCCTTCGATTAGCGATGAATCCACGCGGACCCTGCCGCGGGCGGCCGCTACTTCGGTGCGTTCCGACGCGCTGGGCCGCTGCCGCGGGCCGGGCAGCTCATGGAGGAGGAGCACCGTCCCCGTGGAGGGCAGGAAGTTTTTTTCGGGGACCTCCGCGTAAACGCGCGCCTCCACAGCATGTCCGTTAAGTTCGACGTCGGCCTGCCGGACGGTGAGTCCCTGGCCGGCGGCGATCCGCACCTGCCACTCGACGAGGTCGATGCCGGTGACCATCTCGGTGACGGGGTGCTCAACCTGCAGCCTGGTGTTCATCTCCATGAAGTAAAACTGGTCCGGCGCGTCGTCGGAGACGAGGAATTCCACCGTTCCGGCTCCGCTGTAGTTCACGCTGCGGGCCGCGTTGCAGGCCGCTTCACCGATGCGGGCGCGGATGGCGGCGCCGTCCGGCAAGGCTTCGAGCAGCGGCGACGGCGCCTCCTCGATGACTTTCTGGTGCCGCCGCTGCAGTGAACATTCACGCTCGCCCAGGTGTATGACGTTGCCGTGGTTGTCCGCCAGGACCTGCACTTCGATGTGCCGCGGGGTGGTGACCAGGCGTTCCAGGAACAGGGTGTCGTCGCCGAAAGCACTGGCCGCCACCCGCCTGGCGGTGGCCAGCGTCGCCTCGAGGTCCTCCGGGCGCCGGACCACATGCATTCCCTTGCCGCCGCCGCCCGCGGACGGTTTGATCAGCAGCGGAAACCCAACGTCCGCGGCCGCGTCAACCAGCTGCTCGTCCGTCATTCCTGGTTTCGCCACGCCGGGCACCACGGGGACGCCGTAGCCGGCCACATGGTTCTTGGACCGGATCTTGTCCCCCATGATGTTCAGGGCTTCCACACCCGGGCCGATGAACGCGATCCCCGCCTGTTCCAGGGCCCGGGCAAATTCCACGTTCTCGCTGAGGAAGCCGTAGCCGGGGTGCACAGCCTCCGCCCCGCTCCTCCGGCAGGCCTCAATGATGGCCTCGATTTTCAGGTAGCTCTCCGATGCCGCTGCCGGGCCGATCCGGACGGCGGTGTCCGCTTCGCGCACGTGCCGGGCGCCGGCGTCGGCATCGCTGTAGACGGCCACCGCGCGGATGCCCAGCACCTTGAGCGTACGGATCACGCGGCAGGCGATTTCGCCGCGGTTGGCCACCAGGACGGTGCCGAACATGGGCGTGCTGCCGGTGGAGATGCCGGTCAGGGAAGGGGTAGTCATGGGCGTGCTCACATCCTGAAGAGGCCGAAGGAGGTTTCCGGCAGTGGTGTCCGGGACACCACGTCCAGTGCAAGGCCCAGGACGGTGCGTGTATCGGCCGGATCAATCACGCCGTCGTCCCAGAGGCGGGCCGTGGAGTAGTACGGGCTGCCCTGGTCCTCGTACTGCCGGCGGATGGGAGCCTTGAAGGCTTCCTCGTCCTCGGCGGACCATTCCTGGCCGGCCGCTTCAAACTGGTCCCGCTTGACGGTGGCGAGGACGCTCGAGGCCTGGTTGCCTCCCATCACCGAGATGCGGGCTGCCGGCCACATCCACAGGAACCGTGGCGAATAGGCCCGCCCGCACATGGAGTAGTTTCCGGCGCCGAAGGAGCCGCCGATGACCACTGTCAGCTTGGGCACCCGGGCCGTGGCAACTGCGGTGACCATCTTGGCCCCGTTTTTGGCGATACCGCCCTGTTCCGAATCCCTGCCCACCATGAAGCCTGAGATGTTCTGCAGGAAAACCAGCGGGATGCCGCGCTGGTCGCAGAGTTCGATGAAGTGGGCGCCTTTAAGGGAGGATTCGCTGAAGAGCACGCCGTTGTTGGCCACGATCCCCACCGGGTGCCCGTGCAGCCGTGCGAACCCGGTGACCAGCGTGGTGCCGTACTCCTTCTTGAACTCGTGGAACCGGCTGCCGTCCACCAGCCGGGCGATGACCTCGTGGACGTCGTAGGCGGCGTTGACGTCCGTGGGAACGGCACCGTAGAGCTCCGCCGGTTCCGCGGAAGGTTCGACGGCGGCATCCACCTCCCACGCGGGCGGCGCCGGAGGCGGGAGCGTAGACACAATGTCCCGGATGATCTGCAGCGCGTGTTCGTCGTTTTCGGCGAGGTGGTCGGTGACGCCGGAGATCCTCGCATGCACGTCCCCGCCGCCAAGCTCCTCCGGCGTGACGATTTCACCGATTGCCGCCTTCACCAGCGGCGGCCCGCCCAGGAAGATGGTGCCCTGGTTCCGGACGATGACTGTTTCGTCGCTCATGGCCGGCACGTAGGCGCCGCCGGCGGTGCAGGACCCCATGACCGAGGCGATCTGGGGAATCTTGGCCGCTGAGAGCCGGGCCTGGTTGTAGAAGATGCGGCCGAAGTGGTCCCGGTCCGGGAACACCTCGTCCTGTTTGGGCAAGAAGGCCCCGCCGGAATCCACCAGGTAGATGCACGGCAGCCTGTTCTCAAGGGCTATCTCCTGGGCCCGCAGGTGCTTCTTCACCGTCAGCGGATAGTACGTCCCGCCCTTGACGGTGGCGTCGTTGGAAATCACCAGCACGTGGCGGCCATGGACCAGGCCGATGCCCGCAATGACCCCCGCGCCGGGGGCCTCGTTGTTGTACATCCCGTTGGCAGCCAGCGGAGCGATTTCGAGGAACGGGCTGCCGTCATCCAGGAGCTGGTCGATGCGCTCGCGGGGCAGGAGCTTGCCCCGGGCCACGTGCCGCTGCCTCGATTTTTCCGGTCCGCCCAGGGCAGCGTCTGCGAGCCTTTTCCGCAGGTCCTCCGTCAGCAGCAGCTGCGCTTCGCGGTTTGCCAGGAAAGTGCTGCTGGCGGGGTCGATCCTGCTGGCAAGGGTCTCCATCGACGCGTCCTGTTCCTGTTCCGGCCCGAGGCGATAAGCCAACTCGGTTAGTACTCAATAACTGAAATTCAGGTTAGTCTCGATTAACTGTGATGTCCAACACAACAGCTGCCTTGCTAGACTTCCGGGGTCCGAGGAGGAATTGTGCCAAGCACTGACGCCGCTGCGGCCAGCAGCACGACCCAGCCCGGCAGCCCAACACAGCGGAGCCGGGCAAAGGAGAACCGCCGCCAGGCGCTGTTGTCCGCTGCAGCTTCGCTGTTTGCACTGCATGGGTTCAGCCGTGTCTCCCTGGAGGATCTGGGGGCTGCCGCCGGCGTCAGCGGCCCGGCCGTATACCGCCACTTTCCCGGCAAGCAGGCGGTCCTGGCGGACCTGCTTGTTACCGTCAGCCAGGAACTGCTGGACGGCGGGCGCCGGGTGGCGGCAGAAAATGCCGATCCCCTGGCGGCACTGCGTGGCCTGGTGGCGTTCCAGGTGGACTTCGCGTTGAGCAAGCCGGACGTCATCAGGGTCCAGGACAGGGATTTCAGCTGCCTCTCCGATGAGGACCAGGCGGCAGTCAGGACCCTCCAAAGGAGCTATGTGGAGGTGTGGGTGGAGGTCCTCGCGGGGCTCCATCCCGAGACCGACGCTTCGGAGCTCCGGATGCGGGCCCATGCCACGTTCGGGCTCATCAACTCCACCCCCCACTCCGTGCGCAGCCACGGCCGGAAGATGGCGTCCGGAACTGCCCGGCCCCTGCTCGAGAGCATGGCCGTGGCCGCGCTGCTGGTGAACTCCCCAATTACCCTCTGAAGGCCGGAGTTTTTGTCCAGATATGCAGGCTTAAACCGGTTGGAACCCTGCGTATCTGGACAAAAACTCGGGGGGTCACACCATGGTCAGCACCAGGCCGGGGTCAGCGAGGATGGCACCGACGTCGGCAAGGAACCGTGAGCCCTGTTCGCCGTCCACCAGGCGGTGGTCGAAGGACAGGCTGAGGGTCATCACCTGGCGCAGGGCAATGTCCCCCCGGTACTCCCAGGGCATCTTTCGCACGGCTCCCAGGGCAAGGATCGCCGCTTCGCCGGGGTTGAGGATGGGGGTGCCGGCGTCAATCCCGAAAACACCGATATTGGTGATGGACATGGTGCCTCCGGCGAGGTCGGCCGGAGTGGTCTTGCCGGCACGGGCCGTCTCCGCGAGCGCCGAAAGCGCTTCTGCCAGCTGGACCAGGGACAGCGAATCCGCATCCTTCAGGTTGGGTACTGTCAGCCCCCGCGGCGTGGCCGCCGCTATACCCAGGTTCACATAGTTGAAGGTGACGATCTCCTGGTTCTCCCCGTCCCAGCGCGAGTTGAGGGCGGGACTGCGCCGGAGTGCGATCAGCACTGCTTTCGCCGTCAGGGTAAGCGGCGTGAGCTTGACACCCGCGAACTCTCTGCTGTCCCTGAGCCTGGCCAGCAGTTCCATGGACGGCGTGACGTCGACAGTGAGGAACTCGGTGGCGTGCGGCGCGGTGAAGGCACTCTGCACCATGGCGGCGGCCGTGAACTTGCGGACACCCTTGATGGCGGTGCGCGTTTCCCGCGCGCTCTGGCCGGCCTGCACGCCCGCACGGTCCGCGGCAACCGCGCCGGGCCACTCTGCGTCCGAGGACTGGCCGTCCATGAAGTGCTGGACGTCCTCCCGGGTGATCAGTCCCTGGGGTCCTGTACCGGTGACCCTGGCCAGGTCAACGCCCAGGTCTTTGGCCAGCTTCCGGACAGGCGGGGTGGACCGTGGACGCTCGCCTGCGGGCTGGTCGGACGCAGCTGCGGCGTGCTCATTCGCAGGGGTTTTGGCTACGCCACGGGTGGTCTCCGCGGACATGGTGTCTGCAGGCCGGTGTGCCGCGGGCATGGTTGCCGCGGGCGTCGCGTCGGCAGGCATGTGTGCCGGGAAGGTCCGCGGGCGCCGTGCGGGCCGGCCGGTGCTTTCGACGACGGCACCGTAGCCCACGAGGTTCGGCTCCCTCCTGGGGGTCCCGGCGGAGCTCTCCCCCGCTGCCTGCCCCGCCGCATCCTCCACGCCCTTGCCCTCATCCTTGACCGAAGCGGCGGGGCCGCCTGCCCTGGAAGGTGCCGGGCCGGCGTCGTCCGCCACCTCGAAGGAGACGATCGGCTTGCCCACCTCCACGACGGCGCCCGGCTGTTCATGGAGTTCCTTGATGACCCCTGCAAACGGGGACGGGAGCTCCACCACTGCCTTGGCCGTTTCAACCTCGGCGATTACCTGGTTCAGCGAGACGGTATCGCCCACCCCCACCTTCCAGCTGAGGATCTCCGATTCGGTGAGGCCCTCGCCCAGGTCCGGCAGCCGGAATTCCTTGATCATGGTCCCGCTCATCCTTCCAGCCCGCTAAGGGAGTTCGGCCGGCCCAGGGCACGGTCCACGCCGTCCAGGATCCGGTCCAGGCCCGGCAGGTGGTGCATCTCAAGCTTTGAGTATGGGTAGGGAATATCGAACCCCGTGACCCGGACAGGTGCCGCCTCCAGGTGGTAAAAGCACCGCTCGGTAATGCTGGCGGCCACTTCCGCCCCCAGGCCGCCCGATTGTGCGGCCTCGTGGGTGATGACCAGGCGCCCGGTCCTGCGGACGGAGGCCACAATCGTTTCGTAGTCCACCGGTGCCAGCGAGCGCAGGTCGATGACCTCGATGGAGACTCCTTCATCGGCGGCGGCCGACGCAGCGTCCAGGGCCGTCTTGACCAGCGGGCCGTAAGCCACCAGCGTGACGTCGGTGCCTTGGGTGAGGACGCGCGCCTGGCCCATGGGCAGGGGCGCGGTGTGGTCAAGGGACTCGTCAACGTCGCCTTTGTCGTGGTACCGCCGCTTGGGCTCGAAGTAGAGCACGGGGTCGTCGCAGGAGATGGCCTGCTGGATCACGGTGTACGCGTCCTGCGGGCTGGACACGGTGACGACGCGCAGGCCGGACGTATGCGTGAAGTAGGCCTCCGGCGATTCTGAGTGGTGCTCGGGCGAGCCGATCCCGCCGCCGAACGGGACCCTGATGGTGATGGGCATCTTGACTGCCCCGCGGGTGCGGTAGTGGAGCTTGGCCACCTGGCTGACAATCTGGTCGAATGCCGGATAGATGAATCCGTCGAACTGGATCTCCACCACCGGACGGTAGCCGCGGTAGGCGAGGCCGACGGCGGTGCCTACGATGGCCGATTCGGCCAGGGGGGTATCCACCACCCGGTGCGTGCCGAAGTCCTTCTGCAGCCCGTCGGTCACCCGGAACACGCCGCCGAGGGTGCCGATGTCCTCACCCATGAGCACGACTTTGGGGTCGTTCTCCAGGGACTTCCGCAGGCCCGCGTTGATCGCGCGGGCAAAGGTCATCTGGGTCATCAGCGTGCACCTTCTTCTGAAACGGCTCCTGCGGGATCACCGAAGGTGGCCAGGTAACGGGCGTAGTGGTCCTGCTGCCGGTCCAGCCAGGAGTTGGGCGTGCTGTAGACGTTATTAAAGACGTCCAGGGGCTCCGGGTCCGGCATGGTGGTGCAGCCCGTCCGCATCTCGCGTGCCACGGCGTCGGCCTTGTCCTTCACCTGCTGCTGCAGGTCTTCCGTCAGCAGGCCCTTCCGCTCGAGGAGCGCGGCGACGCGGGTGATCGGGTCCCTGGCCGCCCAGTCCTCGAGTTCGTTGGCGTCACGGTAGCGCGTCGGGTCATCCGCCGTGGTGTGCGGGCCCATACGGTAGCTGACAGCCTCGACGAACGTGGGGCCGCCGCCGCGTCGGGCCCGGTCCAGGGCTACGCGGGTGGCTGCCATCACGGCCAGGACGTCGTTGCCGTCCACCCGCAGGCTGGGGATGCCGAACCCGGCGGCCCTGTCGGCCAGTTGGATGTGCGACTGGAGCCGGACGGGCTCGGAAATGGCCCAGTGGTTGTTGGTGCAGAAGAACACCACGGGCACCTGGAAGCTTGCCGCGAAGACCATGGCCTCGTTGACGTCGCCCTCGCTGGTGGCGCCGTCACCGAAATAGGTCACGGCCACGGAATCGGCGCCGTCATTCTGGATGCCCATTGCATAGCCGGTGGCGTGGAGGGTCTGGGCGCCGATGATGATCTGCGGGGTGGCCATGTTGATGGTGTAGGGATCCCAGCCCGAGGATGCAGTGCCGCGCCATACCCGGAGGATGTCCGTCAGGTCCACTCCCCGGCAGTAGGCCACCCCGTTCTCCCGGTAGCTGGAAAAGACAAAGTCGTCCGTGCGGAGCGCCCGGCCCGAACCGACCTGCGCGGCTTCCTGCCCCAGCAGCGGCGGCCACAGCCCAAGTTCACCCTGCCGCTGCAGGGCGGTTGCCTCGACGTCAATGCGCCGGATCACGGTCATGTCCTCGTAGAGGGAACACAACTGTTCGTCAGTGACGTCCCTGACCCAGTAATCGAACTCCGGATGGCTGATCCGCTCTCCGGTTGGGGTAACCAGTTGGACCAGGTCCCGCCCCTGCCCATGGGGGTGCCGGGCGCTGTTGGGGGCGGCTGGTCCGCCCTGGCCCGTTTCGTCTGTAGACACGATAGCCCGCAACCTCTCACGTCGTTGACCCGCGGTTTTGGGACTTGTGGCCCCTTCAGCCGCCGGCCGCCCGGGCGCCGTTGCCCCGGATATTTGTGACCCTACTCACAATGCTCAGGAGGTACAACTACCCGCGCGATCACTGAGCAAAATGCTCTGCAGGAGAGCGCGGGACCGTGCTAGCGTTGCGCATTATGCAAGCCTTGGATGGCACCGATGCCCGCCTGCTCTCTGCCCTGGCGCAGGACGCCCGGCAAACGGTGGTGGCACTGGCCCAGAAGCTGGGCCTCTCCCGGAACACCGTGCAGGCGCGGATGGCGCAGCTGGAGAAGAAACACGTTTTCCTGTCCTTCGAACGGCGCATCAATCCGGCGGCCCTGGGTTACCCGCTGATGGCCTTCATCTCCGTCCATGTCCAGCAGCAGCGGCTCGCCCTGCTGGCGAAGGAACTCGCTGACATTCCCGAGATTCTCGAGGGCTACGGCCTGACCGGGTCGGCGGACCTGCTGCTGCGCGTGGTGGCGCTGGACGCCGAGGACCTGTTCCGGATCAACGGGAAGATCCTGGCATGTGAAGGCGTAGACCGGACCGATACGGCGCTCGCCATGGGAGAGCTCATACCCTTCCGCGTCCAGCCCCTGCTTGAACGCGGCCCCGGGCGGGCTTAGCAGCGGGCGCCCCCACGGCGGAAAACACGACGGCGGCCGGCGGGGCTGGAGTTCGGCCCAGGCTGGCCGCGCTATAGGCTGAATGCCAGTTAGTTGGCGGGGCAGGCACAGCGCCGCCCCGCATCCAGGCGGTGCGCTGCACCATTTGTCCGGAAAGGCTCCATTTTGAGCACTCCCCAGGAACCGTTTCAGCCGGGCCACGCCGGCCCGGCATCCCCGCAGCTGCAGCCTCCGTACTACGGGCAGGAACAGGGATCCCCGTTCGGGCTTCCGGGGCAGCCTCCGCCCAGGAGCCGGCGGAAACTGTGGATCATCCTGGCGGGCGCCGGCGGCGTCCTCCTCCTCGTGGTCCTGGGCATAGTTATTTTGGTGAACGTGGTGGGCAGCGCCACCAACCAGGCCAGGGGGCTGGCTGACGGCTTTACCAAGCTGGTCCTCGCCGGAGACGGCTCAAGGGCCTACGACGAGTACCTTGACCCCGCCCTCCAGGAGCAGCTGTCCAAGGAAGCGTTCATTGAGGGGGTTAGCAGCCTCGACATGGATGAAACCTGCACGCCGGACTACAGGGACCTCAATGTGGTCACCGAGAACGGCGTTAAATCGGCGAATGTTGCCGGGCTCATCACCTGCGACGGCAAAGAGGTGGACCTCGCCTACCGCTTCGAGGGCACTGACGAACTCAAGATGACCGAAATCAAGCTGCGGCCGGCAGCGTAGCCCCGGCCGGCAGCACAACAAAGCCTCCGCACCGGGTACTGCTTCCCGGTGCGGAGGCTCTTTGCTGTTGATGCCGTCAGGTCAGTGGTCGACGGCCTTTTCGGCACCCACCCCTGTAAGGGAGCGGACTTCCATTTCGGCCTGCTTGGCTGTGTCCTCCCGATTCTTGTCGAGCGTCGTTCCGAGCCAGCCCAGGAAGAAGGCCAGGGGAATGGACACGATGCCCGGGTTGCTCAGCGGGAAGAGTGCGAAGTTGGCGTCCTTGATCATGGATGTTGCTCCGCCGGAAACCACCGGCGAGAAGATGATCAGGATGATCGCGGAACCCAGGCCGCCGTACATGCTCCAGACTGCACCCTGGGTGGTGAACTTCCGCCAGAACAGGGAGTAGACGATCGTGGGCAGGTTGGCGGAGGCGGCGACGGCGAATGCGAGCGCCACGAGGAACGCCACGTTCTGTCCGTTGGCAAGGATGCCGCCCAGGATGGCCAGGACGCCGATGACCACAACGGTGCGCCGGGCCACCTTCACCTCAGTGTCGGCGTCGGCCTTGCCCTTGGAGATGACGCTGGCGTAGATGTCATGGGCAAACGATGCCGCGGCGGTGATGGTCAGGCCGGCCACAACGGCGAGGATGGTGGCGAAGGCCACGGCCGAGATGAAGCCCAGCAGCAGCGGCCCGCCCAGGTAGAAGGCCAGCAGCGGGGCAGCCGAGTTCACGCCGCCCGGTGCAGTCTTGATGGTTTCGGCGCCAACCAGTGCAGCTGCACCGTAACCAAGCACCAGGGTGAAGAGGTAGAACAGGCCGATCAGCCAGATGGACCACACCACGGACTTCCGGGCTTCCTTGGCCGTGGGGACCGTGTAGAAGCGCATGAGTACGTGCGGCAGCGCTGCGGTGCCCAGGACCAGGGCGAGGCCGAGCGACATGAAGTCGATCTTCGAGGTTTCCGTCTTGCCGTACTGCAGGCCGGGATTCAGGACAGCCGGGTTGTTGGCCGTCTCCACTGCGGCGCCCAGGAGGCTGGAGAGGTTGAAGCCGTAGATGGCCAGGACCCATATGGTCATGACGGCTGCGCCTGCGATGAGCAGGATGGCCTTGATGATCTGCACCCAGGTGGTGCCCTTCATGCCGCCGATCAGGACGTACATGATCATCAGGGCGCCGACGACGATAATCACCAGGGCCTGTCCGCCCCAGTCGCTGATGCCAAGGAGCAGGGAGATCAGGCTGCCTGCTCCTGCCATCTGGGCCAGGAGGTAGAAGAAGCAAACGGCGAGGGTGGAGATGGCGGCGGCGATGCGGACGGGCCGCTGCTTCAGCCGGAAGGACAGCACATCGGCCATAGTGAACTTGCCGGTGTTGCGCAGGAGCTCGGCCACGAGCAGGAGCGCCACGAGCCAGGCCACCAGGAAGCCGATGGAGTACATGAAGCCGTCATAGCCGTTGATGGCGATGGCGCCGGTGATGCCCAGGAAGGAGGCTGCGGAGAGGTAGTCGCCGGCGATGGCGGTGCCGTTCTGCGAGCCGGTGAAGGACCGGCCGGCGGCGTAGTAGTCCGCGGCGGTCTTGTTGTTCCGGCTGGCGCGGAGCACTATCACCATGGTGACGGCCACGAAGATGCCGAAGATGCCCATGTTGAGCAGCGTGGTTTCCTTGAGGGCGGCCACGTCCACCGCTGTTGCGATATTGATCATTTGGTGACTCCGCCTACTCGGTTTCCGTGCTTATCGAATTCGTGGCCCTCGATTTCGTCCCGGATCTCCTTGGCGATGGGGTCGAGGCGCTTGTTGGAGTAGTGGACATACCAGCCGGTGATGGCGAACGTGGAGACGAACTGGAGCAGGCCGAGGATCAGGCCCACGTTGATGTTGCCCCAGACCTTGGTGGACATGAAGTCCACGGCATAGTCGGCGAGCAGGACATATGCGAAGTACCACAGCAGGAATGCGACTGCCATGGGGAAGACAAAGCTGCGGTGACGCTTGCGCAGTTCCTTGAACTGCTCCGTCGACTGGACCTGCTCGAAGTCCACGGACGCCGCTGCGTCCGGAGTGTGGGCATCGTTACCCATCGTTCCTCCTCGTTGAGACTTGCCTGAACACACCCAACGGCAGGCCCGGAAGACGGGATACCGCAAATGTGACTGCAATCACTCTGCGGGCTGCATCGCGCCAGTTCCAGAGCCTGCAGGCCTGCGGGCGCTCAACGGTCGGGATGCTGCGACAAACGGCGCCCGCGGCTACGCTGGGCACCATGCCGGACTCCCCCCTCCTGACCGCCGCGGCCGTGGCCGTCATCGCCATGGCCATTGCCGTCGTCGTCGGCGTGGGGCTCAAGGTGCTCCGGTCCTTCCGCGACCTGGGCACCGATGCGGAACGCGCCACCTACCACACCCTGCATGCCGCTTCCCAGGCAGGCCAGCACCTGCGCCGGGGCCTCAACCCCGCCGGGGCTGCCAAGGCCAGCCGCCAGCTGCGCACCCTGCTGGGCTGTGACGCCCTGGCCATCATGGACACCTCCGGAGTACTGGCGTGGGACGGTGCCGGCGAGGACCTGAAGCCGCGGATGATGGATCTTGCTGCCGGAGTCCTGGCGAGCGGCCGGACAGCTGTCCTTCCCGCCGGGGAGGCAGGGGCCGCCACGGAGGCCACCGGCGGCCCGCTCGCCGCCGTGATTGCACCGGTGCGTGCCGGCACCCGGGTGGTGGGCGCCGTCGCCGCCTTCGCTCCCTCCGCCGGCGCGGGGCTGGTCAGGGCCACCAGCGAAGTGGCGGACTGGGTGGCCGTGCAGGTGGAACTCGCGGAGCTGGACGCCTCCCGCACTCAGCTGATGGAGGCCGAGGTGCGGGCCCTGCGCGCGCAGATCAGCCCGCATTTCATCTACAACTCGCTCAATGCCATCGCATCCTTCATCAACACGGACCCAGCCCGCGCCCGGGAGCTGGTGGTCGAGTTCGCCGACTTCACCCGGTATTCGTTCCGGCGGCACGGGGACTTCACCACGCTCGCGGAGGAACTCCGCTGCATCGACCGGTACCTGCTGCTGGAACGGGCCCGGTTCGGTGAACGGGTGCAGGTCAGCCTGCGGGTGGCACCGGAAGTGCTCAGCACCGTTATCCCGTTCCTGAGCCTGCAGCCGCTGGTGGAGAACGCGGTCCGGCACGGGCTCGAGGCCAAGGAGGGGCCGGGACACATCAGTATCACCGCCAACGACGCCGGCGCTTTCGCCGAGGTGACCATCGAGGACGACGGAGTGGGCATGGATCCGGAGCAGCTGCAGTCCATGCTGGCCGGCCACACAGACGGCGAGCATGTGGGCCTGCGCAACGTCGATGCCCGCCTCCGCCAGGTGTACGGCAACGACCACGGGCTGGTCATTGAGACCGCGCCCGGCGAGGGAACCCTGATCACCATGCGGGTCCCCAAGTCCCAGCCCGGGCACGATGCATGACTTGGCCGGGACTGTGGTGAGCACCGCCGGCGCCTCGCCCCTGCTCCGGAAAGCTACCCTAGGAGCATGATTAACGTCCTCGTCGTGGATGATGAGCTGCCTGCCGTTGAGGAACTGGCCTTCCTGCTGGGCAAGGACGAGCGCGTGGGCAAAATTCTCCGTGCCACCTCCGGCAGCGATGCGCTGAAAGCGCTCGCCTCCGCTCCTGTTGACGCCGTCTTCCTGGACATCCACATGCCGGCGGTGTCCGGCCTGGACATTGCCCGTGCCATCGCCGGGAGCAGCCGTCCGCCCGCCGTCGTGTTCGTGACGGCGGACGAGGACCACGCACTGGACGCCTTCGAACTCGCGGCGGTGGACTACCTGCTTAAGCCCGTGCGGGCGGAACGCCTGTCACGCTGCGTGGGCCGCATCAGTGAACTGCGCGACGGCGGCGCCGCCCCGGAGATGATCACGGTGGACCTGGGCGGGACCACCAAGATGATCAGGCGCGACGACGTGACCTACGTCCAGGCACAAGGGGACTACGCAAGGCTCCACACCGCCGAAGCCAGCTACCTGATCAGGGTTCCGCTTGCGGACCTCGAACAGCAGTGGGCGGATGCGGGGTTCATCCGGACGCACCGGTCCTACCTGGTGGCCCTCAAGCACGTGACTTCGATGAAGCTCGCCGCAGACGGCCCCAGCGTCACCGTGGCGGGCGCGGGCCTGCCCATCAGCAGGCGGCACCTGCCCACCGTCCGGGAAAAGCTTGAGGCCACCCGGATCAGGCCCAATACATGACCAGGGTGCGCGTGACGGCCCCGCGGACTGCGGCGCGTCCGGCCAAGGAGACGAGGGAGGCGGCGCAGGACTCGGAAGTGGGCCAGGTGTTCGTCAGGTCCCTGATCAGGTCCCAGCTGCGGCTGGCCCTGGTGGTGGCCGCGGGGTTCCTGCTGATCCTTTGCGCCTTCCCCCTGCTGCTCGCGGCCGTCCCCGGCCTGGCGGAAACCCGGGTGGCCGGCATTCCGTTCGCCTGGCTGCTGCTGGGAGCCGGCATCTATCCGGTCATCGGGCTCAGCGCGTGGCTGTACATCCGGACGGCGGCGCGCAATGAGGCGCGCTACCGGGACCTGGCCGAGGACCGGTGAGGATACCGTGAACCCGGGCGTGGCCATAGCTGCCCTGGTAGGGGTGTCCGTAGCCACCGCAGTCATCGGTTTCTACGGCCTGCGGATTTCACGGACCACGGGTGACTTCTATGTTGCCTCCAGGACGGTCCGGCCGTGGTGGAACGCCTCGGCAATTGGCGGCGAGTACCTTTCCGCCGCCAGCTTCCTGGGCGTTGCGGGCCTGATCCTGCTGTCCGGAACGGATGCGCTGTGGTTTCCGGTGGGGTACACGGCCGGGTACCTGATGCTGTTGCTGTTCGTCGCGGCTCCGCTGCGGCGGTCCGGGGCCTACACCATTCCCGATTTCACCGAGGCCAGGCTTGATTCCCTGCCGGTGCGCAAAGTGACCAGCCTGGTGGTGGTGCTGGTGGGCTGGCTGTATATCGTGCCCCAGCTCCATGGTGCTGCCCTCACCATCCGCATCACTACGGGCCTGCCGTCCTGGGTGGGGTCGGTGGCGGTGGTGATCGTGGTTTGCCTCACCGTGGTAGCGGGAGGCATGCGCTCCATCACGTTCGTCCAGGCGTTCCAGTATTGGCTGAAACTCACGGCCTTGGCCGTGCCCATCCTGTTCATCATCTTTGTCCTTGCCGGAAGCGGGACCGCCGCGCTGGCGCCGCCGTCGGTCAACCCCACGGGCGCGCCCCCTGCCGGGCTCTACCAGAACGTGTCACTCCTGGTGGCTCTGCTGTTCGGAACCCTGGGCCTGCCGCACGTTTTGGTGCGCTTCTACACCAACCCGGACGGGCAGTCCGCCCGCCGCACCACGCTGATTGTCCTGGGCCTGCTGTCCGTGTTCTACCTGTTCCCTACGGCTTACGGGCTGGTGGGACGGATGTTCGCTCCCGGCCTGGCGACTGCGGGCCAGGCGGACGCCATGGTGCTGCTGCTCCCGGGGGAACTGGTGGGCGGAACGGCGGGTGACCTGTTGTCCGCACTGGTGGTGGCGGGAGCGTTCGCCGCGTTCCTGTCCACAACGTCGGGGCTGGTGGTTTCCCTGGCCGGCGTGATCAGCCAGGACGTCCTGGGGGCAAGCGTGGGCAGCTTCCGGCTGGCAGCCGTCATTTCCGCCGTGGTGCCGCTGGGCTTTGCCTTCATGACTGACTCGTTCGCCCTGGCCGGGAGCGTCGGGCTGGTGTTCGCGTTCACCGCGTCAACGGTCTGCCCGGTGTTGCTGCTGGGCATCTGGTGGCGCGGGCTGACCGATGCCGGCGCGATCGCCGGCATGCTGACCGGCGGGGTCCTGTGCGGCGGGGCAATGATCGCCGGAGCCCTGGCCGGGGCCGCCAGCACGCCCGGCTGGCTGGCGCAGCCGGCGGCGTGGACGGTTCCCGCGGCCTTTGCGGTGATGGTCATCGTGTCCCGCGCAACGTCGCAGCGGGTCCCGAAAACCATGTCGAAAGTGATGACCCGGCTGCATACCCCCGAGCGGCCGCTGGCCACCGAACGTTGAGGCCGGGCCCATACAGGCAGAATCAGTCGATGGCAGCCATGAGCTCGACGACCCGGTCCAGGAAGGCGTCCACCTGGGCTTCCTCGTACCCGTCGCGGCCCACTGCGGGGCGGAAGACGGCCCGGCGGACGCTGTCCACGCTGAGCGGCTTGTCCTGCTCAAGGTAGGCGATGAGTTCACGGCACAGCCGGTCGACGTCGGCCGTGTTGTAGCTGCGGGCCTTGTTCTTGGCGGGGCGGCGGAAGCGGTCGCCGTCCGGCCGGTGCAGGCGGCCGCGCAGGATGCCCGAGAGGTGTCCGATCTCGCGCAGCCAGGCTTCCTCGCCGCTGGCAGCGATCAGCTCATCCCGTTCCCGGCGTGCGAAGGCATCCTCGAGCCGGTCCAGGGCGGCGTCCACGATGGCGGCGGAATATCCGCCTTTGACGGGGTCGAAGGAGACAGCCCGCACATCCGCGCTGTTGATGGGCTGCGGCGCTGATTCCGGGGTCTCCAGCGATACCCGCGCCTGCTGCAGGAACTGGTCCACCTGTTTGGCGTTGTAGCCATACTCACCGCGCTGGACGCGCTCAAAGGACGCAGGGATCTGCCGATGAATGTCCAATGCCACTTTGCTTCCTTCAATGCTCTTCAGCGGTAGTGCTTCTGCACCAGCTTATTTGTGCCGGGGGTTCTCTGCAGGTCCGGCAGGGTTTGTGTCAGGCGCCGGACACCAGTCCGTACAAGATGAACGCGGCCGGGGACGCGAACACGATCGAGTCGAGCCTGTCCATGACTCCCCCGTGCCCCGGCAGGATGCTGCTCATGTCCTTGATGCCCAGTTCGCGTTTGACCATGGACTCCGCCAGGTCGCCTGCCGTGGAAGCCGCCACCAGGCCGACCGCCAGCACGACACCCACCCACCAGGGCTGGTCCAGCACAAAAAGGCAGGCCAGGATTCCAATGAGCATGGCTCCGCCAATGGAGCCGGCGAATCCTTCCCAAGACTTCTTGGGACTGATCTTGGGCGCCATGGGGTGCTTGCCCAGGGATGCGCCCACCAGGTATCCGAAGGTGTCGTTGGAGACCACCAGCAGGAGCATCACGGCCACCTGCCACGCGCCGTGGGGAACCGTTCCGCCCGGCCAGAGGCCCAGCGGCGTTGCACCGCCGGCCGCGTGCAGCGGAAGGACCGCGAAGCTGATGAAGAACGGCACCCAGCCGAGCGTGAAGACGCCGGCGAAGATGCTGTTGGCCGAACCTGCCGCACTTTCGATGGACCGCCACAAAAGCACGGCCACTGAGCTCAGCAGCATCGCGAAGAGGAGGCTCTCAATGCCTCCGAGATAGGCGGCGAAAGGCATGGCCACCGTCCCGGTCATGACCGGGATGATGGGCATCCTGGTGCCGTTGGCCTCCAGTGCGCGGTAGATCTCCCACACGCCGAAAATGGCGAAGGTGGTGGTGACCGCAACGAAGGCAAGCGGGAGCAGCAGCAGTCCGCCCAGTACGGCGAAGAGCATGGCCAGGCCCACCACGACGGCGGCAGGGAGGTTCCTCCCTGCCTTCGGCGTCGGGTTGCTCCTGGGCTGCTTCCCCCGTATGCGCGCCCTGGGTGCCGGGGCCTGATCTGCCTGGCCCATCAGACTTCGAGCAGCTCTGCTTCCTTGCGCTTGAGCAGCTCATCGATGCCGTCCACATGCGCCTTGGTGAGGCTGTCCAGTTCCTTTTCGGCCCGGGTGCCTTCGTCTTCGCCGGCTTCGCCGTCCTTGACCAGGCGGTCCAGGGTTTCCTTGGCCTTGCGGCGGATGTTGCGGATGGAGACCTTGGCGTCCTCGCCCTTGGTCTTGACGATCTTGACGTATTCCTTGCGGCGTTCCTTCGTCAGTTCCGGGATGGTGATCCGGATGACGTTGCCGTCGTTGGACGGGTTGGCACCGACCTCGGAATCACTAAGCGCACGTTCGATGTCGCGCAGCGCCGTCTTGTCGAAGGGCGTGATGAGGATGGTGCGGGCGTCCGGGATGGCGAACGAGGCAAGCTGCTGCAGAGGGGTGGGTGACCCGTAGTACTCCACCAGGACCTTGTTGTACAGGCCCGGGTTGGCACGCCCGGTGCGGACGGAAGCGAAGTCTTCCTTGGCTACCTCTACGGCCTTGTCCATCTTTTCTTCGGCTTCGAGCAAGGTTTCTTCGATCACGGTCTCTCCTGACGATTCTGGTGCAGTCCGGGGCGCCGGGTCCATGCACAAACGTGGTTCTTTGATGCCGGCCCGTCCCCGCCCGCGGGGGCAGGGACGGAACAGTCCTGAAATCATCCTAGCCGCAGCTAGGTAGTGACCAGCGTGCCCAGCTTTTCGCCGAGGATGGCCCTGGTGACGTTGCCTTCGCCTTCCATGCCGAAGACCACCATGGAAAGGTCGTTGTCCTTGCACATGGTCATTGCGGTCTGGTCCATGACCCGGATGTCGCGGCGGAGGGCGTCATCGTAGCTGAGGGTTTCCAGCCGCTCGGCGGTGGGGTCCTTTTTGGGGTCGGCGGTGTAGACGGCGTCCACGCCGCTCTTGGCCATCAGGACGACGTCGGCGTGGACCTCGAGGGCCCGCTGGGCGGCGACGGTGTCAGTGGAGAAGTACGGCAGGCCCGCGCCGGCACCGAAGATGACCACGCGGCCCTTTTCCATGTGGCGGATGGCGCGGCGGGGAATGTAAGCCTCGGCGACCTGCCCCATGGTGATGGCGCTCTGGACCCGGGTTTCGACGCCGGCCTGCTCCAGGAAGTCCTGCAGGGCAAGGCAGTTCATCACGGTGCCGAGCATGCCCATGTAGTCCGCGCGGGAACGGTCCATCCCGCTCTGGGAGAGCTCCGCACCGCGGAAGAAGTTGCCGCCGCCGACGACGATGGCCACCTCCACCTGGGGGACGGCTGCGGCGATCTGCTTGGCGACGTCGCGGACGGTCTCGGGGTCAACGCCCAGCTTTCCGCCGCCAAAGACTTCACCGGAGAGCTTCAAGAGGACCCGGCGTCGGCTTTTCTCTGGCTGGATTACAGTGTTGACGGCTTCCATGATGCCTTCCCGTTGGTGGACTCTAAAAAGGTTATCCTGCTGCGCGGCCAAAGGTCCTATTGGGGGCCTGTCCCGTTCGGGGCGCCCCCCGCGCATGCAAAAGGGGCGGCCACCGAAGTGGCCACCCCCTTGAAGTTTCGGCTAGGAGCCGACGCGGAAACGCGTGAACGCGGTTCCCTTGACGCCGGCCTCAGTGAGGACCTGCGCCACGGACTTCTTGGCGTCCTTCGCGAATGCCTGGTCAACCAGGACCTCACCCTTGTAGAAGCCGGTAACGCGGCCTTCCACGATCTTGGTGAGTGCTGCCTCGGGCTTGCCCTCGGCCTTGGCGGTCTCTTCGGCGATGCGGCGCTCGGACTCGACCAGGTCGGACGGGACGTCCTCGCGGGTCAGGTAGTTCGGAGCCATGGCAGCGATGTGGACTGCGACGTCGTGTGCTGCGGTGGCAGCGGCTTCGCCTTCACCGTCAACAGCGAACAGCACGCCAACCTGGGCCGGGAGGTCCTTGGAGGTCTTGTGCAGGTAAGCGTCAACCGTTGCGCCCTCGATGCGGGAGATGCGGCGGACAACAACCTTCTCGCCCAGGACTGCGCCTTCTTCGACGACGACCTCGGAGAGGGGCTTGCCGTCAACATCGGTGGCGAGCAGGGTCTCGAGGTCGGCAGCGCCGGACTCGACGGCCACGGCCAGGACCTTGTCGGCCAGCTGGATGAACTTGTCAGCCTTGGCCACGAAGTCGGTCTCGCAGTTGACCTCGATCATGACGCCGACGCCGTTGCTGACCTTGGCGGCCACCAGGCCTTCGGCGGTGGAGCGGCCTTCACGCTTGGTAGCGCCCTTGAGGCCCTTGATGCGGATGATTTCGATGGCCTTCTCGGCGTCACCGTTGGCCTCGTCAAGAGCCTTCTTGACGTCCATCATGCCGGCGCCGGTGCGCTCGCGCAGGGCCTTGATGTCCGCGGCAGTGTAGTTCGCCATGTGAACCCCTCTGTCTAGAAATGTGTGGTGGTGTACGGACTGACAGGACGGCAGCCCACGGGTGGGCCGCCATCCTGTCAGCAGCTCCGGCGCTGCAGGCAGCGCCGGAAATCCGGATGTACTTGTGTTACTTGGCGTCTTCGGCGGGAGCCTCGGCAGCGGCCGGAGCTTCCTCGGCAGCCGGAGCAGCAGCCTCTTCAGCAGCCGGAGCAGCAGCCTCTTCAGCAGCCGGAGCAGCAGCTTCTTCAGCCTTGCTGCCTTCGAGGAGCTCGCGCTCCCATTCAGCCAGGGGCTCTTCCGGAGCTTCGGCAGCACCGGTACCGCGGTTGTTGCGGGCGATGAGGCCCTCGGCAACGGCGTCGGCAACAACGCGGGTGAGGAGGTTCACGGAGCGGATGGCGTCGTCGTTGCCCGGGATCGGGAAGTCGACTTCGTCAGGATCGCAGTTGGTGTCCAGGATGGCCACAACGGGGATGTTCAGCTTCTTGGCCTCGTCAACGGCGAGGTGTTCCTTCTTGGTGTCCACGATCCAGAGCACGGACGGTGCCTTGGTCAGGTTGCGGATACCGCCAAGGTTGGTTTCCAGCTTGGTGAGTTCACGGCGAAGGAGCAGCAGTTCCTTCTTGGTGTAAGCGGAACCGGCGACGTCGTCGAAGTCGATCTCTTCGAGTTCCTTCATGCGCTGGATGCGCTTGGAGACAGTCTGGAAGTTGGTCAGCATACCGCCAAGCCAACGCTGGTTGACGTACGGCTGGCCAACGCGGGTTGCCTGCTCGGCAATCGCTTCCTGGGCCTGCTTCTTGGTGCCGACGAAGAGGACGGTGCCGCCGTGTGCAACGGTGGCCTTCACGAACTCGTAGGCGCGGTCGATGTAGGACAGCGACTGCTGAAGGTCGATGATGTAGATGCCGTTGCGCTCCGTGAAGATGAAGCGCTTCATCTTCGGGTTCCAACGGCGGGTCTGGTGTCCAAAGTGGACGCCGCTGTCAAGCAGCTGGCGCATAGTTACGACGGGCATGCCGACGCTCCTTCCGGCAGGTCATTCATGAGAGAGCCCATGGCTCTCTTACCCTGCCACTAGTTGACGGTTGATTAGCGTGGCCCAGGCTGGGCCGTGCTCCTAGCATCCACCATGCTTCCCATCAGGACGCTGGTCCTGACCGCAGGAGGCCTGATCCCCCGTCGGCGAGGCCGGAGCGTCGCTTGCAGGAGGGCTGGATGCGCGTAGTCAGCTTCTGCTCCCCCACACTCCTGAATGAGATGTGCCGACGCATTCCGGACACGGGCATATACCGCTGGTAAGACCACTGGGATATCCGCCGGACCGAAAGCATTGAGGGCGCAGCAAACTGCTCCACCAAGTGTACTACAGGCACCTTCAGCCGGAGGACACTGACGAGGACAGAAACGACGCCGGCACGGGGCTTGTCCACATAGCCGGAGCGGGCACTCCCGGCGCCTCTGAAGCAGGCGCATTCTGGTGGCATGAAACCACCACTGCGGCTCGCGGCCCTTCTCCTGCTGCCGGCTTCACTGGCCCCGGCCGGCGAGCCCCTGGCGTTCGGACCAGCTTATTCTGTGCAGCAGGCGGGGCATCCCAGGGCGGCCGCCAGTCCCCCGGCGGCGGCCGCGCCCTCTTGGCAATGGCCGCTTGCCCCGCGCCCGCAGGTGCTGCGGGACTTCGATCCCCCACCCAAGCCCTGGCTCAGCGGACACCGGGGGGTTGACCTGGGCGCAACGGCCGACGGCGCAGCGGTTACCTCCCCGGCGGCCGGCACCGTCAGCTTCGTGGGCGTGGTGGTGGACCGGCCGGTGATCACTATCGACCACGGGGATGGGCTGCGGAGCAGCTTCGAGCCCGTTGACAGCACCCTGGCCGCCGGCACCCCTGTGGCTGCGGGCCAGGTCATCGGCACGGCGCTTCCCGGGCACTGCACTGCCGTGCCCTGTGTCCACTGGGGCGTCCGGCGCGGGGAAGACTACGTGAATCCGCTGCAGTTCGTGATGGACCTGAGGCCATCGGTCCTGCTGCCCCTGGACACGTAGGCAGCAGGCCGGACGAGGCGTGCCAGGGTTCAGACGATGGCGGAGATCCCGGTGATGGCCCTGCCGGTCACCAGCGTATTGATCTCGTGCGTTCCTTCGTACGAATAGATGGCTTCTGCATCCGCAAAGATTTTGGCCATTTCAAAGTCCGTCACAATGCCGTTGCCGCCCAGCAGGCTCCTGCCGATCGCCACACTCTCACGCATCCGCGCGGTGGTGAAAGCCTTGGCGAGGGCGGACTGCTCATCCTTCGCCTCGCCCGCGTCCTCCAGCTGGGAGAGCCGGACCATCATGCCCATGGAGCTCACGGCGTTGCCCAGGATCTGGACCAGCTGGCTTTGCACCAGCTGGAAGGATGCAAGTGGCCGACCGAACTGGTGGCGCTCCACGGCATAGCGCCGGGCCACGTCGAAAGCAGCCAGCTGCTGGCCGACGGCCTGCCAGGCGACACCGAGCCGGGTGACCTTCAAGACCTTGTTAACGTCGCGGAAGCTGTTGGCGTTGGCTAGCTTGTAGAAGTCCGGCACCACCACGTTGTCCAAGCGGATGTCGGCGTTCTGGACGGTGCGGAGTGCAATCTTGTTCTCGATTTTGCTGGCACTGAAGCCGTCGAGTGCCGTGTCCACCAGGAACCCCTTGACCTTGTCATCGGCGAGGTCGCGGGCGTAGACCACCACCCAGTCGGAGAAGGTGGCATTTCCGATCCAGCGTTTTTCTCCATTCAGGATCCAGGAGCCCCCTTCCCTGCGCGCGGTGGTGCGGGTTCCGCCCGCGACGTCCGATCCGCCAAGCGGCTCAGTGAGGCCAAAAGCCCCGATCTTCTTCATGCTGTAGATGTCCGGGAGCCAGGCATCCTTTTGCTCCTGCGAAGCCAGCGCTTCGATGGAACCGGTGAACAGCCCGTCATGGACTCCCATGAAGGTGGAAATGGAGGTGTCGGCGCGTGTCACCTCGGCGTGGACCAGGCCGGCGAACAGGTTGGAGTGGCCCTGCCGGTGGACGGGGCTGACCAGGTCGATGCCGGCAAGCTTCGGGATGAGGTCCATCGGGAACTCGCCCCGGTTCCAGCAGTCCACGGCGATGGGCCGCACTTCGCGGGCCAGGAACTCCCTGATCTCCGCCAGCCGGTCCCGCTCCTTGTCACTCAGCAGTTGCTCGAAGGCGAAGAAGTCGCCATCGGCATAGGGAAGGTCGTTGAGGTCGGCAGCGGTGGTGGACATGGTTACCTCACAAGGATCAGCGGTGACCGGGGCTCGCTAGGAAGGAGCACGGTAAGTTACTGCTCAGTAACATACCGCAGATCGAGGGCTTAAGAAAGAAAACCGCGGCCGGCATGCATGCCGGCCGCGGTTTCCGCGCGGGTGGTAGGGCTACTCGGACTTGAACCGAGGACCTTAGGATTATGAGTCCCGCGCTCTAACCAGCTGAGCTATAGCCCCCCATGCCCGGGCCTCCCGTAATCGGTACGCGGTGGCAGGGCAAAATTACTCTAGCAAACCCGGGAAAGCGTTCAGACCACCTTGTCCTCGAAGCCCGCACCGCGATAGAGGTCTTCAAAGGTCTGAAGGGTGCCCTCGATGCTGTGGGGTTCCACCATCTCCCGGCTGGCCTGGCCCATGGCGGCGCGCTGGTCGGCAGGCAGCTCCAGGACCATGGTGATCTTCTTGGCAAGGTCGTCACTGTCGTTCGGCGTAAACAAGTAGCCGTTTTCGCCGTCGCGCACCAGGTGCGGCAAGGCCATGGCATCTGCCAGCACCACAGGGGTGGAGGCGGACATCGCCTCAAGCGTCACCAGAGACTGCAGCTCTGCCGTTCCCGGCATGCAGAACAGGTCGGCCTGGATGTAGGCACGGCGCAGTTCCTCGTCACTGGCGAGGCCCAGGAACTTTACCCGGTCCGTCATGTGCAACCGGCGTACCAGTTCTTCCAGGGAGGACCGGACCTCGCCGCCGCCGACAACTTCCAGGTGGACGTTGAGTTCCGGCGGAGTCTTGCTGACGGCTTCGATCAGCACATCCACGTGCTTTTCCTCGGCCAGCCGCCCGGCAAACATCACGGTGGGGTGCGGGTGCGGTTCGATCTGCTCGCCGGGCTGGAGCTCGTAGGCGGCGGAGTCAATGCCATTGGACAGCGGCAGCACCTTGCGCAGGAAGGCGTGCTGGTGCATGGCCTTGGCGGCAAGCGGGGTGGGCGTGGTGACCACGTCCGCCTTGCCCATGACTTTGCCCATGTCCTTCCAGGAGATCCGCCCGATGATGTCCTTGAACCACTGCGGAAACGGCAGGAACGGGTTGAGGTTCTCCGGCATGAAGTGGTTGGTGGCAACAATCCGGACGCCGCGCTTCACGGCCTCGTACAGGACGTGCTCTCCGATCATGTAGTGGCTCTGGATGTGCACCACGTCGGGTTTCACCCGGTCAAAAAGGAGGCTGATTTCCTTCTTGATCTCCCAGGGAAGGCAAATCCTGAAGTACTCATGCGTGGGGACGCCGTGGGAACGGAGCCTGTGGACCGTCCCTTCAGGCCGGAACTCCGTAAAGCTCTTTCCGTTGTCCGCACGGCAGGCCAGCACATGGACGTTGTGCCCGCGGCCGGTCATTCCCTTGGCCAGGCGGTAGCCGAACTGCGCTGCTCCGTTGATGTGGGGCGGATACGTGTCTGCAGCGATCAGGATGGTCAGGGGACGCTGGTCTGCGGGCGTGGTCACGTGGAGAGCTCCTGATGGTCACGGTGCGCACAGCATGTACTGGCAGCACAGTTGGCCGCTGGCGTGGTGGCGCCTGGCCTCGTGGTGAATCTTGCTGGCGGAATCAAGGGGAATCTGGTGGACAGTGGCTAGCGGCTCGCCCGGCCCACGGCCTTCCGCGCGTCCTTCTTGCGCTTCGTGACCTCAGGGTGGTGCCTGGAAAGGGCGATCACCCCAACGATAGCAAGGGAGGCAGCGGTTGCCATGGCAATGGCCATCACGGCGTGGACATCCGGCCGCAATTCGCCGAGGATCACAATGCCGATGGCTATACCCACAAGCGGATCAATGACGGTGAGTCCTGCGATCACCAGGTCCGGCGGACCTGACGAGTAGGCGCTCTGGACAAACCACGACCCCAGACCGCCCGCGGCGATGAGGGCCACCACGGAGTACCACTGCACGTTCAGCAGGAACAGCCCGTTCGGATCCAGCAGGTGCTTGCCAATGATCCGGGTCAGGACGGCCACGAACCCGAAGAGGACCCCGGCGCCCAAGATATAGATGAAGGCGTTGATCCGGTGCCTGAACATCACGGCCAGGGTGCCGAAGAGTCCCACGGCGAGCACCAGCAGCAGCACAATGGTGACCTCGTCCGCGAGGGTTACGTCGTGGTTTTCCTGGGTGACGTTGACCGCCAGGAGGACGAAGAGCGCCGAGCCGGTCACGCAGGCGGTAATGGCCACCACCGTTGCCCGGTTGATGGTGAGGTCCTGGTCCTTGGCGTTAATGATGGTGGTGATCACCAGGGCGATGGCACCGATGGGCTGGACAACGGTGAGCGGTGCGGACACGAGCGCCACGGCGTTCATGGCCATGCCGGCACACAGGAGCAGGAGGCCGAACACCCAGCGGGGATTTCGAAGCAGGCGCAGGAAGCCGTTGGAACTCAGGGCCAGGCCGCCCGTATCGGCTTTGACGGCGCTCCCCTGGCGCTGGGCACCAAGGGCCAGGCAGAACGCGCCAAGCAGCGCAAGCCCGACTGCCAGCCATACCATCAGGCGGCCCCGTCGTCGTGGTGTGCCTGCATTCTGCCCTTCCGCAGGATGGCCCAGAAGTAGTTGTAGGCGGCTATCCAGTGGCCGATCAACCCCAGGCCCAGGACTATCCACGCGGCGACGAACAGCTCAGTGGAGAACCCTGTGTCCAGCCGTGAGAGGACCAGCATGGGGGTCCCCAGCAGCAGAAGGCCGGTGCGCACCTTGCCAATTACGCTCACTGGAAGGTCCGGGTGGCCCCGGAAGAAGAACAGCGTCATGGTCAGCAGCACAGCGTCCGGCACCACCAGCGCGGCCAGATAGAGCCAATGGACGACGCCGGCAATCACCAGCGTGACAGCGACGGCTATCAGCGCCAGCCGGTCGGCGATCGGGTCCAGGACCCTGCCGAGTTTCGAGGTCTGGTCGAAGCGGCGGGCGATGTACCCGTCAACCCAGTCGGTGCTGGCCATGACGGCGAGGACCACAACGGCGGCACCGTATTCCTTCTGGGCCAGGACCAGCCAGATGAAGAGCGGCACCCCCATGAAGCGCACCACAGTGAGCAGGTTGGGGATGGTGAACACGAGATCGTGGTCCACCTGGGGGCGTCCGGGACGGGAGCCGGCACCAATGAACTTCACCCCGTCCCCCCTTCCTTCCTGCTGCCCCCTGCGAGCGTTGTAGCCGTTTCTCTTTGAACTTCCGCGGGCTGCCGGAAAGCCTGCCCGATCCCGGTTCTAGTACGTCCGGAGGAGCTTGCGCACCAGGACCAGGAAGACGGTTCCCGCAGCGATGAAGGCTGCCAGCGGCTTCCAGCGCTGTTCCAGGTCGGCGGATCCGGACAACGCTGCAAATTTCTGCCCGGCAACATCCCTGCCGTGGCCGGCCAGGGCCTGGCCTTCGCGCAGTTTGTCCTGGGCGGTTGCCAGGAGGTACCTGCCCTGGGTCTTGACGTCCAGCTCGGTGCCGAGTTCGTCGCGCACTTCGGTGAGGTGGTGGCGGCGCTGGCTGAGCCGGCGGGACAGCTCCGGTTCGGAGGCGTGCGGGAATTCCTTGTCGTGTTCAGCGGCCTTGGCTGCCTTCTCGGCCTTGGCCTTGGCAGCCGCTTCATCCTTTGCGGCCTTGGCAGCCTTGGCCTCGGGACTGTTGGGGTCAAGGACGGCAGGGTTGAACGCGGAGCCTTCTTTGGCCACGCCGATATCGTGCTTGATGCCGCGGATGGTTTCTTCCGGCATCAGCGGCATGGCCTTCTTGAACTTCCGCATACCAATCAGGCCACCTATGAGGGCTATCAGGAGGAAAGCCGCGGACACCAGGAGCGCCGCCAGCCAGGCGGGCATGATGGTTGCCAGCCCCATGATGGCTGCCACGATGAGGCCCACCACCAGGAACATCAGGAAAACGAGGGCGACGGCGAAAAAGGCAGCGGCAACTCCGACCTGGATTCCCTTGCGCTTGAGTTCGATCTTCGCGAAGGCGATTTCGTCGTTGAGCTGGCGCGGCGCCAACCGGAAAAGGAGTTTAAGCGTCCTGGGCAGCGCAGTGATGCGCAATCCCTGGCTGGTACGCCCGCTGTGACGTCCGCTCATCGGTTCCGCCTTACTGGTTATGGGTCGAATCGGCTTCCGTGTGCTGCAGGAAAGTGCAGCTGCACAGTCCCCGCACCAAAACTATCATTCAGGTTCAGGGCGAACTTCGGGGCTTGCCGGGCGGCGAGCCCTACAACGCTGCAAAATTAGGCAGCGCCGGGCCTAGGATTGATCTCCGTGACCATTCCCAGCAATCCGGGCGACCTCTTGAGCCGCCGCCGGAAACTCCTGTACATCCTGCTGCTCGGCGCCCTGACGGCGTTGGGTCCGTTCACAATCGACCTTTACCTTCCCGCGTTCCCCGCCCTGGAGGAGAGCCTCGGCGTGACCGAGGCCCAGGTCCAGCTGACCCTGGCCGGCACCACCGTGGGATTCGCCATCGGCCAGCTGGTGGTGGGCCCCTTCAGCGACAGGTTCGGCCGCAGGACCCCGCTCATCCTTGCAACGGCATTGCACATCGCGGCGTCGGTGGGTGCTGCCCTGTCCACGGATATCACCATGCTGGGCATTTCCCGCGTCCTGATGGGCGTGGGGGCTGCCGGCGGCGGCGTTGTGGCCATGGCCATGGTCCGGGACCTTTTCTCGGGTTATGCCATGGTGAAGATGTTTTCCCGCATGGCGCTGGTGAACGGGCTGGCACCCATCCTGGCGCCCGTGATCGGTTCACAGCTGCTCCTGGTGATGGAGTGGCCCGGGATCTTCGTGTTCCTTGCCGCTTACGGGACCCTGGTGATCGTCTCCGCCCTGTTCCTTGTCCGTGAGACCCTGCCGCCGGAGAAGCGCAGGCAGAGCGGTATGACAGCGCGCCAGCGCTACCGGATACTTTTCAGCGACAGGGTGTTTGTTGGTTTGCTGCTGGTGGCCGGACTGAACTTTGGCGGCCTGTTCACGTACCTGTCGGCCTCCCCTTTCCTGTTCCAGGACGTTTTCGGCTTCTCCCCCCAGGAGTACGGCCTGCTCTTCGGCATTAATTCCCTGGGTATTGTTGCCGGAATCCAAACCAGCGCCCGCCTCATACGCCGGGTTCCGCCGCAGTGGATCATCGCTGCCGCCACTGCCTGGATGTTCGTGATGGCCACGCTGATCGTGGTGTTCGACCAGCTGGGGTTCGGCCTGTGGGGCGTGCTGGTTCCCTTGTGGTTCTACATCCTGGGGACGGGGTTCATGTTCCCGTGCGTGCAGGTGCTCGCCCTTGCCGGCCATGCGGGCCAGGCCGGTACTGCAGCATCCCTGCTCGGGTTCTCGACCTTCATGATGGCCGGGCTCATCTCCCCCGTGGTTGGTTGGCTGGGCATCACCAGCGCCGCCCCGATGGGTGCGGTGCAGGGAACATGCATCCTGCTGGCCATGGCCGCGCTGTGGCTGGTGGTCCGGCCCCGTACCGTTCCGTCAATCCACTGACGCCGTGAAGAACACGCCAAAGCGCAAGCCGCACCGGAACCGCCGGGGACTTTTCCTCGGCGCGGTGATTGGCGCCGTCGCGGGCTACTTCGCCGGCCGGGCCCTGGGCAACCCTGCCATGGGCATTGCCCTGGGCATGGTTGCAGGGTCGGCACTGCTGTACCGGGTCAACCCGGGGCCCTGGAACCGACCCTGACCCCGCACCGCAGGGCGGAAGCAAAGCGCGTGGCGGGCGTGAAGTACCTGCCACCGGCAGGGCGCCCGCGATAAAATAGTGTTTGTGCCCACCTGGCAGGAACAACCGCCGCTTCCGGCCACATGGCAACGGTGCGATCACCGGATACTGCCACTGTGGTGGGAGCGGCTGTGTGCCCAGGCCGGCGAGCAATCAGCAGCGCTGTACGCCGCGGGACTGTTCACTGATGACCGACGGCGGCCCATCGCACAGTGGTTCAACCCCGCCTTCAACGCCGCGCTGCTGGTAGCCCCTGAGACCTCCCCCGAGTGGCCCGTACAGCGCTTCGGAATCTTCTACGCGCCCCCGGACACCGGAGTGGTGCGCGTCCATTCGGCACCCCACGAGTGGAATCCCCGCCAGCCCCGGAAGTCACCCACCGAAAAAGAGGCGTTCCTGGCCGCCATTGCGGAGGCGGAGCGTTTCCTGCAGGTGGAGATGGACTTCGTCTGACCAACAAAAATCCCCGTTCCTACCAAAGGAGGAACGGGGATTTTCCGTGTTGCTCCTCCTGCTGGACTTGAACCAGCAACCCTTCGATTAACAGTCGAATGCTCTGCCAATTGAGCTAAGGAGGAATGAAGCAGGTATGACATTAGCAAAGGATTCCGGCCAAAGTGAAATCGGCGTTATTCCGTGGTGGAACGGGCAGTTGCAGGCATTAAAAATCCCCGTTCCGGAGGCCGGAACGGGGATTGTGCGCTCCTCCTGCTGGACTTGAACCAGCAACCCTTCGATTAACAGTCGAATGCTCTGCCAATTGAGCTAAGGAGGAATGAAGCGGGTATTAGCCTAGCAAAGACCCCGGCTGGAAGCGAAATCGGGGAACGGGACCGAGGGGTCCTAAACCCCAGAGGCAGCAGATCAGGCGTCCGACCTGAGCGCCCGGCGTTCCATCTCCAGCATCATCAGTTCGCGGTTGAGCCGCTGGTACGTTTCGGGATCAGCCGCGGGGTCCAACCGCTGGAGCTGGCCCATCTTATCCGCCTTGACCCGGGTGATCTGAAGCTCGAACAGCCGGGAGAGGATGTCCCGGCAGTACTTCTGCACGGCTTCTTCGGTGCTGGCGGGCAACGGAACAACAGCAAGCTCGGAGACCAGGGGCCGCAACGGTTCCGGAACCTCGTGCATCACATGCTCAACCCACCGGACGGGGTCGGCCGTGAGGGCGGGATCCGTGGCCCGCATGGCATCGTGAACGGCCTGGAAGGCGGGGGTGGCGAAGCGGGCGGCCGAGAAGCGTTCCCAGACCCCGCCAACCAGGAGTGACGGCTCCTGCAGGGCAACCTCCAGCGCCTGCCGCTCCATGGAGGCCACGGGGTCCCGGGGGTCGGGCCGGTGGTAGGACGGCACAGCTCCCGACGGCGGCCCTGCAGCTACGCCGGGACCTCCGGGTGCGGCTGCGGGGGCGGAGGTCCGGGGAGCGGCAGCGGGAGCCCCTCCCTGGTCGCCGCGCTTGCCGGCGTTTTTGACTTCTGCCGTGACCATCCGCAGGACTTCGTTGGGGTCCGGCATGCCCAGCCAGCCTGTGAGGGCCTGGCAGTAGCCGGTCCGGGTGGAGGCGTCCCGGATGGCGGCAACCACCGGCACCGAGGCTTTCAGGCCCTGGACCCGCCCCTCCACGGTGTCCAGGTTGAACTGTTTCAGGGTGGTCCGGATGGCGAACTCAAACAGGGGCCGGCGGGACTGCACCAGCGCGTGCACGGCTTCGTCGCCCCTGCTTTGGCGCAGGTCGCAGGGATCTGCGCCGCTGGGCTCCACCGCCACGTACGTCTGGGCAGTGAAGCGCTGGTCCTCCTCGAAAGCGCGCAGCGCCGCCTTCTGCCCGGCGGCGTCGCCGTCGAAGGTGAAGATGACCTCTCCCCCGGTGCCGTCGTCGGACAGCAGGCGGCGGGCGATCTTAATGTGTTCGGTGCCGAACGCGGTGCCGCAGGTGGCCACCGCCGTCGTGATTCCTGCAAGGTGGCAGGCCATCACGTCCGTATAGCCCTCCACCACCACAAGCTGCCGGTCCTTGGCGATGCTGCGCTTGGCGAGGTCGATGCCGTACAGCACCTGGGACTTCTTGTAGAGCGTGGTCTCGGGGGTGTTGAGGTACTTGGGGCCCTGGTCGTCCTCATAGAGCTTGCGGGCGCCGAAGCCGATGGTGTCGCCGGCGATGTCGCGGATGGGCCAGATCAGGCGCCCGCGGAAGCGGTCGTAGATCCCCCGGTTGCCTTCGGAGAACATCCCCGTCAGCTTGAGTTCCGCATCCGTGAAGCCGCGGCCGCGGAGGTGCTTGAGCAGCGCGTCCCAGCCCTGCGGAGCGTAGCCAACGCCGAACTGTTCTGCGGCTGCGCGGTCGAACCCGCGGCCGTGCAGGAAGGTGCGTGCCTCTGCGGCGCCGGGCGTCAGCAGCTGCGCCTGGAAGAACTCGTCGGCGATCTTGTGGGCGTCCAGCAGCCGCTGCCGGCGCCCCACTTCCTCGCGGTTGGGGCCGGTTCCGCCGTCCTCGTACCGCAGCTCGTACCCGATCCGGGCGGCCAGCTTCTCCACAGCTTCCTGGAAGGAGCTGTGGTCCTGTTTCTGCACGAAGGCGATGACGTCGCCGTCTTCGCCGCAGCCGAAGCAGTGGTAGCGGCCCACCTGCGGCCGGACGGTGAAGGAAGGGGAACGTTCGTCGTGGAAGGGGCACAGGCCTTTGAAGGTTCCCAGCCCGGCGCCCTTGAGCGTGACGTACCCGTCGACCACTTCCTTGATGTCCGTGCGCTGGCGGACTTCGTCAATATCTTCGCGTTTGATCAGCCCTGGCACAGAGCCATCCTAGTGCCGGGGTACGACGGCGATGAGCGCCACGTGGCATTCCTCACCACAGCGCTCATCACCACGGCGTCAATCACCACAGCGACGGCAGGCTCCCTACCAGCCGTTCGTACATGGCCAGCGCCGAACCATCTGTCAGCGACGCCACCTGGTCGATGACCACGCGAAGGCGGGCACCGTCGTCGGGCGCATCCCGCCAGTCCGCCGCGAACATCGGTTCCAGGTGCCGGTCGCCGGTGGCGCTCAGCGCCGTGACCAGGGCATGGAGCACCTCCCGCTGGCGCTCGTAGATGGGCTGTCGGTGCTCGGTGGTCATCACGAAGGTGGTAGCCAGGCCCTTCATGACGGCGATCTCCATGACGGTCTCGTCCGGAACCATGAGCTCGGCGTTGAACCGCGTCAGGTTCTCCGGGCCGTACACGGCGCGGGTGGTTTCCAGCGCGCTCTGGCAGAACCTGCCAATCAGCTGGCTGGTCATGTTTTTCAGGGCCGCCATGGCTTTGCGGCTGCCGTCGGCCTCGCGGACCCAGACGTCCGTGGCTTCAAGCCGGGCCAGGGCGGCGTCGATGGCGGCGGGATCGTTGTGCGGAAGGTACCACTGCTTGGCGTAACCCACCACCCGGGCGCGGTGGTCCGGGTTGTCCATCCAGCGCAGCTGGAAGTGCCCGGCCACGATCGCGTCCTCGACGTCGTGCACGGAATAGGAGATGTCGTCTGCGAGGTCCATCACCTGGGCCTCCAGGCAGGAGCGGCGCTCCGGAGCCCCCTCCCGTATCCAGTTGAAGATCGGCAGGTCGTCCTCGTAGGCGCCGAACTTGCTGGTCCGCTGGCCGTGGATCACCGGGGCCTCCAGTGCGGACCACGGGTATTTGGCTGCCGCATCCAGGCTGGCCCTGGTGAGGTTCAGGCCTGCGGGGTGGCCGTCAGGCGTCAGCACCTTGGGCTCCAGCCGGGTCAGCAGGCGGAGGGTCTGGGCGTTGCCCTCGAAGCCGCCGATGGCGTGCGCCACTTCGTTGAGCGCCGACTCCCCGTTGTGCCCGAACGGCGGGTGGCCGAGGTCGTGGCTGAGGCAGGCGGTGTCCACAACGTCCGGATCGCAGCCCAGGGAACGGCCCAGCTCGCGGCCCACCTGGGCAACCTCGAGGCTGTGGGTCAGGCGGGTGCGGACAAAATCGTCCGTGTCCGGCGCCACCACCTGGGTCTTGGCGCCCAGCCGGCGGAGCGCCGAGGAATGCAGCACCCGGGCACGGTCCCGTTCAAAGTCCGAGCGGTAGACGTTCTTGGGCGGTTCCTCCACCCAGCGGGCGGAGTCGTGCGTGTCATAGCCCGGCAGGACGGGGGCTGCAGTGCGCGTTTCAGCCACCGGAAACATCCAGTTCCGCCGCGGAGATGTCCCGCGACTGGTCAGCGTTAAGGGCTCGGGATTCCAGCCAGTCCTTCGGCAATGCGGGCTTCTTCGGTGAGCCGGCACGGCCGCGGGGACCTTCCGCGTCGCCGCCCGGGTAGGGCGAGTCGACGTCGAGCTCGTCCAGGGCGGCGCGCAGTTCCTCGAGGCTGTTCACCAGCGCCATCCGCGTGCGGAGTTCGCCGCCCACCACGTAGCCCTTGAAGTACCAGGCGATGTGCTTGCGGATCTCCCGCAGCGCCTTGCCCTCGTCAGCGAAGGTTTCCACCATGAGTTCGGCGTGCCGGTAAACCCCCTGGGCTACTTGGCCCAGATTCGGCTTGTGCCGGGTGTCGCTGCCTTCGAAGGCAGCCTGCAGGTCACCGAACAGCCAGGGCCGGCCCTGGCAGCCGCGGCCCACCACTACGCCGTCAACACCGGTTTCGCGGACCATCCGGACCGCGTCTTCCGCGGACCAGATGTCCCCGTTGCCCAGCACCGGAATGTCCGGCAGGGCCTCGCGCAGGCGGGCGATGGCGGACCAGTCGGCCTGTCCGGAATAGAACTGGGCGGCCGTCCTGCCGTGAAGGGCGACGGCGGCAACGCCGGCATCGCGCGCAATGCGGCCGGCGTCAAGGTACGTGAGGTGGTCGTCGTCGATGCCCTTGCGCATCTTGATGGTCAGCGGAACATTGCCCTTTGACGCTTCCCTGACGGCGGTCTGCACGATCGAGGTGAAAAGGTCGATCTTCCAGGGCAGGGCCGAGCCGCCGCCCCGGCGGGTGACCTTGGGAACGGGGCAGCCGAAGTTGAGGTCGATATGGTCCGCGCGGTCCTCCTCGACGAGCATGCGCACAGCCGCGCCTACTGTCACCGGGTCCACGCCGTAGAGCTGGACGGACCGCACCTTTTCGTCGTCGTCGTGGGAAATGATCCGCAGGGACTCCGGGGTCCGCTCCACCAGGGCACGGGAGGTGACCATCTCGGCCACGTACATGCCGCCGCCGTATTCACGGCACAGACGGCGAAAGGCGGAGTTGGTGATGCCGGCCATGGGCGCCAGGATCACCGGCGTGTCCACGGTGATGGGACCCAGCTTCAGGGGCGGGAGTTCCAGCTTGGGGGCGGGAGGGGTTGCTGCAACAGTCACCTGTCCATTGTTGCAAAGCCGGGCAAATCGGGCTGTTTGCCGTATTGGTTCAGCCGCGGTCTGCCCGGCGTCCACGCCTGGTGGGCGCGTCCTCCGGCTCCCCGGCGGAAAGGCGCGACCGGCGGGCAAGGGCTGCTGCGGCCAGCGAGCCGGTGTCATCCACGCCCGGCTCCCCCTGGCCGCCTGCTTCGGTTGCTTGTGGCGCCTGAGCCTCCGGGACTCCTGCCCGGACTCCGGTGGCCTTGACCACCAACACAGCGATCAGCGTGGTGACCGGAATGGCCAGGACCAGCCCGATGGAGCCCACGAGGGTCCGGATGACTTCCTCGGACAGCTCCGCGCTGGTGAGCGTGTCAGCGAGCGGGCGGTCGTAGAGCATCACGATGATGAGGATGGGAAGGGCCGCGCCGGCGTAAGCGAACGCGATGGTGTAAACGGTGGAAGCGATGTGGTCCCGGCCGATCCGCATGGCCGAGGTGAAGAGTTTCCGCGCGCTGCTGCCCGGCGCCAGTTCGTACAGTTCCCACACCGCGGAGGACTGGGTGATGGTCACGTCATTGAGGACGCCGAGGCCGGAGATGATGAGCCCGCACAGGATGACGCCGGAGATGGAGATGTTGGCGGAGGTGTTCACCAGGGTGGTTGCCTCGTGGTTCCCCACACCGGCAAGATTGGCCGCGCCGGTTGCCCAGGCGGCCAGGAGCGCCGTGATCCCCAGCCCGAACATCGTGCCCAGCAGTGCGGTGGAGGTCCTGGCCGAGAAGCCGTGGGCGAAATACAGGACCCCGATCATGATCACCGTGGATCCCACCAGGGCCAGCAGGAGCGGCGGTTTCCCTTCCACCAGCCCGGGAAGCATAAAGCTGGCCAGCACGAAATACGCGCCGACAAGTCCGATCAGGGCACGGAGTCCCCTCCAGCGGGCAACAGCGATCACCACCGCCGCGTACAGGAGCGCCAGCAGGACGATCGGCAGGGTCCGGACGAAGTCCACAAAGATGAAGGCGGGCGAACCCTGGGACGCGGAGGCGCCCTGGGCGTTGGACAGGTTCAGGTAGCGGATCTGGTCACCGGCCTTCACCCCGTGCGACTTCGCGACGTCCGGGTTGATCACCACCTTGACCGGGCTTCCGCCCTTGTCCGGTTCCGTGAAGGCAAAAGTGCAGTCTGATCCCTGTTGGCTCTGCTGGCCCTGCTGGGCTTGGGCCTGGTCACCCTGGCCCTGTTGGGCAATACCCTGCATGCAGTTTTCCGTCACCACGCTCTGGATGGCGCCGGTGTCGAAGGTGACACCGGGAGCGGCGGAGTAGGGGTTGGCCAGGGAGATGCCCTCCTTGCTGCCCGAGGGCCACAGCATCGCCATCCCTGCGAGTGTGAGCAGCGTCAGCGGAATCAGCACTGCCGCGAGGATGCGGTTTGCCTTCCGCCGGGCGGCCATCGCCTCCGGCGTTGGCTCCGAATGACCTGTGGAAGCGTGGGAGTGACCGGACCCCATCAGCTGTAAAACCTCATACATTGAACTCTACGTCCGGCACCGTAGGGTTGATAAACGGATCATCGGGGACTCGGAGGTACCAGGTATGGCCAACAGCAATACTGAGAAAAACGGCGGCGCGCGCACTTCCGAAGCACCCGGCGCTGCGCGGCAGGCAGTGCTCAGCGTCCGGAATTCGTCAGGGCCCACGCGGGGCGTCGCCCTGGTCCTGCACGGGGGCAAATCCCAAAGCCGTGAGCCGGTGGAGGCCAGGCACCTGAGTCCGGCAAGGATGGTGCCCTTCGCCTGGCATCTGCACCGCGCCGGGCGGAAGCACGGGCTGGCCGTGTGGTCGCTCCGCAACAGCGTTCGCGGCTGGAATGGTCCTGACATGTCTCCGCTGCAGGACGCCCGCTGGGCACTCGCCCGGATCCGGGAGCAGCACCCGGACGTGCCCGTGTTCGTGGTAGGCCATTCCATGGGCGGGCTCACCGCTGTGATCGCCGCGGACCACCCAGGCGTGGAGGCCGTCGTCGCCCTTGCCCCCTGGCTCAACCCCGCAACTCCCACGTCCGGCGTGGCCAACCGCAAGGTGCTTATTGTGCACGGGACCACGGACAGGTGGACCAGCGCCTCTGCGTCCCTGCTGTTCGCCCGGCGTGCCTCTGCCGAGGCAGCCAGCATGCAGTACGTTGCCCTCAAGGGTGCCGGCCACTTCATGCTCCGCAAGATCGGGGTGTGGCAGACGCTGACCACCGGCTTTGTGATGAAAGCCTTCTCCGACAGCATCGGGACTGAGCTCCCCCTACCTGCGGATTACACCAGGCTGCTGCCGGAATCAGCCGTCCAGGTGACCCTGTAAGCCCGGTCCCCCGGATTCGGCCCGAGCTTCCCAACTGGGTAGCGCTAAGTGTCGTTATGAGGCTTCAAAACGACACCTAGCGCTACCTAGTTGGGGTTGGGGGGGCTAGTCCGAGACGACGAGGGTTTCCCCGCCTGCCAGCCGCGCCTTGCCGTTCTCGAGCAGGGGTTCGACGGCGGCGCGGAGGGCAGTCATGGAATCGTCCAGTTCCAGCATGACCGGGTGCTGGTACGCGATCAGCGAGAGCATGTCGCGCACGGCTTCCGCGGCGTCGTCCGCCGCGAGGGCGGGCTCGTGGCCGACGAAGACGTCCGTGGGCGTTTCCGCCCCGGTATCTTCCTGGCCTGGTGCCGCGTCCGGATTGGCCGGCGCCGCGTAGCTCACGGCGAAGGCCCGGATCCGGCCTTTCTTACTGGGTACAACGCCTGCCCCGAAAGCCGATTCAGGCTGGGCCCTCAGCACGATTGCGCCGTGGGCGCCGGTGAGGTCGTCCAGGAAGAGCTTCTGCACCTGGCCCACCGACAGTACGCCCGGCGAGTCCCAGCCGTGGATGGAGGTGTAATACCTGCCCACAACGTCGGTGAGTTCCACGGAGCCCGTGGCCAGGTCCATCACGACGTCTGAGCCCGCGTTCTCGTCGTTTGCCGGCCCGCCGCCGTCGTCCTTGGCCGGGAACACCGGCAGCCGCAGGGCCCCCGGTTCAATGACCACCAGCCGGGAACGCTGGATGGGTGCCAGCTCGAAGGCCTCCGCGAAGGCGGCACCCGGGGTGCCCGGCTCCACTTTGGCGCGGAGCTTGGTAACGCCCGACGGCGAGTGTTCAGCTTCACGGCGCAGCATCGCCAGGAGCGTGGCACCGATGCCGGCGCGCCGGTGGTCCCGCGCCACCTCGATGTACGTCCAGAGCCGCTCGGGATGCAGGGAAGCCTCGTAAACGACGCCGGCGGCAACCGGAATCCCGACGCCGTCGATCACGTCCTCGGCCACAATGCAGCGCCGCCACGGCATGCCGTTGGTCCCGGCGGAGGAAACCGCCAGCGCGGCACGGAACTGGCGGGCCTGGTGGGTCTCCGGGTCGCCCCAGATTTCCAGCAGCGCCAGATCGTCACCTTCCCGCCATTCGCGGTATTCGATGGCCATGCTCAGGCGCCGATCAGGCGTGCGGCCAGGTAGCCTTCCACCTTGTCCAGGGAGACGCGTTCCTGGCTCATGGTGTCCCGCTCGCGGATGGTCACGGCCTGGTCCTCGAGGGTGTCGAAGTCCACGGTGATGCAGAACGGGGTGCCGATCTCGTCCTGGCGGCGGTAGCGGCGTCCGATGGCGCCGGCGTCATCGAAGTCGATGTTCCAGTTCTTGCGCAGCTGGGCGCCGAGATCCTTCGCCTTCGGGGACAGGTCCTCGTTGCGGCTCAGCGGCAGGACGGCGGCCTTGACCGGCGCCAGCCGCGGATCCAGCTTCAGGACAGTGCGGACGTCCACGCCGCCCTTGGCGTTGGGGGCCTCGTCCTCGGTGTAGGCGTCCACCAGGAACGCCATGAAGGAGCGGGTCAGGCCCGCGGCAGGCTCGATCACGTACGGGGTGTAGCGCTCGTTGGTGGCCTGGTTGAAGTAGCTCAGGTCCGTGCCGGAGGCCTTGGCGTGGGTGGAGAGGTCAAAGTCGGTACGGTTGGCGATGCCCTCCAGCTCGCCCCACTCGGAACCCTGGAAGCCGAAGCGGTACTCGATGTCCGTGGTGCCCTTGGAGTAGTGGCTCAGCTTTTCCTGCGGGTGCTCGAAGAAGCGCAGGTTTTCCTCGCGGATGCCCAGGCCGGTGTACCAGGCCATGCGCTCCTTCATCCAGTACTGGTGCCATTCCTCATCCGTGCCGGGCTCGACGAAGAACTCCATTTCCATCTGCTCGAACTCGCGGGTGCGGAAGATGAAGTTGCCCGGGGTGATCTCGTTGCGGAAGGACTTGCCGATCTGGCCGATGCCGAACGGCGGCTTCTTCCGGGAGGTGGTGAGCACGTTGTTGAAGTTCACAAAGATGCCCTGTGCCGTTTCGGGGCGCAGGTAGTGCAGGCCCTCTTCGCTGGCAACGGGACCCAGGTAGGTCTTGAGCAGGCCGGAGAATTCCTGCGGCTCGGCCCATTCGCCCCGGGTGCCGCAGTTGGCGCAGGCGATGTCCTTGAGGCCGTTCTCGGCGGGGCGGCCCTTCTTTTCCTCGTACTCTTCCTCGAGGTGGTCCGCGCGGTAGCGCTTGTGGCAGGAGAGGCACTCCACCAGCGGATCGGAGAAGACCTCCACGTGGCCGGAGGCTTCCCAGACCTGGCGGGGCAGGATGACGGAGGAATCCAGGCCCACCACGTCCTCGCGGCCGCGAACCATGGACTGCCACCATTGGCGCTTGATGTTTTCCTTCAGTTCCGCGCCGAGGGGCCCGTAGTCCCAGGCAGAACGCGAACCTCCGTAGATCTCACCGGCCTGGAACACGAATCCCCTGCGCTTGGAGAGGGAGATGACCTGGTCGAGTACGGATTTTGCTGCCATGGGGGTAACTCCAATTTCTACAGGGCCGCTGGGTGCGGTCCGCGGTTTCTGGCCCCGGCGAAGCCAGCGGCGGGATACCTCTGGCTGCACAGCGGGGCGGATGAAGGAAATGCGAAAAAGATGCGTGTACCAGCCTACCGGCCGCTACCTGCCCGGATGTTATCTGCGCAGGGCGCCCCGCGGCCAGGGCAGGGTGGCCAGGATGATGGCGGCCAGGGTAAGGATGGTGCCCAGTACAGTGGCCGGCGCCACGATTGTTCCCGGTGCCGGCAGTACCACGTCGAGGGCAAGCGAGCCGAGCAGCTGCCCGGCGATCATACCCAGCCCGGTGACCAGCACGCCCAGGCTCCGGACCAGCAGCGCGCCCAGGCCGATGAAGACGCAGCCCATGGGACCGCCCACGTAGTACCACCACTCCCCCGGCAGCGGGTTGCCCCATCCGGCCACCGAGACTTTGATGGCGTACGCGATCCACAGCACGGTGGAGCCGGCCACGAAGTTGACCAGGGTGGCCGCGATGGGTGTGCCGTAGTGGACGGTAGCTGTTCCGTTCATGGCCTGCTGGAAGCTCATCAGGAACCCTGCCGCCACCGGCAGGAGGAGTGGAACGAGGAGCGCCGCGGGGCCGCCTGGCCCTGCGCCGCCGTCTGAGGCCACGGCTGACGATGCCGTGAACCGGGGCGACACAGCCCAGGCGACGGCGGCGATGGTCAGGAGGCACCCGATGACGCGGATGGCCGTGACTTGCTTCCGGCCGGCCGGTCCAATACCGAGCTTGTCCACCAGCAGGCCGCTGACGGTCTGGCCGGTGACAGTTGCGACGGTGAAGAGGGCGACGCCGAGGATGCCCACAGTGAAGGACTGCGCGAAGACGAACAGCGCACCGATGCCGCCGGCAAGGACATACACCCGCGGAAAAGCCCTGCTGCGGACCGCCGGCAGGATCCGCGCCAGCCCGGCCCGGCCGCGCGGCAGGACCAGCGAGATAAGGATCATCACCACCAGCCCTGTGCTGAAACTCACCACCGCGGCGGCGATGCCGTCATTGAGGCGGGTTCCGAGGGCGCCGTTAATGCGGCCCTGGACGGGAATGGCGAGGCCCGCGCCCACCGCGAGTGGAAGGCCTGCGAACAGCGGCAGGCGGGGGCTGTGGGTCATTGAATCCACCTTACGTCAGGCATCATTGCATCTATGAGCAATGTTGAAGAGATCACCATCCGCGACAGCATGATCCGCCTGGGCCAGCTCCTGAAGCTCGCCAACCTGGTGGAGGACGGGGTGGAAGCGGCAGAGCTCATCAAGAACGGGCTTGTCAAGGTCAACGGGGAGATCGACGACCGCCGCGGCCGCCAGCTGCACAATGGCGACACCGTGACGGTGAACGGCCAGACCGTGAAGGTCGTCGCGCCGGTGGCCTGACCGCCGCCGCAGGGAAGGCAGGCCGGCCTCACGCGCCGGCCTGGCCGCCCAAGCCGCCGCCCGCCGTCGTACGTTCTATTTCCTCAGGACCTCATGCGTGAGGAACTCGCCCACGTGCCCGATCTCCTGCTGGTTGATCCCGTGCCACATGCCCGTGTAGAGGACCTTGGTGAGCTTGACGTTCCGGCGCACCCAGGCCATGGTGAAGTCGATCTTGTCCGGGGTGATCACGGGGTCCTGCTGGTCGCGGCCCCAGAACATGGGCACGGTACCGTCCAGCTCGGAGTCCTTGAAGCTGGGATCGTCGCCGGCGTCCACAACGAAGCCTGAGAGTCCGACGACGGCAGCGAAGTCGGTGGGCCGCTGGCGCAGGAGCGTGGTGGCCATGGCCATGCCCATGGAGAAGCCGAGCAGTGACACGGATGGGTGCCCCACCCTGATGGCGTCGATCCACTCGAGCACGTAGGCCGATGCTTCCTTGACACGGTCCAGCGAGTAGTCGATGGACGCCGTGAGCGGGAACCAGGTGAAGCCCGGGCCCATGGCGATGGGGGCGCGGACGGACGCGACGGCAAAGCCGCCGGGCAGCAGGTCGGCCAGGCTCAGCAGGTCCTGTTCGTTCGCGCCGTAGCCGTGCAGGAGCACCAGCAGGGGCTTGCCATCACGCTGGTCCTCAGGATGGGACCACAGGACAACAGGGGCAGGAAATACTTCGGCGTCAGTCATGGTTTCCATTCATACCAGTTACCCACAGGTAACTACCTACGTTGGCGTAGCCAGGGAAGCGAAAGGCAGGATAGGACCGTGAGTGACACAAGCGCCATCGAGACCCCATCCATGACCGCCGGCTCCCACCCGTGGACCCGGTATGTGGCCATGGGTGACTCCTTCACGGAGGGCATCGGGGATCCCGAGCCTTCAAGCCCGGGCGGGTACCGCGGCTGGGCGGACCGCGTTGCCGAGGAACTGGGCCGGATTCAGCCGGACTTCGCCTATGCCAACCTTGCCGTCCGCGGCCGGCTGCTGCAGCAGATCGTGGACCAGCAGCTCGCCCCGTGCCTCGCGCTGAAGCCCGACCTGGTCACCCTTTCCGCGGGCGGCAACGATCTGTTGCGGAGGGGAGGGGATCCCGACGTCCTCGCCGCGAAGCTCGATTCCGTGGTTCAGATCCTCACCATGGGCGGCGCCACGGTGGTGCTGTTCAACGGCCCGGACACCGGTACATCCGTGCTCGGCAGGATCCGCAGCAAGGTTGCCATCTACAACGAGAACCTGCGGACCGTCGCTACCCGGCACGACGCCGTCATTGCGGACATGTGGTCCCTCCGCCAGCTCAGCGACCCCCAGATGTGGGACGAGGACCGGCTTCACTTCTCGCCCCTGGGCCACCACACCATTGCCGCCATGGTGCTGGATTCGCTGAACGTGGAGCACACCCTGGAGCCCCTCCAGCCCAAGCCGTTCCCGCCCCGGAGCTGGCGGGAGGCCCGTTCCGGCGACCTGGTATGGGCCCGCCAGTACTTTGTGCCATGGGTGCTGCGCCGGCTGCGCAACCAGTCGTCAGGGGACGGCATCACGGCGAAGCGGCCGACGCCGGGTCCCGTCTTTGGTCCGGGCGTTCCGCTGGGATCCGGCGAGGGTCCGCTGGGGCAGGCCGCCGGCAGCTGGAACTAACCGCGGGGTTTACGCCCCGGGGTTAAGCTGGAGGGACACACACGAGAGGCTTAGCACCGTGAGCAACCTGTTTTTCTGGATCATCATCCTGTCATTCGTGATTCCGATGGCCATGCGGATGTACCGGAAGTCTGTGGCCCGCCGGAACCAGGAGCAAACCTTCTCGGGACGGTACCCGGACCAGTTCCCGGGTTCCGGGCAGTTCCCCGGGCCGGGGCACTTTGGCTCCAACGGTCCGCAAAGCAAGCAGCCCCGGGACGGCTTTACCCAGCAGGACTACCTCGCGGGCGGCTTCCGCCAGATCGGGCAGCCGGCGCCGCTCCCGCCCAGCCAGCCACTGCCCCCAATCCAGCCTGTCCCGCCGGTGCCGCCCACGGACCAGCAGCTCCCGCCGTACGGGCAGCAGCCTTACGGACAGCAGCCGTACGGGCAGAACCGGCGCGAAGAAGCCCCGCAGCAGCCCGCTGCCCCCGCCACTCCCCCGCCGCCGTCGGCCCCCCAGGGGTTCCGGGCGCGCAAGCTCGCGGAACTGGACCAGCAGTACAGCAACGGTGAGCTGTCCGTCGAGGAGTACATGAGCCGCCGCAGCGAGATCATGAACGGCTAGGGCACAACGGGCGTCCGGCCGTTCAGTCCACCCGCTGGCTCAGTCGACCTGCGGGAAGCCAAGGTCAATGACCGATGTTGCCGGGTCCGGCCACCGGGTGGTCACTACCTTGCCGCGGGTGTAGAACCGGATGCTGTCCGGTCCGTACATGTGGGTGTCACCGAACAGGGAGTTCTTCCAGCCGCCGAAGGAGAAGGTGCCTACCGGCACCGGAATGGGCACATTGACGCCCACCATCCCGGCCTCCACGTCGAACTCGAACTGCCGCGCGGCGCCGCCGTCGCGGGTGAAAATGGCAACCCCGTTGCCGAACTCGTTGTCGTTGACCAGGCGGACGGCGTCACTGTAGCTGTCCACCCGGACCACGGACAGGACGGGGCCAAAGATCTCGTCGTCGTAGACCTTCATGCCGGGCTTGACGTGGTCCACCAGGCTGACGCCGATGAAGAACCCGTTGGAATCGAACTGCTGTGACCGGCCGTCCACCACAACCGTGCCACCCTCGCTTTCGGCGCCGGCTACGTAGGAGGCAACCTTCGCGCGGTGTTCCGCGGTGATCAGCGGACCCATCTGGGACGCCGGGTCCGTGCCGGGGCCGATCTTCAGGGTGCCCATCCGGCTCTTGATGGCAGCTACGAGGTCATCGGCGATGTTGCCGACGGCGACGAGCACGCTCACCGCCATGCAGCGCTCACCAGCGGAGCCGTAGGCGGCGGAGATGGCGGCGTCGGCTGCCATGTCCAGGTCGGCATCAGGCAGGACCACCATGTGGTTCTTGGCGCCGCCAAGGGCCTGGACCCGTTTGCCGTGGTCGGCTGCCCGCTTGTAGATCGATTGTGCGATGGGCGTTGAGCCAACGAAGCTGACTGCTTTGACATCCTGGTGTTCGAGAAGGGTGTCTACGGCTTCCTTGTCGCCCTGCACCACGTTCAGCACACCGGCGGGGAGTCCGGCCTCCGCGAAGACCTCTGCGATGAATACGGCAGAGGAGGGATCCTTTTCGCTGGGTTTCAGTAGCACCGTGTTGCCGCATGCCAGGGCGCTTCCGATCATCCAGAGCGGCACCATGGCCGGGAAGTTGAATGGCGTAATGCAGGCCACAACGCCCACGGGCTGCCGGACGGAGTGGACATCCACACCGCTGGACACCTGCTCGGAGCGTTCTCCCTTAAGCATGTGGGACAGCCCGGTGGCGAACTCGATGTTCTCCAGCCCGCGGGAGATCTCCCCTTCGGCATCGGAGAGCACTTTGCCGTGCTCGCTGGTCAGGATGGCGGCGAGCTCGGACTTGCGCTCGTTCAGGATTTCGCGGACACGGAAAAAGATGTTGGTCCGCTTGGCCAGGCTCGTTGCCCGCCAGGCCGGCAGCGCGGCTTTGGCTGCGGCAATGGCTTCCTCCACCCTGGCCGCGGAGGCCAGCGCCACCTGCTTTTCCTGCTCGCCGGTGGCGGGATTGAAGACGGGGCCGAAGCGCTCGGCATCGGTGACGCGGCTGCCGTTGATGTAATGCGGAATGGTTTGCACGAAGATCTCTTTCTGGGGCGTTCAGATGGCTGTGGCGTGGAAGGTGTGCTCGCGGAGGCAGCTACTTCGCTGCATCGAGCGAGCCGTCGGCAAGCTTGATGATCATGGAGCAGTCCTTGCCCGGGTTACCTGAGTCAATGAGGCGCTGGTACAGCTGCTGCACATGCCTGCCGATTTCGAGCGGCGTTCCCGTGTCCTCGGCAGCGCTGATGGCCAGTCCGATGTCCTTGTTCGCCAGCTCTGCCGTGAACGTCGGTTCAAAGTCGTTGTTTGACGCGGCGGTGGGAACGACACCCGGTACGGGATACCAGGTCCGCAGGGCCCAGCTGTCTCCGGAGGAAACCGAGGCGATGTCCCAGAACACCTTCTTGTCCAGGCCCAGCTTGTCCGCCAGCACGGCACCCTCCGCCGTGGACGCCAGGTTTATCAGGAGCATGAGGTTGTTGCAGATCTTGGCCGCCTGCCCAGTGGTGGGTCCGCCGGTGGGGATGACGTTGGCGGCCATCGGCTCGATGAAGCGGCCGGCGTCGGCCACGGCGCCCGGTTCGCCGCCCACCATGAACGTCAGCGTTCCAGCCTTGGCGCCGCTCATCCCGCCCGAAACCGGGGCGTCGACGAAGCGGAAGCCGGCGGCAGCGGCGGCGTCGTGCAGTTCCTTCGCGGCTGCGATGTCGATGGTGGAGGAATCGATGAGGAGGGTGTTTGTAGCGGCGTGCGCCAGTACCCCGTCCCCGCCCAGGTAGACCGCCTTGGCGTGCTCGCCTTTCGGAAGCATGGTGAACACGGCATCTGCACCCGCAACGGCCTCGGCAATGCTCCCCGCCGGCTTTACCCCACCGGCCTCCGCGGCGGCCAGGGCTGCCGGGTTGAGGTCGAACCCCCGTACGTCATGCCCGGCCTTTGCGAGGTTCGCCGACATGGACCCGCCCATGTTCCCCAAACCTATCCAACCAATTACTGCCATGGCATAAGCTCCTTTGCTTTGTCTCCGGCCGGCGGCCGTAAGGTCCGTGTCCACCATCACATCCCGGTAAAGTGCAATCAAGGTAAAAATTCACAGATGGCATGTGCACTGATGCACATGCCTGGGAGGTAGGGATGGCGCAGCTACCGAGTCCGGACGACCTGCTGATCCTGCTGACAGTGGCCAGGCTGGGGCGTTTCAACGCGGTCGCCGAAACGCTGGGCACAACGCACACCACCATTTCGCGCCGGATCCTGGCCCTCGACAGGCAGCTGGGCGGCCGGACCCTGGAGCGCAGCCCGCACGGGTGGGAACTGACGGAGCTCGGAGCTTCGGCCGTCGCCGCGGCGGAAAGGATCGAGGAAACACTCGGTTCACTGGCCGCTGCCACAAGCCAGGACCGGGACGCCCTGTCCGGCATGGTGCGCATCAGCACCTCGGACGGTTTCGGCGCCGAATTCGTGACGCCCGCGCTGGTCCGACTGCAGCAGCGGCACCCACTGCTGAATGTGGAGATGTTGAGCGCCACGCGCAGGGTCAGCCAGAACCGCTCGGGCGTGGACCTTGAGGTGGTGGTGGGCCGCACCGACGTGAGCAACGCGCAGGCCATCTTCCTGACCAATTACTTCCTCCGGCTTTACGCCAGCCCTGCCTACGCGGCGGAGCACGGCTTGCCGGAAACACCCGACGGCGTGGGGCAGCACGGCTTCGTCTCTTACGTTGAGTCGGCACTTCAGGTGGCCGAGCTGGGGCACAGGTCCTCGCAGCTGCCGATGCCGAAGTCCAGCTTCCAGGCCACGAGCATTTTTGCCCAGGTGGAGGCGGTGCGCCGGAGTGCCGGGATCGGGCTGCTGCCGAACTTCATGGTGGCGCGCAACCCGGAGTTCGTTCCAGTGCTCCCTGAAGCCTTCCAGCGCCAGGTCCCCATCTGGGCAGTGGCCCGCCCGGAGTCGCTGCGGTCCGCCCGGGTCCAGGCCGTGATCGGTGCGCTGCAGCATGAGGTGGCGGAACGCCAGGATCTGTTGGCAGCCTGAGCTGCCGGCAGCGTGGACGTTCGCCGGCGTAGCGGCCGCCGTGCCATTTTCACGCCTGGAAAAGCCGCCTCACCACTTGCCCTGCGGCGAGCGCATCGAGGCCTTCGTTGATCTCCGCCAGGGGCCTGGTGTCGGTGTGCAGCAGCTCAACAGGTAGCCGGCCCTCGCGCCAGTACCCCAGGTAGAGAGGTATGTCCCGGTCCGGTACGGCGTCGCCCATGTATGAGCCCAGCAGCCGCTTGCCCGCGCCGGCGAACTGCAGCGCAGGCACAGTCAGCTCTGCGGTGGGGTGCGGCAGGCCGACGGAGACCACCGCGCCACCCCTCGTCACGTGCCCGAGACAGGACGCAATCACCCGGGCCGAGCCCACGGCCTCGACCGCGATGTCCACACCGTCACCGGCGGCTTCCGCGATGAGCCGGGCGGCGTCCTCTGGAGTCCCCACCGCGGTTGCCCCACACTTGATGGCAAGTCCGTGCTTGGCTGTGTTGGGATCAATGGCTATGACGGCGGAGGCACCGGCGAGCGTGGCGGCCATGACGGCAGAAAGCCCCACCGCGCCGAGTCCGAAGACGGCTATGGACTGGCCCTCCTGGATGGCGGCCGTGTTGAGGACGGCTCCCATTCCAGTGAGCACGGCGCAACCGAACATCGCCGCGACCGTGTCGGGGACGTCGTCGTCGATCACCACCACTGATTCGCGGGCCACCACCGCGTAATCCGCGAATGCCGAAACCCCCAGGTGGTGGTTGATCCGATCACCCGCAGGCGTGCGCAGCAGCGCCTCGCCGTGCAAAAGGTCACCGGAGCCATTGACCTCGGCAGCCCGGTGGCAGAGCGCGGGCCTCCCCGCCAGGCAGGCACGGCAGGAACCGCAACTGGGGACGAAAACGAGGACCACGTGGTCCCCCACTGAAACGTCGGTGACGCCCTCACCCACTGCAGCCACCCGCCCTACGGCCTCGTGCCCCAGCGCCATGGGAAGCGGCCTGACGCGGGATCCGCCCACGACTGACAGGTCTGAGTGGCACAGGCTGGAGTAGGTGACAGTGACACCCAGTTCGCCGGCGCGGGGTTCGGGACGGCTGAGCTCCTGGACCACCAGGGGCTGCGCTTCGGCATAGCTGGTGCCAGGGGGAACGGTGGAATAGAGGACTGCTGCTCGCATGGTGTTCCTGACTTTATGTTGGGGACAGGCAGCTGCCCGGACCTGCGCCTGATGCAGGTCCGGGCAGCTGACGTGTCCGTGGTGCCGTGCCGACTACTTCTTGGCGGCTATTTCCTGGCCGCGGCCAGGAGGTCGGCGGTTCCCTGGGCATCGGCGGCATCGACATCGTGAAGCGAGATGCCGCGGGTTTCCTTGAGGAAGAACACCGAGATCGCGGTTACCACGCAGGCACCCAGGAGGTAGAACGCCACCGGAACGGACGAGCCGAAGCTGCCCAGCAGCGAGCTGGCGATGATGGGTGCCAGCGAGCCGGCCACGATGGAGGTCACCTGGTAGCCGAGGGAAACGCCCGAGTACCGCATGCGGGTGGGGAACATTTCCGCCATGATGGACGGCTGGCCGGCGTACATGAGCGCGTGGAACAGCAGGCCGATGGTGATGGCGGCCAGGATGATGAGGTCGTTGCCGGTGTCCATCATGGGGAACGCGAAGAAGCCCCAGGTTCCGGCAAGGACAGCACCTGCCATGTACACCGGGCGGCGTCCCAGGGAATCGGACATCTTGCCCACCAGCGGAACTGCGCAGAAGTGGATGAAGTGTGCCACCAGCAGGAGGAGCAGGATGCGGGAGGTGTCCGTCTGCACAACCACCTTCAGGTAGGTGATGGAGAACGTGACCACAAGGTAGTAGAGGATATTCTCCGCGAAGCGCAGGCCCATGGCGGTGAACACACCGCGCGGGTACCGGCGGAAGACTTCGGCAACACCGTAGCCCTTGTTCTCGACAGTGACTTCCTTGCGGGCCTCGAGGAAGATCGGCGCGTCCTGGACCTTGGTGCGGATGTAGTAGCCGATGATGACGATCACTGCGGAGAGCCAGAAGGCTACGCGCCAGCCCCAGCCGAGGAAGGCTTCCGGGGAAAGGGTGGAGGACAGGGTGAACAGCACGGCAGTGGCGAGCAGGTTGCCCATAGGGACGGCGGACTGCGGCCAGCTGGACCAGAAGCCGCGGGACTTGTTGGGGCTGTGCTCGGCGACCAGGAGCACGGCGCCGCCCCATTCGCCGCCTACCGCGAAGCCCTGGACGAAGCGCAGGAACACCAGCAGCGCGGGTGCCCAGTAGCCGATCTGCGCAAAGGTCGGCAGGCAGCCCATGAGGAAGGTGGCAACACCCACCAGGACGATGCTCAGCTGCAGCAGCTGCTTGCGGCCGAACTTGTCGCCGAAGTGGCCGAAGACGATGCCGCCGATGGGGCGGGCAACGAAGCCGACAGCGTAGGTGACGAACGCTGCGATGATGCCGTCCAGCTCGGTTCCGGAGTTGGGGAAGAACAGCTTGCCGAACACCAGCGTGGCGGCGGAGGCGTAGAGGAAGAACTCGTACCACTCAACCACGGTGCCGGCCATGGAGGCCGTGACGACTTTCTTCAGGCCTGAGGACTTGACGTCGGTTTCCTCGGGCCGCCGTGCGGCGGCGGACTTTTCCGTACTCATTGGTGAACTCCTTCGGCGTCTTCTTCGACACCACTGGGACAGTCTGTGGCGGATACGTGTGATTTGGGCCACGAACCGCCGGGTCCCAACGAGTATGGTCCGCCTGAACGCCAAGCTCAACGGCGAATCATGCAGAGGCTATCTGCATAAATGCACATTTGCTTGCCTGTTAGGGGCGTTCTTATGCCGAGAGGTGCGCCCGGAGCTGATGACCCAGCTGGCCTATTTCCGTCAGGAACCCGTCGTGGCCTATCGGCGCCTCAATGACGTGGACGTCCACTTCTCCCGGCAGGGCCGCGGCAAGTTCCCGGGACTGGGCCGGGAAGTAGAGCCGGTCAGAATCAACGGCTGCCACAAAGAAACGCGCACCTGACCGCGCCAGGGTCTCGGGAAGCGGCCCCCGGCCCCGGCAGATGTCGTGGCTCATGAGGGCCTCGGTGATGGCGATGTAACTGTTGGCATCAAACCGCCGGACCAGCTTGTTCCCCTGGTGGTCCAGGTAGCTTTCCACCTGGTAGCGTCCGCGGGCGGCGAGGACGCCACCCTGCAGGGGTGACTCCGGAGCCTGGGGTTCGCGGCCGAACCTGCCTTCCAGCTCCGCCGCGGAGCGGTAGGTAATGTGCGCGATCCGCCGGGCCAGGGCCAGGCCGTTCTCCGGGAACGGGCCGCCGTAGTAGTCGCCGCCGTTGAAATTCGCATCCTGGCGGATGGCCAGGGTCTGCGCCTGGGCGAAGGCGATCTGCTCGGCCGTGCTTGCGGCGCCAATGGAGATCACCCCGCAGCGCTGCACCCGTTCCGGGAAGGTGATGGCCCACTCAAGTGCGCGGGCTCCGCCCATGGAACCGCCCAGCACCGCAAACCAGCTCCTGATCCCCAGCTGGTCCGCCAGCCGGGCCTCCGCCCCAGTGCTGTCCCGCAGCGTGACCAGGGGAAACCGGGATCCCCAGGGGGCCCCGTCCGGTGCCGGCGACGACGGCCCGGTGGACCCGTAGCAGCCGCCCACAATGTTAATGGAAACCACAAAGAAACGGTCCGTGTCCACCGGCGCGCCCGGCCCGGCCAGCTGCTCCCACCATCCCGGTTCGTCGGTGTCGCCACGGGTCACGTGGGTGCTGCCGGTCAGTGCGTGTTCGATCAGGACTGCATTGCTGGCGTCCGCATTGAGCGTGCCCCAGGTTTCATAGGCCAGCGTGACGTCTGGCAGGTAGCCGCCGGCTTCAAGTTCCAGTCCCCCAATGGAGGCATAGCGGACTATTCCGTGTTCGGAAACGGTGGTACGGGCGACGGTAACCGTCATGGCAAGACCTCTTCTTACGCGCTTGCCCGCCGTCGAATGACCGGCAGGCCAGGTCTTCACCCGGGGCACCCCACCGCGGAAGGAGGGTTGCCGGCCAGCAAGCCGGGGCTGTCACTGGCACTCATGACCTGGTTCGAGTGTACGAAACAGCCCCCGCCTGCCGCCAAGAGTGTGACTGGTTGTGACTTCCCCGGCTTACCGCCGTGTTGGGTTCTTTACGTCCGTCTAGGCTCCGGCAGCGTCCTTCGCTGCCCGGAAGCCCGCTTCCAGGTCCGCCAGGATGTCATCGATGTGTTCGATTCCAACCGACAACCGGACCAGGCCGGGCGTTACGCCGGCAACAGCCTGCTGCTCCGGGGAAAGCTGGCTGTGGGTGGTCGACGCCGGATGGATGACAAGGGAACGGACGTCACCAATGTTTGCCACATGGGAGTGCAGCTCCAGCCCGTCCACGAAGCGCTTGCCGGCCTCGGCCCCGCCAGCCAGGTTGAAGGACACAATCGCGCCCGTGCCCTTGGGGCCATATTTGTGGCCCCGCTCGTACCACGGGCTGGAGGGCAGACCCGCGTAGGCGACGGATTCGACGTCGTCACGCGCTTCCAGCCACTGCGCCACGTCCAGTGCGTTGGCTACGTGCCGTTCCACGCGCAGGCTCAACGTTTCCAGGCCCTGGGCGATCAGGAATGCGTTGAACGGGGAGACGGCGGAGCCCAGGTCCCGGAGCAGCTGGACGCGGGCTTTGAGGATGTAGGACAGGTTGGCGCCCAGCGCACCGTCCTTGCCGAGGTCCCTGGCGTACACCAGCCCGTTGTAGGTGGGGTCCGGCGTGTTGAAGCCCGGGAACTTCGCCGGGTCCTTGCCGAAGTCGAAGTTGCCAGAGTCCACGATCACGCCGGCAATCGCGGAGCCGTGGCCGCCCAGGTACTTGGTTGCCGAATGGACAACGATGTCCGCTCCCCATTCCAGCGGCCGGATCAGGTACGGGGTGGAGAGGGTGTTGTCCACAATGAGGGGCACACCGGCATCATGTGCCACCTGGGAGATGCCTTCGATGTCCAGGACATCCTGCCGGGGATTGGAAACCACTTCGCCGAAGAACAGCTTGGTGTTGGGCTGCACTGCAGTGCGCCACTGCTCCAGGTTGTCCGGGTCCGCTACGAAGGTCACCGAAATGCCGAACTTCTTCAGGGTGTGGGCAAAGAGGTTGTACGTTCCGCCGTAGAGGCTGGGGCTGGCAACGATATGGTCGCCGGCCTCCGCAATGTTGAGGACGGCGAAGGTCTCGGCGGCCTGGCCTGAACTCAGCAGCAGTGCCCCCAGCCCGCCTTCAAGGCTGGCGATCCGCTGTTCCACGGCTTCCTGGGTGGGGTTGCCGATGCGGGTATAGATGGGTGCCAGTTCAGCAAGGGCGAAGCGGTTGGCAGCGCTCTCGGCGCTGGGGAACACGAAGGACGTCGTCTGGTAGATAGGGAGTGCCCGGGCGCCCGTGGCACTGTCCGGTTCCTGCCCTGCGTGGATCTGGCGGGTTTCGAATGACCATCCGTTGGACATAAAGGCTCCTTTGACTGGGCCCGGCATGCTCGAAGCACCGCGGGCCGCGCTTGCCACCCGGCCATTGCCGGGCAGCCAGGTCCTCACCCGGGGCACCCCACCGCGGAAGGAGGGTTGCCGGCCAGCAAGCCGGGGCTTGGCGCTGGCACTCATAACCTGAGCCCAGTGTAGGAACAGCGGGTGCCCGCCGCCACGAGTGTGACCGGTTGTGACTTCCCGTCCCTGCTGAAGGGCGGATCCCCCGGGATCGGGGCGAGTTAAGAGCAGCCGGATGTTGATTTCGCAAGGTTCCACAGGAGATGCGCAGTATTGGGCGAAGTTTAGCCGTTTGCCACCGGTCCTCCGTTAGATTTGAGCCGGGAAATCGTCACCCGACAGTTCTTCTTAGACACCAAAGGAACACATTCCGTTGCCCCAGTTCTTTAGCCTGGCACGTCGCGCCGTCCTGCTCTCCGCCGTCGCCCTCTGCTCAAGCGCGGTGGCAGCCGGCCCGTGGCCGGCGCCGGCAGCGTACGCCGCTCCTGCTGCCTCACCGGCAAGCGACGGTGGCCGCTACCTTGTTCAATTCGCCCCGGGCAAGGACGTCCCGGCAGAGGCGGCGGCCCTCCGCGCCCAGGGAATTGGTGTCACCCGAACGTTTACGAAGGCCGTGAAGGGCGCTGCCATTGAGGCCAGCGCGGCGCAGGCTGCCGCGCTGCTCCGCTCCGGCCGGGCCGCAGCAGTGGAGCCGGACCACACCGTCACGGTATCCGAGACGCAGCGCAACGCCCCATGGGGACTCGACCGGATCGATCAACAGGCACTGCCGCTCTCCGGCTCTTACACACCTGCCGCCTCCGGCCAGGGTGTCAGCGTATACGTTGTGGACACCGGAATCCTCGGTTCACATGCCGATTTCGGCGGCCGGGTCAGCTCTGGCTGGACAGCAAAGGCTGACGGCTTGGGATCAAGCGACTGCAATGGTCATGGCACACACGTGGCAGGAGTCATCGGCGGCGCCGTCCACGGTGTGGCCAAATCCGCCACCCTTATTCCGGTGAGGGCACTCGCGTGTGATGGTTCCGGCCTCTATTCGGACATCATCGCAGGGCTCGACTGGGTTGCCGGTCATCATCGCCCTGGCACTCCGGCCGTAGTGAACCTCAGTATCGGCGGACCCACAAGCAGCGTGCTCGACGCAGCAGTCCAGGGCATTATTAACGATGGCCTGCCTGCCATCGTGGCGGCAGGAAATTCCGCCGCAGACGCATGCATGAGTTCCCCGGCCCGCACCCCGGCGGCCGTCACAGTGGCGGCCAGCGATTCTTCGGATCGTCAGGCCTCCTTTTCGAACTTCGGCAAATGCGTGGACCTCTACGCGCCGGGCGCCGGCATCAGCTCCACCTGGCACACTTCGACGACGGCCACGGCTTCACTTAGCGGAACATCCATGGCTACTCCCCATGTGGCTGGCGCCGCAGCACTCCTTCTGTCGAAAACCCCCGGACTGACCCCTGCCCAGGTGGCTGAAAAGATCATTTCCGCTGCCGCCACCGGAAGAGTCACGGGGACCGCCAGCGGAACGGCAAGCCGGCTTCTGTACATCGAGCCGACCTACCCGGCAGCTGGGGCTTTTTCGTCCCAGGCTCCCTACCGGCAACTC
>NZ_LWLP01000001.1:1573079-1697136 GCF_001641125.1 Arthrobacter sp. OY3WO11 | reverse complement strand
AGGGTTGATACCAGGCGCACCCTGCGCTCGTTGTGGGCGGAAATTCCAGCACGGCTGCCGCTTAAGATCCCAGTAAGGCTACCCTTAGCTGAGAGCCCGATCACAAAGTGCCAAGATGTTGCCATGCGCATGGATCACGTCTCTTACGCCTGTGAACACGATGGCCTGGCTGCCACCACCGAACGTATTTCCTCTGCCCTCGGCGTTGAGGCAGTGAAGGGTGGAGTACACCCGCGGTTCGGAACCCGGAATATGATCATCCCGCTCTCGGGGCACAAGTACCTTGAGGTCGTTGAGGTCCTGGACCACCCGGCTTCGGACAAGGCCCCTTTCGGTCAGGCGGTGCGGGCACGCTCCGCCGCCGGTGGCGGATGGATGGGCTGGTGCGTCGAAGTGGACGATCTGGCCCCCTTCGAGGAACGCCTGGGACGCTCCTCAGTCAACGGCAACCGCAAATTCCCTGACGGCCGCGAACTCGTGTGGAAGCAGATCGGCATCCTCGGCTTGATCGCCGACCCCCAGGTCCCGTACATGCTCAAGTGGGAGGGTGACCCGTCCCTGCACCCGTCCAACGCCTACGAGAGCAACGTCAAGATGAGCTGCCTCACCATCGCCGGCTCGGCAGCCCGGGTGACCGAGTGGCTGGGTGAACCGGTGGAGAAGCCGCTGGAAGACGTCGCCGTGGAGTGGGTGGCACCGCATGGAACCCCCGGGATCCTTTCGGTGACATTCGAGACCGCCAACGGGGCAGTTACTATCTGATTCTCACCTGCCGGCTTGGGCGCGTTCCCTGCCCGGCACCGGCTCGGGCAGGCACTTCAGACTGCCGGCATAATCTTCGGCCGCCTTCAGCAGGTGACAATGGCGTCACCCGCCGATGGCGGCCGAATTCTTGTCCCAGCAGTTCTGGTTTGCCGGGTTCCCGCGCGCCAGCCTCTTCCGGCGTCATTGTCAGACCCCCTTGCCATGATTAGTACATGGGCAGGGAAGCGGTAGAGAAGGCGTTTGCGGACATCAAGGCCGCCCTTGCTGTGCTCAACGCGGAGGTGGACGGGTGTGGTGCGGAGCCGTTTTCGGCTGCTGATCCGTTGGCCGGGCTGGCCGATGGAAACCTGGATATCCTCGCCGGCGCCAAGAGGCAGAAGCCGGGCTCGCAGGCCTGAAGGCCCGCGCTGCCATGAAGTACGCGGACACCGCCCAGGCCCTGGCCCCTCCCGGGATGCCGGTGCAGGCGCAGAAAATGGCTGTGGCCGCGGAGATCGGGTGCGTGCTGGCCATCGGACCGCGGGCCGCAAGCGCGTTCCTGGCCGCGTCCCACGCCCTGGACAAGACCTTGCCACTGACACTTTCCGCCCTGCAGGCCGGTTTACTCTCGTGGCAGCACGCCCGGGGCATGGCGGACGAGACCGTCGGCCTTGACCGGGCCGGGGCAGCGGCCCTGGAAAAGCACTGCCTAGACCCGGACACACCCAGACCGGCCGGAGCTGCAACGACCGGGGAGATGCCGGCGTACCGGTTCAAGGCCAAGGCCCGCACCTGGCGCGAACGCCACCACCCCGAATCGATCGAGAAGCGCCACGCCAAGGGCGTAGCCGACCGGCGGGTCGAGTACAGGCCGGACCAGGACGGCATGGCCTGGCTCTCCGCCTACCTCCCCGCCGACCACGCCATGGCAGGCTGGAACCGCCTCAACGCCCTCGCCCGGGCCGCACAAGGACCCCACGAACCCCGCACCCTCACCCAACTCCGGGCCGACCAATTCGCCGAAGCAATCCTCACCAGCGGCACCAGCCGCGGTAACAGTGGCGGTCATGGCAACGGTTCCAGCCTCCATGCCGGCAACAGCGACTGGGTTGGCAACGGCGACGGTGATGGGTTGGGTACCAGCGACGGGGCGGGTGCAGGGATGGATCTTGCCGGGCTGTCGTCGGCGGTCCGGGCGCAGGTGCTCGTCATGGTGCCGGTATTCGCGCTCACGGGCCTGACGGATGAACCAGCCCTATTGGACGGGTACGGGCCCATCCCGCCGTCCATGGCACGGTTCCTGGTCGCGAACGGTGCCGATTCCTTCCACCGGGTCCTCGTTGATCCGCGGGACGGGGCACCGCTGGAAATCGGCCGCACCAGCTACCGCGTCACCAAAGCCATGCGGAACTGGCTCCGGCTGCGCGACGGCACATGCCCCTTCCCCGGCTGCAACAACCCGTCGTTGGATAACGAGGCAGACCACCTCCTCGCCTGGCAGAACGGCGGAACCACCGGGATCAGCAACCTCGGACAACCCTGCCCGAAGCACCACAAACTCAGACACAGCAGCGGGTGGACACCAACCCAGGCCATGCAGAACGAACCACCCGGCTGGATCTCACCGTCCGGCCGCCACTACAAGAGCGAATACCAGGACTGGGAACCACCCCACTTGCCGGAAACTGTCATGTTGGCCCTGCCTCCGCGGCTGGAATTGGAGGAGCATCACAACGGGCAAGTCCCCGGCGTGCTGCCTTATCCGCCGATGCCCGCTGCCCAGGCCAGCCCAGCCGGAGACCTCCCATACCCGGAACCTCCACCGGAGGAACCTGAAGATGACAACCTCATAGACCTTGACGACATACCAGTGGACGACCCCCTATGGGACGACTTCTACGCCCTGCCGCCCGTCCTGCCCCAATACCCCCTGAATGACTGGGACCTGATAACGGGCTGGGACCCGGCACTGACGTAGCTGCCACCTCCCGTCCGCCGTCGTGCTGACAAATGTGCCTGACGTTGTCGCCAAGGCTTAGCCCAGCCCTACAGCTTTGCCGAACAGGCTGAAGCCCACGAAGGCCACGATGTCGAGCAGCGAGTGGGCTATGACAAGCGGCATCACACGCCGAGTCCGGGTGTACAGCCAGGCGAAGACGATGCCCATCACCACGTTGCCGATAAAGGGGCCGAAGCCCTGGTACAAGTGGTAGGTGCCGCGAAGCAGCGAACTAGCCATGATTGACAGCGGAATGCTCCAGCCGAACTTTCCAAAACGGTTCATCAGGTAGCCGACTACGATGACCTCCTCCACCACGGCATGGCGCATCGCGGACAGGATCAGCACCGGCACCGTCCACCAATATGCGTCCAGTGCACTGGGAATGATGGCCGTCGTAATCCCCAGTGCCCTGCCTGCGGCGTAAAGGCCCAGGGAGGGGATGCCGATCAGTGCTGCCAGCCCCAGGCCCTGGAGCAGGTCCCGGCCGGGGCGGGCAAAGTTGAAGCCAAGCTTGTGGAAAGCGGACCCCGGGCTGCTGCCGTCGCCGGACGCGGCCTGCCGCTGGTCGGTAAGGAAATAGAGCACCAGCAGCACCGGAACCAACGCGAACATAATGTCCAGCAGCTGGTACGTAAGGTCGAAATACTCGCGGGTGCTCTGCGAGCGGTTGAGTGTGGAGGTGCCTTCCGCCAGCGGTGCCCGGGTCATCTTGTCCAGGAGCTGCACTACGGAGTACACAGCAGACTGGCCCAGGGAGAGGCCCAGGACAATCCAGACTTCAAACCGCAGGCGGCGGCGGGAGGGAACCAGCATGCTCCCATCTTGCCTTCAGTTTCTGGATCCGGGCTGATTGTCCTCCAGTGTCACGCAGGCACCGGCCCGATTACCACGAAGGAACCGCAGGGCCAGAGCTGCGGAGCCGGAACTGCGGGGCGGGCCTGAACCGCAAGGCAAGTGCTGCTCAGCCGCAACCGCAGGGCCGGTGCCGCTCAGCCGGCGGCGACGATCACTTCCGTGCCGTTGGCTTCGAAGGCGGCCTTGTCCTTCGCCGAGATTCCGGAATCCGTGATCAGCCGGGTGAAGTTGTACCCGTCCATGGTGGCAAAGGCGCGCACTCCGACCTTGGACGAGTCCGCCAGGACATAGGATATCCGCGCCCTGCTGGCGAGGAGCGCGTTGACGGAGGCCTCACCCTCACCCGTATTGGTTGGCCCCACTTCGGGATCAATGCCGTTCACGCCGATGAAGGCGATGTCCAGCACTACCTTCTGCATGATGATGTCCGTATAGGGACCCACCAGCTCATAGGACCGTGGATTGAGGATGCCGCCCGTGACCATAACCTTGATGCTGGGCCGGACCGCCAGCTGCGAAGCGATGTTGATGGCGTTCGTGACCACTGTCAGGGTGGGCTGGTTGGAAGGTGCGTTAAGGTCTTCGCGGGTTGCCAGGATCTGTGCCAGGGCGGTGCTGGTGGTCCCGCCGCACAATCCGATGACTGCGCCTGGAGCTATCAGAGCTGAAGCAGCCTGGGCAATCTGTTCCTTGGCCTCAGCGTGATCGTCACGGTTGTACCGGCCAGGCAGGTCGTAGGCAAGGGCTCCGGTGGTGGCACCGCCCCGGGTCCGGGTGAGCAGCCGGCGCTTGGCCAGGCTGTCCAGATCGCGACGGGCGGTGGCTGGGGACACATTCAGGGTGCTGACAATCTCTTCGACCTCCACCTGGCCGGTCCGTGCGAGGAGGTCCAGGATTGCCGTAAGTCTGTCAGTGCGGGTCATGCAAGGCCTCCAAGTACTTAAGCCACCACCTCAGATGACGCTTTCTGATCATAACAGGCCTCAAACGATCATCTAACGTCACATGAAGCCGAAAGCTACCGTGCCCGCTTTCCTGCCCGCCACACAGCGTATGTCAAGGGCATCCCCGGCCGGTAGGCGAGATGGGTGGCCGAGGGAGCATTAAGGACATGCAGATCCGCGCGGTGGCCGACGGCGATGGACCCCACCGCCCGTTCGCCGTCGGCGTCGTTCCCTGTGTCCTTGTGCAACGCGAGGGCTCCCCCGTACGTGGCCGCCCGGACAGCTTCATGGACGCTGAGGCGCATCTGCAGCACGGCAGTGGCAACACAAAACGCCATGGAGCTCGTGTAGGACGTGCCCGGGTTGCAGTTGGATGCGAGCGCTACCTGGACCCCGGCATCCAGGAGCGCACGGGCGGGGGCCAGCGGCTGGCGGGTGGAAAGGTCGCAGGCCGGCAGGCAGGTCGCCACCGTGCCGCGGCTGCCGGTACCGGTGCCGACGTCCCAGCCGGTCCAGGTTCCGGCCAGTGCATCAACGTCCCTTGCGGCGAGGTAGTTGACGTGGTCCACACTGGCGGCTTCGAGCTCCGCCGCGAGCTGCACGCCCGGGCCTTCGCCTAGCTGGTTCCCGTGGACGCGGAGCCCCAGTCCGGCGTCGCGGCAGGCCAGCAGGACCCGCCGGGACTGTTCCGCAGTGAAGGCTCCTTCCTCACAAAAGACGTCTGCCCACTGAACAAAGGGCCGGACGGCAGCCAGCATCGGACCGCATACCAGGCTGGTATATTCCTCCGGGTCCTGTCCCGCGGGGACCAGGTGCGCCCCCAGAAAAGTGACCTGGTCCGCCACGGTGGAGGCAATCCGTGCGCTCCGGGTTTCGTGTTCAACGTCCAGGCCGTAGCCGGTTTTCGTCTCAAGGTAGGTGGTTCCCTGCGAGACGGCTTCGTCAACACGGCCAAGCGCCAGGCGCGTCAGGTCAAAATCCGACGTGGCGCGGGTCGCGTTCATGGTTACCGCGATGCCTCCGGCCGCATAGGGCTCGCCCGCCATCCGCGCCTCGAACTCGGCGGTCCGGTCCCCTGCGAACAGCAGGTGGGTGTGGGAGTCCACCCAGCCGGGCAGCACGGCGCGGCCGCCCAGGTCCACGGCGTCATCGGCGGCCGGAGCATCGGCAGCAGCGCCGATCCATGAAATCCGCTCACCCTCCATCACCACCGCGGCGTCCTTCAGGACCCGGTGCTCCAGGTCCTGCGTCATCAACTCGGCGATATTGGTGATCAGCGTACTCATACGGCCATTCTTCAGCGCCGCACGGACCAGCGGGTGGCCGCCAGCGCCTGCGCTGTCCGGGATCCCGGACCGGCGGTTCCGGTTGCGGCGGCCGCACCGGGCTGGCCCGCACCGCCCTGGCCCGCCACAATCTGGGCTGCCGCGAGTTCAGCCATCGCCGAGGACGTCTGGAACCCGTAGCCGCCCTGCCCAGCGAGCCAGTAGAAGCCGGGGGCCTCGGCATCGAAGCCCGCCACGGGAACGCCGTCGGCCGCTTCAGTCCGCAGCCCCGTCCATGCCCTGCGGACTTCCGTGATCCCCAGCGTGGTTACCTGGTTCAAGCTGTCCACCAGCCGCTCGATGTCACCGGGCCGCGGCCGGGCATCCTCCGGTCCGCTGGGCTCCGACTCGGAGGGCGAAATGAGCACGTCGTCCCCGTCCCGCCGGAAATAGAACGAATTGTCCGCTGCCGCCACCATGGGGCTGTGCTCAGGCAAGGGATGGTCGACGGCGGCAATCGCCGCCGTGCGCCGGTACGGCTGGAGTCCCAGCTTTTCCACGCCGCTGATCACGGCAAGTTCGTCGGCCCAGGCGCCGGCAGCGTTGACCAGGACACCGGCCTGGAAACCCTCGGTGCCGGCACCCACCTGCCATCCGGAACCAAGCCGTTGAGCGGTGTGCACCCTGGCGCCGGTAATGATATCCACCCCGGCAGCCTCAGCGCGCTGCCGGTGGTCTGCCAGCAGCAGCGGCGCATTGCAGCCAAAGGACCCCTCGTCCAGTCCCGCGGCCTCGAATGAACCGGGGACCAGCGCCGGGCACAGGGCCAGCGCCTCAGCGGGGGTAATGGAACGCATGAGTCCGCTGGCTTCCGCGGCCACCTCTCCCTCCGCACCGATCAGCATGAAGCTGCGGGGCGTCAGGATGGGTTCGGGCAGTTGAGCATCGCGCGCGGCGAGCAGCTCAAGGGTCCGGACGGTCAGTTCCCGGACCACGGGCGGGCCGTAGCTGGGAATGAACTGCCGGGCCGAGCGGGACGAGGTGTGGTATGCCAGTTCCTGCTCCGCCTCCACCAGCGCCACGCTGCACTTGCCGGCCAGCGCGGACGCTAGCGACAGGCCGGCAATGCCGCCGCCGACAATCAGGACATCGTAGTGTGCTGCCATTTCTCCATCCTCGCAGACTTGGCTTCCAGCGCTAGTGTTCCTGGCCTGCTGCCTCGGCACGGCTGGCGACGAAGGCACGCACGCAGGCTTCGACGTCGTCCGCTGAGTGCGCGGCCGAAAGCTGCACCCGGATCCGCGCGGCACCCCGCGGAACCACCGGGAAGCTGAAGGCTGTGACAAAGACACCGTGCTGCAGCATCCGGTCAGCGACCTTTGCGGCGAGGACGGCGTCGCCGAACATGACCGGCACAATGGCATGCTCGCCGGGCAGGAGGTCGAAGCCCTCCTCGGTCATCCGGCGCCGGAACAGGGCGGCGTTCTCGAAGAGCATACGCCGCAGGCCCGCCGAGTTCTCCACCAGGTCCAGGGCTTTGATGGTGGCCGCAACAATGGCCGGAGCAAGCGAGTTCGAGAACAGGTAGGGGCGGGCCTTCTGGCGGAGCATGGCCACCACCTCGGCCCGGCCGGACACGTAGCCGCCTGACGCTCCGCCCAGCGCCTTCCCGAACGTGCCGGTGTAGATGTCCACCCGGTGGGACACGCCTGCGTGTTCGGGTGTGCCGGCCCCGGTGGCGCCCATGAAGCCGACGGCGTGGGAGTCGTCCACCATCACCAGCGCGTCGTGCTTCTCGGCGAGGTCGCAGATGGCTTCCAGCGGCGCAAGGTATCCGTCCATGGAGAAGACGCCGTCCGTGACCACGATCCTGCGGCGGGCATCTTTGGCCTCCACAAGCTTCGCCTCGAGGTCCGCCATGTCCTGGTTCGCGTACCGGTACCGCTGTGCCTTGCAGAGCCGGATCCCGTCGATGATGGAAGCATGGTTCAGGGCATCGGAAATGATGGCATCCTCCGGGCCGAAGAGCGATTCAAAGACCCCGCCGTTGGCATCGAAGCAGCTGGAGAACAGGATGGTGTCCTCCGTGCCCAGAAAGCGGGAAACCCTGGATTCGAGTTCCAGGTGCAGGTCCTGGGTGCCGCAGATGAACCGCACGCTGGCCATGCCGAAGCCGCGCTCGTCCATGGCCGCCTTGGCCGCGTGGATGATGTCCGGGTGGTCCGCCAGGCCAAGGTAGTTGTTGGCGCAGAAGTTCAGCACGTCCGCGCCCGGCTGCCCGATCTGTCCGGCCGTGATGTGGCTGGACTGCGGGGAACTGATGCTGCGTTCGGTCTTGAAGAGGCCCGCGCTGCGGATATCGTCCAGCTCGGTGCGCAGCTGGTCCTTGATCGAGGTGTACATGGTGTTCCTTAGAGTTGGGTCCAGTCGAGGACAACTTTGCCACCTGCGCCGCTGCGGGCAAGGTCGAAGCCTTTTTCCCACTGGCCGGCAGGGAGCGTGTCAGTGACGACGGCGGAAATTCCGGCGTGCAGCACGGGGTTGGACGAGAGCATGGCGCTCATGGCGTACCAGGTTTCATACATTTCCCGGCCGTAGATGCCCTTGAGCGTGAGCATGTGGGTGACCACTTTGCCCCAGTCGATGATGATGTCCTGGCTGGGCAGCCCGAGCATGGCGATCCGGCCGCCGTGGTTCATGTTGTCGATCATCTCCGGCAGCGCTCCCGGACGGCCGGACATTTCCATACCGATGTCGAAGCCCTCACGCATGCCGAGGTCGCGCTGGGCATCGCGCACGCGGGTGGTGGAAACGTCGATGGCAATGTCTGCCCCCAGCTGGCGGGCAAGCTCAAGGCGTGGGCGCGAGACATCGGTGATGGCGATCTTGCGTGCCCCGGCGTGCCGGGCAACGGCGATGGCCATCAGCCCGATGGGTCCGGCGCCGGTGATCAGCACATCCTCCCCAACCAGCGGGAAGCTCAGCGCGGTGTGCACGGCATTGCCGAAGGGGTCGAAGATGGCACCCAGCTCCGGAGTGACCGAGGGATCGTGGTGGACCCAGACGTTGGTCTCCGGGATCACCACGTACTCTGCGAACGCACCGTCACGCTGCACGCCCACGCTGACGGTATGGATGCACATCTGCCGCCTGCCGGCGCGGCAGTTCCGGCAGATCCCGCATACTACATGGCCCTCTCCGGACACCCTGTCCCCCACTTTGACGTCGCGGACGTCCTCTCCGGTTTCCACAACCTCGCCGTAGAACTCGTGGCCCGGGATGAGGGGAGCTTCAATGATCCCCTGCGCCCAGGAATCCCAGGACTGGATGTGGAGGTCGGTGCCGCAAATGCCGGTGGTCATCACCCGGATCTTCACATCAGCAGGGCCCGGCACCGGCTCGGGGCGGTCCACCAGTTCGAAGCCGGCCTGGGGTCCGGCCTTGTACAAAGCCTTCATCGGCTTCCTCACTCTTTGTCTGTCGTGGCAGGTCCTGCCTTCCTCATTACAGCGAGGAAGAAGCGTTAGCACAACAGCAATTTACTCAATCGACGATGTAGCTTTTCCTAATGCATAGACTGCTGGGATGGAGATACACCAGCTTGAAATCCTGCGCGAACTGGGCGCCCTCGGAAGCGTCAAGGCAGTGGCCGACACCCTCATGGTGACCCCGTCTGCTGTCTCCCAGCAGCTCGCCCTGCTGCAGCGGAAGATCGAGGTCCCGCTTACCCGCAAGGAGGGCCGCAATTTGGTGCTCACCGAGGCTGGCCAGGTGCTGGCCGATGCCGGGGCCGCCGTCGTCAGCGCCATGGCAGACGCCAAAGATGCCATCGGGAACTACCACGGTTCCGCTGCCGGCAAAGTAAGCCTCTGCGGATTCCACAGTGCGGGGCAGGCAGTCTTCGCCCCGCTTGCCCGGATCCTCGCCGCCCCTGGACAGCCGCGGATAGAACTCTCGGACGAGGACGTGGCCCAGCAGGACTTCCCAGCCCTCACCGCACGCTATGACCTGGTGCTCGCCCACCGGATGGACCACAGCCCGCGCTGGCCAGCCGAACGGGTGACAGTGATCCCGCTTGCCCACGAACCCCTGGATGTGGCTTTGCCTGCCGGGCACCCCCTCGCTGCCAAGGCGGCGGTCACAGCGGACGACGTCGGCGGTGAGGCCTGGGTGACCAGCCACGCCGGCTACTCCCCCGCCGATGTATTGACCGCCGTCGCCGCCGTTTCCAGCCGTGAACTGAACATTGTCCACCGGATCAACGATTACTCCACGGTGGCCGCCCTGGTTGCCGCCGGCGGCGTGGTGGGTTTGCTCCCCAGGTACACCGCGGGTCCGGTACTGAATCCCGACATCGTGCTCCGGCCGCTCAAGGGAATCAGCACCCGGCGCCGGATCGACCTGCTGGCCAGGCCGGAAAACCTGAAGCGGCGGTCCGTGACCATCGTGTGCGAGGCGCTGCAGGGCATCATGGCCGGACTGTTGGAGCAGGGCTGACCCAACTAGGTAGCGCTAAGTGTCGTTTTGAGCTTTGAAAACGACACCTGGCGCTACCTACTTATGCCCCTTGCCGTGGCCGCGGCCCAGTCCGAGCCCAGGACCGTCGCCGGCACCTTCAACAATCCGCTCCGCTGTCACGGCGTCGCCAGTCTTGGCTCCGGAGATCCGGACGTCGTCGCCAGCAGAAATGTCCGCAATGGTTCCGCCTGAGGGCTTCAGCCGCTTGCCGCCGTCGTCCCTGGCCGCCGCGCCATCCGCCGGCGGAGCCATCACCTGCGTGACCTTCGTGTCAGCGTCGATGGTGTAGGCCTGCGAGTAGCCGTCCTCGCTCCTGACGGTGATGGAGGCGTCACTGACGGACTCCACGGTCCCGCGCTGGGTCAACTCGCGGTGAAAAGTCCCGTCAGCCTTTTTGACCACGCTCTCGCTGTGCAGGTGCTGCGGGCGCTGTGCCCTGTCAGGCTTGGTGTGTCCCGGCGCTTTGTCCTGGCCGGGGGCACCGTTCTGTCCAGGGGCATTGCCCGACTTTCCCGGCGGCGATGACGACGACGGTGCAGGCGGCGGAGTCTCGTTCGCGGCCGTCGCGAACGCCACCCCTGTCCCGGTCAGGACGAGTGCCACGGCTCCACCAAGCGCAGCCTTGCGGAATCCCAGCGGTTCCCTTACCGACATAACCCATACCTCCCACAGCAACGGCAGGGCATTTCCCGTGAGCGGAGCCCTGGTGGTTCAGTGTAGGACGGGGTTGTACTGCCGCACACGAGTAGCCTGCGAACCGTAAGATCCGAGTACTACTTAAACAAAACCGGGTAGCAGCAGGTGTCGTTATGAGCGCTCAAAACGACATCTGCTGCTACCCGGTTGGGCAGGAGATGCTAGGCGGTGACGCCCAGCTTCTCCAGGATCAGCTCACGGACGCGGGCGGCGTCGGCCTGGCCGCGGGTGGCCTTCATGACTCCGCCCACGATGGCGCCGACGGCCTGGACCTTGCCGCCGCGGATCTTGTCCGCGACGCCGGGCTGGGCAGCCAGCGCGGCATCTATGGCTTCGAGCAGGGGCCCGTCGTCGGAGACCACGGCCAGGCCGCGCTTCTCCACGATTTCCGCGGGGGTGCCTTCGCCGGCAAGGACGCCGTCCAAAACCTCTGTGGCCATCTTGTTGTTGATCTTGCCCTCTTCCACCATGCGTGCCAGCTCCACGATGGTGGCGGGCTGGACTCCGAGCTGGCCGGGATCGACGTCGGCGTTCTTCGCACGCCCCACGATCTCGCCCATCCACCACTTGCGGGCCACGGAGGCCGAGGCCCCGGCCGCAATGGTTTCCTCGATCTCGTCCATGACGCCGGCGTTCACCACGTCGCGGAACTCGAGGTCCGAGTAGCCCCAGTCAGCCTGCAGGCGCTTCCGGCGGGCGGCCGGGGGCTCGGGCAGGGTGGCGCGCAGTTCCTCAACCCACTCGCGCGAGGCCACCACGGGAACCAGGTCCGGTTCCGGGAAGTAGCGGTAGTCGTCGGCGTCGGACTTGGGCCGGCCAGACGTGGTGGTCCGGGTGTCCTCGTGCCAGTGGCGGGTCTCCTGGACTACCGGGTTGCCGGCGTCCAGGACGGCGGCGTGGCGCTGGATCTCGTAGCGGACGGCGTGTTCGACGGCGCGCAGCGAGTTCACGTTCTTGGTTTCGGACCGGATGCCGAACCTTTCACGGCCGTGCGGGCGCAGCGAAACGTTGGCGTCGCAGCGCACGTTGCCACGCTCCATTTTCGCGTCGGACACACCGAGGTTCTTGACGATCTCCCGGACCGCCGCAACGTACGCCTTGGCCAGCTCCGGCGCCCTGGAGCCTGCCCCCTCGATGGGCTTGGTGACGATTTCCACCAGGGGAACGCCGGCGCGGTTGTAGTCCACCAGGGAGAAGTCGGCGCCGTGGATGCGGCCGGTGGCACCGCCCATGTGGGTCAGCTTTCCGGCGTCCTCCTCCATGTGGGCGCGCTCGATCTCCACCCGGAACACGGTGCCGTCGGAGAGCTCGATGTCCAGGTAGCCGTCGTACGCGATGGGTTCGTCGTACTGGGAGGTCTGGAAGTTCTTGGGGGTGTCCGGGTAGAAGTAGTTCTTCCGGGCAAACCGGCAGCTTTCGGCGATCTTGCAGTTGAGCGCCAGGCCGATCTTGATGGAGGACTCCACCGCGGTCTTGTTCACCACGGGCAGGACGCCCGGCATGCCAAGGTCCACCTCGTTGACGTTGGTGTTGGGCTCGTCGCCGAAGACGTTGGGCGCGGAGGAGAACATCTTGGTCTTGGTGTTGAGCTCCACGTGGACCTCGAATCCCAGGACGGGGTCGTACTTCTCCATGGCTTCTTCGAAGCTCAGGATTGCCTCTGTGTTCATTACTTTGCCTCCTGGCTTCCAACAAGGGTGTCGACGGGCCCGGCCGCGGCGGCGGCAAGCTCGGGCGCCTGCGCAAGCAGCGGTCCGCCCCACTTGGCCTCGAGCAGCGACTCCAGGACGGCGCCCACGCGGTACAGGCGGGCGTCCTCGCGGGCCGGGGCCAGCAGCTGGATGCCCACGGGGAGGCCGTCCTCGTCCGCCAGGCCGCCGGGCAGGGACAGGCCCGGCACACCTGCCAGGTTGGCCGGAATGGTGGCGACGTCGTTGAGGTACATGGCCAGCGGATCGTCCAGCTTTTCGCCGAGGCGGAAGGCCGTGGTGGGGGCGGTGGGCGAAATCAGCACGTCCGCCACGGTGAACGCGGCGTCAAAGTCGCGCTGCACCAGGGTGCGGACCTTCTGGGCCGAGCCGTAGTAGGCGTCGTAGTAGCCGGCGCTCAGCGCGTAGGTGCCCAGGATGATGCGGCGCTTCACTTCGTCGCCGAAGCCGGCGGCGCGGGTGGCACCCATGACGCGTTCGATGGTCATGGGCCCCTCCTCGGGGAGGACGCGCAGGCCGTACCGGACGCCGTCGAACTTGGCGAGGTTGGAGGAGGCCTCGGAGGGCATGATCAGGTAGTAGGCGCCCAGGGCGTACTGGAAGTTGGGGCAGGAGACCTCAACGATTTCCGCGCCGGCTTCCTTGAGGAGCTCCAGTGACTCATTGAAGCGGTTTTCGACGCCGGCCTGGTAGCCCTCGCCGTGCAGTTCCTTGATGATGCCGATCCGCATGCCGTCAACGTTGCCGGTTTTCGCTGCGGCCACGAGGTCGGCCAGCGGGTCCGGGAGCGAGGTGGAATCACGGGGATCGTGCCCGCCGATCACCTGGTGCAGGAGCGCGGAGTCCATCACGGTCCGCGTCACAGGGCCGATCTGGTCCAGCGAGGACGCCATGGCGATGGCGCCGTACCGGGAGACGCTTCCGTAGGTGGGCTTGACGCCCACGGTGCCCGTCACGGCGCCGGGCTGGCGGATGGAGCCGCCGGTGTCCGTGCCCAGAGCGAGGGGTGCCTCGAAGGCGGCGACGGCTGCCGCGGAGCCGCCGCCGGAACCGCCGGGGATCCTGTCCAGGTCCCAGGGGTTGCGGGTGGGACCGTAGGCGGAGTGCTCAGTGGAGGAGCCCATGGCGAACTCGTCCAGGTTGGTCTTGCCCAGGATGGGCATCTTCGCGGCGCGCAGGCGCTCCACCACGGTGGCGTCGTACGGGCTGTGCCAGCCCTCAAGGATTTTGGAGCCCGCGGTGGTGGGCTGGCCGATGGTGACGATCAGGTCCTTGACGGCGATGGGGACGCCGGCCAGGACATGCAGGGCCTCGGCTTCGGCGCCGCCGGCGGCGCGGATGGCGTCCACCTCGGCGGCGACGGCGAGCGCCTCTTCGGCATTGACGTGCAGGAACGCGTTGACGCCGCGTTCACCGCCGTCGACCTCCGCGATCCGGGCCAGGTAGGCCTGGGTGACCTCGACGGAGGTGACTTCGCCGGCGGCCAGCTTTTCCGCGAGTTTCGCTGCGGAGAGGCGGATCAGTTCGTTGGTTTCAGTCATGGGTTATGCCTCATCCAGGATTGCCGGGACCTTGAAACGGTTCTCATCGGAATCCGGGGCCCCGGAGAGCGCCTGTTCCGCGGTGAAGGTGTGGCCCACAACGTCTTCGCGGAACACGTTGCTCAGCGGAATGGGGTGTGAGGTGGCCGGGACATCGTCTCCGGCGGCCTGACTGACGGATTTGACCGAATCAACGATGACGGCGAGTTCTCCGGCCATCCTGTCCAGCTCTTGGTCACTCATCTCAATGTGAGCGAGCCGCGCGAGATGCGCGACGTCGTCACGGTTGATCGCAGCCATGGATCTCCCCTGCAAAGTTCGAATTGATTTCCGATCCATTCTAGTGGGGAAACAATGATGCCCGTCTGACATCCCCCAGCGGGCGTCAGACGGGCACCTTGGTGCCGGGTTCCGCCAACGAATGGCGGCAGCACGGCAGCTATAGACTAACCGATTCCGATGGCTCCGGTCAGCATGCCGATTCCCAGCATGACCAGGGACACCACGGCGCTGCGCCAGAGGACCTTCTTGTGGTGGTCGCCCAGGTCAACCTTGGCCAGCGAAACCAGCAGCAGGATGGCGGGAACCAGCGGGCTCTGCATATGGAACGGCTGGCCGGTGATGGAGGCGCGGGCCATTTCGGCGGCGCTGATTCCGTAGTGGCCGGCCGTCTCGCTCAGGACGGGCAGCACGCCGAAGTAGAAGGCGTCGTTGCTCATGAAGAACGTCATTGGAATGCTGAGGACACCGGTGATGACGGCCATGAGCGGGCCCATGCTGGAGGGAATGATCTGGACCAGCCAGGCGGACATGGCTTCCACCATGCCTGTGCCGGTGAGGACGCCGGTCAGGACTGCGGCGGCCATGACCATGCTCACGACGGCGACAACAGACGGTGCATGGGCCACGATCTGGGCGGCCTGGTCCTTGACGTTGGGGAAGTTGACCAGCAGGGCGATGGCGGAGCCCACCATGAAGACGTACGGGAGGGGCACGAGGTCGGCGATGAGCATGCCCATGACGGCGACGGTGAGGCCCAGGTTGAACCACTGCAGCTTGGGACGCAGGGTACTGCGGTTGGGGTCCAGTGCGGTGTCTGCCATGGCGGTGTCGTGGTCGTCCACCAGGTCTTCGGTGCGTTCCAGGACGGCAACGGACGAGCCGCCTGTGGAGAAGCGCCCGACGGCGGGGGCTGCTCCGCCGGGGTTGGTCCCCTTGCGTCCGCGGCCGGTACCTGCACCACTGGTACCACCGGAAGGGTGCGTGCCGCCGTCGAACGCCTCAGCGGTAAAGGGCTCTGCCGTAGACGGCATTCCCCAGATCTCCGGCTGGGTGGCACGGAGGCGGTTGCGCTCCTGCAGGCCGAGCAGCCAGGCGAAGGCGAAGACCACGGCGATGCCGCCCAGGAGGGACGGGATCATCGGGACGAAGACGTCGTTGACATCGATGTTCAAAGCGCTGGCGGCGCGGGCGGTGGGGCCGCCCCACGGCACGATGTTCATGGTGCCGTTGGCCAGGCCGGCCACGCAGGTGAGGACCACGGGGCTCATCTTCAGCCGGAGGTAGATGGGCAGCATGGCCGCGGTGGTGAGGATGAAGGTGGTGGAGCCGTCACCGTCCAGGGATACGGCGGCTGCGAGGATGGCGGTTCCCAGGACCACCTTGGCGGGGTCGTTGCCGAGCTTGCGGAGGATAAACCGGACCAGGGGGTCGAACAGCCCGACGTCGATCATCAGGCCGAAGTAGATGATGGCGAACATCAGCAGGGCTGCGGTTGAGGTCATGGACTTCATGGAATCCATGACCATGTCGCCTATGCCCAGGCCGGCACCGGCGAAGAGGCCAAAAACAGTGGGGACGATGATCAACGCCAGCACTGGCGTCAACTTCTTCGTCATGATCAGCACCATGAATACCGCGATCATTGCGAATCCAAGTAATACCAGCACGGCCGGCTCCTTACTATGTGAACAGCGGCACAGCGGTGTGACGCGTGCTACAGACTGTAGGGTGGCGGCCGTCACGGCCGTGCCTTTGGCTCAATTGATTGGCATACTGCTTATTGGGAGCATTTTGCTCATTGTGCTCACGGCTGGTTGTGTCCACGGATGCCCGCCCTAATCAAGGAGGATCATGCAGCGTTCCGTGCCCCGCCGGCCGTTGCGGTTCTCCACCCAGACCCTGCTGCTCCAGTTGTCCGTGGTGCTGCTCGTCGTCCTGTTCAGCGCCGCCGTGCACGCCTGGCTCACCTACGACAGGGTGGGCAGCGAGGCGGAAAACCAGGCCCTGACGCTGGCGCGGACGGTGGCCTCGGATGCCTCGGTGCGGGCTGACGTGCTGGCGATCAGCCAACAGCCCGGCACTCCCCCGGCCGCCGAGCTCGCTGGGGGCCCGCTGATGGAAGCGGCCGAAGCCGCACGGACCCGGACCGGCGCCCTGTTCGTGGTGATCACGGACGAGACCGGCCTGCGGCTGGCGCACCCGGACCCCGAGCGCCTGGGCGAAAAGGTCAGTACCGATCCGTCCGAGGCCCTGGCCGGCCGGGAGGTCACCACCCGCAACACGGGAACGCTGGGGCCCTCCGCCGGGGCGAAGGTTCCGGTCTACGCGCCGGATAGCACCACCGTGGTGGGCGAGGTCAGCGTGGGGTACTCCATGGAAACGGTGGGCCAAAGTGTGGCACGGGATATTGGCCCCGTCGCCCTCACTGCAGCCGGGGCGCTGCTGGCGGGCGTTCTGGGTTCGTTCCTGCTGCGCCGCCGCCTGCAGCGACTCACCCTGGGGCTTGAGCCCGAGGAGATCAGCACACTGGTCCACGACCAGGTGGCGGTCCTCCAGGGCGTGGACGACGGCGTCATCGGCGTCTCCGCCGACGGTCGGATCACGGTGTTCAACGCCGCCGCCCAACGGCTGCTGGAACTGCCGGACCTGGCCGGCAGCCGCTGGGAGGACGCTCCGGTGCCATACCAGCTGAAGTCCCTCACCCGGGCAGGCTCCACCAGCCCCGGCGCGGTTGAGCTGGTGGCGGGCGGACGTGTGCTGGTGGCCAACGCCCGCAAGGCCCTGCACCGGCGGGAGGACCTCGGCTGGGTGGTGATGCTCCGCGACCGCACGGAGCTTCAGCAGCTCACCCGGCAGCTGGATGCCGTGGGAACCATGTCCACGGCGTTGCGAGCCCAGCGCCACGAGTTCGCCAACCAGCTGCACACCCTTGCCGGGTTCATGAGCATCGGCCAGCACCAGCAGGCCCGGGAGTACCTGGCACGGCTGGCAGCCACCGGGCCGTTGAAATTCCCGGTGGACCAGGCCGAGCTCCTCCAGGACCCGTACCTGCAGGCCTTCGTGGGAGCAAAGGGCGTGGAGGCGGACGAGCGCGGCGTGGCACTGCGAATCGGCCCTGAGACCCTGGTCAGGGGCCAAGTGGCGGAGGCCCAGGACGTCACCACCGTGCTCGGCAACCTGATCGACAACGCGGTCAACGCCGCAGTGGCGGGCTCCGCCACGGACCGCTGGGTGGAGCTGGAGGTACTGGACGAGCCGGACGACGACGGCGGCACGCTGCACATCGTCGTCGCTGACTCGGGTGATGGGCTGGCGGAGGGAACGGACCCGGAAGCGATCTTCGCGGAAGGCTTCAGCACGGCGTCCGGACCACTTGCCCGGAACGGCAGCGGCGGCCAGGGGTTTGGGCTGGCCCTGGCGCGCCAGCTGGCCCGGCGGCGCGGCGGGGAGGTCAAAGTCCTGGAGCCGGGCAGTCCGGGCGGACCAGGCGCGGTATTCATGGCCACCCTGCCGGGGACCACGGCAGGGACGGCAGGCAGGACAAGCACAGGGACAGCCGGAAAGGACACCCATGCCTGAAGATTTTCGGGTGCTGATCGTGGACGATGACTTCCACGTGGCGAAGCTTCACGCCGCCTACGTGGATTCCGTGGCGGGATTTATGGCGCTGGCACCGGTGGGCACCGCGTCGCTGGCGCTGCAGTCCATCCACAGCCTGAGGCCGGACCTGGTGCTGCTGGATGTCTACCTGCCGGACGCGTCCGGGCTGGACCTGCTCCAGCAGTTGGACGTGGACACCATCATGCTGACAGCGGCTTCCGACGCCGTTTCCGTCCGGGTGGCTTTCCGCCGCGGCGCGCTGGGCTACCTCCTGAAGCCTTTTACGTCGGAAGCCCTGTCCCAGCAGCTGCGTTCGTATGCCCGGTACCGTCGCCTGCTGGCGCAGCCCGGGGCCCTGGACCAGGAGGCGGTGGAGCGCGCCAAGCGCGCCCTGATCCCGGGCGACGTCACGCCGTCGTCAAAACCCCGCTCGGCAACCGAAGCGGCGGTGCTGGAATCCCTGGTTCCCGGCGAGCAGTACTCGGCGTCAGCGAGGACCTTGCCGAGTTTCTGCAGGATGTACTGGGTCTGGGTGTAGAAATCGTCCCCGACGATTCCGTCCTCGCCGCTGGCCGCGGTGGCGGAGATGTAGAGGGTGTTGTCCACCTGGACGGCCCGTGAGTAGCCGAGGGTCTGTTCCCAGACGGAGCCGGTGCCGAAGGTTTTGCGCATGGTGGGCCTTTCACTGCTGGATGGGGTTCGGCACCACTGTAGGGCTGCTATACGTCGAGGCGGTAAACCAGCAGTTTTATGTCAGTTCCGGGGACCAGCCAGTCACGCTCGGGCGCCCGGTGGAAGCCTGTTTTGCGGTACAGGCCGTGGGCGCTTTCCCAGGTTTGGCCGGTGGTGAGGGCAACGGCCTTAACGCCCTCGAGCTGCCTGGCGTAGTCCAGGATGGCTTCCACCATGGCCTTGCCTGCGCCGCTGCGCTGCACGGCAGGGTCCACCACCAGCATGCGGAACTCCAGCTCGTCCTCAAGGGCGATGTCCGCGTACGGCTCCCCGGCGCGGGCCAGTGTCACCGAACCGACCACCACTCCGTTCCGCTCGGCTACCCAGATGGTGGCATGCCCGGCCCGCAGCGCAACGTCCTGGACTTTGCGCATGTAGGGGTGGTCGGCGTCCTCAAAGTAGCCCGCGGCGAGGTAGGAATCACGCGTAATGCGGGCAACGGCGTCGTAATCTGCTTCGACGGCGGGACGGACTGTTATCTGCGGCTGCACCCGTCAATGGTAGTGGTACTGGCCGGTAACACCCGGCGAACCTGCGCTTTTCGTGAGCGAACTATCAGCGCGGGAGTGGTCAGAGCGGGAATTTGCCCGAAAGCTCCAGGCCGCCGGCGCACGTCCAGGCCTCCAGGCGGTCGGCGTCGGTGGGCCCGCCTTCCAGCGGACTGGCCAGGCGCGGCCGCCGGACCCAGCAGCCGGCCTCTTCCGCGATGAGCGCACCGGCCGAGAAATCATGCTCGTTGAGGCCGCGCTCACCGTACGCATCGTGGGTCCCGTCCGCCACGAGGCAGAGGTCCAGGGCGGCGGATCCCAGGCGCCGGACATCGGCAAAGCCGTCCATCAGCCCGGCCAGGAAGGCGGCCTGCTCGGCCCGGACCCCGGGATCGTAGCTGAACCCGGTGGCCAGGATCTGGCCCTTCCGGCCGGGGACGGGCCCCTCCAGCCGGGTCACCCTGCCTGCTTCCTCCAGCCAGGCTCCCTGGTCGCGTGCGGCGTAGTAGACGCGGCCCAGCGCAGGGGCGTTGACGACGCCGGCCAGCCACGCGCCGTCGGCATCGGCAACTGCCACGGAGGTGGCGTAGTAGACGATGTTGCGGATGAAGTTGGTGGTGCCGTCCAGCGGGTCGATGGACCAGCGGTAGCCGCTGGGTTCCGCCGGCCTGGTGGTGCCGTGTTCTTCGCCGGTGATGGCGTCCCCCGGACGGGCCGCTGCGATGACGTCCCGGACTGCGTGCTCCGCCGCGACGTCGAACGCCGTGACCCAGTCGCCGGCGTCGCCCTTGTTGCTCGCCTGCAGGGCCTCTGCGTTGCGGCCGGCCAGCACCGCCGCTCCCGCCGCCGCTGCAGCCTTGGCCACCTCCAGCAGGGCTGTAGGATCCGTCATGCTGTTACCTCCGCGTCAATGTGTTCTGAAGGGGCCGCAGGCTCAGGCCCCTCTGCTTCAGCGCCGCCCTCCAGTGCTGCCGGCCCGCCGGTAAGGAGCGTGCGGAAGCCGTCCTCGTCAAGCACTGGGACACCCAGCTGCTCGGCCTTGTCCAGCTTGGTTCCGGCGCTCTCGCCGGCCACCAGGTAGCTGGTGTTCTTGGAGACGGATCCGGCCGCTTTGCCGCCCCGGACCAGGATGGCTTCCTTGGCCTCGTCCCGGCTGAAGTTCGGCAGTGAGCCGGTGACCACCACCGTCAGTCCCTCGAGTGTGCGCGGCATGGAGTCGTCGCGTTCGTCCGCCATCCGGACCCCCGCGGCGGCCCAGCGGTCCACGATCTCCTGGTGCCAGTCCTCCGCGAACCATTCCTTCAGGGCCGCAGCGATGGTGGGACCCACGCCGTCAACATGCGCGAGGTCCTCTTCCGACGCCTGGCGGATGGCGTCCATGGTGCCGAAGGCGGTAGCCAGCGCACGGGATGCCCGCGGGCCGACGTGCCGGATGGACAGCGCAACCAGCACCCGCCAGAGCGGCTGGGTCTTTGCCTTCTCCAGTTCCTTGAAGAGTTTTTCCGTGGTGGCCGTGGGCTTGGACGGTGCCTTGGCCGTGCCCTTGCTGTAAAAGTAGGGCACCAGTTCGTATTCGCCGGTGGGGACGCCCTTGGACCGTTTCTCCCGCCGGATGCGGACGCCGGCCAGGTCCTCGCGGGTGAGGTCGAACAGTGCGGCTTCGGAGGTGAGGGGCGGCACTTCCGGCTCGGCCGGCTGGGTCAGTGCAATGGCGGCCTCCCAGCCGAGGGCCTCGATGTCGAAGGCTCCCCGGCCGGCCAGGTGGAACACCCGCTCGCGCAGCTGGGACGGGCAGGACTTCGCGTTGGGGCAGCGGATGTCCACGTCGCCCTCCTTGGCCGGAGCCAGCGGTGTACCGCAGGAGGGGCATTCGGTGGGCATCACAAAATCCCGCACCGGAGGGTCCTGCTGGTCGCGGAGGGCAAGGACCGGGCCCACGATCTCGGGAATGACGTCGCCCGCCTTGCGCAGGATCACGATGTCGCCGATCTTCACGCCCTTGGCCTTGACCACGTCCTGGTTGTGCAGGGTGGCCATTTCCACCGTTGAGCCTGCAACCTTGACCGGTTCCATCATGCCGAAGGGCGTCACGCGGCCGGTGCGGCCCACGTTCACCAGGATGTCGAGCAGCTTGGTGTGCACTTCCTCGGGCGGATATTTGTAGGCCACCGCCCAGCGCGGGACCCTGGTGGTGTAGCCCAGCGCCCTCTGGGTTGCGAAGTCATCCACCTTGATGACGATGCCGTCGATCTCATGCAGCAGCTTGTGGCGCTGGTCCCCGTAGCGCTTGATGAAGTCCAGGACTTCCTTGGGGCTTCCCAGCACCTCGGAGTAGGGGCTGACAGGGAGGCCCCATTCCTTCAACAGGCTGTAGGTCTCGGACTGGCTGCGCGCCTGCAGCCCTTCACGGGCGCCGATGCCGTGGACGAACATTTTGAGCGGGCGCTTGGCCGTTTCAGCGGGGTCCTTTTGGCGGAGCGAGCCGGCTGCAGCGTTGCGGGGGTTGGCCAGGGGCGCCTTGCCGGCTTCAATCAGTGCTTCATTGAATTCGGAGAAAGCCTTGGACGGGATAAAGACTTCCCCGCGGATTTCCATCTCGGCCGGAAACTCCCCGCCCTGGAGCTGCTGCGGGATCTCCTTGATGGTGAGGACGTTGTGGGTGATGTCCTCACCGGTGGTTCCGTCCCCCCGGGTGGCTGCGCGGACCAGCTTCCCGTCGCGGTACAGGAGATTGACGGCCAGGCCGTCAATCTTGAGCTCCGTCAGCCAGGCCGCAGCAGGGGTGCCGTCACCGAGCTTGCCGATGCTGGCCTCAGCCTTGGCGAGCCAGGCCTCCAGTTCCTCGAGGGAAAAAACATCCTCGAGGCTGTACATCCGCTGCAGGTGCTCCACGGCGGCGAACGCGGCGGAGACTTCCCCGCCCACCTCCTGGGTGGGCGAGTCGTTCGCCACCAGTTCAGGGTGGAGTGCCTCGATCTCCTCCAGGCGCCGGAAGAGGTCATCGAACTCCGCATCGGAGACCAGCGGCGCGTCCTCCTGGTAATACGCGAACCGGTACTTCCTGACCAGGTCCACGAGGGTCTCGTATTCCTCGCGGACCGCTTCGGTGGGGACGGACTCAGGTTCCTTTGGGGTCCCGCCGGTGGTTGTTCCAGCACCGGGTGTCAGGTGCGGGGACATCGAGGCGGTCTTTTCTGCGGGGCCAGGTCCTGTAGTCACAGACCTATCTTGCCTCACCGTCCGTCAGTGTGCCCGGAAGCGGGTCCTGCCCCACCAGGCAAAAGCCGGCCCGGCGGTTCCCACCCGCAGCACACCGGCCGTGATGGTCAGGGGATCCGGTCCTCCCGTTCCCGGATAACTGCGGCTTTCTGGTGTCCCCGGTAGTTTTGTATACCGTCACGGAGGGCCGCAAATCCGCCGGACCTGCGGCCCTCCGTGATGCGGTGGAAGAAGGGGGCGTCAGACCCTGTTTTCGGGGGGCAGCGCCACCTGGATTTTCCGGGCCTTGCCGCGGCCCACCACGTAGCCCCGGCCCGGGATGAAGTCCGGGCTGACACGGCCCAGCGAGGTGTTCAGCAGGCTCTCACCTTCGATGTCGCCGGGGTTCAGCAGCAGCCCGCGCCGGCCGGATTTGAACGGCTGGGCAAGGGACCAGGCAGAGGACCAGGTGGAGGTTTCGGACTCCCCCACCACCCATTGGTCAGCCTTGATGGATGCTGTCACCAGTTGGGCCACTCCCGATTCCGCAAGGGTGTCGGTGAACTCGGTGAGGCCTTCGATGAAGATGCCCAGGGCCCCCGGATTCCCCGATGAGTGTTCGACCAGGTCCTCCACCACCTCGGCGAGGTCGTCCGCGCCCACGATGGAGCGGTTCCAGAGGGGCAGGGACGCGACGGCGGAGCGCCGGGATCCCACGTAGATCAGCTCCGTGTCCGGGCTGGACCGCCTCAGGGCATACGCGAGTGTCACCAGGGCGACGGTGCGGCCTGAACCCGGGGGGCCGGCCAGGAGCAGCGGTCCCCTGGCCAGGATCTCGGCGGGCTGCAGCGTTTCGTCGTCGACGCCAATGACCGGAAGGCCCTGGCTGCCGGCGGGCAGGACCTCCAGGTCCACCTGTTCCGGAAGCCTCTCGATGACGGGGGCGGCATCCAGCCCCTGGCGCTGCATGGCTTCACTGAGCTTGTGGACCTCGCGGGCCTGCAGCGCAAGGTTGGAGTTCCCGCCGAGGACTGCCAGCTGGACTTCAAGGCCGTCCAGGAGTCCCCGTCCGGGAGGTGAGGCGGCGTTGAGGACATCCCGGGGCACGTCCAGCGAAATGTAGTCGTCCTCGGAGGACAGCCGCAGGACCAGGCGGCGCTGGATGGAAGCGAGCAGCGATGCGGGCACGGCGTTCGGCCTGTCACCGGTGACCACAAGATGGATGCCGACGGCGCGGCCGTCGGTGGCGAGCTGGAGGAAGATGTCCCACAGGGCGGACAGCCTGCTGTGTTCGTAGGCCTCACGGAACGCGGACATGCCGTCCACCAGCACGAAGATGCGCTTTTCGTCGGGCCTGTTGGCCAGCTTGCGGTACTCGACGATGGTGGCGGCGCGGACTTCCGCGAACCGGGCGGAGCGCTGCTCCGCGATGTCCCTCAGGAGGCGCAGCAGGCGCCCGACGCGTTCCACGTCGTCGCCGTTGATGATGCCGCCCACGTGGGGAAGCTCTTCCAGCATCCTCAGCCCGGAGGAGCCGCAGTCGATGCCGTAGACATGCACCGGCCCGCCGCGGGGTGTGATGGCCGCGGCAATCGCTATGCCGCGCAGCGCTGCGGACTTTCCAGACCCGCCGGTGCCGTAGATGGCCATGTTCCCGTCCTTGTCCGGTTCGTAGAACACGGTGGGCTGGGACTGGCGGGCGGGATCGTCGGCCACGCCGAGGAGGAGCTGTTCGTCCGTGCGGGGGTTGGGCAGCCTGGAGAAGTCGTAGGTCTTGGCCAGTTCGTCCAGCCAGGGTTTGCGCGGGGCATTGATGGACAGCGTGTCGGCGGCCCGCACAATGGTGGCGGTCATCCGTGCAATGTCGTTGGGGCCTGTGGGCTCTGCCGCTTCGGGCTTCTCTGGAGCCGGCGCCTCCCAGCTGGGCCCCGAGCCGAAGGCCATCTCAACAACGTCGATCTGCGGCCGCTGCGGTTTCTCCGTGGTCCAGCCGCCCGCGTAGCCGGTCTGGAAGCCCTGGATCCGGCCCGGACCTGTCTTCGCGGCGCCGCGGCCGGGGATGGAAGGATCAAAGTACGCGGCGTCCGGCACGCCCAGGATGTCCGTGGCATCGTCCTCATCAGCCATCCGCAGGGCAACCCGCAGGTTGGTGTTGGCACGCAGGCTGTCCTTGATGACGCCTGCAGGGCGCTGGGTGGCCAGGATGAGGTGCAGCCCCAGGGACCGTCCGCGGGCTGCAACGTCCACAACGCCGTCAACGAATTCAGGCACCTCGCTGGCCAGCGCGGCAAACTCGTCAACGACGATCACCAGGTACGGCGGCGCGTCCGGGTCGGCCTCGCGCTGCAGGGCCAGCAGGTCCTTGGCCTTCTTCCGGTTCAGCAGGTGCTCGCGGTAGTGGAGTTCAGCGCGCAGCGAGGTCAGGGCACGCCGGACCAGGTGCGGCGAAAGGTCGGTCACCAGGCCCACGGTATGGGGCAGGTTGATGCAGTCGGCGAACGCGGCGCCGCCCTTGTAGTCCACGAACAGGAAGCTGACCCGGTCCGGACTGTAGGCGGCGGCCATTCCCATCACCCAGGACTGCAGGAACTCTGACTTGCCGGCGCCCGTGGTGCCGCCCACCAGGGCGTGCGGCCCCTCGTTCTTCAGGTCCAGGTACAGCGGTTCGATGCCTTTGGAGCCCACCAGGGCCCGCAGGGTGCCGTTGTCCTTGCGGTTGGCCACGGCGCTGGCGTGCACGGAATTGTTTTCCGTCCAGCGTTCGGCGACGGACTGGGGGTTGTCCAGGAAGTCCTTGCCGATCAGGGTGGCGTAAGAGACGGCCCGCGGAAGGTCGGAGTCGTCGTTCACGGGTTTGCCCACATCCATGACGGGCGCCAGCATCCGGGCCAGCTGGGCGGCCAGTTCCGCGTCAACGCTTTCGCAGCTGACGGGGTACGTGTGCCTGCCCAGGCGGACCTGCCCGGTGGTGGTGCCGTGGTCTCCGTCCACCACCATGAAGTCGCGGCAGGCTGCGGGAAGCGACTGGATGTCGGTGGCCACCCAGATCACGTGGACGCCGGAGTCGGGGCCGCGCTCTGCGAGCCGGGTGAGCCGGCCGCGGTCCACCGGGGCGTCGTCCTCCACGATGACCAGCACGGCCGGAAGCACCGGTTCCGGCACCTCTTGCTTCGCGGGGTCCAGCTCCGGCCGGAGGTCGGCGCCAGTGCGTTTTGCCGCCGCCTCCCGGGCGTCAAGGAGGTCCTCGAGCCGGGCCAGCAGCGATGCCCCGCCGGCCGAACCGGCCGCCAGGTGGTCGCCGGCGAGGGGGCTGTGCCCCGAGCCCACGTGGGGCAGCCACTGCAGCCAGTTCCACCGTTCCCGGGACTGGGCTGACGTGATGGCAGTGAGAACCACTTCCGCGGGCGAGTGGAGCCCCACGAGCTGCAGCACCATGCCGCGGGCCACGTCATCCACCAGGCCGCGGGCCCCGGCAACACCCAGGGACCCGGAGCTCCGCAGCTGCGAGACAACGGGAACGCCCTCGACGTCGCGGAACTGCTTCAGGCAGTCCTGGATCTCCCGGGCGTACTGGACTTCGGTGTCGTTGTTCTGCGGTTCTTCAAGGAGGACCCGCGAGGGTGCGGTGCCCAGGCCGAACCGAAGGCCAAGGAACCCGCGGTGTTCCGGACGGTGGGTCCACAGCAGCGGACCCAGTTTGTAGATGGCGTCAACGGTGTCGCTGACGGACGGTGCCTCCTGCAGGCGGACGGCGCGTTCCACCTTCTGCAGTTCGGTGAGGTCGTGGCGGAAGTCGGCCATGGAGGCGCGGAACTGCTTGAGCTGTTCCTTCTGCTGGCGCCTGGTCCGCATTTTCTGGTCCACGTAATGGCCCACGACGAACAGCGGCATCATCAGCATGAACAGCACCGAGAGCGGGTTGCCGGTCACGGCGAAGATCACGGCGCCCATCAGCAGCGGGGTAATCATCATGATGTACGGGAACGGATTGTCCTCGGGCCGTTTGGGCCCTGACGGGACCACACGCTTTGGCTCCTCGAAGCGGGGAACCACCCGGGGTGACCGGTTGAAGCTGACCAGGGGCGACGTCGGGGCTGCCGCGTGGTTATGCCCCAGCGGCACCACGGTCACGGTGGTGTCGCCCAGGGTGACCGTGTCCGAGGAATTGAGGGTGGCCCGGGTAACCGGAAGCCCGTCCATCAAGAGCCCGTTGGCGGAGTTGGTGTCCACTATTTCCACGCCGTCGCCCACCGTGATCCGGGCGTGCCGCTTGGACGTCAGGGGGTCCGAGAGGCGGATGTCCACGTCCCGGTCCCGGCCGATGTAGCTGGTGCCGGTGGGCAGCGAAAACTCGCGGCCGGCGTCGGGCCCCGAGAGGACCCGGAGGGTGGCCGCTGCGGGACCACGGCCCGCACCGGGCACGTCGAACTGCGTGCTGACCTGTGCCAGTGACACCACGGAGCCGGGGCGCAGGCCGGACTCCAGGAGGTTGTCGGTCCGGGTGAGCATGTTTCCGCTCAGGCCTGCCCCGACGAAGGCTTCCTCGATCCGCAGGGAGAGGTTGTCCGGGGCCGGCGTGCCCTTGCGGCCCGGGTCCGCGGCCCAGAGCACGGCGGCGGTATCGGCCACGGTGGCCAGGCCGTCCACGGTGACGGCCAGGTCCTTGGACTCGGCAGGATCGCGGCGAAGGGTCAGGCGGATCCTCATCCTTCGTCCACGCCCCTCATCTTCTCCAGCAGGTACAGGTCGTCAGGGGTCACCAGGTGCGACGTCACGGCATGCTCCACCAGCCTGGCTCGGCGGTTGGTGGCCAGTTTGCCGCCGCCCCCGCGCAGGCCCACCACACCCACGCGGTCGAGTTTGTCGCAGACGTTGTCCAGCTTCCGGTTGAAGCGGGTCAGGGCCCAGCCCAAAGTCTTGGCGGCCGCGGCCGAGGAGGGAATGGCGCTGAAGCCGGTTCCTTCCCGCCGGAGCATGGGTTCGGCGAGCGCCACGATGAGGGCCTTCTGGGAATCCGTGAACACTACCGGGCCGATGGTGGTGTCGCCGTTGCTGTCACCCTCGCGTGACTCCTGCCGGAAAGACGGCGTCTTCAGGTGCACCGCGAACTCGTAGGTGGTGGGCCCGGCGGTGAAGATGATGTTGGTGTGGCTGAAGACCAGCGGGATCCGGGCGCCCGGTGACAGCCAGGCCTGCATCCCGCCGGAGGCATCCGCCACCGTCGCCGAGAGCATACTGCCCACGTTGCTGAGCCACCAGATCCCGTCGTAGCGGGCTACCTGCAGGAACTGCCGGTGCAGGTACGGGTTGTCATCGACTTCCAGGTCGCCTTCGCGGCCGATGTTGAAGACGTCCTCGTCCGATGGCTCGTACCACTCACCACAGAAATCTATTGCTAGATCCCCCATTTTCTGTGCCTCCTCGTTGGGCAAAATTTCACCGGGCTAACTTTTCGTTGGACAAGCTGCCGTTCGACAACCTGGTCGTTCCGCCACATGGTGCGTTTCGTCGTCGTACTGCTGCCGGGATGGTCCGCGGCTCAGGAGCCGGTGCAGGCAATGGAGCTTTCCTCCATCGGGGAGAACGCGCCATCAGAGCGCACGATCATGACCTGGATGCAGGTCTCCCCCGACGGGTTCGCCGTCACCTTAACCGGCGGCTGGTCGATGGACTGGTATTCGCCGCCGCCACCGATGGTGTAGACCCGCCATTTGTACGTGTCTCCCTCTTTGGGCTGCGGGTTCACCCAGGTGAAGGAGGCGTTGCCGTCCCCTGCCGCTGTCCCGGTGAGGCCTTCCACGTCCGGCACGGTTCCGTTGTCCAGTGCATCGGCCGGCGGCCTGCTGGCCTGCTGGGTCTCCACCGCCGCGGTTTTCTCGGGCGAGGCGTTGGCCACCACCAGGCCCACCACCGCAGTGAGGGCAAGCAGGGTGCCGCCCGAAATTGCCAGCCAGAGGTTGCGCTTGCGGTGGTCCGCGGCGGGAGCCGCAGCAGCCGGCTCTTCCACCCTTGCCGGCCGGTGGACGGTGGTGTCCGCGGCGTCGGCGCCCGCGCCAACGCCGGTTCCGGGCAGCGTCCCCTCGTCCTGGGCTGCACCGGCGCTGCCGCCGGAAGCGCGCAGGACCGTGGCGTTCGCCCACTCCTGCGGCTGCGGGGCTGGGGCTGGTGCCGGCCGGGAGCCTGGGGAAGAGGCCGGGGTAAAGCGCGACGGCGGGGCCTCCGCTGCGGGGCCATGGCTGTTACTGCTTTGGTTGCCAGCGCCTTGGCCGCCACCGCTTTGGCCGCCGCCGGCCTGGGGCCAGGTGCGTGCAGGGAAGGTGGGGGCGCTGCCGGTCCGTTCCGGATCGATCGCCGCGATGCTCCGGACCCGCGTCTCCTCGACGCCGTCGTCCGGCTGGTTGTCCTCGTGGTGGGGCTCCTCCAGCACTTCAAAAGGTGTGACGGAGAGGTTGAGTTCCGCCTGGATGCGCTGCAGGGCCAAGGCGAAGGCGTGCGCCGAGGAGTATCGGGACTGCGGCGACTTTGCCATGGCCGTGGAGAGGGCCAGTTCCAGGGACTCCGGGACGTCCGCGCGGCCCAGGCGCGGCACCGGTGTGTTACTGATCCGGTTGATCAGTTCCCGCTGCGAGTTGTCCGCCCCGGGCATCACAAAAGGCGACCGGCCGGCCAGCAAGGTATAGAGCGTGGCACCAAGGGCCCACACATCCACCATGACCCCGTCCACCGCGCCGTCGGTGAACTGCTCGGGCGGGGACCAGGGGATGGACATTCCCGAGTCGTCGTCGGCGTCCCCGGCGAGCGTGCCGGAGATGCCAAAGTCGGTGAGGGCGGGGCGGTTGTAGTCCGTCACCAGGATGTTGGCAGGCTTGATGTCGCGGTGGGCGATGCCGGCACGGTGGGCGGTTTCGACGGCAGAGGCCACCTGGATGCCGACGGCCAGGACTTCATCCACGCTGAACCGCTGCCTGCGGTACCGGACGTCCAGGCTGGGCCTGGAGCAGTACTCCATCGCCAGGTACGAGTGGCCGTCGTCGGTCACTTCCGCTTCGAAGATGGTGACGATATACGGGTGCGAGGACAGCTGGGCCATCAGGTTCGCCTCGGATTCGAACCTGCGGCGGGCACCCTCCGTTTTCAGGTCCGAGAGAAGCACCTTGACGGCCACCTTGCGGCGCGGCCTGTCCTGTTCGTACAGGTAGACGTCGGAGAAGCCGCCGGAGCCCAGCAGGCTGATATAGGTGAACCCCTGGATGCGGGGAGGCGGCGCGACGGGCCGTTTGGAACTCAAGGAATCTCCTCAAAACGCAGCGAGATGTTGTCGCCCAGTTCAGCGATGTCACCGTCCAGCAGGATGGCCATCTCGTTCTGTGCCAGGCGGCGGGGAGACTGGCCTTCACGCACCAGGACAGTACCGTTCGTTGCCTTGAGGTCGCACAGCATGACGTGCCAGCCCTCCAGCCGGACCTCCACATGGGACCGCGAGATGTCACCTTCGGGGCTTGGAACCTGGACCAGCCTGGGCATGATGCCGCCCTGGACCCGGGACACGGACGGCTGCCGTCCAATGATCAGCGACTGGTCGAGGTCCAGGAGTTCCCCGGTGGACACACGCACCCGACCCAGCCGGGGGCGCGGCACCTGGACAGCGTCCGGGATCAGCCCGGCCCCGCACGCGGCGCACTGCGCCCGGGTGGGCGGGTTGGCGTGGCCCTGGGGGCAGACCCGGGCCAGGACGGTGGGCCCGGCCGCCGGATCCTCCGCAACCCGTGTGGCGGGCTGTCCGGCTGAGGGCGCGATGCTGCTCTTCATGACCGTCTGGCCGTCGTGGTCCGTGTCGACGCCGGTGCTGCCAGGATGGGAGTGCTGCACTGCAGCGGCCGGCGCAGTGCCAGCGGGATCCGTGGACGGCGGGACGACGGCTGCTGCAGGCTCGGCCCTGGCGGGCCGCGGCCCAGCGCCGGCCTGCGGGGTATTCGCCTGCGGGGTATGTATCTGCGGGGCGCTGCCCTGGGGGACATTGATCTGCGGGGCGCTGCCCTGCGCGGCGGCGTCCCCACCCTTCTTCCACGGAACGGAGTCAATGAGCACCCCGGCAGGAGCGGGAGATACGGGGGAAGCAGGGGCTATGTGAGAAGCAGGGGGTGCGGGAGGGGCTGCCGGCGGTGCTGACGCGGGCGCCGGGCCAGGCGTCGGACGTTCCTGTCCGTCAGGCTGCCCGGGAACCGGGGGTTCTGCCTGTTCCTCCGCTTCCGGGCCTGCTTCGGGAGTTCCGTCGATTTCCGCTTCGGCGTCGTCGCGTACCGCCGCGTCCTCGATGCTCCGCACAACGGTCCTCTCCCACAGGTGATCGTAGGAGCTGGTGTGGTCGCTGGCGGGGGTTGCCGGCTCGACGGGAAGTACCGGTTCACCGGGGGCGGGTTCTGCCGGAAGGACTTCCGCCGCACGTACCCCCGAGGGAAGCATTTCTGCCGGCGCGGAGCCGGCAGACGAAGCATCGACACGGCCGGAATCCGGGCCGGAACCTGTCACGCCAACGTGCGCGTAACCGTCTTCCTGTTCCAGGCCGCCGTCGTCGGCCAGCAGGTCGTCGTCGAGCACGCCCACAACGGTCTCCGCCGAGGCCCCGTGTTCCGGCACAACGGTCTCCGCCGAGGCCCCGTGTTCCGGCACAACGGTTTCCACTGAGGTCTCGCGGTCCGGGGCGATGGTCATCTCGGTGGAGATGCCAGCCTCGGGCGCGGCGTCCCCGACGTCAGCAACGCCTGCGGTGTCCACCACCACCGAAGCCGGAGTGGCTGCGGAAGGTCCAAGTTCCGGCTGGCGCGGGGCCAGCACCAGCGCCAGGGACTGCAGCAGGACAACACCCTCCCCCAGCGGAAGTTCCTGCTGCCCTGCCGGGCCGGCAGCCGGAATGGCCAGCCGGCATGCACCCGGGAGGGCGAACCGGCGCTCGTTCCAGGTGGTGACGTCCCGGCCGTCGAGCTCCACACGGCCGTCGGGCAGGTCCACTGCGAGGTCGAGGTCGCCGCGGAGGAAGACCCGCAAGGGACCGGTGGCCTCAAGGATGCCGAAGGACGGCATCTGCGCCAGCGAGCCTCCCGAGCTGCTGGTCACCGCGTGGAGTACCTCGTGGACTTCGGGACCGGTCCCCAGCAGGTCCCACACCGCACCCGCCAGTGCCGGCGGAGTATCCGGGCCGAGGATGACGGCCGTGCGCCCACGGACGATTCCCAGCCAGCTGCCCGGAACGTAGCTAGTGCCGGTCATCGGAGGGCTCCCCGTCCTGGTGCGCCGCTGCTTCGCTGCCGTGTTGGGCCGCAGGCTGCGCCGCCTGTGCCTGCTCTGCCTGCGCCTTCTGTCCCACCTGCGACCGTGGCAGCGTGTCTTCATCCACCACATCGGGGTCGCGCCGCGGTGCGGTGGTGGCGGCACCGGCGTCGTTCAGGACATTCCTGGCATCCACCACGATCACCGTGATGTTGTCGCTCCCCCCGCTCCGGAGCGCGGCCTGGATCAGGGCGTCAGCCGCGTCCTGCGGGTTGCCCACCGTGCTGAGGATGCGGAGGATGTGCTCGTCCGTCAGCTCGCCGGTGAGGCCGTCCGAGCAGACCAGGACCCGGTCGCCTTCCTCCACGGGGAGCAGCCAGTAGTCGGCCTCGGTCTCGTCGCCCGTGCCAAGCGCGCGGGTCACAACGTGGCGGCGCGGGTGGACGGTGGCCTGTTCGGCGGTGATCTCCCCCGCGTCCACGAGTTCCTGCACCTCGGAGTGGTCCACGCTGATCTGGACAAACCGCCCCTGGCTGAGGCGGTACGTGCGCGAATCGCCGACGTTCATGACCAGCCAGTAGGGCATGCCCATCTGCTCCACCACCACGGCACCGGCCAGCGTGGTTCCGGCACGCGCCCCGGTGGCCTCACGGATGGAGGTGTCCGCCTGGACCAGGTACTGCTGCAGGACGGCTGCGGTGACGCTCCGTTCACCTGTGGCGAGCTGCGGGATGTCGGCGAGGGCCCGGACGCACATGCCGCTGGCCACTTCGCCGGCCTCGTGGCCTCCCATCCCGTCTGCCACGGCAAACACAGGATCGGAAGCGATGTAGGAATCCTCGTTCAACTCCCGGCGGAGTCCCCGGTCTGTCCCGTAGCCGTAGCTCAGGCTGACGCCCGGCTGGAAGGTGGAGGGAACGCTGGCGGGCTTTTGGTTCATGCCTGTCCTAGGTAAAAGGTCCGGTCTCCGAAGTGGACACTGGATCCCGGCGTAACAAAAGTGGGGACCCCCGGCGCGAGGGGCGTCCTGGCGCCGTTGGGGGTGGTCACGGCGCTGCCGTTGGTGGAGTTCCGGTCCGTCACCCAGATCCCCGAACCGTCGGTCAGCAGGTGGAGGTGGGTTTTGGAGATGGAGCGGCCGGGATCGTCGACGGCGAGGAGCTGGGCATGCTGCTCGCCCGCCTGGCCCACGGGGTTGCGGCCCACCAGGACGCTCCGGTCCAGCTGGAAGTCGCGGCCGTCGTCCAGCCGGATCCGCAGCACAGCGACGGGTGCCGGCCCGCCTGCGCCCGGCCGCACCTGGGTGCGTTCAACGTCGTCGTCCACGTGGTGCTGCACTCCCTGCCCACCCTGGACGGGGAAGGCCGGGGCAGCGGAAACCGAAAGGCCGCCCGGAACAGATTGGCCGGCGGGCGCATGAGCTGCCGTCGGCGCGAAGGACGCCGACGCGGCGTAGGGCATGGGCTGCGACGGCGGCGTCGGGGCGGACGGCGTCCGGGCAGGCGGGGCAAGCGCGGAAGGAACCACCGGGCCTGGCTGCGCCGAGGCTGCCTGGGGGCCGGCCACCGGAGAGAGCACCTGCTGGACCGGGGGAAGGTCCAGCGGCGCGAAGCTGTAAGGGCCCTGGATGCCGCCGGTGGTGATGGGGTCCCGGCCGGCCTTCACATCGAACACAAGAGCCTTGGCTGCTTTGTCGTGCCAGCCGCGCAGGCCGCTGTTCTTGTCCCAGTGGTTGGACACCACCACCAGCACGGCCCAGGCAGCGCCCGCAAACACCAGCGGCGCAAGGATGAACAGGGCGGGCTCGAACCACCGGAAGACCACCACCAGGACGGCCGCCAGCAGCGCCAAGATGATCCCGGCACCGGTGATAAGTCCGCGGAGGAACACCGTGCCGGCGCCCGGGGCATAGCCGTCGTTGTCCGCGCTGCGGATACCCATGAGCAGGTTCCCGGGGGTCTTGCCCGTCCTGGCTTCGATCCCCATGACCGCAAAGAGGTACACGGCTGTCAGCGCCAGGCCAATGCCGCCGGACAGCACCAGCGACGCCGTGTCATAGGTGATGAACTGGCCGCTGCGGGTACGCGTGATCCCGGCGAAGCCGATGGCGAACGTCACCACCAGCACGGCCAGCGGCGGCAGCCAGTCAATGACGGCAGCCCCAAGCCGCTTGCCGGCCGTGGCCGGAGCAAGCTGAAGGTTCACTCCCATTCCCGTTCCTCCCCCTGGGACGGCCCCCGACTGCGCGGTGAAACCGCCGGCGCTCCCCCGCCCGGTGCCTGCGTTGAGTGGATCCGCAGACTGGGTCGCCGGGGATCTTTGTACTACCGGGATAGTACCGGGAATCCCCGTTCCGTGGGCAGCCGGAGCAGCGGGCCGCGGTTCACTGCCCGCGGTGCCGCCGGGCTGCAGGGTGCGGGTGCTGCGCGCCGCCCGGTTGGGCAGGGGCGCTCCGCAGGAGGTGCAGAAGGCCGCCCCCGCGCGGATGGACTGCCGGCAGCGGGGGCAGGTTTGAAGGTCTGCCGTCACGGTGCCGCGGGTCCCTGCTGAGGAGGTTCTGGCGTCGTGCGGTCCTGCTCCGCAGTCCGCTCCGCAGCAGTCCCCTTCGGCGCAGTGCCCTGAAGCGTTTTCCCCTGCGGTCCTGTGGCCGCCGGTCCATTACGACGGCGGGACGCCGGGTTGAGAGCCTTGAGGGAAGGCAGTGCCAGCGGGCCACGCAGGGCCAGGGCGTTCCGCGCGTCGGCCAGGAGCGACCGCGGCGAGAACCTCGCCTGCTGCCGGCGCCAGAAGCCGGCCGTCGAGGTCATCTCCTGCAGGGAGCTGTCCACGATGGTCCAATACTCGCGCACCTCGTCCTCGCTCGGCTGGCCCGCGCCGAAGATGGACGCATCCGCACGCCGGGCCAGCGTGGTGGTGGTGCTGCCCGCCGCGGGGAACGCTTCGGCCAGGACCGCCGCGCTTTCCCGTCGGGTGGCCCGGGAGTCAACGGCGGCGCCCATGTCGGTGGCCAGGCTCACCACCTCGCTCCAGCCGCCGCCTACGCGCTGCGCAGGGTGCCCCTCGCTGAACCGCGACTTCCGCCGCCGGGATTTCAGCAGGGCAATCAGCAGCAGCGGCAGCGCAAGGACGGCCAGCGGAATCAGGGCGATGCCCAGGGCGCCCAGCAGGGCGCCCCAGAAAAGCCAGGGGTTGTTCTTCTTCTCATCCGCGTCCAGCGCGTCGGGCGACGAGTCCGGCGGGAGGTCCGCCGGCTCCTGCGGCGGGGGCGGCGGCTGCAGCACCTGCGGTTTGGGCTTGGACTTGTTTTCCGGGTCCGGCGGGATGGGGATGTTGTCCTTGGGCGGCGTGGGATCGAAACTCACCCAGCCAACCCGTTCAAACGCCACTTCAACCCACGCGTGGACGTCCTTGCCAGTGATCCTGACCTCGCCCGCGCCGTTCTCCGGGCTGGTGGGTTCAGGGTAGAAGCCCATCACCACGCGGGACGGGATGCCGAGGTGGCGCAGCATCAGGGACATCGCCACGGCGTACTGCTCGTCGTCGCCCAGCATCTGCTTGGCTGTGAGGAGGTTCCTGATCCGGGCAGATCCGTGGCCGGAGACGCTGGGCAGCTGGCCCTCGCTGACGAGCCCGTTACTGAAGGCCCCGGTCTTCTGGAAATGGGCCTCGATCTGGCGGACCCGGTCGATGGGCGTGGGCGCATCGGAGGAGAGGTCGTTGGCCTGCGATCCCACCACCGGCGGCACTTCCACGGCGTCGGGAAGGGACAGCTTCGCGAAGTCGTACTGCGCCAGCTGCCCGTGCTCCAGCTTCACGGGGTCCGAGACCTGCACCCGGTAGGAGTCGCCGCGGGACAGCCCGTTGGTGGTGACGGCGGTGTCGGTGCCGGAGTTGAAGTACAGGCCGGACGCCGCGGCTGATGCGGTGTCGTCGAAGCTCAAGCCGGTGGTCTTGCGGCCTCCGGGGACGAAAAAGCCCTGGTAGTCCTCAACGGTGATGTTGATGGCGTAATCGTTGGTGGGGACAACGCCGGAGGTATCGGCCAGGGTGTTGATCGACTCGGTATCGCCCACCTTGCTGAAGTTGCCGGAGCCGTTCGGGTCCATCGTGTAGTTGGTGCCGTTGAAGGCATCCAGGGCACCCAGCCGGACGCGGCCGTCGCGGGGCAGGCCCTGGACCACGAACAGGGTGTCGTCTTTCTTGTCCTTGACGAAGGTCCGGAAGCTGGCGAGGGGTGTGATGTAGTCCTTGGGATCGAACGGCGGGACCACGACGTTCCGGAGGACTTTCCGGTCGTTGCCCGCCGTGACCAGGGGGGCGGCGAGCGCGGTCACGGCAACGCTGACGGCGATGACCCCTGCCGCCATTCCCAGCCGGCGGAGCCTGGCACGCTGCGCGGTGGCGGTATCCGTCTGCGGGTTGTTGACGGAGACCTTCCGGGTGGAGTTCTTCCGGAGGGCGTCCCTGCGGAAGGTGGCCCAGGCGATCCCCAGCACCGTGAGGCCGATGCCGCGTTCCACGGTGAGGAAGGCGGCGTTGGTGCTGAAGGCGATGCCGGTGACGAACAGGACCAGTACCGGCAGGAGCGGGAAGTAGGGGCTTCGAAGCCGCCAGGTCAGGATGGCGGCCACCAGCGCGGTGATCATGGAGCTTAGGAACGGAACGATCAGCACACCGCCCGCGGTGCCCACGGGGACACCAACCGTCAGCATGTCCTTCCAGGCGAACACGATCCCCAGCAGGAGGATGCGGAGCGAGTCCAGGGTGGGGACGAATCCGGCGATGGCGGAATCCGGGACCGCCAGCAGGGTACCGAAAACCAGGTAGGCGCCCAGGGCCAGTGCCGTGGTGATGAGCAGTCCAAGGCGCAGGTGTGCGTTCAGGGCGCCCAGGGCCAGCCCCAGGAAAATTCCGCCGAAGCCGGACAGCAGGTAGTAGGGGTCGCCGCCGAAGCTGAGCCCGAACCCGAGCAGGCCCAGCCCCAGCAGCACCGTCAGAGCGCCGGCGTCGAGCATGAAGTGCCAGAGCGGCTGCCCGTTGGCAAAGGCGGAGTCCGCCTGGTCCCGGGGTGCGGTGCGGATGGTGCGCGGCTGCGCGGCGCGGGTTTGTTTGGTGCGGGTTTGTTTGGTGCGGGGGCGCGTGCTGCGCGGGCGCATGTTTTCTGTGGAGCTCATGCTGCGGCCTTTCTCAGCACAATGGCCAGGTCAGTCAGGTCGCCGAGCGTCAGCACGGTCAGGTCTGCGATGTTTGCTCGCGTGGGCGAGGCGCCGGCCTCGACGCGGACGGCGAGGCTGCGGACGCCCGGCGGCACGGAAGCGGCGGCGGAACGCAGCTGGGTGGCGGTCACGTTGCTGCCCACCACGAAGAACACCACGGAGGCGTTGGGGACGGTGTCGGCCAGCGTCCTGGCGAGGTCGACGGCGGTCCGGCGCATGGGCGCGCCGATGATCCGAGTCATGTCGTCCAACAGGTTCCGCCCTGTTTCGCAGCGCAGCGGGCCTTTCTGGGTGAGGACGTCCAGCTCGCGCTGCTCACGGATGGCCTGCCTGCCGATGGATGCGGCGGCGGAGATGGCCATCTCGAACTCGGTTTCCGACGCGTATTCGTCGGTGTTGATGGACAGCGAGATGGCCAGGTGGGCGCGGCGGGTTTCCTCGAACTGGCGCACCATGAGCTTGTTGGTCCGTGCCGTTGTTTTCCAGTGGATGTGCCGCCGGTCATCCCCCGGCACGTAGTCGCGCAGCGCGTGGAAGGATACGTCCGCGCTGGAGAGATCCGTGGTGGGCATGCCTTCGAGGTCCCGGATGAATCCGGCCGCCGAACCGGCCAGGGCCACTGTGCGCGGATGGACGAACAGGTCCTCCGGTTCGGTCCACAGGACCTGGCGGCGCAAAAGGTGCAGGGGGTCTGCCCGGACCGACCTGACGGGGCCGACGACGATCACGGCACGGCGCGCGGTGGGAATGGTGAAGAGGTCCTCGTGGACCTGCTGCGGCTTCATCCGCGGCAGGTGGAACACGGCGGTGGCGCTGCCCACTGGCAGTTCCAGGGCTGCCGGCAACAGCGGCCGGGCAGAGGTGTTGGACACCGCGATGCTGCCCACGGCACTGTCCCCCACCGCCACCCGGGTGCGGGCGAGGTCAAGGACCACGCCGTAGGAGGAGCGGCCCAGGACGAACGCCACCGCAATCACGAACATCACGAACGCCGCGATTGCCGCGGCCTTCGCCTCCTGCCAGCCAAACGCCTGCCCTGTTGCCCAGAGCAGGATGGCGGCCGCGAGGACTGACCAGCCCAGGACGCTGACCACTGACAGCACGGGCCAGGCATACTTCAGCCAGGTTTCACGAACGGCACGCCAGGCGGGCGCCGACGCCATGGCTGCAGTGTTCCTTGCCTCGGCCCAGACGGCTGAGGGGTGCAGGGCGCCGGGACTGCCGTTCCTGGCGAAGGGTTGCTTCAGACGCTCCGTGAGCCGGGTCAACGGCGTGCCGCTGGACATATATGTGCCTTCGTTGTTGCGTGGAAAGTGGTGGGGTCCTGGCCGGGGCGTCAGGCGTTGGTGCGCTGCTGCGGAGCCGCGATGTCCGCCAGGATGCGCGTCAGCACCGCCTCGGCGGTTGCGCCGGAGAACTCCGCTTCGGGGTCCATGACAAAGCGGTGCGTCCACACCACGGGAGCCAGTTCCTTGATGTCGTCCGGGAGGACGAAGTTGCGGCCCTGCCCGGCTGCCCAGACCTTGGCTGCCCGGACCATGGCCAGGGCGCCGCGCACCGAGACGCCGAGCCGGGTTTCGGGGGCGTTGCGGGTCTCCTCGCAGAGCCTGGAGATGTACTCCAGTACGGCGGTGTCCACGTGCACGGTGGCTGCGAGGTCTGCCATGTCGGCCACGGCCTGGGTGGTGATGACGGCGGAGAGTTCCTGGGACCGGTCCTTGAGGTTGGAGCCACCCAGCAGCCGGACGGTGGAGGCGTGGTCCGGGTAGCCGATGGAGGTCTTGATCAGGAAGCGGTCCAGCTGCGCCTCGGGCAGGCGGTAGGTGCCGGCCTGCTCGATGGGGTTCTGCGTGGCCATGACCATGAACGGCCGTCCGGCTTCGTAGGTGACGCCGTCCACCGTGACCCGGGACTCCTCCATGACTTCCAGCAGGGCCGACTGGGTCTTCGGCGAGGCACGGTTGATTTCGTCCGCGAGGACAATGTTGTTGAAGATCGGGCCCTTGTGGAACTCGAACTTCTGCGTCTTCTGGTCGTAGATGGTCACACCGGTGACGTCCGAGGGCAGAAGGTCCGGGGTGAACTGGATGCGGTTGTTGGAGCCCTGCACGGTGGCGGCCAGTGCCCGGGCCAGGGAGGTCTTGCCGGTGCCGGGGGCGTCCTCGAACAGCACATGGCCCTCGGCCAGCATGGCCGTGAAGGTGAGCCGGATGACGTGTTCCTTACCCAGCACGGCCTGGCCCACGTTGGCAACGAGCTTCTCGAAGGTGTCGGTAAACCAGGCGGCCTGCTCGGGGGTCATGGTCATGGTGTGGCTTCTTCCTTCTCAAGGTTTCAGGTTCTTGCTGGGGCCCGGGAGGCCCGGGCCCCAGTGTCGCGGAGGTGGTGGACTAGCGGTTTGGCATGCCGTTGGGCGGGTTGCACCCAAGGTTCGAGGTGTCGCAGCGGATCCAGTTTCCGGCAGCCATGCCCGAGGTCAGGTGGTACCAGATGCCGGTGGGGTTGTTGGACGTCTTGTACCAGACCTGGTAGCGGTCGGTAGTCGCTGCAGCCCCGGCGTCCAGCCACTTTCCCTCGCCGTTGCATTCCGACGGGTTGCCGGCGACGTAGCTGTCGGTCCCCTTGCGGGGTTCGGTGCAGCTGCGGACCGGCGTTGCCGTGATGTTCCACGACGTGGGTACGGGAGGCGGCGGTTCCGCGCCACTGCGGGACGTATCGCTGCCGATCCGGCCGGGCTGGTCGGCACTGATGGCACGAACGCGGAGCGTGTGCGTCTCGCTGTACCCCACGGTCTTGGAGAAACGCCGCTCCTGTGTGTCCTGCCAGTTGCCTCCGTCCAGGCTGTACTGGTAACCGGTCACCGCGCGGCCGTTGCCGTCCGGCTGGTTCCACGTCCAGGACACCGTCCTGTCCCCTACGCCGCTGCTGTTGCTGCCCGTAACGGTCGGGGCGAAAGCGAGGCCATAGGGATTGACGGAGTTCGACGCAGGGCTGGCATCGCCGGCCGTAGAGCTGCGGGACGACACAGCCCACACCACAACTGCGGTCTGGGTGCCATTGGCTGCCGCCACAGTACCGCCGCCTGCAGGGATATTGCCGCTGCCCCCGCCAGACGTCAGGCTGTATTTGTACGTAATCTCGTCGGCGGTCGAACCGTTGCGCTGGGCAGCCGTCAAAACCGGGAACCGTACATCGATCTTTCCGCCGTTCCCTCCCGTGTCAACCAGTGTGGCAGCCGGAGTACCTACCATGCCCGGCTTGCCTACCGCCCGGATGGCCGCCGACGGGGCGCTCGTCCCGCTGGTACCCGCCTTGTTCGTGGCGGACACCGTGAAGGTGTAGTTCGTTTCCGAGTTGTCCACGGTCACGTTCTGCGAAGTACCGGCGACCTGCTGGCTGGCCACCACCGCGCCGCCGCGGAGGGTGGTCAGGGTGTAGGCCGAGACGGCGTCGCCGTTGTTGTTCGGGGCCGTCCAGCTCACCTTCAGCTGGCTTTGCGAACCCACCGAACCCGCCTGCGCCGCAGATGGTGCAGCAGGTGTGGCCGGAACGCCGGCCGGCACCTCGGCCGCCGAGTACGGGCTCCATTCGGACGGTTCCTTGGCATCATTGCGCGCCAGGACCCGGACTTTGTAGGAGACGCCGTTCTGCAGTCCCTTCCAGACATAGCTGACCGCTGCCAAGTTCTGGATCTGGGCGTTCTGGCCGGCGGGAGGGGGTGAGATCTCCAGGTCATAGGACTTCACGGGCGAGCCCTTGCTTGCAGGGGCGGACCAGCTGATGGACAGCGCCTTGTCGCCGAACTTCATCGCCGGCGCCAGCGGGGTGTCGGGCTTCACGTCAGGGCGCACCTCGGCAGAGGCAGGCGACCGGTCCGACTCGCCGAACTCGTTAGTGGCCGTGACCTGGAAGTGGTACTTGGTGTTGTTGACCAGCCCGTTGAGCGTGCAGGTGTTGGCCGGGCAGTCCTGCTGGAACCCGCCCTCGCCGTACACGGTGTACTTGGTAATGGGCGAGCCGCGGTCCGCAGGCGCCGTCCAGTTCAGGAGGGCCGTCTGGTCCCCCACACTCTGCGCCTGCGGGGTGGCGGGAGCCTGCGGCTTGTCCTTGACCGTGAGGCGGACGCGGGCCGTTGCCTGGCGGGAGGGGTCCTCCGTCTTGTCCGCCACGGTGTAGGACACCACCATGGTTCCGGTGAAGCCCGGCGCGGGCGTGACCGTGATGGAATCGCCGTTCACGTCCACGTTGCCGCTGCCGGTTTCCGCGGCGGCCGCAATGATCTTCAGCGCGGTCTCCGGGAACGGGTTGGCGTCGTTGGCCAGCACATTGACCGTCACGGGTTTGCCAGCGGCAACGTTGTCCTGCACGTCGTCGTTGGCCACCGGCTTCGGCCGGTTGGAGGCGGTCACCTTCAGCTGGTAGGTGGCGGTGGCTTCAAGCCCGCGGGGATCCTTGGCCTTGACCTGGACGGCGGCGGTGGTTCCTGAGCCGCTCGAGTCGGCCGCGGAGACCTTGAGGGTCCTGCCGTCGATGCTGGCGTTGAATCCGGCAGGCGCTCCGCCCACCAGTTCGTACTTCATCCTTTCGACGTCGTCCCCGTCCGGGTCCGAGGTCAGCTTGCCCAGGTCGGTGCTGGCGGAGTCGCCCTTGGGTACGTCGACGTTTGCGCCCAGCAGTTCCGGCGGATTGTTCTTGTTGGGGTCGGGCAGGACCTTGGTGCGGATGCTGAGGGTGGACTTGAGGCCTTCCGGGTCATCCGGGCCGGTCCCGTCCGTGACCTCGAAGGTGAGCGAGCCGGGACCAACGTAGTCAGTGCCTGCCGTGTACTTCAGGCCCGTGCCGTCGCCGATGACAGGATCGCCGCCGTCGGCGCCGATGAGCTTGATGCGGTCGGTCTGGGTGAGCCGCGGCGAGCGGCCTTCACGCACCTTGACCCACTCGTCGAGGTCAACGTCCACGGACTGCCCGGCGACGACCTCGAGGACTTCGTCCTTGGCCAGGGTGGGCACCTGCTGGCCGAGGCCCGGTACCCAGATCACAGCCGTGGACTGCTGGCCGTCAACATCCTCCACGTTGTACGGGATGAGCTGCGGCTGCTCCGTCAGGTCCACGATCATGGTGCCGTCTGCCCCTGGCCGGGCGGTGGTGGCCTCGGTGCTGACCTTGAGGTTTTCGCCGACGCCGTCGGGGTCCTCGTCGTTCTTCAGGACGGGGACATCAACGGCGGTCTTCCCCATGGTCTGGGCGGAGGTCACCCTGTCATCACGGGCGACGGGTGCCTTGAGGGGCACCTCGTTGTCCACGACCACGCGGATGGTGGCCTGCGCGGTGGCGTCCCGGTCGTCGGCGATGGTGTAGCGGACGTTGACCGTTCCGGCTTCCTCCGGCGCCAGCAGGATGATCCGGCCGCTGGTTTTGCTCACGGTGGCCTGCAGCGCAGGGTCGGCTTCGATGCCGTCGCTGAGGATGCGGATGAGGTCGCCGTCGGGGTCGGTGTCGTTGCCGGTGGCGTCGACGGCGATCTGGCGACCCGGGCGGACCCGGACCTCGTCATCCACGGGAGTGGGTTTCTGGTTGACCTCCCCGCGCGGCGCGATGCCCACGGTGACAGTGCCGGTGTTGACGGCGCCCTGCCGGTCCACCACCTTGTAGCGGAACGTATCGGTTCCGGCGCCGTCACCGGCAGCTGTGAAGTCGATGAAGTTGCTGCCCACGGCAGCCGTTCCCATCGCCGGCGTGCTGTCGATGCCGGTCAGCTGGACCGAATCGCCGTCCGGATCGATGCCGTCCAGCGGGACGGGAATGCGCACCGTGCCGGCGGCCACCACCCTGGCGGTCAGGTTGCGCGGCTGCGGACGTGAGTTTTCGGCACCTTCCAGCGGAAGGATGTGGATGGTCACCGCGGCGGCGCTCTTCTGGCCCTGCGGGTCCACGGCGTTATAGATGGCTCGGACCGTCTTGGGCTGCGGGCCGGCAATGAAGCGGAGGGTGTTCTCCGAGACGAAGCTCTTTCCGTCCACGGGATCCACGCCCTGCGGCAGGACAGGATCCACCGAGAGTTCCTGGCCCTGCGGGTGGGTGTCGTTCTCGAGTACGGGGATGGTAACGACGTCGTTGACCCTGACGTTGACCTCGTCCGGCTTGGGCTGGGGTGCTTCCACGACGGCGGGGGCCGGGACGGGCACCACGGAGACGCTGCCCGTGGCCGACTTTTTCCCGTTGGACATGGTGTATTCGAAGAGGATCGGGTCTTTGGTCCCCAGGATGTCGGTGATGCGAAGGACACCGTGGTTGATCACGCTGACGGACGCGGTCGAGTTTTCGGGCAGTTTCACGGACTGCAGCACCAGGACACCGCCGGAGGGGTCGGAGTCGTTGGCCAGCGGGTCCAGCAGCACGCTGCCGCCGGTGGGCATGAGCGCCACGTCGTGGACGGCGACGGGGTCACCGGCCTCGTCTCCGGATTCCACGTCAACGCGGATGAGCCCCTGGCTGCTTTGCGGGCCGTTGCTGGCGATGTACGTCAGGTAGACCGGGCCGGGGGTGGTGCTGCGGAACGTGAAGGTGCCGCCGTCGGTCACGGGACCCAGCTCGGCGGGGCCGTTGGCCTCCACCTGTGCCAGGCGGAGCGCTCCGCCGTTGGGGTCCACATCGTTCTTCAGCGGCGAGATGACCAGGTCCTGGCCCACCACGGCAGTGACGTGGTCGGCGTTGACCACCGGTGCAAGGGCTCCCGGCGGCTGGACGTTGACCACGACTTTCCCGGTGACGGTGTCCCGGCCGTCCCAGATGGTCACTTCCACGGACTTCTTGCCGGCTGTCGCGCCGGAGTCCTGGAAGGTGAGCAGGCCGTCACGGCGGACCTTCACCTGGTCCTGGTCGTTGTCTGCCTTTGCGTCGAGCAACACCAGGTCGTCGCCGTCGGGGTCAATCCAGTCCGTGAGGATGTTCTGGCTGACTGTCTTGCCCTGTTCAACGAGCATGGTGGTGTTGTCGCCGCGCTTGAACTGCGGCGGCTTGTTCTCGTCCGGGGCCACCACGCTGAGCGCCACCTGTCCGCTTGCCGAGAGGCCGCGGCCGTCAGAGGCGCTGTAGCTGAACGTTTCGGTCCCGGGTTTCGCGTCAGCGGGAACAGAAATCTGGAAGGCGGTGCCGCCGTAGATGTTTTCGAGGCTTCCGGCCTGGGGCCCGGAGTCCCCCACGGCAGCGGTGAGCACGTCGCCGTCGGGGTCCGAATCATTGTCCAGGACGCTGAGGATGGTGGTGCGGCCGGGGCGCACGCCGACGGCGTCGGGCTTGGTTTCCGGCGGACGGTTGGGTTTGGTGCGGTCCGGCAGGACGTTGATGGTGTTGTTGTCCGCGGATTCCTGGTCCTGCTCGTCGGACTCGTTCTTGGGCGGGACGACGTCGTCCCAGTTGTTGACCAGCTGCATGTTCTGGTTCACCAGCCACACATTGCCGGAGTTCACATCATTCAGGACCACCAGGTCACGGTTCACCCGGAACACATACGACGGCGACGCACTCGCCTTGGGCACGTCCACGTTCTTATCGTCACCATTGTTCACGCAATCCCGAACATACTTGTTCGCCCCCGACCACGCCGCATGCACACACCCGCCCAACTGGACAGGCGCAGCCGGCACACCCTCACCGTCGAACGCCACCGTCTTCGCAGTGGACCCATCCAGCGGCTGCTTCAGCAGCGCCTTCTGCGTGGAAATGGCAACAAACCCGCTGGCAGGGCCGCCCTGCTGCAGCTTCGCCTCGCGTGCGTTCTCCAGCTGCAGGCGCTTGCCGCCCGGCAGGAACAACCTCCCCGCCGCCGCATCAAGGAGCACCGGCTTATCCCCCACCACCGTGATCTGAAGATCCCCGGCACCCTTAAGATCAGCCCAGGTCTCCGACTCCGAGGACGTCACCTCCCCGTTGGCGTCAACACCGGTGACCGTCACCGCACCGGACTTGGGATCCGCCGAATAAATCCGGTCATCATCCCCCACCACCGAAACAATGCCCTCCGAACCCACCATCACCGGCTCGGACGACTCCTCATCAAAACCGTTAACCGTGGACGGAGACACCGCCCACACCTTCCCCGACGCCGCATCAGTCACCGAAATCACCTCGGAACCGAAACTTACATCCGCAGATCCCGGCAGCTGCTTATCCCCGCCCAGCCGCATGTTCGCCGGCGACACCTGGTTCAGCGTTGACCCGGTCTCATCATCAACGAACACGTCCCCCGCGTCCTGCAGGATGTCAAACGTCGTGGAAGCAGGAGTCACCGCACCATCAAGAACCCGCGAAGGATAATTCAACCGGCCCACCGCGTTCTTGGACTTCGAAACCACCCACACGCCGCCGTCGTTCAACTCCACCTCGGTGGTCTTGAACCCCGGATACAGAATTGCCCCCGTCACCACAACAGCAACAGCGGCACTGAAAGCAGTGCCCGTCACCATCTTTTTGTGGCGCCGATTGAGCCCAAGTTTCCCCAGCAGACTTGTCACAGCGATTTTTCCCTCAATTTGTTGCGATGGCCCCCAGGCCCGCGCGTCTGAAGAGCCGGTATAGGCCTCTCCGTTCCCCGGGCCAGCTTACCGAAGGCAGTTCGGAGCTGCGATGGGCAGGGCTCCCCACTGCCTGTACCTGTGTTCATTCCCGTGATCAGCACCGCGGGATCCCGTGGGAGTAGGGCTGGCCAAGTTGCGAGTGTCCCGCAACCATGTAGTAGCCGACGTTGCGGTTGGACCCGGGTTCGATCCGGTAGAAGGGCTGGTCCGGGGTATTCGTCCAGTGGTCGTTCATCATCACGTAGCAGTGGACAACGATCCGCTCGCCGGTGTTGACGTAGTACCAGGGCGGGGTATCTCCGTTGTTGATTCCCTGGCAGTCGAAGTATGGTGCCGGGCGGTAGCTGGCCTTCCCGTATTCAAAGGTGCAGGTGCGCACCAGGTCGGTGCCTTTGACGACCGTGGTGATCCATTCTCCCTGTGCACCCGACGTGGCTGTTGCTGAGGCCACGCCGCTTTCCGTCCCCAGCGAGTTGACCGTTTTGACCTCGATGCGGTGGGTTTCCCTGAACCCGCCCGTGTTGATGACCCTGCTGCCGGACGCGGCAACACGTTCCCATCCGCCGTTGTCGATCCTGATCAGGGTGGAAGCAACGTCATTGGTGGCGGTGGAAGGTGAGGCCCAGTTCAAGGTCAGGGACTTCTGGTTCAGGGCGCCATCCTGTCCGGAGGCGGATGGCGTACCGGGTGAGCCGTAGGGGGTGGCCGGTGCCCCGGCGCTGGCGTCGGAGCTCGGGGCCGCAGTGGAGTGTGCGATCACCGTGATGGTGGTGGTTGCCCCGTTGGCGAACCCGCCGACGGTCTGGCCCGGCCTGATGGGACCGCTTTGGCCGGTACTGGAGTTATAGCTGTACGTGACCTCGCTTTGGGCGGACCCGTTGCGCTCCGCCGCGGTCAGTTCCCTGAAGCTGATGGTCACCTGCCGCCCGGCTCCCCCCGTGTCCGCGGGTGTGGCGCTGACGCCCGAGACCTGGCCCAGCTTGCCGGTGGCGCGCCGCGGCGCGGATGGCTGGCTGACGGTTCCCTTCCCGGCTTTGTTTTCCGCCTGGACTGTGAAGGTGTAGCCCGTTTCGGAGTTGTTTGCGGTGAAGTTGGCTGTGCGCACCGTACCGGCAACCATCTGCGTCTGCGGCGCTGCACCGCCTCCGCTCATCGTCACGTAGTAGTTCCTGATGGCGTCACCGTTGGTGTCGGGCTCGGACCAGTCCACACGCAGCTGGTTGGTGGTTCCCACGGCTGAGGCTACTGACGACGTTGGGGCGGCAGGAGCAGCCGGGACGCCGGCGGGGTTGTCTTCGCTTGAGAACAGTCCCCACTCGGATGGTCCGAGCTCATTGACTGCCTGGACACGCACCTTATACCGGACACCGTTGGTCAGTCCCGGCCAGGTGTAGTTCAGGCCGGTCACGTCGTTTTTCGCAGCTATGCCGCCTGCTGGGGGCGGCGAGATCTCCAGGTTGTAGCTCTTGACGGCCGAACCTTCAGTCCTGGCCGGCGCCCAGCTGATCTCCATGTTCTTGTCGCCTGCCCGGACGGCGGGGGCCTCCGGCGGAGACGGCTTTTCGTCCGGCCGGATCTCGTTGGAGGCAGGCGACGGCTCGGACTCATTGACCTCATTGGTGGCAGTGACGGTAAAGACGTACTTGACGTCGTTGGTCAGGCCGGTGAGCGTGCAGGTGGTGGTGGGGCATTCCTGGCTGAAACCGTTGGAGCGCACCGTGTACTTGGTGATCCGTGCACCGTTGTCCGAGGGCGGCGCCCACTTCAGTACTGCGGTCCTGCTGCGCACGTCGGTGGCCGACGGGGCAGAGGGCGCGTCCGGTTTGTCCCGCACCGTCACGCGGACCCTGCCGTTGACCTGGCGGGACGGATCATTGGTCTTGTCGGCAATGGTGTACCGGATCACCATCACTCCCTTGAACCCGTCTGCCGGTGTAAAGGTGATGGAATCGCCAGTGATGGACGGCGGCGAGGCGGATGAACCCGTTTCCACGGCGGCGGATACGATCTCCAGCGGGGTCTCGCTGAAGGGGTTGAAATCATTAGCCAGCACGTTGACGGTTTCGCTCCGGCCAGCATTGGCCTTGTCCACAACGTCTTCGTTGGCCGTGGGAAGTGGCCTGGTGGAGGCCACGACGGTAACCTCCACCGCTGCCCTGACCGGGTCCGACCGGCCGTCCGTGACCTTCAGCGGGATGGTTCCCTTACGGCCGGGCGCCAATCCGGGCTCCGGCCTGACCGTCAGTGTCTGGCCGTCAATCGAGGCCGTGAACCCCTCGGGCAGGGCTCCATCGATGTCGAATTTAAGCTTCTCCTGGTCGCCGTTGTCCACGTCCTTGGCGAGGTTGCCCAGCTCCAGGCTGGCGGCTTCCGCCGCTGGAACTTCAAGCCCTGAGCCGCTGAATGTGGGCGCGTGGTTGGCGTTGGGGTCCGGCACCACCCTGGTGATGAGGGTCAGGGTGGACTTCAGGCCCTGGGGATCCTCGGGACCGGAGCCGTCCGTGACTTCGAAGGTGAGCGAGCCGGGGCCCACATAGTCCGGCAGCGCCGAGTACCGCAGCACATCACCGTTGCCAACAATGACGTTTCCAGGGTCAGCGCCCTGCACCCGGACCTTGTCAGCCTGCGTGATGCGCGGGGTCCGCCCCTCCCGCACCCGGACGTACTCGCTCAGCTCTATGGTTTCTTCCTGTCCGGCCATTACCTCGATGACGTCGGTCCGGGCCAGGGTGGGGTGCTGTTCGCCCTGGCCGGGTACCCAGATCACTGCCGTTGCGCTTTGGCCGTCAAGGTCAGTCACGGTGTAGGGAATCAACTGGTCTGCGGGAGCGAGTGTGGCCACCACATTGCCGTCGGCTCCGACGCGTGCGTTGGGGTTGCCGTCCGGCAGGCTGATTTCCAGGTCCGCGGCCACACCATCAGGGTCGGAGTCGTTCTTAAGGACCGGGACGTCTACAGCAGACTTGCCCAGGGTCTCGGCCTGGGTGACGACGTCGTCCTTGGCTACCGGGGCCTTGAGTGCGGCGTCAGGGCTCACCCGGACGCGGATCACCGCGCTGCCCTGGGCCTTTTTGTCGTCCTGGATCTTGTAGCTGACGCTTTCATTGGCTGCAGCCTCCGGCGCCGTGAGCAGCACTTTGCCGCCATCCGCCGTTTCGACCCTGAGTTCGGGCCTGGCCTCGAAGGCGTCAGCCACCAGGCCGATCGGATCACCGTCGGGGTCAGTGTCGTTGGCCAGCGCCTCCACCGCGATTTTGCGGCCGGGGCGGACATCCACTGCGTCGTCCACGGCGATGGGCTTTTGGTTGTTGGCCGCCGCTGGTGCAATTCCGACGATCACGGTGCCCGTGTTCTCCGCGCCGATCCGGTCACGGACCCGGTAGGTGAAAGTATCCGTGCCGGCGGCGGTTCCGGTGGCAGTGAACTCCAGGTACCCGTCCTTGACCACCGCCGTGCCCATGGCAGGGGCTTTGTCTATACCGATCAGCTGGACGGAGTCACCGTCGGCATCGATGCCGTCCAGCGGGACCGGGATGCGCACTGCCATTCCGGCGATGACCCGGGCAGTCAGGTTCCCCGGCTCGGGCCGGGTGTTCCGTTCGTCATCCCGGGCACGGATGCGGATGGTGACCTGCTGGGAGTCCGACTGCCCGGACTCGTTGGTGACCTTATAGATGGCGTAGACCGTGGTGGACGTCCCGCCGGCAAGAAAACGCAGCGTGTCGCCGGACCGGAAGATCCTGCCGGCCGCTTCATCGGGTTTCTGCGCCAGGTCGGGCTCAAGGATGAGCTTGCCGCCGTTGGGGTCCGTGTCGTTGGCAAGCACCGGGATGGTGACGACGTCTCCGGCACGCACCGAGACCTCATCCGGTTTGGCCTGCGGGGCCTGGAGCTTGGCAGGGGCGGGAACTACCAGTACTGCGATGTCCCCGCTTGCCGACGTTGTTCCGTTCGAAATGGTGTACCTGACGTTGAGCTGGCCCTGCGCACGGACATCGGTGATCCGGACCACCGAGTGGTCCAGCACGGAAACACTGACGGGCAGTCCGTCCGCGGCCGTGACGGACTGGACCACCAGGACGCCGCCGGAAGGGTCCGAGTCGTTGCCCAGCACGTCCACCAGTACGCTGCCGCCGCTGGGCAGCAGGGCCGTGTCCCGCACCGCAACCGGAGCGCCGCTGCCATTGCCGGGCACCACGTCCACGCGGACCAGTTGCTGGGCGCTGGCGGGGCCGTTGGTCACCAGGTAGGACACGTAGTGCGCCCCTTGGCCCGCGGAGTTGAACGTGAACGTCTGCTGGTCCGCTCCCATGGACACCGTGGAATTTCCGTCCGGTGTGACCTGGGCCAGGCGCAGCCCGCCGCCCTGCGGATCCAGATCGTTCTTGAGCGGTGCAATGACAGTGTCCACGCCGGCCACTGCCACGACGTGGTCCGCATTGGCGACGGGCGGCAGCGCTCCGGCCGGACGGATGTCAACGGTGACCTGGCCATCCGTTGTCGACTGGCCGTCGGAAACCGTCACGGTGATGGTCTTGCGTCCCGGCTCCGAACCTGAGTCCTGGAAGCTCAGGAGCCCGTCCGGCCGCACTTTGACCTGGTCGCGGGGGTCGCTGCCGGTGGCGCCCACGACGTAGAGGTCATCGCCGTCCGGATCGCTCCAGTCGGAAAGGATATTCTGCGAGATGCTTTTCCCGGCCTGCAGCACCAGGGTGGTGTTGCGGTTCGGCTTCTGCCGAGGGGCGGAGTTTTCGCCCGGAGGAATGATGTTGAGGGTGACGCTGGAAGAGGCGGAGAGGCCGCGCCCGTCGTCCACTGTGTACGGGAAAGTCTCGGAGCCGGACCGGTCCGCCGGCACGGTGACCTGGAAGCCCGTGGAGCCGTAGATCGGGGCAAGCACTCCGGACCCGATGGGTTCGGCGCGGACCGTCAGGATGTCGCCGTCGGCGTCTGTGTCGTTATCCAGGACGGGCAGGATGACCGTCCTTCCGGCCCGGACGCCGAAAGTGTCCGGGTTGGCCACCGGAGGGGTGTTGGGTTTGGTGCGGTCCGGTAGGACCGTCTGCTGGACCTCGTCCGCGGAGTCCTTGTCGGCGTCGTCGGAGGTTTCCTTGGGCGGGATGACGTCGTCCCAGTTGTTGACCAGCTGCATGTTCTGGTTCACCAGCCACACGTTGCCGGAGTTCACATCATTCAGGACCACCAGGTCACGGTTCACCCGGAACACATACGACGGCGACGCACTCGCCTTGGGCACGTCCACGTTCTTATCGTCACCATCGTTCACGCAGTCCCGAACATACTTGTTCGCCCCCGACCACGCCGCATGCACACACCCGCCCAACTGGACAGGCGCAGCCGGCACACCCTCACCGTCGAACGCCACCGTCTTCGCAGTGGACCCATCCAGCGGCTGCTTCAGCAGCGCCTTCTGCGTGGAAATGGCAACAAACCCGCTGGCAGGGCCGCCCTGCTGCAGCTTCGCCTCGCGTGCGTTCTCCAGCTGCAGGCGCTTGCCGCCCGGCAGGAACAGCTTCCCCGCGGCCGCATCAAGGAGCACCGGCTTATCGCCCACCACCGTGATCTGCAGATCACCGGACCCCTTCAGATCAGCCCAGGTCTCCGACTCCGAGGACGTCACCTCCCCGTTGGCGTCAACACCGGTGACCGTCACCGCACCGGACTTGGGATCCGCCGAATAAATCCGGTCATCATCCCCCACCACCGAAACAATGCCCTCCGAACCCACCATCACCGGCTCGGACGACTCCTCATCAAAACCGTTAACCGTGGACGGAGACACCGCCCACACCTTCCCCGACGCCGCATCAGTCACCGAAATCACCTCGGAACCGAAACTCACATCCGCAGATCCCGGCAGCTGCTTATCCCCGCCCAGCCGCATGTTCGCCGGCGACACCTGGTTCAGCGTTGACCCGGTCTCATCATCAACGAACACGTCCCCCGCGTCCTGCAGGATGTCAAACGTCGTGGAAGCAGGAGTCACCGCACCATCAAGAACCCGCGAAGGATAATTCAACCGGCCCACCGCGTTCTTGGACTTCGAAACCACCCACACGCCGCCGTCGTTCAACTCCACCTCGGTGGTCTTGAACCCCGGATACACCACGGCCCCAACCGCCAGCACAGTGAGCACCAGCCCATAAACGGTGCCGCTGAAGAGCCGGGAGCGAAGAATCCGCCGGCGGAATGCCGTTGCGGATGCGGCGCCCTGCGCGCGTGTTCGTCCGCGAAGATTCATGGATCGGTTCCCCCAGGTAGATCCCGGCGATGGCCGGCTTCCGGCTTGCGACAGCCGGGCACAACAAATATAGCCTTATTGGCCAACAAATGGATAAACTCCGGGCGCCCTAGTCCAGCACAAGCCCCTTGCCAAGCCCGCGCTCCAGGCGCACCGGACGGATCTCGCCGAAACCGCGGACGTTTTCGGGCGGCCGGGGCTCCAGCACGAACCGTTCGTCATGCTCCAGGGCCGAGGCCGTCATGGAGTCCACCAGCACAGTCCCGGGGTCGGCCAGGGTGGTAAGCCGGGCCGCCAGGTTCACCGTGGGACCGTAGATGTCCCCAAGCCTGGACAGGATCCTTCCCCATACCATGGCCACCCGCGCTTCAGGAAGGATTTCGTCTTCCGTAAAGGCCTGGGCCAGGGCAAGGGAGATTTCAGCGCCGGCAGCGGGGGTTTCCGCAATGTACAGGACTTCGTCCCCCACCGTTTTCACCAGCCTGCCGCCGCCTACGGAGATGATTTCGGCGCACTTGTTCTCGAAGCGCTGGACCAGCCGGGCGAGGGTTTTTTCGTTCATGCGCCGCGACAGGCTGGTGTAGGAGACCAGGTCCGCGAAGCCGACGGCGCGTGCCAGCGGCAGCGGCGCGTCGTCCTCATCGCCTTCCCGGCCTTCCTCACTGGCCTGGAGCCCGGCCTCCGCCCGGACGGCGAGCCGCTGCACTCCGGCGTTGAGCTGGCGCCGCCAGGAGTACACCAGTACTTCTTCGAGGGCGTCCACCAGCGCGGGCAGTTCGTTGACGAGCCGCTTGCGTGCCACGGCGTCCGTGACACCCTGCTCGTGGACCATGTCCTCCACCAGGGCTTCGATCTGCCACACCACCATCCGGTCCGTCATCTGCCCGATGGAGCGGGTGACGGAGATCGCGGCCTCCTCCGTCAGTTTGCCGGAGCGCACCAGATCCACCACGGTGGAGAGGGCGGCCTGGTCACGCTCGGTGAAGGCGACGTCCTCGTCGCCGAAGTTGGGAAAGCCCAGGGCGCGCCACAGCTTGCGTGCGGACAGCAGGGACAGCCCTGCGCCTGCGGCGACTTCACGACGGCGGAGCTTGCGTTCCCCGCCAAGCAGCCGGGCCTCCAGCGCCTTCATGGCGAGCCGTTCGGCTGACATGGTGCCCGTCGCGGGGTGGGCGTCCATCGCGGGCGGGGGCGTGATGGAGTCCACGCGTTCCTGCTGGTCCTCATCGTTCATCCCGTCCACCTTCTCTCAGTTCCCATGGCAATGCTCCGGCAGGGTAGTCCAGCGCCCCGCCGGACTGGCCGTCGTGTTCGTCGGGCAGTTCCTCGAGGGCGTCAAGGATGAAATCCCGGAACCTGGCAACCTCCGGCACATCCCGGAAAGTCACTACGCCCTGGTACCCGGTTTCCAAGGATATATTCCCGGAGCGCAACAGGCGCTGAAGTACCGACTCGTGGACAGTCAGGTGGCGCACCGACGCCAGGTTCACCTGCTGGTCCTGCCGCCGCACCAGGCCGGACCTGGAAATGAGCCTCCGGCTGGTGAGCGTATACCGGGTGCCCTGCCACCGCAGCAGCCTCGGCAGGCAGTAACCCAGCCAGACTCCGGCCGCCGCCAGGATGCAGCCGGCCACCAGCGCCGGCGTCCACCGCGACTCCAGGCCGGGGATGACCCTCGCCGCCTCCCCGCGGACCACCCATGCCGAAGCAAAGGCGGCAAGTGCCGGTGAGAGTATGAAGGCTGCGGCTGCCCCGGCCAGTTTCCTCGGCTGCGGGCGGGTGGTGACAATCACCTGCTCGCCCGGGACGAGGTCTTTACGCATATCCGCCCTGGCCGGAAGCATCCGGGGAGGTCCACGGACGCAGGTGCACCACATCGCCGGCGGTCACCACGTGCTCGCGGGACTCCCGGTCAACCACCAGCAATGAGCCGTACTCGTCGAGCCGGGAGGCGTGGCCAATGATCTCGTGATCGCCGGGGAGCTGCGCCCGCACCTGCTTCCCCAGCGTCGTCATGACGGCCTCCACCCGTTTGTGCAGCGACGGTCCGCCGGCCAGGCCCGCCGCAGGATCGCCGTCGGCGTTGCAGAAACTGCGGTAGAGCACGGCAAAGTGCGAGAGGTAGCTCTTCAGCAGTTCGGTCCGGTCCGCGGTCCGCGGCGCCTCAAGGACCACGGACGTTGCGGTGGGCACGGGGAGTTCATCCTCGCGGAGGGTGACGTTCAGGCCGGTTCCGAGGATGACGGGCGGTACCGAGCCGTCCACCATGGGACCCAACTGGGCCAGGATGCCGGCGATCTTCTTGCCGCGCACCAGGACGTCGTTGGGCCATTTCAGCTCCGCGGGCAGGCCTGCCGTTTCCAGAAGGGTTTCGCGCAGCGCCAGGGCTCCGATAAGGGACAGCCAGGAATAGCTTTGGGTGGGAAGCGGCCGGCCTTCCGCGTTCGCGGGCCTCAGGACCACCGAAACGGAGACCGAACTCAGGGGCGGCGCTTCCCAGTGCCTGTCCAGGCGGCCCCGGGCCGCCGTCTGGAATTCCGCCGTCAGCACCGACATGTCCGGCCACGCCGAGGGCTCCACGGTCACCGACCGGAGCAGGTCCGCGTTGGTGGATCCGGTGGAGTCCACCACCTCGAGCCGTGCGATGCCGGTGGCGGACAGGAAGTCCTGATCCGCGAGGTCGCTCCGGTTCAGCGGGGTACCGGGGGCATGTGCGTCATCCATACCTAAACTCTACCGACCCGGCCCGGTCCCGGCGGCCCGCCGCGGGTGCAGACAGCGGGACCGCGGATGCCCGGACTACAGGAAGATATCCGGTACCAGGCGGTCTTCCGGAGCCCCCAGGCTGTACGGCCGGAAATCAGTGACTCCAGCCGCCATGAGCACTGCTTCGTCCGTGTAGAAATTTCCGCTGGGCCGGCCGGCGTTTTCCAGGTTGCCGCCGGTGAGCACGGCGTGGGCCGCATCCGCCATGATCTCCGGGCCGCGCGCTGCCTGGGCAATATCCTCCCCATGGGGCATGTTCCTGATGGCCGCCGTATCAATCAGGGTGCACGGCCACAGCGAATTCACCCTGATGCCGTCCGCCTTCAGCTCCTCGGCAAGCCCCAGCGTTGTCAGGCTCATGCCGTACTTGGCCATGGTGTAGGCCAGGTGTTTCCCCGCCCAGTGCGGATCGAGGTTCAGGGGAGGCGAGAGCGTGAGGATGTGGGCACTGTCCGACGACCGGAGCGCCGGCAGCGCCAGCTTGGACAGCAGGAACGTCCCCCGGACATTGATGTCCTGCATGAGGTCGTACTTTTTCATGTCCACATCATCGGTGCGGGAGAGGTCGATGGCGGACGCGTTGTTGATGACGGCATCGATACCGCCAAAATTCTCGACCGCAGAGGAGACGGCGCGGGCCACATCGTCATCGTTCCGGACATCGCCCACCAGCGGAAGGGCCTGTCCGCCGGCGTCTTCGATCTCCCGGGCGGCTGTATAGACGGTTCCGGCGAGCTTGGGGTGCGGCTCCCCGGTCTTGGCCATCAGGACGATATTGGCGCCGTCCCGGGCCGCCCGAAGTGCAATCGCCAGGCCGATCCCGCGGCTTCCGCCGGAGATCACGAGGGTCCGTCCCCTCAGGGAACCGGCAGCCCGGTACGGGCCTGCGGGGGCGCGCGAAGCGTCATTGCTCGAAGTCATGGCACCACTCTAACCCAGCTAAGTTACTGATGAGTAACATGACATTGCTGGCGACGGCGGCGCAGAAAATTGTAGGTTCCCTACAGCTGCGGCGGCCGGACGCGTCACTAGACTTGCCAGCAGGGTTCGTCTTTTGTGTGGAAGCTACTTAAACCCCCGCACAACAGCCGGCCAGCAACTCAGCACCACAGAATCAATCTGCTACAGAGCCGGAGACACTTGATGAGCCACGATCTGACAACGACAGCGGGAAAGATCGCCGATTTCCGCGACCGCCAGGCGCGTGCCGAACAGCCTTCCGGCCCCGAAGCAATCGAAAAGCAGCATGCGCGCGGCAAGAACACCGCACGGGAGCGCATCGGCCTCCTGCTGGATGAAGACTCCTTCGTGGAGTTCGACGCCCTGGCCGTGCACCGCTCCACCGCGTTCGGCATGGAGAAGAAGAAGCCGCTGGGCGACGGCCTGGTTTCCGGCTACGGCACCGTGGACGGCCGCCTGGTGGCTGTGTACAGCCAGGACTTCTCCGTCTATGGCGGTTCGCTCAGCCAGGTCAACGGCGAAAAGATCGTCAAGGTCCAGGAATTTGCGCTCCGCAACGGCTGTCCCGTCGTCGGCATCCTGGACGGCGGCGGTGCCCGTATCCAGGAAGGCGTGGCCTCCCTGGCGATGTTCGCGGACATCTTCCGCAACAACGTCCACGCCTCCGGCGTCGTCCCGCAGATCTCCCTCATCATGGGCCCCTCGGCCGGCGGGGCCGCCTACTCCCCCGCCCTCACCGACTACGTGGTGATGGTGGACAAAACCTCCCACATGTTCATCACCGGCCCGGACGTCATCAAGACGGTGACCGGCGAGGACGTTGACATGGAAACCCTTGGCGGGGCCCGGCAGCACAACGCCACCACAGGAACATCCACCTACCTTGCCTCAGACGAAGGGGACGCCATCGAGTTCGTCCGCGAACTGCTGGACTTCCTGCCGTCCAATAACCTGTCCGAGGCACCCGTCCTGGAGCACACCCAGGAACTGGAACTCGACGACGACGACCTCGCCCTGGATGCGCTCATCCCCGACTCCGCCAACCAGCCCTACGACATGCGCACCGTGGTTGAGCAGATCGTGGACGACGGCCACTTCCTGGAAATGCAGGCACTGTACGCGCCAAACGTCATGATCGGCTACGGCCGGGTGGAAGGCCACACGGTGGGCATCGTTGCCAACCAGCCCCTGCAGTTCGCCGGCACCCTGGACATCGCGGCGTCGGAAAAGGCCGCCCGGTTCGTCCGGCACTGCGACGCGTTCAACATTCCCATCATTACCCTGGTGGACGTGCCCGGCTTCCTGCCCGGCAAGGACCAGGAATTCCAGGGCATCATCCGCCGCGGCGCCAAGCTCCTGTACGCCTACGCAGAGGCCACCGTTCCCAAGCTCACCGTGATCACCCGCAAGGCCTACGGCGGCGCCTACATCGTGATGGGCTCCAAGAAGCTCGGCGCAGACCTGAACCTGGCCTGGCCCACCGCCCAGATCGGCGTCATGGGCGCCCAGGGTGCCGTCAACATCCTGTACCGCCGCGACCTCGCCGCAGTGGCGGAGGCCGGCGGCGACGTCGAGGCACGGCGCGCCGAGGTGATCCGGCAGTACGAGGAGGAGCTCCTCAACCCCTACCAGGCGGCGGAACTCGGGTACGTTGACGCCGTCATCGCCCCCTCCGAAACCCGGCTGCAGATCATCAGGGGCCTGCGCGCCCTGCGCGACAAGCGCGCCAGCCTCCCCACCAAGAAGCATGGGAACATCCCGCTGTGATCCCCAACCAACCTGCTGACGAAAACAACGCACCCTCCGTGCCCCTCCTCTCCGTGGTGAAGGGGCAGCCGACAGCTGAGGAGCTGGCGGCGCTCACCGCCGTCGTGCTGTCCCTTGGCGGAGTCCAGCAAACCGGGACGGACAAGCCGCCGGTCCGGCACTGGGTCCGCCGCCAGCAGCTGAGGCTGGCTCCCACCCCGGGTCCCGGCGCGTGGAAGCGGAGCCGCGGCTAGCGAACCTGGCCGCGCGCCCCGGCGGCGTGGGCCTGTTCGGAAATGCCGCAGCGCCGTTAGTCTCTGAGGGTGACTACAGACACCTCGCCTGCCGCCCGCCCGCAGACCCGCATCGACGCCGTAGCAGATGACTACACCGACACCCTCATCAGGCTCAACCCATCCTTCGCCACCACCCTCGGCGTTCCCGGGCACGAAACCGAATACCAGGACTTCTCCCCGGCGGGCATCGCCGAATTCGCAGAGGCCGCACGCAAGGCGCTGACCGACCTCGAGGGCCTCGAACCGGAGGACGATGTTGACGCCGTCACTCTCGACGCCATGCAGGAGCGGCTGGGCCTGCAGCTGCTGATCCACGCCTCGGGCTGGGATTACGCCGACCTGAACAACATCGCCTCCCCGGCACAGGACATCCGCGCCATCTTCGACCTCATGCCCACGGAGACCGTGCAGGACTGGCAGCACATTGCCGGCCGCGCCTCCAACGTTCCCGCCGCCATCGCCGGGTACACCGAATCCCTGCGGCAGGCGAAGGACGCCGGCCGGGTTGCCGCGGTGCGCCAGGTGAAGATCGTCATTGAGCAGGTCACAAAGTACGCCGCCGCGGACGGCTTCTTTGCGAAGCTGGCGGCAGGGGCAGCCACGGCCGCCGGGCCGCTGCCCGCCGCCGTCCAGGAAGAGCTCGACGCCGGCGCTGCCGCCGCCCGGGCAGCGTACGCCGGACTGGCCGAGTTCCTTCGCGCGGAACTGCTGCCCGCGGCGCCCGAGAAGGACGCCGTGGGCAGGGCGCGCTACGCCCTCGCCTCCCGTTCGTTCCTTGGCGCAACGGTTGACCTGGAGGAGACCTACGCCTGGGGCGTGGAGGAACTGGACAGGCTCATCGCCCAGCAGGAACAAGTGGCGGACACCATCAAGGCCGGCGCCTCCATCGCCGAGGCCAAGGAGAGCCTGAACAACGATCCCGCTCGCCAGCTGAAAGGAAAAGAGGCGCTGCGGGAATGGATGCAGGAGCTTTCGGACAAAGCCGTGGCCGAACTCGCCGGCGTCCACTTTGACATCCCGGACGTCATGAAAAAGCTGGAATGCCTGATCGCCCCCACCGATGAAGGCGGCATCTACTACACCGGCCCCTCGGACGACTTCAGCCGCCCCGGCCGCATGTGGTGGTCCGTCCCCGCCGGCGAGGACACCTTCACCACCTGGGCCGAAACCACCACCGTCTACCACGAGGGCGTGCCGGGCCACCACCTTCAGGTGGCCACCGCCACCTACCGCCGCGAACTGCTGAACAAATGGCGGCGCAACGTCTGCTGGACCTCCGGCCACGGCGAAGGCTGGGCGCTGTACGCGGAAAACCTCATGCAGGAGCTGGGCTACCTGAACGATCCCGGCGACCACATGGGCATGCTGGACATGCAACGGATGCGGGCCGCGCGCGTGGTGTTCGACATCGGCGTCCACCTTGAGCTGGAGGTCCCGGAACGCTGGGGCACCGGCACGTGGACCCCGGACAAAGGCTATGAATTCCTGAAGGAGAACCTGCCCATCAGCGAAGGACAACTCAACTTCGAGTTCACCCGCTACCTTGGCTGGCCAGGCCAGGCGCCGTCCTACAAGGTGGGCCAGCGGCTCTGGGAACAGATCCGCGCCGAACTCGAGGCCCGCCCCGGGTTCGACCTCAAGGAGTTCCACACAAGGGCACTCAACATCGGCTCGGTCGGACTGGACACGCTCCGGCGGGCGCTGCTTTCTTAGTCCTGACTCCGCGTTGCGCGAGATGTTAAGCACACCCGGGCCGGGAATAAGTAACATGGCCGCTGCACTCCCTTGATTTCACGGGGTTGATGCGCTCGAGCTGAAAATTGAGGTGCGTAATATTTCTCAATGTTCGTTCGCCGTGGTATGCGGGGTGGCCCTAGCGTAGTCGGGTGAGCACTCAGACAAGCACCTCTTCCCCCGCAGGAAAGACCGGCTTCCAGCTGCCCAAATGGGCTGGCTCGTTCGGCTTCCAGATCATCGCCGCCCTCATCGTGGGGCTCGGCCTCGGCCTGCTGGCCAAGTACACCGGCAGCACCAAAGCCAGCCCCAACGCCCTTGGCGCCACCCTGCAGACCATCGGCTCCAGCTACGTGTCACTGCTGCAGACCGCCGTCGTACCCCTGATCTTCACCGCAGTGGTCAGTTCCATCTCGAACCTCCGCCAGGTGTCCAACGCCGCGAAGCTCGCCTGGAACACCCTGCTGTGGTTCGCCATCACCTCCCTGATCGCCGTGCTGATCGGCATCGGCCTGGGCGTCCTGCTGCAGCCCGGCGCCAACACCGGCATCTCCGAGGAAGCCAAGTACTCAGGCAAGTCCGGTGACTGGTGGGCCTTCCTGGTGGGCCTGTTCCCCAAGAACTTCCTGGGACTGGGCGCCAGCTCCACCGTTGCCGAATCCGGCGCGGTCACCACCTCCGTCAACTTCAACGTGCTCCAGATCCTCGTGATCGCCATCGCCGTCGGTGTTGCCGCACTCAAGGTGGGCAAGGCTGCCGAACCCTTCCTGAGCCTGAACGCTTCCGCGCTGGCCGTCATCCAGAAGGTGCTGTGGTGGATCATCCGCATCGCCCCGCTGGGCACCGTGGGCCTCATCGGCAACGCCGTTGCCGTCTACGGCTGGGACACCATCGGTTCGCTGGGCAAGTTCACCTTCGCCATCTACGTGGGCCTGGCCCTGGTCATCTTCGCGGTGTACCCCATCCTGGTCCGTGCCCACGGCCTCTCGGTCAAGCAGTACTTCTCCGGCGTGTGGCCCGCCGTCCAGCTGGCCTTCGTCTCCCGCTCCTCCGTGGGCACCCTCCCCCTGACCCAGCGCGTCACCGAACGCAGCCTGGGCGTCCCCCGCGCCTACGCCTCCTTCGCCGTGCCGCTGGGCGCCACCACCAAGATGGACGGCTGCGCCGCGATCTACCCCGCGATCTCAGCCATCTTCGTGGCCCAGTTCTTCGGCATCCAGCTGGACTTCACCCAGTACCTGCTGATCGCACTGGTCTCAGTGCTGGGTTCCGCTGCCACGGCCGGTACCACCGGCGCCGTGGTGATGCTTACGCTGACGCTGTCCACGCTGGGACTGCCGCTGGCCGGCGTCGGTCTCCTCCTGGCCATTGATCCGATCCTGGACATGGGCCGCACCGCGGTCAACGTGGCCGGCCAGGCCCTGGTCCCCACCATCGTGGCCAAGCGCCAGGGCATCCTGGACGAGCAGCTGTACAACGCGCCCCGCAACGGCACGCCGTTTGTTGACGACAGCTTCGACGCTGCCGACGCCGGTACGCCGGCCGCCGCATCGTCGGACGGGACCACCACGGACACCGCTCCGCGCCACCTGGAGGATGCGAAGGCCTAAGGGCCCCTGCTCACCCATCACGAAAGAAGTCCCCGGGAACTCAACCGTTCCCGGGGACTTCTTTCTGTATATGGCCCTAGGTTCCGTGCAAGGCGCTATCCAGCAGGGAGTGCGGTCAGTGCCCGCCGCCGATCACGCCGTTCTCCACCGCCTTGGTGACGGCATCCGCCTCGGCCTGGGTCAGTTTCCCGTCCGCGACGGCCTGGTCCAGCCGGGTCTTCAGGCCCGCCGCCTTCTCTGCCTGCCGTTCGCTGCGGAGCTCCTCCAGCGCCGTGGTGACCGTGGATTCCTCGATGCCAAGCGATTCAGCCAGCGACTTCGCAAGGGCGGCCTCGCGGGTGGCTGCATCAGGCTTCTCCCCCTCCGCCGGAGGACCTGCGGGCTTGTTGGCCTCGCGGAAGGCCTGCAGGGCCTCCGTCACCTTTGCTTCCTCAACGCCCAGCTTCTCCGCCAGTGCGGACGCCTGGGCAATTCCGCGCTCACCGCCCCGGCCGCCGTGCTTGCCCATGCCGCCGGGCATGGTGCTGGTGCTCCCGTCGGCCGAGGCGCTGGAGCTCGCGCTCGGGGTGGGAGCCGGTGTTGTGGTGGCGGAGGCCATGCCGGCAACGCCGATTCCGGCACCAAGGGCCAGCGCCGTAGCTGACAGGCCGAGGGTCATTTTCTTTGTGCGTGACATTTCTTGTCTCCTGGTACTGCCGTCCGGGACGGCTGCTGATCGTTAGTCCTATTCGGGACATTTCCAGCATCCGCGGGCAAGTCATGGGAGAGCTGTCCGGAACCTTTCATTCTCCTGTGAAAGCAAGTTGCTCAGAGTGCAAAGTTGCACCTAGTGTAAATACGTGACAGTTTCCCCAGACCCCATTCCGCCGGAAGCCTCCGCGCAGGCACCCGCGCCGACATCGCGGCGGGAGCTGAACAAAGCCGCCACCCGCCAGGCCATCACTGACGCCGCACTGACCCTTCTGCGCAGCAAGGGGCCCGGGAACTTCACCGTCGAGGACATCGCAGACGCCGCCGGAATTTCACGCCGGACCTTCTTCAACTACTTCGGCAGTACCGACGCCGCGCTGGCCTCCATCACCCACGGCTTCCTGGACAACGCCATCCAGCAGTTCAAACTCCGGCCCGCGGACGAACCCGTCCTCCAGTCCGCCCAGGAGGCACTGATGGCGCTTGCGGATCCGATGACGGTGGCCCCGCTGGCCGAACTGTTCACGCTGACCCAGCAGAGCAACCTGATGTCCCATTCCGAACTGGAAGCCTGGGACCACTGCCGGGAACAGATCACAGCAGTGGCCCGCGACCGTGCGTCCGCAACGCCCGGCGCAGCGGACGAGCTCTACCTCCGCGCCCTGGCGGGGTCGGTGATTTCCTGCGGCAAGGCCGCCATGGAGGTCTGGTTTTCCCGCCGCGGTGCCGACCTCTCACCGGCATCCCTCGCTGAACTCAGGCAGCTCCTGATCGACGCCATGGCCCTGCTCGGTTCCGGTTTCACCACGGGCAGTACGCCCGCCCCCTCACCCTCAGCCTCCCGTTCCTCCTGATCAGATCGGTCACCTTACATGGCACTGTTCCTTTACCGCCTGGGCAAGTTCTCCTACCGCCGGCGCTGGCTGGTCATTTCCCTCTGGCTTGCCGCCCTGCTGGCCGTGGGCGGTGCCGCAGCAGCGTTCCATGGCACGCTGTCCAACAACTTCCAGATTCCCGGCACGGAGACGCAGCGGATTGCCGACAAGCTGAAAGAAGAGCTTCCCTCGGCATCCGGAGGCACCGCCACCATCGTTTTTGAGGCGCCCGACGGCGGCTTTACCGCCGAGAGCCGGACCGCCGTCACGGATGTGCTCAAGAAACTTGAGACCGTGCCGGTCGTCCGCGGCACCGTGGATCCCTTCGCCACGCAGGCCCAGGTGGACCAGGCAGGACAGGCCATCACCGACGGCGAGCAGCAGCTTGCCGCCGGCCAGGCCCAGCTGGACGCCTCGCGCGCCCAGCTCGAAACCGGCCAGGCACAGCTGGCCGCAGCAGAGCAGCAGCTTTCTGCAGCCGGCGCCCCTGCCGCGCTCATCGAGGCCCAGCTCGGCCAGCAAAAGGCCGCACTGGCCGAGGGCCAGGCAAGGCTTGAGGCAGGCGCCCAGGAGCTGGAAACCAGCAAGGCAAAGCTCGAACTCGGCAAGCGCCAGGCAGAAGCGTCATCAGCCATACGGTTCGTGTCCGAAGACGGCCGCGCTGCCGTGGCCCAAGTGCAATTCAACACCTCCATCAACGGCCTGAGCCCCGATGTCCGCCAGCAGGTCCAGGACATCGCCCACGAGACGTCCGGGGCCGGCGTCACCGCCTATGCCAGCAAGGAAATCACCGAGGACATCTCGGAACTCTTCGGCACCGCTGAGATCATCGGCATTGCGGTCGCGGCCCTGGTCCTGATCCTGATGCTGGGCACGCTGGTTGCCGCCGGGCTGCCGCTGCTGATGGCCGTGGTGGGCGTCGGCGTGGGGGTCGGCATCACGTTCGCGCTGTCCGGCCTCTTCGACATGAGCTCCATCTCCCCCATGCTGGCCCTCATGCTGGGCCTGGCCGTGGGCATCGACTACTCCCTCTTCATCGTCAACCGCCACCGGACCCAGCTGCTGGCCGGGATGCACCCAGAGGAATCCGTGGCGCGGGCCACCGGCACCTCCGGCAACGCCGTGGTTTTCGCCGGCCTGACCGTGATCATTGCCCTCGCCGCACTGGTGGTGCCGGGCCTGCCGTTCCTCACCGTCATGGGCCTGGCCGCGGCCGGCACCGTTGCCGTGGCCGTCCTGGTGGCCATCACCCTGACGCCCGCCATGCTGTCCCTGATAGGCCGGCGCATCATCTCCCGGCGGGCCTGGGCCAAGGCCGATGCCCACAACGCGGAGCCCGGCCACGAAGCAGCCGATGACGCCAAGGACCGCGAGCGCAGCACCCGCGGCTGGGGCGGCCTGGTCACCCGGCACCCCGTCCTGGCCCTCCTGGCCGGCGTGCTCCTCCTGGGAACCCTCGCGCTGCCAGCCACCCAGCTGCAGCTCGCGCTGCCCGACGGCGGCTCCGAACCAGTGGACTCCGAGGCCTACCAGGCCTACGACCTCACGGCCCGCAGCTTCGGCGAGGGCGTCACCGGCCCCATCGTCGCCGTAGGCGAGTTCCCGGCCGGCCTCGATGAAGGCCAGGCACAGACCCTGCAGTACGACGTCGCTGACAAGCTCCGCGCCGTGGACAATGTAGTGGCCGCCGTGCCGGTTGCCCTCAGCGAGGACCGCCGGACCGCCGTCTTCCAGGTCATCCCCGAGGAAGGTCCGGCCAGCGCCAGCACCGTCAACGTGGTGTCCGAACTCCGCGGCCTCAATGATGAAATCCAGTCCGGGCACGGGGTGGCGATGGGCCTGACCGGCCAGACGGCCGGCAACATCGACGTCTCCACCAAGCTGGGTGACGCCCTGCCGCCTTACCTGGCGATCGTCGTCGGGCTTTCCCTGATCCTGCTGCTGCTGGTCTTCCGCTCCATCGTGGTGCCGCTGCTGGCCACGGGCGGTTTCCTCCTCTCGCTCGCCGCAGCTTTCGGCGCCGTGGTGGCCGTGTACCAGTGGGGCTGGCTCGGCGGCGTGTTCGACGTCGCCAACCCCGGGGCCGTGCTGAGCTTCCTGCCCATCATCCTGATCGGTGTGCTGTTCGGCCTGGCCATGGACTACCAGGTGTTCATCGCCTCGGGCATGCGGGAGGCCTACATGCACGGCTCCACCGCCAAGGAGGCCGTCCGGGTGGGCTTCCGCCACGCGGCCGCTGTGGTGACCGCCGCCGCGATCATCATGGTCAGCGTGTTCGCCGGCTTCATCTTCAGCCACCTCACTATGGTCCGGCCGCTGGGCTTTGCCATGGCGTTCGGCGTGCTCCTGGACGCCTTCGTGGTGCGCATGACCATCGTCCCGGCCGTGATGTACCTGCTGGGTGAAAAGTCCTGGTGGCTGCCCCGGTGGCTGGACCGGATCCTGCCTGACGTGGATGTGGAGGGCGCCAAACTCAACCGGACCGAGGCGGCACCGGCGCCCGGGGAACTGGTCCACCAGGCCGGACCGGTCAATTAGGCTGGATTTGTGGTCCGCCTGATTCTTGCATCCCAGTCCCCCGCCCGCACCAAGCTCCTGGCCGAGGCCGGCATCCGGCACTCCATCCTGGTGTCCGACGTGGACGAGGACGCCGTCCAGGCCCGCTACGGCGTCACCGACCCGCACGACACCGCCCTGCTGCTGGCCCGGGCCAAGGCGGAGGCAGTGGCGGCGCTTCCGGAAGCTGAGGGCGCGCTGGTCCTGGGCTGCGACTCTGTGTTCGAGTTCGACGGCGAGGCGCACGGCAAGCCCTATACCGCCGCCGTCGCCCGCGAGCGCATGCTGCGGATGAGCGGCAATGCCGGGGTGCTGCATACGGGCCACTGGCTGGTGGACTGCCGGGACACGGGTTCCGACGACGACGGCGAAGGAGCCGGCACCGGCGCCACCCTCGGGACGGTGGCCTCGGCCGAGGTCACCTTCCTGGAGATGGACCCGGCAGAAATCGACGCCTACATCGCCACGGGCGAGCCGCTGCACTGCGCGGGCTCCTTCACCATCGACGGCCTGGGCGGTGCGTTCATCCGGAAGGTTGACGGCGACCCGCACACCGTCGTCGGGCTTTCGGTCTCCACGCTCCGGGGCCTGCTTGCCGCCGCGAACGTGCGCATCACGGACCTGTGGCACGGCTGACGGCACCTTCCCCGCCTGCAACAAAAGCGCCGCAATTGGCAGGGTCTTGTAGCTTCCCTACAAAGCTAGGCCGGTTTACACGCGGATTCCGCAAGTAATATCGGCGGAACCCTCAAAACCGCGCTAGGCTCCCTGAAGGAAAGAAGGAGACGCCTTGTCAGCAAATTTGGAGCAGTCCGCAGGAACCACGCAGTCGACCCTCACAAAGGTGCTGATCGCCAACCGCGGTGAAATCGCCGTCCGCATCATTCGGGCCGCCCGCGACGAAGGCATCGCCTCAGTGGCCGTCTACGCGGACCCGGACCGTGACGCCCTGCACGTCCGCCTCGCTGACGAGGCCTACGCCCTAGGCGGCAACACCGCCGCCGAGTCCTACCTGGTCATGGACAAGATCATCGACGCCGCCAGCCAGTCCGGCGCCGACGCCATCCACCCCGGCTACGGCTTCCTGGCCGAAAACGCCGAGTTCGCTGCCAAGGTGATCGCCGCCGGCATCACGTGGATCGGCCCCTCCCCCGAAGCCATCGCCGCCCTCGGCGACAAGGTCCAGGCCCGCCATATCGCGGAAAAGGTCGGCGCCCCGCAGGTCCCCGGCACCGCTGACCCGGTCGAATCCGCCGAGGAAATCCTCGAGTTCGTGGACCGGCACGGCCTGCCCGTGGCCATCAAGGCCGCGTTCGGTGGCGGCGGGCGCGGCATCAAGGTGGCCCGCACCCGCGAGGAAATCCCCGAACTCTTCGAATCCGCCGTGCGCGAGGCCACCGCTGCCTTCGGCCGCGGCGAGTGCTTCATCGAGCGCTTCCTTGACGCTCCCCGGCACGTCGAAACCCAGTGCCTGGCGGACGCCCACGGCAACGTCGTGGTGGTTTCCACCCGTGACTGCTCGCTCCAGCGCCGCAACCAGAAGCTCGTCGAAGAAGCCCCCGCGCCGTTCCTCACCGAAGAGCAAAACCGCCGGCTCTACGAGTCCTCCAAGGCGATCCTCAAGGAGGCAGGCTACCTGGGCGCCGGCACGTGCGAATTCCTGGTGGGACAGGACGGCACCATCTCCTTCCTGGAAGTCAACACCCGCCTTCAGGTGGAGCACTGTGTCTCCGAGGAAGTCACCGGCATCGACCTGGTGCGCGAGCAGTTTCGGCTGGCCCGCGGCGAAGAGCTCGGCTACGGCGACCCGGAGGTGCGCGGCCACTCCTTCGAGTTCCGCATCACCGGCGAGGACCCGGGCCGCAACTTCATGCCGGCGCCCGGCACCGTGCGCGTGCTGAAGAACCCCACCGGCCCGGGAGTCCGCATCGACTCCGGCATCGAGCAGGGTGACGAGATCAGCGGCAACTTCGATTCCATGCTCTCCAAGCTGATCGTCACCGGAGCCAACCGCCCGCAGGCCCTGCAGCGTGCCCGCCGCGCGCTTGAGGAAATGGTGGTGGAGGGCATCCCCACGGTTATCCCGTTCGACCTCGCGGTGGTGTCCGATCCCGCGTTCGCCCCGGCCGAGGGCCCGTTCACGGTCCACACCCGGTGGATCGAAACAGAATTCGTCAACAACCTTCCGGCCTGGACCCCGGACGGCTCCGCCGACGCGGACGGCGCCGCAGAAGACCGCCAGCGCGTGGTGGTGGAAGTGGGCGGCAAGCGCCTGGAAGTGGTCCTGCCCGCCTCCTTGGGTTCTTTGGGATCCGGAGGGGCGGCGACGGCAGGGAAACCCGCAAAGTCGAAGAAGCGCTCCCGCTCCGGCGGTCCTGCAGCGGCCACCGGCAATGCCCTTACGTCCCCCATGCAGGGCACCATCGTCAAGGTTGCCGTCTCCAACGGCGACGTCGTTTCCGAAGGTGACCTGGTGGTGGTCCTGGAGGCAATGAAGATGGAGCAGCCTCTCACGGCGCACCGCTCCGGAATCGTCATCGGGCTTGAGGCGTCATCCGGCGAAACAGTGTCCGCCGGCGCCATCATCGCCATCATCGAAGACCAGTAAGCGCCGGAGGCACCCATGCTCGCACCCAGTTTCCAGGAAGAAGTGGGCCGGTACCACCTGGCCGTCCCCGAAATTACCCGGGGCAATCCAGAGCCCGTCAAGGAGCTCTATTCCCGGCTGGACGACGTCACACTGGCCAACCCCTTTGGCGGGATCGCCCGCGGCTGGGCGCAGGTGGAGGCAAGGCTGGACCAGGCTGCCCGGCAGTTCCAGGACGGCCAGATGCTGGGGTTCGACACCATCACGTCCTACACCGCACGGGATACCGCCTACCTGGTGGAGACCGAACACTTCCGCGCCCGCCTGGACGGGAGTGCCGTGGAGGAGTTTGCGCTCCGCGTCACCAGCATCTTCCGGCGCGAGGAAGGCTACTGGAAGCTCGTCCACCGGCACGCGGACCCTGCCGCGCGCCCGCAGTCGCGCCGCTCCCTCACCCAGCCCCCGGCCAGCTGACAGGTCCGGCCCAAACCGGCACACTTAGCAGATGCTGCCTTTCCTGCTCCTGGCTTCCCGGGCCGAGGACGCCGCCGCCGACGACGAATACGACGCCTACCTGCGGTATGGCGGCCTGGAAGAGCGGGAACTGCACCGCGTGAGGCTGGAGGCTGCACCACTGCCGGACCTGGACCTTGCGGACTACTCGGGCGTCATTGTTGGCGGAAGCCCCTTCACCTCCAGCGATCCACCGGAACAGAAATCAGCCGTCCAGCACAGGGTGGAACGTGAGCTGTCCGGGCTGCTGGACGGGCTGGTGGCCGGGGACTTCCCGTTCCTGGGCGCATGCTACGGCGTAGGCACCCTCGGGACGCACCAGGGCGCCGTCATCGACAGGACCTACGGTGAACCGCTGGGCGGAGTGGAGATAGAGCTCACGGACGCGGGACTCGAGGACCCGGTCCTGAAGGGGATGCCCCGCACCTTCAGCGCCTTCACCGGCCACAAGGAGGCCTGTACCGCCCTGCCGCCCCACGCCGTGCTGCTTGCACGCTCCGCGGCCTGCCCGGTGCACATGTTCCGGATCCGGACGAATCTGTACGCCACGCAGTTCCACCCTGAACTGGACGTGGACGGCCTCATCACCCGCATCGATATCTACCGCCACGCTGGCTACTTCCCGCCGGAATCGGCTGAAGACCTGATGGAGGACGCCCGGCAGTTCACCGTCACCGAACCCATGAAGGTGCTGCGGAATTTCGTGGACCGCTACGCCCGGTGACACCGCGGACGGCCCCGAAGCGCCGACGTCGTGCGTTCCCGCCCACTTGCCCCGGCCCGGGCACAAAAGTGCCCGGCGCACGCCCCTGTTGACGGGGAACGCACCGGGCACCGCAGCCACGAAACGGGCTGGAACGTACAGTCCGCGCTGCTAGGCCACGTTGTTCTCGTAGTCCAGGTCGCGGGTTTCCTTGCTCACGAACAGGGCAATGAGCGTCAGCACGGCCATTGAGGTCAGGTAGACGCCCACCAGGACGGGGCTGCCGTCAGCGAGTTCCCACAGCGCGACGGCGATGAAGGGGGCCACCGCTGCGCCCAGGATGCTGGAGAAGTTGTAGCTCACTGCCGACCCGGTGTACCGGACGTTGGTGGGGAACAGTTCGGGCAGCAGTGCACCCATCGGCCCGAACGTCAGGCCCATCAGGGAGAAGCCGATCACCAGGAGCGCCATGGTGCCGACGAATCCGCCACTGAACAGCGGGACGAAGAGCAGGCCGAAGACGAAGATCCCGCCGGTGACGGTTAGGAGCATCTTGCGGCGGCCGTACTTCTCGGCCAGCGGTCCGGACACGAGAGTGAAGATGCCGAAGAAGACGACGCCGGCAATCAGCATCCACAGGAAGTCGTTGCGGGTGTAGCCCAGGCCGGGGACGAACGCCGCGGCGGCCGCTTCCGACATCGGCTTTCCGGCCTTTTCAGCCGCGGCCCTGGCAGCGTCCAGCGTGGCGGGACGGGTGCCATAGGTGAGGGTGAAGGTGGTCATCAGGTAGAAGAGCACGTACGTGGCGAGCATGATGAACGTGCCCAGGATGAGCTGGCGCCAGCTGGTCTTGAACACCCGGCCCAGCGGCAGCTTGGCCACCTCGTTGGACTCGATCACCTTGGTGAAGGCAGGCGTTTCGATCAGCTTCAGGCGGACGTACAGGCCGATGATCACCATGACGGCGCTGAGCAGGAACGGCACGCGCCAGCCCCAGGCCTGGAAGTCAGCCGGAGAGAGCGAGTAGCTGAACACCAGGAAGATCACGTTGGCGATGATGAAGCCGATGGGGGCGCCCAGCTGCGGGAAGGTCCCGTAGATGGCGCGCTTGTTGGCCGGGGCGTTCTCCGTGGCCAGCAGCGCGGCGCCGCTCCATTCACCACCCAGGGCCAGGCCCTGGGCGAACCGCATGACCACCAGCAGGGCCGGAGCCCAGAACGCCCAGCCAGGAACCAGCGCGGTGGGCAGGCAGCCGATCAGGAAGGTGGCAATACCCATGGTCAGGAGGGAAGCCACCAGGGTGCCCTTGCGGCCGAACTTGTCGCCGAAGTGGCCGAAGACGATCGAGCCGAGGGGGCGGGCGACGAAGGCCACGCCGAACACGGCGAACGAGCTCAGGAGCTGGGTGGTTTCGTTCTGGTTGGGGAAGAACAGCTGCGGGAAAACGAGCACCGCGGCGGTGGCGTAGACGTAGAAGTCGTAGAACTCGACCGTGGTGCCGATCAGGCTGGCGACGATCACGCGTCCGCGTGAGTTCACCGGCTGGGACCCGGACACCGTGGAGGTATGGGTGGATGACATAGGTAAACGCTTTCGTGAGGACTGGCCGGACCCGGGGTAAGGGAACGGCTCGAAATAGTCAGAGTTCAATATTAGTTCCCCCCGTCCAGTCAATGGACGAAAGGTCCAGTATGCGGACCTGTGTGGTGCGTCTCATTCTGTGGTCCTGGCGGCCGCCTCACGCCTGCCGAAGCCCGCCGATAGGCAAATGTCACAGCGCGTTAACACAGGGCGTCCGTCCATGAAACGCGGCTTCCCTACCTTGGAGGAACAACATCCCCCAGAAGGAGGTACCCCGTGACTGTTGACCGCACCGCCGATGCCCGCACCGGAAGTTCCCTTGATCTCGAAGACTCCGCGATGCCCGGAACCGCCCCATCCGCCAGCGCACAGCCCGGCCCTACCCGCACCACAGACGCCCCCGCCCTTGAATTCCGCCCCGGCCGCTGGATCGCCAACTGGGATGCCGAGAACAAGGAACAGTGGGAAACCGCAGGCCGCTCCATTGCGCGCCGCAACCTGAACTGGTCAATCTTCGCCGAATTCCTCGGCTTTGTCGTATGGCAGCTCTGGTCCATCGTGGTGGTCCAGCTCCCCGCAGCGGGCTTCACCTTCTCCACCTCAGAAATCTTCTGGCTGATCTCCATGCCCAGCCTGGTGGGCGCCACCCTGCGCATCCCCTACACCTTCATGGTCCCCCGCTTCGGCGGCCGCAACTGGACCATCGTGTCCGCCCTGCTGCTCCTGATCCCCTCCATCGGCCTGGCCCTGTGTGTCTCCAACCCGGAAACCCCCTTCGGCGTCATGCTCCTGGTGGCCGCCCTGGCAGGCTTCGGCGGCGGCAACTTCGCCAGCTCCATGGCCAACATCACCTTCTTCTACCCCGCCCGCGAAAAGGGCTGGGCCCTGGGCCTGAACGCCGCCGGCGGCAACATGGGTGCAGCCGTGGCACAGCTGGCTGTCCCGATCGCCATCACCCTCCTCGCCGTGGGCACTGTCAACCTGCCGCTGGCCGGCTGGATGTGGGTCCCGTTCATCCTGATCGCCGCCTTCGGTGCCTGGAAGTTCATGGACAACCTCACCAGCGCCAAGGGCGACGTGGCCGGCTCGATTGCAGCACTGAAGGAACCGCACCTGTGGATCATGGCGCTGCTATACATCGGCACGTTCGGCTCCTTCATCGGCTTCGCCGGTGTCTTCCCCAAGCTGATCAAGGACTACTTCCCGGCTTTCTCCTCCATCGGAGTGGGCACCGTGGCACTGTCCCTGGCCTTCCTCGGCCCGCTGGTGGGCTCCCTGGCCCGCCCGTACGGCGGACGCATGGCTGACCGGATGGGCGGCGCCCGCATGACCGTGGCCGCCTTCGCCGCCATGGCTGTCATCACCCTCACCATGATCTGGACCCTGCCGCTGAAGAACTTCTGGCTCTTCCTGGTCCTCTTCCTGATGCTCTTCACCGCCAGCGGCTTCGGAAACGGCGCCACCTACCGGATGATTCCCATCATCTTCGCCACGAACAGCCGGGCTGCCCGGAACGGTGCCAGCTCGGTGGCCACCCAGCGCCTCGCTTCCTCCGCCCTGGGCCTCATCTCCGCCATCGGCGCCTACGGCGGGTTCGTCATCCCGCAGGTGCTGAACGCCTCCAACTCGTCCAGCGGCTCGTATACCCCCGCCTTCTACGGCTTCGTCGGGGCGTACGTCCTGATGCTGGTTGTGTGCTGGGCCTGCTACATCCGCAACGCCAACCGAAATGCGATGGGACACGTCTAACATGACCAAAAGCGCCGACACGCACTGCCCTTACTGCGCCCTGCAGTGCGCCATGACGCTCACGTCTCCCACGGCACTGGCCCCGGCTTCCCAGCCGGGGTCAGTCCCCGTGCCAGGAACTGACCCCGGAATACCCCTGGCGGCACCCCTCGAAGTCAGCGGCCGGGACTTCCCCACCAACCGCGGCGGCCTGTGCCGCAAAGGCTGGACGTCGGCCACCCTCCTGAACCACCCAGGGCGAATCACGGAGCCGCTCCTGAAGGGCCCCGACGGCGTCCACCGGCCCATCAGCTGGGACCAGGCCCTGGACCTCGCCGTGTCCGCCGTGAAGGACGCCCGCGCCCGCTACGGTGCCGACGCCGTCGGCGTGTTCGGCGGCGGCGGCCTCACCAACGAAAAGGCCTACATGCTGGGCAAGTTCGCCCGGCTGGCCCTTGGCACCTCCCGCATCGACTACAACGGCCGGTTCTGCATGTCTTCGGCCGCAGCGGCCGGAATGCGGGCCTTCGGCGTTGACCGCGGGCTCCCCTTCCCCCTCGAAGCGCTGGACACCGCCAGCACCATCCTGATGCTCGGCTCCAACGTGGCGGAAACCATGCCGCCGTTCGTGCAGCACCTCAAGGGAACGCGCGACGCCGGCGGGCTGATCGTGGTGGATCCGCGCCGCTCCGCCACAGCCGCCTTCACGGCTGACGGCGGCGGCCTCCACCTCCAGCCCCTTCCAGGCACCGACCTCACCCTCCTCCTGGGCATCTCCCACGTGGTCATCCACGAGAACCTGGTGGATACCTCGTACCTCGCTGAACGCACCTCCGGCTACAGTGCCGTAGCCCGCAGCGTCAACTCCTTCTGGCCGGAACGGGTCCAGTCCCTCACCGGCGTCCCGGCTGACCTCATCCGCGAAACGGCCCGCCGGCTGGCCCGCGGCGCCCGCGAAGGCGGCAGCTACATCCTCACCGGCCGCGGCGTGGAACAGCACGTGGACGGCACCGACACCGCCACGGCAGCGATCAACCTCAGCCTTCTGCTGGGCCTGCCCGGCTCGGCCCGGAGCGGCTACGGCACCCTGACCGGCCAGGGCAACGGGCAGGGCGGGCGCGAGCACGGCCAGAAGTCCGACCAGCTCCCCGGCTACCGCAAGATCACAGACCCCGCCGCCCGCGCCCACGTGGCCAAGGTCTGGGGCGTGGAGGAGGACCTCATTCCCGGGCCGGGGCTGCCGGCCGTGCAGCTGTTGAAGTCGCTGGGCAAGCCCGACGGCGTCCGCTGCCTTTTTGTCCACGCCTCCAACATCGCCGTGGCCTCCCCCGATGCCAACGCTGTGATCAAAGGGCTCCGGAGCCTGGACTTCCTGATGGTGTGCGACTTCTTTATGTCCGAGACGGCCGCTGAGGCGGACCTCATCCTTCCCGTCCTCCAATGGGCGGAGGAAGAGGGCACACTCACCAACCTCGAAGGCCGCGTGCTGCGCCGCCGCCGGGCCCTCACTCCGCCAGCCGGTGCCCGCAGTGAGCTGTGGATCATGGCGCGGCTGGCCGAAGCCCTTGATGCCCCGTCCACCTACAGCGAGGACCCAGAGACCGTGTTCGAGGAACTCCGGCTGGCCTCCGCCGGCGGCCTGGCGGACTACTCCGGGATCGACTACGCCATGCTGGACCGCGGCGAAGCCGCCTACTGGCCCTACCCCGCCGGCAGCCAGGGAACACCGCGGCTGTTCCAGGACCGGTTCGCGCACCCGGACGGCAAAGCCGTGATGACCCCGGTGACGCCGCGCCGCCGTCGTACTCCTGCTGCGCCCCCTACAGGGGATGGCACCGCCGCGAAAACCATGACCCTCATCACCGGCCGCCTCCTGGAGCACTACCAGTCCGGCGCGCAGACCCGGCGGGTGTCGGAGCTGCTGGCGGCGCAGCCGGAAGCAAGAGTGCAAATCCACCCGGCAGCTGCGGCGTCGATGGGCATCACCGAAGGGGCGCTCGTGTCCGTGGCCAACGAGCGCGGCGAGGTGGAGTGCCGGGCGCAGCTCAGCACCGCCATCCGTCCCGAAACCGTCTTCCTGCCGTTCCACTTCTCCGAACTTGAGAGTGCGAACCGCCTCACGGAAGCGGCCACGGACCCCATCTCCGGGATGCCGGAGTTCAAGTTCAACACCGTATGGGTCCGGCCCGTAGCCGCGTCCCTTTCCACCCACGTGCTTCAAACGACGGAGGCCTCATGAGCGAGCAGATTGTCATTGTGGGATTCGGCCCGGTGGCGGCCCGGCTGATTGACGAACTCCTGCCTGCCGTCCGCAGCGGCAAGGTGGGCCTGACAGTGGTGGGCGAGGAAGCTGAAGCCGCCTACAACCGCGTGCTCGTGGCCGATCTCGGCGTGGGCAGGACCACTGCCGAAGCCCTGGCGCTCTCAGACGCCGCTGAGTTGGCCGGGGACGGAGTGGACATCCGGCTGGGTGTGCGGGTGAAGCGCGTGGACCGGGCCCGGCAACAGGTCCTCCTGTCCGACGGCGGCGCCGTCCACTACGACCGGCTGGTCTTTGCCACGGGGTCACGCCCGGTCATTCCCAACCTGACCGGCATCAACCCCGACCCCACTCACCCCGTCCTCCCCGCCGGCGTCACCGCTCTTCGCGACCTCCGCGACGCCGAGGCGCTGCGGCGGGCCGTGACCGGCGGCAAGCGGGTGGTGGTGCTGGGCGGCGGCGTCCTGGGCCTGGAGACCGCACTGGCCGCGGCGGAAGAAGGAGCCACCGTCACGGTGGTCCACAACGGCCCGCATCCGCTGGGCCGCAACATCGACCGCGGCGGCGGCTCCGTGCTGGCGGCGAGCCTGCGCCGCTGCGGCGTGCGGATGGCTGGCAACGCCCGCTCCACGGGTGTGGAGCACAACGCGGCCGACGGCGGCTTCTCTGCGCTGCTGCTCGACGACGGGTCCGCGATTGACGGCGACCTCCTGGTGCTCTCTTGCGGCGTCCGTCCCCGCACTGAGCTCGCCGAGGGCTGCGGGCTCTCCACATCCGCGGGAATCCTGGTGGACCACAAACTCCGCGCGCACCACGAGCCGCACATCTTTGCCATCGGTGACTGCGCCGAGGTGCGCTGCCCGGATCCGGACTGCGCCCCCTGCCGCTACGCGAGGGGCCCCTCCGGCCTTGTGGGGCCGGGCTGGCGGCAGGCCGAGTGGCTGGCCGGGTACCTGACCCTGCTGGCGGACGGCGGGGAGGACGCCGCCCTGCTGCCGGCACTGCCGGCGGAGCAGCCGGGTGTCATTGTCCTGAAGGCACGCGGCATGAACATGGCCGTGGCCGGCGACAATTCCGCGGAGCCCTGGGACGAGGACGCCCTCGCGGCCGGTGCAGTGAACGGGCGCCCGCGCCTCCAGGTTTCCCAGTGGGCGGACCCTGAGCACGGCCGCTACGTCAAAATGACCACCCGCGGTGGCGTCCTGGAGGGCCTGGTGGCGGTGGGAATGCCCCGCACGGCGGCCGAGCTTGTGGGGCTGTTCGAACGCGGTGCGGAACTACCCGCTGACCGGTCCCTGCTGCTGCGCCTCGACGGGCCGGACCAACTGCCGGGCACGGGTGCCGCCGATCCCGCCGGCACCGTTTGCCGGTGTGCCGGAGTCAGCGGAGCCGCCATCCAGGGCGCTGTTGAGGAGGGCTGCTCCACCGTGCCAGAGGTGTCCAAGGCAACGCGCGCCGGCACCGGCTGCGGCGGCTGCCACGAGGACATCAAGGGGCTCATCGAAAAACACTTCCGGGCGGTCCAGGCCGCCTGACTAGGAAGCAGGGGCAGGGGCCGCGGGAACGCCGAGCGGGGTGCCGTTGCCCCAGCCGGCCTCCACAGCTGCCTGTGCGAGCGCACGGGCCATCGCATCGCCGTCGGGTGCAGGCGTGCCGTTCATGGGCGCGGAGGTGACGTACGGCATTTCGAGCGTCTCGTCGCCCCGGACAGCCGTGAGGACAACGTTCGCGGAGGCGCCCCCGGTCTCGCCGCGGAAGTAGCCGGTCCACTGCAGGCAGGCAAAGTCACCGATTCCGGTGACGGGTGAGCAGTAAGGCGCCGACTCCGCTGTGGAGATGTCCTGCGACGAGGCGGGAGAGGTGAGGGCCACCGACGGGGCCGTAATGCCTCCCTCCATGGACTTGCTCGAATACGTGCAGAGATAGGCCTTGCTTCCGGGCGGCCTGTCATTGCTGTTCTGGCCTACCGGCATAATCCCGGGTACGACTTTCGCCGCAATTTCAGGCGTGATGAGGTCGCAGGCAGGGCTTGTGGCACCGGTGGAGGGGCGGGGTGCCGGCGCCGGCGCGCTTTGGTTCCCGGGCTGCGAACACCCGCCAAGAAAAGCGGACGCAGCAAGGAACAGGACGGGTATGGCTGCGGGGATTTTCACGGGTTGACGCCTGGAGAAGATCCCGGGACCTCTGTCGGAGTTGTCCCGGTACCCTGTGCCTGGCCCGCTGGAGCAGTTACTCCGGCCAGGAACTCCTCCGTGAAGTGCTTTACGCCGTCCCACTCGGTGTAGATGTAGTCGCGGGACGTGTCCAGGTCCTGGGAGCCCTTGTCCTTGACGATCTTCTTCATCAGCTGGCGTTTCAGGAAGTTGTATTGGGTGTACATCAGCGCACCGGAGAACATCGCTACCTGGCGGGGGTGCCAGCCGGTCTCCGCCTCGAACGTCGCCACGTAGCCCTCGGCGCCAGCTTCATCGCCGTGGGCGGCCAGGCTGACGGAGACCAGGGCGGACGGCAAACGCTCAAGTTCGCTGGGCGGTTTCCAACGAACGTCGCAACAGTCAGTTTTTTGACCCTAGCAGCATGCTGATTGCGGGTGGCAGGACACGAGCCGCGACGCTGATCCTTTGTGTGGAGGTAAGCCAGATGGCGCCCCCCTCACCGGTCAATACACAGGACGAGTCTTAGGGAACGTTCCTCGAACGTTGTTTCTGCGAAGTTAGTCGGTCTCTGAGTGCGCCCGGCTCAGGGACCGGCTTACGGGACGGTCTAAACGGGCGGGGGTGCAAGAAATGTTTCGCTGTGTTTCGTGAGGTGTTCGGTGCCCGGAAAGGTACGTCGGCGTGCGAACGCTCAATACGTTCGGTATCCAGCATCGACTACGCGAAGCTTCGACCCGGGTCAGCAACGATGGATAATTCAGCGGGTGGTGCCGAGATTGTTGACAGCTATCCGCAACTGGTAAGAGTCAAACGTTCTCGTCTGGATCAGGGTCGCGAGGTTTTCTCTTCGAGAGCAACTCCTGCATGTTCTTCTCATTTTCCTGGGCACGAGAGCCACCCCATCGGACCGCGAAATGAGCGCCAACTGCGATTCCAACGACCATTATGATTCCCGCCAAGAGGTCGCCGGAGCCGGACAATATCCAGACTGCCACCGCCAGGCACGCCAGGAAGAGAGCGGTTGCAACAATCACTTTCATCTTCATTTAGCGACTCCCATGAATATCTGCACGGACATCACATCTAAAGTTGCTCTGATCCTAGACCTCCCTCCTCAGCTTGCGGGTCGCAGCAGGTGGGATGTTTAAGAGGACAGCGGGGGCACCAGGCCCGGTCCGGTCAGGGTTCCCTAACGAGCATCCCGGCACAACACCCTGCCGTCCACAGTTGGGGGTCAATTCGGGTTATCGGGGGAGCCATTGGCGTAGCTCCCTGGTAGCCGTAGCGGTGGATAACTCATAAAGGATTATCCCCAGCTGTGGGCGGAGGAAGCGTGCCCTCGGTGCCGCTGGAAATCGCAGTGTTCTGAAGCGCGGCAATGGTTTGGAGGGAAGCAAACCGGACGGTTGCACTGTTCCACGCGAGGACGGCACGCGGCCGACCGTTGATCTCGTCCGCGGCGAAGCGGACATCGGCTGGTTCTACCGTGCTGAGGTCGGCTCCTTTCCGGAAGTATTGGCGGAGCAGACCGTTGGCGTTCTCGTTCGAAGCCCGTTGCCATGGGCTGGCAGGATCACAGAAGTAGACGAGCGTACCGAGCGCTACAGTCACCTCGGCGTGCCTGGCCATCTCGGAACCCCGGTCCCAGGTCAATGTTCTCCGCAGCGTGGCCGGCAGGACTCCGAGAACTTCTATGAGCCGGTCGCGCATGACGTCAGACCTGATCCCTGGCGGAAGCGCAAAGGCGATAAGGAACCGTGAGGACCGCTCCACCAGGGTGACTATCGCGGACTTGTTCGCCTTCCCCATGATGAGATCGCCTTCCCAATGGCCTGCCTCCTCCCGGGTGGCAATATGGGCCGGCCGATCCCCGATCTTCAGGGCATCGGTGATGTATTGGCGCGGCTTCACCTTGGTCCGCGACCGCGGCCGCCGGCTGTATTTTCCGGAACGCAACAGCCGGGCAGAGCCCGATGGGACAGGGCGAATACTCAGGCCGTAAAGCGCGCGGTAGATCGTTTCGTGAGCCAGATGCCTGTGGAGTTCGCCTGGAAACCGTTTCTTCAACGCTCGGCAGACCTGTTGCGGGCTCCATCGCTTCGACAGGCATTGCACAACGTACTGCCGCAGGTCGGCGTCACCGGTCAGCTTGGAAAGCCGGGGTCTCGGTCGTCTCTTCTGCGCCATTTTCTGGGCACGGAACGGATGATAGCGGCGGGAGTCAGGACGGTTTCGGGCCAACTCCCTGCTAATCGTGGATGCGGACCTGCCAAGCTCCCGGGCGATGGATCGAAGGCTTGCACGGGCCAATAGACGGTCGGCAATGAAGATGCGTTCATCTTCTGATAAGTAACGGAGGGATCCGCCGGCCGCAGGCACCGCTACGCGCGGCCTCGGATCCAAACCTTGCTGGATCAAGCCCTCCACACCGTTGCGTCCATGCAACCAGTGATGGCCTGTGTTCCGGCCTATGCCGAGGACCCTGCAGGCCTCGGAGTTGGAATATCCCTGCTTCATCAGCTGAACGTACAAGGGCTTCTTCTCAACCAAGCCCTCTGGGCCCATTTTCCTCGATCGGCGCGTCGAACTGCGCATGAATCAACACCACTTTCAGTCGGTGTTGCGACGTTGGTGAGAAACCGCCCTGCGGTTGTTGTGGACAAAGTCTGCAACGTAGCCCTCGTGCTTGCCAACATGCACCGATGCCGCCACGATGACGCCGTCCTGCCCGTCCGGAATGCTGTTCGGAGCTTGTTTGAGGTCCGCTGTTTCTGCCTCGTGCCCGTGTGCCCGAATGACGTCGGCGATGTACTCTGCGATGCGGGCCGTCTGCCCTTCAACGCTGCCGTAAGCAATGTAAATAGTGGCCATGCTCCACAGTGCCCGCGGGGTGGGCTCAGGCGGTAGGGCCCAACGTCCCAGGCGGCTGGGAGGCGTCCGCAAAGAATTCTGTGGCTTTCGACAAAGAGGGACCCGCCTTCTACCGCTGGCCACCCGCCATCCCGGGGTCCTCTGCAACCCCAACAATTTGCCCCTCAAGTAAATAAAGGGTTGGCCCCACAGCGCGGGGCCAACCCGAGGTCCTGGCGGAAATCCCCTTCTTGGTGCCTTAAGCCGGCGCCTTGGGAATGAGGATCCAGAGCACGATGTAGGCCAGTTCACCGACCCCTACCAGGCCAAAGATGATGAAGCCCAACCGGACCAGGAACTTCGGAAGTCCAAAGCGGGCTGCCAGGGCCGCGCACACCCCGCCAATGATTTTGCCGCTGCGCGGCCTCACGAGTGCTGCTGACATTGCTTCTGCCTACCCTTCCGTACCCGTTGAACCGCCGGAACCGAAGTCACCGTTTGCTACCGCCTCCGCATAACGGGTGAGGTCCGGGCCGGGCTGGAAATCGACGAACTGGTCCTTCAGCTGCTCAAACAGGAACTTGTACACTTCGTCCTTGTCCGCGTTGGCCAGGGACGAGCTTGCCTCGCGGACCGCTTCCTGCAGGGCCCGGTCCGCATCCACCAGGATTTTTTCGCGCGCCTGTTCGTTCCACTTGACGTCGTTCAGTTCCACGGGCTGCTCCTTGCGTTGATGGCTGGTGCAGGGACGGCCGGGAAAATCCGCTGATGGAATTCCCGGCCGTTCCTTCGAGGAGTCTATGCACGCGGCGCGAAGTGGTCCAGACTCGCATGGCCCTGGAATCTGGTGGATTCCGACGCGCCCTTACAAGTGGACGTGCAGGCGGCGTGCCGCCTCGGAAATGGAGCCGCTCAGGGAGGGGTAGACGGTGAAGGTGCTGGCGACGTCGTCCACGTGCAGCTTTTGCTGCACCGCGATGGAGATGGGGAAGATCAGCTCCGAGGCGTTCGGTCCCACAACCACGCCGCCGATGACGGTGCCGGAACCCTTGCGGGCAAAGATCTTCACGAAGCCGTCGCGGTGGTTCCGCATCTTGGCGCGGGCGTTGCTGCGCAGCGAGAGTTTGATGACGTCGCCCTGGTACTTCCCCGACTCGATCTCAGCTTCCGAGACGCCGACGTTCGCGATTTCCGGGGAGGTGAAGATGTTCGATGCCACCTGGTGCAGCTTGAGCGGGGTGACGGTGTCGCCCATGAAGTGCGCCACGGCGATGCGGCCCTGCATGGCCGCCACGGAGGCAAGCGGCAGCACGCCGGTGCAGTCACCGGCGGCGTAGATGTTGGGGGCTGAGGTGCGGGATACGCCGTCCACCTTGATGTGGCCGCTTTCGCTGACCGCCACGCCGGCCTCTTCGAGGCCGATCCCCGCGGTGTTGGGAATGGAGCCCAGGCACAGCAGGCAGTGGCTGCCGGTGACCTTGGACCCGTCGCTGAGGGTGACCACCACGCCGTCGTCCGTCCGCTCCACGGTTTCGGCGCGGGAGCGGGACAGGACCCGGACGCCGCGGCGTTCGAACACTTCCTCCAGTACTACTGCCGCGTCCACATCGGATCCGGGAAGCACCCTGTCACGGCTGGAAATCAGCGTGACTTTCGATCCCAGTCCGTTGTATGCGGAGGCGAACTCGGCCCCGGTGACACCGGAACCCACCACGATCAGGTCCTCGGGCAGCTCATCAAGGTCGTAGATCTGGGTCCAGTTGAGGATCCGTTCCCCGTCCGGCCGTGCCGTGGGAAGCTCGCGCGGGTGGGCGCCCACGGCGAGCAGGATGGTGTCCGCTTCAACGGTTTCGGTGCCTTCCGCCGTGAGGACTTCAATGGTGTGGTCATCGAGCAGGCGGCCGGACCCGGTGATGATCCGCACTCCCAGGTTTTCCAGGCCGTCGTGGATGTCCTTGGACTGGCTGCGGGCAAGGTTCAGCAGACGGTCGTTGATGTGTTTGAGGTCGGCGCGCATCACGGGCACAAAGGCGCCGCCGTCGACGTCGAACTTCACTCCCAGCTCGCCCGCCTCGCCCACGCGGGTCATGAGGTCCGCGGTGGCAATCAGGGTCTTGGAAGGGACGACGTCGGTCAGCACAGCCGATCCGCCCAGTCCCGCACGTTCGATGATGGTGACCTGCGCCCCCAGCGAGGCGGCCACCATGGCGGCTTCGTACCCGCCGGGACCACCTCCCAGGATTGCGATCCGGGGGGAACTGAAATCTGGATGCGTAGTCACAAACAATCATTCTCCTGCAACTCCCCCGCACGGCCAAAGAAAACGGTCTCTGAGGAGAACCTGCCCCGGCTGGGCGGCATGACGGACGGCAGGATAGCTTGTACCTGTGAGTACAACTGACTTCCTGAACACCGATCCCTTTGCCGCCGCGCGTGCCGCCGCCGACTACATCGCCGAGGAAACCGGCGTGGACAGCCACGACGTCGCCCTGGTGCTTGGCTCCGGCTGGGGCGAAGCAGCCGACCTGATTGGCGAGACCACCGCCACCCTGTCCGCCGACGAGGTCCCCGGGTTCCACGCCCCGGCGGTGGAAGGACACGTGGGCACCATCCGTTCGGTCCTGACCACGGACGGCAAGCGGGCATTGGTCCTGGGTGCAAGGACGCACTACTACGAAGGCAAAGGCGTGCGTTCGGTGGTGCACGGCATCCGTGCAGCGGCCGCAGCCGGCTGCAAAACCCTGGTGCTGACGAACGGCTGCGGGGGGCTGCAGGAAAACTGGACCCCGGGCACCCCGGTGCTGATCAGCGACCACATCAACCTCACCGCAGCCTCGCCGCTGGAGGGCGCTACGTTCGTGGACCTGACCGATCTCTATTCGGCCCGGATCCGCGGCCTGGCCCGTGAAGTCGATGCCACCCTGGAAGAAGGCGTTTACGCCCAGTTCCCCGGCCCGCACTATGAGACGCCCGCCGAGGTGCAGTACGCCAAGCGCATCGGCGCGGACCTGGTGGGCATGTCGACGGCGCTGGAGGCCATCGCGGGGCGCCACGCCGGTATGGAGGTGTTCGGCATTTCGCTGGTCACCAACCTTGCCGCCGGCATCAGCCCCCAGCCGTTGAGCCACCAGGAAGTCATCGAGTCCGGGCAGGCTGCCGGCCCGCGGATTTCGAAGCTGCTGGCCGGGATCATCGCCCGGCTCTAACCAGGCGCGCGGTCACGTGCGGCGCGCCTCCCGCGGGCATTTCGTGGCCGCGGTTGGAAGAAGTGGCCGGTCAATGACGATAGCGTTATGCCCATGACGTCTTCCGATGCCGAAATCCGCCTGCTCGATGATGCCCGCGCGTGGGCTGCCCAAGACCCGGATCCGGTGACCTCGGCCTCCCTCCTTGAGCTCATCGGGCACGTGGAGAACGGCGTCCCGGCAGCCCGCCAGGAACTCGAAGACAGCTTCCGCGGCACGCTGCAGTTCGGCACCGCGGGGCTTCGCGCGGCGCTGGGGCCGGGCCCGAACCGGATGAACAGGATCGTGGTGCGGCGGGCCGCCGCCGGCCTGGCGGACTTCCTGCTCGCGGCGGTCGCCGAGTCCTCGCCGGGAACCCGGCCGCGCGCCGTCGTCGGCTACGACGCCCGGCACAACTCGGACATCTTTGCCGAGGAAACGGCCGCGATTTTCACGGCAGCGGGGATAGAGACATTCCTGATGCCTGCAGCGCTCCCCACTCCCCTGCTGGCTTTCGCCGTAAGGGCGCTGGAATGCGACGGCGGAGTCATGGTGACCGCCAGCCACAACCCGCCGCAGGACAACGGTTACAAGGTGTACCTGGGCCGCCATGCCGTGCCGGAGAACGGCAACGGCGCACAGATCGTCGCTCCCTACGACGCCGCCATCGCCGCCCGGATCAACGCGGTGGGGCCGCTGGAATCGATCACCCTTGCCCCCTCCGGCTGGACTGTCCTGGATGGGTCCCTGGCAGCGGACTACGAACGCTCCACCGCCGCGCTGGCCATGCCCGGCGAGTTCCCTGCCCGTGACCTCAGCATCGTCCTGACTCCCCTGCACGGCGTTGGCGGCGGGACCGCGCTGGCGGTGTTGAACGCCGCAGGTTTCAAGGACATCACCTTGGTTGCTGAGCAGGCCGAGCCGGACCCGGATTTTCCCACTGTCAGCTTCCCGAACCCGGAAGAACCCGGCGCCCTGGACCTGGCACTGGAGTCTGCTGAACGGCTGGGGGCAGACATTGTGATTGCCAACGATCCCGACGCCGACAGGGCGGCCGTTGCAGCGAAAGACCCCGACACCGGCGCCTGGCGGATGCTCCGCGGGGACGAGGTTGGCGCCCTCCTGGGAGCGCACGTGGCCGCCCGGGCTGCAGCGGGCAGGGCAAAGGACGACGGCGGCACGGAAGAAAGTGCCCAGGGAGTGTTCGCTAATTCGATCGTGTCGTCACGGCTCCTGGCCCGCATTGCCACAGCGGCCGGTTACGCCCACCAGGAGACGCTGACCGGGTTCAAGTGGATTTCCCGGGTTCCCGGACTGGTGTACGGCTACGAGGAAGCCCTGGGCTACTGCGTGGCGCCGGATCTGGTGAGGGACAAGGACGGGATCTCGGCTGCCCTGCTGATCGCGGAACTCGCCGCGGCCGCCAAGGCTGACGGCAAGACCGTCTTTGACACCCTGGACGAGCTTTACCTGCAGCACGGCCTGCACGCCAGCGACCAGCTCAGTATCAGGGTTGCGGACCTGGGTCTCCTGGACGCGATGATGAACCGGCTCAGGGTCTCCCCGCCGGAAACGTTCGGATCATCCGCTGTTGAGGTGTACACGGACCTGGCCGAGGGCAGTGACCAGTTGCCGCCCACGGACGGGCTGCTCTATGTCACCCGGGACCTGACGCGCGTGATCATCCGTCCGAGCGGCACCGAACCCAAGCTCAAGTGCTACCTCGAGGTGATCCAGCACGTGGGTTCCGCCGCGGAACTGCCGGCCGCCCGTCAGGCGGTGCGGGCGGCGCTGGATGAAGTGCTCCGCGACGTCAGCGAAGCGCTGGGGCTCTAGCCGCTACAGTTCAATCTCAACGATGCCGTCGCTGACGCGGGTGCGGAAGGTGGCAATGCCCAGGCCGGGCGTGCTGAAGCATTCGCCGGTTTTGAGGTCGTAGACCTCTTTGTGCAGCGGCGAGGCGATGGTGGGGCGCTCGCCGCGTGAGCCGAGGATCCCGCGCGCCATCACGTGCGCTCCGGTGGCCGGGTCCTGGTGCGCTACCGCGAAAACTTCGGTGGCGCCGGTGCGGAAGAGGGCAACCTGGCGTCCCGCAACCAGGGCTGCCTCGCCCCAGGCGATTTCCAGGTCCTCCACCGGGCAAACGCTGTGCCAGCCGCCCGTGATCCCGGATACCGCCTCGTCAAGGCCGGCTTCGAGTGCCCCAAGTTCCAGTGTTGCCGTCATGTCCGGCTCCTCTCCCTGTGCGTGTAATCCTTCTCAGTGGCCGCCTTTGCAGCCGTGAACCACGCTAGGCTCCGGGTGTTTCAGTGGCGTGCAGTGAATGTGTCCGGCGCGTAAAAGACACCTCACACGGCCGGAAATGCGTTCGTGATGCAGAAGTTAAGTTGACGAAACAATTGGGAAACTGAAGCGAAACTGCGTCTCCCTAGTCTGGATGGACAGCTCGACAGAGAAGGCTGCAGTTCACTGCGGCCCATGCGAAAGGCCCATCAGTGACCGAACAGACTTCAAGCACAGAGACTCCGCGCCGCATCGTCGTCGCCGGCGGCGGCCCCGCGGCCCACCGTTTTGCGGACGCAATGCATGCCCGTGGCCTCGATGGCTGGCATGTCACGGTCCTCACTGAGGAAGCCCACCTTCCCTACGACCGCGTTGCCCTGTCCAAGGCCCTCACGGTCAAGGACGTGGACCTTACGCTGGGGACTGCGTCCATGTGGGACCACCCGTCCCTGGAGCTCAAGACCGGCGAGCGGGTCATCAAGATCAACGCTGAAGCCAAGACCGTGGAGACAGCTGCCGGCAACACCTTCGAATACGACGACCTGGTGGTGGCCACCGGCTCGAACGCCGCACGCCTTCCCATCCCGGGCGCCGAACACACGCACGTCTACCGCACCCTCGAAGACGTATGGGCCATCAACGAGGCCATCGCAGGGCTTAAAGAGAAGCTGGGCCGGAAAGTCAACGCGGTAACCATCGGCGGCGGCCTCCTTGGCCTCGAATCCGCTGCCGGCACGGAGCAGCTGGGCGCCAACCCGATCGTCATCGACGGTTCGCAGTGGCTCATGGCCACCCAGCTCGACGAAGGTGCCGGCCAGGCAATGGGGCGCCTCATCAAGGCCAAGGGCTTCGACGTCCACGGCGGCGTCTTCCCGTCCGAGGTTTTGTCCGACGACGACGGGCAGGTCACCGGCGTCCTCATGGCCGACGGCCGCGTGATCGACGCCGACCTCGTGATCGTCGCTATCGGCGTCCGGCCCCGCGACGAACTCTTCCGCGCCGCGGAGGGCGAAGAGCAGGTCTTCTCGCTGGGCCAGCGCGGCGGCGTGGTCATCAACGACTACTGCGCCACCGAAGTACCGGGTATCTGGGCAATCGGTGAAGTGGCCAACTTCGGCGGCATGTGCCTGGGCCTGGTTGCCCCGGCCAACACCATGGCCGAAATCGTGGCCGACCGCCTCCACGGCGGCGACGCCACCTTCCCCGGCTTCGACACCGCCACCAAGCTGAAGCTGTCCGGTGTGGACGTCGCCAGCTTCGGTGACGCCTTCGCCAAGACCGAGCACGCCCTCGAAATCGTCTACGCCGACCCCGCCCGCGGCGTGTACCAGAAGATCGTCACCACCGACGACGCCAAGACCCTCCTCGGCGGCATCTTCGTCGGCGACGCTTCACCGTACATGAGCCTGCGCCCCCTGCTGGGCCGCGAACTTCCCGCCGAGCCGGGTGCGTTCCTCAGTGCAGCCGGCGGCGGCGAAGCTCCCGAAACCGAACTCCCGGACGACGCAACCTTGTGCTCTTGCAACAACGTCACCGCCGGCAGCATCCGCGACGCCATCAACGGCTGCGGCGCCTGCGAGGGCAACGCCCCGGTCCAGGAACTCGGTGAGCTGAAGGGCTGCACCCGCGCAGGCACCCAGTGCGGTTCCTGCGTGCCGATGCTCAAGAAGCTGCTCGAAACCGAACTGACCAAGTCCGGCGTCGAGGTCTCCAAGTCCCTCTGCGAGCACATCGAACTGTCCCGCCAGGAACTCTTCGACGCTATCCGCGTCCTGGAACTGACCTCCTTCGAAGAGATCATGGCCAAGTACGGCACCGGCGCCGGCTGCGACATCTGCAAGCCCACCATCGCCAACATCCTGGCCAGCCAGAACAGCGCCTACGTCCTGGATGCCGGCCGCGGCACCCTCCAGGACACCAACGACCGCGCCCTGGCCAACATGCAGAAGGACGGCACCTACTCCGTGGTCCCCCGCATCGCCGGCGGCGAAATCACGCCCAAGAAACTCGGCGTGATCGCGGCGGTCGCCGAAAAGTACAACCTGTACACCAAGATCACCGGCGGCCAGCGGATCGACATGTTCGGTGCCCGCCTGGAGCAGCTGCCGGAAATCTGGAAGGAGCTGGTGGACGCCGGCTTCGAATCCGGCCAGGCCTACGGCAAGTCCCTGCGCACGGTAAAGTCCTGCGTCGGTTCCACCTGGTGCCGCTTCGGTGTGCAGGACTCGGTGGCCATGGCCATCCAGCTCGAGCTTCGCTACCGCGGCCTGCGCAGCCCGCACAAGCTCAAGATGGGCGTCTCCGGCTGCGCCCGGGAATGTGCCGAGGCCCGCGGTAAGGACGTGGGCGTCATTGCCACCGCGGACGGCTGGAACCTGTACGTCGGCGGCAACGGCGGCGCAACACCCGCACACGCCCAGCTGCTCGCCAAGGACCTCGACGACGAAACACTGATCAAGTACATCGACCGCTACTTCATGTACTACATCCGCACCGCAGACCGCCTGCAGCGCACTGCACGGTGGCAGGAAGAGCTCGACGGCGGCATCAAGCACGTTGAGGACGTGGTGGTCAAGGACACCCTGGGCATCGCCGCGGACCTCGAGGCCGCCATGGCCAAGCACGTGGATACCTACATCGACGAATGGGCAGACACCCTGAAGGACCCCGAGCGGCTGCGCCGCTTCCGCTCCTTCGTCAACGCGCCCGACCAGAAGGACGATTCCATCACCTTCGTCCCCGACGAGCGCGGGCAGATGCGCCCCGCCACCGCCGAGGAAAAGGCGTCAGCCGCCCAGCAGCCAGTCCTCATCGGGGCTTCCATCCCGGTCCGACCAGGCACGCCGGAACCCATCAGGAACGAGGTATAGGCATGCAGCTCAGCATTGATCTCACCGGCCGTGAAGTACTGGTGACGGGCTCGGAACACGCTGCCCGCCAGGCGGTCCGCCGCTACGAAGCCGCCGGTGCAGTCGTCTACCGCCTCAGCACTCCGCAAGGCGCGGCGCACGACGGCCCGTTGCCCGAACGCCCCTTCCTGGTTGCAGCAGTGGAGGACGGACAGCCCGGCTGGGACTCCCTCCTTGGCCGGTGCCGCGATACCGGAATTCCGGTGGCTGCGGAGCCCGCTGCCGGCGCCCCGGGGCACGTCACCCTGGTGGGCGGCGGGCCCGGCACCACCGAGCTCCTGACCGTCGCCGCCGTCAAGGCACTCCGCGACGCCGACGTGGTGTTCTACGACCGGCTCGCCCCGTACCAGGAACTTCCTTCGCTCACCTCCGCTGAACTGGTGGACGTGGGCAAGAAGCCCGGCCACCACAAGGTAAGCCAGGGCGACATTGAGAAGCTCATGGTGGAAAGCGCCCTGGCCGGCAACAACGTGGTCCGCCTCAAGGGCGGGGACCCGTACGTCTTCGGCCGCGGCGGAGAGGAAGTTGCCGCCTGCGTGGCCGCCGGCGTCAAGGTCCGCGTCATCTCAGGCGTCACCAGCGCCATTTCCGTCCCCGCCGCCGCGGGCATCCCCGTCACCCACCGGGAAGTCAGCCACATGTTCACCGTGGTGTCCGGCCACGCCCCGCTCACGGAAAAAGAGCACCAGCACCTTGCCGGTCTCGGCGGAACCATTGTGGTGCTGATGGGCATCGGAACCCTCCACCAGCTCGCTGCCGGACTCCGCCGGGCCGGAATGCGGGCTGACATGCCCATGGCCGTGGTGGAGCGCGGCTACCGCCCCGGCCAGCGCACCACCATCGCGGACCTGGGCACCGTCACCTCAGCCGCCGCCGGATGCAGCAACCCTGCTGTGCTGGTCATCGGCGAGGTGGTCCGGGTGGCTGAGGCCAACCGCGGGCATGCCGAGGCCGCAGCCGACCTGGACAGGCTGGCGGCCTCGCTGCTGGGTTCGTGAAAGAATTGACCCCCATGACTGCACTTGCACCGGCCGAACCACCGCAGGTCGAACAAACGCCTGAAGAAGCACCCGACGCCGCAGAGGCTCCATTGGAGGGTTTCCGCATCGGTGTCACCTCGCACCGGCGGTCCCAGGACCTGATCGAGGCGCTGGAACGCCGCGGAGCGGAAGTGCTGCACGCCCCCGCCCTGAAAATCGCACCCGTGCAGGAGGACATGCGGCTGATCGAGGACACCAGGGCCATCATCGCGGCCCGGCCGGACCTCTGCATCGCCACCACCGCCTACGGGATGCGGCGCTGGTGCGAGGCCGCGGATTCCTTCGGTATTGGCGAGCAGCTGCTCGAGACCCTGGGCGCCTGCCGGATGTTCGTCCGCGGCCCCAAGGCCCGCGGTGCGGTGCGCGCCGCCGGCCTCGCCGACGTCGGAATCAGCAGCGACGAAACCACCGCAACACTGGTGGACATGCTGCTGGCCGAGGGCGTGCGCGGCAAAACCGTTGCCGTGCAGCTGCACGGCTACACCGACGTGCGGCAGCTGGAACGCCTGCGCATGTCCGGCGCCACCGTCCTGACAGTCACGCCGTACCGCTGGGTGAAGCCCGACGGCGAGGACCGGCTTCCCCGGCTCATCGAGGCTGCCTGCAGCGGAAACCTGGACGTCCTGACCTTCACCAGCGCACCCGCGGTGGATGCCATGTGGAGCACCGCCCACGAGATGGGCGTCTACAAGCAGCTGATCGAGAGCCTGAAGACCAACGTCACCACGGCGGTGGTGGGTCCGGTCACGGCGCAGCCCCTGCTGGATGCCGGTGTGACCCCGCTGATCCCGGAACGGTTCCGGATGGGTGCGCTGATCCGGCTGGTGTGCGAGCACCTCGCCCTCAACCACGTGCGCCGGCTGGATACCAGGTCCGGCAACATAGAGCTGCGCGGCCGCAGCCTGCGCATCAACGGGCAGCCGGTGGAACTAGCCCCTGCACCGTTGCTGCTCCTGCGGGCCCTGCTCGGTGCCGGCGGCGCAGTCCTGTCCCGCGAATCGCTCTCCGACCTGCTGGAACTCCGCGGTTCCGTCCACGCCCTGGACATGACCGTCAGCCGTCTCCGCTCTTCCCTGCCTGACGGCCGCCTGGTGGAAACTGTGGTGAAGCGCGGTTACCGTATCCGCGTCTAGGAATCCCGGGACGGACAGCACCGACGGGCCGCACCACAGGGCAATTGTGTCGGCCAACTGGCGGATGAGAGGCAGGTCACGGGTTCTGTTACCGGCCGGTAAACACTGGCGAACACCGGGCCTTTAATCAGCAACTGCCGGGAAACACGCCGGAAAAGGCACGGGCCTACGCTGGGTTCCATCACGAAGTTCCGGCCGCTCCCGGCCGCCAGCGAAAGGGCCAGCACATGTCCGCTCCGGCACCCTCCCCATCCCCCTCCACCGCCACCCGCATCGTCATTGCGGGGGCGGGTCCTGCTGCCCAGGCGCTTGTCAGCCAGCTGGACCGGGCCCGTTTCACCGGCACCATCACCGTGCTGAGCAACCGGGACGACACCCCGGAGGAACTGCTGGAGCTGGCACTGCTGCCGCAGGTCTCGGTCCGGTTCGGCCAGCCGGCAAGCCACATCGACGCCGTCAACCGTACGGTAGCCACCGCGGACGGCATGGAATTCGCCTACGACCAGCTGGTCATCGCCACCGGATCGGCACCCGTGGCCAGCCCTGTCGAGGGGGCGGGCGCGTGCCTGAGCTACTCCACCATCGACGATGCCGCCCGCATCGGGGAGGCCGTCAGCGAGCTGGCCAGGGAGCTGGGCCGCCGCCCCCTGGGCATCCTGGTAGGCAACGGCACGGCGGCCGGCCAGGCTGAGGCCGTGCTCCGCGCCCAGGGTGTCCGCCCGATCCGCACCACGGCCCGCCCTGCCGCCGTCGTTCCCGGCACGTCCGCGTCCGGCCTGGCTGCGTCCGCGGTGATCTTCGAGGACGGCAGCAGCATGAACGGTGACCTGGTGGTACTGGCGGAGGAACGGATCTCGCGGGACGGACTGGCCGCCAGCGCCGGCCTGCGGACCGCGCCCAGCGGAGGGATTGTCATCAGCCAGGACTTCCGGACGTCGGTCCCCGGCATCTGGGCCCTCGGTGACGCCGCAGCGTTCGACGGCGTCCGGCTGGGCCTGCTGGTTGCCGCGGCTTCCGCTGCGGGTGCCTGCGCCACGCAGCTGCTGACCGCAGCCTCGGCTCCCGTCCCCCTGCAGGCCGCGGCCTGACGGCACGCCGGGAGGTTAGGATGCCCGCCCGGCAGGCGGGCCGGCGCCGATCCGGGCTGTGGCAAGATGGTTCCGAAACGAGTCACGGGCGTTACAACGCCCTGCCCACGGCCCCCTGGAGAGGACCATCATGAGCAACGAAGCCACCCCTTCCGTTCAGACCGCAGCCACCGGCGCCGCAGGTTCCGGCAGCATAGCGTCCTACATCGACCACACGCTGCTGAAGCCTGAGGCGGGGGAAGCCGACGTCCTCCAGGTGTGCGCGGAAGCTGCGGAATACGGTTTCAAGTCCGTCTGCGTCAACCCCATCTGGGTCAAAACCGTCAAAACCGCGCTGAGGGGCACCGGCGTCCTCACCTGCTCGGTGGTGGGGTTCCCCCTGGGTGCTACACCCACCGACGTCAAAACCTTCGAAGCCCGCGGTGCTGTGCTGGACGGGGCCGATGAAGTGGACATGGTCATCAACATCGCCGCTGCCAGGGCCGGGGACAAAGGCGCGCTCATTGAGGACATCTCCTCCGTGGCCGAGGCAGTGCACGCCAGCGGTGCGATCCTGAAGGTCATTATCGAAACCGCGCTGCTCACCGACAGCCAGAAGGTCACGGCCTGCGAGGCGGCTGTGGAAGCCGGCGCGGACTTTGTGAAGACCTCCACGGGGTTCAACGGCGGCGGTGCAACAGCGGAGGACATCGCCCTGATGCGCGCGACGGTGGGGCCCGGCCTGGGCGTCAAGGCTTCCGGCGGGGTACGGTCCCTTGCTGATGCGCAGGCTATGATTGCAGCAGGTGCAACACGTATTGGTGCCAGCTCCGGGATTGCCATTGTGAACGGTGAACAAGGTTCTTCGTCTTACTGAAGGCACCGGAAGCCGCCACAGATTGAGCCCCGCGGGGCCGAGGAGGAACTATGTCCAGCAAGATCACGGCGTCCAGCCAGGGCTCATCTGCCCAGGAAGGGACCATCCAGACTCCGCAGAACGAGAACAAGCTCGGCACGAGCATCCTTCTCTTTGTGGTCATGATCGCGCTGTTCCTGGGAGCCGTGTACTCGCTCTCCTTCCTTACGCTGGATAACCCCTGGCCCATGGCAGTCTGCATTGGGCTGTTTGCCCTGGCCTTCTGGATTCCGCAGAGCATCCTGGGACGCTCGGACTCCGCCGGCGAACACTAGGCCCAACTACGTAGCGCTAAGTGTCGTTATGAAGCGCCAAAACGACACTTAGCGCTACCCAGTTGGGATAATTAACCGCAAGACCTTTGGACATTAGATTGTCCAAGGGTCTTTTGCTTTTGCTTCAGGTTCAGAACCAGAGGCGCGTCCAGGCCAGGGCGGCATCGGCAGCGCGGCCCCAGTGGGCGTGGGCCAGGGACCAGGCGGCCATGGACAGCCCCACCATGGCGTAGGCGCTCACCGGGATCAGCACGAGCCACTCGCGTTTGGACCCGGCCCGTCCCAGCAGCGGGAGGGACAGTGCACCGTTGGGCCGCCACACCTGACGCAGCAGCGGCACCCGCCGCAGGGGTTTCGGCGGCCTGACCACCAGCGGCCACAGCAGGGGAACCCCGCCGGTAGTGACCAGGTCCCCCACGATATGAACCACAACGCCGGTCAGCATGGAGACCGGAAGCCAGGTCCACTGGTCCGGCGCGAACCAGGTGACCAGCCCCGCCATGGTCAGCGCAAAGATCCAGTTGCTGATGAACCCTGCCTTCGGGAACAGCTTCAAGGCCTTGGCCGCAATGTTGATCATGAACATGCACAGCAGCCCCGCGCCTACGGACAACAGGCTCCAGTCTGTCTGCAGCTGGATCTTCCCCGCCAGCGTGGCCAGCAGGACAAAGAACGCCGCCCCTAGGACGGAGTGCGTCCCCTGGCGGTGCCCGCCGCTGGCATTTTCAATGCCGACGGCGATCACGTTGGACAGCGGCGGCAGGGAATTCGCTACCGTGCTGTGCCGGTGGTCCCAGTCGCATACCAGGGCTGTTCCCGCCGTTGCCATTCCTCCGATCAGGATCCCGGTGGCATCCAGCGGATACCAGCCCAGCGTGTACGGGCCCGTCGAGGCAATAGCCACCCACGCCGCGGCTCCCGACGCGGCGTGGTGTCCTCCCATCATGCGGCTATCCGTTGACTGCCGGAGCGGCGAGCGGCGCGTCGGAGAAGATATTGCGGATGACCCCGTTGGCCCACTCCAGGATCTCCGCATCCTGCAGGTCACGCCCGCCGATCCTTGCTGTCTTCGGCTTGGGGATCAGCACGGCGTCAAGCGCCGGCTTGGACTGGGACCCCGGGTACATCCGGTTCAGCCGCATGACCTTGGATTCCGGAAGGGTGGCCGGCGAGAACTTGATGAAGTTGCCCTGCAGGGCTACATCGGACAGGCCAGCTTCACGGGCGCCCACGCGGAAGCGGGCCACGGACACCAGGTTCTGGGCCGGCAGCGGCGGCTCCCCGTACCGGTCCACGAGTTCGGCCAGGACTTCGTCGATGGCCTCGTTGGTGAGCGCAGCCGCGAGCTTGCGGTAGGCCTCCAGGCGCAGCCGCTCCCCCGGCACGTAGTCGTGCGGAAGGTGGGCGTTCACCGGCAGTTCGATCTTCATCTCTGCTGCCTTTTCCTCGGCCTCGCCGCGGAAGTCCGCTACGGCCTCTCCCACCAGGCGGATGTACAGATCGAATCCGACGCCCTGGATGTGGCCGGACTGCTCACCGCCCAGCAGGTTGCCGGCACCACGGATCTCCAGGTCCTTCATGGCCAGCTGCATGCCCGCGCCGAGCTCGTTGTGCGTGGCCACGGCCTTGAGCCGCTCCAGGGCCACCTCGCCCAACGGCTTCTCCGACGGGTAGAGGAAGTAGGCGTAGGCACGTTCACGGCCACGGCCCACGCGTCCGCGGAGCTGGTGCAGCTGGGACAGGCCGTACTTGTCCGCGCCGTCCACGATCAGGGTGTTGGCGTTGGAGATATCCAGCCCGGTTTCGATGATGGTGGTGCACACCAGGACGTCAAAGCGCTTCTCCCAGAAGTCCACGATGATCTGTTCCAGGCGGCTCTCGGACATCTTGCCGTGCGCCACCTCAACGCGAGCTTCGGGCACCAGTTCGCGGATCTTGGCCGCCGTCCGTTCGATGGTGGACACCCGGTTGTGGACGAAGAAGACCTGGCCTTCGCGCATCAGCTCGCGCCGGATGGCGGCGGAGGTCTGCTTGTCCGTGTAGGGGCCCACGTACGTCAGGACCGGATGCCGTTCCTCCGGCGGCGTGGCCAGGGTGGAAGTTTCCCGGATGCCGGTGAGGGACATCTCAAGCGTGCGCGGGATGGGGGTTGCACTCATGGCGAGCACGTCCACGTTGGTGCGCATCTTCTTCAGCGCTTCCTTGTGCTCCACCCCGAAGCGCTGTTCCTCGTCCACAATCACCAGGCCCAGGTCCTTGAACTCGAAGTCCTTGGACAGCAGCCGGTGCGTACCAATCACCACGTCCACGGTGCCGTTCTTGACGCCCTCGGCCGTCTCCTTGGCCTCCTTGGACGCCTGGAAACGGGACAGTGGCTTTACGCGCAGGGGGAAGCCGGAGAACCGTTCGGTGAACGTTTCGTAGTGCTGCTGCGCCAGCAGCGTGGTGGGCACCAGCACGGCGACCTGCTTGCCGTCCTGGACTGCCTTGAACGCGGCCCGCACGGCGATCTCCGTCTTGCCGTAGCCCACGTCACCCGAGACCAGCCGGTCCATGGGGATCTCGCGCTCCATGTCCGCCTTGACCTCGTTGATGGTGGTCAGCTGGTCCGGCGTCTCCACGTACGGGAAGGCTTCCTCCAGTTCCCGCTGCCAGGGGGTGTCCGGGCCGAAGGCGTGCCCGCGGGACGCCATCCGGGCAGAGTACAGCCGGATGAGCTCCCCGGCGATTTCCTTGACGGCTTTGCGTGCCTTGGACTTGGTGCTGGCCCAGTCCGCGCCGCCCATCTTGCTCAGGACGGGGGTGTCACCGCCCACGTAGCGGGTCACCTGGTCCAGCTGGTCTGTGGGAACGAAGAGCCGGTCCCCCGGCGCGCCGCGCTTGGACGGCGCGTACTCGAGGACCAGGTACTCCCGTACCCCGTCGCCGCCGCCGGCGACCTTTCTTTGAATCAGTTCCACGAACTTGCCGATGCCGTGCTGTTCGTGGACCACGTGGTCTCCCGCGACGAGCTGCAGCGGATCAACGGCGTTGCGCCGTTTGGAGGGCATCCGGCGCATGTCCTTGGTGGACCCTGCGGAGGTCCGGCCCAGCAGGTCGGCTTCCGTGAGCAGGCCCAGTTTGAGGCCGTCCAGGACAAAACCGCGTCCGACGGCGGCAGTGGTCACCTCGATGATGCCTGCCTGGGGCTCGTGGTCCAGGCTGTCCACCCGGGCGCAGGGGATGTCGTTCTCATGGAACAGCTCTGCCAGGCGCTGGGCAGGACCGGGACCTTCGGTGGCGACGACGATCCGCCACTGGTCCCGGACGTGGGAGCCGATGAAGTCCATCATCTCCGCCACATCGCCCTGGTAGCCGCGGGGCTCCCGGGCGTGCAGGTTCAGGACGTCGATCTCCGGCAGCAGTTCCTCGTCCTGGGCCAGCGAGGTGATGGACCACCAGGACACCCCGTGCTCCAGGGAGGAGCCGCGCGTTTCTGCCAGGGACCGGAAGCTCGCAGAGTGCAGTGCGGCACTGGCCTGGGAGCTCAGGTCCAAAGGTGCCGCCCCGCCGTCGGACGCCGTGGACCACGCCGCTTCGAGGAACTCCTCGTTGGTTGCCGCGAGGTCGTGGGCACGGGTGCGGACTTTCTCGGGTTCGATGACCACCGAGATGGAGCCGGCGGGCAGCTGCTCCACGAACGGAACCATGGAATCCACCAGCACGGGTGCCAGGGATTCCATGCCCTCCACGGCGATTCCGCCGGCGATCTTCTCAAGCATGTCAGCCGCTGCCGGGAGCTGCGCCTTGAGGGTGGCTGCCCGGGACATCACGGACGGGGTGATGAGGATTTCGCGGCAGGGCGGAGCGTGCAGCTCGGTGGGGTGGTGCAGCCCGGGCGAAGACAGCGAGCGCTGGTCTGCTACCGCGAACCAGCGCATCTGGTCCACTTCGTCACCAAAGAACTCCACCCGGATGGGGTGGTCCTCGGTGGGCGGAAAGACGTCGATGATCCCGCCGCGGACGGCAAATTCACCGCGGTGGGTCACCATGTCCACCCGGGCGTAGGCTGCGTCGGAGAGGCTCCGGACAACCTCGGTGAAGGGCCGTTCCTGGCCCACCTTCAAGGTGACCGGGACGAGCTCACCCAGGCCTGCAACCACCGGCTGGACCACGGCGCGCACGGGAGCCACCACAATCCGGAGCGGGCCAGCCGTCGACGTTTCCGGATGCGCCAGGCGGCGCAGCACGGAGAGGCGCCGGCCTACGGTGTCCGAACGGGGCGAGAGGCGTTCGTGGGGCAGGGTCTCCCAGCTGGGAAACTCGGCTACGCAGTCCGCCGGAAGGTATGCCCGCAGCGCCGCCGTCAGGTCCTCAGCCTCCCGGCCCGTGGCGGTGACGGCCAGCACCACACCGGACCCGCCGGCGTCGTCCCCTGCGCCGGCGGCGGCAATGCCGTCCGCCATCTCAGCCAGAAGCACAGCCCGCAGCCCGGCGGGTGCGCTGATCTGGTAATCCTGGCCGCGGACCGCGAACCCGCGGGCAGCCTCGGCGCGGACGCGCGCGAAGGTCTGGTCCGCGGCAAGTGCGCGGCGCAGTCCGTCCAGGGACGGGCCGTGATTGGACGGGCCGGGAAGGCTCATGGCAGAAGCTCCTGTGGTGTTACGGAAAAAGCAGGCAACGCGAAAACCCGAAATTCGCTGCGAATCCCGGGTAAACCCAGCCTACCGCGCAGCTCCGACAATGCGCGCTGGCACAGGACTAGGCTGGCAGGGACGGACAAGGCCGGCAGCTGAAGCCGGCGGCAGTCTACGCAAGCAGCAGCCGTCCAGACCGCGGGCCGCTCCGAATGGCCTGTGGACGATAAGGAGCCACCATGACCGAACCCAGCAACACCCCGCGTTCTTCCAGGACTGTCCTGGTCACCGGAGCCACCGGCTACATCGGGGGCCGGCTTGTGCCCAAGCTCCTGGAGGCCGGCCACACGGTCAAGGTCCTGGTGCGCTCGCCTGACAAGATCGCCGGAGTGCCGTGGCGGGACCACGTGGAGGTCGTCGAAAGCAGCCTTGACGACGGCGCGGCGCTGCGGGAGGCGCTGGACGGCGTCGACGTCTTCTACTACCTGGTGCATTCCATGGCGGCCGGGTCAGGGTTTGAGGCCAAGGAACAGGCCATGGCCCGGACGGCGGCGGAAGCCGCTGCGGCTGCGGGCGTTGGCAGGATTGTCTACCTCGGCGGGCTGCACCCCACGGGGGTCGAACTGTCCACGCACATGCGCTCCCGCGAAGCGGTGGGGAAAGTCTTCCTGGACAGCCCGGTGGACGCCATCGTGTTCCAGGCCGGCGTGGTGATCGGCTCAGGCTCGGCGTCCTTCGAAATGATCCGCCACCTCTCCGAGACGCTGCCGCTGATGCCGGCACCCAGCTGGGTCCGCAACCGGATCGAAGCCATCGCGGTGCGGGACGTCCTGTACTACCTTGTCTCGGCGGCGTCCCTTGAGGGGCCAATCAACCGCACGTTCGACATCGGCTGCCGGCAGGTCCTCACGTATGCCGGAATGATGAAGGAATACGCTGCCGAGGCCGGGCTCCCCTACCGGGTGGTGCTGGCGCTGCCCGTCCCGGCGCCCAAGCTTGCCGGCATGTGGGTTGCCCTGACCACCCCCATCCCGTTATCCATGGCTGTACCGCTGGTCCAGTCGCTCCAGCACGATGCCGTATCCGATGAGCACGACATCGACCAGTACATCCCGCAGCCCGAGGGAGGACTGACCACGTACCGCACCGCCGTCGCCCTGGCCCTCGGCAAGGAACGCGACGGCCAGGTGCAAACAACGTGGGCCAATGCCGGGGCTGCTTCCGATCCCCTGCCCAGCGACCCCGAGTGGGCCGGGCACAAGGTCTACATCGACGAGCGGACCTTCCACGGCGACGTGGACCCTGCCCACGTGTGGACAGTGATCGAAGGCATCGGCGGGCGGAACGGCTGGTACTCCCTCCCCTTGGCATGGCAGGTGCGCGGCTGGCTGGACAAGCTGACCGGGGGCGCCGGACTCCTGCGCGGGCGGCGGCATCCCCACACCCTGGCCACCGGGGAGGTGGTCGACTGGTGGCGCGTTGAACGGATCGACCGCGGGAAGCTGCTGCGGCTGCGGGCCGAGATGCGGGCTCCGGGGCGTGCCTGGCTGGAGCTCTCCGTGGAGCCTGACGGGGCCGGGAGCCGCTACCGCCAGCGTGCCATCTTCTTCCCCAAGGGGCTCAGCGGAAGGCTGTACTGGCTGGCGGTGCTTCCCTTCCACAGCCTGATCTTCCCGGCCATGGCACGGAACATCACCACCGCCGCCCAAAAGATCGCGGATGCGGAGCACGCAGAGCAAAGCCCGTAGGATGTGTGGAGTTAAAACCGTTCCGCACGTCCCAGGAGGACACATGGCCCTGAGCGCAACCACCACCCTTCCGCACTCCGTCGACAACGTCGCAGCTGTCCTGGTGAACGAGGATTTCCAGCGCCACGTCAGCCAGCTCGTGGGCGGCTCGCTGGAGTCGTTCACCGTGGACGGAGATATTGCCGGAGCCTTCAGCGCCACTTCCGTGCGGACCCTGCCCACCACCCGCCTCCCCGAGTTTGCCCGGAAGTTCGTGGGTGAGCACCTCAAGGTCACCCAGGTGGAAGACTGGGACGCCCCGGCTGCGGACGGCTCCCGCCAGAGCAACATCTCGCTGAAGATTGCCGGCGCACCTGTTGACGTCACCGCCGTCCAGCGGCTCGTGGCAGCCGACGGCGGCACCCGCGTTGAGCTTGAAGGCGCAGTAAAGTCCTCGGTGCCGTTCCTTGGCGGTAAGATCGCCGACGCTGCGGAGCCGATGGTAGCCAAGGCCCTGAACCTCCAGGCCAAGCAGGCGCAGGCCTGGCTGGAAAGCCACTAACCCGTGGAACTGCCCGTTTTCGCCTCACTGGTCCTGGTCATTGCGGGTGTCTGGTCCTTGGTGGTCTGGCCGCAGTTCCTGCGCCGGGTCATGAAGGATCCGCGTGCCCGGGACTCCGCCGGCAAAGCCACCAGGTTCCTTACCGTCCATGTGGTGCTGGTCAGCATCTCCATGGTGCTGGGCGCCGCCACTGCCGCCATCGGCATCATGGCGATGGCCGGCTGAACGGGCTGCACTGCCTGCGGGAACAGCACTGAAGTGCATGATGAAGGCCCTCTTCCCGTCGGGAGGAGGGCCTTCTGTCGTTCCAGGGAACCCCGAAAAGGGACTCCGGGGTCAGGCGGCCTGGTTGAGCGCGTCCTCCGCGGCAACCCAGGAAATCATGGCGCACTTGACCCGGGCCGCATAGCGGGCCACTCCTTCGAACGCCGCTGCGTCCCCCAGCAGGTCCGGATCCGCGGAGACCTTCCCGCGTGAGCGCAGGACTTCGCGGAAGCTGTCGATGGCGTTGTGCAGCTCCGCCACGGTCATCCCCTCGGCCAGTTCGCTGAGCACCGACGCGGACGCCATGGAGATGGAACATCCCGCCCCGTCCCACGAAACCTGGGCCACTTTGCCGTTCTCGACGGCGATCCTCAGCGTGACTTCGTCCCCGCACACCGGGTTGAGCTGGTGCGACTGGCCGGTGTTCGCGCCCTCTGGCGCCTCTATCCCGGCAAGGCCGCTGCCGTGCCGGGCTTTGGAATGGTCCAGGATGATCTGCTGGTACAGCTGGTCAAGGCTCATGGTGTTACCTTCGGTCTTCCCTGCTAGGCGCGGAAATAGGCCCGTACGCCGGCAACGGCATCCAGGAACTGGTCGACGTCGTGTGTTGTGTTGTACAGGTAGGCGCTAGCCCTGGTGGTGGCCGTCAGCCCGAGCCTGCGATGCAGCGGCTGGGCGCAGTGGTGGCCCACGCGCACGGCGATTCCGCGCGAGTCAAGGAACTGCCCCACGTCATGGGCATGGACACCCTCGACATCGAAGGCGGCAAGTCCGATCCGTTCCTGGCCGGCGGCGGGTCCCAGGACCCGGATTCCCGGGATCGACTCCAACCCGGAAACCATGCGCTGGCCGAGCCCGGCTTCCCACTGGTGGATCCGGTCAAGGCCCGTTTCCGTGAGGTAGTTCGCCGCCGCCGCAAGCGCCACCGCCTGGGAAATCCTCTGCGTACCGGCTTCGAAGCGCTGGGGTGCGGGAAGGTACTCAGCCCGTTCCATGGTGACGGTGGTGATCATGGAGCCGCCGGTGAGGAAGGGCGGCAGGATATCCAGCAGTTCCTGTTTCCCGTACAGCACCCCGATTCCCGTGGGGGCAAGCATCTTATGGCCGGAGAAGACGGCAAAGTCGACGCCGAGTCCCTTGACGTCCAGGGGCAGGTGCGGGGCTGACTGGCACGCGTCCAGGACCACCAGCGCGCCGGCTTTCCGGGCCAGTCCCACGAGCTCCGCTACGGGGTTGATGGTCCCCAGGACATTTGAAGCGTGCGTGAACGCAAGAACCCGGGTCCGGTTCCCGATGATGTCCCCGGCCAGGTCCATGCGGAGTGATCCGGCGTCGTCGATGGGGATGTAGCGCAGGGTGGCGCCGGTGCGGAACGCCAGTTCCTGCCAGGGGATCAGGTTGGCGTGGTGCTCCATTTCAGTCACCACTATTTCATCGCCCGGGTTCAGGGCAAGCTCTTTGAGCCCCGCGTCACCCCTGCCCTGGGCAGCCCACAGGCCTGCATTGGACAATGCATAGCTGATCAGGTTCAGGCCCTCGGTGGCGTTCGATGTCCAGACGGTCTCCGCGTAGTCAGCGCCGATAAAGTCAGCGATGGTCTGCCGGGCGTCCTCGAACACCTCGGTGGCCTCCACGGCGAGATGGTGCGCGCCCCGGTGAACCGCAGCATTGCGCTGCTCATAGAATTCCTGTTCGGCTTCAATGACGCTCAGGGGGTTCTGGGAGGTGGCTCCGGAATCGAGGTAAACCAGCGGCTGGCCATTGACCAGTTGGTTCAGGACGGGGAAGTCGTTGCGGATGCGGAGGACCTCGGCGTTATCCATGACCGGCAGGGCGCGCTCCAGCGTGGGCGGCGTTGATACTAGGGCCAAGACGTACTCCTTGAGATGCCAACCATGACACTCAATTGTCCCACAGCACGGCTGTGGCGGCCGCCCGGGGGGGCAGCCGCCACGTCCGCTCCGGGCTTCAGCCCCGCGGATTGGAGGGCCGGCGACGGCTGGGGGGAGAGTCTCGGTCTCAGAAGACTCTGACGTCGCCGGCCCCGTATGGCCCGGTCACCTTGACCGGAAGCTTGCGAGACCTTGAACTTCTCAGGCGTGGTTTGCGGCCTATGTCCCGGCCGCTTCCTTCACCTCCTTAAGTAAAGCCTGCGGGGCCCCGACGCACACGAGTAGGCAGTACTCGAATTCAACGACCGGGTACTACCGGGACCGGGGGCCGAATACCCGGTAGGGCTTTCTCCGGACCGCGGGCAGGCGCGAGTAACAGCCCGCAACGGGCAGGAAGAAACATGGCTGTGTCCACTGGAGCAGCCGTGAGCGGGCGGTGTCCTGGCCCTGCTACTTGGGAAGGGCCGAGTCCAGCTCGTCCCGGCTGCGCACGCCGAGCTTCACGTAGGTGCGGTACAGGTGACCCTCCACCGTTCTGACGGAAACCATCAGGCGCTGGGCGATCTCGCGGTCCGTGAGGCCCTGCACGGCGAGCTCAACGATGTCCTGTTCGCGCCGGGTGAGATGGACTGCAGGGGCCGCGGCAATGAACCGGCCTTCCCGGAACCGCTCGCCGAGCTCGTGGTCACACTTCTCGCGCTGGGCGACTGCCTGCCTGGACCGCCGCCGCTCCCCTGCCTGATCCAGCACCGTGCTGGCGCGGGCATAAGCCTCACGGGCCAGGTTAACGAAGCCGGACTCCTCCAGCGTGCCGGCAGTTTCCATCAGGGCATCCCCGTCAGCTGCCTCCCAGTCGGTGGCCAGCTTCAGCAGCGCCGCGGCCCAGCGGCCCTCCACGGCGCGGGCGGCGTTTTGCACCATGGGGATCACCGAGGCATCTCCCAGGTCCCAGCACAGTGACAGGAGCTCCAGCAGGGTGCCGGCCCTTGACGAGGCCTCCGTGGTGGTCACCAGGGTGTGCAGCGCGGCGAGGCCCTTGCCGTCGCGGGCAAGGTACTCTGACGCGGCGGCACCGTAGGCGTCTGCCAGGAACTCATGGGCGGGGCCTCCTGCCACCGCATCCTTGCAGTCCTGCTCCAGCCGCTTTGACTGGGCCGTGTCGCCGAGCCGTGCGGCGACGTAGAAGCCGAGGGCCGAACCGAACCGGAACAGCTGCAGTGGATCGCTGAGCCTCAGCGCTTCCACCGCGGGCAGCAGCAGCTGGTAGGCCCGTTCCATCCGGCCTTGCCGCAGCATTGAATAGCCGCGCAGCACCTGGAGGCTGCCGTTGAATGTCCCTGTTCCGGCAGCATGTCCCGCCGCATAGCTTTCGAGTTCACGCTCCGCAGATTCCCACTCGCCCATGGCAAGATAGTCGATGACCAGCCGCCCCAGGACGAACTCGGAGTAGAAGAACAGGTCGTCTTCCAGCGTCGGCAGCTCGGACGCCGCAAGAAGCGCGGCGTCGAGACCTTCCGAGGGCCGTCCGGCCGCGGCAAGCGCATGCGCCAGGAGCGCCTCGCCGATGGCCTTCAAAGGCTCGCCGGCGTTTCCTGTGGAGCTGCGGTTCCTGATGTCCGCAACACGGCTGCCGAGCGCCAGCACATTGACGTCCGCGCCGGACTGCAGCAGCTGCAACAGCTCTTCCTGCCCCGCCCGTGTTGCTTCCGGCAACCCTTGGTGGCGCTCCCGCACGTCCTCTGCCAGGTCAGCCAGAGGGCGGCCCGTTGCCTGGTGGGCTGACGTCCGCAGCAACAGGACCGACGTGCCGTGGGGGTCTTCGGCCAGCTGCAGCCAGCTGTCGTCAAGGAGTGCGGCAGCTTCAGCGTAGGCACCCTCGTTGTACAGGGCGCGCGCCAGCACGGCGTGGGCAAGGTGGACAAGCCCGGGGTCCTGCACCTTGGCAGCGATGGACCGGGCGCTGTGGTTCCGGAAGCGGGCCAGTGCCTCGCGCGCAGCATCCAGCAGGTCGGCGTCGGACACCCGCAGGCCGCATTCAAGGGACCATTCCACAAACCGCAGACGGCCTTCCCCGCGGAGGCTGGCAGGGTCCTGGTGCTCCCGGATTTTTTCCAGCAGCTGCAGGCTCCGGGACACGGAGATGGTGTTCCTGATGGCCTTTGCGAACAGCCCGTTCCAGATGGTGAGTTCGGAGGGGACACCGGAGTTTTCGACAACCATCTGCTGGTCCAGCAGGGAGCGGACAACTGCCGCCCCGCAAATGTCTTCGATTACTTTCCGGCCCACAGGTCCGGCGAGGGCGATGAATTTCAGGGCTTCCTGTTCCTCCGGCCGCCGCCGGAGGTGATCCTTGGTAACCACAGCCGTGAGGCGGACCCCGTCCGTTGGCAAGGAGCCCAGCAGGACCCAGATTCCGTTCCGTTTGGCCAGTATCCCGGACTCCGCGGCGTCATGCAGCAGGGCGTCCAGGACGCGCGGGTTGCCTCCGGAGGCGCTCCAGACGGCGTCCACGGTGGCGTCCGGGACGGTGCCGTCCAGGACGTGGGCAAGGACTTCCTCGATCTGTTCCCGGTTCAGCGGGCGCAGGTCCACGCGTTCGGCCAGGCCGTCGTACCAGAGCTGGTCCAGCGGTTGTGGCAGGCCCGGCCGCGGCCTCGCCGCAACCACCACTGTTGCCCAGCCGGCTGAAATCAGCTCAGCCACCACGCCGGCGGAATCCTCGTCCAGGTAATGCGCATCATCAACGATGAGCAGGACGGGCGCCCCGTTGCCGGCCTTTACTTCCTCGAAATAGCTCCACATGGACCGCAGGACGGCGACAGGAGAGACCGAATCCTCGGCGGTCAGGTCACCGGTGTACGGGGTCAGGACACCAAACGGGACCGCGGCGAGGGCGGAACTGCCATGCATCTGCAGCACATTCATTTCCCCGCTAACCCGCTCGGCAATGGCCTCCGTGAGTGAGGATTTTCCAATGCCGGGGCCCGCCATGATAAAAACCGCCTGGCTGCTGCGGTTCCGGACAATGTTGCAGATCCGGTCCAGCGGCTCTTTCCGCCCCGTGAGGAAACGCTGCGTGGTGTTGGGCTTGTGCCCGTTAGACGAGTCCAGTCAGATCACCCCTGGAAGTTACGCCGAGTTTGGTGAAGACCTGGTAGAGGTGGCCTTCCACGGTACGGACTGAGACGCCCATTTCCAGGGCGATGTCACGGTTCGAAGCGCCGCGTCCTGCCAGCCGGGCAATCTGGCGTTCCCGGCTGGTAAGCAGCGGGCTTCCGCTGCTGGGGACGATGGGGAGGTTGGCCACGGTGGCGGCCAGGATGTCGAGCCGGGCCTGGGCTGTACGTGCCGTGAGCGAGTCGCCGTCCTGGCGTGCAAAATCCACGGCAAGGGCCATGCACCGTGCTTCCACGGCATCGAGCTCCAGGGTGGCGGCCAGCTCGCCGCCCGCGAGGAGGGTCTTGGCGTCCTTGGTCCTAGTGCCGACGGCGATCAGCCGGGAGATCTCTGCCAGCGGACCCTGGCGGTGGCCGGCAATGTCCTCCAGGAGGCGGAAGTCGGCGTCGCTGCCGTTCACGGTGGCCGCGAGCAGGCTGATCCCGGCCAGGGTGAAGCGCCCTGCCTCCATGTCCTTGCGGGCGGACTGCTTGAGCCCGGCAACGGCGTCGGGATCGCCCAGCCAGCGGCCCGCCACGAGTGCGCAGAATTCAGCCATGCTCTCGGTAATGAAGCTGGACTTTCCGGACGTCCTCTGCAGTTTGCCCAGGTATTTGCGTGCCTGCGCAGCATTGCCGGTCTGGGCATGGGCCAGCGCAATGGCCGCGTAGGCGCAGCGGAGGGCAGCCTGGACGGGTTGGAGCTCCAGCTGTGCTGCCGCGGAGATCAGGGGGTCCAGGGCAGCGGCGCCACGGCCCGAATAGACATAAGCGATGCCGGCTGCCAGCTCCGTTGCGGCGCTCCGGAAGGGAAGGCTGTGCGGCTCGTCCGTGGCCTGCGGGCCCAGGAGGTCGATGCACCGCCGCCACTGCCCCGCGATCAGCAGCACCAGATAGGCCTCCTTGGTGTACCGCTCGCGCAGGCCTACAACATGGGACGCGTCACTGATTTGGCCTCCCAGCTGCCGCATGACGCTGAGGGCATCCATTTCCCGCCCCGTCATGGCCAGCGCGGTCATCAGCAGGATGGCTGCATTCATGCGGTACTCGGTATCCGGGTTCAACGCTGGATCCGAGGCTTTTTCAAGGGCCGGGATGATGGCGGCGTAGTCGCCCGCGAAGGCCCTGTACTCGAACTCGCTCAGCGCCACGCGGTTGGCAGCCGCAGCAGCAGCCTCGGGCCACGCCGTGCGGTTCGGCGCGTCCTCAAGCCGCTGCCGGGCTTCCGCCAGCAGGTCCGGCACCTTGGCTGCTGCTTCCGGAAGCCACATCATGACGTGTGACTTGGCGGCTATGACGTGGGCGTACTCCTCGACGTCGAGGCCATCCAGTTCCGGCTGCGAGATGTCATCAAGTGCGGCCATGGCCTGGACGGGCATGTCCAGCTGGAGGTAGGCGGCGGCTTTCTGGCGCTGCCCGGCCACCCACTCCCTGTCCGTCCGGCGAAGCATCTCCGCGTAGGTCAGGGCGAACCGTGGGTCGAAAAGCTGGACGGCAGCGTCGGCAGCCGCGAGTGCAAGGGCGGGACTCAGGTCCGCCTCGCACTCGTGGGTCCACGCGGCGAACGCCATCAGTTCCTCAACCGTCATCCCGGCAGGATCGGGTTCCGTGCCGCCCAGGAGCACGCTCCGCAGCTCCCTGCGCCGGGCAATGCTCAGCCAGGTGCGGACCACATCTCCAATGTATTTTTCGCGCAGCGACACCCAGCGGTGGTCCGAGGCATCGATCTCCAGCAACCCGCCGTCTTCCATGTCCGCCACCACTTCGGCGCTGTAGATGGCAGTAAGCCTTGAGAGTTCCACCCGGCGGGCGCAGGACAGCATCTCGATGACTTCGCGGGTTTCGGGCTTCTCCCTGGACCACCGGGACCGGACGATGTCGTCCAGGCTGGCCGCGCCGTCGAGCACCACTTTGTCCCGCAGCGTCCAGACGGAGTCGGACAGGACAAGGTTTCCGGACAGTTGCTGTTCGGTGACGAGCGCCTTCAGCAACAACGGGTTGCCGCCCACCATGTGATGGTAGGTGCCGACCAGGGATGCCGACACCCGGTGGCCCAGGAGGGACAGCAGGACCTGGCGGGTCTGCAGCTCGTTGAGGTTGCTGAGCCGGACTTCGGCGAGGCGCCGGTCCGTCAGCAGCCAGTGGAAGTCCGCCGGCAGGTCGCTGATCTTGGGCGCCACGGCAATGATCTTCGCCGTGCCGGTCAGGAGTACGTTCAGCAGTACCCCCGCGCTCATTTCGTCAATGCTTCCGGAGGTGTCCAGGGTGATCACGCAGGGACGTCCGGCCGCGTCGCTGCGGATCAGGGAAGTGATGCCGCGGAGTATTGCCGTGGGAGAGCCCATGTAGGCCTGCGGGAGCCGGGCGAGGAGGAAGGAGAGGCAGCCGTAGGGTGTGGTGGAACCGGCCGGACCGCTGCGGAGCTGCAGTGACCACACATCAGGGCCCAGGTCCATGACCGCTGCCCGGGCCAGCGACGACTTCCCCACGCCGCGGCCCCCGGTGATCACCACGCCAAGGGACTCGGCGCCGGTGAGGGCGGTGCGGACCGATTCGAGGTTTGCGCCGCGGGCAGGGGCAGACCACAGCTGACCCTCCCGCTTGCCGGAGGCATCCCTGTTCAGCCCAACGTCGTGAGGTGTTGACCCACGTCCCCAGCTGAGTGGCTCGATTGACATGTACTTTTCCCCTACATCCCCGCGATAGCGGGATGTAGCCCCATTGCTCCCCCGCATAGGAAGAAGACTACCCCGGGGCACAGACAACGAGACAGGGCAAAGGGCCTTTAAGTTTTCATGTTGCTAGCGTTCGGACTTCGCGGGGTGGAACTTCTGCTGCGCCGCGGTGAGGCCATCCCGGACCAGGATCTCCACTGCGTCCGCTGCTTCGTCCAGCAGGAAGGGGAGTTCCTTGAGCTCGGCAGTGCCGAAGTCGCGCAGGACATAGTCGGCCGTTTCCATGCGCCCGGGCGGCCGTCCCACCCCTACCCTGACGCGGAGATAGTCTTTGGTGGCCAATGCCTTGGAGATGTCCCGCAGCCCGTTGTGGCCGCCCTCTCCCCCGCCGATTTTGAGCTTTACCGTATTGAACGGGATGTCGATTTCGTCATGGACTGCCACCACGTGGTCGGGGGCGATGCCGTAGAAGTTCGCCAGCGCAGCGGCAGGGCCGCCGGAAACATTCATGTAGCTCATCGGTTTTGCCAGCACCATGCGGGGTCCGCCAATGCCCAGGCGTCCTTCGAGCACCTGGGCGCGGGCCTTGTGGCTTTTGAAACCGGCACCCATCCGGGACGCGAGTTCGTCGAGCACCATCTGGCCGACATTGTGCCTGTTGCCTTGGTACTGCGCTCCCGGGTTTCCGAGGCCAATGATGAGCCAGGTATCAGTCATGAATCAATCCTAGGGTTGGGGTTTGCCGCGCCCGGCGCCGGAGAAGGGCAGTAGACATGGCAGTGGCCGGACCCCCACAGGAGTCCGGCCACTGGCGGGGAATGCGGCTGACTACTCGGCTGCTTCTTCCTCGGAGGCTGCAGGAGCCTCTTCGGAGGCGGCTTCGGTGCCCTCGCCGGCTTCTTCTTCGGCGATCTCGACAGCTTCCGAGATGTTCACCACGAGCGCCTCGGCGTCGGTGAGCAGGACGGAGCCCTTCGGCAGCACCAGGTCGGAAGCGTGGATGTGCTCGCCGGCTGCGCGGCCTTCGATGCTGACCTCAACGGATTCAGGCAGGTGGGTGGCCTCGGCCTCGAGGGACACGACGGTGAGCTCCAGGTTGTGCACGGTGCCGGGGGCGGTTTCGCCGGAAACGTGGACGGGAACGTCAACCGTGACCTTCTCGCCCTGGCGGACGGTCAGGAGGTCGATGTGCTCGATGATCTGCTTGATGGGATCGCGCTGGACGTCCTTCACCAGGGCCAGGTGGCCTTCACCGTTGATGTCCAGGGACAGCAGGGCGTTGGCGGTGCGGACGGCCAGGGTGGTGGCCTTCGAAGGCAGGGTGATGTGGATGGGGTCTGCGCCGTGGCCGTAGATGACGGCGGGGATCAGGTTGGCCATCCGTGCGCGGCGGGCGTAGCCCTTGCCGAATTCGGTGCGTACTTCTGCTGCGAGCTTCTGCTCAGACATGGAAATCTCCTTGAAAACTAAACGGTGTTCAGCAAGGGCGGAGGTCTGTCGCGACCTTCAACGCCAGGCGGCCGGAGCCATGCCCATCTTCGAAGGGAGATTCAGACCCAGTCGATAACGGAGACCTGCACTCCGGCGACCGCATGAACGGTAACCGGCGCTCTCCCTCGCCAAGGTATCGCTGACCAGCTTACCAGCGCCGGTCCCGTTTACTGAAAACGAAACCGGCGCCGCGGGGCCTGCCTAGGCGTTGCCGTCAAAAAGGCTGGTGACGGAGCCGTCGTCGAACACTTCACGGACCGCGCGGGCGATCAGCGGGGCGATCGAGAGCACCGTCAACTGGGGGAAGCGCTGGGACGCGGTGAGCGGAAGGGTGTTGGTGACCACTACCTCGCGGGCGCCGGACTCCGAGAGGCGCTTGGCGGCGGGATCGGAGAAGACCGCGTGGGTGGCCGCGATGATGACGTCCTTCGCCCCGGCATTCTTCAGCACCTGGACGGCACCGGAAATGGTTCCGCCGGTGTCGATCATGTCGTCGATCAGGACGCAGGTGCGCCCCTCGATCTGGCCCACCACCGTCTTGGACACAGCCTGGTTGGGCACGGTGAGGTCACGCATCTTGTGCACGAATGCGAGCGGCGCTCCGCCGAGCCGCTCTGCCCACTGTTCCGCCACCCTGACGCGTCCCGTGTCCGGAGAGACAACGGTGACGTTCTCGGCGTCCACCCGGGTGCGGATGTAGTCAGCGAGGAGCGGGATGGCCATGAGGTGGTCCACCGGGCCGTCGAAGAAGCCCTGGATCTGCGAGGTGTGCAGGTCCACGCTCATGATGCGGTCCGCGCCTGCCGTCTTGTACAGGTCCGCAACCAGCCGGGCGGAGATGGGTTCGCGGCCGCGTCCCTTCTTGTCCTGGCGGGCGTAGGGATAGAACGGCGAGACCACCGTGATGCGCTTGGCGGAGGCGCGCTTCAGGGAATCGATCATGATCAGCTGTTCCATCAGCCAGTTGTTCAGCGGAGCCGGGTGCGCCTGGATGACAAAGGCATCGGTGCCGCGGACACTCTCGCCGGCCCGGACGTAGATCTCGCCGTTGGCAAAGTCGTAGGCGTCCACCGGCAGCAGCTCGGTACCCAGTTCCTTGGCGATTTCCCGGGCCAGCTCGGGGTGGGCCCGCCCGGTGGCGAGCACCAGCTTCTTTTCGCCGCGCGCCGTAATTTCGCTCATGGTTGGTTGCCCTCTTCTGTAGATGCCGGGGTACTTGAGGAATCTTTGGTGGCTGCCTGCGCCAGTTCAGCGGAGCGGGTTCCGGGGCGGTTCGCCGCCACCCAGCCCTCGGTGTTGCGCTGCGCCGCGACGGTCAGCACGAGGGCTCCCGCGGGAACGTCTTTGCGGATCACCGCGCCGGCGCCGCTGTAGGCGCCGTCCCCCACGGTGACCGGGGCAACGAATACTGTGTTGGAACCCGTGCGGACGCCCGAGCCGATGACCGTGCGGTGCTTCTTCTCGCCGTCGTAATTCGCCGTGATGTTTCCGCAGCCGATGTTGGTGTCCTCGCCAATTTCGGCGTCGCCCGCGTAGCCGAGGTGGGACAGCTTGGAGCCACGCCCGATGGTCACGTTCTTGGTTTCGTAGAAGGCGCCGATCTTCCCGGTCTCGCCCAGCACGGTGCCGGGGCGGAGGTAGGTGAAGGGGCCGACGGCGGCGCGCGGGCCGATGACGGCACCAGAACCATGGGTGCGGGTCACGGTGGCGCCCTCGCCGATGGTGACATCCGTCAGGGTGGTGTCGGGTCCGACGACGGCGTCCCTGGCCACGGTGGTGGTGCCGTGAAGCTGTGTGTTGGGGAGGATGCGGACATCCTCGTCGAGGGTCACCGATGAGTCGATCCAGGTGGTTGCGGGGTCCACGACAGTGACGCCGGCACGCATCCAGGCCTCCACGGTGCGGCGGTTCAGCTCTGCGCCAAGGGCGGAGAGCTGGACGCGGTCGTTGGCGCCCTCCACCTGCCAGCGGTCCGCAGTGACGACGGCGGCCACCCGGCCGCCCGACTGTCGGGCCAGGCCCAGGACGTCTGTCAGGTACTTTTCGCCCTGTGAATTATCCGTGGTCACGTGGGCCAGGGCGTCGCGGAGTACTGCTGCGTCGAAGGCGTAAATGCCGGAATTGACTTCGCGGATAAGCCGCTCTGCCTCTGAGGAGTCCTTGTGCTCACGGATGCCGGTGACCGTTCCATCCTCCCCGCGGAGGATCCTTCCGTAGCCGGTGGCGTCGTCCAGGACGGCCGTCAGCACGGTCACGGCGTTGGACTCGCGTTCGTGGGTGGCCACGAGTTCCGCAAGCAGTTCACCGGAGAGCAGCGGCACGTCGCCGTAGGTCACCACTACGGTGCCCGTCAGGTGATGGTCGGCGTCGAGGGCCTGGAGGGCGACTTCCACGGCGCGGCCGGTGCCCGGGATGTCGTCCTGGTCCACGATTACGGCCGCCGGATCCACGTCCGCGAGGTGGCGGGCCACGAGGTCGCGTTCATGGCGGACGACGATGGCCAGCTGGCGGGGGTTGACGCTGCGGGCAGCCAGCAGTGCATGGCCCACCATGGACCTGCCGCCGATCTCATGCAGGATCTTGGGGGTACGCGACTTCATCCGGGTACCGGCGCCTGCCGCCAGGACGATTACTGCGGCCGGGCCGGTGTTCTCGGGGATCACGTACGGGCTCTCCTTGCTTGGTTACGCTGGCGCTGACGGTGTCCGGCCGCAATACGGGCGGCACCGAATGTCATCCTACTGAACGCTCCACGCGCAGCAGTTCCGCCCATAGGATTCGAACCTATACTCCACGGCTCCAAAGGCCGGGGTGCTGCCATTACACCAGAGCGGACCGTGCCGTGGCACGCGGCCGGGCACAAGTAGTTATTTTGCCACGGGTTCGGGGCGCTGCGCGACACGGGGCGGTCCCGCCGGCTTCGCCCTCCGCTTTCCCGTCCTGCGGTACGCCCGCCGCCCCGCTGCAGTCCTGCCCGTGGCCAGTGGTGCATGATGGAAATGTGAGCAACAACCCTCCGCGGACACGCATGACCGGCCTGCAGCGGCGGAGCCAGCTGATCGACGTCGGACGCGGACTTTTCGCCGCCAGGGGCCTGGACGGGACCACCATCGAGGAAATCGCGGCGTGCGCCGGGGTGTCCAAGCCGGTGATCTACGAGCACTTCGGTTCCAAGGAAGGCCTGTACACCCGGGTGGTGGACCACGAGTTCAGGCTCCTCCTCGACGCCATCAATGCCGCGCTGACCGAGGAAGCTAAGCCGCGCGTCCTGGTGGAACGGGCAGCCCTCGCACTGCTGACCTACATCGAGGACCGCACCGAAGGGTTCCGGATCCTGATGCGGGACGCGCCGCCGTCGCAGCCCGAAGGCGCCTTCTCCACTTTGCTGTCCCACGTCACCGCCCGTGTGGAGCACATCCTCTCCGACGAATTCTCCCGCCGCGGCCTCAGCGGCGAGGACGGCGCCATGTACGCCCAGATGCTCGTGGGAATGGTGGCCATGACCGGCCAATGGTGGCAGGACAGCCGCCAGCCGGACAAGCACACCGTCGCCGCGCACCTGGTCAACCTCGCCTGGAACGGCCTGACCGGCCTCAAAAGGGACCCGGAGCTCATGTCCGAAGGCTGAGATTGTTGTCACCTTTCGTGGCCTTCGGTCACCTTCGCCGTCAGCCGCGGCCAGGTTCACGGCGCAGGAGACCTTCGCCGTCGCTTAGACACGGGCCAAAAGGGCCCACCGGTCGCTGAGCGACCTTGAGGGCCCGATGGCCCGCGATGCGCTCCTACGCGAAGGCCCCCCGCACCGCTATTGCCCAGCGTTCCCTTCGCTAGGCGCCGCCGCACATGCAGGCCAAAGATGCCGGACGGGATCTGCCGCCCCGCACCCGCCCTCATCCACCTGCCGCAGGTTCCGCGCGGGGTTTCCTGCTCATCCCGGCGGCCCGGTGACGTAGCCTCGCGGAGGCGGTCCTTCGGAAAGGAGCGCATCGCGGGACATCGGAGCGCGGAGGTTGCCCAGCGACCGGAGCGCTCCCTATGTCCTGTGTCTAAGCGACGTCGAAGGGCCGGCTCCGGCACCCAACCTAGCCAACGGGTGGAACAGTCTACTCGCCGAGGACCTCGAGTGCTTCCAACCATTCGAGCTCGAGGGCTTCGCGTTCCCCTGCGAGGTCCTTGAGTTTCTTGTTCTGTTCGGCCAGGGCGTCGAAGTCCGACTGTTCGGTGCTCTTGACCATCTGGTCGTGGACTTTCTTCTCCTGCTGTTCGAGCTTGCCCAGCTGGCGCTCGATGCGGTTCTTGGCTTTACGGGCGTCGCGCTTTTCGGCCTCCGAGGATCCTGAGGGGGCTGCGGCGGCCGGCGCGGACCCGGCGCTGGTGACGGGGTTGCCGCCGCCGGTGACTGTGGACCCTGCCAGGGCGAACTCGCGCAGCTCAAGGTACTGGTCAACACCGCCGGGCAGGCCGCGGAGCTTTCCGTCGCCGAGGAGCGCCATCTGGTGGTCGGTGACGCGTTCCAGGAGGTACCGGTCGTGGCTGACAACCACCAGGGTGCCCGGCCAGCCGTCCAGCACGTCCTCCACGGCAGCGAGGGTGTCCGTATCCAGGTCGTTGGTGGGTTCGTCCAGCATCAGGACGTTGGGTTCCCCCACCAGCAGCCGCAGGAGCTGCAGGCGGCGCCGTTCCCCGCCGGAGAGGTCCTTGACCGGAGTCCACTGTTTCTCGTTGGTGAAGCCAAGCTGTTCCACCAGCTGGCCGGCGCTGAACTCCTTGCCGCCCACATTGAAAGAACGCTTTTCGCGCTCGATGACCTCGATGACGCGAAGGTCCGCGACGTCGTCGAGCTCCTTGACCTCCTGGCTGAGGACTGCGGTGACCACTGTCTTGCCCCGCTTGACCTTTCCGGCGTCGGGGGTGATCTCTCCGTTGAGGAGTTTCAGCAGGGTGGTTTTGCCGGCGCCGTTGACGCCCACCAGTCCCAGGCGTTCGCCGGGGGCCAGCCGCAGGGTGATGTTGTCGAAGAGCTTCCGCCCGTCTTCGGCGCCCTGGAAGTCGAGGGAGACGTTTTCCAGGTCCAGCACGTCCTTGCCCTGGCGTGCGGTGGCCATCTTGCTGAGGGCCATCGAATCGCGCGGTGCGGGCACGTCGGCGATGAGGGCGTTGGCGGCCTCGATGCGGAACTTCGGCTTTGCCGTCCGGGCAGGAGCGCCGCGGCGGAGCCAGGCCAGCTCCTTCTTGACCAGCTGCTGCCGCTTGCCTTCCATGACCGATGCGGAGCGGTCACGCTCGGCGCGCGCGAGCACGTAAGCTGCGTAGCCGCCTTCGAAGGGGTCGACGATGCCGTCGTGGACTTCCCAGGTCTTGTTGCAGACTTCGTCAAGGAACCACCGGTCATGGGTGACCACCAGGAATGCACCCTGGTTGGCGCGCCACCGGGTCTTCAGGTGCCGGGACAGCCACGCCACGCCCTCGACGTCGAGGTGGTTGGTCGGCTCATCGAGCATGATGACGTCGTGGTCCTCGATCAGGAGTTTGGCCAGCGCCACGCGCCGCTTCTGCCCGCCGGAGAGCGCGTGGACGTTTGCGTGCCAGTCGACGTCGGACACGAGGCCGCCCATGACTTCGCGGATCTGGGGATTGCGGGCCCATTCGTAGTCCGCCTGGTCCCCCACAATCGCCGCACCCACCGTCAGATCGCCGTCGAGCACGTCGCTTTGGTCCAGGTAACCCACGTTGACGTCGCCCCGTTTGGTGACGCGGCCGGAATCAGGGGTGGCGCGCAGGGCCAGCAGCCGCATCAAGGTGGACTTGCCGTCACCGTTGCGGCCCACCATGCCGATCCTGTCACCCTCCTCGAGTCCCAGGGTGATGCCGTCCAGGACGGTGCGGGTCGCGTAGGAAACCGTCAGGTTCTCGCCGCCAAGAAGGTGTGCCACAAGGAACTGCTTTCTGCTGCTGAGGGAGGGACTGTAAGACTTAGAGGTGGGTGTCGGAGATGATGCGCGCGCCCGGCACCGGGCCGTGGACGGCGAGGGCTGTCAGGCCGTAATGCCGCAGGTCGGCGGCCAGGCCTTCCGCCGCAACGGAATCGTCGGCCAGCAGGGCCACGGTGGGCCCCGATCCGGAGACGATCCCCGCGACGGCTCCGTGCGATTCCCCGATACCCAGCGTATCGCGCAGGGCGGGCGCCAGTTCAATGGATGCGCGCTGGAGGTCGTTGACCAGGACCCGGCCCAGTGCTTCGGCATCTCCACCGCGGAGGGCGGTGAGGATCTTGGGATCAACTCCGGTGGGTTCGGCCGCCTTGATGCCGCCGGCTTCCCTTATGCGGTCCAGGGTCCGGTAAACCTCGGGAGTGGGAAGGCCGTAGTCTGCCGTGACGAGGACCCAGTGGGTCTGTGCCTTCGCCAGCGCCGGGGAGAGTTCGTCGCCCACCCCTAGCCCTACCGCCGTACCGCCCAGGAGGGAAAACGGGACGTCGGCGCCGAGCTCCGCGGCAAGGTGTGCGAGTTCTTCCCGGGACAGGCCGCTGTTCCACAGTGCGTCGCACGCCAGGAGGGTTGCGGCAGCATCAGCCGATCCGCCGCCCATGCCGCCGGCCACGGGGACACGCTTGGTGATCTCCAAATGGACCCCGGTAGGGCGTTCGGAAACGTCCGCCATGATGGCTGCGGCCTTGTAGGCCAGGTTGTTACCGTCCAGCGGAATGTCGGTGGCATCCAGGTCAACGGTGCTCGCCCGGCTCAGGCTGACGGTGATCCCGGGCGCCTCGGTGCTGGTGGCCGCGACTTCCTCGTAGAGGGACACGGCCAGGTAGACGCTCGCCACGGAGTGGTAGCCGTCAGGGCGGAGCGGTCCTACCTCGAGGGAGACGTTGACTTTGCCGGGGGCTTTGACGCGGACTGTCCTGGCGGCGAACCGGCCTGGCAGGGCGTTCATGCCGGCGCCTGCTTGGCTTCTGCGATTCTGGCGAAGGCCTGGACGTCTATGACCTCACCCCTGGCAGTGGGGTCGACGCCGGCAGCAACAAGGCAGCGCTCTGCTTCCGGCGCGCCGCCTGCCCACCCGGCAAGGGCAGCCCTCAGGGTTTTGCGGCGCTGGGCGAAGGCGGCGTCCACCACGGCGAAGACCTGTTCCCGGGTTGCGGTGGTGGCGGGAGGCTCGCGGCGCGTGAACGCCACCAGCCCGGAGTGGATTTTCGGCGCAGGCCAGAAAACGTTCATTCCAATGACGCCGGCTTTGCGCATCTGGCTGTACCAGGCGGCTTTGACGGACGGCACACCGTAAGTCTTGGATCCGGGGCCTGCGGCGAGCCGGTCAGCCACCTCGTCCTGGACCATCACCAGCCCGTGCTGAAGGCTGGGGAAATGCTGCAGCAGGTGGAGCACCACCGGGACCGCGACGTTGTAGGGCAGGTTGGCCACCAGCGCGGTGGGCTGCACGGGGAGTTCCGTGACTTTCATGGCGTCGGCGTGCACCAGGTGGAACCGTTCTGCAGCGGACGGCCGCCACTCCTTGACCGTTGCCGGGAGCTTGGCTGCCAGGACGGGGTCGATTTCCACTGCCACCACGGACGCTGCGGCATCGAGCAGTCCCAGGGTCAGGGATCCCAGCCCGGGGCCCACCTCCAGCACCGTCTCGTCCGGTCCAACGTCTGCCGCGGCTACGATCCTGCGGATGGTGTTTCCGTCAATAACGAAGTTCTGGCCGAGGGTCTTGGTGGGGCGGATTCCGATCTCCTCCGCGAGCCGGCGTATGTCGGATGCACCAAAGAGCGGTGCGGGCGCGGGGATTGGTTCAGTCACCTAGGTATCCTATCCCGCGCGGCACATCCGCCCCGCAGGGAGAAACAGGCGCGATAAACAGCCGGAATAAACGGGTGCGGCCGGGCACGGAGATCCGTGCCCGGCCGCAGCGCCCTAAACGGGCACGCAATCGCGAGGGTCAGCTGGTGGCCGCCCAGCCGCAACCCCACGGCTGAAGGCCGCGCTGCGCGTACACGCGGTTGGCAATATCGATCTGCTGGGCCTTGGTGGCAAGGCTGGCGTTGGGGGCATAGGCCCCGCCCCCGGCGCCGATCCACGTCCGGATGTCGAACTGGAGGCCGCCGTAGTAGCCGTTACCGCTGTTGATGCTCCAGTTTCCGGTGGACTCGCACTGCGCGATCTTGTCCCACATGGCTTCGTTCATCATGGCCGGAGCAGCGGCACCGGTGTTGGCGCCTGCACCTGCGGGGATTGCGGCACTTGCTGCCGGGGCAGCCTGGGCAACGGGCTTCGGCTTGGTGCCGACGGTGACCTTCTCGGGCACAGGCTGGACAGCTACTGTCTCCGACACCAGGGTGCGCGAGGCTTCGCGCCCGTCCACCAGCACGAGCTTGTAGGTTTTCTCCAGCTTGCCTGCGGCACCCTTCTGGGTAACTTCCTTCTCGCCCTTGAGCAGCTCGCCGCTCTCGCTCGTAACGCTCTCGAACGGGACGTCCTCCGTGGAGACCGCGGTCTGGCCGGTGTTCACGCGCGAGACCTTGATCACCATGTTGTTGACCACATGGGCGTTGACCGGCTGCGAGGAGCGGTCGTTGGCCCCCAGGACCAGCCCGGCGTCCTCCAGGACCTTGCCCACCGTGGCAGCCGTGGTGGTGGCGGTGTCCACCTTGCCGTCCGCAACGAGGCTGACGGTCTTGGGGGTGGAGATGGAGACGTAGGACCCAGCGATGGAAAGCTGTGCGTCCTTGGGGGCGGAAACCGACGAAGCGCTGGCTACGCCGAGTTCAGTGACCAGGCCTGCGACGTCCTGGGCGGTGGTGTTGACCGTCTTCTCGGAACCGTCGAGGCTGACCTTGACTTCCTTCGCCTTGTTGACGTTGATGACGGTGCCGTTCTGGACCGATGCATCAACCGACGGCGACACGCGGTCAGCAGGGTTCAGCTCCAGGTTGGCGCTCTTGACCACCTGCCCCACGGTTCCGCCGAACGTCTGCACGGACGAGACCTTCCCATCGACGTTGAGCGTGATGGTTTTGTTATTGCCCACGAAGGCTACGAGGCCCACGACGAGCGCGCACAGCACCAGAAGCTGGGCACCAACCTTGACGAAGCTGAATTTGCCGTCCGATGTGAAGAACTTGCTCACGTTTGCCCGTAACTTTAGGTACTTCCGGGCACGGGGAAATCGCGCAATAAAAGGCCCGGCACCGCCAGAAATGGCAGTCCGGGCACCGTTGCGCCGCCATACTTCCGCGCAGCGGGCAAGCCGGGACAGCGCCCAGTAATCCTGCTGCTGAAAGAAGTGAAATTACCCGCTGGCCTTCCCCGACCCCGGCTAATAAATGTCCACTGTAACCGTAGCGTTATAAAGCCGCCAAGAAATATGCATACCGGGTATTCATTATGTAGCGCCCGGAAAAGGGCCTCCTAGTCCCAGCTTCCGTATGCCTTCACGGTATTGGCGGCAATCCCGGCGCACAGCCCAGCCAGGTCGGTTCCTGTCAATTCGGCCATGGCCCGGACCGTGTAAGGGACCATGTAGCTGGCATTTGGCCGCCCCCGGTGCGGGTGCGGCGTAAGGAACGGCGCATCGGTTTCAACCAGGACCAGTTCGGGGTCAGCCACCGCGAGCGCAGCACGCAGGTTGGCGGCGTTGCGGAAGGTCAGGGTTCCGGCAAAGGACATCCACCAGCCCTCCTGGTTGCAGGTCCTTGCCAGTTCCTCGTCTCCGGAGAAACAGTGGAAGACCACGCGTTCGGGTGCGCCTTCTTCCCGGAGCACCTGGACGACGTCGTCGTGCGCGTCCCGGTCGTGGATCTGGAGCGTCAGGTCCAGGCGTTTGGCGATGTCGATGTGGCGGCGGAAGGAGTGCCGCTGGTGGGCCAAGCCCTCTCCTTCGGTGCGGTAGAAGTCCAGGCCGGTCTCGCCGATGGCCCGGATCCGCGGGTGGGCGGCCAGCTGTTCAATTTCTGCGAGCGCCTCTTCCAACTGGCCGCGGGCGGCATAGCGGGGAGCGTCATTGGGGTGCAACGCCACGGCCCCCAACAGCCGCCGGTCCAGGTCCACGGCCTGGACGGTAAACCGTGATGACTCAAGGTCGCAGCCCACCTGCACCGCCCCCTGGACGCCCACGGCGGCGGCGGCATCAAGCGCGGCAGATATTCCAACGGGAGCCTTGCCCTCCGGGAAGTCCAGGTGCGTGTGATTGTCCATGACTGGCACCGGCAGGGGCTCGGGAGCGGGCGGGAAGGCCTTCTGCCGGGAACTGCGCGGCTCCTGCGAGTCATCGGCGGCAGGGTCCTGATAAGCGGCAGGAGGAAGCGAAGTGCACATCCATCCAGCCTAGCTGCGGACCCTTCCCCCTTTTTGTCGGAACTCTCTGTCAGCTGCGGCAGTTGTGTTAGTAGTCTGGTATGAACACATGCGAACGCCCACCGACGGGCGACGGCAGGCTTGTTGTCCCGTCCAGGTGAAACCCCGGGCTGAAAGGTTGCCGATGGAATCCCACCGACGCACTGCCAACGATGTGAGCGCTGCGAACCGCACTCTGGCGGGGCTCGCTGATCCCGTCAGCCACCTGAACGGGCACCGCCCGGCCGCCATGGACGCGGAAGGCTTCCACGCGGCAACGCAGCGCATCCTTTCGTCTGTCAATACCGTCATCGATGGGAAATCCGACGCCGCCAGGCTGGCACTGACCGTCCTGCTGGCCCAGGGGCACTTGCTGCTCGAAGACGTGCCCGGAGTAGGAAAAACACTGCTCGCGAAGACCCTGGCCCGCACCATCGACTGCACCGTCAACCGGATCCAGTTCACCCCCGACCTGCTGCCGTCGGACGTGACGGGAGTGTCCATCTACAACCAGTCCTCCCGCCTGTTCGAGTTCAGGCCCGGGGCGGTCTTTGCCAACATTGTCATTGGCGACGAAATCAACCGGGCCTCCGCGAAGACCCAGTCAGCGCTGCTCGAATGCATGGAAGAGCACCAGGTCACGGTGGACGGCACCTCGTACCGGCTCGACGAGCCGTTCATGGTGGTAGCCACCCAGAATCCCATCGAAATGGAAGGGACCTATCCGTTGCCCGAGGCGCAACGGGACCGGTTTATGGCGCGGATCTCCATGGGTTACCCGGACAAGGACGCCGAAATTGAGATGCTCGAAACGCATCAGGCCACCTCGCCCCTGACCAAGGTCTCCGCCGTGGTCACCTCTGCGGAGGTGGCCGCCATGATCACCACCGTCCAGCAGGTTTACGTGTCCAAGGCCGTCAAGGAGTACACGGTATCGCTGGGCAGGGCCACCAGGGAAAGTCCGCTGCTCCGGCTCGGCGCCAGCCCCCGGTCCCTGCTGCAGCTGCTGCGGGCAGCGAAAGCCACCGCTGCCCTGGACGCTCGCGACTTCGTCCTGCCGGACGACGTCGTCCACGTCGCAGAAGCCGTCCTCGCGCACCGCATCATCCTGGACCGCAAAGCTGCAGGGTCCGGTGAAACCCCGCACAGCGTCCTGAGGGGCATCCTGTCCCGCCTTCCTGTCACTTCGGAGACTGCCGGAACCGGCACCCGGAATGCGGCACCTGCCGGCAGGGCGGCGGCCCCGGTCACCGGGCTGAGCAGGAACCAGTAGGGGAAACCCATGGCGCTGCCGGACAGGGTGCCGCGGCACCTCTTCACCCAACGCGGTTGGGGCATGATCGCCGCGGGCGGAGTCGCAGTGGGCGCCGCATACGTCATGGGCCGCAGGGACCTGCTGACACTGGCGGTGCTGCTGATTGTCCTCCCCCTGGTTTCCCTCGCCGGGATCCGGCTGGTCAAGCCCCGGTTCCAGGTTTATCGGGAGTTCACACCGTCTCCCGTGGAGACGTCCGCGCCCACAACCGTGCGGCTCGCAGTGGCGCGGACGGGCAGCGGCAGCGGCAGCGCCACCATGGAGGAACGGCTGCCTGCCCGCTTCGGCGAGTCGCCGGCTTTCCGGTTCCCGTCGCGTTCAGCCACCGGGGGCACCAGCCGGTATGAATACCATCTCCGTTCGGCCCAGCGCGGCCAGTTCCTCATCGGCCCGGTGACCGCCGAATTCACGGATCCGTTTGGCCTGTCACTGCACAGGCAGGCAATAGACGACGGCGACATCCTCACCGTGACGCCCGCCGCCGTCGTTCTTCCCCTCACCGGGCTGGCCGGCGCGCGCGGCAACGATGGTGTGACGGCAACCAGGATCCGCGCCAACCCCAGCGACGACGACGTGATGACCCGCGAGTACCGCCACGGCGACCCGATGCGGCGGGTGCACTGGGCCGCCACCGCACGCCACGGCGACCTGATGGTGCGCCAGGAGGAATCCGTCACCACACCGGAGGCCACGGTCATCATGGACCACAGGTACGGCGCGTTTTCCGGAGGGTCCGGCGGCGGGCCGGCGGGTCAGGCAGGCGCGGACGGGCACCCCATGGCCACCAGCGGAACCTTCGAATGGTCGGTGGTGGCAGTCATGTCCATCAGCGCACACCTGGCGGAACGGAACTATGCGCTGCGCCTGCTCGACACCGGGGGCGGACCCGCCTTCCTGCGTTCGCCGTCTGCCCCCGAACCTGAGGTGGAAGAATACAGCGGCGCAGCCGGGCTCCAGTCCATCGCCGAGAGCCTTGCAGCCATCCAGCTGACCGGGTCCCACCATCCACACCGTGACAATGCCCTCCAGCAATGGGTGGGCCGGGTCAGTGCAGCCGGCGACCGCACTGCCCTCGACCTGGGACCTGAGGGGTTCGATGACCTGCTCATGGACAAACTTTCCGCACACCGCATGAGGGGACCGGTGATCGCAGTCCTCGGAACACTCTCGCGAATGGAGGCCCTCGCCCTTGCCCCTGCCGCGGGCTACGCCACCAATGCCTTCGCCGTCATCGTGACGGAAAAGCCCGGCGAATCGGCCGAGGTCCTGGAAGTGCTGCGGCAGGGAGGCTGGCGTGCGGTGGCTGTTGCGCCCGCCGTCCCCGTGGCATCGGCCTGGAGCCAGTTCGACCAGGACGTGGCAGTGCCCGCTCCCTCAGCGGAGGTCCGCCGCGGAACCGGGGCCGCGCGGTGACCGCGGCACCAACACGCAGTCCGGGAGCCAGCAGGCAGTCCGGCAGCCGGCCGGAGAAGGCCGCCGCCCGGCACCGGGTGGGCGCCTACCCCTGGGCCATGGCCGGCGCCATCGCCGTGGCCGTCTCCGGTGCCGCGCTTTCGCTGAATGGGGTGCTCCGCGGCTGGGGCTGGTACTGGCCCGTCCTGACCACCGTGCTGGTGGTCAGCCTCACGCTGGCTGCCCTGCGGTCCGTGCGCGCCCAGCCCCTGCTGGTGACGGCCGGCGGATTCATCTCCCTGGGTGCCGTCCTGACACTGACGTTCTTCCGCGGCTCCAGCGTGGCCGGGTTCATCCCTACCGGCGGAACCCTGGTGGAGCTGGACCGCCTCATCCGGAGGGCCAGCGAAACCGTCCTTTCCGAGACGGCGCCCGTGGCGCCCAATGTGGGAATCGTCATGGTCATTTGCGCTGTCCTGGGCCTTGCGGTGATCCTGGTGGACGCCCTCGCGCTGCCGCTCGGCATGCCAGCTGCTGCCGGGGTGGGGCTGCTGGCCATCCTGGTGGTCCCGGCAATGATCAAACCGCAGAGCGTGGGCTTCTGGGGATTCGCCTTCACGGTGGCGGGATACCTGGCGATCCTTGCCTGCAGCCAGTATTTCGCCCCCGGCGCCCGGTTCCAGACTGATTCCGCCAGGAGTCCGGGCCAGATGAAGCGTGCCGTGCTCACGGGCTCTGTCGCGTTGGCCGCCACACTGGTGGTGCCCATGGCAATTCCCGGCTTTGACCAGGGAACGTTTCCGCAAGGTTCCCGGCTCAACCCGTGGGGCACCTCCACTGGCCTGAACCCCATGATCACGCTGGGCAACAGCCTGCGGACACCTGACGGCAGCGGCCGCATCACCTACGCCACGAATGCCTCCACCCCGCTGTACCTGCGTTCCGTCACCGTGGACCACTTCGACGGCGACTCCTGGGGCCCGGACGACCGTGACGCCTCCAGGCTGCCCCTGGGCGGGCGCATCGATTCCGGTTACACGGTCCTGGCAGACGAGCAGCAGCGGCTGGTCACAGCCATCGACGCCGGCAGCTTCAACAGCCCCTATCTTCCTGCCCCTTATGCCCCGGAATCGGTCCGTGGACTCAGCGGGCGGTGGACCTGGGACCCGGCCACCCTGAGCATCAAGGGTTCGGACACCACAACGTCCAGGCGGCAGGAGTACCTGGTCACGTCCACCGCTCCCCGGCTGACGGCAGGGCTCCTGGCGCAGTCCTCGGCCTCCGTCGAGGGCATCCCGGAGGATTTCACCAGGATTCCCGGCAACGTTCCGGACATTGTCCGCAGCACTGCCGATACCGTGGCGGGGACAGGCACCCCCTACGCGAAGGCGATGGCCATCCAGAAGTACCTCCGTTCGGCGGAGTTCACCTATTCCCTGCAGTCTCCGGTGCAGGGCGGCTACGACGGCAACGGCCTGTCGGTCCTGGCCGACTTCCTGGAGCAAAAGAGCGGCTACTGCATCCACTACGCGTCCGCGATGGCTGTGATGGCGAGGCTCGAAGGCATCCCCAGCCGCATCGCGGTGGGCTACGCACCGGGCAGGCTCACCGGCGCCACGGTTTCGGTGGCAGGCCAGGGAGCGCTGCCGGAATATGAGGTGGACGCACGCGATGCCCACGCCTGGCCGGAGCTCTACTTCCAGGGCTTGGGCTGGGTGCCTTTCGAGCCTACGCCGTCCCGTGGCGTGGTTCCCGACTACGCCACCGAATCGTCCACCGCTACCGCCCCTGACGTGCTGGACAACAATGACGACCTCCTTCCCGACGCCACCCCGGCTCCCACACCCGCGCCGAGCGCCACTGCGCTGCCCGCCCCCGGCGGCGGCGGAAGCGCCGATTCGGGCGTGCAGCTCCTGCCATGGCTGCTGGGCGCAGGCGGCGTCCTGGGGATGGCACTCCTGATGGCCGCGCCCCGGCTCATCAGGGCGGGCATCAGGGCCAGGCGCCTGAAGCCCCAGGACCCCGGTAATGCGGTACCCCTGGGCTGGCGTGAACTGCTGGACCTCGGCACCGACTATGGCCTACCCGCCGGGTCCAGCGAATCGCCCCGCGCCTATTCAGCGCGGCTGCGCGGCGCGCTGCTGGGGGACCCTGATGGCCTGGACCAGGCGGCGCACCAGGCCGTTGCTGCGCTCACGTCAGGCTTCGAACGCCACAGCTACGGCCGCCCGTCCGGCGCCGTCCCCGAAGCGGCGGCCGACGGCGGACAGTCCGGACCAGC
>NZ_LWLP01000001.1:1482224-1573044 GCF_001641125.1 Arthrobacter sp. OY3WO11 | reverse complement strand
CGTCCCTGCAGGCCAACGCGGGGCTGGCTCGGCGGCTCCAGGCGGCATGGATCCCGCCGTCCGTCATGGGGCGGCTGGGCCGGCTGCTTGCTGCACCGTTCGTGGGCGCGGGGCGCTTCCTGCGCAGGACGGCAAAAGCCGCCGCACACTCCCGTCCTGGTCCTTCCAGGCAGGGAGTGCGCAACGGCGTCCGCCGGCAAAGCGGCGGCTGACCGGCCGCTTTGGCTGATCCAGGCGTTATCCGGCGTAGGGGTCTGCGATGCCGATGTACTGGGTGTAGAGGTATTCCTCGATGCCTTCGAGGCCGCCTTCGCGTCCCAGGCCGGACTGCTTCACGCCGCCGAAGGGTGCTGCGGCGTTCGAGATGACCCCGGCGTTCAGGCCGAGCATGCCGGTTTCGAGGCGTTCGCCCATCCGGATGCCGCGGTTCAGGTCCTTGGTGAAGACGTAGGCTACGAGTCCGTATTCGGTGTTGTTGGCCAGGCGCACCGCGTCATCCTCGGAACTGAAGGTGATGATGGGCGCGACCGGTCCGAAGATTTCCTCGGACAGGATCCGGGTGCCTTCGGTGACGCCGGAGAGGATGGTGGGCTGGTAGAAGTAGCCCGGACCTTCCACCGGCCCGCCGCCCAGGACCGCCGTGGCGCCGGAGGCAACGGCGTCGGAGACCAGTTCGTGGACCTTGTCCCGGCTCTTCGCGTCGATCAGCGGGCCCACCTTGGACTCCGGCTCGGTGCCGCGGGCGGTGGTCATGTCCTTCATTTTCGCGGCGAACTTCTCCGCGAACTCGGACGCGACGGATTCGTGCACGATGAAGCGGTTCGCTGCCGTGCAGGCCTCGCCCATGTTGCGGAGCTTGGCGAGCATCGCACCGGCGACGGCAGCGTCAAGGTCGGCGTCCTCGAAGACCAGGAACGGGGCGTTCCCGCCGAGTTCCATGGAGGTGCGCAGGACAGTTTCGGACGCGTCCGAGAGCAGGCGGCGGCCCACCTCGGTTGAGCCGGTGAAGGAGAGCTTCCGGAGCCGGGAGTCCTTGATCAGCGGGCCGGTGGTGGCGCCCGCGGTGGAGGTGGGGATGACGTTCAGGACACCGGCGGGCAGGCCGGCTTCCATCATGACGGCGGCGAACAGCTGGGAGGTCAGCGGGGTAAGGTTCGCGGACTTCAGGACCATGGTGCAGCCTGCGGCAACGGCCGGGGCGATCTTGCGGGTGGCCATGGCCAGCGGGAAGTTCCACGGCGTGATCAGCAGGCACGGGCCCACCGGCTTCTTGGTCACCAGCAGGCGGGACTTGCCGTCCGGGGACACCGAGTAGCGGCCGAACGCGCGGACGGCTTCCTCGGAGAACCAGCGCAGGAACTCGGCACCATAGGTGACCTCACCCCGGGCTTCGGCCAGCGGCTTGCCCATTTCCATGGTCATCAGCAGCGCGAAGTCCTCGGCCCGCTCGGTCACGAGCTCGAACGCGCGGCGGAGGATCTCGCCCCGTTCGCGCGGCGGGACCTTTGCCCAGGACTCCTGCGCTGCGGCGGCAGCGTCCAGGGCTGCCTTACCGTCCTCGGCACCGGCGTCGGCAAGGCTCAACAGCACCTTCCCGGTGGCAGGATCCTCGACGTCGAAGGTCTTCCCGGAGATGGCGTCCCGCCATTCACCATTGATGAGCAGGCCAGTGGGGACAGAGGCCAGAAGGGCGCTTTCGCGGTCTGCGGAAACGGCCGGCTGTGCAGTGACAGTCACGATGACTCCCTCGTCAGTAGGGTTGGTGCAGCCCTTTGGCGGCGGCCGGAGTGACCGGGCCCATACAGGCTGAATTACTGCCAGACTACTGCGGCGGCTTCCGGCTGGTCTACGCCGTTGCGCACTGCCGCATCACGGCGTTGCTGTGCAGCTGCACAGCCCGCCCAGGCATCGTGTGCGGGACCGTCAGCGGGCCGCCAGGACGGCGGAGTACAGTTCCCGCTTGCTCACGCGGACGTCCTCGGCCACCGCTGCCACCGCTTCCTTGAGCCGGATGCCCTGGGCCACGAGTTCGTTCACGGCGGCCACATGGTCCTCCGGCGTCCCGGCCGCCTTTTCCGGGGCCCCGCCGAGGACAACAGCGATCTCGCCCCTGATCTCCGTGCTTTCCGCCCATACCAGAAGTTCACTGAGGGTGCCGCGGATGACCTCTTCATATGTTTTGGTCAGTTCGCGGCAGACAGCCACGGGACGGTCCGGTCCGAACCGTTCGCGCAGCGCCCGGAGCATCACCTCCAGCCGGTGCGGTGCCTCGAAGAACACCATGGTCCTGCGCTCCCCCGCAAGCTCGGCCAGGCGCGACGCCCTCTCGCCGGCCTTCCTCGGAAGGAACCCTTCAAAGCAGAAGCGGTCCGTGGGCAGGCCGGATAAGGCCAGGGCGGTGAGTACCGCTGACGGCCCCGGGATCGCCGTCACGGTGAGGCCTGCCGCGACCGCCCCTTCTACAAGGCGGAAACCCGGGTCCGAGACTGAGGGCATTCCGGCGTCGGTAACCATGACCAGGGTGCTTCCTGCCTGCACCTGGGCCAGGAGCTCGGCCGTCTTGGTGGCCTCGTTGTGCTCGTGGTAGCTGATAACCCGCCCGGCCACAGTGACGCCCAGGCTCTGGACCAGCCGGTGCAGGCGGCGGGTGTCCTCGGCTGCCACGATGTCCGCAGTCCCCAGCAGTTCCACCAGCCGCGCGGAAGCGTCACCGGTGTTCCCGATCGGGGTGGCGGCAAGCACGATGCGCCCTGCAGGTGCCGGGCCGGAATCAGGAAGGATGCTGGGGTTAGGGTCCACGCCACCAGCCTACTGCTGCCGGGGACCGCCGGCCGCAAACGGTAGCATGGGCTGGTGACGCAGACCTCGACGCGGCCGGGCGGGACCGGACAGGCCGCCCCCGCGGCGGCCTGCGATGAAACCGGGAGGACAGCAGGCGGTTCCGGCAGTTCCCCCACCCGGCCCTGGGTCAGCCGCCCCGCCGATGCCTTCACGGTCGAATCCCTGCTGGCACGGCTCCTGGGCAGCGCCCGCGGATGGCGCGACTACCCGCCGTCGCTGAGGCTGTGGTTCCTGCTGGTCCCCGTCCTGACCGCCCTTACCGGCGGGATCCTCAGGTTTGTCCGGCTTGAGGCCCCGCCCAAACTGGTCTTCGACGAAACGTACTACGTCAAGGACGCGTACTCCTACCTGGTCAGCGGCTACGAGCGCGGCTGGCCGGACAAAGCCAATGACGCGTTCAACGCCGGAAACCCGGGGGTGCTGCTGGACTCCCCCGAGTACGTGGTCCATCCGCCCGTGGGCAAGTGGATGATCGCCGCCGGCATGGCGATCTTCGGCCCGGACAACCCTCTCGGCTGGCGCTTCGCGGCAGCACTGACCGGCACACTGTCCATCCTGCTCCTGTCCCTAATTGCCCTGAAGCTCTTCCGGTCGCTTCCCCTGGCGGGGGCCGCCGGGCTCCTCCTTGCGGTGGACGGCCATCACCTGGTGATGTCCCGGACGTCGCTGCTGGATATCTTTCTCATGTTCTGGGTCCTGGCCGCGTTCGGGTCCCTGCTGCTGGACCGGGACAGTGGCCGGCGGCGGTTGGCCCTCCGGCTGGCGCGGGCCGCCGCAAACAACGGAGGGCGTCCGACGGCGGGCCAGCTGCTGTCAGGTCCGTGGCTGGGGATCCGCTGGTGGCGCGTGGCGGCGGGGCTCTGCCTGGGGCTCGCCGTCGGGACCAAATGGTCTGGCCTGTTCTTCCTTGCCGGGTTCGGACTCCTCACGGTCTTGTGGGACCTCAACGCCCGGCGGGTTGCCGGCATCCGCGGCTGGATCAGTGGCGGCATCATCAAGGACGGAATTCCGGCCTTCATCAGCATGGTGCCCGTGGCCGGGCTGGTGTACGCGGCATCGTGGACAGGCTGGTTCCGGTCCGGGAATGCGTACTTCCGCCGGTGGGCGGAAAGCAACCCCTCTGCCGAGTGGGGCTGGCTGCCGGACGCTGTCCGCTCGCTGGCCCACTATCACCGGGAGGCCTACACCTTCCACCAGGGCCTTGGATCGGATCACCCGTACGAGGCAAGCGCCTGGAACTGGCTGGTACTTGGCAGGCCGACGTCGTTCTTTTACGAATCGCCGCCGCAGGGCAGCCCGGGCTGCGCGGTGGAAAAATGCACCTCGGCCATCCTGTCCGTGGGAAATCCGCTGATCTGGTGGGGCGCCGTCATTTCCCTGGTGGTCCTGTTGTTCTGGTGGGCCGGGCGGCGGGACTGGCGTGCCGGCGCCATACTGGCCGGTGTGGGCGCAGGCTACCTGCCGTGGTTCCTGTACCCCGAACGGACAATGTTCTACTTCTACGCGGTGTCCTTCGAGCCCTTCCTGATCCTGGCGCTCGTGTACTGCCTGGGCCTCGTCCTGGGCAGGGCCTCCGACCCGCCCTGGCGCCGCCGGTCAGGGCTGTACCTGGTGGTCCTGTTCATCGCTGCGGCGATCCTGCTGTCGGCATTCTTTTATCCGGTCTGGGCCGCCGAAACCATTCCCTACGATGGCTGGAAAGTCCGGATGTGGATGCCGTCCTGGATCTAGGGCAGGATGGCATCAGACCCCAACTGAGCCGCTGCCGCGGCGTGGCAGCGGAACGGAGACCTGCTGTGAGAGAAGCGAGCACCGAACTGCTGGTTGAGCTTGACGCCGCCAGCAACGTGACCGACCTGCTGCTGGAGCAGCATGCCGCCAACCCTGCCCATGCCCTGTACCGGCGGAAGGGCCCGAACGGCTGGGTGGACGTCACGGCCGCCAAGTTCCTGCAGGACGTCAGCGCCTTGGCCAAGGGCCTGATTGCCGGCGGCATCGAGCCCGGCGACAAAGTTGCGGTCATGTCCCCCACCTCCTATGAGTGGACCCTGGTGGATTTCGCCATCTGGTTCGCCGGCGGGGTGACGGTTCCCATCTACGAAACATCCTCCGCGCGGCAGGTGGAGTGGATCATCCAGGACGCGGGCGTGCGCCGTGTCTTTGCCGGGGACCGCGGCCTTGTCGCCCTGGTCACGGGGGTCCTGGCAGGCTCCGACATCCTTCGTGACCGGCTCGTCAACGTGGTGAGGATGGATTACGACGGCGACGCGCCGGACCTTGCCAGCCTCGCCGCTGCCGGCACTGGGGTCACGGACGCGGAGCTTGAACGGCACCGCAGCCAGGCCGGGCTGGATGATGTTGCCTCCCTCGTTTACACCTCAGGCACCACAGGCAATCCCAAGGGCTGCGAGATTACCCACGGGAACTTCGCCCTGGTGGCCAAGAACATCGTGGCGTTCCTTCCGGAGCTGCTCCTGCAGGACCAGGCGCGCACCCTGATGTTCCTTCCGCTGGCACACGTCCTGGCCCGCGCCGTGCAGGTGGTCTGCCTCACCGCCGGTGCCACCCTGGGACACACGCCGGGAGCGGCGCAGCTGCTGGAGGACCTGGGCTCGTTCCGGCCCACGTTCCTGCTGGTGGTGCCGCGGATCTTCGAGAAAGTCCGGGCCACCGCCGCCCACAAGGCAGCCCTGGCCGGCAAGGCCCGGCTTTTCAAGGCTGCATCAGAGGCCGCCATGGAGTTTTCGCGGGAGGAGGACCGGCGCAACCGCGGCCAAGGCGACGGGCCGGGGCTGATCTGCCGTGTCCGGCACGCACTCTTCGACCGGCTGCTGTATCCCCGGCTTCGGCAGGCCCTGGGCGGGCAGGTGGGGTACACCGTATCCGGCGCCAGTCCCCTGTCCCTCGATGACGCGCACTTTTTCCGCGGCGCCGGGATACCCGTGCTGGAGGGCTACGGACTGACCGAAACCACAGCACCGTGCACGGCCAACACCCCGGCCCGGACGCGTGTGGGCTCAGTGGGCATCCCGGTCCCGGGCACCACCATCCGGGTGGCAGGCGACGGCGAGATCCTGGTCAAAGGGATCGGTGTCTTCAAGGGGTACCACAACAACCGGGCCGCGAACGCTGAGGCCTTCGTTGACGGGTTTTTCCGCACCGGCGACCTCGGGGAACTTGATGCGCAGGGGTTCCTCACCGTCACCGGCCGCAAGAAGGACTTGCTGGTCACCGCAGCCGGCAAGAACGTGGCTCCGGGCCCGCTCGAAGAGAAGATCCGCGCCCACCAGCTGGTAGGCCATGCGGTGGTGGTGGGCGACGGTAAACCCTTCGTCTCGGCACTGGTGACCCTGGACCCGGAGGGTGTTGACAACTGGCGCTCCGAACGGGGCCTGCCCGCCCTGGCAGCGGCTGACGCGGTCAACGATCCGGACGTCCTCGCGGCAGTCCAGGGGGCGGTGGACCACGCCAACCTGCTCGTGTCCAAGGCGGAGTCCATCCGCAGCTTCTCGATCCTCGACGTCCAGTTCACTGTGGAGTCAGGGCACCTGACTCCGTCCCTCAAACTGAAGCGGGCCGCCGTCGTGCGCGACTACGCCGATGAGATCGCAAAACTCTACGCCTAGGTCGCAGTCCCCCGGCTGCCTGCCACGTCCCGGGGCTTACTCCTGAACCGCCGCGGGTGCGGCGCCGTCCTTGGCCAGGCCGCGCCGCCGGCGGGTCGGCCAGGTGAGGACCAGGGTCACGAGTGAGGCCAGCAGCACCAGGCCCGCTATCACCATGCCGGCGTCAATCCAGAACTGGCCGGGGAACAACCGGATCAGGGTGTCGTCCAGGCTGAAGGTCCAGGACCCGTCGGCGAAGAAGATGCGGTGGAACTCGGTAAAGAACTGCTGCCAGCCGAGCACGGCCAGGGTGCCCAGGCCAAGGATGATGACCAGGGTAACGATGGAGCCTGCGAACAGGCCCCTCCGGACTCCGCCCGTGCTTCGCTTGCGGAGATAGAGGATGGCAATGATGCTGAACAGGACCAGCAGGACGCCGGCGCCGAACGTGGACAGGATCACCAGCTTGACGTCCGCCATGTGGCTCACCTCGCCGTCCTTGAACAGCTTGTCGCCGCTGCGGTGCACCAGATCCCCGAGGTAGCGCGGGCCGGACCAGTTGCTCAGGTAATCCACGGCGTAGGAGCCGTAAGTCATCCGGTCGTCGGTGCTGAAGCCGTACCCGTCGCCGGGGAACCCGGGCCGGTTGTACTCCACCCACAGGAACAGCGGGCTGGTCACCGCCCGGACAGCCAGGATCAGCAGGACCAGCGGGAAGAAGACGGCGAGCAGGACCTGCATCACCCGGGGCGCCACAGGCTTGGCGTTGGCGGCACTCTCCCGCTGGGCATTGCGGCGTTCCACCTCCTCCTCCGGCGGGCGGACCTGCAGCGCGGAGGTAGGAAGCGGCTCCTTGAAGACCAGGGAACTGTCCTCCCCGGGAGCCTCGGCGGCGGCTTCAGCGGCTTTCCGGTCCGCCCTGCTCTCCGGCTGGATGGACCCGTTCCGGCTGCCCGGGGTGGATTCTGCGCCGCCCGCAACGGCGGAGCTCCGGGCAGCAGCGGAGGAAGCACCAGCGGCATGGCCTGCGGAGCCGCCCTCAACAGTGGAACCGCCGCCAGCGGTGGAAGAGGCCGCGGCCGGGCTGTCAGCGGGTGAAGAGGCAGCGGGTGAGGCGGAGGACCCCGCCGCCGTACCGGAGCCCTTCCCGGCGGGGGTCAGCCAGGAAAACGCGGGCTCGTCGGAGTCCCCGGACGTGTCCAGGTGGGGTTCCGGCTGCGGCTCAGCGCTCTTGGCGCGGGCCGGTGTTTCGTCTTTCACAGCAGCGTCACTTCCGTCGTGTTTCCGCGCCGGGCCGGGCTCAGCTGGCGCGCTTATCTGGTGTCGAGCCTACCGTCCGGGCCTTGGGCTGGACGAGGAACCACCCCGGCGGAATTACAACGATTCAGGCAGCGATTTCCGTGTAGCCCGCGTCCTCGCGCCGCAGATCGCCGCGTTCTCCCGCGAGGTAGGCGGGCCTGCCCCACCTCAGCACGTAGAACCAGTACGCGGCCAGGACAGCGGCTCCGATCCCGATCTTGGCCCATACCGGCAGCGGGCTGGGGGTGACGAATCCTTCAACCAGACCGGAGACAAACAGCACAAGGACCAGGCCCAGGGCCACGGTGACCAGGGATCTTCCTTCCTCGGCAACAGCCCGTCCCCTGGTCCGCCGGCCCGGTGACACCATGGCCCAGAAGATCCGCAGTCCGGCCGCGCAGGCAATGAACACGGCGGTGAGTTCCATCAGGCCGTGCGGCAGGATGTAGCTGAAGAAGACGTCGCTTTTACCGGCGGCGGCGAAAATCCCGGCCGCAACGCCCACTCCCTGGGCGTTGCTGAACAGGATCATCGGCACCCAAAAACCCGTAATACCCAGCGCTACGGCCTGCGCGCTGATCCAGGCGTTGTTGGTCCAGACAGCACCGGCAAAGGAGGCAGCCGGGTTTTCAGAGTAGTAGTTGATGAAGTCTTCCTCGACATACTGCCTGGCCGCTGCCTCGGTGGCCACTGCCCGCAGCGCCTCGGGCGACGTGCCGATCCACAGCGCGTACGCCGCGCCAATAAGGATAAAGGCCGCACCACAGGCCAGCGTGAGCCAGGTCAACCGGTACAGCGCGGCCGGAAGGGCCACCACAAAAAAGTGCGCCAGGTCCGCCGGCACGTTGGACCTGGCGCCAGTGAAGCGCGTCCGGGCCTGCGCCAACGTGGCGGACAGCGAGGCGGAAAGTCCGCTTTCGGGAGCGACTGACCTGATCAGCGAGAGGTGGGCGGACGTGGACTGGTACAGCGCCAGCAGCTCATCGGCCTCGCGGCCGGAGAGCCTGCCCTTGGCGGCGAGCTCGTGCAGCCGTGCCCACTTGTCCGCGTTGGCTGCGGAAAAGGCGTCCATATCCACGCGACCAGCCTAGCGCCACCGCACTAGACTTTGAGCGACGCACCGGAGGGGCGGCGGAACGGGGAAGAACAGTGAGTTCGATCATCACAGGCGAGGCCGTGGTCCTGGAGCTGCGGCCGGCATCTTTCGCGGCCCGCGCCCTTGGGCTGGTCCTTGATGTCGCCTTCAACATCGTCCTGCTTATTGCGATCCTGATCGGGCTTGCCGCTGCGGGAGAGGACCTGGATGAGGCTGCTGCCCGTGCCCTGACCCTGGCCAGCGTGGTCTTCTGCCTGGTCATCGTTCCCGTGGCAGTTGAAACGCTGAGCCGCGGCCGCTCCCTGGGTAAGTTGGCCACCGGCCTTCGGGTGGTCAGGGACGACGGCGGTGCCATCCGTTTCCGCCACGCCGTCATCCGGGGACTGACCGGATTCCTGGAGATCTACCTTACCTTCGGCGGGGTGGCGCTGACCGTTGCGCTGTTCAATGACAGGTCGCGGCGGCTCGGAGACCTGATGGCCGGAACCTACGCGGTCCGCACCCGCGTGCCCGTGGAGCAGCCGGTTCCGGTGTTTGTACCGCCGCGGCTCCGCGCCTGGGCTGCCGCCGCGGACATTGGACGGATTCCCGACCCGACGGCGCGCAGGGCTTCCCAGTTCCTCCGGCAGGCGGGGCGGATGGCGCCGACGTCCCGGTCAGAGATGGCCGCATCGATCGCCACGGAACTGTCCGCCCATGTGGCCCCTCCCCCGCCGGCGGGAACCAGCACGGACGACTTCCTTGCCGCCGTCGTTGCTGAACGCCGGAGCCGGGAACTGGCCCGGCTGATGGAAGCACGCCGGCGCAACACCGATATCGGTGAGCGGTTGCAGCGGCTTCCTTTCGGCAGCTGAGCTAGTTGTCGTACTCGCTCCACGGGATGTTCCAGTCGCCGAACCCGTCATCGTGGGCGGCGTAGTCGCCCTCGGTGTTCACGATCTGCACAACGTCGCCGGTGCCCATGTTGTCGAAGACCCAGGCAGCGCCGTCGGGAGCGAACCCAATGCAGCCATGCGAGACGTTCGCGTTGCCGATGAACGGATAGGCAGACTCAAGCGCCTGGTGGATGTAGGCGCCGCTGAGGGTGAGGCGGATGGTGTATTCCACGTCAACGTCCCCGTAATAGGCAGGATCGTCGGGCTTGAGCCCGATGCTTGAGGCCCGGAAGTGGTCGTAGCGCTTCTTTTCCATCAGCACCCCGTAGCCGCGCGCTGAGGGGAAGCGCTTGTCCCCCATGCTGACGGGCAGTGTCTTGACCACCTGGTCATTGACGCTCAGCGTGAACGTGTGCGCTGCGGAGTCGGCCACGGCCACCTTCTTGTCGCCGATGGAGATGTTCACCTTCTTGTTGAAGTTGGCGATCTGGCCGTTCCCGAGGTCAACCCCGAACAGCTTCATGTCCATGGAGATGGTGGAGTTGGCAGCCCAGAAGTTCTCCGGCCGGTACCGGACCATGGTGTCACTGTGCCAGTGGAAGGCGCCTGTTTGGCCGGCACTGCTGGTAATGCTGATGGCTTTCTCCACGGCCTCCCGGTTGACCACGGGCTCGCTGAAGATGACCTGCAGCGGCTGGCCGACGCCCACTTTCATGCCGTCCAGGGGGTAGATAGCGGCGTCCGCCTCATGGGAGCTGGAGACGGTGCTGAAGGACTGCGTGGTGCTGGTCTCCCGTCCCGCGCCGTCCTTGACCACGTACGTGTAGCTGTAGCCGGTGTTGAATTTCAGGGGACCCGCGGCAGTCCAGCCGGTTCCCTGGGGGTCGATGGCGCCCTCCACGGTCTCCCCGCCGGTGCTGGTGAGGGTGACGCGTTCGATGGTTCCGTTGGTGACCTTCAGGGACACCGGAGCTGCCGGGTTGACTTGCTTCGCCCCGTTGGCCGGCACGGCGTCGGACGTGACAGGAGCCACCACCGGAGCTGCGATGCCCGGGGACGTCCTCACGGAGGAGCTGGCCTCAGATTCGATGGACCCACGGGCGATGTCCGGCGCGACAGCGGCGAAGACACCGCCGACGGCAGCGAGGAGGCAGACGGCTGCCACCACAAGAATCTTCTTCAGTCGACCGGGACGGCGGGACGGGACTTCGGGCTCCATATTTTGATCCTAGGCGCAAAAAGTAACGGCCCGGGCGCGCTGGGCACCCGGGCGCTTCACTTCTTAGTAACGATAGTGCTCGGGCTTGTAGGGGCCTGCGACGTCGAGGTCCAGGTAGGCGGCCTGCTCCTTCGAGAGCTCGGTCAGTTCCACGCCGAGGGCGTCAAGGTGCAGCCGGGCGACCTTCTCGTCAAGGATCTTCGGCAGCACGTAAACCTGGTTCCCGTACTCCCGCTCCCCCTCCGGCTGGCTGCTCTTGGTGAAGAGCTCAATCTGCGCGATCGTCTGGTTGGCGAAAGAGTTGCTCATCACGAATGAAGGGTGACCGGTGGCGTTGCCGAGGTTCAGCAGGCGCCCTTCGGAGAGGACGATGATGGACCGTTCCCGGTCTGTTCCCTCATCGAGAACCCACTCGTGCACCTGCGGCTTGATTTCGACCTTCCGGATGCCGGGGATACGGGCCAGTCCGGCCATGTCGATCTCGTTGTCGAAGTGGCCGATGTTGCCCACGATGGCCTTGTCACGCATCCCGGCCATGTGCTCGGCCAGGATGACGTCCTTGTTGCCGGTGGTGGTGATGAAGATGTGGCCCTCGCTGAGGACGGATTCCAGTTTTGCGACCTGGTACCCGTCCATGGCTGCCTGGAGTGCGCAGATGGGATCGATCTCAGTGACGATGACGCGGGAGCCCTGGCCGCGGAAAGCCTCCGCCGCGCCCTTGCCGACGTCGCCGTAACCGCAGACGACGGCGATCTTGCCGCCCATCAGGACGTCCGTGGCGCGGTTGATGCCGTCCGGCAGGGAGTGCCTGATGCCGTACTTGTTGTCGAACTTGCTCTTGGTGACGGAATCGTTGACATTAATGGCCGGGAACAGCAGCTTGCCCTGCTCCGCGAGCTGGTAGAGGCGGTGCACACCGGTGGTGGTTTCCTCCGTGACGCCCAGCAGGCGGGAGCCGATCCGGGTCCACTTCTGCGGATCCGCCTGCAGCGAAGCGCGCAGCACCTCGAGGAAAACGCGGCCTTCCTCGGACTCGTCATCGGCGGCGGCCGGGACGGCACCAAGGGCCTCGAATTCGGCTCCCTTGTGGACCAGCATGGTGGCGTCTCCGCCGTCGTCGAGGATCATGTTCGGGCCGAGGTCCGGGTTGCTGTCCGCGCCGGGCCAGGTGAGGATCTGCTCGGCGGTCCACCAGTACTCCTCCAGCGTCTCGCCCTTCCAGGCAAACACGGGAACGCCCCGGGGGTCCTCGACGGTTCCGTTTCCGACCACCACGGCCGCGGCGGCCTCGTCCTGGGTGGAGAAGATGTTGCAGGAGGCCCAGCGGACCTCGGCGCCGAGGGCCGTGAGCGTTTCGATCAGCACGGCGGTCTGCACCGTCATGTGCAGGGATCCGGCGATCCGGGCGCCCTGGAGCGGCTGGGTGGGGCCGAATTCCTCGCGGAGCGACATCAGGCCCGGCATCTCGTGTTCGGCAAGGCGGATCTGGTGCCGGCCGGCTTCCGCCAGGGTGATATCGGCAACCTTGTAATCAAAAGTCATGGGTAATCCTTCGTCCTGTCCGGAGTGCTGTAGGTTCCGGTGTTGCTGTGTAAAGTTCGACGGCGGCCGTGGCGCCTGCGTCCCGGCCGGCCCGTTCGCTGCTACGTGGGTTGGCCCGTTCCGGCGGCTGCATCGTGCTGGTCCGATCCTGCCGCCGTGGCTGCTGCCAGCAGCTCCGGTGGCAGGAGGAGCGGTATGCCGTCCTCGATGGCGTAGCGCGTCTTAACTCCGGAATCCCCGGCGACGGCCGCCACCAGTTCCTCACCTTCCTGCACCAGGGCCGAGCCCGTGACGGGACAGCGGAGGACGGACAGCAGCTCAGGATTGATAAGTGGCATTCTTGGTGCTCCCTGGCGGGCGCGCTCGCGCCGGTAGCGGACTGGTGTGCAGCTACCAGCCTACCGCCAGAGGATGTCAGGAGGGTTCACGCAGGATGCGCAGGTGTCCCCTGCGGGTGCCTTCGGCGCCGGCCGGTGCTTCCAGCGCAGAATGGGGCGCGCGCTGTGCCGGCGGCTGCTGTCCCTGGGCCGGGAGGGCCGCGGCATCCCGCACCGCATTGGCAAGGGCCAGGAGGTCGTCGGGGCCGGGCTGATGCGGCGATGACGGCATGGCAAGCCGGAGGACTTCCCAGCCACGCGGAACGGTCAGCGAGTCAGCGTGCTGTTCGCACAGGTCGTAGCAGTGCGGCTCAGCGAAGGTGGCCAGGGGGCCGAGGACGGCCGTGGAGTCTGCGTAGACGTACGTCAGGGTAGCCACCGCTGACTGGCGGCAGGCAGATCTTGAACACTGACGGATAGCTCCCACGACATCACAGACTACTCGGTGTCCGCGCCAAAACCGTGCATTGCCCGCCTGAGCCGACGCGTCCCTGCCGCCCGGCGAATGTATCGCATAAATGTTCCCCCGGGTTTAGAGTCGATGTATGCAGTCATCGAACCAGAAATCAGGTTTCACGGTCCGGTTGGCTGGTCCGGATGCCCCCGGGAATCCGGGCACCGGCTCCTCCGGCAAAAGCTTCATGATGCGCCGCCGGAACCGCCATGGACGCGGGCTCCGCGGGGAAGTCATGCTCCCCACACACCCCGGGTACCGGACGCGCTCGGACCGGTTTGATGACATGGTGCTGGATTCAGCGCAGCGGCTGCACGACATCTGGGGCAAGACGCTGGACGGCGTCCGGTTCGGCGTCGATGAGATCCCGCCTGACCTCGAACAACTGGCCGCCAACTCGGCGTCGGCGCCAATGGGCTCCTACACTCCCGCCGCGGATGGCGAAGGACCGATGATTACGGTCTACCGGCGCGTGGTGGAACAGGGCTGCCCCGGCCCCGAAGAGCTCCAGGACCTGGTCCATGACGTTGTGGTGGAGCACACGGCCGAGATGCTGGGAGTGGCACCGGAAACCCTGGACCCGGTCTACCGCCGCCGGTACTGATCCGTCCGGCGGCAGCCGGCAGTTGATTCAGCGGCTGAGGGGCCGTTAGTAGCTGAGGGTGACCGGCACTGTTTCCTGGCCGGCCGCCGCCGCCAGAAACGCGAGTGTTGAGACGTCGTTCCTTCCGTCCTGCTGGATTAGCACGGAGCCGTAGGCGGCGTCCCCTGACGCGGACACCACGTATCCCACCACGTCGGCGTCGCCCTCCTTTTCGGGGACAGCAATCGAGGACGTCGTTCCGCCGGCGATGTCGGCGGTGGCCGGTGCCCTTACTTTCCCGTCCGACGTAATGGCGGCGTACGTGATGGTTGCCCTGGTGTCCAGGGCGCCGAACACCAGGCTGCGGATCCCGCCCTGCGGCACTGGAACCACATGCTGGCTGCCCAACCGCACTCCGGCGGACGCCCAGGCAACATCCGAGGGCTGGCCTTCCTGAAGCCCGCGGGTGACCCGTGCCGCCGCGACAAACGAAACGTCCGAAGATGCAGCCACCGTGTACTGGCCCGCCGGGACACCTGCCAGGGAGACCTCTGTGACGGCGCCGGCCTTGGCGGTGATGACCCCACCCGAGGGCAGGGCTTCCTGTCCGCCACGCCCGTACATCCGGACTTCCACCACTGCATCCGAAGGGCCTGGAACTGTTAGCTGGAGCGCCGGTCCGGCGTCCTCGTATCCTGGCTTTCCGGTCATCTGGGACAGCCCGGCAGGGTCCTGGATATCCACGCCCGTCATGACCTGCCGCACGGCCGGGGCCGCTCCGGGGGCAATGAAGTCAACTCCCCCGGGTGTGAGGCCCCGCAGGACACTCTGTTGGATGACGGCGGCAACGGGGCCGCCGGCACTCCGGACACGGACGCTCAGCTGCGACTCCCCCGGGGCCAGGCCGGCAAGGACGAGGGCCCGCGAACTGCCCGGCGCAACCAGCAGGCCCCTGCTGCCGGGCGCCTGGATCTGGCCCTTCGCGCCGAAGAGCTCCAGGCTGACCGTGGCGGGGGTGGTGGAGGCGTTGGTCAACACCAGCACGGATGCCCGGCCCACGGTGGTGCTTGCCCCCGCGATCCACTGGTCATTCGAAGGTTGATGGCAGTTGGAGGCCGCCGCGCCTTGAAGGTCCCCATCGGTGGCGGTGAACTTCATTACCGCTGCGGCCGAGGCTTTTTGGTTCGCCAATGCGTCGGCGCTCAGCACGCTCACCTGCTCCACGGGACGGGCCGCCACCACGCCTGCCAGGAGCTCCTGGGGCGCCCCCGCGGAAGCGCCCTGGCCGGGCCCTGCGGAGATTTCGACGGCGGTTGTCTCGTCCAGCTGGGACAGACGGCTGGCCGGCAGGATCCCTGCCGCGCCGAGCACCGCGCCCGTCACTGCGCTGGCAGCGGTGGCTGATTTCGGACTGAACTGGGGGTCGGTGCCTGCTTCTGTCCCCTCGAGCAGCCGGGCCGGTCCCGGACAAACGCCCACACTCGCCCCGGCGGGGACGGCTGCCTCTGCGGCGGCTACCGCGCGGCTCGATTCCGGCTGTGGCAGCAGTGATCCCCCGGCCACTACCGCCCCTGCCCCGGCGAGGATCATTGCCGCGGACGCCATCCCCACGAACGCCGTCTTGCGTCCCCGCGCTACAGGCCGCTGCCCGGTATGTGCAAGGGTTTCCGGGCGCGCTGTGCTTGCGTCCTCCAGCGGCTCGCCGGCGGCGCCGGAGGACTGGGCATCCGGCGCTGCCGGCGGCGTAGTGTGCTCATGCATTCTGGTGTTCCTTACGCAGGGAGCCCTCGTCCCGGGAGATGCCGGTCCGTGGCCTCCTGGCCGGCATTGGTATGGCGAGCAGGACCGTCAGGCCGATCAACGTGATCTGTGCAATGGCCGTCAACAGGGCCCAGGGGTTTTCGTAGCGGATGGTGAGCTGGCCACCCGTGGCCGGAAGCGTGAAGGCCTGCGACCAGCCGGAAGTGGTTGCAGTCAACTTGCGGCCGTCAAGCCAGGCGGTCCAGCCGGCATCCGCCCGTTCGGCAAGCACCACCAGGCGACCTTCAGGACCGGCCGGAACGGGGGCGTCCACGTCGCTGAAGCCGGAGGGAACCAGCCCGATGGCAGCACCGCTTCCATCGACAATGCGTACCCGGTGTGCGACGTCTGCCGCCTGCAGGGCCGGCTGGTTCAGCGGGGTAATCCGCCAGAGCCACCCCACATCGGTTTGTCCCACGGCAACAAGGCCCGGTACCGCGTCCATCCGGCTGGCCGTCAGCTGGGCAGCTGAGTCAGCGGAGCGGAGGACAACAAACCCTACGCCCAGCTGTTCGAGGTCGTTCCGGGGGTCAACGCCCTGGCCGGCGACGACCGTTGCCACCACGCGACGCACGGCCGCGGTGACATCGTCGTCGTCGCGAATGGTCTCGGCACCCGGGCTTCCGATGATGTTCCGCGCGGCAGCAATCGTGGAGAGGCTGTCCAGGGTTGTTCCGGCACCGCGCATCAATGATGCGTCGAATGTGCCGTTGTCCCGCGTACTGATCAGCAGCGTGCGTGCTTGCTCCGGCCCGGTTCCGCGGTCGATGGCGGTGGCAGGGAGGGTGCGCGGGTTGGCGGCCTCCACCAGCCGGGGGGTTCCAAGCAGTCCGGCGGCGTCGGGGGTTTGGCTGCCAGCGGCATCGGCGCCCGGAGAGGCGGTCCCCATGGCGGCGGCGGACGCCGTGGCCGGGCGCAGCAGGTTCTGGGCTGACCACGCAACCATTCCGGCCAGGGGCCCCGCGAGCAGGATGACCATGCTGACCGCGGTGGCGGACCGAAGGGCTGCCCGGCGCTTGGCGCTGCCGCCGGCCGCTCCCCTGTGCGCCATGGACAGAAGGTGCTCCGCTCCCAGGATGCCTGCCGCCAGGAGGGCGAAGGCCGCAGCAGACACTGCGGGCCCGGTGAACGGGGTCACGAGGATCTGGGCGTTGATGCCAGTGGCCACGTGGCCTGCCAGCCAGCCGCCTGCAAGGGCAAGGATGCCGGCCACCCAGAAACCCTTCGCCATGGCGGCGCGGTGCCCGGGTACCACCAGTCCGGCGACGGCCAGCGCCAGCACCGGGGCTGCGACCAGGAGTGCCAGCACCAGCGCCCACGGAACTGTGCCGCCGGCAAAAGACGGAAGTCCGGCGAGGCCGCCCTGCGGGTCAAACCGCAGCGGCTGGCCCAGCAGCTGCTGCCACAGCGGCGCTGCGTCAAAGGCAAGCGGCAGGCCGGGATCGGCCAGTATGGCCCGGGGCCTGTCGAGGACGGAGAGTCCGAAAGGAATGAACAGGGCCGCTGCGGGCAACAGGGCCCACCAGACCGTCCGGCCGCGGCGGCCGGGCAGGAGTCCGCAGAGCAACACCACCACGGTGGCCGGAACCAAAAGTGACGGCGCCGACGCAACAACAACCGCCAGCGCAAGGCCGGCGGCGGCCGCGGCGGTCCAGGAAGGCGTGCCGTTAATGCCGGGCCGAACGGGGGGCCGCTCACCGGGGCGGCCCTCGACAGGGGAAGGCAGCGTGAAGCGGCCGTGGCCCACAGCGGATCCGGTGGCCCGCAGCAGCGCCAGAACCACCAGGGGAAGCATGATGTGGGCAACCAGCGCTCCGGCCCTGCCCTGGTTGAGCGCGACCTGGAGTGCGGGTGCGGCAGCCCAAAGGAGGGCGGCGGCCAGCCGGAGCCGGCGGCGGACGGTCAGCCCGCCGGCGGCGAACCATGCCGTAAGCCCGGACAGCGGCGTGGCGAGCAAAAGCAGCCAGGCCATGGCCGGGTTGGCATCGCCTCCGCCCAGGACCCCAAGGATCCACAGGACATAACCGAACGGGTCTCCCCGTCCGGGCAGCCCTGCCCCCAGGGTGATCCACCAGCTGGAAGCGTGGTGCCAGATGTCGCCGAGGTTGGCAGCGACGGGAATGACCGCACCGCCGGAAACGGCGTCGGCCCGAAAGAGCCCGGTCAGGGCAAGGAGCGACGCCACGGACGCAACGATGACCACAGCCAGGGCGCCGTTGCCCACCCATCCGCGCTTTGTGGTGGCCAAGGCCGCGAAGTCGTCCGATGCATCGCCAGTGGGCTGGTGCGCCAACGGATCCTGCTCAAGCTCGTCCGCCGGTGTGGTGTCCGAGCCGAGCGCCTCCATCAGGGACCGCCGGTGGCTCCAGACCTCACGCCTGGGGGTTTGGAGCTTGCGGATCACGGACCGGCGGATGCGGCGTGTCCGGCGGGCGCTGCGGCGGGCCTTCGCCACTGCGCGCGGCCTTCCGAGGGCCGCGCAGGTGGCTACCACCTGCGACAGGCCGTGCGCAGGATCCTTGACCAGGATGCTCAGCACAAGTCTGAAGAGGCTGCCCAGCAGTGCCCCGGCACCGTGGACCGGCACCATCCATGGCGGCGAATGCTTCAGTCGCAGGTGGACCTGGGCTTTCCGGGCCGCCGCCGCGTTGCCCAAGGCGTGGGGCCGGTGCGCCACGTGGAACATGCGGGCCGCGGGCACCACGACGACGCGGTGCCCGGCCAGCCGGTTGCGCCAGCAGAAGTCGACGTCGTCGCCGCTGCCGGGCAAAGCAGGATCGAAACCGCCCAATTGCTCCCAGATGTCACGGCGAACCAGCATGCCTGCGGAGTTGACGGCGAAGGTGTCGCTGCGGCCGTCGTACTGGCCCTGGTCGAGTTCGTCGGCATCGATCAGGGTGAGCCGTTCCGCCCACCGGCTGGTGGACAGGCCGACATCGATGAGCTTGCGTTCCGCGTGCCAGTCCAGCTGCTTGCACCCCGCGACTGTGACCGAGGGCGCCCGTTCAACGGCGCTGAGCAGTTCGGCCAGTGCTTGCGGGGCAGGTGCTGCATCATCATGGAGCAGCCAGATCCACTCCGGCTTGTCCGGGGCGGCACTCCCCCGACATGGGGCCAGTTCGGCCAGCACAGCGGAAACTGCCGCCCCCATGCCGCCCTTGCCGCGCTGCTGGCTGATGACGTTTGCTTCGCCCAAGGCCCGCTGCAGGAGGACCTTGGAGTCATCCCGTGATCCGGCATCGACGCCGATTGCGTTGTCCGCGGGCCGGGTCTGGCCCGCCAGGGCTGCAAGTGTCCTGGGCAGATAGGCACTGCCGTTGTGGGCAACCACAACGGCAGTGACATGAACATCCTGGTGAATTAGATTGCTCGCTTCCTAAGCCGCCGGCGCTCACGCTCGGAAAGGCCTCCCCAGATGCCGAACCGTTCGTCGTTTGCCAGCGCGTATTCAAGGCACTGCGAGCGCACATTGCAGGCTCCGCAGACTTTTTTCGCATCGCGCGTGGAGCCGCCCTTTTCAGGGAAGAATGCCTCGGGGTCCGTCTGGGCACACAGGGCGTCTGTTTGCCAGCCCAGCTCGCCTTCGTCGTCGAAATCCTGCTGGAAGGGAAGTCCGATCCACACAGGCTGGCTTGCGCCTCCGGCTGCCAGTTCCATGGGCGGGTCGAGGTCATCCTCTGGCTCCGGGCCACCGTCAAGCAGCGCTTCGTGGGCCGCGAGGAATGCAGTGGCCTGGTCCTCCAGGACGCCGCCCGCATTCCTGTTGTACCGGTCGGCAGCATCAGGATCGGCGGGGTCAACGTACCAGTCGCTTGGCACCCCCCGAGCACGGTACTTTGCCGTTGCCTGACCGGCTACGACGGCATCTTCCTGGATACGCTCTGCTTGCCCCATCGGCGACCCTCCTGATTTGCAGCTACTGCCTGGATACGCGGCACTCGGTTGTGTGCCGGCATTTACACAGTTGCCTTTGGTTATCTAATTACACGTGTGTAACTTGGGCGAGTCAAGCTGCCGCCGGATAATAATCACTCCGAACGGAGAACGCGGCGTACGCCACGCCCGGGAATTTAACGCGCGGCCCCGGCGCGGCTCGCCGGGAACTTCGACCAGGGCACCGGAACTCCCCAAATCGCCGTCAACCGCGGGGAAAATACCTGCAAAGACACAAACTAGCAAGCAGGCTGAGTATCTCTTGTGATATGTATCACTCCCACCCGGCGGGAGCGCTCCACCTACGCCGACGGCTCTGCAACCACCGTGACTGGCCCGGCCGCCAGTGGCAGGATGGTGGCATGGGCAACCCGCTAACTGAACTCATGTCAACGCTCCGTTCGGGCAATTCAACGGCTCCCCGGCTCACCTGGTACGGCCCTGACGATGAGCGGGTGGAACTCTCCGGAAGGGTGCTGGACAACTGGGTCGCCAAGACGAGCAACCTGCTCCAGGACGAGATGGACGCCACCCCCGGCTCGCGCCTGCGCATGGACCTGCCCGCGCACTGGAAGTCCATGGTCTGGGCGCTGGCCGCCTGGCAGGTGGGGCTCCAAACCGTCCTTGACGGGGGTGCTGCGGACTACCTGGCCACCGCGGATCCGGAGGCAGTTGAAGGGAACTACGACGCCGTCATCGCCGTGGCCCTGCCCGCGCTGGCGATGCGGTGGCCGGGTACGCTTACCGCCGGCTACCTGGACTACTCCGCCGAGGTCCGCTCCCACGGGGACGTCTTCATGCCGCACGCCGAGCCTGATCCCTCAGGGTGCGCCGTCGTGGCGGGTGACGGCCGGGCGCACGCGCACCAGAATCTGCTCAGCACCTTCGCCGCCCGCCACGATGAAGGCGTACGCCTTCATATTCCAGCCGGAAACGGACTGGAAAGCGCGCTGTCCAATGCCTTGGGCGCCTGGCAGCACGGTGGATCGGTGGTCATGACGCATCCGGAGGTGGCGCTGACCGAGAAGCTGCTCACAGCGGAGCGCATTCACGGCAGCTAGGAAGCGGGGGGCTTCCAGCCTGCCCGCGCCCCAGGCTGTCCAGCTAAGGCTTGGCGCGGCCGTCCGTCGAAGGCTCGCGCTCCGCTTCGCGCTCCACCCCGGAGCCCTGCTCCTTGTGGTGGTGATGAAGCTCGATGAGCTCATGGTCGTGGGAGAACTCCGGTTCCTGGTCCAGTTCCTGGTTGAACACCAGGAACCGGTAGGCGAAGAAACGGACCACGGTAGCCACAAGAATGCCCGCCACTCCGGCCAGGAACAACATGTTCTTGTCCGTGATGCCCAGCCCGTATTTCGCGAGGGCGGTGAAGCCCGTGGAGATGCCGATACCTATTCCGTTGATGAGGACGAACATCAGGAATTCACGGAGTACGTTGGCCTGCCGTCGGTGCCGGAAGGTCCAGAGGCGGTTGGCGATCCAGGAGAAGACCGTGGCCACGGAGGCGCCAACGAACCGCGCCTTGGCCTCGCTGTCGGTCATCGGGCCGTGCATCAGGTAGTACGTAAGACCGTTGTCGATCACGAAGGCCACACCGCCCACGGCTCCGAATTTGGCCACTTCGCGCCAAAACAGCGAGGCGAGCCCCCGGATACGGTCTGCAAGTGTGGTGAACATGGCCCTCCATGGCTGTGTGAATTTTGGGCCATTGGGCCAGAGGCCATTTTAGCCCCCAAACCTGTGAGACAGCCTTCCCGACCGGCCGGGGGTAGTCCAGGCACCAAAATACTCCCGGCCCGCCGGACCGGAACGCGGGATACCGGAAGGTCTTCGGTAGGCTGGCCCATGTGACTTTTCCAGTAATAGGCGTGGTTGGCGGCGGCCAGCTTGCCCGAATGATGGCCCCTGCAGCAACTGCCCTCGGCTTCGAACTCCGTGTCCTCGCCGAAGGGGAGGACGTCTCCGCCGTCTCGGCAGTGTCCTCCTCGCCGGTAGGCGACTACAAGGACCTGCAGACGCTGTTGGACTTTGCCCAGGGCCTGGACGTTATGACCTTTGATCACGAACACGTCCCCACAGACCACCTCCGGGCGCTGCAGGACGCCGGGGTCAACGTCCAGCCCGGGCCTGACGCACTCGTGAACGCCCAGGACAAACTGGTCATGCGTGCTGCCATCGACCGGCTGGAGCTTCCCAACCCGGCCTGGGCCTCCGTGCCGGACGTGGCGGCACTGGTCAGCTTCGGCGACGAAACGGGCTGGCCGGTTGTACTGAAGATGCCCCGCGGCGGGTACGACGGCAAGGGTGTCAGGATCGTCGCCTCCGCGGAAGAAGCCGCTGACACAACTGAGTGGTTTGACGCCATGAGCCCCCTCCTCGCCGAGGCCAAAGTGGAATTCACCCGGGAGCTTTCAGCGCTCGTTGCCAGGACGCCCGACGGCGAATCACGTGCTTGGCCGGTGGTACACACCATCCAGGTGGATGGTGTGTGTGATGAAGTGATAGCCCCTGCCCTGGATATCCCGGTGGAGGTCGCTGCTGCCGCGGAGGACGCTGCCCTGCGGATTGCCGGTGAACTCGGCGTCACGGGAGTGCTGGCCGTTGAGCTCTTTGAGACCCCCGGCGTGGGCGCAGGGTTCCTGATCAACGAACTCGCCATGCGCCCCCACAACACAGGGCACTGGACGCAGGACGGCTCGGTGACAAGCCAGTTCGAGCAGCACCTGCGGGCGGTACTGAACCTTCCCCTCGGCGCCACCGATGTCCTTGGCCCCGTGGTGGTAATGAAAAACTTCCTGGGCGGCGACAACCAGGATTTGTTCTCCGCCTTCCCGATGGCGCTTGCCAGCGAACCTGCCGCAAAGGTGCACTGTTACGGCAAGTCCGTCCGCCCGGGCCGCAAGATCGGCCATGTGAACCTGGTGGGTTCGTCCACTGCAGACGTTGATTCCGTCCGCCGCCGTGCCACGATGGTTGCGAGCATCATCCGCGACGGCCGGGCACCGGCAGAAGAACTGCCAAGTACCTTCGAGGAGAAGCCATGAGCACCCCAACCACCCCCGCCACAGCTTCGGAGGCCGCCCCGCTGGTGGGCCTGGTCATGGGATCCGACTCGGACTGGCCCGTCATGGAAGCTGCGGCGGACGCGCTGGCGGAGTTCGGCATTCCCTTCGAGGCCGACGTCGTGTCAGCCCACCGGATGCCCACCGAAATGATCCGTTACGGGCAGACTGCCCATGAGCGCGGGCTGAGGGTCATCATTGCCGGGGCCGGCGGCGCAGCCCACCTGCCGGGTATGCTGGCAAGCGTCACCCCGCTCCCGGTCATCGGCGTTCCCGTTCCGCTCAAAACCCTGGACGGAATGGACTCCCTGCTGTCGATCGTCCAGATGCCCGCCGGTGTTCCGGTGGCCACCGTGTCCATCGCAGGGGCCCGCAACGCCGGGCTCCTGGCCGTGCGGATGCTCGCTGCGGGCACGGACGAGCTCGCCGCCTCGCTGCGCGCGGACCTCCTTGATTTCGCAGCAGACCTCAACGCGGTCGCCGCCCGGAAGGGTGCCAACCTGCGCCAGAAAGTCAGCGAGGTCTTCGCAGACGGCAACGGCGCCCTTCGGGGCGGCCGCTAGGCGGCGCGTATGTCCAGCAGTAAAGTGCGGCAGCCCGCCCCCGGGACCTCCATGACTGACCCGGTCCGCTACCCTGCCAGCGCTTCCTACCCGGTACGCACAAAAAGGGCTTTCGTCCTCATCCTCCTGACCCTCCTGGTTCCGGGCAGCGCCCAGGTCGTGGCGGGCAGCCGCAAACTTGGGCGCGCCGCGCTGCGCGTGACCCTCGGCGTCTGGGCAGCCCTGGCCGCCGCCGTGCTCCTGCTGCTCTTCAACCGGACCCTGCTGATCAGCATCATCACCAATCCCTTCGCTTCCCTGGTGATCGTGGTCCTGCTGGCAGCCCTGGCTGCCGCCTGGGCATTGCTGTTCCTCAACACCCTCCGGCTCATCCGGCCCACACTGCTGGCACCGCGGGCACGGCCCGCAGTCGGGATAGCCCTGGTTCTGGCAATGGTCCTGGGCAGCGGGTCCCTTGGCTATGCTGCCTACCTGCTCAATGTGGGGCGTAACGCTATCGGCAGCATCTTCTCCTCCGGCCCCACGATCGATCCCGTTGAAGGCCGCTACAACTTCCTGATGATGGGAGGGGACGCAGGCGAGGACCGCACCGGCAGGCGCCCGGACAGCCTTTCCGTCCTCAGCGTGGACGCCAAGTCGGGGCAGACCGCCATCATCTCCGTGCCCCGGAACCTCCAGAACGCCCAGTTCAGCGAGGACTCCCCCATGCGTGCCATCTACCCGGACGGCTACGACTGCGGGGACGAATGCCTGATCAATGCCATCAACACCGAAGTGACGAACGAGTACGCCGACCTGTACCCCGGCGTGGCCGACCCCGGTGCACAGGCCACCCTGGAAGCCGTTTCCGGGACGCTTGGGATCACGGTGCAGGCCTATGTCCTGGTGGACATGGACGGTTTCTCCAGGCTCATCGACGCGATGGGCGGTATCAGGATCAAAGCCGGCGGATGGGTTCCCATGAGCGGCTATTTTGACGATTTCAGCCAGACCCACGGCATGCCGTTGGGTTGGATCCCGGCCGGTGAACAAACCCTCGACGGCAACCAGGCACTTTGGTATGGAAGGTCGCGGGAGTATGTGGATGACTACTCGCGCATCCAGCGCCAGCAGTGCGTGCAGCAGGCCATGCTCAAGCAGCTGGACCCTGCCACACTGCTGGCCAAGTTCGAGGACATCGCCGACGCGGGAACCAAGGTGGTGGACTCCAACATCTCCTCCTCGCAGCTGGGCAGCTTCGTGGACCTTGCCATGAAGGCCAAGGGCCAGGACATCAAACGGCTGACCATCGGCCCTCCCGACTTTGACGCCTCGTTCTCCACGGTCCCTGACTTCGATGAGATCCACGACCGAGTAGACCAGCTGCTGGCTTCCGCATCCTCGGCCCAGGCAGCAGGCATGCAGGACGACGCCATGGTGGAAGCGGTCGCCGCACCGGGCCATGTCCAGGCCGCGGCAGCCCGAACTGCCGGCAGGCTCCCCCTCGCAGGCCCTGTTCGGGCGCAGCAGTCACCCGCGCCGTCGGACTTCACCCCGGTGACCACCACGCCCGACGGCGAGCTGATCACGGAAGAGATGCTGACCCAGCTCAAACTCGAGGGCAACGAACAGGCCATCGCCGAGCTCGTGGCAACCAACGGCCAGTGCGCGCCCCTGTAGCGCACACTTTTATCCAGCAAACCTAGGGAAACGGAACCGGTTTTGTACGAGATTGAGAACGTCCTGCGCGACTATGCCTGGGGTTCGACGACGGCCATCGCAGCCCTCCTGGGCCGGCCCGAGTCGGGCCGCCCGGAAGCGGAACTGTGGATCGGCGCCCACCCCGACTCACCGTCCACCGCCCGTGTCCCCGGGGACGGGTCCGCGGGGACGGCGCTGGATGCCCTGATCTCCCGCGATCCCGACCATTTCCTCGGCGCGGACTCCGTTGCGCGATTTGGACCCCGGCTGCCCTTCCTGGCCAAGATCCTCGCCGCAGCCCAGCCCCTCTCACTGCAGGTCCACCCCAGCCTGGAGCAGGCGCGGGCCGGTTTTGCCCGCGAAAACGCGGAAGGTGTGCCGGCTGGCGCCCCGAACCGCAATTACCGGGACGACAACCACAAACCCGAGATGATTCTCGCCCTGACGCCGTTTGAGGCGCTGTGCGGGTTCCGCCCTGTGGCGGAAACGAGAAAGATCCTGGCGCACGTCGCCGCAGCATGTGGCTCCGGTGAAGCCGGGGTCCCCGCCCTGGTCGGAGAGCTGCGGAAGGACCTCGGCGCAAGCGATGAGGGGCAGGGCCTCCGGAAGGCCTTCCAGCGCCTGATCACCGGAGGCCGGTCCGTGGCCGACGATACCGCACTGGTGGTGGCTGCACTCCTGTCCGGAGCCACCCTCGCCCCGTATGAGTCCGAGCTGAAAACCGTCATCAGCCTGAATGAGAAGTACCCCGGCGATCCAGGTGTCCTGATTTCCCTGCTGCTGAACCGCGTGTCACTGGCGCCGGGCGAAGCGGTGTACCTGCCGGCCGGAAATGTCCATGCCTACCTGCACGGCCTCGGCGTGGAAGTCATGGCTTCCTCGGACAACGTCCTGCGCGGCGGCCTGACCCCGAAGTTCGTGGATGTGCCCGAACTGCTCCGCACCGTTGATTTCCAACCTGTTGCGGTGCCCATGCTGGCCGCCGAGCGGACGGTCCTCGACCAGGAAGTGTTCCGCCCGCCGTTCGAGGAGTTCCAGCTCCAGCGCATCGAGCTCGCGCCGGGCGCGGCCCCGGTCCCGCTGGCGCAGTCCGGAGCGGCCGTGGTCATCGTCGTGGCAGGAGAGATCTACCTGGATTCGCCCAAGGGCGACCTGCAGCTTTCGAGGGGCGGCAGCGCCTTCCTGGCTGCCGCCGAAGCTCCGGTTAACGTCCACCCCGTGGCCGGCAGCACGGAGCAGGCGCTGGCCTTTGCCGTGACCACCGGCCTCTAGCAGCCCGCGGCGCTTCAGGCAGCGACGGCAAAGGGCGACGGCGGCACCCGGGCGGGGTGCCGCCGTCGCCCTTTGCCGAGCACAGCTGGTGGGTGCAGCTAGCTGCCCGGGCGAAGCCGCTGGAGCACGGGGCGCACCCGGCCGGCAGCAGCCTTCAGGACGCGCCGTCCCGTCTGCAGTCCCCTGCGCGCCAGGGGCATGGCCTGGGCATAGGCGGGATACAGCGGCGAGAGCGGCTTTTCCCAGGTTCCCAGGAGCATGTTTTCGTGCTTGGCGAACTGCTTCTTGAAGTCGGAAATGCCGTCATTCAGGAGTCCGTTGAAGTCGTACCGGCGGCAGCCGTCCTCCCGCATCGCCTGCAGGGCCGCCCACTTCACGCCGTAGTTGACGCGCTGTTTCTGCCCCTCGGCAGACACGCCGCCGTAGAGCTCAAAGGCAGTGGACCCGCTCCTGGCAAGCCAGACGAACGCCAGGAGCTGCTCGCCGTCGAACGCGCCAATAATGGGTGAGCCGTCCCCCATGTTCCGGAAAATGTCCCGGTAGTACTGGTCCTCGTGGATCCCGAACCCGGCGCGCTCAGCCGTCTCGTGGTAGATCGCGAGCACCTGCTCAAGTTCGGCGTCGTTCTTCACCTTGCGGAACTCCACGTCGCTGCGCATCGCCTTGCGGATGTTGGCACGCGTGGACTTGGACATGTCCGCCATGAGCTCGTCGTCGTTCCTGGTGAGGTCAAGGATCAGCGTGCGCGGGATCAGCACCGTGTTGGCGGACGGACGGAATCCTGCGGCAGCCACGGCTCCTGCAAAAACAGAGTCCTGGTCCCAGTCGGGTTCAATGCTCAGGGCAACTCCACGGTGGCGCACGGCCGCATGCTCGGCGAGCCGGTTCAGGACGGCCTGCGTGTTCTCCGGGGCGCACATGGGCCCCCGCGGAATGTAGACCAGGGCCCGGAAGGGAAGCGGAAGGCGGCGGACCAGCAGCTGGGCACAGCCGATGGTGTTGCCGGCGTCGTTGATGAGCACGCGGTCAACGGACCAGCCATGCATGGCCTTGGTTTCGCCCCAGCCCCACAACTGTTGCGGATGTCCCTGGAACCGGTCAACGTGGTCGTCCCAGAGGGCGCGGTCAGTACAGGGCACAACAGCAGGAATCATGGCTTCAACCCTATACCAAGCGCTTAAAACGCCAGGGCCCCCGGAAGCGCGGTGCGCACTCCGGGGGCCTGGCGTTCAAGCGCGCCCCGCGTCAGCTCTTGCGGGCGTAGCCTTCCCACTTGCTGGCCTGGTGCTCGCCGTCCACAAAACGGATGGTGCCGGACTTGGAACGCATCACGATGGACTGGGTGAGGACCTTGTCCTTGGAGTACCGCACGCCCTTGAGGAGGTCGCCGTCGGTGATGCCGGTGGCCGCGAAGTAGCAGTTGTCGCTCGAGACGAGGTCGTTGGTGGAGAGGACCCGCTCCAGGTCGTGGCCGGCGTCGATGGCCTTCTGCTTCTCCTCGTCGCTGGTGGGCCAGAGACGTCCCTGGATCACGCCGCCGAGGGACTTGATGGCGCATGCCGCCACGATGCCTTCGGGGGTGCCGCCGATGCCCATCAGCGCGTCAACGCCGGTGCCCGAGCGGGCAGCGGCGATTGCGCCGGCTACGTCGCCGTCCATGATGAACTTGGTGCGTGCGCCTGCCTCGCGGATTTCCTCCACCAGCGGCTTGTGGCGGTCGCGGTCAAGGATCATGACGTTGAGCTGGTTGACCTTGACGCCCTTGGCCTTGGCGATCAGGTGCAGGTTCTGCTTGACCGGGAGGCGGAGGTCCACCATGTCCGCGGCTTCGGGACCGGTTACGAGCTTCTCCATGTAGAACACGGCGGAAGGATCGAACATGGAGCCGCGCTCCGCCACGGCCAGGACGGCCAGGGCGTTGTTGATGCCCAGGGCAGTCAGGCGGGTTCCGTCGATGGGGTCGACGGCGACGTCGCACTCGGGGCCGGTGCCGTCACCGACGCGCTCCCCGTTGAAGAGCATGGGGGCCTCGTCCTTCTCGCCCTCACCGATAACCACAACGCCGTTGAAGTGGACGGTCTGGAGGAACGAGCGCATGGCGTCGACCGCTGCGCCGTCGGCCTTGTTCTTGTCGCCAAAGCCCACCCAGTGGCCGCCGGCGATGGCTGCGGCTTCAGTCACGCGGACCAGCTCGAGGGCAAGGTTGCGGTCCGGCTCGTCAATGCCTACGGCAAGCGACGGGGAGATCGTGGAGTACTTCTGGGTCATGGACGCTGGTGACACGTGAACCTCTTCTTCGAGTGGCGATCATAAAACCCGCCCCGCCGGTGCAGCAGCGCGGTGGTTCCTCTGCTACCGATCATAGTCGCGAGCCGCTCGAGCGGGCGGCGGATGACGCGCCCGCGCAATGTACCGGCGACGGCGCCCAGGGACCGGCGGCGCCCAAATGGAAGTTGGCTGCCGGCATGGGCGACTATAGAGGGGTGAATGACATGCAGGAAAAGACCAGTCCCAGCCCCGAGCCGGCCGGATCCGAGGGCAGCGGCGGATCCAGCGCTGCGGCAGGAAACGGGCCGGTAAAGCCTGTCATTCCGGCTGCTGCCGCCAAACGCGCCAACGCCTCGGTCATCGGAATGATCATCGCCCTGGTGGTGAGCATTGCCGCGTTCCTTCCCATCATCCTCATGAATCCGCTGCCCAAGAGTGATGGCTACCGGCCGAACATCGACGTTGCGGCGGTCTCGCGGAATGCCACGGATGTGGCAGGATTCACACCCGTCGCGCCTGACACCGGCAACAGCTTCCGCCCTAACTACGCCCGGTGGGAAGCCGGAACCGGCAACGGCGTGCCCACCTGGGAAGTTGGCTACCTGACGCCCAATGAGTCCTTCATCGGGCTGGTCCAGACCAGGAACGCGAACCCCACCTGGCTGCTGCAGCAGACGCGCAACGCTCCCGTCACCGGCTCCCGGAACGCCGGCGGGCAGGAATGGGAGCTTCGGGACACCGGCAAGGGTGAGAAGTCCCTGGTGCTGGACTACCGCGGGACTACCGTCGTTTTGTCCGGGGAGGCCCAACTGGACGAGTTCGCCGCCCTCGCGGACGCCGTCGTGAAATCCCTGGACAGCAACCCGGCTGTCACAGTTTCACCCTCCCCCGCCGCAGCGCCGTAAGGTAGGCGCGTGACTACCTACCTGACTCCCGCACTCGCCTGGCGCCGGCTGCGCGAAGGCAATGAACGTTTTGTCAACGGTGAGACCTCGCACCCCAACCAGGATGCGTCCCGCCGGTCCTCCCTGGTGGAAAACCAGCACCCGTTCGCCGTGATCTTCGGCTGCTCCGATTCCCGGCTCGCCGCTGAAATCATTTTCGACGTCGGCCTGGGCGACGTCTTCGTCGTCAGGACCGCAGGCCAGGTGATCGATGACGCCGTCCTGGGGTCCCTCGAATACAGCATCGGTGTGCTGGGGGTGCCGCTGATCGTGATCCTCGGACACGACAGCTGCGGTGCCGTGAGCGCCACAAAGTCGGCCGTGGAAACCGGCCAGATGCCGGCAGGCTTCATCCGGGACCTCGTGGAACGGATCACGCCCTCCGTCCTGACATCGCTGCGCAACGACCAGACCGATGTCAACGACATGGTGGTGGAGCACGTCAAGCAGACGTCGGAACGGCTGGTGGACAGCTCCCGTGTGATTTCCGACGCAATTGGGTCAGGCAAGGCTGCCGTGATCGGCCTTTCGTACAGCCTGGCCGAGGGCCGCGCGAACCTTGTTTCCGGAATCGGCGAGCTCTAAGGGGCTTTCCGGAACGGCTTCGGCGGCAGCGTGTAGCAAGCCGTTCACGGTTTTCGGTGCGGCGCCCGGGCGTCCTAAGCTAGCCCCATGACTTCCACTGAAGAGTTCCGCATTGAACATGACACGATGGGCGAAGTCCGCGTCCCCGTGAACGCACTGTACCGCGCGCAGACGCAGCGGGCAGTGGAGAACTTCCCTATTTCCGGCAAGACCCTGGAACCTGCGCACATTGAAGCGCTGGCCCGGGTGAAGAAGGCTGCCGCCCAGGCCAACGCTGAACTGGGTGTGCTCGACGGCGAGCTGGCCAAAGCCATTGCAGAGGCCGCGGACCAGGTCGCAACCGGAACGTACGACGGCGACTTCCCCATCGACGTCTTCCAGACCGGCTCCGGCACGTCCTCCAACATGAACACCAACGAGGTGATCGCCGAGCTGGCCACCCGCGCCCTCAAGGCGGCCGGCAGCGACAAGGTCGTCCACCCGAACGACCACGTCAACGCCTCGCAGTCCTCCAACGACGTTTTCCCCACGTCGGTGCACGTTGCTGCCACCTCCGCCCTGATCAACGACCTCATCCCCGCCCTCGGCTACCTGGCCGAATCGCTGGAACGCAAGGCTGTTGAATTCAAGGACGTGGTCAAGTCCGGCCGCACCCACCTCATGGATGCCACCCCGGTGACCCTTGGCCAGGAGTTCGGCGGCTACGCAGCCCAGGTCCGCTACGGCATCGAGCGCATCAACGCGTCCCTCCCCCGCGTCGCCGAAGTTCCGCTTGGCGGCACGGCTGTGGGCACCGGCATCAACACCCCGGCCGGGTTCCCGGAGCGCGTCATCGAGCTGCTGGCCACGGACACCGGCCTGCCGCTGACCGAGGCACGCGACCACTTCGAAGCCCAGGCCAACCGCGACGGCCTGATCGAGGCGTCCAGCCAGCTGCGCAACATCGCCATCTCCTTCATGAAGATCAACAACGACCTCCGCTGGATGGGCTCCGGCCCCAACACGGGCCTTGGCGAGATTGCCATCCCGGACCTGCAGCCCGGCTCGTCCATCATGCCCGGCAAGGTCAACCCGGTCATCTGCGAAGCCTCCATCATGGTCGCCGCCCAGGTCATCGGCAACGACACCGCCATTGCCTGGTCCGGCACCAACGGTGCCTTTGAGCTCAACGTCGGCATCCCGGTCATGGCGTCCAACCTGCTCGAATCCATCCGCCTCCTCGCCAACACCAGCCGGGTCATGGCAGACAAAATGATCGACGGCATCACCGCGAACGTGGAGCGTGCCCGCTTCCTGGCCGAGGCATCCCCGTCGATCGTGACCCCGCTGAACAAGTACATCGGCTACGAGAACGCGGCCAAGATTGCCAAGACGGCTGTGGCCGAGGGCCTGACCGTCCGCCAGGCCACCGAGAAGCTGGGCTTCGTCGGTGACGGCGAGGGCCAGGTCTCCGAAGCGGACCTGGACAAGGCACTTGATGTCACCACCATGACGGCTCCGGCCCACAAGGCTTAGGCCCCTTCCCCGCCGGCCCGCCCGGCGGAGGCCCTGCCAAAGCACGACGGCGGCCGCTCACCTTCCCAGCGAAGGCGGGCGGCCGCCGTCGTGCTTTGGAGTTTTTGTCCAGATATGCAGGCTTCACCGCCCCTCAACCCTGCATACGTGGACAAAAACTCCATCACTCCACCCTAAAAAGTTGCACTCTTTCATGATGAGTGCAAAACTTCACTTTGTGAATGAAAGTGCAGCAATTGAGGGCGGCCTCCGCGAGCGCAAACGGGCAGCAACCCGCGCCGCGATCACCTCGATTACCCGGAAGCTGACTGCCGAGCGCGGCCTCAACGGTTACACCGTGGAGGAGGTCTGCGAGCAGGCCGACATTTCCCGCCGGACGTTCTTCAACTACTTCCCCACCAAAGAAGACGCCGTCCTCGGCCACATCGACGATGACATTCCCGCAGACGTCCTGGAGGAATTTATCGCGGGCGGGCACGCATCGCCCGCCGGGGACATCTCCCCCACGCTGTTCCAGGACCTGGTCCGGCTTTCCCTGAAGCTGTCCGAGCACATGGCCGCCTCGGAAGAGGAAACCCGCCAGCTGATCGGCGTCGTCAAGAAGGAGCCGCAGCTGATCCTCCGAATCATCGGAGTGACCGAGCAGCGGGAGGCCCAGTTCGCCCGGGATGTTGCTCTTCGCGAAGGCGTGGCACCTGACCACCCCGTGGTCCAGATGGCTGTGGTCCTGCTGGGGACCATCGCCCGGAAAAGCAGCATGGCCTACTTCTCCGACGGCAACACCCGCCCTTACGCCGAGCTGCTGATGGAGAACATCTCTGCCGCCAGCCAGCTCTTTTCACAGCCATTCGAACTCCCGGTTCCCGCAGAAGGACATTTATGAGCACCACCGCCAGTCCCAGGGCCGCAGCCGGCCCACTGCTGCTGACGCAGAAACGCATCTGGATCATCTTCTCCGCACTCATTGCGGGAATGCTGCTCTCCAGCCTGGACCAGACCATCGTCTCCACCGCCATGCCAACCATCGTGGGCAAGCTGGGCGGCGTGGAACACCAGGCCTGGATCACCACCGCATACCTGCTGGCCACCACCATCGTGATGCCCATCTACGGCAAATTCGGTGACTTGCTGGGCCGGCGCAACCTGTTCCTGACAGCCATCGCCCTCTTCACCCTGGCCTCTGTGGGCTGTGCCCTGGCCACCGATTTTTGGGGCTTCGTCATCTTCCGTGCCATCCAGGGCCTGGGCGGCGGCGGGCTCATGATCCTCTCGCAGGCCATCATCGCCGACATCGTGCCGGCAAAGGACCGCGGCAAATACATGGGCCCGCTGGGCGCGGTCTTCGGCCTCTCCGCCGTGGCCGGCCCGCTGCTCGGCGGCTTCTTCGTGGACCATCTGACCTGGGAATGGGCCTTCTACATCAACATCCCCATCGGCATCGCAGCGTTCGCCATTGCGTGGTTCACCCTGACGCTGCCGAACAAGAAGGCAGACAAGCGGATCGACATCCTGGGCGTCGTCCTGCTGTCCGCCGCCACGACGTGCCTCATCTTCTTCACGGACTTCGGCGGTAAGAAGGACGAAGGCTGGGACTCGCCCCTCACGTGGGCCTTTGGCGCAGGCATGGTCCTTTCCGCGGCCGCCTTTGTGATGGTTGAACGCCGGGCCGAAGATCCCATCATTCCCCTGAGCCTGTTCCGCAACCGCATCTTCGTCAACGCCACGGCCATCGGCTTTACCCTTGGGCTGGGCATGTTCTCCGCGATTGCGTTCGTCCCCACCTTCCTGCAGATGTCCTCAGGCACCTCCGCGGCCGAGTCCGGCCTGCTGATGCTGCCCATGATGGCCGGGCTGATGGGCACATCCATCTACTCCGGCATCCGGATCTCCAAGACCGGCAAGTACAAGATGTTCCCCATCCTCGGCGCGGCGCTCACCATGGCCGCCATGCTCTGGATGACCACCCTCGCCGCCAGCACCCCCATCTGGGTCATCTGCCTCCAGCTGTTCATCTTCGGCGCCGGCCTGGGCCTGATCATGCAGGTAGTGGTCCTGGTGGTGCAGAACTCCGTCCCTGCCGACCAGATCGGCACCGCGACCAGCACCAACAACTACTTCCGCGAAGTGGGCGCGGCCATGGGCGTGGCCGTCTTCGGCGCGATCTTCACCAACCGGCTCTCGGAGTCCCTCACCAGTGCCTTTACCGGCGCAGGCGCGTCGGCGGACCAGGCGGCCCAGTCCACCAGCACACTGGATCCGCAGGCCCTGAGCCAGCTTCCGGAGCAGCTGCGCGACGCCATCGTCAACGCCTACGCCGAGTCCCTGGCCCCGGTGTTCTGGTACCTGATCCCCTTCATCGCGGCGGCTTTGGTCCTGGCCATCACGCTGAAGCAGATCCCGCTCTCGGACACAGCCGGCATGGTGGCCCGAGGCGAGGCAGTGGGCGGCGAGGAAGCCGAGCGGCTGGCCGCCGGACTGCCCGGGCCGGCACCAGTGGCAGCAGGTGCGGACAAAGCACCGGAGGCTGGGGCTGCGGACAGCGTCAAGGACGACGACGGCGAGCTGGTCTTCCAGCGCAACTGACCGCCGTCGTACTGCCGTCATCACGCGGCACGGCTGACGGCCAGGAGAGCAGGGGCGCCGCAATCCTGGGGGTTGCGGCGCCCCTGCTGCGCGGTCAGGGCTCGAAGTGCGCGGCCTCGGCGGATGCAAGGGCACGGTGGATGCTGGTGAGGTGTCCCGCCATGAGTTCGGGCAGTTCATCGAGTCCGAACCAACCGACGGCCAGGGACTCGTCGTCATTCACCCGCGCAGTCCCCGAGACGTAGCGGCAGAGGAACACGACGTCCAGGAACTCGCACACATCACCGTTGGGATACGTGAAGGGACCCACGGCCCCCACGGACACCACACGCTCCGGTTCGGCTACCACCGCCGTTTCCTCAAAGATTTCCCGCACCAGTCCGCGGGCCGGCTGCTCGCCGGGCTCGAGCATGCCGCTCACCAGGGCCCACTGCCTGTTGTCTGCCCGTTGGGCCAGCAGCACTCGGCCCTCGGCGTCCACCACCATGCCGCGCACTCCAGGGACCCATAGGGGATCGTTGCCGATTTTCTTGCGAAGCTTCAGGACGTAGTCAGGCGCAGGCATTGTGCCAGCCTACCGAACCGTCCACCTGCGTTGGCTGCCCGCCCGCCAGGGTCCCGCGGCTGCGGGTCAGGCCGGAAGCAGCATCGCGGCTGCGGTTCCGGCGAGCATGAACGGGCCGAAGGGGATGGACGATTTGAGCGTCCCCCGGCGGGCAGCCAGGAGTGCGATGGACCAGAGGCCGCCCAAAAGGAAGGCCAGGAAAGTGCCGGCAAACAGATGCCCCCACCCGAGGTAGCCGAGGTACATTCCCAGGACCCCGGCGAGTTTCACATCCCCGAAGCCCATACCCGGCGGGTACGCCAGCCGGAGGATGAAGTAGAAGAGCCACAGGATGGCGGCCCCGGCCACGACGCGGAGCACCGGCTGGGATGCCAGGCCCGCGAGGGGACCAGCAGAACCTTGGTCTGCGCCAGTCCCGGCAAAGGCTGCCGCCGCGAGGAGCAGGACGCCGGCCACGGCATAGGACGGGAAAACGATCCTGTTCGGCAGCAGGTGGTGCCGGACATCGATCACGGTGAGCCGGACGGCCATCACCGCGAAATAGGCGCACGCGGCAAGCACCAGCCAGAAGGCCTGCGGAGTGTGCTGCCATAGTTCGCCCAGTCGATGGATCACCCTCGGATGCTACTGGATTTCCACGCGCCCACGCACCGCCCGCGCGTAAACTGTGGATATGGCGACGTGGGATTTCCGGCACCGGCCGGATCCGGACAGTGGAGCTGCCCCCACGGACCTTTCAGCCATGTTCCGGAACCTGTGCCGGTCCTCGCCCTGGAAATGGCAGTCGCTGCGCTTCGAGTACTGGGATGAACCCTTCGTGGAAGCTCCCAGCCCTGCCGCTCCCCTGGTCCGCGCCTGGCTGCGGCGCCCTGGAGCCCTGCGGCTGGAAAGCCCGGAGGGACTGGTCCTCCACAGCACCACGGGCATCAACGATTCCAGGGACGGGCTTTACACAAGCTCCACGCGGAAATCCTGGCTCCTGCCGCCCCACCTGGTGACGCCCGTTTATGACGACCTCGGCCTGGTGAAGCGACGCCCCGAGGCGGCCTACGGGGAGCCTGGCTTCGGCAATGGGCGCTTCTCCGCGGCGCTGGATCCGGTGGAGCTCGCAGGCAACGCCCCCGTGCCCCTCGAGTTTCCCGGCAGCAACCCGGTGGAGGTGCAGGAGGTCCGCCGGGTTGAGCATGAAGGCCGGCCGGCGCTTGAGGCTGTGGTGGCCCCGACCGCCACCTACCATCCCGTGGATCCCGCCGCTCCGCTGTGCATGCCGGGCCGTTCACGGATCAGGATGGACCTCGGTACCGGTGTCTGTGTATCCAGCCGCTCACTTGAACCTGAAACGGACCAGTACGGCCACTGGCTGCGCATTATTGCCGTGGACGAATACATGCTGGACGACCTTTTCCTGGCGGAATCCATGAACCTCACCGACGTCCGCCGGCACATCAGCTGGGATGTGCCCGCCTGATGTGACAGGCCGGAACCGGCGCCCATCCGCTAGGCTTCGCGGATGACTTCACTGAACGCCGTGTGGCCGCTCTTCAATCTTTCGCTGGCCACTCCCCGGCTGGAGCTGCGCCCCATCCAGGACCATGAGATTCCGGCGGCAGTTGCAGCCGCCCGCACGGGTATCCACGAGCCCGGCAGGAACCCGTTCAGCACTCCCTGGACTGAACTTCCGGCCGAAGAGCTTGGACCGAACATGGCCCGCTGGCACTGGCGCTGCCGGGCCGAGTGCACGCCCGAATCCTGGACGCTTCTCCTGGGCATTTGGCACAACGGTGAGTTCATCGGCTGCCAGGACGTCGGGGCCAAGAACTTCGCCACCCTCAAGACGGTCAGCACGGGATCCTGGCTCAAGCAGTCCGTGCAGGGCCGCGGCCTGGGCAAGGAGATGCGCGCCGCCGTCGCGCTCTACGCGTTCGACTGGCTCGGCGCAGCAGTAGCCGAGTCCGAAGCCGCCAGCTGGAACGAGTCCTCCCTGGGCGTCTCCCGCGCCCTCGGCTACGAACTGAACGGCATCACCCGCAAGGCCTGGGGCACCCAGATCGAAACAGTCCAGCACGTCCGCCTCACCCCGGAGACCTTCAAACGCCCCGACTGGACCCTCCGAGTCGAGGGCCACGAAGCAGCAGCGAAGTTCCTCCGCGTCAGCTGAGTCCTGGCGGGGTCCGTCCGTCCCGGAGCTTCGCCGTCGCTTAGACACACCGCATAGGGCCGCCGTCAGTCGCTGAGCGACCTCTGGCGGCCGATGCGTCGCGATGCGCTCCTACGCGAATCACTGGGACCGGCCGTGCGCGTGGGTGTGCCTTCCGGCAGCGTGCGTCAGAGGCGAGGAACGAGCCAGCACGCAGAGGAAGGGGCACCCGCGCACACCCAGCGAGCTGTACTGTCCCGGCAGGTTGGTGACACGGCTGGCCGGTGGCTGACCCCTGAGTGAGGTGTGGCCTCGATGATGATTGTAGTGATGGAGCCAGTCGGGGAAAGCGTTAACACGCTCGGCCTCTGATTTGTAGGGGCGGGCGTAGGCCCATTCGTCGAGCATGGTGCGGTTGTAGCGCTCTACTTTGCCGTTGGTCTGGGGGCGGTACGGGCGGGTGCGTTTGTGCTTGATGTCCGGGCCCAGCGCGTCTGTGAAGGCGTGGGAGCGGTAGCAGGAGCCGTTGTCTGTTAGCACCCGCTTGACGGTGATGCCGTGGGATTCGAAGTAGGCGTTGGCGCGTGCCCAGAAACCGGCTGCCGTTTCTTTCTTTTCATCGGCCAGGAGCTCGGTGTATGCGAGTCTGGAGCGGTCATCGACGGCGTTGTGGAGGTAGTGGTATCCGGGTCTGCGGTTGGCCGCGGTACCGGTTCTGTTACGCCAGCCGGCGGCCCTGCCGAACGCGCGGTGGCCGCCGCCGTCGGGGATCCGGCCGAGTTTCTTGATGTCGACATGGATCAGGTCCCCGGGCCTGTCGTGTTCGTAGCGGCGGATCACTCGTCCGGTGCCACGGTCCAGCCAGGTCAGTTTCGCCAGCCGGTAGCGGGACAGGACCCGGTGCACGGTGGAGGGGTGGATGCCCAGCAGATAACCGATTCTTGCCGGTCCCCAGCGGCGGTTCACACGCACGGCGATGATCCGCCGCTCCGTACGTGTTGCCGTGCGCCGGGGCGAACAATGCGGGCGGCTGGAGCGGTCCTCCATCCCAGCCGGGCCGTGCTCGCGGTAGCGCTGTGCCCAGCGAGCAGCAGTTGGCACGGAGACCTGAAACCGCTCTGCAGCCCGGCGCAGGTTCCAGCACTGATCAACGACACATTGCGCGAGCTGCAGCCGCCCCCGGGGCGTCAGAAGAGCGTTAGGGTGGGACATGAAGACCTCCGTGCGTGGAATTGGACTCTAGACAAGCCCCACTCCACCCGGAGGTCTTCTTCATGTCACCAAACCACGCCGAACATCACTAACGTCCGTGGTCAATACAGCTAGCCTTCGAGCAGTTCTGTCACCAGTGCGGCGATGGGCGAGCGTTCCGAGCGGGTCAGGGTGATGTGGCCGAAAAGCGGGTGTCCTTTCAGGGTTTCGACGACGGCGGCGATCCCGTCGTGGCGGCCCACGCGGAGGTTGTCGCGCTGGGCGACGTCGTGGGTGAGGACGATCTTCGAGTTCTGGCCGATCCTGCTCATGACGGTCAGCAGGACGTTTTTCTCGAGCGACTGGGCCTCGTCAACGATCACGAAGGCGTCGTGGAGGGACCGTCCGCGGATGTGGGTGAGGGGCATGACCTCGAGCATGCCGCGGTCCATGACTTCCTCCACCACTTCCTGGCTGACCAGGGCGCCGAGTGTGTCGAAGACTGCCTGCGCCCAAGGGTTCATTTTTTCGGACTCGGAGCCGGGGAGATAGCCGAGTTCCTGGCCGCCCACAGCGTAGAGGGGCCGGAACACGATGACCTTGCGGTGCTCGCGCCGTTCCAGGACGGCTTCCAGGCCGGCGCACAGCGCCAGGGCCGACTTGCCGGTGCCGGCCCGGCCGCCGATGGACACGATGCCGACGGCGGGATCCATCAGCATGTCGATGGCAAGCCGCTGCTCGGCGGAGCGCCCGTGCAGGCCGAACACGTCACGGTCGCCTTTGACCAGGCGGACCTGCTTGTCCGGGCCCACCCGGCCCAGGGCGGACCCCCGGTTGGAGAGCAGGACCAGGCCGGTGTTGACCGGCATTTCAGCTGCCGCCGGGATAAACACCGGCTCGTGGCCGTAGAGGGTTGAGATCTCCTGCTCGTTGGCTTCGACCTCGGCAACACCGGTCCAGCCGGAGTCCTTCACCAGCTCGTTGCGGTATTCGTCGGCGGTGAGCCCCATGGCCGAGGCCTTGACCCGCATGGGCAGGTCCTTGGACACCACGGTGACGTTCCTGCCCTCGTTGGCGAGGTTCTTGGCGACGGCGAGGATGCGGCTGTCGTTGTCCCCGCTCCGGAAGCCGAGCGGCAGCACTTCCGAGGAGATGTGGTTGAGCTCCACCATGAGGGAGCCGCCGTCGTCCCCGATGGGAATGGGCTGGTTCAGCCCGCCGTGTTTGACCCGGAGGTCGTCGAGGAGCCGCAGCGCTTTCCGGGCGAAATAGCCAAGCTCGGGGTCGTGTCGTTTGGATTCCAGTTCGGTGATCACCACGACCGGAACGATGACCTCGTGTTCCGCAAAGCGCAGCAGGGCGCGGGGGTCTGACAGCAGGACGGAGGTGTCGATGACGAAGGTGTTAATGGCCGCTTCCCTTCCGGAGACAGCAAAACCGGCCGCAGCATCCGCTGCTGAACCGGTTTGTGAGGTGGCTCGCGTGGCGCGAGAGGTAGCTTTCTCTCCCTGGTCAAAAACGACCTCGGGCAGTTGTTCAGAAGTAGCCACATCGACTCCAGCCCCGGGCACCAGCCCGGAATTGTTATTGGTGAGGCGGCTCGGCCAGGAGGCCGGGTCCGGCCTCCCATACAACCGGTGCGATGTTTCGCTCCATGTACTGGCCTCCCCGATCAGCCGGCGGTTTTGCCAGCTGATGGATATAACGTAAATCCACCCCAAGTAATTTCCGCAACCATTACGCGGCGATTCCTGTTGCAGTGGTGTGAACTTGTGGTGAACCGGAGTTGTCAGGAGCCGAAGCGCCGCTGCCTTCCCGCGTAGTCGCGGAGGGCCCGCAGGAAGTCCACTTTCCGGAACGCGGGCCACAGTGCCTCGCAGAAATAGAACTCGCTGTAGGCGCTCTGCCACATCAGGAAACCGGAGAGGCGCTGCTCTCCCGACGTCCGGATCACCAGGTCCGGGTCCGGCTGGCCGCGGGTGTACAGGAAGCGGGAGATGTCATCCACGCAGAGTTCGTCCGCAAGCTGGCCGATGTCCTCGCCTTTGGCTACGGCGTCATGGAGGAGCTCGCGCACCGCGTCCACGATCTCCCGGCGGCCGCCGTACCCCACCGCCACATTGACATGGATTTTCTCCCGGACCGGGGTACGTGCAGTCAGCTTGTTGAGGCGCTCGGCGAGGTAGTCCGGAAGAAGTTCGGGAGCACCCATCGCGTGGACGGAGATGTTGGCGTCCTCGTCCAGGCGGTCCAGGGTGTTGGCGATGATGCCCATCAGCAGGTCCAGTTCCTCGCTGGACCTGTTCATGTTGTCCGTGGAGAGCATGTAGAGGGTGACCACTTTGACCCCCAGCTCCTGGCACCAGCCAAGGAACTCGTGGATCTTGTCGGCGCCGGCCTGGTGGCCCTGGCTGGTGGGCGCGTTGAACTGCTTGGCCCAGCGGCGGTTCCCGTCCACCATCACGCCGATGTGGCGGGGAATGCGGTCGCGGGCGAGGTCCTTCAGCAGCCTGCGCTCGTAGAAGCCATAGAGGAACCCGGGCAACTCCACGCGTCCACTCACCTGACTTCCTCGCTGTACGTACTTGCACATCCTAGGCTACCGTCAGAAGCGTCGAGGGCCCGCTCCACCCGCTCTGAACAGAGATCACCCAAAACCTACTCTTCGGTAACTTACCGATCCGTAAGTTATTCTGGGACCATGAACAGCGACACCCCGGAGGCCCCCCGGACGCCGCAGCCGAAGGACAGTGCCGGCGCGGGAAGCGGCGCAGCAAACAACGCCATGGACGGCGCCGCGGTCCGGCTCGCCGAACTCCTGATGATCAAGCCGAAGTGGCGGGGCTGGATCCACACCGTCACAGCACCCCTTGCCCTCGCGGCCGGGATCGTCCTGGTGGTCCTTGCGCCCACCGCGGACCGCAAAATCACGTCAGCCATCTACGCGGCCACGGGCGTCCTGCTCTTTGGAGTCAGCGCCGTCTATCACCGGGGCAACTGGTCACCCGGGGTCAAGATCGTCCTCAAACGGCTGGACCACACCAACATCATGCTGGTGATCGCCGGCAGCTACACTCCACTGGCATGGACCCTCCTGGAAAGGCCCCAGGCAGTCCTGCTGCTCTGGGTCATCTGGTCCGGGGCCATCCTCGGGGTACTGTTCCGGCTGCTGTGGACGGACGCCCCCCGCTGGCTCTACGTACCGATCTACATCGCCCTGGGCTGCGGCGCCCTCTTCTACCTGCCGCAGTTCTTCCAGGCCAGCGTCCTGGCGGCGGTCCTGATCTGCGTGGGCGGCGTCCTCTACATCACCGGGGCAGTCTTCTACGCCCTCAAGAAACCCAATTTCAGCTACCACCACTTCGGGTTCCACGAACTGTTCCATGCCCTGACCGTGGTGGCTTTCGCCGCGCATTTCACGGCTATCGCCACGGCCGTCCTCAGCTGACGGGACCGCACGACCCGGGCGTCCTCAGTTAGCGCAGCCGCACATGTCGGACGACGTCAATGCGTCAGTGCCGCTGGTCACCCTGCACGGGGTCCGTCCCGCCGTCGGCCGTTCCTTGTACGGCGCCACCGCGGGCCTGCTGGCCGGGCGCCCCCGCATCAGCAGCCTCCGCTGCCGCAACATCCGCCGCAGCGGCGGCAGCCATGCGGTCCTCCTCCACCTGCGCCCGGTAGCGCACGCGCCTGATGCGCCGCACCATGTCCACGATCAGCAGAGCGGTGGCAACCACGAAGAACGCCGTCATGATGAAGCCCAGCAGGCCCGGCGTCACCTGGTCCTCGGAAATCCCCTCACGCAGCGTTGGCGTCGGCAGGGGCGTCGGGGTGGTGGCCAAACTGAGGAGCAGGTGATGCACGGTTATATACCTTCTGTGGAGCGGATGGCAGGGGCCGCGGACGGGACGGCGAAAGCGCCAGACCCTAACTTCTACGCGACATAGAAATTGCCGGCACTTCTATCTTAGCCCCGCGAACAGATCGCGCTCCGGGAGTTCGGAAGGAACGCGGGAGCGGATGAGGGAGTAGTCCTCCCACGGCCAGGCCCGGCGCTGCATCTCGGGAGACACGGCAAAAAAGAACCCCAGGGGGTCCACCTGCGTGCGGTGGGCCCGGAGCGCGTCGTCGCGCACCTCGAAGAAGTCGCCGCAGTCAACCTGCGTGGTGGTGGGATGCGTGGCGGGCGGCGGCGTGTGGCCCTCGGCGTCCGCCTCGAGCCAGGCGGCGAGCCGCTCGGCGTACGGGGACTGGAGTCCGGCTTCCTCCAGCGCGAAATGGAGCGCCCGGAAACGCTCCGGGCTGAATGCCCTGTCGTAGTAGAGCTTGCTGGGTTCCCACGGCTCCCCGGCGTCCGGATAGCGCGAACCGTCCCCGGCGGACTCGAAGGCCTCCACGGCAACGCGGTGCGCCATGATGTGGTCCGGATGGGGGTAGCCGCCGTTCTCGTCATAGCTAAGGATGACGTGCGGCTTGAAGGACCGGACCAGCCGCACCAGGGGCGCGGCAGCGCGCTGCAGGGGCAGGGTGGCGAATGATCCCGCGGGAAGGGGAGGAAGCGGATCACCTTCGGGCAGGCCCGAATCCACAAACCCCAGCCATCGCTGGCTGACGCCGAGGGTGGCCGCCGCCCGTTCCATCTCCAGGCGCCTGGCGCCGGCCATATCCCGCTTGGGGTGCGGTTCCCCCTCAACAGCCGGGTTCTGGATATCTCCCCTGGAGCCGTCGGTGCACGTGGCCACCAGGACGTCGACGCCGGCGGCAGCATACTTCGCCATTGTCGCAGCGCCCTTGCTGGACTCGTCGTCCGGATGGGCATGGACTGCGAGCAGCCGTAGCGGCGCCGGGGTGGTGCTGGACGCTGTCATCGAAGGACGGCTCCTTATTCTTCTGCTGCCTGTGGCTGCTGATCGGATGGCTTGAGCGGGCGGACGCCTGGCGGGGCTGCTGAAAAGCCGCCCCCGGAAAGGGCACTAAACTGGTGAGGTGACTTCCCCGGACCAGCCGGCCCAACCCGCGCCCGCAGACACTAGCCTAGCCAATCGGTATGGGGCTAAAAAGCGCACGCTTACGCCGAAAGCCAAACGCGTCATTGCCGGGACGGCCCTGGCCGCGGGAATCGGATTCCTGGCCTGGGTTTCCACATCCCAGTCCTTGTCCGACGTGACGTTCAAGGACATTGGCTACAGCACCACGGATGCCACGCTGGCGGAGGTGGACTTCCAGGTCACCCGCGAGCCGGGAACCGCCGTCAAATGCGCGGTCAAGGCACTGGACTCCAAGTTTGCGGTGGTGGGATGGAAGGTTGTGGACATTCCTCCCGCAGAGGCCACGGAAGCAGCCGACGGCGGCCGCACGGTTGCCCAGCGCGTGGCCGTGCGCACCGAATCACTGCCGGTATCCGGCGTGGTGGACAGCTGCTGGGCTGAGGGCACCTAGCACCGGAAGCGCGGGCCTGGAAACAGGCCACGGCCTGTGACGTGCGCCGCTTGCCTGTTGGGTTAAGTCCAAGGGATTGACTACAATGGAGCAATACCTTTACCCCGCTGAGCTGGTTACTGTTCCACAAGTGGCCACCGTGGCGGGGTCTTTTGCATGTAGGACCACCAGAGGAGAAGTCCGTGTCTACCACCAACAGCGCAGCTGCAGCCTGGCTCACCCAGGAAGCTTTTGACCGCCTGAAGGCAGAGCTGGACCACCTTTCCGGCGCTGGCCGGGCAGAGATCGTCCAGAAGATTGAAGCAGCCCGGCAGGAGGGCGACCTCAAGGAGAACGGTGGCTACCACGCAGCCAAGGAGGAGCAGGGCAAGATCGAGGCCCGCATCCGCCAGCTCACAGCACTGCTCCGCGACGCCCACGTGGGCGAGGCTCCGGCAGACGACGGAATCGTGGAGCCCGGTATGCTCGTCGTGGCCAGGATCGCCGGCGACGAAGAGACCTTCCTGCTCGGTTCCCGTGAAATTGCCGGCGACTCGGACCTGGACGTCTTCAGCGAGAAGTCTCCGCTGGGTGCGGCCATCCTTGGGCACAAGGAAGGTGACTCCCTGAGCTACGTGGCTCCCAACGGCAAGGACATCAAGGTGGAGATCCTTTCCGCCAAGCCGTACGCCGCCTGACAGCTTCCAGCCCGCAGTGGCACACACAAAACGCTGGCCGCCCCGGAAGGGGCGGCCAGCGTTTCGCGTTAAGGGACAGATACCTACAGCGCCGTGCCGGGGACGCGGCTGCGGCTACGCAGCAGCAGGGCGGCCACCACTCCCCCGGCTGCGCCGCCCAGATGGGCCTGCCAGGAAATGTAGCCGGCTGCGATGGGCAGGACACCCAGCAGGATGCTCCCGTAGCCCATGAAGAGGACAACCGCCAGGAGGATCTGGCGCCAGCTCCGGTTGATGAACCCGCGGACCAGCAGGAAGGAAAACAGCCCGAAAACCAGGCCCGAAGCGCCCACTGTGACGCCGACGTCGCCAATCAGCCAGACCGTGAGCCCGGACCCCAGCCAGCTGAACGCCAAGGCGGTCAGGAACACCCGGAGGCCCGAAAGGAACACCAGGAAACCAAAGATGATCAGCGGCAGGCTGTTGGACAGCAGATGGTTCAGGTTCGCGTGCAGGAGCGGGAAAGTGAAGATGTCCAGCAGCCCGTCAGCGCTCCTGGGCCGGAGCCCGAACGTCGCGTTGAGCGAGCGCAGCATCACCATGTTGAACAGCTCGATGACAAAGAGGAGAACCACGAAGGTGCCCAGCACCAGCAGGCCGCCCTTGGCCCGGGCTGCTACGGTCCTGCGCTGCCCGAAGCTTCCGTTTCCCGTCAGTGGAGCCATGGCTTTTCCTAATGCACCACGATCGGCTGGAAGCCTTCCGCACGGAGGGCGCTGAGCACCTGTTCCCCGTGCTCGTGGCCCTTTGTTTCCAGGTTCACGGTGATGGACACGTCGCCCATGCTGATGGAGCCGCCCACGCGGGTATGGTCCAGGCCGGTGACGTTGGCATCGTTCTCCGCGATGATCCTGGCGATGGTGGCCAGTGAGCCGGGGCGGTCATCGAGCATCATGCGGACCGTCATGTAGCGTCCAGCCGCGGAGAGGCCGCGCTGGATGACCTTGAGCATCAGCATGGGGTCGATATTGCCGCCGGAAAGGACCACCACCGTGGTTCCCGGGTTTTCGATCTTGCCGTCCATCAGCGCCGCCACGCCAACCGCGCCGGCCGGCTCCACCACCATCTTGGCCCGCTCCAGCAGGAAGATCAGCGCACGGGCCAGCGAGTCTTCGCTGACCGTCACAACATCATCCACGAGTTCGCGGATGATGCTGAACGGGAGCTGTCCGGGACGGCCGACGGCGATGCCGTCCGCCATGGTGGACACCTTCTTCAGGGGTACCAGCGCATCGGCGGCCAGCGACGGCGGGTAGGCAGCAGCGTTCTCAGCCTGGACCCCGATGATGCGGATCTCCCGGCCCAACTCTTTGGCCCGGGCTTTGATGGCGACGGCGACCCCCGCCAGGAGCCCGCCGCCTCCCACGCCCATGAGGATGGTGTCCACAGTGGGTACCTGTTCAAGGATCTCGAGCCCCAGGGTTCCCTGGCCCGCTACAACGTCTACGTTGTCGAAGGGGTGCACAAAGACGGTTCCCGTCTCGTTGCTGTACCGCTGAGCTTCGGCAAGCGCCTCGTCAACGTTATGGCCGTGCAGGATGACCTCCGCACCGTGGCTGCGGGTGGCGGCCAGTTTGGGCAGTGCAACGCCCAGCGGCATGTAGATGCGGGCTTTGATGCCCAGGCTCTTGGCGGCCACGGCTACACCCTGGGCGTGGTTGCCTGCGGAGGCTGCCACCACGCCGCGCTTTTTCTCCTCGGGGGAAAGCTTCGCCATGCGGACGTAGGCGCCGCGCACCTTGAAGGATCCGGCCCGCTGGAGGTTTTCGCACTTGAAGTAGACATCCCCGCCGGCCATTTTCCCGAGGGCGCGGGACGATTCCACCGGTGTACGCGCAATAATCCCGTCGAGCAGCTTCTGCGCCTCCAGGACATCGTCCAGCGTGACGGGAAGGGTTTCAAGGATGTTCACGGACTATTCTCCTCTGGATTCGGCCCCTGCGCCCGGTTCCGCAGTGGGAGGGGCATCAGGTAGTTCTGCTGTGGTGCCGGCGGCGGCGCCCTTGCCGCGTTTGAGTGCCGACGGCGGCCGGACGTACCGGATGGTGTTGTCCGGTCCGGCGCCCGCCGTCGTGGATCCTCCGGCTAAAGCCGGCACCTGTTCATGTTCCCACGTTCTGGCGGCGATGTAGCGAATGGAGGAATTTGCGACGGCGAGGATGGGCACCGAGAACAGAGCACCGGGGATCCCTGCCAGGTAGGATCCTGCGGCCACCGAAAGAATCACCGCCACCGGATGCAGGGCGACTGCCTTGCCCATGATCAGCGGTTGCAGGATGTGGCTTTCCAGCTGCTGGACGAGGAGCACGATGCCCAGCATGATCAGGGCGTTGATGGGGCCGTTCGCCACCAGCGCCAGCAGGACCGCGATGGCACCCGTGACAAGGGCGCCAACAATCGGGATAAACGAACCGATGAACACGAGCACGCTGAGCGGCAGCGCCAGGGGCACCCCGATGATGGCGGCGCCCGCGCCGATTCCCACTGCGTCCACGAAGGCTACGAACATCTGGATGCGCGCGTAGCTGACCATGGAGGTCCAGCCCTTGCGTCCGGCGCCGAAGGCTGCCGCCCTGGCTTTCCGGGGAAGCAGCCGGACCAGGAAAGTCCAGATCCGTTCCCCTTCCAGCAGGAAGAAGATGAGGATGAACAGCGCCAGGATGAGTCCGGCGGCAAAGTGCCCGGCAGTGCTGCCAAAGGACAGCGCCCCGCTGACGATGCTGCTGGTGTTGTCCTGCAGGGCCGTGGTTGCTTCCTGCAGGTATTGGTCCATTTGGGCGGCAGTCAGGTGCAGCGGCCCGTCGGACAGCCAGTCCTGGATCTGTTTGACCCCGGCCAGCGCCTCCGACCAGAGTTCGCCGAAGCCTGAAACCAGCTGCCTTCCCACCAGCGCCAGCGACCCGCCGATCAGGCCGATGAAGCCCACGACGGTGACGGCAACGGCCGCTCCGGAAGGCAGCCTGTAGCGCCTGAGCCACCGCACCACCGGGCTGAGGAGCCCGGCGAGGAGGGCAGCCACCATGACTGGGATGATGAGGAAGCTGATCCGGCTCAGCAGCCAGACCAGCGCACCGCCCACCAGGAGGATCAGCCCCACGCGCCAGGCCCAGGAGGCTGCGATGCGTACGCCGTAGGGTATGTCCCGGTCCAGTTCACGGTCCGCGAGGACACGGACGGGCTGGCTGGAGTCAGGCCGTTGTTGCGGGCCTGGAGTAGTGCTGGTGGAGGTATCGGCATCCTCTGCTGGCGTCATAGCCTAATACTTCCCCAGCGGAAGCTTATTCGGAAACCGCTACCCGCCGGCCCCCGGGGTGTAGTCAATGCCCCACTCGATGGTGAAGGACCCGCCGGGGCTTAGCCAGCGCAGGCCGTCACCGGAGTTGAAGGCGTTGGCCGGCCCGGTCATGGGCTCAACGGCCACAGCCCGGCTGCGGCCCGGATACTGGGTACTGACAAAGACGTGGACGTAGCGGCAGGTTTCGTCCTGCCACAGGCTTACCTGCCTGCCGTCCGGCGCCGACAGTGTGTGGCGGGCCTTTCCTGCCTCGTAACGCAGGTCCGTCAGGGCCACGTCCACGTCCAGCGCAGCGATGTTCAGCCCTGCCCTGAAGTCCGAATCGCCCTGCACCGGGGCGGAGCTGCGTGGGATCAGGCGGTCATCGGCCACCAGGCGTGTGTCGGCCGCTACCGTCAGGACCAGTTCCTCAATGGGCACATCGCCGAGCCTCAGGTAGGGGTGGGCACCCAGGACGAATGGCGCGGGCTCCTTGGCGTCGTTCAGCAGGGTTTGGCGGACCACCAGCCCCAGGCCCCCGTCGATTTCGTACTGCACCCGGTGCCGGGCCAGGAAGGGAAACCCGTGCTGCGGGAAGATGGTGGCCTCCAGCGTCACGGAGTGCTCGGACTCATCCACCAGCGCGTAGGCGGAATTGCGGAGCAGGCCGTGGCTGGCGTTGTTCCTGGCAACCTCGGTGATGTCCAGCTGCTGTTTTTTGCCATTCAAGAACCAGATCCCGTCCTCCACGCGGTTGGCCCAGGGCGCCAGCGTGATGCCGGCGGCACCGGGGGCAATCTCGTCGTCGCCGTACGTCTCCGTCAGGAGGGTTCCTCCCCTGCTGAAGGAACGGAGGCCCGCGGCCAGCTCCGTAACCACGGCCGTGGCGTCGCCGCGGCGGAGTTCATACTGCCTGCCGGTGGCATAGCCCTGCAGTGCCGGTACGGATTCGTGGGGTGAACGTGAAGTCATGAGCAATACCGTACCCCGCGGCGGCACCGGCACGCAGCACCCCCTTTGTGAGTTTTTGTTGTTAACTATTCTTTTTTGATCGAATATGCCACACTTTTTTCATGACAGGTATCACGAGCACCAGACTCTCCGACGGCCGGGAGCTGATCTATTTCGACGACGCTGCAGCGCCCAAGTCGCGCACCGCCGAACTCACCACTGACCAGCGGGGCCTGCCCCCGAGGGGTGAGCCCGGCGAGGTCCGCTACGATGCGCTGACCGACGAGTGGGTTGCCGTGGCCGCGCACCGCCAAACCCGCACCCACCTCCCCCCGGCGGACCAGTGCCCGATATGCCCTACCACCGCCGGCAATCCTTCCGAGATTCCTGCGTCCGACTACGACGTGGTGGTGTTTGAGAACCGGTTCCCGTCGCTCGGGCCGGCACTGGGCCCGGTTCCGGAGGAAACATCGTGGGGTACGAAGGGACCCGCGTTCGGCCGCTGCGAGGTAGTGGCGTTCACCCCGTCCCACACCGGTTCGTTCAGTGAACTGGGGGAAGCCCGGGCGCGCACCGTCATCGAAGCATGGGCACACCGCACGGAGGCTTTGAGTGCCCTCCCCGGAATCAAACAGGTCTTTCCGTTCGAGAACCGCGGTGCCGACATCGGCGTGACGCTCCACCACCCCCACGGGCAAATTTACGCCTACCCCTACGTCACGCCCCGCGCGGGAGTCCTGGGGGCCGCGGCCCGCAGGTTCCATGACGCGCACGACGGCCGGGAAACACTCACCGGGTCCCTCTTGCGGTCCGAACGGGAAGACGGCAGCAGGATGGTCCTGGAAGGCGAAAACTTCAGCGCCTATGTTCCCTTTGCTGCCCGCTGGCCGCTGGAAATCCACCTGGTGCCCCACCGCCAGGTCCCGGACCTGGCGGCGCTGAGCGGCGAGGAGAAGGATGAGCTCGCGTCCGTCTACCTCAACCTTCTCCAGCGGGTTGACGCCCTCTACCCCACGCCCACGCCCTACATCTCGGCCTGGCACCAGGCTCCCCTGGACCCGGTCCTGCGGCCCGCCGGATACCTTCACCTCCAGTTGACTTCCCCGCGGCGGGCTGCCGATAAGCTGAAGTACCTGGCAGGATCGGAGGCCGCAATGGGCGCCTTCATCAACGACACCACCCCGGAGAGTGTGGCGGAGCGCCTCCGGGCCGTCACTCTCCCCTCCCCCGCCACAAGCCCCGCCGTCCTGGCGGCCACGCCCGAAGGAGCCCACGCTTGAACGCCGCACCCGAACCCCTGGCCACCCGCGGGCAGCCAGGAACAAAGGACCTGGCCGCACGGTTCGCGAAGGAGTTTGGCGGGGCACCGGACGGCATCTGGCAGGCGCCGGGACGGGTAAACCTGATCGGCGAGCACACGGACTACAACGAGGGTTTCGTCCTTCCTTTCGCCATTGACCGGACAGCACGGGTGGCCGTCCGGGTCCGCCCCGACTCCGCCGTACGCCTGCTCTCCACCTATGGGGACCAGGGCGTCGTGTCCACCACGTTGGATTCCCTGCGGCCGGGTTCCGCCAAAGGCTGGACCAAGTACCCCCTCGGCGTGATGTGGGCGCTGCAGCAGCGCGGCATTGAGGTTCCGGGCGTGGACCTGCTGCTCGATTCCAACGTTCCCCTCGGAGCCGGGCTCTCGTCATCCCATGCCATTGAGTGTGCGGTCATCTCGGCGTTGAACGAGCTGACCGGGGCCGGGCTCGACGCCGAGGAGATGGTCCTGGCCACGCAGCGGGCGGAGAACGAGTTCGTCGGTGCCCCTACAGGCATCATGGACCAGTCGGCGTCGCTCCGGGGCTCGGAAGGCCACGCAGTCTTCCTGGACTGCCGGGACCAGAACGCCCGCCTGGTTCCGTTCGAGACCCAGCCTGCGGATCTGGTGTTGCTGGTGATTGATACCAAGGTCTCGCATTCCCATGCCGACGGCGGCTACGCATCCCGGCGGGCATCCTGCGAACTGGGCGCCGAGGTGCTTGGGGTCGGGGCGCTTCGGGATGTGGAGGTGGGTGACCTGGAGGAAGCCAGCGGCCTCCTGGATGACGTCACCTTCCGGCGCGTCCGGCACGTGGTGACCGAAAACGACCGCGTCCTCCAGACCGTGGAGCTCCTGGCAAGCGAGGGACCTGGCGCCATTGGATCCCTGCTAGACGCCAGCCATGCTTCGATGCGGGACGACTTCGAGATCTCCTGCCCGGAGCTTGACCTGGCCGTCGACACCGCGCGCGCCAGCGGCGCAATTGGGGCCCGCATGACCGGCGGCGGTTTTGGCGGTGCGGCCATCGCGCTCACACCGGCGGCGCTGGAACAGAGGGTGCGCGACGCCGTCGTCAAGGCATTTGCGGAAGCGGGCTACAAGGCGCCGGATATCTTCACGGTCTCCCCGGCAGCAGGAGCCCTGCGGATCGCGTAGACGTTCCCAGGTTGCGGTTAACAGGTAAGGGCCCCACCGTGAGGTGGGGCCCTTACCTGTTAAGAAGGTCCGACGGCGGGAACCGGCGTGGGTGTTACTCGTCCCCGCGCAGGATGGCCAGCAGGCGGATGATTTCCACGTAGAGCCATACCAGCGTTACCGTCAGGCCGAACGCTGCCGTCCAGGAGAAGCGCTGCGGGGCACCGCTCTGCACGCCTGCCTCGATGCTGGTGAAGTCCATGACCAGGGAGAACGCGGCCAGGCCGATTGCAAGGACGCCGATGACGACACCAATAATGCCGCTGCGCAGTCCGAAGGGTTCCGTTGTCAGGCCGGTGAGCATCATGACGAGGTTCACGATGGAGAAGAGGGCGTAGCCAGCCAAAGCGATCATGAAGAACTTCATGGCCTTGGGAGTGGCGCGCACCTTGCCGCTCTTGAACAGGAGCAGTGTCACGGTGAAGACGGACAGGGTGCCGATGACGGCCTGCAGCCCAACGCCCGGGTACATGGTGTCCAGGACCCGGGTGAGGCCACCGAGGAAGAGACCCTCAAGGCCTGCATAAGCCAGAATCAGTGCCGGCGACGGCTGCTTCTTGAAGGTGTTCACGAGCGCCAGCACAAAACCGCCCAGCGCACCGACGATCATCAGCATGGAGGCCAGGCCCAGGCCGACGAACATTGTCACGCCGGCACCGACGAGCAGAACCGCCAGGCAGGCGGCAGTCTTGACGATGACGTCGTCGTAGGTCATCCGGCCAGTGTCAGCGGGACCTGCAGCGGGCTGGTTGTACATCTGCCGCAACTGCTCGTCCGTCATGTTCTGCGGCTGGCCGTATGCCTGCTGGCCGTAAGGGGCCTGGCCGTAAGGTGCCTGCCCATACGGCTGCTGGCCGTACGGGGCCTGGCCGTAGGGCTGCTGTCCGTAGGGAGCCTGCGGAACAGGCGGTGCCTGGGTGGCTCCACGGAAGCTCTTTCCGTTGAAGATCGGGTTGCCGCCAAGTGCCATTGCGGGATTCCTCCATATGGGATGTGTTGTGAACCTTAAGGTTTACGCTACCAATTCTCACGTAAATGCACCCGCAGTAGTTCCCCGACGGAAACAGGAGCCTGGAGTTGTTATCCGATCGCTACCATCGGCGCCTGGACCTCGGCATTTACCGGTACTTCCGCGCTGTAGCATAAGCCAAGCAGGGTGACGGAACTCACACATGTGGCGGTGCCGGCCTGATGGCACCATCCTACCCCTGTACCCGTTCGCAGCGGCTGCAATGGCGCAGCCGAGACCGCCCCCAAGTGGAGGTTTACCAATTTGAGAAGTACACCCCAAGGCCCGCCGGCCGGCGCGCGGCGAGGGTTGCTGAGAATACTGGGAGCCATCAGCGCTTCCATCCTGGCAATCCTTCTCGTGGCAGCACCGGCTTCCCAGGCCACTTCCCCGTCACCGACACCATCCCCGTCGAACCAGACCTTCCAAAACAACATCAGCGGATTCCTTCGTGATGACACCCGGGCCCCCTTGGCGGGCGTGACAATCACGGCAACGAAGGATGATTTCATCGGCACGGCCACGTCCTCTGCGAACGGAGCCTGGAACATCGGGGTGCCCGAACAGGGCACCTACACAGTGGAACTGGACGAGTCCACCCTGCCTGAGGGCATCGCCCTGGCTGAGGGTCAGGAAAACCCCCGCGACGTCACCTTCAGCCAGACCTCAAACCTCTCGGTGATCTTTGCGTTCGGCGAGGGCATCGTGGTGCAGCAGCAGGACTTCGGGCAAAACCTGCTCAACAGGCTCGTCGCAGGACTGAGCTTCGGCCTCCTCCTGGCCCTGGCCTCGGTGGGGCTGTCCCTGATCTTCGGCACCACCGGCCTCACCAACTTCGCCCACGGCGAGATGGTGACGCTGGGCGCTGTACTGGTGTTCGCCTTCAACGCCCTGGGTCTCCCCTTCTGGCTCGCAATCCTGCTGGCCTTGCTTGGCGGCGGCCTCTTCGGGTACGCCCAGGACAGAGGGCTGTGGCGCCCGCTGCGCCGCCGCGGCACCGGGCTGGTGCCCATGATGATCGTCAGCATCGGCCTGGCACTGGCAGTCCGCTACGTCATCCAGTTCTATTTCGGCGGCGCCACCCAGCAGCTTCCGTACGCGCAGAGCCCCGAAATCCAGCTGGGACCTGTCTCCATCTCGCCGAACAACCTTTGGTCCCTGGGCATCAGTGCCGTGGTGATCGCCCTGATCGGCATCGTGCTGCTGAAGACCAGGCTGGGCAAGGCCACCCGCGCGGTAGCCGACAACCCCGCCCTGGCAGCGGCTTCGGGCATCGACGTTGACTCCGTTATCCGGATTGTGTGGATCACGGGCGGCATGCTGGCCTCCCTCGGCGGCATCCTGTGGGCCTACTACCGTCCCGGCGTAACGTTCGACATGGGCTCCGCCATCCTGCTGCTCATCTTCGCCGGCGTCACCCTGGGCGGCCTCGGCACAGTCTTCGGCGCCCTGATCGGTTCCATCATTGTGGGCATCTTCGTGGAGCTGACCACCGTGTTCGGCCTCGCCGCGGACCTGAAGTACGTGGGCGCCTTGTTCATCATGATCGTTGTCCTTCTGTTTCGGCCCCAGGGAATCCTGGGCCGGCGCGAGCGCGTGGGTTAGGAGACAGCCATGGACTTTGGATTCATTCTTTCCAGCGCTGCCAGTGAAATTTTCAGCCCGACCACGGCCGCGTACGCCCTGGCCGCGCTCGGCCTCGCCGTGCACTTCGGCTACTCCGGCCTGCTGAACTTCGGGCAGGCCGGCTTCATGGCGGTGGGGGCCTACGGCTTCGCCATCTCCACCCTCACCTTTGGCGCTCCCTTCTTTGTGGGGCTGCTGATCGCTATCCTTGCCTCTGCCGTCTTCGCCCTGCTGCTGGGCATACCCACCCTGCGGCTCCGCGCGGACTACCTGGCTATCGTGACCATCGCCGCAGCGGAAATTGTCCGCTACATCGTGACCACCAACCAGCTCACGTCCGTGACGGGGTCGGCAAACGGCCTGGCAGCCTTCGAGGGCGGGTTCTACAGCATGAACCCCTTCCCTGAGGGCTCCTACTTCGGCATGAACAACCGCGATTTCTTCATCCGCGTGGTGGGGTGGGCGCTGGTCGCCCTCTGCTGCACCCTGGTATGGCTGCTGATGCGCAGCCCGTGGGGGCGTGTCCTTAAAGGCATCCGCGAGGATGAGAACGCCGTCCGGTCCCTGGGCAAGAACGTCTACGCCTACAAGATGCAGGCCCTCATTATTGGTGGCGTTCTCGGAGCGCTCGCGGGCATGATCTTCACGCTTCCGCGTGGAGCGGTGCAGCCGGCCAACTACGGTACGGAACTGACGTTCTTCCTGTATACCTGCCTCCTGCTCGGCGGCCTGGGCACCGTGCTTGGTCCGGTGATCGGAGCCATGATCTTCTGGGTTGTCCTGTCCCTGACCCAGGGCATCCTGTACGGCCTGATCGAGTCGGGAACCATCACGTGGCTGAATACGGTCCAGGCCGGGCAGCTGCGTTACATCCTGGTTGGCGTCGCCCTGATGCTGCTGATGATCTTCAGGCCCCAGGGCGTCTTTGGAAACAAGAAGGAGCTGGCGTTCGCATGAGCATGCACAGCGAAAAACCCGCAACCCCCGGCGAGGTTGGCGTGGACTACATGACCGACACCCGGCCCATAGCCGAGGGCGAGGCCGTACCCGGCTGCAAGAAGCGCGACCCTATCGTCGTGGCGGAGAACGTGACGCGCAGTTTCGGCGGTATCAACGCCGTCGACGTGGAGTACCTCGAGATCCCCCGGTACAAAATCACGGCACTGATCGGCCCCAACGGCGCAGGGAAGACCACCCTCTTCAACCTGCTGACCGGTTTTGACACACCGAACACGGGCAAGTGGCAGTTCGAAGGCAAGAGCCTCGCAGGAGTGTCCCCGTACAAGGTGGCGCGGATGGGAATGGTCCGCACCTTCCAGCTCACAAAGGTCATGGGCAAGCTCACGGTCATGGAAAACATGCGCCTCGGCGCTGCAGACCAGCCCGGCGAGCGGCTGTCCAAAGCGCTTTTCAAGGGCATGTGGGGCGGCCGGGAGAAACAGATCACCGATGAGGCTAATGTCCTGCTGGCGAAGTTCAAGCTCGACGCCAAGAAGGACGACTACGCGGCGTCCCTCTCAGGCGGCCAGCGCAAGCTCCTGGAGATGGCCCGGTCCCTGATGGTCCGGCCCAAACTGGTCATGCTGGACGAACCCATGGCGGGCGTCAATCCCGCCCTGACCCAGTCCCTCCTCGACCACATCAAGAACCTTAAAGCCGAGGGCATGACGGTGCTGTTCGTCGAGCACGACATGCACATGGTCCGGCATATCGCCGACTGGGTGGTGGTCATGGCTGAAGGCAAGGTGGTGGCGGAAGGCCCGCCGGGCGAGGTCATGAAGAACCCTGCGGTCATCGACGCCTACCTGGGCGCCCACCACGACGTCGACCTGGGAGACTCCGAGGGCCTGAAGGAGCTCGCGGCCGAACTCGTGGCGGACGAGGAATCGATTGTGGGGACCGAGAACGCCGGAATCATCTCGCTGGACGTTGTGGCGGGAGAGGCGGAACCAGAACGCCGGGGCGGCGGCCGGCACAAGGGCGAGAGCCCGCATGGCCGCCACGGAAGCACGGACACAGGCACCACAGACAAGGACAGCCAATGAGCAGCACCAGCGCGGCGCCGGCCGCACAGCCAGTCACCGACGGTGACTCGGTGGTCAAGGTCACCGACCTCGTGGCGGGCTACCTGCCGGGAGTGAACATCCTCAACGGCTGCAGCATCGAAGCCCGCAAGGGCGAGCTGATCGGCATCATCGGCCCCAATGGTGCCGGTAAGTCGACCCTCCTGAAGGCCATGTTCGGTTTGGTCAAAGTGCACTCCGGGACGGTGGTGGTCCGCGGCCAGGACATCACCGGACTGAAAGCGAACAAGCTGGTGTCCCGGGGAGTGGGTTTCGTCCCGCAAACGAACAATGTGTTCGCCACGCTGACCATCGAGGAAAACCTGCAGATGGGCATGTTCCAGAGGCCCAAGGATTTCGCCGAACGGTTCGACTTCGTGGCCGGACTGTTCCCGGAACTGGGCAAGCGGCGCGCGCAGCGCGCCGGCTCGCTCTCAGGCGGCGAACGCCAGATGGTGGCCATGGGCAGGGCGCTGATGATGGATCCAGCCGTGCTGCTCCTCGACGAGCCGTCCGCAGGCCTCTCCCCCGTCAAACAGGATGAGACCTTCCTGCGCGTCCACGAGATCAACCGGGCAGGCGTCTCCGTGATCATGGTTGAGCAGAACGCCCGGCGCTGCCTGCAGATCTGTGACCGCGCCTACGTCCTGGACCAGGGCCGGGACGCGTACACCGGCACGGGCCGTGAGCTGATGAAGGACCCCAAGGTCATCCAGCTTTACCTGGGTACCCTGGCGGACACCGTCGAGTAAGGCCAAGGCAAACACAATGAAGCCCCCGTCCGGCTGGACGGGGGCTTCATTGTGTTTCAGGTACGGCGCTTACAGCTTGCCGAACTCTTCCTTCACTGCGGTGTACTTGTTGTCATCCTGGTACTCGTAGATGCCGATGTAGGCCTCGGTCGGGTCACCGGCTTCGGAGAAGGTCACGGGGCCGGACTGGCCGTCGTAGTCCGCATCCTTGCCTTCCCTGATCAACGTGACGCAGGCACCGTAGGACGTGCACTTCTCGCCGCCCTCAGAGACTTCCTTGAGCTTGGCCGCAATGTCCACGCCCTTGGTGCTCTGTGCCGCCTCTGCGGCCAGCGCGATGAGGTTCACGGCGTCGTAGGACTCGCCGGCGTAGCTGTAGTCCTTGAGGGCCGGGTCGATGGCCAGCAGCTTCTTCTTGAAGTCCTCCTGGGCAAACGTGCCCGGGATGGTGCCTCGTGCGCCCTTCAGGGTGCCCGGCTGGAAGTCCTTGCTGTAGTCGGAGGTGTTGCCGTCCACCAAGAACATCTGGGTGGCCTTGACGCCCTTGCCGGTCATCAGCGGGACAATGCTCTTGGCCTGGTCAAAGGTGATCAGGGCAATGGCATCCGGCTTGGCCGCAATGATCTTGTCCACCTGGCTGCTGAACTGGGTGTCACCCTCGTTGAAGAGTTCCTCCGCCACAACCTGGCCGCCTGCCGCCTCAAAGGCCGACTTGATGTTGGATGCCAGGCCGGTGCCGTACGCGTCATTCAGGACGATCATGCCCACGGTCTGCGCGCCGCAGGTGGCCATGTAGTTGCCAAGCACCTTGCCCTGCAGGACGTCGGAGGGTGCCGTACGCCAGTACAGGCCCTTGTCATCCCACGTGGTGAAGTCCGGGGAGGTGTTGGCGGGCGAGAACTGGATGACGCCGGCGCCGGTGATCTGGTTGATGACCGTCTTGGATACACCTGAGGACGCTGCACCGATGATGGCACTGACGCCCTGGCCCAGCAACGCGGACGTGGACTGGGTGGCGATGTCCGTCTTGGTGTCGCCGGAGTCGCGGTGGATCACTTCGACCGGCTTGCCCAGGACGCCGCCAGCCTTGTTGACTTCGTCGATGCCAAGGTTGACGCCTGCGATTTCGGGCGGGCCGAGGAACGCCAGCGAACCGGTGGTGGGAAGGAGCGAACCAATCCGCAGCGGGGTTTCAGTAGAGCCGGTTGACGGCGGCACCGAGGGGGTCTCCGCAGGCTGGCTGGCGGCAGCGCCTCCACTGCCCTCAGTTGCGGGGCAAGCAATTCCTGCCGCTGCTGCGGGGGCAGAGGATTCGGTTGCCGTGGGTGTGGACGAACCGCCGCAAGCCGTTGCCATAAAGGCGACGCCGATGCCAAGCGCTGTCAGCTTGGCAACACGGGTTCCCGCCTGGGGGAATAAAGTCATTTACGAGCTCCTCGATCTAAAGGTGCGAACGGCCTTTGACACGAAAAATCAGGTGTTCCTGATTTAGCTTCAAGCTAATGCAAATCGGAGCCGAAGATAAGTGACTGAGGTCACATCCTTATAACAGTAGTTGCATATGTGGAATTAAATGAAAGAAGCCGCCCGCTGTGCGGACGGCTTCCGTTCCTGGCCTTGTGCAGGACGCTGTGTACCCCAGGTGGGACTCGAACCCACAACACGCGGATTTTAAGTCCGCTGCCTCTGCCAATTGGGCTACTGGGGCGCCCGGTCAATGGTATCCCGTCAGGCGAGTGCGAAGGGTTCGGCATACCGGAAGGTGCCGTGGACACCGCCGGGCCAGAGGGCCAGGGGCAGCAGTTGGAAGTAGTCGCCCCACGCGTCGTCAGGTGGAAGTACCCCCAGCGAGGCGGCAGGCACAAAACCAAAGCGCGAGTAATACCCGGGGCTGCCCAGGAGGGCGATGCCGCTCTCCCCCGCCGCGTTTGCCCGCTGGATGGTCTCCTTCATGAGCGCCGACCCTATGCCGTGCCGCTGGTGCCTGGGCGTGACGCCGAGGGGTCCCAGCCCCAGCAGTCCATGGGCGCCCACCCAGCCGCGGGTACTGATGACGTGGCCCACCACTTCGCCGTCCAGGACGGCCACCAGACTGAATTCGGGCAGGTAGTCCCTGGATTCGAAGAGACCGCGGAGCACCCTCACCTCCACAGGTTCGCCCTCCACCTTCAGGCCGGTGGCCGGGGAGACCGCGAAAGCGTCGGCTGCCAGGGCCAGGATGGCCCCACGGTCCTCGGGCGCCTCGCTGCGCACCAGCAGCGCGGGCCGTGGCACCTGCCTGCTGTCTGCGGACAGCCCGGCCAGGACCTCCAGGGCGCGGGGCGCGTCAGCGACCGGAACCAGCAGATGGTCGTGGTGAAATCCGGCGAGCACGTTGCAGCTGATCCTGGCCTCGGCAAGCGCCTTGCCGACGGCGGCCGTCAGGCCCACCGCTTCCAGGGCGGAGTGGACCTCCAACGTGATCCAGGCACCCACAAAGTCATAGGCCAGGCCTTCCCTGTCAGCCACCGCCCGGGGCAGCACCACCGTCAGCCCTTCGACTTCGCGGATTGCCGCCTCGACACCCTGCACCAGCGGCCTTCCGTCCGGCCACATGGCATAGACGTATTCGCCGCCTCGCTGCACCGGATGCATCGCGGCCAGCAGCGCCTCGAGGTTCTTTTCGCCAGTCATGGTGCCAGTCTAGAAGGCGTCGATCGGCCTTGGCGGGTAGCCCCGCGGCCGGACGCACTCTGCTGGAGACGCTTCCCGCTGAAGATGCCAACGCCTGGGGACGCAAACGGCGGCTGCCCCGCACAGGGGACAGCCGCCGTCGTACTATGCAGCGCAGGAGCGGGACAGCCCTTACTTGGCCTTTGCCGAGACCGTTTCCTTGGCCTCAGCAGCGGCCGGGGAGGTCGCTGAGGAACCGGACCCGCTGCCCACCGGGGCCGGCGCCGGAGCGGCAGCCGGCTTGGGGGCCGGGGTGGCTGCTGCGACGAACGCGCCGCGCGGGTTGTCCAGGTCCATCAGCTGCGTGGTGTCGCGGCCGGTGAAGAAGCTGATGATCCAGTTGAAGATGACGCGGAACTTGCGCTCGAAGGTAGGCATCGCCATGCCGTGGTAACCGCGGTGTGCCAGCCAGGCGAGTGCGCCCTTGAGGCCGATGCTGCCCACAAGATTGATGTTGGCAACGCCCTTCCACTGGCCGAAGCCGGCCACAGCACCCAGGTTCTTGTGCTTGTAGTCCTTCAGCGGCTTGTCCCAGCGGGAGGCCCACAGGTTCTTGGCCAGCCGCTTGGCCTGGCGCAGCGCGTGCTGGGCGTTGGGGACGCAGGTGCCGTCCGGGAGGCCCTTGCCGGTGAGGTCCGGAACCGCGGCGACGTCGCCGGCTGCCCAGGCGTTGTCGACGATGCCTTCGTCGCCGGCAACCCGGAGGTCCGGCAGGACGCGGACGCGGCCGCGCGGCTCCAGCGGGAAATCGGTGGAGCGGACCATGGGGTTGGCCTGCACGCCGGCGGTCCACACGAGGGTGTCCGTTTCGAACTCCTGCGCGGGGGTCTTGTCCGGAAGGTTGATGAGCTTGAGGCTGCCCTCGGCGTTGTCCAGGGACGTGTTAAGGAGTACCTCGATGCCGCGGCTGCGGAGGTGCTCCACAACCCATTCCGCCTGCTTTGCGGTAACTTCCGGCATGATCCGGCCCATGGCCTCGACCAGGACGAAGCGGACTTCCTCCTGCTTGATGCGCGGGTTGTTCCGGACGGCGGCCCGGGCAAGGTCTTCCATTTCGGTGATGCACTCGATGCCGGCGAAGCCGCCGCCCACCACCACGAAGGTGAGGGCGCGTGCACGGGCGGGAGCATCGGTCATGGTGGAGGCGACCTCGATGCGCTCGAGGACCTTGTTGCGCAGCGCAACGGCTTCCTCGATGGTCTTCAGGCCGATGCCCTTGTCCGCGAGTCCCTTGATGGGGAAGGTGCGGGTGATGGCACCTGCGGCCATCACGACGTCGAAGTAGGGAACCTCGAAGTGCGCGCCGCCGTCAGCGGGGGCCACGACGGCCGTGCGGTTGGCGTGGTCGATCGAGGTGACGCGGCCCTGGATCAGTTCGGTCTGCTTGAGGTGCTGCCGGTGGGATACCACGGCGTGGCGGGCCTCGATGTTGCCGCCTGCTACCTCGGGGAGGAAGGGCTGGTACGTCATGTAGGGCAGTGGATCCACGAGGGTGACGATGCCACCGGCATTCGCGATCTTCTTCTGCAGTTTGAGTGCTACGTACAGGCCGACGTACCCGCCGCCGACGACGAGTACCCTGGGACGGTCCTGGAGCTCTGGGGTGGTTGCCATGGGTTTAAGGATACAACAGTTTGTGAAAATCTTCACTAACTGGTTCGGGCGGCTGCACCTCAGGTTTTGGGGCCGGTTTCCACCGTCTCCGTGGCACCGGTCTCCGCGTCCTCCCCGGGCAGTGCCGGGTTCCTGGCCGCCCGGCGCAACTGGACCGCTGCCGCCCCGGCAATGGCGACGAACAGCACACCAAAACCGATGACGACGGAGGCGCCAATCGCGCTGTCACGCTGGGACGGCGGCTCCGCTGCCGGCACCGTTGCTTCGGGCAGCGTGGGGACGGCGCTGGGGACGTCCGTGGTGGGGAGCGGGGCGGGAGTAGCGAGGTTCCCCCGGCGGTGGACCCGGATCCATTCCGCGATGGAGCCCAGCGGGTTGCCGGCAGCCTCCGGGACGGTGTCCTTCAGGGCTGCCTCGGCGTTCAGCACGCCAAAGCCGTACAGCGGGTCCTTGCCGGGGGCGCCGGCGTCCTTGGCGGTTGAAACAATGCGGTTGATGACCTGCTCCGCGCTCATGGACGGCCACTTGGAGCGGATGAGCGCAGCTACGCCGGCAACAATCGGAGTGCTGCCGGAGGTTCCGGCCCATTCGGCGTAGCCGCCGCCCGGCAGGCCGCCGAGCAGGTTCTCTGCCGGAGCGGCCACACCGATGCTGATGCCCTGGGAGGACGCGTCAACGCTTGCTGCGCCTTTCCGGTCCAGCCCGGCAACGGTGAGCACGCCCGGGATGGTGGCCGGAGCGCCTACCTGGATATTGCCGCCCACCCGGTTTCCGGCAGCGGCAACGATGACCACGTCCTTCTGTTCCGCGTACAGGAACGCTGCGTCCCAGCTCTGCGGCCACTGCGGAGTGGTGCTGCCCAGGGAAATGTTGATCACCTTTGCGCCGTTGTCCACTGCCCAGCGGACGGCCTCGGGTATCTGGTCCTGGTCGCTCTTGCCCGAGGGATTCGCCGAACCCAGCCAGGTGGAAACGGAGAGGATCTCGGCTTCCGGGGCAACACCCACGATGCCATCGGGCGCCGCGCCGGAGGGGGCGGGTGCCGGACTGGCGCTGGCGCTGGGACTGGGGCTGGCCGGCTGGTGGCCGCGTCCTGCCAGCATGGTGGCCACGAGGGTGCCGTGTTCCGGCTTGATGCCCACGCCCTGTTGTCCGTCCGGCCGGCCCGAACCGGACGCGTCATAGCCCCCGGCCACTGCGCCCAACAGGTCCGGGTGCTCCGCGTCCACGCCGCTGTCGATGACGGCCACCTTGACGCCTGCGCCCTTGGAAACCTCCCAGGCCTTGGTGATGCCGGACTCGGCAAGCCAGTACTGCTTGTCCCGCCACTCATCCGCCTGCGCGGCGGGGGCGGAGTGGAGGCCGAAGCCCAGGCAGGAGGCCGCAAGGACCAGGGCAAGCAGTACTGAGGCTGCGGCGCGCGGCAGGCGGGCCGTGCGTGAAATGGCGAGGTGCATCCGGTCAGCCGATGCTCAGGGCGATGCCGTCGAGGATGTCGTGCTCGCTGGCGGTGGCGGTGGTGATGCGGCCGCCGGTGAGCTCACCCAGCTGTTCAAGGATGCGCCGCCACACGAGTCCTCCAGCGCCGATGACGTCCACCCGGCCGGGGTGCATGTAGGGCAGGGCGGACCGCCGGGACCGGGGCATTTCCAAGAGGCCCGTCGAGGCGGCACGAACAGTGTCCAGGGGCAGTTCGGCGCCGTGGATCGCATCGGGCGAGTACTCGGCCAGCCCGAGCGCATGTGCGGTAATTGTGGTGATGGAGCCAGCAACACCGACGACGGCGGTGGCACGTTCCAGCGGAACGTCCTGGCGTGCACGGGTGATGGCTGCGTCGACGTCGGCTTCCGCGGCTGCTACCTGCTGGGCAGTGGGCGGATCGTCCCGGAGGTGCCGTTCGGTAAGGCGGACGCAGCCGATGTCCACGGACTTTGCTGCTGTGACCCCGGCGGCCGTACCCAGCACGAATTCGGTGCTGCCGCCGCCCAGGTCCACCACCAGCACTTCCTGGCCATCCAGGATGGGGAGGACGCTGCTGGCCCCGGCGAAGGACAGAACTGCTTCCTCGTCGCCGGAGATCACTTCCGGTTCCACGCCGAGCAGGTTCCGGATTCCGTCTACGAAAACCTGCCGGTTCCGTGCATCCCGGCTGGCGGAGGTTGCCACGAAGCGGACCTTCGTTGCCCCATGGTCCCGGATCAGCCGGGCATAGTCAGCGGTGGCGGCGAAGGTACGTTCAAGGGCCTCCGGCGCGAGTTCCCCTGTCGCATCCACTCCCTGGCCCAGCCGGACCACGCGCATTTCACGCACCACATCGGTAAGTTGGGTGGTTCCGTTACTGCGCTCAATGTCGGCGATCAGGAGGCGGATGGAGTTGGTGCCGCAGTCGATGGCTGCAACGCGCGTCATTCCGGGGCCTCCGCAGTGGCGGTGGATTTCCGGACGGGCGCGGGCCGGCCGACGATGTCCGGCAGGCCCTGCGGTCCATGGCGGCTGAGGTCCCGCGAGGGGGCTTCACCGGAGGTGTCCCAGGCTCCCCCGCAGTAGCACCTGTCAGCGGTCCACCATTCCTTGATCCGGTCCAGGCCTTCATCTCCCAGGGGGTTGACCCCCGGGCCTGCGGCCAGCGAATGGCCCACCAGGACGTGCAGGCATTTGACGCGGGTGGGCATGCCCCCGGCGGAGATGCCGTCGATCTCGGGGACGGCTCCGATTCCCGAGCGTTCGCCGATGGCGGTGCGGGCTGCAAGGTAGGCGTCGTGCGCCGAGCGGTAGGCGGCAGACAAGTCGTCGTCTGCGGCCAGCTGGTCATTCATCTCGTTCATGACGCCCGCGGCTTCGAGCCGCGAGACCGCTGAGGTGATGACCGGATGCGTCAGGTAGAACGTGGTGGGGAACGGAGTTCCGTTGCTGAGGCGGGGAGCGGTGGCGGCCACCAGCGGATTGCCGCAAATGCAGCGTGCAGGAATCTCCACCACGTCACGGACCGGCCGTCCCAGCTGGCGGCTCAGTACTTCAAGGTCGTGTGCTGATGGCTGGCGGGATTCGTCCCGGGCGGCTGCCGTGTTGTGTTCCACTGTGGCGGGCCGTCCTTCCTGTTGCGGTTCAGTCTGTAGCCGCGCGCGTGATGGACTCCCACAGGGAATCCACCCACGGCAGATCGGCGGGGTCTTGTGCTGCTGCACCGGGCTGGCTGCTGGTCTCTCCGGCCGGCTGGTCGCTGCCGAAAACCCAGTAGCCGGTTTCTCCCGGCATAACCATGTTAATGCGGTCGCGTGCCTGCTGTTTCACGTAGTTGGGGTCCTGCCAGCGCGAGACCTGCTGCCGAAGGGCGTCGCCCTCGGCCTGACGGGCGGCGATGTCGGCGTTCAGCGCGTCGATCTCGGCCTTTTTGTCGAAGAAGATCTTTACTGTTGGCGCGAGCATGATGGTGATGGCAACCATCACCACGGCCAGTGCGAGCATCCGTCCGGAGAACGCCTTGGCCGGAACAGGCTGCTGGTCTTCTGCTGCTTCGTCTGCGGCTCCGGTGCCGGCACGGTGTGCCGTGCCTGGCGTGGCGCTGCTCCCCTTGCGGCGGGTTGCCGGCCCGGCGTCCTTGCGGCCGTGCGGCTCCCGGCGTCCTGCCGGTGATGTGGTTGGCGCACCCGCGGATTTCGGTGGTGCCCCGGCGGAGTTGGTGTCCGTGCCCGGGCCGAAGTCTGCGCGGATGACCTCCGCGTCGCCGGAAGCGTCCTTTGCGGAACGGGCTGGGGCAACCTTGGGGACTTTGGGACGGCGGGTAGCCATGACACTCCTGAAACACGCAGCCTGCCTGGGCCGCCACTATCGGGGCTGGAACACGTACTGCTAAAACACGTGCTGCTGAAACAGCAACGGTGGCTATGGTCTTTCAACCATAGCCACCGCTGATTGTTTTACGCGGCTACTAGCCCTTGAAACGCGGGAAGGCAGCGCGGCCGGCGTAGCGTGCGGCGTCGTCGAGTTCCTCTTCGATGCGCAGCAGCTGGTTGTACTTGGCGACGCGCTCGGAGCGGGCCGGAGCGCCGGTCTTGATCTGGCCTGCGTTGGTGGCCACCGAGATGTCGGCGATGGTGGTGTCCTCGGTTTCGCCGGAGCGGTGCGAGGTGATGGTGGTGTAGCCGGCACGCTGGGCCAGGCTGACGGCGTCCAGCGTCTCGGTCAACGAGCCGATCTGGTTGACCTTGACCAGCAGCGAGTTGGCGGTCTTGGTATCGATGCCGCGCTGCAGGATGGCGGGGTTGGTGACGAACAGGTCGTCGCCAACCAGCTGGACCTTGTCGCCGATGGAATCGGTGAGGGTCTTCCAGCCGTCCCAGTCGTTCTCGTCCAGCGGATCCTCGATGGATACCAGCGGGTAGTCGGCCACGAGCTCGGCGTAGTAGGCGCTCATCTCGGCCGAGGTCAGGGACTTGCCTTCGAACTGGTAGGCGCCGTCGGTGAAGAACTCGGAGGAGGCAACGTCCAGGGCCAGGGCAATGTCCTTGCCCGGGGTGTAGCCGGCGTTCTTAATGGCTTCCTGGATGAGGTCCAGTGCCGCACGGTTGGACGGCAGGTTCGGCGCGAAGCCGCCTTCGTCGCCCAGGCCGGTGGCGAGGCCCTTTTCCTTGAGGACGGCCTTGAGGGCGTGGTAGACCTCAACGCCCCAGCGGAGGCCCTCGGAGAAGGTCTCGGCACCCAGCGGGACAACCATGAATTCCTGGATGTCGACGTCGGAATCGGCGTGGCTGCCACCGTTGAGGATGTTCATCAGCGGGACGGGCAGGACGTGGGCGTTCGGGCCGCCGAGGTACTTGTACAGCGGCAGGTCGGCGGAGGCAGCGGCCGCGTTGGCAACGGCCAGGGACACGCCCAGGATGGCGTTGGCGCCCAGCTTGCCCTTGTTCGGGGTGCCGTCCAGGTCCAGCATGGCCTGGTCGATGCTGCGCTGGTCGGTGGCGTCGAAGCCGGTCAGGGCCGGAGCGATCTGGTCGATGATCGCGTCAACGGCCTTCTGGACACCCTTGCCGAGGTAACGGCCCTTGTCGCCGTCACGCAGTTCAACGGCCTCGTGCTCGCCGGTGGAGGCACCGGAGGGAACTGCTGCGCGGCCGATCTGGCCGTCGGAGAGCAGGACCTCAACTTCTACGGTCGGGTTGCCGCGGGAATCGAGGATCTCGCGGGCGTGGATGGCATCGATAAGCGCCATGAATTTGCTCCTTATGGGCGATTAACGGGGGGATCTAACAGAAAGATTCGACGTACTCGTCACAGACCAGCGTAGTCGAGAGTGGTCCGGGTTACGGAAACCTATCCAGCGCCCGGACGTCATGATGGCGCGGCTATCCCTGGTGGTGCTGCCGGGGGACGCTCTGCTGGTAGCGCCGGACGGCGCCGCGCAGGGCACGCTCGGCATCGAATCCGCTGGTCCGGGCGGAATGCACGACGGCGAGCAGCAGCTCCCCGAGCTCCTCTTCCGTTCCGGGGATGGGAACCGCAGGCGGCAGGGCAACTCCGGCCCGTGCTGCCCGGTCGATGGATTTCTGTGCCCGGGCGAGCGCCGGGAGTGCTTGGGGAATCCCCGCGAACGGGTCCCGCCGTTCCGGCCGCTCGGCCCGCTTCACAGCGTCCCACTTCTGCACGATTTCCTGGACGGTGGCGGGGAAGGTCTCCTGCAGTGAGCCGTCCGGACGGAAGACGTGGGGGTTCCGGCGGACCATTTTGGCACTCAGGCCGCGTGCGACGTCGTCGAACGTGAAAGCGCCGCGTTCCTCGGCGAGCCGGGCGTGCAGCACCACCTGCAGGAGGACGTCGCCCAGCTCACCCAGCAGCTCGGCATCGTCAATTCCCTGCGCATTTGCCGTTACGGCGCCCCGGCCTTCGGCGGGCGCGGCAGCCTCGATCGTTTCGGCCACTTCAAAGGCCTCTTCGAGGAGGTACTCCACCAGGGATGCATGGGTGAGCGCCCCCATCCACGGGCAATGCTCCCGCAGGGAAGCGACGACGTATTGAAGCTCCCCTGCGGGGGTGAGGGCATGCGGCTGGTTAGCCAAGGTTGGCGTAGGAGTCGTTGATGTACTCCACCAGGGCTTCCTTCTCTTCCAGGGGCAGGAAGGATGCCTCGGCGGCGTTGAGGGTCAGTTCCAGCAGGTCGTCGAGGTCGTAGTCGAAGGTTTCCACGAGGAGGTCGAACTCGTCCGTCAGCGTAACGCCGCTCATCAGCCTGTTGTCGGTGTTGATGGTGACGTTGAAACCGAGCTGGTACAGCATGTCCAGGGGGTGGCTTTCGATGCCCTCACCGAAGCCGGCAATCGCACCGGTCTGCAAGTTGGAGGACGGGCAGATTTCCAGGGCGATGCCGCGGTCCCGGATCCAGCTGGAAAGGTCCCCCAGCGTAACCAGGCCAACTGTGTCCTCGGCGTCGTCCTCGAACTCCACCATGATGTCCTCGGCGATCCGGACGCCGTGGCCCAGCCGGAGGGCGCGGCCGTCCACCAGAGCGGACTGGATGCTCTCCAGCCCGGCTGCCTCGCCGGCGTGGACCGTGGCGGGGAAGTTGTGCTGCGCAAGGTAGGTGAAGGCATCCCGGAAGCGGGAGGGAAGGAAACCGTCCTCGGCTCCGGCGATGTCGAAACCGACGGCACCCTTGTTGCGGTGGCGGACGGCGAGTTCGGCGATCTCCTGGCCGCGGTCCGCGTGGCGCATGGCGGTGATGAGCTGGCCCACCTGGATTTCGCGGCCGCTCTCCCCCACTGCCTCGACGCCGGCTTCAAGGCCTTCCTGCACGGCCTCGACGGCCTCATCCAGTGAGAGGCCCTTCTGGAGATGCTGCTCGGGCGCCCACCGCACCTCGCCGTACACCACGCCGTCGTCAGCGAGGTCCTCAACGAACTCCTTGGCCACGCGGAACAGGCCCTCGTGGGTCTGCATGACGGCGACGGTGTGGTCAAAGGTTTCCAGGTAGCGGACCAGCGAACCCGAGTTGGCGGACTCGCGGAACCACTCGCCCAGCGCAACGGGATCGGTGGAAGGCAGTGTGTGCCCAACGGCTTCCGCCAGCTCGATGATGGTGGCCGGGCGCAGTCCTCCGTCCAGGTGGTCGTGGAGGGAGACCTTGGGCAAATTCTTCAGGTCGAAATCGATGGCAGGGGCAGCGTCAACAATGGGCTCAGTCACGTTCCCACCTTAGGGTGGGCAGGAGCCCAAAGCCAGCCGCTACTTGGCTGCCGGTTCACCGTCCCCGGCGGCGGAAGCAAAGTGCGCCGCGCTGCCGTTCTGTGGACCGCGGGCGCCGGACGGGCCGCCGTCGAGCCACCCGTCAACCTCCTGCGCGTCGTTCCGGGCGAGGTGCTTGTGCCACAGCCGGAGCACATGGTCCAGGAGCACACCCAGCACGATGGCGAAGACCACCGCGATGCCGGCGCTGAGGAGCGGATTGTGATGCAGCCACGGGAATGAACTGGCCAGGAGCCCGATGCCGATGGAGTAGCCCACCCAGGTGATGCAGGCGAAAGCGTCGAGCAGGAAGAAGCGGCGGTGCGGGAATCCCGTACTTCCTGCAACGTAGTTGACGGCCACCCGGCCCCAGGGGATGTAGCGGGCGGTGAAGATCAGCACTGCGCCGCGCTTGTCCAGCTCGTAGCGGGCCCAGCTGAAGGCCTTCTGGACTTTGGGGCGCCGCATCCACTTCCAGCGCTTCAGGCCGATGCGCCTGCCGAGCATGAAGGCCATGTTGTCCCCGGCGATGGCTCCGACCAGGGCAGTGATGCCCAGGATCCAGAGGTTCGGTTCACCACTGTGCCGGGAAAAGGCCGCCAGGGCCACGATCAGGGTTTCGCTGGGGACCACCATGGCAAAGCCGTCAACGAAGAAGAACACCAGCAGGAGCGGGTAGATCCACCACTGCCCCGCTGCATGGAGCACTGCCTCATTAATAAACTCCACGCGGGTGTTGCTCCTATGCAATTTGGCTTGGCCGTCAGTGGCCCAGCCAAGCGGAAATCGTTTCTAAGTGTCCCATGGCCGGGGCACCTTCGCTACGCCCCTGCCTGCTGGAACAACGCTTCACCTACGCTTCGGGTTCCTTCATCCGCTCCACCATCGGCGGCTGCCGCCTGACGCGGTTGATGACCAGGTCCACCACGATCCCCAGCGCCACCGCGCACACAATGGCGATGACCGCCCCCAGCAGGTGGTTGTCCTCGAACCATTGGCCGAAAAACAGTCCGATTCCCACCGAGTACCCGGCCCAGAGGGTTGCCGAAAGAATGGTCAGCCCCACGAAGCGCAGGTGTGGATACTGCGTGACCCCGGCGGTGAGGTTGACCGCCACCCTGCCGATCGGGACAAACCGCGCCACCAGGATCAGCGACGCCGGCCGCTTGCGCAGTTCCCTGCCGGCCCACCGGAAGGCGCTCTGCATCCTCGGCCCGCGCATCCACGACCAGCGCCGGGTACCCACCCGGCGGCCAATCAGGTAGGCGATGTTGTCACCCGCGAAGGCACCCAGCGCGGCCACCAGCATCAGCAGCCAGGGGTTGGGAACGTCGGCGGTGGCGGCGACTGCGGACAGGCCCACCACCACCGATTCGCTGGGAATGGGCGGAAAGAAGCCGTCAATGATGCAGCACGCAAGGACGACGAACAGCACCCAGGGCTGTCCGGCGGCGGCGAGGATGAAGTCATTGATGGCCTGCATGGATCCCTATGCTATTCGGTCGATGATCAACCGCTGTGCCGGCCTGGATCCCTCCGGTGCAATGACGACTGCATGTTCCAGCGCTTCCTTGGCCCGCGCGAACCGCTCCGGGGTGTCCGTGAGCAGGGTCATCAGCGGTTCCCCCGCGCGGACCAGGGCCCCGGGCTTGGCATGCATCCGGACTCCGGCGCCTGCCTGGACTGCGTCCTCCTTCCGGGCACGTCCGGCCCCGAGGCGCCAGGCTGCGACACCGACGGCGAGGGCGTCCAGTTCCACGAGCACCCCGTCCGCCGGGGCGTACACCACCTCGGACTCGCGGGCAACGGGCAGCTTGGCCCGCGGGTCGCCGCCCTGGGCTTCGATCATGCGGTTCCAGACATCCATGGCACGTCCGTCCTTGAGCGCGGCGGCGGGATCGGCGTCGGTAACTCCCGCGCAGGCGAGCATTTCCTCAGCGAGCCGCACGGTCAGCTCCACGACGTCGTCGGGACCGCCGCCAGCCAGCACCTCCAGGGACTCCTCAACCTCGATGGCGTTGCCCGCCGTCAGTCCCAGCGGGGTGTCCATGTTGGTGAGCAACGCGACGGTGTTCACGCCCGCGTCCTTGCCCAGCGACACCATGGTCTCGGCAAGCTCCCGCGCCCTGGCTTCATCCTTCATGAACGCGCCGCTGCCCACCTTGACGTCCAAAACCAGCGAGCCGGTCCCTTCGGCGATTTTCTTGCTCATGATGGACGAGGCGATCAGGGGGATGGCCTCCACCGTGCCGGTGACATCCCGCAGCGCGTAGAGCTTCTTGTCAGCGGGCGCCAGGCCGGCACCGGCGGCGCAAATCACGGCGCCCACGTCCTGGAGCTGGGCAAGGATCTCTTCATTGCTCAGGGAAGCACGCCACCCCGGGATGGACTCCAGCTTGTCCAGCGTGCCGCCGGTGTGGCCGAGCCCCCGGCCTGAGAGCTGCGGAACAGCCACCCCGAAGACCGCCACAAGGGGCGCGAGCGGCAGGGTGATCTTGTCCCCCACACCGCCCGTTGAGTGCTTGTCCGACGTGTACTTCAGGCCGCCGTCGGGCCTGCGGAGGCTGGAGAAATCCATCCGCTCGCCGGAGGCGATCATCGCCGCCGTCCAGCGGGCAATCTCCTTGCGGTTCATGCCGTTGAGCAGGATGGCCATGTTCAGGGCCGCCATCTGCTCGTCGGCGATCGCACCGCGGGTGTAGGCGTCGATGGTCCAGTCGATCTGCTCCGGGCTGAGGACCCCTTTGTCCCGCTTTACGCGGATGATGTCGACGGCGTCGAACGGTTCGGCGTTGTTGTCCGCTGCGTGGGTCTGTGCCACCTTGTCAGTCACGGTGTTTCCTCCAGGTGTTGGGGACCAAAGGCGTCGGGCAACACCTGGTCCATCGTCTTGATGCCTTGGGTGGTCATGAGCTCCATGTCCGGAGCGCGGAACTCGTACAGCAACTGCCGGCAGCGCCCGCAGGGCATCAGGATGTTGCCGCTCCCGTCCACGCAGTAGAACGCGCGGAGCAGTCCGCCGCCTGTCATGTGCAGGTTCCCCACCAGCGCGCATTCGGCGCAGAGGGTGAGGCCGTAGCTGGCGTTCTCCACGTTGCAGCCGCTGACCAGCCGGCCGTCGCCGGTGAGGGCCGCAGCCCCCACCGGGAACTTCGAATAGGGAACATAGGCACGGTGCATCGCCGCCACGGCGGCTACCTTCAATGCCTCCCAGTCAACCGGCTGGGCCGTGCCAAGGTCTGCAATGCCGCGCACGCCGCCTGCTCCGTCCACGCCCTCAGCCCTTGACATACGGAATGCCGCTGGCCGCGGGTCCCCTGGACTTGCCCACCAGTCCCGCCACCGCCAGGACCGTCACCAGGTACGGGAGCATGGCCATGAACTGGCTGGGAACCGGCGTGCCGATAATGGTGACGATGCTCTGCAGGTTGTCCGCAAATCCGAACAGCAGCGCGGCGAAGAAAGCCCCGATCGGGTTCCACCGGCCGAAGATCAGGGCCGCAAGGGCAATGAAGCCACGGCCGCCGGAGATCTCCTTGGTGAAGCTGTCGATGGCCACCAGGGTGAAGAAGGACCCGCCGATGCCGGCCACTGCCCCGCCGAGGGTGACGTTCCAGAACCGGGTGGCGTTGACGTTGATGCCCAGGGTGTCCGCGGCCTGCGGGTGCTCGCCAACAGCCCGCACGCGGAGTCCCCACCTGGTTTTGAAGAGGCCCACCCAGACCACCAGGACGGCGATATACATCAGGTAGCCCACCAGGGACTGGCGGAACAGGATGGGGCCGATGACCGGGATGCTGGACAGGACGGGAATCTCGATGATGTCCAGCCCTGGCGGGGAGTTGAACTGAGCCTTGTTGGCCTGCATCACGGTGCTGAACAGGAATCCTGTCACGCCGGAGACCAGCACGTTCAGGACTACGCCGACGATGATCTGGTTGACCAGGTACTTGATGCTGAACAGCGCCAGCACCATGGAAACCGCGGCACCTGCCACGGCGGCGGCCAGCAGCCCGATGAAGGGGTTCTGCGTCATGCTGGCCACGATTGCGGCGGTGAACGCTCCGCCCAGCAGCTGGCCTTCGATGGCGATGTTCACCACGCCCACCCGTTCGCAGAGGACGCCGGACAGTGATCCGAACACCAGCGGAACGGCCAGGGTGACGGAACCGGCGATGAGCCCGGCCAGGGAGATGCTGGGGGTCCGGGCGCCGCCCACCACCCAGATGAGGAACGCGGCCACGAACAGGACGATGAACGCCACGGTGAGCCAGCCCGGGGCGGGCTTGCCCCTGGTCTTGAGGTAGATGGCGTAGGCAGCCAGCCCCAGCAGGAGGATGGACAGCACCAGGCCGCCCGCGAAGGCGTTCACCTGGATGGCCGGCAGCTGGAAGAAGTCGCTGCCTGTGGAGATCCCGAAGCTTGCGGTCTGGTTAGGTGCGAGCAGCCCGAAAAACACCAGCGCAATCAGCGCGAAGGCCGCCAGGAACACCGGCGTCTTCCAGCCCACCGGCTTGGCGGAGACAGTGGCGGCGGCAGCATCCTTGCCGGCGTTCCCGGGCTGCGGGTTGCCGGGCCTGGATGAGGATACTGTCGTGCTCATGCTGCACCTCCGGTGGTTGCTGCCTCGCGGGACTTGGCCGGGCGGGCGGGCTTCCGGCGACGGGGGTTCAGGCCAAAGATGGCCCGGACCAGCGGCGGAGCCGCAATAAACAGGACAATCAGGGACTGGACCACCAGCACGATGTCGATGGGGGTCCCGGTCTGGATCTGCATCTGGACCGCTCCGGCGCGGAAGGCGCCGAACAGCAGGCCCGCCGCGAAAGTGCCCCACGGCGTCGAGCGCCCCAGCAGGGCAACCGTGATGGCGTCAAAACCGTACGTGGCGGCCACACCGTCGGTGAGGACCTTCTCCGTTCCCGCCACCTGTGCCACGCCGGACATGCCGGCCAGGCCACCGGCAAGGGCCATGACCAGGATGGTGGAGCGGGACACGTTGATACCCGCAGTCTGCGCCGCCTTGGGGTTCGCCCCCACGGCACGGAACTCGAAGCCCACCGTGGAGCGGTTCAGGAGCCACCACACCAGGACGGTGGCAGCTATGGCCAGGAGGAAGCCAAGGTGAAGCCGGTACTGGCTGCCGAAAATCTGCGGATAGACGGCGGTGGGGTCCAGGATGGGCGAGATGGGGTTCGACTCCCCCGGCCGCTGGAAGGCGGGAGTGTTCAGGAGGTACCGCAGGAAATACAGCGCGATGTAGTTGAACATGATGGTCAGGATGACCTCATGTGCGCCGGTGCGGGCCTTGAGGACGCCCACGAGTCCGCCCCAGAAGGCACCGCCGATGATGCCGGCCACCAGGACCAGGAGCAGGTGCAGGCCCATCGGCAGGTCGAGCGCAAACCCTACCCAGGCGGCCAGGATGCCGGCCACGATGATCTGGCCCTGCGCGCCGATGTTGAAAAGACCCGCGCGGAACGCCAGGGCAACGCCCAGGCCGGCCGTGATGAGTGGAGTGGCGATGGTGAGGGTTTCCATAAAGGGCGCGAACTGGGCTGCCACCCCGTTGCCCCGCGGGTTGAAGACCGAGCCCTGGAACAAGGCGATGTAGGACCGGGTGGCCGCGTTCCAGACGGCGGCCAGGAAATCGGTGGGCCGCGCGAAGAGGTAGGTGGCGGTGGTGGCAACCTGTTTGTCCGTGCTGGCGATGAGCAGTCCGCCGATGATGAGGGCCAGCAGGACCGCCAGGACCGAAACCATGCCGCTGCCGGTGAAGATTTTCCGGAGCAGGGTGTCGGGACCGCCCGGGAGCTGGCCGCTCTGGGCGGTTGCAGGGACGGCGGACGGTTCCATGGCGCCGCCGGCGGTATCAACGGATACGAGCGCGGCGGTTTCCTCGGCCGCGGGGGTGGGCTGCTGCGCCCGGCCGGCGGGCTCGCCTCCAGCGTGTTGGGGTGGGTGCTTTTCAGACATGGTCGCCTCCCTCGGCGTCGGAGGTGCTGGTACTGGTGGTGTCCGCGGCCTTTCCGGCCTGGACGTGTTCCTCGGGCGGGATGCCGGCCATCATGAGGCCCAGGACGTCGCGGCTGGTGCCGGCCTGGACCACGCCCACGAGCTTGCCTTTGTAGAGCACGGCAATGCGGTCAGCCAGTTCCATGACCTCGTCCAGTTCGGTGGAGATGATCATCACCGGCGTGCCTTGGTCCCGTTCGGCAACAATCCGCTTGTGCAGGAACTCGATGGATCCCACGTCCACGCCGCGGGTGGGCTGGGAGGCAATGAATAATCGCAGCGGGCGGGACAGCTCGCGGGCCATCACCACTTTCTGCTGGTTGCCGCCGGACAACGTTCCAGCAGCAAGTGCACCCGACGGCGTCCGGACATCGAACTCCTCGATCCGGCTCTTGGCGTTCTCCAGAACCCTGGCAGGGCTCATGCTGATGCCCTTGGCGAAGGGCGCTTGATCGTACCGGTCCAGGATCAGGTTCTCCGCGATGGAAAAGGTGCCGATCAGGCCGTCAACGGAGCGGTCCTCGGGGACGAAGCCTACGCCGGCATTCAGCACCTCTTTGACGCTGCGGCCCAGGAGCTCCTGACCGTCCAGCAGGATGGAACCGTGCACCCGGTCCTGGAGGCCGAGGATCGCCTCGGTCAGTTCCGTCTGGCCGTTGCCCTGCACGCCGGCTACAGCAAGGATCTCTCCGCGGGCGATGTCGAAGCTGAGGCCGTCCACAACGTGCTGGCCGTTGGGGGCGATGACGGTAAGGTTCCGGACCTCGAACGTCTTTTCCTTGGGCTGTGCCGGGGCTTTGTCCAGGGTGAGGCTGACGGCGCGGCCAACCATCATGGATGCCAGTTCGGTGGTGGAGGCGGCCGGGTCGGCCGTCCCTACCACTTTGCCGCGCCGGATCACCGTGATGGTGTCCGAGACTGCCTTGACTTCCCGCAGTTTGTGCGAAATGAAGACGATGGACGTCCCGCCGGACTTGAGCTGCCGCATGATGTCCAGCAGTTCGTCGGTTTCCTGGGGTGTCAGGACGGCGGTGGGTTCGTCCAGGATGAGGACTTTGGCGTTGCGGACCAGCGCCTTGATGATTTCAACGCGCTGCTGGACGCCAACGGGCAGGTCCTCCACGAGGGCGTCGGGATCAACGTCGAACCCGTACTGGTCCGAGATTTCCTTGATCCGGCGGCGCGTCTCGTCCAGGTTGAGGAACCCGGCGGCTTTGGTGGGCTCGGCGCCCAGCGCCACGTTCTCCGCGACGGTGAAGACGGGGACCAGCATGAAGTGCTGGTGGACCATGCCGATGCCCGCCTCCATGGCGTCACCGGGCCCGCGGAAGGAAACAGGCCTGCCGTCAACGAGGATGTCGCCCTCGGACGGTTCATAAAGGCCGTACAGCACATTCATGAGGGTGGACTTGCCGGCCCCGTTTTCACCCAGGAGACAGTGGATCTGTCCGGGCTCAACCACCACGTCGATGTGGTCGTTGGCAAGCAGGGTGCCGAAGCGTTTAGTGATCCCTCTGAGTTCAAGTTTCAAAACTCTGACCAATCTCGAAGCGTCCAGTGATCGACCGGACGGGATATGTGGCTGCAGCACCAGCCTAGTGGGTGCAGTCCTGGGATACGCGGGCTGCGGTCCGGTGCGGGGCAGCCAGCAAAAAAGCGCCACCGCCCGGCCAGTCGGTAACCGGCCGGGGGTGGCGCTCAGGCAGGGATCAGGCCTTCGGGCTTGCCTCGGATTCGATCTTCAGTTTCCCGTCGATGATGTCCTTCTTGATCTGCTCAAGCTCGGACTTCAGTTCTGCGGGGACCTGGGAGTCGAGGTCGTGGAACGGTGCCAGCTGGACGCCGTCATTGGCCAGCGTGCCCACGTACGGGGTGTTGTCGAAGTTGCCTTCCTTGTCATCCTTCACTACGGCTTCCACGGCGTCGCCCATCGTCTTCATGACGGAGGACAGCATGATGTCCTTGTAATCGGGTGCCGTCAGGTAGCCGTCGGAGTCAACCCAGATCAGCTTGACGTCCTTGCCGGCAGCTTTGGCTTCCTTGAGTGCGGAGCCGGCGCCCTTGCCCACCGGACCTGCTACGGGCATGACGATATCTGCGCCCTGGTCCAGGAAGTTCTGGGTGAGCTGCTTGCCGACGTCCTGCTTCTCGAAGTCGCCGGTGAAGCTGCCGTCCTGGGCTTCCTTGTTCCAGCCAAGGAGCTTGACGTCCTTGCCCTTCTGCTCGTTGTAGTACTTGACGCCATCCGCGTAGCCGTCCATGAAGATCGTGACGGTGGGCAGCTTGATGCCGCCAAAGGTGGCAACCGTGCCGGTCTTGGTGGTGCCGGCTGCGAGGTACCCGGCGAGGAACGCTGCCTGGGCGGTGTCGTAGATGATCGGCTTGACGTTGGCGATAGGGGTCTCGTAGCCGAAGTCGACAATCGCGAAGTGGCTGTCCGGGTTGGCCTCGGCCTGGGCCTTGGTGGCGTCGCCCAGCAGGAACCCCACCGTGACGGTGAGGTCGCAGCCGGCGCTGACCATGGCGCGCAGGTTCGGCTCGAAGTCGTTGTTGGTTTTGGACTCGACCTGGTTGACCTTGATCCCCAGGTCGGTCTCGGCCTTCTTCAGTCCTTCGTAGGAGGACTGGTTGAAGGACTGGTCATCGAACCCGCCGGAGTCGGAGACGATGCAGCCGGTGTAGTCGCTGGCTTCCGCCGTTGAGGTGCTTCCGGCTTCGGGTGCTGCGCCGCAGGCGGTCAACAGAAGCGCCGAAGCACCGAGGGTAGCCACGCCGGCCATTGAACCCCGCTTGAAACTTGCACGCAGTGAGTTCTTCAATTTTCCTCCAGGATGAAGAGAGAGGCGCTACGGCTCGAATTCAATGAGTGTCCGTTTCTGCACTGAAATTCTGTTTTCACTGAGGGCACGCAGCACTGCGCCGGAGCGCACTGATGGCACCAACTTTAGTGGCCTGCGCCACGTGCCCGTAGCACGGCGGCAGGGTATCCCGAAGATTGTTTACAAGTTGTTACCAACCAGTAGGGGCGCCGGGTGAAAGCGGCACCCCTGCTGGTTGGGCGGGGCCGGTCCGCCTTAGAGCCGGACCAGCATTTTTCCGGTGTTGGCGCCGTCCAGGAGGTCCATGAAGGCCTGCGGAGCGTTGTCCAGTCCCTCAACGATGGTCTCGTCGTAGCGGACAGTGCCGTCAGCCAGCCAGCCAGCCATCTTCCCGGCGAACTCCGCGGCGTGCTGCCGCTGGCCGCCCACCAGGAAACCCTTGAGGGTGAGCTGCTTGCCGATGGCGAGCATCAGGTTGCGGGGCGCGGGAGTCGGTTCGGTGGAGTTGTACTGGGCTATCGCGCCGCACATGGCCACGCGTCCGCCCACGTTGAGGACGGACAGCGCCGCTTCAAGGTGTTCGCCGCCCACGTTGTCGAAGTACACGTCGATGCCGTTGGGACCGGCAGCCTTTTCCAGCTGATCCCGAACCGGCCCGTCGTGGTAGTCGAAGGCGGCGTCAAAGCCGAGCTCCAGCAGCCGGGCCACCTTGGCGGGCGAGCCTGCCGAGCCGATGACGCGCGAAGCGCCCATTGCCTTGGCGATCTGGCCCACCAGCGAGCCCACGGCTCCGGCTGCACCGGAGACGAATACCGCATCTCCCGGAGCGAACTCCGCAACTTTCAGCAGGCCTGCGTAGGCCGTGAGTCCGGTCATGCCCAGGGCGCCCAGGAACGCGGACGCCGGCGCCAGCCCAGTGTCGGCGGTGGTGGCCGCATCCCCCTCAACCACCGCATACTCCCGCCAGCCAAGGGAATGCACGACGACGTCGCCCTCCTTGTGCTGGCTGGAACGGGACGCCAGCACCTCGCCCACCGCGCCGCCGTCGAGCGCTTTATCCAGGGCGAACGGAGCGGAATAGGACTTCACGTCATTCATGCGGCCGCGCATGTAGGGATCAACCGAGATGAACAGGTTCCGGACCAGGATCTGGCCGTCACCAAGTTCGGGCAGCGCAGACTCGGCCAGCCGGAAATTCTCCGGGACGGGACGGCCCACCGGGCGCGAGGCCAGCTGGATTTCGCGGGTAACGGAAGGAAGGCTCATGCGGCGAACTCCAGGATCTTGATGTCGACGGAAATATTGCCGCGGGTTGCGTTGGAGTAGGGGCAGATCTGGTGCGCCTTGGCCACCAGCGCCTCGGCCGTGGCAAGGTCCAGCGCGGGCAGGGCAATCTCCAGCTCCGCGGCAAGTCCAAAGCCGGCGTCCCCGAGTTGGCCCAGGTGGACCTTCGCGGCCACGGCGGAGTCGGTCAGGTCGGCCTGTTCCTTGCGGCCCACCAGCCGGAGGGCAGAGTGGAAACAGGCCGCATATCCGGCGGCGAAGAGCTGCTCAGGGTTGGTCCCCTGGCCGCTTCCGCCCAGTTCGACGGGGCTGGACAGGGTGACATTCAGTTTGCCGTCGTTGGTCCGCGCAGTGCCGTCGCGTCCTTCGCCGGAAGCGAGGGCCTCGGCAGTGTAAAGAGGTTTCACGGGTTATCTCCGTCGTGTTGGTGGGATGAAAAGTTCTGATCCGTTGCCGTCAGTGCGCGTCGTGCAGCGCGGCCGTCAGGCGGCCAAGCGTGTGGCGCAGCTGGTCCAGCTCCTCCGCGGTGAGCCCCGCGGCCTGCGCAAGCCGCTGCGGAATGGCACCGGCCTTGCCGCTCAGCTCCCGCCCCGCGGGGGTGAGATGGATGGCGACGCGGCGCTCATCCTCGCCCGACCGGCGGCGCTCACACAGCCCCAGGGCCTCCAGCCGCTTCAGCAACGGCGACAGGGTGCCGGAGTCCAGGCCGAGCTCTTCGCCGATCTCCTTCACGCCGCGGGGTTCGTTTTCCCACAGCACGAGCATCACGAGGTACTGGGGATAGGTCAGGCCCAGCTCCTCGAGGACCGGGCGGTACACCGCGGTGGCGGCCCGGGAGGCGGAATAGAGCGCAAAGCAGACCTGGTGGTCCAGCCTGGGTGCATCGGTCATGGAGAAAACGATAGTACACAAGTAAGTTGTGCACAACTTAAGTGCGGGATGCAAGAAGTTGAATGGGAGGACGAAAGCCCGACGACGGCGGGCGGCGCGGGCCTAGCGGTGGCGGATGGTGCGCAGCGCCGCCGCCGTCAGGACCCGGATCCCCAGGCCGAGGGCCTGCTCGTCCACGATGTAATCACCGCGGTGCAGGTCGTACTCCTCGCCTCCGGGCGTCTTGGTGCCCAGGCGCATCATGGCGCCGGGAAGTTCGGCGAGGAACCACGCGAAATCCTCCCCGCCCATGGACTGCGGCGTCAGGACCACGGCACTTTCGCCGATTTCGGCGCGGGCGGCCGCCTCGATGATGGCGGTTTCGTGCTCGGAGTTGACCACCGGAGGGACTCCCCTGGTGTGCTCGAGCCGGACGTCCACACCGTAAGGTGCCGCCACCTGGTGGACCACCTCGTCCAGGAGTTCGCCGGCCTCGTGCCAGGCGTCGCGGTCCAGGCAGCGCATGGTTCCCGCCATGTAGCCGGTGCCGGGAATTGCGTTGGGTGCGGATCCTGCGGAGATCTGCCCCCAGACCACGGAGACTCCGCTGCGGACATCCACCCGGCGCGAGAGGACAGCAGGCACGTTGACCGCGATCTGCGCCAGCGCGAACACCAGTTCTTCGGTCAGGTGCGGGCGGGAGGTGTGTCCGCCGCGCCCTGACAGCTCGATGCGGATGGTGTCGGAAGCTGAGGTGATGGCGCCGATGCGGGTACCGATCTTGCCCACCTCGATCCGCGGATCGCAGTGCAGTGCCAGGATCCGCGGAACGCCCTCCAGCACCCCCTGTTCGATGCAGGCGTGGGCGCCGCCGGGCATGGTTTCCTCGGCGGGCTGGAAGATGATGCGGACGGTGGCCCCCAGCGGCTCTTCCTTGTGCATCCGGTGCAGCACCAGGGCGATGCCCAGCATGGTGGTGGTGTGGACGTCATGGCCGCAGGCGTGGGTGACACCGTGGTTCTTCGAGGCGAAGGGCAGCCCTGTTTCCTCAATGATGGGCAGGGCGTCAATATCACCACGAAGCGCCGTGGCGATGGGCCCCTCCCCCACGTCCACGGTGAGACCGGTTCCTTCGAGGCGGCGGGGCGTGAGGCCAGCGGCCTCGAGCCGTTCGGCCAGCTTGTCCGTGGTGCGGAACTCCTTGAAGGACAGTTCCGGATGCGCGTGCAGGTCACGCCGGAAGTCGATAAGTTCCGGCAGTAGCGGCTCGAGCCACGGAGCCACCAGGTCGGTGGGCTCGGCTTCAGTAGTGTAGTTGCGCACTGTTTCACTCTAGCGAGGGTCGGGTAATTACCGGCCATCACGGTCGCCGCGTTACATCAAAGGACGTCGGTGTCCCCGCTGGCCTTGAGGGCATCAACGGCGGCCTTCACCCGCTGCGAGTTTGCCATGGTGGTCACCAGGAGGGCGTCCGGCGTGTCAACGATGACGACGTCCTGGATTCCGATCAGGGCAATGACGCGCTTGGTATCCGTAACCACCACACCGCTGGAATTTTCCGTGAAGACACGCGCGCCTTCGCCAAGCACCGTGACGTCGTCCACTTCCTTGGCGCTGTTGAGCCGGCCCACGGAGGCGAAGTCCCCGACGTCGTCCCAGCGGAAGGAACCGGGCACGACGGCGACGTCCCCGGCCTCGGCGGCAGGCTCGGCCACCGCGTAGTCGATGGCGATCTTGGGCAGGGTGGGCCATACCCGGGCGGTGACCTCGTCGCGGGCGGGGGTGTCCCACGCCTGGGCGATTTCCTGCAGGCCGCGGAACAGTTCCGGCTGGTTGGCTTCCAGGTGCTTGAGCAGCAGGGCGACCGGTGCCACGAACATCCCGGCGTTCCACACGTAGTTGCCGCTGTCCACGTACTGCTGGGCCACTGCCTCGTCCGGCTTTTCCACGAACTCCACCACGTCAAGGGCACTGGGAGCGCCCTCGATGTGCAGTTCCTGGCCGGATCGAATGTAGCCGAACCCCGTGGAGGGGTGGGTGGGCTTGATGCCGATGGTCACGATCTTGCCGGCCGCGGCTGTGTAAATTGCCTCGCGGACGGCCTGCTGGAAAAGGTTGTCCGGGCTGATCACCTGGTCGGCAGCGAAGGAACCCATGATGGTGTCGGGGTCGCGTTCGTGCAGGATGGCCGCGGCAAGGCCGATCGCCGCCGCAGAGTCCTTCGGCTCGGATTCGAGGACGAGGTCCGAATCCTGGACTTCGGGAAGCTGCCGGCACACGGCATCCCGGTGGGCCGTTCCGGTGACCACCAGCACCTTGCTTCCGGCCAGCGGGTGCAGCCGGTCATAGGTGGCGCGCAGGAGCGTACTGCCCGAGCCGGTGAGGTCGTGAAGGAATTTGGGAGCTGCGGCGCGTGACAGGGGCCAGAGGCGGGTCCCCACACCGCCGGCCGGGATCACCGCAATGAAGCGGTCAAGGGGGGATGCCGGGCTTGTCACTTTGTCTGTACTCATCAACGCCTACTTTAGCGGAACCCCGGCGCGCCGCCTTCGTAGGCAGTTTTCCGCTTATTCAATCCCCAAACCACCCTCATGCCGGCCGGCCAGCAGCCCCGCACGGAGCACCCACCGGCGCGCAGTGTGTCCTTTGTCTCATTTTTTTGGAAGATCCGCGCCACTGCTGGTCACCAAGGAGCTCCTAAATTGAATAAGCTGTTAGCGGAGCCTAGATTTAGGCCCGAGCTACGAGTGCTCTCGCAGCAGGCGTTCCCCCCGCGTGGATCTCATGCCAGCGCCGCTGTGTTGCAGGGAGGTTTATCAGTGCCGACAAAACCAGCTGGCACCTTGTACCGCGGCCGTGAAGGCATGTGGTCCTGGGTAGGACACCGCATTACCGGTGTAGTGATCTTTTTCTTCTTGTTGGTCCACGTTTTGGACACCTCCTTGGTGCGTGTGTCTCCCGAGGCCTACACCGCCGTGATCGGTGCGTACAAGAACCCCCTTATGGCCCTGGGTGAAACCGGCCTTGTTGCCGCCATTGTTTTCCACGCATTCAACGGCCTGCGTATCATCGCGGTTGACTTCTGGAAGAAGGGCGCCAAGTACCAGCGTCAGATGCTCTGGGCAGTCCTGGGCCTCTGGCTGGTCACCATGGTCGCCTTCTCCATCCGCCACCTGTCGCTCGCCCTCGGAGGTCACTAGCCATGAGTGCAACCATCGAAAACCCGCGCAGCGGAAACATGAGCGGGCGGATCGCACCCCAGTACCGCCGCCACGGTGGCAGCAAGGGCAACTTCGAGATGGTCGCATGGCTCTTCATGCGCCTCTCCGGCGTGGTCCTGGTGGTGCTCATCTTCGGGCACCTCTTCGTGAACCTTATGGTGGGCGAAGGCATCCACGCCATCGACTTCGGCTTCGTAGCCGGCAAGTGGGCCGATCCGTTCTGGCAGTTCTGGGACCTTGCAATGCTGTGGCTGGCCATGCTGCATGGAACCAACGGCGTGCGCACCATCATCAACGACTACGCCGAAAAAGACTCAACCCGCCGCTGGCTGAAGACGGTCCTTTACTCGGCCACCGTCGTCATCATCGTCCTGGGCACCCTGGTGATCTTCACCTTTGATCCCTGCCCCGTCGTTGACGGCGTGCCCCTGCCCGGCGGTTTCTGCCCTGCCTAGCACCGGCACCACTCCGGGCCCGCGGGAATCACCGCGGGCCCTGTTGTGCGGGGCCGGCAACGCCGCCCCGTTGTTTTATAGCGAATTTTGAGAGAAAGAGCGTCTGGTATGCAGGTCCATAAGTACGACGTCGTCATCGTCGGTGCCGGTGGCGCTGGCATGCGCGCCGCGATCGAATCCGGTCAGCGCGCCCGCACAGCAGTACTGACCAAGCTCTACCCCACCCGCTCGCACACAGGTGCCGCGCAGGGTGGCATGTGTGCAGCACTCGCCAACGTCGAGGAAGACAACTGGGAGTGGCACACGTTCGACACCGTCAAGGGCGGCGACTACCTGGTTGACCAGGACGCCGCGGAGGTCATGGCGAAGGAAGCCATCGACGCCGTGCTGGACCTGGAAAAGATGGGCCTGCCGTTCAACCGCACGCCCGAAGGCCGGATTGACCAGCGCCGCTTCGGCGGGCACACCCGCGATCACGGCAAGGCCCCCGTGCGCCGTGCCTGCTACGCCGCGGACCGCACCGGCCACATGATCCTGCAGACCCTGTACCAGAACTGCGTCAAGCACAACGTCGAGTTCTACAACGAGTACTACGTCCTGGACCTGCTGACGGTTGAAGAGGATGCTGTCCGCGAGGACGGCACGCCCTATAAGCAGAAGCGTGTTGCCGGCGTCGTGTCCTACGACCTCGCTTCCGGTGAACTGCACGTCTTCCAGGCCAAGTCCGTGGTCTTCGCCTCCGGCGGCGCAGGCAAGGTCTTCAAGACCACCTCCAACGCCCACACCCTCACCGGTGACGGCATGGGCATAGCCTTCCGCCGCGGCATCCCCCTGGAGGACATGGAATTCTTCCAGTTCCACCCGACAGGCCTCGCCGGACTGGGCATCCTGCTGTCCGAAGCTGCCCGTGGCGAGGGTGCCATCCTCCGCAACTCGGAGGGTGAGCGCTTCATGGAGCGTTACGCCCCCACCATCAAGGACCTGGCCCCCCGCGACATCGTTGCACGCTCCATGGCCAACGAGGTCCGCGAAGGCCGCGGCTGCGGCCCGAACAAGGACTACGTCCTCCTGGACCTGACGCACCTGGAGCCGGCGCACATCGATGCCAAGCTGCCGGACATCACCGAGTTCGCCCGCACCTACCTCGGCGTCGAGCCCTACACGGAGCCGGTTCCCGTGTTCCCGACGGCTCACTACGCCATGGGCGGCATCCCCACCAACATCACCACCGAGGTCCTGCAGGACAACGACACCGTGGTCCCCGGACTGTATGCAGCCGGCGAAGTGGCCTGCGTTTCGGTTCACGGCTCCAACCGCCTGGGCACCAACTCGCTGCTGGACATCAACGTGTTCGGCAAGCGCGCAGGTATCGCGGCGGCCGAATACGCCAAGACGGCCGACTTCGTGGAACTGCCGGAGAACCCGCTGGCCTACACCACCGAACTGCTGGACATTGCCCGCAACGGCACCGGCGACGAAAAGGTGGCCGTGATCCGCAAGGAACTCCAGGACACCATGGACGCCAACATGCAGGTGTTCCGCACGGCGGAAACCCTAAACCAGGTCCTGCGCGACATCGCCTCCTTCGAGGAGCGGTACAAGCGGATCAACGTCCAGGACAAGGGCAAGCGCTTCAACCTTGACCTGCTCGAAGCCGTTGAGCTCGGCTTCCTGCTGGAACTGGCCAAGGTGATGACCGTTGCAGCCCTCTACCGTGAGGAATCCCGCGGCGGACACTTCCGCGAGGACTTCCCGGACCGCAACGACGAAAAATTCATGAAGCACTCCATGGCGTACAAGGATGACCACGCGCCGGCAGACGGATCGGCAGAGTCAATCGCCGGCATCCGCCTGGCCACCAAACCGGTCGTCTTTACCCGCTACGAGCCGATGGTGAGGAAGTACTAAGATGTCAGCTGAACTTGCTGAGCCAGCCTCAAAGATTGAACTGCCTGCCGGCGTCGGCGGTGGCGGCGAGATCCCCACGTTCGATGTGCACCTGCGCGTCCGCCGGTACAACCCGGAGGTTTCCGAGGAAGCCACCTGGGACGACTTCCACCTGACCATGTACGGCACGGACCGTGTCCTGGATGCCCTGCACAAGGTCAAGTGGGAAACGGACGGCACACTCTCCTTCCGCCGGTCCTGTGCGCACGGCGTCTGTGGCTCCGATGCCATGCGCATCAACGGCCGCAACCGCCTCGCCTGCAAGACGCTCCTGAAGGACCTGGACACGTCCAAGCCCATCACGGTCGAGCCGATCAAGGGCCTGCCGGTGGAGAAGGACCTGATCGTGGACATGGAACCGTTCTTCCAGTCGTTTCGCGAGGTCATGCCCTTCCTGGTCAACAAGGGCCACGAGCCCACCCGGGAACGCCTGCAGTCCGCCGAGGACCGTGAGCGTTTCGATGACACCACCAAGTGCATCCTCTGCGCCGCGTGCACGTCCTCCTGCCCGGTGTTCTGGACCGACGGCCAGTACTTCGGTCCTGCCGCGATCGTCAACGCCCACCGCTTTATCTTTGATTCACGTGATGACGCCGGCGACATGCGCCTGGAGATCCTCAACGACAAGGAAGGCGTGTGGCGCTGCCGCACCACCTTCAACTGCTCCGAAGCATGCCCGCGCGGCATCCAGGTGACCCAGGCCATCGCCGAAGTCAAGCAGGCGATTCTCTCCCGCAAGATCTGACCACACGGATCCAGCGGACGACGGCGCCCCTCCCCACACCGGGGATGCGGCGCCGTCGTTGTTTCTCCCCACCCGCCCCCTGACCTCGCAAGCTCGGCCAGGGAACCCGGCGGGCGTGGGCCCACAGCCATTCGTACCAAACGAAAGGGGACGCCGTGTCCCGCTCCGAAAAAGTCACTTTCGAAGGCTCCACCGGCGAAACGCTGTCCGGCATCATCGATGTCCCGGAAGGACCAGTCAAGGGCTGGGGCGTTTTTTCGCACGGCTTCACCCTCGGCAAGGACAGCCCTTCCGCCTCACGGATGTGCAAGGCGCTGGCGGACAGCGGCGTGGGCATGCTGAGGTTCGACAATCTGGGCCTGGGCGGCTCCGCTGGTGAGTGGTCCGCGGGATCATTCAGCCACAAGGTGGCGGACACCGTCAAGGCTGCTGAGTTCATGCGCGCCGAGGGGAAGCAGATCTCCCTGCTGGTGGGCCATTCCTTCGGCGGCGCGGCCGTCCTGGCTGCGGCACGGGAGATCCCGGAGCTCGACGCCGTAGCTACCGTTGGCGCCCCCTTCTCGCCTAAGCACGTGGCGCACGTCTTCGACGCAGCCCTGGACAAGATCCTGAGTGAGGGCAGCGCCGAAGTGGACCTTGGCGGGAAACGGGTGGAGATCCGCAAGCACTTCGTGGAGGACCTGGAGAATGCGGACCTGACGGATTGCATCAAGCAGCTGCACAAGCCGCTGATGGTGCTCCACTCCCCCACGGACAACACCGTGGGGATCGAGAATGCCAGCACCATTTTCCAGACGGCCCGCCACCCCAGGAACTTCGTTTCCCTCGAGGGAAGCGACCATCTCCTCACCGGAAAGGGCCAGGCGGCGCGGGCTGCCCGGATCATCGCCGCCTGGGCCGACCAGTACCTCGACGCCGGGCAGTAGCCGGCCGGCGTCGACCGCCTCCTGCCCGGAACAGGTGCCTACTTGCCGATTGCGGCATTGCTTTCGCTGATCCACTGCTCGGCGGCCTTCTCGGGCGAGAGCCGCTTGAACAGGACGTCGGTGTTCATGCGGGCAGTGATCTCCGAGACTGCGGTTGAACCGGTGGGTCCTATGTAGGTCGGGGCGAAGTCCATCTTGCCGATCTGGTCGATGTACTCCGCCTCCACCTTCCCCTGCGGCGTCAGCAGGTCCTGGATGGCGGTGCGCATGCCGGAATTGCTGGGTACGCCGCGGTCGCTCTGGATGATCTTGGCGGCGGACTCGTTGTTGACCAGGAAATCCACCAGCTTGGCCGCAGCTTCGGTGTGCTTGCTGCGGGCCGAGATCGTGTAGAACTGGGATGACTGGAGCCAGATGCCCGCGGTTGGCCTTTCGCCGGGAAGCTTGAGCAGCAACAAGCCCGCGCCGGAGGCCTTGCTGAGTGCGGACAGCGAGTTGCTCCAGGTGAGCATCATGCCGGCCTGGCCCATGCCCATGAGGGTCTGTTCGGTGCTGACGTTCAGCTTCTCCACCGTTTCGGATGCGTTTGGCGCCGCCCCGGATTCGCTCAGTTTCAAGGAGAAGTCGAAGTAGTCCTGCACAGTTTCCTTGCCCAGGCCCAGCTGGCCGTCCTGGGTGTAGAGCGATTCGCCGCGCTGGCGGGCAAAGGCATCCAGTGAATCGTGGGTGAGGACCGTTGCCGTTCCGTAGGTGCCCTTGGGGCTCTTGGCCGTAATATCCGCCGCGGTCTTCGCGAAGTCGTCCCAGCCCCACGTGCTGTCATCCGGCAGTGGTACCCCGGCGGCGGCGAAAACAGCGGGATTGATAACGATGGCGAGGGCGTTGGCACCGGTGGAAACACCGTATTGCGTGCCCTGGACCTGGCCGTTCTCCAGCGCGCCCGGGTCCATAGAGGACAGGTCCAACGCCCCGCCGACCTTGGACAGATCCAACAGTGCGCCGCGGTTGGCGTACTCGGCGGGATAGGCCCCGCCCATCGTGATGACATCGGGAGCGTCGTTGGCGGCCACCTGCGTGGCAAGTTTGTCAAAGTAGCCGCTGATGTCGCCGTATTCGGGTTTCACCTTGATGTCCGGGTTGGCGGCCTCGAATTCCGCGATGGCCTTGGTGGTCAACTGCGCCCGCCCCTCATTGCCCCACCAGGAGAAACGTATTTCAACGGGCCCGTCCTGCGCTTCGTTGGACGGCGTACTGGAGCAGGCTGCGGTGAGGCTCACCAGGCTTACAGCTGCGATGGCTGCAACTGATTTACGGAATATCCGGAAAAGGCTACGCTCCATTGGGTATGCTTCCTTCTGGCGTCAGAAAACGGTTTCGTGAAACGTATCAAGATGCCGTTGAGGGGTCAATAGCCCTCCCAAACCCCGCGGGGCGGGGCGCCCGCAGGACCAGAGATCGGACAGCATGGCACTGCAGTTGAGTGAAATACAGATACGGGATCCCTTCGTCCTGCCGCTTCCGGAGTCCAACGAGTACCTGCTGTTTGGAAGCACTGACCCCAATCTCTGGTCCGGACCCGCCACCGGATTCGACTGCTACCGCAGTTCGGACCTGGTCCACTGGGAGGGTCCCGTTCCCGCTTTCCGTCCTCCGCCAGGGTTCTGGAGCCACGAGCAATATTGGGCTCCGGAAGTGCATTATTACAGGGGCCGCTACTTCATGTTTGCCACCTTCACGGCGCCCGGACATTTCCGCGGCACCCAGATACTTTCAGCAAACCGCCCGGAGGGTCCGTACACGCCCTGGAGCCACGGCCCCGTCACTCCCCGGAACTGGCAGTGCCTCGACGGCACGCTTCACGTGGATGGTGACGGTGCGCCGTGGATGGTCTTCTGCCACGAATGGAAGCAGGTCCACGACGGTACCGTCATGGCCCAGCGGCTGAGCCCGGACCTTCGGAAAGCCGAGGGGACTCCCGTCTTCCTGTTCAGCGCTTCCGATGCACCCTGGTCCCGCCCCCTCGAGGTTCCCTCAACAAGAGCACTGGACTTCCCGGTCTACGTCACCGACGGCCCCTACCTGCACCGGCTCAGCAGCGGCAGCCTCATCATGCTGTGGTCCAGCTTCGGAGACCACGGCTACGCCATGGGCATCGCGCGCAGCGTGTCCGGTACGGTCCTGGGTCCATGGATCCAGGAGGATGAGCCGCTGTGGGGTACCGACGGCGGCCATGGCATGATCGCCCGCACGTTGGACGGCCAACTCTTTCTCACCCTGCACCAGCCGAACAACAGTCCGCAGGAGCGGGCTTCCTTCCATCACCTCAAGGAGCTGGAGGACACCGTGGTTCTTGCCCCTCCGGCAGCAGTCTTCAGTAACAGCCGAACAACGCCAGGAAGACAGTTACAGTGAGCAATCCCAACAGCACCTCCCGGGCGGCCTCACCGTCACCGGGGATACGCACAAGCGCCCCCATTGACAGGAACGCGCTCGTCCGGCGCCACAACGTCCTCCAGCAGGTACTCGACCCGCAAAGCCCCGTGTCCGTGGGCAACGGTGAGTTTGCCTTCACGATGGACCTCACCGGCCTCCAGTCACTCCCAGGGGCCTATCCCGTGGGGGCAAGGGATGAACTGCCGCCGGGAACACTCCTTGGCACGCAGGCCCAGTGGGGATGGCATGCCACACCGCCCGCCCAGGCCTACGAACTCTCAGGCTCCACGGTCCTCTATGACTCCCCGCGTGGACCCGTGCCCTACGTGGACATGGTGGGCGACATCGTCAACGACCGCGAAACCGGCACGTCCCTCGCCGAAACGTGGCTGCGGGCCAACCCGCACCGCCTGGATCTGGGACGTGTCGGCTTCAGTCTTGTGGATGCGGGAGAAGAGCGCGCCCTCACCGAAGGGGACGTTGCCGACGCCGAGCAGACGCTCGACCTGTGGACCGGGACGGTCACGAGCCGCTTCAGGCTGGCCGGCCACCCGGTGACGGTCACGACGGCGTGCCACCCCGAACGCGACGAGCTCGGCATCCGCGTGGAGTCCCCGGGCCTCCAGGACCGCCTGGCCATCACCATCGACTTCCCTTACGGCTCAGAGGCATGGCACGACGCCGCGGACTGGACCAGCCCGGACTCCCATACCACCAGGCTCGGGGAACCGGCCGAATCCGGCCTGCATGCCGGATCCACCGCCTGGACCGCCTACCGCGAGCTGGATAAGTCCCGCTACCAGGTTGTGATCACTGGACGCGGTCTCACCGTGGCGCAGACCGGGCAGCACCGTCTCCGGATAAGCCCCAACCCGGTCGGCAGCGCTGGCCAGGGCGTGATGGACCTCGCTGTTGCTTTCGTCTCCGCAGGGGACGGCGACTGCGTCCCCCGCGGTGAAACCGGCGCTACCCTGGCCGCAGCCAGGCCGGACACGGGCACAGCAGCCAGGCCCGCCGTCGTGCTTTCCGGACCGGCCGCCCCTGCAGCGGGCAGCAGCGTGGCAGCTGCCTCTGAGGCGTACTGGCCCGGCTTCTGGCTGTCCGGCGGCGCCATCGAGCTTGCCGCGACGGATGACCCGCGGGCGAAGGAGCTCGAACGCAGGATCGTCCTCTCGCAGTACCTGACGGCCATCAACTGCTCCGGGTCCCTGCCTCCCCAGGAAACCGGGCTGGTGTGCAACTCCTGGCGGGGGCGCTTCCACCTGGAAATGCACTGGTGGCACGCCGCGCACTTCGCCCACTGGAACCGGGTGGAACACCTGCTCCCGTCGCTGCGCTGGTACTCCACCGTCCTGGAGGCATCGCGGCAGACCGCCAGGGCGCAGGGGTTCGACGGCGTCCGCTGGCCCAAGCAGGTAGGTCCGGACGGGAGGGAGAGCCCCAGCCCTATCGGCACCTTCCTGGTCTGGCAGCAGCCGCATCCCGTCCACCTGGCGGAACTTGCCTACCGCGCCAACCCCAGCCGGGAGGTGCTCGAGGAGTTTGCGGAGATCGTGTTCGAATCCGCCGCGTTCATGGCAAGCTTCGCGCACCGGACGCCGCGGGGCTTTGAGCTTGGTCCGCCCCTGATTCCCGCGCAGGAGAGCTACGGCTCCATCCGGGCGTCCGTCACCAACCCCACCTTCGAACTGGCGTACTGGCAGTGGTCCCTGCGGGCTGCATCCGCGTGGCGGGACCGGTTGGGGCTTGAGCCCGTTCCAGCGTGGCAGGAGGTGGCCGGCCACCTGGTGAAGCCACGGGTACAGGACGGCGTCTACGCGGCCATTGACGTGGAGCCTTTCACCATCCGGACGGACCACCCCTCGATGCTGTGCGCACTCGGCGTCCTGCCAGAAACCGACTTGATCGAAAAGGACATCATGCGGGCAACGCTCGCCAGCGTCCTCGCCGACTGGGATTGGGGCAGCACCTGGGGCTGGGACTATCCCGTGATGGCCATGACCGCCGCGCGCCTTGAAGACCCGGAGGCCGCCGTCAACGCCCTCCTGCTGGACGCCGGGAAGAACACAGTGCTGCCCAACGGGCACAACCGCCAAACCGATTCGCTGCCGCTGTATCTCCCCGGCAACGGCGGACTGCTCGCCGCTGCTGCCCTGATGGCAGCGGGCTGGGACGGCGGACCGGACCGGCATGCCCCGGGGTTTCCCGCCGGCTGGACAGTGGCGTGGGAAGGGCTGGTGGCTGCACC
>NZ_LWLP01000001.1:1272529-1482163 GCF_001641125.1 Arthrobacter sp. OY3WO11 | reverse complement strand
GCCGTTGCCCTGCGCCGGGCGGCTGCGGCACGGGCCGGGCTCTGCATGCCGGCCTCCGCTTGTGCCGGCACTTTGCCAGGCTGGACCGGCACTTTCCCCGGCTGGACCTGGCGGGCGCCCCAGGTTCCTTTCTCGTGGCCGGAGGATGCGGTGCCGTGGTCAGCCTCGCGGACTGCAGACCAGCCCGCAGACACGAGGTACACCTGGCTCACCAGGTTGAACCAGATCAACAGGCCGATGATGATGGCAAAGGGTGCAAGGAGCGGATTGCGGCCGGCACCGGCGAGAAGCTCGGTACTGAAAATCTGCAGGACCGTGGTGCCCAGTGCAGCCAGGATGGTGCCTTCCAGCAGTGCGCGGCGCGAGAGCTTCAAGCTTCCGGCCAGCCGGAACATGATGAGCGCGGTAACCCAGTTCAAAACGAGGGGTACGCCAATTTTGATGGACGTGGTCAGGGGGCCGGCCAGTGCGTCGTCGAGCTGCAGGAAGTCCGCGACCCATCCGGCGGCCGTGCCAAAGACGAGGGACGCGCCGGCACTGATCACCAGGGCCACGCCCAGCAGCAGCAGGGTTCCGGCGTCGCGCAGTTTCAGGAGGATGGGGTTGACCAGTGACGGGGGCAATTCCAGCACGCCACGGAGACCGTCCCGCAGGCTCGCAATCCACCGGAGCGACGTATAGACGGTTACGGCTGCCGCGATGGCCGCAGTCCAGCCCAGTCCGTCCGGATTCAGCAGGTCCTGGGGGTCAACCAATCCCTCACTGCCGTTGACTTTCAAGAGACCCGGAGCGCTCTGGGCCACACTGCCGATAATGGTCTCCAGCAGTACGGGCTGTCCCCTCAGGACCAGCCCGGCGATGGAAAAGCCGGTGGCGAGGAGGCCGGTGATCGAGAAAAACATATTGAACCCGATGCCGGCGCTCATCAGCGGGCCGTGCTGGAGGCTGTAGTGCCGGAAGGCGCGCATGGGGCGGATCGCGTTCAGGCGGGCAAGCAGCCACTGTGACATGGCCATTAGGCTGGCCACGGGCCCGCTTCCGGCCCTGCGTGCCCTGTTCCATTCCATCCGTTTCTGGATGACGGCCAGCTTCAGGTGGGCCTGGTCAGTGGGAAGCGGCTGCTGTCCCGCCTGTTTCGGCTGTGCCCGGGGCGGAATCCGCGGGTCTGGTGCCGTCGTCGTCAGTTTGGGTCCCAAAGTCCAGCTCTTCCCGTAGCTGCCAGATGCCGTTGGCATCGTGCTCGTAAAGTCCCATGCTAACCACGGGGAAGGTGGCCCTGTAGTTCCTCAGCACCGTTTCGGCTTCATCGAGGTTTTCCGGTGCGACGTCGTGCGCGATGGTGACGTGCGGGTGGTACGCGAACGGCAGCTCACGGTGGAGGGGGCCCTGCTGAAGTTTTTCGTGGAGGTCAACGCAGTCCTCGAACCCGTCCTCCACGTTGATGAAGACTACCGGGGAAACAGGCCGGAACGTCCCCGTGCCTGCGATGGTGACCTTGAAAGGGCTTTGCTGGCGGGCCACCTCGCGGACATGCTCCAGCGTGCCCTCCCAGTCCCGCGTTGTGGTGGTGGTGACCAGCGTGATGTGGGCCGGCACAACGTCCGCCAGGGGATCGCCGAAGGACGCCCGCCAGCGCTGCAGCTCCTCCGCAATGTCGGCCGGGAACCCCAGGATGACGCCAACGCTGATGTCCTCCGGGCGGGACACGGGGCTGGCTGCCGCAGCACGGTGATCCGCAGGGTCTGCGTGGGAACCGCCGGGCGTCCCCGCCACCCGGTGGGTGGCACGGGCACCTTCCCTTGCCGCGACTTTGCTGGACGACATGGCGCTAGCGGACTCCGGCAAGGCTGAGGGACGGAAGGAAGCCCATGCGCTCGTACACCTGTGCGAGGGTGACCGAGGCGATCTCGCGGGCGCGCTCCGCACCGTGTGCGAGCAGCCTGTCCAGCTCGGCAGGATCGGACATCAGCTCATTGGTGCGGTCCCGCAAAGGCGTAACGAACTCAACCATCACCTCGGCGAGGTCCACCTTGAGGTGGCCGTACATCTTGCCCTGGTATTCGGTTTCGAGCTCAGGGATGGTTTTGCCCGTCAGGGACGAGTAGATGGTCAGCAGGTTTGAGATGCCCGGCTTTTCTTCGGCGTCGAAGCGGATTTCGGTTCCGGCGTCGGTCACTGCCGATTTGATCCGCTTGGCTGCGACCTTCGGATCTTCCAGAAGCTGGATGGCCCCGTTGGGGGACTCCCCCGTCTTGGACATCTTGGCGCTGGGGTTCTGAAGATCGTAGATCTTGGCGCTTTCCTTGACGATCGTCGCCTCGGGAACAGTGAATGTGTGGCCAAACCGGGTGTTGAAGCGCTGGGCCAGGTTGCGGGTGAGCTCCAGGTGCTGGCGCTGGTCCTCTCCCACGGGCACCAGGTCAGTCTGGTACAGCAGGATGTCCGCGGCCATCAGGGTGGGGTAGGCGAACAGGCCCAGGGTGGCGGCGTCGGCGCCGGACTTCTGGGTTTTGTCCTTGAACTGGGTCATCCGCGAGGCTTCGCCGAATCCGGTGATGCAGTTCAGCGCCCAGGCGAGCTGCGCGTGCTCCGGCACATGGGACTGGACAAAGAAGATGCTCTTGTCCGGGTCGATGCCCGCGGCGATGTACTGGGCGGCCACAATCCGGGTGCGCTTGGCCAGTTCGGCGGGATCGAAGTCCACCGTGATGGCGTGCAGGTCCGGAATGAAGAAGACGGCGTCATACTCTGCCTGCATGTCAACCCAGTTGCGGACGGCGCCGATGTAGTTGCCCAGGTGCAGGGAGTCGGCTGTGGGCTTGGCGCCGGACAGGATGCGCTTCTTGGTTGCCTGGGAGATCTGGCTAGTCATTGGGGAGGAAACCTTCGGGGCTCAGAGCTGGTAGTCCACTACCAGCGGGGCATGGTCGGAGAAGCGGGTGTCCCACGAGGGCGCCCGGTCAACAACGGCCGAGATTGCAGCCGCCGCCAGGGCCGGGGTGGCCAGGTGGTAGTCGATGCGCCAGCCGGTGTCGTTGTCGAACGCCTTTCCGCGCTGGGACCACCACGTATAGGGACCGTCCACCTGGCCGGCCAGGTTGCGGTGTACGTCCTGCCAGCCGATCTCTTCGCCAAAGAACCGGTCAAAGTAGGCGCGTTCCTCCGGCAGGTGGCCCGCCTTCTTGAGGTTGGCCTTCGAGTTGCGGATGTCCAGTGGTGTGTGGGCCACATTGAGGTCACCCACCACCAGGGCGTGGTCGCTGTGCTTGGTCAGTTCCGGCAGCCGTGTGGTCATGACATCCAGGAACCGGAACTTGTCATCCTGCTTGGGCGTGCCCACCTCACCGGAGTGGACATAGGCACTCGCAACAGTGAGCTGGACAGGGTGTCCGGCGGCATCGGCGAAACGGAAATCGGCTTCCACCCAGCGTCCGGCGGTGGCAAAGTAATCGTCGCCAATGCCGTTACGGGTTGCCAGGGGTTCGTCCCGGGAAGCGATTGCGACGCCGGCGCGGCCTTTGGCTTCAGCCTCGGCGTGCATGATGTGCCAGCCTTCGCCCAGCAGCTGCCGGACGATGGCGTCGGGGGCGCGGACTTCCTGCAGGCAGAGGATGTCCACTCCGCGCGGCTCCAGCCACGCCGCCATTCCGTTTTTGTAGGCAGCCCGGAGGCCGTTGACATTAACGGACGCGATGCGAAGGTGGTCCTTCTTCAATGCCGAGATCACCCGCTCCACTCTAGTCGATGATGGTTCCGGTGACCGGCTCTCCACTGCCGCCGGAGGACTTGATCATGTCCCGTGCATTGGTGGCTGTGATCTCAATGGTTTCCAGGGCCCGGTTGATGGTGTCCTGGTTGGCAGCGATGCCCTTGGCGCGTTCCTCCTCCACCACGCGGATCTGCACCTGGACGATCTTGAACGAGTGGTCCAGCTTGAGGTCGCGGACCTCGTCCGCCTGGCTGCGCTCGGCGACCACCCGGGTTCCGCCCTGGTCGGCCGAGGCGTACGGGCCCCGCCCCGCAGCGGTACTGAAGGCGTTCTGGGCTTCCGTCAGCTTTGCTCCTGCCTTTTTGGCGGCCTTCTGGATGCTGAAGACAACAAAGCAGGCGAGGGCCAGCCAGAAGGCGGCGATGATGGCAACAACCCAGCCCACGACGTCGTTTTGGTTGGCCGCGAAGATGACGGCCACAACGAAGGCGGTGACGAGGACCATCAGTCCGGGCCCGCTGATGCGGAACATGGAGAATCCGCCCCTGGCGGGTTTGGAGGATGACTTGGAGCTGCCCAGAGATTGCATGCACCCATTCTCTCAAATGCCGGAGTATGCTCCGGCCCCCTTCCACCCCCGGCGAACATATAGCAACTGGGTAGCGCCAAGTGTCGTTTTGGACGCCCAAAACGACACTTGGCGCTACCTAGTTGGGGGCTACTTCAGGAAGAGCTGCCGCAGCCTGACAGTTGTGAGCAGCATGCCGGCGGCGGTCATCACCAGGTAGTAGCCGATGTGGATGGGGGTGGCAGCGGTGAACGTGCCCACGCTGATCTGGCGCAGCAGCTCGACGCCGTGCCAGAGCGGCATTGCCTGGATCAGCCACTGGATGGCTTGCGGGTAGACGTTCAGCGGGTAGAAGGTGGCGCTGAACAGGAACATGGGCAGCATCACGAAGTTGACCCAGTCCATCTGCTGGAAGGTCTTCAGGAAACTGGTGATCCCCATCCCGATACTCGCGAACCCGAAGGCGATCAGCACGGAGGCAGGCACCATCAGGAGCGCCCATGGTGTGGTAATCAAACCCATAACCCCCATCACCGCCGTGAACCCTATGGCGTAGAGCAGGCCGCGCAGCAGTGCCAGGAAGATCTCCCCGAGGGCAACATCCAGCGGTCCCAGCGACGTATACAGCATGCCCTGGTACAGCTTCGCGAAGTTCATCTTGAAGAACACGTTCCAGGTGGAGTCGTAGACGGCACCGTTCATCGCCGAGACTGCCAGCAGTGCAGGGGCAATGTACGCGGCATAGCTGATCTCCCCGCCGCCGGGGCCCTGGACGGAGCCTACGATTGCGCCGAGCCCCACCCCCATGGAGATGAGGAACAGGACCGGCTCGAAGAACCCGGAGAGCATCACCAGCCAGTTGGTGCTCCGGGTGGCCAGCAGTCCGCGCGAAATCACCGCCTTGGCGTTGCGCGAATACAGCGGTCCGAACGTCCTGCTGCGGGCCTGGTCCGGCGCGCTTTTTACTGGCAGCCCGGCGCTCACTTGCCCATCCTTACCGCGAACTGCCGCCGGGTCAGGAACCAGCCCAGCACCGCCAGGCCCACAAGCACCACCGCGTGGAGGACAGTCAGCAGCGGCGGCTGCTGGTACCCGTAGCTGAACACCCGCCCCAGTTCGGTGGCATGCCAGATGGGCGAGATCCAGCCCACCCAGCGCACCGCCAGCGGAAGGTTGTCCAGCGGAAAGAAAGTCCCTGAGAACAGGAACAGCGGCATCACGATAAAACGCATCACCAGGGCGAACTGGCCCTTGTCCTCGGTGATGGATGCCGAGTACGCCATCAGCGGCAGGCCAAAGGAGAGGCCGGCAACCGTCGCCACCACAACGGTGGCCCAGCCCCAGCCGCCCGGTGCGGCACCGAACAGGACAACCGCGGCGAAGTAGACGGCGGATTGCAGGAGGAGCCGCAGGGTCACCGCCATGATGTGGCCCGCCGCAATCTGCTGCGGAGTCAGCGGCGAGGCGTGCGGCCCGTAGTAGGTGCGGCGCCATTTGAAGCCGTCCATCACAGGGTACGTGAACTCGTTGGCGGCCGTCATAACGGCCGCGGAAACCAGCAGCGCCGGGGCCACGAAGGTCACATAGCCTACTCCCCCGAATGCTCCAGCGCCCTGGGCGTCAACAAGGGTGGCCAGGCCCACCCCCATGGCAAACAGATAGGCCACTGGGTGGCCCACGCTGTACATGATGATGGACCAGCCGTAGCCCTTCATCACCCGCAGCACCTGCTCGGCGTAATAGAACGCGCCCCATCGCCGTGCCCTGGCGGCCGCTATTTCGGGGCTGTGGGCCCGCAGGGCCTCCGTGGCAGGACCCTCCGTCGGCGCGTGGCCCTCAGTCAACAAGGCTTCTGCCTGTCAGCCGCAGGAACACGTCCTCCAGCGAGGACCTCCGCACCAATGATGTCAGCGGCCGCAGGCCGCGGGACGCCACCTGCTCAAGGGCGGACTCGCCGTCGTGCGCGTAAATGAGCACCCGGTCCGGCAGGACCTCCAGCCGCTCCCCGATGCCCTGCAGCTCCGCGGCGATGGTGGTGTTCCGCTCGGATCCGAACCGCAGCTCAACCACCTCGCGGGTGGAGTGCTCGCGGATCAGCTGCGCGGGCGATCCCTCAGCCATGATCCGGCCCTTGTCCACCACGATCAGCCGGTCGCACAGCTGCTCGGCCTCGTCCATATAGTGCGTGGTCAGGATCAGCGTGACGCCCTGCTCCTTGAGCCGGAAAAGGCGGTCCCACAGGATGTGCCGCGCCTGCGGATCGAGCCCGGTGGTGGGTTCGTCCAGCAGCAGGATCCGCGGTTCGTTGATGAGCGAACGGGCGATGGTCAGCCGCCGCTTCATGCCGCCGGACAGCGCGTCCACCTTGGACTTTGCCTTGTCCGTCAGCTGGGCGAACTCCAGCAGTTCATCGGCTTTCGGCTTCAGGTAGCTCATGGGCAGGCCGAAGTACCGGCCGTAGACCAGGAGGTTGTCGCGGACCCGGAGTTCCTCGTCCAGGTTGTCCTGCTGCGGCACCACGCCCAGGTGGGCCCGCACCTCGGGCCCGTGCGAGTCGGGGTCGAGGCCCATGATGTGGAGGGCGCCGGAGGTGCGCCTGGTAACTCCGCCGATCATCTTCATGGTGGTGGACTTGCCGGCGCCGTTTGGCCCCAATAGGCCGAAGGACTCCCCCGCGGGGACGCTGAACGAAATGCCGTCCACGGCGGCAACATCGTCGTAGGTCTTGGTCAGGTTTTCTGCCGTGATGACGGTCGGGTGGGCTTCGGTGGGTGGCTCATCGGCTGGCTGGACGGCGCCGGTTGCGCTGCCGGAGGACATGGTGGCTTTGTTGTGCACCCTCCGCAGACTAATAGAGCCGGCGGGCAGGTGGAAGGGGACTTCCACTTCCACCTTTAAAGTACGACGGCGGTACCGCACCTTTTTTAACAAGGTGCCGTACCGCCGTCGGGCGATGAAAGGAAACTACGCGCCGCTTTTCTGTGCCGCTTGGCGTTCGGCGGCTTCCACCACGTTGGTCATCAGCAGCGCCACGGTCATTGGACCGACGCCCCCGGGGTTCGGCGAAATCCACCCGGCAACCTCGGCAGCGGCGGGATCGATGTCGCCAAAGACCCTGCTCTTGCCGGTCTCGGGGTCGGTTTCGCGGGTGACACCGACGTCCAGCAGGGCTGCACCCGGCTTCACGTCCGCGGCCTTGACGATGTGCTTGACGCCGGCGGCGCCCACAATCACGTCAGCCTGCCGCAGCAGTTCGGAAAGGTTCTCGGTGCCTGTGTGCGTCAGGGTCACCGTGGCGTTCACGGCCCGCCGCGTCAGCAGCAGTCCGATCGAGCGGCCGATCGTGACACCGCGGCCCACCACCACCACGTGCTTGCCGGCGAGGCTGAAGCCGTTGCGCTCCAAGAGCTCGATGACGCCGCGGGGCGTGCACGGCAGCGGCGAGGTGATCTCACCGTTGACGTTGAGCACCAGCCGGCCAAGGTTGGTGGGGTGCAGTCCGTCCGCATCCTTGGCGGGGTCGATGCGCTCAAGGATGGCGTCGGTGTCCAGGTGCTTCGGCAGCGGCAGCTGCACGATGTACCCGTGGCAGGCGGGGTCCGCATTGAGCTCGTCAATAAGGGCCTCAACCTGTGCCTGCGTGGCGTCCGCCGGCAGCTCCCGCTGGATCGAGTTCATCCCGATCTGCTCGGACTGCTTGTGCTTCATGGACACATACAGCTGCGAAGCGGGGTCTGCACCCACGAGCACTGTTGCAATGCCGGGAGTGACGCCCCTGGCCTTGAGCGCGGCCACGCGTTCGGTCAGTTCGGACTTGATGGCTGCAGCTGCGGCCTTGCCGTCAAGGATCTTCGCGGTCTTGGTCATCTCAGTCATGGGTCACCACTGCTCGTGCTGCGGGTACAGCGGGAAGTCGGCGGCGAGCTTGTCCACACGGGCCTGCAGGGACTCCACGTCGGCGCTGTTGCCGGCCTTCAGCGCGGTGGCGATGATCTCCGCCACCTCGGTGAATTCGGCCGCGCCGAAGCCGCGGGTTGCCAGGGCGGGGGTGCCGATGCGCAGGCCGGAGGTGACCATCGGCGGGCGGGGATCGAACGGAACGGCGTTGCGGTTCACGGTGATGCCCACGGAGTGCAGGAGGTCCTCGGCCTGCTGGCCGTCCAGCTGCGAGTTGCGGAGGTCAACCAGGACCAAGTGGACGTCCGTGCCGCCGGTGAGGACGGAAACGCCGGCTTCGGCAACATCGGCCTGGTTGAGGCGGTCGGCGATGATCTTCGCACCCTCGAGGACGCGCTCCTGGCGCTCCTTGAACTCCTCGGTGCCGGCGATCTTGAAGGCCACGGCCTTGGCGGCGATAACGTGCATGAGCGGGCCGCCCTGCTGGCCCGGGAAGACGTTGGAGTTGAGCTTCTTGGCCCACTCCTGCTTGGCCAGGATCACACCGGAACGCGGGCCGGCGAGGGTCTTGTGCACGGTGGAGGTGACGACGTCGGAGTGCGGCACCGGGCTCGGGTGCAGTCCGGCGGCAACCAGGCCGGCGAAGTGCGCCATGTCGGTCCAGAGCAGCGCGCCAACCTCGTCGGCGATGGAGCGGAAGGCGGCGAAGTCCAGGTGGCGCGGGTAGGCAGACCAGCCGGCAATGATGACCTGCGGCTTCTCGGCAATGGCCTGCTCACGGAGCTTGTCCATGTCGACGCGGAAGTTGTCCTGCTCCACCTGGTAGGCAGCCACGTTGTAGAGCTTGCCGGAGAAGTTCAGCTTCATGCCGTGTGTCAGGTGGCCGCCGTGGGCCAGGGACAGGCCCAGGATCTTGTCGCCGGGGGTGATCATGGCGGAGAGTGCAGCGGCGTTGGCCTGGGCACCGGAGTGCGGCTGGACGTTGGCGTACTCCGCGTCGAAGAGGGCCTTGACCCTGTCGATGGCCAGTTGCTCTGCTACGTCAACGTATTCGCAGCCGCCGTAGTAGCGGCGGCCCGGGTAGCCCTCGGCGTACTTGTTGGTGAGGACGGAGCCCTGCGCTTCCATGACGGCGCGGGGGGCGAAGTTCTCGGAGGCAATCATTTCCAGGGTGCCGCGCTGGCGGCCGAGCTCCTGGTCAAGGACTGCTGCGATTTCGGGGTCAAGCTCGGCCAGCGGCTGATTGCTGACGGCGGTGGTGGAGGTGGCTGTAGTCACGAAAGAACTCCTGGCTAGGCGTACGGGCACTGCTAAGGTCAGGCTACCGGCTGGCGCACCTTCACGCCGCACTGATGACAGCGCGTGGAAGCTGCGGGCATGGTGCTGCGGTACTAACGCAGGTGCAGCCCCACATCCGGCAAGACATGACCCTCGGCCCAGGCGTACGATCCGTGGTCTTCGTGATTGCCGCTCCCTGGTGGTTAGCCACCCAACGCCAGTTGCGACCATCCCAGCGTACCAAAACCGGGGGCTGCTGCGCGGGTAGGCTATTACGCGTGAGTGAAGAGCAGCTGAAGCAAGCGTACGTAGTAACCCTGTCCTGCCCGGACCGCCCGGGAATCGTCCATGCGGTGGCCGGCGCCCTGCTGGTGGCGGGATGCAATATTACGGATTCGCAGCAGTACGGCAGCCCCGCCACCGGCAACTTCTTCATGCGGGTGGAGGTGACGACGGCGGCGCCCGCGTCAGAGCTCCGGGCAGCTCTGGAGCCGGTCGCCGACGCCTTTGGCATGCAGTGGAGCCTGAACGCGGTGGGACAGAAGGTCCGCACCCTGGTGATGGCCAGCACCTCCGCCCACTGCCTCAACGACCTGCTGTTCCAGCAGCGCTCGGGCACGCTGCCCATTGAGATCCCCGCCATCGTCTCCAACCACCAGGACCTGGCCGGGCTGGCCGAGTTCTACGGCATCCCGTTCCACTACATCCCGGTCACCAAGGACACGAAGGTCCAGGCTGAGGACAAGCTCCGCGCCATCATCGCCGAGCACGACATCGAACTGACCGTCCTGGCCCGCTACATGCAGATCCTGTCCGACGAGCTCTGCACCGAACTTACCGGCAAGGCCATCAACATCCACCACTCGTTCCTGCCGTCCTTCAAGGGCGCCAAGCCGTACCACCAGGCCCACGCGCGGGGCGTGAAACTGATCGGTGCCACAGCGCACTACGTGACGGCGGCACTGGACGAGGGCCCCATCATCGAGCAGGAAGTCATCCGCGTGGACCACGCCCGCACCCCGGAGCAGTTCGTCCAGATGGGCCGGGACGTGGAAGGCCGCACCCTGGTCCAGGCTGTGCAGTGGCACGCAGAGCACCGCGTGCTCCTGGACGGCAACCGGACTGTGGTCTTCAACTAGCTCCGGTTCAGGGCCGGAGGCCGACGTGATGCACGGCAGACCGGAGCACACCGACCACGAGGCCGACCTCGCGGTGTTCTATGACCGGGAGGCAGCCGTCGGCAGCACGCGCGCCCTGACGCCGCTCCGCACCCAGTGCCGCGAGTGGTTCGTTCGGCTGCTGAAGGACGAGCACCGCCACTCGCTGTTCGAGCTCGGATGAGGCACCGGCGTCGAAGGCCTGGAATTCGTGCGCGCCGGCCTGCATTACAGCGGCGTTGACCTGTCCGGTGAGAGCGTCCGGCTGGCGCGGGGCAAGGGCCTCGACGTCAGTGTGGCCAGTGGGCGAAACCTGCCTTTCCCGGACGGCTCGTTCTCGGCCGGATGGACAATGAGTACGCTCCTTCACGTTCCCAACAGCAGGATCCACGACGTCGTCAGCGAGCTGGTGCGGGTCTGCGCACCCGGCGCGCCAATCGCCGTCGGACTCTGGTCCGGGAATGATGAAGAAGTCCTGAACCCCGAAGACCTTGAAGAGCCCCGCCGGTTCTTCAGCAGGCGCAGCGATGACGCCGTCCGGCGGATCTTCGGCAGGCACGGCGAAGTCGCGCACTTCGAGACGTGGCCGGAGGGAACCGGCGCCGAGTCGGGTCCCGGGCGCGGCCAATGGACGCAGCACTACCAGTTCCTGGTCCTGCGCACCCCTGAACCCAACTAGGTAGCGCTTAGTGTCGTTTTGACGCCCCATAACGACACTTGGCGCTACCTAGTTGGGTACGCGCGGTGATGTCCTAGGCTTGGCGCATGGCTCCTCTGTACCCTTTCGCCGGGAACGCCCCGGCCGTCCACGAATCCGTCTTTGTTGCCCCGACGGCGTCAATCATCGGCAACGCTACCCTCGCCCGGGACTCGAGCGCCTTCTACGGCGTCTCCGTCCGGGCCGATACCGCTGCCATCGCCGTGGGTGAAGGCAGCAACCTGCAGGACAACGTGGTGCTGCACGCGGATCCCGGCTTCCCCTGCACGGTGGGCGAGCGCGTCAGCGTGGGGCACGCCGCCGTCGTCCATGGCTGCACCGTGGAGGACGACTGCCTGATCGGGATGGGCGCCACCGTCCTTAACGGGGCGGTGATCGGCGCCGGCTCGCTGGTTGCTGCCGGCGCCGTGGTGCTGGAGGGAACGGTGGTCCCGCCCCGCTCACTCGTGGCTGGCGTCCCGGGCAAGGTCCGCCGGGAACTCACCGAGGAGGAGTACGACGGCGTCCGTGCCAACGCCGCTCGCTACCGCGAGCTGGCCGCCGCCCACAGGGACCTGCACGCCTCCTAGTCCAGGCTTATCGGCCCGATGGCGTCCAGCAGTTCGCCCGGCCCCGGGTTGCCCGGCGCGGAGGAACCGCCCAGGTGGTTCACCACGCCCCACACCGCGTTCAGGCCCGTGGTCACGGCGCCTTCGGCCCAGCCGGCGGTGAAGGAGACGTCGTCGCCGGCCAGGAAGATGCCCCGCTGCGATTCGGGCAGGGCATCCTGTTTGAAGTGCGTGAACAGCCGCTGCTGGTAGCGGTAGTGCCCGGGCAGGTTGGCCTTGAAGGCGCCCATGAAGTTGGGATCGGCCTCCCAGGACACCGTGATGGGCTGGCCCACGATGTGGCTGGCAATGTCCACTCCCGGGTAGATCTGTTCCAGCGAATGCAGCATCAGTTCCACCCGTTCGTCGGCGTCCAGGGCCAGCCACTTCAGCGCGTCGTCGTTCCAGGTGTAGGAGAGCAGGATGACGGCGGGCTGGTCCGGCCCGTTGTCCAGCAGGTAGGTGGCACGGTTGAGCCGGTCCGTGAGCGTCATGGAGAGCACCTCGTTGCCGGTGTCTGGATCGGTGTCCTTCCAGAACGGCCGGTCCACCATCACGAAGGTCTTGGACGACTGCATGTAGTGCGAGCGCTCGATGGCCGTCCACAGCTCCGCGGGGAACAGCGCCTCCTCCGTGTGGATCCGGGTGGAGAGCAGCCAGGACTGGCACGTTGTGACCACTGCCGGATAGCTGGCCTCGCGCCCCCAGCGTTCGCGGATGCGCAGGTTGCCGTCGGGGTCGCGGCTGATTTTCCCGACGGCGCCGCGGGGCGAACCGGAGTGCAGCGAGGCCAGGGACGTTCCGTCGGGCCAGTGCGCCATGCCCGACGGCGCGTGCCGCCAGAGTGCCTCGGGCAGCCGCTGCGCTCCCCCGCTGATGAGCCGGTGCTGGTCATCGGCGTCGGTGTACACCACGCGGAGGATCTCCAGGATCGAGTTCGGGAAGTCGGTATCCCACCCGCCCGTGCCGAAGCCCACCTGGCCGAAGGCTTCCCGGTGCGCAAACCCCGCCTTCTTAAAGGAGTCGCTGGCCGCGATGAAGCCGTAAAAGGTCTGCTCGTCCATCAGGGGCAGCAGTCCGTTCCACAGTTCCTTGATCCTGGCGGTATCCCTGGACCGGATGGCGTCCTGCATCTCAACGAACCTGGCGCCGTCATTCACGGCAGCTTTCCAGGCGTCCGCAACTTCACGGAAGAACGGCGGGAGGTCGCCCGGCTTTTCCGCATAGTGCTTCTTGCCCGCCAGTTCGATCACGGTGCTGGACGTGGCCGGGGACAGCGGGTTGGGAAACTCCTGGGTGTCCAGCCCCAGCAGGTCGACGTAGTGGTAGAACGCCTTGCCGGACACAGGGAACCTCATGCCGCCGAGGTCGGCCACCACTCCAGGCGCCGCGGGGAACGACGCCGTACGGAGGCGTCCGCCGATCTGGTCCGCTTCATAAACAACCGGCCGCAGCCCCAGCTTCATAAGTTCGTACGCCGTGACCAGGCCAGAGAGCCCAGCTCCAATAACGGCGACTTCCGTTCCCAGCAGTTCCGCCGGCACAGAGCCGAGTCCGTCCGGGTGCGCCAGGTAATGGTCGTAGCTGAACGGAAAATCCGGGTTCAGCATGGTGATGGGCCCGGCTGCGGCGCCATCCGCGGCAGTGGAAGCCGGCGCTCCTGCGGAGGTGCTGGACGGGTCTGAGGCCGGCAGTTCGGTGGCGATGGTCATGAGATTTCTGCCTTCGTCGTTTCGGGGGCTTGCGTGGTTGGAAGTTGGGGACCGGACAGCTCACGGTATTCCTCGTTGCTCATGGCAGCCACCCTGGAGTTCCGGCGTCCGTAGCCGAAATAGGCGGCCACGCCCACCAGCATCCAGACGGCGAACACCACCCAGGTGTCAGCGCCGAGGTTGGCCATCAGGTAGGCGCACATCGCGGCCCCAAGGATGGGCGTGAGCGGGAAGAGCGGCACCCGGAAGGTCCGCTCCAGCTCCGGCCGGGTGCGGCGCAGGTAGATGACGGCCACGTTGACCAGGGCGAAAGCAAACAGGGTGCCGATGCTGGTGGCGTCGGCGAGCGCGCCGAGGGGCACCAGCCCGGCGGTGAGCGCGACGGCGGTTCCCACCAGGAGCGTGCCGGCAACAGGGGTGCCGGTGCGGCGGGAAACGCGGCCGAAGATTTTGGGGATGAGGCCGTCGCGGGACATCGACATCAGGATACGCGTCTGCCCGTACAGCACGGTGAGGACGATGCTGGCGATGGCCAGGACGGCACCCACCGCAAACACCAGCGCAATCCATGGCTGGCCGGTGGTTTCCTCGAGGATCTTCACCAGCGCAGCCTCGGTGCCGTCGAACCAGCCCCACGGCCGTGCGCCGATCGCGGCGACAGCCACCAGGACGTAGATGGTGGTGACGATCAACATGGATAGCATGATGGCGCGCGGCAGGTCGCGCTTGGGGTTGCGGGCTTCCTCGCCAGCCGTGGAGGCGGCATCGAAACCGATGTAGGAGAAGAACACGCGGGAGGCTGCAGCGGAGACACCCGCGGCGCCCATCGGCAGCAGGGGCTCAAAGTTGCCGGCGTTGAAGGCGGTGAACGCCACGGCGCAGAAGAACAGGAGGATGCCCACCTTGACCACCACGATGGAGGTGTTGATCCAGGCACTTTCCTTCGCGCCGCGCACCAGCAGGATGGTGGCCAGCACCACGATCACCATGGCGGGTACGTTGACCACGCCGCCGTCGCCGGGCGGCTGCGACACCGCATCCGGGAGGACCGAACCGAACACCGCAAGGGTCTCGTTGACATACTGGCCCGCGCCCACGGCGACGGCGGCAACGGAGACGGCGTACTCGAGTACCAGGCACCAGCCGCAGATCCAGGCCATGCCCTCTCCCATGGTGGCGTAGGTGTAGGAGTAGCTGGAGCCGGCCACCGGGACCATGCCGGCCATTTCGGCATAGGAGACGGCGGACAGCAGGGCGGCGAGGCCGGCGATGGCGAAGGAGATCCAGATGGCCGGGCCGGCCAGTGGAACGGACTCCCCCAGGATCACAAGGATTCCGGTCCCCAGCGTGGCGCCCACGGAGATCATGGTCAGCTGGAGGACACCGAAACTCCGGACCAGGCGGGGGCCGCCGCCGTTGTTTTCGGCCTCGCTGACCATCTGGGCGATCGGCTTGCGGCGCAATAGTTGCGCGCCCAGGGCGGGACGGGCCGGGGTTCCGCCTGGGGCGCCCGTTGCCGGGCCGGTAAGTGTAGGCACAGTCATCGTTGACGTCCGTTCATGTCGTTGGCTGGTTGGTCTGGTTTTCCCCTCACCCAGCGTAGGGGTGTGAGCGGCATCTCACGGTGTGCAGAATGACCTATAGTGTTCATCCATGAGACGCAATGCACCAGTCAAGGACGGCACCCCGGATCAGCTCGACGCCGTCACGCTGGGGCAGTTCCTCGGTGCGCTTCCTCCTGAAGTTTCCGTGGTGAACGACGCCGGAACTGCCGAAGTCCCCCTGCGCTGGGTGGAGCCCAGCGAGTTGGAGGACCCCACCCCCTACCTGATGGACGGCGAATTCGTCCTGACGGCCGGCCTGCCCTTCCGCGGCGGCGGCAGCAGCGCGGCGAAGGCGGACCAGTACGTCCGGCGGCTCGTAGCGGCCGGGGTCGCGGCCCTGGGCTTCGGCCTGGAACCGTATTACGACGCCGTACCGGACCATCTGGTGGAGGCCTGCCGGCGGCACGGGCTCACGCTGGTGGAGGTTCCGGCCAGCGTTCCCTTCGCTGCGCTGGGGCTCGAATTTTCCAAGCTTCTCGAATCCGGCAACGCACAGGTCTTCCGGCAGCTGGCGGAGACCAACCGCCACCTGATGCGGGCGGTCCTCTCCGCCCGGCCGGAACATGAACTGCTGGCGGCGCTGATCCAGCGCGTCCCCGTGTGGGCGGTGCTGGTGGGTACGGACGGAAGGGTACGCGCCCGGGCGGGCGGCGCCGTCGGACTTTCACAGCTCCAGCCGCTGCTTAAAAGGCTACTCGGCGGCAGCGGCCCGCGCGTGGAAACGGAAACCCTGGAAACAGCCGGAGGGCCGGCGCTGGTGTTCGGCCACCCACTTCGAAGCACCCGGGACGCCACCCTTGGAAGCCTGGTGCTGGGGACGGAAAGGCCCCTCACCCCGGCGCAGAACAACGTGGTTTCGTCGGTGGTGGGACTTCTGGAGCTGCTGGTCCGGCAGCGGACCAGCGGCTCCCTGGCCCCAAGCCAGTTGGCAACCGCCCTGCTGCTGCACCCGGAGAGCCTGTCCGGGAGCAACAGCCGCGAGCTCAATAGCCTCCAGGACCTGCTGGCCCAGAGCGTTTCGGGAACCAGGCCAGGGCCGGTCCGGGTGGTGCAGGGCGTGCGCGCGGAACCATCCACCGCTATGGACGATGGCCCGGTCCGGGAGCTGCTCCAGTGGCGCAGGCTCTTTGACACCAAGATGGTGGAGCTGACGGACTACGGTTTCGCGGCCGTGACCCGGCTCAAGGTGGATGAAACCCTGCTGGCAGAAGTGGAGCAGCTGGGCTGGCGCCTGGTGGTGGGTGAAGCCACCGAGCTGCCTGGGCTGGCCGCTGCCTACCGGCGCGCCAGTGCGCTGCGCCCCCGCGTGTCCACAGCCCACAAAAGCCTTCGGGAGGAGGAACTGACGTGGTCGGTAACCGGCCTGCTGGGCGGCGATGCCGGCGCCCTGCTGGCCGCACGTCTACTGGCGCCGGTGCTGGAGCTGGACGCCGAGCGAAGGGCGTCGCACCTCCGCGTGCTCCGGTCCTGGCTGGGCGCGCACGGGAGCTGGGACGCAACCGCCAAGGACCTGGGACTGCACCGGAACAGTGTCCGACGCCAGATCAACGGTGTGGCAGAGCTGCTGGGCATTGATCTTGGGCAGGCCCAGGCAAGGGCCGAGCTCTGGATTGCGCTGCAATACGTGGATGACGCCGCGCCGGCGGACCCTGCTTAGAGGCCCCAGGTCCGGTAAAGGTCAGGGCGGCGTTCTGCCAGGTAGGGCACGTTCTGCCGCTCGCGGGCGGCAGCGCCCGGATCCACCTCCGCGTAGAGAAGCTGCGGTTCCCCGCCCGCCTGGGCCAGCAGTCCGCCGTCGGGCCCGGCAACAACGCTGCTGCCCAGGAACCTGCAGCCGTCCTCTTCCCCGGAGTGGTTCGCGTAGGCAATAGTCAGCTGGCTCTCCAGTGCCCGCGCCCGCAGCAGGACCTGGGGCACGTCGTCGAAGCCGTGTGCCAGGGCGGTGGGGACCAGCAGCAATTCCGCTCCCCTGACGGCAGCGGCGCGGACGGACTCCGGAAACTCGACGTCGTAACAGATCACCAGGGAGGTGGGGATGCCGTTGAAGTCCACGACGGCGGGGGCCTCCCGGGCGGGGCTGAACGCCGCCCGTTCGTCGTCGCCGAACAGGTGCACCTTGCCATAGCTGAGCAGGGTGGCGCCGCTGGCGTCCAGGAGGGTCGCGCTGATCTGCCAGTCACCCTGCCCGGTAACCCGCGGAAGACTATAGACCAGCCCGATGCCATTGCTGCGCGCGATGCCGGCCAGCCGCTCCTGAAGTTCCGGCAGCAGGGAAGGATCCAGCCCGGAACGCACCCGGCGGGGAGCATAGCCCACGGGAAAAAGCTCGGGGGTCACCAGGACGGCCGCCCCGCGGGCCGCCGCGGTCCGGGCGGCAGCGGCAATTGCGCGGCAATTGGCGTCCACGTCCAGGACCACAGAGTTTTCCTGCAGGAGTGCCAGCAGCACTGCTACCACCTTCCTTCGTTGGAGCGGCCGCGGGATAGGCCTTCCTCCAGAGTAGCGAGGCTCCGGCGGCGCAACCGGGGGCTGTTTGCACCCCTGCGCCCGTCAGCGGGGTCAGATTGTCCCGGCTTCCCTACTCCGGCCCGAAACCGCCCCTTGCGTTAACTTCTTGACTACAAGAGCTGCGATAGGGCAATCTTCTTAGCATGTCCGCAACCCCGCGCTCAACGAGGAGCAAGCAAAAAAATCCGGGATCTCAGTCCGCGCTGCGCCAGCTGAACCAGCAACGGATCATCGAAACCCTGATGGGCGGACCGGCCACGCAGGCTGAACTCGCCCGGCAGACCGGCCTCTCCACTGCGACCGTTTCCAACATCGTCAAAATCATGCTGGACTCCGGCCTTGCCTCGGCAGAACCAATCACCAGCTCCGGCCGCCGCGCATTGAACGTCAGGCTCAACAGCAACGGCGCCGTCGCCGTCGGAATCGACTTCGGGCGGCGCCACCTCCGGGTCGTGCTGGCCTCCCTCAGTTACCACGTCATCGCCGAGGAATCCGTGATGCTTCCGCTGGGCCACCAGGCCGAAGAAGGCATCCGGGCCGCCGTGGCCCTGCTGGAAAAACTGCTGCGGGAGAGCGGCATCGAGCGCAGCGCCGTGGTGGGTGCCGGCGTAGGAATTCCCGGCCCTATAGACCGGCGTACCGGAACCGTGGCCCAAGGCGCAATCCTCCCGGAGTGGGTAGGGATCAACATCCTCCAGCACCTCGAGGAGACGCTGCAGATCCCCGTGTTCGTTGATAACGATGCCAACCTGGGCGCCTGGTCCGAAGTCACGTGGGGGCAACATTCCGGCGTCAGCAACCTGATGTTCCTGAAGATCGGATCGGGCATCGGCGCAGGCCTGATCCTCAACGGGGCCCCCTACTACGGAAACGTCGGAATCACCGGCGAAATAGGCCACGCCACCATCCACGAGCAAGGCCTCGTATGCCGCTGCGGCAACCGTGGATGCCTGGAAACCATCGCCTCCACAACCACCATGATCGAACTCCTCAGCCGGGGTGAGGACAGGCCCCTGACGCCCGCGGATATTGTCAGGAAAGCCCTCAACCGGGACCCCGCAACGCTCCGGGTGGTGGACGATGCCGGGCTCTCAGTCGGCCGGGCACTGGGCAACGTCGCCAACCTGATCAACCCCGAAGTCATTGTGGTGGGAGGGCCGCTCGCGGGCCTTGGCGACATCCTTCTGGACCCCATCAGGCGCGGCCTGGTGAGGCACGCGGTACCGGTGATCGGCGAAACCACCACCCTGGCCATGTCCTCCTTGGGCGACCGCGCCGAGGCCCTCGGGGCGGCCGCTTTGGTCTTCCAGCACGCCGGGATACGAAAAACCTAGACCGTTTCGTTACCCGCCGATTGCGTTAAAGACTTGACGACAATAGGCGTGATCCAGTTTACTTTTGGATCAGACGGCCCTGCGCTTTGCCGGCCGGACAAAGAAGTCATTGCATTGGAGGGTTAGGGTTCATGACGTCCCAGACCACGCAAACGGAACCGATCATCCTTGAGATGAGGTCCATCACCAAGGAATTCCCGGGCGTTAAAGCGTTGGATAACGTGAGCCTGCGGGTGAAGGCCGCCGAGATCCACGCGATCTGCGGGGAGAACGGTGCAGGCAAGTCCACCCTGATGAAGGTCCTTTCCGGCGTCTACCCGTACGGCAGCTACGACGGCGACATCGTCTACCAGGGCCAGGTGCAGCAGTTCAAGGACATCCGGGCCAGCGAGCACGCCGGCATCGTGATCATCCACCAGGAACTGGCGCTCATCCCCGAGCTGTCCATCATGGAGAACATCTTCCTGGGCAACGAGCCCACCAAGCGCGGCGTCATCAACTGGGCCGAAGCCCGGCTCCGCTCGCTGGACCTGCTGGCCAGGGTGGGCCTGCGTGAGGACCCCGATACCCCCATCAAGGAAATCGGCGTCGGCAAGCAGCAGCTGGTGGAAATCGCCAAGGCCCTGAACAAGTCCGTAAAGATCCTGATCCTGGACGAGCCCACCGCGGCGCTGAACGAGTCCGATTCCCAGCACCTGCTGGACCTGATGCTCGGCCTGAAGGCCAAGGGCATCACGTCCATCATCATTTCCCACAAGCTGAACGAGATCGAGCAGATCGCCGATTCCATCACCATCATCCGTGACGGCAAGTCCATCGAAACGCTGAACGTCAAGGCTGACGGCGTGGACGAGGACCGGATCATCAAGGGCATGGTGGGACGCACGCTGGAGTCCCGTTTCCCGGAACATACGCCCAAGGTCGGCGAGGTGTTCTTCGAAGTCAAGGACTGGACGGTGGGCCATCCCAACGTCGCGGACCGGCTGGTATGCAAGAACTCCAGCTTCTTCGTCCGCCGCGGGGAGATCGTCGGCTTCGCCGGGCTCATGGGCGCTGGCCGCACCGAACTGGCACGCTCGGTCTTCGGCCGCTCCTACGGCCGTTTCATCAGCGGCCACATCTACAAGGACGGCAAGGAGACCACCCTCAAGACCGTGCGCCAGGCCATCGACGCGGGGCTGGGTTACGTCACCGAGGACCGCAAGTCCCTGGGACTGAACCTGCTCGATGACATCAAGACCACCACGGTGGCAGCGAACCTGCGGAAGATCAGCCACAACTCGGTGGTGGACCTGAACCAGGAATTCACTGTGGCGGAGCAGTACCGCAAGTCGCTGCGCACCAAGACCCCGTCCGTGGAGGAAGGCGTGGCCAAGCTCTCCGGCGGCAACCAGCAGAAGGTGGTCCTCGCCAAGTGGATGTTCACCGATCCCGACCTGCTGATCCTGGACGAACCCACCCGCGGCATTGATGTTGGTGCCAAGTACGAGATCTACGGAATCATCCAGCAGCTTGCCAACCAGGGCAAGGGAGTCATTGTCATCTCCTCGGAACTCCCCGAACTCCTGGGCCTGTCCGACCGTATCTACACGATTTTCGAAGGCGCCATCACAGGTGTCCTGAACAAAGACGAGGCCAGCCAGGAAAGCCTGATGAAACTGATGACCTCCGCCCGCAAAGCCGACGCCGCCTGACCCTCTGGATCATCCCAGAACCTTCCGGACACAAGGACTGACACCATGAACGCCCTCAAAAAGCTGTTTGGCGGAAACACCCGCCAATTCGGCATGATCTTCGCCCTGGTTGCACTGATCGTCTTCTTCCAGATCGCCACCGACGGCCGGACCCTCACCCCCGGCAACGTCATCAACCTCTTCAACGGCAACTCCTACATCCTGATCCTCGCCATCGGCATGGTCCTGGTCATCATCGCGGGACACATTGACCTGTCCGTGGGCTCCATCGCCGCCTTCGTGGGGGTCACCGTTGCCCTGGCCATCCGGGACTGGGGCATCCCCTGGTACGCCGGTGTGCTCCTGGGCCTGGCGCTCGGAGCGCTGATCGGGGCCTGGCAAGGCTGGTGGGTCGCGTATGTGGGGATACCCGCCTTCATCGTGACCCTCGCCGGCATGCTCCTGTTCCGCGGCTTCAACCAGTTCGTCGGCAAGTCCAACACCATCCCCGTCCCCGCCGACTTCCAGTACCTCGGTTCCGGCTACCTCCCGGAAGTGGGACCCAACACAGGATTCAACAACCTGACCCTGCTGCTGGGCATCGCGGCCGCGGCATTCGTGGTGGTCGGCGAGCTCCGGTCCCGCGCCCGGGCCAAGGCACTGGGTGCCGAGGTTCCCGAGATGTGGGTCACCGCGCTGAAGCTGGTCCTGATCTGCGGTGCCATCCTCTACGCCACCTACCTGTTCGCCACCGGCCGGCCCGGCACCTCGTTCCCCATCCCCGGCCTGATCCTCGCCGTGCTGGTCCTGATCTACGGCTTCATTTCCTCCCGCACCGTCCTGGGCCGCCACGTCTACGCAGTCGGCGGCAACCGCCACGCGGCCGAACTCTCCGGCGTCCAGTCCAAGAAGGTCAACTTCCTGGTCATGATGAACATGTCCATCCTCGCCGGCCTCGCCGGCATGATCTTCGTAGGACGCTCCACCGCATCGGGACCCTTTGACGGGGTCGGCTGGGAACTGGACGCCATCGCCGCGGTCTTCATCGGCGGCGCTGCAGTGACCGGCGGCGTGGGAACCGTCGTCGGCTCCATCATCGGCGGCCTGGTCATGGCCGTGTTGAACAACGGACTCCAGCTCCTCGGCGTCGGCGCCGACCTCACCCAGATCATCAAGGGCCTGGTCCTCCTGATCGCCGTCGCCTTCGACGTCTACAACAAGAGCCAGGGCAAGAAGTCGATCATCGGCATGCTCACCCAGAACTTCAACCGCAAGCAGGGGCCCTCCAACCCCAACCAGCCGGACGAAACCACCTCCACGAAGGAAGCGATCGCCAGGGAAGCCTGAGCCTTGCGGCCTGACTAGCGTTACACCACCACAAAGAAAGAGAACCAACAATGCGAATGATTGGTAAAGCAGGAAAGGCAGCAGCGGTCGCTGCCATCGCAGCACTGGCGCTGACGGGCTGCGGACGGTCGGAGACCTCCACAGGCGGCGGCACCGAGGGCGCCAGCGGCTTTGAGCAGGACTCCTCCATTGGCGTCGCGCTTCCGCAGAAGACCAGTGAAAACTGGGTCCTCGCTGAGAAGCTGTTCAACGAGGGCCTCACCGAGGCCGGCTTCAAGCCTGACGTACAGTTCGCCAACGGCGGCGTGTCCGAACAGCAGAACCAGATCAGCGCCATGGTCACCAAGGGCGCCAAGGTCATCATCGTTGGTGCCATTGACGGCTCCCAACTGGGCACGCAGCTTAAGCAGGCCAAGGACTCCGGCGCCACGATCATCGCCTACGACCGCCTGCTGCTGAACACCGAGAACGTGGACTACTACGTGGCCTACGACAACTTCAAGGTGGGCGAACTCCAGGGCCAGGCGCTGCTGGAAGGCCTCGAAGAGAAGAAGGGCGAAGGTCCGTACAACGTCGAACTCTTCGCAGGCTCCCCGGACGATGCCAACGCCAAGGTCTTCTTCGACGGCGCCATGAGCGTCCTGCAGCCGAAGATCGACGACGGCACGCTCAAGGTCCTCTCCGGCCAGACCACCTTCGAGCAGGCTGTTACCCAGGGCTGGAAGGCTGAAAACGCCCAGCGCCGCGCAGACACCCTGCTCACCGGCAGCTACTCCAGCGAGTCCCTGGACGGCGTCCTGTCCCCGAACGACACCCTGGCCCGCGCAGTCCTGACCTCCGTCAAGGCCGCAGGCAAGGAACTTCCCGTCGTCACCGGGCAGGACTCCGAGGTTGAGTCCGTCAAGTCCATCATCGCGGGCGAGCAGTACTCCACCATCAACAAGGACACCCGCAAGCTCGTTGAGCACGCCATCACCATGGTGAAGGATCTCCAGGCCGGCAAGGAACTGGAAATCAACGACGAGAACTCCTACAACAACGGTGTCAAGACTGTTCCGGCCTACCTGTTGGAGCCGGTCATCGTCACCGCTGCGAACGTGAAGACCGCCTACGAAGGCGATCCGGTTCTCGAACCGATCACCAAGTAGGCCTCAGCAAGCAAAACGCCCGGTCCCCTGTTTGAACTGGTCCCCGAAAGTTGGACTCTCGAATTTGTGAGATCTTCACTTTAGCGGGCAGTGATCGCCTCTTCACGGAAAGGCTCCGTCCCAAGTGGGACGGAGCCTTTCTCAGTGGGAACCTAGCCACCACTAAGGGACGCTTTCGCCGAGCATGATGACTGACGCTGTCGTGTACGTGTTCCTACTGACGGACTGATAAGAAAACAGCGGCTCCGACAAGGAGGCAGGCCAGTCCAAGGGCACTTAAGCCAAGAAACGCTGTCCGCTGCGCGCCCAGCGGTTCACCTTTCCGCCGCGGATTGTTGAAGGCATATATGGCCGTCGGCATCCCAAGCAAGACGCCAGTAATTATAAGTATCAGAGCCGTCTGCATGGGCTCATGATACTGGCCATGGAATGCAGAACGATTCGCCTTCGGAAAGCCAAGCCCCCGCGATCTCCGGGAGACCAAGGCAATTACTCACGGGGTAGTTTTGCTCAACGACCTAGGCCACCAGGGCCTTAGCGCGGTATTGAACGGGGCTCAGACCCCTGAGCTTTGTGGAGATTCTTTCGGTGTTGTACCAGTGGATGTAGTCGTGCAGCGCGGCTGTGAGTGCTTCGGTGTTGAGGAATCGGACGCGGTTGAAGAGCTCTTCTTTGAGGTGGCCGAAGAAATTCTCTATGACGGCGTTGTCGTAGCAGTTGGCTTTGCGGGACATGGATTGGACCGCGCCGGCGTTCTGCAGGAGTAGGCGCCATGAGGTGTGCTGGTATTGGAATCCCTGGTCAGAGTGCACGAGTGGTTTCTGCCCTTCCTCCAGGGTGGCGAAGGCGCCGCGCAATGAGGAGTTGGCCAGCTCCAGGTTGGGCGAGGTTCCAATGGCGTAGGAGATGATCTGCCGGTCGAAAAGGTCCATGACCGGTGAGAGGTAGAGTTTCCTGTCATCGACGCTGAATTCGGTCACATCGGTCACCCATTTCTGGTTCGGCGCATCCGCTTCGAACTGGCGTTTCAACAGGTTTGGGGCCACGATGCCCTGCTCGCCTCGGTAGGAGTTGTAGCGATTCTTCCGCCGGACCTTGCAGACCAGGCGCAGTAGACGCATCAGCTTCAGCACGGTCTTTTTCGCGATCGTCCAGCCTTGCTTGACCAGTTCGGTGTGGACGCGGCGGTGGCCGTATCGGGCCTGGCTCTTCTTGAAGATACCCGTGATTGCGGCTTTGAGGTCGGCTTGCGGGTCAGGGGCAAGGAGTCGAGCTTGGTGATAGAAGAACGTGGACCGGGGCAGCTCGGCGACGTCCAGAAGAACTTCCAACCGGTGTTCGGCCTTGAGAGCGATGACAGCGCGGACCTTCAGCGCTGTTCCTCGTCCCTCAAGGCGTTTACTTTTCCCAGGAAGGCCACCTCTGCCCGCAAGTGCTCGTTCTCGCGGCGCAACCGCTGCAGCTCCGACTCTGGCTCCGTCGGCGCCTTGGGAGGTGAGATCGGCCGGCCACGTCCTTTTGGGCGCAAGCCATCTGCGCCCTCGTTGCGGTATATCCGCGCCCACTTCTTGACCAGATCCGGGGAGGACAGCTCAAGCTCCTTCGCCAGGGCGACCTGGCTCTCTCCGGCTTGGAACCGGCGGACCGCGGCGAGTTTGAACTCGAACGTGAACTGCCGATGGGTTGATTTGGTCACTAGCGCCGTACCTCCGCGAACTCTCCACAGGTTGTGGATGCGGATGACAGGTTTTGAACGGACCCCTAGGCTCGTCGCCGCTGCCTTCGCGCCCCAACCATTCTCGAACAACGCTATCGCGGCTTCGCGCTGTTCCTCAGATAACGAACTACTGTCCTGCATAAAACTGCTCCCCGAAAGTAAGAACTGATTTCTCAGTCCAACTTTCGGGGAGCAGTTCAGTTGGGGGCCGGGCGTTTCTTTATGCCCGCTGTCCTCAGTTCTACTGCCTAACGCTGAGGACGCCCGGACCCGTGAAGTTCAGCGCGTGGTTCCGCACCGCCTGGGGCGTTGCGAATGCCTTGTACCTGTAGGCATCCGCCGGGTCCCAGCCGACGTCGGTGCTGAAGTCCCAGCCCGTCCAGTCCGGAGCAGGCTCCCCGGTGAGTTCCGCCTCCGCCAGGGCCTCCGCGCGGTTTTGCTCGAAGGAAGCCCGCGCCACGGCGTTGAGGTCAGCTTCCTCACCGTTGAACCAGGACCCAATGTCCTTGAAACGGTGGCCGTTGTAGCTGCTCACCATGATTGATTCGTCAGCCCCGGGTCCGGTGTAGTCGAAGGCGTTGCGCTCGGAGAAGATCCGCGACTCGTAGCCTGCACCCAGGAAGTAGCTGCTGCCGCCCTGGCCCTCGCTGATCATGGGGTACTGAGGGTGTTCGGTGCTGGCCACAAAGTAGTTGTTCAGCACATGCACCTGCCCGAACCGTACCCGCGGACCGCGCTGCTGGATATTTTCGAGATGGTTGCCGATGTAGCTGACGCGCAGTTTTCCGCCGTCCTTGTCCACATGTTCGTCACCTGACCCGAGCAGCATGGTCTTGTCATGGTTGGAGAGCTTGCTGTTGGAGATGGTCACGTAATCGGTGCCGTCCTTGAGGTCCAGGAGGCCGTCGTGCCGGTTGGCCGGCTTGCCGTCGGGACCGAGGGGGGCCTCGGTGTCGGGGAACCGCCCATCGGTCAGCCGTACGTGGTCTATCCACAGATGGTCGGAGGTAACGGAAGATACTGCATCGAACCTCGCGTTCCAGGCACCATCGCCGTCGTCAGGGGACCAGGTGCTAAAGAAGTCCACCGGTGCCTCGACGCTGAGGTTGCGCATCACCACGTTGGTGGCGCTGAGGATCACGATGTTGGCGCCAACGAAACCTGAATCGGTGCCGAGGCCAATCAAGGTCGTGTTGCTGGGCAGGCTTACTTCGATCTGCCGCTTCATGTTATTGCTGCCGGTCTGCCGAAGCTGCCTCTGCTTCTTGCAGTATTCATAGGTCTGGTCGCTCCAGACCTTTCCTTCCGGCCCGAAGCAGGATATGTACTTGTCGATGTCATACCCCGGCGCATAGTCCTGCTCCCGCAGGATTCGGCCATCGGGCGTCTGGTTGCCATCGATGGTCCCATTGACGTAGATGATCTTGGGCGCCTTGGGTTCGCCGTTGTTGGCCAGTGCAGCCTTGAGCCCAGCAAGCGTGCTGACTTCGTAGCGGCTTTCAGCAGGTGCGCCGGCGCCACCGCTGGTACCGCTCCCGACGGCGGCCCACCCCGTGGGTGCCGCGTCGTCCGCCCGGATAACGCCCCCTCCGGTCGGTGCCGGACTGGCGGGTGCCATACCGGCGATTGCAGGTGCGGCTACTGCCAGCCCCGCTGCGAGCGCAAGCGCGGAGGCGGAGACTCCTGCTCCAATGCGGAATCTGCTCCGGACGGCTGGAGGGGTCGGTCTGGTGTGTGTTGTGGACGTCATTGGCCCTTTTTCCGGCATGCCAAACAGACCACATGCCTAGGTGGGTGCGGATCACTGGGAAAGTAGTAGCCGCCCAAGAAAACGGTTTCTAACGACGGTCCTCTATTTTTACGTCCCCCGCGACAATGCTGTCAAGGGCTTGTCACAACCGGCTGCCCGGCATTTTCAGGAGCTTCCAGACGCTCTCGCACTTCCTGCAGGTCATAACCGAACCCTCGCTCACCTCAATGAGAGGATGGTCACCATGAGTGCCCCCATCGCAAAGCCGTGGCTGTCCAGCCAGTCCGACCAGGATCCCCGTTCCGCTACCGGTTCTCCCCTGCGCTGGGGGATCATCGCCACGGGCGGGATCGCCCGCTCAGTGTCGCAGGACCTCGCCCTGCTGGCGGACGCCGAGCTGTATGCCGTCAGTTCCCGGGGCCAGGACACGGCGGATGCCTTTGCGGTGGCCTATGACTTCGCTAAGGCTTACGGTGACGACGGCGGTGTGCCCGGCTACCAGCGGCTGCTCGCGGACGAGCAGGTAGACGTCGTGTATGTTGCGACGCCCCACGCCCAGCACCACGAAATCGTTCTCGCCGCGCTCAACGCCGGCAAGCATGTCCTGTGCGAAAAGGCCTTCACCATTAACGCCCGGGAAGCGTCAGAGCTCATCGACGTCGCCAGGAGCCGCAACCTGTTCCTCATGGAAGCAGTGTGGAGCCGTTTCCTGCCGAGCATGCAGCGGGCGTTCGAGATTGCTGCGTCCGGCGAGCTCGGCGACATCCATTGGGTCACGGCAGACCTTGGTTTCCCGGCCCCCTACTCCCCTACCGTCAGGCTGTGGGCCAGGAAGGACGGCGGCGGCGCGCTGCTGGACCTTTCGGTCTACCCGCTCCTGTGGGCGCTGGGCACCCTCGGCTTTCCACAGACCGTGAGTGCCACCGGGTTCATCAATGACGACGGCGTGGACGCCCAGAATGCGCTGACGTTGGGATACAACCACGGGGCGCAGGTGCAGCTTACTTCCTCGCTGCTGGCGCATGGTCCGCGGACGGCCACAGTGGCGGGAAGCCTTGGCTTCCTTCAAAGCGTGGGCTCCATTAACAATCCTGGTGAACTGACGGTATCCACAGGCTGGGACTCCCGCAGGACTGAAGCCTTTGAGCCGGTGGGCCGCGGATACGTATACGAGCTGCGCGAAGTAACCCGCTGCATCCAGCAGGGACTTACGGAAAGCCCGGTGATGCCGCTGGAGGACACCCTGAATACGATGCGGCTCTTTGACGGCGTTCGCGCGCAGCTCGGTGTCAGCTATCCGAACGACCGGCACTGAGCCTCGCACCCGGAAAGCTCCGATCCAACGTCACGTATGACCAGTTCCGATGGCTCTGTAATTCCTGAGATGTGAAGTTTTCAGTTTTGTCGAGTTGTTTGAGCCGACCCTAGACTTCCTGCAACATTCGGTCTTAGGCTGTAGCCCTCGTCGAATGCATCAGTACTGGGGGTGGTACGCATGGCTGGTAATCGCTCACCGTGGCGTGCCCTTCGGCCGGCGTTCCTTGCAGGCGCCGCCACCCTCACCTGGCTGACCTTTTCGGCGTCAGCTGCTTCGGCAGACACGCTGCAGGATGCAACTTCCCTGTTGGGGGGCGCCACCAGTCCATTATCTTCGGTGGCGGAAGAGCTGCCCCTTTCCGCGGCCAGTCTTGTTGATCCTGCACCCGCCACCTCAGCACCGGCGCCGGACTCGTCGACGGGGCTGTTGCAGCCCCTGGCGGGAGAGGTTTCGGGGCTTGCGGAACAGATCGTTTCGTCGGTACCGGTCGTAAACAACGTCATCCCTGCGGGAACGGTGTCGGTCATAGCTGTTCCGATCGCCGAATCTGTGGACGTAGCGACGGCGGAAGCAGTGGAAGCTGTAGTTGCACCTGTGACCGAAGTACTTCCGGTCCTCGAGCCCGTCCTTCAGCCCGTTGAAGACCTTATCTCCGCCACGCCAGCGCTCCCGGAGCTCCCCCTTGCGGGACCGGGCGTTGATGTGCCGTCTGCAGCCGTCCCTGACGCGGTAAACGCTCTTACTCCAACCAGCGTGGCTGTGGCGACGGTACCTGCGGAGACGGCCAAAATAGCCGCGACCGGCATTTTTGAGGGCCCAGGCACCGACACCCCTTCAGCGGGTCCGGTGGACGTCGCTACCGCATACGTGACTCTGCAAACCGCGGTATTCCAACCTGGTGTCACCGAGGAGCAGCCGGGCACGGCAGACCCATCGCCCGCCCCTGCCCAGGCTCCTCCCGCCCCTGGCTCCGGCACGGGAAGCAGCACAACTTCTGCCGCGTCTTCCGGTGCGGCGGCATGGCTGAACCCCTTCGACCTCAACCTTCCAACCACCGGCGTTGTCCTCGTCGGCGAGTTCTCCGAGCATGCCCCCGCACCGGTGTCTTTCGATCCCGGTTCATCTCCTGACTAGTTGATGCCCGCCTGCCCTTGCGGCAGAAAGCGGCCATCAGGGTTGCTGACAAGCAGCCTTTACTCAACTTTCAGGAGATATCACCATGAACTCGAACCTCCGCCGAGGACTGCTCGGCACCCTCTTTGCAGGCGGGCTCCTAGCCCTCAGTTGCACTGCGGCAAATGCCGCGGACACCACCAGTGGATCGGACCTTTCCGCATCCGCCCTCATCTCGGCGGCGGCGTCCGTTGACTCGACGTCGTTGGGCCAGCTGGGTGACCCAACGCCGTCCGTTTCAGCGGACGTTGCCGTCGTAGCCGACGTTGCACTTGGAGGCGCCACCGGCGCGACGACGGACGCCGCCGGCCTCGCCGCAGCGGCCGTCGTCGACCTTGCGCTCGGCACCACCGGTGGTGACGGCGAACTGGTCAATACCAACATCGACGCCACCATCGGCGGCAGTGGCAGAGGCGAACTTATCGACGCCAACGCCGGCCTCTCCATCGGCGGCACCGCCACCACCGGCGAACTCGTCGACGCCAACATCGATGCCACCATCGGCGGCAACAGCACCGGCACCACCAGCGAACTGGTAGACGCCAACGCCGGCCTCTCCATCGGCGGCACCGCCACCACCGGCGAACTCGTCGACGCCAACATCGATGCCACCATCGGCGGCAACAGCACCGGCACCACCAGCGAACTGGTAGACGCTGACGTTGACCTGACCATCGGCGGCAACAGCACCACCGGGGAACTCGTCGACGCCAACATCGATGCCACCATTGGCGGCAACAGCACCGGCACCACCGGCGAACTGGTAGACGCCAACGCCGACCTCACCATCGGCGGCAACGGCACCACTGGTACTGAGAACCCGGGAACGGAACACCGGGAACCGAGAACCCCGGCACTACTGACCCGGATAACGGCACCACGGACGGCGTCGGCACCGTTGACTCAGGAAACACGGATCCCGGCGCCGACAACGGAACCACGGGGACTACGGGCACCACGGGCAACGGAAGTGGCACTGGCGCCTTGACCGGCGGAGTCTCCACAGCACCTGCCGCCGGTTCCACTGCAGTTGGCGGTGCCATTGTTATGGACACCCGTGCAAGCAGCGGTACCCGTAACGCTCCGGCACAAGGGGCCACTGCCCTGGCAAATACGGGTGTGGATGCCTCCCTGGCGCCCCTCGCCCTCCTGCTTCTGGCGGCAGGACTCCTGATGCTCCGGAAGCGGAAGATGTCGTAGCGCCGGCCACCTGCTGACAGTGCCCGCCCCACGCGCCTGAAGCGGCAGCAACGGGGCGGGCTGAAGGAAAGGAGGCCCGCAAAGACCACACCAAGACCACGCACAACATGTATTCAGCACACATGTCCTTGTTAACGGGTGGTCCGGCTGCGAAAGGCACGCCTTTTGCCGCCGGACCACCGACGTGCGGCAGCTCGGGGGCCCCGGGTGAATCGTCCGTTTACTCCACCGCCCGTATAATTTGAGGTACGACAGTGCCGCAGCGCACCGGGAGGAACGGGTCATGGTGGCGGAATCGCCTAGCTCCATCAAGAATGAAGTGCTCGGCGGACGTTACCGGTTGGGTGAGGTGATTGGCCGCGGCGGTATGTCGTCGGTCTACTGTGCCCGGGACGAAAATCTGGGCCGCGACGTAGCCCTCAAGCTCTTCGCTCCCCAAGCCCCGGACGCCGATGAACTTAAGCGCCAGGAAGCGGAGATCCAACTTCTGGCAACCCTGAACCACCCCGGCCTGGTGACGCTGTTCGACGCCGGGATCGATACCCGCATCCCTGACGAGCCACGGCCCTTCCTGACCATGGAACTCGTGGAAGGCCAGGACCTCCGTGCCCGGATCCGGCACAGCACCGTACCGCTGGAGGAACTTGCGGTCATCGGCGCCGGCATCGCCGACGCCCTGGCTTACGTCCACGGCCTCGGCGTCATCCACCGTGACATCAAACCCGGCAATATCCTGCTGGTCCAGATCCGCCCCGGCGAACCGCTGCGGCCCAAGCTCACTGACTTTGGCATCGCCAGGATCGTAGACGCAACCAGGTTGACCGCAACGGGAACCATGGTGGGCACGGCTGCCTATCTCAGTCCGGAGCAGGCGCTGGGCAAGCCACTCGGCCCCTCCACCGACATCTACTCGCTCGGCCTGGTGCTGCTCGAATGCATCAAAGGCACCGTGGAATACCCGGGCAGCGCGGTGGAATCGGCGGTGGCGCGCCTGCACCGCGCACCGGAACTCCCCGAGGACCTGCCCGCCGAATGGGCTGACCTCATCCGCTCCATGACTGCCATCGAACCACTTGAGCGGCCCGCCGCCGCAGACATCGAATCGGCGTTGCGGCAGGCGTTGGTTTCACCAGCATCCACGCCGGGTGAACTTGCCCCGGAGACCACAAGGGTGCTGCCGGCGATGCCCTTTCACCCGCCGTCCATCACCGCCGAAGAATCTGTGGATGAGCTGAGGGAAGCGGCAGGAACGGACGCTTCCCTTGCTGTTGGGCAAGTTCCGGAAACCGGGCACGAAGCCCTGAACCAGGACCGGGCGAAGGACAGCAAGAAGCGGACAAAGCGGTTCTGGCTGGCGGCTGTCCTGGCCCTTGTGGTGGTGGCGGCCGCGGTGGCTGCAGCGCTGATGACCCTGTCCGCCCAGTCGCCGCCCGACGTCGTGCCTTACCCCACGGTGACTGGAGTCCTGGGCGAGCACCTTGAGGAACTCCAGAAGAGCGTGGAACCGTGAGGCTGCCCTCCCCCGCCGGACGCGCGTCTGTGCTCGCATGGTCCGGTGCCTTCGTGGCGGCTGCACTACTGAGCGGCTGCGCCACGACGGAGGCCGGCCTCGAGCGCGAGGCGGCACGGCAGCTGCAGGCACGCGTCCTCGAGGTGACCCAGGCGTCGTCGGAGAACGACCCCGCCGCCGCCTTGCGGGCGTTGGAGGGGCTTGAAGCCGAACTGGAAGCGGCACAGTCTAAAGGCGAGATTTCCGAGGAACGCCGCCGGAGCATCACCACGATCGCCACGGCCGTCCGGGCGGATCTCACCGATGCGATAGCGGCGGCGGAGAAAGCAGCGGCGGACAAGGCAGCCGAAGAGGCACGGATCGCTGAGGAACAGGCCGCAGCGGCCGCTCCCCCGCCAGCCGTCGAGGTCCCGGTCCCTGCGCCAGCCCCTGCGCCAGCGCCGGAAGGTGAGAAGGACGACGACAAGAAGGACAACGAGGGCAAGGGCAAAGGCAACGACTGACGCCACATGCGGAAGGGAGCGCCCGTCATGACGACGACGGCGCTCCCCTCCGGCAAATGGCTTCCCCGGGTGGCGCCCGGGTCAGCCCACGAGGCGTCGGCTGGCTGTTTCGTCAGCGGCCGGGCCCGCTCAGGACTGGGCCGGCGCGGCCGGGAACCGCTCCCAGACCCTGTGTGCGGCCAACAGCGCCGCCAGCTCAGACACCAGTGACTCGGCGTCGCCCGCGGACACAATGCCCGGGGTGTCCTGAGGGATGCCCGCTGCGGCCAGGGCTTCGGCGCCGGAATCCCAGGTGCCGATTGCTTTCGCGTGCCGGTACGCCTCCGTGAGCAGCAGCACTGCCCTCGGGTCGGAGGCACCGCCGGGACCGCCGGCCTTGGCATCGCGCCCGGGTGCGGCGTCGGGAGCCGGCGCGGCGGACGCCGCAACGATGACGGCGTCGAACTCCGTGGAACGTGCGGTGAGGTAGGTCCGCTGGACGGGGACCCCGCCGTCGTTCTCAGGTCCAAGGAAGCCGCCCGCCGGGGCGATGACCAGCGGGACGATGCCTTCCGCGTCCAGCGCCTTCCGTGCCGCGTTCACGGCTGCCAGGTCGCTGTCCGCGTCCGCAAGGATGCCCACAACCCTGCCGGCCACCGGCCAGGTCCCGCCTATCTGGGACAGCGCGGGGCTGGGGTCTGAGTCCGGTACCTCTTCTGTTGCCTTGGGTGCGGGAAGACCCAGCCCCTTAGCGACGGCGGCACATAGTTCCGCGTCCACGTTGGCCAGGGCCGCGAGCTGGCGTTCGCGGATGGACTTCTCGTAGCACTTGCCCAGTTCGAACGTGTAGGCCTGGATGACGTGGTCCCGCTCCACCGGGCTGAGGCTGCGGAAGAAGAGCCGCGCCTGGCTGAAGTGGTCATCAAAGGACGCCGGGTTCTTCCGCTCCTTGATGGATGCGGCCAGCTCCTCCGGCACGTCGATGAAGGCCCCCACATCCTGGCCGGCCAGGAACGGGCAGCCGCCGTCAAGCGAGTTGGGCCGGTAAGGGGCCGCGCCGCCATGGACTGCCTGCTGGTGCATGCCGTCGCGCAGCATGTCGTTCACCGGAGCCTGCGGCCGGTTGATGGGGAGCTGGGCGAAGTTCGGCCCGCCCAGCCGGGAGATCTGGGTGTCCAGGTAAGAGAACAGGCGCACCTGCAGCAGCGGATCGTTCGTGACATCGATGCCGGGCACCAGATGGCCCGGGTGGAAGGCCACCTGCTCGGTTTCGGCGAAGTAGTTGGTGGGGTTGGCGTTGAGCGTCATGACGCCGATGGGCTGGACCGGGGCAAGTTCCTCAGGGACGAACTTGGTGGGATCCAGCAGGTCGATGCCTTCAAACATCTGGTCCTCGGTGTCCGGGAAGGTCTGGACGCCAAGCTCCCACTCAGGGAAGGCACCTGCCTCGATGGCGTCGGCCAGGTCCCGGCGGTGGAAGTCCGGGTCCATGCCGTTGATGATCTGGGCTTCCTCCCACACCAGCGAGTGGACGCCCTGCTTGGGCTTCCAGTGGAACTTCACCAGGGTTGTCCTGCCCTCTGCATTGATGAAGCGGAAGGTGTGGACACCGAACCCTTCCATGGTCCGGAACGAACGCGGGATGCCGCGGTCGGACATGTTCCACATGGTGTGCGCCTGCGCCTCGGTGTGCAGCGAGACGAAGTCCCAGAACGTGTCGTGGGCACTCTGGGCCTGCGGGATTTCCCTGTCCGGGTGGGGCTTTCCGGCATGGATGATGTCCGGGAACTTGATGCCGTCCTGGATGAAGAAGACGGGGATGTTGTTGCCCACCAGGTCATAGGTGCCCTCGTCCGTGTAGAACTTGGTGGAGAAACCGCGGGTATCGCGGACCGTGTCGGCGGACCCGCGGGAGCCCAGCACGGTTGAGAAACGGACAAAGACGGGCGTTTCCACGTCCTTGGCCAGGAAGCCCGCACGGGTGATGTTCGCCGCGGTCCCGTAGGAGCGGAACACACCGTGGGCTCCCGCCCCGCGGGCGTGGACCACGCGCTCGGGAATGCGCTCATGGTCAAAGTGGGTAATCTTTTCGCGCAGATGGTGGTCCTGCAGCAGGATGGGTCCGCGGGAGCCGGCCTTCAGCGAGTGGTCCGTATCGCCGAGGCGGAGTCCCTGCGCCGTGGTCAGGTACTGGCCCGACTGGGCGCGGGCAGTGGCCGGAGCGCCGGTAGGGCTTCCCGTCGGCGACACAGCCTCAGGTGCCTGCTGGTCCGGCTTCGGCGGCAGCGGTTCGCGAGGGGTGGTAGGTTCCTGGAGGCTGGCAGGTTCGCTGGCGGGGACGCCGGGGATCTGGATGTTGCTGTCGTCTGGCACGATTTTCTTCTCCTCAGGATCGGCAACCTCAGCAGTCATCGGCACAAACCGAGATACTAAGCGTACTTAGTACCCTAGCAACGATTCCTGCCGCCACAAGCTCTGCGCCTACCCTGAAAACAGAAAAAGCGGCGTTCCGGAAATCCGGAACGCCGCTTCTTCTGAAAACAGAAAAAGCGGCGTTCCGGAAATCCGGAACGCCGCTTCTGCTGCAGGCCTAGCTCAGGGTTGCGATGACCTTGTTGAGTGTTGCCGAAGGACGCATTACGGCAGAAGCCTTGGCGTCATCCGGATGGTAGTAGCCGCCGATGTCCACCGGCGAGCCCTGGACCTCAGCCAGCTCGCCGACGATCGCCTCTTCCTTGGAAGCAAGTTCTCCGGCGATGGAGCTGAAGGAGGCGGCCAGATCGGCGTCGTCCGTCTGCTTGGCCAGCTCCTCTGCCCAGTAGCGGGCCAGGAAGTAGTGGCTGCCGCGGTTGTCCAGCTCGCCGGCACGGCGGCTCGGCGACTTGTTCTCCAGCAGGAACGTGCCAGTGGCGCGGTCCAGGGTGTCGGCCAGGACCTGCGCACGGGCGTTGTTGGTGGTGGTGGCAAGGTGCTCGAAGCTGACGGCCAGGGCCAGGAACTCGCCCAGGCTGTCCCAGCGCAGGTGGTTTTCCTTGAGCAGCTGCTGGACGTGCTTGGGGGCAGACCCGCCGGCGCCGGTTTCGAACAGCCCGCCGCCGTTCATCAGCGGAACAACGGAGAGCATTTTGGCGCTGGTGCCCAGCTCAAGGATGGGGAACAAGTCCGTGAGGTAGTCGCGCAGGACGTTGCCGGACACCGAGATGGTGTCCTCGCCCTTGCGGATGCGGTCCAGGGTGAAGGCAATCGCCTTGACCGGGGACATGATCTGGATGTCCAGGCCCTCGGTGTCGTGCTCCTTCAGGTACTCGTTGACCTTGGCGATGAGGTTGGCGTCGTGGGCGCGTTCCTCATCCAGCCAGAACACAGCCGGAGTCTGGGAGGCGCGGGCGCGGGTCACGGCCAGCTTCACCCAGTCGCGGATGGGCAGGTCCTTGGTCTGGCAGGCGCGCCAGATGTCGCCCTCGGAAACCTGGTGTTCAACCAGGACGTTCCCGGAGCCGTCAACGATCTGGACGGTGCCGGCTTCCTGGATTTCGAAGGTCTTGTCGTGGCTGCCGTATTCTTCTGCGGCCTGCGCCATGAGGCCGACATTCGGCACGGTACCCATGGTGGTGGGGTCGTAGGCGCCGTTGGCACGGCAGTCATCAAGGACCACCTGGTAGATGCCGGCGTAGGAGCTGTCCGGCAGAACGGCCAGGGTGTCCGCTTCCTTCCCGTCCGGGCCCCACATGTGGCCGGAGCTGCGGATCATGGCGGGCATGGAGGCATCCACGATGACGTCGCTGGGGACGTTCAGGGTGGTGATGCCCTTGTCCGAGTCCACCATGGCCAGCGCGGGACCTTCTTTGAGTCCCTTCTTGATGAGGTTCTGCACGCCCTCGCGGACATCCTCGGGCAGGTCCTCGAGGCTGCTCAGGATGGCGGCCAGGCCGTTGTTGGGGCTGATGCCGGCGGCGGAGAGCTGCTTGCCGTAGGTCTCGAACAGTTCGGAGAAGTAGGCCTTGACCACGTGGCCGAAGATGATGGGGTCCGAGACCTTCATCATGGTGGCCTTGAGGTGGGCGGAGAACAGCACGCCCTCTTCCTTGGCGCGGGCAACCTGTGCCTTCAGGAATTCGTCCAGGGCGGCGGCGCGCATCACGGTGCCGTCGATGACCTCACCAGCCAGGACCGGGAAGGCCTTCTTCAGGACCTTGACCGAGCCGTCTTCGCGGACCAGCTGGATGGCGATGGTGCCTTCGGACTCCACGACCACGGACTTCTCATTGGAACGGAAGTCGTCCTGGCCCATGGTGGCCACGTTGGTCTTCGAGTCGGCAGTCCAGGCACCCATGGAGTGCGGGTTCTGGCGTGCGTAGTTCTTCACGGACAGCGGCGCGCGGCGGTCCGAGTTGCCTTCACGCAGGACCGGGTTCACGGCGGAGCCCTTGATCTTGTCGTAGCGCGAGCGGATGGCCGTCTCCTCGTCCGAGGAGGGGTTGTCCGGGTAGTCCGGGAGGGCGTAGCCCTGTTCCTGCAGTTCCGCGATGGCGGCCTTCAGCTGCGGGATGGAAGCGCTGATGTTGGGCAGCTTGATGATGTTCGCTTGCGGCGTCTTTGCCAGCTCACCGAGTTCAGCAAGGGCGTCACCGATCTGCTGCTCGGGGGTCAGGTAGTCACCGAAGACGGCGATGATGCGGCCGGCGAGCGAAATGTCGCGGGTCTCCACCTCCACACCTGCTGTCGAGGCGAACGCCTCGATGATGGGCAGGAACGAATAGGTAGCCAGCATCGGCGCTTCGTCGGTGTGGGTGTAGATAATCTTGGACATGCGCGGGCGTCTCCCTGTGGGTCGGCTTGGTTGTGAAAATTCGGTCTATTTCACCATGTACAACTTACCCGAGTGCAGGGATTTCACCCCTACCGGGACTGCAGCGTTACCCCCGGAACGGGCAGGATTACAGCGATGGAGAACGGCCGACGCCGGCACGCACCTGAGGCGCCCACGCGTCGTCGTGCTTTCCGCACCAAGGCCTCCCGGCAGGCAACTGATGGCCATACATGATACGTCACTACTATTTACAAAGTTGTCATATGACGATAAATTCGCAGGGTCACTCCGCCCCTTTCCGGGGCCATTTCCCCGTTCAGACAGGACAATAATGACTCGCACCAGGTCTCTGGCTACCGGCTTCCTGAGCCTCTCAGCCGCTGCCGTTCTGGCACTCACTTCCGCCGGCGGAGCCACCGCTGCTCCGGCGGAGGACAAGGCAAACCCCTCCGTCACCAGCACTGTCCTGGATGCCGCCGGCGTGGCCGACTACTGGACGGCCGACCGGATGCAGGGCGCCATCCCGGGTGACGTCCTTGCGGGCAAAGCGCTGGAACGGGGCAACCGCTCCAGCGCCGGGGTCGTGGAAAAGGGCAAGAAGTCCGAGGTGAAGGCCACCAAGGGCAAGCCGACCATCGCCCAGAGCGAGGCGCCGGTGAAGCACATCGGTAAGGTCTTCTTCACCCTGGCTGGCTCGAACTACGTCTGCTCCGGCAACGCCGTAACCTCCGCCAATGAAAGCACCGTCTCCACGGCGGGCCACTGCCTCAACGAGGGGCCGGGAGCCTTCGCCACCAACTTCGCCTTCGTGCCGGCCTACGAGAACGGCGCCGAGCCCTACGGCAAGTGGACCGCCAAATCCCTCCACGCCCCCACCCAGTGGAGCGCCAACGGGGACATGGCCTACGACACCGGCTTTGCCGTCATGAACCCGCTGAACGGCCAGACCCTCACTGACGTTGTAGGCGGATCCGGCGTGGCGTTCAACGAGGCCCGCGGACTCACCTACAAGTCCTTCGGCTACCCCGCGGCATCGCCCTTCAACGGCCAAACCCTCAAGAGCTGCACCGGAACGGCCACGAACGATCCCAACAACCCCCAGTTTGGAACCCAGGGCATCCCCTGCGACATGACCGGCGGCTCCTCAGGCGGCCCCTGGTTCATCGGCACCAGCTCCGCGGGCGTCCAGAACTCCGTCAACAGCTACGGCTACAACCGCTCCGCAGTGATGTACGGCCCGTACTGGGGATCCGTCATCCAGCAGACCTACGCCAGTGCAGCAGCCTCCTAAAGACACCCCGTCCGGCCAGGACCCCGTCAGCCACGCCGAGCTGGACCAGACGCACGAGGAGATCCTCGAGTACTGGACAGAGGAACGGATGGCGGAGGCCAAGCCCCGGGAGCTGCGGCTCCCGGAGCCCGGCACCGGTGAAGACGACCAGGACTAAGCCAGCACAACGACGACGGCGCCCGTCCCCTTCGCATGGGGGCGGGCGCCGTCGTTCGTTAGCTCACCGTCGATTGCTCCGAAATGGTCGTTTACGGGTCCGAAAACGACACCTATGGAGCAATGGATGGTGGGCCCACGCCGGCAGGGTTCCCTGGCCGTGGAGCCGCTCCGGCGAGGGCCCCGGACCGAGCTTGCGAGGGCAGGGAGCCGGTGCGGACGCAGCGAGGTTAGGGTGCCGGTGGATGGGCCCACGCCGGCAGGGTTCCCTGGCCGAGCGCAGCGAGGTTAGGGTGCCGGTGGGGATTAGTGGAAGAAGTGGCGTGCCCCGGTGAAGTACATGGTGACTCCGGCGGCGTTGGCCGCGGCGATGACTTCCTCGTCCCGGACCGAGCCGCCGGGCTGCACCACGGCGCGAACCCCGGCGTCGATCAGGATCTGCAGTCCGTCGGCGAACGGGAAGAAGGCGTCGGAGGCGGCAACGGCTCCGCGGGCGCGGGCAGGCGCGGCGGCACCGCTGGTGTTCGAGGCACCGCCGGGGGCATCGCCCCCACTGGCGCTGTCGGACTCCACCGTCACGCCGAGGGTGTTGGCCCGCTCCACGGCCAGGCGGCAGGAGTCCAGGCGGTTGACCTGGCCCATGCCGATGCCCACGGCGGCACCGTCCTGGGCGAGGAGGATGGCGTTGGACTTGGCGGCCCGGCAGGCGGTCCAGGCGAAGGCGAGGTCGGCGAGGGTCTTCTCGTCCGCGGCTTCACCGGCGGCCAAGGTCCAGTTGGCGGGGTTGTCGCCGTCGGCATCCACCTTGTCGCTGACCTGGACCAGCATGCCGCCGGAGACCTGGCGGAACTCCGTGGGGTAGCGGCCGTACCCTTCCGGCAGGGCGAGCAGGCGGATGTTCTTCTTCTTGGACAGGATCTCAACGGCTTCCGGCTCGAAGCCCGGAGCGATGACAACCTCGGTGAAGATGTCCTTGACCGTGTTGGCCATACCCGCCGTCACGGTGCGGTTGGATGCGATGACGCCACCGAACGCCGAGACAGGATCGCAGGCGTGGGCCTTGGCGTGGGCGTCGGCGATCGGGTCCGCGGCATTCGCGGAACCTACAGCGACGCCACAGGGGTTGGCATGCTTGATGATGGCCACGGCGGGCTCGCTGAAGTCGTAGGCGGCGCGGAGGGCGGCGTCGGCATCCACGAAGTTGTTGTAGCTCATGGCCTTGCCGTGCAGCTGGTCTGCCTGCGCGATGCCCACCGGGGCAGCCTTGTCCACATAAAGGGCAGCCTGCTGGTGCGGGTTCTCGCCGTAGCGCAGCACCTCGGAGCGCTCCAGGGACAGGCCGGCGTAGGCGGGCCAGTCGATGACGCCGTCGCCGTCCTCGTCCAGGAACTGGCTCGCGGTCCAGGTGGCCACTGCGTTGTCGTAGGAGGCGGTGTGGGCGAACGCCTTGGCGGCCAGCCGGCGTCGTGTCTTCAAATCAAAGCCGCCTTCAGCGGCGGCGGTGACCACCTGACCGTAGAAGGAGGGGTCCACCACAATGGCGACGGCGGCGTGGTTTTTCGCGGCGGAGCGCACCATGGCGGGGCCTCCGATGTCGATCTGTTCCACGACGTCGTCCTGGGCGGCCCCGGACTTGACGGTCTCCACGAACGGGTAGAGGTTCACCACCACGAGGTCGAAGGGTTCGATCTCCATCTGGGTGAGCGTGTCCATGTGGGCTGCCACGCGGCGGTCCGCCAGGATGCCGCCGTGCACGCGCGGGTGCAGGGTCTTGACCCGGCCGTCCAGCATCTCCGGGGACCCTGTGACTTCCTCGACTTCCTGGACAGGGATGCCTGCGGCGGCAATCTTCTTGGCCGTGGAGCCGGTGGATACGAGCTTCACTCCCGCTGCATGCAGGCCCTGCGCGAGCTCCTCCAGACCGGTCTTGTCGTAAACCGAGATCAGTGCCCGGCGGATGGGAACACGGTCGATGGATACGCGCTCATGCTGCGTGAAGCTCACAAATGTCTCCGTCTTATCTCGCGGACAAATGCCGCGGTTGGTGGGGATACGGCCCAGTTTATCCCGAAGCGGAGGTTGCCCCGCGAGTCGGCCGGAGTGTGAACCCCAGTGCGCCCGGCTAAAGTTTTCCCAGGAGGCTGCGATGAATACTTACACCACTGTGCCGAGCGGCGAACAGGTGGTCCAGGAACTGCCCTGGCGATGGAAAGTCCAGGGCAAGATCTTTTTGATCGGCGGCCTCGGCTTCATGTTCGATGCCTGGGATGTGACCCTCAACGGCATCCTCATACCTTTGCTTTCAACCCACTGGGCCCTTTCCCCGGGCGAGGTGGCGTGGGTGGGTACGTCGAACCTGATCGGCATGGCCCTGGGCGCGTTTGTGTGGGGCACCATCGCGGACACCATCGGGCGCAAGAAGGCCTTCACGGCCACGCTGCTGATCTTCTCGCTGTTCACCGTCCTGGGCGCCTTCTCCCCTGACTTCCTCTGGTTCTGTGTGTTCCGCTTTATGGCCGGGTTCGGCCTGGGCGGCTGCATCCCGGTGGACTACGCGTTAGTGGGTGAGTTCACCCCCCGCAAGCAGCGCGGCAAGGTCCTCACGGCGATGGACGGCTGGTGGCCTGTGGGGGCAGCCCTGGCAGGCTTTGTATCCGCCGGCCTTGTGGCCCTGTATGGCGACTGGCGGCTGACCATGCTGGTGATGGTCCTGCCCGCCCTGCTGGTGTTCTGGGTCCGGCGCAGCGTTCCGGAGTCCCCATTGTTCCTGATCCGGAAGGGCCGCCGTGAGGAGGCGGCCAAGGTGATCGACGGGCTGGTGGCCGCGACCGGAGCGGAACCACGCGCCTACAGCCTGCCCGATGCCAAGGAAGTGCCGCGGCTCTCGGCCGGCAGTGCCTGGCACCAGCTGCGGCTGGTGTGGCAGTTCAACTGGAAAATCACGGCCACGGCCTGGGCCCTGTTCTTCTCGATCCTGCTGGTCTACTACCTGTCATTGACCTGGATGCCCAGGATCCTGATCGGCGCCGGCTTCGCCGAGTACAAGGCGTTCGTCACCACCGCGTCCATGGCCGCCGTCGGGCTCTTGGGCGTTGTTGTGGCCGCCCTGCTGGTGGAACGGGTTGGGCGCAAATGGATCCTGGCCATCACCGGCCCGTTGTCCGCGCTGACCCTGGTGATCGTGGCTTTTGTGGTGGACATCCCCACGGCGGCGGTGTTCTGGCTGCTGGTATTCGGATTCGTGGTGCAGGTGGCCATCCCGGTGCTGTACGCCTATGTGTCCGAGCTCTACCCCACCGAGCTGCGCGGCACCGGCTTCGGCTGGGCGTCCACGTTCTCGCGTTTGGGTGCCGGCTTCGGGCCGCTGATTTTCGCCAACTACTTCTGGCCCGAGCTGGGGCTGGCCACGTCCTTCGCCCTCGCCGGCGGGCTGGTGGTACTGGCCGTGCTGTGGATGGCGTTCTTCTCCCCCGAGACCAAACAGCGCCGCCTCGAATAACCCCCCCCCCCCCAACTAGGTAGCGCTAAGTGTCGTTTTCAACCCTTGTTACGACACTTAGCGCTACCTAGTTTTCCTTGCCGGGTAACCAGCCCCGGATCAGGAGCGCTGAACGGATCTTGGTCACAGCCGGCCGGGCATCTCTCTCCATGTGCCTCCTTGAAATCCTCACGAGGAGCCAGCCTGCACGGGCAAAGTCCTCCTCGCGGGCAATATCGCGGACGATCTGCACCGCCTCGGAGTGGCCCTCGCCGTCGTACTCCACCGCTACCTTCTGTTCCGGATAGCCCAAGTCAGGCTGGCGAACGACGCCGTCACCCAGTTCCGTGGGCACGTTCAGAAAAGGTTCGGGCAGGCCAGCGTCTTCCAATGCCAGCCGCAGCCGGGTTTCCGGGGCGGAATCGGATCCCACCCGGGCGCGGTCAAGGGCAACCCGGGCTTTCCTGATACCGGGTGTCCCCTTGTGCCGGTCGAGCATTTCCTCGAGATCCTCCCGGATTGCATGGGGCTCGGACCTGCCCTCGAAGTCCGGCCGCGGAATCCGCAGCAGGTGATCAGCAACAACGGTCAGTTCTTCGATGCTCATCCTGCGTGAGCAGTCCAGCCAGGTCCTCACCCGAGAGGTAATTAGCAGGCCGTTGTAGGTCACGATCTCGTCGGCGAAAAACTGCCCGCGATGTCCCTTCACACCGGGCCGACGCATGATGGCAACGGTGTCAGGCCGCGAGATGTGCAGCAGTGGCTCATCACTGCCCGGGAGGAAGCCCGGAAACTCCCACAGGAGAAAGGCCGAGGCGTGCGAAGCGGCCGCGAACTCAGCGACCAAGGTGTACGGACGGATGCGAGGGGCGAGGTGTGATGCGTCGCTGGCATCCGGCACCCGGACTCCCCGGCTTGGCCAGAGCAAGCCATGGTGACGCAGGCGTCGTCGGCTGATCCCGGCGTCGACCCCTTCCTGGAAGGTGAAGGGCAAAGACGCCAGAGGGTCAGGCAGTTGTCTGGGAACCTTCATCCGCCCATCGTGGCAGGCGGGGCGGAATGCCGCAGAGGTTATCCACAGGCCCGCCCCCCGTGCCCAACTAGGTAGCGCTAAGTGTCGTTATGAGGGCTGAAAACGACACTTAGCGCTACCTAGTTGGGAGGGGAGGGGGTCAGGTGGGGAGGTTCGAGGCGCTGGCGCGGTGGTCGGCGGCGAGGGAGGCCAGCGTGGACACCAGGAGCCGGCGCTCCACTACCTTGATGCGCTCGTGCAGGGTCTCCTCCGTGTCCGAATCATCGATGGCCACGGCCTCCTGGGCGATGATGGGGCCGGTGTCCACCCCGGCGTCCGCCCAGTGCACGGTGCAGCCGGTCACCTTAACGCCGTACGTCATGGCGTCCCGCACCCCGTGGGCTCCCGGAAAAGCCGGAAGCAGTGCCGGGTGGGTGTTCAGGTACTTGCCGTTAAAGGCATCGATGAACTCCGGGCTGACGATGCGCATAAACCCCGAGGAGACCACCACATCGGGCTTGAATCGGGCCACGGCGTCCGTCAGCGCTGCATTCCAGGCAGCCCGGTCCGGGTAGGCCTTGAAATCAACCACGAACGTCGGGATGCCCGCGGCCGCTGACCGTTCCACCCCGAACGTGCCCGGACGGTCGGCACCCACAGCCGCGATTTCCACCTCCAGCTCCCCCGCCTTGACTGCGTCGATGACAGCCTGGAGGTTGGACCCGGTACCGGAAACGAGGACTACGATGCGCATGGCTCTAGCTTATGGGCACGCTCGCGTAGGCTGGAAAACATGAACACCTCTCCGCAACCGGCTGGGCAGCAGCGGACCAGGCCGCCGCTCAGCGAGGCAGCCAAAGCCTCGCTGGCCAAGACCCACACCCTGTTCCGGATGTTCGTCATCTCGGTGCTCGGCGCCTTCTTCGTCTACCAGCTGGACGTCAACTACCTGTGGCTGACCGGGATCCTCACGGCGGCTAGTGTGGCCCTGGGCGTTGTCCTCCTGGTACGGGCCGCGAGGCTAAAAGAATCCAGGCTGGTCCTGATCGGCACCATCTCGGGCCTGGTGGTGTCCGCCATCATGGTGCTGCTGATCCTGGTGACCGCCGTATTCTTCGATGACGTGCGCCAGTACCAGGCATGCATGGGACGGGCGCTCACGGACCAGGCGCAGTCGGCGTGCAGGGTCCAGCTGGAAAACTCGCTGCCCCGGCAGCTCCCCTAGCCAGCCGCGCCGCCGCCGGCCCCAAACCGTGCAGCGGCAACTCAGCAGCGCTGCAAAAGTTAGGCCCTGGAAACCAGTTCCGCTTCCTCGTCCGACGCCGCCTGCTCGCGTTCCAGCCACGGCCCGGCCGCGTAACCGATGACGACGCCGACGGCCACTTCCGCAGCCAGCCAGACACCCGTCCAGAGCGGGTCCGGACCGATGTCCGTCAGGCGGCCGATTCCCGCCGAGCCGCGGGCCAGCCAAGCCAGGCCAAACGCCAGCAGCCCGGCTGCCAGCCCGGCCAGGATCCCCAGCACCAGGGTGGAGACTGTTGCCGTGAACCAGCGGGCACGGATCTTGATGGAAAGCCACTCATCGAAGTGGTTTTCACCTTCGCGCAGGAACCACCAGCCGGCCAGCACGCCCGCAAGCACCGGGACGATCAGGGCCACAAAGGCGTAGTCCAGCGGCCCGGAAGGGATGGCGGCCAGAACCGGAATGGAAGGCAGCGGTCCGACGGCGGTTCCCAGGGGACCCACCTGCGAACCGACCCCCATGGCAAAGCCGGCCCCGGATGTCCACGCCAAGGCGAAGACCGCAAGATTGGGAAGGAAGCCGAGCTGGGCGATGGTCAGGGCGGCACCTCCAACAGCGCCGGCATCGAGCGCCTCATAGACGGCAACCACCAGGTTCCAGTGGATGAACAGGTCCACCGCCAGCAGCACGGCAGCCAGGGACAGCGCGGAAACGGTGGCCACAAAACCGGCCTTGCCGGCGGAAGCAAGGTAGGAGCCGGCCCACCGCGAATGCTGGCTGGTGCGGAAAATCCAGTCCACGGCGTCGACGCCGATGAGGCGGCTCCAGGAACCGGCCTCACGCCGGGCGCCGATCACCATGCCCAGCGCATAGGGAATGAGCGGAATCAGCATGGCAAACCAGGGATTGATACCCACGTCCGGGGTACGGCAGACGAAGCCGGTGGCCGTTCCGAAGGCGGCGTAGACAACCCACGAGCCGAGCAATGCCTGCCACAGCTGGTCTGTATAGGACGCGCGGGCAAGGCGCCGTCCGGCCCGCCACGCAAGCAGGAAAGGCAGCAGGGTAAGGCCCAGCGGAATCAGCGACAGAACGCCAAACTCCCCGTTGCCGGCGGCGTCGGAACCCGCGGCACTGAGTTCAAGCGGAACTCCGTGGACCAGCAGCCAGGACTGCCCCGCCAGCCGGGCCAGGACGTCGAAGGAGCTGTTCTGGAAGCCGGCAGTGGCCCACACGGCGATGACCGGGGCAGTCACCACCAGCGCGGAAATGATGGCTGCCTGCGCCGTTTCGAGGGCACCCTGCAGCCACAAGGGCATGGGAAGGCCACGGTCTCCGGTCTGGTCAGCACGCATTTTCATCGTGCCCCATGGTGTCACGGCACAGGCGTCCGGGCCGGGAACGACAGGCTCATCCGTTAGATCGGCGGAAAGTCCGGCGCAAGCTGTTCCGGAGCTTTTCGGAGCGGTCCGCCGTAAAATTTAACTGTCCACAACGAGTGGATTGGAGGGAAGAAATGACTACCGCATCCCCACATGCACACGGCGTTCATTTTGGCCGGGCAGACGTCCAAAACGCTGGCATGGGAGTGGGAATTCTTTTGATGCTGGTCGGTGTCCTGGGCTTCATCCCGGGCGTCACCACCCAATACAGCGAACTGATGCTCCTCGGACCGGCGTCGCACGCCATGTTCCTGGGGCTGTTCCAGGTGTCCATGCTGCTTAACATCGTGCAGTTGGCCATCGGTGCCACCGGCTGGGCCATGTCCCGGACCGAACACGGAGCAAGGAACTTCCTCTTGGGGGCAGGCGGACTGTACATCGTCCTGGCCATCTTCGGGCTCATCGTCGGAGTGGATTCGGCGGCAAACTTCCTGGCCCTGAACATGATGGACAACTGGGCACACCTGGTGCTGGGCGTCGCAATGATTGTTGCCGGCTGGCTGTTCTCCAGGACGTCGGCCCGCAGGACATAGCCCGGAATCCGTAAACCGGGAAACAGGAGCCGCGAATGAAGAAGAACCCTAAGTTCTGAAGATATTCGTCCTACTGGCTGGTGCAGTTGCCGCCCTGCGCGGGGACTGCACCAGCGTTCAAGAAAGTTCCGCATGCACGACGACGCCGGGAGTTCCCTGTGGACTCCCGGCGTCGTGTGGTGTGCGCTTGCCTCCGCGCCGGCCCGTTCGACGGCGCCTCAGTGGCGCCCTCAAACGTCAGCGCTTTAGCGGTGAAGCTTAGCGGCGCGAGTCGCGGTCCACGCCGTCCGCGTCAATGTGCTCCTTGCGGACCTCTTCGCTGACCGTGACGTCATCCTGGACGACGTCCTTGTCCAGGCGGACGCGCTCCACCGGAACGGTTTCCTTCTCCACGACGGGGCGCTCCTCATGGAGGATCACCTCGTGCTCCTCTTCGCTGATGTCCGGACCGCTCAGGGCCTCGCCGCGGTTGGCATCGGTGATGGGCTCGCGCTCCAGGCGGACCTCTTCACGCTGCACGGGGACGGTCTTGGTGACGTGTTCCGTGGTGACGTACTTCCGCAGCCGTGCCCGTCCGGTGGCTTCACGCTCGGTGCCGACGTGGAGCCGTTCCTCGGAACGGGTCATGGCGTCGTCAGTGGTGGGGCCGGACGTGTCGTGGCCAACCGTGTGGCGGTCGGTGGCGTCCCGGTCCCGGTCGCGGCCAATACCCGCGGTGGGAGTGCCGGCGTTCAGGTCTGCATCGCCCTGGAAGTCGACGTCATTCCGGGTGTCCACGTCATCAGTCCGGGTGTCCGAGTAGGTGCGGGCACCACGTTCGTAGTAGGTGTACAGGCGATCCTCTTCCTCTGGGGTGAGGTGCCCGTCAACGTCCACCCGGGGTGCGTCCTTGACGTGTTCCTTGGTGAACGGAACCACCAGGTCGTCGCCCTGGCTGTGTGCTCCCTCGACGGGAACGAAGGACTGCGAGGTGCCAAAAAGGCCCGTCTTGACGGTGACCCATGTGGGCTCGCCCGTGTCGTCGTCCGCGTAGAGCTGGCCGATGGAGCCGATCTTCTCGCCATCTGAACCGATGACGTTGCCACCCTTGGTGAGCAGGTTTTCAATGTTTTCCCTGTTGAGCATGACGTCTCCTTAGATGTGTCGTTGCGCTGGGCTTAGCCAACGAAATGGATGTCCCGGCACCGGGAGATCCTGGCGCTGGCCTCCACCCCGTTGCTTGAGGCTCTTCGTTGGCTGCCCTTCTACACTAAGCATGCTTAGCATCATATGCAAAGCCTACTTAGTAATTTTTTTCAGTTCGGCGTCCTGCTGTTCACGCAGCCTTTCCCTCCGGGTAACGTTTTCTCCCCCGCCCGGCAACGCCGCCCGCACACCGTGGAGGGGTGAGGATCGCAATAGTTGCTGAATCATTCCTGCCGCTGATGAACGGCGTAACGCATTCCATCCTGCGCGTGCTGGAACACCTTGAGAACCGGGGCGACGACGTCCTGGTGATCGCGCCTTCCACGCTGGACGAGGAGGCCCCGGACCATGTCCGGGGCGCGGAAATCCGCCGGCTGCCGGCTGTGCCGCTGGCCGGCTATGCAAACGTCAGGGTGGCGATGGGCGGTGTTTACCGGGTCAAGCGAATCCTTGCCGACTACGCACCGGACGTTGTCCACCTCGCCTCGCCGTTCATCCTTGGCTGGCGGGCGGCGCAGGCGGCGCACCAGCTGGGGATTCCCAGCGTGGCCATCTACCAGACCGAAGTCCCCAGTTACGCGGCGAGATACGGCGTGCCGTTCCTGGAGAACTGGGCCTGGAACCGGGTTGACAACATCCATCTGCTGGCCACCCGCACCCTGGTGCCGTCCACATTCGCGCTGAACCAGTTGCGCGGCCGCGGCATTCCCCGGGTGCAGATGTGGCGCCGGGGGGTGGACACGGCACGGTTCTCGCCGGAAAAGCGCGACGACGGATGGCGGGCTTCCGTGGCTCCCGGCGGACAGCGGATCATCGGCTACGTGGGACGGCTGGCCGCGGAGAAACAGGTGGAGGACCTGGCAGCCCTGGCCGGGATTCCCAACACCAGGCTGGTGGTTGTTGGCGACGGCCCGCAGCGGGCTGCCCTCGAAAGCGCCTTGCCTGACGCAGTTTTCACCGGGTTTCTGGGCGGCGAGGAGCTGGCGCGGGCTGTCGCATCCTTCGACCTCTTTGTGCATCCGGGTGAGTTCGAGACCTTCTGCCAGACCATCCAGGAGGCCATGGCATCGGGCGTGCCGGTGGTGGCCACAGGCCGGGGCGGGCCGCTGGACCTGGTGGAGAACTCACGGACTGGCTGGCTCTACGAACCGGGCGACCTGTCCGGCTTGCGCGGCCACGTGCTCGACCTGATGGGCGACGACGCCAAACGCCGCGCGTTCGCTGCTGCGGCCCATGCTTCCGTGCAGGACAGGACGTGGCCTGCGCTCTGTGACCAACTGGTCGGGCATTACCACTCGGTGATCAGTGATGAGCCGGTGGTTGCGCTGGGTTCACGCCCGCCGGGTTCCCTGGCCGAGGCTGCGAGGCTAGGGCGCGGGTGGGGACAGTGAAGGTCTCGGTGATCGGCTGCGGCTACCTTGGCGCCGTCCACGCGGCCACCCTCGCGTCCATGGGCCATACCGTGGTGGGGATCGACGTCGACCCCGCCAAAGTGGAACAGCTGGCACGCGGCACCGCCCCGTTCCACGAACCCGGCCTGGACGAACTCCTGCGGGACGGCCGGAGCACCGGCCGTCTCACCTTCACCACGGACGCCGCCGGCGCGAAGGGCGCGCAGGTCCACTTCCTGTGCGTGGGCACCCCGCAGGACAAAACGTCCGACGCCGCCGACCTCACCTTCCTGGTCTCCGCCATCGAAACGCTGCTGCCGCACCTGGCCGCGGGCGCCGTCGTCGTAGGAAAATCCACGGTGCCCGTGGGCACGGTGGAGATGCTGCGCGGTGTCCTGGCCCGCCGGCCGGACGTGTTGCTGGGGTGGAACCCGGAGTTCCTCCGCCAGGGGACCGCAGTGAAGGACTCGCTGGTGCCGGACCGGCTGGTGTACGGCGTGGACGGCGGGCGTGGAGCCGCGTTCCATCCCCGCACGGGCGCGCCGCTCGGTGTCACCGCGGCGTTGGACGCCGTCTACGAACCGCTTCTCCGTGCCGGCATTCCCCGCCTGGTCTGCAACTTCGCCACGGCGGAGCTCATCAAGTCGGCGGCGAACGCCTACCTTGCCACCAAAGTGAGCTTCATCAACGCGGTGGCCGGGCTGTGCGATGCGTCGGGAGCGGACGTGGCGGAGCTGGCCGAGGCCATGGGCATGGACCCGCGCATCGGCGGGCGGTACCTGCACGCCGGCCTGGGCTTCGGCGGCGGCTGCCTCCCCAAGGACATCCGCAGCTTCCGGACACAGGCCAACCGGGCAGGGGTCACGGCCCTTGACGACTGGATGCGGCTGGTGGATTCGGTCAACCTGGGCCAACGTGAACGGACCGTTGCCCTGGCCGCGGACCTTACCGGCGGCAGCGTTGCCGGCCGCTCCATCACGGTCCTGGGTGCATCCTTCAAGCCGGACACCGACGACATCCGGGACTCCCCCGCGTTGGACGTAGCCGATCGCCTTGCCGCGGCCGGGGCGCACGTGACCGTCACGGATCCCAAAGCGGTCAACCACGCTTGGCGGCGCTATCCGCGCCTGCGGTTCGAAGCGTCAACGGAGCGGGCGCTCGAGGGCGCCGAGCTGGTGCTGCTGCTCACCGAATGGGATGAGTACCGCCGCCTCTGTCCCGCCGCTGCCGGGGCACGGGTACGACGGCGGGTGGTGCTGGACGCGCGCAACGTGCTGGACGCCGCTGCCTGGCAGGCCTCGGGCTGGTCGGTGCGCGGTCTGGGCACCGGCAGCACTGCTGCACACCCTGCCGTGCAGGCACCAGCTCCGCTTCCTTCCTGACGTCCCACGCCAGGAAGCCGGTCAGCCCAGCAGGCCGAGCTGTTCAAAGGCGAGTGCCACGCCGTTGCCGGCCGGCCCGGGTGTGGTCCGGTCCGCGACTGCCAGCACCGCAGGGTGCCCGCCTTCCACGGCGATGCCTACGCCTGCGTACTCCAGCATCTCGATGTCGTTGGCGCTGTCCCCGATGGCCACGATGTCCGCACGGTCAAGGCCCAGGTGCTCCTCCACCACCTGGATGCCCACGGCCTTGTGTGTTCCGGCCATGAAAATCTCGCCGGCGCGGTCGCCCAGGGCGGAGAGGGAACTGGGGATCAGGCCCACCTGCGGCCCGAGCCCGTCCACCAGTTGCTTCAGCGGCACCGGGGAATCGAAGCAGGATATTTTGGCGTAGGACGTGGAGCGGAGGTCCTCGCTGTACTGCATGGGCCCCAGGATGTCCTCCAGGGGATCAACATCGGTGCTGAGGACCCCGTCATGCTGCGGGCGCCCGGCGAAGATGGGGCCCAGCACTTCCCGCAGCCTCTGGTCCACACCTGTCCGGCCGTGCAGCGCCTCAGGTGCTTCCAGGATGTAGGCGGCATCATGTGCGTCCAGTGTTTCCACGATGAGGGCTGCCAGGTCCGGATCGAAGCGGGTGTCCTTCAGGACTTCTCCCCCGAGCTCCACCCGGGCGCCGGCGCCGGTGATGCTGCCGTCGAAGCCGGCTTCCAGGATGTGGGTTGGGACCATGGACAGCGGCCGCCCGGTGCAGACGAAAACCAGGTGTCCCAGCCGGCGTGCTGTCCGGACCGCGTCGACGTGCGCGGCAGGCGCCAGTCCGTGGTCCGCGTAGGTGCCGTCGATGTCGAGGAAGATGGCACGTGGCCGGACGGTCTGCTGGCTGCACATGCCAAAGCTCCTTGGTTTGTTGCGGGGACAGTCAATCCTATCGAAGCCCATCCCGGCTGCCCGGGCGGATTTACCGCCAATTAGCGAAAGTAGTGTATTCCAGCCGGGAAAACTGACAGTCATCCCGTGATAATCAAACTCTTGCAGAGCAGTAAGCCCGCTGATTGAATTATGGAACCGGAAATGGGGGCCCGGCACATCTTACTGACAAGGAGTGACAACATGGGCATTCTCGGATTTCTCATTTTGGGCCTGATCGCCGGAGCCATTGCAAAGGCTATCCTGCCCGGCCGCCAAGGCGGAGGCTGGGTGGTCACCCTGGTCCTCGGCGTTGTCGGTGCCCTCCTGGGCGGCTGGATCGGTTCGCTGATCTTCGGCGGCGGCCTGGCCGAATTCTTCGATATCCGCACCTGGCTGCTGGCAATTCTTGGTTCAATCATCGTGCTGCTCATTTATGGCGCGGTCACTAACCGCAGCTCCCGCCGGGCATAGCGGTCCCTTTAGTCATACAACCCAAAAAGCGCTGTCCTCCATGCGGGGGCAGCGCTTTTGCTTTGGTACTGCAAGGACGGCCAACAGGCCCGCAGCAGTCCATTCGGAACCGGTTCCCGGCAGCTGGTCACATTTGGGCTCCTGCGCTTTATGATGTCCGAGGGGGGTGGTGGCTTGACTGATTCCTGGAACCACAGCATAAGTACGGCAGCACAAACTTTCGGGACCGTTCTCGATGCCAGCCCGGACGCGCTGCTGGCGATAGCCGCGGACGGCAGGATAGCCCTGGCCAACGCCGCAGCCGGGCGGCTGTTCGGCTATGCGGCCGGTGACCTCACCGGGCGGGACCACCGCTCACTCCTCGCTGAAGGCTTCCGCAGCGAAGCGGACCAGCTTTTCGCCCGGCTCCGCGCCCTGCCCGGGGACCATCCGCCGCCGCGGGAAATCTACGGGCTGCACAGCACCGGAACGGAATTCCCCGCCGAGGCAACGGGATCATTATTGCCGTGGGAAGCGGCAGCGGCTTTCCTTTCGGCAGCTCCGGAGGTTCCTGCACCTCCAAAGGCTGAGGGAACTTGGCAAGCTCCGGACGGGAAGCCGGGAAGCGGCGACGGCGGCCCCGCGCATCCGCTGCTGCTGCTCTCGGTCCGGGGTACTTCCCACCGCCAGGCCGCGGATGCCGACCTGCGGGAAGCGATGTCCCTGCTGACCGCCACACTTGAATCGACAGCGGACGGCATCCTGGTGATGAGCTCTGAGGGCAGGGTGGCCGGTTTCAATGACCAGTTCCTCACCATGTGGGGTATCCCCCCGGCGCTCCTGGAGGGTGACACCGAAGAGCCCATCATGCAGCTCATCATCGCCCAGGTTTCGGATCCCGCGGGCTTCCTGGCGAGGATCAGCGCCCTGGAGGAAGACCCGGCAGCGGAAAGCCACGACGTCCTGGACTTCGCGGACGGGCGCACCTTTGAGCGCTATTCGCGGCCGCAGCGGGTGGGCGAGAACATCGTTGGCCGGGTATGGAGTTTCCGGGACGTCACGCCGCGGCGCCAGGCCCAGGAGCAGGCCCACCAAGCCATGTTGGACCTGGCGGCGCAGGCGGAGAAACTGCGGGCGATGGCGTTCCAGGACCCCCTGACGGGACTGTCCAACCGGGCCGTGTTCAATGACGCGCTGGCTAATGCCTTGCAGGAACCGCGGCTCAAGGCCGTTGACGTCCTGCTCCTGGACCTGGACGACTTCAAGGAAGTCAACGACATCCTTGGCCACCAGGCCGGCGATGACATGCTGGTTGAAGTGGCCCGGAGGCTCCGTGGCTGCGCCCCCACTGCCGACGTAGTGGCCCGGCTGGGCGGAGACGAGTTTGTGGTGCTCCTGACCGCCTGTCCGGACGCGGATACGATCGCCGAATGCATCGTCCGGTGCCTGCACGTCCCCGTTACTATCCAGGGCACGGTCCTGCGGCCCAGCCTCAGCCTGGGACTCGCGTCCCTGGGCCGGGACAGCGTGGGCGCCTCAGAGCTGCTCCGGCAGGCGGACATCTCGATGTACGCGGCAAAGGCCGCCGGCAAGAACCGCTTCCTGCGGTTCCATCCGGACATGATGACGGCCCTGGTGCAGCGGACCCATATGGAAGCCGGCCTGCAGCTGGCCGTGGCCCGGGGCGAGATCACTGTCGATTTCCAGCCGATCGTTTCCCACCGCATGGGCCAAGTGGTCACGTTCGAGGCGCTGGCCCGGTGGGACAGGGACGGCGGGCGCGTCCCGCCGTCGGTCTTCATCCCGCTGGCCGAACGCTCGGGGCTGATCAACGAGATCGGCGCTGAAGTGATGGCGCTGGGCATGGTGCAGCTGGCACCATGGCTGAGCGAGGATCCATCCCGGTCGCTTGCCGTGAACGTTTCAGGGGTCCAGCTGCAGGATCCCATGTTCGCCCAAACGGTCCTCCGGCTTGCGGAGGCCAGCGGCGTCGCCGCCTACCAGCTGGTCCTGGAGGTCACCGAAAGCGTGTTTTTCGACGCCGACTGCAGCCTCATCAAACAGCTCAGCACGCTCCGGGATGAGGGAGCCAGGGTTGCCCTGGACGATTTCGGCACCGGCTACTCCTCGCTGGGCAGGTTGCAGGACCTGCCGGTGGACACGGTGAAGATCGACAAGACGTTCATCTCCATGGTGCGCACCGGAACCGAGCGGCTGCCCATCCTCAGCTCCATGATCAACATGGCCCACAGCCTGGGTTTGACCGTCACGGCGGAAGGTGTGGAAACGGCGGCGCAGGCGGATTACCTGGCGGCCCTGGAGTGCGATTCGCTGCAGGGATACCTGTTCTCGCTGCCGCAGCCGGGCCGGCGGCTGGAAAACGCACTGCAGCAGGCGGAGGAAGCCCTCACCGCGCTGAAGGAACGGTAGGGCGCACGACGGCGGGAGGCCGGCTAAGCGGCCTGCTTGCGTCCTGCCTGCTTCGGGGTTTTCTTCGGCCGGGATGCCTTGGGTGCGGGCGGCGCTGCGTGCTGGACTGCCGGTTCTTCGTCTGCATGCTCCGGCACTACCTGCTGGGCCACCGTCTGCGCTTCCCCTGGTTCTGCTTCCACTACCTGCTGGGCCACGGAATACTGGTCTTCTGTGTGCCCGGCGTAGGCCATGTCGGCGTCGCGGTTGCGGCGCCAGCGGCGGAGCAGGTCGGCCGCGGCCAGGATGCCGGCCAGCGGGGTGAGGACCGCCGCCGTGTAGACAAACAGCATCCAGGTCAGGGTGGTCAGCGGGGGCTGGTTGTTGTGCAGGAGGGACAGCCCGCCCAAGAGTCCCACGGCCCAGAACAGCAGCACGGCGGTAAGGACTGCAGCGGCCGGAAAATACTGGTTGCTCACGATCTTTTTCAGGGTGTCCATGCACTTTCCTCCTGCCTGGCCGGGGCACGGCAACAGCCGCTCACCACAAGTATGGGGCTCAGGATCAGCCAAACCGTGCAAGACGCCTCGGCGAGTGATGAACGTAACTGGGGGGGTGGCCGCCGTCGTCCGCTTTTGCAGGGATCTTCCGCTGGCTCAAGGGGCGCACTAGCGTGAGGCGTGTCCGTTCGAAATGCCCTGCAGGAGGTCCCCATGCGCAAAGTCACTGCCGGCCTGTTCCACTCCGTGGACGGCGTGGTGTCCGATCCCTATAAGTTCCAGTTCGACAGCTTTGACGACGAACTGGGAGCCGGCCTGACCACCATGATGGAAACAGTGGACACGGTGGTGCTGGGCCGGGTCAGCTACCAGGAGTGGGCCGCGTACTGGCCCACCGCGCCCGTGGACGAGGACTTTGCCGCCTTCATCAACCCGGTGGAGAAGTTTGTGGCCTCGCGGACCCTGGCGGAACCGCTCGAGTGGCAAAACTCACGCCTGATGGACGCGCCGCTGGAGGAGTTCGTAGCAGCTCTAAAGGAGCGCGACGGCGGCGAAATCGCAGTGTGCGGCAGCATCTCGGTGGTTCGGCAGCTGCTGTTCGCCGGCCTGCTGGATTCCCTGACGCTCATGACCCATCCGGTGGTGGCAGGGAGCGGCCGGCGCCTCTTCCAGGACGGCGACCCCACCACCCGGCTGGTACTCCTTGACCAGTCCCGGACCAGCAAGGGCAACGTGATCACCACCTACGGTCGGCTTGGGGCGTAGGGCCCTTCTCTCCGTCCCCCGACTGTGACAGGGTTTGGATATGGGTGAAGACATTACTGATCCTAATGAGGAGGCCGTGCCCGGCACCGGCGTCAATGACCACGCCTGGGAGCGGGAGCACCGGCATCCCACCCCGGAGCAGGCCCGATCCATCGGGTATCGGCGCAGGGACGCCGAAGCGAAACTGGAGCAGCACCAGCAGGAAGCCCGGGAGAAGGCTGAACACGCGGAGGAACAGGACACCCCGGACGAGGCCACCAACCAAAAGGACACGGAAAACGGCGGCTGAGTTCAAGGGCAGCCCAGAACCTTCAGAATCAGCGGTGCGCGGTGGTTCAGCGCTGCGCGGCAATGGCCTTCCCGACGGCGGCGATGTCGCCTGGCGTCGTGCGGCAGCATCCGCCAATGATGCGGGCGCCGTGCTCCAGCCAGGCGGCGGCCCCGCCGGCGGGGTCTGCTGGCTCGGCGTACCTGCCCTGTGCCAAGGCTGTGGACGGACCCCACGTTTTGGTGACCGGATCGTACGTTTCGCCTGAGTTGGGGTAGGCCACCAGCGGTTTGTCCGTGGCGCTGTGGAGGGCGGCGAGCGCTCGAGTGACCAGGTGCAGCGGCACGCAGTTCACGCCGACCGCGGCCACCAGGGGGTGGGCGTCAAGGAGCCCAGCCACTGCCGTGAGCGGGGTGCCGTCGCTGATATTAGCGCCGTCCCGCAGGGAGAAGGAGAACCAGGATTCGACGCCGAACTCTTCCGTGAGTGCCGCCAGCGCCTCGGCTTCGGCAAACGACGGGAGCGTCTCGCAGGCCAGGAAGTCCACACCCGCATCAACGAGCGCGGCCACCCGGGGCCGGTGGAAGTCCATGAACTCCTCTTGCCCTAGCGTGTAGTCGCCGCGGTATTCGGAGCCGTCTGCCAGGTAGGCGCCATAAGGACCAACCGACCCGGCGATGAGCAGCGAGCCCGCGCCCGGGGTGGCAGCCAGGTGGCCGCGGCGGGCCTCATCCGCCAGCCGGACCGACAACGCCACCAGCTCCAGGGCCTCCTGCCCGCTCATGCCCCGCCGTGCGAAGCCCTGCGGCGTGGCCTGGTAGCTGGCGGTGGTGGCAATCCGGGCCCCGGCGGAGAAGTAGTCGCGGTGGACGTCCCTGATCAGGTGCGGGCCTTCCAGCAGGACCTTGGCAGACCACAGGGGATCGTCGAGGTTGCAGCCCCGGGCCTCGAGTTCCGTGGCCAGGGCGCCGTCGGTCACGAGGTGTTCGCCGGATTCCAGCAAGGACGAGAGCTGCGAGGTCGAAGGCATAGTAGTCATAATACGCATTTACATATGCTTGTAATGATTATTTCTTTCTGCCACGATGGCTGACAGCCGTCACCCGGCGGAGGAAAGAGGCAAGGTTCTTGGACGTTCAACTTCACCCGGTACGCAAACTGCGCGTGCACTGGCCCATCAGCGGCACCACCTTCGGGCAACTGTCCAAGGGCGAGCCGGACGCCTTCCAAGATGATCCGGGAATCGCGCACCTGCTGCAGGCCCTGGCCGAATTCCGGGAACTCGGCGACTTCGGCAACTATAAGCACGTGTTTGAGTCCAGCCTCGGTTTCGAGGGGTTCACCACTGCCGAGGGCGCCAACCCCACCCTGGGGCGAGTGGGTGAGCAGACCCTCTCGCCAACCTTCGTTTTCACCACCTATTTCGACGCCTCACTGGAGGACGCCGCCGTCGAGCGTTTTATGCGCCGCCTCGTGGACATCCACCCTTGGGAAGTCCCGGTCATTGAAGTGACCGGCCCCATCAGCGTCTCCAGCACCGCACTGGCACCGGTGACAGAAGCACCAAAGGCAGAAGCACCGATGGCAGAAGGAGCCGCCGCATGATGACGGACGCCAGCACCGCGTCGCTCTGGGAGGGCCTGCAGTCTGTGATCGCCGGCCGGCAGTTCGTGGACCTGACGCACGCCTTCCATCCGGGCCAGCCCCACTTCCCCGCTTTTCCGGATGAGCAGCGCGAAGCCCTCTTCAACCTGGACAAGGGTGACGGCTTCACCGCCCACCGCTACACAATTGTGGGCCAGTGGGGAACCCACGTGGATCCGCCCTCGCATTTCATTCGCGGCGGCCGGACGCTGGACCAGATTCCGGTGGAGGAGATGATCCTTCCGCTGGTGGTCCTGGACATCAGCCAGCGGGTGGCCGGTAACCCGGACGCCACCCCCACCCTGCAGGACGTATACGACTGGGAAAACCAGAACGGCACCGTCCCGCCGGGTTCCTTTGTTGCCCTCCGTACCGGATGGAGCCGCCGGTGGCCCAGCCCGGAGGCAATGGCCAACCGGGACAGCGAGGGCCTGAGCCACACGCCCGGCTGGTCCCGGGAAGTGCTCTCCTTCCTGGTTGAGCAGCGTGCCGTGGCCGCCGTCGGCCACGAGCAGACGGACACGGACCCGGGCCTGGCAACCTCCCGGCAGGACTTCAGCCTGGAAACGTATGTCCTGGAACAGGGCCGCTGGCAAATCGAACTGATGGCCAACCTGGACGGACTGCCGGAATCGGGTGCCGCCGTCGTCGCCTCCTGGCCAAAGCCCCTGGGCGGCAGCGGTTTCCCGGCGCGGGTGTTTGCCATCTGCTGAGCCCGAGGGCAGGTGCCCCCGCCCCCTGCTGCCCCAGCCGAGGCTGCGGGCCTGCACCGAAGTCGCCGGAAACGTGCACGGTCGCCGGAACGTTCCGGAGTCACGGCACTGTTCCGGCGACTCGGACGCGCACGCGGTGAAACACCCCGGAAAGCCGGCCGGGGAAAGCCCCTCCACTAGACTCGACACCATGCCAAAAACCTCCAGCATGGGCCGCGGAATCATGGCCCTCCTTGCTGTGGGTGCACGCCATGCCGCGGGACATCCCGGGGGCACGGTGGCGGACATCGCCGCCGATCTTGGCAAGGACCGCAGCCAGGTTTCGCGCAGCCTCCGCAGCGCTGAACAGGACGGCTTCCTCCGCAAAACGAGCCAGCGCACTTACAGCCTGGACTGGTCCGTCCTTACTGACGCGCAGCTGCTCACCGAGCGCCGTTTACAGTCCGACGGCGGCACCGCCTTGTACACGCTGGCGGAAGAAACGGACGAGGCATGTTTCCTGGGCGTCCTTCACGGGGACAGCACGGTGACCATCGGCGAAAGTGTCCCGGCCAGCAGCAACCTGGTGGGTTCCTGGCTGGGGCGGCCCTACCCCGCGTACTGCAGCGACGCCGGGCAGGCCGTGCTGTGGGAGGCGTCGGAAGCGGAAGTCCGGACCGTCTTCGCGGATGTGGCCTTTGTGCGGCACGGCCCCAACACGCCTGACGACGTGGACGATTTCCTGGCGCGGCGTGAAGCTGCCCGGAACCGGGGTTACTCGATCGTGGATGAGGAGGCCGAGCCGGGCCTCTATTCACTGGCCGTCCCCGTCCGGGATTTCAAGGGCGACGTGGTGGCCGCGCTGCAGATCGTGGGAATCAGGGACCGCCTGGAACCGCGCCGGGAAGCGTGCGCGGACGCACTCGTGGCCCAGGGAGCGTGGCTCGAACAGAAGCTCGGGTACCGGCCGCAACCCTAGCGGACACCCGCGCTGGATCCGAGCCGTTCCGCGGCGCTGGTGAGCACAGCCGCCTCAGCTGCCGCATCCTGACCCATCCCGGCACGGCTGCCCAGCACACTCAGCGAGGCAAGGATGGCGCCGCCGGCGTCGCGGACAGGAACGGCGAGTTCCAGCACGTCGTGTTCGAATTCCTCGGCTGCGGTGATGAACCCGGCGCCACGGTCGCGGACCATGAGGTCCCAGACCCCATCGGTGGAATGGGCGGCCCCCGGCCCCCCGATGCCGATGTAGTTCACGTCCTGCAGCAGGGCATCCAGTGCCGGCCGGTCAAGGTCCCACAGCAGCGCCCGGCCGGCGCCGGTACACCAGGCCGGAGTCACCATGCCCGGCTTGACGAAGCTGCCGGGGACGGCGTCATTGCTGGAGGCCCGGAGCAGGATCACGCGGTAGCCGTCCCGGACAGAGAGCCGGGCGCGCAGTCCCAGCGCCGCGACCAGCGCCTCAAGTTCGGTTTTTGCCTTCCGGACCCAGCCGGTGTTCAGTGCCGCGGCCAGGCTGAAGAAGCGCGGACCCGTCCGGAACGGCCCGCGGTCCACGCGCTCCAGCAATCCGAGATCGCACAGTTCCTGCGCCAGGCGGGAGACGCGGCTCTGCTCCATGTCCAGTTCGGCGGCCAGCTGCGAAACGCCCAGCAGTTGGCGTCCCAGCTTCTCCCTGTCAGCCACCAGCCGGACAATCCGGAGCCCCTGCGCCATTGACGACGCCTCAGCGGACGAATCCACGCTTATCTGCCCCTCCCGGCCGGTCACCACGCCCCATTGTTCCATGGGCCGCGCCCTCCTTGGGCGGGTCACGCACCATGCCGGAAAGAACGACGGCGACCGTCCGGGAAGGTGCGCGACGCACCTGCCCGGCAGCCGCCGTCGTCCGCTCCTTGCTTCCTAATTACTTGGCTGTCACGGCCTTGCGGCCGTAGCGGAAGTGGAACCAGGCGTAGCAGGCGGCCACAAAGGGAATGCCGAAGTAGAGCGCGGCGGCCTGGGTGGGGTCCAGGGCGATGCCGACCAGCGAGATGACGCACAGCGAGAACGCCAGAATGGGCACCAGCGGGAACAGCGGGGCCTTGTAGGCGAGGGTGGAGACGTCGCCGCCGTTGCGGACGAACGCGCGGCGGTGGAAGAAGTGCGAGGCGGTGATGGACATCCAGACGCCCACTACGGCGAAGCCGGCCACGGACACCAGCACCAGGTAGACGGTTTCAGGGGCCACCACGCTGCTGATCAGCGATGCGACGCCGCCCACCATGCTCACCGAGAGCGCGATGAGGGGAATGCCGCGGCGCGTCAGCTTTTTGAAAGCGCGGGGGGCGTGGCCTTCGTCGGCCAGGGAGTAGAGCATGCGGGCGCAGGAGAACAGGCCGCTGTTGCCGGCGGAGAGCAGTGCGGTGATGATGACGAAGTTCATGATGTCGGCGGCGAACGGGAGGCCGGTTGCTGAGAAGACCGTCACGAACGGGCTCTCGTCCAGGCCCACCTCGTTGTACGGGATGGTTGCGGCGATGACGGCGATGGCCCCGACGAAGAAGATGAGCAGGCGGAGCACGGTGGTGCGCAGGGCCTTGGGGATGCTGGTGGCCGGGTCTTTGGTTTCGCCGGCGGCAACGCCGATAAGTTCCGAGCCGGAGAAGGCGTAGAAGACCGCGAGCACGGTGACCAGGACGCCGGTGAAGCCGTTGGGGAACAGCCCGCCCTCGGTGGCGAAGTTCTCGAACAGGAAGGGGTGCTCGCCACCGCCGCCGAGCGGCCGGAAGCCGAACAGGGCCGCGCCGCCCAGGACGATCAGGCCGATGATCGCGGCGACCTTCACGATGGCGAACCAGAACTCGGACTCGCCGAAAAACTTGGAGGACACGGCGTTGAAGCCGAAGAGGACGGCCGCGAAGATTAGGCACCAGACCCAGACCTCCACGTCCGGGAACCAGCGCTGCATGAGCAGGCCGGAGGCGGTGAACTCGGAGCCGATGGCCACGGCCCAGCAGAGCCAGTACAGCCAGGCGGTGGCGAATCCCGTGGCGGGGCCGATGGAGCGGGCGGCGTAGATGTGGAATGCACCGGACACCGGGTAGGCGATGGCAAGCTCGCCCAGGCAGGCCATCACCAGGTACACCACGAAGGCGCCGATGAGGTACGCGATGACCGCGCCGAGCGGGCCGGCCTGGGAGATGGTGTAGCCGGAGCTAAGGAACAGGCCGGAGCCGATCACGCCGCCCATGGCGATCATCACCAGGTGGCGCGGGCCCATGGAGCGGCGGAGTCCGGAGTCGGCTGCAGGGGGCCTGGCCGGCTGGGCATCCAGCTTCACGTCTGTTGTGGGTTCCACGGGCGTCTCCAAGGGTCGGACTCTGCAATGGGAGCGCGCGCAGTCCCCTGGTTCCGGTCCCTGGCAACGAAGAAATGCGCGGCGGCAGTGTTGAAAGTAGCACGGCCACCGAATTTTTAGTCATTAAATACATGGGGTCATGTTTATATTGCACGCTGTTACGACGGGCGCGACGGCTTGAGGCGGGCGTCGCCGCGAGTGTCGTCCAGGGGGCCGAGTCAGCTGCGCTTTCCACGGCGGGAGAAGCTGATCGGGCTGAACCCCCGAAGGTGCCGAAGAGTCCCCGATGGCGCCCGCCCTGGAGCACCTCGTTTGCTGCCTGCCGAACGGTGAGCCTACGTCCACCTGCCCAGGCAAGGCCAAAGCGGATGGGACCGGCTTCAGCCCGGGCTTTGTCGATAATGGCATCAACCCGCCATCGTTCTGTCTGATCCAGCGATATACCGCGGTCTGTTCGGTAGGAGTCCGCCGCGGAGAGGAGGCGGAGGGCAAAGTCATAGCGGTTTTGTGACGCGTAGACGCCCGCCAATGAGTCAAGGTAAGCAGCCAGGTTGCCCTCCGCCCCGAGCTGGAGTGAGGCACTGACAGCTTCGATGAGCAGGAGCTCGGCACCGTCGTAATCGCCGGCCTGTTCGGTGCTCTCTGCAAGATTGGTGAGCACAATGCCCAGGAGCCACCGGTCCCCCAGCCGGCGGGTCAGCTCCGCGCACGCCCTGCACAGTTCGAGTGCCCGCAGATGGTCCCCCGCACAGTAAGCCTGGCGGGACAGGACAACCAGCGCCCCAATTCTGACCCGAAGGCTGACGCCCGGATAGGACAAGGCCTCCGCTGTGAGCCGCTCGGCAGTAGGGAAATCCCCACTTTGTGCTGCCTGCACGGCCAGACACAGGATGGTCCACGCTACGCCCTGGCTATTGCCGGCCTTTTCAAACGCTTCAAGGGCGCGGCGGTGGAGGTGGGCCGCCTGGTCATACCTGCCCAGGGCCCATGTCAGAGTGGCTGCTCCGCTAAGCGCTGGTGCTCTAAGCTGCGGCACCGCATCCGGTGTTGCCTCCACGAGTTCAACGGCAATTCGCTGCTGCTCGGTAACGTCTCCGGTGAGTTCCCAGTAATGCCAGAGCTCACCCACCAGGCGAAGTGCCAGTTCCATAGAACCATCCGGCCCTGCTCCCCACAGCAGTGCTGCGCGGAGGTCGAGGGCTTCGGCGTGAAGCGTCAGAAACGCATCCACCTGGCCACCACCCCACAGTTGCGGACCCAATGACTCGGCCAAGGCAACATAGTGCCCGGCATGCCGCTGGCGCACCTCGTGTTGCTCAGGAAGCAGCGCCAGGCGGTCACGGGCAAACTCGCGGATGGACTGGAGCAGGGACACTCTCTTGCGCCCTGCCTGGTCGGTGTAGCACCGGAGCAGGCTGTGGCCGGCGAGCGTGGACAGCAATTCTTCGGTGGAGGGCTCGCCAGGGAGAAGGGAGCCGCGCACAGCGTCGATCGCTGCCGTGGTCGGATCGTTGACGAAAACACCGAGTTGGACGAAGAGCAGCCGTTCCGGGTCCGCCAGCAGCTGGTAGCTCCACTCCATCGTGGCCGTGAGAGTGCGCTGCCGGTCGGGAAGGTCACGGAAGGCGGCCGGCAGCGCGGCCAGGCTGGCTTCCAGGTCAGCGAGGAGATCGTGCTCGCTAAGATGTCGGAGCTGGGCCGCGGCCAGTTCAATGGCCAACGGCAACCCGTCCAGGCGATGGCACAGGCGTGTTAGTACGGCGGCGTTTCCGTGGTCTACGGAAAAGCTGGGGCGGACCGTCCGGCCCCGGTTCAAGAGCAGCTTCATTGCCGGCACCTCCCGCAGCTGGCGGGGAGGCAGGGGCGGGTCGAGCGGTGGCAACTCCAGCGGCGCAAGTTCAAATTCGTACTCGGGACGCAACCCCAGCCGTCTCCGGCTAGTGGTGAGGATTCGGAGCTCAGGGGCTGCAGTGAGCAGGTCCAGCACCACGGGCCAGGCGTCTGCCAGGTGCTCGAAGTTGTCCATGACCAGCAGCAGTCGGCGGGCTTGCAGAAAGCGGGACGCGATCTTCAGCGGGTCTTCGCCTGCTGGCGCCTCCAGCCCGAGTGCCGCCGTAATGGCGCCGGGCACCTGCTCAACCTTGGTGAGCGGGGACAGATTAACCCAGCCCGCGCCGTCGGGCATGCGCTCACCCAAACGTGCGGCCGCCGCCATCGCGAGGCGGGTCTTGCCTGCCCCGCCCGCCCCTGTGAGGGTAACAAGCCGGCATCCCTCGGAGCGGTAGAGCGAACATACCTCCGCCAGTTCAGCATCCCGGCCAACCAGGGGGGTGAGCGCGGCAGGCAGGTTGTCGAGACGCTGCCTGGCGCGGCGGTTTTCGTTCACGGCGGGCGGCCCAAGGGAGGCATCCTGGCGCAGCACCAGTGCTTCCAGCTCCTGCAGGCGCACCCCGGGATCAATGCCCAGCTCCGCCGCAAAGGTCTTCCGGGCTGCACGGCATGCGGCGAGGGCATCTGCCTGCCGGTCGGAGCGGTACAGGGCGAGCACCAGGGACGCCCACAAACGTTCCCGGAAGGGATGCTGCAATACCAGCCGCTGCAACTCCCCCACCACGTTGGCGTGGCGGCCCAGTGCCAGTTCAACATCGAAGAGGTCCTGGTACGTGTCCAGCCGGGCTTCCTCCACCTCTTCGAGGTCAGGTACCAGAAGCTCAATGTCGGCCAGGTCCGGAAAGGCAGGGCAGACGAACAAGTCCAGTGCCTGGCGCAGGCGGACCGCGCCGCTGGCAAGTTCGCCCGCTTCTACTGCGCGCTCGCCGGCGGCAAGGTGCGCGCGGAACTGCAGCAGGTCGAGTTCGTCATCGGCAACAGCCAGGAGGTAGCCGCCCGGCCTGCTGGCCAGGCGGTGCGAGGCAACCCCCTTTCGGCGGTTGGGCTCAAGCAGGTTCCGCAGGTTCGCGACATAGACTTGCAGCTGCGGGCCCGGATGCGCGGGCGGGTGGCCGTCCCAGATGACTTCAGCCAGGAAGTCTTTTGCTACTACCGAGTTCGCCCGCAGCGCCAGGCATTCGAGGACAATACGCAGGTTGTGGCTGCTGACTGGAACCGGGACACCGTCAGCAATCACCTGTAATGGGCCCAAGGCCCTGATCCACAGTGCGCTCATCGGTGAGCACCCCTCACTGACCGGCCACGGGAGCGGGCTCTGCCCATTCCCACGGCGTTTATCGACCAGCGGCCCCTAGCGCCCGCCCTGTCCTAACGCGCCCCGAGGAGCGACATCACCCCCATCATGCTCCCGGGCCAGTGCCGGATCCAGAGTTAGCCGTTGGATTAAGGCTCCATTAAGCCCCCGGGGCCACTCTTGAGCCACTCACACCGAGTACATCTGAAAGGAAGATCCGATGAAATCCACAATTGCGCGCACACTGGCCCCGGCAGCCCTGGCTGCAGCAGCCTTGGTTGCGCCGGCGCAGTCGGCTGTTGCCACGGCCGTGCCCGGTCCGATCAAGGGATCGTTCACGCTGTCCTGTCCAGGTTTCAAGGTGGTGCTCACCGCTGACGGCAAGGTGGGAGTCATCGCACTGCCCGGCGACCGCGAAAAGATCATCTGGCCCGGATTGAGCGTCACTGTCTCAGACAGGTCAGGGGAATCCGTCACCTACAACGGCGCTGCCGGCGTGACCCACATCCAATACCTGGACGATGGGAGCCAGTTCGTCACAGCCACCGGGCCCAACCTCATCACTGTCCCTAGGGCGAATGACCATCCTGTGGGGGTCTACTTCACTACCGGCACCGTCAGCTGGACGCTCGACGCCAAGGGAAGGGAAGTCGGAGGCATGTTCTCCGGGAGTGGCACAGTAACTGACATCTGTGCAGAACTGGCCGACTGACTGCTAGCCCAGGTTCCGCTCCAGCATCTGCCCAATGATCCGGGTGCCTTCCGGGAAGGCGCCCGGATTCGTGCCCGAAAAGTTGAGCCGGATAAACGGACCCGCCGGTTCCGCTGGAAACCATTCGTCCCCGCGGGCGATGATGACGCCGGCGTTTTCGCAGTCCCGGACCAGCCGTTGCAGGTCCGTCGCGTCGGGCAGGCGCAGCCACAGGTTAAGTCCGCCTTTTGGCACCTGTTCAATGTGCGCCTGGGGAATATGTTCCCGGACGCTGGTGACCAGCAGGTCCCGGCGTGACTCCAGCTGGTGCCGCAGGCTGCGGAGGTGCGTCTGCCACCCTGGCTGCGTGACGACGTCGAGCGCTGCCGCCTGCAGAAGCCCGCTGACGTACATTGATTCCGCTGCCCTGTCAGCGAGGATGCGCTCCCGCGCCGGACCGCGCGCAATCAGTGCGGCCACCCGGATGGACGTGGAAACGCTCTTGGTCAGCGAGCGCAGGTACACGACATGCCCGGAGTCGTCGCGGGAGGCGACCGGCACGGGGTTGGAGCTGATGCCAAAGTCGTGCGCCCAGTCGTCCTCCACAAGGAACGCTCCCTTGGCACGGATCACGTCAAGGACCTGGTCGCGGGTCTCCCCAGACCACTGCGCGCCCGTGGGGTTGGCGTAGTTGGGCTGTGCGTAGAAGACCCGGGCGCCTGATTCGTCGAACGCGCGGGCCAGCTCCCCCGGTTCCGGCCCGTCCGGTCCGCTGGGCACCGGCACCACCCGCACCCCCGCCTGGGCGGCGGCCAAGATGGCGCCCCAGTAGGAGGGTGACTCCATCAGCAGCGGCTGCCCCCTGCCCACCAGGGCACTGAAGATGGAGCTCAGCCCGCTCTGGCTGCCAGGGAGTACGACGACGTCGCTTGGGTTGGGCGGGGTAATTCCAGCGGGCGTGGACGCGGCGAGCTCGTGCGCGAACCACGATTGCAGCTCCGGCATTCCCGCGGCGGGAGGCCGCGACAGCGCCGCGTCTCCGCGGGCGGCTCGGGTGAGTGCTGCCCGGACCAGCCGCTCGGGCAGGAGCTCCCTGGCAGGGTAGCCCGAGTGGAAGGAGATAGCGTCCTGCGGCACCTCCCGCATGGTGGAGGAGGCCGGTGGCAGTGCCGCCAGCGGTGAGCGAAGGGCAGCTGTCTGCCAGCCGTAATCTGACGGGCGTGCCATGCGGACTGCCCGCACGAAGGTCCCGACGCCCGGCCGGCTTTCGATGAGCCCCTGCGCCGTGAGGGTCTGCAGGGCCTTCTGCACCGTGACGGGACTTGCCTGATAGTCGGCCACCAGGGACCGCGTGGAGGGCAGTTTCGCTCCCGGCGCCGCAGTTGCCATCCATGATTTCAGGTGCGCCACAATCCGCGAGCTGCTATCGTTGTTCATGAGAGACAATAGTAGCGCTACTCTTCGAACGCACCCAGCGTTATCCCACTCCAGCTCAGCCGGGTTGTGGCTCGGCTTCCTTGGAGTCGCGGCATTCTCGCTCACCGTCCCGTTCACCAAAGTGGCGGTCGCAGGCCTGGCGCCGCTCTTTATCGGGTCGGGCCGGGCAGTAGTGGCAGCTGTTCTGGCGGCTGCCGCATTGGCACTCACCCGGCAGGTCCTCCCCCGCGGCACGCAATGGTTCCGTGTGGCCGTCGTGGCGGCCGGCGTCGTCATTGGCTTTCCGCTACTCACCTCCTTTGCCTTGACCAGCACCGCCGCAAGCCACGGCGCCGTTGTCATCGCCCTGCTCCCTGCCGCGACGGCCACCGCTGCCGTCATCCGCGGGCGGGAACGCCCGCCACTGGCATTCTGGCTCGCCAGCGGTGTGGGTGCCCTTGCGGTGACCGTCTTCGCTTCCGTCCAGTCCGGCGGCCTTGGCGTCCTGCACTGGGCGGACCTGCTGCTCCTGGGTTCCGTGGTGGCCGCCGCGCTCGGCTATGCGGAAGGCGGCTTGCTGGCGCGCGAACTGGGTTCCTGGCAGACCATCTCGTGGGCGCTGGTTCTCGCTTCGCCGCTGATGCTGGTCCTGGCCGCCGCCTCCGCCATCCAGCAGCCGCCGTCAGCGACTCCCGCGCAGTGGGCAGCCTTCGGGTACCTCGCGGTGGTGAGCATGTTCCTGGGATTTTTCGCCTGGTACCGCGGCCTGGCCATCGGTCCCATTGCCCGGGTCAGCCAGATCCAGCTTACCCAGCCCGTACTCACCATCTGCTGGGCGGCGCTCCTGCTGGGTGAGGCCCTGGCCTGGTCCACAGTCCTGGGCGGGCTGGCCGTCATCCTGTGCGCCGCGGCGGCTGTCCGGGTACGGCTCAGGCCCGCCCCGGCCTCGTCACCCGAACTCGATTCCGCGCCACTTCAGACAGTAAAGGACTAGCCCCATGTACATTCCAGCGCACTTCGCCGCGGTCCCTGAAACCGTCCGGCACCTGCTCACCAGACCGGGTGCAGCGAACCTGGTCACCATGACCCCGGAGGGCCTCGTGGCTACACTCCTGCCGTTTGTCTATGACCCCGACGCCGGGGAGTTCGGCGCGCTGCAGGGGCACCTGGCGCGGAACAACACGCAGTGGTCCGCACCCGCCGTCGGGGAGGCTCTTGCCATCATCCAGAGTGCGGATGCCTATATCTCCCCGTCTTGGTACGCGTCCAAGGCCGAGCACGGGCGCGTTGTCCCCACCTGGAACTACACCACGGTGCACGTGTACGGGCAGCTGGTGATCCATGATGATCCGGCCTGGCTGGACCGGCAGGTCCGGCGGCTCACCGGCATGCACGAGTCCGGCTTCGACCACCCCTGGGACGTGGACGACGCACCGGAGCGTTTCATTGCCGGGCAGCTGCGGGCAATCGTGGGCGTGGAACTGGTGATTACCCGGATCGAGGCCAAGGCCAAGCTGAGCCAGAACCGGCCCGAAGCGGACGTGGACGGCGTGGTGGCGGGCCTGGTTGCGCGTGGTCAGTCGGAGGCCTCGGCCGACGTCGAGCAGGCGCGCCCCCGGCCCAACTAGGTAGCGCTAAGTGTCGTTTTGACGGCTCATAACGACACTTAGCGCTACCCAGTTTGCATCCCCCAGCAGCTCCGTGACGTCATCGGCTACGAGGGCTAGAACCTAGGCGGCCTTGACCAGCTCCTCGCTCTGCTCCCACAGGCGGCGGGCCAGCTCGGCGTCGTAGGCCTGGGGGTTGGCTTTGGCCAGGGCGCGCTTGTAGTAGTACGCCCCGGAGATCCAGTCCTTGCCCGCAGTGCCGTTGATCAACCACAGCAGGGTGTCGGCACCCTGGTCCGGGGTCAGCATGAAGCGGTTCAGCAGGCTCTTGTACGCGTGCCGGAACGGGCTGGTGGAGTCCGCCGCGAAGTTGGTGCGCACAACGCCGGGGTGGAACGCCGCCGTCGTGATTCCCTGTTCGCCAAAGCGGCGGTGCAGCTCGGACGTGAAGAGGATGTTGGCCAGCTTGCCGGTGCCGTAGGCGCGGTTGGTGGAGTAGCCGTGCTCGGATTTGAGGTCGAACAGGTCCAGCTTGCCGAAGCTGTTGGCTCCGCTGGAGGTGTTGATCACCTTGGCATTGCTGGCAACGAGGGTCTCAATCAGCAGCGTGGTGAGGAGGAACGGCGCCAGGTGGTTGATCTGGAACGTTGACTCGTTGCCGTCAACGGTAAGGGTGCGCTTGCCCATGATGCCGCCGGCATTGTTGGCAAGGACGTCGATGCGCGGGTAGTCGGACTCCAGCTGCGCGGCCAGGGTGCGGACCTGCGCGAGCTCGGAGAAGTCGCTGACAAAGTAGTCTGCGTCCAGGTCCTTGGCGATGGCCCGCGTCTTTTCCTCGGAGCGGCCGACGACGACCACCTGGTCCCCTGCCTTAGCCAGGGTACGCGCGGCTGCTGCGCCGATGCCGTCGCTGGCGCCGGTGATAACGATGGTGCGAGGGGTCAAGGGGTGTCCTTTGGTTGGGGAACGTCCGGCGCCCGGCGTGGGCGCGCTGCCTACCGGCACAACGACGGCGGGCGGCAGGGTGTTCCCCGGCGACCGCGCTGGGCATATCCTGCACAGACCAGCCGGCACCGCAACCAGCCAGCACAGCCCAGGGGGAAGCAATGGAGATGCCCAAAGCGTCGGACGCAGATAAGGAGCGCTTCCGGTCCCTGCTCCCGGACGGCCCGGACGTCACAGTGAAGCCGATGTTCGGCAACCTGGGCGCGTTCGTCAACGGCAACATGTTCGCAGGGCTTTTCGGGCGCACCATCGGCATCAAACTCTCCCCGGAGCACAGGCAGCAGCTTGAAAGCGGCGAGCGGACCGTCCCGTTCGGCCCGGCGGACCGGCCGATGCGCGAGTACACCGGCCTGCCGGAAATCTGGAACGAGGAAGGCGACGGCGACGACGCCCGAGCCAAAGCATGGATCCACAAAGCCTATGAGCACGTGGCGGGCATGCCGCCGAAAGAACCCAAAAGCACGACCCGTACCGCCGGAAGGTAGCCCTGCAACGCGGCCACAGCCTGCGGCTTTGCGGCGGCCTGTGGCCGGCGTGGCCGCAATTTGGCGGCGGCACCCCGAAGGCCCCCAAACCTCCCTGGTAGCCGGGGGCCGGATTACTAAGTAAGCTTATCAACATGGCTTTTGCAACTACAGAGTACGCGGACCCCAGAAACGCGTCATCTGGGAGGTGGACGCAATCGACAAAGAGGTGAAGCGGTGGCTCGAACTCGCTGCCACGATCGGTTTGGATCCCCAGAAGCTCTGGCCTTCCTACTTCGGCAGGTCGCCCTGTTCCGTGTTCGAACTGGACGCCTACCTTCATGAAGCCCTGGCCCTGCCGGCGATCGAACGCGGGCCTGATGCAGTAAAGGAACTCAAGGCAGGACAGCGGCGGTTCCGGCCCGTGAAGCCGGAGAGGGTCGGCCCCGGACGCCCGCCGGCGGGCCAGCAACTGGCGGGCCAACAACCGGCGCGCCAGAAACCGGACAAAGAAGACGCGCTTGCCGCCCTGGGTGCCGCCGGCAAATGCCTGCTTTCCCCGGAACGGGCAGAGGCGGAACGCCTGAAATCACTGCACGAGACGGACCTTCTGTACACCGGCCCGGAGGAAGTCTACGACCGCGTTGTTGCCGCCGCCTGGAAGTTCTTCGGCGTTGGCGCTGCTTCGCTGTCCCTGATCGCCGAGGACGCCCAGTTCTTCAAGTCCGCCGTCGGGCCGCTCCGCGAGGAGACCCCCCGCATCATCGCCCTCTGCACGGAAACGGTGGAGCGGAACGCGATGCTGGTCATCAATGACACCCTTGCCGATGACCGCTTCGCCTCCAATCCGCTGGTCACGGGCGCGCCCTACATCCGCTTCTATGCCGGCTACCCCTTGCACGGGCCACGGGGCTGGAACATCGGAACGCTCTGCGTCATCGACCAGCAGCCCAGGTCCTTCTCCCCGTCGGACCAGCAGGTGCTGCGGACACTGGCCGCGGTGGTCCAGAAGGACATCGACGCCCGCACCTAGCACCGTGCCACCTCGCCCGGCCACATCGCTCAGGGCGGCTGGGCCAAACGGCTCCGGGTACGACGACGGCGGGGCGGCCAGCATTTCTGCTGCCCGCCCCGCCGCTGTTGTCCAGTCAGCCGGTGCTGGGAAGGATGCTAGCCCGCCACTCCGGCCACCAGGAAGATCACGGCCGCGATAGCGAAGCCCATCACGCCGATGAGGGTTTCCATAACGGTCCAGGTCTTCAGGGTGGTCTTGACGTCCATTCCGAAGAAGCGGCCCACCAGCCAGAAGCCGGAGTCGTTCACGTGGGAGACCACCACGGAGCCGGCGGCCACGGCAATCACCATGGCGGCCACCTGCATGCCGTTCAGTCCGGCCAGGGCTACAGCCGGGGCGATCAGGCCCGCGGTGGTGGTCAGTGCAACGGTGGCGGATCCCTGGGCGATGCGCAGGATGCTGGAGATCAGGAAGCCGGCCAGGATCAGCGGGATGCCCAGGTCGCCCAGGACGTCGGCGAGTGCCTGGCCGATGCCAGAGGTGCGCAGCACGCCGCCGAACATGCCGCCGGCGCCGGTAATCAGGATGACGGAGCAGACCGGGCCGAGCGAGGATTCGAGCAGCTTCTCGAGGGCCCCGGCATCCTTGCCGCGCTTGGTGCCCAGCACGAAAAGGGCCACCAGCACCGAGATCAGCAGCGCCACGGGGGTTTCACCCAGCGTCCGCAGGACCTGGTACCACTGCTCGTCCTTGACGCCTTCGGCGAGGACGCCGGAGGAGGCCAGGGTGTTCAGTCCGGTGTTCATGAAGATCAGGAGCAGCGGCAGGAGCAGCAGGCCCACCACGGTGCGGAAGCGCGGCGGGTGTGATTCCGCTTCGGCGGAGGCGTGGCCGAGGATTTCCGGCACGGGAAGGACCAGCTTCTTGCCGGTGTAGAGGCCGAAGAGGTAGGCGGTGACGTACCAGGTGGGGATGGCGACGAGAAGGCCGGCGACGGTGACCAGGCCGATGTTCGCGTCAAAGAACGCGGACGCGGAGACAGGGCCCGGGTGTGGCGGCAGGAAGATGTGCATCACGGAGAACGCACCGGCTGCGGGCAGGCCGTAGCGGAGCACTCCCCCGCCCAGGCGGTGGGCCACGGCGAAGACGACGGGCAGCATGACCACCAGGCCGGCGTCGAAGAAGATGGGGAAGCCGAAGATCAGGGAGGCCAGGCCCAGCGCAAACGGGGCACGCTTTTCACCGAAGACGCCGATGAGGTAGTCGGCAAGCACCTTGGCGCCGCCGCTGGTTTCCACAATGCGGCCGAGCATGGCGCCCAGACCGACCAGGAGTGCCACCGTTCCGAGGGTGGTGCCGAAGCCGTTGATCAGCACCGGGACCACCTGGTTGGCAGGAATGCCCGTGGCGAAGGCAGTGGCGAGGCTGATGAGGATCAGGGCGATCAGGGCATGCATGCGCAGCTTGATGATCAGGAACAGCAGGACGAGGATCGCGGCTCCCGCGATGAGCAGCAGGGGTCCTGCGCCCAGCGTTTGGGTCCATCCTTCGATGGTCATGGTTCTCCTTTGAAACAGTATTTGTTGGGGTCTAGGGGGTGGTCAGGGCGCGCAGGGCGCCTGGCCGGCGGGAAGCTCCAAAGCCTGCACGACGGCGGCGACCAGCTGTTCAGGTGACTGCGAAATGTCCAGGCGAAGGCTGCCGGCGTCGAGCTCTTCCTGGCTGAGCGGCTCGAGGGTGGCCAGCTGGCTGGGCAGCAGCGTGGGCGGCATGAAGTGGCCTTCCCGGCCCTGCATGCGCTGGCTGATCAGATCCGCGCCGCCGTCGAGATGGAGGAAAACGACGCGGCCCTCCGCTTCGGAGAGGAGCTGGCGGTAGCTCTTCTTGAGGGCCGAACACGTCAGGACTGTGCTGCAGCCGGCCTGCGCCTGCGCTGTCATCCAGGATCGGATTTCCTGCAGCCAGGGCCAGCGGTCCTCGTCCTGGAGCGGGATACCCTGCGTCATCTTGGTGATGTTGGCTTCGGGGTGGAACTCGTCCGCTTCGGCGCAGGCCCAGCCCAGCTGCGAGGACAGGGCCGCCGCAAGGGTGGTCTTGCCGGACCCGGCAACGCCCATGACCACAAGGTGCGTGGGGGGATACTGCATGTCATACCTCCGGAGAAGACGTCTTTGGCTTTCGAAGAAGCTCACTGCGAGCCCGTGAAGAAGTGGGCCACGCCATAAGGTATCACCTTTTGAATGAAAAGATACTATCTTTCCGTGTTACAGGTCATACCTTTGCCAAATTTGCCGGTATTCTGGGAGGGCGCTGCGGCGCAGGAGAGGCGGACAGAATGTCGACGGCGACAGATGAGGGCGCGGATGAAGCGCACGACGGCGGGGCCTCCCCCGCGATGCACGAGCGCGTCCTGGAGGTGGTTGGCGTTGCCATCGCCTCCGGCAACCTGCCGCCCGGCAGCAGGCTCACCCTTGAAGGTCTGCAGCAGGAGTACGGCATATCCCGCACCGTAGCCAGGGACACCATGAAGGTCCTGGAATCCATGAACCTGGTCTACTCGCGGCGGCGCGTAGGCATTGTGGTGCAGGACCGGTCCCTGTGGAACGTCTTTGATCCGAAGCTGGTGCGCTGGCGTCTGGCCTCAGACCGGCGCGAGCTCCAGTACAGCAGCCTCACCGAGCTGCGCATCGCCGTCGAACCCATTGCCGCCGCCGGCGCCGCCCGCCGTGCCAGTGCCGCGGAACGGGCGCAACTGGTTGCCCTCGGGGCTGAGCTGCGGCGGCTGGGTGAAGCCGGCGACCTCCAGGGCTTCCTGGCCGCTGATATCGAATTCCACCAGCTGCTCCTGCGGAGCTGCGGAAACGAGATGTTCCAGGCGCTGGAAGGCATGGTGGCGGAAGTGCTGACCAGCCGGACCCGGCAGGGGCTCATGCCGTTCAAGCCCCGGGACGAGGCACTGCAGGCGCACGAGGACGTGGCAGCGGCGGTGGCGCGCGGGGATACGGCGGTGGCGGAGTCGGCGATGCACCACATCCTGGATGAAGTGCGGGAAGCAATGGGCCTGGGTTAGGCTCGGCGCCCTGGCACTGCCCGGCCGTTGCGCCCGTTGGCAGTCGTGTGCCGGGCGGGCTTCCCACAAAGGCGGCTCACAAAGGCGGCCCTGGCCCGCATAGACGGTGCTGGCCAGCACCGTGCAAGCGGACCAGGACCGCGAATGGCGAGCACCCTAGTGGTGTAGGGGCGGTCGTTCGTCCCGGTGGCTGGGACGGCGGAACCTACATGCGCAGCGAAGCGTAAGGCTCACTGGGAAGATTGCCTGCCGACCACGGGTCCGTGGAGCGGATCTCGGGCGTGTGGCCCCGGCCGTCGGTCAGGACAACGCAGGCAGTGACAATAAGAACCCAGATTCCAAAGAGCAGGATACCGAGGAGTTCCATGATTTTGCACCTCTTGTGATGGTGTGCGGATTGGGTAATTTCAGGGTGTACGGGCCGCGTGTGAGCAAGCGTGTGAAGGCCGCAGACGCCGTTGTTCCGGCGGCGTACCATGGGCCGTATGGCCGAGAATTTGATTCGGCTCCTTGGTCCGCCTGCGGTCGAGTCCCCCGACGCAACTCCCCTGCAGCCCAGAGGCCGCAAGGCCTGGGCGGTGCTGGCATACCTTGCGCTGCAGGCCGGGGGCACCGGCCGGTCCCGCACGGCGTCGCTGTTGTTTCCGGATGCCGCAGACCCGCTCGGCGCCCTGCGCTGGAACCTTTCCGAGCTGCGGCGGACCCTTGACGGCGTCACGGTGGCCGGCGATCCTTTGCGGCTGGTGCTTCAGCCGCCGTGGCGCTGCGACGCACTCGAAGTGGTGGGCAAGGCCGCCAAGCCCGGCCTGGACCCCCGCGGTTTCACTGGCCAGCTGCTGGAGGGACTGTCCTTCGCTGATTGCCCCGTCTTCGATTCCTGGCTGGCGGATCAGCGCTTCCGGCTGGACAACGTGGTCCAGTCCCTGCTGTACGAGGCCGCGCTGGCTGCCTTGGCGTCGGGTGCTCTAGGCGAGGCCGCTGAGCTGGCCACCCTGGCTCTGCACCGGGACCCCTTCCATACGGACTGCAACGCTGTCCTGGTCAAGGCGCTGGTGGCTTTGGGTGAGCACCGCCGGGCCCGCAGGCACGTCACCGCATGCGGCGCCCTCTACCGGCAGGAGCTGGGTTTGCCGCTGCCCGCGGAAATCCGGCGTGCGCTGTCCGGGGCTGCGCCGGAGACGGACCCGGAAATGCCGGCCACCGCGGCGACAGTGCGTTCCTACCTCGACGCCGGCGGCGCGTCATTGTGGGCGGGTGCTGTGGACCGGGGGCTGGACCAGCTGCGGCTTGCGGTGGTGCTGGCACAGCGCATTGGCGGTGCTCACCTGATCGCCGAGTCCTTGGTCACCCTGTCCGGCGCCCTGATCCATCAGGCGGGCGGCCGCGGTGCCGAGGTGGCGGACTTCCTCCACCGCGCGCTCCAGGCGGAAGGGCCCGACGGCGCCTCCCGGACTGCCGCCGCAGCTTACCGCGAGCTGGGCTACCTGTCCGTCCAGAGGGGTGTGCCGGACCGGGCTGCCGGGTGGCTGGACCGGGCAATGCTGGCGGCCGTGGGATTCCCCGACGAACAGGCGAGAATCCTGGCCATCCAGGGCATGCTGGCCTCGGACACTGCACGTTACGGGGCCGCTGTGAGGGCGCTGACGGAGTCCGGAAGATTGGCGAAGGCCGTGCGGAACCGCCGGCAGCAGGCCTTCAGCGAGGCACTGCTGGGCAGGGTCCGGCTGCTCCGCGGGGAACTGGAGCAGGCGGCTGACTCCCTGGACCGGGCGCAAGCTTGGATTGCGGAGGAACACTGGACGGGTTTGAACCGTTTGTTGCCGGCGTCCGGGGAGAGACGTACCTTGCCGCCGGCCAACTGGAGGAGGCTGCGGCGCTGATTGACCGGTCACGGGTGATGGCGGAGCTTGCCGGCGATCATTGCTACATGGCCCTGGCCGCCGGGGCCGAGGCGCGGCTCTTCATGGTGCACGGAGATCTGGCAGCTGCCGAGCACTGGATAGACCGGGGCCTCGAACCCACGCCGTGGTACCTCTGGTATTCCGCCCGGCTGCTGGATGCGGCGGCGGAAGTTTCCATTGCCGGCCGGTCTCCCCGTGCTGCCGCGTTCGTGGAGCAGCTGGTAGAGCTGGCGAGCCGAAGCGGGATGCGGGAATTTGTGGTGCGGGGGCAGTCCCACCGGGCTGTCCTGGGTGACGACGCTGCGGCCCAGGCAGTTCCCTGGCTGGCGAGGTAGATCGACAATCCCGCGTTGGCGGCGTTCCTGGCGGAGCGCCACCGGGTGGGCCCGTTGCCACAGGCACTGCCGCGTTAAGCAAGAGGAGGGCCGTGCGGGAAGCGATGCGACTCAGCAGATAAAAGGACCCCTTCCCGGAGGACTTGATCCTGAGTAGCCTTCAAAGTAGGGCCCATGAAGGACCTGCCACGCCATACGGAAGATTCGGTGAGGTGGAAGATGGCCACTGCGGAACATTCAACGGAAGGGCTCGCCGCCACCGCCGCGCCGGCTGTCACGCGGCGCCGCAAAGGCAGCCTGGTGGTCAACTGGATCACCACCACTGACCACAAAACCATCGGGTACATGTACCTGATAACGTCGTTTGCCTTCTTCTGCCTGGCCGGGGTGATGGCCCTCCTCATCCGGGCTGAACTTTTCGAGCCCGGCATGCAGATCCTGCAGACCAAGGAGCAGTACAACCAGCTCTTCACGATGCACGGCATTGCGATGCTGCTGATGTTCGCCACCCCGCTTTTCGCCGGGTTCGCCAACTTCATCATGCCGCTGCAGATCGGTGCTCCGGACGTGGCCTTCCCGCGGCTCAATGCGCTGGCTTTCTGGTTCTTCCTCTTCGGCTCCACCATTGCGCTCTCCGGCTTCATCACCCCGCAGGGCGCCGCGTCCTTCGGCTGGTTCGCGTACGCGCCGCTCTCGGATACCACCTTCAGCCCGGGAATCGGCGGTGACCTGTGGGTGTTCGGCCTGGCACTGTCCGGCTTCGGAACCATCCTTGGTGCCGTCAACTTCATCACCACCATCATCTGCATGCGCGCCCCGGGTCTGACCATGTGGCGGATGCCGATCTTCACCTGGAACACCCTGGTCACCTCGATCCTGGTGATCATGGCCTTCCCGCCGCTGGCAGCAGCCCTGTTCGCGCTCGGTGCGGACCGGCGCTTCGGTGCCCATATCTACGATCCGGAGAACGGCGGCGCAGTCCTCTGGCAGCATCTGTTCTGGTTCTTCGGCCACCCCGAGGTGTACATCATCGCCCTGCCGTTCTTCGGCATCGTCTCCGAGATCTTCCCGGTCTTCAGCCGCAAGCCGATCTTCGGATACAAGGGCCTGGTCTACGCAACCATTGCCATTGCCGCACTGTCCATGACCGTCTGGGCGCACCACATGTACGTCACCGGCTCGGTGCTGCTGCCGTTCTTCGCGTTCATGACCATGCTGATCGCGGTGCCCACCGGAGTGAAGTTCTTCAACTGGATCGGCACCATGTGGGGCGGTTCACTGACCTTCGAGACGCCCATGCTGTGGAGCATCGGCTTCCTGGTTACGTTCCTCTTCGGTGGCCTAACCGGCATCATCCTGGCCTCCCCACCGCTGGACTTCCACGTGTCCGACACCTACTTCGTGGTTGCCCACTTCCACTACGTGGTCTTCGGCACCGTGGTGTTCGCCATGTTCGCCGGGTTCTACTTCTGGTGGCCCAAATTCACCGGCACCATGCTCAACGAACGCCTGGGAAAGATCCATTTCTGGATGCTGTTCCTGGGCTTCCACGGCACCTTCCTGATCCAACACTGGCTGGGCGTCATGGGCATGCCCCGCCGGTATGCCGACTACCTGGTGGAGGACAACTTCACATGGATGAACCAGTTCTCCACCATGTCGTCCTTCCTCCTGGGGGCCTCCCTGCTCCCGTTCTTCTGGAACGTCTACATCACCTGGCGGACGGGGAAGAAGGTCACCGTGGACGATCCGTGGGGCTTCGGCGCCTCGCTGGAATGGGCCACGTCCTGCCCGCCGCCGCGGCACAACTTCACCTCCCTGCCCCGGATCCGTTCAGAGCGGCCGGCGCTGGACCTGCACCACCCGGAGCTCCGGGTCCGGGAGCACGACACCACGCACGGCCCTGCAGCGGCAGCACTGGGTGCAGCCGACATCGGCCAAAAGGACGTCCGCAGCCCAAGCCCGGACGAGTAACGAAAAGGCTAGATGCAGCGGGGCTGGTACGCCGGGTCCGCAGGTCCCGAGTTCCTACCCAGAGCGTGGGCCACGATCTGGTGGACCACGGGATCGTTGGGCGTCTGGTCATGCTCGAAGACGTCCAGCGGGCACTTGTCCTGGATGGTGATGTTGGTGACCTGCCGCGCCGGGCCGGCCAGGAACTGGCTGTTGTAGGGAATCACCACTTCGTCGTAGACCGTGGAGATGACGGTATAGGTCGGCCCGGCCACGGTGTCACCAATGGAGTTGAGCTCCTGCATGAATGCGGAGCCGGCCTGCTGGTCGGCGCAAGCAGCACACCCGAGGGCCGTGAAATCAGGATCTCCAAGGACTTCCGGCGGCGGGACGATCACGCCCTCGGTGCCGTGGTTGGAGGGCGCGATGCCGATGAGCTGGTTGACGTTCTTGGCGCCGCCCAGGAAACCCATGTAGTAACGGGGCATCATGCCGCCCTGGCTGTGGCCCACCAGGTTCACCTTCTTGGCTCCGGTGGCAGCCAGCACCGCGTCGACGAACGGGCCGAGTTCTTTTGCGGAGTCCGCGACTGGGGCCGTGGCGTAGACGCCGTTCGTCTCGCCGTAGTTCAGCGCAAACACGCAGTAGCCCTGGCTCTTGAGGTAGGGCGAGAGGGTGGACCAGTTCTTCACCATGCTCTCGAAGGTCCCGGGCACCAGGACCACCGGGTAGGGGTGTTCGGCGGTGGGCGTGCAGGACCAGTCGTTGGCGCCTGGAGGGGAAATTTCGACGACGTCCGCCTGGGCGGGTGCCACGGCCAGGGATCCGGCCAGGACAGCGGAGGCGGCGATGGATAGGGTTCTGGTAAGCAGCGACATGGAAACCTCTTTGTTTTGTGTCAGCGGGTGCAGGGCCGGAAGCCAGGCGGCGGGCCCGGTTTTTATGCTAGGCACGCCGGGCGCGGCAGCGGCGTAACGTGCACGGACGTGCGCCACTTTGGCAGCAGACCCCACTACGGGGGGACCTGGACTGCCAAGCACGCCCAGCCCGTGTTGTTACTGGTCAGTAGCGAATTGCCGGCCGCGCACTGAATTACTAAGCAACCCCGGGCCCGGCTGGCGGTTCATGGCGGTTGCACAAATGTTCACTCCCGGTACCGGCGCCGCCGCATTGGCGGTGTGCTGGCACTAGCGGGTTAAACAAAAGCTGGGCCGGTCAGTGACCGGCCCAGCTTTTCAAACTTTGAAACCCTAAGGCCCCAGTTTCTCTAAGAAATTAGAGGGACTGGATGTTTACGGCCTGGGGACCCTTGGGGCCCTGCTCGGTTTCGAAGGAGACCTTCTGGTTCTCTTCGAGTGAGCGGAAGCCGGAGGAAGCGATCGCAGAGTAGTGTGCGAAAACGTCCTGTGAGGAGTCATCGGGGGAAATGAAGCCGAAGCCCTTTTCAGCGTTAAACCATTTGACGGTACCAGTAGCCATTATTTTTGTCCTTCGTGAAGGTGGAGGAACTGTCCCGACTTTCGGGTCCTCCTGTTTGGGGTGCTCAAAACCGCTGCTTCAGAAGAACACGGGCTTTCGACCGTGCGTACTGCCTGAACTACGAACTGCATAAACACAACAACAGGATCTACTGTACAGGAGATTGCGGAGACCATTTACCAGTGCCACCTTTAGGCCCCGAGCCCAGGCCCAGGCACCCGGGCCGGGCACCGCCGTCGGCCCCTGTACGCAGGCCCGCGGCAGGCATATCCTGCCAGCAGGTCCAACTCCGCCCCGAGCCGCGGGAGAAGAATCATGGAGATGCCGGCACCCACAGGCAAGACAGCTCCGCAGGAGGTCAACACCCTGGTGATCGGCGCCGGGCAGGCGGGGCTGGCCGCAAGTTACTGGCTCGCCCAGGGCGGGGTGGAGCACCTGCTGTTGGAGGCGCGGGATACCCTGGGCGGCGCATGGCAGGACCGGTGGCATTCGTTCCACTTGAACACGCCCAACTTCTCATTCCTCCTGCCGGACCTGACGTACGACGGCCCCGATCCGGACGCGTTCCTCCCCCGCGACGCCGTCATCGACCTTTTCCGCGATTACGCAACCCGGATCGCCGCCCCGGTACAGATGGGCACGGAAGCCACCCGCATCGCGGCGGCAGATGGCCGCTTCCGCGTGGAAACCTCCGGCGGAACGTTCGCCGCGGCGAACGTGGTTCTGGCGAACGGCGCGTTCCAGCGCACCCGCGTCCCGCCGTCGTCGGCCGAAGTCCCCGGGAACGTCCTGCAACTGCACAGCCACCACTACCGCAGCCCCCGCCAGCTCCCGGACGGCGCCGTGTTGGTGGTGGGCACCGGCCAGTCCGGGGGCCAGATCACGGAGGACCTGCTGGACGCCGGCCGCGTGGTCCACTTGTCCGTGTCCGCCTGCCCGGAGGCGCCGCGCCGCTACCGCGGCCGGGACATCTTCCACTGGATCCTGCAGGTCAACATGCACGGCACCGAGTACGGCATCAACGGACTCCAGGCGGCACAGCTCCCCTCCCCCGCAGCCCGGTTCATGTGCAACCCGCTCCTCTCCGGCAACGACGGCGGACACAGTATCCACCTGCGGGAGCTCGGCCGCCGCGGGGTGCGGCTGCACGGCCACTTTGAAGGAACGGACAACGGCGTCCTCGTCTTCAGCGACGACCTCCCCGGACGCCTCGCCATGGTTGAGGCCGGGTTCAGCCAGCGCCTGAAACTGATGGTGGACGCCTACATCGAGGCAGCGGGCATAGATGCGCCGCCGGCCGAAGCGCGCCCCGACGACCCTTGGCTGCCCGGGGAGTCCGGCGCACGGCTGGACCTGGCCGCGGAAAACATCACCTCCGTCATCTGGGCCACCGGGTACGGGCTGGACTTCAGCCTGCTGGACATGCCGGTGCTGGATGAATGGAACTATCCGCGGCACACCCGCGGCGTCACAGACGTTCCCGGCCTGTACGCCGTCGGGCTGCCATGGCTCACCAGGCACCTCTCAGCCACGCTGGCGTTGGTGGGCGATGACGCAAGGTACGTCGCGGAGCATGTCGCGGGACGCTGAGCCTGGTGGCCCTTGCCAACGTCCGGCCGCGGCGTAGGGTTCTTTCCATGGAACCGATTCGGGCCATCCTCCTTCCTGGCGCTGTCCTCCCCGCACAGGAAGCGTACGGCGCTCTGGTTGAAGCCCTGGGACCGGATGTCCAGGCCGTGGCCAAGGACCTGGAGCTTTACGCGGACCGTGAGCCTCCGCCCGGTTGGAGCCTTGATACAGAGGTCGACGGCGTGCTGCGCGAGGCTGATGCCCTTGGATGGGAAACGTTCCACCTGGTCGGATACTCCGGCGGCGGTGCCGCTGCGCTGGCCTTCGCCGCGAAGCATCCTGAACGGCTGCTGAGCCTTGCCCTGCTTGAGCCTGCCTGGGCCGGGAGCTGGGACTGGAGTAGCGCCTACGCCGAGGTCTGGAAGAAATACGGGGAACTGGAGGCCCTCCCGCCGGAGCAGCTCCTGCCCGCCTTCATGAGGCTGGGAGTCAAGCCCGACGTCGTCCTGCCGCCACCGCCGGATCCCCCGCCGCCGTGGATGGCCAGCCGGCCGGCGGGCCTCCGGGCGTTCATACGCGACTTCCAGGGCTACAACCTGGAGAGGGAGCAGTTAGCGTCGTTCCGCCAGCCGGTCTTCTTCGCGCTTTGCGGCCTGAGCAATCCGGATGACTACGGGGAGGTTGCCGCGCGGCTGTCCAGGGTGTTCTTCCCGGATTTCCACCTGGAGATCTTCCCCAAGCGCCACCACTTCGACCCGCCGCACCGGATCGAGCCGGAACGGCTGGCGGAGATGCTGTTACGGCACTGGAAGCAGGGGGAGGGGAACCAGCTGGCGGACCGTGCCGGTCCCAGCGCCCTGCCCCGGGTCACCCTAAAATCCAGCACAGAGGAGATCCTGGACGATCTGCGCGGTGACCATTGACCTGAAAGGACTTCGGACTCTGGCGGCCGGCCAGTAACCGGCGGAGTATCGCCCTATCAATGGTCTACGGGCGAAAGGGCGCCAGTCATGATGTGGGGTTACGGCACGAACATGGGCTGGATGATGTGGCTCTGGGGCGTCCTCCTGCTCGTTGGGATCGCGTTGCTGGTGCTGGCTGCCGTGCGATTGTCAGGCACCGGAAGGACGTCAGAACGTCATCCTGAACCGCGGGGACGGCTAGGACCTGATGCCGGCCGGACCCGGGCGCAGCAGATCCTCGATGAACGCTTTGCCCGGGGTGAAATCGCGGAGGAGGAATACCGCGCGCGGCTGAGGGTCCTCGGCGAGGACCACTGATGCGTGCCATCAGCCGGCGGCGGGCACTGCTGCTGGGAGGCCTGGGCGCGGCGGCCACGGTGGCCGGCGGAGCCGGGCTCTGGTGGACGGCCACGTCCCGCTTCTCCCCCGAGGCCGGCGGTGGGTTCACCGAGCCGGAGGTGCTGCGCAGCATTGATGGACAACTGAAAGTCCGGCTGGAGGCCTCTCCGGTGTCGGTGCCGCTCGGCGGCCTGCAGGCAACCATCCTGGGCTACAACGGAAGCGTCCCCGGCCCCACACTGCGGGTGCGAGGCGGAGACACACTCCAGATCGAGCTGGTCAACAACCTGGGGGTCCCCACCAACCTGCACGTCCACGGCCTCCATGTGTCGCCCCAGGGAAATGGCGACAACGTTTTTGTGACGGTCCGGCCGGGCCAGTCGTTCAGCTATGAGCACCGCCTCTCCGCGGACCACCCGCCCGGAACGTACTGGTACCACCCCCACCATCACGGCATGGTGGCAGACCAGGTTTCAGCCGGCCTGTTCGGCGCCATCATCGTCGACGAAGAGGACGCGCCAGCTGTCAGCCGGGAACGCATCCTGGTAATTTCAGACCTCACCCTGGACGGAACAGGCGCCCTGGCGGAGGCCACGCCGATGGACCGGATGCTCGGGCGCGAAGGCCAGCTGGTCCTGGTGAACGGCCACAGCAACCCGGAGCTTTCCGCACGGCCAGGCGAGCGCGAGCGGTGGCGGATCGTGAACACCTGCGTTGCCCGCTATCTGCGGCTGCGGCTGGAGGGAAAGCAGTGGGAACTGCTGGGCATTGACCTTGCACGTCTCCCCGCACCGCAGATGGTGGACGAATTGCTGCTGGCGCCGGGCAACCGCGCCGATGTCCTGGTCACGGCCGGCGAGGGTGTGTCCGCCCTCAGGTCCACCTATTACAACCGGGGAAGCATGGCAGGCATGATGGGACCGGCAGCCCGCAGGGGCGATGCCGGAGGCGCCGGGGACCTGGTGCTCGCTACGTTCTCGGTGTCCGGAAACCCGGCCACCGCGCCGCCAGCGCCGCCGACGTCCGCCCGGCCGGCACCGGAGGACCTGCGGACGGCGGTGGTGGCAGCCCGCAGGCAACTGACCCTCGCCACAGGAATGGGTAGGGGGATGGGCATGGGAATGATGGAATTCACCATCAACGGGCGGACTTTCGATCCGGACCGGACGAACACTGTTGTGGCTGCGGGGACGGTGGAAGAGTGGACGCTGCTCAATCCCAGCCCCATGGACCACCCCTTCCATCTGCATGTCTGGCCGATGCAGGTGGTCGAGGAGGCAGGGACCGCCACGGACTCGGTTACGTGGCGGGACGTGGTCAACATCCCCGCGAACGGGCAGGTGAAAGTCCGCGTCAGTTTTACCGGTTTCACCGGCCGCTCCGTGTACCACTGCCACATCCTGGACCATGAGGACCAGGGCATGATGGGCGTGATTGACGTCCGGTGACCGGGGCGCGCATCCAAAGTGCTTGCTGCCGTAAGGATCTACCGCCCTGCCGCGTAACCCTGCCCGCCCCGGGGGTTGGCTGCAGCCTTCAGCACACCCGTTTCCGGACAGCGCACCACTGCCGACAGGCGCCCCAGGGACCAGTCCCCCGCCCGGGTCACAATGTGGCCGCGCGCCTCAAGTTCGGCGATGACATCATCCCCGAGCCTGTCCTCGACAACCGCGCCGCCCGGCGTCCAGGTGCGGGGCCAGAAGGAGCCCGGGATGGATGTGGTGTGGAAGGCAGGCGCGTCGATGGCCTGCTGGGGCTCATACCCGCCCACTATGGTGCGGAGCAGGTACAGCAGCTGCCACTGGTCCTGCTGGTCGCCGCCCGGTGACCCGAGGGCCGCCACCGCCAGGCCGTCCCGGAGCACCAGCGTGGGCGTCAGAGTGGTGCGCGGCCGCTTGCCGGGGGCCAGGGTGGACGGGGCGCCGTCCTCCAGCCACGTCATCTGCAGTCGTGATCCCAGGCAGAAGCCAAGCTCGGGAATGGCCGGCGAGGACTGCAGCCAGCCGCCGGACGGGGTTGCTGAGACCATGTTTCCCCACTGGTCCACCACGTCGATGTGGCAGGTGTCGCCGCGGGTTTCCCCGGTGGGTGCCACCGTCGGCTCGCCCACGCCCGCGAAGGCGCCTTCCCCGCGGGCAGAGAGCGACGGCGGGAGGTACTCCGTGCGCAGCGGCGGGAGGAAGGGCTTGTGGCCGGGAACTTCGCCGGGCCGGAAGGCGTGCGAGGCCTTCTCCCCGATCAGCTGCCGGCGCTCCGCCGCGTACTCCGCGCTCAGCAGGTAGTCCAGCGGCACCGCGGCGTCGCCGTAATATGCCTCACGGTCCGCAATGGCCAGCTTCTGCGCCTCCAGGATGGTGTGCGCGCCGAGGGCGGTGGAGGGATCCAGGTACTCGTCGTCGAAGCCGTCCAGGATCGCGAGCGTCTGCAGCAGCGCCGGCCCCTGCCCCCACGGACCGGTCTTGGCTATGGTGTGGCCGCGGAACTCCAGGGTGGCGGCCGGCTCGTATCCGGCCGAGAATCCCGCGAAGTCCGCTTCCGTCATCACGCCGGCATGGTCCGTGCCGGACGAGTGGCGGTGCGGTGTGGCAAGGAACGCAACCGCCGCTTTGGCCACGAACCCCTCGCGCCACTCCTGCCGCGCGGCGTCGATCCGCGCTGACCGCGGCGCTGCCGTGCCGCCGTCGTCCGCCACATCCGTGCCGGCGGCAATAAGCCGCTCAAGCACGTCTGCGTACGCCACGTTCTTAACGATGTCTCCCCCTGCGGGAACTTTGCCGTCCGGCATCCAGAGGGCGGCCGACGTGGGCCAGTGCTCCCTGAAGAGCCCCGCAACGGAGGCGATGGTGCTGCCCACGCGGTCCAGGACGGGGTGCCCGTTCCGGGCGTAGCCACTGGCGAAGGAGAGCACGTCCGCCAGCTCCCAGGTGCCGTGGTCGCGGAGCAGCAGCAGCCAGGCGTCGACGGCGGCGGGCACGGCGGCGGCGAGCGCACCGGCGCCGGGCACCAGTTCCAGCCCTTCGGCCAGGTAATACTCCCGGGTTGCCGCGGCCGGGGCGGGCCCCTGCCCCATCAGCACAACAGGTTCCGAGGGATTGCCGGCGGTGACGAACACACCCGTCATGTCCCCGCCCGGGCCGTTCAGGTGGGGTTCCACCATATGCAGGACGAACGCACCGGCCACGGCGGCGTCGAACGCGTTCCCGCCCCGCTCCAGCACCGCCTGCGCCGAGGCCGTGGCCAGCCAGTGCGTGGAGGCCGTCATGCCGAACGTGCCCTGGAGGGTGGGGCGGGTGGTGAAGCTGCCTGCCGGTGTGTACGCCATGGTGTGCAATCCTAGGGACCCGGCGGGGACGCGGCCGTGACCGCCACGCCTGCCGGTGCAGCCCGCCCTAAGCACTCGCGAAGCAAATTCTTTTGTCAATAAAACCCATCCGACATGCGATAACGCCCGAATAGCAGGCATAACCCCTTGGGCTGGCAGGAATATAAACCGGCTAATCCATAAACGCATATCGCATAAGGAGAATATTGTGGCAACACACACCAGCACCGGGATGGCTACCCGCACCAACGTCCAGAAAGCTTCACTGGCAGTAGGCGCCGTGTTCCTGCTGGTCGGCATCCTGGGCTTCGTTCCCGGGATCACGGCCAACTTCGACCAGCTGCACTTCGCCGGCCACCACTCCGAGGCCCTGCTGCTGGGCCTGTTCCAGGTCTCGGCCCTGCACAACATCGTCCACCTGCTGTTCGGCGTGGCCGGCATCGCCCTGGCGAAGACGGCCGGCGGCGCCCGCTCCTTCCTCCTCTACGGCGGCATCATCTACCTGGTCCTGTTCGTCTACGGCCTGGTGGTTCCCCAGGACTCGGCCGGCAACTTCGTGCCGCTGAACAGCTTTGACAACATCCTGCACCTGGTGCTGGGCATTGGCATGGTTGCCCTGGCCCTGGTCCTCACCAAGGGACACAAGGCCCGCGCCTAAGATGTTCCTCGGCGGCACCCCTGCCGCATCAGAAGCCAGCCAATGGCCCCGGCCGCAGCTTTCCGCTGCTGCCGGGGCCATTGCCATGAGGGGCCGCGACGGCGGGACTTATGGCACTTCTGCACCCGGGGATCATATGGGAAGTTGCAGGGGTGAGCGAGACACCCCGCCGGAGCCCCCGGCTGCGGCAACATGAGGCTGCCGGCAACGGGACAGAGACCAACCACGCTGCCGTTGTGGCCATCAAAGCAGTCCACACCCTGGCGTGGCTGTCGATTGAGTCGTGCGTTGTTTATCTGCTCATCACCGGGCTGGCAGGGCGCACGGACAAACGTGTTGGACTAGCCGCAGCAGTGGTCACCACCGAAACCCTGGTCTTCGCCGGAAACGGGTTCCGCTGCCCCCTCACCGGCCTGGCCAAGCGGTACGGCGCAGAGTCCGGCTCGGTCACGGACATCTACCTGCCCAGGTGGTTCGCGCACAACCTGCCGGCCATCCACACTCCCCTGCTGGTGCTGATGGCCTACCTCCACCTGAAAAACCTCCGCCGCGGGCGGGCAACGGGGTTATAGCTTTCAGCCTGCTGGCTGCGGCGGCTGGACCGCATTGTTCGCATTGACACGGCCGTTGGCCCAGTAGGTGCCGGTGCCGGGGATCTGGTCGGCGGTTGATTGGACCTTCTCCCGGATGGCCTTGTTGTCCAATTCGGGGTTGACGCTCCAGGCGAGTGCGGCCGTGGCAGCAACAATCGGTGCGGACATTGAGGTGCCGTTGCCCACGTCGTAACCCATCGAGCGGTTGTTCTGCGTTCCCAGGTAGAACTTGTGGTTCGGGAAGGTGGAGTAGACGTTGACGCCGGGGGCGGCGATGTCCACCCAGCTTGCCCCGTAGGTGGAGAAGGAGGCCTTGGCGTCGTTGTTGTCGGTGGCTGCGACGGCGATGACGTTGGGATACCCGGCAGGATAGATCTTGGTCTGGTTCCCGCCGTTCCCGGCAGCAGCCACCAGAACGGCGCCGTTGGTCCAGGCGTTGTTGACGGCTGTTTCGAGGGTGCGTGACGCCCGCACGCCGAGGCTCATGTTGATCACCTTCGCCCCGTTGGCGACCGCCCAGTTGATCCCGTTCGCAAGGCCTGAGCTCGAACCCACGCCGCTGTCATTGAGGACTTTGCCGTCCAGGATGCTGCAACCCGGACATACCCCGGCAACGCCGATGGTGTTGCCTTCGGAGGCGGCAACGGTACCGGACACGTGTGTGCCGTGGCCGTAGTTGTCCTCGCCGGTACTGGCACCACTGAAGTTGCCCCGTGCCACAACCTTCGGTGCGATGTCCGGGTTGTCGCTGGCAACTCCGGAGTCGAGCACGGCCACCCGGATGTCAAGGCCCTTGGTGACGCCCCACGCTTCGACCGCATCCACGTCGGCGTCCGCCTTGCCCGGGCCGACGGTCAGCGTTCCGGCGGTGTTCGTGAATGACTGGCCTGTGTTGTTCAGGGCGTACTGGCGGCCAAAGTACTGGTCATTTGACGCGGGCGTGACCACTTCGTCCGGCTCCGCGTAGTCAACGGCAGGATTGCGGCCCAGCGCTTCAACGAGCTGGAGTTCCTTCCCGGCCGGTACCTTGATCAGGCGGGCGCCGGTGCCGCCGATCTCAGGTCCGTCGCTGAGTCCGTATCCCCGCAGCACGGCGGCCGCCGCGGCGTGGTCCCGGAACTTGACCATGATCTGCCCGGCGATGTGGGACGGTTCGGCTGCGGTACCGGGGGTGGCCAGGGTGATCCCGCTTAGCACCATCGCCGCCGCCGCGAAACCAGCCGTAAGGAGTCGTTTCATCCCGTCATTTTGCTCCTCGCAGCCTTGGCTGGATAGGGCCTTTTACGGGGAGGGTGACTGAGCCGAGCGATTCCGGACAAAAAGACATCTCTTGTCACGCAGTTTACTGTGCATTCACATTCCCCTCAGGACCTGTCCAACCGGCGTCCCTAGGTTCGTACGCATGGACAACATCTCCCGCAGATCCCTGATTTCCGCCGGCCTGGGTGCCGGGCTCGTCGCCGCCCTGCCGGGTGCCGCCGGCGCCGTTTCAACAGCGGACGACGCCGGCCTCCGCACCGATCCGTTCATGCTCGGCATAGCGTCGGGCGAGCCGTGGCCGGACGGCTTCGTGATCTGGACGCGCCTGGCGCTGGACCCCCTGGCCGAGGACGGCCTGGGCGGCATGCCCGCACGCCCGGTCCCCGTGGCCTGGGAAGTGGCTGAGGACGCGGGCATGCGCACCGTAGTAGCCCGCGGCGTCGAACATGCCCGGATGGAAACCGCCCACTCCGTGCACGTGGAGCTCCAGGGCCTGAAGCCCGGCCGCGAATACTTCTACCGCTTCCGCAGCGGCCGCCACATCAGCGCCGTGGGCCGCACGCTCACCAGCCCCGCGCCGCACGAGACGCCGGCGGCGCTGGCCATGGCATTCGCCAGCTGCTCGCAGTACGAGCACGGCTACTTCACCGCCTACACGCGCCTGGCCGAGGACCAGCCGGACCTGGTGCTGCACCTGGGCGACTACCTGTACGAGTACAAGATGGACAGCTACGTGATCGGCGGCGGCAATCCGCGCGACCACCAGGGCCCGGAGACCACCACGCTGCAGGGCTACCGCCAGCGGCACGCGCAGTACAAGTCCGACGCCGACCTGCAGGCAGCGCACGCTGTGGCGCCTTGGCTGGTGGTGTGGGATGACCACGAGGTGGACAACAACTGGGCGGACGAGGTCCCGGAGAACAGGGACGCGGGCCAGCTCAACGACACCACCGAGCGGTTCCGCCAGCGCCGCGCCGCCGCGTTCCAGGCGTACTACGAGAACATGCCGCTGCGGAGGTCCTCCGTGCCGGCCGGGTTCGACATGAAGATCTACCGCACCATCCAGTGGGGCCAGCTGGCCAACTTCCACATGATGGACACCCGGCAGTACCGCGACGACCAGCTCGCCGGTGACGGCTGGAAGAAGAACGTGGCCGAGCGCCTGGCGGAGAACCGGACCATCACCGGCGCGGAGCAGGAGAAGTGGCTGCTGGACGGGTTCCGGAACTCCACCCAGCGCTGGGACATCCTGGGCCAGCAGGTGTTCTTCGCCGAGCGTGACCGTGCCCAGGCGCTGGAGATCGACGACGTCTCCATGGACGGCTGGGACGGATACGCCGCCTCCCGCCGCCGCATCACCCAGGGCTGGCTGGACGCGAAGGTGCGCAACGCCGTCGTCCTCACCGGCGATGTGCACCGCAACTGGGCCAACGACCTCAAGGTGGACTACAAGGATCCGGCCTCGCCCGTGGTGGGTTCAGAGCTGGTGTGCACGTCCATCACCTCCACCGGCAACGGCACCGGTTCCACCACGGACCCGGTGATGGCGTGGAACCCGCACCTGAAGTTCTTCAACGACAACCGCGGCTACGTGAACACGAAGATCACCCGGGACGCCATGACCGCGGACTTCCGCACGCTGGACTACGTGACGACGCCGGGTGCACCGGTGTCCACGAAGGCGTCGTTTGCCATCCAGGACCGTGTTCCGGGGCTGCAGATGCGGGGGTAACTTATCCCAAAAGTACGACGGCGGGACGGCCGGCATTTCTGCTGGCCGCCCGCCGCTGGCTGTCCAGGCATGCGTTACTTGAGGCTCAGCACGTCGTCGATGGGGCGGCCGTTGACGAACACCTGGGCGCTCGTTGCCCCGGATGCGGCCATGGCGGTGTACTCCAGCTGCGCCTTCGCACGGGGGACATCGCACACGCCGCTCAGCATGAACTGTCCCGTCAACCAGATGGTGATCGTGCTGCCGCTCAGCTCGCCGCTGGCATAGGTGAGACTCGACTGGTAGAGCACGTTCACGAGCCCCGACAGTCCGACGTCACGGCTCTTGTTCGCGAGCAGGGTTTCGACACTGGGGCGCACCTGGTCCGTGAAGCGGACCGGCGCCGTGGCGGTGGCGACGAGGCTGTCACCGCAGCCGATCAGGGGCCCGGAGACGCCGTTGTCGTCAATGGCCACGTAGTAGATGGTCAGCGGCGCCACCTGCTCCGGAAGTCCGGCCGGGGCAGGCTCCTCCGTAGGCGGCGGGCTTGCGGGGGCGGACGACGGCGGGGCGGTGGCTGTGGAGGGCGGAGTCACCGGCAAGCTGGTCGGCGCGGTGGGGCTCGCCGTCGTGGTTGGTGCGGCCGGGCTGGTGGTGGGTGCCGCCGTCGTTGTTGGGGCGGTGGCGGTACTCGTGGGCGCCGGGGCCGGCGGGCCGAAGCAGCCTGTGAGGATGATCAGGGCGCTGAAGGTGAGAACGCTGAATGCCGAAAGCCTGGGCCTGGTCATGATGCTCCCTTGGGTGCGGACGTTACCGAATTGCGTGACTTTTGAGCCCGCTGCTGCTGCTGGCCCAAGAGTAGGCGCGGGTTCCGTGTACCCGCGCAGCCAAAAGTTACGCAAACGCGTACAGAGCCTCGCGTGGCCGGGCAGCTGGTCACCAGACCGAGTCTCCCCGCAGGACGACGTCGCTGCCGCCGTCGACGTAGATGACCTGCCCGCACAGGTGCGTGTTCTCCTCGCTGTTGAGCCACGCCAGCAGCCGGGCGACGACGATGGGCTCGGCAATGCCGTTCAGCGGCATAGGGACCAGTCCGAGCAGCGCCTCCCGCCGTGCCGGGGTGGCGATCAGCTCGGCTGTCATAGGAGTGGCGATGATGCCGGGCGCTACTGCGTTCAGCGGGATCCCTTCCCCGGCCCACGCTGCCGAGGCGGCCTGGCGCCGGACCCATCTTGAGAGCGCCAGCTTGGTCGAAGCGTAGATCAGCCGGCCGGTGGTCGTGGGCTCTTGGGCGAGGACCTCGGCGCGGGCCATGGCTGCCGCCTCATCTTCCGCAGCAAGCAGGGCGACGAGCTGATCGTCGCTTGCCATGAGGGCTGCCATCGAAGAAACGAGGACGGCCCGTGGAGCCGTCGACCCGGCCAGGAGAGGCCGGAGCCCTTCAAGCGTGGCGCCGGTGCCGAAATAGTTCACGGCCACAGTGGCAGGGGCGGGGATTGCGAGACCGGCAACGGCGTAGATGGCATCGACCGAACCGCCGCTGAGCCTCCTTGCTTCCTCCACCAGGGCCGTGCGCCCTTCAGCTGTGGAAAGATCCACCACCACCTCGGCGTCGTGGATGTCCGCTCCGATGACGCGTTCGCCCCGCTGCTCGAGCAGCTCCTTCGTTGCCTTCCCGATGCCCGAGGCAGCGCCGGTGAGGACAGCTGTGCGCGGCATGGTGCCTTCTTCCCTGGCCCGATAGCGTTGCTCTCCACTTTGCCCCGGCTGCCCCCCGCGCGGCCAGAGTCCAAAGGCCCCTGAACGCGTGAGGGCCTGGACCCGGTTCGTAACCGGGCCCAGGCCCTCGTGACTCTTAGCCAGCCAGTCCTCTAGGGTGAAGCGGCTCAGCCCAGGATGAGGTTCAGGATGAACAGCAGCGGGATGGAGCCGGCCCAGACGGCGGTGGTGATGCCGGACCAGCCGCGGAGCGCTGCGGTGCCTTCGAGCCCGGTGAACCGGGTGACCACCCAGAAGTAGGAGTCGTTGAAGTAGCTCAGGATCATGGATCCGGCGGTGCAGGCCATGGCGGCCACCAGCGGATCGATGCCCAGCGTGCCCACCAGCGGGGCGGTGACCGAGGCGGCGGTGATCATTGCCACCGTGCCCGAGCCCTGCGCCAGCCGGACCAGGGTGGCCACCAGGAACGGCACCAGGAAAGCGGGCAGGGCCGTGGCGGCAATGGCTTCAGCCAGTGCGTCACCCACGCCCGAGCTGCGGAGCACCTGTCCCAGGGCGCCGCCGGCACCGGTGATCAGCAGGATGAGCCCCGCCGAAGCGGCAGCCTCGGCAAACCAGCCCTGGACCCGGCTGCGCGGGGTCCACCGCGGCAGCAGGACGTAGACGGCGAGCAGGACGCCGATGATCAGCGCGATCACCGGGTTGCCGATGAAAGCGAAGGGAACAACCCAGGCGGACGGCTCGTACTTGCCGCCCACAACGCCCTGGGCGTTCTGGTCCATGGCACCCGTGACCGTGTTCAGCACGATCAGCAGCAGCGGGACCAGGAGGGGCAGGGAGGCGAGGAATGCGCCGACGCGGTGCGGCTTGGCGCCTTCCGGCGGGGTGCCCAGGTCCAGCTCGGGATCGTCCGGCAGGTCTTCCTCGGCAGGGGCGTCGTCGGCGGTGATGGTTCCCGTGCTGCCGTGGTGGGATCCCTCGGAGGCACCCACCAGTGCGGCGCGGCCGTAGACGGCCTCGCGGACCTCCTCGGTAACAGCGCTTTCGAGCTTGGGTCCCATCCACTTGGCGTAGGTCACAACAATTGGAAGGAGCAGGACGGTGAACACCAGGCCGGTGAGGATGACTGCGCCCAGGTCCGCGCCCAGCAGGCCGGTGACGGCCAGGGGGCCGGGGGTCGGCGGGACCAGGTGGTGCGTCAGGGTCATGCCGGCGCCCAGTGCCAGGGCCAGCGTTACGTAGCCGGCGCGCTTGACCCGTGCGATGGAGCGGGCCAGCGGGTTCATGATCACGTAGCCGGAATCGCAGAAGACCGGGATAGACACCAGGGCGCCGACGGTGCCCATGGCCCAGGGCTCCCGGCCCTTGCCGAAGAGCCGCAGGAAGGCCAGGGCCAGCGCGTTGGCGGCGCCCGAGACTTCAAGGATCTTGCCGATGGCCACGCCGAGCCCGATCACGATGCCGATTGAGGCGAGGGTGTTGCCGAAGCCGGTGGTGATGGCTTTGACGATGTCGAGGGGGCTTTGGCCGGCCACGAGGCCGGTCACAAGGGCGGCGATGAGCAGCGCGACGAACGCGTCGAGCCGGGTGCGCAGTACGAGCACGACGATGGTCGCGATGCCCAGTACCAGCGCAAGTAGCAGTTGTATATCCACGTTGATGTACTCCTTGGGGACAAGAGCCCGGGCGCGCTGCCCGGCTCTCCTCGAAGGACGCCAGTGCCTTTTGGAATTGACTCCGTCGAGTGACGGGTGCCACACTATCGGGACATAAGACATCTGACAAGCCAATGGAGGAGGGATACCGGTGAGCCGCATAACGCTGGCGGACTCTGTGTTCGCCGACCTCCTGGAACGCATCCTCTCCGGTGACCTCCCGCCCCAGTCGTCGCTGCCGGCGGAAGCGGAGATCGCCAGGGTTGCCGATGTCAGCAGGCTGACGGTCCGCGAGGCACTGAAGACCCTGCAGGCGCAGAACATTGTCACGGTGCGGCGCGGCCTGGGGACCTTCGTGAATCCGCCCGAGGAATGGACCGGGCTGGAGGCCATCCTCCGCGCAGCCGCCCGCGGCACCGGGATCGACGAGGCAGCGCTGAAGCTCCTCGAGGTCCGCCGCATCATGGAAACCGGGGCGGCCGAGCTCGCCGCCCGGCACGCCACGGCCGAACATTTTGCCGCCATGGAGAAGGCGATTGCGGACCTGGAAACAGCGCACCAGGCCGGCGACCTGGACGCCGTGACCCTGGCAGACCTTGCCTTCCACAACGTGGTGTTCAGGGCGTCGGCGAACCCGTTCCTCCCGGCGCTGCTGGGCCAGCTGGGCCACCTGCTGTACACCACACGCCGGGAAACCTCGGCGTTCCCCGAAGTCCAGCGCCATGCCCTGGAGCACCACCGGCTGGTACTGGCGGCGATTGCCACGGGAGAACCGGAAACAGCCCGCAAGGCAATGGACGAGCACATCAACCAGACCTACGACGACTACGCACGCTTCATCAAAGCCCAGGAATCCAACACAGGAGTTGAACCAGAATGACCGAATCCACCGCTTTTCCCGCTGCACGCACGGCCGTCCTGACCGGCGCTGCCTCGGAGCGCGGCATTGGCCGCGCAACTGCAGACAGGCTGGCCCGCGAGGGCTGGAACATCGCCATCCTGGACATCGACGGCGAGGCTGCTGCCCTGGCCGCCAAGGAGATCGGGGACAAGCACGGCGTGCAGGCGCTGGGCCTCCAGACGGATGTGTCGGACGAGGCGTCCATTGATGCCGCCATCAGCAAAGTGGAGGCGGAACTGCCTCCCATCGTGGCGCTGGCCAACATCGCCGGCATCAGCTCACCGCGGCCCTTCATGGAGGAAACCAAGGAAGGCTGGGAGCGCGTCTTCGCGATCAACATGACCGGGACGTTCCTGGTGACTCAGCGCGTGCTTGGCGGCATGATTGACCGGAAGCTTGGCCGGGTGGTGAGCATCTCGTCCATCTCCGCCCAGCGCGGCGGTGGCACCTACTCCAAGGTGGCGTACAGCTCCGCAAAGGCCGGCATCATCGGCTTCACCCGCGCCCTGGCCCGTGAGATGGGCGAGCACGGGATCACCGTCAACTGCATCGCACCGGGGCCCGTGGACACGGACATCATGGGCGGCACCCTGACCGATGAGCGGAAGAAGGAGATGTCCAAGGACATCCTGGTGGGCCGCGTGGGAACAGTGACTGACATGGCGGCGTTGATGGCCTTCCTCATGGGCGAGGACGCCGGCTTCATCACCGCGGCCACCTACGACATCAACGGTGGACTGCAGGTTTCCTAAAACGGTTTCAGGCGGGCGCGCACGTCACCACTCCTAAGGGGCACGACGGCGGTGCGCTGCCCGGCGTCGTTAAGCGGTGGCGTTGCCTGGGGAGGCTGGCGACGCTGGTGTGGCGAGCTGGGCCGCGATCTCGTCAGTCCAGGCGTCGATGGCGGTCCAGTCCCGAAAGTCCCCGAAGCGGCCGCCGGTGACCCGGAACAGGATGCGCAGCGCTGACGACATCTGGTCTGCCTTGTAGACGCCGGAGAACATTCTGTGGCCGCGAAGCGCAACGTCCGGGGGCAGGGCTCCTGCCAGGCGTGCCTGTTGGAGTGCCGCGCCCTTTTTGCGGAACGGCTTTGGCAAGGCGTCGGCCATTCCCACGTTGAAGGCCCAGACGGGCCGTTTGGCCAGCTCGGGCGCCTGCTCCGCGAAGAACTGTTCAGCCGCGGGCAGCCACGACTGATTGTGTACGGCGCTGCCAACCACAACAGCGTCGTAGCCAGAAACAGACTCCACATCGTCCACGGAACGGCACTCGACGCCGTCCAGCGAAGACGCCATGCGGTCCGCTATATGTTGGGCGATCTCCTGCGTCGAGCCCATCGCGCTGGCATAGGCAACTAAAACAGTCATGGCTGAACCTCCGATCGTGCCGTCTCCAGTCTGATGGACCGCGCGGCGCCCGGGACGTGCCGTTGGTCCCGAAATGCGGGACGTGATCCTAGCCGGGCTCTTCCTCGTTCGCTGTCGCCTCGACCCAGTCGATGGCGTCGTCGGGGAAGTAGTGACCCGGGGTTTCATCCTGGCCAGCCCACCACGAATCGTCGCTCGCCGGTCCGCCGGCCTCCGCAATCTCGGCCACCACTGCCGCCGGCACCTGGTCTCCGTTGTTGTTGATCAGCCACGTTCGCGTTGACGGTTGCAGCTTCGTCCACCACTGTTCGATGCTCATGGCCGAAGTGTCCCATGCCGGCAGGACTGGCGTCACCGCCCGCACAGAGCCGGCGGCAGCACCGCCGCGGACGTTCTGGATTGCCGGGGCGCGGAACGCCTACCCGCGTCCGTGCTCGAGCCCGACGTCGGCACGAACTCCCAGTTGAAGGCGGCGTCGTCGCGCAATGTCGATCCACGGCTTGTGGTCCCGGTTCCGCTCATGCGTTTTTGTGCTGGACGTGGAATACGGCTCGTGTGCACCACGGCCAGGTGCTTGCCCGCAGCCTTCGCAGAGGACCGCATGATCGCCGCACCGTTCCTGCCGGAGGGGCTGTCACGGGCAGAGGTCCTGACGCCGTTCATGTCGCCCGCGGCAGCGATCCGAAGATCACGCGAGGGACAGGCAGGCTGGCCTTGAAAAGGGGGTAGACCGGCCGTAGGGGTCGTGGCCGGCGACAAAACAGCCGGGGACGGTTGGCCCCGATAACCCTCCAGGAAGCCGGCGGCAGGCCGCCTTCCTGGAGACAGCCCAGTCGCTGGCACGGCTGACATCGGAAAGCCCAGAACGGAAAGCAACTGCCCCCAAGTGGAACTCACTACATCCGCCGCCTGGACGTGCTGATCGCGCACAGCTCCGGGTGGCCTGCCTAGGCAAGAGGAGTGATGGGAGTTACTGAGAATGGTACGGCCAGCAGGGACTGCACACCGTTTACGAATTCCTTCACATGGGCTTCTTCGTTGTGGGCCTTAAGGTCCTCGTGCCGGGCCCATCCCTCAAAGAGGACGAACGTACCTGGCCTTTGGTTGTCAGCGAAGACCGTGTATTCCAGGCATCCGGCGTCTTTTCGGCTCACGGATTGCAGACTAAGGAGTGCTTCACGAAGCGTTGCTTCCTGCCCCGTCTTTGCAGTGAACACTGGCATTAGCCATACTTGCGTTGCTTCCTGACCGGCCGTTACGTGTGGCAATTTTTCGTCCTTGGGTGTTCTGTGCCTGCGGGAGGGGCGGCTCGGCCGCCCCCCCGTTGGGTCATGCATTGATCTGCGGCACCTCGACCCACGATTCCTTTGCAGCGGATTCGACGATTGCGTCGTCGATGAGCGCCACCTGATAACCGTCAGCAAAACTTGGGCTCACGCTGCCGCCTTCTGCGATGGCCTTGAAGAAGTCGTAGGCCTCGATGATCTTCGTCTCGCCGTATCCGATGCCGAGGGCAGGGATCGGCCAAAGTCCTTCGCCGTAGGGGTGGGCGGGCCCGGTGTAGACGGTACGGAATCCCCGGCGGTCACTTGGGTCGGACGCGAAGCAAACCTGCAGTTCGTCGCGCCGCTCGTAGTTGAACACGATGCTTCCTTCTGTTCCGTGGATTTCGAAGGTGATGTAGTTGTTCCGTCCGTGGGCATTGCGTGTTGCTTCCACGGAACCCACGGCGCCATTGGCAAAGCGGATCATGGTCATGACTTCATCGTCCACGTCAACCTGGCCGCGGGGGCCCTCTCCCCCACGTACTGTGCCGAGCGCGTCAGCACCACTGGTTTGGAGCGGCCGCTCGGGGATCCAGGTGGACAGGAGGGCGTTGACGGCGCTGAACTCGCCGACGAGGTAGCGCGCCATGTCAATGACGTGCGTTGCGATGTCGCCGAGGGCGCCGGACCCTGCGATGGATTTCTGGAAGCGCCAGGAGAGCGGGGAGTTAGGATCGGCGCTCCAGTCCTGCAGGTAGGTGCCACGGAAGCTGAGGATCCGGCCAATGGCGCCTTCCTCGATGTATTTTTTTGCCAGGGCAACGGCAGGGGTCCGCCGGTAGTTGAACGCAACCATGTGGACGAGGTCCTTGTCTTTGACCGCGTCGTACATGGCTTTGGATTCGTCCCCCGTACGGGCCAAGGGCTTTTCGCAGATGATGTGCTTGCCAGCTTCGGCGGCGGCAATGGCAATCTCGGCGTGGAGGTGATTGGGCGTTGCAATGTCCACAACGTGAATGTCGGGATCTTCGATGATGCTGCGCCAGTCCGAGGTGGACTTTTCGAAGCCGAAGCGGCGGGCCGCTTCCGAAGCAAGGTCCTCGGTGGCTTCAGCAATGACTTTGCGGACCGGGAGAGCCGGTGCCGGCCAGAAGAACATGGGCATGGCGGCGTACGCCAGGGAATGGGCTTTGCCCATGAAGCCGCCTCCGATGAGGCCGACGTTGAGGTTCTGCATGTAAATCGTGTTCCTTCCGGAAAGGCGGGAGCGCCTGCGGTGGCTTTCCCTGATGGTCAAAGGGGTCAGAGGAGTTTCTCGAGGTACTTCTTGCTGATGGCGGCTGCTTCCCGGGGATCTCCGTCGTAGCCGTCGAGCTCGACCATGAGCCAGCTGTCGTAGCCGCTCTCCCGGATGGCAGCGAGGATGTCCGGGAAGTCGAGTTCACCCAGGCCCAGGGGCAGGAACGAAAAAGGCTCTCGCCGAAGGTCCTTGAGGTGGACATGCCGGATCCTGTCGGGGTACTTCCGGATGACCGCGGCCGGGTCCGCCCCACCGGCAGCAAGGTGGGCCGTGTCGGGGCAGAAACCGATCCGGGTGAGCGGCATGAGCTTGTCCAGCTCGTCCGGGCTTTCCACAATGGTGGTCAGGTGCGGATGGTAGCTCGCCGACAGCCCGAAGCTTTCCGCGATGTCCGTGACGCTGTCCAGCGCCGTTCCGAGGCGGTGGTAGTCCTCTTCTGTGGTTCCCGCCGCGCGCCGCGCGCCGCCTCCGACGACCAGTCGTTCCGCACCGAAGTTCGCGGCCAGCTCGGCGGCCCGGTGGATCCGGTGCATTTCGTCGGGAAGGATGTCGGCGTAAATGAAGTTGGCGCCGGTATACACACTCGTCAGGGAAACTCCGGAGCTGCTCAGGATTTCTTTGAGCTCGTCGGGCTTTTCCGCGTATTCCGCGAGGTTGCCGTCGAACATCTCCACACCTTCGTAGCCCACGGAGGCGATGTCCCGGACGGCGTCCTTCATGGAGCCGTGGGTCAGGTAAAAGAGGTCTTTGACGCTCGTCACGCCTTGGGCGTGGCCGACGACGCCGCCCCAGGTGATGGAACAGTAACCGAGTTTCATTGCTTCTGCCTTTCGGGATCCGAAGAAGAGTTGAGAGTCATGTAAGCTACTTCTTCCGTGCCAGGGCGACGGCCAGGATGATGATTGCGCCGCGGACCACTTGCTGCTGGCTGCTGTCGAGTCCGGCGAGGATCAATCCGTTGTTGATCAGGCCGATCAGCAGGGCGCCGAAGAGGGTGCCGATGATGGAGCCGAACCCGCCGAAGAGGCTGGTTCCACCCAGGATGACGGCCGCGATGGCTGAGAGTTCGTCTCCCGATCCCCACTGGAACCGTCCGGACTGGAGGCGGCCGGCGTAGAGCATGCCGGCGACGCTTGCCGCCACGGCTGAGATGAGGAGCACCTGGAATTTGATGCGCTTCGTGTTGATGCCGGTGAACTCTGCGGCGTTGCGGTTGCCTCCGGTAGCCAGGACCTGGCGGCCGAACTTGGTGCGGTTCAGCACGACGGCGCCGATGGCGACAAAGATGGCGCTCCAGACCACCAGGCCCGGAATTGGACCGAAGTTGCCGGATCCAAACAGCATGTTGAACGTGTCGTTCAGGATGGGCTGGGGCGCCGACGCCGTGATCCACTGGGCCACGCCGACGGCTATCCCCAGCATGCCGAGGGTCACCAGGAAGGACGGGATGCCAAGGAGGCTGACCAGGGCACCGTTGACCGAGCCGACCACAAGCCCGACGGCGAGGCCGGCCAGGATTCCGGGGACCAGGCCCCACTGGGAGAGGGCCATCGCCGTGCACACACTGGAGAGGCCGGCCACGGATCCGACGCTCAGGTCGATCTCCGCGCACGCGATCACGTAGGTCATGCCCACGGCGATGACGGTGATGGTGGCGGTCTGCCGGAAGATGTTCAGCAGATTGTTTGGCGACAGGAAGCCCTGGTCGCGGAGCAGAACGGCGAAAAACAGGAAGACAACGACGAAGCCGATGTAGATGACGTAGCGCCGCCAGTCGAGTTCTTTGAGGATGGTGCCGAAATTACGGGGCGCCGCGGTGTCCCGGGGTGCGATGGTGTTTGCCTTGCTCACTTTCAGACTCCCTGTACTGCGAGTTGGAGATATTCCTCGTCAGCGATCTCGCTGCGGGGAATATCGCGGATGATGGAGCCGTCCTTGAGGACGAGTACGCGGTCGCTGACCGCGAGTAGTTCCGGGTACTCGGAAGAGATGACGATGACGGCCTTGCCGGCACTGGCCAGCTCACGGATCATGTCCAGGATTTCGCTCTTGGTGCCGATGTCGACGCCGGCCGTTGGCTCGTCCAGGATCAGGATGTCCGGATCGGTGCCCAGCCACTTGGCGATGACCACCTTCTGCTGGTTGCCGCCCGAGAGGAGCCGCACCGGACGGTGGGGATGGGCCACCTTCACTGCGAACCTCTTGATCAAGGACGAGGACAACTCCTTGCCCTTGGCGCCATCCAGGAGGGGTCCCCGCTGGATCTGGCCGAGGAGGGGAAGCAGCAGGTTGTCCTGGACGGAGTGCTCCAGGACGAGGCCCTGGGCCCTGCGGTCCTCCGGGATGAGGGCGACTCCCGCGTTGATGGCCTGCTGCGGCGAGCCAAGGTTGACCTTTTTGCCCCGCAGGAGGATTTCACCGCTGTCCACCTTGTCAATGCCAAAGAGTGCACGTGCGAGCTCGGTTCGTCCGCTCCCCATCAGCCCTGCCAGGCCGAGGATTTCGCCGGGCCGGAGCGCGAAGGAAACATCCCGGACCCGCGGCCCGGCGTTGAGCCCGCGGACTTCCAGCAGCGGAGCCCCTTCGTGCGCCGCGTGATCACGCGCACGATAGGAAAGCTGGCCCTCGATCTTCTTGCCGACGATGCCTTCCACGATTTGTTCGGGAGTGACGTCCGTCAGCGGCGCGGTGAGGAGGTGGCGGCCGTCGCGGAGGATGGTGATCCGATCCGCCAGCCTGTACACCTCATCCATGCGGTGCGAGATGTAGATGATTGAAATGCCACGCTGCTTGAGGCGGTCAATCAGTTCGAAGAGCGCTTCGGACTCATGCCGGGCCAGGCTGGCAGTGGGCTCGTCCATGATCAGAACCTGGGCGTTCTGTGCGAGAGCCTTGGCGATCTCGGTCAGCTGCCAATATGCAGTGCCGAGCCGTGAGACCTCGGCGCGGGGATCGACGTCGACCTCCATCTCAGTGAAAACTTCCCTGGCCCGGCGCACCGCGGCACGGTCGTCGATCATCCCGCCCATGCCGAGCGGTTCCGCGGCAAGGAAGATGTTTTTTGCAACGGTCAGGCTCGGTACCAGGCTGAATTCCTGGAAGACCATGCCGATTCCGGCGGCCTTGGCGTCCTGGATGGATTTGATGGCGGCCGGTTTGCCGCCAATGAGGATCTCGCCGGCGTCTGCCTGATAAACGCCCTGGAGGATCTTCATGAGCGTGGACTTCCCTGCGCCGTTACCGCCTGCGAGCGCGTGGACCTCGCCCTTGCGGACGTCGAAGCTCACGTCCTTCAATACGGGAACGCCGTTGAAGCCCTTGGAAATCGAGCGCATCTCGACGACATTGTCTGCGGTGTTCATCGTTGCCCTTTCGGCGCGGTGCGGGGTGCAACCCCCGCACCGCCGGTTCTTGGCTACTGCTTGTAGGAGTCCTGGATGTCCTTCGGAGCGTCCTCGTGGTAGACCTGCTTCCAGGCTTCGAGGACGTTGGAGTGGTCAACCGGGAGGGCACTCAGCGCCACATAAGCGGGCGCTTCCTTGCCGATGAGCGCCCCTGCGGCCAGCCGGGCTTCCGTGACACCCTGGTCGAACGGAACCTGTGCTCCAAGGCCGACGATGAGTTCGTCCTTGGCGAGGGCAATCGCGACGTTCTTGCCGAGGTCCTCGGTGGCGATCTTCAGGTCCTGCCGGCCCGCGGCGCGTGCTGCGGCCATCACACCTTCTGCAGGAACATCCCAGACCGCCCAGATGCCGGACAGGTCTGGGTACTTGCTCAGCATTGCGTTGGCAGCAGCCTGGGCGTCCCCAGCGAAGTCCGGACCGGCTATCCCCTTTTCCTCGACGACCTGGATCTCCGGGTATTCCTTCGTAATGGTTTCCTTGAATCCCTCGTAGCGCTGCTTGGTCACGAAGAAGTCGGCCTGGTGGAAGACCAGCCCGATCTTCCCCTTGCCGCCAAGCGCCTTGGCCATCTGGTGGGCAGAGACGACGCCGTTCCCATAGTTGTCAGCGGAAACAACAGACACGTAGTCCTGCCCGGCGGTCAGCCCCTGGGGGATGTTGTCCATGAAGACGATTTTGGTGCCGGCTTCCGCGGCCTTCTTGTAGGCGGAGGCGGTGGCCACAGGATCCGTGGGGATGGAGACGATGATGTCGGGATCCTGGGTCATGACAGTCTCGATATCCGAGACCTGCTTGTCCGGCTTGAAGTTCGCGTCGGTTGTGGCGATGACCTTGATGCCGAGTTTTTCGAATTCGCTCTTCAGCCCATTGACCTGGGCGGTAGCCCAGTCGTTGCCGCCGTAGTGCATCACGATGGCTGCCTTGGCACCGAGTGCCTTGACCTTCTCAATCTCTTCAGGTGTCAGGTCTGCTGCGGACGCCGGGGAGGGCGTCTCGCCGTTGGGCCCCTTGCTGAGGACCTGTCCCTTGATCTCGTCAAGGGCCTGCTGGGCCTTCTCGGACACGCCGGCATCGGGAGCGTTCGAGGTGCCTGTTGTCGAACTGCTGCAGGAAGCGACGGAAAGTGACAGGGCTGCGGCAAGGGCCACAATGGGAAGCCTGCGGATCATCATTGTTCTCCAGTGCTTTGAGTGGATGGATAGGGGTGGACGCCTGGGATGGATCAGGCGAGGGCAATAGCCAGGGCAGGCGGAACCGGCGACAGCACCAGTCCTCCTGAGGCCGCGGCTGTGCGGATGGCAGCGGCCTTGTCTGAAGCTCTCAGGAGCGCCTCTGCATGAGCTTTGTCGACGAAGAAGCCCAGGGAACACGGGCCGCGGTGGGCTTTTACCCACCCCACTGCCTCACCGGCAGCCTTGGCCATGTCGCCGCCCGCTGCCGCGGCCAGCTGAAGGGTGGACACTGACACGGGTTTGCCCGAGTCGTCGACGGAGACCACCAGGCTCGCCCAGAGCAGATTGTCATCGAAGATTCCGATGACCGCCCAAGAGCCCGCAGAGACAAAGGCGCGTATGGCGACTGCAAGATCGCCGGGCGCTGTGTCCCTCAGAAGCACCTCCAGATGTGCCCACTGGACCTGGTCGACATCCCGAAGCCCGGCGTTGGGATCGAGCGCGAGTGCGTAGACGATGTGGTCGGGCATCCCCGCTCCTTTCCTCACTAACATGTTTCCTCCGTAAGCGTTTACGACCCCACCGTGAACGTTTACGGACACCATCGTAAACGTTTACGGAGTAACGTGTCAAGCATCACATCCCAGGCAGTTTCATCGAACGCGAGGGCCGGGCGGACGTAAGATCGAAAGGCACGGAACCGCGAGGCTGTGTCCGTGAGGTGCACGACAGGAGAGACAGTGGCAGGCATGACGGTTCCCCGCGAGGCCAACGAGAGGCTGCCGGATGCCCCGCTGCGCCGGAAACCCACCATCAACGACGTGGCCAGCATTGCCGGCGTCTCCTTCGGCACAGTCTCACGGGTACTCAATGACGCACCGGACGTGAGCGCTGCAACGCGGCAACGGGTTCTGCAGGTGATCAAGGACATCGGGTACCGCAGGAACCGGGCAGCCACGGCGCTGGTCACCAGCCGGTCCACTTCCATCGGAATACTCTCCGACGGCTCCCCACGGTTCGGCCCGGTGGGGACGCTCATGGCCCTCGAAAACGTTGCACGCAAGAAGGGCTACGCCACAACTGTCATCAGCGTCGAACAGCCCTACGAAGAGTCGGTGCAGGCCGCCCTCGACACCCTGGACGATACCGGCGTGGGGGGAATCATCGTCATTGCGCCTGTAGTGGACATGGCAGCAGCCGTATGGAATGCCTCGTGCCGTGTACCGGTGGAGATGATCGCGGCGGGAGCGTCATCGACTCCCAATGTCTTTACGTACTCGGAAAACCAGGAGCTGGGCGCACGGCTGGCCACCCAGCACCTGATCGACCTGGGCCACACCGACATCGCCCACTTCGCCGGCTCCATGGACTGGTTCGATGGGCGGGTGCGCAAACGCGGGTGGGAGGCCTCGCTTCGCGACGCCGGACTTACACCAGGGCTGTGCCTCGAGGGCGATTGGAGCCCCCGGTGGGCTTACGAGACCGCCCTCCAGCTCGTGCGGGAAGAAAAAGTACCCCAGGCCATCTTCGCCGCCAGCGACCACACGGCTCTGGGGCTGATTCGCGCTTTCGCGGAAAACGGGATCCGCGTCCCGGACGACGTGAGCGTGGTCGGTTTTGACGACATCGAAGGTTCCGACTACTTCCTGCCTCCCCTGACCACTGTGCGCCAGGATTTCACGGCCTTGGCGCTCATGAGCATGGAGGTGCTTCTTGGTGCCATGGAGGGCCGGGACGTGGACCGCACCCCCATCGAACCCACGCTGGTTGTCCGCGCCAGTGCCGCGCAGGCTAACTCCCGCGGCAGCAAGGGGCCAAGCGGCATTAGTCAGGGGGCCGGTCCAGAATAGCCGGCGGCAGCACCGCCGTCGTATTGTGTGGATTACTGCGGTGCGGGGCGGGTGCCAACGTCCGTGCTGGAGCCGGTGGTTGGAACGAATTCCCAGTCGAAAGATCCGTTTTCGCGCAGTGTCAGCCGGAGGAACCCGTGGGTGTCGCTGAACCGCTGCACGATGAAGGGCGGGCTGCTGGTGAAGGGGCGGAGGCCGATGCCTCCCGTGGAGACCTGGAACGCCGTCATCCCGTCATAGACGCACTGGTCTGCGTTGTTCACCGGGCATGACCGTTCGTAGTTGTGCTGCGACCCGGACAGGGTGAGGCGGACGCGGTGCTTCCACATGACGTTGATCCACGGTTTATGGTCGGAAGCCCGCTCATGTTCGTCCGTGTCCGACGTGAAATATGGTTCGTGGTGCACCACTGCCAGGTGTTTGCCCACCGCCTTGGCGGCTGCGAGGTCCCTGTCCAGCCAGGTTGTCAGCTCCCGGGCCCGCGCCGGGTTGTAGCGCCATTGCGCGGAGGACAGGAACGCGAAATGCCAGTTCCCGAAATCCGTTGAATACGGTTCCCCGTTCCCGATGAACCCGCGCTCCTGATTGCTGGCAGCCTTCTGCGGAGCCCCCGGGCATTCACCGTTCATGAAGTTGTCGAGGTCTTCGTTGCGTCCGGGTCTCCAATCGTGGTTTGGGCCGGAGACCCAGTACAGCTTGGACTTGGTGCCGCCCCACAGCCGCGTCCAGTAGTTCACGTAGTCATTGCAGTAGGCGGTGTTGTACTGGAAGTCTCCGAGACCCAGGAACGCATCAATCTCGTTGTTCTTCACGAGCCGGGTGATCGCCACAGCATTGCGGCCGGACGGGCTGTCAGGCGCATAGGTCCTGACGCCGTTCATGTCCCCGACGGCTGCTATGCGAATATCGCGCGCGGGAGACGCGGACTCGCTGGGACGGTCAGGCGGCTCGGGAGGGCTGGTGCAACCCGCGGCCGAGACCGCCAGGAGGGCCGCGACGGTGGCGGTCACACTCCGCAAGGTTCTGAGCCGCGGGAGAGCTGGCTGCATCCGATTACCCTTCAAGAAGCCGGAGTGCCTGCTTGCGAAGACAGCCAGGCGCACCGGCACCTTTGATGCTCCCTAGGCCCGGTCCGGCTGTCAAGGGCAGGCCGTCCGCCCGGAATATGCCTGCGATGTAATTGCCGCAGTGACGCTCCCAGGCGCCACTGCCGTCGTCGTCATCGTTGCCGCGGCCGTTATCAAGGCACGGGACGTTCGACGGCGGGATCCAGTATGCCGCTTCACGCGCCAACAGCGCGGGGATGGCGTGGGCCGGCGGCGGGTGCGAGATGGAGACGGGTTTGGCCGCCGCTGCGAGAGCGTTGCTGGAAAACCTGCGTTAAGTGAGAGAGGGTCGCCAAAAACCTGCGTTAAGTGAGAGAGCGTCGCAGGCGGTTGGGTTTTTTTGGGGGGGATGGGGGGTTGCTAGAGGGAGGCGCCGCCGCAGATGACGTAGTTTTGGCCGGTGATGGACTTGCCATGGGGGCCCAGGAGGAACGCGGCCAGGGCGGCCACGTCCTCCGGGTCCACCAGGGCTCCCAGCGCGGGCAGCTTCACCGGGGTGGCGGCGCGGCCGGGGTCGTTCAGCATGGGGGTGTCGGTGGGGCCGGGGGAAAGCACGTTCACGGTGATCCCCCTTGGCGCGAGCTCCTGCGCCCACGTCCGTCCGAGCCCCATCAGGGCAGCCTTCGTGGCGGCGTAATGGCTCTTGCCCGGCATCCCGGTGGAGGTGCGGCTGCCCAGCAGGACAATCCGGCCGCCGTCGGGCATGGACGGCACCAGCGCGTTGGCCAACACGGATGCGGCCGCCACATGAACCGCGAACATCCCCGCCAGTGCGGACGGGTCAAGGGAGCCCAGGTGCGCGGTCCGCTGGAACCCGGCGGCGTGCACCAGGGCGTCGGCTGGCCCGATGGCCTCGACCACGCTGCCCAACGATTCGGGCTCCGAGAGATCAGCCTGCTGCCACTGGAAGCCCTCCCCCAGCGAAGACTCGCTGCGGCTCAGCCCGGTCACCCGCCACCCGTCGGCCAGCAGGCACTGGGCTATGGCCTTGCCGATCCCCGAACTGGTTCCGGTGACCACAGCGTGCTTGGTCATGCGTCCCCGCCAGGAGTTGTGGTGCCCTGGTACGCCCACTGCGGGTCCACCCGGACGAACTTGATGGCCTGCCGGAAGTACGTGTACGCGATGTTCAAGGAACCGTCCCGGCCCTGGTGGATGGACGGGTAGGAGTATTCGCGGTTGAGGCCGTCGCGGGAGTTGTTGGACAGGCAGTACCCGTCCCCCACATCCAGGTTCCGGCGGATGGGCCACGACCGGCCCGAATCCTCGGAGATCGCCAGCGTCATCGGTGAGCGCGGAGTGCCCCAGAAGGCGCGCTTAACGCCGTCGTCCTCGGAGAAGGCCGCAGCGTCCGGCTCGGCGACCTGCCCCTGCTCCTCGGCCAGGCCGTCGTCGTCAATTTCGTCGTAGAGGGACAGGCGCCGCTCGGTGCCCTCCCCCGCCCTCGCGTGGTTGTAGACCAGGGCCAGGCGGCCGTCGGCGAGCGCGGTGAATTGGATGGAGGAGTTGTTGTTGGGCAGCTCGGTGGGGACCGGCTCGCTCCAGGTGGAGCCACTATCCGTGGAGCGGGATTCGTAGATCGAGTCCGCCCAGCGGCTGCGGAACAGGGCCAGCAGCGAGCCGTCGGCCACGGGCTGGATGTTCATGTGGACGCAGCCCAGGCTCCCCGGCAGGACGTGCTCGGTCCAGGTGGCGCCGGCGTCGTCGGAGATCATCACGGCGCTGTCATCGCTGTTGCCCACCCACTTCTCCCCCGGCGTGGTGATGCAGCGGAAGATCGGCACAATCAGGCGGCCGGACGGCAGCACCACCGGAAGCTGGCGGACAAACACGCCGCCGGTCTGGTTCGCGGGGAACAGCGTTTCCACCCCGCCCCAGGTGCGGCCGCTGTCCGTGGATATACGACGGCGGACCTCGGCGGTGTCCTGGTTGCCCGCCTTCTGCGCGGTGTACAGCAGCCACAATGTCTGGTCAGGGGCCGTGAACAGGATGGGGTTCTGCTCGGAGCGGGTGGAGTCGTTCGAGAGCTGTTCCGGCGAAGACCACTGGCTGCTGCCGGGCTCAAGGGCGGAGAACCAGATGGAGATGTCCGGCACGCCTTCCTGGGTGCCGCCGAACCAGACGCAGCCCAGCCGGCCGTCCGGCAGGGTGAGCAGGTTGGCGGCGTGGCTCTGCACGGTGGGGGCCGGCAGGTAGGCGTAGTCGGCGCCGTCGGCCCGCTTCACGGCGCCGTCCGGGGTGATGGTGCTGTACGCGGCGGTGGTGGTGTTTGTCATGGTTCAGTCCTTTGTGGTTCCGGCAGCGGCGCGGGCGGCGTCGAGGTGGGACTTGGCGATCTGTTCCAGGTGCGTCAGGTCCGAGGCGATGGTGGTGAAGGTGTAGCCCTGCGCCAGCCGCTGGTTGGCTACGGTGCCGGCGGGCGTGTGGATGCCGGCGGCGATCCCGGCGGAGGCGGCGGCTTCGGCGATGGTCTCCAGCGCGGCGTTGAATTCGGTGTCGACGGCGGGGTCCCCGGGGAATGCCCCGCCCACCGCGATCGCCAGGTCCGACGGCCCCACGTAGATGCCGTCCAGGCCAGGTGTGGCGCAGATTTCCTTGACGTTGGCCAGGCCTTCCGGCGTCTCGATCATGGCGAAGACCATGGTGGTGGCGTTGGCTTCAGCCGGCTTAGGCCCGATCCGCAGGGCCGAGCGCATGGGCCCATAGGAGCGGCCGCCCAGCGGCGGGTACTTGGCTGCCGCCACCGCCGCAGCAGCATCGGCGGCGTTGTTGATGAGCGGGACGATGACTCCCACGGCGCCGGCGTCGAGCGCCTTGCCGATCGCGGTGAAGTCGTTGGCCTCCACGCGGACCATGCCGACGGCGGTGTGCCCGGCGTCGATGGCCATCAGCCCGTTCAGCACCCCCGAGTAGCCGAGCAGTCCGTGCTGGGCGTCCAGGGCCACGTAGTCGTAGCCCAGCCGGCCGATGCGTTCGGTGGCCACCGGCGCGTCCAGCACCGCCCAGTAGCCCACCGCCTGCTCACGGGCGCGGATCTTGCGGGCGAATTCGAGGGCCAGTTCGGAGGTCATCAGTGTCCTTCAGTCAGTATCGGTTCAGTCAGTAAGAAAGTGTCAGCGGTTGTAGGCGGGCATGGGCCCCCGCAGCGAGGTGCCGACGGCGTCGCAGGCTTCCACGACGTCGGCCGGCAGCGGCCCGTTGGCCACGGCGGCGATGTTGGCGCGGAGCTGCTCCACCTTGGACCCGCCCAGGAGCATGGAGCCCACACCCTTGCGGTATGCGAGCCAGCGCAGCGACAGTTCGGCCAGCGTGACGCCGGCACCGTCAGCGATCCGGGACAGTTCCCCGATGGCCTCGAAGAGCTGTTTGTCCCAGTAGCGCTGCGTGTACATGGCGGCGAGCTTGGAGTCCCCGTAGCGGCCCTCGGTGGGCTTGGCGTCGAAGCTGTGCTTGCCGGTGAGCAGCCCGCCGCCCAGCGGGTTGTAGACCATGGTGTGGACGTTGTGGGTGGACGCGAACTCGAGGTACTCCTCCTCCAGCCGTCGGGCCACCAGGTTGTACAGCTGCTGCGCGACGACGGGCCGCGGCGCGCCGACTTCGCGCGCCGTGTGGATGACGTCGGCGATTTGCCAGGCGGCGAAGTTGGACACGCCCAGCGCGCCGATCTTCCCCTCGGCAACCAGCTCGGCAACGGTACGCAGAGTGTCGGCCAGGGGCGTGGCCCGGTCCGGCTGGTGCAGGTAGAACAGGTCGATGCTGTTCGTGCCCAGCCGGCGCAGGCTCCCCTCCACGCTGGCACGCAGCCCGGCGGGCGAGAGCGGCGAATTGGAGCCGTGGTCCGCGTGCGGCATGCCGGCCTTGGAAGCCAGGATGACGCCGTCGCGCTTTCCCTTCAAAAGCCGGGCGAGCATCTCCTCGGTGGTGCCGCCCACGTAGGCGTTGGCGGTGTCGATGGTGGTGATGCCGGCGTCGAGCGCTTCCTCCACCATCCTGCCCGCGGTGGCCTCGTCAACGGTGTCGCCGAACGTCATGGTTCCCAGGACCAGCCGGGAGATGGGGAGTTTCAGGCCGTCCACCTGGGCGCCTTCGGGCTGCTTGCTCATGCGTTGATTCCTCGTGGTTGCGTGGTTCAAAAGTAAGGGTCAGGCCTGGTTGGCCAGGGCCAGGGAGCGGACCAGGTGCCGCGGCTTGAGGCCGGTCATGGTGGAGGGGTCCAGGGCCGCGCGGCGGAGTTTGCGGGTGTAGTCCTCCTTGGGGGCGGTCAGGACGGACGCGGTGGAGCCATGCTCAACCAGCCTGCCCTTCTGCATCACCATGACGCTATCGCTGATCTCCTGCACCACGCCAAGGTTGTGCGAGATGAACACGTAGGTGATGCCGGTTTCGTCCTGGATGGACTTCAGCAGCCGCAGCACCTGCGCCTGGACCGAAACATCCAGGGCGCTGGTGGCCTCGTCGCAGACCAGCAGTTCGGGCTTGGAGGCGAGCGCCCGGGCGATGCCGATGCGCTGGCGCTGGCCGCCGGAGAACTCGGCCGGGTGCTTGTCCAGGGACCGGACGGGCAGGCCCACCTGGTCGATCAGCTTCGCTGCAGCCTTGTGCCGCTCCGCCTTGGAGCGGACGCCCTGCAGCTTCAGCGGCTCGGCCACGATTTCCTGCGCGGTCATGTGCGGGTCCAGCGAGCCGTACGGGTCCTGGAACACCATCTGGAATTTGGAGCGCATGGGCCGCAGCTTCGCCTCGCTCATGGCGGCGATGTCCGTGCCATCCAGCTCGATCCGCCCGCTGGTGGGGGTCACCAGCCGCATCAGCGCCTTGGCGATGGTGGACTTGCCGCAGCCGGATTCGCCCACCACGGCGATCGTCCTGCCTTTGTCCACGGAGAAGGAGACGTCGTCCACGGCGCGGAAGGTGCCGCCGGGCACGTGGTAGTCCACCACGAGGTTTTCGACGGCGAGGAACGGCTTCGTCATGGCTTTGCTCCGGTCTGGGTAAGGGCGGGGTCAGAGGTGGCTGAGGATCCGGTGGCGTTCGCAGCGTGACGGCCGGGGGCGGCGGCGGGAGTCTCGTCCCATGGCCCCAGCACCGGCACGGCGGCCAGGAGCGCCCGGGTGTAGTCGGTGGCGGGGTGGTCCACGATCTGCTGGACCTCGCCGGACTCCACGAAGGAGCCGTCCTTCATCACGTGGATGCGGTCCGAGATCAGCCGGGCCACGCCGAGATCGTGCGTGATCATCAGGATGCCGATGCCGCGCTGTTCCTGCAGTTCCAGCAGCAGGTCCAGGATGCCGCCCTGGACAGTCACGTCAAGGGCGGACGTCGGCTCGTCCGCCACCAGCAGCTGCGGCTCGCTGGCCAGCGCGATGGCGATCAGCACGCGCTGCAGCATGCCGCCGGAGAGCTGGTGCGGGTACTTCTTCAGCTGCTTCTCAGGCGTGGGAATGTGCACCTGCTCCAGCAGCCGGACGGCCCGGGCCTGCAGCGCGCCCTTGTCCTTGGCGGAGGCGGCACCGGCGATCCGGATGGCCTCGAACAGCTGGCTGCCGATCGAGTGCACCGGACTGAGCGCCGTCATGGGGTCCTGCGGGATCAGGGCGAGGGTCTTGCCGCGCACCTTGTCGATGGCCTTGGGATCGGCGGTGATGTCGACGCCGTCAATCAGCACGGTGCCGGACAGTACCGCCAGGTCCTCGGGCAGCAAGCGGAGGATGCCCATCGCCGTCGTCGACTTGCCGGAACCGGACTCACCGATGATGGTGACCGTCTCGCCCCGGTGGATGCTGAAGCTGACGGAGTCAACGGCGCGGATAATGCCGGCGTCGGTGATCAGCTCCACCTGGAAGTCGCGGACCTCCAGCAGCGGCTGCTCTGTAAAAGTAGGCTGTGCGGTCATGTCAGGCCCCCTTCTTCTTGCGGCGGGGACGGTCGCGGAGGCCGTCGCCCAGCAGGTTGACGCCCACCACCATGAGCACGATTACCAGGCCGGGCAGGGTGACCATCCACCAGGAGGTGGTGATGTAGTCCTGGCCGTCGGAGATGATGCGGCCCCAGGTGGCGAAGGGGCGCTGCGGTCCGGCACCCAGGAAGCTGAGCGCGGATTCCAGCAGCACGGCCTGGGCCAGCAGGAGCAGGACCACCAGGGTTGCCTGCTTGATGACGTTGGGGATGATGTGCTGGATGAGGATCTGGATCTTGTGCAGGCCCAGGATCCGGGCGGCGGAGACGTACGGCTTTTCGCGTTCCACCAGCACCATGGAGCGGGTGAGGCGGGCAACTTCAGGCCATTGGGCGATGGCGATCACGAAGGTGATCACGGGGATGGAGGGGCCGAACAGGGCCACCACCAGCAGCAGCATCATGAGCAATGGCAGGGACATCTGGGCTTCGAGGACGCGGGAGACGATGGTGTCCACCCAGCCGCCGTAGTAGCCGGCGGCCGCGCCAAGGATGATGCCGATGGCGCCGGACACCAGCACGGCCAGCAGGCCGATGGTCAGCGAGACCTGGCCGCCGTGCAGCACGCGGGACAGGAGGTCCCGGCCCAGCTGGTCGGTGCCGAACAGGTGGCCGTCGGTGAGCGGCGGCAGGCGCCGTGCCCCGAGGTCCTGGAAGTTGGCGTCCGGGAGGGGAAGCACCTGGGCCAGGATGATCGGGATGATCACCAGCAGGGTGCAGATGGTGCCCACAATGAGCTTCCACTTTGCGGCGTTGCGACGGCGGGTGGCGCCTGCCTTGGCGATGTCCGCCTTGGTGACGGCGCTGGGGCTGGGCTGCCGGACTGTCTTTCCGGCTCCGCCGGGGGCGGGCGTTGCGGTGTCGAGGCTCATGCTGTTGCCGCCTTTCCAAGACGAACGCGGGGGTCAAGGAGCGGGTAGGCGAGGTCGATGAGGAGCTGCACGCCCACCGCGAGCAGCGCGGTGAGGAGGACCGTGGCCTGGATGAGGGGGTAGTCGCGGGTTTCGAGGGCCCGCACAATCAGGGAGCCGACGCCGGGCCAGGCAAACACCACCTCCACCACCACAACACCGTTGAGCATGGCGGCGAACCGGGTGCCCAGGGCCGTGAAGACGGGGATGGCGGAGTTGCCCATGGCGTAGCGCCAAGTGAGAGCGGAGCTGCGGACACCGCGGGAGCGGGCCACCGTGAGGAACGGGGCTGCGAGGTTGTTGGTCATTTCCCGCCGGACCATCCGGGAGATCAGTGCGATCTGCAGGATGGCGATGGTGATGGTGGGGAGCACCAGCCCGCCCCAGGTGGCGAAGCCGGAGGCCGGGAAGATGGGGACCAGCACGGCGAAGCCGGTGAGGAGCATGATGCCGGTCCAAAAGTCCGGCATGGACTGCCCGGCGATGGTGAGCACGTTGACGCCGAGTTCCTTGCCGGTATCCGGGCGGCGGGACATCCACACACCCAGCGGGATGGCCACAACTGCGGTCAGCAGGATCGCGGCGGTGGCGAGGGTCAGCGTGTACGGCATGCGCTCGGCCACCACCTGCATGGCGGGGGCCTGGAAGGAGTAGGACTGGCCCAGGTTGCCGGTGAACAGCTGCTGCAGGAAGATCCAGTACTGCTCCAGCACCGGCCGGTCCAGCCCGAACTGCTCCCGCACCGCGGCGAGCTGTTCGTTGCTGGCCAGCGGCCCGGCGTAGGACACGGCGGGATCACCCGGGGCCATGCGGATGAGGATGAACACGGTGGACACCGTGAGGAACACGGTCAGCAGGCCCTGTCCCAGGCGTTTCAGGATGTAGTTCGTCATGGCTTAGGCCTCCAGCCGGACATCAACAAGGGGGTAGGAGTTGGTGGGTGCCAGGTTGATCCCGGACACCCGCTCCCGGTGGGCGAGGACGGATTTGGGGACGAACGCCCAGGCGCAGGGCCAGGTGTCCCACACGGCCTGCTGTGCGTCGTTCAGCAGTTCGGTCCTGCGGGCCGGGTCCGCTTCGGCGGAGGCGGCCTGGATCTTGGCGGTGACCTCGGGGATCACGTAGCCCTGGTAGGTGTCGCGGGTGGCTTCCTTCTCCGGGGTGCCGGAGTACATGCCCTGCAGCATGGTGATGGCCAGACCGGTGGGGCTGGGGTAGCCGTTGCCAAGCAGGTCCCAGTCGCCCTGCTTGCCCTGGCGCCAGGCAAGGATGTTGCCGCCAGGTTCGAACTGCTGCAGCTCGGCCTTCACGCCGATCTTGCCGAACATCTCCACCAGGGCCTCCATCACGGAGGTGTCGGAGGCGAACTCGCCGGTTTCCCAGATGATCTTGAGGGTGAGGTCCTTGACACCCAGTTCCGCGAGGGTGGCCTTGGCCTTTTCGGGATCGTAAACGTACTCGCCGGTCTTGTGGTAGCCGGTGAGGCTGGAGGGCGTGACGCCTTCGGCCTGGGTGACGGAGTCCACCAGCACGTCCCGCACCAGCGCCTCGCCGTTGATCGCCATGCTGAGCGCCTGGCGGACGCGGGGATCGGCCAGCGGGTGGCCGGCGGGCTTGCGGAAGTTGAAGAAGATCTGGTTGAGGCGGAGGCTGGACGCTTCCTGGAGTTCGACGCCGGGAAGGCCGGCGAGCTGTTCGCGGGAGTCGGGGGTGATGGAGTCGATGACATCAACCTCGCCGCTGCGCAGGGCGATGACGCGGCTGGATTCCTCGGGGAGGAACCGGACTTCCACGTTGTCCACCTGCGGCGCCGGGCCCCAGTAGTTCTTGTTGCGGGCCAGGCTGTAGGTGCCGGCGCCGCGGTTGAACTTGGTGACCACGTACGGGCCGGTGCCCACGCCCTCCTGCAGTTCCTCCGGCTTGTTCTGCGCGGCCGGGGTTATCAGGATCATGCTCATGAGCGAGTCCAGGATTGGGATGGGCTTCTTGGAGACCATTTTGAAGGTGCGGTCATCCACGGGAACCACTTCGGGGAATTCGGGGAAGAACCCGGCCACAAAGGAGCCCTGCACCTGCTGGTACATCTTCAGGGCGGTGGAAACGTCCTCCACCTGCACGGGGCTGTTGTCCGAGTAGCGGATGCTTTCGCGGAGGGTGACGGTCCATTCGGTGGGTCCGGTCATCTCGAAGCGTTCGGCCAGGACCAGCACGGGCTTGGTTTCGGGGCCGATGGCGGTGAGGCCCTGGCGGACGGCGCGCTGCACGGTGACGGCGGCGTCGAACTGGTTGAGCTTGTTGTCCAGGCTGACCAGGGACCGGTTGAGGGCCAAGGTCAGGGTGCTGGGGCCCGGGAGTCCGGTGGGGCCAGCACAGCCAGCGAGGCTGCCGGTGCCCAGCAGAAACCCTGCGGCCGCGCCGAACTGCAGCAGGCGGCGGCGGGAAATCTCACTTCCTTGAGGAAGAACGGTCATCGTTGACCTCTCGGTAGATCGGGGGGACGGCTGCCGGCCGGAGTGGCTGCGCCGAATGTTGTGTCCATCACTTTGCCACTCCTGCGCGAATTGCGCAACCCCTCTAGCGTGATTCGCGCAAGCGTGTCATGATGATGGGGAACTTCCCGCTCTCTATGGGGCGAGAAATTGTATATAGAACGAGATAACCCATTTGGGACTTCAGCCGACTACGGACGAGAGGAGCAACGTGGCTTCCGTATTTGTGCAGGCCGACGATTTCTCCGGCGCCGCCGAGGTTGGCTCCTGCTTTGTGCAGCACGGGCTGAGCGCGCAGGTCCTGCTGGGCACGCATACTGTCCCGGGAACGCATGACGGCGGCACCTCCTTACCCGAGCCCGGCACCGACGTTGTGGTCGCCGATACGCATTCGCGCGGGCTTCCTGAATCTGCTGCCGAGGCTATGGTCAAGGAAGCCTTCACCGGCCCCGAGGCCGCTGGCGCGCAGGTGATGTTCAAGAAGATGGACTCCCTGTGGCGCGGCAACGTCCGCGCCGAACTTTCCGCCCTGGCGGGCCTTGGTTTCCACGCTGTTGTTGCGGGGGCACTCCCCCAGCTGCAGCGGTCCGTAGTTGACGGCCGCCCTGTGGTTTCCGGGATTCCCCTGGCGGAGACGGACCTGTGGCAGGCCGAGCAGTCGGCACCGCCGGCGGGCATTCCTTCGCTGCTGCGCCCGGAGGATCCGGCCTCGGTGCAGACCGTGGACCTGGCCGAGGTGCGGTCCGGTTCGCTGTCCGCCGTGCTGGACACGCTGTTGGACTCGGACCAGCCCGGGCTGCTGGTGGCCGACGGCGAAACCGTCCAGGACCTGGAGCAGGTGGTGGGCGCCCTGCTGGAGCTGGACTTCCAGGCCGGCGGTCGCCGCATCGTGCTGGTGGGAACCGGCGGAACGGCTGACGTCCTTGCACAGCGGCTCGCAACCCACCTTGCGCGAAATGCGCAATTGGGAGCACAAACTGATGCCTGCCCCGCGGCGGAACCGCAGGGAGCCGCCAGGCCGGTGCTCGCGGTCGTCGGATCCGCATCCGGAACCGCGCAGGCGCAGCTGGCCAAACTCGAGGCCCAAGGCTTCACGGTGATCAAGCTGCACCCACAGTACGCAGGAGCCATCGGGGCCTATGCTCCCCAGCTGGCCCAGGTTTCAGCGGATTTGCGGGCAGGCCACCGCGTAGCCATCACCCTTGCCGCTTCAAAAGTGGACCCGTCCGGGTCAGCCCGCATCGTGCAGGCCCTGTCCAGGTTCGCAGCCGAGGCAGCGAAAGCAACACCAACAGACCTGATCCTCACGGGCGGTGAGACGGCCAGGGAAGTCCTGGACGCCGTCGGCCTCCACCGACTGGTGCCACTCGCGGCCGTGCAGCACGGGGCCGTGCTCAGCCGCGCCGGGGACGGAACGTTGGTGGGCACCAAGCCCGGCAGCTTTGGTGATGACCTGGCCCTCTTACAGCTTTACGACGAAATCCGGGAGCGCCGCGGCCGGTCCGCGCAGTCTCCCGCCACCACCCTTCCCAGCAAGACTTCCGAACGATCTGGAGCAGACATGACAACCGCAGCAAGCAAGACCCAGCAAAACGCCCTTCCCTACGTTGCCGTGACCATGGGCGACGGCGCCGGGGTGGGTCCGGAGGTGGTGGTGGCCGCCGTGCTGGATCCGCAGAGCAACGCCGAGTGCCGGCCCGTGGTGATCGGTGACGCGCTGCGCCTGCGCCAGGCCGCGGACGTCCTGGGTATCCAGGCGGACATCCAGAGCATCGAGAACGTGGAGGACGCGGTGTTCACGCCGGGCCGGGTGAACGTGATCGACCTGGCGCTGCTCCCGGAGGACCTGCCGTGGGGGCAGCTCTCCCCCGTGGCCGGGCATGCCGCGTACGAGTACATCCGGGTGGCCAGTGAGCTAGCGATGGCCGGGAAGGTGCAGGCCATCTGCACCGCGCCGCTGAACAAGGAGGCGCTGCACGCGGCCGGGCACATCTTCCCCGGGCACACCGAACTGCTGGCGCACCTGACGGGCACGGAGGAAGTGTCCATGATGCTCTCCAGCCCCAAGATCCGGGTGATCCACGTGACCACCCACATCGGGCTGATGGATGCCATCCGCAAGATCAACCCGGACCTGGTGGAGCGCACCATCCGCCGCGGTCACGAGGCCCTGGTCCGCGCGGGCATCCCCAACCCGAAGATCGGCGTGTGCGCCATCAATCCGCACGCCGGCGAGAACGGCCTGTTCGGCCAGGGCGAGGAAGCGGAGAAGATCGAGCCGGGTGTGAAGGCCGCCCAGGCTGACGGGATCAACGCCGTGGGCCCGCTGCCGGCGGACACGCTGTTCTTCCTGGCCGGCCGGGGCGATTACGACCTGGTGGTGGCCATGTACCACGACCAGGGGCACGGGCCGGTGAAGGTGCTGGGCATCGAGGCCGGCGTGAACATCACGGTGGGCCTGCCGGTGATCCGCACGTCCGTGGACCACGGCACCGCGTTCGATATCGCCGGCAAGGCGATCGCCGATTCCCGGTCCATGGTGGAGGCGCTGCACCAGGCGGCGGAGATGGCCACCCGGCCTGCCGTGGCCGTGTAGGCGTTGCTGCGGGGACTGGGCGGGGGCCGGAACTAGCATGGTTACCACTGCCACGGGAAGGAGACCGGAAATGCTCAGCGCAAACGCGCGGCGCGAGGAGATCTACCACCTCGCCGTGACCACCGGCCTGGCCTCCGTGGAGGAACTCTCCGCCCGGTTCGAGGTGACGGCCTCCACCATCCGCCGCGACCTGGCGCTGCTGAACGGCCAGGGCCGGCTGGCCCGCACCTACGGCGGCGCCATGGCCCTGGGCGCGCACCCGGAGGCGTCGCTGCGGCAGCGCACCGGCGAAGCATTCGAGCAGAAACACGCGATCGCCCGCTGGGCGGCGTCCGTGATCCGGCCCGGCGAGAACATCCTGCTCGACGCCGGCTCCACCGTGGGTGCCCTGGCGCACGAGCTGCGCGGGTTCGAAAAGCTGTCCGTGACGACCCCGGGCATCAACACCATGCAGGAACTCGCTGATTCCGAGGGTATCGAGGTGGACTGTCTGGGCGGCCGGCTCCGGAGCCTGTCGCAGAGTTTTGTGGGGCCTCTGGCCGAGGCAGCGCTGGAGCGGATGAGTTTTGACCGGGTGTTTCTGGGCGCCGACGCCGTCACCGCCGAGGACGGCATCTGCGAAGCCGACCATGCCCAGACCCGGCTCAAGGAGCTCATGGCCCGCCGCGGCCGTTCCGTTTATGTTTTGGCGGACTCCTCCAAGCTGGGGCTGCGGCCGTTCCACGCGTGGGCACGTTTGGCTTTGCCTTGGACGCTGGTGACGGACGACGGCGCCGACCCTCAGCAGGTGCAGAAGTTCCGGGACGCCGGGGTACAGGTTGAGGTGGCCGCGGTGCTGCCCGCTGGTTGAGATACGTCGCCGGATCACATCGAGATTCGCAGGAAGAACCAGGTGCTCACGGCCCACGGCAGCCGCCGCATGGTCATCCAACGGGTCAAGAGGGCGGAGCCGGTGTAGGCCGCCAGTGACGGCGCCCATGGCTGCGGCCTGCGGCTGAATGGCCCGCCAGCAGAAGCCATTGTGCGGCATTTGGCCGAACGGTACGATGCTCCCGGGGAGAGGTCCTGGTCCTGGAATGACGAGTGTTAGGGGCCCATCCAATGACTGATTTCTTCACCATGCAGCCCGGTGAAACCGCCGCTCCCCTTCCGCCGGGACCCGTCCTGTGCACCGGGACGGCCGGGATGCGGCGCATCCACCGCTTCTTCCTCTGGGCCTATGACGAGGCGCCCGGACTGGTGCGCTCAGTCGGTGCCGGGGACACCGCCCGCGCCGCTTACGTGGGTGAAGTGCTCGGCAACTTCGACAAGGTGCTTTACATCCACCACGAGGGCGAGGACCTGCTCATGTACCCGCAGCTGGAGCAACGAGCGCCGGCCTGTGCGCTGCACGTAGGGCAGATGCTCCATCAGCACCGGCAGGTCACACAGCGGCTCGAGAGCATCGAGCCCGTCCGCCTGCGCTGGATGGCGACGGCGGACAAAGAGCAGGGCGCGGAACTCGCCGCGCGCTATGAGGACCTGTCCGCTGTCCTCAAAGTGCACCTGCGCCGCGAGGTTACCGAAGTGATGCCGGTCGCGGACAGGGTGATGACCGAGGAGGAAATGAACGGACTGGGGCAGCACAGCATTGAGCAGTTCGACAAGAAATTCCTGGTCACCTATCTGGGGATGGTGCTGGCGACGAACCCGCCCGCGGACCGGAAGGAACTGTTCAAGGAGATCCCCGCGCCGGTACGCCTGGGCTACCGGCTCATCGGGCGCAGGATGTACCGGAAACAGTACTCAACGCTCTTCCCCGGACGCCCGGTTCCCGAGACGCTGTAGGAGGGCCTACTCGGCGATGTCCTCAGCCCACAGGTCCGGATCGTTGTCCTGGAAGGCGCGCATCATGTCCACGCAGCGCTGGTCATCCAGGACCACCACCTCAACCCCGCGTGAGCGCAGGAGCTCAAGTTCGCCGTCGAACGTCCGCGCTTCCCCCACCACCACGCGGGGGATCTTGAACTGGATGATGGTCCCGGCGCACATGGCACACGGGGCCAGGGTGGTGTAGAGCGTGGTGTCCCGGTAGGTTTTCTGCCGGCCGGCGGCACGGAGCGCGGATATTTCACCGTGCGCAATCGGATCACCGCTTTGGACCCGTTCGTTGTGTCCGCTGGCGATGACCTCTTCCCCATGGGCGAGCGCCGCGCCGATGGGGATGCCGCCTTCAGCGAGGCTCTTCTGGGCGGCCTGGTACGCAGCTTCAAAGGCGGGGCCGGCGGAAGCGCGGGGTTCCGCCGCGGCGGATGCGTGCGTTTGGTGGGTCATGGCGTCATTGTTGCATGGACTGTTACCGTACGTTGCCGATGTGCGCCGGGCAGCCCAGGACCAGTAAAATCTTCTGGTGCCTTTTTCTAAACCCCTCCACCGCCCGTTAACCTGCAGCCGTACCGAGCCCCTGGCCGGTGAGAAATCATGATGCTGGGGCGCCGTCGGTTCCTGGAGTGGATTGGGGCTGCGGCGGTAACTGCCGGGGTGCCCAGTGCGCTCACTGCCCCGCCTGCGGAGGTTGTTCCCTCCCCTGCCTACGCGAACACTCGCTTCGTCAGCAGCGGCGGGGACGATGCCAACCCGGGCACCAAGGCAGCACCCTGGCAGACGCTGGCGAGGGTCAGGGCGGCGCTTGATACGGGCGAAGTGGGGCGTGGCGACGCGGTCCTGTTGCGGCGCGGTGACGTGTTTTGGGGCTCCCTTAAGGTTCCGGTGCTGAAGGGGACAACGGGGGCTTTTACCCTGGGCTCCTACGGCAGTGGGGCGCTGCCGCAGATCAGCGGCTACAAGATGAGCGCGGACGCGTGGGTGCTGCACAGCCCCGGCGTGTGGAAGCTGAACCTCACGGCCGGATCCGGGGAGTTCACCGGCAACACGGCCGGTACCTCAACGGACGTCGGGTTCCTGAAGGCCGGCGGCACCATCCACGGCTGGAAGCGGTGGAACCTCGCTGACCTGGCGCAGGACTGGGATTTTTACAGCGACGATACCCACGTGTATGTGAAGCTGGGCGTCTCCCCGGGTGCCGGCGTGGAGATAGCCGTGAAGCAGCAGGGTTTCCGTCCCGCCTCCAACACCAACGCCTCGGACCTGCACATCCTTGGCCACGGTGTCCACGGCGTAGGAATCTACGGGACCCAGAACGCGCAGATCACGGACTGCCTGATCGAGGAAATCGGCGGTTCGCGGGTATCAAAGACCACCCGGTACGGGAACGGCGTGGAAATCTGGATTGGCTGTGCGAACGTGCTGGTCCAGGGCAACACGATCCGGCAGACGTATGACACGGGCACCACCATGCAGGGCAGTGCCGAGGGATCCAACGTTGCGTGGACGGACTGCCGGTTCGTGGGCAACACCATTGAGAACTGCAACCAGAGCCTGGAGGTCTGGTCCCGGGGAACACCGGCTGCAGGGACGGGACACATCCGGTGCTCGTTTACGGACAACGAATGCCGCGATGCCGGCTTCTCATGGGCTGCCAACATCCGGCCGGACCAGGCCGGCATGGGCACGCACCTGCTGACCTACGACGTGGAGCTGCCCTGCGACATCGAGATTGCCCGGAACAGTTTTGTGGGCGCCAAGGACAACTTCGTGCGCTCCAGCGGCGCAGGGCGGCAGATCCCGGAGGGCATCAGGACCCACAGCAACACCATCTCGCTGGACAGCGGGCAGAAGATTGCGTACCAGCATCCGGAAACAATCGAGCAGCTCGAGGCATGGCGTTCCCGTACCGGCAATGGACAGGCGTAAGGCCATCGGGCCCGCGCCGGGCACCTCCCAGTGATGCAGCGGTTCCCGTCTTTAGGACGGGGCTTCCTCCGTTGCAGCGATGGATTCGGCGATCCGTTTGATCGCGGCGAGCGTTTTCGGGATGCCGTCGAGCGCCTGCTGGGTGCGGTCGGCGATCTGGGCGTCAGCGTCGGCACCGTACTTTTCCCCGAACATGGCTATTCCGTCCTGCAGGAATTCCCACGACTCGGTGAGCGTGGTCCCGGCATCTGCCGGGGCCAAGGTGAAGCCCCAGCGGACAAACCTGCCGCCCACCACCCAGGCGAACTCGCGGCCGCGCTCGGCTGCCACCACCTGGGACCGGGTCTCCCAGGTCCGCTGCGGCAGCTCATTGCGCCCGGTGAACCAGGCACCGGGCTGGCCGGCGCTGTCCTCGTCGTCCCACCAGCACGACGTACAGACCGGGCTCCACTCACCGGTGCGGGTGATGTCGGAGACCAAGTCGTAGAGCGTCTCGGCTGATGCCTGGACCGTGACGGACTCCTGGTATTGGCGGATACTGCTCTGGTTAATGGATCCATCCTTACAAATGTTCACTTCTTCTGACGCCGGCTGCCGCCGTGCCAGTCCTCCTGCTGGCCGACGGTATCTGCGGCGACTCCGAAGGCAGGAAGCTGCGGCTGCTCACGCAGGCTTCGCTTGAGCTCCGCGAAACCAGGGAAGCGTGCCAGCCCCACCACGTGGTCCCAGAGTTCGGCGGCAGAGTGTTCGTCCGGCAGCCGGCTGATCACGGGCCCGAAGAAGGCCACTCCGGCGGGCGGCTCAAAGTGGATGATGGGCGTGCCCACATCCTTGCCCGTCAGCGCCAGCGCCTCATCCGTCTCCTGCCGGATCTCGCTGTCCCAGGAGTCGTCGTCGAGGGCCTCCGCGAGCTCCAGGGGCAGGCCGGCCTCAGCGAGGATCGGCTCCACGAATTCACGCGTCCCGCGCCGCTCCCGCATCTCGCTTTCAGTGCGCTGGTCCGTGTCCGGGGCAGCTTCGAAGATGTGGGTCCCGAACGCCTCGTACAGCCGGGCGATGGACTCGCGGCCATGCTCCGCCCGTGCCCGGGCCGCCACCCGCAGAAGCCGGAGCCCGGCCGTGTGTCCGGCCTCGTACTCAGGCGGGAAATGCGCGTCGTAGTCAACGTGGGCGTTGATCAGGCGCAACGAAATGAACCGCCAGTCCACGGTGTACTCGCGCTGCGCCTGCACCTGCCGCACCCATTTGCTGGTCATCCAGGCGAAAGGGCAGACCGGGTCGAAATAGAAGTTGATGTCCGCATTCACCCGTCCACCCTTGCACCTGTTTGTGACCTGCGTCTATTCGACACGGGAGGTGGACAGCAGGGTGACCGGCTGGGGGCCTCGATGCTGGGGGCGGGAGCCATGTGCGGCTCCTCCAGCCAAGAGTGGACGCGGAACCTCGGCAAAAACTGAGCTAAACCTGGGACACCGCCCGGCGGCCGGCCTATAGGATTCCCTAGTCATCCGGGGCCACGGCTTCCGGCGAACTGAAAATTGGGGGTAATCAATGCCGGAACTCGGCCGTATCTATTGGACCCGGCAGGGGCTTCGCCTGGCGTACTCGGCGGTGATGGTTTGGCTCGCCGTCGCGGTGATGTCGGCGCTCATGTCGAAGGCAACACCGGCCACCGGAGCGGGGCCGTCCGCCGCCGCAGGGGTTCTGCGCGGCATGGTGGAGAACGTCGTCGCCGCGGTTGCATTCCCCGGCGTGGCCGCCGTCGTTCTGGGCATTGCCGCCGCTGTCATCACCGGTCGGGATGTCCGGCGCCGGGATCCGGTGCGCCGTTTCACGCGCCAGCAGCGTCGTGAAGGGATGGCCCGGGCTGGCGGTGTGTGTGAACTGGAAGTCGGCTTCGGGCGCCGCTGCGGCCGACCGGCCGAGCATGGCGACCACTTTTACCCGTGGTCCAAGGGCGGTTCCACCAGCCTGCAGAACTTTGTTGCAGCCTGTGCCAGGTGCAACCGTGCCAAGCGTGCCAGGATTCCGTCACCGGGCCAGCAGCAACGGATGGAACGACGACGGCGGGAGTACCTGCCGCCGTCGTCCTCCGTCAGCGTGGGCGAACGGCACCCGCTGCCCTGACGATCGCCCACAGCCCCTACGGGTGCACCAGCACCTTCACCGCCGTGTCCTTGTGGTTGATCAGGGTGTCGAAGCCCTGCTCCACCAGGTCCTGCAGCGCGATCCGGCCGGTGATGAACGGCTTGAGGTCCACCTTGCCCTCCTGCACCATCTTGATCACGGCGGGGTGGTCCCGGACGTAGGCGATGGTGCCGCGCAGGTCGATTTCCTTGAGCACGATCTTCTGCATGTCCACGGTGGCGGGAGCTCCCCAGATGGACACGTTGACCACCACGGCACCTGGCCGGACGGCGTCGAGCATGGTGTCCAGCACCGCGTTCACGCCGGCGCATTCGAACGCGACGTCGGCCCCCGCACCGCCGGTGAGCTCCCGCACCCGCGCGGGGACGTCCTCCTTGCTCGGGTCCAGCACATGGTCCGCCACACCGCTGGAGGTGGCCTTCTCCTTGCGCGCCTGGGTGAGCTCGCTGATGATCGTGGTCACGCCCATGCCCTTCAGGACCGCGGCGGTGAGCAGCCCGATCGGCCCGGAGCCGCCCACCAGCGCCGTGTCGCCGGCCTTGACGCCGCTGCGCGCCACCGCGTGGTGCGCCACAGACAGCGGCTCGATCAGCGCCGCCTCATCCAGCGGGATGTCGCCGATGGGGTGCACCCACCGCGCGTCCACCACGATCTTCTCGCTCAGCCCTCCCCCGCCGCCGGACAACCCGATGAAGCCCATCTGCCGGCACAGGTGGTAGCTGCCCGCCTGGCACATGTCGCAGGTGCCGTCCACAAAATAGGGTTCGACGACGACGTTGTCCCCCTTGGCCAGGCCCGTCACCCCTTCGCCGACTTCAGAGACAGTCCCGGAGAATTCGTGCCCCAGGGTCACCGGGGATTCCTCGTGCGAGAGCGGGTGCGGGTGGCCGGGCGCCGGGCAGAAGATGGGCCCTTCCAGGTACTCGTGGAGGTCGGTGCCGCAGATGCCGCACCATGCGACGTCGATCTTCACCGCCCCGGCACGGAGTTCCGGTTCCGGGATGTCCTCGATGCGGATGTCCTTGCGGGCGTGGAAACGTGCTGCCTTCATGATGGGTTCTTTCTTTAGCGGGTGTGGTGGCTGGGCTGCAGTTCGTACACCGGCGTTTCCAGCCCCTCCATCCGGGCCTTGAGCTGCAGCGCCAGGTAGGAGGAGTAGTGCCGGCTCTGGTGCAGGTTGCCGCCGTGGATCCAGAGGTTGGGGACATTGGTTGGTTTCCACATATTGCGCAGCTCCCCCTCCCACGGACCAGGGTCTTTTGGCGTGTCCGAGCCGTAGCCCCAGCACTTGCCCACGCGGTCCGCGATCTCGGGCGACACCAGGTCCGCCAGCCACCCGTTCATGGACCCGTACCCGGTGGCGTAGACAATCAGGTCGGCCTCCAGCTCGGTGCCGTCGCCCATCACCACGGCGTTGCCGGTGATCTTGGCGACCTGCCCGTTCTTCAGCTTCACCCGGCCGTCGATGATCAGCTGGGAGGCGCCGACGTCGATGTAGTAGCCGGAGCCGCGCCGCAGGTACTTCAGGAACAGCCCGGACCCGTCCACGCCGAAGTCCAGATCGAACCCGGCGGCCTCCAGTTGCGAGTAGAACTCGGCGTCCCGCTTGGCCATCTCCTGGTACACGGGCACCTGCGCCTCCGGCAGGATGCGCATGGGCAGCGATGCAAAGAGCAGGTCCGCCTTCTCGGTGGTCACCCCGGCAGCCAGGGCCCGCTCCGAGTACAGGTCCCCCAGCGCCAGGTCCATCAGCGATTCACTGCGGGCGATGTGGGTGGAGGAGCGCTGGACCATGGTGACGTCGGCGCCGTGCTCCCACAGGTCGGCGCAGATATCGTGCGCGGAGTTGTTTGAGCCGATCACCACGGCCTTCTTCCCCGTCCAGTCACCGCCGCCGGGGTGCTGGGAGGAATGCCGCTGCTCCCCCAGGAAGGACTGCGCGCCGTCGAACGCGGGGATATTCGGGTAGCCGGAGACGCCCAGGGCGAAGACCAGCTGCTTGGGCCGCAGGGTCACTGGCGACCCGTTGCGGAGGACGCTGACCGCCCATTCCTGGGTGCCGTCGTCGTACTCCGCGCCCACGCACTCGGTGCCGGACCAGTAGTTCAGTTCCATGATGCGGGTGTAGTGCTCCAGCCAGTCGCCGATCTTGTCCTTGGCGGCGAAGACGGGCCAGTCGTCCGGGAACTTCAGGTAGGGCAGGTGGTCGTACCAGACGGGGTCGTGCAGGTGCAGGGACTTGTAGCGGTTGCGCCAGGAGTCGCCCGGGTTCTGGTTCTTCTCGATGATGATGGTGGGCACGCCGAGCCGCCGCAGCCGCGCCGCGAGGCCGATGCCGCCCTGCCCGCCGCCGATGATCACGCAGTAGGGCTGCTCCTCGTAGCCGAGCCGCGCCTCCTGCTCCTCCTTGAGCTCCTTCCAGGAGCGGCGGCCGCGGATGATTTCGTGGGCCACGCCCTGCTCGCGGCGCGGGCCCTTCTTCTCCTCGAAGCCCTTCAGCTCCTGCATGGTGGTGAGCAGCGTCCAGCATTTGCCGTTCCGCAGCCGGAGGTGGCCGTAGCCGCGGGCCGCACCGGTCTCGAATGTGATCCAGGCTTCCACGGTCCCGCCGGCGGCGGCGCTGCCGGTGGCGTCCTCGGCGAGCGCCCAGTTGGCCGGCCGCACGTGGTCCAGCGTGGCCTCGAGCATGCGGCGGATGTCCGCCTTGCCCTCCAGGGTTTTCAGGTTCCAGGTAAACGCCACGAAGTCGCGCCAGTAGCTTTCGTCCTCGAAGAGGTCCAGCGCGGCGTCCACGTCGCGGCGCTGCAGCGCGCCGTCCAGGCTGGCCAGCCAGGCCTGCGCGGCGGCGGTGGGTGTTTCGGTCATCTCCACTCCTTTGTGTGCGGTCCCTCAGGTGGTCCGGGCGGCCCCCGCCCGCGGGGTCCCTGCGGTATGCTGGGGCGGTCGTGAGCTGCATCACTATTGGAACCCCGCGGGGGTAACAAGCGCGTTACACGGGCACTGCCGGCAAGGACGCCGGCGGTGAGGAGGAGACGGTGGACTACGGCCAGAGGTTCTCGGACCCGGCAAAGTACGCGCGTGCCCTGCGCCGCGCGCACGAGCTGGTCATCTCCGGCGTCCCGCGCCCGGAAATCCCCGTGCCGCTGGCGGAGTCGTGGCGGCGGTCCATGGCGCTGGGCATCAGCCCGGACCAGCACAGCCCGCGGCACCTGCACGATCCGTCCGAGGTGCTGCAGCTGCGGCGGGAGCACCGGCTGCAGCGGGTGATGCCGGCGCTGCAGGACCTGCTGGCCGACGATTCCCGTTCCGGCCGGCACCTGCTGGTGCTCACCGACGCCACTGGTGAGATCCTCTGGCGGGTGGGCAGCCTGGAGGCGCTGCGCCGGGCGGACCGGCTGGAGTTCTCCGAGGGCGCCGACTGGTCCGAGGCGGGGATCGGCACCAACGCCATCAGCGAGGCGCTGGTCACCGGCGGGCCTGTGCAGCTGTTCTCCGCCGAGCACCTGGTCCGCACCCACCACGACTGGGCCTGCACGGCGGCGCCCATCACGGACCCTTTGACGGGTGCGCTGCTTGGCGTGCTGGACGTCTCCGGTCCGCTGGACACCATCAGCGCGGACACGCTGCGGATGGTGCGGTGCGCGGTCCGGGTGGCGGAATCGCTGCTGGGAACGTCCGACGGCGGGGCCTCCCTGGGTGCGTCTTCTTCCCCGCGTGCGTCCCGGCAGGGTGCGCGACGGCCTGGTGTTGCGGTTTCGTCCCTGGAGTTGCTTGGTGACAAGCCTGCCGCGGTGCTGGCCGATGGGAGCCGGGTGCCGCTGACGCTGCGCCGGGCGGAAATCCTGGCGCTGCTCGATTCCCGGTCGCAGGGGTGGAGCGCGGAGGAACTAGCGTATGAGCTTCATGGCGATGCCGGCACACCACAGGCCATTCGGACGGAGATGTTCCGGGTCCGGTCGATGCTGGGCGGTGCGGTGGAGTCGAACCCATATCGGCTGGCTGCCGGGCTTGTGGGGTGTTCTGATTCTGGGCGCGTTCTGCGGTTGCTGCGGGACGGGCGCGTGACCGAGGCGCTGGAGGCTTACACCGCTCCCCTGCTCAGCCGGTCCGGCGTTCTGGCGGTGCAACTGCTGCGGGACCAGCTGGAGCTGGCTGTTGGTGCGGGGGTGCGGTCCAGCGGGGATGTTGGACTGTTGGTTCGTTGGCTCTCCACGGATATGGGTGCCGGGGATTATGAGGCGGTCGAAGCGCTGGGCCGGCGGGTGGGTCGGGGGGATGCCCGGTATCTGTCGTTCCGGGCCTCCCCCGCTCTCGCTGGCTGAACCAGCCGAAACTGACGGCCTGGTGGACAGCACTGGCGCGCCCTCACCCGACAGGCGAGAAACCGGGGAATCTTCGGGAACGCCGGCCGCCTTCTCCGCTGCCTGCAAGGCCTGGGAAAATTTGTCGACGGCAAGCTTGTAGTCAGCCGGGTTACCTGCGCCTCTCGCCTGATCCGCGGCGCGCACAGCCCGGATCATGGCCGCTGTTGCCGGGAGCGAGGCATCCGACATTGCCGGAAAATCAAACTGTTTCTGCGGGTCCACCTCGTAGCTTAGCCAGCGCCGTTTCAGCAGATCATGACGGGAAGCCGTTCGCCCGTATTCCTGCACGTCATTGAGGGTAAGGTCCGCTAACAACGCGTCACCCGCGCCAACGGACGCGCTTTGAGGGTGGCACTGCCTGCAACTGTCGCGCTGCGTCGGGCGGCACCCGCCGACTTCCCCGAAGTCCGGCGGATCACCCGCGAGGCCTACCTTCGGGCCGGGCACTTCCCTGCCGACCATCCGTACATGAGCGTGCTGGAGGACGTGGAGCAACGCGCCGAGCACGCGCAGGTCTGGGTGGCGGAGACCGCAGGGAATGTGGTGGCCGCGGTGACGCTGACGTTCACCGGCCAGCCGTACAACGAGATCGCGCAGGACGGGGAGCTGGAGTTCCGGATGCTGGCGGTCGACCCGGCGCACCAAGGCGAAGGCGTGGGGCGGGCCGTGGTGCGCCAGGTCGTGGAGCACGCCCGGTAACTGTCCGGCATCAAGGCAATCAGTATCACCAGCGCCACGTTCATGGAACGCGCCCACGCCCTGTACGAGTCGCTGGGCTTTCGCCGGGCGCCGGAGCGGGACTGGTACGTCCCGGGCGAGGACGTGCTGTTGTGGGTGTTCACACTCCAACTGGTGGAGGTCAAGCCTCTCGACTTCGCCAGAGGTGTCCTCCGTTAGCGGCTAACCGGGCGCGGGCGGCCTGTTCAACTTCGCTTTCCCCTCCGACCGGAATGGGTTCAGCAATGCGGGCCGCCAGTGCGTCCAACCTCTGCCATCAGGGCGTCGGGAGGCTGATCCAGGTTGAGGGAACGGCAGTAAATAGTAATGCCCGGCGAATCGATGACATACGACCTGATATCCGCGTCACCTCGGGCATACACCAGATGCCCCTCGAAGAGTCCAAACTTTATGCAGTAGACCAGCATCTGGTAGACGTCTGCATTTGGATAGCGACCCAGCTTCTCTGCTTTGTACTTGGCATCAATGGCTGCCCGGACAATGCCGTTCGAGCGCAACAAGATGTCAGGTTTGATGATGAGCTCGCGTCCTCGGTCCAGGTATGCGGAAGACTGCAGTCCAACACTTGTTCCGTGCCGTGAGAGGCTGGCTCGCAGCGCTTCTGATACAAAGTCTTCAAAGATCTGCACGTCCGTCGACCACGGCACCGCGTTCGACATCGCCGGCAAGGCGATCACCGATTCTCGGTCCATGGTGCAGGCGCTGCACCAGGCTGCGGAGATAGCCACCCGGCCGTCCGTGGCCGTGTAGGCGTTGCGGCGGGGGCCGGAACTAGCATGGTCACCACTGCCACGAAAAGGAGATCGGGAAATGCTCAGCGCAAAAATGTGGTGATGGCAAGGACTCGACGCGCTCCTCGCGTAGCCTAGGGGCAAGAACGATTGGGGGTAGTAATGAGTTTGAGTCCAGCCTTCGGCATCGTGGGCATCCTAAACGCGGTCTTTTTGATCGCAGTAGCCGTCCTAGCGGTGTCCGCCCTAGTCCTGGCCACCATCTTCCTGCGGCTGCGCACTGAGGAGCTTAAGCGGGCTGCACGGCCCGAGGTGCGTTCGAGGTGACGAAGCAGAACAGCCAGTGACCCCAGCCAGGCGGCGACCTGCCCCGGATGTCGAGTGGGTGCTGATGTACCGCAAAGGTATCCCCACCCCGAAGATCGCGGCGCTCGCCGGCGCTGCCGAGACGACGGTCAGGTACCACATAGCGATCGCTGCCAAGCAGGATCCGAGCCTGCGGGACACCCATAAAGGAGCCCTTCCGGCACCCGATCCCCAAACCACCCAAGCCGGCCAGCGGAACCTGGATGACCTCCTGGCGTTCTATGGAGTGGAAGGCCGCCTTCCTGTCCACGGCCGGTCCACCCGCGAGTCAGCGCTGGCGGGGTGGCTGACACGTCGCCGCGAGCAGGCAGCCGCAGGTACCCTCTCCCCCGCCTACGGCGAGGCCTTGGACACCATCCCTGGCTGGCGGGACTACACTGGCAAACGCGACGCTGACGCAGCCCGCTGGAAGCGGCGCCTAAACGAAGTGGCCGGCTACTTGGCCGCCGGCAACGACTGGCCACGACACAACAAGACCGAGGACCGCGAAGAACGCGTTCTGGGGGTCTGGCTGCACACCCAGCGCATCGACTACCGCGCCGGGAAACTAGCCGCAGCTAAAGAAGCCGAACTCGACACAGTCATCCCGGGCTGGCGGCAGGGTCGACCGCACAGGGGCCGGCACAGCCGACCGAAAAGCAGCAATCACAAATAACGGGATAAGTGAGCATCGAGCATTCTTCACCGTCTTCAGCCCCGCTCCAAGCGAACCCCAGCGCGCGAACTTGAACGTTCGGCGTCGCAATGTGCCGGATTGGCTACTCCTGATCGCCGGTCTCCGTGCCGTCTTCGAGCTCGCCGACAGCAATCCGCGCGGCGGTGCGCCGGTACGCCTGCTCAATGTAATCCTCGACGTCCTGGCGTCCGATGCGCCACAGGCTCCTCCCACCGACCTGAAAAGCCCGCAACTCCCCTGTCCTGATGAGGCCCTGGACAAGATTTTGCTTCACGTTCAACTCATCTGCGACTTGCGCCATAGTGAGGAAACGGGGCTGGTTTGGTTCAGCAGTCACCGGCCTATCCTACTCGGGGTTGGTTGCCGGTGTTGGAACACACTGCATCACCCCCCGGTTGACGCACAAGCTAACGCGGCCGCCTATTTGGAAGGGGTGAAGCCGTGATTTGGGGTCATGACCGGCTGAATTTTGACGCCCTGCAGCGGCGGATGGTGGCTTCAAGGGCGGGACTGCCGGCCCTTGTCCGGGAACAAACGGCGTCGATCGTTGCCTTCGATCTCTTCGCTGTCACCGGGCACCACACCAGGGGTGCTCCACTGAGCAGCGCCGAGAGCTGCTGTAATAGCTGCCACTGAATGGCCGCCGCCATTGTGGCCTTCGCGGGTAACCAGCGCCCCCACCCAAGCGCTCAGATGGTTCGTGGAACTGCACCACGCCAGCCTGGAAGGTCTCGCGGTCAAAGGTGCTGGACAACAGCCACGTGAGGCGCGCTCTAGTGCAACCCGCTTGGTGCAGATGAGATTGAAGCTGAAGCACAGGGAAACCCTCGACAACATGTGCGGCGCAGTGATCGGGCCGAACACCCAACCCTCCGAGGTCGTCGCCGCCCTGATCCTGGACGGCGAGCTGCGAATCATCGGACGGTCCACACCTCTGAAGACGAGAGAAGGCCGGGAATGTACACGATGGCGGCAGCCCCCCAATGGGTGAGCATCCCTGACCGGCCATTGTGAAAGGCACTGCGATGGACAAATTCAACCGGGACAAGGAACCCCGTGGACACTGCAGGGTCCGGGAGATCCTTCCGGCACCCTTGCGGATACTCCGGCCCCGGCCGGAGCTATCACCTGGGGACGTCGTCCTGCCGGCCCGGCTTCAGACGGGCCGGCAGTCCACGCGGATCGCTATGAGGTTTTGGCCCTCTTCCAGAAGCGCGTAGCGGTTTTCCCGTGCTTCTTAGAAAGTGTCGCTTTCGGCCTCGATGGGGTTGAGCTGCCGGGGTTGCTAATGGTGCCGGCGAGTATCACCGCACGGGTCTATTTCTCCACAGGCTTTGCCGGCTTGATGAGCTCCGGCCCGCTGCCTTGGGTAGACTCTGGGCCATGGGTGGATCCGAGCCAAGAAAGCATCACATCATCCCGGCCTTCTACCTCGCTGGCTTCACGATGACGGATTCGCAGACCGGAATGCTCCGGATATTCGATCAGCGTGAGGCCATCCGCTATAAGTCCATCCCCAAGATGGCGTGTCGGCAGACAGACTTTTTTCGAGTGGATCAGCCGGGAGTAGACCCAAACGCCATGGAGAAGCTGCTCTCCTGGCACGAGGGGAAAGTCGCAACTTCCACCCGTGAGATGGGGGCCGGCCGGGTGGAGCACAAGCGAACTGTCGGAGAGGCCTTATCTCTAGCCGCCGTCATCGCAGTTCGTAATCGTCGCGGCCGCCGCACGATTCAAGACAATGCTCGGGCAACGATCGCTAAGAAGCTCAGAAGCGGAGAGATAACTCCTGAGCAATGGGAATCCCTTCGCGCTTCGGAACTACGGCACGGCGCTACTCCCGATGAGGTGCCAGACTATGGCGATGCCAGGGATGGGCTGCTGAAGGGCGAGTGGTTTCCGCAGGGTCCGATAGCTCCAGCGATCGGAATCATCCCCGAGTTACAAGAATGGCTCATGAAAACGCTTCACCAGCAGCACTGGGAACTGCACGTTACCGACTCGACGACCAACGGTGGCTTCATCACTTCCGACAGTCCTGTTGCCTTCGGTCAACTGGAAGCACTGCCGGGTCGTGATTTTGTCTTTCGAAACCCCTTTGAGGAGATTACCTTCCCCATGAACCGCAATGCCGCCTTGGTGAGTTATCCAGGTGCCCGGGACAGCAGTTGTGAGGCGACTGATGCGATTGTCGCTCACGTCAACACTCGAACGATGTATCACTCCGACCGCCTAATCTTTCATGCCCAGGACGACTTTCTCCTCGAAGATCCTGAGAAGAAGATTCGCAAGGGCTCCGAAGGCATGAAATTGATCGCAGAGGCCAAGCGGCGAGCGTAGGAGGAAAAGTGACCTCTGGTGCCCTGCTTGTAGGGCATTTTCTTCAAGCAGGACCGCCACATGCCGTTTATCCCTGCAGCTCCTCATAATCCAGTTCGGGCAGTATCTTGAGTAGCGCGTGCATCTTGGTTTTGTCGCCAAACGCTTGGAGACTCAATTTGTTGTGACTGTCCATGGAGTTGGTGACCGGATCGCTGACTGCTTTCTCGAGATAAGGGCTGCTCCCGAAATGGCTGCGTGAGTTGTTCTGGGCCTGCTTCTGCAGCGTCTCATTTTTCACAAGCTCAGGTGAGGAACTGGACGCCGCCGCCCACTTTGTCTGAGGCGTGCGAAAGGATCGAAAGGCAGTTTTGCCTGTTTGAATGCCTCCTCCCATGTGACAAGCACGGGATCGTTCGCCTGGCCGGTTCCGGGATCTGTCAGTGGCTTTAGCCGTTCGCCTTCACCCGAGAGGTGGAGTTGCGCTTCGCCTTTGTCTTTGAGCGCGTACTTGGCCAGCACAACGGCAGAGAGGTCCAATGCCAGTTTGATACATGTCCGAAGAGCCCGGTAAAGGGCGGCTATCGCCGGGCCTTGGCAATCGGGACGGTAAGCACCACTGGCTTGCTGGCAGTCGAAGTTCGGGAACAGTCCTGATATCTTTCGGCATGATCGAGAAAGATTCGGCAATCATCAAATGCTCAACTGAGTTCCTTGAGATTGAGTCACTTTCTAATTGGTACTAGCCTCGTTCCTCAAGCGTCGGGTTCTCCAAGTGGGAAACCTCGCTGAGTACCTTGCTAGCACGCTGGACCGCCTGGGGCGCTTCACCGTGCACATCTGAGCGCTGGCTGACCAGATCAAAGGAAAGGGCGCTGGCCTTCGCGTGCCAATTTGTGCGGTAGAGACGTTGACACCACCACGCCATGGCGGCATGACGGTTACCGTCTTGGCGGCACTGGGGCAGATGGAGCTGGACATCGAGCTCGAGCGGATCAACGACAGCGTGAACGAGCGGCGAGCCGCCGGCAAGGACTTAGGCGGACGTAAAGCCCAGTTCACTAAGAGTCAAGTTAGGAACACCGTCCGCCTGATTGAGTCAGGTGAGCCTGCGGCGCAGGTGCTCAGGGATGTGAGCCAGAGCGAGGTTGTACGTTCGTATGGAAGCATTCAGGTCCGCTACGAATTGACCCCCACCGGTCTGACCGGAGGCCCGCCGAGCAGGCCGAATCGTCAATCAGGATCATTGAAGTCGAGGTAGTCCTGCCCAATGAATTCTTCGGAGCCGGCCTCAGCGCGCTTCAACGCAGGTAGCGGAGCTGAAGCTACCTCAGCGTCGGAGGTGAGCTCAGCATGCGATATGGCCGTAGCGTCCGACGTGGCTTCAAGAGCAGGCGGGACGTCAGCATCCGATGCGGTCTCTTCAGGTTGAACCGCCCAGGTCAAGAGCGTTTCACTAGCCTCCGGCGAAAATGCAGCGTGACCACGGAGAAATGCGCACACCAATGACACCGAATGCCGGAAGTTACGATTCGACAACTGAACACGGTATGCAGCTATTGCCGGAATCGGACGATTCAAGCTGATGCGTTCATGAGCAAGGAAATCCACCTGTCTCGGTAAGTCCGAGGCCCGAACCCACCTAGAAAGTCGCCACGCCAGTTCCGCGAACGAGTCAGCGTATGCAGGCGGCACTGGTTCGAATGCCCCCATCGCTCCAGTCCGGACCGCGGGAGTTGCTTTGGCAGCAACGAGAAGCCCAGCAATGAATTTGTCAATCGATTTGGAAAGTTGCTTCATTTCAGAGCTGGGTACCACTCCATCGGCCAGTCTTGCTGCGACGAACGCGTCGAACTCCGATCTCGGTCGAAGCCGGGCTTCGCTGCAAATGTCCACCAGCATGAGGGTGAAGACACTAACGGCCTCTGCCAGGAGCCATCTCACGGCCTTCTTATGGTCATCTTCGTGTCCGACTACCCACTGCTTCGACAGGGCCTCAATCACGCTGATCGTTTGCTTGACGGCAGTAAAGCTATCAAGGAACCACACTTTGGATCTCAAGAATCGGAAGATAACTTCCAGTTCTGGTTCACCTTTCGTATATCTTCTTACCCACTCGACCAGAGCGAAAGCGACTGCTCCATGGGACCCGGTTTCCTCAACTTCATCCATGAGGAGGGCTTCCTCCCGACGGGAGAGGTCCGACAACGTCTGAACGCTTACGCCAAGCTCTCGCCCAAACTTACGGTTCTGCTCGGTGACCTTGCTGTTGATGGTCAGCTCGGCAGCCTCTGCGCCAACAAAGGCGCGGAGGCCGCGCTGCCAAATCATTCGGTCAAGAGCTTTGGGTGCCGACTTCCCCGAGCCACTTTTCGACTCACCAATGAACTTGCGCATCCTGAGGGCGGGGTTGAAGTCGAATGCCAAGAGGTCCAAATCTGTAACCTGTGTCAGATCACCGCCATATTCGGCTTGCACGTCTATGCCTCTCTTGGAGTAGAACCCCTCCCAGAACCAGACCTGAGCAACCCTCGCCTCAACCTTGTCGCCATCCGTTGGCTCATTTGAAGGGGACTTCTCTTCTTGAGGCACGCTGAACCTCCTCTCGAAGCCGAAGGACTGCCGACTGAACTACCTCGTTGGCGGCAGCGTCGTCAGGGATCACGGAACGGTCATATTCCGGGGTTGTAAATCGACTTGGCGCACGGCTGAGTTTTACAGATGTGGAGGAACTCGATTCGGAATCAAGCGTTTGCTCCAGCCAAGCCAGACCACCCACGGCAATTTCTTCTTTGACCAAGTTCAGGAAGGCTTTACCAGATGACTTGTCTACAGAGACTATGCCCTGCGCTTCCAGCAAGTGGTAGTCCGTGCCGATGTTCGATGCCGGCCCCACGGTTCCTCGCTCGATGAGGCGCTGAACGAGTAGTGCCGGGTCATAAATCCTTCCACCGCCAGACTTGGCTTTTTCATGGCCGTAAAGAATATGCGCCACGAAGAGCTTCCTTTGATGAAGTGTTTCAGTAGTTTGGAGTTTGTCGTCTTCCATTTCAAGCGTGGGAGAAAATATGTAAGTCTGAGGCTCTGAGTTCCCCGATGAACGCACGGTGGTGGCCTGAATGAGGCCCACCTTCCGCGCCGCGGACATGATCCGCGGACTCGTATCGGCAACGTTTTCTAGGGCCAGGCCAGGTGACCGGGCGGCCTGCTCGCAGACGCCGAGCATGACATCACGCTCGTTGGGGCCGAGCGTTTTGAGGAAACTTGCAATCTCCACCTGCCCCGAGCCCCAAACATAGGGGTTGAAGATCACGTGCTCGTTGAGAATAGTCGATTTTACCCGTTGGTTCACGTTCAAGGCCAGCGACAACGTCAGCGCATTGGCCACCTGCTGGGAGTCGAATCCTCTTCGGACCAACTGATCGAGATGCTGGGTCTTTGTGAGTGGCGCGAACGCCGCTACCTCCACGGAGTGCAGGAGTGCAAGCTCCTCGCCCGTCGGATCGTAGGCTTGTAGTAGCTTGTAGGTCTGGTCAATGAGTGAGCCGCTGAGACCCAAAAAGTCGTTTACGGAGGCGATCTGCCCGCCTTGTAGAACGTAGTCCGCTACGTCAGCCTGTTTCAGCTTCGGGAGCACAATATGTTGAAGTTCCATTAGCCCAATATTGGTCTCAGTAGCAAAGTTTTCGATTGCTTTGGGACCAAGCCGGCCCTTAAATCCATGGATTCGGGATATAAAGTCCATAGATTTTCCAGTGAGAACAAGCCTCTCAATGCGAGAGGCGAATCCAGCAGGAAAGTACGGAGATGCTTGATGTATTCGGACGACGGCTCTACCCAGGCGGCGTATCGTGCCGTTATCTGTTTCGTGTGTTTCTGTCACCGACGCCGTTCCCCCGCTTCTGAACCCTGCTTGAATCCAGGGATCAACGTACCAGACCGCGTCCTTACAATCTCAAATGCCGGTCTTCAATCTCCCTCTAGTCACTGGAATTACGACACCTGTGGGCAGCCTAGGGATTTCAGGCGCTCGTAAACCTGCGGTATGCCCTGGCTCACAAGCCACCGATCTCAGTTCCGTCACGGGCGCCCAACTCGTCGCTCCACTGCCGCGTGTCATCAGGGCACACCGTCTTTCAAGAGCGCCGCGGGGATGACGACCTGGCACTACGGACAGCGCCTCAAGAAACCTACCCGCGAGCGGTTGGGGCAGCAGGATCAAAACGGGGGCGCTGCCGCCACGGTAACGGTTTCCGTGGGCCGGAGACTGTCTGGACCACTGGCATTGCGTTCGGCGCATTGCCGTCGTCGAGGGCGGGCCGCCGAGTTTCCAAATCGTAAGGCTTGAAGCGGCGCTACAGGGAGCAGCCTAGTCGAGCATTGAGGTAATGCGTTCGGCAAGGCTTGGTACAGGTACCTGCAATTGCAGCAATTACGCGGATTTTGAGTCGGTTCCGGTTGTTGGGGTTCCGCCCGCCACCTCGCAGCGCTAATCCGTCTCCTTGATCCGACGGCCGCGGAGAGTTTCTCTCAGGGGATTGGCGCAGTAGCATTCATCTCAGCGAGCTTACCTATCCTGTGGATTGCGGGACGTGAGGGTGACGCCGCCACCACCCCCATTCTCCGCTCCCCCCGATACAGCTAGCTTGCAAGCGCCTGTCACAGCTAGGCATCGACGACGATTCGAAGCCGAGCACCAACCGAACCAGCGGCCGCCCAAACACTCTGCATCAGATAAAGGGCTTGCAGTGATTGAGGCGTTCCTTTTCGCGCATGCGTCAAGAACTCCGATTTGTTAAGGATCCCTGCTGTTGCGATCATTATCAGACGCTCATACGCAGGATTGCGGAGGGCGTTCCAAACAGTCTTGGCAGCGACGTCAGCAGTCTGCCCCGACTGAACTCTAGGAACATCGCTATCGTCGAGAATCCAATTCTTTTCCCATCGCTTCCTCATGCGCGTCCGGTCGAATCCGACGCCCCCAGGTCGTATCGTGCCGAGGTGCTTCTGTGCCTGCGCCACTACATCATATAAACCAGATGCCCCTCGTCCGCCGTTACCACTCTTAACCTTCGCATGGACCACGATCAGCCTGCGATTCAGATCATCAACAACATAGAAGTCCGCCGTTTCTCCCGAGTCATCGTCGCAGATGATCACAGAATCGGGTGCTACCGGCTCACCGAAAAGGGACCCTGCCTCTACCTCGTCACAGATCTTTTTGAACATGCTGCCATCGGTCCAAGTCCTGCCCTTAACGCTGTCACCCTTTTCTGAGGTCACGGTCCCCGGAGAGAGTTCAGCCAAGAGATTGTCCAGAACTACCCCTTTACCATTCGATCTGAGAGCAAGCGTGCTCCTGGGTCGCACAAACTGCGCTGCGACGTACTGCACTAAGTCTTCGTCAGAGCCCTGTTCGTGGACTATTAGACGAAATGCCTGTCGTTCGGATATTTCCGAGGACAAGGACGCGTAGGTTGAATTGGCCCGCGTGAAGCGTGCGTCGAGTTGGTTGCTTTGAAACTCGTAGCGACGGCCCAACCACGTAAGCGAACACTCGAACTCTGTGTCATCCGACGCACTGACAAGTTTGAAGTTTGAGTTCGAGTCAACATCAACGCAAATATCTTTCATTCGTAGGGACGAACCGTCTGGCGCCGCATATTCACCCACCTCTGAAGCAGGAAGGTCTAAAAGAAAATTCTTTACGACCGGCCTGGCGCAGGTCACAACCTCGGCGTAGCGCGAAAAGATCTCGTCAACTTTGGAATCATCGTGATTCGCAAACGCCATCTCCACTTGGGCAAGCCAATCGAGGCATTCCACGACCGGAATCCTTCCATGCTCCCGTATGCGACTGTTAGCAAATCCGACGTAGCGAAGAGCTCCATACACCTCTCCGTCTGGAGCCGAATTGTTCACAATCCCAGTGATCGTGCTGGGAGACTTGAAGTAGTCGCCGAGATCCGGCGCCACAGCTGAAAGCGACTCAGCAGTCTGCGTCCTGGATCTTTCCGCTGTTGAGGAGAGATCTGTGTTCTTAAGGGAGACGCTCGTGAATGTTCCGGTCGAGCGGGCAAAGGCAGATCTGAGTACGTCGGACGATAGAGCTTGAAAGCCAGCGCCGCGTAGGTCGAGCCGGAGCGCGGGTTGGGCATACAGCCGCGACTCAGTAACCGCGAAGAAGGCTAGGGCTAAGCGCGAGTCATAAAAACTGCTTCGTGCCAAAATTGGAGATTGTTCACTCAGGTACAGCAGTTGAGCAGCCCAAGAAAGGTCCGGTCGCCCAGGCTGAGCCCAATGACCGAGAATTGCATTGCCAACCTTCTCCCCGTCGCGATCGTCCAACGCCTTATCCAATGCTGTTAACAGCTCGTTCAGCGGTTGCGTCGATGTGGGGGGAACGTCGTAAACAACAAAAGACCTTGGTACTCGAAGCTCGCTCGGGTCGATGTTGTCGACATCTAACGGCGCCCGAAAAGATCCGCTGGTGTAAAAATGGCGGCCAGCCGCAAGATCGAGGACTTCCCGGACTGTGGACGCCGATGCGTCGTTCTGGAAATCGTAGGAGAGATAGGCGTCCCATACGTTCTGCAACTTGTCGCCTTGTGCGCCAAGGACCCAGGCATTGGCATTGCGTTTCACGCCACGCAGGACTCGACCGATCTGCTGAATAAGTGCACGATCGCTCGTCGGCACCCGGAATAACGCGACGCAACGGAACTCGTGGTGATCGACCCCCTCAATCAACTTGTTCTGGTGAACCCAGTACCGCGCCTCATGGGATGCCGGAACACCTTTTAACAGCCCACTTGCCTTGTCCTCTGCTTTGAAGCGTTCGTGGATTCCGACTGCCAGCTGGCCACGTTCCTGGAGCAACCTAACGATATGGCGGATCTCCTGATGGCTCGAACACCGCACAATGATCTTGTCGGTATCGGATAGCTCCGAATCATCAAAAGCCGTCAGCTGATCAACGAAGAGTTGTGGGGTACCTATCGGCACGGACTGGAACTTTGGTGTGCGGAGACGAGCCTCTGCAATCGCGGTGCGTGCAGGATAGTGGTGACTATCCCCCTTTGCGACGTCAAAATACTTGACGTCGTTTCTGAAGGGCGTAGCGGTAAACAGGACAGTGGATTTATCGAGACTTCTCACCGCTGTCGCCCAACTAGGAGCGGGCTCATAGTGCCCCTCGTCCACGATGACTATATGTAGGCGTGATGCCAGAGCTTTACGGATCTCCGGGTTCAGTCCCACAAGTGCTGCCAACGTCATGACCCAGATCGTAGGACTATCTGCACCGTCGATCGCGCTCTGTGCGTTCGATGGGTAAAGCCTGACTGGTTTCGCCATGGAGGAGCCGTCCACTCCTGCGTGCTTCCAGAACCTGTCGCCTACATCATTAGCGAGCTGCTTCGCAAGTGCGTCCCAAGGGCACAGGAGCAAAATGTCACCTGCATCACCTAGCCGGTTCTGCGCAACGTAGGCTATCACGCCGCTCTTTCCGCTCCCTGTGGGCATGGAGACGATGAAGCTACGACCGCCACTGGTATTCCGATCGAGAAAGCTCTCCACGGCTTTCACCGCGGTTTGCTGAAAGTCGTACAGCGACGAACGTGCTTGATGATTAAGCCGACCCAATAGCCCTCCTCCTGCGTTTTGCTAAAGCTATAGTCTGTTCGTCTTCACTGCAGATTCTCAATTCAAAACGTTAAGCCTGCTACCCAATAGGCCCGCCGACCCGGAGGAGGTACTTGGGCGGTAGCGACCCGACGTGGATTAGGTAGAGGGTGCCATCACGTTTGTATGGTCGCTCGATGGCAGACGCGGAGGTACGACGCTGGTGGCGAAGCCAGCACGACCTGGTGTCCTCGTTCGAGTTCAAGCTCGATACTATGCAGCCGTACCGCGCGGAGGAGCCCAAAGTCGTCCTCGCGAAAGAACTCGGGCTGTCCTCTCCGATGCTGCTCGAGAAGTGTCCACTTTAGTACCGGGACCGAAGGCGAGGACGGACTGCGCTTAAGCCGAAAGGCCGTCCGAAAACAAATACCGGGACAGCCGGATACCCGAGTCTGAGGTATAGCAGCTGCGCCGTGAGAACGAACGCCTGCGCACAGAGGTGGCCTTCCTGAATAAGTAGACGCCCTGGGGGACGAGGAACAGGGCTAAAGGTCCGCGCTGTCATCGCTCCCAACGCTTAGCACCGGTTCGACGTCCTCATAGGCTTAGCGGGGCGAGCCCGCTCCACGCTCTTCTACCACGAGGAACCAGGCGGCAGCGCGCCAGGAGGTGTCCGGCGGCGGTTCTGATCAGCTTTAGGGTGTTGACCTCGGCGTGGGACCGGGCCCAATCTGTCTGATATTTGAAGGCCTTTACCACGACCTTCCCAGCAACGTCACGTCACAACCAGCTATGGGAGGCCACACGGCAGGAAAAGCCGGCCCACCGACAGCAGCGAATCATCTTGCGCTGGGATAGATCGCCTAATCTAGGAGACAGGAGCACCATATAAAGGAGCGGCAATGAGCCTCAAAGAGGCAGAGAACTTGGTCAAGTCCAAGCAACGGGTCGCCGACCACGGCGAGGTATTCACTCCTGCGTGGATGGTCGAGGACATGCTAAGGCTCGTAAAGGATGAGTCCGGGCGGATCGACGCCAGAGTCTTAGAGCCAGCCTGCGGCTCGGGTAACTTCCTGGTACCGGTCCTGCTGCATAAGCTCATTACCGTGCAAGTCAGGCACGGTAAAAGCCCGTTTGAGAAGCGCCACCATGCTCTCTTCTCCTTGATGTGCATTTATGGAATCGAGCTCTTGCCCGATAACGCACAGGACTGTAGGGACAGTCTTTCGGCGGTCTTCAATAGTTTTCTTGGTGTTGACGCAGACAGCGAGTGGGCGCGCGCCGCCCGGTGGGTGCTCGCCGCCAACGTCGTTCAGGGCGATGCGTTGAGCATGGCTCTTCCCGATGGCCAGCCCATTACTTTCCCAGAGTGGGGTTATCTCGGGAAGGGAAAGTTCCAACGTAGAGACTTCCGCTATGCCGATCTGACCCAGCGTGCATCTTTCGAGGGCACCCTGTTCGGTGAGGTTGCCGAAGAAGACCTTTTTACGCCGACACGAAGTCACCCGACGATGACTGTCCGTCAACTCGCCAACCAGGCCACCGCGTGAGCATGGGGCGTCTGGCACTGCGAACCCACAACCCCGATGTCCTCACCTGCATCGCCAATCTTTCCAACGACGAGGTATTCACGCCGCCGGAGATGGCAAACAGGATGCTGGACTCGGTTGCGACAGCGTGGGCGAAGGCGAACGGCGGCGCCGAGCTCTGGGCCGACCCAACGGCGACCTTCCTCGACCCGTTCACCAAGTCCGGCGTCTTCCTTCGCGAAATCGCCCGTCGCATGATTGATGGTTTAGCCCCTTCTATCCCAGACCTCAACGAGCGCGTGGACCACGTCCTGACTCGGCAGATCTACGGAATAGCCATCACGGAGCTGACGGGCTACCTCGCGCGGCGAAGCGTCTACTGCTCCAAACATGCCAACGGCCCGCACTCGGTAGCGAGGTCCTCCACCACCGAGTCCGGCAACATCTGGTTCCAACGCACCGAGCACACCTGGGGCGGCGGCAAACGCGAATTTCGGAGCGATCCGCTAACCGGTGATGAAATCGCCATCTACACCCAACGTAAATGCACCTACTGCGGAGCCAATGAGGAAGAGTATGGGCGAGGCGCCGAGTTGGAGACTCACGCCTACGCCCTCATCCACACAAACAACGTTAAGGCTCGCACCGCCGAGCTGTTCGGAGAAGACATGCAGTTCGATGTGATCATCGGCAACCCGCCCTACCAGCTCAGCGACGGCGGCCACGGCTCCTCGGCAGCCCCGATTTACCAGATGTTCGTCGAGAAAGCCCTCGAGCTTGATCCGCGTTTCGCAGTCTTCGTGACCCCCTCCCGCTGGTTCGCCGGTGGCAAGGGCCTTGATGAGTACCGCAAGAAGATGCTGGGCGACCGCCGAATCCGGAGCATCGTGGACTACCCCAAGCTCTACGAGGCCTTCCCCGGCGTGAAAATCCGCGGTGGCGTGTCCTACTTCCTCTGGGACCGGGACCACGACGGCCCCTGCACCATCCAGACCATGTGGGACGGCCAGCCCATCGGCGAACCCGTCGTCCGCGACCTCGACGCCTACGATGTGCTAGTACGCCGCAATGAGGCCGTCCCAATCCTCGAGAAAATCCAGGCCAAGCACGAACCCACTCTCGATGCTCGGGTCTCAAGCCAAAAGCCGTTTGGGTTGCGCACATTCGTACACGGTCAAGAGACGCGCCAGGGCATTAAGGACCCGGTTCAGCTCTTTGGATCACGAAAGGTCACGTGGGTCGACCGCCCGGACATCCCGGTGAACGATGGGTGGATCGATGAGTGGAAGGTCCTCATGACTCGAGTGCAGGGAACGAGCGCCGCGGTCGAGACGAAGTTCCTCTCGAAGCCCATCGTCGCGGGACCTGGCACCGCGTGCACCGAAAGCTACCTCGTCGCCGGGCACTTTGGGTCGGAGACTGAGGCGAACCAATACGCCTTGTACTTGCGGACTCGCTTCGTACGGTTCCTTGTGTCGCTGCGGAAGTCCACGCAGGACGCGCCAAGAAATGTGTATGCGTTTGTGCCGGATGTTCCGTTGGATCGGGAGTGGAGTGATGCGTTGCTCTATGAGCGCTACGGGCTCACGGTTGAAGAAATAGCATTTATCGAGTCTCAGGTCGCCGCGCACGATGACGACCTCTTCGATGCAGCTGCGGATGCTGACGTCGATGACTAAGAGCATCGACGAGCTGCTGCCGCCGAAACCCACCGCGCGGCTGAGGATCTACACGTGGTCGCCCATCCACCCCCCGGCTGACTACACCGGACTGATCAAAATCGGCCAGACCACTAAGTCTGACGTGAACGAGCGGATCCGCGAATCACAAGGGCAGATGCAGCACCCCTACGTGTTGCACGCTGATGTGCTCGCTGAACGCGAGGATGGTTCGCTTTTCCGCGACAGCGACGTACGCCAGCGTCTCATCGACAAGGGGTTCGCCAATCCCCGGTTGGGTTCCTCTCGGGAATGGGTGCGCTGCTCACCTGCCGACGTGCTGACAGCTATCTCCGAGCTGCGCACCGGCGCGCATGTGACCGGCATGCATCATGAGACCTTCGCGATGCGGCCCGAACAGACCAGTGCCGTCGAAAAGACCTGCAGCTACTACCGCGAGATCTGGAAAGAGAACCCGGACACTGTTCCGCGGTTTCTTTGGAACGCGAAGATGCGTTTCGGCAAAACTTTTGCCTCCTACCAGCTCGCAAAAAAGCTTCAGGCGCAGCGGGTGCTCGTGCTGACCTTCAAGCCTGCCGTGGCGGATGCCTGGAAGGCTGATCTCGAAACCCATGCCGACTTCGACGGCTGGCAGTACCTGTCAACATCTACCTCTTATGACTTCGAATCGGCGGACTCAGACCGTCCACTGGTGTACTTTGGGTCCTTCCAGGATTTGTTGGGACGCGACAATAAAACCGGCGCCATCAAGGCTAAGAACGAGTGGCTGCATACCACCAACTGGGATCTTGTAATATTCGATGAGTACCACTTCGGCGCTTGGCGAGATACCGCAAAAGAGCTCTTCGAGGGCGAGGACGCCACGGTGGCCAAGAAGGAGCTTGCAGCCCTAAGCGCGGATGCGCTTGCTACGTTCGACGAGGAACTCGATGAGCTTGGCAACGCCGAAGACGACTTTCTCCCGATCACAACACGTGCCTACCTCTACCTCTCGGGGACCCCGTTCAAAGCGCTGGCGACTGGGGAGTTCATCGAGGAACAGATTTTCAACTGGACGTATACCGACGAGCAGCGTGCCAAGGTTGAGTACGCCGAAGCCCATCCCACAGAGTGGAACCCCTACGGTGCGTTACCGGAGATGCGTCTGCTTACCTACCAGATGCCTGACGAAATCATCGCCGTTGCGAATCAGGGAGAGTTTGACGAGTTCAACCTAAACGAATTTTTCGAAGCTGAGGGATCGGGCGCCGCAGCGGAGTTCAAGCACAAGAGCGACGTGCAGAAGTGGCTCGACATCATCCGCGGCTCGTACTTGCCCACTCAGGTCGATGCCATGCACTTAGGTAGTCGTCCACCATTCCCGTACTCCGACGTGCGCCTGTTGCCGTACCTTCAGCACTCATTCTGGTTCTTGCCTAACGTTGCCGCCTGTGAGGCGATGGCAAACCTTCTGGCCGAGCGCCAGAATGTTTTTTGGCACGACTACGAGGTACTTTCAGTGGCGGGACCTCGTGCCGGTATCGGTCTGGCAGCACTTCCACCTGTTCGCGAAGCCATCGGGGACGGTCACGCTACTAAGACGATCACACTCTCGTGCGGCAAGCTGACCACCGGCGTCACGGTGAAGCAATGGTCCTCAATCCTCATGTTACGCAATTTGAACTCGCCAGAGACCTACTTTCAGGCAGCATTTCGAGTGCAGTCACCATGGTCCATCAAGAACCCAAATGGTGACAACCCCAGCGAAGAAGTCATCCTGAAACCAGTTTGTTTCGTCTTCGACTTCGCCCCCACCCGTGCCCTACGCCAGATCTCCGACTACGGTTACGGATTGACTCCGGATGCCATCAACCCTGAACATGCTGTCGCCGAACTCGTCAGCTTTCTGCCCGTATTGGCCTACGACGGTTCCGACATGAAACCGGTCGATGCCGGAGAGATCCTCGACATCGCCATGGCCGGGACGTCAGCTACACTATTGGCACGCAAGTGGGAGTCTGCGATCCTCGTGAACGTCGACAACGAGACACTTCGCAAGATCATGAGTAGCCAGGCAGCCATGGAAGCCGTTATGAATATTGAAGGCTTCCGCGCTCTAGGAAGTTCAATCTTTGAGACAGTCGTCAACAAGAGCGAGTCGGTCACAAACACGAAGAAAGAGCACGGCGACGCACTTACTCCTACCGAGAAAAAGGAGCTCAGTGCCGAGGAAAAGGACTACAAGTCCAAGAGAAAACAGATACAAGAGAAGCTGATCAAGTTCGCAACACGGATCCCAGCATTTATGTACCTCACCGACTACCGCGAGAACACCCTCCGCGACGTCATCACCAAGTTGGAGCCCGAGCTGTTCAAAGCCGTCACTGGCCTCACCGTCGATGACTTCCACCTGCTTGTCTCACTCGGTGTCTTCAACGCAACTCATATGAACCAAGCAGTCTTCGCTTTCCGTCGCTATGAGGAGGCATCCCTGTCCTACACGGGCATCGAGTCCCATCAGGGACTGCGACGGTTCGGGCTTTACGACACAGTGGTAGAGGTGAAGGTGGAACACGAGGGCCTAGAAGCACTTCCGTCGGCATTATGACTACTTACCCTTCGGCTGAGTTCGCCGCCCTGGCTGAGCAAATTCCCCTTGCAGCAGCGGACGCGGGATTGCTGTTCGTCTCAGATGCTCAATCAATAGGAAATCGACCTAAAGCTCAGTGCAGCCACCGTCGCGCTGGATGCTGCGCTGGCCATAGCCGCGCCCAACCACCCTTCGTCTCGCTTGGCGAAACCCGGATCTATACAGAGTTGCTTCGTTCCGTTATGACAGACGAATAAAGTAATGAAATCGCGCCCAAGGTCGACCTCGTCATAGCCAAAACCAGTATTCACGAGGGTGACATCGAGGTGCTGACTTTGAGTGGCCAGGACAGGGGCTCATTTTCGAAAGGGCCGCCGGTGCAGATTGGCATGACGAGTTGTGGGACAAGCTCCCCGCGGCCACAACAGAAGTTTCCCAGGAATCCAGTAAAAAGCTGCAAGAGGCACAGAAAGTACAGAGCGAGCAATAGCGCAAGTTCGAAGCAAAGCTGGCCGCTTCGCGTGAATTCAGAGGTGCATCAGTACAAAAACGCCGGGCGATCGAGTCAATAGCCTTGACCATCTGTGACGACCTGGTTGCCAGTTGGGGCTTCCGGATGGTCTATACCGAGGCTGGCAGGGTGGCCAAAAGTACGAGCAGATATTCTCATCACAGTTTGCGGAGCTGGCTGGGGAACTGGTTGAACGACGCGACTGGCGAAGCGCCCGGACGGCAAGCGCTATGCGAGAGGCCGCGCTGAAGTTTCTCATCGAGAAGGCAAACGCATATCGCCTCGGAACGGCCTTTATAGAGGAACTCATGCAGGCAGCACTAGGACCCAGCACTGCTACCTGTCATCAACCTGGCTGTGCACTCTAAAACCACGCGGTGGCACGCCATGAGATGTCGACGGCATCTTTTAATCCCAACGGAACGCTGATCCGGTAACCGCAGCCAAGGCCCCGTACCTTCCATCGCACGATGGCGCATCGTAATCCTTCCTGATTCCTCGCTTAGGATGAGCGGGATGTACAGCAAGCAGGACTAAACCGGGGAGATGGAGTGCATCAACTAGACAAGCTAGACAGCCCTTCCGCAATGGCGGCAGCAGTTGAGGAAGCGCTAGAGGCGGCGAGATCTGGTCAGGCTTTTGCAGCGAGATACACAGATAGCGCCTCGCTAAGGTTCCGCCAGTCAGCCAAATGGATAGTTCGTGTCGGGGACGTGGAGGTGGATTCAAAGGCACTCCTTGCAGCAGCCTATAAGAACCAGTTTGGCCGTGATCTGTCTGAAAAAATATACGGTGGCACGGACGTCGTGGTACGCACTCTCGCGCGATTTGGTCACAAACTCGAACTGCGTCAAGATGCCCAAGCGGGGGCACCGCCCCATTCCGGCACGTGGGTGACTTCCCCAGGGGATGACGGCAGCAAGCAAGATTTCTCCGACCTCTACGGAGGCTCAACGAGGGGAGGCATACAACCCTCTGCGAAAACACCGAACGTATTGCTCTACTCTGATCCTGCCGTAGGAGTTACTTATGGGTACAACTTCGACGGCTGGTCAGAAGACGGCAAGACCTACTCCTACACGGGTGAAGGACGCCGTGGACCGCAGACATTGAAGAGCGGCAACGGAGCTATCTTGCGTCACAAGGAGCAGGGCCGAGCTCTCCGTCTTTTTGTCGTGGACGGCGAAGAGGTGGCTGAAACAGGAGGGAAAAATCGGGTATACATTGGGGAGTTTTCGCTAGATGAAGAGCACCCCTATTCAATCGAGGACGCCAAGGATGTGGAAGGTGTACTAAGGACTGTTTACGTCTTCCACCTGAAGCCCGTGGGGGATGTGCTTCGTCGTGACGAAGACCTGAGCGTGGCGCCCATGGCGCCTAGGCGTGACGCACGCGCCCAACAGGTTCCATTGGAAAATCAAAACTCAACGACCTTCGCAACTTCCGGCTCAGAACCAGCAGTCGCAGAAAAGCGCGAACAGCAGCTGGTCGATGCCTTCCAAGAAGTGTTGGCGACGCGCGGTCATGCCTACTGCCGGTGGCAGATCACGCCTCCGGAAAGCACTCGCCCACTGTTCACGGACGTATACGACGAGACGTCAGGCATTCTGTACGAAGCAAAGTCAGAGGCTTCCCGCAACAACGTCAGACTAGGGCTCGGGCAAATTCTCGATTACAGGCGGTACCTGCCCGGAGTTCAACACTTTTCGTTGCTGCTTCCCGCGGCTCCTCACATCGACCTCCTAGATCTTCTTGCTTCGTATCATGTCGGTGCCGTTTGGCGGGATCCGGGAACAGGAGTCTTCATGCAGCACGTTCGTGAGCAGACAATGCCGTTCTGACATACAACAACACCACCCGTAGCGGACCGTGATACCAGCAACAGGAGGTGCTGGGAGACCGCCCAGTGGCTCACAATGAATTGGGCGGCCAGCTCACCTACCGCCTGTTCCCCCCGTGCCAGAAGATGCAGCGGCCGCCGCCGGTTCGGCTCCGCGGTTATCTCCATGGCATCCAGTACAGAAACACGTTAGTCCCCTAACGTATTTAGCAAGGCCGTCACGCAGATGCGGAGGCATGTTGTGTTTTCGGTGTTGCCCGGGCTTTGGGTGCGGAGTCTGCCGTTATCCGCTCGTTGTCAGACCTGGCCGCGCGCTGCAGGACTGGATCGACGCCGGCGCCAAGGGAACCTTCGTTGCGGACTGCCGGATCACATCCACCGTCCGTGCGCCCTGGCTGAGCGAATGGATGAACGCGACCCGAGCGGCAAAGGCGGCAGTGGTGACGGGGTAGCTTCCCGACCCGGGAGGCTACCCGGCATTCCGGGCCAGATCTGGAAAATCAACGGCAACGGCATCCGGATCGGCTTGTCACCGATGTGTTCGTTGAACAGGGCTCTGGAACCCAATTAGTGGGCTGGTCCTAGAGTCTCCGGTAATAGCGAGTGGTTTGACGAGTCAGCTATCCGAGGGTGGTTTGGGCAGCTGCCAGACCCGAGCGAATTCATCTGCAACCAAGGGCCAAACTAGATGGCGACCGTCCTCCAATGAGGTGATGTGGTCTGCCAACGGCGCGAAAACGACAAAATCGTGTGGAATGACTCTCCCTGATCTGTCCTTCCGGCCCGAAGGATCTGGGAAGCGCAGCGCCAGCCGCTCACCGACGCGGCGGCAGATCTCCGGACCACCATCGATCCCCGAGAACACAAGCTCATAAATGGGGAGCGGATCCGCCAGACCACCACTTCGGAGAAAGCGAAAGCCCCAGGTCCGCCCACGAGTAGCCCAGACGAGCGTCATCGACGGCTCCTAAAAAGGATTTGTTTGTCTTCTCCGTCTTCCAAATCCATCTGGAAACCCGTCATTGTGGCCGCCAGATAGTCTCGCCTTGCGATCGCTTCGGAGTTGACCTCCCTGAGTTTGTCCCCGGCGAGTTTGGCCACATAATCCACTACTTCGGGATCAATGCGACTCAACCATAGACCTATTCGACCCGGCAGTTTGCCCTTATCGCTCAACAACGCGGCCGCCATGGCTAGAGCTCTGGCCTTGGTCAGAAGCTGTTCACCCACTTTTCCGGGGATTAGCTTCAGCTCAGCCCACCTAGCGTGGCGCTGGAGGGGAAGCATGGCAGCCAGAGGCAGAATCAGCTCCAGACCAATCCGCTCGGTTACCTCGATTTTGTCTGCGTCGAACTTGGCTGAGGAAAGGAGCACAAAGTCCTCACCAAATGACAACGCCTCACTGGCCTCCACAAACCCGGCTAACACCCTATGCAGTTGATCAAGCTCGTCACGAGCTTTCTCGATGAGTAGGTCCCTAAATCCGAACACATTTAGGTTGGGCAACAGATCAGATTTTGAGAGCGCTATTACCCAGATGCGCGGAAACTTACGAAGAGGACTACCGTCTACCAACAGCTCGCCCTCAAGCGACAGCAGTCCCCGGCGGAAACTGGTCAGCAAAGACTTCAGGTATTTCCCTTCTTCACCGCTGTGCTCCAACAAACGTTGACCGTCTACCAACAAGAGAGCAACATCAGATCCAAGCAAATTTCTGAATGTGTTGACTCTGTCCTGGGATTCTGTTGCCCCAGACACGTCCTGCTCGAACCACTCCCCAGGGTAGTCGTGCCAGACGAGGCGAAGGGCGTCGAAAGGCTTAGCCTTCCTCGCTTTGGGATCGACCTTTTCCTTTAGCTTGACTGAGAAAGAATATGACGTTGAGGAGAAACGAGTGGCATCGGGTAGTTGCGCGGAATTCTTCATGCCAAGATAGGTCTGATGCAACTGACGGTGCTGCTCAGTACTATCGGCCACGACGTCAAACAGGCTCTTTTGCAGGTACTGCTGCTCCTGCGTGGCCCCGTAAAACGAAGAGACCATAACGGTCTTGCCACTGCCACTTTCGCCAAACACTGCGATGTGCTGCTCTTGTTGTCTGTTTTGCATATGAGCAGCGTATGTGCGGCGCCCACCCTTTCCGGTGTGGCTTTCTCCGGCATGAACCGTGTCCGTAAAAATATGCTGATCGCGAACGGCTCCCTCCCGACGAGAGCAGTGGTGGCAGCAGCCGTAACGGCAGCCTGGTTCATCCTCCGCAACTCGAAAGCCTGAGCCAGCATCCCTCGTATACCGCCTCTGACGGGTACCTCCTTCAGGAAGGACGTAGTGGAGTGTCGTCTTTGTCGTTTCGTGCCGGGGAAGCAGAGGCACCTTCCACGGATTTAAGGGGTCCGTGTGCATTCTCGAGTACATGAGCGTTCGTGTACTCACCTCGCGCCCGATTGATATTGAGGTCAGTCACCAATGCTGATACCAACGAATCGTACGATGTCCTTATTGCTTTAAGTGCCGCTGCTTCAACAGCTTCGTCTTCTTGCAACTCGAACAGTCTCCCCCAATCGGGGTCCCAAGGATCAGCAGCCTTCCAGCTGACACGGCGTCGGTATGGGCTGCTCCTAATCAAAGCATCAGCCCCCCACTGGCCGAAGGAAACAAAGCACTGCTTCATGAACACCTCGTAAGCCGAGGTGACGGGAGGGCTGAACAGGGGTGCAGCGATGTAAAAGGACACGTCCAAGCGTCTCTTGAGGGAGATTACCTCGAGGGGGGTTATGTCCCGCCATGGACCGATAAACATCATGTAGGTCATCAGTCGATTTAGGTCGGGAATAATCTCTCGGTAGTAGTCAATTCGGGCCTTGAGCAGTAGATCGCTGCGTGACTGCCGGCGAGTAAGCATCCATCCGAAGACCGCGACAATTATCGGGGTAGCCGCTGCGCTGACAGCGCTGACAACGTCCGTCCAATTCAGTTCTGACATTGCTACATGATGGGACGCTGTCACTAGGTAAGCAACCCCCATGGCTCCCGGAATCTTTTAGCAATGGGATGACTTACCGGCGGGAGAAGGTCTTGCTGGAAGATGTCCTCGCTAGGCAGTTTTCCTTCCTGATGTGCCAGTACCCCGTGGACTAAGCGGGTCCATTTCCTCGCTGCGCTACTGTGAAATTCGCGTCGAGGCTACGGACATTGTTCGGGTTGCTCCCATCGGTGACAGCACCTCTACATTGCCCCTTCAGCCAATTTGGCTCCGCGAGGCCTTCCACCCTGCGCACGAGCTTGCCGAAATATTCAGTTACCGACTAGCGGCACCCGATGGACCCCGCGACACCGGGGCACGTCGCTCCTCCCCCTGTGAATCGGGAACTGCAAAGGCGGCGGTATGACAGGTGTCGATTGTGAGTCGCCCCTTGATTCCGTGAATGTCACCGAGTCAGAAGAACTGCCTTAGGCTCAAGCACGAGGAAGTGGCGGATTCCCGGGCTCCGCCCCTACAACCGCCGCTGCCGGAACATCGGGAACGACTCCCGCACCCGGTTGACCGTCTGCAGCGACACCTCCACCGCCCGAACACCAGCGGCAAGCCCAAGGTCCGCCTCAACAACCCCCATCGGGTCCACCAGCACGCTCCGGCCGACGGACACGGGCGGCGCCTGGCACACACCCGCCACGTACACGCTGTTCTCAATGGCCCGCGCGGCGTTCAGCGCCAACCACTGCTCGGTTTTGTGCTCACCCGGCACCCAGGACGAGCAGACCAGCAGAACCTGCGCGCCGGCGTCGGCCAGTGACCTGGCCAGCTCCGGGAACCGCAGGTCGTAGCAGGTCATCAGCCCGAACCGCACTCCCCCGTGCTCGAACACCACCGGCTCAAGGGACTCACCCGGCTTGATGAACGTCGACTCCCCGAAGCCCTGCGCGTCGAAAAGGTGGATCTTCCGGTAGAAAGCCAGCCGGCCGCCGTCGGGCCCGAACGCCACCAGCGTGTTGTACGCCCTGCCCGGCTCCTCCGACGTTTCCACCACGCCCGCCACCAGCGCGATGCGATGACGGCGGGCCATAGACGCCAATTCCTGGCAGACGGGCCCGTCCAGCGGCTCGGCCACCGCAGGAAACGTCGCGTCCACCTTCTTCTTCTCGTAGGTGGCGTACTCCGGGAAGGCCACCAGTGCGGCGCCGTCGCGCGCTGCCTCGGCGGCGAAGCGGTCGATCGCGGCGAGGTTGGCCCGGATGTCGGCGCCCGACTCCAGCTGGCCCAGCGCAATCCGCACAAAAATTCCTTCCCTCAACCAACAGGCCACATCACAACTGCCAGACTCAGGCGGCCGCCTCGACCGTCGCCTTCTCCGTGGCCGTCATCTCCGGCGGTGAGGCCTTGAAGCCGCGGGTGATCAGGGCCAGGACCAGCACGCCCAGCACCAGCCAGGACACCCCCAGCGTAATGGCGTTGCTGTCCAGCCGGGAGAGCAGATAGGCGCAGATGATCGCGCCGACCACCGGGACCACCACGTAGGACACCGGGTTCAGCTGCTGCCCGGCCCGGCGCTGGCGCACATAGTGGAACACCACCGAGGCGTTCACCAGCGTGAAGGCGGTGAAGGCACCAAAGTTGATGAACGACGTCGACGTGGCCACGTCCAGGAAGATCGCGATCAGGCCCACAATGCCCGTGACCACCAGGTTCGCCACCGGGGTGTGGAACTTCTCGCTCAGCCGTCCGAACACCGCCTTGGGCAGGACCGAGTCCCGGCCCATCGCGTACAGCAGGCGGGACGCGCTGGCCTGCGCGGCGAGGCCGGAGGCGAACTGCGCCACCACCAGGCCGGCCAGGAACACGGCGCCGAACAGCTGCCCGCCGATCTGCAGCGCGATGGAGCTGGCCGCGGACGCCGAGTCCTCGAACACGCCGCCCGGGTGGACCAGCTGGGTCACGTAGGACACCGCCACGAAGATGCCGCCGCCGATAAGCGCCACCAGCATGATGGCGCGCGGCACGGTCCGGCGCGGGTTGATGGTTTCCTCGGTGAGGGTGGTGACGGCGTCGAACCCCAGGAACGAGTACGCGGCGATCGCCGCGCCGGCGGAAATGGTGGCGAAGCTGGCGGTGTCATTGAAGAACGGCTGGGTGCTGGCCAGTCCCCCGGCGCCGTTGGCGGACACCACGCTGCCGATGGCCAGCGCCACGAAGAACACGAGGACCAGCAGCTGGAACGCCATCAGCACGTAGTTGGCCTTGTCCGCCACCTTGATGCCCAGGATGTTCAGCAGCGTGGTGATGACGATGAAGCCCACGATCCAGACGCCGATGGGGATGCCGGGGAACTGGGCGCTCAAGTAGGAGCCGCCGATGAGCCAGATGACCATGGGCAGGAAGAGGTAGTCGAGCAGCACGGCCCAGCCGACCAGGAACCCGACCCGGGAATCGATGGACCGGCGGACGTAGGTGTAGGCGGAGCCGGCCACGGGGTAGGCGACGGCCATCCGGCCGTAGCTGTGCGCGGTGAACAGCATGGCCACGAGCGCCACGAGGTAGGCGGCGGGCGCGGCGCCGCCGGTGGTTTCGGCGATGATGCCGAAGATCCCCAGGACGATGATCGGGGTCAGGTACGCCAGGCCGAACAGGACCAGCGAGGGCAGCTTCAGCGTGCGGGTGAGGGTTGTTGTCACGGTGTTTCCTTAGGGCTTGTAGGACGGCGGTGTCCAGGTGGCCGGGTTGATCCGGCCTTGGTAGACGGAAAGTTCGACGGCGGGTTCCCCCTCGCGGAACTGCGACCAGGGGCGGTTGAGGTTCTCCGTGCCGTGGGTGCGGACGCGGTCGACAGCGGCCAGGTCCAGTTCCGCGGTGAGCAGCTGCGGCTGATCGTCTTGTGCTTCGGCGAGGGTGCTGCCCTCCGGGTCCACGATGATGCTCTTGCCCTGGCCGGTGGGGCCGGCGCAGTTGACGCTGACCATGAAGACCTGGTTCACGATGGCGTTGGCCTTGGCCAGGATGAGTTCCTGTTTGCGGTCCGGGGTGGTGGTTTTGACGACGTTGAGGATCACTTCGGCGCCCATCCAGGCGAGCTGGCGGGACACCTCCGGGTACCAGGCGTCGTAGCAGATGTTCAGGCCCACCCTGCCGATGCCGGGCAGGTCCACGGTGGTGAACCTGTCGCCGGGGTCGTAGGGCTCGAACGGGCGCCAGGGGAAGATCTTCCGGTAGTAGCCGGCGAGCTCCCCTTCCGGGGACAGGACCAGCTGGGTGTTGAACAGCTGGCCTTCCGGGCCGCGTTCGCAGACGCTGCCAGGGACGAGCCAGATGTTGAGGTCTTTGGCGAGCTGTTTGAGTTCTTTGACCCGTGGCCCGTCCAGGGGCTCGGCACTCGCTTGGAGGCTCTCGGTTCTTTGCAGGTCCGGGTTTTCGTCGCCGAAGAGGTGCAGCTCGGGGAAGACGACGAGCTTGCTGTGCGGCTGGGCTTCGAGGGCTGCTTTGACCTCGTCCGCGAAGGCCGAGACGGGTTCGCCGATCAGCCGGGGCCTTGCCTGGGCGGCGACGAGGGGAAGGATGCGTTGCATGGGTTTTTCTCCGCTGTGGGGTGTGATCCGGGTTATATTAGATCAGAATGATCCAATAAAGGGAAGAGGGCAGGAGTGGGCCGTAAAGTAGCGGATATGACGCGTCAGCTGGAGGACACCGTTGAGCCCCCGCGCCTCGGCGCCGGCAGGATGCCCGGGATGGAGCGCCGCAGCGCGATGGACGCGGTGCGGATGCGAATCGGGATGGCGATTTCGCTGGGGCTCCTCAAGCCGGGCGAGCGGCTGCCCGACCAGGAGGACGTTGCGCTGGGCCTGTCGGTCAGCCCGATCACCGCCCGCCGCGCTTTGGCGAGCCTGGCCGAGCAGGGCGTGGTGGTCCGCCGGCGGGGCCGGGCCGGCGGAACGTTTGTGGCGGATTCCCCGCCTAGCGATGTTCTGGCGGAGTTGTCCGCGTCACCGGCCGAGTCGCAGGCGGTGAACCGGCTGGTGGACCGGCGGCTGCTGTTTGAGTGCGCCGTGACGCACTACGCGGCGGTGAATGCCACGCCGGAGCAGCTGGATGAGCTGGAGCGGCTGACGCGTGAGATGGCTGAGTCCACCGATTGGTCCTTCTACCACCGGATGGACGAGCAGTTCCACCAACTGGTGGGTACTGCGTCATGTCTGGACTCCGCCGTCGAGGTTTACCACGAGACTCTCGCCGAGCTCTACGACTACTTCATCCCCTACCCGATCGAGAAGCTGCACAAGTCCAACCAGGACCACATCGCGCTCGTAGCCGCCCTCCGCGCCGGCAAGGTTGAGGAAGCAGTCGAGGTTTCCCGAAAGCACGTGGACATCCTGCACCGAACCATGTTCATGGGGCTGGCAGAAGGCAGCGCCAAAGCTGCCACCTAACTTGGGGCAGCTCCTGAACAGCCAAGACATCCTTCAAGTGGACTCCAACGCGCCGGCGTACACCTGCTCGCGCGGATCCCGCGGCAATGGCGTGGAGAGCCTTCCAGTTCATCGGGCTGGGACGTGCGGGCGTCGTGGGGGCAGCCTGCGCACTGGAGACGGCCAGACCCTGGTGCTGGTTCCCGCGATGGTGGTTTCCGGCTAATCCCTTGACATGTCTCTCAGGAAACGTTCAAACTCTTCAATAGGATAAATATCTCAAATTTGCATATATATGCCGAGCAGCTTTTACAGAAGCTCAGAGACCGCTTCCGTAGCCCCCGGCACCAATGGCTGAACAGGAATTCCGCGTGAACGCTTCTTCCCACCATGAGGCGACCGACGTCGTGGTCGCCGTGGACCAAGGTACTGGTTCGACGAAGGCAATAGCACTCGATTTTCACGGACGGGTAGTGGCCCGCAGCTCGGTCCCCGTCTCGCGGAACGACCCCCGCCCCGGGTGGGTGGAACAGGACGCTTTGGAGATCCGGGACAGCGTCCTCACCGCCATGGCGTCGCTAGTCGATCAACGGCCGTTGAATGTCACGGCAATCGGACTGAGCAATCAGCGCGAGTCCGCCGTGGTCTGGGACCGGCAGACCGGCGAGCCGTTGGGCCCGATGCTCGGATGGCAGGACCGAAGGACTACAGAACGCGCCACTGCCGCCTATGAAGAAGGGTGGGGGCACGAGGTCCGCTCCCGTACCGGGCTCCCCCTTGATCCGATGTTCTCGGCCTTGAAGCTTGGCTGGCTCCTTGACCAGGCTGATCCGGACCGTACCGGCTGCCGGTCGGGCCGGATAGCTGTGGGGACCGTCGACTCCTGGCTGCTCTTCTCGCTGACGGGCGAACACCGCATCGAGATAGGCAATGCCAGCCGCACCCAGCTGCTGAACCTGGAGCGGGCGCAGTGGGACGCCGGTTTGGCCGAGCGGTTTGGCATCCCGGAGCAGGCTTTGCCGGAGATTGTGGCTTCTGACCAGGTCTCCGGACCTCTCAAGGCTCTTTCGTCTCTTCCGCGGGAAACGAGAATCTATGCAGTCCTCGGTGATTCCCATGCCGCCCTGTACGCCAACGGTGTCAGGGAACCGGGCCGCGTCAAAGCAACCTACGGCACCGGCAGCTCGGTGATTGCGCTGAGCGGGACGGCTCCGGCACCTGGGGACGGAGGGCTTGTCCAGACCATCGCCTGGAGTACCGGCAGCCCCGCATACGCCCTGGAGGGAACTATCCTTTCCACGGGGTCCACACTGATTTGGTTGTCCGAGCTCTTCGGCACGGATCCATACGGGTTGAGCCGGCTGGCCGCCAGCGCACCCCCGAACTCGGGCTTGGACCTGGTGCCTGCCTTCTCAGGACTCGGTGCGCCCTACTGGGATCCTCAGGCCAAGGCCATCATCAGTGGCTTCGGGCTGGGAACCAGCCAGGCCGAGATCGCCCGGGCAGCCTTCGAATCCATTGCCCTCCAGACTGAGGACGTATTGGCCGAAGTAGCGCGGGCGGCGGGAAAACCTGTCACCGATGTCCTGGTTGACGGAGGTCCGGCCCAGAATGACTGGCTGGCCCAGCTTCAGGCGGATCTTTCCCAGCAGGAGATCCTGCGCAACAACGTAGCCGAACTTTCGGCCATTGGAGCCGCCCATCTTGCTGGAGTGGCCCGCGGATTCTGGACAGAGTTGGAGTGCGAAGCGTTCACCAGGGACCGCACAGCTTTCGTTCCACTGGTTACTGCAGAGGAAGCCCGGGCGCGGCGGGAACAATGGGCGCACGCGGTGCGGAGATCGAGGCTAACGTCGTAAGGGTCGAGGCCAGGGCGTCTGCCAGCTCCCGTCCCTTTGTCACGAAATGATTGGAAAATTGGTTCCGATGCTCTTCGTGCTCATGAAAATGATGCGGAGTCAGGACGCCCGAAAAGACCGGCACATCCGTTTCCATCTGGACTCTCATAAGGGCTTCAACGACGGTTTGCGAGACGAACTCATGGCGGTAGATGCCTCCATCAACCACTAGGGCAGAGGTAGCAATGCCGTCGTATTGGCCGGAAGCTGCGAGTCTTCGAACTACCAGGGGAATTTCGAAGGCGCCGGGGACCTGATAGGCGTCAACTTTGGCGGTGCCCAGCTCCTTGAGTCGGGCGTGAAAACTCTCGACGGCGCGATCGACGATGTCGGCATGCCATTGGGCGCTAACGATCGCTACTCGGAAAGAGGAATTGGCCTGGGGTGTCAAGAGTGGTGCCTTTCTTCGTGATGTTGTCGGGAAATTCTTTCACGGGCCGTGGTCAATACACCTGGTTGGCCTCGGTTCTGGCTGGCCGCCCGGGCTTGGGTGGCTGCACCTCGCGGTAGCACCTCAGGACGGCGGAAGATGTCTCTGGCCACATGCGCGCGGCCCAGGGTCCGAAATCGACGGTGGACAGCGCTGCACAGGCCAGGTCCGCTTCCCGGTCCACCCAAAGGAAGCTCCCTGCCATGCCAAAATGCCCGAACGTGGCCGCAGAGTTCTGCGGACTCGTCCAATGGGGTTCCTTGGTGCCCCGCACCTCAGCACCGAGGCCCCAGGAGTTGTCCCCATGGCGGCCGAATCCGGGCAGCATCCCGGCCAGCCCCTGAAACTCAACTGAGGACAATGCGTCCACCACGGAGTTGGAGAGGGTGCGGGGCCGCAGGAGCTCCTGGGCAAGCCGGGCGATGTCACCGATGGGGGCCGTGCCTCCCTTCGACGGCGGGCCGGCCAGCGATGTCCGGTCCATCCCGAGCGGCTTCAGGACCCGTTCCCTCAATTCAGTTTCAAAGGGATTGCCGGTTTGGGCGCTGAGATACTCCGCGGCCATGTCTATGCCCCGGTTCGAGTAGATCCTTCTGGCTCCGGGCGTGGCCCGTACCTTTTCCTCCTCGAACCCAATGCCTGAGGCGTGGGCCAGCAGGTGACGCAGGGTGGAACCCGGCGGACCGGCCGGAGCGTCCAGCGAGGCGGCATCCTCTTCTACGGCGACGAGGAGGGTGAGGGCGGTGAGCAGTTTGGTCACCGAAGCGAGCCGATAGACCCGTCCTTCGTCGTGGCAGCCCAAGACCCCTTCGGGCCCCACCACAGCGAGGGAGGGGGTGCCCGGCCAGTTTTTCAGCTGGACCAGCACGTCGGCGGCCAAGGCCGCAGGCTGGGTGGCATGGTCACTCATGATTTCCTCTTTCGGTTCTGCCGGGCAAGGTACCGGGTTTCAGCGGGCCAGGAGGGTGGCGGCTTCCTGGCGGGTGCTGCCGGAGTCCTGGATGCCGTCGGCGATGTGGGCGAGTTCTGCCGGGATGTCGCGGCCCTTCTTCCGCATCGCGGTGGCCCAGAGCCGGCCGGCGCGGTAGGAGGAACGGACCAGCGGCCCGGACATGACGCCGAGGAACCCGATCTCGGTGGCCTCGTCCTGGAGGTCCACGAATTCCTGCGGCTTGACCCACCGGTCCACCGGCAGGTGCCGCTCACTCGGGCGCAGGTACTGGGTGATGGTGATCAGGTCGCACCCGGCCTCATGCAGATCCCGCAGGGCTTCGGAGATCTCCTCGCGGGTCTCGCCCATGCCCAGGATCAGGTTGGACTTGGTCACCATGCCCAGGTGCCGGCCCTGCGTGATCACATCCAGGGACCGCTCGTACCGGAACGCCGGACGGATCCGCTTGAAAATCCTGGGCACGGTCTCGACGTTGTGCGCGAACACCTCCGGCTTGGAATCGCAGATCGCGGCGATGTGCTCGGGTTTGCCGGAGAAATCCGGGATCAGCAGTTCCACCCCGGTGCCGGGGTTCAGTTCATGGATCTTCCGGACCGTCTCGGCGTACAGCCACACACCCTCGTCCTCGAGGTCGTCGCGGGCCACGCCGGTGACCGTGGCGTAGCGCAGCTGCATCGCCTGCACGGACCGGGCCACCTTGGTGGGTTCGAACATGTCCACCGGGGAAGGCTTCCCGGTATCGATCTGGCAGAAATCACAGCGCCGGGTGCACTCGGACCCGCCGATCAGGAACGTGGCTTCCTTGTCCTCCCAGCACTCGAAGATGTTGGGGCAGCCGGCCTCCTCACACACCGTGTGCAGGCCCTCTTTCTTGACCAGGTTCTTGAGCTGGACAAATTCCGGGCCCATCTGGACCTTGGCCTTGATCCACTCCGGCTTGCGCTCCACCGGAACAGCAGAATTGCGCTGTTCAACGCGCAAAAGCTTCCGGCCTTCAGGTGCCAGTGTCATGACAGCACCCCCGTGGCTGCCGTGCCCAGGCCATGGCGTTCGGCGAGCAGGGAAAGTGCCGCCTCCGCCTCCTGGCCGACCTTGCCGGTGTCCCAGCCAAGATGCGGCGCCAGTTGCGCGGCCACCTCATAGGCAAGCTCCGCGCTGACCAGGCCCCGGAAGGCCAGGCTCGTCCGGCGGATCAGGACGTCAGCCACGTGGGCCACCTGCTCGTGGCGCGCCATCCAGGCCAGCTCCCGCGCGCTCAGCTCAACGGTGCTCCGCAAGGGAGCGTCGTCCCCCTCTGCCAGGAACGCCAACACTTCGTCGGCACGGCTGCCGTAACGGGCCAGCAGCGTCCGGGCGCGGTCGGCACCGGTCGCGGGACGGGTGCGGGCGGCGACCCAGGCCTCGATGGCGGACCAATCCTCGGGGTAAGCCCGCCCTCCGCCAATGGGCAGGTTCCGCGTATCCACAGACCGGACCCGCCCGAGCATGCCCAGGACCTCGTCGGTCACCTGCTCGGACAGGGCCCGGAACGTGGTCCACTTGCCTCCGACAATGCTCAGGACGGGCCGGTCGGTTCCGGGCAGGACCGAGCGTTCGATGCGGTAGTCCCGGGACACGAACCCCGGGGCGGTGTCGTCATGCCGCGGCAGGGGCCGGACGCCGGAAAAGGTGTAGACAATGTCCTCGCGGGTAACCGCCACCGCAGGAAACACGTGCCTGATGAGGTCGAAGAAATACTGGATCTCGGCGTCAGTGCAGACGGGCTCCAGGTCCTCACCCGCGTCCATATCGGTAGTGCCCACCAGCACGCGGTCACCGATCGGGTAGATCAGCACGATGCGGCCATCGCTGTGCTCGAAGAAAATTTCACGGCCGCCCGTCGCGGCCAGCAGTCCGGGGTGGTCCAGGACGATATGCGAGCCCTTGGTCCCGCCCATAAAGCGCGACGGCGACCCCAGGGTGCCGTTGGTCGCGTCCACCCACGCGCCGGTCATGTTCACGACGACGTCCGCGGCGAAGGTGAATTCCGCACCGGTGAGCTCATCGCGGAGGCAGGCGCCGCCGTCGTGCGTTCTGACGAAGGAAACGTAGTTGGCGGCGCGGGCGTGGGGCCCGGCCTCAAGGCCGTCCCGGAGGGCGTCCAGCGTAAGTCTTTCGGGGTCATGGACCGAGGCGTCGAAGTAGGTGGCCGTGTATTTAACGTCGGACCGCAGGGCGGGCAACTCGGCCAGGGAGCGTTTGCGGCCCACGAACCGGTGCCGCGGCACCGTTCCGCCGCGGCGCGAGAACGCGTCGTAGAGGCTCAGGCCCACCTTTACCAGGAGGGCCCCGCGTTCCTGCGGTTTGCCGGAGCGGTGCGTGATGAAGCGCAGCGGCGCGTTCAGCAGCCCGGAGAACGTCGAGAACACCGGGATAGTCGTCTGCAGCGGCTTGACGTAGTGCGGTGCGATGCGCAGCAGCCGGTTCCGCTCGACCACGGATTCGTGCACCAGGCGGAACTCGCCGTTCTCGAGGTACCGGATTCCGCCGTGGATCATGTGCGAGGAGGCGCCGGAGGCACCCTGGCAGAAGTCGCCCCGCTCCACGAGTGCCACCTCGATGCCCTGCAGCGCGAGGTCACGGAAGGTGCCGACGCCGTTGATGCCGCCGCCGATGATGAGGACGCGGGCCTGTGGGCGGCTTTGGAGTGCCTGGACAGTGGAACGGACGGAGTGGTCAGTGGACACGGGTGGCTCCAGAGAGGGTGTATTGCGAATGGGGGTCAATGGCACGCGCGGCGCGGCACGCGGTGGACGTGAAACCGGGGCGTGCGGCCGGCTGAAGCAGGTGCATCAGGGTGCCGGCCAGCGCTTCGCGGACACTGTCCACGGTGGCGCCCGGCACGGCGTCGGCGACGCAGCCGACGGATTCGGGGCGGAAATCCAGGCTCAGGAGCGCGTACGCCTCTTCAAGGGCCGCCCGCGCCGGGCCCGCGTCCTCGACCATGACGACGGCGCTGAACAGGTAGCCGTCCTTGGTCAGGCGCTGCCCGGTCCCGGCCAGCTTGGCGCGCCCGGCGTCGTTGACGCTGAATTCACCGGTGCAGTATTCGCCCGGCACAGCGCCGACGCGCGCGTCGGCGCCGAGGCCCCGGAGGGCCGCGGCGGTGTGGTGGCCGAAGGACTCGAAGCGTTCCTTGATGGAGGCCCGCGCGTGCGGGTGCGGCGCCCAAAGGTGGACCACCAGGTCGCCGGGACCGTACAGCGCCAGATGTCCCCCGACAGGCCGGATGATCGGTTCGTATCCACGCGCTGCCAGCAGGTTTTTGGCCGCCGGGTAGCCGGGGCGGAGCGAATCCCGGCGGCTGAAGGCCGCCGTAGGAAGCGGCCGGGAGAAGTTCAGCTCACCGGCCGGGGCGGTAGGGAGCGCGCGGAGCCGGCCGGCAACGAACTCCATGTCCTCCGGGCCGGAGCGCGGTTTCGGATCGTGGACCAGCCGGACCGGGCCGGAACCGAACGGCGGATGGACGGCGTTCACAGCGTTCCGGGACCCGGATTCCGTCCGGTCACGGTCCGCACGGCGTCGCACCAGCCGGCGTAGAGTTCCTCGCGCCGGTCCGCCGGCATCGCCGGTTCAAAAACCCGGTCGATCTGCCAGCCGGTGGCCAGGTCTTCGCGGCTCCAGAGTCCGGCGCCCATGCCGGCAAGGTGGGCCACGCCCAAAGCTGTCCGCTCCAGTTCAGTGGGCCGAAGCACGGGGACCCCGAGAATATCCGCCTGGAACTGGCACAGGAGGTTGCTGCGTGCCGCACCGCCGTCGACCTTAAGCTCGGGAACCGGGTTGCCGCCGGCGACAAGGACATCGATATTGTCCCGCGTCTGGTAGGCCATCGCCTCGATGCCGGCCCGGACAATATGCTCGGCGCTGCTCTCCAGCGTCAGCCCCACGATGCTCGCCTTGCTGTCCCGGGACCAGTGCGGTGCGCACAGGCCGGCGAAGGCCGGGACGATGTAGACGCCAGCGGTGTCCTGGACCCTGCGCCCCAGTTCCTCAAGGTCGGTGTCCTCGGAAAGGATCCCCAGGCGCTCCCGCATCCACTGCAGCGTCTGGCCACAGTGGAACACGACGCCTTCGATTTCGTAGGCGGTTGTTCCTCCCTCGGTCCAGCCGACGCTGGCGGTGAGGCCGTCCAGGATCGCGGGCGCAGGGCCGCTGTTGGCAGTCAGGACACCGGCGGTGCCGTAGGTGTTCTTGACCGACCCTGTTTCAAAACACGCCTGGCCGAACATCCCCGCCTGCTGGTCTCCCATGATGGCCATGATGGGGACACTTGATGTGCCCGGGAGTCCGACGTCGGCCGGCCGCATGTCGCCGAAGTGTGAATCGGACGGCAGGGCCGGGGGCAACAGGCGGGCCGGGATACCGCAGGCCTCGAGGAGCTTCTCGTCCCAGTCGCGTGTTTCAAGGGAGAACAGCGCCGTCCGGGACGCCTCGCTGTGGTCCGTGAAATGTGAACGGCCGCCGGTCAGCTGCCACAGCAGCCAGGTGTCCACCGTGCCGGCCGCGAGCTCCCCGCGCTGGGCGCGTTCCCTCACACCGGCCACGTTCTCCAGCACCCAGGCAAGTTTGGCGGCACTGAAGAACGAATCGTTAAAGAGCCCGGTCCGCTGCCGGAACTCCTGGTCAAGGCCATCCGTACTCCAGCGCTGGACAATCCCGTCCGTCTGCTTGGACATCCACATGATCGCGTTGTGGACCGGCTCGCCTGTCCGGCGGTCCCACAGGAGGCAGGACTCGCGGTGGGTGGTGATTCCGACGGCGGCCAGATCGTCCGTAGTGGCGCCCACCTTGACCATGACAGCCTGCATGCTGCTCCGCTGGGCCTCCCAGAGCGCCTTGGGGTTGAGCTCCACCCAGCGCGGTTTGGGGAAAAGGGGGATGACCGGGTGGCGGGCTTCCGCCACGATCTTTCCGTCCAGGGAGACCAGGACCGCACGGGCGCTGGTCGATCCCTCGTCCAGCGCCAGGACGTAGCGCGCGGTCATGGCGTAGTGCCCTCCGCTGCGGCCCTGTCCTGTGCGGCACGGGACGGAACCGCGAGGCGTTCCAGCCACTCATGGTAGCCGCGGATCTCTGCCGCCTGCCGTTCAGCATCCCAGCCGCATTCGGCGCCCATGACGGCAGCAGCCCGCTCGACCACATCGAGGCCGTGACCCGGCTCGAAGGCCAGGAGCATCCGGCGTGCCAGGACATCGGTGAGGGTCTGCGCGAACTCGTGCCGTACTGCGAGGAGGATCTCCGCCTCGAGTGCGCCCGTTGCGGAGTCAAGGACGGGATAGCCGGCGCCGGCAGCGTCCGCTTCGGCGATAACGTCGAGTGCCCTGGTCCCGTACAGCGCCAGCAGCCGTTCGACCGTACGCCCATCCAGGCCTTCCCTGCCGAGGGCCGTCCGGGCTGCGGTGAAGTCACCGGCGGCGCCGGGGAGCGGAAGGCTGGCCGTCACGCACTTCGGGCTCTTGCGCCCGAGTCGCTTGAAGACGTCGTCCACCGCGTCCTCGGCGAGCTGACGGTACGTGGTCAGCTTCCCACCCACCACGGTGATGAGGCCGGGCAGGTCCGGGGCATGGTCGTGGAGGACATGGCTCCGGGGAATCTCCCACTCCTCCACATCCGGTGCGTACGGCAGCGGGCGGACCCCCGAATAGGTGAAGAGAACGTCGGCGGGCGTGAGGCTTGCGCTGGGTATGAGTTCATTGACCTCGCCCAGCAGGTAGTCCATCTCGTCAGCGTCGCAACGGGCCTCGCCGGGATCGTCGTCGAACCGGAGGTCCGTCGTTCCGATGAGGTAGCGGCCCATCCACGGGATTACGAGGACAAGGCGGCCGTCGGTTTTGGACTCGTAGTAGACGACGTCGTCGGGGGCTCCGGGGAAGGGGTCCACAATCAGGTGGCTGCCCTTGGTTCCGCCGTTGAGCCGCGGCTGCTCCGGTGCACCCCGGCGGAAAATCCGGTCGATCCACGGGCCTGCCACGTTAAGGATGACCGGCGCGCGGACCTCATGCATCTCATCGGTCAGGGTGTTCCGGTAGCGGACCCCGACCACGCGCCCGCCTTCCATGACGGGTTCTTCGACCCGCGACTTGGTGCGGATCACGGCGCCCGCGCCGGCTGCGGCAAGGGCCACCTCGGTGCAGAGCCGCTCCGCGTACTCAACCTGTCCGTCCGTGAACACCACTGCCCCTCGGAGGCCCTCGGGTGAAATGCCCGGGAATCGGCGGAGGATGGCGTCCCGGTTCAGGACCTCATGCCCCTGCGTCTTCTTGTCGAAGGACAGGGCGTCATACAGGAACATGCCGATCCGGATCAGCCAGGCGGGACGGCGGCTGTGCGAGCTCAGCGGCATGATGAGCCGGAGCGGTTTGACCAGGTGAGGCGCCAGCCGGAAGAGGAGCTCGCGCTCACGCAGCGATTCCCGGACCAGCGCGAAGTCGCGGTGTTCGAGGTACCGCAGTCCTCCGTGGACAAGCCGTCCGGACCACGCAGAGACGCCGCTGCAGATGTCATCCTGTTCAAGCAAGGCAACCCGCAGCCCCCTGAGCGCTGCATCCCGCGCGATTCCCAGGCCGTTGATGCCTGCCCCTACGACGACGACGTCGAACGGAGTGCTGAACTCCTCCATAGCGCTTCCCTTCCGGCCACACAAGCAATAGAATAAATATTTATAGGCTGCATTTCCATTTACAAGTCTTATGTGCCCCGGGTCACGTGTCAAGGGGGCCATAAGATGGGCGGAGAAAAAGAAGGAGTTTAATGAACGACGTCGACGCGCAGCGACTGATGATCAAGGTGGCGCGCCTTTACCATACCCACGAGATGCGCCAGACGGATATCGCCAAACGGCTGCAAATTTCCCAGTCCCGGGTATCGAGGCTGCTGGCCCAGGCCGAGGATGCATCGATCGTGCGGACCGTGGTGGCTGTTCCCCCGCACGTCCATGCGGAGCTTGAAGAACGCGTGGAGGCATTGTATGGACTCAGTGAGGTCCACATCATCGACGCCGTCAGCGATAACGAGGAAGAGCTGGGCAAGGACCTGGCGCACACGATGTCCACGCTCCTGCAGGACGTGGCCTTCGAGGTGCGGACGATCGCATTGACGTCCTGGAGCAAGACGATGCGGACGATGATCGACGTCATGCTGCCCATGCGCACCCGGTGCAAGCACGTCATCGAAACGCTGGGCGACCTCGGTCCGCCCTCGCTCCAGCACGCCACGGCGCGGTCCACCCAGCAGTTCGCCGCCCTCACCGGGGCGCAGCCCGTTTTCCTCCGGACGCCCGGCGTCGCAGCCAGCCTGGAGATGAAGGAACTCCTGCTGAGCGGCGATCCGCATGCGCGGGAGGCGCTGCAGATGCTCGACTCGGTGGACCTGGCACTGGTGGGTATCGGTGGCGACGAGATCGATCCGGACCTGCGCCCTGGCGACAACTTCTTCACGGACGAGCAGTTCGCCCGCGTCCGTGAGCTCGGGGCAGTAGGGGAAGTCTGCCTGCACTTCCTCGACGCCGACGGGAACCCGATCGACTCGGAGCTCGAGGACCTGGTGGTAGGCATCACCCGGGAGCAGCTGCGCAACGCACGGCACCGGTGGGCCGTAGCCGGAGGCGCCCGCAAGCACCGGGCCATCAGGGCAGCAGCGGCCGGCGGCTGGGTGGACACACTGGTCACCGACGCGGCCACTGCACGCTTCCTTGTCGAAACGGCGTCGGCGGACCGCCAGGCGGCCGTGGACCTGAAGCCCGCGCAGTCAGCTCCGCGGCGGCGGACGACCGCCTCGAAAGCCTAGAACCGCCCGCGACACCGGGCACCTATTGACAACGCTGTGACGTACGTCCCATGATCGATGGCATATTCATTAGAAGTGCGCATAACGATTCACCCCCTAGCGGCTGACTGCCAGTGGATCGGCGCCACGCCACCTGCAGGAGGTACCGTGCCCACCGCCCTCGACAAGTACGCCGACATGAAACCGAACTGGGACTACCCCGTGGTAATCGAGTCCCACATCAACGGCATCCGCACCAAGGAGATGAACCCGAATACGCCCATCACCTATGAGGAAATCGCGGAAGACGCGATCAGGTGCTGGGAGGCGGGTGCCGGGGCAATCCACGCCCACAACACCAGCTTCGACCTGCTCGGGGAGAACGCCTACAAGGACTACATGCGCACCTGGGACCGGGTCCTCGAGAAGCACCCGGACATCACGTGGTATCCCACCACCTGCAACAACCTCCGGCTGCTGCCCCACGAAAACGGGCTCGAGCACGTGCCGCACCTGTACGAGGGCGGCAACGTACGCATCGGCTGCGTCGATACCGGCCTGACGCTTTTCGCCGTCGAGGAAGACGAGGAAGGCTACCTCTCCGGACCGGAGTTCGGGTTCAACTACCAGCGCGTGGCAAGCCAGGTAAAGATGTTCCGCGAACGGGACCTGGCCATGGTGTTCGGCGTGTACGAGCCGGGCCACCTGCGCCACGCCATGCACTACGTCAACCGGGGCCTGTCGACGCAGGGCTCCATGTGGGACTTCTACCTCATCGGCGACTACGGGCTCACCGCCATGGACCCGATCGGCACGAACGGCATGAAACCCAGCCTTGAGAGCCTCTATTACTACCTCTCCATGATCGAGGAAGCCAAGGTCAAGCACCCCTGGTACATCTCGATCTGGGGACAGGGCGCCCTCGACGACACCGCCATCCTCCGCCGTGCCATCGAGCTCGGCGGCCACATCAAGACCGGCCTCGAGCTCTTCTACGATCCCGCCCGCAATCCCACCAACCTCGAACTCCTGCAGCAGGCCCAGGAGATCGCGCGGGAGGTAGGCCGGCCCATCGCAACCCATGAAGAAGCGCGGGCTCTGTACAACATCACCTGAGCACGTCAAACCCAACCAACTATTTTTCACGAGGAGGCGCAATGGCTGCGCACAACGAAGGCGGGGTCACCCCCTTCACCATCTCGATCCCGGATGAGGACCTCAAGGATATGAACGAGCGGCTCCGCCGCACCCGATATCCCGTGGATTTCGCCAACGATGACTGGCGGTATGGATACAACACCGACTACCACAAACAGCTCGTCGATTATTGGATCAACGAATACGATTGGCGGGACGTCGAGCGGCGCATGAACGAACTGCCGCACTTCAAAACGGAACTCATGGGCGTTCCGCTCCACTTCATCCACGTCAAGGGCAAGGGGCCGAACCCCATGCCGCTGCTCATCCACCACGGCTGGCCCTGGACCTTCTGGGACCTCCGCAAAGTCATCGGCCCGCTTTCCGACCCCGCCAGCTACGGAGGCGACCCGGCCGACTCCTTCGACGTGGTCCTGATCTCCCTGCCGGGCTACGGCTTCTCCTCGCCGCTGACCGAGCCCGGCTGGAACTGGTGGCGGACAGCCGACCTGGAAAACGCCCTCATGAAGGACGTCCTGGGCTATGAGAAGTATGCGACCGCCGGCGGCGACTGGGGGGCCCTTATCGCCCAGCAGCACGGCCACAAATATGAGGACGATGTCTACGGCGTCTACACGCACTTCCCCGCCCAGATGAGCCACTACCTCGCTGAGCATCCGGATGCCCCTCCGGGCGTGAAATACGATCCTTTCCTTGGACTCCCCGACGAAAGTGAGTACAACAACGCAGAGGAAAAGGGCTGGTTCGAACGCGGCAAACTCTTTGTCCAAAAGGAGAGCGGGTACGGGGAGATCCAGCTGACAAAACCCCAGACCCTGGCTGCACTCGTCGCGGACTCCCCTGCCGCACAGCTGGCCTGGATCACCGAGAAGCGGTACTTCTGGGGACTGGAGGAGCGCGGCCACGGCACTGAAGCGTTCGAGCGGGTGTGGCCGAAGGAGGACCTGGTCACGACTGCCGCCGTCTACTTCCTTACCAACACCGGCGGCACGTCCTCGCGCTACTACTGGGAATGCAGGGGCAATCCCTGGAAACCATCCCACGACCGCTTCCCGGTGGTAGGCGCCCCTACCGCCGTCGGAATCTATCCGGGCGAAATCTACAAGCCGCCACGGAACTGGACCGAGAAGTACTTCAACCTCCAGCAGTACCGCATCCACGACGACGGCGGCCACTTCGCTCCGCTCGAGGTGCCGGATACATACGTCGACGACGTCCGGACGTTCTTCAGGACGCTCCGCTAGGCCTGCACGCTGGACTGTGGGGAGGCTGCTTTGCAGCCTCCCCACAGCCATTTAAGCCGTCCCCCGATACCCGTGTTGGGCAACCCCTTGACAGTTCCTGTGAGGTAACGCACACTCGATAGCATGCAAATGCAGTAGCTGAATAAATATCTTTCAGCTCTTCGGGTCGTCTTTCACAAAGGAGTCTTTGATGCACCTCAGGAAATCCATCGCCCGCCGCGTAGCGGCTTTTGGGCTGGTGGCCGGTCTGCTGGCCACCACGGCCTGCTCTTCCACCACGGCCGGCAGCCAGCAGCCGATCGACAAGAAGGACATCGTCCTTGTCGCGTCGGTCATCAACACCACCAACCCCTACATGGCCTCCATGATCGAAGGCGCCAAGGCGTTGTCCAAGAAGCTTGACGTGCCGCTCGAAATCGTCGACTCCGAGGGAAGCTCGCAGACCGAGATCTCGAAGATCCAGGCCATTCTGGCCCAGGGCAAGAAGGTGGCCCTGATGGTCAACACCGTGGCGAGCTCGGATGCTCCGCCCATCATCAACGCCGTCAAGGCTGCAGGCGGTTACGCAACGGTCTGGTGGAACAAGCCGGACAACTTCGAGCCGTGGGACCAGGGCGACAACTTCGTTGCCTTCCAGAAGCACTCCGGCGTTGAGAGCGGCCAGTGCACCGCAAAGGCGCTTGCCGAAAGCATCGGCGGCAAGGGCAATATCGTGGCCCTCGCCGGCGTGCTGGACAGCACCACCAGCCAGACCCGCGTCGCCGGTCTGAAGGATGCCCTCAAGGCCTACCCTGACGTGAAGCTCCTCGACACCCGCCCTGCCAACTGGGACCCGCAGCTCGGCCTCAAGGAGACCCAGAACCTCCTGGCCAAGTACGGCGAAGAGGTTGACGGCATCTGGGCCGCCGACGACGGCATGATCATCGGCGCCGTTCAGGCAGTGAAGGACGCCGGCCGCATCGACGACGTCAAGTTCGCCTCTGACGGCCTCTACCCGCCGGTCGTCGACATGATGAAGGACAACATGGGCAACGGCGCCATCGCCGGCGAGACCTTCCACCGTGGATTCATGGCCGCTGCTATCGGGCTCTACACCTCCTACCTCGCCGCCACCGGTGAGATCAAGCCCTCGGAGCTGCCCAAGGAGAAGCGCAACAGCCTGTTCAAGCTGAGCTGCGTCACCCCGGACAACTTCTCCGAATACACCAAGTTCGACGGTGACATCGACGGATGGATGGACGATCTCATCGAAAACGGCCCCTGGGAGACCGATCCCGTGCCGCTGGTCTCCGGTGGCCCGGAGAAGTTGCCCTAACGGATCACAAACGCTGGGCGGCTCCGGATAACGCGCATGCGGACCCGGAGCCGCCTTATCGGCAGGAACCACGACAGGTGAAAGTAATGACAGACAAGGACACCGGGACCGGCCTCCTCGAGGCGGCACCCTCCCCATCACAGCCACCCCTCAGGGCGGGCCGCCGGTTCGACGTCAAGAACCTCGGCGAAGTGCTTGCACTGATTGGACTGATCGCCGCTTTCGCGGCTCTGAATCCCGCGACGTTCCTCTCACCGGAGAACCTGCGGACCATCCTGGACCATGCGTCCCTTCCCTTGATCATCGGTGTCGGCGCAACCCTGGTCATTTTGACCGGTTCGATCGACCTCTCCGTTGAGGGCGTGATGGGCGCCGCAGGCATGACCTTCGTCCTGCTGACCGCCAACAGCCGCGGGAGCGCGGACTTTGGTCCGTGGGCCATTGTTGCGGGGCTCGCAGTGGGCGTCGGCCTCGGCCTCCTGAGCGGCCTGGTCCACACTCGCCTCAAGGTGCCCTCGTTCATCGTCACGCTCGGCGTCTGGTTCGTGGGCCTCGGAATCGCTACGGTGCTCTTCGGCGACCAGTCCATTCCCTTCTTGCCCGACGGCGGCATCAAGGCCTGGCCGTCCACCCTCACCTTCGGACTGCCGAACTCCTTCCTGCTGGCTGCCGCGTTTGTCCTGGCCGGAATGTTCGTGGCCCGCTTCACCAGGCTCGGCCGCTTTGCCTATGCGATCGGCGACAGCGAGGAGATCTCCAGGGGCAACGGAATTCCCGTGCTCAGGTACAAGCTCTACGTATTCATCGTGGCCGGTGGGTGCAGCGCGGCTGCCGGCGTACTGGCAGCCCTCAAGCTCGGTGCAGGATCGGCCACGGTGGGTGTGGGGACGCTCTTCCTGACCATCGCTGCAGTGGTGATCGGCGGCACCTCCCTCGGAGGAGGCAAGGGCGGCATCCTCCGCACCGCGATCGGTGTGCTCATGCTGACCGTCCTCAACAACGGGCTCATCCTCAGCGGGGTCAGCCCAAACATCCAATCCGCGGTCTCCGGAACCGTCCTGATCGCGGCTGTCCTCGTGGCTACCTGGCCGCACCGCAGCAGACTGAGAATCGTAAAATGACCAACGCTTCCCTGGCTCCCCGCACCGGAGTTGAGACTCCGGCACTTCGGCTGACCAACATCTCGAAATCCTTCGGCTCGACCCACGCCGTCAAGAATGTCTCGCTCAAGATCCCGCGCCACGAAGTGGTCGGACTGATCGGTGAAAACGGCGCCGGCAAGTCCACCCTCCTGAAGATCCTGACCGGCCTCTACCAGCCCGACTCGGGAACCATCGAAACAGACGGCCGGCCTGTCAAGTTCCGCAAGCCGCAGGACGCGGTTGCCGCAGGCATCGGCGTGGTGCACCAGGAGCAGTCGCTCCTGTCCAACCTGTCCGTCGCGGAGAACATCGCCATGAACGCCCTGTCCTCCAAGGACGCGGCCACCAGCTACGGGTTCTACCGCTGGAAGCGGCTGAACCAGGAGGCGGCCGCCATCCTCGCCCGTGTTGGCTCCACCATCGACCCGCGCACCAAGGTCAGCGACCTCTCGTTCGTGGATCGCCAAATGGTGGAGATCGCCCGTGCGCTGCGCGTGGATGAGACCATCCACGCCGCACCGCTGGTAATCCTGGACGAGCCGACCTCCGTGCTGGAACGCAACGAGACGGCGATCCTCGAGCGCGAGATCCGTTCCCTGCGGGACATCGGTTCGGTGCTGTTCGTCTCCCACCGTCTGGACGAAGTGCTCCGGATCTGCGACCGCGTGGTGGTGATGCGCCACGGTGAGGTCGTCGCGGACGTGCGCCGCGAGGAAGTCACCGAGGAGGAACTCTTCCGCCTCATGATCGGACAGGAATCACGGGCACGGGTTCGCAAGGGCGGCAGCGCGGCGGGTGCCGTGGCAGCTGTCGAGGCAAAGGGCCTAGGCAGGAAAGGGCAATTCAAGGACGTTTCCTTCGCCGTCCCCGCGGGACGCTCCCTTGCCATCGTGGGCGCCATAGGGTCCGGACGCGAATCCGTTTGCCGGGCCCTCTTCGGAGCAGAGGCATTCGACGCCGGCACCCTGGAGGTTGCGGGCCGGCCCGTCCAGGGCTGGTCGATGCGCCGCGCCGTCCGGCACGGACTGGCCTACATCCCCTCCGAACGCAAGGTCGAGGGCATGGTCGGCGGCCTGAGCGCTGCCGAGAACCTCACCCTGGTGCATCCCCGCGAGGCAGCCAAAGGCCCCATCCTGCGCCGCAAGGCCCGGATGAAAGCCGCGGAGGATTGGTTCGAGCGGCTCGACGTCCGGCCCCGGGACCCCCGCCTTCCGCTTGGGCGTTTTTCCGGCGGTAACCAGCAGAAAGTGGTCATGGCCAAATGGCTGCGGGCGGAGGAGCTCAGCGTCCTGATCCTTGACCACCCGCTTCGCGGCCTCGATCCAGGCGCCTCGCAGACGGTGAACGACCAGATCCGCGCGGCCCAGGACGACGGCGCAGCTGTGATCCTGCTGCCGGACACACTCGAGGAAGCCCTCGAGATGGCGGACGAGATCATCGTGATGCGTGACGGCGAAATCACGGCCCGCTTCGACCTCTCCGTCGACAGCCCGACTTCACTCGACCTGCTTGAAAAGATGGTGTGAATCCCATGTCAAAGAAAGCTCTCCTCGAGCAGCCGGCCGCACTGCCGGCCGCCGCCGACGGCAAGACGAAGTCCGCGCGGCGCCGGCCACGGAACCTGTGGTTCACCGTCGGGCCATTCGCGGTGTTCCTTGCCCTGTTCGCCCTCGTTGCCATCCTCCGGCCGGCGTTCCTGACCGGTGGCGGCATGGCGATCCTTGCCGTCCAAGCCGCAACGATCCTCCTGGTCGCGCTGGGGCAGGCCATGGTGCTCCACGTGGGCTCGATCGATCTGTCCAACGCAGCGATCGTGATCTTCGCGGCGATCATCCTCGCCCAGACCCTCGGTCCCCTTGGTGGGATAGCGCCGATCGTGACGCTCGCCCTCGTTACCGTCATCGGAGCCGCAAACGGTTTCCTGGTGGCGTTCGGCCAGATCCCGTCCTTTGCACTCACGCTCGGCACGCTCGGCATCCTGCAGGCCGCCTCACTGGTGATCAGCAACGCCACCACCGTCTATGCCACGGCAAACAACCAGCTGCTCGCTCCCCTGTTCGGTACAGCCCTTGCGGGCCTGCCCATGGCCTTCTGGGTCGGCGTAGTGCTGGCAGTGGGACTGTGGGCGTTCCTCCGGTTCACCCGGGCCGGCGAAGGCATGACCGCCGTGGGACTCAATGAGACGGGCGCCCTGTTCTCGGGCCTGCGGACCCGCTGGTTCAAAGTGGTGGCCTTCGCTCTTTCCGGCCTCCTTGCCGGCGTCGCCGGGATCCTTGTCATTGCGCAAGCCGGTGCGGCGTCATCCTTCGGCCTGGGAAGCGACCTCCTGCTGCCGGGCATCGCCGCCGCCATTGTGGGCGGCACGGCCATCACCGGTGGCATCACCAACCCGATCAACATCGTCTTCGGCGCCCTGACCGTTGCGCTGGTGCCCATCGGTGCCGCCGCCGTCGGCATAACGCCCCAGGCGCAGAGCCTGGTCTATGGCCTTGTGATCATCGCCGCTGTGGCGCTTACCATGGGCCGCGGCCACAACGAAGTGGTCAAATAACACGGACCACCGGCATCCGAAAATACTCCCGTCCCCCGCAACGCCGCGGGGACGTCCCTACCCTTTCCGAAAGGCACACACCCCATGTCAGTTCTGAAATCACTCCAGCCGCAAGAGGTGTTCTCCTTCTTCGAAACCCTCGCCGGCATCCCCCGCGGCTCCGGCAACGAAAAGGAAGTCGCCGACTGGGTGGTCAGCTTCGCGCGGGACCGCGGGCTGGAGGCCACCCAAGACGAACTGCACTGCGTCCTGGTCCGCAAGCCCGGCCAGCTCGGGCTGGAAGACGCACCGCCGCTCATCCTCCACGGGCACCTGGACATGGTGTGCGAGAAGGAAGACGGTGTGGTGCACAACTTCGAGCGGGATCCGGTTGAACTGCTCATCGACGGTGACTTCGTCACCGCCAACGGCACCTCCCTGGGCGCCGACAACGGCATCGGCGTCTCCTATATCCTGGCCCTGCTTGACTCCACGAACACCCCGCACCCTCCCCTCGAAGCGGTCCTGACCGCGATGGAGGAAAAGGGCAAGGTCGGAGCCGCCGGTTTCGACACGTCGAAGCTGTCCGGCAAGCGGATGATCGACTTCAACTGGATTACGGACAAGGAAATCCTCGCCGGCTGCAGCGGGGACATCACCTTCACCGTTGACATTCCGGCGGAATGGGAGGCCGCACCCGGCACGCACACGGAGGCGCTGCTGCTGAAGGTCCGCGGGCTCTCCGGCGGCCACTGTGAGTTCGACATCCATCTTGAGCGCGCCAACGCGGTCCTGGTCCTTGCCCGGGCCCTCAACGCCCTGCTCACCCGCTACGATGTGCGGATCTCGCAGCCGCACGGCGGGGCCCAAAACAATGCCATCCCCATGGATGCCCAGGCCATCCTGCTGGTGCGCCCGGAAGACACCGAGGGTGTACGGTCGGTCATCTCCGAACTCGAGGCAGCGCTGCAGAACGAGTACCGGAAGGCCGACCCCGGCCTTCGCCTCGAACTGGAACAGGCCGAAACGCCCGAACAGGTTTTCTCCCCTGACGCCGCTGCGCGCTTTGCCCGCCTCACCGCCCTCGTCCCCAACGGGGTCCTCAGCTGGAGCCTCACCGTTCCCGGCATCGTTGAGAGCTCGAACAACCTCGGCACCGTGCGCACCACGCCCGAGGCAGCCCGGCTCATGGCCACGATCACCGCCGCGGTCACCTCCCGCAAGCACGAGATCCTCGACCGGGTCCGCGCGCTGGCAGCGCTCGCAGGCGGCGGCGTCACAGTGGGAGAGTACGGCCTGGACGCCGCCGAATTCCCGTACCGGCCGGATTCACCGCTGCTGAAAACGGCACGGGAGGCGTTCAGCGACGTCATGGGCCACGAAGCAGACGTCCACGTGTCCCAGTGCAGCCTTGAACTGGGCATGTTCAGCCAGAAGATCCCCGGGCTGGACATCATCTCCATCGGCACCGAGCTGCATGATCTTCACTCCCCCAAGGAGACCGTCAACCACACCTCCGTCACCCGCGTGTGGCCCCTTGTCAAGGAGGTAGTCTCCCGCCTGAAGTGAGCGCGCGCAGGCTCCAGGCAGCGAGGACGCCCCACGGTCAAACGACCGGGGGGCGTCCTCGTGTGTCCAGGCCCTATAAAATCCCGCCGGCGTCTGCTGCGGCTCGGCCGGGCGCTTGCCAAGACCACCACGATGCCGAAGCCGCGGCCTGGCTTGGCGGTCAGAACGACTGGCATCAAAGCTACGGCCATCTGGTCAAAACCCGCACTTATCGAACCGGCAGCGCCGTCGTGCCGGGCTGGGTGCGGGCGAATCAGGCGTGGTACACCCACGACAGTCTCCGTAAGCCCTACTGGCTCCTGGAACGGCCCAGCCGGGCCGGGACATTGTTCACCTACCTGCGCACCGAGTTCGCAGGCCTTCAGATCGGGTCAACCGCCAACCGCAACAGCCCCTGCCGGCAGTCAAACTCATCAAAACCAGCCACTACCGAAACGCGAAGAACAGCCAGACGAAGGCCTCTGGCACGCAGGGGCTGGGCAGGACGCTCCTGACACACCCGACTTACCCACGTTTTGTCCTAAAACCCTAGAAAGGAGGCCCGGACATCCTTTCGGTTGTCCGGGCCTCCTTTGCCGCAGGTGGTCACGGTCAGCTGGATTCGAGGTTATCCCGTACAGCGGCCAGGAACCGGGCCCCGGTGGCGCCGTCGATGGCCCGGTGGTCACAAGTGAGGGTAAGCCTAGCGCGGGGCCTCCAAGTGCCGTGCCCGTCGTCGGTCGGCACGAACTGCTGGCGTGTGGTGCCGACTGCCAGGATGGCAACCTGGGGGACGTTGAGTATGGCATCGAAACCGTCGATCCCCATCATGCCCAGATTGGAGACAGTAAAGGTACCGTCCGTCACATCGTCCATGGTGAGCTTGCCCTCGCGGGCGCGCTGGACGATATCCCGGCGCGCATCTGCCAGCCCCCCAAGATCAAGCGAGGCAGCGTCCTTGATGACGGGAACCACCAGCCCTGCAGGAGTGTCGACAGCCATGCCGACGTTGACACGCGCAAACCTGGTGACCGTCTCCTCGGCGTAGTGCGCGTTCAGGCCAGGGTGGTCACGCAGCGCGGCCGCGCAGGCGGCAAGGATCGCATCCGTGACCGTGGCGCCGGCGCTGCGCTCCTTCACCCGAAGCGCAGCGCCCATGTCCGCCTCAACAGCAAGGTGGAAGGCAGGCGCCTCCCACGCGGCCACCATGCGCCGCGCGGCAGTGCGCCTGATTCCCTTGAGCGGGACGACCGTCCTCTCCTCCTCCTCGACAGCTGTCACCGCCCTACCTGGGCCAGGCCCCGGGCCTTTCCGGCGCAGCCGTAGAGCTCCATCTTCTCGATGGTCGCCTGGATCATCCGTTCCCGGCCCTCCGCCATGGCGTCCTCGAGCTGGCGGTCACCCTGCGACCAGACAGCCTCGATGCCCGAACGGAACGCCAGGCGCAGGTCCGTGTCCGCATTGAACTTGTGCACTCCAGCGGCCATCGCGGCCCGGATCTCGTCATCCGGGACGCCGGAGGCGCCGTGGAGGACCAGCGGGATGTTCACGGCTGCCTCGATTTCCTTGACCCTCTGGATGTCCAGGGGCTGCGCTGTCGCCAGCGGAACACCGTGCACGATTCCCACCGAAATGGCCAGGAAGTCCACTCCGGTCTCCGCGACGAAACGCTCGGCTTCGGCGACATTCGTATAGTAGGACTGCCAGTCGACCTGCTGGTCGGCGTCGGGGATCTTTCCCAGCTCGGCCTCCACGGGGATGCCGAAGGAGTGCGCCACCTCGACGACTTTCCGGGTGGTGCGGATGTTCTCCTCGAACGGAAGGTGGGCGCCGTCGTACATGATGGACGTGAACCCGAGCTTGATGGCCTCGAAGACTTCCTCCCACGGCCCGTGGTCCAGGTGGATAACATACTCCGCGTCGGACTCCTCGGCGATGCGGCGCGTCATCTCGTAGGCCTTTTTAAGCCCCATGTGGGGGACGATCGCCCGGCCCACTTGGAGGAAAACCGGAGACTTGGCACGTTCGGCGGCCCTGACGAGCGCTTCAGTAGTCTCCTCGTTGTGCATATTGAACGCACCGACAGCGTAGGAGCCCTCGGACGCGTCCTTGATGATCTGGCGTGGATCGACCTGTGGCATAACCGTTCCCTTTCCTGCCCTGGACCGTCAGGCGGTCTCGATGTAGGCGATCAGGGTTCGGACATCGACCGTTTCGCCTTCGGGGACGACGATTTCGGCCAGGGTGCCGGAGGCCGGGGACTCGAGGGTCTCCTCGACTTTCTCGGCTTCGACCTCGGCCAGCGGTTCGTCCTCGGTGACGGTGTCGCCGACGCTCTTGAGCCAGGTGGTGATGGTGCCTTCGCTCATGCCCATGCCCCACTGGGGCAGCAGGACCTCAACTCGTGCCATTTTCTTTCTCCTTGCTTTGGTGTTTTTTAGGGGGTGTCACATGCGCGGTGCGGGCGATGTGAGTTCGGTGTTAAGGGTGTTCGCCATCAAGCCCGTGACCCGGCGGACCGCGTCCTCGATCTTTGTCCGGTTCGGGTAGAGCTGCTTCTCGAGGGCGGGGCTGAACGGGATCTGGGTATCCGGGGTGGTCACCCGCATGATCGGGGCCCGGAGGGACTCAAAGGCTTCCTCGGCCACGATGGCTGAAATCTCCGCCGCGGCGGAGCAGGTGCGGTGGGCCGGATCGGCGATGACCAGCCGGCCGGTGCGCTGCACAGACCGGATGACTGCTTCGGTGTCGAACGGTACGAGGGTGCGCGGGTCGATGACCTCGACCGAGACGCCTTCCCCGGCGAGGGTCTCGGCAGCCGCGAGGGCTTCCGGGACGGCGCTGGAGATCGCGACGACGGTCACGTCGTCGCCGGTCCGGGCGACGTTGGCCTGGCCGAAGGGGATCTTGTATTCCTCCTCCGGGACCTCGCCCTTGCTGCCCCAGAGCAGGCACGCTTCGAAGGTCAGGACGGGGTCATCGGAGTCCACTGCGGTACGGAGCAGGCCCTTGGCGTCATACGGGTTGGACGGGACGATGATCTTCAGCCCGGGCACGTTCATGAACATCGGGTACGGCCGGTCGGAGTGGTGCGCGCCGGTGTTCAGCCCGTAGAACATGGCCGAGCGGAACACCACCGGGATGGACGCCTGGCCGCCGAACATGTAGCGGTTCTTGGCTGCCTGGTTCACGAACTGGTCCATCGCCATGTACAGGAAGCTTGAGTACGACAGGTCGACGATCGGGCGCAGGCCGGTCATCGCCGCGCCGATCGCGGCCCCGACGATGACTTCCTCGGAAATGGGGGTGTTGCGGATGCGGTTAGCCCCGAACATCTCAAGGAAATCGCCCTTGTCCTTGCGCGACTTCCCGGCGCCGGTGGTGCCGTAGACGTTGGCTTCGACATCCTCGCCAATAATGACGACCCGCTCGTCGGCCTCCATGGCCTCGCGCTGGGCGGCGCCGATAGCGCCAAGGTAGCTCATGACAGTCATGCGATTGCTCCGATCGGCTCGGTGTAGAGGTCTTTGAATGCGACGCTGGGGTCGGGGTAGGGGCTCTCGTCCGTGAAGCGGACGGCTTCGTCAACCTCGGCGAGGACCTCTGCTTCCAGGGCGTCGAGTTCCTCGGCCGTGGCGATCCCTTCCCGCTCGAGGTGCCGGCGGAACAGGACAATGGGGTCCCGTTCAACCCATGCCGCTTTTTCTTCGGCGTCGCGGTAGTCGGTGCCCAGGCGCAGCCCTTCGGAGTGCTCGTTGAACCGGTAGGTGACCACCTCCACCAGAGACGGGCCCTCACCCCGGCGGGCGCGTTCGACGGCGGTCGTGACCGCTTCGAACACTGCGAGGACGTCCTGGCCGTCCTCCACCCGGACGCCAGGCATTCCGAAGCCCGCGGCACGGTCGGCGATCACTCCGGAAGTGACCGTGTGGGCTGGGGTGGACAGCGCGTACTGGTTGTTCTCGCACAGGAAGACCACCGGCAGGTTCCACACCCCGGAGATGTTCATGGCCTCGTACAGGCATCCCTGGTTCGCGGCGCCGTCGCCGAAGAACGCCAGGGAAACCTTGCCGTTGCCCAGCACCTTGCTCGAAAGGGCAGCACCGGTCGCGATCGGAATCGACGAGCCGACAATGCCGGACTCCCCCAGGCTTCCGACGGCGAAGTCGGCCAGGTGCAGCGACCCGCCCTTGCCCTGGCACACGCCCGTCGCCTTGCCCACGAGCTCGGCCATAAGCGGACCCAGGGGGGAGCCCTTGCCGATCGGGTGGCCGTGGCTGCGGTGGTTACCGGACATGTAGTCCCCGTCCCCGAGCGCCATGCAGGCCCCGACCACCTGGGCCTCCTGCCCGATGCTGGTGTGCACGGTGCCAGGGATCTGGCCGCGCTTGACCATTTTGGATGCCCGCTCGTCAAACCGGCGGATACGCAACATGCGCCGCTGCATCTCCAGCAAATTCTGCGATGAAAGATCCATCACGGCTCCTTTCTGATTAAATATTCAAGGCATGAATTCTAATTCTATTCGTGGGTAACCGAACTGGCAAGAGCTTCGGCCGTTCGTGTGGTGCAGCTTTGGTTGCGGCCGGTCAGGACTCGCGGAAGGGCTCCAGCAGGGCATCGATGCGCGGCAGCACCAACGTCGGCTGCCGCTCAGGGGGCAGCAGCCCCGCCATCTCCACGGTGGCCTCCCCGGTGAGGACGAGGGCCGAATCCATTCCGGCGTCCACCGCCATGGCGATATCTGTCTGCAGCCGGTCCCCCACCATGACGCAGTCCGATCCGGAGAGCCCCAGGACGTCCAGCGCCGTCTGGAGCATGACTCCGGCAGGCTTTCCCACGTTGGCCTCGCACCGGACTCCGGTGCACGCCTCGATCGCTGCGATCACAGCCGCGGCGTCCGGCTCCCCGCGGCCCATCGGCATGGGACAGTAGGCATCCGGGTTTGTCGCCACCAGGCGCGCCCGCCGGTGCTGCCAAAGGGCGTCAAAGGCGATCTGGAGCTTGCGGTAGTCGAAGCCGCGGTCATAGCTCGCGACCACCACGTCAATGTCCCGTGGATCCTCGGTCAACCGGAAACCGGCCGAACGGATGGCCTGCTGCAGCGGCTCTTCGCCGATGACAAAGACTCCCGCCCCCGGAGCTTCCCTGCGCAGCCACGCGACGATGGTGACCAGCGGGTTCACGATCCGGTTGACGGGGGTCTGCAGGCCCAGCCGGGTCAGCTTGTCCGCGTACATCTGCGGATTCTTGGTGGGATTGTTGGAGAGGAACAGTGTCTCGCGCCCGGCCTCCCGGAGCCCGCGCACCAGATCCGCAGCCCCCGGGAGCAGCTCGTCGCCCAGATAAATCGTGCCGTCGAGGTCGAAGAGATAGCCGGCATAGGCTCTCACGGGCCTGGACGTCAGGGCCGTTGTTGCATTCATCGCGTTGCCTCCGCAAGCTTGGCGAAAACGGCCCGGTTGGCCGGATAAATATCGCGGTAGACGTCGTAGAGTCGCTCGTACTTTGCGGCCGCGGCGGGTCGGGGCTCGTAGGACAGCCCTGTTCCACTCATGGCTTTGGCGGCGGAGGCCACGGAATCATGGATGCCCGCGGCGGCCGCGGCCAGCATCCCCGCACCAAGGCACGTGCTCTCCGGGTCCCGCACCACGGAGACGCTGCGCTGCATGACGTCGGCGATAATCTGGCACCATACCGGGCTGCGGGAGCCGCCGCCCAGGGCGACCACTTCGGCCACGGGCTCTGCCAGGGCTTTCTCCGCCCCGGTGGTGAGGAGCCGCTGTTCGAAAGCGAGTCCCTCAAGCAGTGCCCGGTACACGTGCGCCTTGCCGTGAATGCCGGTCAGACCCAGCAGGGCACCGCGCGCGTTGTGGTCCCAGTACGGAGTGAGGGCACCGGTCCAGTACGGCAGGGCCAGCAGGCCCTCCGAGCCGGGGGGAAGAGCCGCCGCGGCGGTTTCAAGAACCTGCTCGGGGCTCAGGCCCAGGCCGAGGCCGTGGGCGTCGATTCCGGAAAATTTTTCGATGAACCAGCCGAGGTTGATGGTGCCGCCGCCGATGAAGGTCTCGAGGGTGTACGCCCCGGGAACCGCGGCGGAGAGCGTCCTGTATTCGCGTGCATAGGAATAGTGGTCCGAGAACGTCCCCGACACGATCCCGCTGCCGAGGTTGAGGTAGGCCCGGCCGCCCGAGGTTGCCCCGGCACCCAACTGCGCGCATTGCCCGTCCCCCGCGCCGGCCACGACTGCGACTCCCGACGGAAGGCCAAGGTGCGCGGCGGCGTCGTCCGTGAGATTGCCCAGGACGCTGCCTGGCGCCCGGAGTTCGCTGAGTTGCCCGCGGTCAAGGCCCACGGCGGCGACCAGTCCGTCGTCGTAATCGAAGGTGGACATGTCCACCAGGCCGAGCGGATCCGCCGAGGCCCAGGAAGTGAGCCAGGCACCGGTGAGGCGGTGGACCAGGAACCCGTGAACGTCCACCACCTTGCCGATGCGTGAGACCGTGTCCGGTTCATGGGCCTGGAGCCAATGAAGCTTGTACCAGGCCGGGGTCGGGTTGGGGGGCTTGCCGGTGAGGCGGTGGACGTCTTCCGTGCCGAAGGTGGCGACCTCCTCAGTGGCACGGGTATCGAGCCACAGCATGGCCGGCCGGAGCGGGATGCCCTCGTCGTCGAGGCATACGAAGCTCTCGCGCTGATGCGTGATGCAGATGGCACCGATCCGGGAGGTGTCCACGGTCTGGGCTGCCCGCCGGATCGCTTCAGCGGAGGCGGTCCACCAGTCCTCGGCGTTCTGTTCCCCCCAGCCCGGACGGGGCTGACTGAGGCCGAAGGCGCAGCGCGCCTGGGAGAGCGCCTCGCCGCGGGCGTTCCAGACGACGGCCTTGGCGGCCGTGGTGGAGCAGTCGACGCCGATCACATAGTCACGCAGCATGGCTTCACTTCCTTCCCGGGTCCGCAGGCGCAGCGGCCTGGGCGGCACGCTCCAGCACCTCGTCCACGTCCGCGCTTTCCCACCAGCCGAGGAGCGTGAGCAGGTCCACGACCGTGAAGCGATTCCGCATGAGGATGCAGTTCTCAACCGCCCACCGCCCGAGCTCGGCATCCACCGAAGGCTCAAGCTCGGCGAGGGTGACAGCGGCGCCGGCGCCCGCGAGCGCCGAGGCGATCGACTCCGCTGGCCGGACGAGGTCCCGGAGTTCCCCGCTGACGTCCGTCCAGCCCTCGAGCATCGCTCCGACCCGGCCCAGATTCCTTCCGACAGCGTCGAGCTTGGCCGAGTAATCACGCCAGCATTCGTCGGCCACGCGCAGGCTTGGATCGACCCGTTCGAAGGCAGCGAGGACCCTCCGCCTGGCGGGCCCGTGGTCAAGGGCTGCCAGGTGCGGCCGGCTGCCGGGCGCGGCGGCCAGCCGCTCGAACAACATGTCCCAGGCGCTGGCGGCAATCACGGATCCGGCCCCTACCTGGGCGCCATGGAAGCCGATGGGTTCATTATGGGCGCCGTGGTACTGGTCCAGCATGTGGCTGATCAGGTGCTCGGCGCCGGACAGGACGGCCGTCGTCCCGGCCACACCGGTGACGATTCCGCGCAGTGCAAGGGCGCGTGCCAAGGCGCCCACCGATTCCGGTTGGGCCTCCCGGACCCCGGCGCTCCAGCTCTCCAGGTCCTTGCCGACCATGCCGAGCAGGTGCACGGCACTGGGCTTGTACGTCGGGTCGCTGCCGACCAGGGAGGCCAGCCGCCAGTCTGCCGGGGCAACCAGCATGGACGTCATCTCGCCGAAGCCGGCACGGTTCATGGCTTCCGGCGCTTCGGCGATGACGTCCGTGTCGGAGATGACTGCGTCGGGCCAGCATGAGGGTATGGTGCGTTTCACCCCGTCCCGCAGGACCACGGATACGTCGTCGGTGTACCCGTCGACGGAGGCGGCTGTCTGGACCGAAACCAGGACCGGGGTGCTGCCTCCTGCGCCTGCGCGCTGGACCGCGACCTTCGCGATGTCGCTGATGGTGCCGCCGCCCACAGCTACGACGGCATCCGCGCCAAGGACAACTCCAGCGGCCTCATCGAGGACGCTGTCGACGACGTGGAGTTCAGCGTGCCCGTCGTCGAGCACTGTGCGAACGACAGTGAACCTGGCTGCGAGCTGGGCCTGGATGAGGTCTTTGACGTCCTCGCCGGAACGCGCGATCCGGGTACGGTCCACCAGGAGTGAGACCCGCGGCCGCGTAGTCGCGGTGGCAGTCGGCGCGGCCGGCAGGAGCCGGGTGACCGCGTCGGCCACTGCCCCCACGGCGCCTGGGCCGATGATGAGCTGACGGAGCCCGCAGGGAGCGAGGGTCTGGTCGGGATCGGCCTCGGCGAGCAGCTCCTCGATGGGCTCGACGACGTAGGTGTCGGTGGTCATGGTGTCCTCTCGGAACGGGGATGCGGCGTCAGGCGCCTTGGCGGGACCGGCTGGCGCGGTCGGTCAGGACGGCAACGATGATCGCGACGCCGATGACCACCGGCTGGAGGTTCGGGGAAACATTCAGGAGCGACATGCCGTTGTTCAGGACGCCGATGATCAGGAGGCCGATGAACGTGTTCAGCATGCCGCCGGAGCCACCGGCGAGGCTTGCGCCGCCGATCACGACGACGGCGATGACATTCAGGAGGTCGGCTGTGCCTGCCGTGGGCTGTGCGGAGTCAAGCCGGGAGCCGACGATGACGCCGGCGAGGGCTGCGAGGAAGCCCGCCACCACGTACACGCCGATCTTGATGCGCGTCACGTTCAGGCCGGAGAGCCGCGCCACCTCGGCGTTCCCGCCGATGGCATACAGTGCGCGGCCAGAAGGACGGAACCGGAGCCAGTACGCCGCGATAAGGAAGGTGGCCACCATGATGAGCCCCTCGAGCGGGAGCCCGAGGATGTCGTTGCTGGTGATGGCCAGGTACCATTCCGGAAACCCATTAATCGGGTTGCCGTTGGTCAGGTAGAGCGCCAGTCCCGCCGCCGCGGACATGGTGGCGAGGGTGGCCACGAAGGGCTGGATGCGGCCGTAGGTCGAGAGCACGCCGTTGATGAAACCCACCGCGGCCCCTACGGCGAGGCCCAGAACGACGCACAGCTCGAACGGGAGGCCCGCGGCACGGTAGAGCCACGCGCTGGTCATGAGCGACAAGGCCAGCGTGGACCCTACGGACAGGTCGATGCCGCCGATGAGGATGACCAGGGCCGCACCCACTGCCATGATGCCGATGTCCGCGTTTTGCGTGATCACGTTGGAGAGGTTGCGCCAGGTCAGGAAGTACGGCGACATGATGGACAGTGCGACCATCACCGCAATGAGGCCGATCAGCGGCCCGGGGACCCGCCGGAGCACATTGGCGGCGATGCCGGCCGGGCCGCGGCCGGAGCCCCCGCCCGGGCCGGTGCCCGTCCCCGCGCCTTCCGGGGTCCGGCTTCCGCGTCCTGGAGCCTTCTGTTGAATGGCATGATCCGTTGTGCTTCGCATGGCTGCTGCTCTTTCTACTGCTGGGAAATAAGGGTGGGGGCCGCTGCTTCTGAAGAGTGCACGGCCAGCGACATGACGGTCTCCGGGGTTGCTTCTCCCCGGCGTAGAATCCCTCTCTGCCGGCCCCGCGACATCACCAGGATGCGGTGGGAGAGTCCCAGGACCTCGTCAAGCTCGGATGAGACGACGATGACGGACATTCCCTCGGCCGCGAGGGAACGGATGATCTCGTAGATGGCCATCTTGGCGCCAACGTCAACGCCCCGGGTCGGCTCGTCGATAATGAGGACCTTCGGATCCTTGACCAGCCATTTGCCGATGAGGACCTTCTGCTGGTTTCCGCCGGACATCGACTTCACCGGTAGCGCCATGCTGCCACGGACGTCGAGGCGCCGGGCCTGGGCCCCCGCGACTTCCCGGACCAGCTTGCGGGTCAGCAGGCCCTTTCGGGCGAGCTCCCGCTCCCACGGGAGCGTCACGTTTTCCTCTGCCGTGCGGTCCAGGTTGAGGCCCTGGCCCTTGCGGTCTTCCGGGACCATGACGATCCCGGCGCGGATCGCTGATTGCGGGCTGGTGCATGGAAGCTTGCGCCCTTCAAGGATGACCTCACCCGAGTCGGGGCGGTCCACACCGGCGATGGCCCGGACCACCTCGGTCCGCCCCGCGCCGACGAGGCCGGCGATCCCCAGGACTTCGCCTGCGGCCAACTCGAAGTTGATGTCCGCGAACACACCGCGGCGGCCGAGGCCCCGGACTTCAAGCACGGTCGCATCGCGGCTCGGCTGTGGCGGGACGTGCTCGTAGGTGAACTCGCGTCCGACCATCGCGTTGATGATCTTCTCCTTGTCCACGTCGCCCGAATTCCAGGACTGGACACGCGAGCCGTCACGCAGGCACACGATCTCGTCTGCGACCTCCCGGACTTCGTCGAGCCGGTGGGAGATGTAGACGACGCCGGCGCCGGCGGCCCGCAACGAGCGGATCCGTTCGAGGACGTGTTCGGTCTCCGACTCTCCGAGGGAGGCCGAGGGCTCATCGAACACGACGTACCGGGGACGGCGGCTGAGGGCCTTGGCGATCTCGATTTCCTGCTGCATGGCCATCGAGAGGCCGCGAACCGGGCGGCGGACGTCAAGATCCACCCCGAGTGAATCCAGGACGGTCCTCGATTCGCGGCGAACAAGCTCCCAGTCCACCCGGCCACGCCGGCTCGGGAGGCGCCCGAGGAAAATGTTCTCGGCAACCGAGAGGTCCTGGATGAGGCGCGTCTCCTGGTGGATGAGCGCCACACCCTGCCGGAGTGCTTCGGCGGGGCTGGACGGGGCGTAGTCGGCCCCGTCCAGCCGCATGGCGCCTCCATCCGGCTTCACGACGCCCGTGATGATGGAGCTGAGCGTGGACTTTCCTGCACCGTTTTCGCCCACGAGCCCGACGACGGTGCCCGGTTCGACCCGGAAGTCGACCGATTTCAGGACCGTCACTCCGGAGTAGGCCTTCATGAGGCCAGTGCCCTCCAGGCCCGCAGAAACTGGCTGTGTCGTCATGGTCGGGATCACTTGAAGGACTGGGCGTCCGGCCCGTAGAAATCTTCGACCTTGTGCTGGGCAACCGTGTCCTTACTGATCAGCACAGTGTCCTGGTACTGCTCCTTCGGAATGTCCTGGCCCTTGCCCTCCATGAGCGCGATGGCGTTGCGCACGGCGAGCTGGCCCATCATGTACGGCTGCTGCGCCATCGTCGCCTGGGTCAGACCACTCGCAACCGCATCGAACATGGTCGGGAACCCGTCGATGCCCACCGAGAAGATCGTCTTGCCGGCTGCCTTGGCTGCCTTCGACGCTCCGAGGGACATTGCGTCGCTCTCGCCGAACACCGCCTTAAGGTTGGGGTTCGCCGTGAGAATGTTTTGCGTGGCCTTGTAGGCCTCGGTCTCATCCCAGTTGGCGGTTTCCTCAGCGACGACTTTGATGCTTGGCGTCTCCTTGAGTGCCTTCTGGCATCCCTCTGTCCGCTGTATCTCGGCGGTGGACCCGAGCACGCCGTGCAGGATGGCTATCTCCCCCGCGCCGCCAATTTGCTCAAACATCCATGTGCAGAGTTCGTAGGCGGCTTTGACGCTGTCTGTCGCGATGTAGGTGGCAAGATCACCTTGGCCGGACTCCGGACGCTGGTCGACCGCGACCACCGGGACGTCTGCCTGGTTGGCCGCCCGCACACCCGCGGCCGCGGCCGTCGAGTCCTGGGACGTGAAAATCAGCGCACCGATTTCCTTGGTCAGGAGGTCATTGACCTGCTTGACCTGTGCGGACGAGTCGTTGTTGGCAGACGTGATGTTGACCTCATAGCCAAGCTTTTCGGCCTCGTCTTTGATCCCCGCGACCTCGGCGACGTAGAACAGCGATTTCTGATCAGCTACCGAGACACCAATCACCTTCTTCTGGTCCCCGGCCGCCGGGCCGCCGGCACCTCCGCATGCAGCAAGCGAGAGCGCCATCACGGCAGCCGTCAGCACGGCACAACCCGAACGGATCATCTTGTGGGAAGTCATCATCGTCTCCTCATGTCTCAACGGCCGATGGGCCCTTTGAATTTTTATTCGGTACTCCAATTACTATGCAATTGATGGTGAGGCATGGATCACATAACTGTCAAGGGAGACCCGTGCAGGAAGCGGACGCCGGTCGAGACGCAAGCAAGATGCAGGCCGCTGACACGGCCGACAGCCAGCCCCGGCATTAGACGGCAAGGACGCTCCCGGCCCAAACGCTGGCCGACCCCGAAGGCTACAACCGGGAACTCCTGGAGGCTGTATGCCCTGACCGGTTCTTCCGAGGTATCCACCACGCCTGGCACCAGCGCGATGCGGTGTCGGCGGGCAATAGCGGCAAGCTCCCGGCAGACCGGCCCGTCCAGCGGCTCGGCCATCCCGGGAAATGTCGCGTCCACGTTCTCCTTCTCGTCGGCGGGTACTCCGGGGAGGCGACCAGCGCGGGGCCGTCACGCCTTGCGCCGTCAGCGACCCGGGCGATGGCCGCGAGGTTCGCTTGGATGTCGGCGTCCCACTCCAGCTGCCCCAGAGCAATCCTCACAAGAGTCGCTTCCCTTGGCCCTTCGGCTATGAAACAGACGGACCAAAATTCAGGCAACTGCCTCGACGGCCGCCTTCTCCCAAACGACCGGTGGAAGATCCATTCGAGCACCTACCTGCACCGGATTCAGTACGTCCCACGGTTAAAGCCAATCTCGAGGCAGGTGCGCAGAAGGACGAAGTCAGGCACGGTGGCATTCCCTGGTCCTTCTTCCGGTCTGCCCAGTTCCGCGAGTTCGTGTCGATGTCCACCAAGGTGGCGTCCGTGAATTCGCTGGTGTTCAAGCCCAGAATGTCACCCGGCCGGTGGCGGCTAGGGAGGTGGCGGCGGCCCTGGTGGACGCGGTCGAGGCCGGTCGAAGGGACGCATCCCGGACCTCGGCGGCCCGAGGGCCGAACAGCTGAAAGGACTGGTCGCGGCCTATCTGGCCAATACGCAGCAGAAAAACTGGTCCGGTTGCCCGCGGGCGATTGGCGAACTGAAATGGGGATCAAGCAGCGGATCCTGGCGGCAGCGGACTCCTAGCAGGCTCGCTGGAGCCGCGTCTGCACCGGGCCGCGCTCACGCCGGCGGACGCAGCTGCCCGGCTACGGCGGGAAGTTTCAGCCGACCGGATCGGGCCCGAGGCTGCTGACGCAGTGCTCAGCGGCAGGCCAGCAGCCCCACCGCCAGACGGCCGGTCCGGTCGGGCTCACTCCCAGGGAAGTGGAAATCCTCGGCATGCTGTGCCACGGCATGGCTCCGGCCGAGATATCCGCCAGTTTGTTTCTCTCCCGCACGACCGTCCACAACCACGTGGAGCACATCTACACCAAGCTCGGTGCTACCAACCGGGTGGGCGCCACATTGTTCGAGGTAGGACTGCAGCCACCGGAACCCGGGCCTTTGGACACGAAGGCAAGCACGCGCAGCGCTTCAACCGCTCGGCCAGGGAGAACGCCATCCGTGAGGCACCATACTGGTTGGCATTGAGCGCGGAAAGCAGCGCCGCAACAGCTACCAAGGTGATGGCGGTGGTAGCGCCGGACATGCCGGCCACATTCGGCACCGTGGCTAACGGGCTTTTCAGCCCCTCAGAACCGACAGGAACAACCTGCGGATCATGAAGAGTGAACCGATGTAGAAGACCAGAATGCGCCACAGCACGGGCCCCCCTCCACCACGCCCGCCACCAGCACCATGCCGGTGGCAGGCGTAGTGGCATCAACTCCCCTACGCCGGGTCCTCCAGTTCCCAATCCTTGACGTCCGCGAAAGGAGCGAAGACGGAGGGGTCGAGTTCCTCGAACTCCAGATTGTTGCGGACAAGGTGCGGCCAGTTCCGGTTGGCCAGGGCAGCTTTGCCGAGGGCAACCACGTCCGCTGAACCCTCTGCCAGCATGGACACGGCGGTGTCCGGATCGTCGAGCTTGCCGTTGGCAATCACGGGCACGCCCGAGTACTTCTTGGCCAGCGCAGCGAGTGTTTCCTCTGCATCCGCGAACGCGGGCTCGGTGGCTCGGTACTCGGTGGTGTGGACAAAATCGATGCCTGCAGCGCCCAGCGTGCCGAAAATGACTGCGGCTTCTTCCACTCCCCCGCTCCACTTGTGGTCAGTGTCGCTGACCTTGGCCTGGGAGATGCGGATCCCCACGGTCATGCCCGGGCCAACGGCCTCGCGGACGTCGTGGCAGATTTCAGCGGCGAGCCGCACCCTGTTTTCCGGTGAGCCGCCGTAGTGGTCGTCGCGCCGGTTCAGGTAGTCGGTGAGGAACTGGTCCAGCAGGTACCCGTTGGCACCGTGGATCTCCACGCCGTCGAAGCCGGCCTGCTGCGCGTGCAGCGCAGCCGTGACGAAGCCCTCCCGGACCTCTTTCATCTGGGACAGGGTGATCTCGGAAGGAACGGGATACGGACCTGCGCCGCGGTAGAACCCCAGCTGTTCTCCCTTGGGTGCCACCGCGGATGGTCCTACGGAGGAGGCCACAAACCGGTTCCCCTGGCTTTGCGCCCCCGCGTGCATCAGCTGGGCGAAGATCTTCGATCCTGCCGCGTGGACGCCGTCCACCACCTTGGCCCAGGACCGGGCCTGTTCCTCCGTAGCAATGCCCGGCTGGAAGTGGTAGCCCTGGCTGTGGGCGGTGTCCGGATAGATGCCTTCCGTGATCAGCAGCCCGAAGCCCCCGCGGGCGAACGTCCGGTAGTAGGAAGCCATTCTTTCCGTGGCGTGCCCGTCCTCGGTTGCGCTGATCCTTGTCATGGGAGCCAGCGCAACCCGGTTCTCCAGTTCCGTGGAACCGATCTGGATGGGTGACCAGAGCGGGGTGTAATCAGTCATTCAAAATCTCCTTGGGAGTAGTAGGGGACGGCCGGGTCCGGCAGCACCCCAGCGGCGCGCGCCGGCAGGCCCGCGTTGGCTGGATCAGCTGCGTAGGCCTGCCGACGCCTGCGCAGGCGGTCCGCAACCGACGCGCCAGTAAAGCAGCCGAGCACGGCGGACCACAGGTCTTCGAGAGTCTGGCACTGCCTGGAAGCCCCGGAAGGACTGGTCATCAGCCAGCCGTCCTTGAGCGCAGTCACCTTCGGGGCTCCCGGGAGGCCAGTGCAGAGGGCGTTGACCGTGGCTGCCACGATCAGGTGCTGGCGCATGGTCCGCACCGGCCCCAGGGCAGGGTCGGCAACGGTTGTCCTCCCGCAGGCACCACACATATCGTTCCCCTTTCGTTACGGCATGACATCGCCGGAGTTGGGCCCCAGCGTCTGTCCCACAAAGAGGTTTCCGCCCGGATCGCTGGCCAGCAGCACGGCGGCCGGGGCCACTTCCGCTGGCGTCCCGAAGCGCCGCAGCGGCAGCTCGGCCCGTTTCGCGGCCTTCCAGCTTTCCGAGATGCCCTCCACCAGGGGCGTCTCAATCGGCCCCGGCGCGATGCAGTTGACCAGGACATTGTCCGCCGCCGTTTCCAGGGCAAGGGCCTTGGAAAGCCCAACCACGCCGGCCTTGGCTGCACTGTAGTGCGTCAGCCCCACACCGCCCTTGATCGCCAGCTGGGAGGCGATGTTTATGATGCGGCCCCACTTCCGCTGCCGCATCTCCCCCACCACCTCCCGGCAGCACAAGAACACACCGGTCAGGTCCACCGTGAGGGTCTCGTTCCACATGGCCAGGGACATGTCCTCCAGCGGGGACTCCGTCAGCAGGCCCGCGCTGTTGACCAGGACGTCGATGCCGCCCAGCCTGTCCCGGGCCTCGGCGAAGGCCGCGCGCACGCTGGCTTCATCCGCAACGTCCACGCGGATGGTGCCGTCCCCTCCTGCGCGGTCCAGCACGGCCACCCGGTCGCCGTTGGCCAGGAAGGCCTCGGCGATGGCCTTGCCGATTCCGCTGGAACCGCCGGTGACCACCACCCTTCGCCCGTTCCCCGTGTGGGCCTTCCCGAAGGTCTGATCGGCAGCATGGGTCGATGTGTTCATGGTGTCCTTTCCTTCTGGGTGGCTGTCAGGCGCGCATCTTCACGGTGAGGCCGCCGTCAACCACCAGCGCCTGCCCCGTGATGTAGCGGGACTCATCGGAGGTGAGGAACCCGATAACGCTGGCCACCTCATCCGGCGTTCCCACGCGGCCCCACGGGATGTCCTTCCCGGCCCGCTGCAGCCCTTCGGGCCCCAGCGAATTCACCGGGTCCAGGGACTGCGGGGTCTCAATAAGGCCCGGAATCACCGCGTTGGCGCGGATCTGCCGGGGGCCGAGTTCCACGGCCACACTGCGGACCAGGCCCAGGACGCCGGCCTTGGCGGCGGCATAGTGGGCGTGTTCCTCCCACCCGTACACCCCGCCGGCGATGGAGGAGACCGCAACCAGCGCACCGCCGTCGGTCATTCTCTCCGCCCCGGCACGAAGCGTGCGCAGCACGCCGGTGAGGTCAACGTTGAGCATGTCGTGCCAGCGCTCGTCAGTCATCTCCCCCAGCGGGGAATTGCGGAGGATGCCGGCGTTGGCGATGGCGTAGTCCAGCCGTCCGTACTCGTCCACGGCCCGCTGGGCAAGGGCGTCCACGGATGCGGTGGTGCGGACATCCACTTCGTGGATCACCGCCTCACCGTTGGCCTCCTTGACCAGTCGGAGGGTCTCCTCCGGATCGTGGGGGTCGCCGGGGAAGGTGCCGATGACTGACACCACTCCCTGGCGGGCGTAGTGGACGGCGAGGGCGCGGCCGATGCCGCTCGCGGCACCGGTGATGATGGCAACTTTGTTAAGGGACGTCATGCGGGTGGTCCTCCAGAAGTGCTTCAGCGGGGGGCTTGGCGGCGATCATCAGGAGTCCGGAGAACAGCGTTCCGGCCGCTCCGACCCACAGGGCTGCAGCGCCGGTTCCGGCACTGGCTGCCGCTATGGTGAACAGCGCGCCGCCGAGAATTGTGCCGGGCTGGCTCATGGCGCCGATGAAGGCCGTGCCGGTAGCGCGGCAGCTCACGGGGTAGCACTCGGCCATGAAGTACTGGATCGCGGCGTAGGGTCCGACCAGGAAGAACAGCCCGGCGCCGTAGGTAAGAATGATCATGAAGGGGCTGGTGACAATGGGGCTGAGCATGATGGCGAAGGAAATGCCGGAGAGGATCCAGCCGCCGATGATCGTGCGTTTACGCCCGATCTTGTCGCCAAACCAGCCGTGGAAGACGTAGCCGAAGTAGGCCAAGAGGTTAATGATGATCAGCATCCAGAAAGCGTCGGCGAGCTCCACGCCCTTGGCGTTTTTCAACACGGAGGTTCCCAGGACGCTGAAGATCATGATGCCGAAGAAATTGAAGATCCAGGCCAGCGAGAAGACGACGGTATTACGGGCCAGGTGCGGTTCCCAGATGCGCTTCAGCGGGGCAGCCGAGGAGTGCTCGACGCCGTAAGCATGGGCGAGGGCGTGTGCTTCCCCTGATTTGCCGCTCTTCTCGAGTTCAGTGAGTTTGTGGTGCAGTTCGAACTGGGGCGTCTCCTTGAGCTTCTTGGCGATAAGCCAGACGATGACCGCGGCCGGAACCGTTGCAACGAGGTACAGGGCCCGCCAGCCGAGGGACGGGAGCAGCACGAGGGCGAGGGCACTGGCGAGCAGGAAGCCCAGCGGCCAGCCGCCCTGGATGAAGGAGTAGTGGAAACCGGGCCGCTTGCGCTTGTCCCGGACCTCGGTGACCTGGTAGACCTCGTTCATGTAGGTGGCATTAACGGCCTGTTCGGAGAATCCAAGGCCTCCGAAAGACCGGACAATGACGAGCAGGGTGTTGCTCAGGATCGGAATGCCGGTGGGGATCAGTGCCGTCAGACCGGAGACGACGGCGGTTCCGCCCACGGTGACCATCATGCCTTTGCGCCGCCCCAGCCGGTCGATGACAGGGCCGATGCCGAAGCAGACGATGGCTGTGCCGACGGCGATCCATGTGTTGATCGCATAGGCTTCCGGTTCAGTCCAGCCGAACTCCTCCTGCATGGCGGGCAGAAGTGTGCCGAAGAGTCCGTAATCGAAAACGGCGACAGTCCAGGCCAGCAGGGCAAGGACGGTAGCAGTGGTGGTATGACGCTTGGAAAAGACCGGGAACCTGCGCTTTTCACCCGGTCCCGGCTGGGACAGATCGACGTCGGTCTGTTGCGTAGTCATGAGTGGTTTTCCTTTCGGGGGCTGCGGGCAAGGAAGGAGTCGGCGATCTGGTCGAACGTGCACCAGGTGACGCCCTCGTGCGAGTTGATGTGCTCGATCAGGCGCTCAAGCATGAGCAGCACCTGCGGGCGGCCGGAGACGTCCGGGTGGATGGTCATGGTGAAGACGGCCTGGTCCATTTCGCGGTAGACCCAGTCGAACTGGTCCCGCCACATTTCCTCGATGTCGCGGGGGTTGACGAACCCGTGCGAGTTCGGTGCCGCCTTGATGAACATCATGGGCGGGAGGTCATCGAGGTACCAGTTGGCCGGGATCTCCACCAGGTCCGTTTCCTGCCCGCGCACCAGCGGCTCCATCCACGTCTGGGCGTCCTTGGTGTAGTCGATCTTTTTCCACGAGTCGCCCACGCGGACGTAGTACGGCTCGAAGTCACGGTGCATCAGGGAGTGGTCGTATTTGATGCCCCGTTCAAGGAGGATTTCGTTCGTGACAGGTGAGAACTCCCACCACGGCGCCACGTAGCCCGTGGGCCGGCGCCCGGAAACCTTCTCGATCAGTTCGATCGAGCGGTCCAGGATGGCGGTCTCCTGTTCCCGGGTCATGGCAATCGGGTTTTCGTGCGAATATCCGTGCACGCCGATCTCGTGTCCGGCGTCGACGATCATCTGCGTCAGCTCGGGGAAGGTCTCGATCGAGTGGCCCGGCACGAACCAGGTCGCCGGGAGGTTGTATTTCTGGAACAACCGGATCAGCCGCGGTCCCCCCACTTCGCCGCTGAACAGGCCCCTGCTGATGTCGCACGGGGAGTCCTCGCCTCCATAGGAGCCGAGCATGCCCGCCACTGCGTCAACGTCCACGCCGAAAGCGACTTGAATGTCCTTAGCCATGAGATTTTCCTTTCACTGTGTACAAACCGGGGTGTTCTGGGGTGTCAGGCGGAAGGTTCAGGAGGCCTCCCTCGTTGGGTGAAGATCTCGGTGATCCGCTTCCGGTCGGGGTTGATCCTGAGCAGGAGGCTGAGCAGGATCAGCGACTGTGACGGCCGGAGGTGGCCGGAGCCGATAGCCCCGGCGGCCCGGAGGTCTTCACCGCCCCCGCCGGCCCCATAGATAGGGACCACAGGGCCGGCGTCCACGCGCGTGCTGGTGACCACCACGACGCCGGACGCCACCGCGGCGGCGACCTCGGAGCAGAGGCTGCGGTTGGCATTGCCACTTCCGGTACCTTGCAGGATGATGCCTTCCGCTCCTGCTTCAAGGGCGGCATGCATCAGGGTGGAGTCGGCGCCGGGGTAGGCGGCAACGAGGTCCACCCGAGGGGAGCGGCCGCCCGGCTGGGGCAGGGGCAGGGCCTCAAGCCTGCTGCCGCCGCCCGCCATGGCAACTTCTCCCTGGGCTGATACTTGGCCAAGTACCCCAAAATCGGGGTTCGCAAAAGCATTGAGCCGAAGAGTTTGGCTTTTCCGGACGCCGGCGGCCGGAAAGATGGTGCCCGCAAAATGCACCATCACGCCTTTACCCCTTCCCTCTTTCGAGCCTGCGACGGCGATGGCCCGGGCCAGGTTGTCCGGCCCGTCGGGAGCTTCGGCGTCAGCAGCCCGTTGCGAGCCGGTGAAAACGACTGGCCGCTCGTCCCTGTGGGTCAGGTCGGCGAGGTAGGCGGTCTCCTCCATGGTGTCCGTCCCGTGGGTCACCACCACGCCCAGGACCTTGGGGTCCTTGAGGACCTCCTCGATGGTGGCGCAAATCCTGAGCATGTCGTCGAACGTCAGGAGGTAGGACCCTTTCTGGAACACGTCCAGCACCCGGACGGGGTGGGAGACGGGCGAGCCCAGGGCTTGGAACACCTGCTCGCCGGTATCGGAGGCGACGGCGCCGCCGCCCTGGGAAGAACGCGACGAGATGGTGCCTCCAGTGGCCAGCAGCACGACGTGGGAGTCGGTAACAGTCATTTCAGCTCCGGTGGTTTGCTGCGCGCGGTCCGCAACCCAATCGATTGGGTAACCTTCCGCGGATAACGGTTGTTGCATGTTCAGGGCGGGCGGCGCCGGCGGTGGGGCGCCAGGAGAAAGTATGGGAAATCTCTACCCAAACGTTTGGGTAGCGTCGAGGAATGACTATAGGATGTGAAGCGGGTCACGTCAAGAGTCGCCCCGGCAGGCTTTAGCAGCCACGGCCCCGGACCTGGGCTACAGTGACCCCGGTGGGCAGGAGAGGGACATGAAAGAAAAGGCCGACGGCGGCCGGACGGTCACGCTGAAGGATTTGGCCCGGGAGCTGGGCGTCCATCCGTCGACCGTCTCCAGGGTTCTGCATTCCGGCTCCGATGTGGCCAAGGGAGCCGCCTCGGCTGCCACCGCCGAGCGCGTCCGCGAACTGGCCCGCAAGCTTGGTTACTCCCCCGACCCGCAGGCCGCCAGCCTTCGCACCCGGCGGACCAAACTCCTCGGCGTCATCGTCCCCCGGCTTTCGGACCTGGTCCTGGCCATCATGTACGAGGGCATCGACGAGGCCTCAGCCGAGGTGGGGTACTCCGCCTTCGTGATGAACTCGCGCGATGATCCCGAGGAACAACGGCGGAAGATCGACCTCATGCTGGCGCGCCGGGTGGACGGACTCATCATTGGTGACGCCCACCTTGACGGCGGCCTCCTGCAGGAACTGACCGACCGGAAGGTCCCGTTCGTGCTGATGAACCGCCGGGTGCCCGGCTACCCGTCTGCCACCTGCGATGACGTCGTCGGCGGCGAACTCGTGGCCAGCCACCTGTGGGAGATGGGCCACCGGCAGGTGGCGGTGATTGCCGGTGAACCGTACGCAAGCACCGCCGTCGACCGCACTGCCGGCTTCCTGGACCGCTGGCGGTCGCTGGGCGGCACCATCTCCGACGATGACGTGGTGTGGTCACGGTTCGATACGGCCGGCGGCCGGGAGGCCGGGGAAGAGATCCTCGCCAGGGGCAGGCCGCGGCCCACCGCCATCTTTGCCGTCAACGATTTCGCCGCCATTGGAGCGATGGGAGCCTTTCGCTCCCACGGCCTCACGGTAGGTGAGGACGTGGCCGTGGTGGGCTACAACGACACCTCCCTCGCGGCCGAACTTCCCATTCCGCTGACCTCGGTCCACTCCCCCATCGCGGACATTGGGCGGACGGCAGTGCAGCTCATCCAGGCCGTGCTCAGGGGTGAAAAACCAGAACCTGCTCGGTTGAAGCCCACGCTGTGCGTGCGGGAAAGCAGCGCTGCCAGGGCGGCGGCGGAAGTGGCCGCCAACTAACTTCCGCCGCCCACGATCTTCAATGCCAGCAGGCAGGTGGCGCGGACTTCGCCGTCATCCAGGTCAACCTGCAGAAGCTCCTCGATCTTGCGCAGCCTGTACGCCAAGGTATTGCGGTGGATGAAGAGCTCCCTGCAGGTCTCGCGGGTATTCCCGCTGTGCCGCAGGTACGCCTCAAGCGTTTCGCGCAAGGCCGTGCCGCCGTCGGACATCAAAGGCGCCAGCAGGCGCCGGGACATTCCCGCCAGTCCCGGACCGGGCAGGCCCTCCACCACGCCGGCAAGGTCTGCAACCGGCGCCCGGTGGAGCCCCGGCTCTCCTACCCGGCGGCGGGCCAGCTGCAGCACCAGCGGCAGTTCGTCCAGGGTCCCGCACCCGGAGACGACGGCGGACAGTTCCGGTGCGTCGTCGAAAGACTTCCGGACGGCGTCCATCAGTTCCATCCCGGCTTCCCCGCGCTGCACCAGCAGTGTGGTGAGGCCGGCCTCCTCCATGAACCGCACGGTGCTGTATTCAGCCTGCAGGCCCACCCGCACCCGCCAGGCGATGGTCCTCAGCTTGGCCGGCGCAACCTCCCCTGCGCCGCCGATCAGCACCACACCCCACTCCCCCTCGGGTTCGAACCCCGTCTCCACTGCGTAGCGCCGCAGGGATGCCGACGGCGTTCCCCTGGCTTCATAGAGCGCCTCCATGAACCGCGCGGCTTCCCGCGAGTGCAGGGGCGACCGCGAACCAAGGGTGTAGCTCAGCTGCATGGCAATGACCGCAGCCACGGGCCCCAACAGAGGCTGCAGCACCAGGCTGCTCTTGATCCCCTCGATGGCCAGCCTGAACCGGAGGATTCCACCGCTGGGCAGGCTCAAGGTGGTCCGGGCCGTTCCGCCGCCCGCTGTTCCTGCTGAGATAAGTTCAAAGCCGTTGTGGTCAAGGACCGCCACCCGGGCCCGGATCGTGGCGGCCACCCGCTCCAGTACCTGGGCCAGGGATTGGCCGCCCGCCGCCAGCCTGGTGCACTCATCCGCCAGCTCCCACCCGGCGCGCAGCTCGGCATAGCGTTCGGCCGCGATGATCCTGTCTACATGCCTCATCACCAGGACGAACGGCACCTCCGGAGGCAGCTCAAGCAACGGAAGGCCATAGGCTTCGCAGGCCTTCACCAGGCCGGCCGGCAGTTCGCGGTGGGCAGCGCCCAGGCCGAAAACCAGACCCGACACGGGCACGGACATCAGTCGCTCAACGTAGGCATCCCAGATGCGGTAGTCCTTGACATTGAGGCCCATCCCGTTGGTCAGCAGCAGTGCGTTGACGCTGAGGAAGGGCGTGGGGTCCATGTGCTCCGTGGGCGCGCACCATGCAATGGGCCGGGCGAGGCGTTCCGGACTGCCCGGCACGGCGAGGCGGATGTTCAGCGCCCGATCCGCCAGTAGCTCGGCGACACGCATGGCAGTTCCTCCGACGTAGTGCACAAAGCATAGTCTGCCCGTCCATTTTCGGCTATCCGCCCAATTCCGGCACGGACGCCGTCTCTGTACCGTTGCCTGCATGCAAAAAAACGTGACGGAAACCACGCCTGCCCGGGTGCTCCTGAACTCAGACATGGGTGAAGGCTTCGGATTGCACGAGTTCGGAAACGACGTTGCCCTGATGGACATCATCGATGTCGCCAACGTCGCCTGCGGCTACCACGCAGGGGACCCGGACGTCATGAACCGGACGGTGGCCCTTGCCGCTGAACATGGCGTTGCCGTCGGAGCCCATCCCGGGCTCCCCGATCCCATGGGTTTCGGCCGCCGCCGCATGGTCCTTACCCCCGACGAGGTTGAATCGATCATCCTTTACCAAACCGGGGCCCTCACCGCTTTCCTGGCGAAGAACGGGTTGTCCCTCAACCACATCAAGCCCCACGGCGCCCTGTACGGCATGCTCGCCGGCGACGAAGAGCTCATGCAGGCCGCGGCCGGGACAGCCAAACAGTTCGGTGTTCCGTTTTACGGCCTCGCCGGCACCGCCCACGAATCCGTGTGCCGTGCCATGGGCGTGGACTTCGTTGCGGAACTCTACGTGGACCTCAACTACGGCCCGGGCGGCGAGCTCCTCATCCAGCGCCGGCCCGCGCCCACGGACCCGGCCGCGGCCGCAGAACGCGTCAGCCGGGCGGTGGCAGGCAAGCCCGTGCCCGCCGTCGATGGCACTCCGTTGGACATCACGTTCCAGAGCATCTGCGTCCATTCGGACGCTCCCAATGCCGTCGCCGTCGCCTCCGCGGTGCGCAAGGCACTCGACTCATCCCGATCCACCCACTCCTGAAAGCGAGCAGCACATGGCCACGATCGTTTCGCCCCTTCCCGGAGTCTTCTACCGCAAGCCCGGCCCCGGCAAACCCCCCTTCGCCAATGAAGGCGACACCATCGAAGTCGGCCAGACCATCGGCATCGTGGAAATCATGAAGCAGTTCACCGAGATCCAGTCCGACGTCGCCGGAACCCTTGAATTCTTTGAAGTCAATGAAGGCGACATGGTCAACCCCGGCGACACCATCGCCGCCATTCGGGAAGGATAAAGCCAGCCCATGAAACTGTTCATCGCAAACCGTGGCGAGATCGCCGTGCGGATCGCCAGGACCGCCCGCGAAATGGGTATCGAGACAGTCCTGGGGGTCAGCGAGCCCGACGCGGAGTCACTGGCAGCCCGGTCAGCGGACCACTACGTGGTGGTTGGCCCCGCCCAGGCAGCGGCCAGCTACCTGAACCAGGACGCCCTGGTCGCCGCAGCCCGTGACCAGGGGTGCGACGCCGTGCACCCTGGCTACGGCTTCCTCTCGGAAAATGCCGACTTCGCCCGGAAAGTCGCAGACGCCGGCCTGACCTGGGTCGGCCCGAACGCGGACACCATCGCCATGATGGGCAACAAGTCCCTGGCCCGGGAGTCGGCAGCCAAGGCCGGGGTTCCCGTGCTGCGGGGGTCGGACGGGCCCCTGGACCCGGCGGCGGACGCAGTGGACATTGCGCGGGGCATCGGGTACCCGCTGGTGGTGAAGGCTTCCGCCGGAGGCGGCGGCAGGGGCATCCGCTTCGTGCACGACGAAAGCGAGCTTCTGGCAACCATCGAAATGGCACGGGGTGAGGCCAGCGCCGTCTTCGGCGACGCCACCGTCTACCTGGAACGGTTCGTGGAGCATGCCCGCCACGTTGAGGTGCAAATCCTCGGTGACGGGACAAACTTCATCCACCTGGGCGACCGCGACTGTTCCATGCAGCGCCGTTCCCAAAAGGTGCTGGAGGAAGCCCCGGCCCCGGACCTTCCGGAGGCGGTCCGCACCACCATCCGTGAGTCTTCCGTGGCCCTTGCCCGCCAATGCGGCTACCACGGAGCCGGGACGGTGGAGTTCCTGTACGACCCCGTCAACCACGAGGCCGCATTCATTGAGATGAACACACGGATCCAGGTGGAGCACCCCGTCACCGAGCAGATCACCGGCGTGGACCTGGTCCGCGAGCAACTGCTGATTGCCTCCACCGGAGCCATGTCCATTTCCCAGGATGATGTGCGTTTCACGGGCCATGCCATCGAATGCCGCATCAACGCAGAAGACCCCAACCATCATTTCTTCCCCAGCCCGGGGGTCATCCGGTCCCTGGAATGGCCGTCGGGTGAGGGAATCCGCGTGGACACCGGAGTGGAGGCGGGCTCGGTTGTGAGCCCCTACTACGACTCCCTCCTGGCCAAGCTGATCGTCCATGCCCCGGACCGTGAGTCAGCCATCGCAGCTACCCTGGCGGCCCTGGAGGCAACACACATTGAAGGAGTCAAGACCACCGTCCCCGTCCATACGGCGCTGCTGGCACGGCCTGAGTTTGCCGGCGTCAGCCACCACTCCAAGTTCATCGAAACCGCAGCCGACCTGATGGGGGCACAATGACCACCGAAGCCGCCGTCCTCCCCGGTGCGCGCTACACCTGGGGCGGGGACGAGTTCCTGTTCGTGGAAGTCTCCGAGGCCATGAGCCTGCCCGCGAACTTCAAGGTCATGTCCATCGCGGGCAGGCTCTCCGAGGCCCGGCTTCCGGGTATCGTGGACATCTGCCCCGCCAACGCATCCCTGCTGGTGCGGTTCGATCCGGACATCCTGCCGCCGGAACAGCTGGAAACGGCAGTAAGGGAGATCGAGCGCGACCTGATGAGCCATCAGGAGCGGCCCCTGGAAACCCGGATCATTGAAGTCCCGGTCTGGTACGAGGACCCCTTCACCGCGGAAGTGGCACAGCGGTTCCGCGAAGGATTCCACCAGGAGCCTGAAGGCAGCGACATCGACTATGCGGCCAAGGTCAACCACCTTAAGGACGCCGCCGAGTTCATCCAGCGCCACCATGAACAACCGTGGCTGGTATCCATGGTTGGCTTCGTGGCCGGGCTGCCGTTCCTGTTCCAGCTGGTGGACCGTGACAAGCAGCTGGAGGTCCCCAAGTACCTGAGCCCGCGGACCGACACCCCCAAGCTGACCGTGGGACACGGAGGATGCTTCGGCTGCATCTATTCCGTTCGCGGCGCCGGCGGCTATCAGATGTTCGGCGTGGCTGCGGCCCCCATCTTTGATCCCGACCAGGCCCTGGCGGACTTCAAGGATTTCATGGTGTTCTTCCGCCCCGGGGACATCGTGAAGTTCAAGCCTGTTACCGAAGCGGAATACAACGCAATCCAGGCCGAGATCTCAGCCGGTACCTTCCGCTACCGGCAGGCGCCGGTGACCTTCGAACTGTCCAGTGCGCTGGCCGACCCCGAAGGATACAACCGCGAACTCATGGAGGCCCTCAATGGCATTTGAAATTGGCAACCCGGGCCTGGCCACCACCGTCCAGGACCAGGGACGCACGGGCCACTACAACGTGGGCATTCCGCAAAGCGGGTCCATGGACCAGTACTCCGCCGAGCTCGGAAATGCCCTGGTGGGTAATACGGCACGGGAAGCGGTCCTTGAATGCACCTACCTGGGCCCCGTGCTGACCACCGACAGCGACGCCGTCATCGCCGTTACGGGTGCTCCGGTGAAGGTGAAGGTCAACGGGGAACCGCGGCCCCAGTGGAGCCGGCTGCTGCTGAAGGCCGGGGACCAGCTCGCCTTCGGCGTCATCCAGGGCGGCACCCGCTACTACATCGCCGTCCAGGGCGGCATCGACGTCCCCGAGGTGCTCGGAAGCCGCTCCACGTACAGCCTCGGCGGCATAGGCGGGTTCAAGGGCCGGAAGCTCGAGGCGGGCGACGTGGTCCCCGTGGGCGCTCCCCTCAATGATGGAAAGCTCCCCCCGGCCGAGACCGTTCCGGAGGAATTCAGGCCCGTTTACGCCAAAGAGCAGGAAGTCCGGATCGTGCTGGGATTGTACGACCACCGCCTCACCGAAGAAGGCCTGGGCAATCTCCTGAACGGGGAGTGGAAGGTGACTCCGGTAGCTGACCGGATGGGTCTGCGTTACTCCGGCCCGGGAGTGAGCTGGAAAGAGCGGGAACAGCCTTTCGGCGCCGGCTCGGACCCTTCCAACATCGTGGACGCAGGGTACGCCGTGGGGTCCATCCAGATCCCGGGCGGCACCCAGCCCATCATCCTGCACCGCGATGCCGTTTCCGGCGGCGGCTACGCCATGGTGGGCACCGTGATCAGCGCCGACATGGATGTGGTTGCCAGGGCGGCCCCCGGTACAGAAACGCGGTTCGTAGCTGTCAGCCTTGCTGACGCCCTGGAGGCCCGCCGGGATTTTGCTGAGCGCCGGAATAAGGCGTGGGCGGCACTGGGCGCCAACCGCTGACGGCGAAGGCGGGTCGCGAACATCTGGGACCCGCCTCTCTCATTAGCCTGTCTGATGCAGTGGCTTAGCCACGGTACTGGCCGCACCGCGTGCGGAACGGCCAGCCCTTTCGACGAGGTTCGCCCTGTCTCGACAGCACCAGGGACCACCGCGTCAGCCTCCGCAATGTGGGCCACCGTATCCGGCCCCCTCAGGTGATGAGGCCGACGGCGGCAGCACCGCCGTCGGCGTTCCTTGCATTTACTGCCGGCGTCGGTGGGCGGTGTACAGCTCCGGCGCGGGAAGACCCGCTTCCTCCCGGACCCGGCGGGAGAAGCGTTCGATTGACTTCAGTGCGGAGACAATATCGGCAGGGCGGACCTCGAAGGGCATGGAGTGAATGGTCTCGCCTGGCGCGGTTGCGGCATTGGCCACCAGGTCGAGCTCGAGGGTGTTTTCCAGCGTAAGTCCCCCAACGGGCCAAACTTCAAGGCTGCCAGAACTTGGGCGGCGGTCTCTCCCGTCGCCTCCTCCGTGGCTGTCGTCTCCGGCGGCGCCGCCTGGAAGTCCCGCGTGATCAGGACGAGGACCACCACGCCCAGCACCAGCCAGGACACACTTCGAATAATGGCGTTGCTGTCCAGCTGAGGAGCAGTCTCACTTCCCCTGTGTTGCTGCGTCCTTTCTGAGCCTAAGATACGGAGGGTGGCCCGCATGGATAAGCAGTACGTGACGTGGCTGGAGTTCCTAGGAACAGTCCTCCAGGAACCGCTTGGCATGTGTCCGCCATACGAGGAGCAACTCTTAGATCTTCTGAATCAGTCGTTCAACGGTGCTTGTTCTACGCGAAACGTTGTTGCGCCGACATGGGACACGCGTATCCTTGCCTGCTGGCCCCCGAGGTACATTCCCGATGAACCGCCTGGCGACTTCGACTATAGGGAACAACCCCTACTGCGGTGGTACATGTTGACCGGACAAAGGGAGCCGCAGACCCTGAATCGAGTTCCTGACGCTCTGGCCAGTAACAGGCTGAAACAGGCTTGGGAGGAGTTGGCCCGGCCGTGGAACGTGAACCAGCAAATGTCCATACCGCTCCAAGTAGGCCCAGACGAACAAGTGTCCTACCTCGTCTCCCGCCCGGACCTCGACTTCACCGAACAAGAACTTGCATTGGCCAAGCTGCTGCAGCCGATACTTAGCGGACTTGCTTTGCACTTTAGATTTGCGCCGGCGGATCCCGCGGCTTGCTTGCAGAGCTCGAAGCAAGGTTTGACGCTACGCGAGAGGGCGATCTTATCCCTGCTTAGTGAAGGACTGACCGCGGAGAGCCTCGGGAGGCGGCTCAACATCTCGCCGCGCACAGTGGAAAAACACCTCCAACACATTTACCGCAAACTGGATGTCGGCGACCGCCTCCTGGCCGTCCAGAGGGCATACGAATTGGGTTTACTGACGCCGAAGAACGGCACCCGTCCCAATGCTGAGCCCAGACGGTTTACCTGACTATCAAAAATTGGAACAGACTCATCAGCAATCCCTAAGTTGCTGGTGCATCTATTTTTGCTTTCTGAATAAGATTGGCGTGGGTGGAGTGCAAAATGTCTGGTAACTAAGAATTTATGTTTTACCACCCGCTGCGCCGCGTCCAGTTGTGTCGGCCCGGACCGACTCGATCATTCAACTTCTATGCAACACCGCGTGAGCGGGAGCACCATAGTTGGGATCCTATGCCTGCTGCGATCAACGACATGGAGCGTGGGGCTTCTTTCCGTATACGCACTTATACGTACGTACTCTGGCAGCGTTCCGTTGGCCCCGCTATCCCGCCCCTCTGCGGGCAAATGTCGAATTCCCATCGCCCGGGAATTATACTTCCCAAACTAAGGCTGCTGAGTAAGATGGGCTCTTACCAGGCCACATCTAGGCCCCAGAACACGCAGCGCGCATCCGCGCAGCACACAGGGCATGACCCGAATAGATACGGCGAACGGTCTCCTCCCTCCGATGTCGGGGTGCGCCACTCAATCGCAAGCGCCTTTTCAGTAAACAAAGGAACCGTAATGAGGAAATTTCTGTGCCGACTGCTGCCCATGAGCATGATGGTGGCGCTGGCGCTAACCACACCGCAAGCGGCATTTGCGGAAAAACCAGCAAAGGGCTATCCCGCGTGCTCAGATTTCAACGTGACTGTCACGTCGAGCGGCGGAACCCAGGACGTGCGAATGACACGAATAAAGGATGGAATTATTTACACCATCATTGCTGGCCGCGGCACGACTATAACAGTGAAAAATGTTGAAGGCGAAGAGTCAGTGACATTTGGGACGAAGGGCTCCGTCACGAGAACTGCTCAGGACATTGAGACCGGAACCATCGATTTTTCGCTTTCGGGCGCCAATCTGGTTCTGCTTTTTGACAGGGTTGATGTCGGTGGCCCTTCGACTGTCCTCTATACAGGATTGGTCGAATTCACGACAGACAGCAATTACACCCTGCTTGAACCGATGGAGCAGGTATCCGGGACCCAGCGGGATGTATGCGAAGAACTGAGCTAGGACACCACTGAAGCATGTTAAGAAGGCGAGCCTGGTGGCTCAGGGCTCGTTGCAGCTGGTCTGATGTACGGGAAACCCCGGCTCCTTCACGCCGGGGTTTCCCGTATCCGCTTCACGGTGGCACTACTTCGCAGGCCGTGTTGTCGGAGTACTGAGCGCCTACCAGGAAGGCACCTGTCTCAGTCGATGAGCACAGGCTGCTTGTCGCCCTCTGGAGATCCGACAGGCAGCTGAGCGTCCCGCTTACGGTGGTTCAGCCAGTTGGCCACCGCCAGGAGCGCCACGAGCGCGAAGGTGCTCAGGAGCTGGGGACGGGAGTCCTCGCCGATGAAGCCCACCGTGAAGATCGCCGCGAGGATGAGCAGGCCAAAGCACGTGAGCCACGGGAAGCCGGGCATCCGCAGGGGAAGCTCCGTTCCGTCGCGGTCGGCACGGAGGCGCAGCGCGAGCTGGGCCAGGAGCGCGGACGTCCACACCAGCAGGCAGGTCGAACCCACGATGTTGAGCAGGACACCAAGGACCATTTCGGGGAACGCCAGCTCCAGCACCACCGTAACAACACCGAAGGCGACGCTGGCCAGGACCGCCACCACCGGGACCCGGGCCTTGGACACCGCGGCAAGCACGCGAGGTGCTTCGCCCCGCTCCGCGAGGGAGTATGCCATCCGGGAGGCGCCGTAGAGGTTGGCGTTGAGCGCGGAGAGCAATGCTGCGACGGCCACCAGGGTGATGGCCGTGGCCGCACCGGGCATGCCGGCGGCCTCCAGCACCGCGGCGAACGGGCTCTTCAGCCCCTCCGAACCCACAGGAACCACGGCCGCGATGATGAAGATCGCACCGATGTAAAACACCAGGATGCGCCACAGCACTGTCCGGACTGCCTTCTTTACGCTCCGGGCCGGCTCAGCTGTCTCAGCTGCGGCCACGGACACAATTTCGGTGCCGCCGAACGCGAACGCCACCACGAACAGGGCCGTGGCAATCCCGGCGAAGCCGCTCGGCGCGAAGCCGTCGCCCATGAAGTTGGACAGGCCCGGCGACTGCACGCCCGGTACCAAGCCGAAGAGCAGCGCGAAGCCCACAGCCAGGAACGCGACGATTGCCGCCACCTTCAGCAGCGCGAACCAGAACTCGAACTCGCCGAAGTTCTTCACGCTCGTCAGGTTCACGGCGGTGAGCACCACAATGAACACGAAGGCCATCAACCACACCGGCAGCGCCGGGAAGATGGTGGCCAGCAGGCCAGCTGCACCCAGCGCTTCGGCCGCGATGACCACCACCAGCTGGATCCACCACAGCCAGCCCACAGTGGCACCGGCCACCGGCCCGTAGGCCTTGGCGGTGTAGACGGAGAAGGCACCGCTGTCCGGGTTGGCCGCGGCCATCTCGCCGAGCGCCCACATCACCAGGATGATCAGCGTGCCAGCCACGAGGTAGGAGATCAGCACGGCAGGGCCGGCAGCCTGGATTCCTGCGCCGGAGCCGATAAACAGGCCCGCGCCGATGGCGCTTCCGAGGCCCATCATGGTGAGCTGGCGGGGTTTGAGGGCCGCGCCGAGGGCGCGGGCAGACGTCGTTGTCTGTTGTTCCATGGAGATTCCTCTGGTTGGTAGGTGGAACCGAGTTGGGGATTTAGGGTCAGTGAGTTGTCAGGCTGCGTGGGCTGCGAGGAGCCGGAGCACACGGTCGTTGGAGGCAGGGTCGGCAACCGTGATCCGCACGCCGTCACCCTGGTACGCCCGGACCAGGATGCCGGCGCCGTGGAACGCGTCCACCAGCCTCGCCCGGAGCTCATCGTCCGCACGAATCCACAGGAAGTTGCCCTGGCTCGGCTGCAGCTTCCAGCCCTGCGCCTGAAGCTCAGCGGCCATCCGGCCGCGCTCCTGCCTCACCAAAGAAACCCCCGCTTCCATCTCCTCCCCCGCGTCCAGCGAGGCGATGGCCGCCTTCTGCGCCAGCGCGCTCACGGCGAAGGGCAGTGCGGTGCGCCGCAAACCTTCGGCGATGGCCGCCGTCGTAATTGCATACCCCACGCGCAGGCCGGCGAGGCCGTAGGCCTTGGAGAAGGTGCGCAGGATGCAGACGTTCGGGTAGCGGCGGTAGAGCGCCAGGGAATCGGGTCCGCTGCCTGCTTCGGCGTATTCCACGTAGGCCTCGTCGATCACCACCAGGACATTCGACGGCACGGCCTGCAGGAAGGCCTCGATGCGGTCGTGGCTGATCGGCACGCCGGTGGGGTTGTTGGGGGTGCAAAGCAGGATGACTTTGGTGCTATCGGTGACGGCCGCGGCCATGGCGTCGAGGTCGTGGCCTTCAGCCTGGTCCAGCGGGATGCGGACCGGCCGGGCGCCTGCCAGCTCCACCAGGATGGGGTACGCCTCGAAGGAGCGCCACGCGAAGATCACCTCGTCCCCGGCGTCGCACAGTCCGGTGATGATCTGCTGGAGGACGCCCACGCTGCCGGGTCCCACGGCCACCTCGTCTGCGGTGACACCTAGGTGACGGGCGAGACGTTCGCGGAGTTCGACGGCGGCACTGTCCGGATAGCGGTTCATGGTGCCTGCCGCGTCGGCCACCGCAGCGATGGCTGCGGGCAGGGGGTCGTAGTGGCTTTCGTTGCTGGCGAGGGCTGCGATGTCCGCGCCGGCGCTGCGCCGGCCCGGGACGTAGGACGGAAGTCCGGCCACGGCGCCGCGAAGGGTGGGCAGCGCGGGTGCGGCCAGGAGCTGTTCAGTGGTCATGAGGTCCGATCTTGTTGTGACCCGGCCCACATTGCAAGATACGCTCTAGCCATTGGGACTTCTGCTCAACTTCTAGTACTTGTGGTGAAAATATGACCATCGCGAACTCTCGCACCCTCGATTCACTCGACGGCCGCATCATCCTTGCCCTGGACAAGGACCCCGAAGCCAGCGCCCTGGCACTTTCGCGGACACTCGGCGTCGCACGCAATACGGTCCACGCCCGGCTGGCACGGCTGGAGCGTAGCGGCGCCCTCCGCTCCTTCAGCCGGCGGCTGGACCCCGCCGCACTGGGCTACGAACTGATGGCCTTCCTCTCGCTGGAAATCAGCCAGACGCGGTTCGGCTCGGTGGAAAGCGGGCTCGCCGCCATCCCGGAGGTCATCGAGGTGCACGCCACCACCGGGGACGCGGACCTCATGGCCAAGGTAGTGGCCCGCGGCACCGCCGACCTCTATCGCATCACCAACCAGATCCTGGAGATCGACGGGATCCAGCGGACCAGCACCGCCATCTCGGTCATGGAACTCATGCCGCCCCGCTACGACGGCCTCATCAGCCGCCTGTCCGAGCAGGAATCCCGCACCTCGGACTAAGCGCGGGTGACGGCCGCCACGTTTGGGCTTTTTTTCACTTCTTACGCCCCCTGCTGCCAAAAGTCCCAACACAATCCACCGCTATTGCAAATGTGAGATGCAGGCCACACGCTTCCTGCATGACTACTCTCACCGTCTCCGGCCGCGTGGCACAGGTTCTCAGCAGCTATGTCAGCGACGTCTTCGGCGTCATGGGCAACGGCAACGTCTACTTCCTGGACGCCGCGGAGAAGCACGGCCTCCGCTTCACCCCGGTCCGGCACGAGGGCGCCGCGATCGCCGCCGCCGACGCCTACTACCGGTCCTCCGGACGCCTCGCCGCCGGCACCACCACCTACGGCCCCGGCTACACCAACGCCCTCACCTCCCTCGCCGAGGCGGTCCAGGCGCAGATCCCCGTCGTCCTGGTCACCGGGGACGCCCCCACCAGCGGCGCCCGGCCGCAGGACGTGGACCAGGCGGCCATCGCCGCGGGCCTCGGCGCGGCCACCTTCACCGTCACCCGCGACGCCGCGGGCTCCATCACGCAGCAGGCGGTGGAATACGCACTCACCAGGCGCACCGCCGTCGTGCTTGCCATCCCCTACGACCTCGCCTCACTCGAAGCTGCGGACGAGGAACTTCCGGCGCCGCTCGCCGCGAAGGTGACGGATAGTCGTGGGGG
>NZ_LWLP01000001.1:1191474-1272502 GCF_001641125.1 Arthrobacter sp. OY3WO11 | reverse complement strand
AACCTCCTCAATGGCGAGGGGTACCTGGGCGTCGCGGGCGGTTTCGGGACGGCCACCGCGGCCGGGCTTATGGGCGAAGCGGACGTGGTCCTGGTGGCCGGGGCGAGCCTGAGCCCGTTCACCATGCGGTTCGGGCACCTGCTCGGCCCGGACAGCACGGTGATCCAGATCGACGCCGGCCTGCAGCCGACGCACCCCCGGGTGGACCTGTTCGTCAGCGCGGACGCGAAAACCGCCGCAGGACGCCTCCTTTCATTGCTTGATGGTGAGGCTGCTGCGGAAGGATGGCGCGCGGAAGCGTCCAGGCGCCTTGCTGAAGGACCGGCCCACGACCCGGGCTCGGACGAGACCCCGGACGGCCGGCTGGACCCGCGCTCCCTTGCCACCGCACTGGATGCCGTTCTGCCGGAGCGCCGCACGGTGGTCCAGGACGGCGGGCACTTCGTGGGCTGGGCACCCATGTACTGGAACATCCCGCGGCCGCAGGACCTGGTGATGGTGGGGACCGCTTTCCAATCCATCGGGCTGGGACTTGCGAGCGCCGTCGGGGCAGCCCGTGCGCTGGAGGACGGCCGCACCCTGGTGCTGGCCTCCGGCGACGGCGGTTTCCTGATGGGCCTGGCGGACCTCGAATCGCTCATCGGTGCGGCTCGCAGCGCGATCGTGGTGATCTACAACGACGCCGCCTACGGAGCCGAGATCCACCAGTACGGCTCCCAGGGCCTGACCGAAAAGCCGATGCTGATCCCCGAGGTGGACTTCAGCGGTGTCGCCCGGGCTTTGGGTGCCGAGTCGGTGATCATCCGCTCACTTGCAGACCTGTCCGCCCTGCAGGACTGGATCGACGCCGGCGCCAAGGGCACCTTCGTGGCCGACTGCCGCATCACCTCCAGCGTCCGCGCCCCGTGGCTGAGCGAATGGATGGCGGCCTCCCAGGCGGCGAAGGCCGCGGTGGCGGGTAGCTAAAATCGCGCCTTAGCGACAGCAACAACCGACCAGCACTAGGGATACCATTCCCGCGCGGCAGTCGTTGGACCTATCAACGGAACTTTTGAGGACTCGCAGCCTCGCGCTGGTAGTCCATTTGGAGCCGTCAATCGGGCCATCCAACGGGTGGGGGCACAACGAACTCTGGTTGAACAACGAAGACCAGCCGCAGGGAAGGAAGTAGCTAAATTGCCTGAGGGAGTCGTGATCAGTAGCCGGGGCAACTCAGCCTCCGTCCTCGTCGACGGCGTCTTCGTCCTCTTCATGGTTACCCTCGCTGAGGCCGAGGCCTACGTTGTCAGCCTCCGCGAGACCGAATCCCCCGGCGCGCCAGCCCTGTAAGCCTCCTCATCCTATGTGCGGCAACGCCAAAGGCCCCGGACCGGTGAGGGGCCAGGGCCTTTGGGGGAAGTTGTGCTAGTAGTCGATGGCTTTAGGGTCCATAAATTTGAGGGCGGCAGGGGTGCTTCCACTTCGGTCCGCTCGCCGAGGTCTTCCAGGGTGGCCAACTGGGCCTGAAGGGATGAGGCGGCGATTTCCTGCTGGCCGCGGACGGTGGCTTCCTAGCGGCGGATACGTTCCTCGTACCGGCCGATGGCCGATGTCGGGTCTCCAGCGTCCAGGGACCTGAGGGCGTCGTGGACCTGTGACGGGGCGGCCGCGGTCTGGGACCTGGCCACCAGTTCGTTGCGCTTGGCCGTAAGCTCGTGCAGCTTGCCCTTCATCTGGTCGAGCCCGCCCTTGAGCTTGTCGACCACTTCGTTCTGTGAGGGCCTCGCCCGGCTCCTACGCCTTGGCGGTGCTTTCGGAGGTCATCTGCCGCTGAAGAGCGAGCCTTGCGAAGGCATCAACCTTGTCGGCGTCCACACTGTTCCGAGCAGACCGGAACTCGTCGGCTTTCCGGGAGGCGGCGATGGCCTTGTCGCCCCAGGAGTGGGCGCCGTTGACGGCCCGGCGATAGTCCTCTTCGCCCATGCGGACGTTGCCGATCGTCTGCGCGACGGCGGCCTCCGCTTCCCGGATGTTGGCCGAGTAGTCCAGGACCATCTGGTCCAGCATCTTCTGCTGGTCTTCCGCGGAGTCCAGGAGGGCGTTGATATGGGCCTCGGCGAGCTGGGTAACGCGGGCGAAAATACTCTGTTTCAGGCGGGTCTTTCTATCACGAGTCCATTCGCGTTTTATGTGTACGGAAGGGGGTGCGCCAGACGCGCCCAAAGCGTAGTGTCACTCGGGGGGGCTCCGGGCAGGATCCGGGCAGCAGGAAGGCCCCGGGTTTCCGACCTGGGTCTGGGCGACGGCGTTGAGCAGATGCTCTGCCACAGCCTCATATGCGCATACTGGGGTGCTGTCGGCGGCAACGTTCGAACACCGTGCTGCCGCCGCAACCCGTCAAGGCGAAGGCGGCAGCACGTGCACTGATGGGATAGCGACTCCGTTACGTCAGCCTCTCAGTAACTGACGGCGAAGACGGATGCCTGTTCCCTGCCGGTCCGCGCCTGCCATTGTGCGGCCTGTTCGCTGATCTCCGGGTTTTCGACTCCATAGGCAATTTTTTTACCGGCGCCCAGCTTAATAGTGTTGCCGTGGGTGACGATCCCGGCAGGAATCTGCCTGTCGCCGCTGTTGCGGGTGTAATTGTCCCGCGCCCCAAGGAAGCTGTTGCCCGTAATTTCCACGTCCACAGGGACTTCCATGGAGTAGGTCAACAGGTGCGTCCCCTTGCCGTCCCGGTCAGACCGGATGAGCGCAGCCCACGAGTACCCGGCGTCGATACAGGTGTTATTGACAAACCTGCACCGAAGAAATCCGGTGCCGCCACCTTTGCCCCACAGTTCCAGTGTCATGTTGCAGTTCTCAATCCGGTTGGAATCCCACGTAATATCGGTCCAGCCCGCCGTGCCGGTGCCCTGTGCCGACAGCGCGACGTCGTACGTCTGCCGGATCACGTTCTCCCGGATCATGACCCTCGCCGCGCCTACGTACAGTTCCACCCCGTTGCCGTACCGCGTAGTTCCCGATAGGGCGGAACCGCCGATCCACTCGATTTCATTCCGCTGGATGAGGACATTCTTGCCGCCGGTAGCGACACCGTGGGCTCCAGTACCGCCGAGGTAGAGGTCCTGCACCGTGGTGTGGGAGGCCAGCCGCAAAATGTCCCTTTGAACGGCGATAGCCACCCCCGCCCCCGGGTTCACCCCCAACCGGACGTAGACGTTTGTGGAATCGCTGAAAAACTCCCAGTCCGCCGCCAACTCGGAAATGGCCCAGCGTTTCCGGCCGTGAATAACGCCAGCGGCCTTTAGGAATCCCACGTTCGTGGATGGCTCGGAGGTATTGCCCGAATACTGCCCACTGTTCGCCGCGATATTCAGTTTCCAAATGTTCCCGCTGTACGGCGTCCAAGCCGCATTACTCACCTTGTACCCCAGCAAACGAGGCCGTGCCCCCTCACCGTAGGCGCCGATAGTCAGGCTGCCCGCAGACCCGATCAAGGACGGCATATGGATGGACCCGTAAAATTCGTGCCCGCGCTTGAACAGGACGGTGGATCCGCGTTGCAGTTCGCCCGAAGCCATTGCCGACCGTACCTTGGCAAGAGTGCGCCACGGTGCCGTCACGCTTCCCGGATTACCATCCGAACCTGACGCGCTGACGTACCGAACGTTTCCATTCGCGTACGCCGGGGCCGCCCCGGCCAGCGCCGCCGTTATGAACGCCACCGCGCCCTGGAGAACAGACCGCCGCTTTACACCCTGTTTTTTAAACGGCTGTTCCCCGGCAGCATTTGCCCGCTTTCCAATGACGGAACGGACGACAATTCCGGCGAGGAACAGGACGAGTCCCAGCACGATGAAAGTCCATGCCGGTGCGGCCACAGCGGCGATACTTTTCTCACAGGCGCCTACCGCGCCAGCCGTGCCCTGAAACGTCCCGTACAACTCAAAAAACCCCATGTTCGGACCAACGGCGCTTCTGCACATGGATCCTGCACTGGCGAAACCCAGGATGAGACCGGCAACACTCAGAATGGGGCCGATTACGATGAGCCAGATCCAGGCACGAGACCATTTCGGTGCCTGAAGAATGGTTTTAGACATGCTTCCCCCTTGAAAGCTTCCAATGATGCAGTGGCATCGTATCCGTGGCCGCCCATGCAGGGTCTCGGGCGCGCTCAAGCCGGCGACGGGGACGTTCCAGCAGGGCCTCTGACCAGGGACTTGTCGCCGAGACCACGGTCAGCGCCACAGCCTCGGCTTCGCCGTGCTGACTGTCTGCCTGTCAGGCTGTCCATGTCCCTACACGTCGCTGTGACCTGCCCTTCCTGACCATGGCGCGAACACCAGGGAAGGGCCGCCTGGCAGCAAGAAGGCAGCGCGTGAAGGCAGGCGGTCGAAGCCGGTTCGGGTGGCAGAGCTCCGGGCCGTCTCTTGTTCCGTTGGCCGGACTGACCGCCTACCAGGTCCTCAACCGGCTGGGCCTGAAAGCAGGCGAAACCGTCCTGATCCACGGCGGTTCCGGAGGCGTGGGCTCCCTTGGCATCCAGATCGCCATGGCCCTCGGCGCGAGTGTCATCGCCACAGCCTCGGAGAAGAACCACGAATTCCTCCGCTCCCTCGGAGCCGAGCCCGTAGCCTACGGGGAAGGGCTCGCGGAGCGCGTTCGCGCGCTGCGTCCCAACGGCGTGGACGTCGTTGCCGATTTCGTAGGCGGGAACCTCGAGGCGACACTGGCCGTGCTGGCTGAAGGAGGCCGGCATGCCTCGATCGCCAACAGTGAAGTGGAAGAGCACGGCGGCGACTGGATGTGGGTCCATCCGGTGGGAGCCGACCTGCAGGAACTCGCCGACCTGGCGGACAGCCGGAAACTGCGCGTGGAGGCTGCCGAGGTCTTTCCGCTGGAAAAGCCGCTGATGCCTTCCGTTCCAACATGGAAGGGCATACCCGCGGCAAGATCGTGATTGCCGTAGACCAGGATTCGTGATTCAGGCAGCTGGCTGACTAAGGCTCCGTTCCTTGGAACGGAGCCTTAGTCGACCCCGCGACGGGTGAAAACCAGGTGGACAACCCCCTGCGGAGAGGGGGTCGCTTCAATGTCAAAGCGTTCTTCGAGGCCCTCGAGTCCGTCCCAGAGCCGTTCACCCCGGCCCAGAAGGACCGGCACGAGGACGATATGCATGTGGTCTATCAGGTCGGCTTCAAGGAACTGCCGGACCGTGCTGGCGCCGCCGCCGATCCTGACGTCCGTGCCGGGCGCCAGGGCGCGGGCCTGTTCCAGGACGGAGAGAGGGTCCGCATCAACAAAATGGAAGGTTGTTCCGCCTTCCATTTCGAGGACCGGCCGGGGATGGTGTGTCAGGACAACCACAGGAGTGTGGAACACAGGGTTACCGCCCCACCACCCCTTCCAGTCCTCGTTGTCCCAGGGACCGCGCTGCGGACCGAACTTGTTGCGTCCCATGATTTCGACGCCGACCCCGGGTCCCCACTGGCTGGCGAAAGCCTCGTCGACGCCGAAAGATCCTTCCGACTCCCCATGGATGCCCATCGCGCGGAAGGTCCGCGTCTCGAAGGCCCACTCAAGCAGCCGCGTGCCCGCGTGGCCGAAGGGAGCGTCCAGCTGCTGGCCTTCGCCGGTGCCGAAGCCATCGAGGGAGACCGAGAAGTTATGTACGCGGACAAGGGACATGGCGCCTCTCCTGAAGTGGTCGTTGGCTGTCACTGTAGGGCGGTCAGCGACCACCGTTCAAGGGCTAATGCAGGACTCTTTCGTGCTGCTGATCCCGGCGCCGATACCCTGTTTCTCATGAGCACCCGAGACACCCCTGCACAGATCGGGGACCTGCCTCCCCTGGGCCGGCCGGCCAACAGCGCCCTGCTGCAGGCAGGCATCACGACGCTGGCGCAGGTGGCGTCGCACGGTCCTGGTGAGCTGCTCGCCCTGCATGGCGTGGGACCCAGAGCAATTCGACTCCTCGAGGCCGCGCTGAAAGAGCGCGGACTCGAGTTCACCGACCCTTCGTAGCGGACAACCGGACGTGACAGCCTTCCGCTGCTGAGCCCCCGGTCCGCTGTGCCACTGTACCGGTGGCACCCAACCCGTGTGCCGCCGTCGTGCGCCCAAACACACAAAAGCCCTGGCACGTAGGTACGTCGCGCCAGGGCTCCCGTGGGCCGCCGTCGTGCTTATCAGTCCTTGGGTTCGTCGGCCGCTGCCTCACGGTCATTCGTGACTGGCTTGTCGTGGACCTTTCTCGGGATCTTGCCCTCAACGTCAGCGGGGACGGGCGGGTCCTTCTCATCATCAGTAGACATAGGCCAAGCCTAAAGCTGGACCCCGGCTACTGCCGCCCGGACGCAAACTGACGGCCACCCCGGCATCCGGGCGGCCGTCAGTTTCAGTAGGTATTGGGGTTACTGCTCCGCTTCCGCGGCGGCAGCAGCCTTGATGGCGTCCTTCTCGGCGCGCAGAGCCTCCGCGTCGTGCTGTTCCTCGGCCTTTTCCTGGTGGATGACCGCTGCGAACAGCTTCTCCATCTCCTTGGCCACGCCGGCAGCTGACGCCGGGTTCTGGCCGGTCACCAGCCGGTCGTCAACAACAACCTTTTCCTCAAAGACACCCGCGGAGACGTGGGTGGCGCCCTGCTCCTCGAGCCGGTCTGCCAGGAAGAACGGAATGACCTTGTCCTTGCCTGCAGCGACCTCCTCGTCATTGGTGAAGGCGGCCACCTTGCGGCCCTCGACGAGGCGAAGCCCGTTCTCCAGCTCCACATTCAGCAGGCCGGCCGGTCCATGGCAGACCGCGCCCACCAAGCCGCCGTTGTTGTAAACGCTGGCTACGAGGTTCTGCAGGCCTTCGCTGTCCGGGAAGTCCCACATGGTGCCGTGGCCGCCCACGAGATAGACGGCGTCGTACTGTTCCGGATCAACGACGTCGACGCGGGCGGTGTTGTAGAGGCCGGCGCGCGTGGTCTCGTCCTCCGTGAAGGCGACCTGGATGGGATCCTTCGTGTCCACCTCGTCGCGCGGGGGCTGGCCGCCCTGGATGGACGCAAAGTCGACGAAATGCCCGGAATCCTTGAACACCTTCCAGGGATGTGCAGCCTCGGCCACGTTGTAGCCGGTCTTCTCTCCCGTATCGCCAATCTCGGAAACGCTGGTCAGTACCATGAGGATTTTCTTCATGAAATGCTCCTTTCGTCCGCCTTCCACCCTACGCCCAGCCGGGTCCGCGGCATCCGGATGGAATTCAGGGCTGGCCTGTGGGGACGAGCCGGTAAGCGAACCGGGCGCCCAGGCCACCGGGTCCCATCGTGAGGTCGGCCCCCTCGGTGGGCAGCACCACGGACGCCATGAACACGCTCCCGCCGCACGGGACCTCCACGGGGGCGAGGACTTCCACACCCCTCCACGTGGAGACGGAGAGCTCAGCCTTCGGCAGTCCGGCACAGACCAGGTGCAGTTCATACTGGCCCGGTGGGGCCGACAGGCTGGCGGTGGTGGTTGTGTTCCCGCTGCTGGCGCCCCGCAGCTCGCCGGGCAAGCGGGGTTGCAGCTGCTGCGCGGCCCAGTCCGAGAGGTCCTCGAGCTCCGAAAGCCTGCGGTCAGGGTTGGCCTGCACCTTGACGCCCGTTGCTGCCGGCCTGCCCGTGGGCGGCACCGCGCTGATGGTGAGGGGACCGCCGTCGTGCCTGACAAAGCGGTCCAGCGTGGAGGTGCACTCAAAGCTCGCCGCCTCCGGGACGCCGTCAGCTTTCACAACGGTGAGCTTGGCCCCGTAAACCCCTGCGCAGGCGCCGGTGACCAGATAATCTCCGGGCGCCAGGTCAAGGGACAGCTTCCCGGCGGGTTCAGCCTCGGACGGCATGCCCGGGTCCGCAGGGGAAGCATCGAGCAAACGCGTGACTTCGTTGACGTTCTCCTCGAAGGACGCGGCCGACGGCGTTGCGGGCGGCGGGGATGAGGGTGCCGATTGTTCGGGCGGGCCGCTGTACTCACACCCCGCCATTGATATGGCCACAACGACCCCAACCATGAACACTCTGATGCGGCGAACCGGCATCCCCCCAAGAGACATGACACCGAGTCTACGGTCTCGCGCCCCCACCCAATTGGAAGGCCCAAGAGCCACAGGTGGGATGTCCCGCTGAAACCCCCTAGCCTTGGACCACCGGATACAAAGCCTCAACTGTTCCCTGGCTGCTGTGCCCGGTCGCCATTCTTAGAACCACCCGGAAGGTACCCACCCATGCGGATACTCGTCGTCGGAGCCGGAGCCACAGGCGGTGCGTTCGGTACGCTCCTGCAGGAAGCGGGACGGGATGTCACGTATCTGGTGCGCCCCCGCAAGCAGGAGGTCCTCCGCCGGGACGGGCTGCGCTTCATCTCCCCCACCGCTGACCGGACGCACCCGGTGCAAACCGTCACTGCGGCGGACAAGCCTGAGCCGTTCGATCTGATCCTGGTCACCGTCAAAGCCACTGCGCTGGACGGCGTGCTCGGTGAGATTGGCGCGTTCGTGGGGCCTGACACCGCCATCATCCCGATCCTCAACGGCATGGCCCATGTGGACCGGCTTGAGCAGCTGTATCCGGGACAGGTGCTCGGCGGCCTGGCGCGGATTGTTGCCACCCTCGACGGCGATGCGGTACGCCAGCAGGTGCCCCTCACGTCCCTCACGGTGGGCGGGCTCAACGGAAGGACTGTCCCGGCCGATGTGGCCGATGCCCTGGACGTGCCCGGCGTCGACTCCTCGGTGGTCAGTGACGTCACGGGCGCCCTCTGGGAAAAATGGGCGTTCATCGCTGCAGCGGGAATCATCAACTGCCTGTTCCGTGCGCCGGTGGGCCGGATCATCGACGCCGGCGGAGAGGCCAGGATCCTGGATGCCATCAGTGAAACCGAAGCGGTGGCGGCCGCGGCTGGACATCCCGTTTCCGGCGCCGGCCACGCACAGGCAGTAGGCCTGCTCACCGAACCGGGATCAGCCTTCACCTCCTCCCTGTACCGGGACCTCAGTGCCGGCCTGCCCTCGGAGGCGGAGCACATCCTGGGCGATCTCGCCCGCAGGGCCCGGGACCTCAACGTTCCGACGCCCCTGCTGGACCTCACCCTCATCCAGATCAGGGCCAGCCTCCCGCTCTGAACCACGCCTCCGGTCCGGCCTGCGGGAATTGGACGGGATACAGGGCGGCGCAGTCAGCCGGGCCGAGTGCCCCCCCTCATGCACCGGCACCTGCACGAACCCGGCCAGCTGGGCCTTTTCGGCGCCCAGCTGATCCTGGAGCGCACCAAGGCGCTGGGCATGCAAGGTGTGGGCCGGGTAGTGGCGGACGCGCTGCAGCTGGTCTGAGCCAGCGGGCTGCCGTCGTCGATGTACGACGGCGCTCCCGGCTGACCGGGTGCCGGACTGCTGGAAGAACTCTGAATCCCACCGGGAAGGTAAGGCACCTGCCTACCTAATGCCCCCTTCGGCCTCCCCTATCTGGCTCCTTTGTGGCTCAGGATGTGGCGTGCAGACATAAAGTGTTCCCTCCGGGAGGTGAAGAAACGGCCTCCGTGTCGCCGACATCACCCGAGGACACCACTATGCGTCTGCTACGCCTATTCATCGCCCTGCTACTCGCCGCGGCCGTCGCTGTCGCGCTCCCCGTCCCGGCCCAGGCGGCCGATCTCGGAGAGCCTGGGCCATCCTATGCAGGCGACGGCGTGAGAAACCCGACTGCGGACAAGGCCCAGAGCAAGCTCTGGTACCAGGATGGGAGCTGGTGGGGGCTGCTGTGGAGCGCGTCCGCAAATGCGACGAAGATTCACCGGCTCGATGTCGCAACGCAGACGTGGCAGGAGACCCCAATGGTCGTTGACACACGGGTGAGTGCGCGCGGTGACGCGCTCTGGGACGCAAAGGACGGCAAGCTCTACGTCGTGTCGGGCACCGCTTTGGTCTCCGAGTGGAACTCGCCACCATCCCAGGAGGAAGTGAACCGCGGGTCCGCAGCGCTTCACCGCTTCAGCTACAACGCGTCGACGAAGACCTACTCACGGGACGCTGGATTCCCCGTCACCCTTCACAGCGGGAGCTCGGAATCCATCACGCTGGCCAAAGACTCCGTCGGCAAGCTATGGGTCACTTACACCGTCGTCTCGGCAGACAACAGCAACCGTGTCTACGTCAACCACTCGACGACGAGCGACACGGCGTGGGGAACTCCGTTCGTCCTGCCGACAACAAACGCCCAGGTGCACCACGACGATATCTCCGCAGTCACGTCATTCCAGGGCGACAAGGTGGGAATCATGTGGAGCAACCAGCGGGCGGAGCACAGGAAGTTTTACCTGGCCGTCCACCAGGATGGTCAGCCCGAGAACTCGTGGCAGACAGAGGTGGCCTACGGCGGCGGGAACAACTGCACGGGCGGATGCGCGAACGACCATCTAAACCTCAGGCAACTGACAAGCGACGGCAGCGGCCGCCTCTATGCAGCGATCAAGACAGCCCATCAAACCGTCGGTCAAACGTTTGCGGCGCTCCTGGTGCGCGATAGCAAGGCCCAATGGACCAGCGCACAGTTCGGCGCTGTCGAGGACGAGCACACCCGGCCCATGGTCATGATCGACGAGGAGAACCGTCAGGTCTGGATGTTCGCGGTCGCACCGGAGCAGGGCGGCACCCTCTATTACAAAAAGACGCCGATTGACAACATTTCCTTCCCGCCCGGCGCTGGTACGCCCATCATCAGCAGCAGTACCGACACGGACATCAACGACCCCACATCAACGAAGCAAAACGTCAACGGCCAGACCGGCCTGGTGGTGTTGACAGCCGCGAGCATCAACGCCCGGTACTGGCACGCCCACATAGATCTGAAAGCACCGGGTGGCGGGGATACGACGGCGCCAACGGTGACCGCTGTGTCACCGGAGGACGGGGCGACCGGGGCTGCGGTGACCACGAACGTGACCGGGACCTTCTCCGAGGCGATGGACACAACCACGATCAACGCCACAACCGTGACGCTGAAGAACGCTGCCGGGGCTGCTGTAACCGCCCCGGTGACCTACGACGCCGCCAGCCGGGTGGTCACCCTGAACCCGACCGCGGACCTGGCCGCCGTCACGACCTACACCGCGTCCATTAGCACCGGAGTGAAGGACGCCAACGGGAATGCACTGGCCACAGCCAAGACATGGAGCTTCACCACCGCCGCTGCCGGCGGCGGCGGAACAACCCAGACGATCACCGTTGAGGCGCTCGAGGACAGCTACGTCTCCAGCGCTACCCCCACCACCGACTACGGCTCGGCCACGGCGCTGGGAGTCGACAGCAGCCCCACCGAGGTCAGCTACCTGAAGTTCGACCTGGGGGCCCACGCGGGTAAGACGATCACCGAGGCCAAGCTCCAGCTCCAGGTAACCAACGGCTCGACAGGCACCCAGCGGGTCAAGCTCGTCGCGGACGACACCTGGACCGAAAGCGCCATCCGCTACACCACCCGCCCGGCGCCCGGAACCCAGGTAGGCACCGTGACCAGTCCAAGCGCAGCCACCCACAGCGCCACCCTCGACAAGGAGCTACTAAAGGCGGAACTGGGCCAGAAGCTGTCACTGGCGGTGGACTCCTCCAGCAGCGACGGGCTGGACTTCGCCTCCAGCGAGAACACCACCACCACCAACAGGCCCAAACTCATCCTCACCCTCAGCGGGGACGGCTCAGGCGGTGGCGGGGATACGACGGCGCCAACGGTGACCGCTGTGTCACCGGAGGACGGGGCGACCGGGGCTGCGGTGACCACGAACGTGACCGGGACCTTCTCCGAGGCGATGGACACAACCACGATCAACGCCACAACCGTGACGCTGAAGAACGCTGCCGGGGCTGCTGTAACCGCCCCGGTGACCTACGACGCCGCCAGCCGGGTGGTCACCCTGAACCCGACCGCGGACCTGGCCGCCGCCACGACCTACACCGCGTCCATTAGCACCGGAGTGAAGGACGCCAACGGGAATGCACTGGCCACAGCCAAGACATGGAGCTTCACCACCGCCGCTGCCGGCGGCGGCGGAACAACCCAGACGATCACCGTTGAGGCGCTCGAGGACAGCTACGTCTCCAGCGCTACCCCCACCACCGACTACGGCTCGGCCACGGCGCTGGGAGTCGACAGCAGCCCCACCGAGGTCAGCTACCTGAAGTTCGACCTGGGGGCCCACGCGGGTAAGACGATCACCGAGGCCAAGCTCCAGCTCCAGGTAACCAACGGCTCGACAGGCACCCAGCGGGTCAAGCTGGTCCCGGACGACACCTGGACCGAAAGCGCCATCCGCTACACCACCCGCCCGGCACCCGGAACCCAGGTAGGCACCGTGACCAGTCCAAGCGCAGCCACCCACAGCGCCACCCTCGACAAGGAGCTACTAAAGGCGGAACTGGGCCAGAAGCTGTCACTGGCGGTGGACTCCTCCAGCAGCGACGGGCTGGACTTCGCCTCCAGCGAGAACACCACCACCACCAACAGGCCCAAACTCATCCTCACGCTGACCTCCCCCTAGGGGACCGTGGCTGAGTGAGGGGATGATGGCCTCGCAGGCTGCGGAGGCGGTGGTGGCGGCTGGCTAGGCCGGACCGACGCTGGGGAGGGACCACAGAGAAGCGGTCCCTCCCCAGTGGTCCCAAGTGCCATACTGAGCCATGGCTTTAGGGATGACCCGGGGTGGAACCGCGGTGAGGTACGCCCTGGTCTCGGTCCTGCTGATCGCGGCCCAGCTGGGCAGCATGTGGTTTCACTCAGCCGGGGTCTATCAGGGAGACGCGAACGTTCCGCTCATGGAGTTCCCCGAGGATGTGGACGTTTTCTTCGTTCTGACCTTCGCCCCCACGATCATCGGCCTCAAATACTTTGCCTACGACGCAGCCGTGAGGGCATTCACCAAGGACTACAGGACGCCTGCACTGCTACTCTGCTTCGGCGCCGGCTACGCGGCCGCCTTCGCGATGGACGTCGCCTGCCTGTTCGCGGCGTCGAGACCCGTGTCAGATTCGGGGCTCGCCATCCTGGGCACAATCCTGCAAAGCCCGCTGGCCCTCTTCGCAGCAGGGGGCGTAGTCGCCGCGGCTGTCCTCTTGAAGGACGGGCCCCCGCATACCGGGGCCACACGCTCCTCCGCACCCTAGGCAGCCTCCCGCGTTCCCCCTACCAAGCGGCAGCCGCCGTCGTAAATGTACGACGGCGGCCCGCTGGCTCGTCTGCCAGGCTCCCCTACTTCCCCTACTTCCCCGGCGCCCGGTAGGTCGGCGTCTTCTTGGCAGCCTCGTCGAGGTCCTCGACCGTCAGGAGCGGCTTCAGACGGACGTTGACGTTGCCCGACGAATTGATCAGCAGCGACAATGCTGCAGCACTTGCATCGTCCGGAGCCTCAAAAACGCCGAGGACGTCGTAGTAGCCGAAAGCGTAGTAGAAACTCTCCAGCGTCCCTCCCACCGATTTCAGGGCCTCCGTCAGGGCGTCACGGCGCTTGGTGCCGCCTTCCTGCATGAGCCCCTTGATTCCCTGGCCCACGTAGGTGGCTTCGAACAGATACTTCGGCATGATGTTGTCCTCCTGTAGTTGCGGTGCAGGAGCGGCCCAGATCCGGCCCTTCATTCCGTGGAAACGGGGTGTTTGACCCCGCTATCGCAGAAACTATTCCTCCGCCTGCAGGCAGTCAATAGGCCGTGGATTGCCAGCTGGTTCCGGGGCCTGCGTGCCTAAGGGGTGTACCGCCGTCGTACTCCTCCTCCAGCGCCCGGCGTACCCTGAAGCCATGGAATCCGAGGTCCGGAACCTGACCCTCCGCACCGGCATCACGGTGCCGTGCCTGATCCAGGGCGACGCTGGCGCTGCACCGTTACTCCTGCTGCATGCATGGGGCGAATCCCGCCGCTGCTTCGACCGTCTGCTGCCCGGGCTGGCCAGCTTCAGGGTCTACGCACCGGACCTCCGTGGCCAGGGCGAGGCGGACAAACCGGAGGACGGCTACTCCCTGGCGGAACAGGCCGGGGACGCGGCGGCCATCCTGGACGCTGCCGGGGTGGAGACTGCGTTCGTCCTCGGCTCCTCAAGCGGCGGTTACGTGGCCCAGCAGTTCGCTGTAGTGCATCCCGGGCGGGTGACCGGGCTGGTCCTGGTGGGGTCGCCGCTGAGCCTGCAGGGCCGGCCGGCTTTCGCCGAGGAGGTGGACCGGCTGGCCGACCCCATTGATGAGGACTGGGTGCGGGCGTCGCTCTCCTGGTTCACCCTTCACCGGCCTGTTCCGGACTGGTACCTGGAGGAGCGGGTGCGCGACGGCGTCCGGATGCCTGCGCACGCGTGGAAGAAGATCCTGGCAGGACTGTCCGCCGCCGTCCCGCCCACCGAAGCCGGCGCCATCCGGACGCCCACGCTGATCCTCTACGGCGGCAAGGATGACCTGCTGCCGCGGCAGGACCAGGAGGTCCTGGCCTCGCGGATTCCGGGTGCCGTGCTAAAGGTCTATCCCGACGCCGGGCACCTGGTCCTGTGGGAGTGCCCGGACCGGGTGGCGTCGGATGCCGCGGCGTTCCTGCACCCTCTTCAGAACACCCCGGCCAACCCCAACGATTCCGGGCCCTTCTATCACGGCACCAAGGCCAGCCTGCCGCCCGGAGACCTGTTGGTTCCCGGCTACGCCTCCAACTACGGGGGACGGAACGCCGCGAACCACATCTACTTCACGGCCACCCTGGACGCCGCCACCTGGGGCGCCGAACTCAGCGCGGGCGAGGGGCCCGGCAGGATCTACCGCGTGGAGCCCACCGGGCCGTTCCAGGACGACCCCAACCTGACCGACAAGAAGTTCCCCGGCAACCCCACCCGGTCCTACCGCACCCGCGAACCCCTCCACGTGCTCAATGAAGTAAAAGGTTGGCAGCCGCACTCCCCCGAGGCGCTGCAGCACATGCGCAGCCACCTGGAGGAACTGAAGCGGCAGGGCATCGAGGCCATCGACTAACGGAGGCGGGCAAGGCCAATTGGCCCTACCCGTATCCTGCAACGCGGCACAGACTGAACAGATAGGCATCAGGGCCTCACGCCCGCAGGTCCTGCACCAAACCCTTGCCAAACTGCAGGCTCTGAGGACCTTCGAAATGCCGATCGCAAATGGGCGGCACCCCCACCGCGGGCGGGCCGCACAAACCAGGAGCACACGGGGAAACGCCATCCGGCGGGTCCTCTTGGCTGCCGGGCCGGTGTCTTCGCTGCTCTATGTGGTTGCCACTGACGGGCTGGCGGCATCCCGATGGGACGGGTACCTCCGCACGGAGCAGATGGTGAGCGAACTGTTCGCGGTGGGATCCCCCGGCCGGGACGTCCTCGTCGCGTTCACGTGGCTTTACACAGCCCTGTTCGTCGCTTTCGGAGTAGGCGTGTGGAACTCCGTGCACGGGAACCGCGCCCTGCGCATCGCCGGCGGCCTGCTGATCGCGTACGGGCTGTGGAACATCATGGGTGCCCTGTATCCGCTGACGCTGGGGGACGATGCGTCCATTCCCATGCATATCTTTGCCACCAACATCCAGCTCGCACTGATGGTGGCCGCGATGTGCTTCGTGGCGGCGGGGTTCCACGGCCGGATGCGGTGGTACTCGATCCTCTCGCTCGTCGCTTCTGCGCTCATGGGCATGGTGGCGTTCATGGCAGCTCCGGGGCCTAACCTCGTGCTGGGCGTCGGCGAGCGAATCAGCATCGGGGCGTTCCTGCTGTGGGTGGCAGTCCTGGCGGTGGCGCTATGGAGGAGTGCGCAGGACAAGCCCGCCGAGGAACGGCGCCAACAATCCGCTCGTTGAGGTGTTATGGGAAAGCGCGCTGCCATCGTGGCGGGATTGTTCGTGGGTGCAATTTCACTGGCTGTAGGGCTGTACCTGTTCCAACCCTGGAGGATCTTCACCAGTTCCACCGTGACCGAGGACGTTCCAGCCGCTGCCCCGCTGGCCGTCCCGCCCCAGGTATCAACGGCGGAGACCAGTGCGCCCGCTGCATCCGCCACGCCCACCGCCCCGGCAGCGCCCGCCGCTCCGCGAGAACTGGCAACGGGCCAGCTCATCAGCCACGAACATGCCAGCTCCGGAACGGTACGGATTCTTGAGCTCGCTGACGGGAGCCGGATCCTCCGGCTCGAAGGCCTTGACACTTCTGATGGGCCGGACTTGAAGGTGTGGCTGAGCGACGCCCCCGTCATTGAGGGAGTGGCAGGCTGGCACGTCTTCGATGACGGCGCCTACCTGGAACTGGGCGCGCTCAAAGCCAACAAGGGCGATCAAAACTACGACATCCCGGCCGCAACGGTACTGGGCGACTACACCTCGGTCAGCATCTGGTGCGCCCGCTTCGCCGTGTCCTTCGCCGCCGCCGAGCTGAACACGTAGTCCCCCAAAGTAGGGCACTTCTCCCCTGTGCACCTGCCGACTCGGCGGCTAGCCTGATCCGCATCAGCGTCCACCGCCGTCGAGGAGCCGTCATGCCCGGGTTTGTGCAGATCATCGAATTCAGGACCTCCCGCATCGAGGAGATCGAAGAGCTGGGCCGTCCCTCAAGAACCGAGGGAAGCACTCCGGCCACGTTCCGCAGCATTGTTGCCACGGCGGACAGGGACCACCCCGGGACCTACTTCACCATCGTCGAATTCGATTCCTTTGACTCGGCAATGGAGAACTCCGGCCGGCCGGAAACGTCCGAGTTCGCGGCCACAATGGCAAAACTCTGCGACGGGCCCGTGATCTTCCACAACCTTGACGTTATGTGGGAGGACACCGGAGACGGTGCGGACCACGGCTAGGAGCAGGCATGGTTTCTGAAAGTGCCGGGCAGGGCGGCGACGGCCCAGGTCTGGTTGTTGATCTCAGCCGGCTGGCGTCAGCGTCGCTGGCCACGGTGGGCGGCAAGGCCCTCAACCTTGGCCGGCTTGCCGCTGCGGACTTTCCTGTTCCGCCTGGATTCTGCCTGGCCACAGCGGGCTACCGCGCGGCCGTACCCGCGGAACTGGACGCCATTGCCGCCCGCATGGACGGCGTCGGGCTCGACGGGGCTGGGGCGGGAAGCATGGACGGGGCGCGAAGCCTTGAGGAGACAGGAAGGTCCGACGGCGGCCGCGGACTTCCGGACGAAGAACGGAACCAGCTCGCGCGGCAGGCCCGCGAGGCAGTGCTGGCAGCACCTGTACCGCCCGGCGTCGACGCCGCCGTCCGCAACGCCTACGCCGCGATGGGCAGCGGCCCGGTGGCGGTGCGCTCCTCCGCCACCGCCGAAGACCTCCCCTTCGCCAGCTTCGCAGGACAGCAGGACTCCTTCATGGACGTGGACGGCGCCGACGTCGTCGTCCAGGCAGTCAGGCGCTGCTGGGCCTCCCTCTGGACGGACCGCGCTGTGGCCTACCGCACCACGAACGGGATCAGCCACCGCGAAGTGGGCCTCGCCGTCGTGATTCAACGCATGGTGGACGCCGCCACGGCAGGCGTGCTGTTCACCGCCAACCCCATGACCGGAACCCGGACCCAGACAGTCATCGACGCCAGCGCCGGCCCGGGACAGCAGGTGGTGTCCGGCGCCGTGAACCCGGACCATTTCGTGGTGGAGACGGCGTCGGGCCGGATCCTGCAGCAGCCGCAGGACAAACCGTCCGTCCTGACGGACGCACAGCTTCGCGAACTGACCTCCCTCGGCGACGATGCCCAGCGGCTTTTCGGCGCACCGCAGGACGTGGAATGGGCGATCGACGGCGGCGGCAAGGCCTGGCTGACCCAGTCGCGGCCCATCACCACGCTGTACCCGCTGCCGGATGACGATCCGCTCAACGGGCAGGCCGCACCAGACGCTACGGACGGCACGGACACCCGCGTGTACCTGTGCGGCACGCTGCTCCAGGGGCTCACGCGCCCCATCACCCCGATGGGCCTGCACGTGCTGGGACTCATGAGGGGCAACAACAAGGGCCCCTGGAAATACGCGAACCCCGGATTGCGGATGTACGTGGAGCTGACGCCGATCTTCCGCAACAAATCCGGCCGCCAGGCGCTGGAGAAGATGCTGCCCCTCGTGGACGGACGGTCAGCCGCCGTCCTTCCTGCCCTCCTGGAGGATCCGCGGTTCAGCGTTGTCCGGCCTCCCCGCAAGAAAACCGGCCGCAAGGGCAAAACCGCCCCTGCCCGGAAGCAGGCCAAAGGCAGCGAAGGCACCCAAAGCCTGGGCCTGGTCCTGGGGCTAATCCCCGCCATGGTCCGGGCGCTGCTGCGGCCAGACCGGGAACTGCGGCGGGCGCAGCGGTACCAGGACCGTTTGGCAGCCCAGCTGGTCCTCCCCCTGCCGGCCACCGCAGCCAGGCGGCTCCAGCACACCGAGGACATCCTGGCCACCTCCATCAACGGGCTGATCCAGGCCACGCTTCCGGGCCCGTCCCTGGGCTACCTGACGCTGGCCGCGGCCCGCAGGCTGCTGCGCGGGATTGCCAAGCCGCGTGAGCTTGAGGCTGTGCTGCGCGGGCTCCCCCACAACGTGACCACCATGATGGACCTGGAGCTGTGGCACCTGGCGGTATCCCTGGGCCGTGATCCGGAGGTCCGCCGGGCATTCATGGAACTGAAACTCGGCGAGCTTGCCGCCCGCTACAGGGCGGGGACGCTGCCCGCCCCCGCCCAGTCCGGGCTGCAGGAGTTCCTCTCAAAGTACGGCCACCGGGCCGTGGCGGAGATCGACCTGGGCATGCCCAGATGGTCCGAGGAACCGGAACACATCCTCGGAATGGTCTCCAACTATCTCCGCGTGGAGGATCCCGAACAGGCACCGGACCGCCAGTTCGCCAGGGCCGCCGAGCACGCCGAGGCCCGGATCAGCGAGCTGGTGGAGCGTGCCGGGACAAAGAGCCGGCTGCGGGGGCGCCTTGTGGCGCTGTGCCTGCGCCGGACACGGCAGCTTGCCGGCCTGCGGGAACTGCCCAAATTCTGCATAGTGCTGGTGCTCGCGGAAATGCACCGGCAGCTGACGGAAGTGGGCGCGGAACTGGTGAAGAACGGCACCATCGGTGACGCCGGTGACGTGTTCTTCCTGGACTTCGACGAACTGCGCGTAGGCCTCCGCGGCGCGGCCCTGAAGGGCATCGTCGCCGCCCGCCGTCGGCTGTACGACGTCGAACTCCGCCGGCGGCGCGTCCCGCGCCTTCTGCTTTCGGACGGCACGGACGTGGAAGCCGCCATGATGGCCGCGGCCGCCGCCCTGCCCCAACCAGCTGCCGCGGACCGCCTGGCCGGGACGCCGGCTTCCGCGGGTACCGCCACCGGGAAAGTCAGAGTGGTGATGGATCCGGTGGGCGCCCACCTGGAACCCGGGGAAATCCTGGTGGCCCCGTCCACGGATCCCGGCTGGACGCCGCTGTTCATGACCGCAGGCGCGTTGGTGATGGAGATGGGCGGGGTGATCTCGCACGGTGCGGTGGTGGCCCGCGAGTACGGCATCCCCGCGGTGGTGGGTGTTGCCGACGCCACCACGCGGCTGCACGACGGCCAGAGCATCACGGTGGACGGTGCCGCCGGAACCGTGACCTGGTGAGGCGGTTCACCCGGCGTTCGGGCATCCGTTCCTGGTGGGTTCCGCCAGCCCTGCGCGGTTACAGGATGGAGTGGCTGCGCCACGACCTGCTGGCAGGCACTGCGCTTTTCGCCATCCTGGTCCCTGCGGGCATGGCGTACGCCCAGGCCGCCGGCCTGCCACCGGTGACCGGCCTCTACGCGACGGTGGTACCCCTGATTGTCTACGCAACTGTCGGACCGTCGCGCGTGCTGGTACTGGGGCCGGATTCCTCGCTTGCCCCGATGATCGTTGCGGCCCTGGTTCCCCTCGCCGCGGCCAACGATGAGAAATCCGTGGCGCTGGCGGGCCTCCTGGCCATACTGATCGGCGTCATTCTGCTGTGTGGGTCCGCCCTGCGGCTGGGAATTGTCACGGGACTTTTGTCGAAGCCCATCCGGCTCGGCTATCTCAACGGCATCGCCTTGCTGGTGGCCGTGTCCCAGGTTCCCACCCTCCTGGGGATCTCCGTGGAAGGCGGCACGCCCTGGGAAAGGCTCATCGCCGCGGTGCCGAAGGTGCTGTCCGGCGAGACCAATATGCTGGCGCTGCTGATTGGCCTGGCCTCGCTGGCGCTCATCTTGGTTCCCCGCTGGCTGAAATGGAAGGTACCGGGTGTGCTGATTGCAGTGGTTGCGTCCTGCATCGCCGTGGCCCTGCTGGAACTCCAAGGGCGCGTCAGGGTGACGGGCGCCCTTCCGCAGGGGCTTCCCGCACCGGCGCTCGGCGGCATCGGCTGGCCCGACGTCCTGGCGCTGCTGCCCGCGGCCGCGGCCATCGCCCTCATCGTTTTTGTTGATACCGGAACCCTGTCCCAGTCCCTCGCCGCGGCGGAGGACAAGAGGGTCTCCAGCAACCATGAAATGGCTGCCCTGGGTGCGGCCAACGCCGCCAGCGGGCTGCTGGGCGGCTTCCCGATCTCGGCCAGCACGTCCCGCACGCCGGTGGCCGTGGAGTCCGGGGCGAAAACCCAGGTCACCGGGGTGGTGGGCGCCGTCCTGGTGCTCGTCTTCATGCTCGTGGCTCCCGGCACCACCGAGTTCCTGCCGGCCGCCACCCTTGCCGCCATTGTCATCGCCGCAGCCGCAGCGCTGGCCGATCCTGCAGGCGTGCGGCGGCTCATAGGCATGAGCCGCAGTGAGTCGCTGGTGATGCTCGCGGCGTTCCTGGGGGTCACCATCCTGGGAGTGCTTACGGGCATCGGCGTTGCCGTTGGCCTGGCAATCCTGGACTTCCTGCGGCGGGCCTGGGAACCTTACCGCGCTGAACTGGTGGACGTGCCCGGAGTGCCCGGATACCACGACGTGAGCCGCCATCCGGACGGGGAACGCGTCCCCGGCATGCTGATCCTGCGCTTCGACGCACCGCTGTTCTTTGGCAACGGAGCGCTGCTGGGGTCCTTCGTCCGCAACAAACTGGACCAGGCGCCGCCCGGCACCGAACGCGTGGTGCTGGCGGCAGAGCCCGTGACCGGAATCGACACCACCGCACTGGATGAGCTGGTGCAGCTTGACGAATGGCTGGAACGGCACGGCGTGGACCTGGTATTCGCCGAACTCAAGGGTCCGGTCAAGGACAGGCTGCTGCAGTACGGCATGGGCGCCCGCTTCTCCCCCGAGCACTTCTACCCGACGGTGAGCGAGGCAGTGCGGGCGTTCCAGCGGCGCTGACAGCAGAGTCCCTTACCCGAACAGCGCCGCCACCCGGGTCAGGGTCTGATAGATCCCGTACGCCAGCGGAACACCCACCAGCGCCCAGGCGACAGCGAGCTTCCCGGTGGATACTTTGGCGGGCGCCTGCGCGCCGGTGTTGTGTGCGGTGCTCATCTCAGGCCTCCATGGCAGGTTCGTGTGCCCGTCCGCGGTCCGGGCGGGGTTCGTGGAATCGTGCGTCCACCGGCTTGACCATCAGGTTGGCCAGGAAGCCGATCACCAGCAGCACCACCATGGTCAGCAGCGCCGGCTGGTAGGACACGGCGTTCAGCTGGCCGGGCTTGCCCTGGGCGTCCAGGAACGCGTTGACGATCAGCGGCCCGGCCACACCGGCGGCGGACCAGGCGGTCAGCAGCCGGCCGTGGATGGCGCCCACCTGGTAGGTCCCGAAGAGATCCCGCAGGTAGGCCGGGACGGTGGCAAAACCGCCGCCGTAGAAGGAGATGATGACGAACGCCAGTGCCACGTAGAGGACGGTGGTGGTGGAGCCGGCCAGCGCCAGCACCGTGTACAGGACGGCGCCGATGCCCAGGTACACCATGTAGATGCGCTTGCGGCCGGTGACGTCGGAGGTGGCGGACCAGGCAAAGCGTCCGGCCATGTTGCCGATGGAAAGAAGCCCCACGAAGCCGGCGGCAACGGCGGCACTCACCAGTGAGACGCCGTCGGACTGGCGGAAGAAGTCCTGGATCATCGGCGCGGCCTGCTCCAGGATGCCGATGCCCGCGGTCACGTTGCAGAACAGCGCGATCCACACCAGCCAGAACTGCCGGGTCTTGACGGCGTTCCTGGCCGAGACGTTCTCCGTGGTGACCAGCTTGGCGGCCTTGACCTTGGCGGGGTCGAACCCGGCCGGCCTCCAGCCGTCCGCAGGGACCTTGATGGTGAAGGCGCCGAACAGCATGTAGGCGAGGTAGACGACGGCGAGGGTCAGGAAGAGTTTGCCCACGGCATCGCCGCTGGCCACCCAGTCCTTGGCGCCGGAGTTGGGATCGTACATTTTGAGCAGCGCCGTGGACACGGGGCTGGCGATCAGCGCGCCGCCGCCGAAGCCCATGATGGCCATGCCGGTGGCCAGGCCCGGGCGGTCCGGGAACCACTTGATCAGGGTGGACACCGGCGAGATGTAGCCGATGCCCAGGCCGATGCCGCCCACCACGCCGTAGCCGAGGTACACGAGCCACAGCTGCTGCGTGAAGATGCCGAGCGATCCGATCAGGAAGCCGCCCGCCCAGAACATGGCGGAGGTGAACATGGCCTTGCGCGGGCCGTTCCGGTCCACCCAGGTGCCCATAATGGCGGCGGACAGGCCCAGCATCACGATGGCGATGGAGAAGATCACGCCGATCTCGGTCAGGCTGGCGCCGAAATGCTTGACCAGTGCCGTCTTGTACACGCTCGTGGCGTAGGCCTGGCCGATGCAGAGGTGGACGGCGAGCGCCGCGGGCGGCACCAGCCAGCGGTTGAATCCCGGCGGGGCAACGGTTCGTTCTCGGTCCAGCCAGCCCATGGTGCTCCCTTGCTCGTCAAAGACGTCAGTGTCCTGTGGCTGCCGCAGCGCATACCCCTCCAGAGGCGAAAGTCCCTCATATGCCGCCGCGGCCTCCGGCAATCATGGTGCAGATGCTAAGCAAACGTATCTTTTGTGCGCCGAGCGGTATGGAATGCGCGGTGAACGGCGGCCAAGGGACAGCCAACGGGCGCCTGCCCAGCGAGGCGTCGTGGTCAGGGCCGCGTGCCGCCGTCGTAATTTATGACGGCGGCACCTGACTTTGGATGCTTCTATAATCCGTCAACCCGGCATTGAAGTTATCCAGTGACGCTGGATGCAACTCAGAGCCGCGCCTTCGCCAGGATGCTTTGTAGGTAAGTTGCCGATGACGGGGAGCTCGGACAGCGAAGGAGGCTCGGTCATGGCTTGTTCCTGTTGAGTTCCCGGGCACGGTCCACTGCTTGCTGGTAGGCATGAACGAGTTGTTCGCGGTGTTCTGTGCTGCGCTACCAGTAGAGAGGCAGCCCTCCGGTGAGAGCCCGGTCGGGCTGCTTCTCTACTGATTCAGTGTCCCGTTGAGGTTGTTTCCACTATGACGTCGGAGTGCGGATCTCTTCAGATTCACGGGCGGCAACGGAGGCAGTAGGTAGAGCTTTGAGTTCCAGGCGCTGCCCCCACATGGTGCCAGCTAGCACAAGCACAACACCGAAGATTCCGATTGGGCCTAGGACGTCGCCGGCCAGTGTAACGCCGATGACTGCCGCCCAGACCGGTTCGGTTCCGAGCAAGAGACTCACTCTGGTCGGGGAAGTCTTGCGAACTGCCCACATTTGAATAAAGAACGGGAAAACGGTGCATACGATCACGAGGTACGCCATCTGGAGTGCCGCGGACCAATCCATGCCTGCTGTATAGATCGGAACCGGCGTGCCCCAGAGGCTGGACATGATTAGGAACACCAGTGCGCAGGTGGCCATCTGGACGAAGGTCAGGTTTAGCGAATCGATGCTGCGTCCTGCCGAGAGCCTGTGCATCCCCGTCACATGGACCGCGCGTGCCACGGCGGCCAGCAGGATCAGCAAATCGCCGAACCCGAAGGATGCTGCGGCACCGCCTGTGGCGAGGAAGTAGACCCCAGCAACCGCGATTACCGCAGCCAGGTAAAACAGGCGGCTGAGCTTCCGCTTTCCGACGACCGTTTCCAGTACTGGGGTCATCACGATGGTGAGGCTGATGATGAGCCCGGCGTTGGTCGCACTGGTCGCGGCAATGCCGAAGGTTTCGAACGTAAAGACGGTCGACAGCAGCAGGCCAAGGATGCAGCCGATCGCTGCCTCCGTCTTCTGTAGCCGCTTGCGCATCAAGACGAGAATCAGGCCGAGTGCGACGGCGGTCAGTGTCATCCTGACGCCAAGAACCGCCAGCACGGTGTCCTGGCTGACCAGTTCCTTGGCGACCCAGTAGGTCGAGCCCCAGGCCACAGCGACGGCAAGCAGCAACGCATCGACAACCGAGGCCCGCCTGGCCGCGGCCCGGAGAGGAGTTGGATCAGACACTGTTCAGCCCGGCCAGGATCAGTCCATCAGAACGCATGGCGTAGCCTTCCTTTTCGTTATTGACGGATTCCGCTTCCCAGGCTTCGCGGTCACGAAGGTACAGGGCGTCCGGCGCGTGAATGCTTACTGTATCCACTGAACGCTGGTTCATAGTCCACGTGACAGTGCCGCTAACCCGGCTGGTCGAGGACTCAATGAAAGCCTGGGCCGCGGACCTTAGTCCGCCAAACCAGCGCCCTTCCACAGCTTCGGTCACCCAGGTCTGTTCTATATCCATTTTTTCCCGGATCAGCCGTTCGCTGAGGCAAGCCGTTTCCAGATGCCGCAAAGTTTTCAGGAGGATCCAGGCCGCCGGCATCTCACGTACCTCGAGGACCTTTTCACCGCGGTCGAGATGTTCCAGGCCGCTATAGCGTCCATAGCCGAATTTCCCAACGCGATGATTGAGCTCCTCAATAATCGCAGTAAGCTCCAAAGCACGGCCGTCCACGTTCACGGGGAGTCCGTTTTCGAAGCCGATGCTCATTATCTCTTCGGGGTAGCTGCCGGTGTTGGCCGTCCACTGGTACAGGTCCTGTTCCATTGCGTGGTTTTCCGGGTCGTCCAAGAATCCGGATTCGTATTCCCGGCACCATAGGTTAGAGTCACCGCTGACGACGCGCTGCGCCATCCTGGTCAGGCCAGCAGCAGCGAGGTGCTCGATTTTCGTTGAGCGATCAACCGGATCGAGGTCGTACGGACTTCCGTAGCGGCCGGTGAATTTCAGGGCGCTGATTGCCCCGTTCAGCCGCCGCAAGGAGTTTTGCGAGCGGTTCGCCGTATGCAGAAGCATGCGTGCACCCGTTTTCTCCGCAAGCTCCACGGCGACTTTTGCGAGCAGAGGCCGGGACAACGACGAACTAATTGGGTGTGTCCCTAGGTACACCGCATGAGCCCTGATGGCGGGGGCCACGTGGTGGCTGATGAATTCGTTCCTGGCGTCGACAGAATGGAAGGTCGCGCCGAGGTGAGTGGCGATTTCGCGTTTTCCTGTGTGCGATTCAACATCACCCACATCGATGGAAACTGCGTGGATGTTCTGCATCCCCAGTTTTTGAAGGCGGTACAGCAGATAGGTGCTGTCCAGGCCGCCGCTGAACAGTGTAACCACCGGGTCAGTGGGGTCAAGAATCGCGTTTTCGAGCTGCGCGAAGGAACGAATTAGCTGCGACAATTCCGGTGCTTCCTTACGCTGAAGTATCGGTGAACATCGCGATGAGAACATCGCGGTATCCCTGGTCGTGACCAGGCTTGAGAGATAGACCAGTCACGTCGTGCAGCAGCTTGTGGTCGTCGACGAAAAGATATTCACCCGGTTCGCTGAGCTGCGTCGAGGCCAATATGCTGCGGTCGGACGCGAGATAGACGCTGCTCTCGCCGCCATCGGCGCCGACCCGGTCCACGAACAGGGTCAGAACGTAGTCAACTCCATCGCGGTGCACACCTTCAGGTGCCGGCTGCCCAACTTCGTCTTGGCTTGTCAGGATACGGTTCTGGAAGCACTGGGCCTTCCAAGTGCGCCCCGGACGCACTGCCTCGAGATACTGGGAGACGGTCCGGAAAACGGACGCAAGACTGGAGCTTTCGACGACACTGTCCTCAAAGGGGTCATACATCCGGTCAATGCCGCCGTTGAGGTGATTGACCGTTTTTTCCTGCTTGTAGGGCACATGGGGGAGCAATTCCGAAGCCCCCGTCGTCCCCTCAACCGAGAACTCCGAGTACCGGCGGAAGCGGTATTTTCCACCGTCTGCCATATAAGTATCGGGCCGCAGGTTGGACCAGCTCGAAGCAAAGTCCTGCCAGTCGCCATCAAGCGCGTCGGATGAAACGGCTGCAAGATTAGTGTGAACAAATCCGATTGTCTTAAGACCCTCGGTGTTCAAAGAATCAACAAGAGTTTCCATGAATCCCCCCAAAAATTAAGATGTGGTTAGGCATCCGTTCATGCTCATGGTGGCTATGAAACGGAGCTAGGCCTGAAGCGCCTTCGGGCCTAGGACAAACATTAGACGATTCATTTTATGAATTACCTTTCTTTCCGATAGCGCGTAATGAAGCTTATATATTTCGTCATGTCCGCCATGAAGTCTTTTTGACTTTTTCTTCTTCCCAAAAAATGTATGGGGAACTGGATGCGTCAGTGCAGCGATTATGGGGTCAGAGACGTCCCGCGAACCCCGCTGGTCATCGTGGACGGCGTGCACGCCGCAGCCCAGTGCTGCGGGGCATTTCTGGACGTCATCGTCTTCGCGTCGACCACGCCGCAGGTGCGCTGGGAGCGGATGCTGGCCCGCGGCCAGAACGATCCCGAGCAGATCCGTTGTTGGCTTGCCGCGGAGGACTGGTGCTTCAATCAGCAGGGCGTGCCCGGGACCGCTGACTGGATCTTCCCGGGCGATGCGACGAACAGCGGCCTAATCCTCACCATTTCCCGCGCCGGGAGCAACCGCCATCCTCGACGCCACCAACGGATTGGCCGCAACCATCACCACAGCTGCGGCAGCGCGCTTGGTTCTAAACCATGTCGCGGGATCAGCCGGTAGCGGGTACTACTCCAAGGTTTCCGTTCATGGAACCTTTGCTGTTGAGGTGTCTGAAGATCTGACGGGTGATGTACGTCTTGAGGCTGCGGATGATTTCCTTTTTGGTGCGTCCTTGGCTTGTTCGTTTTGCGACGTAGTCTCTAGTGACCGGATCCCTGTTCATTCTGATGAGGGCGATGGTGTAGATCGCTTTGTTGAGCTGGCGGTCGCCTCCCCGATTCAAGCGGAATCGGGTAGTACCACCTGAGGAGGCCGGGACCGGGCAGGTGCCCGCAAGGGCGGCGAACGCTGCCTCGGAGCGCACTCTTCCGGCATGCGACCAGGCCGTGAGGATGATTGCGGCAAGCACCGGACCAATGCCATAGATTTCCAGAAGGGCCGGTTGGACTTCCTGAACGAGAGCCTCGAGTTCTGCGTGGTTTTCGGCCAATTGATCCTGAAGGGTCAGGATCTGCTTCGCAATCCGTACGGCTTCTCGGCGGCAGGTTCGAGTTCCAAATTCCTCGTCCCGTTCCCTCCAGGCTGCGATGGTGTTGATCTGGCTGACGGTCAACGGCTTTCGGGCATCAACGCCGAGATCCACGATGCGCAGGAGAGCCGTCAGAGCATTGATGGCCGCGGTGCGTTCCCGGGCCATAGAGCGGCGCGCATTAGAGAGGATCCGAAGTGCCATGTGGTTTTGGCCCGAGCGCGGTTCCGGTAGACGGTCCATTGGGATGCCCAAGACAGCTCGTGCGGCACGGGCGGCGTCGATGGAATCGGATTTGCCCTGATACCTGCCCAGGCGTTGATTCGGGATGGGCGCTTCGGTGACTTGAAAGCCGGCGTCCGAGGCTTGTTGCCTGAGCTTCGCGCCGTACGAGCCTGTTCCTTCCATAGAGAGCAGGACCATCTCAGATGAAGCGTCGGTGCGCCGCAGGATCCATGACAGGGCGCGGTTTCCTCCGGCGGTGGTGGCCGGGAATGTTTCGTTCGCTATTTCTCCACCGCTTGCCGTGTCGATGATGGCGAGGGTGTGCGTTTTGGCATGCGTATCAATGCCGACGACGAAGCCGAAGTGCTCTGCCACAATCATCTTTCCTCCTTAGGGACGGGAATGGAAGCGCATCGGTAGGGGTTACGGCGTGGCAGGTCTGTAATGGGCCACACCTGGTGCTCAAGTGGGCATGCTTCTAATCAGGCCAGCGCTGTAGACAGAACCGATGCTGGGCCCGGCCAGGGCGGACATATCCAAGAAAGCGCACTCCGGAAAACACAGTTCGGAGGCAAACCCATGGGTGAGTCACACCCGGCCCGGCCACAGCACCAGACTGCCAGCCGCTCACAGAGCAGCCGGGTAAAGACTTACAGACCCATGGCCACCCGCCCCCGGCAGTGCCAGTATGTGAGCATCAGGTTCACCCCCAGGCGCCCCAGCCGGGCAGCAAGGACGCGCGGCCATGAGCTATATCAAGGACCTCAGCGAAGTGGGACCCGGCGATATTGCCGCGGCGGGCGGCAAGGCAGTGGGCCTGGGCGGCCTCATCTGGGCCGGGCTGCCAGTCCCGCCCGGGTTCGTGCTCACCACCGTCGCGTACTCGCATTTCGTCGAGGAAAACAACCTCGCGGCGGGCATCCAGGAACTCGCCGCCCTGCCACCGCAGGCGGAGCCCCAGGCGTACGAGGAAGCCTCCCGGCGGATCAGCGCCCTGTTCACCACCGGCACCATGCCCGCCGGGATCGCCGCCGAACTCGGTGCCGGCTACGGGCGCCTCGGCAGCGGAACGCCCGTGGCAGTCCGTTCCTCCGCCACGGCCGAGGACCTCGCCACGGCCAGTTTCGCGGGGCAGCAGGAAACCTCCCTGAACGTCCGCGGCATGGTGGAACTGTCCACGGCTGTGATCGGCTGCTGGGCCTCCCTCTGGACGGCGCGCGCCATGTCATACCGCGCGCGCGAAGGCGTAGAACCCGGCCAAGTGCGCCTCGCCGTCGTTATCCAGCAGATGGTGGAGGCCGAGGCCGCCGGGGTCATGTTCACCGCCAACCCCGCCAACGGCCGGCGGGACCAGACGGTGATCAGCGCCGCTTGGGGCCTGGGTGAGTCGGTGGTCAGCGGGACGGTCACCACCGATGACGTGGTGGTCGACGCCGGGACCGGCTCCGTGGTGTCGCGGCGGACAGCCGACAAGGACGTCATGACCGTCTACGCGGAGAACGGCACCCGGGAGCAGCCGGTGGCGGCAGACCGCCGTCGTGAACCCGTCCTTGATGACCGGGAGGCGGCGGAACTTGCCGGCCACGGACAGCGGGCCGCCGGGCACTTCGGCGCACCGCAGGACATCGAGTGGGCGCGGGCCGGCGGCAGGTTCTTCATCCTGCAGTCCCGCCCCATCACCGCGCTGCCCGAGCCGACGGCCGACACCCCGGAGGCCTGGCCCGTGCCGTACCCGAACGGGCTCTACTTCCGCGCCAGCATCGTGGAGCAGCTGCCCGATCCCCTCACGCCGCTGTTCGCCGACCTGGTGGACGGCTCCGTGGCAAAGTCGCTGCAGGCCCTGATGGCGGAGGCCCTGGGCAAGAACGTCATCCGCGACGGCGACGTTGGACTGCCCACCGTCAACGGCTACGCCTACTACTATTACCGCAGCTCGGGCATGTGGCGGATGATGGGCAAGCTGCTGACGGCGGTGGGTGCGCTGGCCCGCGGCAAGGCGCACATGGGGATCGCCGGCTGGCGCGGGTTCTCCCACCCCCGCTACGAACAGGCCATCAAGGACTGGCAGTCGAAGCCCCCGGCGGAGCTCACCGGCGGGGAACTGCTGGCGGGCGCGCAGGCGCTGCTGGATGCCGGCACCGTCTACTACACGGCCGTGCAGTCCATCATTCCGCTCTCCACCAGCAGCGAGCTCGCCTTCCGCACCTTCTACGACAAGCTGGTCCGGCGAGCCGGGGATCCGCCGGCCCAGACGTTCCTCCTGGGGTATGACAGCGAACCCATCCGGGCAGAGAAGTCGTTGTGGGACCTGGCTGCCTGGGCCCGCAGTGACCCCGGGCTGACATCAGTGTTGCTGGAACGGCCGACGGCGGAGCTCGCCGAGTGCCAGCGCACAGGATCGCCGCCCGCAGGGGTGGACGATGCCCTGTGGCAGGAGTGGCGTTTCGCCTTCCGGGAGCACCTGGACCTCTACGGCCATGCGGTCTACAACCTTGATTTCGCCACTCCGGTGGCCGCGGATGATCCGTCCACCCTCCTGGCGACGGTGAAGTTCTACCTGCGGGGGCAGGGCACCGACCCGCATGAGCGGCAGCGGCTGTTGACCGAGCGCCGGGAGGAGCTGACTGAACAGGTGGCCGCCCGGCTGGGGCCGCGCCGCCGGGCCGCCTTTCTCCGGCTGCTCCGGTGGGCCCAGGACACCGCGCCAATCCGCGAGGACGCGCTGGCCGACGTCGGACTCGCCTGGCCGCTGCTGCGGCGGATGCTGCTGGAACTCGGGCGCCGGCTGGTGGCTTCCGGCGTCATCACGGAGCCCGCCGACGTGTTCTGGCTGCGCTTCCAGGAGGTGCGGACCGCCGTCGATTTCGGCCTTGCCGCCCCCGGGGCCCCGGCCGCTATCACCGGAGCGGCACACCCCGTCCGGGCCGCCGCCGTCGAGGAACGCAGGATGCTGTGGCGGGGCCAGGCGAGGGCCGCCGCCCCGCAGATGCTCCCGGAGCGCCCGTGGATGGAGAAGGCCTTCGGGTCCATGATGCCGGCGGCGTCCCAACGCCAGCGCGGCGATGTCATCAAAGGCGCGGGTGCCAGTTCGGGACGGGTCACCGCTCCGGCCCGCGTTCTGAGCGGGCCCCGGGACTTCGGCCGGATGGAGCCCGGAGACGTCCTGGTTGCCCGGATCACCACGCCTGCCTGGACACCGCTGTTCGCCATGGCCTCCGCCATCGTGACTGACGTGGGCGGCCCGCTGAGCCACAGCTCCATCGTGGCCCGCGAGTACGGAATCCCCGCCGTCCTGGGCACCGGCGCGGCCACGCAGCGGCTGGCCACCGGCCAGCAGGTCACCGTGGATGGCGACGCCGGCACGGTCACCATCGAGCACCAGGAGCGGGCATGAGGGAGCAGCATCCCCCGACGCTGCGTTTCCTGGGGGCGACGGACACGGTGACGGGCTCCCGCTACCTGGTCCGTTCGCAGGGACGGCAGGTCCTGGTGGACTGCGGGCTCTTCCAGGGTTACAAACGCCTCCGCGACCGCAACCGTGTGCCTTTCCCGGTCAATCCCGCGAACATCGACGCCGTTGTCCTCACCCATGCACACCTGGACCACACCGGGTACATCCCCGCGCTGGTCCGGGACGGTTTCCGCGGCCCTGTGTACGCTACGGCCGGCACCACCGAACTGTGTAAGCTGCTGCTTCCGGATTCCGGATACCTCCAGGAAGAGGATGCCCGCTACGCAGACCACACGGGATCCACGTCGCACCACCCTCCCGTGCCCCTCTATACGGCAGCAGACGCCGTCCGGTCGCTCGACAGTTTCATCACCCGCGACTTCGATGCGCCGTTCCCGCTGCCCGGAGGCATCGAGGCAACGTTCCTGCCCGCCGGCCACATCCTCGGCGCGGCACAGGTGCACCTCAAACTGGGCGGCCGGACCGTCCACTTCACCGGCGATCTTGGCCGCGCCAACGACCCCCTGATGTACCCGCCCCGGGGGCTGGAACCGGTCAACGTGCTGGTCACCGAATCCACCTACGGCAACCGGGAACACCCGGCAGGAAACCCGGAAGCAGAACTGGGCGGGATCATCACGCGGGTGGCCAAGCGGCAGGGGGTGGTCATGATCGCAGCGTTCGCGGTGGGCCGGGCCGAGACGGTGCTGCTGCACCTCTCACGCCTCCTGGCCAAGGGCGCCATCCCGCCGATCCCCGTCTACCTGAACAGCCCCATGGCAATCGACGCCTCCGGCATGTACCAGCGGCACCGCGAGGAACACCGGCTCAAGGACCACGAGTTTGAGGCCATGTACAAAGTGGCCGTTCCCGTCCGCAGCCCGGACGAGTCCAAGCTGCTCAACCTCCGCGGCGGGCCCATGATCATCATCTCGGCAAGCGGCATGCTCACCGGCGGCAGGATTCTCCATCACCTGGCAAGCTACGGACCCGACCGGCGGAACGCGGTCATCCTCAGCGGATACCAGGCGGGAGGAACCAGGGGCGCCACCCTGGCAGCAGGCGAAAAGTTGCTGCGCATTTACGGCCAGGAAGTCAGGATCGAGGCGGAGGTTATCCAGATGGAGGGACTGTCCGCGCACGCCGACTCCAACGGCATCATCCAATGGATGAAGGCTGCCCCTCAGGCGCCGTCCATGACGTACATCACACACGGGGAGCCGGACGCTTCCGATGCCCTCCGGGCACGCATCAAGCACCAGCTCGGATGGAAGGTCCGCGTCCCGGAGCACCTGGAGACCATCTCGCTCGAGAACCCCCGCTGACAAACCTCCGCCTACTCCTCGGGCGCGGGTGCGCCTACTCCTCGCCCATCCCGGGGTGCACTGGAACAAAGTCGATCCTGTTGCCGGAATTCGAGCGGCCCGCGGACGTCCGGGAGTACCCCCGCGCGTCGAGGTTGTTCTTCGCCCGGAACTCCGCAAGGGCGGCGTCGTAGGCGTTGTTGAGGGCCTGGCCTGAAAACTCGCCGGTGCTGCCGTCCTGGAAATTGATCCTGATGCGGACGCTGGCGGGGTAGCGCCGGTTCATCCGGATGAAGCCTTCTGCGTCCTGCTGGAGAGTGATCAAGGAACAACTGCTTTCGTTGGGGGAGGACTCCAGTCTCCCGCACATCGCGGCAACTACCACAAATTCGCCAATGTGACCCGGGGAACAGCTTGGGTGGTGGCCAAATGGACTGGGGCCGGGCTTTTGTGCGACACTTCACAGGTTTTGGTGTGGTGTGCGCCACTTTCGTTCACCCAACAGCGCGCACCCCGAACCGCATCACCCGCGCTCTTCCATGGAGGGAACCCACACTTATGAGCGGTGTTTTGTCAGCAATAAATAGCGTTATTTGGAGCGACTGGCTTGTCTACCTCTGCCTCGCCACCGGCGTCTACTTCTCGGTCCGGACACGCTTCCTGCAAGTCCGCCACGTCAAGGGAATGATCGAGCAGCTGTTCCGGGGCGAAAAGTCCGCCTCCGGCGTCTCCTCGTTCCAGGCCCTGGCCATGTCCCTGTCAGGCCGCGTCGGCACCGGCAACGTCGCCGGCGTCGCCACCGCGATCGCCTTCGGCGGACCGGGCGCCCTGTTCTGGATGTGGACCGTCGCCTTCCTGGGCGCGTCCACGTCCTTCGTCGAGTCCACCCTCGGCCAGATGTACAAGACCCGCGACCCGCTGACCGGCGAGTACCGCGGCGGTCCGGCCTACTACTTCTCCCGCGCGTTTGCCCACACCAAGGGCGCCGGTTTCTTCAAGGTCTACGGCTACGTCTTCGCCGCCGTGACCGTCCTGGCCTGCGGCGTCCTGATGCCGGGCGTCCAGACCAACTCCATGGCCACCGCGATCAGCGGCGCCTGGACCATCCCGTCCTGGGTCGTGGCTGTCGGCTCCGTCATCCTCCTGGCCCTCGTGGTCATGGGCGGCGTGAAGCGCATCGCCAGCGTTGCGGCGTTCGTGGTGCCGTTCATGGCCGCCGGCTACATCATCCTCGCCCTGATCGTCGTGGTCATCAACGCCGCCCAGCTCCCGGAAATCCTCTCCCTGGTGTTCCGCAGCGCCTTCGGCATGGACTCGGCCCTTGGCGCCATCATCGGCCTGGCCGTGATGTGGGGCGTCAAGCGCGGCGTCTACTCCAATGAGGCAGGCCAGGGCACCGGCCCGCACGCCGCTGCCGCCGCCGAGGTGTCCCACCCGGCCAAGCAGGGCCTGGTTCAGGCCTTCGCGGTGTACATCGACACGCTGTTCGTCTGCTCGGCCACCGGCTTCCTGATCCTCTCCACCGGCGCCTACCGCGTCTTCTCCGGCGGCAGCGAAGCCGGCGAGGTCCTCGCCGAGGGCGGCCTGCTGTCGACGAGCGCCGTCGTCGGGCCGCAGTACGTGCAGGCCGGATTCGACTCCGTTTTCCCCGGCGTAGGCGCCGCGTTCATCGCCATCACGCTGGTCTTCTTCTGCCTGACCACCGTCATCGCCTACTACTACATGGCCGAAACCAACCTGCGCTTCCTGCTGGGCAACTCGTCGAGCAGGATGATTCCGGGCCTCCGCACCAGCCTCGGCCGCGCCACCACCATCGCCCTGCAGGTGGCCATCCTTGTCGCCGCCGCGTACGGCTGCGTGAATACGGCCGCTGACGCCTGGGTGATGGGCGATATCGGCGTCGGCCTCATGGCGTGGCTGAACATCGTGGGCATCCTGGTGCTGCAGAAGCCGGCTTTCAAGGCGCTCAAGGACTTTGAGCGGCAGCAGAAGCTCGGCCTTGACCCGGTCTTCGACCCCCGGCCCCTCGGAATCACCGGGGCCACCTTCTGGGAGTCCTACAAGCCGGCCGAGCGCGAGAAGGAATCCGCCCGCGTCTAGTACGCACCGCACGTAGTACACACTCAACCGTGCGCCGCGCAGTTAGCGCGGCGCACGGTCCCACCCCGCCGTCATTAAGGTGTCATCAAGGCGCCCTGATTCTGGAACACAACCTCCGCTGTGATAATCCGGTAGGTATGTCTTCCTTACCCGAATCTTCGACGACGGCATCAGCCGCCGAAGAACGCAGCGCCCGCATCGCCGTCACCCTCTTCCCCCTGCTGATCCTGGCCGGAGGTGCCGTGGCGCTTGCCACCCCCACCGCCTTCACCGGGCTGGCACCCTGGATCAACCCTCTGCTGGGGGTCATCATGTTCGGCATGGGGCTGACCCTCACTCCCCCTGACTTCGCCGTCATCGCCAAACGACCCATCCCCGTGGTGATCGGCGTGGTGGCGCAGTACGCCATCATGCCGCTCCTGGGCTGGCTGATCGCAGCGGCACTGGGCCTGCCGCCCGCGCTGGCCGCCGGCGTCATCCTGGTGGGCTGCTGCCCCGGCGGAACAGCCTCCAACGTGGTCTCCTACCTGGCCCGGGGCGACGTCGCCCTGTCCGTGGCGATGACCACCGTCTCCACGCTGCTCGCTCCCCTGCTGACCCCCGTCCTGGCGCTGTGGCTGGCCGGCCAGTACATGCCGGTGGATGCCGGGTCCATGGCGTGGTCCATCGTCCAGATCGTGCTGCTTCCCGTGTTGCTGGGGCTTGTCATCCGGCTCTTCCTGCCGCGCCTGGTCACCAAGGCCCTGCCGGCCCTTCCCTGGATTTCGGTCCTGGCCATCACGGCCGTGGTGGTTGCTGTGGTTTCCGCCAGTGCAAAGGCCATCTTCGCCGCCGGGCTGCTGGTCCTTGTGGCCGTGATCCTGCACAACGGCCTGGGCTACGCCCTGGGATACGGCGCCGCCCGCCTGTTCAAGCTGCCTGTTCCTGCCCGGCGCACCACCGCGATTGAGGTGGGCATGCAGAACTCCGGCCTGGCAGCAGGCCTGGCCCGGCAGTACCTGACCCCCGAATCGGCACTGCCCGGCGCCATTTTCTCCGTCTGGCACAACGTGTCCGGCGCCGTCCTGGCCGCTTACTGGCGCCGCCGCAGCACTCCCGCCTCCCGCACTGGCGAGCCGGCTCCCGTGGCAGTTACGGAGTAGGCAATTCCCCCGTCTTGCGGGCGACGATGGTGTAGGTGCAGGGCACGAGGTCTCGCTCGGCTTCGGGCCAGGCGAAACCGTCCGGCACCTCCACCATGCGGGGCGAGAACTTCCACGGAAGGGTTTTCCCCTCGTCGACCCAAAGGATCTGCAGTCCGGCTCGTATGAGTGAGTTGATGATTTCGGACAAGGGATGCGCCCACTCGTAAGTCCGCGGGTGGGCCACCCTACCGTCACCCGCGTAGGTGCTTTCGTCGTCCCACATCAGCGCCTCACCGGTGCCGAAGTACGGGTAGCGGAGCTGCAGCCCCTCGGCATTCTCATCAAGGGCGTACAGGATGGGATGCCCGTCCCGGATATAGAAGGTTCCTCCCGCGCGCAGGAGCCCTGCCACCTGGGCCGCCCAGCGGTCCAGGTCCGGCAGCCAGGTGATGGTTCCGATGCTGGTGTACACCAGGTCAAAAGAGCCCCCGACGGCGGCGCGGGCGTCGAGGACGTCCGCCTCCACCCACGTGGCGTCCAGGCCGAGACGCGCGGCCAGCCTGGTTGCGGACGCCAGGGCGGACGGGGAGAAGTCGACACCGGTGACGCGGGCCCCTGCCCTGGCCAGGGACAGTGTGTCCGTTCCGATGTGGCACTGAAGGTGGCACACATTTAGGCCTGAGACTGAGCCGTCCGGGAGGAAGGGTGCCAGGGCGGCCAGGTCCGTACGGACCACGCTGGTCAGGTGGTCCGGATCGTCCAAGGCATCGATGCCGTAAGCCTCTTCGTGCAGGGGGACCCGGTCCTCCCAGTTGGCCAGGTTGCTCGCGCGTGCGGAATCCCAGTCGATGGCTGTGTGGCCTTCACTCATGCTGGCGAGTCTATGCCGGGGCCTGCAGGACGTGCGCCGTCCCGGACCATGCGGAATTCAGGCAGCGACTCCCACTCGGGTGGCAGCGTGTTGCGTTTCCCGTCGGGACGAAAGCCCTGCTTGACGTAGAAGGCCAGCGCCCGCGGATTGTCCTCCACCACCCAGAGGTAGGCCGGGCCGTCGCCGATGGCGGCACGCATCAGTGCTGCGCCGAGCCCTGTTCCGTACGTCCGGCGGAGGGTGTAGATCGAGTACAGCTCCAGCGCTTCGGGGCCGTCGTCGTCGCGGCGGGGCCCGGCGTCCGCGAAGCCCACCAGTTCGTTGTTGGCGTCCACAGCGATGATCCGCGGATCGGGAACTGCCAGGTGCGGCCGGCGCCGTTCCACCCGTTCCGGGATGCTGGCCCTGCGTCCGCGGAAGAAACCGGGTGAGAGCAGGTGCGGGTAGCACTCCTCATGCGCCAGCGTCTGCATGAGCACCACTGCCTCCGCGTCCTCGGCTGCGGCCTGACGAAGCTGAAAGTCCATGGCGCCAGCCTAACCAGTAGCGGTCATGCCTTATGAACCGCCCCGGCCGGAGAGCCGGAAGACTCCAGTACAAAGCGGTGCACCCAGGACCTGAGACTTGTAGGCACCACTCCGTATTGCGCGGCCAGATCTGCCACCTCCAGCCGTGAATCGTAGGTCTCCAGCAGCGCAAGGAACCCGGCCAGCAGGTCCGGCATGCCGGGGATGGGCTGACCCGGGGGAACCGTCCGCACCGGAATACTGCGCCTGAGCTCCTGCTCAAAAGCCTCCACCACATCACGCCAGGACACCGCCTCCGGCCCGCCGAGGACCAGTACCCGGCCGTCCCATTCCGGGTGTTCCACCGCGGCCAGCGCGTACTGTGCCACATCCTGCATGGCCACCAGGGAATGCTGACGCCTGCCCTCCCCCACGAGCGTGACTGGCTGGCCGGAAAGAGCCGGTATCCCCACCACGAGGACCGGCAGCTTATCCATGAAAAGGTTGGGCTGGATGATGGTCCAGGACATCGTGCTGCCGCGCAGCAGCAGCTCGGTCTCACCTTTGGCGGCCATGAAGGGGTTCGGACTGGCGGGGCTGGCGCCGAGGTTGGACACAAAGATAAAACGGCCGACGCCGGCACTGCTGGCTGCCTCAATAAGGTTCCGGTTGCCGAGGCGGTCCACGGAGTCCACGGTGTCCCCGCCGCCGCGGGCAGAGGAATTGGCTGTGGTCACCACGGTGTCCACCCCGTCACAGGCCACCGCGAGGGAGGCAGGGTCCTTCAAATCACCGGTGACTGGCTCGGCGCCGGCCATCACCAGGGCATCCTGCGCCGCCCCTTGACGGACCAGGATCCTCACCCGGAACCCTTTGGCGAGCAATGTATGGACAATCAGGCCACCCAGCTGGCCGGTGGCCCCCGCGACAAGAATCATGATGGTGCCTGCTCCCTGGAGTCCGGGGTGTTCCCCAGCACCCGGCTGACTGCTGCGTTGACGTCGCCGCTGGCGTCCTCCACCGGTTCGAGGTAGAACCGGGCGGACGAAACGAGCCCGTTGGTGACGCTGAAAATGACCACGCCGCGCATCAGGAAGGGAGCGCCGTCGTGCCGTGTCCCGGCCATCTCCCACTCGGTCCACAGGGTGTCATCCTGTAAGGCGGTCCCGCGGACGCGCGCGCGAATATCCGGAACCTGGGAGAAAATCTCCACCCGGTTCTTGCGGACCTGGTCCCGACCGCGGAAGCCGCGCTGCGGGTGGGCGGGGGTTTCATTGAAGTAGTCCGGGGAGAAGCAGGCCGCAAGATCGTCCAGCCGGTGGGCGTTCACGGCACCGAGCAATCGCTGCAATACCTCTTCCGCGGGAGCTGCCGTTCCCATCATTCCCACTCCTCGAATGATTTGATACAGTCGCCTGTATCTGATACTCCAGCATGGAACGAATAATGGCAGACGTCAAGGGTAAGCGCCGGTACAACGCCAGCGGGCGGCAGGAGCAGGCCCGGCGGAACAGGGCCGCCATCCTCCAGGCAGCCGAGCGGCAGCTCAATGGGGGTGGTTACGCCGGCACCAAGGTTGCAGCCGTGGCCGGCGAGGCCGGCGTTTCGGTGGAAACGGTATACAAGGCCTTCGGCGGCAAGGCGGGCCTGGTCCGTGCCCTCTACGAGCGGAATCTGGCCGGCGCCGGCACTGTTTCCGCGTATGAGCGCTCAGATGCCATGCGTGAACGTGAATCCGAGCCGGCGGCGGTCCTGCGGGAGTGGGGCCTCCTCACCGCCGAGGTGGGTTCGATGGTCACCCCGATCCGGCTGCTGATGCGTGCGGCCGCCGTCAACGACCAGGAAATGGCTGCCCTTCTCGAGGACATCGAAAGTGATCGTCTCAAGAGGATGCGGCACCACGCCCGGTATCTCAAGGAACGCGGCTACCTCCGCGACGGCGTCTCAGCGGCTGAGGCAGCCGACGTTCTCTGGGTCTGCAGCTCGGCCGAGCTTTACGAGCTCCTCGTGCTGAAGCGCGGCTGGTCCCTGCCACGCTTCGCCCGGTACATCACCAGCTACATGGCGGCTTCCCTGCTCCCGGCGACAACCCCGGACGGGCCCGGCGGAAGGCCTGACCCGCCCGAAGAAACCACGTAGAGCGAAAGCCCGGCCAAGGCGCCCGCCCTCATTGTTTTCACTTCCGCCACGCCCTACCGTGAAAGGACGGTCGGGCCGAAGCAGGTGCAGCCATGCGGACTATCTCGTGGTTAGGGCGCTGCCTCCTGGCGTGCCTCCTGCCGGCAGCCACGCTCGGTGGTGCCGCTCCCCCGCCACTCGAGCCCGGCGTCGTCCACGCCCCGTCCGCCCGGCATGGGCAGGAATACCAGGCCGTGGACTCGTTCCTCCGGGAACAGATGGAGACGCTCGGCCTTCCTGGCGCCGCCATCGCGGTCGTCCGTGACAATGCCCGCGTGCACTCAGCCGCGTTTGGCCGGGCTGACGATTCCGGACGGCCCATGACCGCGCAGACGCCGGTCCTGCTGGCCTCCACCAGCAAGTCCTTCACCGCCATCGCCGTGATGCAGCAGGTGGAGGCCGGGCGGCTGCGCCTGGATGAACCCGTGCAGACCTACCTGCCGTGGTTCACGCTTGATGACCCGCGTTCGGGGGCCATCACCGTCAGGCACTTGCTCCATCAGGCCAGCGGCATGAGTTCGCGGGACACCGCTTTCGAGGCCTCCCGCTCACAGGACCCGAAAGCGCTGGAGGAAGCAGTCCGCGCCCTTGCGGACGCTCCCCTGGCAGGCGAACCGGGCAGGGTCTTCCACTACGCGAGCGCCAACTTCAACATTCTGGGCGTCCTGGTGCAGGCCGTTTCCGGCGAGCCCTTCGGGGACTATTTGGAGGAGCACGTGTTCGGGCCGCTAAGCATGGTCCACAGCCATCCCACCCGGGCTGCTGCCCTGGAAGACAACATGGCCGCGGGCCACTCCCGGTGGTTCAGCTCGTTCTGGCTCCAGACCGACGTCCCTGCTCCCATCGCCGGGATGCCGTCCAGCACGCTGTACGCCTCCGCTGAGGACCTGGGCAACGGGCTGACAGCACTGCTCGACGGCGGCCGGTACGGTGATGCCCGGATCCTTGGGCCTTCGAGTGTGGCGGCGATGTTTGAATCCCGGGTGAGGGTGGACGGGTCCAAGGGGTACGCCATGGGCTGGTTCACCCGGCCGCTCGTGGAGTCCGTCGACCCCTCAAGCGCACCGGTTCCGGACACGGAGCTGCCGCTGCTCGTTGAGCACCAGGGCGAATGGGGCAACAGCCATACTTACCTGGCCCTGGTTCCGGCTTCCGGCCTGGGCGTCGCTCTGGTGGTGAACGGCAATGACACCGCCGCACCGTCCCGGCTCAAGGCCATCGACACCAACATCCTGCGGATCCTGCACGGGCAGGAACCGGTGGCCGCTGTGATCCACGAGGACTGGCTGCAGCAGTACAGCTGGGCCGTTGCGTTGGCTCTGCTGTTGGCGGAGCTGCTGAGCCTGTGGCTTGTGCTGCGCTTCCTGCTCCGCGGGCCGTCCGCTTCCAACCGCCGGCTGACGCCCTTGGCCCTGGGCACGGCTGCGCTCGCCCTGGACGGCTTCGCCCTCTGGCTCTGCTTCGCCTACGCCCCTGCCCGGTTCGACACCCACCTGGCCGTCATCATCCGGCAGTTCCCCGACGTCGGCGTCTCGCTGGTGCCGGTGCTCGGGCTGGCCCTCGCCTGGTCCGTCCCGCGAACGGTGTGGCTGCTCGCGCGGCTGCGCCGCACCGAAACTACCGGTCGGTCTTGACCACGGTGAACAGCACCGCCGAGTCCTCCTCCGCCTCCAGGCTGTGCAGCCCGTCCGGGACGATCAGGAGGTCCCCGGCCTTGCCCTGCCACGCCTCACCGCCAGCCTTCAGCCAAACCGATCCCCTGATCACGTAGACCGTGGCCTCGCCGGGATTCTGATGCTCGCTCAGCTGAGTGCCGGCACGGAAGGCCATGACCGTCTGGCGCAGCTTCTTTTCATGGCCGCCGAAGGCCGTGTCCGCCGCCCGCCCGCTGGGAGCCGCCACCGCCGCCTCGAGCTGCTGGCGGGCCAGGGCATCAATCGATATCTTCTGCATGCGGACACCGTACCCACCGCGGACAGCCAGAGCTAGGGCCCAGCGCCCCTATCAGCAGCCGGGCCCCCGAGAAGTTAGCTAGAGCTTCGGAATCAGGACTGGCGTGTTCTTCTTGTACGCCTCATAGTCGGGCTCGCCGCCCCACTTCTTGTCCGCCTTGGCTTCCAAAAGCGGCACGCCGCTGCCCTTGATCAGCAGCAAGGCCACGAAGACCGGGGACAGCAGGGCCACCCACTGCCAGCCCTCCAGCACCGGCACGGCAATCAGGAGCACGCCGATCCAGAGCACAATCTCGCCGAAGTAGTTGGGGTGGCGGGACTTGGACCACAGGCCCGTGGAGATGAACCTGCCCTCATTAGCAGGGTCCGCCTTGAAGCGGCCCTTCTGGCTGTCCGCCACCGCCTCGATGCCGAAACCCACAGCCCACACCAGGAAGCCCGCCAGCGCCCACCAGTCCAGGCCCACCCGGGTAGCGGAAGTAATCGCGATCCAGGCGGCGGCCGCGGTGAGGACAACCCAGAGGCCCTGCACGGTCCAGGTGTTTAGGAAGCGGAAGAAGGACGGCTTGATCTCGTCGAAGCGGTCGTCCTTGCCGTGCTTGCTGACGCGGCGGAACAGGAAGCTTCCCAGCCGCAGGGCCCACACCACCACCATGGCAGCCAGCAGCAGCCCCCGCGCGTCAACGCCCGGAGTCAGCAGGACCAGGAGGACGGTGATGCCAATGTAGGTCAGGGCGCCGGTGAGGTCATAGTACTTCTCGGTCTGCGCCTTGAACGCGGGGATAAAGGCCAGCCACTGGATGAGGAACGCCGCTGCCACCCCCAGTGCAAAGAGCGGGAAACCGCCCACGGTGGCACCACCCTGGCTGCCGGCAACGGCGACGAGCGCCCCCACCAGCACCGAAACCACAAAAATGATGAGCGCCTTACGGTCCGAATCCTTCATGAGGATGTTCCTTTCCCACGCCGGGCCGGAAGCCGCGCAGGGCACCGGCGCAACCGCCTATTCAAACTGATTTGATTACAAGCTTATCTAATTACTATATAGACTAGCGAAGGAGAGGAGGTACATGAGCACACGGAAGTACCATCCGGCCGCCGTCGCGCTTCGGGCTGTGCTGGCACTGGCCAACGAGACCGAACGCGAAGTGGCAGGCAGGCTGAGGCTGAACCTCACCGATTACCGCGCCCTCTCGGCCCTGTCCCAGTCCGGGCCCATGACGGTGGGAAACCTCGCTGCGGAGCTAGGCACCACGGCCGCCACCACCACCGCGATCGTCAACCGGCTGCAAACCCGCGGCTACGCCGAACGCCTCCGCGGTGAAGGGGACCGCCGCCATGTCCATGTCACTGCCACCGCCGCCGCTTCCCGGGACATCATGCACCTGATGCGGCCCCTCATGGACGCCACCAACCGGCACATCGAATCGCTGCCCGGCGCCCAGCAGGACGCCGTGGCCGATTTCCTCCAGGCCGCCCATCTCCTGATGAAGGACCACCTGCACACCCTTTCGACAAAGGACACCGCTTGAAAGAGTTCTCCACCCCGCTGCTGGTTGAGCCGTCCAGCCACCGCAACGCCACGGAGCTGCTGATGCAGCGGTTCCGGACGTCCCCGGACCACGTTGCGTTCGAGGTGCGGACCCTGGGAGGCGCCATCACGGATCCGTGGCGCCAGGTGACCACCCGGCAGTTCGTCGAGGAAGTGCGCGCCCTGGCCAAAGGCCTCATCGCCGCCGGCCTGCAGCCCGGTGAGTCCGTCGCCATCATGTCCCCCACCCGGTACGAATGGGCAGTGGCGGACATGGCAGCGTGGTTCGCCGCCGCCGTCGTGGTCCCCGTTTACGAAACCTCCGCCCTGCCCCAGGTGGCCGCGGTCCTGGATGACGCCGCCGTCCGCCTGGCCATCGCCGGCACCGCCGGGCATGCCCTCCTGCTGGACCAGGGCTTTGAAGAGACCGGGCGGACAAGCCTGGGCGTCTGGACCATGGACGCACGTCCCGGCGCGGATCTTGCCGAGCTGACTAAGCGCGGCGCCGCCGTCCCGGACAGCACCGTTGAGGAGCGGCGCCTGCTGCCGGACCTCGACTCGGTGGCCACCATCGTCTACACCTCCGGCACCACCGCCGCTCCCAAGGGCGCCCTGATCACCCACGGCAACTTTATGGGCCAGGTGCTGAACGTGGGCGCCGCCTACACGGGCGTGGTCCGCGAAGGCGGCAACACCGTGATCTTCCTGCCCATGGCCCACGTGCTGGCCCGCGGCCTGCAGCTGATCTGCCTGGCCAACGGCATGCGCATCGCCCACCTGTCCGACCCCAAGGACGTGGTGCCCGCCCTCGGCGTCCTGAAGCCCACGTTCCTGGTGGTGGTCCCCCGCGTGCTGCAGAAGATCCAGGCGTCCGCTGCCGCCGCCGCGGCAAAGAAACACCTGGGCCGGGTGTGGGCAGCGGCGCAGCGCACCGCCGTCGAATACGGCCGGTTCGCGGAAGCGCACGACGCCGACCCGTCCGTCCGCGCCCCGTTCGGCCTGCGTGCGCGGCACGCCGTGTTCAACCGCCTTTTCTACGCCCGGCTCCGCGCGCTGGTGGGCGGCCGCCTGGACTACCTGCTCTCCGGCGCCGCCGCGCTGGATGCCGAGCTGTCCCTGTTTTTCCGCGGCCTGGGCCTGCCCGTCATCGAGGGCTACGGCCTCACGGAAACCACCGCGCCGCTGACCGGGAACATGCCCGGCGCCATCAGCGCCGGAACGGTGGGCGTTCCGACGCCCGGAACCACCGTGCGCATCTCGGACCGGGGCGAGGTGCTGGCCCGCGGCGTGGGCGTGTTCGCCGGCTACCGCAGGCCAGCGGACAACCAGGACGCGTTCACGGACGGATACTTCCGCACAGGGGACCTCGGCGAGCTGGATAAGCTGGGGCGGCTTACCCTCAAGGGCCGGATCAAGGACGTGATTGTCACGGCCGGCGGCAAGACCGTCACCCCGGCCATCTGGGAAGGCTACGTGGAGGGCGATCCCCTGGTGGCCCACGCCGTCATGGTGGGCGAGGGCAAACCGTACCTGGGCGGGCTGGTGCTGCTGGACCCCGAGTCCGTCACGGCGTGGGCCGAGCGCGAGGGCATCGCCGATCTCGACGGGCTGCGGATCCCGGACGACGGCGGTGCCGTCCAGATCGAGGACGCGCGCCTCCTCAGCACCATCGGCAAGGCGGTCAGTGCCGCCAACGCGAAGCTGGCCCGCTCCGAGCAGGTGCGCAAATTCGTGCTGCTCCTGGCAGACCTCAGTGAGGCCAACGGAATGGTCACTCCCACCATGAAACTCAAACGCACCGCGTTCACCGAACGCGCCCGCCACATCGTGGAGAACCTCTACGCCGAGTCAAGGAGCCAAGCATGAACACCCGGACCAAGAGATGGCTGATTTCCTACGCGGTCACCGCCGCGATCTTCGCCGTGCTGGACCTCGTCTGGATCAGCTTCGTGGCGAGCAACCTCTACCAAAGCCAGATCGGCCACCTGATCGCCCCCAGGCCCAACGCTGCCGGCGCGGTGGCCTTCTACCTCATCTTCGTGGCCGGGATGGTGCACTACGGTGTCCGGCCCAACGACGCCCACGCCACCCTGCGGCAGCGGGTCACGGGAGCGGCGCTGTTCGGCTTCTTCACCTACGCCACCTGGGCGCTGACCGCGTTCGCCGTGCTCAAGGACTTCACCGCCGTCGTCGCCGTGACGGACATCTTGTGGGGCGCCGCTGCCTGCAGCCTGGTCACCTGGCTGACGGCCACGGTCCTGCGCCGGTTCCTGGCGAAGGACCGGGCGTCCTGATCGACGCTCCCTGACCAGCGCACTCCTGGCTAAGGCATGAACCACGAAGGGCGGGTCCGACGGCGGCATGCGGCGTCCGCCGTCGTCCTTTCCTTACGCGTCCGCGACGTCCTGCAGCACCTCGTTGTGGCGGAGGAACCACGGCTTGAACGGCGGATCAAAGCGGGCAAACCGGGGCGGTCCCACCGTCGTCAGCCCTACCAGGTTCAACGCTGCCTGCAGCCCCTCGTTGTGCCGGGCAAACGCAGCCTCCGAACCGCTGCCCGAAAACCGGACAACCGCGGCAAGGGAGCCGGGGACCGGACGGATTGCCACGTCGGGATTCTGCGGCACGGGCGCCGTCTCTGCAGTGAGGCCCGCGGGCAGCACAAAAGCCACCGCAAAACCAGTGGGTGCACCGCCCTGCAGCGGGCCGCTCTGGAGCACGGGGGCGGTCATCGCCAGCTTCTGCGAAACCCCCGGCGCCTGGATGACGGGCGCCGTCATGGCAAGCTTCTGCCGTGCGGTGTTGCTGCCGCTGATGTAGTTGAAGAGGTGCCGGAAAGCAGCGTTTCCGGCACGGTCAAAGGTCGCGTTGACCTGGACTTCCGCCACAACGTAGGCGGGATAGCGGCGCAGCTCGAAGTGCGGGTAGCGCCTCACGAGCTCATAGGGTTGCTGTTCAGTCATGGTCCCTCAGACCATACGCCGCAAAGCCCCGGAGCGTAACCCGCGCGGCGCCATTCGGTAGTGTCTGATCATGGACAGCGACACCTTGCTCAACTTTCTGTTGGTCCTCTTCTTTGTGCTGCTGGGCGGGGTGTTCGCCGGCACGGAGATGGCGCTGGTGTCCCTCCGCGAGAGCCAGGTCCGCCGCATGGAGAAGTCCGGGAAGCGCGGGGCCCGGATCGCCGCACTGGCGGGCAACCCCAACCGGTTCCTGTCCACCGTCCAGATCGGCGTCACCCTGTCCGGATTCTTCTCCGCCGCCTATGGCGCGTCCACCATCGCACCGGACGTCGAGCCCCTCCTGGAAGGCATCGGTTTCGGCTCCGCCGCCGAGCCCGTCGCCTTCATCGGCATGACGCTGTTGGTGGCGTACCTTTCCCTGGTGCTCGGCGAACTGGTGCCCAAGCGCCTTGCCATGCAGAGCGCCGTCGGCTTCACCAAGGTCCTGGCCCCGCCGCTGGGCGTCCTCTCCGAAATCATGCGGCCCGCCGTCTGGCTGCTGTCCGTCTCCACGGACGCGGTGGTGCGGCTCTTCGGCGGCGACCCCCACGCCAAGCAGGAGAGCATCAGCTCCGAGGAACTGTGGGACATGGTGGCCGAGAGCGACATGCTGGAGGAACACAGCCGCAGCATCCTCAACGACGTGTTCGGCGCCGGCGAGCGCTCACTGCAGGAGGTGATGCGCCCCCGCACCGAGGTGACCTTCATTAACGGCAGCATGACTATCGGCGAGGCACGCAGCATGGTGCGGGACGGCCCGTTCTCGCGCTATCCCGTCATGGACAAAACGCCCGACGACGTCCTGGGCTTCGTCCACATCCGGGACCTTATGCCCCGCGATGGAGCGTACGACGACGGCCCGGTGCGGGGCATTGTGCGGGAGATCCTTCCGCTGCCGGGCACCAACAAGGTGCTGCCCTCGCTGTCCCGGATGCGCCGGCTGGGCCAGCACATCGCGCTGGTGGTGGACGAGTACGGCGGCACGGACGGCATCGTCACCCTGGAGGACCTGGTGGAGGAGCTGGTGGGCGAGATCTACGACGAGTACGACACCGGCGTGGACGCCGAGGACCGCGTCACCCGGGCCAACGGGACGGTGGACGTGGACGGTGCCCTGATCCTGCAGGAGTTCGAAACAGCGTCCGGCATCGAACTGCCGGAGGGCCACTACGAGACCGTGGCCGGGTACATGATCGACCGGCTGGGCCGGCTCCCCCGGGTGGGCGACAGCGTGGAGGTGGCCGCCCACGTGCTCACCGTGACGGCGATGGACCGGCTGCGCATCTCCCGGATCCGGGTGACTCCCGCGGAAGAACAGCCGGGCGTAGACTGACGCCACCGCTGACGGTGGAGGCAGGAAGCCATGAAGAGCATCCGGGCGCAGGTCCTCGAAGTTGAACAAAGTGCCGCCCTGGGGCCCGGGGATGATGAGCGGTTTTCCGGTTACGGGGTGATGGGCCTTTCCTTCAGTTCCGGCCATGTCCTGGCCATGCGGCGTTTCCCCGTGACCAGTGTGGGGCCCGGATACAGGTCCGTCTGGCTGCGCCGGCCCTCCGGCTCGTGGACCATCTACGCCGACGCACCGCCCGCCGTGTCCTGCGCCCGCTACTTCGGCGCCGCCTTGGAGGCTGCGGTGCAATGCCCCATCACGGTCACCTGGACGGGCGACTCGGCGTTCAGCGTCCGCATTGGCGGAGACGTTGACCTGGCCTGGGACCTTGAACTGGCATCAACGCCCGTCACCCGTGCAATGACGGCGGTGCTGTCGGCCCTGCCTGCCGCGGCCCTGGAGAACGAGACTGTGCTGAAGGCCATGGGCGCCGCCTCCGGTCCGGTGCTCCGCGCGGGCCGGCTGGGGCTGACGGGCGCCGTCCCCAACGGGCAGGGCTTCCGGGCGAAACCCCGCCGGGTGTGGTTCGTTTCCCGGAGCTCGGCTTCGCTCAACGGCCAGGACCTCGGCAGCCTGGAGCCCCTGCGGGTGCAGACGCGGCTGGGCGGCTTCTGGATCCCGCAGCGGGGCATCTTCCTCATTGGAGCCTCGTCCTTTGACAACTTCGACCCCGCCCGGCACCGGCCGGCAAGCGTTCCCGGTGCTGCCTAACCGCCGGGCCGCGGAACCTTAAGTACCCGCCAGGTTTTCCAGCACACCAAACGCGACGGGGGTCCCGTCCTCTGCGCGCATCAGCTCACCGGTGTGCGCGGCCTGGTTCCGGCAGCTTCGGGCCTCGCTAAGGGCCCGGGCCAGGCGGTCCGCGGTGAGTTTCCGGTACGGGACCGGCTGCGGGCCGAGGCCTCGACGGTGCAGGACTGCTCCCCAGAACGGCTGGTCAGCGATGAACGGCACCACCACGGACGGAACCCCTGCCCGCGCCACGGCATGGACCGTGCCCGCCCCGCCGTGATGGATGGCGGCCGCGGCGCGTGGAAGGACCATGTGGTGGGCCACCGATTCCCTGACAAGGACGTCACCGCCCATAACGGCCGGCGGCACCTCGATGCCGCCCCACCCCTTTGCCACCAGTGTCCTCAGGCCGTTCCTCCGGGCCGCTTCAATGATCGCCGTGCCCCGTTCCCTGGCGTCGCCGGCCTTCATGGAGCCGAACCCGGCGTACACAACATCCCCGCCGTCCAGGAAGGCCGCCAGCTCGTCGTCAATCTCCGTGGCCGCGGGTTTGTCGGCCCAGTGGCCCGTGAGGTGCACCGAGGCCGGCCAGTCAGCCGGACGGGGAAGCAGGTGGGAACTGGCGGGGATCAGTGTTGCGCGGGTTTCCGTTGCCGGCGTACGTCCTGGCGGCAGCAGGTCCAGCGCGGCCTGCAGTTCCCGCCTGAACATCAGGGTGGCCGCCCTCGCCGGTGCGTAGCTGGCACGGTTGAGCGGGCCCAGGCTGCCCGTGGAGATGATGGGGGACGGAAACTCCCGGGTGGGGGTCAGCGTGGGCACGGTTTCCACCAGCACCGCCGGGATCCCCAGCCTCTGGGCCGCGGCCGGAGCACTGAGGACTTTCGGGTGGTAGACCACCACATCCGGGGCGAAGGCCACGATGTGTTCCACTGCGGCGGAGAGAAGCTGGCCAACGGCGGGCCGGATCGTTGTCCGGAAGGTCCTGGCCGCGGCCCGGGGAGACACCCCCTGGTCACTGACGAGCCGGGCAAAGTCCATGCGCAGGCTGACGGTGTCCAGGCCGGCGGTGTCGGCGCCGGAGTTCTCCGGGATGGCAATCCGGACCTGGTGCCCCCGAGCCGCGGCGGCCCGGGCCAGGGCAAAGAAGGGTTCCACGTCGCCGCGGGTCCCGGCGGTCAGCAGCACCATTTTCATCGCTGGGCGCTCCATCTCATGGTGGGTGCGGGCATCAGGCTGTGAGGTCCCGCCGGCGCAGGACGTAGGCGGCCAGCACGGCCCCGGCCGCCGCGACCAGGAGCAGGCCCACTGCCCCCGTTGGGTTGAAGGATTCCACCGGCATGGCCGATGAGTGCCGGAACGGGCTCGCGTCCTGCAGCCACGCCGGCAGGCCGAACAGCTCCCCGAATTCGCCCAGGACAATAGCCACCGCCAGCACGCCCCACGCCACCAGGATGCTCACCCGCGGTGCCAGTGCGAAGGCGACCGCGGCTGCGGCCAGGAACACCAGGGCCGCAGGGACGTGCGCCAGCGCCGCCGGCACCAGTGACCAGGCAGGCCCGTCGGAGGTCCCGGAGGCAGCCAGGCCGACGGCGGCAGCGGCTCCCGCAGTCGTGGAAACCACGGCGGCGGAGACTGCGGCAATGAAGAGGTTGGCACCGAGCCACCGGGCACGGGATACCGGCGCTGACAGCAAGGTCTCTGCCCTGCCTTCCGCTTCCTCGGCACGCATCCGCAGCACCGCCTGGATCCCGGCGGCGGCCGCAAACACCCCGGCCATGCCCAGCAGTGCGGTGACGAACACGTCGATCAGCCCTGCCTGCCCGCCGGGCACCAGCCGCTCGATCATCTCCTTCACCGGCCTTAGGCTGGACACGGTCTCGGTGACCGCCGGGCCAAGGGCTCCCGCGACGGCACCCAGCGCGGCTGCCGCAATGCACCAGCCGGCCACCGTGGACCGCTGCAGCCGCCAGGCCAGGCCCACAAAGGACCGGCCGCCCACTCCCCCACGCTCTTTGCCCACACGCTCGGGCAGCAGGCTGGCACCCACGTCCCGCCGTCGTCGGATCACTACCGCAAGTGCCGCCAGGGCGGCCGCGGCAGCGAGCGGCACCAGCAGGGACGCCAGGTCCGGGCTGGTGAACGGCCGGGTGCGCTGGCCCCAGCCGATGGGCGAAAGGAGCGACAGCCAGGCACTTGTGACGTGCAGCAGGTCCGCTGACGGGGTCCCCAGCACGTCCCCGATGCCGCGGACCAGGTAGGCCACGCCGACCAGTCCCGCGGCGGCACCGTTCACGCTCCGTCCCGAGGGCAGGGCCTGTGCGGTGACGGCGGCAAGTGCCACGAAGAAGATGCCCACGCCCCCGACGGCGGCACCCGCCGCAACGGAGCCGGCGCCGGGCAGTCCGGCCGTAATAAAGGCACCAGCCACAAAGGCGGCCAGCACCACATTCGCGGCGGTTCCCAGCAGCAGCGTTGCCGCCAGGGACGCGGCCCGCGGGATGGGCATCGAACCGAGGAGTTCGGCCCGTCCCAGTTCTTCATCCGAGCGGGTGTGCCGCACCACCAGGAAGGTGCTCATGAGGCCGGCCAGGACTGCAGTGAACGCGTAGCCCTGGAAGAACACCACTGCGCCCACGCCAGTCCCGTCCGGCAGGCCGCGGAGGAACAGGAACGCCGGATTCGCTGCGGCCAGGGTGAGGATGGCAACCTGCGCTGCCTCATCCCCGAACTGGGTGGCCACTGCGGTGGAGGTGGCGAAACTGAGGAGGGTGATGCCCAGGATCCAGACGGGCAGCGCCACCCTGTCCCGCCGGGCCTGGAACGGGAGCAGCCGCAGCACCCCGGACATCACAGCACCCCGCTGTCCGTGCGCTCGCTGCTGTCCTTGCCGTTGCCGGTCCGCTGTCCCCCGTTGCCGTCGCCGTAGTGGCGCAGGAACAGGGACTCCAGCGACGGCGGAGCCACCGACAGGCCGCTGATCCCCGGTTCCGCGATGCCGGCCAGGACAGCCCCGAGGTCACCGGGGTCGGCGTCGAACTCCGCGGCGCTGCCGGCGATACTCACCCTGTGGGTGCCCGGCATCGCAGCCAGCCGTGCCGGATCGGCCAGCCCGGTGACGCGGAAATGGGTGCGCTGCAGGTGCCGCAGTTCGCCCAGGGTGCCTGTTTCCACGGCTGTCCCGGAGCGGATGATGGTCACCCGGTCGCAGAGCTGTTCCACTTCGCTGAGGATGTGGCTGGACAGCAAAATAGTGGCGCTTTCCCGGGTGACCCGCGCAATCTGGCGCCGGAACACGGCGTCCATCACCGGGTCCAGGCCGGCGCTCGGCTCATCCAGGAGGTACAGGCGCGCCGGGCGGGCAAACGCCGCTATCAGGGCAACCTTCTGCCGGTTGCCCTTCGAATAGGTCCGGGCTTTTTTGCGGGGATCGAACTCGAACTCCTCGATGAGGTCGCGGCGCAGCTTTTCGTCGGCCCCGCCGCGGAGGCCGGTGAGGAGGTCGATGACTTCGCCGCCGGAAAGGTTCGGCCACAGGCTCACGTCACCGGGAACGTAGGCAACGTCCCGGTGCACGGCTACCGGCTCGGCCCACGGGTCCAGCCCAAAGACCCTGGAGGTGCCCGAGGTGGGCCGGATCAGGCCCAGGAGAATCCGCAGGGTGGTGGATTTGCCGGCACCGTTGGGGCCCAGCAATCCGTGCACCGCCCCCTGCGCCACGCTCAGGTTGAGGCCGTCCAGCGCCCGGGTTTTGCCGAAGTCCTTGACCAGGCCGCGGGCTTCGATAACGGGTTGTGCTGCTGCATTCATCGGCGGTCCGCTCCTTGGCTCGTCACGCGAACGCCCCTGGCGGCGCCAAGGCGTTCCGCAGGCATTGACTGCGGGCCGACCAGGCTTCCCGGCTCTCCGACCCACAGCATACAAGCGCCCGCACCGGCGTGGAAGGGCCGTACAGTACTTGCGTCTGAGGGCGTTTCCAGGGCACCGCCGGGCCTTCAGGCCACCAGTCTGGCCACCAGTTCGCCGCGGCTGCCCACACCCACTTTCTCGAAGAGCGACTTCACATGGTCGTGCACGGTGTGCGGTGAGATGAACAAGTGCCGGGCGATCTCCGCCGTCGGGTTACCTGACAGCACCTCCAGGCAGACCTCCTGCTCGCGTGCCGTGACGCCATAAGCGGCCAGCAGCAGGGTGGCCAGGTCGTGGGTGGTAGCGGGCTCCACGGTGACCACCATCTGCTCGGGATCGTCACCGGTGATCAGGCGGCTGGCCTGCAGCACCACCCAGTTGTTCCCGGCGTCGCGCATCCTGGCTCTGGCCGTACCGGACACTGCGGCGGAGGCCTGCGCCGCCAGCGAGTACAGCACCATGCTGAAACGGCCCGGCAAGGCATCCTCCACCCCGGCCAGCCAGGAAACGGCGGCGGGGGTTGCCGCCCTCAGTTCCCCGTGCGGGCCGGCGATGACAATCACAGGTCCGACGGCGGCTGCCCGGGTTGGGTGCCCTGCCCGCACGGCGATCCTGGTGGCTGCCGCGAGGGTGGCTGTCACCGCAGCCAGGAACTCCACCTCGCGGTCCGTGAAGTCCCGTCCGGCGTCGCGGAAGATGCTGCCGACACCCCAGCAGGTGTCGTCCACCCGGAAGGCCGCCCGCAGTTCGTGTTCGAGACCCTGCGGCTTGAGCAGGTCATTGATCCGGACGCTGCGGACCACTTCCCGGTGCGGGGCGTCGGACATGCGTGCGATGGGACGGGGACGGCGCAGCAGCTGGGCGAAGGTGTTCGGTTCGTTGCCCGCGTACTCGGTCTCTGCGAAGCGGGCCGAGTACTCCACGAACTCTTCGTCCCGAACCGGCCACGGCTTCCAGTTGGTGATGGAGGTCATCACCAGGGTGTGGGGGTCGACGCCGGCCCAGCACCCCTGCTCGAACGGCACCGTCCGCTGCACCACGGCGAGCGCCGCGGGGTAGAGGTCCGCCAGGTTCATTCCGCTGGTGGCCAGGGCGGCGATGTCCCGCCGGGCACGCTCAGCGCGCTCCTCCCACATAGCTCCAGTATCCGCCCCGGGGGCCGCACCGCAATCCCCCAAAGTGGGGATTCCCCGAGCACCCCGGAACCCCCTGGCAGGGGATGGGGAAGGTGCGCACCGTCGTCGTACTCTTCCCTCATGAACGCCGTATCCCAGATCTTCGCGGTCCTCGCCGCCGTGGTGTACATCGCGGTGTTCCCGCTGGAAAGCTTCCTGATGCACCGGCCGTGGGCGCAGAAGTTCCTGAGCACACCGCCGCGGAACGTTACGGCTGTGATGATGTGGGCCATCCCCACCGGGTTCCGGAACCTGGTGATCGGCCTGGGAGTCCTGGCGGGGGTGGCCGCGGTGAACATGGGCTACCTGGTGGTGGGCTACACCCTGGTTGTCTACTGCTGCCTGAACATGGTGCTGACCGCTCCGGCCATGTTCCTGGCGGACATGCTGGGCCACTATCCGAAGAGGGGCGACAGTATTCCGGGCACCCTGGGCGCCACCGTCCCGGCCCTGCTGGCGCTGGTGACGCTGCCGTTTTGAACACAAATATTGATTGGAGGTCCGCAATGGGACACGCACGCGAAGTCATGGACCGTCTCACCACGGCCATGGACAACAAGGACAAAGAGACGCTGGCCCGGTGCTACGCCGCCAACGCTGTTGCCTACACCCCCGATGAAGGGCAACTGACCGGGCGCGACGCTATCACCACCTATCTCTTCCACTTCTGGGAGTCGATGCCCGACGTCCGGTACGAGCACGCTGACAGCTACGAGGCCGGGAACGTGGCCATTGACGAGGGCTTCGTCGTAGGGACGAACACCGGGCCGCTGACCCTGCCGACGGGAGAGACAATACCGGCTACGGGCAAGCAGGTCAGGGTCCGGAGCTGCGACATCGCCCGGGTTGAAGGAGGCGAAATCACATCCCACCACTTCTACTTCGACCAGGTGGAGTTCCTGTCACAGCTCGGACTGATGCGCGAACTGACGGCGCACTGACATGGTACTGGCCGAGTGTCCGGCAAGAAGCCGTGGATACCTTCGAAAGGAGGACCCACGGCTTTCTTCGTGCACCATGCACTTAATCCACACGATTGATGACGTCTTGGTGTTTTGTCCCTAGACTGAATTCGCTGTGCTCAGACAGCGATTTGGGGGCGCGGCCATGGCCGCCTGATTGGAAGGCGGCCGCGTGCTTCGCACCGCATCGCGACGTTTTGTTGCATTGATTACTTTCCTGCTTGCGACGGCCTTGGGGATGGGGACCGTAACAGCCACAGCGGACGACTGGAATCCCGTCTACTACGTTGAGGGTGTCATCACGGCCCCGCCCGGCACGCGGCTGGACCAGCTGAAGGTTCAGCTCACCGAAGCCCAGAGCGACATGTTCAGGACAGCCGAGCCCGTCTCAGCGGACGGCCGCTTCCGGGTGCCGTACAGCTGGCTGGACTACGCCAACCTTCGTGTCGTGGCAGGCGACACCGGCCTTGCAAACACCTGGTACGGCAATGTGAGCAGGCAGGAGGAAGCAACCACCGTGGCCTTGGGAAGCCGCAACCTGAAGGGTCTGGACGTCACCATGACACGTGGCTCCACCATTTCCGGCAAGGTTTCCGCACCCACTGGCACTGACACCGCGCAATTGGCGGTAGTGGCCAGCAGCACGTTCACTGCACCCGGAGGCATGGTCCGCACGGCCACGGAACGCACAGCACCCGTGGCGCCGGACGGAGGCTACAGCATCACCGGCTTGGGGGCGGATGCCTATACCATCCGGGTGACACCCGGTACCACCGGGCTGATGGAAACCTGGTACGGCAGCGGTGCGGACAAGAAAGCGGCAAAACAGGTTCAACTGTCGGCCGAAAGCAGCACTGCAGGCATTAACTTCGACCTAACCAAGCCTGCCAGCCTTAGCGGCAGGGCGGTTTTCCCCCAGGGAATCTCTCCTGAACCGGGTTTCGTCCGCGTTTACTCGGACGCAGGCAATGTTGTCACCTCTGCAGGCTTCGGCGAAGACGGAGCCTTCGCTCTCCCCCAGGTCCCCGCCGGGACATCCCGGATCTCCTTCGGCAGCAACACAACCAACGGCGCCTTTGCCACCATGTGGTATCCGCAGGCCGGACAGTTCGCGGCGGGTGAGAGGCTGAACCTTAACCAGGGGGAGACACGGTCCGGCCTGGAGCTCCTTATGGCACCTGCCGGGGCAGTCTCCGGCACCGTCACCGGCGCAAGTTCTCCCATCCACGCGAACCTCTACGATTCCCTCGGACGCTTCGTCAGGGGCACCACCACTGATGCCGCCGGGAACTATCTCATCGGCAACGCCGGCCCCGGAACCTACAAAGTCCGCTTCAGCGAACCCTGGCAATATGGCCCATCCCTCATGACCCAGTTCTATCCGGGAGTACCCGAGAGTGCGGGCTATGCAAAGGGCGGCGACGTTAACGTGGCGCTGGGACAAACGACGTCCGGCATCAATGCCGCCATGACCCGGGGCGGTTCCATCAGCGGCGTCATCCAGGAGGGCACCGGCAAGCCTTTGGAATCCCACAGTGTCAGAGCAGCCTCCTCTGACGGCTCACTTGACGAAAAGCAGGTCAGGACGGATCGGACCGGAAGATTCGTTATCGGCGGGCTGGCCGATGGGGACTACATCCTGGAAACAAACGTGGACCCGTACGCCCACTACCTCATTCCGCTCGGACGAATCTATTCGGGCAACGTCCGTGACCGGGAACAGGCGCACGTCATTTCCATCCGGAACGGACAAACACTGGATGCAGGCACCCTTTCCTACGACACAGCCGGCCTCACACCCTCAACAACTGCCGGTAAATTCGTGCCCGTGCCCCCCCACCCGCCTCCTGGATACCCGGGAACTCTCCGGTCCTGTCCCGGCTAACTCCAACCAGGTGGTACAGGTCAGCGGCCGGGCCGGTATTCCCGCTGATGCGAGCGCGGTGTCATTGAACCTCACCGTTACCGAACCGACGTCGTATGGTTTTGTTGCCGCTTATCCGTTTGGACGACTGAGTACGAATACCTCCACCGTGAATTTCCGTGAACGCCAGACCGTTGCGAATTCCGTCGTAGTGCCTGTCCGCGACGGAAGGATCACTTTGGAAAATGCCGGGTACGACGGCACCGTCCACTTGATCGCTGACGTCGCGGGCTACTTTACCGGGGGCATCCCGACAGACAGCGGCGCCTACCAGCCTGTAACTCCATTCCGTGCAGCCGACAGCCGCGGCACGCAAGGAACCCAGGGCGGCCAGACTTTCGATATCCAGATGGTGGGTCTTGCACCCCTGCCTCCGGAAGTGGGTGCCGTGGTGGTGAACATAACGGCAGCCTCGTACGGCGTCACAACCACAAGTCACGGCCACCTGACGGCTTACGCCAGCGGCACCAGCCGTCCGGCCACATCCAACGTGAATTATGACTGGAGGACCGGTGATACGCCGAACCTCGCTGTAGTACCTGTGGGTGCGGACGGAAAAATCAGCATCGCGAACACGTCACCCGGAACCGTGGGAATTGTTGTCGACGTGATGGGCTACTTCCGGAAAGGTACAGGTTCAACGCCCGGAGCCTACGAGTCGCTGCTGCCTGCACGCCTGGTTGATACCCGCGCCACTGCAGCACCTGTGGGCGCCAACCAGGACTTGGCAGTGACAGTTAGCGGCGCACATGGAGTTCCGGCAGGAGCGAAAGCCGCGCTCATCAACCTGACAGTGACCGAGCCGACGTCCTTTGGCCATCTGAGGGCCTACCCAAGCGGTGGTGGCCTGCCGGGAACGTCGAACGTGAACTTCGAAACAGCTCAGACCCGGGCCAGCTTCTCCGTGGTTCCCATCGGGCCTGACGGAAAGATCGCTATCCGCAACACGTCTGCCGGGACGTCGCATGTGATCGTGGACATCGTGGGTTACATCCGCGGCTGACCGCCACCCCTCGGCAGGCGCAGCCCCGTCGTTCCCACCCGGTAAGCAAACCCTCACGCGCCGCCGCAATGAAAAGCCGTGGATACCTTTCAAAAGAAGGTATCCACGGCCTCTTTTTTGTCAGCGCTGGTGGCTAGCGCTCGCAGGCTACGCCGTCGTTGTCGCCGTCCATCCCGGAACGGTAGCCCGGCTGTCCCCGGTACAGAGGAGCGGTGCCTGCCGCCTTGGCGGCTGCGCAGTTGGGGTAGTAGACCGACGACGGGGCCGGGGCCGCGGGAGCGGGTGCAACGGGGGCAGGCTGTCGGGCAGCTGCATCCCGTGCCGCCTGCTCAGCCGCTGCTTGGGCGGCCTGCTCTGCGGCAGCCTGCTGAGCGGCGGCCTGGTCGGCTGCAGCCTTGTCCGCCGCTGCCTTCTCCGCTGCGGCGTGTGCGGCAGCGGCCTGCTCAGCAGCTGCCTTTTCCGCCGCTATCTTCTCCGCAGCAACCTGTTCCGCCGCAGCCTTCTCAGCAGCCAGCTTTTCGAGGGATGTGACGCCGAGTTTGACCGTGGAGCCCTTGGACACCTTTGCACCGCCCGCGGGGTCCTGGGAGGTCACCTGCCAGTTCTTCGTCAGCATGATGGATTTCCCCTCGGCGGTATCCACGTCCTCGACCTCAAATCCGAGATCCTCCAGCTGGTCCGTGGCCTTATCCAGGGCCAGGCCCATCACGTCCGGAAGCGTGACGGCTTCTTCAACCGCCGCAACTGCGGTGGGGGTTTCTGCCGGCTGCACCGCTGCCTGCTCGCCGCCGCATCCAGTGAGCATCAGGCCGGTCAGTAGAACTAATGACAGTGTCTTCTTCAATGTTTGTTTCCCCCTAGGAAATGGTTGAGATGGTGATGCAATGGGGCGTGTAAACCCCAAGTCGATGGGTCAGCGTTCGCAGGCCACGCCGTCCGAATCGCGGTCCAGCCCGGCCCGATATCCGGCCTGACCGGCGAACAGTGGCGCGGCGCCGGCTGCGCGGGCAGCGGCGCAGTTGGCGTAGTAGGCAGCCGCAGGTGCCGGGGCAGCAGGGGCAGGAGCCGCCACCACCGGTGCGGGCACGACGGGTGCCGGTGCCACAGCAGCCGGGGCGGGAGCAGGCACCGGGGCGGCAGGAGCAGGTGCCCCAACCAGGGGCGCAGGTTCAACGGCTGGTGCGGGCGCCGGAGCGGCCGGAGCCTGGTTCGTGGGCGCCAACTGGTCCGCGCAACTGGCCAGGATGGCGGCCATCGCGTTGTGCTCGGCCAGCGTGACCCACAGTCCGTACGTCGCTTTGACCGAAACCTGCCGGGCAACGTAATCGCACCGGAACCCCTTGTTCGGCGGCAGCCAGGTGGCGGCGTCGCCGTCGCCCTTCTTCTGGTTGGTGGGCCCGTCCGTCGCCTGCAGGTTCAGCGGATCGTTGGCGAACGCCGTCCGCTGTTCCGTGGTCAACTGCTGGGCACCCTTCTGCCAGGCGTCGCTGAGCGCAACCACGTGGTCGATCTGGACCTTGCTGCTGGTCCCGCTTCCCCGCAGGAAACTGATGGACGTTCCCGTGTACGGGTCCGCGAGCGTCCCGGACTGCACCTTGCAGGGCACACCGTTCGTGAACGTGATACCCGTCAGGTCGCGCTGGAGAATGTCATTCCGGGTGTCGCAGCCGTTCCGGTCCACGTCCGCCCACGCCTGCCCGAACAGGGCGCGGTCATAGCCCGTCTTGGGGGCGCGGCCCTTGATGGGCAAAGTGGCCAGCAGGTGTGCCGCTTTGGTGGCGAAGGCGGGCTGCGGCCCCGGAGTTTCCACCGTGGCACCCTGCGCCACCAGGGCAGTGTTCTCGGGATCCAGCGGCGCGCCCGTCTGCAGGACTGGCGGAGCTGACGACGGCGCGGGGCTGGCTGTTGGGGCCGTGCTGGCTATGGAGGGGGCGGCCGTAGCTGTGCTCTGCGCGGCGACCGGCGCCAGGCCTCCGGAGAAAGCAGCGGGCAGTGAAGCAGCACCGGCAACGAAGAGTGCCAGGGACACCCCGAGTGCGATGGCGCCGGACTTCCGCCGTGGCCGCCGGCCCGGCCCCGGTCCGGGCCCCGGAGCAGGCTGGGCAGGCCCCAGCCCGGTCCCATGGTTCGTCATTGATTCTTTCCCCCAACAAACAAAGGCCCGGCAGCACGCCGGGCCTTTTGCTTAGCCACAAGTGGTTATGGTCAGGAGCCTATTTCCCGGGAAACCCGGAAATGCGGAAACCGCGGGAAGCCTGGGGCAACTTTGATAGTGTCTTGATCCCGCCTTGATCCTTGGTGTAACACTGCGGATAAAAGCTCCGCGCACCACAGTGCGGCGGACGACGGCGGCGCGCGCCGCCGTCGTAATCTTCTTTCGGGAACCGCCCCCTGGACTACGCGCGCTGGGCGATGTTGAGGATGTTTCCCTCGCTGTCCAGGAACCAGGCGCCTTTTCCGAATGAATCGGTGGACACGCCGTTCTCCGTCTTCAGGCCGGGGAAATCGTAGTCCTCGAAAGTGACGCCGCGGCCGCGCAGTTCCTCCATGTCGCGTTCAATGTTGTCCGTCTCCCAGCCCATCTGGGTGTTCTTGGCAGTGCCGGCGTTGTCGGTCTGGTAGATGAGGAAGCTGGTGCCGTTGCCGCAACGGTACATCAGGCTGTCCTCGATGGTTTCGGACGGTTCCAGCCCCAGCTTGTCCCGGTAGAAATCCTTGGCCCTGTTGATGTCCTTCGCGGGAAGGACAGCCATGATTGCTGAATCCTTGAGCATGGTGATTCCTTTGTGCACTTGTTCGCGCTGATGGCGGTTGCTCTCCCCCGTCTGCGCTTCCCCGGGGCAGTCCGGTGCGGAGCGCATGGCCGCCCTTCGCGCCACTGCCGGGGCGGCCACCTGGAACTCTGCGTGCCCCGCCAGCCATCAATGGCGCCAGGGTCCCCGAAGCCTACGAGGCCATTATGGAACCGAATTGCGCCCACGGAAATAGTGGATTTTTACTGGCCCTGCGGCGGTTTGATTCCCTTGGCGTAGGCGGCCTGTCCCACGTGCTGGAGGCAGTCCGCGAGGGTGCTGACAAGCCGAACGCCGAGCGTGACCGGCGGGTCCCAGCGGGTGTCCACGACGCGGTCAAGGTCGCCGTCACCGAGGGTCTCCAGGAAGTCCATCGTCTGCCGGTGGACGGCGTTGTAGTAGTCCAGGAGCAGTCCCGCCTCAGCGCGCACGGCGTCCACCTGCTCACTGGAATGGCCGTACCCGGTGTCTTTCCGGGACAACGGCAGGCCGAAACGGCCCACAAAATCCTGCGCCGTCCACACCTGCTCGCGGCCGGCGACGTCCGCCACCTGCGCATCCTCCACGCGTCCCAGGTGCCAGACCAGCCAGGCGATCGAGTTGCCGGTGCCGCCTGGCCGCAGGGCAAGCGTCCCGCCGTCGAGCCCTTCAAGGGTGGCCTCCACGGTCTCGCGGATCCGGCCAAAGGCGTCCAGCAGCAGTTCGTTGGTTTTCACGGTTGCCTTCCTGCGATTGTTCCCTAAGAGCCGCATGGGCCCCTGGCTATTTCCGGATCTCCGCCCGCCGCAGCCGGACCATCTCCTCCACCACGTCATCCGGGACGGGATGGCCAGGTGTGAACCGGACGGTGCCCTTGGACAGTGAGAAGCCCTCCAGCCTGGGCGCGACGGCGTCCACCACCTCGGGTGAGAACGGGAAGATGGACAGGTGCCTGGCTGCCGCCACCACCCCGATCAGCGGCTTGCCGTCCAGCTTCAGGGCAGGCATCCCGTAGCTTCGGCCTTCCTCGGCGTCCGGGACAATGCGCCGCGCGGCCGCAATAACGCGCTGCAGGCAGCCGCGTTCAGGCTCAGCCATGGCGCCAAGGAAATCGTCCACGTCACCCATGCGGACAGTCTAGACCCGGGCGTACGACGGCGGGACGGCCGGTACCAGCGCCACGGCACTTCCCGGCTCGCAGAACGGCGCAGTAACACCCGGGGTCAACGCGCCCGCGCAGTCCCTGCGCGCTGACCCCCGGCATCGATTCGCAGCCCGGTGCCGCCGGGCTTTCCCGCTACGCTTTCGCGGCCCTGATCGCCTTACGCACCGCCGCCCCGACGACCGAAATGACTGGCACCAGGCAAAACAGTGCCACCACGGTATTGGGCCGGAAGGACACCTGCCCGCCGACGTTCCGGTACACACCAAGCGGCAGCACCATTCCGCCTCCCCCGCCGCCGGACGCACCGTCCGGCCCGGCCTCGCCGCCTCCGCCAAACCCGAAGGACACCAGCGCCACTGGAATGACCTCTTCCCCTCCGAGCTGGACCGGGGAACCGTACGCCTTGGAGACGCCAATGTTCTTGAATGCTTCAATCAGGGACGGGAATGTATCAGCCATGGCCCCACCCTATGGGCGTTGGACCACGGGCAACAGCCGGCTGCGGCCGGCTAGCCCTTGCGCGGAGGAGCCGTGGAGCCGCGCACCACCAGCTCGGTTCCCAGCTCGATCCGCTGGGGCAGTTCCTCGTCCCCGTCCAGGTGGCGGAGCAAGGCGCGCATGGCTGTCTCGGCCATCTGCACTACCGGCTGGCGGACGGTGGTCAGCCCGGGCTCCACCCATTCGGCCGCGGGGATGTCATCGAAACCCACGATCGACAGGTCTTCGGGGATGCTCAGTCCGGCGGCGCGCGCCGCCCGGTAGGCACCCAGCGCCTGGTCGTCGTTGCCCGTGAAGATCGCGGTGGGCCGGTCCTCCAGCTGCAGCAGTTTGCGGGTGGCGGCCTCGCCGGACTCGATGGAGAAGTCGCCGGGAACCATCAGGGCAGGATCCACCGTTATCCCCGCCCGGCGCAGCGCAGAGCTGTAGCCGTCCTCGCGCGCGCTGCTGCACTGCAGGTCCTCGCGGCCGCCGATCATGCCGATCCGCTGATGCCCCAGCTGCAGCAGGTGCTGCGTGGCCGAGTATCCGCCGTCCCAGTTGGCGGCGCCCACCGTCATCAGGTCCGGGCCGGGCTGCCCCACCGGATCAATCAGCACCACCGGGATGCCCAGCGACTTGATCCGCTGGATCTGCTTGGCGTCCAGCTGGTAAACCGCCATCAGCAGGCCGTCCGACTTCCGCTCCGCTACGTTCGCCAGCCACGGCCGGATGCGCGAGCCGTCCAGGCTGAGGCTGCTCACCACTGTGCCGTAGCCGGCAAGCTGTGCCACGCGCTCAACGCCCTCGATGATTTCCAGGGCCCATTCCGAGCCCATTCCCGGAAACACCAGGTCCACCAGCCCGGCCTTCTTCCGCTGCTTGGCCGGGCGCCGGGCATAGTCGCGCCGGGCAATGATCTCCTCCACCCGCGCCCGGGTTTCCGCCGCCACATGGGCGTGCCCGTTCAGCACCTTGGAAACAGTGGGAACGGAGACCCCGGCTTCGCGCGCAATCTCACTGATCGTGGCGCGTCCCGTGTCCTGCTTGCTCACCAAGCCGTCCTTTCATCCGGGACAGCGCCCGGGTCAGCTATCGGAAAGTTCCCACGTCTGGATGCGGCCGCACATGCCGTAAGTCCTGCGATTCTTCCGTTGCCCCATGGTAGTCCGCGCCTTACCCAGGTAGAAACTTTCCGCCACGTCCAGAGAGGCCAGCTGCTGCCGGGTAGTCTCCGCCTGCTCCGCTGCGCCTCCAGCCAGCACCTCGGCCCAGGCTCCGGTCCTGGGAGCCACCAATCGGACGGCCGCGGCATGGAAGTCCGCCAGTGCCGCGGGCCCGGACTCAATCACGGCGGCCTTCAGCGCAAAGTACCCTTCCAGCGCCAGGTCACGACGACGGCGGGCCGCCTCTTCCCCTTCGGCCAGTCCGGCGTCGGCATCCTTGATCTCCAGCGCGGCGGCCCTTCCGTACGATGCGGCGTCCGCGAGGTGCTCCGGCGGGAACGTCATGACGGCGTCCCCGTTTTCCGGCAGCCCGGCGTTCTGCATCACCACCAGGACCTTGAGGTCGCCCGAGTCGTTGACGGCGCGGTGCACCGTTCCGGGGGTGAACCACAGCACCACTCCCGGTTCCAGCGGCGTGGAGGTGAATCCGTCCGAGTTCAGGGTCTCCAGCCGGCCTGTGCCTTCCAGCACCACATACGCTTCCGTGGAGGCGGTGTGCATGTGCGGCGAACCGCCGGCGCAGCCGTCCGCGCCGGGCCAGTCATAGATGGTGACCTCGGACAGTCCGGTGGCCCCGGGGAAAGTGGACGCCACGGCTATGCCCAGCTTTCCAGTGCCTGCTGCGCCGCCCCGGCCAGGGCCCCGGCACGCGCCTCGTCCACGGCGCCGTCGGCGATCACCACGGCGTAGCGGTAGGTCAAGGGTGAGCCCTCCTCCAGCGGCACCTCCCGGCTGAAGAACGGAGCCGAGCCCAGGCACGCGAACATTGATGACCTGGCGAACCATTGGGTGGGGGCACCGGGGTTGGCGCTGTCCTCCGTGAAGAGGATGGTGGAGGACCTGCAGGTGTCGTCATGCTTCCCGGTGAAGGCGATCCATGGTGAGCGGGATCCCATGAATTCGTCCCCGCCGGTTCCCTCCGGACTGCGGAACTCACCACCGGTAAAGGACCGCGGGCCGCGCCAGAACAGCCCGCCGTAGCCGGCGTTGTCCCGGCCCTCGGTGGTGGGGCTTCCGATGGTGATGACCTCGCCGGAAATGTTGCCCATTTCGGACTCGAACAGGATGGCGTAGGCGCCCTCCGTGCCTTCGGCATCCAGGAGCTGGATGCTGAAACGGCGGTTCTCCGCGATGACCGGTTCGCCGTCCTGGGAGGTCCAGGTAAGGGATTCCGACGCCGTGATCCCGGTTTCAGTCTCATTGACCGCCGCGAATGCCTGGTGGGTCATGGCGCCGTTGTTGTCCAGGTTGGCGTACTCGGTGGCGCGGGTGTAGGTGGCGCCGCCCCAAAAGTTGTGCTTTCCCACGTTGGGCAGGGCCCAGGACAGTCCCTTGTGCCAGACGTGGTCCCACGGACGCGAAATGGTGACCTCGTCGCCGTCCAGGGTGGTCAGCGGGTGGAAGAACGGCCTGGGGCTTTCGTACTGGTCGTCGGTGGGTTTGTAGGTATAGGTGGCGATGGTCCGGCCGTTGGCGGTGAAGCTGAGGGCGGCGCCGTCGTCAAGGACGCTCAGCTGGCGGGTTGTGGTGGCTGCGGGGGTGGTCATAAAAAGTCTCCTTGGAAAGTGTGAATTGTCAGGCGCGGGCGCGGAGGGCGGTGGCGTCCAGCACTTCGGCGCCCAGTCCCTCGCCGTCCATGCCGGCGTAGAAGGGGTGGCCGGGGACGATGTCGCCGCGCCGGACCGGGGTGCCGGTGAAGGCGGAGGCGTAGATGGCGGCGGCAAGTTCAAGGGTCTGGCGTGCAGAGTCGGCGCCGGCGGGAAGGGGACGCCCGGCGTCGAGCGCGTCATACATGGCCAGGAACTGCGCCGAGTGCCCGCTCCCCCGCTCCAGCGGATGCCCGGCCCACGCGTTGTTGACCTGTTCTTCGTGGCCGGGGGCGGCAGTAATGGTCCAGTTATCGGTGCTGTAGCCATAGAGGTGGCTTAGTTCCACGGTGGCGAACTCGCAGTCGATCCTGATGTCCGAGGTTTCCCGGGGCGACAGCAGCGAGTTGACGATGGTGGCCACCGCGCCGTTCTCGAACCGGACCAGTGCCGCGGAGAGGTCCTCGGTGGACGTGGCGCGGTCCTGCCGGGTGGCGATGGCGGTGACTTCCTCCCACGGGCCCAGCAGGTGGAGGAGCAGATCGAACTGGTGGATGCCGTGGCCCATGGTGGGTCCGCCGCCTTCCGCGTTCCAGGTGCCGCGCCAGGGCAGGTCCCAGTAACTGTCCGGCCGGTACCAGAGCGTGTCACAGCGGGCCACCAGGGGACGGCCGAATACCGTGGCTCCGATCAGTTCCCTGGCAGCCGCCGACGCATCGCCAAAGCGGTGCTGGAAGACGCAGGAGAACTGGGCACCGCCCTTTGCCTGCGCCTTCTCCAGCCGGTCAAAGTCAGCGAGGCTAAGCGCTGGCGGCTTCTCGGACAGGACGTGGACGCCCGCCTCCAGGCATTCGATGGCCTGGTCGATGTGGAACATGGGCGGGGTGCAGAGGTGCACAATGTCCGGTTTGGCCCCGGCCAGCAGGTCGGCAAGGGTGAGGTACCTGCCCTCAACGCCGTGCTGGCCGGCGAAGGCGTCCAGCCTGCCCTGGTCCACATCGCATGCGGCAACGAGCTCCGCCCTCCCGCCTGTCCGGGCAAGGTTGTCCGCGTGCACCGCCGCGATCCCGCCGGTTCCCACGATGGCCACTCTGTACGTCCGCATGATCTCTCCGTCGTTGCAGTAAAGGTTTCGAAACTTTCTAGGAAAATACAGAAGTTTCGAAGACAAGGTTGAGCTGCTATCCGCACCTGCAATCAACCGTATGGAGCAAATCCATCCCACGTCAAGGATTTTAAGCCTAGAAACTTGTAATGAGTTTCTGATAGTTTCAGAGAAGCAATCACGATCCCTAGGAGAAGCCCGTGACGAGCGGTGCCGCCGAGAAGCAAGCACTAAGCCAGGACAGCGTTCCGGGCGGCGGCAGCGACGCCGTCGAACGCCTGATCCGTGAGATGACGCTGGAAGAGAAGCTGGCGCAGCTGGCCGGCGTCTGGGTGAATGCCTCAACGGACGGCGACTCTGTGGCTCCCCTGCAGAACGAGATGGCCGGCGACGGCCGGTCCTGGGAGGAAGTGATTTCCAACGGCTTGGGCCAGATCACCCGCATGTACGGCACGGTCCCCGTGGAGCCGCTGGAGGGTGCACGCCGGCTGGCGGCCGCGCAGGAACAGATCATGGCCGCGTCCCGATTCGGCATCCCCGCGCAGGTCCATGAGGAATGCCTCGCGGGCCTGGCCGCCTGGAAAGCCACGGCGTTCCCGGTGCCCCTGGCCTGGGGCGCTACCTTCAACCCCGCCCTTGTCCGGCGCATGGCAGGGCTGATCGGGGACCAGATGCGGCAGCTCGGCGTCCACCAGGGCCTGGCCCCTGTGCTGGACGTGGTGCGCGATCTGCGCTGGGGCCGGGTGGAGGAGACCATCGGCGAGGACCCGTACCTGGTGGGAATTCTGGCCAGCTCCTACGTGGAGGGCCTGGAGGGGGCAGGGATCGTGGCCACCCTCAAGCACTTCGTCGGCTACTCCGCGTCCCGCGCCGGCCGCAACCACGCCCCGGTGTCCATGGGCCCGCGGGAGCTGGCGGATGTGATGCTGCCGCCGTTCGAACTGGCCATCAAGTACGGCGGTGCCCGGTCCGTGATGCATGCCTACACCGATACAGACGGCCTCCCGGCGGCCGCCAACCGTGCACTCCTCACGTCCCTGCTCCGGGACGAGTGGGGTTTTGCCGGGACGGTGGTGGCCGACTACTTCGGTGTCGCCTTCCTCAACGTCACCCACGGCGTGGCTGCCGATTCCGGCGAAGCCGCCGCCCTTGCCCTGACGGCCGGGGTGGACGTGGAACTGCCCACGGTGAATTGCTTCGGCATGCCGCTGCAGGAACGGGTCCGCGGGGGCGCAGTTGCCGAGGCACTGGTGGACACCGCGCTGCGGCGGGTACTGACCCAGAAGCAGGAGGCCGGACTACTGTCCTCGGACTTCAACCCCGCTCCCCCGGCACTTGCCGCCGGAACCATCAACCTTGACCCGGCGGTGAACCGCGAGCTGGCGCGGGAGATCGCAGCACAGTCGCTGGTGCTGCTGAGCAACAGGACGCACGACGGCGGCCCCGCGCTGCCGCTGCCCGGCACCTTGAGCGCACTCGGCGTGGTGGGGCCGCTGGCGCAGGACCCGTTCGCGATGCTGGGCTGCTACTCCTTCGACGCCCACGTGGGTGCCTCGCACCCTGACGTGCCGATGGGCATCCGGATCCCCACCGTCGCTGACGCTGCTGCCTCCCGTTTCGGGTCCGTCCGCAGTGCCGCCACCGGCACCTGCGAGACCATCACGGAGGAACAGATCGAGGAGGCGTGCACTATCGCTTCCGAGGTGGACACCTGCGTGATCGCCGTGGGCGACAACGCCGGACTCTTCGGCCGCGGCACGTCCGGGGAAGGAAACGACGCCCCAGACCTCCGGCTCCCGGGTGACCAGCACCGCATGCTTGACCGCGTACTGGCTGCTGCCGAGGCTGCGGGGACGCGCACCGTCGTGGTGGTCCTCAGCGGCCGGCCCTACGCGCTCGGGGACTTCGTGGACCGCGCCAGCGCCATCATCCAGGGCTTCTTTCCCGGCGAGGAGGGCGGCGAGGCACTCTGGGACGTGCTGACCGGCGTCGTCAATCCTTCCGGCAAACTGCCGGTGTCCGTTCCGCGCACCCCCGGCGGGCAGCCCGGCACCTACCTGCGCAGCCGGCTGGCCGGCCCGTCCGGCGTCAGCGCCCTGGATCCGTCGCCGCTATTCGGCTTCGGTCACGGGCTTTCCTATACAAGCTTCGCGTTCTCGGACCACGTGGCCGGCGCTCCTGCGATGTCGACGGCGGAAGCGGTCACCGTGAGCTGCACGGTCACCAACACCGGGGCCGTTGACGGCGCCGAGGTAGTGCAGCTTTACCTCGAGGATCCGGTAGGCGAGGTGGTCCGGCCGGTCCGGGAGCTGATCGGATTTGCCCGGGTGGAACTCGCGGCCGGGTCCTCGGCAGCGGTCGAGTTCACCGTGCACGCGGACCGCACGTCCTTCACCGGCGTGGACCTGAAGCGCGTGGTCACGCCCGGCCTAGTGAAACTGCACGTGGCCACCTCCAGCACGCAGGATGTGCACACCCATGAAGTGATCCTTCACGGCGAGCGCCGCGTGGTGGGTTTCGACCGCGAAATGCTGACGCCGGTGAGGATCACCCAGCACATCTGAGCCGCAGCTGCTCCCAACGTGTCTCATAACTAACGGTGGGTACAACGGCGAGTTCAGGGTGTTGCACTCACCACCTGAACTCGCCACCCAAGGGTTACGAGACGGCAGAGCGTTGAAGTTGGGGCACCTTCCCGGCCATCTAATCGGACAAGGTATTCGGGACATGCCCTCCCCAGCGGTCAAGGCAAGCGCATCCCGGCTCTTGACGAAGCGCCCCCTTCCGCCGAAAGCGCCTGAGCGGCTGTGACTCCAAGCGGTAAGTGACCTTGCCTCTCTCGATGCAGCATCCAAGTGTTAGCTCCGCAACTGGCCTGAGCAGCTTTGTGCAGTGTCCGCGGTGAAAAATCCGCGATTCTGTGATTTAGCCTGAGGGGTATGGGACGAGGACGAGGCTGGAAATCTGATGACCAAACGGCGGGTATCCACGCGCTGGATGTGCTGTGTGCCTCGCTGGAGGCGTTTGAAAACACGACCGGCCGATACTGGGCCGGGGGATTTGGCGCTACGGCACGGAGACTCGAGGTCGCTGCATCAAAAGAAGAACGTCGCGGAATCTATTTGATGACCGGCAGCCTCCTGCGGGGTGGAATGGGAAGCATCAACGATGTCTACGGCCCAGACGAGCATCGACACAGTGCTTTCAAAGCCGCGCTGAAGCAGGTGCACCGCATCTTCGGACTGAGCATGGGACGAATTCTTCTCGATGACACGTTCATGAGCCAGGCCTGGTATCGCCGCCGCCGAACCCGGCACTACCCGCAACCGTCGGCGTAGCTGACAAGGCGTATCGGCTGCACCGTCCAAAGGAGACGCCTGCACACACGCCCGGTGCGCAACGGGTTACGGCCGTATGACCCTGCCCGATTGGATGTACATCGTGGAGTTATTGCGGCGGGTCTTCGCGAACGACGATGCCTTCGTCTCCGGGGAGTACTTTGCCTTGATTCCGCTCTGCTTCGTCCTCGTCGTTCAAGGCAACCGCTTCTCCCGGTGAGCACGGGGCAGTGGCACCAATGCTGTACGACTTGTCAGATGCATCAGTATCGAAGCTGGCCCGAAGTACGGGCCCGCCCTCGGCGAAGACGGTCGGGTGCGTTGTCGGGTTCACGGTACGTACGGTCATGCCGAGGGACTCCCAGTACTCGGCTACGCGTTTCGCGTCCTCAATATGCTCTGTTCCTTGGGGTGCCCAGCGGTCATAGCCATAACTGGCACCCTCCTCGCCCTCTCCCTCTCCCAGGGAGCACTCCTGCGCCCACGCCACGCCGTTACGGGGCCACCACCCGGTGACCTTGAGCTGCTTGGTAGTATTCATGACGAGTTCGACCACCCGGTCCCGTCCCTCCCGGGCAGTCATTGTCTGTTCTGGCGTCGCCTTCTCTGGCATTGTGTTCCCTGGCTCCTTCTCAGCGCATGCGGTTATTGGCATTCCCACCATGAGCACGGCCGTCGCGGCCGCGAGGATCCTTATATACGCCTTTACCGCGCGCATGGGACATTCCTTCCAGTAAGGCCTTGTGCAGATCCGTCGGCCCCAAAGTTCCAGCCAGCGAGCGGAACCATCAGTCAACCAACCGATAGTCGTTCACTGATGGAATCCCTTGCCCGATGTCTTTGGTCCACACTCTGGAGAACCAACCAAGGTCGAACTCGTATTCGCTGCCAGCTTTGAAGGATGCAGCCACTTCGTCTTGATTATCGAAAGTCACCCCTGTGGACACATGAACTTTCCCGCAATTAGTCGTCTCGACCAGAACGCCTGCTGTCGAAGCCGAGCCTCTAGAGCCACCGGAACTTGTATGCGATTTTGCCGAGCTAATCTCACATCGGATGCTCTCAATCCCTACTGAGTTCAGAACGGGCATCAACATATAGAAGATGGTGTAGCCAAAGAACAGTAATCCAGCCAGCTTCCAATACCATTTCATTTTTGATCTAGGGGCCTTTTGATTCTCGGCCCCGCCTTCTACGTCACTGCCGGTATATGTCATTCCTTCTCCGTCCCGGTTAGCAAGCCGCTCGCACGACGACCGCTGGTAGGACCAGTCGCACCATCGGCGAATCCTTGAGTAATCACGTTCAACCGGTCACCGTCAGTTACATAACCCCTCTTTAATTCTGCAATCACCAAACCCACGCATACTCCGCTCCGCCCCGAAAGACGTTGGTAACAGTATTTCTAATGTATGACCCAAACCTACAAGGGCAGAACCGCCAGACGTGGTTAGACCCGTGGTCTTCAGCGCAGCTCCGCCTAACAGGACGACCCGCTCGTGCAGCTGAGTTCGGACAAACTCGTGAGATGCCTCGTATTCTGGGGTTTCCAGACATGTCTGTGCATTTGTGAATAGGAGTATCGATCGAAAGGGAGCTTTGTGCATAGGGGTACAGGCCAGCTACTGGTCACAAGCTGTCTGCACAAACCCTGAAATACAGGGGGAACTTTGTGCAGCCAGCTTCTGAAACGACAGGAGAGCCCGATTCTTTCCGAATGCGCATAATTAAATGCGCATAATTATGGGCCCCGGTACGAGACTCGGACGTGGTTGCGGGCACATCCTTCGTTGCTCCAGCCGAGCAGTTCGGGGTCGATCTCTGCTGGTCCTCCAGGACGACTTCATTGTGCCCGGTGGGCGGAAATAGCCGTCCAGCGGAAGCCACCAATAGATGACATACACATGTCCGGCCGGATTACGCCGCTAGGACGTGCTGACTATCACGTAGCGTTCGTCCGTGATTTCTTTGCCCCAGAGCGCAGGGTCCGTCAACATTGTCACGGTGGCATTCTTGCGGTGACAGCGGACTAGCTCCAGACAGCGTTCCGCGGGAATTCCTGCACCTGTTCCCCACAGCCCTTCGATGAGAATCATGGTGCCGGTACCTCGGAGCAGCCCGGTCCAGCGCGCCACCGCGGCGTCAGGATCAGGAAGAGCCCACAAAACGTGGCGGGCAAGCACAACATCGATAGAGCCGGGAGCGCGGGGCGGCGATGAGGCGTCTCCCACCACGAACTCAGCGGATACCCCAGCGTGTGCCGTCTTAGCCCAGGCCATGTCCACCATCTTCTCTGACAAGTCCAGACCCCAAACCTGGTGTCCGGCACTGCCCAGCAGCAGAGAAAGACTGCCGGTCCCGCAGCCAAGGTCCGCCACGTCGCTGCCGGGCTTCGGCATCAGAGGCAACAGCAATTCCCTCCATGCTCGTCGGACGGCGGGGTCAGCCAGTCCATGGTCAGCTTCAACGTCGAAATTCGCAGCTTGGTTGTCCCAATAGCTGCGCATGGCGTCAGTCATGCGGGACAGTCTCGCATATCCCGCGCCTGCTCGGCGGTGAAGGACTCCGCAGGGCCAGGAGTTCTGCATGCGGATTTCACCACGCATGGGCGGTAATTGATTCGTGAAGTAGCGAGGCGCGCCAACAAGGACGCGTCGGCGGCCGCAAACGCATCATGACAGATACCAAGATCCGCTCAGCCCGCAATCTCCTCAAACAAGGAACACTGCCGCGGGTGGTCGCCGACACGCTAGGAGTCTCCGTACCCACCCTCTACCGATGGGTCCCGGCAGCAGGAGCGGCCAGGCACCAAAGAAGTAGTTCCTGCAGGTTGTGCAGGCGGATTCGGAAAAGATGCCTGTTGGTGCAGAGGACTATTGAGCAGAATGCAGTTTCGTGCAGGGCACTTCTGTCACCGGCGTCGAGGTTTGCCCGCGAGCTGACGCGTCCGCTGGTCTGTACAACGAATGCCGACGCACGGGAGACTGACACCATGCGCAATCTGGCCTTCGCCATGAACGTGAGCCTGGACGGCTACATCGCCGCGCCCGGCGATGACCTCGGCTGGAGCGTGCCGAGCGATGAGCTGTTCCAGTGGTGGTCCGACCGGGTGGGGGCGACGGGCCTGGCGCTGTACGGGCGCAAACTGTGGGAGACGATGAGCTCCCATTGGCCCACCGCTGACCAGCAGCCTGGCGCCACACCGGCGCAGATCGAGTTCGCCCGCCGGTGGCGGGACATGCCGAAAATGGTGTTCTCCTCGACGATCAGCACGGTCGACTGGAACACCCGCCTGGTCACCGGCGACGCGGTCACCGAGATCACCCGGCTCAAGGCCGACGATGGCGGTTTCATGGACATCGTCGGTGCCACACTCGCCGCGGCGGCCATGCGGGCCGGGCTGATCGACGAGTACCTGATGGTCACCCATCCGGTCCTGGTGGGCGGCGGCACGCCGTTCTTCACAGCTCTGGACAACTGGGTGAACCTGAGCCTGGTGGAGACCCGGACGTTTACCGACGGTGTGGTCCTGACCAGGTACGAGACCAGGCGCTGAGTCCCGGTTCCTTCAGCTACGCCATTTGCTGCTGCGATCGCAGCCCGTGAGGACGCGGTCCTAGGCGGTGAACCTGTCCTCGATGAACCGCAGCAGCGGCCGGGAGTTGAGGCACACCAGGAACACCAGTGCCCCGGCGGCCACCAGCATCAGGTAGGTGGTGGTCATCAGCAGCAGGAAGGCGGCCACAAACAGGATGCCGGCGTTTCCGAGCGCCACCCTCTTCTGCGCACCGAAGCTGTACAGCGACAGCCGGTAGATGTCCCGCACCGGGAAGGTGAACCGGGACAGCAGCAGCAGCGCGTTCAGTGACGCCGTTGCCACCAGGAGCCCCAGGACCAGCAGCGCCGCCCGGATGGCGGGTTCCGCGCCGGGTCCGGCGCCGGGGATGAGTGGCAGGCCGGCCAGGTTCAAGGTGACCACGGCCATCACCAGCAGGTATGGCAGCCACACCACCAGGGCCTGCACAAAGTTCATCCGGTAGCCCCGCTCAAAGTCACGGAACACCCCGGTGTCATGGCCGGCAAGCAGCCGGTTGAACGCGTACATGGCAGCCACCAGGGACGGGCCAACCGGAACGCAGGCCAGCAGCACCAGGAGCCAGTTGCCCAGCAGCGGCGTTACCACCAGCAGCACGTTGGCAAGCACCAGCAGGGCGTGGCCCATCATCACGCCGGCGACGGTGCCGGCCGCCCTGAACAGGGGGCCGGCACCGTATTCCGCTTTATTCTGAACCACGCACTGCCTCTCGGTTGCCGGCCAAGGTGGCCAGCGCCGTCGTACTTCCTACTTCTTGTCCGTGTTGGCTTGGTAGGACGTGTACGCCTTGTTCGCCAACTCTACGTACTTGGACATGCCCTTGCTGTCCAGTTCCTTGAGGTAGGCGTCGAACTCGCCCAGGCTCCGCTGCCCCGTGATGAACTTCAGGGTGTTCTGCTTGACGTGGTCCTTCAGCGGGGTGAGCACCAGGGTGGCCTGCTCGCGGTCCACGTCGCTGAACGGCACGGGCGGGGACACCGGCTTCGGGGTCTTGCTCTTCATGGCCTCCTGGAACGCAAGCTCCTCCTCATTGAACGTGGAGTGCAGCAGGTCCGTGGTGCCGCCGTAGGCGAAGTTGCCGCCGGAGAACCCGTACTCCACACGCAGGTCCTTGGTGCCGGCCGGGTTGAGTCCCTGGAAATTGATGTCCTTGGCAAGGACGCGCTTCCCGCCTTCCTTGGTGAACGTGGTACCTTCCACGCCCCATTTCGAGAACTCCTGCCCGGCGTCGCTGTAGAAGAGCCAGTCAATGTACTGCATGAGCGCCACGAACGTGTCCTTGTCCTTCACGGACGAGTTGAGCATGATGCCGTTCTCCAGCCGCGAGCCGCCGATGAGGTCCCCCGCCGGGCCACCGGGGACGGTGATCTTGCGGACGGTGAAGTTGCCCTTGCCCAGCGACTGTTCCATGGACGTGCGGTAGGTGATGATGTTCTGCGAGTTCGCGCTGATCACGAACGACTTGCCGGAGGTGAACTTCTGGATGGCTGAATCGTCCGTCTGGGTGAAGCTTTCGGGGTCCATCAGGCCCTCGGACACCAGGGAATTGAAGTAGGTGACCAGTTCCTTGAACCTGGAGGTGCCGGCGGCGAACTCGAATTCCTTCTTGTCCTCGTCGAAGTTCAGCCCGTCCACCAGGCCCCAGCCCGCCACCGTGCCGAACGCGTTGCCGGCGATGTTCAGCACGCTGTTGCCGTTGAACCTGTCAGAGAACGGCACTACGTCCGGGTAGGCCTTCTTCAGGTTGCGCAGCACCTCGCGGAACTCGTCCCAGGTTTTTGGATCCGCGATCCCTTCCTTCTCCAGGATGTCGGTGCGGAAGGCCAGGGTGTAGTCCGGCCACAGCTCCTCATGCAGGCCGGGCAGCACATAGTACTTCCCGTCCTCCTGCGTGAGTCCGGCGATCTCCGGCTCGAGCTTCCACTTCTTCACCTTGTCCTGGAAGTGCGGCATCAGGTCCACGTAGTCGCTGACCGGAAGGACCGCCCCGGAAGAGACGTACGCGCTCTCCTGGCCCGGGTAGGTCTTGGCGATGATTTCCGGCGCGTTGCCCGAGCTGATCAGCAGGCTGCGCTTCTGCTCGTAATCGCTGCTGGGCACGATGGTGGGTTCAAGCGTGACGTTGTTGGCGCTGGCCATCTGGGTGAACAGCAGCCAGTCCTTTTTGAACGGGTACGAGGGCTGGTCGCTGAACAGGAAGGTGAAGCTCACCGGCGCCGTCGCCTTGAACGTGTCCCCCACCCCAAAGCTGTCCATGGCTCCGGTGCGGGCCTTGGAGGTGTCCACCTTGGTGCCTGAATCTGAGTCACAGCCTGCCGCCACCAGGCCGAATGCGGCGAGGGCGGAGAGGCCCAGGAACTCTCGTCTGCGGATCATGGGTTTTCCTTTCATAAGGGGTTATTCCTTGACGGAACCGAGCATGACGCCCGTGAAGAAGTACTTCTGGACAAAGGGGTAGATGCACAAAATGGGGAGGACGGTGAGGACGATGGTGACCGACTGGATGTTCGCCGCGATCTGGCCGAGGTTCTCCGCCGTGCCGCCGGCAGAGTCTGCGGTGGTTACCCCGGCGATCATGTTGCGGAGGTAGATGGTCACCGGGAACAGATCCGGGTTGTCCAGGTAAAGGAAGGCCTGGAACCAGGAGTTCCAGTTGGCCACGGCGTAGAAGAGCACCATGGTGGCCACGATCGCCTTGCTCAGGGGAAGGACCACCTTGAACAGCACGCCGTACTGGGACAGACCGTCAATGGCGGCAGCTTCCTCCAGTTCGCGGGGCATGTTCTCGAAGAACGACTTCATGATGAGCAGGTTGAAGACGCTGATGGCATTGGGCAGCACCACGGCCCACAGGGTGTCCCGCATGCCCAGCGAGCTGATCAGCACGTAGTTGGGGATGAGGCCGCCGTTGAAGAACATGGTGAACACCGCGATGCCGATGAACAGGCTGCGGCCTTTCAGGTCCTTCTTGGCGATGGCGTAGGCGAAGCTGGTGGTCAGGACCATGGAGATGGCCGTTGCCACCACGGTGTACAGGACCGTGTTGCCGTAGTTGTTCCAGAAAGTGGAGTCGGCGAGGATCAGCTTGTACGTTTCGGTGTTGAACCCCATGGGGAACAGGTTGACCTGGCCCGCGTTGATGAACCCTTCGCTGGAGAAGCTCTGGGCAATGATGTTCAGGAACGGGTAGAGGGTCAGGAACACCACCACCAGCAGGAAGACCAGGTTGAACATCCTGAACACCCGCATGCCGCGGGAGACCTTCATGTCCTTGACCAGGACCCCGGTTTCCCTCGGGCTGCGCCCGGCGCGGGAGCGGGGCTTGGCGCCGGCTGGCCTGCTGCCGGCAGTTTCCTCCCCCGCGGTGCCCGGCGCCGTGCCTGGTGTCGTGCTGGAACCTTGCGTGGTGCCGGCCTGGTTCATGGTTTCGCCCTTCATGGTTGGCCCTTTCACCACAGGCTCGTTCCGGCGAGCCGCTTGGAGATGGCGTTGGCTGAGAGGATCAGCGTGAGGCCGATGACGGATTCGAACATTCCGATGGCCGCGGCGTAGCTGAAGTTGCTGGACTCCAGGCCCACCCGGTACAGGTAGGTGGAGATGACATCGGACGTTGCGTAGTTGAGCGGGTTGTAGATCAGGAGGATCTTTTCGAAGCCCACTGCCATGAACGTGCCGATGTTCAGGATCAGGAGGGTGATGATGGTGGGCCTGATGGCCGGCAGCGTCACGTGCCAGGTCTGCTGCCAGCGGTTGGCACCGTCAATCCTGGCGGCCTCGTACAGAGATTCGTCCACGCGGGTCAGCGCGGCGAGGTAGAGGATGGCGCCCCAGCCCATGGTCTGCCACACCTCGGAGCTGATGTACATGGGGCGGAACCAGCCGGCGTCCTGGGTGAAGTTCACCGTGGTGCCGAACAGCGTATTGGCGATCTGGTTGACCGTGCCGGTCATGGAGAAGTTCTGCAGGATCATGCCGGCGATGATCACCACGGACATGAAGTGCGGCAGGTACGCCACGGTCTGGACGAACTTCTTGAACTTCTGCGAGCGCAGCTCGTTCAGCATCAAGGCGAAGATGATGGGCATCGGGAAGCAGAACAGCAGGGTCAACACGCCCAGGATGATGGTGTTCTGGAACGCCTGCCAGAAGCTGGGATCGTTGATGAACAGGGTGACGTACTTCAGCCCCATCCATTTCTCGCCGAAGATGCTGCCGCCGGGCTGGAACTGCCGGAAGGCGATCACGTTGCCGGCCATGGGCAGGTAGCGGAACACGGCGAAGTAGGCCAGCGGCAGCAGCACCAGCGTGTACAGCCGCCAGTCCCGTTTCAGGGCAAGCCCCCAACTGCCGGGTTTGTTGCGGCGGTTCCGGGTGGTGCCGGGCGGGTCCGGGGTGACCGCCTCGGGAGGTACTTCCAGTCGCATGGCCATGGTGGGGCCTCCTATCGGGCGGTTTCTGCGGGGTTGGATTCTGTGGGTTCTTCAATCACCAGGACGCCGTGGGCTGCGAGCTCGACGGTTCCCCGGACGGCGTTGCCGGTGAGGCGGTCCGCGCCGCCGGCTTTGACGTCCACGCGGGCAGGGGCGTCATTGTGGTTCAGGACCAGCAGGTAGCTGCGTCCGTTGCCGGTACGACGGCGGACCTGCACTCCCAACGGAGCGTCCAGTTCCGGGCGGATCCCCGCAGCAGCGCGCTCGGCCGCGAGCAGGTCCTCCAGGAAGGTGCCGTCCACCCGGGCTGACAGGTAGACGGCGGTTCCCTTGCCGAACGTGTTGCGGGTGACGGCGGGTGAGCCGGCAAGCCGTCCCGACGCGTAGCTCGCCAGGACGTCCGCTTTTTCGGTGTGCAGGTGCTCAGTCCAGTAATTGGCCGAGGCCGTGCCGCCGTCGGCCGTTGAAATCTTTACTTCCTCACCCTCGCCGGCCAGCGGGTGCATCTCCTCGCTCCAGGCGCCCAGGACGTTGCGGAGGGCGCCCGGGTAGCCGCCCAGGCGGATGGTGTTGTCCGGGTCCACGATGCCGGAGAGATAGCTGGCCACCAGGCGGCCGCCGCCGGCAACGTAGTTCTCGAACCTTTGCACGGCATCGTCGGAAAGGAGGTACGACGCCGGCAGGACCACCAGGCTGTACTGGCTGAGGTCTGAGGCGGTGTTGACGAAGTCCACCGGAATGTTCGCGTCGAAGAAGGGCCGGTAGAGGCGGAGGACTTCCTGGGTGTAATTCAGGTCCGAGCGCGGCGAGTTGCCCAGCTCCAGGGCCCACCAGCAGTCCCAGTCGAAGACCACGGCCACCTTGGCGGCGGACCGTGTGCCGGTGATGCCGCCCAGTTCCTTCAGTTCCCGGCCCAGTTCGCAGACTTCCCGGAAGACACGGGTGTTGGGCCCTGCATGGTTGACCATGCCGGAGTGGAAGCGTTCCGTGCCGCCCTTGGCCTGGCGCCACTGGAAGAAGAGGATGGAATCCGCGCCCTGCGCGATCGCCTGGTAGGAGCCCAGGCGCATCTTGCCGGGGAGTTTGGAGACATTGACGGACCACTGGCTCACCGCGGCGGTGGCCTGTTCCATGACCAGCCAGGGCTGGCCCTTGCGGAGCGAGCGCATCAGGTCGAAGTTGAGGGCGGCGGCCACGTGGGCGTCTTCCTCGCGCGGGTCCGGGTAGATGTCCAGTGCGGCGGCGTCCTCCTCCGCGGCCCAGGCCCAGTAGTCGTTGTTCTTGTAGAAGCGCATGAAGTTGGTGACGATGGGCAGGTCCGGGGTGTGCCGGCGCAGGATGTCCCGTTCGGCTTTGTAGTGCGCCAGCATGCTGTCCGACGTGAACCGGTGGTAGTCCAGGCGCCGGGTGGGGTTGGACCAGGTGCGGGGCTGCGCGGGGGCGTTGACCTGGGCCCAGTCCGAGTAGACCTGGCCCCAGACGTCCGTACTCCAGGCGGTGTTGAGATCGTCCAGGCTGCTGTACTTCTGCTGCAGCCATTCACGGAAGGCCCGGTCCGCGTGGGGTCCGTAGGAAACGGGCCCGTATTCGTTGTTGACGTGCCACATGCAGAGGGCAGGATGGCCGGCGTAGCGCTCCCCCATCTTCTCGGCCATGGCCAGGGACTTTGCGCGGTAGGCGGGGTGGGAGACATCGAAGTGCTGGCGGGACCCGAAACCGAAGGTGGTGCCGTCCGCCAGGACCGGAAGGATGTCCGGGTGCTGGGCAACGAGCCAGGCCGGCGGGACGGCGTCAGGAGTGGCAAGGTCCACGCCGACGCCGTTTTCGTGCAGCAGGCCCATGATCTGGTCCAGCCAGCCGAAGTCATAGATGCCGTCCGCGGTTTCCAGCCGGCTCCAGGAAAAGACAGCCAGCGTAACCAGGTTGACGCCTGCCTCCTTCATGAGGCGGACATCCTCTTCCCACACCTCGCGGGGCCACTGCTCCGGGTTGTAGTCCCCGCCGTACGCTATGCCGCCCAGCCGCTCGTGCAGGCGTTTGAGGCGCATTTCGGGGGTGCTGGCGCGAGGCTCGCTGGTCATCATTGTCCTTCGGTAGGCAAGTGGCCGCCGGCTCCCCACCGTTGCGACCTGCATCACACGTAGAAACTATCGTAAAGTTTCAGCAATAACAACAGCTTTCTGTGAAGTGAAAGTGCGCTCCCGCGGCACGGCCAGAATCAGCGAATGGCAGGCTGTACGCGAGCCGGTGCGGGAGTTTCTCTTTTTGCGCGCCCCTATTTGCCGTGGAGAACTCTGCGGCCCGACCTTTTCGCATGATCATGGAAACTATCGGAATAAGCCGAAAGGCTGTTAGTCCCAGCACACTTCCTTGCCGGACGCCCAGAACAGGAGCATACTTATTAGCAGGACTAATTAGCAGTGCTAAGTATTTTCAGGAGGCGCAAAGCCGGCGTGACCACCACCGACACCCAGAACCCCAGGACCACCGGCCCGGACAGCCTGGCCATCGATCTCCGCACGGCCGTGATGCGCACCTCGCGGCGGCTCCGCGTCGAGGCCACCGGGGACGCCATCACCCCGGGGCAGTACACGGTCCTGGCCCTCCTGAACGGCAACGGGCCCAGTACCCTCCGCGCCCTTGCCGAAAGCGAGCACGTGCAGGCTCCGTCCATGACGCGGATCGTCAACGCGCTCGCAGACCAGGGTTTCGTGTCCAGGGCGGCAAACCCCGACGACGGGCGCCAGGTCCGCGTGGACATTACCGACGCCGGCCGGGCTGTACTGGCCGAGGCCCGGAACCAGCGGACGGCGTGGCTGGCGCAGCGGGTGGCCGGGCTGAGCGACGAGGACCGGCAGATCCTGAGCCGCGCTGCGCACATCATGCAGGAAATGAGCGGCACATGAGCGCCATGTTCCGGGCCCTGGAGAACCGGAACTACCGGATCTGGGCCAGCGGCGCGCTGGTGTCCAACATCGGCACCTGGATGCAGCGGATAGCTCAGGACTGGCTGGTGCTGACCGTCCTCACCAACTACTCCGGCGCCGCCGTCGGCATCACCACGGGCCTGCAGTTCCTTCCCATGCTGCTCCTCGGACCGTACGGCGGAGTGCTGGCGGACCGCTACCGCAAACGGGTAATCCTGCTGTGGACGCAGGTGGCCATGGGCCTGACCGGGCTGGCGCTGGGGCTGCTGGTGGTCACCGGAACCGCCGAACTCTGGCACGCTTATCTGGCAGCCCTGTGCCTGGGAATTGCCAGCGCCGTGGACGCCCCTTCACGGCAGGCCTTCGTCTCCGAACTCGTGGGCCAGGACAACATCTCCAACGCGGTGGCGCTGAACTCCGCGTCCTTCAACACGGCCAGGCTTACCGGCCCGGCCATCGCAGGCGTGCTGATCGCCTGGGTGGGGACGGGGCCGGTGTTCCTGCTTAACGCCGCCAGTTTTGGCGCGGTCATCATCTCACTGTTCCGGATCCGGACCTCGGAACTTGCTCCCGCGGCTCCGGCCAGCAGGGGCAAACACCAGGTGGCGGAAGGTGTCCGCTACGTGCGCAACCGGCCGGACCTGGTGCTGATCATGGTCCTGGTGGGCATCCTCGGCGCGTTCGGGATGAACTTCCCCATCATCAACGCGCTCATGGCCACCACCGAGTTCGGGGTGGGCGCCGGCGAATTCGGGCTGCTGGGATCCATCATGGCAGTGGGCACCCTGGCCGGGGCGCTCCTTGCCGCGCGCAGGGCCGGTCCCCGGCTGAGGTTCCTGCTGGGCGGGGCGCTCGGGCTTGGTGCGTTCACGCTCCTGGGCAGCGTGTCACCGTCGTTCTGGCTGTATGCAGCAGTCCTCATCCCGGTGGGCCTGGCCTCCATCACCTTCCTGAACAGCTGCAACACCAGCATCCAACTCTCGGTGGAGCCCCAGTTCCGCGGGCGGGTGCTGGCCCTGTACCTCGCCGTCCTCCAGGGCGGAACCGCCGTGGGCGCTCCCCTGATGGGCTGGATCGGCTCGGAGTTCGGCGCTCGCTGGTCGGTGGCGGCCGGAGGGATCATCGTGCTGCTGGCGGCCGTGGCTGCCGTGATTGTGGTGAGCCGGCGGAGCAGCCTGAGCTTCCGGGACAACCTCCGCATGGTGTTCCGGCGGCGTCGCGAGCCTGCCGTGTAGCGTCAGCACATCCAGGCAACGGAGGACGGCGGCGCCGCCAACTTTGCCAGGGAGGCACCCAAGGTGGGGCTGCTTCGGCGGCCCCACCCGCCGTCGTACGCCGTCCGCCGGCAGTAACGCCGCAGTAACGCCGGCAGGGTTTAATTCCGTTGGACGCAATGACCTCCCGGCGGTCGATGCTTTCCCTGGCCGGCCGGACCCATACAAGGCTGGACCCCAGGCAGTACAGATAGAGATGGTGCGAGATGCACATCTGCACCCGCCGCCCGATTGCCTTCATCTGGGCGGTCTCCCTGTCGCTGTTCCTGCCTGCCTGCGTGGCGACCGGCGGTGGTGACGAGCCGGCTCCCAGCAGCACGTCGCAAGCGAACCAGCCCACCGAGCCCGGCGGTTCTGGAGGCGGCTCCACCGCCAGCGGGGAACGCAGCC
>NZ_LWLP01000001.1:1003834-1191389 GCF_001641125.1 Arthrobacter sp. OY3WO11 | reverse complement strand
CCGTGGTGCTCGACTGGCTGCCGATCGGCCCGGTGGGCAGGGGCGACCCCATTTGGTACAGGAACCTGAGGGGCATGGACTGCGGATCCCTTCCCGAGTACACCAGCCCCTTCAACACCGTCGAAGAAGCGGCGAAAACGCTGTGCCTGGGTTTGTCGGGAGACCAGGCTGCCTGGGATGCGGGAGCCTCTGCGCTGGACACCATGCCGCCGCCATTCGAGGGCGACTGCTGGTCCGCCACCGCCATCGAGATCCTCCGCACCATAGCTGTGGTCCGGCAACAGAATCCGGGCGCCTCCGTGGAGCTTGCCCCTCGCCGCGGAACCGCATGCCCGCCGGAACTCTCGGGCCTGGAGGACAGCGAAGGCAACTCGCCGCCCTTCCTGGTCTGTCCCGGGCAGGCAATTGTCCTGTCCGGAAACATCACCGGCCTGCCCACCGGGACCGTCCGCTCGGTTTACGTTGGTGCCACGACGGCGCCGGTCCTGCAGCGCCAAAGCTTCATCGACAATAACCATCCGCTTGAGTTCTACTTCCTGGCACCGCCCCTCGAACCGGGGCAGCCAGCCACGGCCGGGGTCAGCATTGCCGACGCCGATTGGCCGGTGACCGGATCCGCTTCCTTCGAGTACGCAACGGACCAGGGCACATGCCCGCAGGCGCCAGGCACCGCGCCATGACCGAGGCCGGCGGGGACGAGCGTTCCTCGTGGTCCCGCGCCCTTGGAGTGATCTCGGCCATTGGCCCGCCGGTCACGGTGGCAACGGCCCTCCTGTTCTACTTCGGCTGGGCCCGCGCGGAGGCACAGGCGGCACAGATGGGCCTGAACGTCAGCCTGTTCGGGTACGCAGTGCAGGACTACATCCTGATCAGCATCAACGCGCTGTTCCTGCCGCTCGTCTGCATCCTGGCCGCCAGCGTCGTCTGGCTGGCCCTGGACCGCTGGCTGCGCCGCCGCATCGAAGAGGACCGCGGCCGGGCCCTCATTGTCAGGGCCGCCGGTATCGCCGCCCTGTTCAGCGGCGTGCTCGTGGGGATCAGCCTGGTCCTGGCGGTTGTGGAACCCGCCCGGACAGCGCTTTTCACCCCGTACGTGATGGCTTTGGGCGTCCTGGTGGCCACCTGGTGCATGCGCCTGCGCCGGCAGGGCCGGGACCGCACATTGACAGCCCTCAGCTCCGAGCAGCGGGCGGTGGAAACCACGCTGATCCTCAGTATCGTGACGCTGCTGCTCTTCTGGGGCACGGCCGACTACGCCCAGGCGGTGGGCCGTCGGCTGGCGTTGAACTTCGAAAAGGGCGTCCAGTACATGCCCCGGGCGGAGGTCTACTCGCCCAAGCCGCTGGGCATCGGCTCGGCCGCGGTCACGGAGGTCCAGGTGGGAACCGGGGATGCAGCACTCTACCGGTACGACGGCCTCCGTCTGCTGGTCCTCAGCGGCGGGCGCTTCTTCTTCCTCCACGACGGCTGGACGCCCCGGGACGGAACGGTCATCGTCCTCCCGGACGACAACTCCGTCCGTATCGAATTCAGGCGGTAGTACTCCCCGCCGGAGACCGTGTCAGCCCAGAACGAGTTTAATGGCCAGGGCCAGCATCACAACGCCGATTGCCAGGTCCACAATCCGCCACGTCCGCGGGCTGCTGAGCACTCCGGAGAGCTTTCGGGCGCCATATCCCAAGGCCGAGAACCAGAGGGCGCTTCCCACCACGGCCCCGGCCGCGAAGATCCACCGCGCGTCCGGACCGTGCTGGTTAGCCAGGCCGCCCAGCAACACCACGGTGTCCAGGTACACATGGGGATTCAGGTAGGTCAACGCCAGCGTGGTGGCGATGACCGATCCCTTGGACCGCGGCGCCTCAGCCGTCAGGGTTGAAGGCTTAAATGCGGACCTGAAGGACCGCAGCGCCCACCATGCCAGGTAGGCAGCTCCGCCCCACCTCAGCACGTCCAGTGCCAGCGGGAACCGGGAAACCAAAGCCCCAATCCCCACCGTTCCGCCGAGGATCAGCAACGCATCACTGATCATGCAGAGCGCTACCACGACGCCGACGTGTTCACGGCGGATTCCCTGCCGGAGCACAAACGCATTCTGGGCGCCGATGGCGATGATCAATGCCAGGCCCGTCATCAGCCCGGTACTCCAAATGCTCCACATGCCTTGACCGTAGCCCGGTGCCGCAGATGAAGACAAACGATATATTGTGCATTTGCATTAGAATATCTTCATGAACTTCGAGCATCTCCGGGCCCTGGCAGCGATCGTGGACGAGGGAACTTTCGAGGCCGCGGCCGATCTCCTGGGCATCAGTCCCTCCGCCGTCAGCCAGCGCATCAGGGGCTTGGAGAAGTCCGTGGGGCAGGTTGTTGTTCGCCGCAGCGTGCCGTGCACCCCAACCGATGCTGGCTCGATCCTGCTGCGCATGTCCCGCCAGGTCCAGGTCCTTGAGGCGGAAACGTGGGACTCGCTGGGAAACGGTGTTTCGTCCCGGGCCGTAACGCCCATTGCCGTGAATGCAGACTCCCTGGCCACATGGTTTGTGGACGTGCTTCACGAGGCCAGCACGTGGGTTGAGACCACCCTGGACCTGCATGTGGAAGACCAGGACCACAGCAGCCACCTCCTGCGCCGCGGAGACGTTCTCGGAGCGATCACGTCAGACCCCACGCCGGTCAACGGATGCCGGGTGGAACGGCTTGGCCATATGCGCTACCTGCCCGTTTCCACCCCGGGCCTGCGCAAGCGCTTCAAAGCCGGCAGCGGCGTGGACTGGCAGCGCATGCCCATGCTCCAGTTCAATGCCAAGGACAACCTGCAGCAGCTGCAGCTCGAGGCCCGCGGCGTACAGCAGGCGCCGCCAACACATTTCATCCCTTCATCCGAGGGGTTCCTTGCAGGTTTGAGGGCAGGCCTTGGATGGGGAATGATTCCCGAGCTGCAGCTGGGAACGGACCTCGCCGACGGCTCCCTGGCGGTGTTGAAGGAGCGCGAGCACCATGACGTGGCGCTTTACTGGCAGACCTGGACCTTGGACTCACCACGGCTCGATCGCGTCACCAACGCCATCCGCAAGGCCAGCAGCCAAAAGCTGCGTGGCGCGCACCCGGGTAGCTAAGTTCGAACCAGCTTCGTGGCACGCACCAACAGACCAGCTACCGGGCTTCCGGGTGGTGGGGGTGCTGTTGAGTGGTAGGTGTGGCCGGTGGGCGTCCGGCATTCTATGGTGTGCCTCGGGCCCGGCCGCGGGATGGTTTTCCAGCCGTGGTTTTCCTTCGTGTGGTTGCAGGCCTCGCAGAGCCCGGCCGCGTTGCCGAGGCTCGTGGTCCCGCCGGCATGCCAGGGCACGACGTGGTCGTGATGCCGGATCGGCGCATCGCAGTAGGGCGTGCGGCAGGTGTCATCGCGGGCCTGGATAAACCGGCGCAACCCGGCCGGGAACAACCGCGCCCGCGAATCCATCCCCACCAGGTCCCCCGCCCCCGGGGCGGTGTAGAGCCGCCGGAGCCACACCGTGAAATCCTGCTCGCCTGCTGCGGGCTCCTGCTCACCGGCTGCGGGGTGGTGGGCGCTGGCCGCTGATCCCCGAGTCCTGCCCCAGCCACCGTTGGCTCCGTTGGCTCCGTTGGTGATCAGGCTGCGGGCCCAGCCGGCCGGGACAATCCCGTAACCGGGAAGGCGTGCCGGTTCAGAATCACCCTGGAACAAAGTCCTGTCGGTCATGACGAGTTGGATCTCCACACCACTGACACCGCCCGGGGTGCCGGTGGTCCGCTCCACCAGGGCATCGGCCATGATCTGCCCCCGGGAACGCTCATCACCGCCGGCGCGCACAGTGTCAGCATGCCCGCTCAGCGCCGCATACGCCGCCACGCCCTCCGCGACCGGCAGCAGGGCGGTCAGACGCGCCATGGTGTCCGGGGCCGGACGCAGACTCACGCACCGCTCCCCGGCAGCATGCGCCGCCCGCTGCGTCACCGAACGGGGATCCCGCCGATACGCCGCCGCCCTCGCCGCGGCGATAACTGCCCGGTCCCCGGCCCCGGCAAAAGTACCCGTATCAGCGGCCAACTCCTCATCAACAGCGCACCGGTCCGCGGCGCTCAGGCACGCCGTTTCCCTGACCACCAGCGTGGCCCGCCACTCATTCAGCCTGCCAGCATCCAGCGCAGCCAGGGTACGCGGCATCTCCGCCACCAGCGCCTTGGCCAGCCCGAGCAGCCACCCGCCCCGGGACGGCGACTCACCCCGGGCTAACGCAACTTGCGCCGCCACGCCCTGCCCCTGCTCCGCAACCGGTATCCCGGCCTCGGCCTGCTCAGCGCGCTGGGCAAGATCGAACGCCACACCAACCCTCGCCTGCGCAGCCGCAATGGCCGCCTTCAGCTCCTCCAGGCCCCGCAACTGGTCAATCAACGCGGCACTGTTAGAGGACACCCCCAGTCGCCGGACCTTGCTAATCAATTCCTCAACCGTGGAACCGGACGGCGCTTGGGCCACAATTGCGGCGCCCGAGACCGCGGCGGATGAAGCACCGGCAGCCGGAGCGACGCAGGCGAAAGCAACGCCGCCGTGTGGCGCCGCTTTCATAACCGGGTTCCCCGCACCTGCCTCCATAACCACAGTCTTCCAGCGACCCCTGACAATCAGAGGCTGCCCAGACTCCTATGTGGATAACGCCCAGACTCGTGCCGAGCCCCTACTCGACAGCCCCGCCCAGCACCACGTTGACCGGCGCTTTGCCCTCCAGCATCAATCCAATCTGCTGCTGGACCAGCCGGACCATGCGGGGGAACATCGCCGAACTGGCCCCGCCCACGTGCGGGGTGATCAGCACGCCGGGCGTGGTCCACAGGGGATGGTCCGCCGGGAGCGGCTCCGGATCCGTGACGTCCAGGGCTGCACGCAAACGGCCCGTGGACGTCTCGGCCAGCAGCGCATCCGTGTCCGCCACCGCCCCGCGGGCCACGTTGACCAGCAGCGCCCCGTCCGGCATCGCGGCCAGGAACTTCTCATCCACCAACTGCCGGGTCTGCTCGATGAGGGGCACGCTGACCACCACGATGTCGTGCAGCGGAAGCTGCTCATACAGCGAGTCGATCCCAAAGATCTTCCCGCTGGAATCCTCGCGTTCACGGCTCGCCATCCGGGTCACTCGCGTTTCGAAGGGCAGAAGCCGGGCCTCGATGGCCTTGCCCACTCCCCCGTAACCCACCAGCAGCACCCGCCGGTCCGCAAGGCTGGGCCGCTGGCTGTTGTCCCACGTGCCGCTGGCCTGGTTGCGCGCGAAGTCGTCCATGCCGCGCTGGCTGGCGATCATCATGCCCAGGGCGAGTTCAGCCGTCGACGTTTCATGGACCCCTGCCGCGTTGGCGAAAACGCAACCCGCGGGCAGCACGTCCGCCACGCCGTCGTACCCTATCGACTGGCTTTGGATCAGGCCGATCTCCACGGACTCCAGCGCGGCCAGCACCTCCGGCCCGCGCATGTACGGCGGCACCACAATGTCCAGCCGTTCAGCGGGTGCAGGGCCGGAAAAGTCCCACACATGAAACTCGACGCCGGAAGCAGGCGCGAGCGCGTCCAGCAGTTTCTGGTCGGGCAGGGAAACCTGCAGCGGCGCCCTCACGCGGCCACCACAAGCTTCACGTCCGCGGCACGCAACGCAGTCTCGATTTCCCGCGGCGGGGGCGCATCCGTCACCAGCACGTCGGCAGCGTCGAAGGCCGCCAGCCGTGCCAGCGCATACCGCAGCATCTTCTGGTGTGTTGCTACCACTACCACCTGTTCCGCAGAGTTCATGAGGGCGATCTTAGTGGCGCGCTCCACGTCCCGCTCAATGTAAAACGCCTCGTCATGGATTCCGCTCACACCAATGAAGGCCGTCTTGGCGCGGAGACCGGCCGCAGCACTGACAGTCATGGGGCCATTGAACGCCTGGCTGTCCAGGAGCAGTTCACCGCCCAGGCAGATGGTCCGGGCAGCGGTCAACTGCAGGCAGCGCTGGATGGCCGGCGCGGAGTGCGTGATGATGGTGCCCGTAAAGGAACTGGGCAGCTCCTGGGCAATCTGGTACGTGGTGGTGCCGGCGTCCAGGATGATGGCGTCCCGTTCCCCGATCATGGAGACGCAGGCCCGGGCCACCCGGAGTTTCGCGTCGGAATCCTCCCGCACGCGGGCGGCGAAGTCCGCGTTCTGGCCTTGGCCATGGATGGCGCTGACCCCGCCGTGGACCACCCTGACCAGGCCCAGTTTGGACAGTACCCGAGTGTCCCTGCGCACGGTCATGTCCGATACTGCAAAGGTCTCGGCCAGGTCCGTGGTGGAAATAAAGCCGCGTCGGCCAAGTTCCTCCAGGATGGTGCGCTGGCGGGGCGTCAGCGGCGCCTCTTCACGTGCGGTGCTCATATCCCCTTCTTCCTGCCCCACCCGCAGGCCCCCAGCCCGCGGCGTGTTGCTTTTCCAACACCAACTTACCTAGTGACGTACCCCGGCACCGGCATTCGTAAGCTCAACGGGGCGTCCTTCCACGATCGAGCGCTCGGCCGCCAGCCCCATCCGGACCGACTGCAGGCCATCTGCCACCGTCACCTCAACCGGGCCTTCACCCAGGATCGCCTTCCGGTAGCCCAGATGCTCGTAATAGGTGGAGCCGTGGTGGGCGCCCGCAGCAAGCACTGCTTCATCCACCGGAACCTCATGCTTTTCCGGTCCGAGCGGCGAACGCGGGCTGAACTCGACCGTGGCTTCCGCTTCATCACCTTCGATCCAGTGGTTGGCCGCCACAGGGATGAGCGTCTCAATTTTCGCGGCATCCCCCACGATCGAAATCCGCTCCTGGAACTTGGAGCCCTCGGCGAACATGGACAGCTCCAGCATCGCGCGGCGGCCGCCCTTGAAGTCCACAATCACGTAGGCGTTGTCGATCATGTCCGAAACCCGGCCGTCGTACTCCTCATCCATGTGGTTCACGTCGTGGCCGCCGCTGGCGTACACACGCACGGGCTCATCCTGCAGGATCAGCCGCATCAGGTCGAAGAAGTGGCAGCATTTCTCCACCAGGGTTCCTCCGGTCCGCTCCGCGAAGCGGTTCCAGGCATCCACTTTGTGCAGGAACGGGAAACGGTGCTCCACGATGGACAGCATGTAGATGTTGCCGAGCTTGCCGTTGTGCGCGGCCTGAATGACTTCCTGGACCGGAGGCATGTAGCGGTATTCCATGGCAACCCACACAGGTGCCGGGTAGTCCGCGGCCAGCGTCTCGAGTTCATCTGCCTGCGCGGCGGTGGTGCACACCGGCTTCTCCACGAGCACGGGCAGGTTGGTTCCGCTGGCGAAAATGTCCTTGAGGATGGCCAGGTGCGTGTCGTTGGGGCTGGCGATCACCAGTGCGTCCACCAGGCCGGAAGAGAGCAGTTCCTGGTGCGAGGGGAAGGTCTGCACCTCATAGCCGATCTCGGCAACGGTCTCCTCCAGGGATGACGGCTGGGGATCAGATACGGCGGTGATCCGGCTTCCGGGAATCAGGGCAAGGTTACGGACATGTTCGCGGGCCATGTGGCCGGCGCCGATGAGGCCGTATCGGATGGTCCGGACCGTTTCCGCAGAAGGCAATGACATGTGCTGCTCCGTTTCTCTACGTTGAGTTTTGGGGGGACCGCGGCGTTGCATCCCAAACAGAACTATACAGAAAGTGTTGTTATTCCAACATAGCGTGTGTATATTTCTTCAGTACCAGCCGGAACTACAACGAGGTGGAACGTGCCCCAACCGTCAACTGGAACCCTGCTCTTCGTAGGCTGCGCCACGCTTGACTCCATCGCTTTGGTGGAGGATTACCCCGCAGCGGACAGCCGTACCGTCGCTTCGGACTTCGCGACGGCGGGCGGCGGCCCGGCCGCCACGGCAGCCGTGGCAGCGGCCCGCGCCGGAGCAAACACAGCTTTCGCAGGTGTCCTCGGCACCGACGAGGAAGGCGACCGCATCATCGCCGGCCTGCAGGCCGAAGGCGTGGACACCTCCGCGGTGATCCGCGATCCCAGCGTCAAAACGGGTGCCAGCGTGATCGTGGTCAGCAAGGCATCCGAAAGCCGGGCGATTGTCACCCGGCCCGTGCCGCCGGTCAGCTTTCCGGCCGGCAGCCGCTTCCATGAACTGGTGGAATCGGCAGCCTGGGTCCACGTGGACCACCTGGGCTGGAACGCCGTCGCATCCCTTCCTGCCTTCAGCGCCGGCAGCCTGAACATCAGCGTGGATGCCGGCAACCCCATCGCGTCCTTCAGCCCGCAGGGCGTGGCCCTCTACGTCCCCACCATCGAACGGCTCCAGGCAGAGTACGGCGGGCACCACTCCCCCGAGGCGCTCCTGGGCCACGCGGTCGACGACGGCGCCTCCGCCGTCGTCGCCACCGCCGGCTCCGACGGTGCCTGGGTCAAGGACGGGACCGCGGACCCGCTCCACGTGCCCGCAACACCCGCCGCCATCGTCTCCACCCTGGGCGCCGGCGACGTCTACCACGGCGCCCTGCTCGCCGCTGTCGCCGCCGGACTTTCCCTGGCTGACGCGGCAGCCTTCGCCGGCCGCACCGCTTCCGCATCCTGCGAAGGGCTGGACGGCCGCTCCGCCATCCCGCACCAGACCATTACACCTGTCCTTACTTCCAACCACACCGCCTAGCTGAAAGAAGCAGCCCATGAGCCCCACAGACCTCTCACCCCTCCAGCGCCCGTCAGGCGCCTTCGCGATGCTCGCCGTCGACCAGCGCGAAGCCATGCGCAACATGTTCGCCGAACACACCGACCAGCCCGTCACGGACCAGGACCTGCAGGACTTCAAGCTGCAGGCCGCCAAAATCCTCACCCCCTACGCGTCCGGCGTCCTCATTGACCGGCAGTTCGCCCTGGACCAGGCCATCGCGGACAACGTGGTGGACCCCAACTGCGGGCTGATCGCCTCGGCGGACCACTTCGAATCCGCTCACGGCGAGCTGGTGGGCGAGGTAACCATCGACCGCCTGGTGGACCCGCACAAATACAAGGCCCTGGGCGTCAAGGCCCTCAAACTCCTGGTGCTGTACCGCCCGGACGAGCCCGCCGAAGGCAGGGTGGACATGGTCCGCGAATTCGTGGAAAGTTGCCGGTCCGCAGGGCTCATCAGCATCATCGAGCCCGTCTCCCGCAAACCCCTGGCCGGCGGAGACTTCGACTGGAACGCCGGCATCCTCGCCGCCGCCAGGGAACTGGGCAGCCTGGGGGCAGACCTGTACAAGGCCGAGGTCCCCTTCCACGGCCAGGCCCCCGAAGCCGAAGTCCGGGCCGCATGCGCCGAGCTCACCAACGCCATCGACGGCCCCTGGGTGGTGCTCTCCTCCGGCGTCCCCGAAGACGTCTTCCCGGATGCCGTGCGGTGGGCCTGCCTGGAAGGTGCCAGCGGCTTCCTCTCCGGACGCGCCGTCTGGGCATCCTGCATCGGAGCGCCCGACGTCGTCCAATCCCTGTCCACTGACGCCGTCCGGCGGCTGCAGCGCCTCTGCGCCGTGGTGGATGACGTCGTCACCGCGCAAAGGACCAACGCATAAGCACTCCTGGAGGGCCACAGCGTCAGAACCGTGGCAACCCCGTTCCGCAGTCAACAACAGGCACAGCAAAACACTCAACGAGGAGATTATTGTGAGTCAGATTTCACGCAGGCAGGCCATCGCACTCCTGGGGGCCTTGGGCTTCGGCGCCACCGCAGCAGCATGCGCCGGTCCCGGCGGATCCACGGCGCCCGGCGGTGCCACCGGCCCCGCCGCCCCCGCCACCGGTGACATCACCGGCAAGGTGTCCTTCGCGCACTGGCGCGGCGAAGACAAGGTGGTATTCGACGAACTGGTCAAGCGGTTTGCTGCACTGCACGACGGCGTTGAAGTGGCCCAGGACATCTCGACGTCCAACGACTACAACGCCCAAGCCCTGCAGAAGCTTCGCGGCGGCTCCATTGGCGACGCCTTTGCAACCTTCCGCGGTGCCCAGTTCAAGAACTTCACCGAGGCCGGCATCTACACCGAGCTCAAGGACAGCAAGGCCGTCTCGAACTACCAGGAAGGGCTGCTCTCCGCCGGCAAATCTGGCGAGAGCCAGCTGGGACTGCCGTACCAGGTGGTGTTCCCCATGCCCATGGCCAACGTGGACCTGTTCGACAAGGCCGGAGCGGAACTCGCCCCCAAGGACTGGGACTCGTTCCTGGCCATGTGCGAGAAGCTGGCGTCCTCCGGCGTTATCCCCATCTCCTGGCCCGGCGGCGACGTTGGAAACGGCGGCCAGCTCTTCAACTGCATGATCGCCAACAACGGTCCCGTGGACGACATGTGCGCCCAGATCGAACAGGGCAAGCTGAAGGTCACCGACGACTGGTTCATCAAGATGCTCAACCAGTACAAGGACCTGGTCCCGTACCTGCAGCCCAACGCCACCGGCACCGCCGTGGAGCCGGCCCAGAACCTGTTCTCGCAGGGCCAGGCAGCCATGCTTGCCACCGGCTCGTACCACATTGCCGCCGTCCGCGGCCTGGGCGCCCAGTTCCCCATCGAGCTGGTGTTCCCCAACACCTCCGACGGCAACGCCAAGTATGAGGGCGTGTACAACGCCACCTTCATCCTGGGCGTCAACTCGGCCAGCAAGAACCAGGCCGCAGCGGCCGCGTGGATCGATTTCCTCTCCGAGCCGGAGAACGCCGCCTACTACGCCAACGAGACGGCGCAGCACGTGTCCGTGAAGGACGTGGACTACACCAACCCGGACCTGAAGCGCCTGAGCCCCTGGCTGGATAAGAACACAGCACTGGCCGCGCGGTTCCAGTTCCAGAACCTGGATGTCCGCAACGCCGTGGAAGCCAGCGCCACCGCCGTCATCTCGGGCACCAGTCCCGAACAGGCAGCAGAGGCCGCCCAGAAGATTGTTGATGAACGGATATGAGCACCCATACCGGGCTGCCTGCGAAGCGGAAGGCACCAGGCAGCCCTCCAGATGTGAATGCCAATAAAGGGCGCCGCCGCTCCCCCACGCGGGTGAATCCGGCGCTGTACCTCTTCCCGCTTCCCGCCGTCGCCGTCATTGCCTTCTTCCTGGTGATGCCCACGCTGCAGGCCTTCCAGTATGCACTTACGGACTGGAACGGCTTCTCGGCGGCATTCAATTATGTTGGCGTGGACAACTTCGTCCGCGCCTTCACCAACGACTCGCTGTTCACGAACGCCCTCATGAACAACCTCAAGTTCGTGCTGCTGGTGGTCATCGCGCAGACGTTCTTCTCGCTGATCCTGGCGCTGCTGCTGACCAAGAACTCGCGGGGAAGCGTCCTGCTCCGCGCGCTGTTCTTCTTCCCCACCATCCTGTCCTCGGTGTCAGTGGCCTTCATCTGGAAGTTCATCTACGATCCCAACTTCGGCCTGGCCAATGCAGTGCTGGGCGGCGTGGGACTGGAAGCACTCCAAAGCTCCTACCTCGGCAACGACGCCCAGGCGTTGTACTGGGTGGCCGTGACGCAGGTGTGGTTCCACGCCGGGCAGATGATGGTGGTCTACATCGCCGGCCTGCAGGCTATTCCGCGGGAACTCTACGAGGCAGCCGAAATGGACGGCGCCAACAAGTGGCAGCAGTTCAAGTCCATCACGTGGCCGTTCGTGGCCCCGGCAACGTCCATTGTGGTGGCCTACACCACCGTGCAGTCGTTCAAGGCCTTCGACCTGATCCTGGGCATCGCGGGCAACCCGCCCAAGCAGTCCCTGGACATCCTCTCCACCCGCATCTACAGCACTTTCGCCAACTCGGAGTTCGGCTACGCCGCCGCCCAGTCGATCATCTTCATGGCCATGATCGCCCTGGTCACCTGGCTCCAGCGCCGGCTGCTCCGCCTCACCCCGAAGGGGGAATGACAGCATGCTCTCGTCAATAACCCGCCGCGGAATCCTCGCGATCTACGCGGTCATCATCATCGTTCCGCTGACCGTGGTGGGGTTCGGCAGCTTCAAGTCCACGCAGGAACTGTTTGCCGGGCCGTTCAGCCTGCCGCAGTCCCTCTCCCCCGGCAACTACGCCGAGGTGATCGGCGGCCAGGACCTCGGCTCGTCCTTCATGAACAGCGTGATTGTCACCGCCATTTCCGTCCCGCTCACGCTGTTCCTGGCCAGCCTGGCCGGCTACGCCGTCTCCCGGCTCAAAGGGTTCATGTCCTGGGCCATCTTCGGCTTCCTGGTGCTGGGCATGGCCATCCCGGCGCAGGCCAACATGGTTCCGCTGTATGTCCTCTTTGGCCGTTTGGGGCTGCTGGACAGCCTGGCCGGGCTGGTGCTGGCGAACCTGGTGTCCACCCTGCCCATCGCCGTCTTCATCCTGGGCGGGTTCATGCGGACCCTGCCCAAGGAACTCTACGAAGCATCCTCGATTGACGGCACCGGCCCCTGGCGGACGTACGTCTCCATCGCCCTGCCGCTGTCCGCGCCGTCCATCGCCGCGGCTGCCATCTTCCTGTTCGTTATCCACTGGAACGAACTGCTGTACCCACTGCTGTTCATCCAGTCCCCCGGCAACCGCACGCTGCCGCTGGCGCTGCTGAGCTTCCAGGGCGAGTTCCAGACCGACTACCCGCTGCTGTTCGCCGGCGTCATCCTGGCCTCTCTGCCCGTGGTGGTGGCCTACGTCTTCCTGCAGCGGTACTTCGTTGCCGGCATCACCGCCGGCGCCAGCAAGGGATGAGCATCACGACGGCGGCGGCGGGCGTCCGCGCCCGCCCCGCCGTCCCGGTCCTCTCCCCGCCCCACGAAAGGCATCATCCGTGAACCTCAAATCAGCCCAACACCTCGTCAACGGCACCTGGCACGCCGCCGGCAGCTCCAAGCACGTGACGGACCCCGGAAACGGCAGCACCGTCGGAGAGGTCGCCTGGGGCACCGCCGCGGACGCCACCCAGGCAGCCGACGCCGCCGCCGAGGCCTTTGGGTCCTGGTCCCGCACCACGGTGCGGAACCGCGCCGACCTGCTCCGCAACGCAGCCGACCTCCTCGCCGAACGCCGCGATGAACTCGCCCACACCCTTGCGCTCGAGGCCGGCAAGCGGCTCCCCGAAGCCCAGGGCGAGGTGGACTTCTCGGTGGAATACTTCCGCTGGTTCGCCGAGGAAGTACGGCGCACCACCGGTACCGTCAGCCCGCCCGAGCTGCAGGGCCGCCGCCATTTGAGCCTGCGGAAGCCCATCGGCGTGGCCCTCAGCCTCACCCCATGGAACTTCCCGGTCTCCATCCAGGCCCGCAAACTCGCCGCGATGCTCGCCGCAGGCTGCACCGTGGTGGGCAGGGTCTCCGAAAAGGCGCCGCTGGCCGCCACCGGACTCTTCGAGGTCCTGCACGACGCCGGATTCCCGGCGGGCGTGGTCAACCTGGTCCACGGACCCTCGCGGGAGATCACCGCAGCCCTGCTCAAGCACCCGGCCGTCCGGGCCGTCAGCTTCACCGGCTCCACAGGTGTTGGCAAGCAGATCATGGCATCCGCCTCGGACCGGGTGGTCCGGCCGCTGCTTGAACTGGGCGGAAATGCGCCCTTCATCGTCTTCGAGGACGCCGACCTGGACGCCGCCGTCGAGGGCGCAGTGCTGGGCCGGCTGCGCAACACGGGCCAGTCCTGCGTGGCCGCCAACCGCTTCCTGGTCCAGGACAGCATCGCCGGGGAGTTCGCCGCCAGGCTGGCCGCGCGCTTTGACGCTATGAGCATCGGCCACGGCGTTCCCGACGACGGCACGCCCGTCCCGGACCTCGGCCCCGTGATCGACGCCGAGCGGGTCTCCGCCGTGCAGGCGCTGGTAGACGACGCCCTGGAACGCGGCGCCCGCCGCGTCACGCAGCGGACCGATGTGCCCGCCCTAGGCTCATTCCTGGCACCCACGCTCCTGGCGGACGTTCCGGACGACGCACCCCTGGTGACCGAAGAAGTCTTTGGTCCGGCAGCCGGCGTCGTGACCTTTTCCTCGGAGGAGGACGCCATCCGGAAGGCCAACGCCACCGAGATGGGCCTGGCCGCTTACGTCTGGAGCAGCAGCCCAAAGCGGGGCTGGGACATTCCGGAGCAGCTGGAAGCCGGCATAGTAGGCGTCAACGACCCCCTGCCGTCCGTGGCCTTCGCGCCCATGGGCGGCGCCAAGCAGTCAGGCCTGGGCCGGGAGGGCGCAAGCCTGGGCCTGGAGGAGTTCGAGGAGGTCCAATACGTGGCCTGGCGGCCCTAAATGCTGACCACCGGGTTGGTGCTGGGCGCCGTCGTCATGGGTGCCGGGATGCAGCGCATCACCGGCATGGGCTTCGCCCTGGTGGCCGCCCCCTTCCTGGTCCTGCTCCTGGGCCCGGTGGAGGGCGTGGTGTTGGTGAACGTCTGCGGCGCAGTGACTGCCGGAGCCATCATCTTCCGGGTTGTCCGGGACATCGACTGGAAACGGTACGCGGCCCTCACGGCCTCGGCGGTGCTGGGAATCGTGCCGGCGGCCTTCCTGATCCGGCTCATCCCGCCGGCGGTCCTGGAGATTTCCATCGGCGTGATCCTTGCCGTCGGACTGACCGTCCTGCTGGCCTTGAAGTCCGCCACGCTGCCGGCCCGGCGCCGCTATCTTCTCACCGCAGGTGGCCTCAGCGGTTTCATGAACACCGCGGCCGGCGTCGGCGGACCCGCGGTGAGCATGTACTCCATCGCCACCCGGTGGCAGCACAAGTCCTTCGCTGCCACCATGCAGCCGTACTTTTTCACCATCGGCGCGCTGTCCCTGGCCTCCAAAGCCGTGACGGCGCCCGCCACATTCCCCTCACTTCCCGTGCCCATGTGGGGAGCGGTTGCCGGAGCCTGCCTGGTGGGGCTGGTGCTCGGCGACGTCGCTGCCCGTTTTGTCCCCGCCCGCGCTGCCCAGATCCTGCTGATTGTCCTGGCCTACCTGGGCGCGGCAGCCACCATTGTCCGCGGCGTGCTCGACGCCGTCGGGTAATAACTGCATATTCCAACTAACACCACTAACGAAAGGGCGGCCATGCCTGCCATCTCTCCGCACAAAAGCCCGTTGCGCGTGTCCACCACCAACGGCGAAACCATCTCGCTGACGGTTGATGCCGGCGCTCCGGTGAACATCCAGCTCGACGTTGGAAACGACTGCAGTTGTGGCGGCGCTGCGCGGCGCACCGGCGCCTACACAGATACCGACTTCGGCACCCGCTGACTGGACCAGTTTCAGACGTGCACCCGCTTCAGAAAGAGGAAACAACATGACGTGGCTGAACAATGCCGCCCACGCACGATGGCTCGAGGCAGAAACCGACCGGCTGATCAATTTCGCCGCAGGGTCGAAGGTGCCCACGGGATTCGGCTGGCTGGACAACAACGGCAAGGTATTTACCGACAAGCCAACCCATCTCTGGATCACCGCCCGGATGGTCCACAGTTTCGCTGTCGCCGCGCTGATGGGGCGGCCGGGTGCTGCGACGCTCGTGGACCACGGCATCGCAGCGCTCAACGGGGCCTTCCACGACGATGAGTTTGGCGGCTGGTACGCCGAGATCGACGCGAACGGGCCGGTGAATAACACCAAGTCCGGCTACCAGCACTCCTTCGTGCTCCTCGCCGCTGCCAGCGCCGTCGCGGCCAACCGCCCCGGAGCCCGGGAACTGCTCGACGAGGCCCTGCGGATAGCGGACACAAAATTCTGGGATCACGAAGCCAACATGTGCTTCGACTCCTGGAACCGGGAGTTCACGGAAACCGAGGCCTACCGTGGCGGCAACGCGAGCATGCACTCGGTGGAGGCTTACCTGATCGTCGCTGATGTGACCGGAGAGGACCGCTGGCTCGAACGGGCCCTCCACATTGCCGAGGTGCTCATCCACAAATTTGCGCGCAACAACAACTACCGGGTGTTCGAGCACTTCGACCCGGAGTGGACCCCGATGCCGGAGTACAACACCGATGACCGGGCCAGCCAGTTCCGGGCCTATGGCGGAACGCCCGGCCACTGGGTTGAGTGGGCACGGCTGCTCCTCCACCTCCGTGCCGGGCTCGAGGCCCGCGGCCTGGACGTCCCGGCCTGGCTGCTCGAAGACGCGCGCGGCCTGTTCGACGCCGCCATCCGCGACGCCTGGCAGCCGGACGGCAATCCCGGATTCGTGTACACGGTCGACTGGGAGGGCAAACCGGTGGTCACCACCCGCATCCGCTGGGTCCCCGCGGAGGCGATCGGCGGGGCGGCAGCCCTCTACATCGCCACCGGCGAGAAAAAGTATTCGGACTGGTACGAGCGAATCTGGGACCATGCCCACGACTGGTTCATCGACTACGAGCACGGATCCTGGAAGCAGGAGCTCGACGAGCACGGCAATGTCACCTCCACTGTTTGGTCTGGAAAGGCGGACATCTACCACCTCTGGCACTGCCTGGTGGTACCGCGCCTTCCGCTGGCGCCGGGGCTGGCTCCAGCCGTCGCGGCAGGCCTGCTGGACTCACGGCTCAGCGCCGTCACGGAGGTCCGGGAACCGGCCGCCCGCTGAGTCGAGCGGTGCGGCACGACGCGCCGTCAGCAGCACCGGGGACGCGCCGGGAACGGCACGGAGCAGGGGGCGGGATCCTGTAAATTTAAGGGAGGAATTGTCCGGCCAGCGAGCCGCATTCCACCCCTCCCCCTTGAATGGATCCCTCCCCCCATGTCTTCCGCGATTTCCGCGCCGGCACCTGCCCGTTTTCCGTACGCCGCGATGGTGGTCCTGGCCACCATCGCCTTCACCGCCATCACCACCGAGCTCCTCCCTTCCGGGCTGCTGCCGCAGATCAGCTCCGGCCTGAACGTGTCCGAGCCGGTGGCCGGCTACCTGGCTGCCGCCTATGCCGCCGTCATTGTGGTCACGGTGGTTCCGGCTGCCCGGCTGCTGGGGAAGATACCAAGGCACGCGCTGCTGGTGGGGCTGGTCCTGACGTTCGCCGCCAGCAACGCCATGGTGGGACTGGCGCCTGACTTCACGTCCGCGATGATTGCCCGTTTGGTGGGCGGCCTGGCCCACGGGCTGCTCTGGACCACCATGGCCCCGTTTGTCACCAGGGTGGTTCCGGCGGACAAGGTGGGCAAGGCCCTGGCCATCGTCTTCAGCGGCAACAGCCTGGGCCTGGCCATCGGCGCCCCCGTGGGGACTGCGCTGGGCGGGTTCCTGGGCTGGCGGGCCGCGTTCATGGTGCTGGCCGGGTTCGGCCTGGTCCTCACCGTGCTGGCGTTCTTCCTGCTGCCCCGCGTTCAGCGGATTTCCGACGCCGTCCGCCCCTCACTCCGCAAGGCCATCGCCCAGCCCGGGGTGAAGCCGGTGGCCATTGCCTGGCCGCTGCTGGTCCTGGCGCACTTCGCCCTGTTCACGTACATTGCTCCGTTTATCCGCGACGCCGGCTTCCCGGACTACGCCATCAGCCTCTCGCTCACCGTGCTGGGCGGCTCCGGGCTGCTGGGCATCTGGATCGCGGGCCTCACCGTGGACTCCCGGCCGCGGCGTTCCCTGCTGGTTACGACGGCGGCGATCGCCCTGTCCATGTTTTTCCTGCCCCTCGCGGTGGGCAACTTCACCGTGGCTCTGGTCCTCATGACCGTCTGGGGTGCAGGGCTCGGCGCGATCGGCATCTACAACCAGTCCGCCATCCTGCGGGCCGGCGGCGAGTACCAGGAAGCGGCGAACGGCCTCACCGTGCTGACCATCCAGCTCGGCATCACCGTCGGAGCGCTCTACGGCTCCGCGGCGCTGGTGGTGGGTGGCCCGATGCTGGTTCCCGTGGCCGCGGCGCTGCCGGTAGTGGCAGCCTGGATCATCACCCTGGCCGGCAAGAAGCACGCGTACCCGCAGGGTCCGCGGGAGCGGGTGTGGCTGGAGCCGCGGCCCATCACCAAACCGATGCCGGACAAGGTCAGCGGGCGCCCATAGGCCATCCTCTCGAACTTGAGAAGAACCCTTGATAGGTGACCATATGGTCACCTATCATTTTCTTTATGGACGCAGTGTTCAAGGCACTCTCCGACCCCACCCGCAGGGACCTCCTCGATGAACTGTTCCGCCAGGACGGGCAGTCCCTGAGCGCGCTTGAGGCCCGCTTCGACATGACCCGCTTCGGGATTGCCAAGCACCTCAAGCTCCTGGAAGATGCAGGACTGGTGGTGAGCCGCCGTCGGGGGCGGGAAAAGCTCCACTTCCTGAATCCCGTGCCCATCAGGCTCATCCACGACCGCTGGGTGAGCAAATATTCAGAACCATGGGCCGCTGGCCTCAGCGACCTTAAATCCAGATTGGAAAGTCCCATGGAAAAGATCTTCGAAATCTACATTAAGACCACGCCGGAACGGCTCTGGGAAGCCATTACGGACAGCGGGATCCGCAGCAAGTACCAGTTCGGGAACACCATTGAAACGGACTGGACCCCGGGCAGCAGCTTCACCATGAACAATGTCAAAGCGGGTGCTCCCCTGGGTGAGGGCGAAAACCTGGAGGTGGACCCGCCACGCCGGCTGGTCCAGACCATGCGGGCCCTCTGGGGTGAGGACGTCAAGGCCGAGGGAACCTCAAAGATCACATGGGACATCGAGCCCGTGGGCGATTCCTGCCGCCTGACCGTCACCCACAGCGACCTCCGCGAAGGCGCCAACGAACAGCTCTACGGCGGCTGGCCGATGATCCTCTCCGGCCTGAAGACCTGGCTGGAGACCGGCGAGAAGCTGACCACGCCGGGCTCGCTGATGTACACCTAGGCGCGCTTCCTGCCGTCCCATCCCCGCTGCCGCAGGTGCCGGGTGGCCAGCAGGGAAGCACCGATGAACAGGACACCCAGGACAACGGTGGCGACGCCCACGTAGAACCAGCCGCCCCGGCCGAAAATCATCAGCGCAGCGCCGAGGATGCACAGGCCTTTCGCTGTGACGTCGAGGTAGAGCGGGCCCCTCAGGTACTTCATCAATCCACCATAACGCCGTAGGGCTACGGTGTCCGCTGCCTCCACAGCAGGCTCACGGCGAACGTCACCACGCACAGGACCAGCATTGCCAGGACCATCCGGGCCCAGCTTTCCTGGTCCACGCCGCCGCCCGCGAACACGCCGATCATCACCGTGGCCGTGATCGCGCCGACGTACCGGCACGTCTGGTAGATGCCCGCCGCGACGCCCCGCTCCTGCGGCCGGATGGACACGAACATGCCTTGGTTCGTGGCGATGCCCACGGTCCCGTACGGGATACCCATCAATGCTGTCAGCACCACTACCAGCGGGATCGCCAGCGTGCCGGTGAGCAGCCACATCAGGGCGGCGGCCACGGTCAGGAGCACAACGCCGGCAATCAGCACCCGCCGCACGCCGAACCTTCCCATCGCTTTCACCGCCCAGGGTGTGGCCAGGACGGACATGCCCGCCAGGGGCAGCATCAGCAGGCCCACCACGCCGGGCTCGTAGCCGCCGGCCTCCTGCAGGAGCTGGGGCAAGCCGAAGAAGACGAAGTAATAGACGCTGCTGAATACCGCGAAGCCGAGGTAGATGAGCATCAGGGGCTTGTTGCGGCCCAGGAGCCTCAGGTCCAGGAACGGGCGGGCAAAGCGGAGCTCCCGCCAGGCAAAGAGTGCCGCCACTGCCATTCCCGCACCCAGCATCCACCAGCGGTAGCCCGGCAAGACATTCAGGGCGGCCATCATCACCAGCAGCAGCGCGGTGACAAAACCCAGGATGCCGGGAATGTCCGAGTCCCGCAGCAGCTCGGCCACGCTGCCGTGTTCCCGGGCTTTGTCCGCCGGAGCCGCCTGCCGCACGATCAGCAGCGCGGCCAGCGCCAGCGGGACATTGACCATGAACAACGCCTCCCAGCCCACAAAGCCCACCAGCAGCCCGCCGGCCACAGGCCCCACTGCTGCCGCCGACGTGTTGGCCATCTGCAGGATGCCGAGCGGGCGGGCCGGTTCCACGTTTGCCCGGTGCGCAATGGCACCCACCATCACCACAGCGCTGGGATAGGCGGTGGCCGTGCCCAGGGCCATCACGGCCCGGGCCACGCAGAGCAGAGCAAAGTTCGGGGCAAACGGCGCCAGCGCGCAGGTGACCGCCACCAGCGCCATGCCCAACATGAACATCCGCCTCGGTCCAAACCTGTCGGCAAGCCTGCCCATCACCGGTTGGCCCGCCGCTGAGGCAAGGTAGAACGATGTGACCACCCAGGTGACGGCGGCGACGTCGAGCCCAAAGTCAGCGCGGAGCACCACCAGGGCGACGGCGATCATCGAGGAGTTAAGGGGGTTCAGTGCCGTGCCCAGGCTGAGGCCGGCGACGGCCAGCGCAGTCCGGGGTTTGTTGCTCACGGAAACAGTCTGCTGCATACCGCCGGGCCGGCGCGACTTGGATGGAACCTACCGGCCCAGGGCGCCTGCCCGCACGGGCGGGAACAGGGTTTCCTCAACAATGCCGGTGAGCTTGCGGATCACCTCGGACTGGCCGGGCAGCTCCGTACCTTCGGGATTCTCGGTATAGATCACCAGCACAAAGGACGAGCCGCGGTAACTCAGCACCGCTGCGTCGTGAAGGGCACCGCCCAGCTCCCCGTACTTGTGGAACACTTCAACTCCGGCCTGTGACCCTGCCGGGATCAGGTCCTCGTTGTTGGTCTCCTGCATGTACCCGAGCAACTGGGCCGTGTGATCCTCATCCAGGAGGTCACCGGCGTACAGCTTCTTCAGGACCAGGGCCATCTCCGCCGGCGCCAGGCGGTTCTCCTCCGGGTCATAGGTGACGCCGATGGAGGCTGCATAGTCAATCAGCTCCGGGTACCCCACGGCATCCATCAGCAGCAGCCAGGAATCGTTGTTGCTTTGGTTCACCATGGCTTCAAGCTGGAACGCAGCGTCGTAATCCCCCAACGGCCCGTCCAGGTCAGCCTTTCCGGTTTCAACCAGGTGGTAGTAGGCCGCGGCGGTGATGATCTTCGCCGTGCTGGCGGCCGCGAAGGCGTCCGTGTCCCCGAAGGTCAGCGCAGCATCACCGGAGACGTCAGCCAGCGCGAGCCCGATCCTGTAGCCGGGCTCCTCCGCCAGGACGGCGTCGATGCGGTCCTGGAGTGACGCCGGGGCAACAGCCACCGGGGTCTCCTGGATGGCTGCGGGGACCGGGACCCCCGCGCCGGAGAAGGGCACTGACCGGACTGCGGCCACCCCAACGATTGCCGCGATGACCAGCACCACGGCGGAGAACAGCGCCACCAGCCTTTTCCGCACCCGGCGGGGCTGGCGGAAATGGCGCCCGGCCGGGGTCAGCCGCGGGTCCGGCGCCATGGGAGCTCCTGCCAACTCAACGATCACAAAGGCGGGCGGATGCCCTGCACGTCAGCGGGCGCGGCTGGCCAGGGCTCCATCGAGGAACTCCAGGTGCGCGGGTTTCACGGCCACCGCATTGCCGGCGTATTCAGGGTGCTTGACGAGGAACTTCTTGATGAAGGGGCAGACAGGAACAATGCCCACGCCCGCCTTGACCGTCTCGTCCAGGGCAACGGTGGCGAGTTGGCCCGCGAGGCCCTGCCCGCCGTATTCCTCATTGATCACCGTGTGGTAGAAAATCCGCTCCGGCGAGGCGCCGCCGTCGTACTCCTTGTACGCCGCCTTGCCAATCACATTGCCGGCGTCGAGGATCTCGAAGCGGTCGCGGTCGGGGTTGTGGCGGACGGTGATGTCACTCAAGGGGATCTCCTTCGATGCGGTGTCCTTCAGCCTAACCTCAGCCGAAGGGCTTCTATTTCCGCACCCGTCCCTTGCCGGACAGCACCGTCCGCCGCCCCGCTTACGGCGGCGCCCCTTGCCCCGTTTCGGCCTAGCTCAGGTAGCCGTTCGGGTTGAGGACGTACTTGGTGGCCGCACCGGCGTCGAACTCCGCGTAGCCCTTGGGCGCCTCCTCGAGCGTGATGGCCTTGGCGTTCACGTTCTTGGCGATGTTCACCTTGTCGTTCAGGATGGCCATCATCAGCTGCCGGTTGTACTTCATCACGGGGCACTGGCCCGTGGTGAAGCTCAGCGACTTGGCCCAACCGGTACCCAGGCTCAGGCTGAGGGCACCCTTCTTGGCTGCCTCGTCAACGCCCCCCGGATCGCCTGTCACGTACAGCCCCGGGATGCCCAGCGCACCGCCGGCAGCGGTGATGTCCATCAACGAGTTCAGCACCGTTGCCGGAGCCTCTTCGGCATCCTTGCCGTGTCCGTGGCCGCGTGCTTCGAAGCCCACCGCGTCCACGCCGCAGTCCACTTCCGGTACGCCCAGGATCTGTTCGATCTGCTCGGCAGGTCCCCCCTTGGTGAGGTCCACCGTTTCGCAGCCGAAGCTGCGCGCCCGCGCCAGCCTGTCCTCGTTCAGGTCGCCCACAATCACGACGGCGGCGCCCAGCAGGTGTGCGCTGGTGGCCGCAGCCAGGCCCACGGGACCGGCCCCCGCGATGTACACCGTGGAACCCACCCCCACGCCGGCACTCACGGCACCGTGGAAGCCGGTGGGGAAGATGTCCGAAAGCATGGCCAGGTCCAGGATTTTCTCCATGGCCCGGTCCTTGTCCGGGAATTTCAGCAGGTTCCAATCGGCATACGGCACCAGCACGTAGTTGGCCTGTCCGCCCACCCAGCCGCCCATGTCCACGTATCCGTAGGCGCTGCCCGGGCGGTCCGGGTTCACGTTCAGGCAGATGCCGGTCTTGCGCTCCTTGCAGTTCCGGCAACGGCCGCAGGCAATGTTGAACGGGACTGAACAAAGGTCCCCTACCTTGATGAATTCAACGTCGCGGCCAATTTCCACCACTTCGCCGGTGATCTCATGCCCCAGCACCAGGTCCGGCGGTGCGGTGGTGCGGCCGCGCACCATGTGCTGGTCCGAGCCACAGATGTTGGTGGCCACTGTCTTCAGGATCACGCCATGGTTGACGGCGCGCCCGACGTTTGCCGGGTTGACGCCCGGCCCGTCCTTCAGTTCGAACGTGGGGTAGTCGATATCTATAAGTTCGACTTTCCCTGGCCCCTTGTAGGCAACGGCTTTGTTCCCTGTCATCTTTTTCTCCTGTTATCCCACGGTTTGCCCGGCAGGGCGGCCGTGATTCATGAGTGGTGATGCGCACCCCGCCGGACGGGCACCGTCCAGCATCTGCTGATGGCTGGGGATCAGTTGCCGGAGAGCTTCCCGGAGTGGGGTGCGCTCAGTCTAAGCACGGACCGCCGCCATATCTAGGGGTCGTAAGCCCGGCTGACTACCCGTTTGTGGATTGGGGGTTACGCGGGCATCCGCCTGAACCAATGACTTCCGCTGCGAAGCCTTGTAGTCTCGGCACGGAGGACGAACCAATGTCCCGACACTGACGGAAAACCAAGGAGCGGACATGCCAGCCAACGAGGACGAAATGCAGATCCTGGACCAATGGAGCAACCGGCTGGCGCAGGCCCTGCAAATCCTGGACCTGAAGGTGGACCACGATCTGCTCCTGGACCTGGCCCGCAAATCTGCCGACTCCGTGACCCACGCCGCAGCCCCGATCACCACCTTCATGGTGGGCTACGCCGCCGGCCTTGAAGCCGGCACGGGCAGTGCCGGCACCAAGGAAGCGTCGACGGCGTCAGTGGCGAAAGCGGCGGACGTCGCCTTCCAGCTGTGCGAGGACGGGCACGACGGCGGCCCGGCCAGCAAGGGCTGGGCGGACACCGCCCAGTAGCGGACACCGCCCAGTGACTACCCGGCGGCGGTCGGCTCCTCCTCGAGCGCAGTAACGGGCTCGAGCCGGACAATCACAGCTTTCGACACCGGCGTCTGGCTGCCCTCTGCCACGCTCTCCAGCGGCACCAGGACGTTCGCTTCCGGATAGTAGGCGGCCGCGCATCCCCTCGCTGACGGGTAGGACACCAGGCGATAGTTCCGCAGGACCCGCTCCACGTTGTCCGGGTACACACCGCGAACGTCCACGTGCTGCCCGTCTTCAAGCCCCAGCTCGGCCAGGTCCTCCGGATTTACGAACACCACCTCGCGGCCCTTCTTGATCCCCCGGTAGCGGTCGTTGTGGCCGTAGATGGTGGTGTTGAACTGGTCGTGCGAGCGCATGCTCTGCAGGATCAGGGTGCCGGCCGGACGCTCCACATGTTCCAGTTCGTTCACCGTGAGCATGGCCTTGCCGGTGGGGGTGTTGAACGTGCGGGAGTCGCGGGGGCCGTTGGGCAGGACGAAGCCGCCTTCCTGCCGGATCTTCCGGTTGTAGTCCTCGCAGCCCACCACCACATGGGAGATATGCTCACGGATCAGGTCGTAGTCCTTCTGGAACCCGGCCCAGTCTGCGGAAATCCTGTTCCCCAGCACACGCTGCGCCAGCTGGCAGACGATCGCCACCTCGGAGAGCAGGTGCGGGGCCACCGGTGCAACGGTGCCGTGGGAGGCGTGCACGGCACAGACTGTGTCCTCCACCGAGACGAACTGCGGGCCGGACTCCTGCAGGTCGATTTCGGTGCGGCCCAGCGTGGGCAGGATCAGCGCCTCGGCGCCGGTCACGGCGTGGGAGCGGTTGAGCTTCGTTGAGATCTGGACGGAGAGGTCCGTGCCGCCCATCGCCGCCTCGGCAGCGAGGGTGTCCGACATGGCGCCCACGAAGTTGCCGCCCATGGCAATGAAAACCTTGATCCCGCCGTCGCGCATCTGCCTAATGGTTTCCACCGCGTCCACGCCGTGCTCCCGCGGCGGTTCGAAGCTGAACTCCTTGCCCAGGGCGTCCAGGAACGCCGGCGGCATCTGCTCCCAGATGCCCATGGTGCGGTCCCCCTGGACGTTGCTGTGCCCGCGGATGGGTGAGGCGCCGGCGCCCGGCTTGCCGATATTGCCGCGCAGCAGCAGCAGGTTGATGATCTCCTTGATGGTAGCCACACCCTTTTTCTGCTGGGTGATGCCCATGGCCCACGTGATGATGACCTTCTCCGCACGGAGGTAGCGGTCGGCCAGTTCGTCGATTTCCTTGGCCCGCAGGCCGGTGGCTTCCAGCACGGCTGGCTCGTCCAATTCAGCTAGGTGCGCCCGGAGCTCCTCAAGGCCCTGGCAGTGTTCCTCGAGGAACTGATGGTCCAGCACGGTTCCCGGATTCGCGGCCTCGGCGTCGAGGACCCGTTTGGAAACCGCCTGCATCAGCGCCATGTCCCCGCCGATCCGGATGTGGAGGAACTGATCCGCCAGATCGGTGCCGCGGCCGATGATGCCCTTGACCTTCTGCGGGTTCTTGTAGCGCATCAGTCCGGCCTCGGGCAGCGGGTTGACCGCCACGATGCTGGCACCCGCTTCCTTCGCTTCCTCCAGAGCCGTGAGCATCCGCGGATGGTTGGTCCCCGGGTTCTGGCCCATGATGATGATCAGGTCCGCCTTGGCGAAGTCGTCATAGGAGACAGTGGCCTTGCCCACCCCGATGGTCTGGCCCATGCCCCAGCCGGAGGACTCGTGGCACATGTTGGAGCAGTCCGGCAGGTTGTTGGTGCCGTAGCCGCGGATGAACAGCTGGTAGAGGAATGCGGCCTCGTTCGAGGTGCGGCCGCTGGTGTAGAAGGCCGCCTGGTCCGGGCTGGGCAGGGACTTCAGCTTGTCCGCGATGATCCCGAACGCTTCGTCCCAGCTGACGGGACGGTAGTGGTCCTCCCCGGCCGGCTTGTACACCGGCTCGGTCAGGCGTCCCTGCATGCCCAGCCAGTATTCGGAGCGCTGCAGCAGTTCGCTGACGGGGTGCTCCCGCCAGAAGTCGGAGCCAATCACCACCGGGGTAGCCTCCCACGTCACGGCTTTGGCGCCGTTTTCGCAGAATTCGAACGTCTTGCGGTGCCCCGGATCCGGCCACGCGCAGCTCATGCAGTCGAACCCGTCCTTCTGGTTCAGCGCCAGCAGGGTCTTCCTGGACCGTTCCAGGCCCATGTGCTTCAGCGCGGGCTGCATGGAATGGTAGACGCCCGGCACTCCCGCTGCCCATGTCTTCGGGTGGCCGCTGACTTCAATGTCAGATTCGTCGGCCTCTTCAACTTCGGGATTCTTGCGCGTCACGGCTGGTTCTCCTTGCGTTCTGCAGGCGCGGCCATCTTCCGATGTTTCGGCGGGCCGGTTCGATTCCCACACTTGTTCAGGGGGGCGGGGAAGTCAAGGAGGGCAGCTCCCCTGCCGGGCGGCCAGCATGGGCAACGGACGACGGCGGCACGCGGCTGGCGTTAGGCTGGTGACCTTGGCTGAAGCAAGCGGCCGCAGGAACCACTCTGCGCGGAGCGCCCCCATGTCCGACGATTCTGCCCTTTCCGCCCTCGCGGCATCCTCCTTCGCCCTGCCCCACCTGCGGGACGGCCAACTGGCCGGCATGGCAGCCCTCGCGGCCGGCCGCGACGTCCTGGCCGTCATGCCCACCGGCTACGGCAAATCCGCGATCTACCAGGTCGCGGCGCAGCACCTGCACAACACCACGGGACGTCCCGCCGTCGTGGTTTCCCCGCTCATTGCCCTGCAGGAGGACCAACTGGAGGGGCTGGAAGGGGACCTGGGGCCCGGCACGGCGGTGGCCGTCAACTCCTCCCACAGTGATTCCGAGGTGGAGGCGGCCTGGCAGGCGGTGGAAAGCGGCGCAGCCACCTTCCTGTTCCTGGCCCCGGAGCAGCTGGCCAAGCACAAGACCGTGGACCGCATCGCAGCCCTGGGCATTTCCCTGTTCGTGGTGGACGAGGCCCACTGCGTCTCTTCCTGGGGCCACGATTTCCGCCCTGACTACCTCGGCCTGGGCCACGTCCGCGAACAGCTCGGCAATCCTCCCGTAGCCGCCCTCACCGCCACCGCATCGCCCCCGGTCCGGGACGAAATCGTGGAACGGCTGCGCATGAAGGACCCGCTGGTCCTGGTCCGCGGGTTCGACCGGCCCAACATCAGGCTGGACGTGGTGCGCCACCACGAGGACAAGGACAAGCGCAAGGCCGTGCTGAAGCAGATGGCTGCCCTGGCCCAAAACGGGCATGGGCTCCTCTACGCCGCAACCCGCAAGGACACCGAGAAATACGCCGCCAAGCTGCGCAAGGAGGGGCTGCGCGCGGAAGCGTACCACGCCGGCCGTTCCGCCGCGGACCGGGAACACATCCACGAACAGTTCCTGGCGGACAGCCTCGACGCGGTAGTGGCCACCACAGCTTTCGGCATGGGGATCGACAAGCCCAACGTGCGCTTCGTGGTCCATGCGGATATTCCGGAATCGCTGGACTCCTACTACCAGGAAATCGGCAGGGCCGGACGTGACGGGGAACCCGCCTCCGCTGTGCTCCACTACCGGTCAGAGGACCTGGGCCTGCGGAAGTTCTTCGCAACCCACTCCCCCGATTCCGACTCCCTCCTGGCCGTGTTGAAGGTACTGAAATCAGCCGATGGCCCCACCCCCAAGTCATCGTTGCCTGACCTCACGGGGCTTCCCGCCCGCCGCATCACCGGGCTGCTGAATCAACTGGAGGAAACCGGCGCCGTCGCCCATGGCAAGCGCGGCGTCCGGCTGGCCTCCAAAGCAAAGCTGCCCGCCCTGGTGCGCGGCGCCGTCGAACTCGCCGAAGCCCGCCAGCGCGTTGACCAGTCCCGGCTCACCATGATGCGCGCCTATGCCGAGACGGACAGCTGCCGCCGCCAGTTCCTGCTGGGCTATTTCGGCGAGGAACTGGCGGAGGCCTGCGGCAACTGCGATGCCTGCGCCGACGCCGCCAGGCACCCCGCCAGTGACGGGGCGGACGACGGCGGCACAGCCTCGGGTGGCCGGGCGGCGGAACCGTTCCCGCTCCAGTCCGCCGTGGTCCACAAGGAGTGGGGACCGGGCCTGGTGATGCGGCACGAGGACGACGTCATCACCGTCCTGTTCGAACACGAGGGCTACAAGACCCTCTCGCGCGCCGCCGTTGTGGAACACGAACTCCTGAAGCCGGCATAGGTGGGTAGGCTTTAAGGAGACTCCGACGAAAGGCCCGCAGCATGGAAGTACCTGCTTATGTTTGGACCCTGACCATTGCCGGGATCGTGGGCCTGCTGGCCTTCGACTTCTTCTTCCATGTCCGCAAGGCCCACACACCCTCGCTCAAGGAGGCTGCCCTCTGGTCCTCGATCTATGTGGGCATCGCGGTGCTTTTCGGACTGGGCGTTCTGCTGTTCGGCGGACCCACCATGGGGACCGAATACTTCGCCGGGTACATCACGGAGAAGGCACTGTCCGTGGACAACCTCTTCGTCTTCCTGATCATCATGGCCAGCTTCCGGGTGCCCCGCGCTGACCAGCAAAAGGTGCTGCTGTTCGGCATCGTCTTCTCCCTGATCGCCCGCACGGGCTTCATCCTCCTGGGCGCTGCGCTGATCAACAGCTTCGCGTGGGTGTTCTACATCTTCGGCCTGATCCTGCTGATCACAGCAGGCAACCTGCTCAAGCCGGGCAGCCACGACGACGACTCCGAGGGCCTGGTGGTCCGGCTCGCCAAGAAGTTCCTGCCGGCGTCGGAACACTACGACGGCGACAAACTGTTCACCGTTGAGAACGGCAAGCGCGTCCTGACCCCGATGCTCCTGGTGATGGTGGCAATCGGCGGCACGGACATCCTTTTTGCGCTGGACTCCATCCCGGCGATCTTCGGCCTGACCCAAAACGTCTTTATCGTCTTCACGGCCACGGCGTTCTCCCTGATGGGCCTGCGCCAGCTCTTCTTCCTGATCGACGGACTGCTGGACCGGCTGATCTTCCTGTCCTACGGCCTCGCCGTCATCCTGGGTTTCATCGGCGTGAAGCTCATCCTGCACGCCCTGCACGAGAACACCCTGCCGTTCATCAACGACGGCGAGCACGTCAGCGTGGTGGAAGTCAGCACGGGCGTTTCGCTGAGCGTCATTCTCGGCGTCCTGGTGATCACGGTCCTGGCGTCCATCTTCAGCCCCAAGGGCAAGGCCAAGAATGCCGTCTCCGGGGCGCGGCGGCACGCCGTCGAGTACCTGGACCTCAACTACGAGACGGACATGAACGAGCGGGACAAGATCTTCGCCGCAATGTGCCGCGAGGAGAACGAGATCCGCAAGCTCCCGGAGAAGTACAAGCGGCTCATCCGCAACGAAACCGAGTTCCTGGACCTCCTGCGGAAAGCCCACGTCGAACACGACAAAGCCCAGGTGCGGGCGGCCGCCGAAAACTGACCGTCCCACCCAACTAGGTAGCAGTAAGTGTCGTTTTGAGGGCTCAGAACGACACTTACTGCTACCTACTTTTGAGGCTTGTCTGTTTGTCAGTGCCCCTTGCTACGTTTGGACCAGGGCCAGGGGAACCGTCTCCGGCCCGGCGATGACAGCCCGGCTGTCGATGGGGAGGCCCCATGTTCTTGCTCGAAGCCGCAGCGGCCGGCGTGCCGCCGGACCTGGTGTTTTCGGCCAGCGACCTCGTTGCCGCCAGCGAGTGTGAGTACCGCACGCTCCGGATCCTTGACGAGAAGCTGGGCCGCGCCCCCAAGGCGGAGTTCCCCGCGGATGAGATGCAGGTCCGCGCCGGCGAACTGGGCGACCACCACGAGCAGACCGTCCTGGCAAGCCTGATTAACAAGTACGGTGAGTGGGATGCCAGCCGCGGCGCCGGTGTCTATTCGCTCGAACGCGGCCAGAACCTGCGCGGGGACCTGCAGGCCAAGCATGCGGAAACCGAGCTCGCCCTGCGGTCCGGGGCTGATGTGGTGTTTCAGGCCACCTTCTTTGACGGGGAGTTCCTGGGCTACGCGGACTTCCTGGTCAATGAGGCCGCGGGCACAGGCAACCCGGGCCGGTACGAGGTCTGGGACACGAAACTGGCGCGGCACGCCAAGGTGGGTGCCCTCCTGCAGCTTGCGGCCTACGGCGACCAGCTGCTCGGGATGGGGCTGGAGCCCTCGCCGGTGGTCACCCTGGTGCTGGGGACCCGCGTGGGTGAGGACTGGCTCCGCAGCAGCCATTCCCTTCCCGACCTGTTGCCGGTATTCCGTGAACGGCGCCGGCGCTTCCGCGAGATGACCGCGCAGCACAGGGCAGGTGACGCCACTGTGCGGTGGCAGCAACCGGGGCTCGTCCACTGCGGCCGGTGCGACTACTGCGCCGAGCAGGTCCAGGCACACCGGGACCTGCTGATGGTGGCGGGAATGTCCGTGGTGCAACGGAAGAAGCTCCATGCGGCGGGCATCACCACCATCGATGAACTGGCGGCCATGCCAGCCGGAGACGCCAGGAATTCCGTGGTCCGGCTGCGGGCCCAAGCGCGGATGCAGCTGGGACTGGACGCCGTGGCGGGTTCCCGGACGTTCACCAAGGACGGGGAGCCCCACACCGTCTCGTTCACCGTCCTCCCGGAAAACACCATCGGGTCGCTCCCACCGCCCAGCCCCGGGGACATCTTCTTCGACTTCGAGGGCGACCCCCTCTGGCAGGATCCGGCCACCGGCGCCTGGGGCATCGAGTACCTGTTCGGCGTTGTTGAGGCACCGGTTCCGGACCATGACGGCGACCCCGCGTTCCGCCCGTTCTGGGCCCATTCCCGGGCCGAGGAGCGCCGCGCGTTCCTGGACTTCCTCGCGTATGTGGAAGAACGCCGCGCCCGCTACCCGGACATGCACGTCTACCACTATGCCGCCTATGAAAAGACGGCCCTCCGGAACCTCTCCCTGGCGCACCAGTCCGGGGAAGACACAGTGGACACGTGGTTGCGTGAAGGGCTGCTGGTGGATCTCTACGCCACCGTCCGGCAGTCACTGCGCATTTCGGAGGCGTCCTATTCAATCAAGAAACTTGAACCGCTGTACATGGGCAGCAACCTGCGCTCGGGTGACGTCAAAGACGCCGGAGCATCCGTTGTTGCCTACGCCGCCTACTGTGCGGCCAGGGACGCAGGCCGCTCAGCCGAAGCAGGGAGGGTCCTGGCGTCCATCTCCGATTACAACCAGTACGACTGCCTGTCCACGCTCCGGCTCCGGGACTGGTTGCTGGACGTAGCAGGGCAGGCCGGCAGGACAACGGCCGTGGAAGCTGAGGCCCGCCAGCACGCAGAGGCAGTGGAAACGCCCCAGGAAGATCCTCCCGTCTCGGCTCAGGAAACACCTGAGGAAACCCGGCTGCGCGAATACCTGGCAAGCCTGCCGGAGGACCGGGCCTGGACTGACGACGATCGCGCCATCGCCATGGTGGCCGCCGCCACCGGCTACCACCGCCGCGAACGCAAGCAGTTCTGGTGGCAGCACTTCGACCGTGTGGAGGCACCGGTCGATAACTGGGCGGACCAGCGGAACGTGTTCCTGGTGTCGTCGGCGGAGGTTGCCTCGGACTGGGCGCTGGCCAAACCGCGGGAACGGATGCGGACCCGGACCCTCCGGCTGCGCGGCACCATGACGGAAGGCTCGGACTTCCGAGCGGACTCCACCTGGTGCCGGCTCTACGACGCGCCGCCACCGGAAGGCATGGCCGCTCCGGACGCTGCTCCCGGCGCACGGGCCTTCTCCTTTGGAACGAGGATCAGCAACGTGGCGCCGGCGCCCGATAACCCGGAGCACACCATCATCACCGTTGCCGAGCGGGAGACCGGAAAGGTGGCCGCCTACCCGCACCTTCCCGTTGCACTGACCGAGGACCAGCCACTGGCCACCGCCAGCATTGAGGCTGCCATCGCCGAGCTTGCCCGCACGGTTGGTTCCTCCGTGCCCTCACTGCCTGCCCACCCCGGCCTGGACATCCTGCGGAAAAAGGCCCCGCGATTCCGCACGCTTCCCGGCCCGGTGGAAGTACGCCATGACACCGCGGGCTCCCCGGATTACGCCGCGGCCATCACGGCATCGCTCCGAGATCTTGACCACTCCTATCTGGCCGTCCAGGGCCCGCCCGGAACCGGAAAGACGTACGTGGGCGCCCACGTCATCGGCAGCCTGGTGGCTGGCGGCTGGAAGATTGGCGTGGTGGGCCAATCGCACAACGTGGTGGAAAACCTGCTCTGCCGTGCCATCGACACGGGCGGTGTTTCCCCCTCGTCCGTGGCCAAGAAGCTGGCTTCACCGCACGGCGTCCCCTGGACCCGGACGGCCGACGGCGACGTCGCCCAGTTGCTCGGATCTCCCGGCGGCTGCCTGGTGGGCGGAACCGCGTGGACCATGACGGGCAAGGAAGTCCCGGCGGGCTCGCTGGACCTCCTGGTGATCGACGAAGCTGGACAGTTTTCGCTGGCCAACACCCTTGCCGTTGCGCGGGCGGCCAAGCGGCTCCTCCTGCTCGGTGATCCGCAGCAGCTGCCCCAGGTCACCCAGGGCGCCCACCCTGAACCGGTTGATGAATCGGCGTTGGGCTGGCTGGCCGCTGGGCATGCCACCCTGCCTGCCAGCCTTGGCTACTTTCTCGCCGACAGCTGGCGGATGCATCCGGACCTGTGCCGTGCGGTGTCACGGCTCAGCTATGAAGGAAAGCTGCAGTCCGCACCGGCGGCATCGCTGCGCAACCTCGAGGAGCTGCCGCCCGGCGTCGAGACCGTGTTCGTGGAGCACTCCGGCAATACCACTGCATCCCGGGAGGAGGCCGCCGAAGTGGTCCGGCAGGCACGGCGGCACCTGGGCCTGAAGTGGAAGCCTGGCGCCGAGAATGAGTTCCGGCCCCTCGGGCAGCAGGACCTGCTGGTGGTGGCCGCCTACAACGCCCAGGTCCACCTGGTCCGCAAGGCACTGGAGGAGGCCGGCCTGCCTCAGGTCCGGGTGGGGACGGTGGATAAGTTCCAAGGGCAGGAAGCACCCGTGGTACTCGTGTCCATGGCCTGCTCGGCCGTGGCTGAAGCACCGCGGGGAGCGGAGTTCCTGCTGAACAGGAACCGGATCAACGTCGCAGTGTCGCGCGGGCAGTGGCGCGCAGTCATCATCCGCTCCCCCGAGCTCACCAGCTACATGCCGCACCGGCCCGCAGCCCTGGAGGAGCTGGGCGCGTTCCTGGGCCTCAGCCCGCGGGAGCAGCCTTAGCGTGCCCTGAAGCCGCGGAAGTTGCCCTCAGCTTCGGAAATCGAGTCCTCCACCTGCTCCACCCGCCCCGGTGTCCGATCGGAGTTCAGCCAGGTCCGGAGCTCGTGGATTTTCCACTGGGGCCCCTCGGCGATCACGGCGACCGACCCGTCGTCGAGATTTTTCACCTCGCCGGTGAGGCCAAGCTCTTCAGCCTTGCCCATGGTCCAGAAGCGGAAGCCCACCCCCTGCACCATGCCGAAAACGCGCGCCTCCAGCCGGACGGCATCCCCTTCAGGCGTGCCCGCCGCAGCGTCATTGTCCGGCGCATCAGGTGCTCCGGATGACGGCCCTGCGTGCCTCGTCATGGTGCCTCCCCTGCGTCAGCGCCGCCCCCGCCCAACTAGGTAGCAGTAAGTGTCGTTTTGAGCCTCCAAAACGACACTTGGCGCGACCTAGTTGGGCGGGAGGGCAACCCGTTAGTTGATGGTGATGTCGCGGGTGCTGTGGTTGTAGCGGATGGTGACGGTGCCGCCGGCGTGGTGCAGTTCGTGGTTGGGGCCGTCGAACGCGCCGTAGGCGCCGTAGTTCTCATCCCAGGAGCGGTTGATGGCGATCTTGAAGGTGTAGAAACCGGCGGGCAGTTCGGCGCTCTTCTTCCAGATCTGGTCTAGGAAGTCGAACTCCATCTGCGCTTCGTCGTACTGCGGCGCCCAGTTCTCGGGAGCACCAAGGATGGTGTTGAAGTCGCCTGCAACAGCCACGGCTTCAGGCTGCGGGTGCGTCTCGACGTCCGCGTCCTCAAAAGCCTCCGGCGCTGCGGGTGCGGCAGCTTCCGCAGTTGTGGCCTGCGCCTTGCCCTTGCGGACCGCCTTCACAACTGGTTCGACGGCGTCCTCAAGTACCTTGGCTGCCTTGCCAACAGCGGCCGCAGCCTTCTTGGCAGGGGTCTTCTTGGCGGTCTTGTTGGTGCCCGTGGCAACAGCTGCTGCTTCGGGAACCGCGGTGGTCTTCCGGACGAAGCCCTCAGGAGCAGTGGGAACCTGGACCTCGGCGGGGATGGGCGTGCCGGCGTCGAGCGCGCTGGCGAAGGACACTGCATCCGGGAAGGCGACGGTGGCGCGCATGCCTTCGTCGGTGATGGTCCAGCCGGAGCGGCCCTTGACCAGCCAGCCGGCCTTGACCAGCTTTGCGGTGGCCGAGGTGAGCGTCTTGTGGCCGCGGGGAATGCCGCCGCTGAGCAGCTCGGCCTCATGCTCGTTGAACGGTACCCGGGCCGTTGCCTCGGCGAGGACCTGGCCCGCGTTCAGTGCATCGCCGGACCACACACCTTCGGTCAGGACATCCAGCACGGTCTTGAGGCGAAGGAAGGTGTTTTCTGCGGTGGACTTGGCCATGATTCCCCTTTATAAAAGCGATCGGTCTTAGGCATCTTGCCAACTGCCCGTTAAATCGCGCGACTTGAAATGGTTAACACTGCGTGTCGTGACCGACTATTAAGCGGACGTCCCAACAAGTGAGGCTGAGGTCTCGGGAAACGGGCTGGCTGCACAACCCTTGAGCGCTGACATGGGTGCCGCACTGCACTTCCCAGACACGCCTGCGGCACCCAGTTTAGCGGTATGTCGGCGCTGCTGTTGCCTCGGACACGTTAGGGATGCGCCACTTCGCCGCCGTTCAGTTCGTCCAGCAGCTCCGCCTTCCGTTCCTCGGAAGCAAAGGACGAGTGGATGGAGTTCGCGGCCAGCCGTGCCTTGTCGAAGTCCGAGAGCTCAAAAACGGCGTCAAGCTGGGCAAAGTTGTCATCCACGTAACCGCCGAAGTAGGCCGGATCATCGGAGTTCACGGAGACGTTCAGGCCGGCTGCCAGCATAGCGGGGAGGGGATGGTCGGCGAGCGTGTCCACGGCCCTCAGCCGGACGTTGGAAAGCGGGCACACCGTCAGCGGGGTGCGCGCATCCACCAGGCGTTCCACGAGGTCCGGATCGTCCATGCAGCGGATGCCGTGGTCAATCCGCTCAACGCCCAGGATGTCCAGGGCCTCGATGATGTACGACGCCGGGCCCTCCTCCCCTGCGTGTGCGGTCAGCCGCAGGCCGGCTTCGCGGGCTTTCGCGTAGAGCCGCTCGAACTTGGACGGCGGGTTTCCCACCTCGGCGGAGTCCAAACCAATGGCAGCAATCGGAGCGTTCATGGCCAGCAGGCCGTCCAGGACCTCCAGCGCGGATTCCTCGGAGAGGTCACGCAGGAAGGCCGCAATCAGCAGCGTTGAGATCCCGAACTCCTCCTGGGACGTGGCCAGGACGGACGCAACGCCGTTGACGCACGTTTCCAGCGGGATGCCGCGCGAGAGGTGCGCCTGCGGGTCCATCATGATCTCGGCATGCCGCACCCCTGCGGCAGCGGCCCGCTCAAGGTAGGCGCGGGTCATGTCGGCGAAGTCCTGCTCCGTCTGCAGCACGGCCATGTTGGCGTAGTACAGGTCAAGGAAAGACTGCAGGTCCGTGAACTCGTACCTTTCCCGGAGCTCGTCCAGGCCTGCATACGGGAGCGCGATGCCGTTCCGCTCCGCGAGCGCGAAGATCAGCTCGGGCTGGAGGGTTCCCTCAATGTGCAGGTGCAGCTCGGCCACCGGAAGAATCCTGGCGGGGACTTCCAGCTCTGCTGCGTCCAGTTCTGTTTCGGGCACGGCAGTGCCGGCGGCGAAGTTATCCATCGGGTCAGGATAATGCCCAGCGCCGGAATCACCACTAGAGTCGAACCAATGCAGAACGCTAAGCCCGCTGATGACCTGCAGTACCCGGCTCCTGCCCCGGCCGCCGACGGCTTTGTCCGGGTCCGGGGTGCCCGCGAAAACAATCTCCGCAACGTGGATGTGGATGTCCCGCGCGATGCGATCGTGGCATTCACCGGCGTCTCCGGGTCCGGCAAGTCCTCCCTGGCGTTCGGCACCATCTATGCCGAGGCGCAGCGGCGCTACTTCGAATCCGTCGCCCCGTACGCCCGCCGCCTGATCCAGCAGGGGCACAACCCCAAGGTGGAGCTGATCAGCGGCCTGCCGCCCGCCGTCGCCCTTCAACAGCGCCGCGGCGCTCCCAGCAGCCGGTCCACCGTGGGAACCGTCACCACGCTCTCCAACTCCCTCCGCATGCTGTTCTCCCGGGCGGGCACGTACCCGGCCGGGAGCACCCAGCTGGACTCGGATGCCTTCTCCCCCAACACCGCCGCCGGCGCCTGCCGGGAATGCCACGGCCTGGGCGTCGCGCACACCGTGACAGAGTCCTCGCTGGTGCCGGATCCGTCCCTGACCATCCGCGACGGCGCCATCGCGGCCTGGCCGGGCGCCTGGCAGGGGAAGAACCTGCGGGACATCCTCACCCACCTGGGCTACGACGTCGACGTCCCGTGGCGCAAGCTGCCCAAAAAACACCGGGACTGGATCCTCTTCACGGAGGAACAGCCCGTAGTGAAGGTGACACCGCAGCGCGACCGCGTGGCCAAACCGTACAAGGGGCGGTTCTGGAGCGCGAAGAGCTATGTCCTTCATACGCTGGCTGATTCGCAGAGCACCTCCATGCGTGAACGCGTGCTGGCCTACATGGAGTCAGGGCCGTGCCCCCGCTGCTCAGGAACGGGGCTGGTGCCTGAGGCCCTGGCCGTCACGTTTGCGGGCAGGACCATCGCGGAGCTCAACGGCCTCCCTATGGCGGAGCTCGCCGAGGTTGTCCGTCCCACCGCTGTATTGGACGACGCCGGCACGGCCTCCCGCACGCAGCTTTCCGGAGAGTCCAACGAGGTGGCGGTGGCCATCACCCGGGACCTGCTCCAGCGCATCACGGTCCTGCTGGACCTCGGGCTCGGCTACCTGGCGCTCGGCCGGGCCACCCCAACCCTCTCACCGGGCGAGATGCAGCGGCTCAGGATCGCCACCCAGCTGCGGTCCGGCCTGTTCGGTGTGATCTACGTGCTGGATGAGCCGTCCGCCGGGCTTCACCCCGCCGACGCCGAGCCGCTGCTGGAAGTGCTGGAGCAGCTGAAGTCGTCCGGCAACTCGGTGTTTGTGGTGGAGCACAACATGGACGTGGTCCGCCGTGCGGACTGGCTGGTGGACGTGGGCCCCCGCGCCGGCGAAGGCGGCGGCGAGGTGCTCTACAGCGGCCCGGTTGACGGCCTCGCCGGGATTGAGGAGTCCGTCACCAGGCCGTTCCTGTTCGACGACGGCGGATCCGTCCCGGGGGGCGGTTCCGGTGCCGGCGGGACCAGGGAACCGGAGGAATGGCTGGAGCTGAAGGACATCACCCGGCACAACCTGCGTGGGCTGGATGCCGAGTTTCCCCTGGGCGTGCTGACGGCAGTCACCGGGGTGTCCGGCTCCGGCAAGTCCACGCTGGTGAGCAAGGTCCTGGGTGAGGCAGTCGGCTCCGGTCTCAGGACCCCCGTGGAGCAGGACGGGTCCGCGGAGCCCCTGGAGCTGGGAAGCGTCCTGGGCAGCCACCGCATTGACCGCCTGGTGACTGTGGACCAGAAGCCCATCGGCCGGACCCCGCGGTCCAACCTTGCCACCTACACCGGGCTGTTCGATGCCGTCCGCAAGGAATTCGCCGCCACGGAGCAGGCCAGGGCCCGCGGCTTCGGCGCCGGGAGGTTTTCCTTCAACGTGGCAGGCGGGCGCTGCGAAACCTGCCAGGGCGAGGGGTTCGTCGCCGTCGAACTGCTCTTCCTGCCCGGCAGCTACGGCCCCTGCCCGGAGTGCGCGGGATCGCGGTACAACCCTGAGACGCTTGAGGTGCAATACCGCGGCCAGAACATCGCCGAGGTCCTGGCCATGACGGTGGATGCCGCGTCCGGGTTCCTGGCCGCCGTGCCCGCCGCGGCGAGGAGCCTCAAGAGCCTGCGGGATGTTGGCCTGGGTTATCTGCGGCTGGGGCAGCCGGCCACCGAGCTCTCAGGCGGGGAAGCGCAGCGCATCAAGCTGGCCACCGAGCTGCAACGGGCACAGCGCGGCCACAGCCTCTACCTCCTGGATGAACCCACCACCGGCCTGCATCCCGCCGATGTGCAGCTCCTGATGGCCCAGCTCCACGGCCTGGTGGACGCGGGCAACTCGGTGGTGGTTGTTGAACACGACATGGCCGTGGTTGCCGGCGCCGACTGGGTCATTGACCTCGGCCCGTCAGGAGGGGACAAGGGTGGCCGGATCATGGCCACCGGGACGCCTGCCGCCGTGGCCCGTTCAGCCCAAAGCCGCACCGCCCCATACCTGGCAAACGCCCTCGGTCAGGGAACCACCAGCTAACGCCCAGAAACATCTCGATTTGATAACGGCGGTGCAATGTCTTAGCGTAAAAGGCATGCCCGCCGCTGGCGGACCCATGAATGCCCGGTGCTGCCTTCACCACAACTGCCCAGCAGGCAGCCACCGAAACGACCTCTATTCGTCAGGGGCGGGCAGTGGCGCGATGATCTCCGGGGACGGAAGCAGCGCAGGTGGCCTTCAGGAGCATCACCCATCATGAAAAACACCAAATTCCGTACTGCCGCACGCCGCGGAGTAACCGTAGCCGCCATCTCCGCTGCAGGACTGGCTCTCTCAGCCACCGCGGCCAACGCCACCAGCACCTCCACGTGGGATGCCCTGGCACAGTGCGAGAGCAGCGGCAACTGGTCCATCAACACCGGCAACGGCTACTCCGGCGGCCTGCAGTTCAGCCCCACCACCTGGGCTGCCTACGGCGGCACGGGTTCCGCCGCTGACGCCAGCCGCGAGCAGCAGATCGCCGTAGCTGAGCGGGTCCAGGCCTCGCAGGGCTGGGGTGCCTGGCCCTCCTGCTCCGCCCAGCTGGGCCTGAGCGGCAGCGGCACCGGCGTTGCGCCGCAGTCCGTTCCGGTCCAGAGCGCACCAGTGCAGGCGGCTCCGGTCCAGGCCGCACCGGTGCAGCAGAGCGCGCCCGCCGTGCAGGCCGCTCCGGTTGCAAAGCACGTGACGGCCGTGGCCCTGAGCGGGGAGACCTACACGCTGCAGGCCGGGGACACGTTGAGCATCGTGGCTGAGAAGCTGGGGATCGAGGGCGGCTGGCAGCACCTTGCCGACGCCAACCTGGACACCATTGCAGATCCCAATCTTGTATTCGCGGGACAGGTCATCCAGCTTCCGGCCTAGTGGCTGTTGAGGCAGCTGCCCTTCGGGGCACCAAAATCAGGTCGGCGATAGACAAATTCCGTTGACCGCGTACGACGCCGGCACGCCCCCACAAGGGATGTGCCGGCGTCGTTCTTTAAGTCTTGTAAGGCCGCAGCAGGGACGGGGCCTTACACGGCGGCGGGCAGTTCCCGGACGATCCGCACCTTCCAGGCTGAATCGTCGCTGGTGTCCAGCAGGGCGACAGTGCCGTGGGCCAGGTTGAGGGCGACGCGCTTGGCGGCGAGGAGCTCAAGGTAGAGGTGCTCGTTCATCCTCGCGGGGGTGTCGATCATGTATTTCACGGCGTCGCGGACCTTGCGGTAGTTCGCGCTGCTTTCACGGTGCTTGTGCAGCTCCAGGGCAGAGCGCTGCTTCAGCCGCGGCTCGTGCCGGTTCAGCCAGGAGACGGCGGCGTGGACGGCAACCACGAGGGTGAGCGAAACGCCGTAGATCCACCAGCCGCTCGAGAGCAGGAACAGCGGCAGGTTTCCGATGGCCACGATTGCGATCACAATGCGGAGCGCCGCGATGCGGCGCATTGTCAGGGCGACTGCGGCCATGCCGTCGCGGAAGCGGTGCTGTTCCTTGCGGGCCGCGGCGGGATCAATGGTGAACTCGTCAAGGACAAGGATGCCCTTTGCTTCCGGGCCCAGCAGCTGCCCGTATCGGGGCAGGGCGGGGGTGGTTGCGGTGGTCTTTTCAGGTGTTGATGTCATGAGGGAGCTTCCAAAACGCTGGGCGGGTTGCGGTGATTTTAGTGGGTGGAGAGCACCGGCGTATGCATAGGTCCACTATGTGAACATCCGGGCCGTGCGCATGTGGTCCGTGGCACTGCAATTGGCACATCCGCCGGGTGCCGTCAGACTGAAGGGATGCAAACCTTCCTCCCGTACCCCGATTTCCGGCAGAGCGCCGCTGCCCTGGACACCGCCAGGCTGGGCAAGCAGCGCGTTGAGGCGCTGCAGACACTGCGTGCCCTGGTGATTCCCGGCTACGGCTGGCAGACCCACCCGGCCATCCGGATGTGGATGGGGTACGTGCCGGCCCTCACCATGTACGGGCTGGCAATGGTTGACGAGTGGACCAAGCGCGGCCACCCCGACAACACCCGCGCCAACATCGCGGAGTTCGCGCCGCAGGCAGCCCACCCGGACTATGCGGCGAAGATCCCCATGCCGCCGTGGCTCGGCGACCCGGACTTCCACCTGAGCCACCGCTCCAAGCTGGTACGCAAGGAACCCAAGTTCTACACCCCGGTCTTCGCGGATGCCATACCGGAGATGGACTACATCTGGCCCGAGCCCCGGCATGAGTTCCTGCCGCAGGAGCCTGAGGGTGACATCCTGTGGATCCTGAGGTCCCCGCACGACGACGTCGATCCCCAGACGCTGGATACCGTGGCCCTTCCGCCGGTGAACGGGAGCCCCGCTGCCGCCGCTGAAGCGGACGGGGACTACTCCCCCGTATTCGTCGACGACGGGTCCCGGCGCCCGTCCCGTCAGTCCCGCAAAGCACCGCCCAAGCAGCTGGTGAAGAAGCCCACCCGCAAGCGGCTGGCGCAGGAGGAAGCATTCTCGACGCTTCCCGGAAAGACGCCCGTTGCCGTCCCGTTCGAGCATGGTGCGAAGTTCGCGGTGGGGCAGGTCGTCGGCCGGCCCATCACGCTGGAGGACGGCAGGTTCGGCAGGAACTTCACGGTCACCGAAGTCATCGACCGTTCCGCGTTCACCTACCCGGCGCTCCTGCAGGACCCGCGCGTGTTCTTCCCGGTGGAGGCACCGTAACCCATGACCATCCTCCTCGCCGGCTGTGGTGACCTGGGGACCGAAGCCGGGCTGCGGTTCCACGCCCTGGGCCACCGCGTGGTGGGCTGGCGCCGTTCCCCTTCGAAGCTGCCGGCCGCCATCGAAGCTGTCGCGGCTGACCTGGGCGCCCCCGGACTGCCGCCGGTTCCTGCCGACACCACCGCCGTCGTCATAGCCGTTGCTGCCGATTCACCGTCCGAGGAGGCCTACCGCGCAGCCTACGTGGATGGATCCGCCCACGTCCTCGACGCCCTGGAACGAGACGGCGTACAGCCGGGCCGGGTGATCTTTGTTTCCTCCACGGCCGTCTACGGCGACGCCGGGGGCGGCTGGGTGGACGAAGACACCCCTACCGCGCCCGGCGGGTTTTCCGGACGAATCCTGCTGGAAGCCGAGCAACTCATCAGGTCCCGGTTCAGCGGCACGGCCACCACGGCCACCTCCCTCAGGCTGGGCGGCATCTACGGACCGGGCCGGACCAGGTTGATCGACCAGGTCCGCACCGGTTCCGCCGTTGTTCCGGAGGATATCCGGTACACCAACCGCATCCACCGGGACGATGCTGCTGCTGCCATGGTCCACCTCGCCACAATGGCCGCCAGGCCGGCAGCAACCTATGTTGGCGTGGACAACGATCCCGCCGATCTCGGCACGGTACTGCGCTTCCTCGCCACCGAGATGGGCCTCCCCGAACCCCCGGTGGGTGATGCCGGGCCGGCGCGGGGCGGCAACAAGCGCTGCCGCAACGAGCTCCTGCGCAGCACCGGATTCGCGTTCACCTATCCTTCATTCCGGGAGGGCTACCGGGCCGTCCTCGCCGGCGCTGGGGTTCGTCACCCCTAGCTGGGGCAAGGTGTTGGGGCCGGCGCTAGGCTGGCTGCCTGGGTCCCGAAGCAGCGGAAGGCGTGAACCATGGATTTTCGGCACATCATCGAGGCCGTCGGGGAGTTTGTCGACTTTGCGGGAGTTGCCGTCATGGTGATCGGCGCCCTCATTTCCATCCCGATGGCCCTTCGCGGGCACCAGCCACGCAATCTGCCCGCCGGGGCGGACAGGCTGAGCTTCTACCGCTCCTACCGGCAGTTGCTGGGCCGGTCCATCCTGCTGGGCCTGGAGCTGCTCGTTGCCGCAGACATCATCCGCACCGTGGCTGTAACCCCCACGTTTGAAAGCGTCGGGGTCCTGGCGATCATCGTGCTGATCCGTACGTTCCTCAGCTTCTCGCTTGAGCTGGAAATTACCGGGCGCTGGCCCTGGCAGAAGGAATCCCCAAAGCCCGCAGAGCCCGCGGCGGCTTCCGCACGCTAGGAACTCCCGCGGCACTCCTGCACGCTGCACCACTGCACCGCCGGGCGCTGCTCAGCCGGCGCTGCGGGTGCTGCTCAGCCGGCGTCCGGACGCCAGTACCGCAGGCCGCCGCTGGTGCCGCCGTCGGGGGTGACGTCCACCACGGCATAGGGGAACACCCGGCGGTCCGACTGGTCGGGCCCGCGGCCTCGGACGTCAGAAGACCACGTGCCGGTGTTGACGTACCGGGTGGGGCAGGCCCCGAGAACCGATTCCAGGGCCCGGTGGGTGTGGCCCGACATGTACCAGGCCACCCCGGAACCGTGCGCCTTAAGGGTACGTGCCACCCGGACCGCCGCGGTAGGGGCCTTCCCTTCGGCGGCACTGCGTCCGGCGGCCGCGAGCGCCATGCGGGTAGCGGCCGCCGGGAGCGCCGACACGGTCCGGAACCGGGACAGGCGCGCAAGGTCCCGGACGGCAACCCCGTCGAGCCCCAGCCGGAATGACTCGGCCTGCAACAGCTCGGCGTATGCGGGCTCCCTCACCCGGCGTTCCGCCCGCTCGGACGCCAGGCAGGCCTGGGCAACCGCCCCGGCACGGCCCAGGCGCGACCCTGACTCATCGGCGTTCCAGGCGGCGAGCGGGGGCAGGTCCAGCCCGTCGGTGCCGGTGACCGTAGCGCGGAGAATGTCGGGTATCCGGTGCAGCGCGTGGTGCTGGTGCCCGTGTTCGGCCACCAGCACGCCGGGGACGTGCAGGAACCACGGGTGCACTTGGACCCGCGCGGGCTCGGCCGGTGACAGCAGCGCCGCCAGGCGGGCAGCCACCGAGGGGCGGGCCAGATCCACATCGTGGTTGCCGCACACAAAGTGCAGCTGCACGCCGCGCGCCGCACACTCCTCCAACACCTGGAAGGTGTCGGGATGGCAGGCGCGGATGGCCTCGAGCCGGGCCACGCTCCCGTCCCCGCTGCAGCCGACCAGCTCGAACGTATCGCCAACGAACACGACGTGCTGCCGAGGGCCGTGGGCTGCGAGCACCTCGCGCCGCAGGAAGCCTGTCAGCACCCTGCCGGGGTACCGGGGGTCGTGGTCCGCCACGCCCAGGTGGAGGTCGCTGAGGAGCAGCCACCGTGCTGCGCCGCTCATACGAGCAGTCCCAGCACGCGTGGAAGGAAGAGGATCAGGTACATCACCCACATGGCGGCAACCACCCTAAGGCCCACCGTCCGGCCAAGGATCCTTGGGCGCGCGGGCTGCCCGGTGTCCGGTTGCGTGCGCCGTACCTCGAGTGCGACGAGGGTGAAAAGCAAGGCTGCGGCCGCGAGCAGGCCTGCCAGGTCGATCAATACGTCGATCACGTTGCCGCCTCCCGCCGTGCGCGGGCCAGGCAGGCGAGGACGGTGATGGCGCCCATGGTGACGACGCACGCCTGCCATGACCACACAGCAAGGTAGAACATCGCCGTGGACACCGCCGTGAGCGTGGCGAGGCCGAGCGCTAGGACGAGCAGTGCGCCGAGCGCGGCATCGGTCACCGGCGTGAGCCGGGCCAGGGCCTGCCCCGGGAGCAGGATGAGGACGGCCGTCGCCGTCACCGCCTGCAGCGGTGTCGGCAGCCCGACGAGCGTCACCAGCGACAGTGCCACCGCCGCAAGACCGAGCGCCAGGGTAGGCCGGCTGACGCTGCCGCTCATGGCGCCACCCGGTACGCTCGTGCGTCGGCGTTGCCGAAGACGAACTCCACGCCGTTCTGTGCGCCCAGCCAGTTCTCCAGTTCGGCGAATCCTCGCTCGCTGGTGGCGCCCTGGATCACGAGGCTCGCCTCTGACGAGCGCGTGAGCACCACCACCGCACCGGCAGGGTTGTGCCGGGCGTAGTTGTAGACGAGGGGTCCGCACACTGCCGCAGACAAGTCTGTCTGGCACAGTTCGTCGATCGTCCGGTACTTGTGCTCAAGGTAGGAATCGCTGCGCCAGGGCGTCGGGTGGGCGGCCGAGATGATGGCGGAGCCTGGGGGCGCCAGACGCTGTGCGGCGACGACGGCGGCCATCTCGCCGTCGGTGAAGACGTCATACTGGGCGTTCCCGAAGCGCCCTGTCACGGTCAGCATGGCCAGCAGGGAGCAGGTAAGCGCAAGCCCGGCCGCGGCGCCGGCGGAGGGGCGCCAGCCGCGATGCGCGGGAAGCAGGACCGAGCAGGCCTGGACCGCGACGAAGGGCAGCGCGAACAGCGAGACGCGGATGAGCATCTCCCCGCCGTAAGCCTGCGCGGGGAAGAGCAGCAGCGGGCTGACGGCGAGGAGGACCACCCGGATGTCGAGACGCCCCCTGCGCCGGTCCCGCAGCGCTCCCGCCGCGGCGAGAAGCCACAGCACGACGGTGAGAGCCATCCGGACCTGGACCACGAACAGGTGTCCGGGGGTCCCGCTCACGCGGTCGACCACGTTCGCCTCGGCCGCGGCGAGCAGGCCTGCGTCCTCCAGGGGCGGGTGCCCCACGAGGTATGCACTTGCGGGGTAGACGAGCCAGAGTGACAGCACCACAGCGGTGATCAGGGGCAGCCGGCTCGGCCAAACGCGTCCGCTCAGGGTGAGGGCGATCATGGCGATGAGCAACATGAACGGCGTCAGCTGGTGGCTCGCACAGATGACAGCGACGAGCAGGATGACCACCGCGATGGCGCTTACCCGGTGGGCGTGCCGCGGCTCGGCGGGCGACCGCCGCCGCCACCACCATTCCAGGGCGCTGCGTTTGAAGCCGGCGAAGACCGGGGTCCTTGCTGCCAGGGGCCCGACGAGCAGTGCGACGACGACAAGGTACAGGAAGAAGCCGAAGGCCTGGGGCGACAGGTAGTCCTGGTCCTGCCAGTTGCCGAGGCAGAAGAGCCAGAGCGCAAGCCACCGACGCCGCGGATCGCGCGTCAGGTAGCGCGTCAGCACGCCCATGGCAACGAGCCACAGACCCATGTTGAAAACCGGCGCCCACAAGGCAACGGTGACCGGGTCGAGGCCGGTCGCCCCCAGCATGGTCGCCAGGAGTGCGAAGAAGCCCGGCCAGTTGAAGTACGCGTCGATGTCCGGGTTGATCCCCTGGGCCTCGGAGAGGGCGTCGGCGATGCCGAGGTGGCGGAAGGCGACTTCCCCCCGCGGGATGTCCGTCACGAAGGCTGCGGTCCCAAAGAGCATGAGCACGAGCACTGCGATGAGCCACAGCATCACCGGACGGCGCGCAGGGCCTGAGTCGTCCCCGCGCAGCGCGACGGCGAAGGCGACGTTGAGGAGCACGACCCCCGCCCAGAACGGGTAGGGCAGCACGGCGAGGAGTCCCAGGTCGCTGTTAACGGGGACCGCCACGGTGGAGGCGGCTCCCGCGGCAAGAGCCAGCGACACGGCGCCCGCCACAGCACACCCCACGTCGCGGGGTTTCCAGCGCCGTTCAGTTCGGCTGGGGGCATCGAGCGTCCTGGTCATCGTGCGTCCTGTTTTACTCGCCGGAGGACGGCGACCAGCCGGATGCCGGCCGCCACTGCACCGGTGGAGAGCACCACCAGCCAGGTAAGGGCCATGGCGCTGGGCCCGCTCCCGGCGGCCAGCAGGGCTCCGGCGCAGAGGGCCGCTCCGAGGATCACGCCGACAATGATCGCCTCAGCGTAGCGGCCACGGGCCCGGCACACGGCGTTGTAGGCCTGCAGCACGGCGTATGCCACCAGTCCGGCAGCCAACAGCCGCAGGGCATCCGCGGACGAGTCTGCGTAGCGCTCGCCCAGCAGACCGAGCAGCGGGCGGGCGAAGACGACGAGGACGACGGCGGCCAGGCCTCCTACGGCGAGCGACCATCGAAGGCTCGCCCAGGTGGTGGCTACCAGGCGGTCCGGCTCGCGGACGCCTTCGGAAAACTGGACGATACCCATCAGCATAGGAGCGGTGTAGGCGGCCCACGCCATCATCCAGGCGGGATACCAGTAGGCAGCAGCCTCCGGCGACACCAGGTGCGCGAGCAGCAGCGGCAGCAACAGTCCGGGGGCGCGCTCGGTGAGCGTCAGGATCTGGTTCGGCAGGCCCAGGGCCAGCAGTGAACGGCCGCGCGCCGCGCGCAAGGTGGGCCTCGGCCGGTAGCCGACCAGTCGTCGCAGCTGGACCGCGCCCACGACGCACGCCACGGTGGTCCCGAGCGTCCAGCAGGCCATCAGCACATCGGCGGTGGCACCGTTCGCCCGCCAGGCCACGAGCCCTGCAGCCCCCAGGGCCACCCCGCCGCCCAACGCGTACCTTGGGGCCGCGCTGGCACCGCGTCCCAGCGCCACGAGCGCCTGATCCAGCACGATGACCAGGGTGCCGGTGACGGCAGCAACGAGGAAAGTGAGCCAGAAGAGAACCGACAGTGAGGCCGTGTCCGGCGTCACGGCCGCTTGCAGCACAAGGTAGCCGAGGGCCAATCCGGTGCCGGCCACCCCCACGATGGCGAACGCGGCGTCCAGCACCCGCGCGGGCGGCTCCCCTCGTCCCACCGAGACGATCACGGCCGACCCTGCACCGAGCACCGCGAGCTGCGTGCAGAGCATCACCGCCGAGACCGCGGCCATGGTGAGCCCGACCTCGCGGTCGGACGTGGCACGCGCGGCCACGATCCAGAAGGCGAAACCTGCGCCTGTCTGGGCGGCTTTTGCGACGACGAGACCAAGCGAGCTGCGCAGGGCGGAGTGCCGGACGGTTGAGGCGTTCGTCTCAGTTATCGCCCGCCCAGCCCTCACGACGCGAGACCCCGTGCCAGGCCTGCGTAGTTGTACCAGCAGAAGGCAACGTAGTAGCGCAGCCACCGGGGCTGGCCCGCGGCAAGACTCAAAGCGCTGCCCCGGACTGCCGCGGCGGCGGGCAGCAGCGCAAGCCTCGCACCGCGCCAGCCGTGTTTGCGGATCATCTTTCCCAGGCCGGTTCCGTCCATGAGGAACTGATCGAGCGCGAAGTCGAAGTCGTCTGCGGCGAAACGGTGTTCAACCATCACACGCTGCGACACTGCCGTTCGCAGGCCTGAGTCCCGCATCCGCCAGCGCAGCTCGATGTCCTCCCCCGACTTGAACGAGTCGTCGAAACCCACGCCCAGCATCAGTTCCCGGTCAACGAGCGTGGCGACGAGCCCGAACCAGTTGCGGCTCCGCCCGGTGCGATGGTGGTGGGCGAGCGCCTGCCCCCAGTACCCCGGTCCGCCCACACTCTCCAACCCGGCCTGGAGGGCGTCATAGCCGCCCTCCACCAGCTCCGTGAGCAGGTCGGCGACGCCCGTGGGCCCGAACACCACGTCGGAGTCGACAAGCAGGACCCAACGGGTGCTGCTGTTCCGCACACCGAGTGTTCGAGCCCATGGCAGGCCGCGGCCCTCGTCACTGACCACCCGTGCGCCGGCCGCGCGGGCGATGGCGACAGTGCCGTCCGTGGAGCATCCGTCCACGACGATGATCTCGGCGACCCCCGACTGGCGCAGGGCCTCCAGGCAACGGGGAAGCATGTGCTCCGCGTTACGGGCAGGGACAACCGCGGTGACCTCGGCAGGACTGTGATCCACGGTGTCCGCCCCCTAGGCCTGCTCGTCGAGGACCGACGGCAGCAGCTGTTCGAGATGCCGGACAATGTCGTCCGACGCCTCGTCCGCCGTGTACGCCGAGGGCACTTGCAGCAGATGGCAGGGCCGTCCGTCGAGTGCCTTGCTCAGCACCACCCCCTTGGCCGCGAAGTGTTCCCGCCACGGGACAACGGACGTGGCCGCCAGGCCGGTCACAACCTGTTGCGAAAAGCCCGCCATCTCGATATGGAAGTTGCCGATCATGCGGTCGACCATCCAATCGGCTGTCCGCTCGACAATCCGGGTCCGCGTGCCCTCGAAGCGCTCGACGTACACAGCGGCCGCAAGGGGGGCCGAGGTGGTGACTTTCCGTCCGGGGAACGCGGTCTCGGCCGTCACCATGCGGTGTTCCGGCGACCATCGGCGGGAGAAGTCCGCGAGGCGCGGATAACGGATGACGTACGGGTGCACCACCGTGGTGAGCCGGCCGACGCTCTGCGAGAGCCGCGACGGCACAAGTGGCTTCCGGACACCTTCGAACAGGTGCGGGTAGATGGCCCGGTGATGGGGTTTGATGAACATCGGCTTTGCGTAGCCAAGCAGCGTGGCGTCCTCGGCGAGGAAAGCCCAGTCGTCTCCCATAAATGACCATCCGTCGCGGCGCATCAGTTTGGCGGCGGTGCTCGTTTTGCCGGTCCCCCCGGCGGCGGGAAGCGCGATGGCCTGGCCCCGGTAAGCCATCGTCGCCGCGTGGATCATGGCGGCTCCCCGGCCGATCATGGCGGCGTCCAGGACGGGTACCACGGAGGTCAGCAGCTCGCCCGCGCCGTGGATGCGCCACTGTTCTCCGTCCCTCACCACCTGGACCCTGTCGGCATTGAATCGGACGCTGTCCTCCGTGTAGGCAAGCTCGTGCTCGAGCAGGCCCGCATCAGGCATCGGCTCCGGCTGGTCATCGACGACGATGTCGGCCGGCCGTTCGGCGTCGGTGGCGAAACAGGCCAACATGCTCCGGAGTTGGTGTGCTGCCGGCGCCTTGGCGTCGACGCGGATCGTGACGCGGCCGTGGATATCGAAGTGCAGTGTATTGGTCTGCGAGGTGCGCATTGTCGTCCCCTGTCTGGGTGGAGTCGGTCAGATGATGTGGACGGTGCCGGCAGTGTCGACGGTGTCCGCGGTGTCGTCGCCGTGGCAGGTGGCGACGGGTGGACCGATGGCGACGTTCACTGCACTTCCCGCCATGGACTGACCCCAGCCAGGACCGGAGGGTCCAGTGGACGCCCAGGGAAACGTGCAAGGTGGCGACCCCGGAGGTAGCCCGCCGACGCAAAGGCCACCACCGCCACCACGGCGGCGGCTCGGCCAAGGCCGCCAGCATCGCCACGGCTCCAGTCCCCTATCCCTGCAAGAACGGCTCGGGGCAGGATGCTGCGGACATATCGGCGTTCCGGTCCCAGGGCCCGCTTGTGCCCTACGACTTGGCTGACTTGGGCCTTCGAAATCCCTTCCGACCAGGATCTTGAAAGCATGTAGCGAATCGTTCCCCGTCGGGCGGGCACATGGTGGCGCACCAGCGCGGCCGGCTCATAAACGATGCGGCACCCGGGGGCCCCCATCTTCGACCGGATGCAGATCTCAGTTTCCTCACAGCCCAAGGGAATGGAACCCTGCCGGCCTAAGGAGAGGTTGAAACCGCCCACCGTCCGTAGGACATCAAGCCGGAACGACATGTTGGCACCGATGACGTTCCTGACTTCAGTTGCAACCCGTGGCAGGCCCCGATGGCTGCAGCCAACGATCCAGTCCAGCTCCTCGCCGAAGTAGCCGGGACGGCCCGCCTCCCAGACAGGTTCCACCCGCCCGCCGACTGCCAGCACCTCAGGATCGTCATAAAGGGTGACCAGGCGTTCCAGCCAGTCCGGCGCGGCCTCTGCGTCATCATCGAGAAAGGCGACAACATCTGAATCCGCCAGGCCCACGCCAGTGTTGCGTGCCCCGGAAAGTCCGCGGGGGCCGGCATTCCTGACGACGATGACGTCATCAACGGTCCGGGTTAACTGCTCGTAGAGTTCCTCGTTGTGGTCAACAACCACGAAGACTTCGCTGGGAGCGCAGGTTTGCACGCGGAGGGAATCGATGACGTCCAGCAGCCACACCCAGCGTTCCGCCGTGTAGGCGCAGATGATCACTGTAACCGTCGGGAACACAACATTGGTCATGTTCAAGACACACCTATTGCAGGAAGAACACTCATCGGATCGGTGGGCGTTCGCGAAAAGCTCACGTTGGCGTAGGCGTACTTCACGCGACGCAGCGCCTCGGGGCGTGCGCCGGCAGTGGGGGCCTCCCAAAGGAGGCACTCGTGGGCCATTGTCCCCAGCACCCGCCACCCGTCCCGGAAAGTCTGGAGGTTTGATGCCCCGGAGATACGGTCCAGCTCCAGGCTTGGGACCTCGGCGATCCGGAGGCCAGCCTTGGCGGCCCTGACGATCAGCTCCGTTTCGATTTCGAATCCGTCGGATTCCAGCTGCAGGACTTCCAGGCACTCCCGCCGGAAAGCGATGTAGCCGTAGCAAAGGTCAGAGTAGTTGCTGCGCAGAACGGCGTTGGCCAGCCCGGTCAGCGCACGGTTTCCTGTCCGCCGCAGCCACGTCAGGTCCTCCGACCCCCCTCCCGTGACGTACCGGGAGCCTTTGACAAAGTCGTAGTCGTGCTGGAGTGGGGAGACGAACCAGCCGATTTCCCTCGGATCCATGCTTCCGTCAGCGTCCAGCATGACGATGATGTCGCCCTTGGCTGCGGCGAATCCGGACCGCAGCGCGACACCTTTGCCTTTGCGCAGCTCGTTCACCACCACGATGTCCTTGCGCAGTGCTCGGGCTACGCCAACGGTGTTGTCCGTCGAACGACCGTCAACAATCACCACCTCGTCCACGTATAACGGCATGCGCCGAAGGACCCACGGGATGTTTTGGGCCTCGTTCAAAGTGGGGATGACGACGCTGATAGACGCTCCCTCCGGGACTGCCGAAGGCTTGGGGAACGATTTTGGGGGCTGGGTGGAAATAGACAAACGCCTCACCACTTCACTGCACTCAGAGGGCTCCGACCGATGGGACGCCCCGCTGCAGGAGCGATCACCGGGCCTTGGTTCCGTCCTAGGCGCCGGGTAGGTTGAGCATAGGGTCGGCCCCGCAAGGTAGACACCAGTAATGAGTACTCGCTTAAATATCGCGTCCTACGTAGGGATCTTGGCTATGGAACAACGCTCGAGCGCTGCGGACCTCTGGCCCGATCCGCCTGAACTGCCGCTGCCGGTCATCATGGACCAGCGCTGGCTTGATGCGGTTTTCCTGCATTGGCGGATCCCGGGATCATCCGCTGCCCGGTTCATGCCGTCAGGGGTGGAGCCGGACGTTTTCGACGGCTCTTCCTGGGTGGGCCTCATCGGCTTCCGCATGAAGGGTGCAGGAATAGGACACGGCCCCGGAGTTCCGTACCTGGGCAGCTTCAACGAGGTCAACGTTCGACTCTATTCGCGGGAGCCGGACGGAACCAGGGGCGTGGTGTTCCTTAGCCTTGACGCGAACCGGCTGCCCGTTGTCCTGGCTGCCCGGCAGGCGGGGATACCTTATGTGTGGTCCCGCATCCGGTCTTGGGGAACACCGCCCAGAGACACGGGTGACGGCGCCAGCGGCTATTCCGTCAGCCGTTTCCGGAAGGGCGCATCCAGCCGCTTTAGCGTCACTCCCGACCTAGGATCGGTTGCCGACGACCCCCTGTCCATGCACGTCACAGCACGGTTCGGACTGCACAGCAGGTTCCGCGGGCGGACCATCCACATACCCAACACCCATGAACCCTGGGCATTACACAAGGCGGATCTCCACGAGCTTGACGATGGGCTCATCAGCTCCGCAGGCATTGAGGTGGGCGGCCCGCCCGAATCGGTCCTGTACTCGCCCGGGGTGCGGACCCAGTTCGGCTGGCCGAGGGTGGTCACCAGCACCCGGGGATAAGGCGGGGCCATGCCGGGAGTAAGCCAGAGCCCCGGAAGTCAGGCGTCCTGCCAGCCCCGGCCTTCGCTGAATGTGGCCACGAGGGTTCCAACCCCGGCCTGGAGTGAATTGGACGGGTCAAAGTAGAGGGAGCCTTCAGACGCGCGGCTGTGGATGATCAGCTGCTCAGCTTCAAGTTTCGCCTCCGGAACGGTGGCGCCGATGATGCCAGTCCTGGCCGGCAGCTCCGTGGTGTGCACGGTCTCCGCGCCGGTCTCCGACAATGGAATGGTGGTGCCGGGGTTGATCTCGTCATGGGGAAATTCAAACCCGGCGTCGTCGGCTGCTGCAGGAATCGTGTACTCCAGGAAATACGTCATGAAACCACCTTCGCAGAATCCTCCCGGCGCCGAAAGCCCGCCTGCGCGGAGGTTTTCAATGAGCCAACGCGGCGTCTTCCCACGTCAACCGGACGCTCCTATACTTGCCGGATGATGATGTCGCTGTGGTTTGGCGTCCTAGCATCCAGTGCCCTGGTTCTGGGTGCCTTCGTCGGCGTCCGGTTCGAACTTCCCAAGCGGTTGCTGGCCATGCTCCTGGCCTTCGCCGCCGGTGCCCTCATCACCGCCCTCGCTTTCGAACTGTTCGAGGACGCCTACGAACACGGCGGTATTATCCGCGCCGCCCTTGGCCTGATGCTGGGCGCAGTGGTCTTCACGGTCCTGAGCGCTTTGCTGGACCGGTGGGCACAGGCCGGAGACCTGAAGCGGGCCAAGGCGGCGGACGAGGTCCAGGGCAGCGCCAAGCTCGATACTGACGCAGCGGCAAGCGACAAACGCCCCACCTCAGCGTCCACAGGCGGAGCGGCCGGCCTGGCCTTACTGGCCGCCGTCACCCTGGACGGCGTCCCGGAAAACATGGCCCTGGGAATCTCCCTGGGCGAAGGAACAGGCGGGCTGGCGTTGCTGGCCGCAATCTTTGTCTCCAACTTCCCTGAGGCGCTGGTAGGTTCCGCCTCGATGCGGAGCCAAGGCCGGTCGGCCGGCAGCATCATCGGGCTGTGGGTGGCCTGTGCCGCCCTGCTGGTCATCGCCGTCGTGCTTGGTGCCGGGCCACTGTCCGGGACCGATCCGGAAGCAATATCAATACCGCTGGCATTTGCCGCCGGAGCTGTGATCGCATCCCTGGCGGACACCCTGATGCCGGAAGCTTACGAACACGGCGGCCCCGCGGTAGCACTCAGCACCGCGGCAGGCTTTGTCCTCGCTTTCGTCCTGTCGCTCGCTTGAAGCCCCACAAAACAGCTACTTGCCCAGGCCGGCCTTCCGCAGCGCCTCAGCCATGGCTGTGTTGATAGGAGCTTCCTTCTTCGCAGGCGCGGGCGCCGCCGGGGAACGGCCGGGCGAGGGCGCCTTCCGTGCCGGACTGCCACCCTGTTCCCTGCCGCGTCCCGAGTTCTGCGGGGCGCCGCCGGCGCGCCCTGTGCCCGTGCGTCCGGCAATGGGTTCGTCGTCGAGCCGCAGCGTCAGCGAGATCCTCTTCCGGTCCGGGTCCGCCTCCAGCACTTTGACGCGGACCACCTGGCCGGACTTCACCACTTCCCGCGGATCGGAGACAAAGCGGTTCGCCATGGCGGACACGTGCACCAGTCCGTCCTGGTGTACGCCCACATCCACGAACGCGCCGAACGCCGCAACGTTTGTCACGGTTCCTTCCAGCACCATCCCGGGTTTGAGGTCCGAAATCTTCTCAATCCCGTCGGAGAACGTCGCCGCCGCAAATGCAGGACGCGGGTCCCGTCCCGGTTTGTCCAGCTCGGACAGGATGTCCTGCACTGTGGGCAGGCCGAACGTCTCGTCCACGAAGTTGCGGGGGTCCAGTGACGAGGCCGGGGCCGATCCCGCCGCGGCCCGGATCTTCCGGGCTACCGAATAGGACTCGGGGTGGACGCTGGAGGCGTCCAGCGGCTCCGCTCCCCCGGTGATCCGGAGGAAGCCCGCGCACTGCTCGAACGCCTTCGCTCCCAGCCGCGGCACCTTCTTCAGGTCAGTGCGCTTGGCGAAGGGGCCGTGTTCGTTCCGGTAGGCCACGATGTTTTCGCTCAGCAAGGGCCCGACGCCGGCCACCCGGCTGAGCAGCGCGGGCGAGGCCGTGTTGACGTCCACGCCCACGGCATTCACGCAGTCCTCCACCACCGCGTCCAGGCTGCGGTCCAGTTTCGAGGCTGTCACGTCGTGCTGGTACTGGCCAACGCCAATGGATTTCGGATCGATCTTCACCAGCTCGGCGAGGGGATCCTGGAGGCGGCGGGCAATGGACACCGCGCCGCGCAGTGACACATCCATGCCCGGCAGCTCGGCCGCAGCCAGTGCCGAGGCGGAATACACGGATGCGCCCGCTTCCGAAACCACCAGTTTCTGGGGCTTGCGGTCCACATCCGGCAGCCGCTTAATCAGTTCGGCTGCGAGCTTGTCCGTTTCACGGGACGCCGTGCCGTTACCGATGGCCACGAGTTCGACGGCGTGCTGCCGCGCCAGCCGGACCAGTGTTGCCAGTGCTTCGTCCCACTTCCGCAAAGGGGCGTGAGGGTACACGGTGTCGGTGGCAACGACCTTGCCGGTGCCGTCCACCACGGCCACTTTGACGCCGGTCCGGAGCCCGGGGTCCAGGCCAAGGGTTGCCCGGTTCCCTGCGGGGGCAGCCAGGAGGACGTCCCGCAGGTTCGCCGCGAAAACGCGGACAGCTTCGTCCTCCGCGGCGGCGAACATCCTGCCGCGAAGGTCGGCCGTCAACCGGGACAGCAGTCTGGAACGCCACGCCACCTGCGCGGTCTGGATCAGCCAGGAGTCGGCGGGACGTCCCCGGTCGGCGACCCCGAGACACCTGGCCACCGCTGACTCGTAGCGCGTGCGCGCGGGGGCAAGGGCGGCGTCGTCCTGTGGATCTGCCTCGGCAAGGTCCAGCTCAAGGACGCCGTCCTTCTCCCCGCGCAGCAGCGCGAGCACCCGGTGGGACGGCATGCCCGCAGGAGCCTGGGCGAACTCGAAGTAGTCAGCGAATTTCTGGCCGTCGCTTTCCTTTCCCTTCTTCACGCGTGAGACCATGCGGCCCTGCGCCCACAGCCGCTCGCGCAGGTCAGCTGCCAGGTCCGGGTCCTGGGCCACCCGCTCCACCAGGATGGAGCGCGCCCCCGCGAGCGCCGCTGCGGCGTCGGTGATGGCGTGTTCGGGGTTGAGGTACTTACCGGCTTCGCGTTCCGGGTCCAGGTCCGGCCGCTTGAGCAGGGAATCGGCCAGGGGTTCAAGGCCGGCTTCCCGCGCGATCTGCGCTTTGGTCCGCCGCTTGGACTTGAACGGCAGGTAGATGTCCTCCAGCCGGGACTTGGTGTCCGCCGCGAGGATGGCCTTCTTCAGCTCCGGCGTCAGCTGACCCTGCACTTCAATCGCCTCCAGGACGGCACGACGGCGGTCGGCAAGTTCGCGGAGGTAGCGAAGCCGCTCATCGAGCTCTCGGAGCTGGGTGTCGTCCAGCGTCCCGGTGGCTTCCTTGCGGTACCGGGCGATGAACGGCACGGTGGATCCGCCGTCGAGCAGTTCAACGGCTGCCTTCACCTGCCATGCTTTGACGCCCAGCTCGGTGGCGATCTGAGTATGGATGGCATCGTCCGTTGTCGGGGAGGCGGACGGGGCGGAAGGGGCCTGCGGCAGTTGAGTCACCAGAACATCTTGCCTTACCGGGTTGCGCGGCTCCACTGCTGAGGCACGAGTCCGCTCACCCCGGTTGTTCCGGGCAAGGGTATTCCGCTGCCGCTGGCAAAGTGCTGTAGTGGAGATGCCGTCACAGGCAGCCAATGCTCGAGGAAGAGGCCACCATGAGGGAACTGCTTATCATTTTTCAGGAGGGGTTCGACGAGGCCAACATCACCGTGACGGTTAACGGGAAGCAGGCGCGGCGGGACGTTGGAGTCTCCACCAACCCGATTCTCGGCATCGCTAACGAGGTGTCCGTGGAGCTGCCGGCGAAAGGTGCACAGGTGGGCGTGGAGGTCACGAACCGCGGCCTGAAGGCAATCACCAAGGTGAGCGGCAGGCCAAAAAGCGTGCTCGTTTCGATCGAGGACGGAAGGCTTGTCATGAAGGAAGGAACCGGCAGGGAAGCGCTGCTGTAGCGGGTTGACGCAGCCCACATATGGCCCTAGTAAAAGTCCATTCGCTGGAGTACGATTCGATCACCGCCGGCATCCTGGAGGACCCGGCGGGCCAAATTTCCAGAGCTTGAGCCAAAGGCCGTCGGATGGCCTGCGGCGCCCGCTGCCGGGACAGCACACCGCGCAGCCAACGACGGCGGCACCCAAGCCGGGTGCCGCCGCCGTCGTTAATTGTCGTCCTAGTTCTGGTTAATTGCCGTCCTAGTTCTGGTAGGCGGGGTAGTCCGTGTAGCCCTCCGCGCCGTCAGCGTAGAAGGTGGAGGGATCCGGCTCGTTCAGGGGAAGGCTTTCCTTCCAGCGGCGGGCAAGGTCCGGGTTGGCGATGGCGGGGCGGCCCACCACCACGGCGTCGGCATGTCCGTCGTTTATAAGGGACGCTGCCTCGTCACGGGTGGTGATCACGCCGAAGCCGGTGTTGACCAGGAAGGTCCCGCCGAAGCGAACCCGGAGGTCCTGGACCAGGTCACCCGCAGGCTCGTGGTGCAGGATGCTCAGGTAGGCAAGGTTGAGCGGGGCGATGCTGTCCACCAGCACCTCGTAGGTGGCGCGGACGTCAGCGGCGTCGGTCTCGGCGATGCCCTGCACGTTGTGCTCCGGGGAGATGCGGATGCCAACGCGGTTGGCGCCCACGGCTGCCACCAGGGCGTTGACCGTTTCGATGACGAACCGTGCACGGTTCTCGGGTGAGCCGCCGTAGCTGTCGTCCCGCACGTTGGAGTTCGGGGCCAAGAACTCGTGCAGCAGGTACCCGTTGGCCGAGTGCAGTTCGACGCCGTCGAATCCGGCTTCGATGGCGTTGAGTGACGCGTTGACGAATTCCTGGATCACCATGGGGAGTTCGTCCGTGGTCAGGGCATGCGGCACCGGGTAGGGCTGCTTCCCCTGCGGGGTGCGGACGATGCCGTCAATTGCGACGGCACTGGGGGCCACCAGCTCAAGCCCGCCGGTGATGTCAGGGTGCGATACCCGTCCGCCGTGCATGATCTGGGCGAACATGCGGCCGCCTTCGGCGTGGACGGCGTCGGTGACCTTCTTCCAGCCGGCAACCTGTTCCTCGGTGACGATGCCGGGCTGGCCGGCGTAGGAGCGGCCAACCGGGGTTGGGAACGTTCCTTCACTGACGATGAGGCCGAGGGAAGCGCGCTGGCGGTAATGCTCTGCGACCAGCGGACCGGGAACCCCTGCCTCACCTGCGCGGAGCCTCGTCAAAGGTGCCATGACCAGGCGGTTCGGAAGCTCAAGTTCGCCGAGGTTGAGGGGGGAAAACAGCATGCGCGGTTCCTTTCGAGGGCTGAAGACTTACTGCCTTGGCCAACCGGGTTGCAGCTGCAACTATTCCTGTTGCGATGGGAATCACAGCATGTGGAGGGCGGGCTTCGAGGCTATTGGCCGTCGCCTACCTTGCGGTCCCGGGGCAGCCCTGGCCCTGGGGGTTGGCGTTGCAGTCGTCGGCGTAGTTGCGCGTCATCGAGCGCCAAACGCTGATGGTTTGCGGAGGCGCGCTGAACTGGCCCTGGCCGGGAATCGGCAGGGGCGGCCCGGCATTGACCGAGTAGGTTCCCTGGAAGGTGGTGGTCAGCACCACCTGGAAGTCCCCGGTGGCCCCGTAGGCGTGGCTGGTCCGGGTCTTTTCGCCCCAACGGTCCTGGGGCAGCGGGCCACCCATGGAGGGCTGGGGCCCGAACACGGTCCCGTCGCCGTAGTTCCACGTGTACTGGACCGGGGTGGCAACGATGTGCACCTGCTGCCCGAACATGGTGACGTCGAACTGCTGCTCGGCTGCCTCCGCGTAGAAGTTGGTGTCAGCGCCCCTCAACGTGTGCGGGCTGGGTTGGGCCACGACCGTTCCAGCATTGACCGGCAGGCTCTGGAACTCCCGCTGGATGTCAGCTGCGATCTGCTCCAATGCATCCACGGGCTTTTCATCGTAGATACACGTAGGGCCTGCAAAAAAGGAGAAGGCATCAAGAGCTTTTAAGGACCTGTACCAATTTACGGTGCGTCCATTCTCACCTTCCGTGCACTGGACGTCCGGACCGCTGCAGTTTGAACCGTCGAGGTTTGGATCAGCCCGACAGACATGCTTAAAACGATATTTGAAGGGGTCATCCGGTACACCCACCGGTATCGTCGTCCAACCCTTGCTGGCTGGATCTTGGTACCAGCCGGAGGCTGCGGCCCCGTTACCCTCCCATCCTGTTCCAATGGAAGGCGAGCTTTTCGTATCCGCTCTTACCCCCGTGACTGAAAAGCAGAGAAGCAAGAAGGCTACAACCGCTGACTCGAGGCAGCGATTACGGAAGTCCTGCCCACTCATCATTTCACCAGGTGCTCTACCGTTTTGGCCTTCCAACCGTCGCCACTGAATTCTGCGACGACGATGTCACCTACCGCAGGTTTGCGGGGCAAGGATCCTTTGATAGTGCCATCAGGCAAGTGGTAATCAATGGTGTCCTGATAAACCTGAACAACTGCTTGATACTCGTTAAGGCTGGTCTCCACGAAGTCACTGTGAACACCTTCCACGACCATTTTCCCGCCAGCCAACCATCGACCCTCTGAGTGCCAATCAGTTACTTCAACTTTCACCTTCGCGCAGCTCCCGCACGAGGGCTGCGAAACTGCCTCCAGATGCGACATGTCACCGGTTTCATAGGCGTAACTCAACGTGGAGTACCAGTATCTTGCAAACGCCTCGAGCCCCTCCTTCGTCTCCGTCTTCGCCACCTCGGGCAGCACGGGGACGGGGACGTTTTGGGCGGGGCCGGACGCGTCGGCCGGCTTGTAGACAGCACTGGGTGTTGGAGTCGAGGTGGCTGAAGGGCTTGAGGTGGCCGACTCTGCAGGCGTCGCTGAAACAGTCCCGGGGTCCGCCGGCGCCCCGCCCGCGCATCCAGCCAGCAGCAGCGCCGCAGCAACAACAGCGCCCGCAGCAGCTGAGCGCATTCCCCAAGGCGTAGAGACGTTGATCAATGTCATGGGCCGCTAATCCCCCAGTAGTTTCAAGACGGCTAACTCCGGACAATGACTTAAGGGTAGCCCAGGTCACATTTCAGCGATAAGACTTATCCACAGCTACCGCCAAAGGTTTGTCCCCACAGAGACAGTAAAAGAAGTCATAGAAAAAGCCGGCGCATGAATGCGCCGGCTCTCCTACTTCAAAGCACTTTCAAGTGGCCGCAAAGGCCACCTACTTCTGCGGAGGCAACACCAACTCCCCCGTCTTGTCCGTGGACAAGGCGAGCGACGAGACATACTGCGGGCCGCCGTCGGGAGCGTCCTGTGCCGACCGCACCATATCCGGACGCTCAAACTCAATCCCGGTGACGTGGCAGAGGAGCTTGGCGTCGCTGGGGTTCCCGTCAGCGTCGAACATCGGCAGGTCGATGCCGTCGTCGGTCCGGCGGAGGTAGTACCGGCCGCGGGTGGCAAGGGCCAGCACCGGCGGAAGGACCAGGGCGAGGCCCACCGCGAAGATCGGGGAGAACGGCTGGATCGCGGACCCAAAGGCACCAAAGAACACCGCAATCGAAATCGCCGCGGACGCCAGCATCGACACAAAGCCCACCGGGTTCACGGCGTACAGCATGCCCCGCCGGAACTCGGGAACCTTGGGGGAAATCTTCAGCAGGTACTTGTTGATGGCAATGTCGGACGCAACTGTGACCACCCAGGCCATGGCGCAGTTGGCGTAGAAACCAAGAATCGTGTTGAGGAAGTCGAACATGTTGGCTTCCATCAGGACCAGGGCAATGGCCAGGTTGACCACCACGAACACCATGCGCCCCGGGTAGGTCTTGGTGATGCGGGTGAAGCTGTTGGTCCACGCCAGCGAACCCGAATACGCGTTGGTGACGTTGATCTTGATCTGCGAGATGACCACCAGCACCACCGCGAGCGTCATGGCCAGCCAGGCGGGCATCATCTCCCGGTAGACACCCAGGAACTGGTGCACCGGCTCATTCGCCGTGGCAGACGCCGCCGGGTCCAGGGTCGCGATGAGGTAAATAGCAATGAACAGGCCCACAATCTGCTTGATCGCACCGAAAATCACCCAGCCGGGTCCGGCCAGGATGACCGCCCGCCACCACGCACCCTTGTTGGCTTCAGTGCGCGGCGGCATGAAGCGGAGGTAGTCAATCTGCTCGGCAATCTGCGCCATCAGGGACAGGCAGACGCCGGCAGCCAGCATCACCGCCGCAAGGTTGGGGCCGCCGTCGCCCGATTCGCCCGTGTACGCGAAGAACGTGTTGATGCTCTCCGGGTGCGAAACCAGCAGGTATCCCACCGGCACCACCATCAGCAGCAGCCACAGCGGGGTGGTCCAAACCTGCAACTTCGCCAGGGTGTTCATCCCGTAGATCACCAGCGGAATGATGATCACCGTGGAGGCGGCGTACCCCAGCCACTGCGGAATACCCAGACCCACTTCCAGGCCCTGCGCCATGATGGAGCCTTCCAGGGCGAAGAAGATGAAGGTGAACGTCGCGAAGATGACGTTGGTAACCACGGACCCGTAGTACCCGAAGCCGGAGCCGCGGGTGATGAGGTCAAGATCGATGTTGTACCGCGCCGCGTAGTAGGCCAGCGGGAAGCCGGTGGCGAAGATGATCACGGCGGCAACCAAGATGCCGAAGATAGCGTTGACGGTCCCGTAGGCGATCCCGATGTTCGCGCCGATGGAGAAGTCCGCCAGGTAGGCGATGCCGCCCAGCGCACTGGTTGCCACCACCCCCGCGCTCCACTTCCGGTAGGAGCGCGGCGCGAAGCGGAGCGTGTAGTCCTCCAGGCTTTCCTTGGTGGCGTTCAGCGCTGCGGCGTTGCCCGCCGCCGTGCTCGCGGGAGCGCTTCCGACGACGGCGGCGCCAGGCTGTGCCGGCGGCTCCAATAGCTGCGTTGTTTCTTTGTCATTGCTCATGGAATTGCGTCGCTTTCGTCTCTAAGGGATCTGATGCGACGCTATCCGGCACGAACGACAGCCTGGTCACGGGCTTGTTTCGACGGCGTTAAGCCTTGACTGCTGCTGTAAACAAAAGCGGCCACCCCCCATTGTTGCCCTTCCACAAAACCGGCCGCACATTACGGAATTACTGTCGGGAAAGAGACGCAACCGAAAGCTAGGACGGCGATGGCAACCACTTCCCACACCACGGACTATCCAATCTTGGAGACCGCCCGGCAGCAGGTCCTGGAGGATGGGATCGGCCTTACGGAGGCGCAACTGGTGGAGGTTCTGCGGCTCCCCGACCCTGCCGTCCCCGCCGCGCTGGAGCTTGCCCACCAGGTCCGCCTCAAGCACTGCGGAGAGGACGTGGAGGTCGAAGGGATCATCTCCATCAAGACTGGCGGCTGCCCGGAGGACTGCCATTTCTGCAGTCAGTCCGGACTCTTTGACAGCCCCGTCCGCGGCGTCTGGCTGGACATCCCGGAGCTGGTCAAGGCAGCCAAGGAAACCGCAGCAACAGGGGCCACTGAATTCTGCATCGTGGCAGCCGTCCGCGGACCCGACATCAAACTCATGAACCAGATCAAGTTCGCAGTCGACCGCATCAATGAAGAGGTGGACATCAACATCGCCTGCTCCCTGGGCATGCTCACCCGGCACCAGGTGGACCAGCTCGCTTCATGGGGAGTGCACCGCTACAACCACAACCTCGAGACGGCACGGAGCTACTTCCCGCAGGTGGTCACCACCCACAGCTACGAGGAACGGCTGGAGACCTGCGCCATGGTCAAGGACGCCGGAATGGAACTGTGCTGCGGGGCGCTGATCGGCATGGGCGAGTCACTCGAGCAGCGTGCAGAACTGGCCGCGCAACTGGCTGCCCTGGAACCGCACGAAGTGCCGCTGAACTTCCTCAATCCGAGGCCGGGCACGCCGCTGGAAAACCAGCAACTGATGGACGGCAAGGACGCCCTCCGCGCCATCGCCGCGTTCCGGCTGGCCATGCCCCGAACGGTCCTGCGGTACGCCGGCGGCCGGGAGCTCACCCTCGGTGACCTTGGTACGCGCGAGGGGCTACTGGGCGGGATCAACGCCGTCATCGTCGGCAACTACCTCACCACCCTGGGCCGTCCCGCCACCGCCGACCTCAACCTGCTGGTGGACCTCAACATGCCCATCAAGGAACTCCAGAAAACCCTATGATCCCCAACCGTTTGACGAGCCCAATCACCGGCGGCTTTTGCGGCCACTGCGGCGAGTTGTACCCGCAGGAAACGTTCGACGGCGGGAGCGCACCGCCGTCGAACGTCCCCCAGACGTGCGATGTGCATGTGGGGGGCGCCGCTCACCGGGAGTGCGCTGTGCGGCTTCAGCTGGAACCGCCGCGCTACTGCGGCCAGTGCGGGCGCCGCCTCAAGGTCCAGGTGTCACCCCATGCCTGGAGTGCCAGCTGCTCGCGGCACGGAACCGCCATCTCCTGACCGGCGCCAGAAGTTCCGCAACCCTCTGGCGCGTTTCTACATTAGGTAGAAGAATGGCCTCATGATGTTTGAACATGTGGATGGACAACCCGTACTCGAGCTCGACGACGAGCAGTCCTGGCGTCTGCTGGAGGGCACCAAGCACGGGAGGCTGGTGGTCTCCGTCGCAGGAGAGCCGGATATCTTCCCGGTCAACTATGTCACGGCCAACCGGAAAATCTATCTGCGGACGGCTCCGGGCAACAAGCTGGCCCAGTTGACCATCAACTCCACGGTTCTCTTCGAAACGGACGGCATCCTCTCCGAGGAGGCATGGTCCGTAGTGCTGCGCGGAAAAGCCCGCGTTCTCAGCAACTCTGCGGAACTGGCAGCAGTGGAGGAACTGGGGCTGAAGACTTGGGTGCCCACCCTGAAGGACTTCTACGTGGAGATTGAGCCCACCTCCGTCAGCGGCCGCCACTTCGAGTTCGGCGAACAGCCCGAACGCGAAATCTAGGAGCTCTTAGACTGAAGGCATGGCGGACAAGCTCACTCCTGAGCGGCGCAGCTGGAACATGTCCCGGATCCGGGGCAAGAACACCAAGCCGGAACTGCTGGTGCGCAGGCTCCTCCATGCCAAGGGCTACCGGTACCGGCTGCACGGCAAAGCTGGCGCCATCCGCCTGCCCGGCAACCCGGACCTGGTGTTCGCCGGCCGCCGCAAGGTGATCTTTGTCAACGGCTGCTTCTGGCACTTCCATGACTGCCGCGTGGGGCTGCACGCCCCCAAAGCCAACGCTGAATTTTGGGCTGCCAAGCGCAGCCGGACCCGCGATCGGGACGCCAATCAACGCAGCCTGCTGGAAGATGCCGGCTGGCAGGTCCTCACGGTGTGGGAATGCGAACTCAAGGACAGTTCAACGCTGGAAACCGAGCTGGTGCGGTTCCTGGAAACAGGCCGCTGAATCGCCGCTCCTGCGTGCCTGCTCCCATCAGGATTCACCGCTTTCACGGCATCTTGAGTCAATCTTTAGGCATTCCCGCCGCAATTCTTGAGTGCTGGCCGGAAGGATGGATTGGTTCAAATCCGGCAGCACAGCCTTATTCTCGGCCCGCTGCAGCCGCTCCCGATAGCGGAAACCGGGTGCGAAACCAGGCGCAAAAACCACGGTTCCACGGAGTAGGGGTAAACCCGCAGTCTCATCAAGAAACCCACAATTCTGTTTCCAAAACCCGTCGCGCGAAAGCAACGCCCCTAACCTGAAGTGAAACAAATGCCCCACGTAACCGCCCCCTTCCAGGAAGGGACTGTTCCCGCCGAAAGGACCGTCATGAGCGCCGCAGATGATGCCCCCCGGCCCTTGGTGGACCAGTCGGTTCTCGACCGGTTGAGGGAGGAGCTGGAGGAGGACGAGGGGTACTGCAGGGTCTTCGTGGGGAACTTCATCGAGTACCTGCCGCACCGGATTGGACGCCTTCGGCTGGCACTGACCACGGGAGACCTGGAAGGTTCCGTGGACGCGGTCCTCAGCCTGAAAACCTCCAGCCAGATGGTGGGCGCCGAGCGGCTGGCCGGCCTGGCCATGGACCTGGAGGGCGAGCTCCGCGGCGAAGCCCGCCACTCAGATGTGGCAGTAGTCCTGCCTCAGCTGGCCGCCGCCTTCCTCCGGCCCATCAGCCAGTGCAGCCGGCAGACCATGCACCGTCTGCAGTCTCAGTGCTCGCCCGGAGCCAGGCGGTAACCCACGCCACGGACAGTCTGGAGCCAGCGCGGCTTCTGGGGTGAGTCTCCCAGCTTCTTGCGCAGGTTGCCCATGTGGACCTCGACGGACCGTTCGTCTGCCTCGCTTATGTAGCTGCCGACGTCGTAATCCTCGTCCCGCAGGCGGCGCACCAGGTCGGACTTGGTCCGGACCGTCCGGCCCGCTTCCAGGAGGGCGTGCAGGAGTTCGAACTCCGTGCGGGTCAAGTTCATTTCCTTGCCGTCAACAACCACGGTCCGGGACGCGTAGCTCAGCTCCAGCCCGTTGTGGCTGAAGTTCCCCCGCTCAGGGTGGACGGCTCCGCCGTCGGCTGCGGGATCTCCGGGCGTGGCGTCAGCAGGATCGGCTACAGAACGCGGACGGCGCATCATCGCGGCAATGCGGGCGCGGAGCTCCCTGGGGCGGAACGGTTTGGTGAGGTAGTCGTCAGCCCCGGACTCCAGCCCGATCAGGGTGTCCAGCTCCTCGGTGCGGGCCGTGAGCATCACAATGTAGGCGTCCGAAAATTCGCGGATCTGGCGGGACACCTCAAAACCGTCGATGTCCGGCAGGCCGAGGTCCAGGGTGATGACGTCCGGATTGAGGGTCTTGGCAACGAGGACACCCTCTGCCCCGCTGCTGGCCACGCTTACGTCGAACCCGGCCTGGGACAGCACAGTGCGTACCAGTTCCCGGATGTCGTGGTCATCCTCGATGACCAGTCCCACTCGTGCATCACTCATAGCGCCCCCTCAGCAGCCAACGTCTGAAGTATAGCTGGCTGCCGATATCCTGCTGGCATGGCCTCACACACCCCGCCCCGCAAGTTCCGCGCCATGGACCACCCCGTGGCCTGGTCATCGGGCAGGCTCAGGTTTTTCCGGCGGCCCTTCCACGAGTACCGGCTGACAGACCGGGTGGCGCTGAGCCAGATGCCGCTGTTCGTGACGACGCTCCTCACAGCATTCTTGGTGTGGGCGTTCTTCCCCGTCACCATGGACAACCCGCTGTTCGTGGCCTTCCTGGTGTCCCAGCTGGTGATCATGGCCCTCTGCTACCTGGTCCCGTGGGACCGGCTGCCGTACACGAGTTTCCTCATCATTCCGCTGCTGGACTTTGTGTCCATAGCCGTGGGCCGGGAGGGCGGCGGGCAGGAAAGCCTTACTGGGATCAGCCTGCTGGCAGTGTTCCCGGTGATCTGGCTGTGCGCGTCGGGATATTACCCGCGGACCTCCCTGTGGCTGTCCTTCCTGGCCCCGCTTGCCATCATTTGGGTCCCGCTGCTGCTGGAGGGTAACCCGACGCCCCAGGACCTGGCGCGGTCCCTGCTCCTTCCTGTCATGATGCTCGGCATCGGGGTTTCCGTCAGCGTATTGACGCTCAGCATGACGCGGCAGCAGCGCGCGCTGGAGGAGAAGGATGTCCAACTGCAGGACAACCTGCGCACCAGCCAGCGCCAGGGGGCGCTCCTGAACACCATCCTGGACACTGTCCACCTGGGGGTCCTTGCAGTCGACGCGGACGGGCATGACGTCCTGATGAACAGAAGGCAGCGGATCAACCACGAACTCGCCCGGCCCAAGGGCATCGCGGATCCGAACGAGTCCCAGCTGCTGGTTTTCGGGGCAGACCGCGTGACGCTGGTTCCCGTTGAGGAGCGGCCGGTCCGCCGCGCCGTCCTCGGGGAAACCTTCACCGATTACCTTGTGTGGCTGGGCTCCGGAAGCGAACAGCGCGCCTTCGTGACCACGGCCCGGGCCATGAAGGACGACGACGGCGCGTTTGCCGGTTCCGTGATTGTCTTCAGTGATGTGACGGACCTGGTGAACGCCCTGACGGCCAAGGATGATTTTGTCTCCAGCGTCTCGCACGAATTCCGGACGCCGCTGACCTCCATCCTGGGTTACGTGGAAATCCTGCTCGGTGATGAGCCGGAGGACACCCAGCGTGACATGCTCGACATTATCCGCCGGAACTCCGAACGGCTCCTGACACTGGTATCGGACCTGCTGTCCAGCCGGAACGGCCAGCTGATCGTGACGCCCGAGGCCGTGGACGTGGCAGAGCTGGTGCGCTCCAGCGTCTCCTCTGCCATCCCCCGGGCGGCAGCTTCGGGAGTGGCGCTGGAAGCTGATACCCCGGACCGGCTGGAGGCCCACGTGGACGGGCCCAGGATCTCGCAGGTGCTGGACAACCTGGTGTCCAACGCCATCAAGTACTCCCCCGACGGCGGCAGCGTGATGGTGTCGCTCGCGCGGGAGGACGGGCAGGTGGCATGCCGGGTCAGCGATACCGGCATGGGCCTGAGTCCGGAAGACGCGTCAGAGGTTTTCGCCAAGTTCTTCCGCGCCAGCACTGTCCGCAGGACTGCCATCCCGGGCGTGGGGCTGGGCCTGCCGATCAGCAAGGCGATCGTTGAGGCGCACGGCGGCACCATTGAGGTGGACAGCGCCCTGGGCGAAGGGACCACCTTCACGTTCCGGGTGCCGGTCTAGTCTTCTTTGGCCCCGCGGCTCCGGTACTGCTACTTGCCGGTGCCGGGACGCTTCCGGCCGAAGGTGAAGTAGCCCACGGGGCCGATGAAGTTGATGAAGGATGCTGCCCGCCAGGCGGCCTTTGGACCGTTGATGAGTGCCGCGGGCCGCTTCGAGATGTCCCGCTGCGCTGCCACCAGCAGGGACACCTGCGCGATGGCCACCAGGATGGTGCCGGCCTTTGCTGACGGGGACATTTCTTTCCAGGTCTTTTTCTGGGCCATGTTTGCTCCTTGTTTAGGTTTTCAGTTTCCGATGCTTGCCGCTCCTGCGCAACGGGGCCTGCCGGTGCCGCCCCTCCGCGTCAAGCCGTGAACGGCGCCAGGCGTTCCTTCTGTTCAGGCGTCAGCCGCTGCACGCGGCCCGTGGCCTCGTCCACGAACGCCAGGTGACTGCTCGCCTTGACGCAGTCCTCCAGGGTAACGGGGTCCTGGATGAGGTAGTGGATGTCGAAGCTGGCCCCTTTGACGGCGCCGATCCACACCTGCACCACGGCCGGCACGTTCCGGTACTCGAGGGTCCTGACGTACCGGATCTTGTGGTCCACCACCAAAGCCATGGTGCCGTCCGGGACGTCATTGAACAGGGAGACGTGCGGCTCAACTCCGGGCAAGCCGGCACCGCGGGGCGGGCCGAAGGCCGCGATGCGGGCTTCCTCAAGCATCCGGACAATCTGGACGTTGTTGATGTGCCCGTAGGCATCCATGTCTCCCCAGCGCATGGGGACGAGGACCTCGATCCGGCCGCCGGCGCTCAACTGTGCACCGCCGTCGAATCATCCACCGGGACGTCCTCTGCGTCCGCCCCGGCGAACTGGGACATGTACAGGCGGTAGTACGCGCCCCGTGCGGCGAGGAGGACCTTGTGGTTGCCCTGTTCCACAATCCTGCCGTTTTCCATCACCAGGATGGTGTCGGCGTCGCGGATCGTTGAGAGCCGGTGGGCAATCACGAAGCTGGTGCGGTCCGTGCGGAGCGCGGCCATGGCCTTCTGCACCAGCAGCTCGGTGCGGGTGTCAACGGAGCTGGTGGCCTCATCGAGGATCAGCAGCGAGGGATTCGCCACGAAGGCCCGGGCGATGGTGATCAGCTGCTTCTCGCCGGCACTGACGTTGTTGCCTTCCTCATCGATGACGGTGTTGTAGCCTTCCGGCAGGGCCCGCACGAAGCGGTCCACGAAAGTGGCCTTGGCGGCGGCCATCACCTGCTCCTCGGTGGCTTCGAGGTTGCCGTAGCGGATGTTGTCGTAGATGGACCCGCCGAACAGCCAGGCATCCTGCAGCACCATTCCCACCTTGGAGCGGAGCTCGGAGCGGCTGAGGTGGGTGATGTCCACGCCGTCCAGCATGATGGAACCGGCGTTGAGCTCGTAGAACCTCATGACCAGGTTGACCAGGGTGGTCTTTCCGGCGCCGGTGGGCCCAACGATGGCCACAGTGTTTCCCGGTTCGGCGGTGAAGGACAGGTCCTCGATCAGCTTCTTGTCCTCGGTGTAGCTGAAGGTGACGTTGCTGAAGTCGACGTGCCCGTCAGTCCTGGCCGGGAGGTGCTCGGTGGCGGTTTCCTCGTCCTGCTCGTCGGCGTCGAGGAACTCGAAGACCCGTTCAGCGGAGGCCACGCCGGACTGCAGCATGTTTGCCATGCCGGCCATCTGGCCCAGCGGCTGCGTGAACTCGCGGGAGTACTGGATGAACGCGGTGGCGTCGCCCAGGGACATGGACCCGGAAGCCACCCGCAATCCGCCCACCACGGCGATGCCCACGTAGCTGAGGTAGGAGACGAACTGCATGACCGGGAAGATGATGCCGGAGACGAACTGCGCCCCGAAGCTGGCCTTGTACAGTTCCTCGTTGCGCTCCTCGAACCGTTCCAGCATGTCCGCGTCGCGGCCGAACACCCTCACCAGGTCATGCCCCGAGAAGGACTCCTCGATCTGCCCGTTCAGCGCCCCCGTATTCTTCCACTGGGCGGCAAAGAGCTTCTGGCTGCGCACACCGATCATCCCCGCTGCCACCCCGGAGAGGGGAAGGGCAACCAGCGCTATCAGGGCCAGCTGCCAGGACACGATGAACATCATCACCACGATGCCGATGACGGTCAGCAAGGAGTTGATGAGCTGGGCGAAGGCCTGCTGGAGCGCCTGCTGGATGTTGTCGACGTCGTTCGTTACCCGGGACAGCACGTCGCCGCGCTGGCGGGTGTCGAAGTAGTTGAGCGGGAGGCGGTTCAGCTTCCGTTCGGTGTCATCGCGGAGCCGCCGGATCACCTTCATCACAATGCGGTTCAGCACGTAGCCCTGCAGCCAGAGGAAGATGTTGGCCACGAAGTACATCAGCAGGACCACCGCGATGAGCATGCTGAGCTTGTCGAAGTTGATGCCGGTGCCGGGCACCAGTTCCATCCGGGAGACCATGTCCGCGAAGTTGTCCTGGCCCTGCTGGCGCAGACCGTCCACGAACTGTTCCTTGCTGGCGCCGGCCGGAAGCTGCTTTCCCACCACTCCGGCAAAGATGACGTCCATGGCCTGGCCCAGGATCTTGGGGGCGATGACGTTCAGGACCACGGCGATCACCACCATGCCCACCACCACGTAGATTCCCAGGGCCTCAGGCTTCAGCAGCCCCATCAGCCGCTTGGCGGAGGGCCAGAAGTGCTGCGCCTTCTTGGCGGGCATCCCGCCGAACATGTCGCCGTCGGCTTCGGAGGGCTTGAACTCTTCCTCCACGAAGTCGTCGTCCTCGACGTGTTTGTCCACCAGCTCCGCGTCGGGTGCCTCCTGGGCAGCTGCTGCTTCGCTAATCTCGGTGGAGTCCTTCCTGCGGGCGCTCATGCCATTTCCTCCACGCTCAGCTGGGATTCAACGATTTCCTGGTAGGTGGGCGAGGTTTCCAGGAGTTCCTGGTGCGTGCCGCGGTCGACGATGCGTCCGTTGTCCAGCACCAGGATTTGGTCCGCCTCGGTGATGGTGGAGATCCGCTGCGCCACGATGATCACGGTGGCGTCTGCGGTGATGCCTTTCAGCGCGGCCCGGAGCCGGGCATCGGTGGCCACGTCCAGTGCGGAGAACGAATCGTCGAAGAGGTACACGCGGGGCCTGCTTACGAGTGCCCTGGCGATGCAAAGGCGCTGGCGCTGGCCGCCGGAGACGTTGGTTCCGCCCTGGGAGATGCGGGATCCGAGGCCGTTCTTCTTGGCGCGGACAAACTCGTCGCCCTGCGCCACCTGCAGCGCTTCCCACAGTTCCTGGTCAGTGGCCTCGGTTTTTCCGAACCTCAGGTTGTGCTCGATGGTTCCGGAGAAGAGATATGGCCGCTGCGGCACCATGGCCACCCGCCGGGTGATGTCGGCCCGGTCCATCCTGCTGACCGGGACCCCGTCCAGCAGCACTTCCCCCTCCGCGGGGTCGTAGAGCCGGGGCAGGAGGGACAGGAGGGAGGTTTTTCCCGAGCCGGTGGAGCCGATGATCGCGATGGTCTGGCCGGGCTGCGCCGTGAAGCTGATGTTGCTCAGCACCGGAGATTCGGCACCGGGATAGGCGAAGGTGACGTTCCGGTACTCCACCACGCCGGCCAGCGTGCCCGGCACCTCCGGGCGTTCCGGATCGTGGATGGAGGGCTCGACGTCGAGCAGCTCGCCAATACGGTCCGCGCAGACTGACGCGCGGGGGATCATCATGGCCATGAAGGTGCCCATCATGACCGCCATGAGGATCTGCAGCAGGTACTGCAGGAAGGCGGTCAGGGCCCCCACCTGCATCTCGCCGGAGTCCACGCGCTGCCCGCCAAACCACAGGACGGCCGCCGTGGACAGGTGGAGGATCATGCCGATGGCAGGGAACATCAGGACAAACAGGGCGCCGATCTTTAGCGAGACATCCGTTAGTTCCTTGTTCGCTCCGCCAAAACGCTCGGTTTCATAGGGTTCCCGGACGAAGGCGCGGACCACCCGGATGCCGATGATCTGCTCGCGCAGTACGGCATTGATGCGGTCGATCTTTGTTTGCATGGACCGGAACAGCGGCATAAGCCGGACCACCAGGTACCCCACCACCACGGTCAGGAGGGGCACGGAAACCCACACCAGCCAGGACAGGTTGAGGTCCTCGCGCAGGGCCATGATGATGCCGCCAATGCACATGATGGGCGTTGCCACCATGAAGTTCAGCCCCATCAGCACAAGCATCTGGACCTGCTGGACGTCGTTGGTGCCGCGGGTGATGAGCGTCGGGGCACCAAAGGCATTTACGTCCATGGCCGAGAAGCTGGTGACCTTGCGGAACACTCCGCGGCGCAGGTCGCGGCCCATGGCCATGGCAGTCTTCGAGCCGAAGTAGACACCTGCAATGGCGGTGCCCACCTGGATGAACGCCACGGCCAGCATCACCGCGCCCGTCCGCCAGATGAAGTCGGTATCCCCGCGGGACACCCCCTGGTCGATGATCTGGGCGTTCAGGCTGGGCAGGTACAGCGCCGCGATGGTGGACGCCAGCTGGAACACAATGACGGCCGTGATGAACGGCCTATACGGCCTGGAAAACCGCCGTATGAGGGTGAGGAGCATGCCCACGGGTCCTTAGAGATGAGTTCGATGATGGGGTCGCACAGTGTTAGGAGGCTTAAGTAGTAGCAGCCGGGGCCGACATCCTCAGCCTTCCCACTCTACGAAACTCCTCCCCGCGGTGAAACAGGCTCCGGGAAAGATCATCCGCGGGGATTACCCCTCAGGGTCACCTGCCTGCCGGGGCGAGCTCCGCCGTCGTGCTCTTTTCCTCGGCACCCGGCTGGATGTCCACCGTGCGGCGGAGGGGTTTCTCCTTGATGAACAGCACGGACACCAGCGCCACGACGGCCACGACGGCGGAGATTAGGAACACCTCCGCTGTGGCGTCACCGTAGGCGGCCCGCATGATGTCGCGGACTGGTGCCGGCATGTGCGCCAGGTCCATGCTGGCACCGGCCGCGCCTCCCTCGACAGGTATGCCTGCGGTTGCCAGTCCTTGGGTGGCCAGCTCGCTGACCCGGTTGGCCAGGATGGCGCCCAGGACGGAGACGCCGATAGCGCCGCCCACGGACCGGAAGAATGCAACCGAAGCACTCGCCGTGCCGATGTCTGAAGCCCGGACCGTGTTCTGCACGGCCAGCACGAGGTTCTGCATCAGCATGCCCAGGCCAAGTCCCAGCACGGCGGTAAAGACCCCTGCATGCCAGAGCTCGGTGGTGTGGTCCAGGGTTCCGGACAGTCCCAGCCCGCCGATCAGCAGGATGGAACCGGCGATCAGGTAGCCCTTCCACTTGCCCGTCCGGCTGATCAACTGTCCGGAGGCCACTGAACCGACAAGGTTTCCGGCGATCATCGGCAGGGTCAGGAGCCCGGCTTCCGTGGGGCTGGCGCCGCGTGCCACCTGGAAGTACTGGCCCAGGAAGGTGGAGGACCCGAACATTGCCACGCCTACGGCCACCGAGGCGAGGATGGCCAGCGCCGTGGTGCGTTCGGAGATGATCTTGAGCGGGATGATGGGCTGCTCCACCTTGGATTCCACCAGCACCAGCAGGGCCAGCAGGAGGATGCCGCCGCCCACCATGGCGGCCGACTGCCAGGAAATCCAGTCGTAGTAGGCGGGGTTGCCGGCGAAGGAGACCCAGATCAGCAGGAGGCTCACGCCGGAGGTCAGCAGGATTGAGCCCAGCCAGTCGATCTTGGCGGGCCGCCGGATGTGGCTGATTTTGAGGGTGACCTGCAGCAGGATGAGGGCGACGACGGCGAGCGGCACGCAGACGAAGAAGGTCCAGCGCCAGCCGAGCGGGCTGTCCACGATGAAGCCGCCCAGCAGCGGTCCGCCGGCGGTGCCGACTGCCATGACCGCGCCCATGTAGCCGGAGTATTTCCCGCGGTTCCGCGGCGGGATCATGGTGCCGATGATGGCCTGGGATAGTGCCGTGAGTCCACCCATGGCCACGCCCTGGATCACGCGGGCACCCAGCAGCAGCGGGATGGTTTCGGACAGTCCGGCCATGACGGAGCCGGCAACGAAGATGATGATGCTGAGCTGGACCAGGACCTTCTTGTTAAAGAGGTCGGCCAGTTTTCCCCAGATGGGGGTGGTGGCGGCGTTGGCCAGCAGCGCGGCGGTGATGACCCAGGCGAAGTCGGTCTGGGTGCCGTGCAGGTCGGACATGATGGTGGGCAACGCGTTGGCCACGATGGTGCTGCTGAGGATCGCCGTGAAGAAGGCAGCGAGGAGGCCGGTGAGGGCTTCCATGATCTGGCGGTGGGACATCTCGGGCGGCGTGCCTGCGGGGGCGCCGGCTGATGCGGCGGGGGCGGCAGTTCTTGCCATAGGTCTGCTCCTAAGCGGTGGTAGTGATGGTGCCGGCCGCCGTTGCCCGGGCTGATTGCTTGAGTGATTCGGTGAGCTTGTGCAGGATTCTGGCCGTATTGCCGGCGTCTTCCTCGCTCCAGTCGCGCAGGTAGTCCTGCAGGACCGCCGTCCGCTGGTCCTCGATGTGGCGGAGTTTTTCCGCCCCCAAGGGCGTCAGGGCAACCAGCTGTGCCCGGCCGTCGTCAGGGTCCTGCCTGCGGACCACCAGCCCATGCTCCTCAAGGTCAGCGATGTGCCGGCTGAGCACCGGCGCGCTGACTCCCAGCCGCTCGGCGAGGCGCGTGGCCCGGGCCTCCCCCTCACCTACGAAGCGCAGCACGCCCTGGAGCGCCACCCCGGTGTCCTGCCCGCGCACGCTGGCGGTGGCGATGCACCGCACCGCCCGCTGGAGGTCGAAGATCTGGTAAACAAGATCCGCTGCCGTATCCGGCGCTACTGCCATGGTCGAAATGCCCCTCACTTGCTTGCCTGAAGCAACCATATCCCAAAGTTGTTGCTTTGGGAAACTAACCGCTTGCGGTGATGCACGCGAAAGGCCCCAGCTCAATGCGAGCTGGGGCCTTTCGCCGTCAAAGTTTCGGGAGCCGGGGCTGGTCATTCCGTCAGGTGCGTTGGTGCAAACATCTTCAACAGGGTTTCCACCACGACGACGTTCGGCCCGTCAGCAGCGAAGCCTGCCTTCAGCGCGTCCCCCACGCCCTCCGGCGCCACCTTGACGGCAGGCACACCGAAAGCCTCGGCAAGTTTGACGAAGTCCGGCCGGGCCAGTTCGGTGGCCGTGGCTTTGCCGAAGGCGCCCACCATGTATTCGCGCAGGATGCCGTAGCCGCCGTCGTCCACAATCAGCCAGGTAACCGGAACGTTGTGCTGCCTCGCGGTGGCAAGTTCAGAGATGGAGTACATCGAGGATCCGTCGCCGGACACTGCGAGTACCCGGGCAGAGCCAGCGGGCCTGCCAACGGTTTCGAGTCCCACGGCCGCGCCGATGGCTGCAGGGAAGCCGAAGCCCAGCCCGCCGGCGCCCTGGGCCGAATGGAACTGGCCCTCGCGGGCGTCCCAGCAGCTCCAGCCCCAGTATGCCGCGATGGTCATGTCCCAGAAGGTCTGCATGTCCGCCGGCACCGCCTCGCGGATGTCCGCCATGAACGTCAGTTCCTTGGACAGGTCCTGCGACTCCAGGCGTGCGCGGACCTTCGCCAGGGATTCCTTGACCAGTTCCTCGGGCGGTTTTCCGTGCCAGGTTGGCGCTGTCCGGCCAGCCCCGGCGTCCAGGGCTTCATCAAGGGCGGCGAGCGCCTGGCCTGCGTCTGCCCGGATCCCCAGCCCGGGGCGGTTGGACTCCAGGACCCTCGGTTCGGCGTCGATCTGGATGATCCGGCCGCGGGGCTCGAACGTGAAGTAGTTGGAGGTGACCTCGCCCAGGGACGATCCGATCACCACCAGGACGTCCGCGTCTTCCAGCAGGTCGGTCATGTAGCGGTCCTCGATCCAGGACTGCAGCGCGAGCTCGTGGTTCCAGGGGAAGGCACCGTTTCCGCCCGGCGTGCAGATCACGGGTGCACGAAGCTTCTCGGCAATCGAAAGCAGGGACTTTTCGGCCCGGCCCCGCCGCGTGCCGCCGCCGGCGATGATGGCCGGACGTTCCGCGGACTGCAGCCATTTCACCGCTTCCCGGACCAGCTCCACCCGGGGCGGATTGTCCGCCGCCTCGGCGAGCGCATCCTCCACCGGGGGCACCATGATGGGATCGAGCAGGACGTTCTGCGGGATCTCCAGCCAAACGGGACCCTGGGGCGAGGAGATCGCCTCGGTCCAGGCGTCCTGGATTGCAGACGGGATGCCGGACGCGTGCTGGATCAGCCGCTGGCTCTTGGTGACGTTGGCCGCCGACGCCTTCTGGTCATCGAGCTGGTGCAGCATGCCCTTGCGCCTGGCCCCCAGGCCCTCGAGCGGGATCTGGCTGGCCACCACAACCATAGGAACCCCCGTGGCGTAAGCTTCCTGCAGCCCGGCCAGGGATGTCAGCGCGCCGGGCCCGGTGGACAGGAACAGGACACCCACCTCGCCCGTTGCCCGTGAGTAGCCATCTGCGGCGAACGCGCTGTTGTTTTCCACCCGGGAGGAGACGAACTGCAGGTTGCCGCGGCCCATCGCATCGAAGAGGCCCAGGGCGTGCTGGCCCGGGATGCCAAAGACGGTTTTGGCGCCCAGTGCCTCAAGGGTTTCGACGACGAGGTCCCCGCCGTTGCGCACTCCCGGGCCCGGATTCTTTGCAGCGGGTGCGGCAGCCGCGCCCGCAGTGACGTCGCCCATCCGGCTACTCCTTGCCTGCCGGGGCGAAGCCTGCCGGGCGGCGGGATTCCTGGCCGAGGGCCTGGGCGGCGTAACCGTTGGCCGTTCCGAAGCGGTCGCCTGGCACGGCGTTGTCGGCCATCAGGGTGACCAGTTCGTAGGCGACATGGCTGGCGGCCACGCCGGTAATCTCGGCGTGGTCGTAGGCGGGGGCCACCTCCACGATGTCCGCTCCCACGAGGTTCATGCCACGGAAGCCGCGGATGATTTCCAGCAGCTCGCGGCTGGTGATGCCGCCCGCTTCGGGGGTGCCGGTGCCCGGGGCGTGGGCGGGGTCCAGGACGTCGATGTCAACGGAGATGTACAGCGGGCGGTTGCCGATCCGGTCACGGACCTTGGCCACGGTTTCCAGGACGCCCTGGTAGTAGACGTCGGCAGAGGTGACGATGCCGAACCCGAAGCGATGGTCGTCGTCGAGGTCCTTTTTGCCGTAGAGGGGGCCGCGGGTGCCGATGTGGCTGATGGCTTCCGTGTCCAGGATGCCTTCCTCGACGGCCCGGCGGAACGGGGTGCCGTGCGTGTACTCGGCCCCGAAGTAGGTGTCCCAGGTATCCAGGTGCGCATCAAAGTGCAGCATGGCGATGGGCCCGCCGGCACGCTCGGCAGCGGCGCGGAGGAGCGGCAAAGCGATGGTGTGGTCACCGCCCAGGGTCACCAGTTTGCCGCCGCCCGCCGTGAGGTCCAGGGCGTTCTGCTGGATGGTTTCGATGGCCTCGTTGATGTTGAACGGGTTGACGGCCATGTCCCCGGCGTCGGCTACCTGGATGTTCTCGAAGGGGCTGACGTCCCATGCCGGGTTGTACGGGCGCAGCAGCCGGCTTGCTTCACGGACGTGGTTGGCGCCGAAGCGGGCACCCGGGCGGTAGGAGACGCCGGAATCGAAGGGCACGCCCACCACCGTGACATCGGCCTTGGCCACCTGGTCCAGGCGGGGAAGGCGGGCATAGGTGGCAGCTCCCGCGTAACGGGGAATCCGGGATGAATCGATGGGGCCAAGGTTGCCGTTGGCTTCGATGCGCAGCTCTTCCAATGGAGGCCTCTCCTTCGAGGAGTTGAGGGACTGTTGTGATTGCCATCATACAGCTTGTTGCCCAATGAGCATCATATGTTTACTAAGCCAGCAGCTGGCCGCAACTGGGTAGCACTAAGTGTCGTTATGAGCGCTCATAACGACACTTACCGCTACCTACTTTGGCGGGAGTTACCGGCTGGCGGCCGGCACCAGGACCCACAGAACCTCAACGGGCTTGTCGGTGGGGTTGATCCAGGTGTGCGGCTCACGGCCGGGGAAGGTGACGGTGTCCCCGGCACTGAGGTCGTATTCCTCGTTGGTGAGGATCAGCCGGATGTTGCCCTTGATCACATGGAGGACGTCAACGTCGCAGTCCACAGCGTAGAGCTCGGATTCGCCACGGCCGTGCGGCTCGATGCAGGCCTGGATGATCTGGACGCGACGTTCTGAACGCGCCGTGAGGAGCCGCTCCACGATGCCCTGGCCGCCCAGCGAGATCCGCGGCCCGTCATTGCGCTTGGTCAGGTGCGTCTCGGGCGCCGCAAACAGGTCGCCGACGGAGACCGAGAGGACCTGGCACAGCGTGACCAGGGAGGCCACGGACGGGGACGTAAGGTCGCGCTCCACCCTGCTGAGGAATCCCTTGGTCAGCCCCGTCGCGTCAGCAACCTGCTCAATAGTCAACCGCTGCGACTGCCGGGCGGCCCGGATCCTCGAGCCGATGGCCACTGGAACGTTGCTCGGCTCAACTGGCAGTGCCTTCATCTACGAACCTTTCATGGCCGGCAGCCCGGCTCCACTTTGGAGCAATACTAGTGGCCGGCCCCTTCTGTGACGCCTCATTGCACGCGTGGCCCGGGGCCCGGCGTTGTCTTGACTGTTATCACCGTCACAGCCTACGCTTTGGAAACACTTGTTGCCTATAGAGCAATAGCTGAGAATCCCCCCTCACTCCCCCAAATCCTGCAGCGGCGCCCGGTCCACCTTATTTCCGGCGTGCGCCACGCTGCCAACACGCTCCAAGGAGCCCAACATGGATGCAAGTTTCATCAACATCGCCATCGTGGTGGTGTACCTGCTCGCGATGCTGGCCTTCGGCTGGTGGGGCAAGTCCCGTACCAAGAACAACAGCGACTTCCTGGTTGCCGGCCGCCGCCTCGGCCCCTTCCTCTATACCGGAACCATGGCCGCCGTCGTCCTGGGCGGCGCCTCCACCGTGGGCGGCGTGGGCCTCGGCTACAAGTTCGGCATCTCCGGCATGTGGCTGGTGGTGGCCATCGGAGCCGGCGTCCTGCTGCTGAGCCTCCTCTTTGCCGGGACCATCCAAAAGCTGAAGATCTACACGGTCTCCCAGATGCTCACCCTGCGCTACGGCAGCAGGGCCACGGAGGCCTCCGGGATTGTGATGCTCGCCTACACGCTGATGCTGTGCGCCACGTCCACCGGCGCCTACGCCACCATCTTCGTGGTGCTCTTCGACTGGGAGCGGGCGATCGCGATCGCCGTTGGCGGAGCCATCGTGCTGGTCTACTCCACAGTGGGCGGCATGTGGTCCATTACCCTGGCCGACCAGGTGCAGTTCATCATCAAGACCGTGGGCATCTTCTTCCTGATGCTGCCCTTCACGCTCAACGCAGCGGGCGGCTTTGAGGGCATCCGCAGCCGTGTGGACGAGAGTTTCTTCCAGATTGACGGCATCGGCGTCCAGACGATCATCACCTACTTCGTCGTCTACACCCTGGGCCTGCTGATCGGCCAGGACATCTGGCAGCGCATCTTCACGGCGAAAACGCCCACCGTGGCACGCTGGGGCGGCGCCACCGCAGGCATCTACTGCATCCTTTACGGAGTTGCCGGCGCCCTGATCGGCATGGCCGCCAGCGTGGCCCTCTCCGGCATTGACATCGCAGTCAAGGACGACGTCTACGCCGAGGTAGCCCAGACCCTGCTGCCCGTCGGCATCGGCGGGCTGGTCCTGGCAGCAGCGGTGGCAGCGATGATGTCCACCGCGTCGGGCGCCCTCATCGCCGCCGCAACCGTGGCCCGGGCCGACGTCCTGCCGTTCGTTGCCAGCTGGTTCGGCAAGGACGTCAACACGGAGGACTCGGACAACCCTGAGCACGACGTCAAGGCCAACCGCATCTGGGTCCTTGCCCTGGGAATCATCGCGATCGTCATCGCCATCATCACCAAGGACGTCGTGGCAGCCCTGACCATTGCCTACGACATCCTGGTGGGCGGCCTCCTCGTGGCGATCCTCGGCGGACTGGTCTGGAAGCGCGGTACGGGCATCGCCGCGGCAGCATCCATGGCTGTGGGTTCCGTGGTGACGCTGGGCACCATGATCATCCTGGAAATCAACGCCGAGGCACCGCTGGAAGGCATCTACGCCAACGAGCCCATCTACTACGGCCTGCTGGCCTCCGCCCTGGTCTACGTCGCGGTTTCCCTGCTGACCAAACCAACCGACCCGCAGGTTATGCGCAACTGGCAGCGCCGCGTGGCCGGGCAGGCCGCGGAAGAATCGCCCCTTCCCTCCGCTGCCCGCTAGGCCCCGGCAGGGTAGAACAGCACGAGCAGGGCACGACGGCGGCACCTCCCCTTCGCTTTCCAGCGAAGGTGAGGTGCCGCCGTCGTTGTGTCGTGGTCTCCTAGCCGGTTTCGCGGACCTCGTCAGGGTCATCCAGCGGGACCACGCGGTCCTCGGCGTCGACCACGACGGGAGGCACCTGGACCACCGGCTCCTCCTCGTCCAGGAGTTCGTCCTCGGTGTCCCAGTCGTCCTCAACTACCGGTGCATCCTCGGCGTAGTCATAGGCGGGATCCGCCTCTACGGCATCCAGGTGCGGCATGTCCGGGTGCTGTCCGGTGGTGCTCATGTTGAACCTCCGTTTGTTCGCCTGACGTGCTCTTTCAGTGAGGGCGCTGGCCGCGCCACACCTTCATCACAGCACCGCACCGCAGAGGGGTCAATAGCGCGCCGCGGGACCTAAAGATCCCGCCCGGGTTAAGGCGCACCGAAATATCCGAGGGAGGCTGACCGGCCAAAAATCCGCGGATTTTCGCAGTAAGCTTGCACTGCAATGGGGCCGCACCATGCCTCATCCAGCCCAGGAGTTTCCGTGTCTCAGCACGCCAAGTTCAACCGCCACGCCATGCCGCAAGCGTCGCAACCTGCAGCACCCCAGGAACCAGCCGGCGCCCGGCAGCAGGCCCAGCCCTCGCCGTCGGACGTCAAGCGGTGGCGGCAGTACCTCGCGGACGAACGGGCGGAAGCCGCCGTCTACCGGGACCTGGCGCAGAACCGCCAAGGCGAAGAGCGTGACATCCTCCTGGCTCTGGCCGAAGCCGAGGGCCGCCACGAAGCACACTGGCTGGGACTGCTGGGTGAGCGTGCCGGCAAGCCCCGGCGTGCATCGCTGCGCAGCCGGATGCTGGGGTTCCTGGCCCGCCACTTCGGGTCGGTGTTTGTGCTGGCCCTGGCCCAGCGCGCAGAAGGCCGCTCCCCTTATGCCAAGGACCCCAACGCCACGGATGCGATGGCGGCGGACGAGCAGATCCACGAGGAAGTGGTCCGCGGACTGGCAACCCGGGGACGCAACCGCCTGGCGGGAACGTTCCGTGCCGCCGTGTTCGGCGCCAATGACGGCCTGGTCAGCAACCTGTCCCTGGTGATGGGCATGGCCGCGTCCGGCGTCGCCAGCAGTGTGGTGCTGCTCAGCGGCATCGCGGGGCTGCTGGCCGGGGCCATGTCCATGGGCGCCGGCGAGTTTATCTCAGTCAGGTCCCAGCGTGAACTGCTCGCGGCAACGCGCCCCACCCAGGTGACCTTGCTGGCGGCCCCCAAGCTGGACCTCGAACACAATGAACTGCTGCTGGTGTATCTGGCCCGGGGCATGACCCAGGAGGCAGCCGAGCACCGGGTGGCCGAACGGATGGGGCTGCTGCCCTGCGACTGCGATCCCAGCCTGTCGCTGCAGCCGGACCTGCCCGACGTCGAGGACCAGCATGAAGCCGTGGGGACCGCGTGGGGTGCTGCCCTGTCCAGCTTCTGCTTCTTCGCCTCCGGTGCGATCGTGCCTATCCTGCCGTTCCTGTTTGGCCTGACCGGCGCCGCTGCCCTGGTAGCGGCGGGCATTCTGGTGGGCCTCGCCCTCCTGGTCACCGGCGCCACGGTGGGCCTGCTCTCCGGCACGTCACCGCTGACGCGTGGACTCCGCCAGCTGGCCATCGGCCTGGGCGCTGCGGCCATCACCTACCTGCTGGGGCTGGCCTTCGGCACAGTTGTGGGCTAGTGGAAGACCGGCCGCCGCGCCGCGCGCCGTCGCGCCATGCGGGGACCAAAGCCCGCCTGGGCGTGCGCCGGGGCGTGGAGCTTTTGCTCACCGCCGCGCTGACCGCGGGCGCTGTGTTCGGAGCAGCACTGGCACTGAATGACCCGCGCTTCAAAGAGCTGCTGGATGTGCGGATCGGCCCGGGAAACGGGCAGTCCGCCGGGCAGCAGGATCCGGGCACAGCAGGGGAAGCGGGCCAGGCGCCCCGGGCCGAAGGCCGGCTGGGTGCGCCTCCCCCGGGCATGGAGGAGTCGGACGCTCCCCTGGCCGCCGCAAACCCTCCGCCGCTGGGCAGCGATTCCTACCGCTTCCTCGCCGTCAACGGGGACGGCAGCCCGGTAGGGTATTCCCCCTGCAGGCCACTGCACTATGTCATCAATGACGATCTTGCACCGGCCGGCTCGCAGCAGCTGGTCACCGAATCCATCGCCACCATCTCCGCCGCCACCGGCATCCGGTTCATCTACGACGGCACCACCGCGGAGCAGCCCTCCCCCCAACGTCCGCCGTACCAGCCCGAGGCCTACGGCGAGCGCTGGGCGCCGCTGCTCATCGCCTGGACAACACCGGAGGTGGCTCCGCAGCTCAAGGGCAAGGTGATCGGCACCGGGGGCAGCACCCATTTCAGTTACGACGACGGCCCCAAGGCCTTCGTCACCGGCGGCCTGGACCTGGACGCGCCGCAGATCGCCGATGAACTGCTGAACCCCGACGGCCACCTGTACGCCCGCGCGGTGATCCTGCATGAGCTCAGCCACGTGATGGGCCTCGACCATGTGGACGACCCCACCCAGCTGATGTATCCCGAGATCGGCACCCCTGAGGGACTGTCCGCCGGGGACCTCAACGGGCTCTACGAGCTCAGCAAGGCACAGTGCCGGAAGGATCTCTGACCGCCCGGCTGCTCCACGGCTTAGGGGGACAGCCGCAGCACCTCCACCGCCTCCTGGACAGTGTCCACCAGGAAAATCCGGTCCTCCATAGGCCGGCCGGCCGCCAGGCTTTGCAGCATGGGCCAGGCCGGGTACTGGCGCTCCCAGTGGTCCCGGCCCACCAGCACCATGGGAGTCACCTTCTCCCGCGCCCCGTAGTAGTTTTCGCACGCATCCTGGAAGATCTCCTGGACGGTCCCGGCAGCCCCGGGCAGGAACACGATGCCACCCGTGCACAGTTCCAGCAGGATCGCTTCACGGATGGCGTTGGCAAAGTATTTTGCGATGTGCGTGGCGAAGTAGTTGGGCGGCTCGTGCCCGTAGAACCAGGTGGGGATCCCGAGCGACGGCGTCCCGCCGGGAAAGCGTTCGACGACGGACGCCGCCGCCCGCGCCCACGCGGACACCGAGGGACGGAAGCCGGGGATTGAAGCGAGGATGTCCAGCGCAGCCTGCACGCCGTCGTCGTCCACTTCACTGAGGTACGCGCCGAGGTTGGCCGCCTCCATGGCCCCCGGTCCCCCGCCGGTGGCCACCACGTGACCGTCCCGGGCGAGGAGCCTCCCCAGCAGGGCAGCCTGCGCAAACCCGCTGCTGCCGCGCTGCGCGGCGTGCCCGCCCATGACACCCACCATGGCCCGGCCGTGGAACGGGCCCGTCCGGGTCACTTCGTCCAGGGCATCGCCGATGGCGTGGTCGTGCAGCGCTGAAGCCAGGGTGGCGTCCAGCCGGTGCCGCATGCCGGACTGGATGCTCCACTGGTAGATCCGGGCGTCCGGAAGGGCTTCGTACGGTGCGTCGGGCAGCCCGGCGTACAGTTCCTGGGGCGAGTACAAGGCGGCCCGGTAGGGGTTGAAGGGCACGGTCTCCAGCCGCGGGAAGATCAGCGCTCCCCGTCGCCGCAGCAGGTCCTCCACCCCGTCATCGAACGTGCAGCCCAGGAAGATCGCGCCCTCCACGTGCAGGCGCTGCAAGGCGTCGGTCCTCCCCCGAAGGTCAAGGGACTGCGCGTGCCAGCCATGCATGTCCACCGCGCCGGCGCTGACCAGCCGGTCGAAGCTGTTTAGGTCCTGCACTTCGAGGTTGTGCGGGTGGGGGCCCACGTTTCCGGAAAGGTTCACTGTCCAAACCTATTGCAATGCCGGACGCCGCTGCGCTGGTTCCCGGCGCTCCCCTTGACCGGGATGGCACGGCTGCTAGGATCGAAGAAGTAAAAAGTATGTCCTATCAAGCGAACATATAGCGGCAAGGCGGCCGTTCGCGCCCCACCCGGGCGGAGACGTCCCGCAACAAGGAACATGAGGGAACTACCGTGGCGCACAACCTGGGTCTCAGCATCGACCGCTCCTCCCCCGTCCCGCTCTACCACCAGGTGGTGCAGGGAATCGAAGCCGCCATCTTCAGCGGAGTCCTGGAGCCCGGCAGCCGGCTTGATAACGAAATCGACCTCGCGGCCCAGCTGAACCTTTCCCGCCCCACGATGCGCAAGGCCATGGACGAACTGGTCCGGTCCGGGCTGCTGGTGCGCAAACGCGGCGTCGGAACGCAGGTGGTCTCAAGCCAGGTGCGCCGTCCGCTTGAACTCTCCAGCCTTTATGACGACCTCACCAACAACGGCAAGAAGCCCACCACCGACGTCCTGAGCTTCGCCCATGTGGAGGCCGACGACGCCACGCTGGCAACCCTCCAGCTGCCGGCCGGCTCCAAGGTCTACCACTTCACCCGCCTGCGCAAAGTGGGGGGCAAGCCGCTGGCGCTCATGGAGAACTGGGTCCGGGATGACATTGCCGAGATGGATGAAGCCGCGCTGTCCGCTGAGGGCCTCTACGCCATCCTGCGACGCGGCGGCGTGAACTTCCGCCTCGCCAACCAGCGGATCGGCGCCGTGGTGGCCAACGACTACCAGGCCACCCTCCTCGAGACCGCGCCCGGATCCGCGCTGGTCACCATGGAGCGTACCGCCACGGATGACACCGGCCGCCGCGTGGAAACCGGGCACCACGTGTACCGCGGGGATTCCTACAGTTTTGAAATGACACTCGTACAGCGCTAGCACAAGGAGCCACACTCCATGACCAACTGGGTCTACCCACTGGGCACCGCCACCGACGGCACATGGGACGTCTCGATCGGGACCTCGGACTCATCCCTGTCCGTGGACGGCTGGGCACATACAGGACTGAAGGTGGCCACGCTCGCCGCAGGAGCCGACGTCGTCCTTCCTGCCGCCGATGAGGAACGCATTGTGGTGCCCCTTAACGGATCCTTCACCGTCACGGTCGATGGCACCGAATACCAACTGGAGGGGCGCGCATCCGTGTTCCACGGCCCCAGCGACGTTCTGTACTCGGGCACCGGACGCGCCGTCAGCATCGCATCGGCCGACGGCGGGAGGGTGGCGGTTGCCACTGCCCCGGCACAGGATGCGTACCCCACCCGGCTGGTGACCGCCGCCGAAACCCCGGTTGAGCTGCGCGGCGCGGGCAACTGCTCACGCCAGGTCCACAACTTCGGCACGCCGGCCGCGCTGGAGGCCGACCGGTTCATCGTCTGCGAGGTCCTCACCCCCGCCGGCAACTGGTCCTCCTATCCCCCGCACAAGCACGACGAGGAGAAGGACGGCGAGACCCACCTCGAGGAGATCTACTATTTCGAGACGCGGGTGGCGGAGGGCTCAGCCGCTCCCGCCGATGCGGACGCAATCGGCTACCAGCGCGTCTACGCCTCGGACGAGCGCCCCATCGACGTCTCGGCGGAGGTCCGCACCGGCGACGTTGTCCTGGTTCCGTACGGCTGGCACGGTCCTGCCATGGCCGCACCCGGGTACGACCTCTACTACCTGAACGTCATGGCGGGCCCGGGGCCCGTGCGTGAATGGCTCATCAGCGACGACCCCCACCATGGCTGGGTGCGCCAGACCTGGGACGGCCAGGACGTCGATCCGCGGCTTCCGTTCGGCGCCTAAGCGCCGCATATCCTGCGATCCGGCTGGAGTTCTTGTCCAGGTATGCAGACTTCAGGGGCCTCCAGCCCTGCATACCTGGACAAAACTCACACCTGCAGGGCGTCCTTGCGGTCCGCTGGCACTTCAGCCTCCGGTCGCCGCCCGACGCTGCTCCGCTTGGCGGCGGCCGCCGCGAAGGCCATGACGGCCACCCCCACCAGAGTGATGCCGGCACCGGCCCATATGGGTGAGGTGTAGCCGAGTCCGGCGGTAATGGTGACACCGCCGAGCCACGCGCCCAGGGCGTTGCCCACATTGAACGCCCCGATGTTGGCGCCGGATGCCAGGGTGGGTGCACTGCTGGCATACTTCATGACGCGCATCTGCAGCCCGGGGACGGTGGCAAAGCCAAAGCCACCCATGAGCACCAATGACGCAATGGCCAGGACCTGGCTGGCGGCGGTCAGCGCGAAGGCGACCAGGACAACGGACAGGACGGCAAGGACCACAAGCAGGGTGCGGTCAAGGTTCCGGTCAGCGGCCTTTCCGCCGAGCGTGTTGCCCGCGAAGAGTCCCAGGCCAAACAGGATCAGGAGCCAGGGCACCGTGCCGGCAGCGAAGCCGGATACCTCGGTCAGTGTGTAGGCGATGTACGTGAAGGCACCGAACATGCCGCCGAAACCGAGGATGGTCACCACAATCGAGAACCATACCTGCCGGGAGCGGAAGGCCCGCAGCTCGCCGCGCAGCCCTCCTGTTTCCCCGGGCGCTCCGGCTGCCCTGGGGACGAGCGCCAGGATCCCCGCGAGTGCCACGACACCAATGACGGTGATCGCCCAGAACGTCGCGCGCCATCCCGCAGCCTGCCCCAGGAGAGTGCCGAACGGCACCCCCAGGACGTTGGCCGCCGTCAGCCCGGTGAACATCAGCGCAATGGCACCGGCCTTCTTTGAAGGGGAAACCATGCCCGCGGCGACCACCGCGCCGATGCCGAAGAAGGCACCGTGGGCCAAAGCTGCAATGACCCGGCCGGCCATCATGGGCCAGTAGTCAGGTGCGGTGGCGGACAACAAGTTTCCCACGATGAACAGGACAAGCAGCGCCGCCAGCACAGGCTTCCGCGGGAAGCGGGTGACGGCGGCGGTGAGACCGAGGGCGCCGACCACCACCGCCAGTGCATATCCGGAGATCAGCCAGCCGGCTTCTGCTTCGGTGACACCAAAATCCGCTGCCACTTCAGGCAGCAGCCCCATAATGACGAACTCTGTAAGACCAATTCCAAACCCTCCGAGGGCCAGGGCTATCAAACCGACGGGCATGCCGGCACTCCTCCGTGTTGTGTGGGAACGCGCATGTTGCTGGGCGCAGGATGACGCCATAAACTAGTTGCAGGCGCGGTATTTATCGTTGCACGCGCAATTATCCCGCGCAAGCAACTATATGCATGAGGAGCACCACCATGGGCATTAAGGACGACGCCGTCGAGGTCCGGGCGCAAGGATGGCGGACTTTGGCGGCCCTTCACGGGCTGATTGAGGACGAGCTGGAGCGCGCCCTCCAGGGTGAGTCAAAGCTGTCCGTGGTGGAGTACACAGTCCTGGACGCGCTAAGCAGGCAGGACGGCTGGCATATGCGGATGCAGCAACTTGCCCGTGCTTCTGCTTTGAGCCCCAGCGCCACCACCCGGCTGGTCAACCGGCTGGAGGGCAGGGGCCTGCTGACGCGCATCCTGTGCGATGACGACCGCAGGGGAATTTACACGGAACTGACGCCCGCCGGCCTCAGCCTCCTTGAGGAAGCGAGGCCGGTGCACGACGCCACCCTTGAGCGTGCGCTGGGAGCAGCGCAGGGCATCCCTGAGCTGGCCCCCCTGGTTGACGCGCTCCCCAAGCTGCACGCGGTGTCCTGAACGGGTTCGGTGCCGCTCAGGACAGGTGGCTGGCCACGGCTCCTGCCACCCGCACCGGAAGGCCGCTGGCCAGGGACTCCTGGGCGGCATCGGCCACCCGGGAGGCGGCCACAGCATCCTCGGGGGTACACGGGTTGTCCCGCTGGCCCAGGACAAGCTCAACGAAAGCGGCCATTTCGGAACGGTAGGCCTGGTTGAAGCGCTCGGCAAACGTCCTGTGCGGCTCTCCCGAAGGGAAAGCGACGCCGGGTTCGGCTGACACCATCGCCGTCTTATCGTCCAGCCCCACCATGAGCGAACGGCTGGACCCCTGGATTTCCAGCCGGACATCATGGCCGGCCCCGTTGTAGCGGGTGGCTGACAGCGTTCCCACCGTGCCGTCGTCGAACGTCACCAGGGCCAGCGCGGTGTCAACATCCCCGACTTCGCCGATGGCCGGGTCGCCGTTGTTCGAGCCCTTAGCGTAGACCTCGACGATTTCGCGGCCGGTCAGCCAGCGCAGGATGTCAAAGTCGTGGACCGAGCAGTCGCGGAAGAGTCCGCCGGAGGTTGCAAGGAACTCTACGGGCGGCGGGGTCATGTCGCAGGTCACCGCGCGCAGGGAGTGGATCCACCCCAGCTCGCCGGCCCGGTAAGCCCTCCTGGCTTCCAGGTAGCCGGCATCGAACCGGCGCTGGTGGCCAACCTGCACAACGCCGTTTTTGTCCCGGATGTAGTCCAGCACCGGCAGGGCGTCCGCGACGTTCAAAGCCACGGGTTTCTCGCAGAAGACCGGGATGCCGGCGTCCACTCCCGCCTTGATCAGTTCGGGATGGGTGGCGGTGCCGGTGGCCACCACCAGGCCGTCCGCTCCCGAGGCCAGCAGTGCATCAACCGAGGGGAGATACTCCGCCTCCAAGCCCGCAGCTACTCTACGGGCATGCTCTTCAGCCACGTCCGTCAGCCGGAGACTCACGTTGATCCCCTCCGGATTCAATACCCCGTTGAGGGCAGCGATGTTGTTGGCGTGCATTACGCCGATCCGGCCCACTCCGACCAGTCCAAGCGTTACGTTTTTCATGCTTTTTCCTCTGCATAGACGGTTAAGGCAGTCCGGAAGGCGTCGAGGGCTGCGTTACTGTCATCCTTCGCCCACGCCTCCATGCCCACGGTGCCCTGATAGCCGCCGTGGACTGTGGCTGACAGGTTTTTGATGTGGTCTGCATCCATGACTCCGGCGCCGATAACGCCCACCCCGATCGGCATGATGACCTCCCGCCTGCTGTTTGCTTCCTGTTCGCCATGCCGGACGGGGCCCGTCCGGCTTTCCGGCGGGCCCCGCGCTGTCTGAACTAGGCGTGCCGGGGGCCGGTTTCCTTTGGCGTCTCCGTGCTGTGCGTGACGTCGGCGACCTCTGCCTGCACCGCCTTGACCACGTCGCTATGGCCGCCGAGCTGTTCGAGTTCGTGCGCGAGTTCGGCAAGTTCCGCGCCACCGGCCATCTGGGCGGTGAGCTCGTCCAGGGTGATGTCTTTTTTGTCGTAGTAGCCGATGGACTTGCCGCGTTTGAGCAGCAGGAACCGGTCCCCCACGGGGAAGGCATGGTGCGGGTTGTGGGTGATGAAGATGACCCCGAGTCCCCGATCCCTGGCTTGGAGGATGTACCGCAGGACCACGCCTGACTGCTTCACGCCGAGCGCCGCCGTCGGCTCGTCCAGGATCAGCACCTTCGCGCCGAAGTAGACAGCCCGGGCGATCGCCACACACTGGCGTTCACCGCCGGAGAGCTGGCCGATGGGCTGTTCCACATCGCGGAGGTCGATGCCCATTTCGGCCAGTTCCTTGAGTGTGATGGCCTTCATCTTCTCGACGTCCATGCTCTTGAACGGGCCGAAACCGCTGGTTAGTTCCGAGCCGAGGAAGAAGTTACGCCAAATGGGCATCAGGGGCACCACCGCGAGGTCCTGGTACACGGTGGCAATGCCTGCATCCAAAGCATCACGGGGGGAAGAGAACTTCCGTTCCTCGCCCATGATGTTTAACACCCCTGCGTCATGCTGGTGCAGGCCTGCGATGATCTTGATCAAAGTTGACTTGCCTGCACCATTGTCGCCAAGGACGCAGGTGACCCGGCCGTTGTCCACGGCCATGGTGACGTCGCTCAGGGCGATGATGTTGCCGTAATGCTTGCCCACGCCCTCGAGGGAGAGCAGGTGGACAGGGGTGTGGGTGAGGGGGTCCCGTTCGTTCTGGAGCAGCGTTTGCTGGTCTATTTCATGTGCGTTCATTCTCCTGCCCCTTACTTCAGTTCTGCGCGGCGCTTGACGATGAGGTTAACGATGGTGGCCAGGAGCAGCATCAGGCCCAGGAAGAACTTGAACCAGTCAGGGTTCCACTGCGCATAGACGATGCCCTTGTTGGCCATGCCGAAGATGAAGGCCCCAATCGCGCCGCCGATCGCAGAACCGTAGCCGCCGGTCAGCAGGCACCCGCCGATCACCGCGGCGATGATGTAAAGGAACTCGTTGCCCACGCCTTCACCGGACTGCACGGTATCGAAGGCGAAGAGGTTGTGCATGCCGAGGACCCAGCCACAGAATCCCACGCCCATAAACAGCCCGATCTTGGTGGCCTTGACCGGCACGCCGACTGCGCGGGCCGCGTTCTCGTCCCCGCCCACGGCGAAGATCCAGTTCCCAACCCGGGTCCGCATCAGCACCCAGGTGGCTACGGCGACGAGTGCGATCCAGATGAAGACTGTGATTTTTACTTCGATGCCGGCGATGTTCACCGCGGAGGCGAAGACCCCGCGGGCCGTATCGAAGCCATCCATGTTGGAGATTGACGGCGATGAGACGGAGCCACCGATCAGACGCGTGAGGCCCAGGTTCAGGCCGGTCAGCATCAGGAAGGTTGCGAGGGTGACGATAAAGCTGGGCAGCTTGGTCTTCATCAGGATCCAGCCGTTGATGAAGCCGATCCCGAGGGACACCAGCAAAGCCAGGAGGACCCCCACCCAGACATTCGTGCTGAAGTACCAGCTGAACATCGATGCCGTCAGCGCCGATGAAATCACGGCGACACCAGTGGAAAGATCGAACTCACCGCCGATCATCAGCAGGGACACCCCTACGGCCATGATTCCGATTGTGGAGCTGCCGTAGAGAATGGTCGCCAGCGCATTGGGCTGGGTGAAAGTCGGGGACACCAACGCGAAGAAGACGAAAAGGACGATTGCGCCCACCAGGGCACCGACCTCAGGCCGGCCGAGGAGCTTCTGCAAGGGATTGCGCTTGGCGACGCGCTCATCGGCCGCCGGTGATGCGATCTTGGTCTGGGTGATGGTCATGATGTTTCTCCTTGCTGCCGGGCCGGCGCTGGCCGGCCCGGCAAGCGGGCTGTTAGCGGATTCCCTGTTCGGCGAACTTCAGGACTTCGGTTGCATTGGACTGGTCGACGATTGCCGGACCGGTGAGGACTGACTGTCCGCCACCGAGCTTGAAGCCGCCCCGCTTGTTCTGCCACAGCGCATCCACTGCGCCGTAGCCCTGCAGCCAAGGCTGCTGGTCCACGGTGAACAGTACGCTGCCATCAGCAACCTTCTGTGCGAGTTCCTTGTTCAGGTCGAAGCTGGCAACCTTGGCCGAGCTTCCGGCCGTAGACACTGACTTCATGAGCGTCAGCGTGATGGGTGCGCCGAGGCCGATGATGACGTCAGCATCCGCGGAAGCCTGGAGCTTTGCGGTCGCCGTCGATTCGACAGACGTCATGTCTGCACCGTTGACGTACAAAATTTCGGTACCGGGCACTTTGGCCTTCACACCGGCGCACCGGGCCTCGAGCCCCACGTGCCCCTGCGCCTGGATGACGCAGACCGGGTGCTTGTAGCCGCCCTCGGCGAGTTTGGAACCCACTGCTTCACCGGCGAGCTTCTCATTCGAGCCGAAGTGGGTGAACGCCCCGAGCTGGGCAGAAGCCGCTTCGCCAGCATTGAAGCTGACGATCGGGATTCCTGCATCAGAGGCCTTTTTTAGCGCACTCTTCAGCGCGTCGGGAGTGGCCAGCGTTACCGCGATCCCGTCCACTTTCTGGTCCACCGCCTGCTCGATCAGCTGCGCCTGCCGGCCGGCCTCAGGATCTGACGTGTAGAGCAGTTCGACATTGTCTTTTGCTGCAGCTTCTTCTGCGCCCTTACGGACGGTATCCCAGAAGGTGTCACCAGCGGGGGCGTGCGCAATCAGTGCTATCTTCATCCGCTCGGTGGTGGCAACCTGGCCACCACCGCCCCCTGTTCCAGTCTCGGGGGTCCGTCCACCACCGCTTGAACATGCGCTCAACGCCAGCATTGGAACTACTGCCGTCACCAGAGCCGCTTTACGCCAAGAAAAATTAGCCACCATAATCTCCTTTGATCTCAGGTCCCGGGCTGCCACTTTGCAGCCTCCGGGGCACTGCCTACCTCGATGATGGTGATCTAATTCACGAATGTCAAGAGTTTGTCCTGACATTAGGATGTTTAGACCAAAGCCGGACGCCCGGCCTCCTGCACCCTCAGCCGGGTAACGGAGCAGTGGTTCCGCGGACTACCAGTGTCGGCGCAATAAGGGTCCGCCCTGAGCTTGGGGCACCGCTTTCTATCCGGGCCAGCAGCACCTTAGCCGCTTCCTTACCCACAAGGTCACTTCGGTTGTCCACCGAGGTCAACTCCAGATAGCGGGACTTGGCGAGGGTTGAGTTGTCATATCCGATCACGGAAATTTGGGACGGGACCGCCAAGCCCCGCGCCTTGATGGCTCCAAAAGCACCCAGCGCCATGGTGTCATTGGCAGCGAAAATAGCCGTTGTGTCCGGGTGGTGGTCCAGCAGCCAGCAGGCCGACGCGTACCCGTCCTCCTCCGACGTACCCCCCGCCTCCCCAACGACACGCATGTCGGCGCCTGCGTCCCGAAGGCGGCCGGCAAAACCGGCCCGGCGGTGGGCGGCGGCACCGCCGAATCCCGACAGGTGCCCAATCCTGGTGTGGCCGAGACCCAGCAGGTGGTGGGCAGCCATGGCACCGCCGCCGTCGTCGTCATTGGTGATCAAGTCCGCCCCGGCAGGCACGCCGTTCCGCCACCCTGCCACCACCGTGGGCACACCAGCGGCGGTGAGCATTGACGCACTGGGTTCAGCCGCAATCACCAAACCGTCAACATGCATTGCAAGCAGGCCGTCAACGGCTTCACTGATCCGGTTCTCGCCGGGCCGGGAGTCAGCCAGCATCACCCGGTAGCCTTCCTCCGTCAGCACAGACTCCATGCCCCGCAGCAGATCGACGAACCACAGGTTTCGGTAGTCGTCGATCACGAGGCCTATGCTCTTCGTCCGGCTGCTGGCTAGGGCCGTGGCTGCCTGGCTGGGGCGGTAGCCAAGTTCCGTGATTGCCGCCTGCACAGCGTCGCGCCGCTTCTCGCTTACCCGCACGGGATTCTGCAGCACCAGCGAAACCAGCGACGGCGAGACTCCCGCCTGCTTTGCGACGTCATAGATGGTGGGGCGCCGGGTTTTGGGGCGATCATGCGTCATCAAAAAGCCTTTCATCTCTGGGTTGAGAATATCCCGGCGGATGATTGACAGGACAAATAGACATGGCTACGCTCAAGGTCAGCGTAAAAATTGTAGCGCTACAAAATGCCGCCGGACGTTCAATACCGCGGCTGAATTTCAAAGGAGAAATCAATGGCTGAAAGCCTTGGTGTAGCCGTCATCGGTGCAGGCATGGCGGGCAAGGCCCACGCTGCCGCATACCGGACGGCGTCCGCCCTCTACAGCCCGGTCCTTCCTCCGGTGCGCCTGGTTTCGATCGGTGACGTCAATGCGGAATTCGGCTCCCTGGCCGCCCGGCGCTTCGGTTACGAGCGTAACGACACCTCATGGCAGGCAATCGCCGAAGCCGATGACATCGACGTGGTCAGCGTGGTCATCGCCAACTCCCTCCACCGTGAGGTTGTTGAGGGCCTGCTCGCCGCCGGCAAGCACGTGCTGTGCGAAAAGCCCCTGAGCGATTCCATGGAAGACGCCCGGGCCATGGCTGACGCAGCCCGCAGCGCGTCCAGCATCGCGCGGATCGGGTTCACCTTCCGCCGCACACCGGGCATCGCCTATATCCGGGACCTCATCCGGACCGGGGTGCTCGGCAACGTCCTGCACTTCAGCGGCCGCTACTGGACGGATTACGGCTTCAGCCCGTCAGCTCCCATGAGCTGGCGTTACAAAGGCGGCCCCGGCTCAGGCGCCCTGGCCGACGTCGGATCCCACCTGACGTACATTTCCGAGTTCCTGTGCGGCGACATCAAGTCTGTATCCGGCGGGCAGCTCAGCACGGTCATCAACAAGCGGCCACTGCCGCTCGCTGCTGTGATGGGCCATGACCATGCCGCTGTCAGTGACACCTTCGAAGCCGTCGAGAACGACGACTATGCGGCTTTCAATGCGGAATTCGCCACGGGCGCCGGCAGCTTTGAAGTCTCCCGCGTTGCGGCCGGACACGCCAACAGCCTCCAATTCGAGGTGTTCTGCGAAAACGGTGCCGCTAAATTCGACCAGCGCCGTCCGTCCGAAATCCAGCTGTTCCTCAACGACGGCTCCGGCAACGAAAATGGTTACCGGCAGGTCATCCTGGGCCCGGGCCACCCGTACATCGCCGGCGGGCTCGCCATGGACGCCCCCGAAGTGGGCTTTGGCCAGAACGATGCCTTTGGCTACCAGGCACGAGCATTCCTCGAAGAGATTGCCGGCCTCAGCGAAGAAAAGTCCCTCCCCCGCTGCGCCACCTTTGACGAGGGCGTGCGGAACATGGAACTGCTTGGCGCCGTCACCGAATCCGCCCTTAACAACGGAAAGAAAATCACGCTATGAAACTCGGCGTCTACAACGCGATCCTGCATGACCGTCCACTTCCCGAAGCGCTGAAGGTCATAGCCGATCTTGGCCTCACTGGCATTGAAATCAACACGGGCGGTTTCCTCCCCGCCGTCCATGTCCCCACCATGGACCAAATCCTGGAAAGCGACGCCGCGCGGGACGACTACCTTGCGATTTTCGAAGGCACCCGCGTCTCGATCGCCGGCCTGAACTGCAACGGCAACCCGCTGCACCCCAAGCGTGAGATCGGTGAGAAGCACGCCGAAGACATCCGCCGTTCCATCCGGCTGGCACACCGCCTGGGGCAGAACCGGGTGGTTACCATGTCCGGTTTGCCCGGAGGCGAACCGGGCGCCACCACCGTCAACTGGGTGGTCAACGCGTGGAACTCGGCTGCACTGGATGTGCTGGACTACCAGTGGGGCGTGGCAGCGGAGTTCTGGAAGGAAACTGACCGTCTTGCTGCTGACCACGACGTCAAGGTGGCTCTTGAGCTGCACCCCCAAAACCTCGTTTTCAACACCGCCGATGTCCGCAAACTTATCGAGCTCACGGGTGCAACACACGTCGGAGTGGAACTTGATGCCTCGCACCTGTTCTGGCAGCAGATGGATCCGGTGGCTGTGGTCCGCGAACTCGGCCCGTTGGTGTTCCAGGCCGCAGCAAAAGACGTCCGCGTGAATACGGAAAATGCCGCGCTCTACGGCGTGCTGGACAACAGTTTCCGTCGGCTCTCGCCGGAGGAGAACCGCACCAACCTTGGCGGCGATGAATGGGCCAACGAGTGGCCCAAGAACTCCGCGTGGGACTTCGTGGCCTTGGGCCGCGGGCACGACACAGCCTTCTGGACGGAGTTCCTTCGCGCACTGCACGAGGTAGATCCGGACATGCTGGTCAATATCGAGCACGAGGACGTTTCGCTGGGCAGGATCGAAGGACTGGAAGTAGCCGCCAAAGTTTTGAAGGACGCTGACGCAGCCCTCGCAGCCTCGTTGAACCCGACCGCCTGATAACCCGGGGGACACCCTGACAGCAGGAGGGGCGGCGCAAACGCGTCGCCCCTCCTGCTGTTTTCCATTCAGTCCACCGGAACAATAAATCCAACAGCCAAAGGAAACGAATGATGCGAATCGGCGTTGTGGGCTATGGAGCAGGCGGCCGGTACTTCCATGCCCCGTTTGTGGAAGCGGCCGACGGCGTGGAACTCGCCGGGGTGGTGGCCAGGTCGGCGGTCAACCGGGCACACGTGGAACAGGACTATCCGGGCCTTCCGGTCTATGGCAGCCTTGCCGAAATGCTGGCAACAGGGGTGGATGCAGTAACCATCACTACGCCGCCGCACACCCGCAGGGATCTGGTCTTGGAAGCCATCAGCGCTGGTGTCCACGTTGTGGCGGATAAGCCCTTCGCGCCCACAGCGAAAGACGCCAGGGAGCTGGAACTCGCGGCCAGCCAGGCCGGGGTTGTCCTGAACGTTTATCACAACCGGCGGCGGGACGCCGATATCATTACTCTCGCGAACGTCCTTGCATCAGGGAAACTCGGTGAGCTGTGGCGGGTCCACTCGACGATGGATCAGGACAACGCGGACACCTTGGAACTTGGTGCCAGTGGCGGACTCCTCCGGGATCTTGGCAGCCACCTTGTGGACCAGATGCTGTGGCTCCTGGGTCCGGCCAGCTCCGTTTATGCAACCCTTGACTGGACGGACCGCTTCAGGAAACGGACGGACTGCGGCTTCGTCGTCACCATGAGGCATGCATCCGGAGTTGTCTCCACAGTGTCCGCCAGCAAACTGAACCGTTCAAGTACCAGGGAACTGCGCGCTTACGGCAGCAACGGCAGCTATGTGGCAACAGGTGCGGATGTCCAGGCCGAGGCCCTGTTCGCAGGCCGCCGTCCTGCGGCGGAACCGGCGGCGTGGGGAATTGATGCCCCGGAAAACTGGGGGACGCTTTCTTTACAGGGAGGGCGCGAGGTTATCGCCTCAGCCCAGGGAAACTACGCCGGCTTCTACGTGGAATTCGCCCGCGCTGTCAGGGGAGAAGGCCCCGAACCGGTACCGGCGGCTGAAGGGATCCGGACACTGGAGGTTCTTGATGCCGCCCGCGAAAGCGCGTTGCGAAACACGGTGATTGCGCTCTAGCACCGCCGTCACCCTGGACGCAGAAACGCCCGACGCCGGCCGGCGTCGGGCGTTTCTTGTGGCGCCTGGTGCGCCGCCCCGTGGTTGGGGGCCTTAGGCGTCCACGCGGGAGCGTTCCTTGAACAGGTGCTCGAGCTCCTCGAGGGACTTGTCCTTGGTTTCCGGGACCACCCGCTTGACCCAAACGATGGCGCCGAGCTGCAGTGCCACAAAGATGAGGAACGTAGCCGAAACACCGATCCACGCGACCATCTGTGGGAAAAAGAAACCAATGAGGAAGTTGACCATCCACAGCACAAAAACGCAGATACCCATCGCAACGCCACGGACGTGCATCGGAAAGATCTCGGACATGGTCAGCCAGGTGACGGTGCCAATACAGCCCTGCATGGAAGCCAGGAAGGTCACCATGAATAGCAGAACCAGGTAACCGCGCAGGGTGCTTTCCGGCAGTGCGAACGAGATGATCGCGATCGCCAGCAGGGACGAGGACGTGCCGCAGAGTCCCACAATCAGCATGGGTTTACGGCGTACGCGCGACATCAGGTACATACCTATGACCACGGCCACCACAGAAGTGATGCCGTTGAGGACATTCGCGATCAGTGCGCCACGGTCGCCGAATCCTGACGAGGACAGGATGGACGTCCCGTAGTACATGATCGCGTTCACGCCGCTGATTTGGTTGATGATTGCCATGCCGAGACCCACCACGAAGATCCTGCGGATCCACGGGACGGTGAGGTCCTTGACCGTTCCGAGTTTGGCCTGGTAATCCTCCCTGGCCGCTTGCCGCACCTCGTCGAACTCTGCTGACACGTCCCCGGCAGCGCGGGTGGAGCGCAGCACTTCCAGGACGGCGCCGAACCTGCCGGCGGACGCAAGCCAGCGCGGGCTTTCCGGCAGGACGAGCATCCCGAACCAGAGCACCACGGCCGGCAACGTAGCGATCACGAGCATCCAGCGCCAGATGTTCGCTTCTTCAGGAAACGCGTTACCCAGCACCGCGTTGAACGTGAAGGCCAGGAACTGCCCGGTGACGATCATCAGTTCGTTCTGAGTAACGATGCGGCCGCGCTGGGCCGCCGGCGACATCTCCGCGAGGTATACCGGGACGATCACTGACGCACCACCCACGGCGAGCCCCAACAAGGTCCTTGCCGCTATCAGCAGTTCAGTACTCGGAGAAATAGTGCAAAAGATGGTGGCGACGACGAAAATCAGCGCCAGCCCCATGATGGTTTTCCGCCGGCCGAAGCGGTCCGATAAGCGTCCGGCACTGATGGCGCCAAATGCTGCACCGAAGAGGAGCGTGGAGGTGACAAGCCCTTCAGTCAGCGGAGTAAGGCCAAGATCCCGCTGCATAAAGGGCAGTGCGCCGTTAATGACGCCGGTATCGTAGCCGAACAGCAGGCCGCCGAAGGTGGAGAAGAGCGCCACCTTCCGCATGAATTTCTTCGGGTCGGAGGACTTTGACGGTGTGGAGTTCCTTGCAATGCCGGGCGTTCCCGCCGCGCCGGGCGCGGTCATGGTTCCTTTGCTGTTGTCCATCGGCGCGTCCACTATTTCGTTTTGGCGATATAGTCCTGCATCGTCTCCAGCTGGTACCGGGAGACGTCCTCGGCCTTCTCGTCTTCAGCGAAGACGCTGGACACCATCACCGTGTTGTCCTTGTCCAGGAAGCCGATTTCCTTCAGCCCGCCGAAGAACTCATCCCAGTTCACGTCGCCGTCGCCGACTTTCAGGTGCTGGTGCACGCGCACGGCGTTGCCCGGCGGGTTGGTGATGTAACGCAAGCCGTGGGAGGCGTGGTGGTCCATGGAGTCGGAAACGTGGACCAGGCGAAGTTTGTCGCCGGCTGCCCGCATGATCTCCAACGGCTTGTTGCCCATGTGGAACGAGTGCGACGCCACGTAGACCATGCCGATGTTGGGCGAGTTCACTCCGCGGATAACGCGGATGGCAGCCAAGCCGTCTTCGACGAAGTCGTCCGGGTGCGGGTCGATCAGGACATCCAGTCCCTCGCGCTCAATGATCGGCAGCAGTTCCTCCATGGAGCGGTAGAAGGCCCGCTCGGATTCTTCAGCTTTCTCCGGGCGGCCACTGAATTCGGTATTCATGGTGCTGACGCCGAGGTCCACGGTGATCTGAATGGCGCGCTTCCAGTAGCGGACAGCAGCCTCGCGGGCGTCCTCGTCCGGACCGGACCAGCGGAGCACGGGGAGCACTGAGGCGATTTCCACGCCGGCATCCTTGCAGGCCTTGTTCATTTTGGTAACGAGTTCGTCGTCTGCTTTTGGGTGGTTGTAAAAGGGGATCATGTCTGCATGCGGTGTCATCTGCAGGTATTTGTAGCCCAGGTCCGCAGCCACGCGGGGAAATTCCAGCAGGTTGTGGCTGTGGTGGAACGGGGTGGGGTCAAGCGCGATTTTCACGGGAACACTCCATTAGGGATGAGTCAGGAATAGTAGGGCTGCTAGCTGTAAAGGGCTGGCTTGGCGGCCAGCTTTACGGCCACCTTTTCGCCGTTCTTCTGCGCCTCGACGCCGGCTTCGCAGCAGGCCGCAGTGGCGTAACCATCCCAAGCGGTGGGACCGCCGATCTCGCCCTTAAGCGCAGCGTCCACCCATGACTGGATTTCGACGTCGTAGGCCGCGCCGAAGCGCTCTTCGAACCCGGGGGTGACGTTGCCGCCCCAGCGGCCGGCACTGCGGGTGTACGGGCCCTTGTCGCCGCCGATGCTGACAACGCCTTCTTCGAATGACGCCTGGGTTCCAACCTCATAGCCGTACTTTGCGTTGACAAAAATTTCTACGTCGGCCAGGACGCCGGATTCAGTTTCCAGCAGGACGTGCTGGGGGTCGTGCTGGCCGGCCGGGGCATTCTTGGTGGCCTTGCCCAGGCGGACCTGGATGCTGGTGATTTCCTCGCCCGTGAAAAAGCGGATGGCATCAAACTCGTGGACCACGGAGTCGTTGATCAGCATCTCGTTGGTGAACCCGGGAGGCGTCGTGGGGTTGCGGTGCTGGTGGTGCAGCATGAGCAGCTCACCCAACTCATGGTTGCGGATGATCTGGCCAAGCGCCGCGTATTCGGCGTCGAAGCGGCGCATGAAACCCACCTGGATGCGCTTGTGGCCCAGTGCAATCTCGGCCTGGACGATCTTCCAGGAGGACTCGGCGTCCGGGGTCAGCGGCTTCTCGCACAGGATCGGGATGTCCTTGGCAATCGCCTTGAGCAGGATGTCCTCGTGCAGGAAGCCGGGAGTGGCAATGAGTACTGCGTTGACATCGCCGTTATTGAGGGCTTCCTCGGCGTCGGCAAGGGCTACGGCGCCCGGGATGCCTGCGACAGCTGCCTGGGCGCGGGCCAGGTCAACGTCCACGACGGCGGCAACTTCGGCTCCGTGGATGCGGGTGTTAAGGCGCTGGATGTGATCGGCGCCCATGCGCCCGGCGCCGATGACGGCGACGCGGAGGGTTTCAGTCATTGTTTTGTTCCTTCAGTGTCTGTGGCGGAAGCGGTCAGCTGACAGCGGTACGGGAACCGCAGGACAGCAGATAGTTGCGGGTGCGCTTGGCGATCGGCATGGGCACATCGAAGGCAACCGGGTACATGTCCTGTTCCACGATGCCGAAGATGGGCCGGTTGAGGGCCTCCACGGCTTCGACGACGGCCCGGAGATCCGGCAGTCCGCTCGGCGGCTCAGTCATGACGCCGGCCAGGTTGGCTGCGGCCCAGGTCATGTTTTCCTCGTTGACCTTCTTCAGAATCTCCGGGTTAATCTGCTTCAGGTGCAGATAGCCGATCCGGTCCGGGTAGTTCTTGATCAGCTCAAGGCTCGAGGCACCGCAGTACTCCGCGTGGCCGGTATCGAGGCACAGGTTCAGGTAGTTCGGATCCGTGGCGGCCAGGAGGGTCTCAATGTCTTCCTGCGCGCCAACGTGGGAGTCGGCGTGGGAGTGGAACTGCTGTTTCAGGCCAAAGTCTTCCAGCAGGGTCTTGCCCAGGCGGTTGTGGCCGTCGAAGAGGTCACTCCAGGCCTTGTCGCTCAGGGTGCCGCTTTCCACAGCCTCACCCGTGACGTCGTCGCGCCACATGGCCGGAATGACCACAATGTGCTCGCCGCCCATTGCTGCCGTCAGTTCGGCCACCTTGCGGGCCGGCTCCCAAGCGGTCTCCCACTGGTCCAACCCGCGGTGGAACGCGGTGAAGACGGTGCCGGCGGTGACCTTGAGGTCGCGCTGCTTCAGTTCCTCCGCGAGGCGGGTGGGGTCGGTCGGAAGGTAGCCGTAGGGGCCCAGCTCAATCCACTTGTAGCCGGATTCGGCCACCTCGTCCAGGAACCGCTCCCACGGTGTCTGCTTGGGGTCGTCCGCGAACCAGACGCCCCAGGAGTCCGGAGCGGTGCCGATGATCAGCTTGTTTTCAGTCATGACAGCGTTGTCTTTCTATTGTCGAGGTGCTCAGCTGGGATAGCGAAGGGGGTCAGTCGCGCCGTCCGCGGCCTTCAGTTGCATCGTCGGCCCGGCCCGGAACGGCGTCTTCTCCGTGCGCCAGCTCGTCAGGGAGCCCTTCTGCGATTCCGTCGTGGCGCACTGCATGGTCGTCAGCGTGGGAGGGGAAGTTGTAGGACGCGCCCGAAGCAGCGGTGGGTTCGGGCCAGCGGGAGGTGATGACCTTGCCGCGGGTGTAGAAAGAGACGCCTTCGGGGCCGTAGATGTGCTTGTCACCGAACAGGGAGGCTTTCCATCCACCGAAGGAGTGGTACGCCACCGGGACGGGCAGCGGCACGTTGATCCCGATCATGCCGACGGTTACGGAGCGCTGGAAGGTACGGGCGTGGGCGCCGGAGGAGGTGAAAATTGCGGTGCCGTTGCCGTAGGGGTTGGCGTTGATGAGGTTGATGCCGTCTTCGAGGCTGTCGACGCGGACAACCACCAGGACGGGTCCGAAGATTTCCTCGGTGTAGGCGGTCATTTCGGTCTTGACGTGGTCGATCACGGTGGGGCCGACCCAGAAGCCGTCCTCGTGGCCGGGGACCACCAGGTCGCGGCCGTCAACCACCATGGCGGCACCGGCCTGTTCTGCCTCGGTGACGATCTTGACGATGCGGTCCTTCGAGGCCGGGGTGATGACCGGGCCCATTTCGGCATCGGGGGCGGTGCCGTTGTTGACCTTGACGGCGAGGGCGCGCTCTTCAACCTTCTTGACCAGCAGGTCCGCGGCGTCCCCGACGGCGACGGCGACCGAGATGGCCATGCAGCGTTCACCTGCGGAGCCGAAGGCGGCTGCTGCGAGGTGGTCGGCGGCGTTGTCCAGGTCAGCGTCGGGCAGGATGATGGCGTGGTTCTTGGCTCCGCCCAGGGCCTGGACGCGCTTGCCATGCTTGATGGCGGTTTCGTGGACGTACTGGGCGATCGGCGTGGAGCCGACGAAGGAGATGCCGTCAACGTCCGGGTGGGTCAGGAGCCCGTCGACGGTTTCCTTGTCGCCGTGCAGGACCTGGAAGACGCCGTCGGGCAGGCCGGCCTGCTTCCACAGCTTGGCGAGGAGCATGGAGGCAGAGGGGTCGCGTTCGGAGGGCTTGAGGATGAAGGCGTTGCCGGTGGCGATTGCCATCGGTGCCATCCACAGCGGCACCATCACGGGGAAATTGAACGGGGTGATGCCGGCGACGACGCCGAGGGGTTCACGGAAGGAGAACACGTCGATGCCGGTGGAGACCTGGTCCGAGTAGTCGCCCTTGAGCAGCGTGGGGATGCCACAGGCGTATTCGATGACTTCCAGGCCGCGTCCGATTTCACCCTTGGCGTCGGAGAGGACCTTGCCGTGTTCGGCGGTGACCAGCCGGGCCAGCTCCTCGACGTGGGAGGCGACGAGCTCGCGGAATTTGAACAGGACGGCGGTGCGCTTGGCCAGGGAGATGTCGCCCCAGGTGTCGGCGGCCTTGCGGGCAGCGGCGACGGTGGCGTCCAGGTCTGCCCGGTTGGCCAGCCGCAGCTGTGCGGACACGGCGCCGGTGGCCGGGTTGTAGACGTTCGTGGTGCGGTCACCCTCGCCGGCGCTTTCGGCGCCGTTGATGAAGTGGTTGATGGTGGAGGTCTCGGTTGTAACAGTCATGGCGGCTCTTCCTTGAGTTGAAAGCGTTCGGGTGTCGAAGAGGGAAATCAGCCCAGCAGCTTGCGCTGGCGGCTCTTGTGGTCCGTGTAGGTCTGGAAGGCCTGCTGCGTGGAGTCGAGCTCGGAAACCTGAGACACGGGAACGTCCCACCACGATTCAGAGCTGGGAGCGTCCAGCAGCGGGTCGGATTCGACATGGATCAGGATGGGCCCGCCGCGCTCCGGGGCCGCCTTGGCGTCCCGGATGGCCTGCTCAAGCTCGGCGATGACCTTCTCCCCCGGTTCGATGCGGATGACCTTCACGCCCAGGGACTCGGCGTTCAGGGCCAGGTCCACGGGCAGGGTCTCGCCTTGGTCGAAGCTGTGCTGTTCCTCGTCCAGGGCCCGGTACTGGGTGCCGAAACGCTGGGAGCCGAGCATTTCGGAAAGGGATCCGATGGAGGCGTAGCCGTGGTTCTGGATCAGGACCACGATCAGCTTGATCCGTTCGGCGACGGCGGTGACCAGTTCCGTGTGCATCATCAGGTAGGAGCCGTCCCCCACCATGACGACGACGTCGCGCTGGGTTCCGCCGTTGGCGGCTTCCGCCAGCGCCGCGCGCTTGACCCCGAGGCCGCCCGGAATCTCGTAGCCCATGCAGGAGTACGCGTATTCCACGTGGTAGCCGAACGGATCACGGACCCGCCACATCTTGTGCAGGTCGCCGGGGAGGGAACCGGCCGCACAAATAACGACGTCGGCCGCGTCCATGGCGCGGGACGTGGCACCGATGATCTCGTTCTGTGCCGGCAGGGGTGTGGAGCGGGTATCGAAGGCTTCGTCCACGGTGGCGTCCCAGCGCTTCTTCTCCGCCGCGATCTTCTGCTCGAGGTCCGCCCCGACGCGGTAGCCTCCGAGTGCCTGGTTCAGCTTGACCAGGGCCTTGCGGGCATCCGCCACGATCGGCAGCGTGGCGCCGTGCTTGTAGGCGTCGATCGCAGCGACGTTGATGTTGATGAAGCGCACGTCCGGGTTCTGGAACGCGGTCCGGGAGGCGGTGGTGAAGTCCTCGTAGCGCGTGCCGATGCCAATGATCAGGTCCGCGTCGGCAGCGATGGCGTTTGCCGCCGTCGTGCCCGTGGAGCCAATGGCTCCAAGGGAGAACTTGTGGTCCCACGGCAGCACGCCGACGCCGGCCTGGGTGTTGCCCACCGGGATGCCGGTCAGTTCCACGAACTTCGCGAGTTCCTCGTTGGCGTAGGCGTAGAGGACGCCGCCGCCGGCGATGATCAGCGGCCGCTTCGCAGAACGGATGGCCTCGGCCGCGCGGGCGATGTCGTCGTCGTCCGCGTCCGGGCGGCGGATCCGCCACTCCCGCTCTGCCAGGAATTCCGCCGGGACGTCGAAGGCCTCAGCCTGGACGTCCTGGGGCAGGGAGATGGTCACGGCGCCGGTCTCCGCAGGATCAGTGAGGACACGGAGGCCGTGGTGGAACGCGGAGAACAGCTGCTCCGGGCGGGAGACGCGGTCAAAGAACTTGGACAGCGGCCGGAACGCGTCATTGACGGTGATGTCGTAGGCGTAGGGCTGTTCGAGCTGCTGCAGCACCGGGTCCGCGGCGCGGGTGGCAAAGGTGTCGCTGGGCAGCAGCAGCACCGGCAGCCTGTTCGTCGTCGCCAGGGCCGCGCCGGTCAGCAGGTTCGAGGACCCCGGTCCGATGGACGTGCTGATGGCGAAGGTCTGGCGGCGGCGGGTGTGCCGTGCGTAGCCCACGGCCTGGTGCGCCTGGGCCTGCTCGTTCCGGCCCTGGTAATACGGCATGATGGCTGGGTCCAGCTGCTGGTACTGCTTCAGGGCCTGGCCCACGCCGGCGACGTTCCCGTGACCGAAGATGCCGAAAGTTCCCGGAATCAGCCGCTCACGGTACTCGACGCCTCCAATGGAGTCCACCGTGTACTGCTTGGAAAGGTATTCCACCACGGCCTGGGCGACCGTCATTCTGCGGGTGGCAGTTCCTGATGATGTTCTCATGGGGAGGCTACTCCGATACTTCTTCGGTTCGGTTTGGGGTGGTGTTGTTCAGCAGTGAGGCCGCCGTGGCCACGGCGCCGGCAACATCGCCGTCGGTCGGGTACAGGAGCGTGCGGCCAACAGTGAGGCCCTGCACTCCGGGCAATGCGAGGGCCGCCTGCCAGCTTGCGAAAACCTCGTCCTGGCTGCTGTCCGGATCCCCGCCCAGCAGGACGGTGGGCATGGTGGTGGCCGCCATGACCCGTTCCATGTCCGCCACGACGGGAAGCTTCATCCAGGTGTAGGCGCTGGTGGATCCCAGGCCCTCGGCGATGGCGACGGACTTGATGACGGCATCCGTGGAGAGGTCATTCCGGATGCGGCCGTTGTCCCGGACCGAGAGGAAGGGCTCCACCATGGCAATGAGCTTGCGCTCGGCAAGGGAGTCGATGGCCTTGGCAGTAGCCTCCAAGGTTGCCACCGTATCCGGATCCCCGAGGCAGATGCGGGTCAGCATCTTTCCGCCGTCGGCACCCAGTGCTTCCAGGGCGGCTGCCGTGTGGCCGGTGAAGCGGTCGTCGATTTCATTGACCAGGCCGGCGAGTCCGCCGCGGTTCATCGAGCCGAAAACCAGCTTGCCTTCCAGCGCACCCAGGAGAAGCAGGTCATCCATGATGTCCGGCGACGCAAGCACGCCATCCACCTCCGGGTTTGCCAGGGCAATCTGCAGCCGGTCGAGCAACTGGCGGCGGTCTGCCATGGCCACCGGGTCACTGCCGACGGCCAGGGCGCCGCGGGCAGGGTGGTCGGCGGCGACGATAAAGTTCTGCCGCCCGTACTTCAGGCCGGGGTGCCGGCGGCGCGCCTTGGCTGCCCGGGCAATAGCGTCCGGGTCCTCGAGCCGGATGGTGCTCAGGTGGGCGTAGCGGCGCGGGTCGTCGTCCAGCGCATTGTTCGAGGCCAGCGGCGTGAGGGTCACAGTGCTGCTCCTTCGGTGGCAAACTGGCCAGGCACCAGGCGGCCGCGTTCCGCGAGCAGCGAGGTGACCTCATCCGGCGTCGGCATGGCGTCGGCGCAGGATAGGCGGGAGGCGACGATCGCGCCGGCGGCGTTGGCGTAGTCCAGGACCTGGGCAAGCGGCCAGCCGGACAGCAGTCCGTGGCAGAAGGCACCACCGAAGGAATCGCCGGCTCCCAGGCCATTGACGGTTTGCACGGGCACAGGGGCGGAGACTACGCGTTCCGTGCGGGTTTTCGCCATGACGCCTTCGGGGCCGAGCTTAACGACGGCGATCTCGACTCCGGCGGCCAGCAGGCGGTCCGCCTGCTCATCGGGGGTTCCCTCCCCTACCGCCACGGCGCATTCCTTGTCGTTGCCGATGGCGACGGTGACGTGCGGCAGGATTTTGGCCACCTCTGCCCGCGCTTCCTCTTCAGATGCCCAGAACATGGGCCGGTAATCGAGGTCCAGGATGGTGAACTGGCCTTCCTTGAGGCCAGTTCTGGGCCGTGCTTCGTGTGCTTTGATGTGGGCTTCCCTGCTGGGCTCCTGGCACAGGCCGGTCACGGTTGACCAGAAGATCCCTGCGTTGCGGATCGCGTCCAGGTCGAGCTCTTCTGCCCTGATCTGCAGGTCCGGGGCGGTGGGAAAGCGCCCGTAAAAATACAGCGGAAAATCCTCGGGCGGCTTGATGGCGCAGAACGTCACCGCTGTGGGCCACTCCCTGACAGGGGTGACGAACGCGTCGTCGACGTTGAATTTCTTCAGTTCCCGGTGGAGGTAGGTTCCGAAAGCGTCGGCACCGGTGCGGGTGATCACGCCAGTCCGGCGGCCATGCCGGGCGGCTGCTACGGCAACGTTCGACGGCGATCCGCCGAGGTACTTGCCGAAAGACGTCACGTCCTCCAGGTCCACCCCGATGTCGTTCGGGTAAATATCAACGCTGATGCGCCCGATCGTGAGCAGTTCGTGGGTCACGGTATCGCGGACCTTTCTAGTTTGAACTCTGCACCTCGACAGCTAGAGCTCCGGTGACTGGCTGGCCCCTCCATGAGCGGGGTCACATCCACTACTTTGCCCTAGAATCAATGTCCTGTCAAAGGTTTGTACTGACATGTTTACAACTTGCCATAAAGGCATTTTTGGGCGCCCAGCAGGGCAATTTTGGCCGGCAAAGGCCGCCTACTTCCGGGGCACAGCCAACTCGCCCGTAACGTACTGCGCCCGGCCGAAACCGAAAGACCAGTCGCCGGCGGTGTTCTCCACATAGCCGATAAATACGTCCTCCCCGGCAATACCAATCGCCGCGAGCTTCTCAGCCACGGCGGCAAAGAGGCGCTGCTTGGCTTCCTGCGATCGTCCGCCCTGGGTGAAGATCTGGATCATCACCACCCCGCCGGTCCGCTCAAAACCAAGCCCCGCATCCTGGGCGAAAATTTGCCCTGCAGGATGCTCGGTCAGGATATGGAAGTAGTCGCGCTCCGGGATGCCGTACTCGGCGAGGATTGCATCATGGATCCCGCGGCTCAGCCGCTGCAGGTCCTCTGGGCTGCGGCCCTGGTTTACATCGATTCGAACGAGTGGCACTGCATCTCCTCCATAGTTTGTACTGACATACTAACAAAGTATTCGAAGAGTCTGCAAGAGAGGTATTGCCGGGTTGGGCTCAACGGGCGTACGCTTAAACAACCGAAAGGTTGATAAACGTATTAGTTGATTGAAGTCCCAGGTGATGAGTGGAGTGGCACGAATGGAACCCGACGCAGCGGCTCTGGACTCGGCCTTCATGGCCCTGGCCGATCCCGTGCGGCGGAGCATCATTGCCCGGCTCAGCCGGGGACCGGCCACAGTGAATGAATTGGCGGAACCCTTCGAGATCTCCAAACAGGCTGTCTCGAAGCACATCCAGGTACTCGAGCAGGCGAACCTGGTCACCCGCACCAGGGAAGCCCAGCGGCGGCCCGTGCACCTGAATCCCGCGCGGCTTGAGGCACTCACCGCATGGATCGACCAGTACAGGTTGGTCCGCGAGGGGCAGTTCCGCAGTCTCGATGCTGTGCTGAGGTCAAACGCTGCAACCGGCAGCGGCCCAGATACAAGGAGTCATCATGAGCAATTCCCTGAAGCTCAGCGTTCCTGAGGGAGTCCCCTTCATCGACTACGAGCGCGAGTTCGATTTTCCTGTCGCTGATGTGTTCCGGGCCCATAAGGAGCCGGACCTCATCGTCCAGTGGCTGGGTCCGCGTGGCTACAAGATGGACATCGACCATTACGACTTCCGGACCGGCGGCAGTTACAGCTACCTGCACACCGGGCCGGAGGGCGTGCCGTATGAGTTCAAGGGCATCTTCCACACGGTCCGTGAGAACGAGTTCGCCATCCAGACTTTTGAGTTCGGCGGGTACCCGGACGTCGTCAGCCTGGAATTCATGACGTTCGAGGACCTGGGCAGTGGCCGGTGCCGAATCCGCGGACATTCCGTCTACCCCACGCAGGAGGCCCGCGACGGCATGGCGCAGTCCGGCATGGAGGGAGGCATGACGGAAGGCTATGAGCGGCTCGATGAGCTGCTGAGCGGGGCAAAGGTGTAGGACGCAACAGTACGACGACGGGTGGGTCACCTTCCATGTGGAAGGTGACCCACCCGTCGTCGTACTTAACAGCAACGCGGGGCCGCTTCGAGCCCGTCCACGAGTGACGGGCGGGAAGCGACCCCGCGTTGGCTGGTACTGGGAACTACAGCGCTGAGTAGACTTCGCGCAGCAACTTGGCAGTCTCGGACGGCGTCTTGCCGACCTTCACGCCTGCGGCCTCAAGTGCTTCCTTCTTGGCCTGGGCGGTTCCGGCGGAACCGGAGACAATGGCGCCGGCGTGGCCCATGGTCTTGCCTTCGGGAGCGGTGAAGCCAGCCACGTAGCCGACAACCGGCTTGGTGACGTTGGCCTTGATGAAGTCGGCAGCGCGCTCTTCGGCGTCGCCGCCGATTTCGCCGATCATTACGATCGCCTTGGTCTCGGGGTCGGCCTCGAACGCGGCCAGGGCGTCGATGTGCGTGGTGCCGATGACGGGGTCGCCGCCGATGCCGATGGCGGTGGAGAAGCCGAGGTCGCGCAGCTCGTACATCATCTGGTAGGTCAGGGTTCCGGACTTGGAAACCAGGCCGATGGGTCCCTTGCCCGTGATGTTGTTCGGCGTGATGCCCACCAGTGCCTCGCCCGGAGTGATGATGCCGGGGCAGTTCGGGCCGATGATGCGGGTGACCTGGTTGCCGTCGGCGTCAACCTTGGACTGGGCGAGTGCCCAGAACTCGGCGGAATCCTGGACCGGCACACCTTCGGTGATGACAACCACCAGGCCGATTCCTGCTTCGATGGCTTCAACAACGGCGCTCTTGGTAAATGCCGGCGGCACGAACACGATGGAGACGTCGGCGCCGGTTTCCGCCATGGCTTCCTTGACGGTGCCGAAGACGTTGATTTCGTTGTCGCCGTGCAGGACCGTGGTGCCGGCCTTGCGGGCGTTGACGCCGCCAACAATGTTGGTGCCGGCCTTCAGCATCAGGGCGGTGTGCTTGGTGCCTTCGCCGCCGGTGATGCCCTGGACGATGACCTTGGAGTCCTTGTTCAGATAGATAGACATGGTGCGTCCCTTTACTTAGCTGCGTTGGCGAGCTCGGCGGCCTTGTCGGCGCCCTCGTCCATGGTGGCGGCCAAGGTAACCAGCGGGTGGTTGGCCTCGGCCAGGATGCGGCGGCCTTCTTCAACGTTGTTGCCGTCGAGGCGGACTACCAGCGGCTTGTTCGCGGAGTGGCCCAGCTCGGCCAGCGCACCAACGATGCCCTTGGCCACGGCGTCGCACGCGGTGATGCCACCGAAGACGTTGACGAACACCGACTTGACCTGCTCATCGCCCAGGATAACGTCCAGGCCTGCAGCCATAACCTCGGCGGAAGCTCCACCGCCAATGTCCAGGAAGTTGGCGGGCTTGACGTTGCCGTGGTTCTCACCGGCGTAGGCAACGACGTCGAGGGTGGACATGACCAGACCGGCACCGTTGCCGATGATGCCCACTTCGCCGTCCAGCTTGACGTAGTTCAGGTCCTGCGCCTTGGCCTTGGCCTCGAGCGGGTCTGCAGCGTCCTTGTCTTCAAGGAGGGCGTGCTTGGCGTGGCGGAACTCGGCGTTCTCATCCAGGGAGACCTTGCCGTCCAGTGCCACGATCTCACCAGCACCGGTCTTGACCAGCGGGTTGACCTCCACCAGGGTGGCGTCTTCCTTCTTGAAGACGTCCCAGAGCTTCAGGATCACGGCGGCGACTTTGCCGCGCAGTTCCTCGGCGAAGCCGGCTGCAGCGACGATCTCGTCAGCCTTGGCCTGGTCGATGCCAACGGCGGGATCGATGGCGATCTTCGCCAGCGCCTCAGGGCGTTCGACGGCGAGCTGTTCGATTTCCATGCCGCCTTCAACCGAGCACATGGCCAGGTAGTTGCGGTTGGCCCGGTCCAGCAGGACGGAGAAGTAGTATTCCTCGGCGATGTCCGCGCCCTGGGCAATCATCACCTTGTTAACGGTGTGGCCCTTGATGTCCATGCCCAGGATGTTGGTTGAGTGCTCAAGTGCCTCATCGGCGGTCTTGGCAACCTTGACGCCGCCGGCCTTACCGCGGCCACCGGCCTTAACCTGGGCCTTAACGACAGTTACGCCGCCGATCTTCTCGGCAGCTGCCTTTGCTTCTTCTGGGGTGTACGCCACGATGCCGGCAAGCACGGGTACACCGTGCGCCTCGAACATATCGCGCGCCTGGTATTCAAACAGGTCCACGGTTTAGTGTCCTTCTACGTCGAAGTAGTTTCTGTACAGTCGGACACCATCGAAGACGATGACCGGGCTGCGGAATTGCACGCACCGGCGGCCTGTTGGAAACGAGCCACGCGGCGTGATGCTCCACTGGGAACTCTAGTCCTTTGGGAGGACCGGCCCGTCCCAGAGTACCCCTTATGTGAGTAAGGACACTATTCTATGGAACGTAGAAAAACCGCGGATTTACGCGGTTTTTGAGGGCTTCACAGTGCCGGCGGGGCACTTTCCGGAGGGCTGGAAATCAGCTCGTAACGGTCCTCCGAAACAAAGAACCCCACGCCGGCCGAGACGTTTCCGCAGGCTACGCCGCCGTTGTAGGCGGAACAGCGCAGTCCGTTGCGTTCGAGGTTCTGACCGTCAGCCAGCACAGACAATTCCGCGATCGGGCCGGCCTTGCTTCCGCGGGGGCCATATGTGGCTTCCATTTGTGTGACGCCGGACCGGCACTCTCCGTACGTTGCTTTGTCCGGGGTCAACAGGGCTGCCCCGCCCAGATATCCGATATTCGTTCCCGCACAGTCATCCGCCACGTCGTCCGGGGCAGGTTTCGGGTATCCGGCCAGCTCGCAGTGGGCCACCGGCACGATCGCCAGTTTGTTGTTTTCGCTGTCGCTGAAGCTGTTCTGCTCATAGGGGAGGTTGATGTGCGGCCCGCGGGCTGCCGTGAGCGCGCAGGCCACTGTCCGGTCCTCGGTGATGAAGGAGAGGACATCGTCACCGCCGGAAAATTCCTGCGGGTCAACCAGCGGCGCCTGTTCCAGCTGCTCAATCGGTGGCAGTGGAGGCGGTGCCACGTAGCCGGGGTCCTCCACCGTCACGGTGCAGCCTGTTGCAGCCAGCAGGAAAAGGGCGGCGAGCATCCCCCGTACAGTCCGTCGCATGCGGTCCATTATGCTTCATGGCGGCGCTCAGTCTGTTGCCAGGCCAGCTGCCTTTTCGACGACGGCGGCGGCAACGGCGGCAGGATCCCCGGCGGCGAAGTGGTCACGCATCTGTTGCGCCCGCGTCCGCCAGGCAGCATTCGAGAGGATCTCCTGCACTGCGTGAGAAATTCGCTGTGGCTTGGGCCGTTCCGTCTTCAGGCTGATGCCCACGCCGGCGAATTCCACCCTGGCATTGACATCGCTCTTGCCCTCGTTGATCCCTGACACCACCATGGGCACTCCTTTGGAAAGGCTAAGCTGCACCCCGCCGAAGCCTCCGTTGGTGATGAACACGTCCGTGAAATCCAGCACCCTGGCGAAGTCCACGAAGTCGCGGATCACGATGTTGGGCTGCGGGTAGCGCGCGCGGAGGGCCTCTGTCCCGCGGCCTCCTGTGGCCACGATCACCAACGCGCCCATGTCCTTGACCGCCTCCAGCGCCGGAACTATCAGCTTGTCCTGGTCCACGTTGTCCACCGTTCCCTGGGTCACCAGCAACGTGCGTGGGTACTGCGGCCAATGCTCTGCTTCTTCGGCGTCACTTCCAGCCACGGTCCCTGCCGGACTCGGGGACCTGTACGGCAGGAGTGCCCCCACATAGTGCACCGCGGGGTTACTGTGCCGCCGCGGGAAGTCCAGTGCTTCCGGGCCGGTCTGGATGACTGCCGCTGAGGACCGGTAGGGCTCGTCCGTCAGCCGTCCGTGCCTGGGGGCGACCTGCCCGTAGGCCGCCAGCTGGCGGCGGTAGCTAAGGCCGGCGGGCCGCAGAATAACGTTGTCGGACAGGAAGCCCGCCGCGGCGTGGACAGACCTCTCCACCGGGTTGCGCGCAGGCTTGAAGCCGAAGAACAGCGGCGGTACCTGAGGGTCGCTTTCCATGTTGGGGATGGCCACGAAGTTCACCAGCGGCTTGCCCATCAGGCTCGTCACGAGGCGGTGAATGAACATCGAACTGTCAACCACGGCCACGTCAAAGGCAAAGTCCTGTTCCAGTTCCCGGATGTCCTCGAAGAAGTTGCTGACGTTGCTGGCAAAAATCTTCTCCCCGTCGAACCCGATGGCCCGCGGACCCTTGAGCTTCGCGCGCTCCGGGTACAGCTCGAAGAGGTTATCCACGCGGTGCTCAATGGCCCGCCGGAAGGGAAGGAGCGGAATGTCCAGGTCCCGGAGCTTGTCACCGAACACTGGACCGGTGTACCAGGCGAGGCGGTGGCCGCGTTCCTTGAGGCGAACGGCCACTCCCGTCATGGGGTTGAAGTGTCCATCGATGGCCTGGCTGGCAAACAGGATTTTCATGGCCGCGCTCCGACTGGTCCTGCGCTGCAGCAGGACGGTTCCTGAACCTTAGTCCTGGGCGCCGGTGCCGGCAAGGCTTTGTACCTTGCCTGCCCCCGCCTTCGCCCTGGAACTGCTAGGCGTCGAGCTTGGTCAGCGGCGCGTACCGCAGCAGCAAACGCTTCTCACCGACGTCAAACTTCACCTTGGCCACGGTCTTGTCCCCCGCCCCCTCCAGCGCGAGGACGGTACCGTTGCCGAAGCTCGTGTGGTTGACCTTGTCCCCCACAGTGACCGCCACGATTTCTTTCTGCGGCTGCACACGGTTCTTCGCAATGGCCGCGGGCACGTCGGCGTTGAATCCGGCTGACGAGTCAGCAGCCGCACCCCGGGCCGTCCCGGCGCCCCAAAAAGATCCGCTGTAGCGGTTCGACCCAATGGAACCACTGTTACCCCAGCCGCCGGTCTGCCTGCTGCTGCCCTCGCGCTTCCATTCCACAAGGTCCGCGGGGATCTCCTCCAGGAACTGGCTGGCAGGGTTGTACTGGCTTTGGCCCCACATGCTGCGGACCTCCGAGCGGGTGACATAGAGCCGCTTCCGTGCACGGGTAAGGCCCACGTAAGCCAGCCGGCGTTCTTCAGCCAGTTCCTTGGGATCCGTGGCTGAGCGCTGGTGCGGAAACAGTCCATGTTCCATGCCGGTCAGGAACACCACGGGGAATTCGAGGCCCTTGGCGGTGTGCAGCGTCATCAGGGTGACGACGCCCAGGCGTTTGGCCTCTGCCACTGCTGCGTCGATGTCCGCTCCGGGGGCGTCAGGGATCTGGTCAGCGTCGGCCACCAACGAGACCTGCTCCAGGAACGCACCGAGCGACCCTTCAGGGTTCTCCTGCTCGTATTCCCGCACCACGGCCACGAGTTCCGCCAGGTTCTCCACCCTGGACTCGTCCTGGGGGTCGGTGCTGGAGCGCAGCGCGGCAAGGTAGCCGGTCTGCTCCAGGACGGCTTCAAGGGCTGCTGCGGCGCCGGAACCCGCGGCCACTTCTGCAAGGTCATCCAGCAGCTTCACAAACCCAAGGACGGCATTGACGGATCGGGTCGCCATCGCCGGGGCCTGTTCAGCGCGGCGGGCGGCCGCCATAAACGAAATCCGCTCCCGCTGGGCCAGTGCCGCTACCGCGCCCTCGGCACGGTCGCCAATGCCACGCTTCGGTTCGTTGAGCACACGGCGGAGGTTGACGTCGTCGTCCGGGTTTACCAGGACGCGAAGGTACGCCAGGGCGTCCTTGATCTCCTTGCGCTCGTAGAAACGCGTGCCGCCCACCACCTTGTACGGCAGGCCCACCCGAACCAGCACGTCCTCGATGGAGCGGGACTGGGCGTTGGTGCGGTAAAAGATCGCAACGTCGCCAGGACGGAGGTTGTCCTCATCCTGCAGGCGGTCGATTTCCTTGGCGATGAACTGGGCCTCGTCATGCTCGTTCTCACCCACATAACCGACAATTTTGTGGCCGTCGCCTTCAGCGGTCCACAGCCGTTTCTCGGGACGGTTGGGGTTCCGTGAAATGACCGAGTTGGCCGCGGTGAGAATGTTCTGCGTGGACCGGTAGTTTTGCTCCAGCTTGATCGTCCGCGCCTCGGGGTAGTCCTTCTCGAACTCCACGATGTTGCGGATATCGGCACCCCGGAAGGCGTAGATCGACTGGTCTGAATCGCCAACCACGGTCAGCTCGGAGGCGCCCGGACCCTCCCCCACAATCTCCCGGACCAAAGCGTACTGGGCGTGGTTGGTGTCCTGGTACTCATCCACCAGGACGTGCCGGAACCGGCGGCGGTAGGATTCAGCCAGCGCCGGGAAGGCACGGAACATGTAGACGGTCTCCGCGATGAGGTCGTCGAAGTCCATGGCGTTGGCCTGCCGCAGCCGCTGGGTGTAGCCCTTGAAGACGTCGGCTACGGCCTGCTCAAAAGGATCGTTGTAGTTCGCCGCGGAGGCGTAGGAGTCGGCGTCGATGAGTTCATTCTTCAACGCGGAGATCTTGTGCTGGATGGCCTTGGGCGCAAACTTCTTCGGGTCCAGGTCCAGGGCCTTGGATACCTGGGTGACCAGCCGGAGCGAATCTGCAGCGTCGTAGATGGAGAAGTTGGACTTCAGACCGACGTTTGCGGCTTCCTGCCGGAGGATCCGGACGCAGGACGAGTGGAACGTGGAGATCCACATGATCTTGGCGCGTCCACCCACCAGCACTTCGATGCGTTCCCGCATTTCGGCCGCGGCCTTGTTGGTGAAGGTAATGGCGAGGATTTCGCCGTGATGGGCACGCCCGGTAGCTATCAGGTAGGCGATCCTGTTACTGAGCACACGTGTTTTGCCCGAACCGGCCCCCGCCACGATCAACAGAGCTGAACCGGCATGCTTAACCGCTTCCTCCTGCTGCGGATTCAGCCCTTCGAGGAGCTGGGCCGCGTCCGGCCGGCCGTGCCCATGGCGATGCCCATCCGGGTGCTGGCCTTGTGCGTGCTGGGCCTCAGTGCGCTGCCCTTCCGCCTGCTTGCCTTCGGACAGCCCTGCTCCGGCCCTCTTCTCCCAGGGCGCAGCACCGCCCGGACCGGCCGCCGTGGCCCCTTCAGGGCGCGACTTGGTGCGGGCAGCTGCCGGGGAAGCAGCCTTGAACGGTCCGTCAGAGTACGGGTCAAACAACATATCCATGGTGCCTACAAGTCTAGGCGGTGGGACCGACACGGACTTCCAGCCTGTGGATTACCGGCTCCAGACCCGTGCCCTTTTGGCGGTCCTGCAAGCTTTATCCACATAGCGCTGAAGGGTGCGTGCAAGGAGGGCATGCGGTTGAAAGGCTTAGGTGATGGAAGCAATAACGACGGCGGTGCCGGCGCAGTGCAGGGAGCCTCGCTGGCACTCGCATTGGCGACGTTGTCCAAACCCTGGCTTCCGTCCGTCCTGCTTCTACCGGCGCCGGGATGATTGATCAATTGCGGATGCTTGAGGATCTGAAGTCGCTGGCCGCAGCGAAGCAGGCCGAAATTGCCGTTGCTTTCGATGCTCAGCAGCGGCGGGAGCAGGCTGCTGCTGGTATGCCAGCGGAGGAGCTCGGGGCAGGGGTGGCCGCGCAGGTTGCGTTGGCGCGGCGGGAGCCCCCGGCCCGCGGCAGCCGGCTTCTGGGTTTGTCGAAAGCGCTGGGTACCGAAATGCCCCATACCCTGACCGCTTTGCAAACCGGGCAGCTGAATGAATGGCGGGCCACCCTCGTGGTGAAGGAAACAGCGTGCCTGTCCGCCGAGGACCGCTGCGCGGTGGATGAGGAAATCGCCGCCGACACCGGTTCCCTTGCCGGTTGCGGGGACCGTGCCGTTATCGCCGCCGTCCGGGCGGCCGCCTACCGGCGGGACCCACACTCGGTGACGAACCGCGCCGCCCACGCCGCCAATGAGCGGACCGTCATTCTGCGCCCGGCGCCGGACACCATGACCCGCCTGACCGCGCTCCTCCCGGTAGCTCAGGGCGTCGCCGCCTACGCGGCCCTGACTCGGCACGCTGACGCCAGGCGGTCCTCAGGTGACGACCGCGGTAAGGGCGCGATCATGGCTGACCACCTCGTCGAGTCCGTCACCGGCACCCCGGGAGGGGCCAGCAGCATCGAAGTCCGGCTCGTCATGACCGACCGCACCCTGCTCCAAGGCGACAGCGAACCCGCCCGCCTCGCAGGCTACGGCATCGTCCCCGCTGCGTGGGCCAGAAAAACCGTCCTGGATCAGGGACCTGAAACCGGTGAGTTCACCACGTGGCTCCGCCGGCTCTACACCGCACCCGGCACCGGCGAACTCCTCGCCATGGATTCGAAGGCCCGGCTCTTCCCCGCCGGGCTCCGCCGCTTCCTCCAGATACGGGACGACACCTGCCGCACCCCCTACTGCGACGCGCCCATCCGCCACCACGACCACATCACCCCCTGGCACCAGGACGGGCCCACCACCAGCACCAACGCCCAAGGCCTCTGCGAAGCCTGCAACCACACCAAAGAAACAGCCGGTTGGACAGCCCGCCCCATTCCCGGACCACGACACACAGTGCAACTCCAAACCCCCACCGGCCACACCTACCACTCCACCGCACCCCCCACCACCCGGCACAGGGCTCGAGACCAGCCCATGGGCCGGTATGTCAGCTGCCGTTGCGAACCGCACCCCACCACCCCGAACAGGGATCCACACGAGCCCACCAGCCAGCGCTACAGCTGCTTCTGCAAAGGGCCCGGCACTTGCGGCGGCTCCCCCGGTAAGCGCGGCCCGTGCGCTGGCCAGAGACGTTGAAGCCCACGGTCGTGATGTGCACCCACAGCCAAGGGCTTCAGGAGTGCGCTCGTACCCAACAGAACACGGGCACGGCCACGGGATAAAACCGGCGGTGCAGGTGCTCGGCCGTGTCGTTGGGGCTGGTCAAGGACATGGACACCGAATTCAGTCAACCAGCGAAGGGCGGTGTGAAAATTGGGCTAGGCCACGGAGCCGGACTCGAGGGCCGCACGCAGCTCGCGCACCGCCGTCGTCCCGCCCGCCATGAACCATTCGAGTCCGTTGACCCGCACTGTATCCACGGCGCCGCCGGCAGCCCGGACGATGGCCTTGCCGGGCAGCCAGTCCCATTCCGGGCAGCTGTGCTGGAACCAGCACCCCAGCTGGCCGTCCGCCACCCGGCCAAGGTCGCAGGAGCCGGAGCCGAGCATCCGGAGGGCGGCAGCCGACGTCGCGGCTGCGTGCCAGGGCATGGCGCACAGCGGATCCATCAGCCAGCTGGGGTGGATGTAGGTTGCCGCCCCCAGCTGGGCCGCGGGGGTTGCGTTGCGCGCTCCCCTGTTGTCGTGGAAAACCGTCAGCCGTTCACCGTTCAGGCTGGCCGGATGCGCCCGGCCACCGAGCCAGAGCTTGTCCTCCTCCGGCTGGAAGATGGCGCCGAGCAGCACATCGGATTGGTCCTTCAACGCGATGGCCGAGCACCAGTAGGTGGAGCCGTGCAGGAAGTTGTAGGTGCCGTCCACCGGATCAATGACCCAGGTCCGGCCGCTGCTGCCCTGTACCGATGCGCCTTCCTCGCCCAGGATGCCGTCCTGAGGCCGGCATCGCTGCAGCTGCTCCAGGACGTAGGCCTCTGCGGCATGGTCAGCGGCGGTCACGACATCTGAAATGGAGGTCTTCTGCTGCGACTGCAGGCCTGCCATCCGCATGAGCAGCGCCAGCTGCCCGGCCTCCCGCACAAGGGCTGCTGCCAGCTCGTAGTCGTCCAAAGATGGGTCAAGTTCAACAGCGCTGTGCCGGCCAGTGGTCATGGCTTCAGTTTATGGGGCGCGATAATGAAGCCATGGCCAAAACACCTGCCCAGCGGATCAAGAAGCACGGCTCCAAGGCGGCGGTACCGCAGCACCATCTACCGCCGGTGGTGAACCCCACCACGGCGCGCACGCCGCAGAAAGCCCAAAACAACAGCAACCTCATCCTGATCGCCGGCGTGGTGGCCAGCCTGTTCCTCTTCTGGTACCTGCACCTGCTGGCCCTGGAGCAGATGCGTGACCTCTCCACAGACCTGGCCATGCCGGATTCGCTCATCGGCGGCTTCGATGCGGCCTACGTCAGCCAGCTCCAGGCCGTCATGGACGACGACGCGCGCGGCCAGCTTAACTACGTGCACAAAACAGCGGGGACCCTGTTCCCGCTGATTTTCGGATTCACCTGGCTGCTGCTGATCGGCACGAACGTGGCCCGGAAAGCCCTTCGCTGGGCGCTCTGGTCCTTGCCGCTGTTGTTCGTTGTGGTCCGGCTTTGGGGCAACACCGCCATCGACGGGGTGCTGGCATCCGGCACTGCCGACGCCGGCCAGGTGGCCCTTGCCTCCGGGCTCACGGTGGCCGGTTGGGTACTTTTGGTCCTCAGCCTGCTGGCGGGTGCCGCCGCCGTTGTCCTCGGGGCCCGCAAGCCCAAAGCCGCTAGCTGAGGGCTGCCCCGGCCCGCATCATTTTGCGGTGGCGGTGGACCTGGCGTGCAATAACCAGTCCTGCAGTGGCCATGCCCAAAGTGACCGGATATCCCATGAGCCGCTCCAGCGTGCCAGGCTCCGGAACGTCCATTCCCGTCAGGCCCCCCGTCCCCAGGGCGGCGAGGGACACGGCACCACACACCACGATGAACCAGGCGAAGTTTGTTTTCCGCAGCCAGAGGATACCCAGGACCAGCAGTGCGGAGGCCCCGGCGAGGAAGTACATCACAGCGCCCACGATGTGCCAGCCGGAACCTACGTCCTCGGGCACCAGTCCCACGATGACAGTGCCGGCCCCGGCGGTCCCGGTCAGGATCCGAACCCAGACAGCCGCCAGCCAGGGCCTCCGCTGCGGCTGCACCCGCAGATCCGCCCGGGCCGCCACGCAGAGCAGCCCGGAGCTCAGCAAAAGGGCACCCAGCAGCATACCGAGACCCTGGACCACGAATGAGGCGTTCATCAGCCAGTTCAACGGGGAACACACCTCACGGCCGTCGAAGATGCCGCAGTTCAGGGCGCCAAGGTCGCTGATGTATCCCGTCCGCAGGTCATAGGGCCTGGGGCCCGCCCAGGCACCGATCACTGCCGCTTCCGCGGCAAAGTACTGCAGGACGCTCAGCACCGACCAGGCGCCGATGTACTGGCGGGTGGATGCGGTGTCCGGAATTATCGTGGCAGGCCTGGCGGCGGACGGCGCTGAACTCATGCCTTGAGCGTAGTACGGCCCAGCACCTTGTATGCTTGTATCCGTGTCCGGCCGGACTGGCCTGCCGATCCGCCGGATGCAAGCCCTCGTAGCTCAGTGGATAGAGCACGGCTCTCCTAAAGCCGGTGTCGTTGGTTCGATTCCAATCGAGGGCACGTGAACTTTCCTCCCCCGGAGTTCGCACTCCGCGCCTACCTCCTTGGCCCCACGCCGACCGGCCCCGCCGCGGACGTTGCCAGTGCCGGGCAGTGGACGGTCCAGCGGGACCTGCTGGACCGGGCGGAAGGCACCCGCGGAACCTTCTCCGGCGTCGTACATTTTGTTCCCACGGACGACGACGGCCTGGCCTTCCGTGAGGAAGGCACCATGCGCTGGCCCTCCTTCACCGGCCCCGCCTCCCGCGAGTACCTGCTGCGGACTACCGGGAGCCCTGACACGCTGGACGTATTCTTCCCGGACGGCAGCCCCTTCCACCGGATGAGCTTCGCTCCGGCGTCCAACCTTGACAACCACTGGTGCGATCCCGATTCGTACCGCGTCACCTACGTCTACGAAAGCGGGGACAGGTTCAGCTACACGTGGGATGTCCGGGGCCCGCGCAAGGACCTGCTGCTGACGTCACACCTGGTGCGCACGCAGGGGCCCGCTGCATGAAGGACCGCATTGTGGTCTCGGCCGTCTGCGTGTTCGACAAGGCAGGCCGGCTCCTGACCGTGAGGAAGCGCGGCACGGCCATGTTCATGCATCCCGGCGGCAAGCCCGAGACCGGGGAGACAGCGGTCCAGGCGGCAGCACGGGAACTCACGGAAGAAGTGGGCATCGTGCTCGATCCCCGGGAACTGCAGCTGATGGGGGTGTGGATCGCCGACGCCGCGAATGAGGCCGCAACGGACATCGAGGCAACAGTCTTCCTGGCCCCCGGAGTGTGGGAGGCCCACCCTTCCGCGGAAATCGCCGAGATCAGGTGGCTGGACCTCGATGCCCAACCCACCCGGGACCTTGCCCCGCTGCTGACGGACCATATCCTCCCGGAGCTGGCAAGGTCCGGCAGCGCGGACAGGCAGGCCTAGAGCTCGGGAACTGCTTCCTGGGCAACAGCGGTGGCCTCGTTGAACTGCGTGCGGTAGAGCTCGGCGTACCGTCCCTCGGCAGCGAGGAGTTCGGTGTGGGTCCCGCGTTCCACAATCCGGCCGTCCTCCACCACCAGGATGGCGTCCGCGGCGCGGACGGTGGACAGGCGGTGCGCAATCACGACGGCGGTGCGCCCCTCGAGGGCAGCCCCCAGGGCAGCCTGCACGGCAGCTTCGTTGGTGGAGTCGAGCGCCGCCGTTGCCTCATCGAGGATGACCACCCGTGGCTGGGCGATCAGCAGCCGGGCGATGGTGAGCCGCTGGCGTTCGCCGCCCGAAAGCCGGTAGCCGCGCTCCCCCACCACTGTGTCCAGCCCGTCCGGGAGTGACCGGATCATGGCTTCCAGCCGGGCCTGCCGGATGGCCTCCCACATCTCCTCTTCGGTTGCGTCCGGGCGGGCCAGGCGCAGGTTGGAGGCAACGCTCTCATGGAACAGGTGGCCGTCCTGGGTCACCATGCCCAGGGTTTCCCGCATCGAGTCGAAGGTCAGATCGCGGACATCCACCCCTTTTCCGGGCGTCACGCCACCAAAACGGACGGCGCCGGAATCGACGTCGTACAGCCGGGCCAGCAGCTGTGCGATGGTTGACTTGCCCGCGCCTGAGGAGCCGACCAGCGCCACCGTCTGCCCGGGCTCCACCCGGAAGCTGATCCCGTGCAGGACTTCCTCGCCGCCACGGGTATCCAGGGTGGAGACGTCTTCCAGAGACGCCAGGGACACCTTGTCCGCAGAGGGATAGGAGAACCGGACGTCGTCGAACTCCACGGAGAGCGGGCCGCGCGGCGATTCCACAGCGTCCGGCTTCTGGCTGATGAGCGGCTTGAGGTCAAGGATTTCGAAGACGCGCTCGAAGCTGACCAGTGCACTCATGATTTCCACACGTGCGTTGGAGAGGGCCGTGAGCGGGGCGTAGAGCCGGGTGAGCAGCAAAGCCAGCACCACGACGTCACCCGCGGCCAGCTGCCCTCCCAGCGCCAGCCAGCCGCCGAGGCCGTACACCAGGGCCAGGGCCAGCGCGGAGACCAGGGTCAGGGCTGTGACGAAGGTGAACTGGAGCATCGCTGTGCGGACACCTATGTCCCGCACCCGTCCGGCCCGGAGCGCGAACTCACGGGACTCCTCGTCCGGGCGCCCAAAGAGCTTCACCAGGGTGGCGCCGGGGGCGGAGAAGCGCTCAGTCATCTGCGTGCCCATGGTGGCGTTGTGCTCGGCGGCCTCGCGGCGCAGCTCGGCCAGCCTGGAACCCATCCGGCGGGCGGGGAGGAGGAAGATCGGCAGCAGGATCATGGCCAGCACTGTCACCAGCCAGGACTTGTTCAGCATCACCACCAGCGTCAGGGCCAGCGCCACCACATTGCTGACTACCCCGGAGAGCGTGCCGGCGAAGGCCGCCTGCGCCCCGATCACATCGTTGTTGAGCCGGCTCACCAGCGCACCGGTGCGGGTACGGGTGAAGAAAGCGATTGGCATCTTCTGAACGTGGTCGAACACCTTGGTGCGCAGGTCCAGAATCACGCCCTCGCCGATCGAAGAGGAGAGCCAGCGCGTCACAAGCCCCAGCCCTGCCTCGGCCACGGCCACGACCGCAATCAGTATTGCCAGCCAGATCACCGTTCCGGCGTCTGCCTTGGCAATGATCGCGTCCACCACCTGGCCGGCGAGCACCGGTGTCGCCACCGCCAGGACGGCCATCACGATGGACAGCAGCACGAAAGCGACCAACCGGCTGCGGTGCGGCCGCGCGAAGCCAAACACCCGTTTGAGGAGCTCTTTGGAAAACGGCTTGGAGCCGTTGGAGGCGCGGGTGATGTTGTAGAGGGAGCTCCAGGCAACCCTGTCCATGCTCATTTTTTGGTGCCTTTCGCGGCGCTGGCGGCCAACACTTCAGTGACGACGCCGTCAACCACATTCCAACGTACATCCAGCCGTACGTTTTCCAGCAGCCTGCGGTCGTGGGTGACCAGCAGCAGCGCGCCCTCGTAGCTTTCCAGGGCTTCTTCGAGCTGCTCAATGGCGGGAAGGTCCAGGTGGTTGGTGGGCTCGTCCAGGACAAGGAGGTTCACTCCCCTGGCCTGGAGCAGCGCGAGCGCAGCCCTTGTCCGCTCGCCGGGTGACAGGGACTCCACGGTCCGGGACGTATGGTCGGCCTTGAGCCCAAACTTCGCCAGGAGTGTGCGGACCTCGGCCGGGTTAAGGTCTACGAGGACTCCCTCCACGGCCTCGCCCAGGGTCAGCTCGCCGGCAAGCAGTCCGCGGGCCTGGTCGATCTCCCCGACGGCCACGGAAGCGCCCATCGCGGCACTGCCCGAGTCAGGCTCGACGCCGCCCAGCAGCAGGCGCAGCAGCGTGGACTTACCGGCACCGTTGGGCCCCGTAATGCCGATCCGCTCGCCGGCATTCAGCTGGAGGTTAACTGGACCCAGGGTGAAGCCGCCCTGCCGGACCACGGCATCGCGGAGGGTTGCCACCACTGAGCTGGAGCGTGGGGCCTTACCGATGGAGAACTGCAGCTGCCATTCCTTCCGCGGCTCCTCCACCGCGTCCAGCCGTGAGATCCGCGATTCCATCTGCCGCACTTTTTGGGCCTGTTTCTCGGAGGATTCCGTGCTGGCTGCGCGGCGGATCTTGTCATTGTCCGGGCTCTTCTTCATGGCGTTCCGGACGCCCTGGGAGCTCCATTCACGCTGGGTCCGCGCCCGGGACACCAGGTCGGCCTTGGTGGCCGCAAATTCCTCGTACTTCTCCCGGGCGTGCCGCCTGGCAACTGCCCGTTCCTCCAGGAAGGCATCGTAGCCGCCGTCGTACACGCCCACGGCGTTCTGCGCCAGGTCCAGTTCCACCACCGTGGTGACGCACCGCGCAAGGAACTCGCGGTCGTGGCTTACCAGCACAACGCCGCCGCGAAGGCCGGTGACAAAGTCCTCCAGTTTGGCGAGGCCTTCGAGGTCAAGGTCATTGGTGGGCTCATCGAGCAGAACCACGTCGAACCGGCTCAGCAGCAGCGCCGCCAGCGCCACCCTCGCTGCCTGCCCGCCGGAGAGGCCGGTCATTGCAGCCTCCGGACCGGTCTCCAGGCCTAGGTCCGCCAGGACGGCAGGAATCCGGTCATCAAGGTCGGCAGCGCCGGAGGCCATCCACCTGTCGAAGGCGAGCGCGTAGGCGTCGTCCGCTCCGGGCGCGCCGCTGCCAAGGGCTTCAGCCGTTGATTCCATCTCGGCGGTGGCCTGGGCACAGCCGGTGCGCCGGGCAATGTATCCCGCCACTGTCTCACCGGGCACGCGTTCGTGTTCCTGGGGAAGCCAGCCAACGAAGGCATCGGCGGGGGCGAGGCTGACAGAGCCTTCCTGCGGCTGGTCCACGCCGGCGAGGAGCCGCAGCAGCGTGGATTTTCCCGCTCCGTTGGCGCCCACCACGCCCACCACGTCCCCGGGGGCCACTGTCAGGGAGAGCCCGGAGAAAAGCTGCCGGTGGTCGTGACCGCCGGAAACGTCCTTCGCTACGAGGGTTGCAGTCATCGTTCTATCCTTTCGCCACTGCGTCCGCAGCGGGTTTCCTGCCCGAACACTGGCTGGCAGGGCCCTGACATTTACCCGGGAGGAAGGAGCGCGGGCGGCAGGACATGAAAGAACCCGCTGGTCCGGACTTGGGGGGTGTACGGACCAACGGGCTCGACCATCAAGCATAGTCGAAACGGCAGCACGGGTAAAACCGCCCCGATGCGGCACGCTAAAATCGACACACCATCCGTTCTGCAGAGAGCCCTCCATGACCATCCCCGCCAAGGCGTTCCAGCGGTGGCTGCAAGGCATTGCGCCGGACGTCAGCACGGCTGACGTCTGCAGGATCTCAGGGATCAAGCGGACTACCCTTGCCCAGCAGCTGGTCCGAGGAAAAGTCTCGGTCAGCACCGTGGTCAGCATCAGCCGCGCCTACGACGTCAACCCGCTCGCGGCCCTGGCCACTTTCGAGGCATACCGGGACCTCGCCGGTCCCCAGGCTCTGCCAACGCGTTGCGAACTTGTCAGCCAGGTTTCCACGGCCGATCTCCTGCGGGCTGTCCTTGCGCGTCCGGCAACGGAGCCCGCCGGCACTTCGGGGTCAGCGTCACCACCCCTTACCGCCGCCCCGCACGCCACCTCGGTAAAAAACTGGGTTGACGCCATCGACGACGGCGAAGTGCGGCACCGCGTTTCCGCGGCCACGGGAGTGGCGCCCCAAAACTATTCAGCGCAACTGACTGCCAACCGGCTGTCTCCGGAGCTGGCGCTTGCCACCGCGCTTGCTGCCGGCGTCGGACCGGCCGGTGGCCTGGTGGCTACCGGCCTGATCACCGAAGAGGAAGCGGGCTGGCCGCCGGGTGCGCGGCAGGCCGCCCTGGACAGCCTGTCCGACGGCGACCTCACCGCCTTGGCGGGCGACCGGCTGCAGGCACTGGGCAAGGTGCTGAAGCGCCAGGAGCAGGACCAAGCGCAAACTGAAAAAATTTGGGAGAACCTGGGATGATCGACATTCTTCAATGGTCCACGCTGGCCATCTGCGCGCTCACCGCAGCGGCCCGCGTGCCCAGTGCCATCCGCGGAGAGAACAGGTCGCTGTTCTACATCTTCGGACTGATGACCGTCGCCATCCTCCTGAGCATCGAAGCGCCCTACGTGGCCATCGACCAGGCCCTGGGCGGCATCAACCTGGCCAACCTGCTGCTGCGCTTCATCATCTTCGCAGCCATCTACTTTGTCGGCATCCGGGTCACCCGCGGTTTCGGCGCCGACAGCGCCTACCGGCTCATCACGGGGAAAGCCGGCATGGTTGTGCTGCTGGTCATCTCCCTAGCGTTGATGATCCTGTTCTTCATGATGGACACGGCGGGTTCTTCGGCAGGCCTTGCAGGACCGTCACAAAAGAGCGAACGGAATTTTGTCCTGGTGGAGTACTACGGAGCAGCCGGAAGGGCTTATCCCGCATACGTATCCCTAGTACTGCTGCCCGCCATGGTCAGCGCTGTCCGGAGCCGGTTGCCGGTCCTCGTGCGGGTTGCCGCCGCACTCCTGGCAACAGGCGGAGTGGCCATCGCCCTGACACTGCTCTTTCCCGTGGTGCCTCCCGAGTGGGGGGCGGCGGAGTTCGTCATCAACTACACCGCCGTACTGTGCTTCGTCCTTGGCCTGGCGCTGATCTGGGCGGCACGGGTGCAGAACAGAAAGACGTCGTCCGCCAAAAGGACATATACCGAAAAGTAACCCTGCTGGCTTTCACAAAATCATTAGAATGTGAAACAATCATGAATGTGTGAAGGTGGAGCGAAGGTCGTTTTCGAACGGGGATAAATTCCAAGACGTTGGCCGCTCCGGGGGCCTTCACACCTATTGGGGGGATGAGTGGTGGCGGCCGTTGGGGACCGCCCCCACTCAGCCTGGTTAAAGCCCGTTTGGGCGCGTGCTTTCCTGACGCAGACACCCTTCAATGCCTGGCCCGAATTCACGGTTCCATGAGCTAAAGAAGCGGCTACCCCTGGTCGCGGGCGAACCGCAGGGTCACCAGCTGGAAAGGCCGCAGGCCCAGTTCCGCTCCGTCAGCACAGGCGTTCACGCCCGGCGCCTCGAGCGGACGCTCCAACAAATCCACTGAAGTAACGCCCTGCACGGAAAAGTTCGCGGTCACCTTTCCTGCCGACCGTTGGCCCAAGGACTCGTAGAGGCGGACAACCACGTCCCCGGACCCGTCCTCCGCCAGCTTGACGGCTTCAATCACCAGGGCAGGGTTCGTCACGGAGAACAGCGGTTCCACCGGGGAACCGCCGTGAACCAACCGGGGAACAAGGTTGGTTCGGTAGCCTTCCTCCACGGCGCCGGCAATATCCGCCCCCGGACGGATCGTAACGGTCAGCTCATGCAGCCCGCGGTCCGCCTCCGGATCGGGAAACTTGGGAGCGCGCAACAGCGACAGGCGCACCGTGGTGGTGGTGCCGCCGTCGTCATCCCTGATGTTCCGCGCGACGTCGTGGCCGTAGGTGGAGGAGTTGGAAATCGCCACACCATACCCCGGCTCCGCCACATGGATCCACCGGTGGGCACAAATCTCAAACTTTGCCGTTTCCCACGACGTGTTCGTGTGGGTGGGCCGGAACACGTGGCCAAACTGCGTCTCTGCAGCCGACCTGTCCGCCCGGACGTCCAGCGCGAAGCCGAGCTTCAGCAGTTTCTCGCGTTCCTGCCAGTCCACCGAGGTGGTGATGGAGAGGGACGGGCTGCCCGGCGCAAGTGCGATCCGTTGGGTAATGGTGGAAGTCCCGGCCAGCCGCTCCACCAGGACAATGGCATCTGCCCCTTCGTGAACCAGCCGGACGGAAGCGGCCCGGGTCAGTGGCGAAACGTTGCGCCGGTAGAACTCGTCGATATCCCAGGCATCCCACTCGTTGGGAGTGTCGCGGTGCAGTTCAAGGAGGTTACCCCGCTGGCCGGGAGCGATCGCTTCCCGGCCGCTGGCGTAATCCACCAGCGAGGCAATCAGCCCGTCGGCGTCCAGGACGGCGCGGATGACTCCGTTGTCCAGGGCAAAGCCGCCGTCGTCAGCGGTGGCCTGGACCGCGCCATCCGCTGCAGCCGGCTCGCCTGCGGCCAGTGCAGGCACCCCGTCCCTGGAGTGCGGCGCAGCGTTCAGGAGGAATGTCCGGCCGCCGCTGCCCAGCGCGGCGGCCGCAGCCTCGCTGATGATTGCTTCAAGGGCATCGCTGACTGCCTGGTAGTTCCGCTCGGCATCATGGTGGACCCAGGCGATGGAGCTGCCTGGAAGGATGTCGTGGAACTGCTGCAGAAGGACCAGCCGCCACAACCGCTTGAGTTCCGCAGCCGGGTAGGCGAAGCTGCCGCCGGTGCGCACAGCAGCCGTTGCACACCACAATTCCGCCTCCCGCAGCAGGTGCTCACTGCGGCGGTTGCCCTTTTTGGTCCTGGCCTGGCTGGTGTAGGTTCCGCGGTGCAGCTCAAGGTACATCTCGCCCACCCACACGGGCAGGACGGGGTAGTCAGCCTCGGCCTGCGTGAAGAAGCTTTCCGCGGAGCCGATCCGGACCTTTGGAGAACCTTCCAGGTCCGCGGCGCGTGAGGCAGCCGCCAGCATTTCCCGCGTTGGTCCGCCGCCGCCGTCGCCATAGCCGAACGGCACCAGCGACACTGTGCCGTGGCCGTGATCGCGGTAGTTCCGCTCCGCGTGGGCAAGTTCGCGCCCGCTCAGCTCCGAGTTGTAGGTGTCCACGGGCGGGAAGTGGGTGAAGAGCCGCGTGCCGTCGATGCCCTCCCAGTTGAAGGTGTGGTGCGGCATCCTGTTGATCTGGTTCCAGGAGATTTTCTGGGTCAGGAACCAGCGGCTGCCTGCGGACTTGACGATCTGCGGCAGCGCCGCAGAGTATCCAAAGGAATCCGGCAGCCAGGCCTCGTGGCAGTCGACACCGAACTCCGCGAGGAAGAAACCCTTGCCCTCCACGAACTGCCGCGCCATTGCCTCACCGCCGGGCATATTGGTGTCCGATTCAACCCACATCCCGCCTACCGGAACGAACTGGCCGGCGCGGATCTTCTCGCGGATGCGGCCGAAGAGTTCGGGGTAGAACTCCTTGATCCAGGCGAACTGCTGGGCCGAGGAGCAGGAAAATACAAAGTCCGGGTTCTCGTCCATCAGCGCCACAACGTTGGAGAACGTCCGGGCGCACTTCCGGACAGTCTCCCGGACCGGCCAGAGCCAGGCGGAATCGATGTGGGCATGGCCGGTGGCTACCAGCTGGTGCGCAGAGGCATAAGCCGGCCGGGCAAGTACGTCGGCGAGCGCTTCTCGTCCTGCGGCAGCAGTCCCGGCCACATCGTCCGGATCCATGATGTCCATCATGCGCTCGAGTGCCCTAAGGATCTCGTGCCGCCTGGGCAGTTCCAGGGGCAATACCGCCATGAGGCCTGAAAGCGTTGAAATATCCTGCTGCAGTTCCCAGACATTTTGGTTCAGTTCGGCGATGACGAGGTTTCCCAGCCTGTACTGCGGTGCTGTCCCGGCCGTTGACTTGTCCCCGTAGGGCGTAGGCGCGAACGTCCAGCCCTGGGCGACGTCCGGATTCGCCGCAGCCTCAACGTAGAAGTCCACCGCCATGCCACCGCCCAAGAGTTTCAGCGGGATGTACTGGTTCCGCGGCGAGACCGCCTTGATGATGGTGCCGTCCGGGCGCCACGCGATGCCCTCGCACTGGAAACCGGGTACTTCAACGGTGAATCCAAGGTCCACCAGCACTTCAACGGTGGTGTCCGGTTCCGTGCCCCACGATTCGGGGACCTCGCCCTGGAGACGGAGCCACTTGGTGCCCCAGGGCTTACCCCACAAGGCACCGTATTCCTGTGGCTGGAACTCCTGCCGCATGGCTTCCAGCGCGGGAACGGGTTCGTCCGGGGCATCCCAACTACTGAGGGTGAGGGGAAGAGTCCGGCTGTAGACCGCCGGGATTATGCGCTCGCGCAGGAACCTGTGCAGGCGCACTTCCGTGATCCGGCGGTCGTCATGCAATGTGTGCCCTCTTTAGCGCTTGGGACTGGATCCTGGTGTCCATTCGATGGATAAATCTACCCGCTGGCAGGTCTTTTACCAACCTTTTCGGAACCGCTTCCCCGACTGTTTTCCGGGCCAGCAGGCGGCTGGGTAGGCCTACGACGGCGAAGCTGCCACCGGCCGCCGTATTCTCCCGTCGCCTGCGTAGATGTTGAGGCTGGTTCCCCTACTGAAGCCGGCGAGCGTCAGGCCGCTGGCCTCGGCCAGTTCGACTGCAAGGCTGGATGGCGCACTCACGGCAGCCAGGACGGGTATCCCGGCCAAAGCAGCCTTCTGGACCAGCTCGAACGATGCCCGGCCCGAGACCTGGAGGACCGTGCCACTCAGGGGCAGCAGGCCTTCACGCAGGGCCCACCCCACCACCTTGTCCACGGCGTTGTGCCGTCCCACGTCCTCCCGGAGGCACAGAAGGTTTGCGCCGCCGTCGTCCTCAATCCGGAAGAGCCCGGCAGCATGGACGCCGCCGGTGTCGTCGAAGAGGCGCTGGGACTCCCGAAGAATGTCCGGTAGCGAGGCAAGCACCTCCGCGGAAACGCTCAGGGGATCTGCGGCGGGACTGTAGTGCGAGGACTTGCTGACGGACTCGATGGAATCGGTGCCGCAAATGCCGCACGAACTGGAGGTGTACACGTGCCGGCCTATGGACGGAGCCTCAACATCCGGCCGCAACTGGGCCTCGACCACGTTGAAGGTCTGCACGCCGTTTTCGTCTTCCCCGGCGCAGAAGCGCAGCGAGACAAGTTGCCCGGAATCCCAGATGACGCCCTCGGACACCAGGAACCCGGCCACTAGGTCGAAGTCATGGCCCGGAGTCCGCATCGTGACGGAGTAGGACATGCTGCCCAGCCGGATTTCCAGCGGTTCCTCCACTGCAAGGACATCCTCCCGGTACCGGACCGGGAACTCGAGGGCATTCGGCGAACCGTCCAGCACGTACTTGTGCACCTTGCGGCGCTGGGTTACACGTCCCATGTCCCACCGTTCCTGTTCATGACTCCATCATCGCAACCGCCCCGTGGTGATGCCAGCGCAGCCGGCCGTTCCCGGGCTTCGTCAGCCAAGGAGTTCGCTCCAGTCCACCGGGCCGGTGGCCGCAGGTTTGGCAGCTGTCCGGCCTGTCCGTCCGGCACTTCGCGTCTTCGGCCTGGCATTGGGGTCAGGAGGTGCAGGGATGGGCGGCCCCCAGGGCAGGGCGAATGCTGGCACCAGTTCACCGAGCTTCACCCCGTGGGGAGGAACAACCATCACGCCGTCGGCGGAAGCCAGCCCCCGCATCATGCCCGGGCCGGTGTGCCGGGCAGGCGAGGCCATCCCGTACAGCAACCGGAACGGCATGAGGCGTGTGCGCCCCGGCTCCGGCTCGAGGGTGGTTCCGCACGGCACCTCCTGTACCGCTGGCATGCCGCCGTGCCCCAGCGCCGCCAGCAGCGGGGCCCCTACCGTGGACAGGGCAATCATTGCGGCAAGCGGGTTGCCCGGCAGTCCGAGCACGAAGCGTCCATCCGGAAGTTCGGCCAGGACGGCTGGATGCCCCGGACGCATGGCAACGCCGTCGATGATCAGCCGCCCTCCCAGCTCAGCTACGGCCCGGCGAAGGTGGTCGGTGCCGGATTTTCCCGTCCCGCCAGTGGTGATGACGACGTCGGCCGGCAGGTCCGGTGCCCCCGGCACCTCCGGGACCACGTCCTCCAGCGCGCCCAGCCACTCAGCATACGAATCGCCGATCCTTTGCTGCCCGCCGGGGATCCCGCCCAGCATGCCCACCACTGCCGGCAGTTGCGGGCCGAAGGTGTCCCGCACCTGGCCGGGGACGGGCACGCCGTGGCCAACCACCTCGGAGCCGGTCAGCAGCAGCCGGACCATGGGCTTTCCCTGTACCACTAGTTCGTCATACCCCGCCAGGGCGGCCAGTGCCAGGTGTGCGGGGTTGAGCACCACCCCGGCCCTGACCAGGGCGTCGCCCTCGGAAGCCTCCTCCCCCGCTTTCCGCACGTGCTGGCCGGTGCGGGGCTCGCCGGGGCGGGCCGTTCCACCCGTCATCAGGATGGGCAGTCCGTCCTCGTCTTTGTCCAACCGGGCACTTTCACTGCGCAGTACCGACTTGCCGCCCGGGGGGATGAGTCCCCCTGTGGCGATGGGACTTGCCTGGTGCGGGGCAAGGGGCGTACCGGGTTCAACCAGGATCCACGGTCCGGTGCCGTTCACCGCCCAGCCGTCCATCGCCGAAGAAGCATAGTGGGGCATGTCCTGCAGCGCCACGATGTCCTGATCCAGTTTTCGTCCGAGGGCCAGCTCCAGCGCAACTGGCCCGGCGGGAATCGGCTGGGCGGCGTCAAAGGCGGCCTGCCGGGCTTCGTCCCACGTGTGGTCGAGGTGCCGGGGATGGTCAGCTTCGGGTTTGCTCGGTTCCTCCTGGGCGTCGCTGGTCATTCGCCGGGAGTCCCGGCGGCTTCAGCATCGTAGTCGGCGGCCAGGGTACGGGCCACGGCCAGCGCGGATTCCATGGAAGCGGCATTCGCTGCCTGCCCGGACCCCGATGCCAGCCCGGCGGCATAGCCCGCGATAAAGGTTGTCAGCGGTGCTGCCGGGCGGACCACCGAGTGGGCGGCCACACCAGCCAGGGCAAGGATGGCGTTGACGTCCACCTGGACGTCCTCAAGCTCATAGGCCTGGAGCAGGGACCTGCACCACTCCTCCAGCGTTTCATCCTGACTTTTCACGAACGTGCCTCCCAAGTTAACTGCGGCTGCGCCGGTCCTGGCCCTTGTCCTGGTTCCCGGCGGCAATCCCTAGTGCGGCGGCATCATCCCACGTGTCCACGTCTGCCGTGGAACCTGCGGGGACGGTGATTGGCTGCACCTCCAGACTAGCAAGGAGGGAGCGCACGGAGCCGTTGATTAAGGCACCGCGTGAAGACAGTTCCGCGGCTGATTTTCTTAACCCGGCCGTGCGGTACATGCCGGCCAGCGGCTGGAGGGTGCCGTCACTGGAACAGGCCATGACGCCGTCACCCTCCCCCGGGACCAGTGCTTCCTTCAGCGCCGCCACGGCGTCCTGGACCAGCGGCATATCGCACGCCAGTACAAGGGTGTACTCACGTGTGGCGATGCCGTGGTGCGCAAGGGCCTCCAGTCCGGCCGCGATGGCCGCAGCTGGACCCGCGAACTCCGGCTCTTCACGGCACCAGATCACTCCGGGAGCGGAAGATTCCGGTCGGGGACCCACCACCACCGTGCTGGAGGCACCTGCGGACGCAGCAAGCGCACGCTGCAGGAGAGTGGCGTGGTGGAAGACAAGGTCCTGCTTAGGCACTCCGCCCAGCCGGGACGACCGGCCGCCGGCCAGGATGAGGGCATCGAAGGGCAACCGGTTCTCTTCCACTCCCCCAGCCTAGTCACCAAGGGCATGGTGCGGGGTGGGGTCAGGCGGCGCGCTCGGGCAGCAGGAACGGGTCCCAGGCAGGGGTGGGCTTTTCTAGTTCCTTGATCTGCCAGATGGTTCCATGCGGGGGCTCCGGGACGAACCGCAGCTTCCACCCCATTTCGGCTGGAGTATGGTCACCCTTGACGTTGTTGCAGCGCAGGCACGCCGCCACCAGGTTCTCCCAGGAATCGGCACCGCCGCGGGACTTGGGCTGGACATGGTCGATGGTGTGGGCCGCTTTTCCGCAGTACGCGCATCTGTGGCCATCACGCCTCAGCACTCCGCGGCGGCTGACAGCCGTGGCCTGGTTGTATCTGGGGCGGATATAGCGGTTCAGGAGGATAACGGACGGGCGGCCCAATATCTCCTGGGGTCCCACCACGGGATCGTCACCCTCGGCAACCACGCTGGCTTTGCCTGTGAGCACAAGCACCAGCGCCCGGCGGAACGTGATGACCGCCAGCGGTTCATATCCAGCATTCAGAACGAGAGTGCGCATGCACGTACCTCTTCACGGCCGCACCCGTCAGGGGCACGAGGGCCGGCTGCCCTCGGCATGTCCGGGCTATGGATCGACACCACAAGAGTAAACATAGAAGCGCATTATCAGCTAATCGCGGTTTTCCAAAACTGCCGTGTCGGGTCCATCAGCGCGTGTTCCCGGGCGGATGCGGCCCGCACTTCATTGTCAATTAACCCAGCCGGTAGTTAAAAGGAAGAACCCCTGCCGCGGGCAGGGGTTCTTCGTGCCGTCCCTATGGGACTGCCTCACGCGAGGCTTGTTAGTTCACGCGGATGAAAACGGGGCCGGAGCCAACGTTTGCGCTGAAGACCACGGTCTGGTTTCCGTTGTACCCACCGTGGACAGCCTGGCCGTTGCCTGCGTAGACAGCGATGTGGGCCATGCCTGCGCCACCGTCTGCGTAGTAGATAAGGTCGCCCGGCTGGGCTTCCGCGGCGCTTACGGTGCGGCCCAGGGAGAGGTACCCTGCAGGCCAGTCGTGGAAGTTGATGCCCACTGCGGCCAGGGAGTTGGTCACCAGCATGGTGCAGTCCTGCGTTACGCCCAACTGGGCGTACGCAGCGGAGAGGATGGCTGCGCCCTTGCCGCTGGCGGAAGCGGCAGGAGCTGCAGCGGGTGCAGAGGCGGTGGTTACCTTGGCGGTCACCTTGGGGGCTGGGGCTGGGGCTGCGGCCGGGGCTGCGGCAGGCTGGGCGACGGCGGGAGCCGGCTCGGCTTCTTCGACCTCAACAGGAGCGGGCTCTTCTTCGACAACAGGCGCCGGCGTGGTGGTGACGGCCGGCTTTTCGAAGGTGATGGCGATGGTGGAAGCAGCGGAGATCGGTGCCTCTACAGAGGACTCAACTTCCAGGGTGGACGCGGGGGCGGAGTCGCGCTGGACGCTGGAGTCAGCCGCGTTTGCAGCGATGCCGCTGGTCAGCACCAGGCCAGAAGCGGCGGCGATAACCGCTGCCTGGCGGCCCATGCCACCGGCGTTGCCGCCAACAGCCTTGGCGATAACGGCGATTGAGTTGGTCTTGGTGACTTCGGCGCGATGCCGTGCGGTGGCACGAGTAGTCATCAGTTCTCTCTTTCGTTTTCCTCAGGCCGTTGTGGGCACCAAGGGGTCTGGGCGTGCCGGCATCTTGGGGGTACGCCGGCACGCCCCGAACGGGGATGTGGTGTGTGTGGAAAGCGTGTGGAGCAAAGAAATAGCTCTTGGGCCCGAAGGCCCAAGAACTATTTGTTGATGGTGAAGAAGGCGGAGCTTCCGGTGGCGGCCACCGAGTGAAGCAGCGTTCCCTGCGAGGGGTTGAGCGCGCTGATCATCATGCCGTTGCCGACGTAGATTCCTACGTGCGCGCCACCGTTCTGCATAACCAGGTCACCCGGCTGCGGGGTGGAGGTGGGCGTCATTGCCGTCCAGGCGTTGACGCGTGGGATGCTGATGCCGGCCTGGGCGTAAACCCACTGGGTAAAGCCGGAGCAGTCCCAGCCGTTGGGGGTGGTGCCGCCCCAGACGTACGGACGGCCGATGCCGGTGTACGCGAGTGCGGCAACGCCGGAGGCGGAGGCCGACGATACCGTTTCGGCCAGCTTCTCAGCTGCAGCTTCGGGAGCCGACGCGGTGGAGGCCGTCCGGGTTCCGGAAGCAGCCCGGCTCTCGGAATCGGTCGACTGTGCGCGCACCGGTGCCGGCTTCGGAGCGGCGGTGGTCTTCACCACGGGACGCTCGAAGGAGACGGTGGCGGTGGGTGCTGCGGTCACCGCGAGGGCAGACTGGGCAGACCCGGACTCGGTCGAAGCGGAAACGCCGGCGGTGGTGTCCGCGGCGTTGGCGGGCAGGCCCATGCTGAAGATAAGACCGGAAGCTGCTGCGATAACGGCAGCCTGGCGACCTACTGTCCCGGCATTGGCACTAACAGCCTTGGACACGGTGTCCAAAGGGTTGGTACGAACCGTTTGCGCACGGTGGCGCGCAGAATTATGGCGTGAAGACACGAAGGTAGCCTCTCCCAATGCCTGCGAGGTGAGCTGTCGGATTCGGATGGGAGTCACCCGGCCACGCAGCTTCCAAGGAAGCTTTGCGACTTAACCCCAAGGCCTTCGCTGAAGCAAAGACCAAAATTGGTTCCCCCGCCCCTGCCAGACGATGAAATGCGAACGGACCTTGAGCGGTGGCAGAGCTAGGCAATCCGCACAAGAGCGTCAACTTCGGAAAAGTTGACGCGAGTTAGACGGTACAGCAGTTTTTGTTGAATGTCACATTCAGGTCACGGCTAGTCACGATGATTCGATAGCGAGCCATCATTTGACTACAGCCAGCCCGTGGGATCGACGACCTCGCCGTTGACCTGGACCTCGAAGTGGAGGTGGCAGCCGGTTGAAGCTCCCGTGGTGCCGCTGAGGGCCAGGACATCGCCCCGGGAGACTGTCTTGCCCTCGGTGACGCTGAAGGACGACAGGTGGTTGTACGTGGTCTCCAGGCCGTTGCCGTGGTCCACGACAACCCGGTTTCCGCCGCCGTACTGGTGCCAGCCCACGAACGTGACGGTGCCGGTGGCTGCTGCCAGGACCGAGGTGCCGCACTGGGCCACGTAGTCCTGGCCGCGGTGAAAGTCACCGGAGCCGCCGGTGATGGGGCTGACCCGGTAACCGAACGGGGAGGCTGTGGAGAGGGCGGCCAACGGGGCCCCGAGGCTTCCGGCAGATGCTGCGCGGGACACGGAACCGGCGGACTGGGCACTGAGCAGTTGCTTCAGCTTCCCGTCGGGATCCGCCTCGGTCACCACCGCGGAGCGGCTGAAGTCGATCTGGGCGCCGGCCTCGGCCGATACCTGCGGCTGCGGCGTAACAGCGGAGGCTGCCACCGGGGCAACGCTGCCTGCATTGTCGGTGGCCATGACGGGACTGGTTGCCGGAACGGTCACGGTCAGCACCAGTCCAGTGGCGGCCAACGCGATTCCGGCCTTCTGGCCGATCCCACTGGCGGCGGCAAATTCAGTGATCTGCCGGAAGGGTCCTCGACGCCGGCGTGCATCACGGTGCGGATCGCGGGGGCGTTCCGTGGTGATGACCTCGACAACGCGCGGCGTTGAAACAAGGGCAGCCGCGCGGCGGCGCCCCTTGGGGGTCTGCATGGACAAGTAAGGGTTCCTCTCTGGAAAGCCTGCGAAGTTAGCTGTCGGATTCGGGTCAGAGAGTTCAAAGACCCGGTCCGCCTAAGCAAGCTCGGCACAGAGGTATCCCCGGGAGGATCCTACACTGGAAGAGGCTTGCTGCTGACGGACTTCACCCCAAGGCAGTCCCCCGTCTGCCGGTTGTGGTTCCCCCGCCTCTGCCAGTAATGACTCGTGCACCTGATCCGCTGGCAGAGCTCGGCTCCAGATCAGGTAACGCTTTAGTATCTACGCTTGGGTTTAACTATAGGGCCAGAAGTCCCAAAGTAACAATTCCGTTATCTTTGCCTACTCCATCCCAGCCGGGGTAGGGCGCCGGTTTACCGGATGGCCACGAAGACGTGGGCCGCCACTTCCGGGGGCAGCTCCAGAGCGCCTTCGATTCCGGGCACGCGGACGGAAATGTAGTCTCCCACCCGCTCCAGGGAGACCGCGGCCCCAGGGCGGATACCACCCTCGTCCAGCTGGACCAGCAGTTCCGGCTCCACCTGGATCGGCTCGGCCAGGCGGCTTACGGTCACCTCGGACGCCGGACCGTAGGACTTCATTGCTTCCAGCAGGCTGATGGCCCCGTCGGCGAAGCCTTGTGATGACTGGCCGCCGAGGGCAGCCAGGCCGGGGATGGGGTTGCCGTACGGGGACTCCGTTGGATGGTCAAGCAGTTCGTAGATGCGCCGTTCCACGCGTTCGCTCATAACGTGTTCCCAGCGGCAGGCCTCGTCATGGACGTAAGCCCAGTCCAGGCCAATCACGTCTGCCAGCAGCCGCTCCGCCAGCCGGTGCTTCCGCATCACCTCGGTAGCGCGCTTCCGGCCAATTTCAGTGAGCTCCAGGTGCCGGTCACCGGAGACCACCACCAGGCCGTCCCGCTCCATCCTGCCGATGGTCTGGGAGACCGTGGGCCCTGAGTGGCGCAGGCGTTCGGCGATCCGGGCGCGGAGGGCCACGATGTTCTCTTCCTCAAGCTCCAAGATGGTCCGAAGGTACATCTCCGTAGTGTCGATCAGATCCGTCATCCAGCTCAGCTCCTCGAGCGCAGTACCTAGCGTTGTCCCACCGTAACGCCTTCCGCGCGACGTAGTCCGTTGGAAAGCTTAGCCTATTTTGACTTTGTCCTAATAGTTGGCGGCCGGCACAGCAGGCCGTCTCAATGTCTGGACTATGACGGTGCCGGTTCCCGCCCCAACGCCTGTTCAGGCAGAATGAGGAGGGCCGAAAGTTGCAGTCGCAGCCGACTGTCCGCCAAGCAACCACCCGTCCGGACCCCAGCCGCGTCCACGCCGAAATTGGAGCACCTGTGAGCGAAAACAGCATCACTATTCCCGCCGACCTCCTGCCCAAGGACGGACGGTTCGGCGCTGGCCCGTCAAAGGTCCGGCAGGAGCAGATCGATGCGCTTTCCGCTGCGTCGAAAACCATCCTGGGGACCTCGCACCGGCAGGCTCCGGTGAAGAACCTGGTGGGGTCGGTGCGCGAGGGCCTCAGCCAGTTCTTCCGGGCACCCGAGGGCTATGAGGTGGTTCTCGGCGTCGGCGGTTCCACTGCGTTCTGGGACATTGCCAGCTTCGGCCTGGTGGAGCAGAAGGCCCAGCACCTCTCCTTCGGTGAGTTTGGGTCCAAATTCGCGGCCGCCACCAACAAGGCACCCTTCCTGGATGCCTCCTCCATCATCAAGTCCGAACCAGGTACCCGCCCGGCCGCGCAGGCTGAAGCCGGCATTGATGTTTACGCCTGGCCGCAGAACGAGACCTCCACGGGCGTCTCCGCCCCCGTGAAGCGCGTAGCAGGTGCGGACGAGGGCGCACTGGTTCTGGTTGACGCAACGTCAGCCGCCGGCGGCCTGGACGTGGACGTGGCGGAGAGCGACGTCTACTACTTCGCCCCGCAGAAGAACTTTGCCTCCGACGGCGGACTCTGGCTCGGCCTGTTCTCCCCCGCCGCCCTGGACCGTGCGGCCCGCATCAAGGCCACGGGCCGCTGGATCCCCGATTTCCTTGACCTGCAGACCGCAATCGACAACTCACGGCTGAACCAGACGTACAACACGCCGTCGCTGTCCACCCTGGTAACGCTGGATTCGCAGGTGCAGTGGCTGAATGCCAACGGCGGCCTGGACTTCGCCTCAGCACGCACCGCCGATTCCGCCGGCCGCATCTACAGCTGGGCCGAATCTTCCGAGTTCGCCACCCCGTTCGTCACCAACCCGGATGAGCGCTCCAACGTCATCGCCACCATCGACTTCGACGATTCAGTGGACGCAGCCGTGGTGGCAAAGGTCCTGCGGGCCAACGGCGTCGTGGATACCGAGCCCTACCGCAAGCTCGGCCGCAACCAACTGCGCATCGCCACTTTCGTGGCCATCGAACCGGACGACGTTTCCGCGCTGCTGGCCAGCATCGACTTCGTGGTGGGCAAGCTGCGCAAGTAGCCGGGCTCCAGCAGCAGTCCGCGCTGCGGCTCAGCGGTCCCAAAAGCAGCGCACCCAGAAGCATCGGACCAAGCAGCGAACCAAGAAACAGATAGCGTTAAATGACGACGGCGCCGCCCGGGGTTAGTTCCGGGCGGCGCCTTTGTGTATGTCGTGAGGAGCGCGCCCTGGGGCGCCGTCTCCCTTACGGCGTAACGGCGTCGTCTTCCGCGGGCTCAGCGGGCGGACCAGCGGCATCAGAGGCTTCGACGGCAGGCTCTGTTATGGCAGGCTCTGTTACGGCATCCTGGGCGTCGTCGTCGGCTTCGCCTTCCGCGGGCCCGGCTTGCTGCCCGCCAGCTTCCGGATCGATCGCCCGGACCTGCTCCGGCTCCTGGTCCTGCTCATCCTCTGGCCGGACGCGTTCAGCCCACGGCACCCATTCGGGGGCGAGGATGGAATCCTCGGACGGCAGCAGTCCGAGCTCGTTGACGGTGACCGCCTTCGAGCGGGAGTTGCGGGTGAGTACCGCGTACCACTGCCAACCCAGGTAGCCAGGCAGCCTGCATTCAAACAGGTGCGTCACCAGGCGGTCGCCTTCGCTTTTAGCCGCCAGGTGGCGGCCAATGGTCGGTGCAGGCGTGATGTCCTCAACAGCGGCACGCGCCGTGTCCACGGCGGCGGCAAGGAAGGCATCCGGCTTCCCTGTCCGCCATGCCGGGACACCCGCGCGGCGCTTGGACGCAGCCTTAGCCCCCGCAACGGCGGGGCCGGCAGCAGCCGCGCCACCCGGCGTCGTGCCGTCCTGTTCCGGCATGTCCTGTTCCGGCGCGGCCGGGACCGGCTGTTCAGCTTCCGGGATCATCAGTGCCTAAACGTCCAGCTCGTCGGCAACCTTACGCAGGGCAGCGGCGATGGCCTTGCCCTTGTTGCCTTCCGGGTACTTGCCTGCGGACAACGTTCCGGACAGGTTGTCCAGGACAGTCACCAGATCCTGGACAAGGGGAGCAAGATCCTTTGCACTGGGCCGCTTTGCCTTGGCGATGGAAGGTGTCTTGTCCAGCACTCGCAGGCCCAGCGCCTGGGCGCCCTTCCGGCCGTCAGCCACACCGAACTCAACCCGGGTGCCGGCTTTAAGCTCTGTTACGCCCTCGGGCAGCGACGATTTGGGCAGGAATACCTCCTGGCCGTCCTCGCCCGCGAGGAAACCAAAGCCCTTGTCCTTGTCATACCACTTGACCTTGCCGGTAGGCACGTAATCAACCTTCTTCGTTCTGCGTCTTCTGACACGGCCGCCCGCCACCGCATCCGCATTGCTGTGCGGGTTTAGGGTATGGCGGCTGCAGGCCGTGTTGGTCTATCCCTCAAGGTTATCCTGCCCACCGCCCTATTCCTGCTTTTGCCCGCCTTGTGGAGCCATTCCGGGGCTCCATGCGGCAGCGTTCACGCCGGAGGCTGCGGGAGCTGTAGCGTTACGTCCATGACACCCTCGCGTTACCGGCGTGCCCTGATGATCCTCGCCGCAGCTGTCGCCGTGCTGTCCCTGGTGGCAGTAGGCACCGTGATGGCATTGGCCTTCGCCGGGTCAGTGGCCCCCGCCTGGGTGACATACTCGGCGCTGTACGGCCTGCCGGCCGCGTTCCTCCTGATGCTTTTCCTGGTTCTGGACAGCGTTGCCGGGCGGCGCCGGGCAGGAAAGCCGGACCGGCGGTAACGTTGGACTGATGTCCCTCATTCGTGCGTTGAGCAAGGAACTGGAGGCACGCAGCGATGATTCACTGCGTGCGCTGTTCGACGCCCGGCCGGACCTCATCTCTCCCCCCGTCCCCGACTTCAGCGCCCTCGCGGCGCGGGCCAGCGCCCGGCTCAGCGTGCAGCGTGCGCTGGAACGGCTCAACAGGCCGCAAATGCAGGTCCTGGAAACACTCCACCTGTGCACCAATACGGACACCGGGCACAGCGCCACGGCGGCCGGACTCCGCAAAATGATTCCAGGATCGTCCGGGGCCGCTGTTGAGCGGATCCTGCATTCCCTGCAGGACCTGGCGCTGGTACACCGTGCCGAACCTCCCCACGGCACTCCGGATTCCGCGGCCAAACAGCGCCACTACCTGCCGGTGGGCTCCCTGAAGGACGTGGTGGGGATCTATCCCGCCGGCCTCGGCAGGAGCTACACGGAACTGGTCCGCCTTCAACCAGCCTTCGCGCAGCGCGTAGTGCAGCTGGTCTCCGAGCTGCACCGCAGCGGCGTGGCCATCCACGATGCCACCACTCCCATGGAGGCCGCACTGGCGCTGCAGCACTGGACCTCCTCTCCTGAGGCACTCAACACCATCCTGTCCACGGCGCCGGAGCGGACGACGGCGTTGCTCGCCAGGTTCCGCAACTGGGCAATGGGGGCGGTCCCCCAGGCGCAACGCAAGGCCTCCATCACCACCGAGGGGTCCGACGTCGGGCCCGTCGACTGGCTGCTGGCGCGCGGATTGCTGGTGCCGCTGGACGCCGCGCACGTGGAGCTGCCCCACAGCGTGGGGGTCTCGCTTCGCGGCGGCGCGATCATCAACGACTTCACCCTCCAGCCCCCCGTCCCTGAGCTCGGCCGGACCTCTGCGGTCCTGCGCAGGAATGCTGCGCTCAGCGCAATATCGGAGACGCTGCGGCTGATGGGCGACGTCCTCCATGCCGTACGGGAGCAACCCTTGGCCACACTTCGCAGCGGTGGCGTCGGGGTGCGCGAGATGAGGCGGCTGGCCGAGCTGCTGCGGATCGACCAGCAACAAGCGGGACTCCTGCTGGAACTGGCCGCACTGGCAGGCCTGATCCGCCTGGACGTGGATTCCTCGTCCTGGGTCCAGCCTCCGCAGCTTGAATGGCTGATCCTGCCGCGGCAGGAACAGTGGCTCTGGCTGGTGAATGCCTGGCTGGCCAGCGAGCGCGTGCCGTCCCTGGTGGGCCAGCCCATCAACGGGGCGCGCGGCGTGCCGGCGGGGCACCGTTCAGCCTCCGGAAGCACCATCATCGCGTTGTCAGCGGAAGCCCAACGGCCTGACGCTCCCCTGGTCCGCAAACGCATCCTTGAAATTTTGCACGAACTGACGGTGGAGGCAGGCCCGGCGGACGGCACCGCGCCGGTGCTCGACGCGGCAGCAGTTCTCCAGCGCGCCGAATGGGCCCAGCCGCGGATGGCACGGCGCTTCAGCTCGATGATCCGCGGCGTGCTCGCCGAAGCTGAACTCCTGGGCCTGGTGGGGTCCGGCGCCCTCAGCCAGTTGGGCAGCGCGCTGGCGGAAGACAACCCTGAGGCCGCCCTTGCCATCCTGGGCGAGCACCTGCCGGCAGCTTTGAGCCATGTCCTGCTCCAGGCAGACCTCACAGCCGTCGCCCCCGGGTACCTCGCCCCCGGGCTGACCGAAAAACTGCTGGTGATGGCTGACGCCGAGGGCCAGGGGCCGGCCACCATCTACCGCTTCTCGGAAGGCTCCATCAAGCGGGCCCTGGACACGGGGTACGACGCTGCCGGCATCCTGGAGTTCCTGCGCGAGCACTCCGCCACCGCGGTGCCCCAGCCTCTCCAATACCTCGTGGAGGACACCGCCCTGCGGCATGGAAGGCTGCGGGTGGGGCCGGCGGCAAGCTTCGTCCACAGCGAGGACGAGGACGCCCTGCTGGAGCTTTTGTCCGGGCCGAAGGCAGCCCACCTGAAGCTGGAGAAGATTGCCCCAACTGTCCTGGTTTCCTCCGCGCCACCGCGGGAAACCGCACAGGTTCTCCGCACCCTGGGCCTCTCCCCGGCTGTGGACGGCGCGGATGAGCCCGTGGTCCGGCTCCGCGGAACCCAGGCCGCCCAGGACGCCCACCGCCCGGTGTACACCGCACCGCGGATGGCGCCCGGGACGGAGGAGGTGGAGGCCCAGCTCGCGGTCCTGCGCCAGGGGGGCGCCGCCGTCGGACACCGCGGTGGTTCCGGAGACCACGCCGGAGAAACGGGAACGCAGCTGGGGCTTGAGGCCCTGCAGCGCGCCATCAGGCTCAAGCAGCGGATCAGCATGAATGTGGTGGACGGCCTGGGGAATGCCAACCTGGAAACGGTTGTTCCGCTCTCTGTAAGCGGCGGACGCGTCCGGGTATTTGATCCCGCCAGGGAAACAGAACGCGTGCTGTCCATCCACCGCATCATCGACATTGAGGCTGCAGGGGAAACTGCGCCAGTGAAGGACTTCCCGGCGTGAACGACGGACCTTTGATCGTCCAAAGCGACAAGACCATTTTGCTTGAAGTGGACCATGAGCTGGCAACTGAAGCCCGCCATGCCATTGCCCCTTTCGCGGAGCTTGAGCGGGCGCCGGAGCACATGCACAGTTACCGGCTGACGCCGCTGGGGCTCTGGAACGCCCGCGCAGCCGGACTGGATGCGGAGAAGGTGCTGGATACCTTGCTGAAGTACTCGCGCTTTCCTGTGCCTCATTCGCTGCTGATCGATGTCGAAGAAACCATGTCACGGTACGGACGGCTGCGCCTGGAGAAGGACCCCCAGCACGGGCTGGTCATGCGGACCGATGACTATCCGGTACTGGAGGAAGTAATCCGGGCCAAAAAGATCCAGCCCCTGCTCGGGCCAAGGATTGATGGCGAAACAGTGGTGGTGCACGCCTCCCAGCGGGGACAGCTCAAACAGCTGCTGCTGAAGATCGGCTGGCCGGCGGAAGACCTGGCGGGCTACGTGGACGGCACACCGCACCTGATCGCGCTCAACGAGGACGGCTGGAAGCTGAGGCCCTACCAGCAAATGGCGAGCGACAACTTCTGGTCCGGCGGCAGCGGCGTGGTGGTGCTGCCCTGCGGCGCCGGAAAGACGCTGGTGGGGGCAGCGGCCATGGCGACCGGCTCCACCACCACCCTGATCCTGGTGACCAACACCGTGGCCGCGCGCCAGTGGAAGGACGAACTGCTGAAGCGCACGTCCCTGACCGAGGACGAGATCGGCGAGTACTCCGGAGCGGTCAAGGAAGTCCGGCCGGTGACCATTGCCACCTACCAGGTCCTCACCATGAAGCGCGGTGGCCTCTACCCCCACCTGGAGCTGGTGGACGGGCACGACTGGGGTTTGATCATCTACGACGAGGTGCATCTCCTGCCCGCGCCGATCTTCCGGATGACGGCGGATCTGCAGGCGCGGCGGCGCCTTGGGCTGACGGCAACCCTGGTGCGGGAGGACGGCCGCGAGGGCGAGGTATTCAGCTTGATCGGGCCCAAACGGTACGACGCGCCCTGGAAGGACATCGAGTCCCAGGGTTACATCGCGCCGGCCGACTGCGTGGAAGTCCGCGTGGACCTGCCCAGGGACGAACGGGTTGCCTACGCCATGGCTGAGGACGCTGACAAGTACCGGCTTTGCGCCACCTCGGAGTCCAAGACACAGGTGGTGGAACAGCTGGTCAGCCGGCATGCCGGTGAACAGCTGCTGGTCATCGGCCAGTACATCGACCAGCTGGACGAGCTCGGCGAGCGCCTCAATGCGCCCGTGATCAAGGGCGACACCTCGGTGAAGGTCCGCCAGAAACTGTTTGACGCCTTCCGTGCCGGGGAAATCCAGACGCTGGTGGTCTCGAAGGTGGCGAACTTTTCCATCGACCTTCCCGAGGCCTCGGTGGCCATCCAGGTGTCGGGCTCCTTCGGTTCACGGCAGGAGGAAGCCCAGCGGCTGGGCAGGCTCCTGCGGCCTAAGAAGGACGGCCGCTCGGCACGCTTTTACTCGCTCGTGGCCCGGGACACCCTGGATCAGGACTTCGCCGCCAAACGCCAGCGGTTCCTGGCGGAACAGGGCTACGCGTACCGGATCATGGACGCCAAGGATGTGGAAACGGCTGACTAGGACCGTTGCCCGTGAGGCAGAGCAGTGTCAGGTAACGCCGCGCGAACTGTCCCTTTCCATGGTTCCGGTCCGCGGATCGAACTGCGGGCGCTCGTAAGCCAGTTCTCCACCGCTGCGGCCGCCGTAAGGGCGCCCGTGGTCGGCGAATTCTTCCCGGAAGAAGGCGAGGCACCACTGCCCCATCTGTATCCTGGCGCCGGTACGGAGCACGGAAGGGCCACCCTGCGCCACGCTGCCGCTGACAGTCCCATGCGGAACCAGGACGTACTCATCCAGCTCATCATGCCTGATTTCGGCGTGGAGCCCTTCCAGCCCCTCCAGGAGGATGTCGCAGCCCGGGTCGCTTCCGATCGTGGTCTTCTCCCCTGCAAGCGTCACCTCCCTGGGAATCTGTCCGGTCCATGAGGCTGCATCCTGCACGAAGATCAGCCGTGGCCGGCCGCTGCCCCGGGTGTAGTGCGTGGTGGTGATCCGGCGGCTGATCTTCCGCCGGACGGTGGGGAGCAGCGGCAACGGAGTGGACGGCGGCAGCAGCGGAACGCCTGCCGACTTGCGCCGGCCCTGCCTGACCATGGGCACGAGCGCTCCCAGCTTTCCCAGCTTGATGTGGGGCGAGCGCGTCACCAGGCGCTGCGAGGCGGGGCTGTTCACCGCCCCCAGGCTGACGATACTTCCGTCCGGACCGGAGAGGGTGACACTGAGTCCTTTACCGGCCAGCATCTCCGCCAGTGGCTTGATGTCCTCCAGTGACGGGATGCCGCCGCCTCCCAGGGGTGCCAGGCTGTCCATGGATACTGTGACGTCCGTGCCCGAGGACCGGGCACTCCCCCTCGTAACCGATCCGGACTCATCTGTATACGAAAAGTCCAGATCCACGTCCAGGCGGTAGTCAGCCATATCCGTCAGCCACGGTTCAGATCGGAGCCGGCAGCATCCTTGTCGCTGGTGGTGACACGCAGGCTGCCGTTCAGCTTCCAGGTGGCCCGGGGAGCATCAGGGCCAATGTCACGCGGCACTTCGATGGTCATATCCACGAACTGGTAGTTGATCGCGGCACCCTTGCCGGTGAGATATGACCACATTTCCTCCGCCAGGTCCGCCCAGTCCCGGATACTGCGTTCGTTGGATGCGGTGTTTTCGGATGCACTCAGGTCAGTCATGATGGTCTATCCCCTTCATTGGGCCGGAAATCATTGAAGAACATAATGTGGAGCAGCCAAGCGCGGGTCTGCGGGCGCCGGGAGGGGCCCTGCGATGCCGGATTCGGGACGGAACCGGGCCCGGCACCATCACTGTATTCCCGTGCTGCACCCGGCGGAAGGCGTGAAGCCCGGAACGTTCTCACTCCGGTTTGGGTTCCCGTCCTGCACACTGGAGGCATGCGCCGAAAAGTTACCCCCGCCATCCCCCGCTCCGGACAGGAATCCGTGTGGGACTACCCCCGGCCCCCACGCGTTGAGCCGGGCACCGAACGGATCCGGATCGTGCTGGGCGGCGAGCTGATCCTGGACACAGTTGACTCGCTCAGGGTTCTCGAAACCAGCCACCCGCCGGTTTACTACCTGCCCCGGTCAGCGTTCCGGCCAGGGGCCTTGGAACCGGCCCCCGGAAGCAGCTTCTGTGAGTTCAAAGGCTCAGCGCAGTACCTCACTGTTCACGGCGGCGGGACGGTGGCTGAAGCAGCAGCGTGGTTCTATCCGGAGCCGGCCAAGGGGTACGAGGCCCTGGCTGACCGCGTGGCCGTGTACCCGGGCAGGATGGACTACTGCGAAGTGGACGGCGAGCGTGTCCGTCCGCAGGCGGGGGGCTTCTACGGCGGCTGGATCACTGACCGCGTGTCTGGCCCGTTCAAGGGCGAACCCGGGACCATGGGCTGGTAGGCACCCACATCCCCACCTGTCTTCCAACAAATATCCAGACAACTCCCAGAGTCTGGGAGCATGATGGGAGCATGAACAAGAACGGCCCAGAAGCGAAGCTCCTCGTTGTCGACGACGAACCCAACATCCGCGAGCTGCTCTCCACCTCGCTGCGGTTTGCCGGATTCGACGTCGTCTCGGCGGCAAACGGACGTGACGCCCTTGCTGCTGCGGACGCCCACACACCGGACCTGGCCGTGCTGGACGTCATGCTCCCTGACATGGATGGCTTTACCGTCACCCGCCGCCTCCGCGCCGCCGGGAAGCATTTCCCGGTCCTGTTCCTCACTGCAAAGGACGACACCGAGGACAAAGTCACCGGCCTCACCGTCGGCGGGGACGATTACGTCACCAAACCGTTCAGCCTCGATGAGGTGGTGGCCCGGATCCGCGCCGTCCTGCGCCGGACGCAGCCGATGGTGGATGACGACGCCGTGATCCGCGTTGACGACCTGGAACTCGACGACGACGCGCACGAAGTACGCCGCGGCGGCACCGTCATTGAGCTCTCCCCCACCGAGTTCAAGCTGCTCCGCTACCTTATGCTCAACCCCAACCGGGTGCTCTCCAAGTCGCAGATCCTGGACCACGTCTGGGAATACAACTTCAACGGTGACGCCTCCATCGTGGAGTCGTACATCTCCTACCTTCGTCGGAAGGTGGACATCGACCCCGACGCCCCCGCACTGATCCAGACCAAGCGCGGCGTGGGCTACGTGCTCCGAACGGCAGAAAAGCGCTGACCTTGCTGCAGCGATGGAAGTCGGCGTCCCTGAGGACGCAGCTCGTGGCCATGATCATGGCGCTGCTGATAGTTGCCCTGACAGTGACCGGGGCTGGAACACTGGCCCTGCTGCACAGTTACCTGCAAGGGCAAGTGGACGACAAGCTGTATGCAGCTGTGGACCTTGCCCGGAAACAGCGCTCCTTCACCCCGCTGCAGGCTCCCACGAACCCGATGGTCCCCACGGACTATTCATTGATTCTCTTCGCCCCCGGCGAGGAGCCCTATCCGTTCGGTGGCGATCCGGATAACCGCCCGGACATCAGCTCCATCACCGTAGAGCAGGCCCAGGCTCGCGGGACGGTCCCGTACCAGGTGCGGGGCACGGACGGCGAGAACTGGCGGGTGGTCGCTGTAGCCGTCCAAAACGGCCAAACCACAGCGGTGGTGGCCATAGGGCTGCCCCTGCGGAGCGTCGACGACGTCCTTAAGCACGCCACCCTGGTGGTGACGGGGGTGGGGCTGCTGACCCTGCTGCTCGCGTCCCTCATTGCAAGCTGGACCGTCTCCCGCTCCTTCCGGCCTCTGGCCCGGGTGGAAAAGACGGCGGCCGCCATCGCCGCCGGCGATCTCTCCCGCCGCGTGGAGGTCGAAAACCCCGGCACCGAGCTCGGGCGGTTGAGCAGGTCGTTGAACGCCATGCTCGCCCATATCGAAACAGCCTTCGCGGCCCGCACCGCATCGGAGGCGAGGATGCGGCGGTTCGCGGCCGACGCCTCTCATGAGCTGCGCACCCCGCTTGTGACCATCCGGGGGTTCTCCGAGCTGTACCGGCACGGCGCGCTGGCTACGGAGGAAGACGTGTCCACAGCCATGGGAAGGATCGAAAGCGAAGCCAAGCGCATGGGTTCGATGGTGGAGGACCTGCTGCTGCTGGCCCGCCTTGATGAGCAGCGGCCGCTGCAGCAAAAGCCCGTGGACCTCCAGCTTATTGCGCATGACGCCGTGGTGGACACCCAGGCCAGCGACCGCTCCCGCGTGATTTCGCTGACAGGCCTCGACGGCGGCCCCGCCACCCCCGCCCCTGCCCTGGGCGACGAAGCCAAGCTCCGCCAGGTAGTTGGCAACCTCGTGGGCAACGCCCTGCGTTACACCCCGGACGGCAGCCCCATCGAGCTGGCGGTGGGCGTCCGGGCGGCGGAAGACGGGAAGCTGCGCTCCGTTATCGAAGTTCGCGACCACGGGCCGGGCATCTCGGAAGAAGACGCGTCCAAGGTCTTCGAACGGTTCTACCGGGCAGACACGTCCAGGACGCGGGAAACGGGAGGCAGCGGGCTGGGACTCGCCATTGTTGCTGCGATCGTGGGATCCCACGGCGGCAGCGTCCGGGTTGAAAAGACCGACGGCGGCGGCGCCACCCTCGTGGTCAGCCTTCCGCAGCGTGACGACGTCCCGGATGCCGGTATTCGCGTGGAAAAGAACCGTGTGGAACAGAATGAGGGCAGCGGCGGCGAGGTTATGCACATATAGCCGCTTGCAGTGGCAGCGTCCGGAGCGGTTTCCCTATGCTCGAGGGCAAGGGGCCGGACCGGCCGGGCCCGCAGGCGCAAGATGCCGCACAGCGAAAGGCCCCACCATGAGCATTATCTCCGTCGATACCGAACTCCTCCAGCTGAAGTCCGCCACCGTCCAGGCCACCATGGACAGAATCAGCGCCGACGTGCAGGCCATGAAACGCGGACTGGACGAACTCCAGGGTTCCTGGCGGGGCTCCGCCGCCACGAACTTCCAGTCACTGATTACGGAATGGACTATTACGCAGGGAAGGGTGGAGGCCTCACTGGCATCCATCAACACGGCGCTTGCCTCAGCAGCAGCCACGTACGCGCAGGCGGAGCAGGGCAATACCCAGCGGTTCAGCTGAGCGGAGCCTAGGCTTCGGGTGTGCCCTGGTGGAACCGCAGCCGCCACCGGCCGCCGTCCAGTACCCATAGCGAGCTCCTGAGGGTGGTGCCGGAGCGGGCATAGCTGCGGTAGGTGAGGAGGACCGCCTCAGCACCGACGCGTTCGGCACCCAGGATTTCGATGTCCGTCCGTTCGCCCGGGTCCTCCTCGAGCGCCATCATCATGGCGTCCCGGGTCCACACCCTGCCTGAGCTGCCGATCTCCATAAAATCGGGGTGGAGCAGGACGGCTGTCCGGCCGATATCCCCGCGCACCAGCGGGCCCAGCAGTTCCCGCTCGAGTTCCTCCACCACGGCCTCAGGCGGGGCTTCAGCCGCCTTTGCGGCAGTCCCGGGCGCGTCGAACCCCCGGTTGTCCAGCTGGCTGAACAGATCCGGTTCCTCGTAGGCTACTGCCGGCTTTGCTGGTTCCGGGCGCGCGTCCCTGGCTTCCTGTTTCACCGGCGCCGGGTGTGCATGGTGGGCACCGGGAAAGCCTGGCCCTGAGCGCGCAGCCACGCCCTGCTGGTAGGCCGTTGCGGCGGCCCGCGCACGTTCGTCCGCGGCTTCGTTCAGGTCATGCCCTGCATGCCCTTTTACCCATTCGAAGGCGTACTTCCGGCCGGCAAGCTCGCGGTCCAACTCCTTGAGCAGGTCCACATTGAGGACCGGCTTCCCGTCGGCTTTGCGCCAGCCTTTGCGCTTCCATCCCGGCATCCACTTGGTGATCGAATTGATAACGTACTGGCTGTCGCAGAGGATGTGAAGGTCCTCCTGGGGAAGGTGGGCGGTGGCCCGGAACAGATCCAGGACCGCCATCAGTTCACCCTGGTTGTTGGTGCCGTGGGGCCACCCGCCGGCACGCCAGCAGTCGTCATTCACGTACCAGGCCCAGCCGGCCGGACCAGGGTTTCCCAAGGCCGAACCGTCAGCCGCTGCAGTAATCGTCACCGGTCCATCCTGCCAGACCGGCACGACAAACCGGAGTCCGGCCCGGGCCATTGCTCGGAAAGCGGTTACCGAAAGTACTTGACGCGGAGAGAGCCGGGCAGGCACAATCGCTGTATTGAAACGAGAAAGCGTTTTCTCATCCGGCCCCGACACGCACCGCTGCCGCGGCAGCCAACGGAAAGCGCCCTCAGCACCAGGAAGGCACATCAATGACGATTCCAACCCTCAGCCGGAGGAAGTTCCAGCTCGGCGCCGCCGCCGTTGCACTCTCCCTCCTCGCCACAGGCTGCGGCACCTCTTCAGGCTCTGAGAGCAACGAGGAAGTAACCCTCCGGTTTGCCTGGTGGGGCAACGAGTACCTCAACGCCCAGACCGAGAAGGTTATCGACGCCTTCGAGGCGGAACACCCGAACATCAAGATTGAATCCGAGCCGGGCGAGTGGGGCAGCTACTGGGACAAGCTTGCCACCAAGACAGCCGCCAACGATGCGCCGGACGTGATCCAGATGGACCAGAAGTACATCGCGGAATACGGCGGGCGCGGGGCTCTCCTTGACCTGTCCAAGCAGGAAGGCATCGATACTTCCAAACTCGATAAGGAAGCCCTGGCCTCGGGCCAGTATGACGGCGCCCAGTACGGACTCAGCACCGGCCAGAACGCCTACGTCATCATGGCCAACACCAAGGTCTTTGAAGCAGTGAATGTTCCCATCCCGGATGACACCACGTGGACGTGGGACGAATTCATGGAAACGGCCTCGAAGATCAGCGCCGCCGGAGACGGCAAGAACTACGGCGCCGCGTACGGCAGCAATGAAGCAGACCTGATCATCTGGCTGCGCCAGCACGGGGAAAACCTATACTCCCAGGACGGCGAGCTCGACTTCGATACCGCCACCGCAGCATCCTTCTGGGAACGGCTGAAGGAACAGCGCGACTCCAAGGCAAGCCCGCCGGCCACGGTGGCCACAGAGGACTCCGGCGCAGGACTCGAGGAAAGCCTCTTCGGCACCAACAGGGTGGGCATGGCATGGTGGTGGACCAACCAGCTCGGATCCCTTGAGTCCACCACCGGGAGCAGCATCAAGATGCTCCGGGCACCAAGCATCGACGGTTCAGCGGCTGAGAACGGGATGTACTACAAGCCCACCATGTTCTGGTCCGCCTCTTCACGTTCCAAGCACCCGGAAGCCGCTTCCACCTTCATCAACTACCTGGCCAACAGCCCTGAGGCCGGGGCAATCCTGATGACGGACCGCGGCGTGCCCACCAACCCGGAAATCGTTGAGAGCATCACGCCGTCCCTGAAGCCCGCCGACACCACGGTGGTGGGTTTCCTGAAGGACATCGCGCCCGACATCAAGGAGGCGCCACCGGTCCCGCCGGTGGGCGCGGGCAGCGTGCAGAACGTCATCAAGCGCTACACCGATGAGGTTCTCTACGACCGCCTCACCCCGCAGGCTGCCGCTGAAGCCTTCAAGAAGGAAGTTGAAGGGATGCTGGCCAGCGCCAAGTAACAACAGCCCGCGGTAAACACAAATGTGGCCCCCTCCGGAGAGGGGGCCACATTCGTGTGCAGCGGGACAGGTCCCGGCAGGAAGGCTTAGAAGCCGCCCATGCCGCCCATGCCGCCCATGTCGTCTCCGCCTGCGGGGGCAGCGTTCTTCTCGGGCTTGTCAGCCACCACCGCTTCGGTGGTGAGGAACAGGCCGGCGATGGAAGCCGCGTTCTGCAGGGCAGAGCGGGTTACCTTGACGGGATCGTTGACCCCGGCAGCCAGCAGGTCGACGTACTCGCCGGTTGCCGCGTTCAGGCCGTGGCCTGCGGGCAGGCCGCGGACCTTGTCCACAACCACGCCGGGCTCGAGGCCTGCGTTGAAGGCGATCTGCTTCAGCGGAGCGTCGATGGCAACGCGGACGATGTTGGCGCCGGTTGCTTCGTCGCCGGACAGCTGAAGGTTGGCGAATGCCTTGGCGCCGGCCTGGATCAGGGCCACGCCGCCACCGGCAACGATGCCTTCTTCAACTGCAGCCTTGGCATTGCGGACTGCGTCCTCGATGCGGTGCTTGCGCTCCTTGAGCTCAACTTCGGTGGCAGCACCGGCCTTGATGACTGCAACCCCGCCAGCCAGCTTGGCCAGGCGTTCCTGCAGCTTCTCGCGGTCGTAGTCGGAGTCCGAGTTCTCGATCTCGGCGCGGATCTGGGAAACGCGGCCAGCGATCTGGTCGGCGTCGCCGGCACCTTCGACGATTGTGGTCTCGTCCTTGGTGACAACAACCTTGCGGGCCTGGCCCAGGAGTTCCAGGCCGGCGTTCTCCAGCTTGAGGCCCACTTCCTCGGAAATGACCTGGCCGCCGGTGAGGACGGCGATGTCGGCAAGCTGTGCCTTGCGGCGGTCGCCGAAGCCCGGAGCCTTGACGGCGACGGACTTGAAGGTGCCGCGGATCTTGTTGACGATCAGGGTGGCCAGGGCCTCGCCCTCGATGTCCTCAGCGATGATCAGCAACGGCTTGTTGGACTGCATGACCTTTTCCAGGACAGCAACCAGTTCCTTGACGTTGGAGATCTTGGAGTTGACGATCAGGATGTACGGATCCTCAAGGACCGTTTCCTGGCGCTCAGCGTCCGTGACGAAGTAGGCGGAGATGTAACCCTTGTCGAAGCGCATGCCTTCGGTGAGCTCGAGTTCCAGGCCGAAGGTGTTGGACTCCTCGACCGTGATGACGCCTTCCTTGCCCACCTTGTCCAGGGCTTCGGCGATAAGTGCACCGATTTCCTCGTCACCGGCGGAGATGGACGCCGTGGCGGCGATCTCTTCCTTGGTTTCGATCTCCTTGGCGGAGTTCAGCAGTTCGGCGGTGACGGCCTCAACGGCCTTCTCGATGCCGCGCTTGAGGGACAGCGGGTCGGCGCCGGCAGCAACGTTGCGCAGGCCTTCCTTCACCAGTGCCTGTGCCAGCACGGTTGCGGTGGTGGTGCCGTCGCCGGCGACGTCGTCCGTCTTCTTGGCAACTTCCTTGACCAGCTCGGCGCCGATCTTCTCGTAAGGATCGTCCAGCTCGATCTCCTTGGCGATGGAAACACCATCGTTGGTGATCGTGGGGGCGCCCCACTTCTTCTCGAGGACGACGTTGCGTCCACGCGGGCCGAGGGTGACCTTAACGGCGTCGGCGAGGATGTTCAGGCCCCGCTCAAGGCCGCGGCGTGCCTCTTCATCAAATGCAATGATCTTGGCCATAACGGCAGTAGTCCTTTCGGGACAGTCGTTAAGAATGAACCTTCGCTGCAGTGCCCGCGACGGACGACCCGTTGCCGGCGGCCTCTGTATGCCTTCGGATGTGGGTCTCACTCCAGTTAGGTGTTTCTTCGCTCCTTGGCCGATGCCGGGCGCCGCTGGCCGAAGCCACACTTTGCTTAGCAGTCGGTACGTCAGAGTGCTAACTCAATAATTAGCACTCCCCACGTGAGAGTGCAAGCGAATAACCAGCAGAAAGCGCCCTGGCGGGCGCCTCTTCGCCGAGGGCGATCAGCCGGCGGCGCGGCCTGCCGTTTCAACGCCGGTGGCCGCGGGAATGTTGGCAGCGCCGTACGTGAACACTGTGAAGGCGGCCGAGGTGATGTCACCGTTGGCATCGAAGGCGACGGGGCCCGATTCGCCGTCGTAATTAATGTCCGCACCGGAAGCCTTGCCTGCCAGGCAGTCTTTGTAGCTGGGGCAGGGCGCCGTCCCGGCTGGGCCTGTTCCGTCAGCGGTCCCGCCTGATACCGCGATCAGGCTTGCGGCGATTGAACGGCCGGAATCGTCCTCAGCCCTGGACGCTGCGAGCGCGGCAAGGGTCACGGCGTCGTACGTCTCCGCCGCGAAGGACACGTCCTTCAGGGCCGGATCGATGCCCAGCAATCTCTCCTGGAACCCTGCCGAGGGGAGCTGCCCCGGGACGACCGCCCGTGCACCGTCCAGGGCTTTGGTTCCCAGCCTGGAGCCGTACCGGCTGAAGGCTCCGTCGCTCAGGATGAGCCTTGAGCCTGCGAGGGCGGCGTTGTTCAGCTCAGCCAGGGCGCCCTGTGCGCCGTCACGGGCCACCAGGATGACGGCGTCGGGTTGCGCCTCGCGGATTGTGGCAGCCGCAGATCCGGCTTCACCCGGTGTGAAGCCAACCGCTGCCAGTACGTCCAGGCCCGCCTGTTCAGCGGAAGCGGAGACAGCAGCGGAGACATCACTGCCATAGGAGCCTTCCTGGTACACCACGGAGATGGTTGCGGCGCCGGCGTCCTTGGCGAGCTTGGCCAGCACGGGTCCCTGCGCGACGTCGGCGGCGGCCGTCCGGAAGTAGTATCCGCCGCTGGCAATGCTGCTGAGCCCGGCTGCGGTGTTGGCAGGCGAAATCAGTGGCGTCCGCGCCCTGGAGACGATATCGACAGCTGCGGAGGCGTGGCTGGAGTCGGTGGGGCCGATGACCACATCCGCTTTGGCCTGGACCAGGGACTGCGCCTGGGACGCTGTGTCCTGGCCTGTTTCAACGGGCAGGAGTTCCACCGGCCGGCCCTTGTGCCCGCCGGCAGCGTTGATTTCCTTGACAGCGAGCTTGGCGGCAGCCAGTTGGGGACCGTTCAGGAAGCTGTTGGCACCGGCGTTGTCCAGGATGAGGCCGATCCGCAGCGTGCCGTCACCCGAGGCCTCCGCCGGCTCCGTGCGCGCGTTTCCGGTCACCCCGGAGCAGCCGGTCAGGGCCAGCGTGCCGCAGAGGGCCGCGGCGAACAACGGACGGATGGGTGCAGCGGAGGAAAACGGGTGCTTCACTCGGCCGGCCGGACGCTTTCAGCCTGCGGGCCTTTCTCGCCTTCGCCGAGTTCGAGTTCCACGCGCTGTCCCTCGTCCAGTGCGCGGTAGCCCTCGCCCTGGATGGCGGACCAGTGGACAAAGACGTCGTCCCCGGAGCCGTCAACGGTGATGAAGCCGTAGCCCTTTTCCGCGTTGAACCATTTGACGGTTCCTCGTGCCATGATGACCACTCTTTCCGTTAGGTCCGGGATGCTGCGCCGGTGCCGCCGTGGCTCGAAGCCCGGAATTCACTCTAGCCAATGCACGCTGGCAGCGCCGGGGCACAGCATGACCGGCCGCAAACGTTATTCAGGCGTAACCCCCGGCACTGACGCGGGCGCACGTGACGGAAAGCGTCCTCTTGGGGACCAGGCCTACCGGTATCCGGGGCCGAGCACCACCACCAGGGGAACCTGGAATTCGGCGCTCTCCACCACGGTGGGAACGCCCAGGAGTTCCGCGAGGGCCTGCGCGTTGGCCTCCTGCGCCGCTCCCGCGTAGAAGATGATAGAGCCCTGTTGGGGAGCCCCTGCCCAGTTGCCTACCTGGCCCAGGGCCCACCCGTCCGACTGCACGGTTCCGGCCACCCGGCTGGCCAGCCCGGCAGTTCCGGCCGCGTTGTAGACGGCCACTGCCTGGGCCTTGTCCACTGCTGCGGCCTGCTCAGTGCTCTGGGGGCTGGACGGGGTCCCGTTCCCCGCCGTGCCAGCCGGTTCGGAGGAAGACGAGGGCTCCGGCTCGGCGGAGGGGCCGGCGGACGTTTCCGGGGTAACGGACGGAGTGGATCCGGTTTCGGCGAGCGGTGCTGCTTCCAGGCTCGACGACGCCTGGGTTGCCGGACCGTCGAATCCGAGCTTGGGCAGGATCAGGAAGGAAACCACGCCGATGGCCAGCGCAACAATTCCCGCAGTCAGGATGGGCCAAAGACGGACCCGCGCAGGAGCGGTGGCTGTGCGGTGTACACCTTGTCGCGACGCGGTCTCCGGGACCTTGTCGAATTCATCGCGGGCGTATTTGGTCATGGGAAAGAGACATCCTTGTGTGTAGCTGCTGAGGACTCAGCGCGAGCGTCTTATGCGTCGGACCCCAGGCGGCGTGCAGTGCGTGCACGGTGACGCGACGTACGTAGTCTACGCAATCTCTTGACCAGCATGGGGTCATGCGCCAGCGCATCCTCGGTGTCGATCAGGGCGTTGAGGAGCTGGTAATAGTGTGTGGCGGACAGATCGAACAGTTCCCGGATAGCCTGTTCCTTGGCGCCGGCGTACTTCCACCACTGCCGCTCCAGCGCGAGCATCTGCTGGTCCCGCTCGCTCAGCGGCGACTCCCGCAGGGTGAAATCCGCCAGCAGGGTGTTGCGTTGTTCCTGCGCCGGCAGGTGCTCCCGAGCTGGCTCCGCCACGGCGCACTCTCCTTAGCTGGTTACGTAAATGTCTGACCCCCATGCTACGGACGAACAACACCATTGTCATTTGCGGATGGCCCTGCCGCGCACGCCGCAGGTACGGCCGGCGCCTCCCGCCGCCTGCGAGAATGGACTGATGTTTGAATCAGACGCCTTGTTTGAGCTGGAGCAGGAACCCGCCGGCAGCACGGGCTTCGCCGGGCAGGCGCAGCTGCCGCTGGCAGAGCTGATGGCACCGGACTGGGCCGCGGCACTCTCGGATGTGGATGCCGGACTTCGCGCCGTTCTTCGGTTCGCGGCCGGTGAAGTGGCGGCCGGGCACCAGGTCCTCCCGGCGCCGTCGAACGTGCTGCGGGCCTTCCGCCAGCCCCTTGCCGAGGTGAAGGTACTGATTGTGGGACAGGACCCGTACCCCACGCCGGGGCACGCCGTCGGGCTGTCCTTTGCCGTTGACCCGCATGTCCGGCCCATTCCCCGGAGCCTCGCGAACATCTACCGCGAGCTCGAGGCAGACTTGGGAATCCCACCGAGGGTGCACGGTGACCTCTCTGCGTGGGCCGGCCAGGGGGTACTGCTCCTGAACCGCGTGATGACGGTACGGGCAGGATCTGCGGGATCCCACCGGAGGAAGGGCTGGGAAGAGATTACGACGGCGGCAGTCACGGCTTTGGGCGCACGGCGGGCACCGGACGGGTCACCCCTGCCGCTGGTTGCGGTCCTGTGGGGAAAGGACGCCGAGGGCGTGCGCCCGCTGCTGCCCGGGGTCCCCGCGGTGTCCAGCGCCCACCCCAGCCCGTTGTCCGCTTCACGGGGTTTCTTTGGTTCCCGCCCCTTCAGCCGTGTCAACGCGCTCCTGCGGGAGCAGGGGGCCGCAGGCGTAACCTGGGAGCTCCCGGCAGTGCCCTAGCTTAGGCTTGCCTTATGAGCATTGTTCCCGCTGCCACCAGCGCCAGCAAGAAAAGCCGCCCCCAGGTCAACCTCACGGTGGTGCGCAGCGAACAGTTGACGCCGCATATGGTCCGGATTGTTGCGGGCGGGGACGGTTTTGCCGATTTCGTCAACAACAGCTTTGTTGACCGCTACGTCAAGATTGTCTTCCCGCAGCCAGGTGTCCAGTACCCCTTACCCCTTGATCTGTGGAGCATCCGGGAGACCATGCCGCGGGAACAGTGGCCTTTCACGCGCACCTACACCCTTCGCTGGGTAGATTCCGCGGCCCGGGAACTTGCCATCGACTTTGTGGTCCACGGCGACGACGGACTGGCAGGGCCATGGGCAGCCAGGGCCCAGCCGGGAGACACCCTGACGTTCACCGGCCCGGGCGGAGGGTACAACCCGGACCCCGAAGCTGGCTGGTACCTGTTCGCCGGTGATGAGGCAGCCCTGCCCGCCATTGGCGCCTGCATCGAATCCCTCCCGGCGGAAGCGGCCGGTGTCGCTTTCCTTGAGGTTGATTCCGAGGCCGACATCCAACCGATTGCCGCCCCGGCCGGACTTGAACTGCACTGGCTCTTCCGCCGTGGTGTCCCGGCTGGCGAAAGCAGCCTCCTGGTGCAGGCCGTCGCCGATGCTGACTGGCCCGCCGGCAAAGTGGACGTTTTCGCCCACGGCGAGCGGGGGTACATGAAGGCGCTCCGTGATGTCCTTTTCGTGCAGCGCGGCCTGGAACGCAAGCAGGTGTCCCTGTCCGGGTATTGGGCCAAGGGCCGCGTTGAGGACGTTTTCCAGGCGGAGAAGAAACTGCCCGTAGGGCAGCTCTAGGCAGCCAGGCCCGGTCAGCGGCGGCGGGCCCGCCGGCGCTCGTTGCTGGCGAGGCTGCGGGTCAGCGGCCTCGCCAAGGTATCCCCCAGCACGATTCCGCCGGCAGTCCCCAGGACAATGGCACCGGCATTGAGCATCCCACCGGCGCCGAGCAGGATCTCGGCTTCCTCGATGGTCAGCACGTACATCGAACGGAAGATGGTGAGGCCGGGCAGCAGGATCAGTGCCGCGGGCACCGCTACCACCAACTGGGGTGCACCCATCCGCAAAGCGACCACCCGGGCCAGCAGGCCGATCACCACGGCAGCCAGGGCCGGCGAGAACCGGTCACCGATGCCCAGCAGGCCGCCGCCCAACAGGACAAGGTAACCCGCCACCCCCACTGCCGCGGTGGGAAGCAGGAGCTGCCAGGTGGTCTGTTCCGTGACCCCGATGGCCATCACCGCCACTGCAACAAGGATTACCAGCACCCACAAGTCGTAGGCGGGCGGGAAGGTCTGCGTCACGTCGATTCCCTGCATGCCTGTCAGCTGGCCCGCCACAAAAGCGACGGCGATGCCTGCCACGAGCGCACCAAAGGTCAGGAGCGTGGAAAGGAACCGCCCCGCTGCGGTCACGGGGAAGCCGTTGATGGCGTCCTGTACGGAGGAGACCAGCCGGCCCGTGGGCAGGAGCAGCAGGATTCCGCCCACCACCACGATGGCTGGCGAGGTTGTCAGCCCGAACTGCCACAGGAGCAGGGCAAGCAGGGTCACGGCGAAGGAACAGCTGGCGGTGGTGAAGAAGTCCGGCACCCGCCACCGGCCCAGCTGGCGGGCCAGCAGGCTCACGCCGATGTTGACGGCGAACGCAATGGCGGAGGACACCGGCCCGCCGCCCAGCACAGCAACGAAAGCTGCGGCAAATACCCCGAACGCCGCCGTCACCATCCAGCGGGGGAACGGCTTGGGAGAGGTGATCGCCTCATCCAGCCTGCGGATCGCCTCGTCACGCCCCACTCCCCCGGCAACAATGTCCGTCACCAGCTGGTGGACCTTGGCCAGGCCCGCGTAGTTGTTGGTCCAGGACCGGACCACCCGCAGCAGCGCAATGGGCGTTTGGTCCTTGGGGGCGTAGTTGATGCCCACCGACTGGTTGGTGATGTCCACTTCGATGTTTTTCAGGCCCAGTGCCGCCGTGACGGCAATGATGCTGGTTTCAACCTCCAGGGCTCCCGCACCGTAGCGGAACATGGTTTCGGCCAGGTGCAGGGCGAAATCCAGGGTCTTCCGGGCGGACGTGTCCACGCCGCCGACCTGGATCATGGGGTTTGCATAGGGGCTACCGGTGAGCCGGTCCACGATGCTCATGGGAGCCGTGGGCGGGTTCTCGCCCTGGACCAGGCGCCGCAGCATCCTTTTCGCCGCAGCGTTCTGCCGTAGCTGGGAGGGGGTCAGCGGCTCGGTTTTGGGCAGGCCATCCGTGCGCGGCGGCGCCTTCGGTGATGACGTTGCCTTCGGTATTCCGCCGCCGGGATAGTCAGGCCGGTCGGTCATGGGTCCCTCCTCCCGTTGTGGTGATGTGCAGTGCGCGTCAGGCGGAGCGCCGCAGGGGCAGCTTGCCCAGCAGGAGGCGGGCGGCGCCTGCTGCCGCGCGGGCAAGCTTGTTGGCGCGGAACACGGCCGGGCGGACGGGCATCGCGAAGTCGCCCACGAGTTGCACCACTTCCCCGCCGAAGCCCTTCTTGAACTCGTAGCCGCCGTGGCCTTCCTCGTCCTGGCCGGAGATGCCGAACGTCCCGTAGAAGTTGTACCGCGGGTAACCCTTTTCAAGGGCGTGCAGCATCATTCCCCAGTACAGCGACGTGGCGCCGTTGAAGTAGATGTAGTCCTGCACGGTGCCGCCGATGACGCAGACCACTTCGTCGCCGTAGCAGACGAAGTGGATGGCGGCCACCGTGGCAACGCCAACGGAATCCGGAAAACGTTCGATGTCCTTCAGGCTTCGCTCGTAGCTGTCCACCAGGTCCTGGATCACTTTGAGCCGGTTGGCCTTCTTCTTGCTGCCGGTCTCTTCGACTTCGCGGCGGAGTTCTGCCGCGGTTTCCGATTCCGCGGCCAGCCGCTCCGTAATGGATTTCCGGTAGGCGGGAATGTCAATCTTGGCCATCATAAGTTTGGTGAACTCGGCCGACGTGGTGCGGAGCAACTGTTCGTAATAGGCGCGTTCGCGGTAGACAAAACCCTTTTCGTCGCCTGCCCGGCTCAGGGCGCCGTAGAACTCATCGAGGGTCTCCAGCGTTGCCTGTTCCAGGAACACACCGTTCTTTTCCGCTTTGCGGATGGCCTTCCGGGTGCGGTAGCTGGTGCCCATGATCAGTTCTTCCGCGTCCTGGATGCCTTCCAGGCTCTTGATGAACATCCAGTTGACGTTGACGAAGTTCATGTCCAGCCCCTGGTGCTGGAACCCCAGCCCGCCGAGCTGTGCCACCAGCGGCCTGTTGTCCTCCACCTCGGGGTGTTCCGCGCCGTCGGCATCGCGGGCGATGTACCTGAGGTTCGGGGAGATCCGCAGCTCGGCCGCTTTCCGCTCCACTGCACGTTTGCGGAGGAGCCCGACGACGGCGCGCACCAGCTCAGCGTCCGTATAGTCCATCAGGGGGCCCTTGGCGCATTCACACACCGTGTAGCCGAGGCGTGTGGTGGTGTAGTTCAGTTTGCCAGCCGCCACCAGTTCACCGTCGCGGCGCACTCCGAAGAGTTCAACCTGCTGGCCCCGGGCACGCTGGAACCGGGCGAAGTCGAGGGACTGAAGGAAGCTGTTCTGTGGGTGCTTCAGCGCGAACTGTTCAAATTCGGCATCGCTGAGCACGGCGAACTCCAGGTCGGCGGCGGAGATTGCAGTCAAGGGGTTACCTTCTTCACGGGTGGGGGCTGGCATAGGCAGGATGTGGGCAGGGAGGCGGCGGTTGGCGGAGCGGTCAGCAGCGGCTCCGTCTGCCGGGTCAGTAGAACTGCTGGCCGGTGCGGGCAGTTTCGATCCGGCGGAACACTTTCTCTGCTCCCTTGACCCAGAGCCGGTGCTTCAGGGGCGACAGAACGTAGTCGTGGCAGCCGACAAAATCGGTGACAGTCTTGGTGAAGCTGGTCTTGAACATGCCCATCCCGTAGAGATTGTGGCTCTTGTCCTTGATCCGTGAGGCTGGCGGGGTGCCGCAGAAGTCGTATTCCGTGCAGCCCAGTTCCTGCATGCGCCGGATGGCAGCCCACTGGACGAGGTGCGAATCGCCGTACTGCTTACGGTTCTGGGTGGAACCACCGTCCTTGTAGGTGGCTTTGGCACCGTAGTTGATGACGAATGCTCCCACACTGGGTTTGCCGTCCTCATAGGTGAAGAAGAAGTTGCCCTGGCCCCGGCTGCAGAATTCGTCCCAGAACGCAGCGTAATACGCGTAGCTGCGCAGGGGCATGGAGCCCTTGGCGTTGACGGTGTCCGCCATCAGGTCATAGAGGACCCGGTAGGTTTCCGGACCGTGTTCCTTGCGGACCACCTCGCAGCCTTCCCGCTCGGCCCGTCGGATGGCATTACGTGCCCGGGAGGAGATGGCCTTGAACACTGCTTCTTCGGGGCGGGAGATATCCAGCAGCGCAGTGGAGTCGTTGGACTGGATGTTGGGCGCCTTGACCAGGCCCGCTTCCAACAGGCGCGCCTGAGCCTCTTCAGAATCCACGATGTCCGGTTCGATCTTGATAGTGAAGACGTTGAGCTTCCGGCCGCGCACGAAAGCTGCGCAGGCCTCCAGCGCCGCTTTCAGGTCCGCCGCCGCTTCAAGGTCGGGGCCTTTGATGAGGTACCAGAGCCGGCCCAGCACGGGGAAGCTCTTTTCGAGCACCAGGTTGAAGCTGGCAGATTCACTGTTTTCGAGGACCAGGAAGCGGACTTTCCAGCCGCTGCCGTTCTTTACCGACGCGTACGCGGCGGACTGCAGCATGTTGCCGCCGTTGGGGTTGGCCGTGACGTGCTTGTCCCAGTTTTCAATCTCTTCGGCTGTGGCAAAGCGTGCGGTAAATTCTCGCAAGGGGGCCGTGTCCAATCGGTGTCGTGCGCGGTTTCGGTACTCGTGTCTGCGTGCGGACATGCAGCCTCAAGTCTAAAGCCTGAAGGCCCTACGGCTTTTCAGCAGCCCGCCCCGGCCTGGGGTGACCCGTGCCCTTGACTCGGGTGGACCGGTTGGCAAGGGTGGAGGCATGCAGCCGAACCGTGAAGAGTTGTCATCCCCGCCGGATGGAAGCGGCCAGCCGTACAGCGCGCGGGTCCAGGCAGCGGTGCTGGCCGGATTCCTGCTGGCATCCTTCCTGGTGGCCGGGCTCGGCGGATTCTCCACCGTTGACAATGTAGACGGGTGGTATTCCACAGCTGACAAGGCACCGTGGTCCCCGCCCAACTGGCTCTTCGGCCCGGTATGGACACTGCTCTACACAGCCATGGCGGTGGCTGCCTGGCTGGTCTGGCGGAAGCGGACTCCTAAGACCAGGCCGGCGTTAACGGCCTACGCGGTCCAGTTGGGCCTGAACCTCGCCTGGACTCCGGTGTTCTTCGGCCTCTACCCCGCTATGGGGACGGCTGCCCTCTGGCTGGCCCTGGCCATTATTGTGGCCCTGATTGCCGCGGTCACGGTGACGGTGCTCTATTTCGGCCCAATCAGCCGGACCGCGGGACTGCTGCTGCTCCCCTACATTGCCTGGCTGGTCTTTGCGTCCACCTTGAACTGGTGGGCTGCGGTCCACAACTAAAGGGTTGTTGCTGTCAGCATTCGACGACGTTGACGGCGAGGCCGCCCATGGCCGTTTCCTTGTATTTGGAGCTCATGTCCTTGCCGGTCTCGCGCATGGTCACGATGACCTCGTCCAGCGACACCCGGTGGGACCCGTCACCCCAGAGCGCCATTTTCGCGGCGTTGATCGCTTTCGCCGCGGCGATCGCGTTCCGCTCAATGCACGGAACCTGGACCAGCCCGCCGATCGGATCACACGTCAACCCCAGGTTGTGCTCCATCGCGATCTCCGCCGCGTTCTCCACCTGCGCCGGAGACCCGCCCATCACCTCAGCCAGCCCGGCAGCGGCCATCGACGACGCCGACCCCACCTCACCCTGGCAACCCACCTCAGCCCCCGAAATCGACGCCTGCTCCTTATAGAGCACCCCCACCGCGCCGGCGGCGAGCAGGAAACGCACCACAACGTCGTCCCGGTCCTGCTGCGTGGCTTTCTCCATCCCCGGCGCGAAATGAAGCGCGTAATACAGCACCGCCGGAATAATCCCCGCCGCACCGTTCGTCGGGGCCGTGACCACCCGCCCCCCGGACGCGTTCTCCTCATTCACCGCCAGAGCGATCAAATTAACCCACTCCTGCCAATACTTCGGATCATGAAACTCCCCGGCCCCGGCGTCGTTCCCGGAACCGTCCTGGCCGTCCACGGCAGGGCGTGCACTTTCCTTCCGCAACCGGTCATACCAGTCCGGGGCACGGCGGCGGACCTTCAACCCGCCCGGCAGCACACCCTCACGCTTCAGGGACGTAGCCACGCACCCCTCCATCACCGAGTAAATGTGCAGCAACCCCTCCCGGATCTCCCCCGGGGTGCGGCTGTCCTCCTCGTTAACCCGCATCACCTCACTGATCCCCAGGCCGGTCACCCGGCAGTGCTCCAGCAACTCGGCGGCGGTCCGGAACGGCAACGGCAGCTCCTGCTTGGACTCCTCCAGCTCCTGCAGCGCCGCGTCCTCCTCACCCTCCCGGACAATGAACCCGCCACCCACCGAAAAGAACGTCGCCGCATGCAGAACCCGGCCGCCGGCGTCGGAGACCGTGAACGTCATCCCGTTCGTATGCCGCGGCAGGACAGTCAACGGCCGCAGCACCATATCCTTCACCCCGTACGGCAACGCCACCGCACCGGCCAACTGCAACAACCCCGTTTCCGCGATCGCGGCCAGCCGCTGCTCCACCTCATCCGGCAGGATCAGCTCCGGATGGAACCCCTCCAACCCCAACAAAATCGCCGTCATCGTCCCATGCCCATGACCCGTCGCAGCGAGCGACCCATAAAGATCCACCCGCAACGAAGCCACCTCCGCCAGCAAGCCGGAAGCCTTCAGCTCCCCGGCAAACACGGCAGCAGCCCGCATCGGCCCCACGGTGTGGGAAGAAGAGGGGCCAATACCAATAGAGAAAAGGTCGAATACGCCAACAGCCATGCGCGTGGTTCCTTACTAAAACGGGTGGTTGGGGTGGAGCGGGCAGGACATCCTCTGCGTGCTCGGTCGCGTAGACGCCCGCTGCGCGGACGTGACGCTCGCGTAGACACACGCTGCCGGATGCCCCGCCCACTCCGAAGGCATGTCACCGAGGCGACCTGACCTCGAGGGGCCGGCGGAGCCGGACTTTTCGAAAGCGTGCTCCCCACCGTCTCCCTAACCTCGCAAGCTCGGCCAGGGAACCCTGACGGCGTGGGCCCACGGCATGCGTGAAAATGTCCGGTCCGCCGGTCACGCAGCCAGAGACGGGCCAGCTACGTGGCGCGTTTATAGAACGGCAGGTCGACGACGACAAAGGGCTCTGCCTTGCCCCGCAGGTCGATGTCCAGGGCGGTGCCGGGTTCGGAGTGTTCAACCTCGACGTAGGCCATGGCAATCGGATACCCAAGGGTGGGTGAAGGCTGCCCGGAGGTCACTTCACCCACGGGGCCGCCGTCCTTAAGCACGGGGTAGTGCGCGCGGCCGGCCCGCCGGCCCAGTCCTTTGAGTCCCACAAGCCTGCGGCCTGCCGTGGATCCGGCTCCGGCTTCCTTCCTGGCGGCCAGGGCGGCCTTTCCCACGAAGTCGCCTTCCTTGGAGAGCGCGACGACGGGTCCCAGGCCGGCGGCAAAGGGGTCACCCTGCAGCGAGAGCTCGTTCCCGTACAGCGGCATCCCCGCTTCAAGGCGGAGGGAGTCACGCGAGGCCAGCCCGGCAGGCGTCAGCTCCCCATCCTCCGCGATGGCGACGAGTGCCTGCCAAAGGGCGGAGGCGTCGTCGTTCGCCACAAAGATCTCAAAGCCGTCCTCGCCGGTATAGCCTGTGCGCGCAAGCAGGAGTTCCTGCCCGGCACCTCCCACCAGGAACGGAACCTCCACGGCGGCGTAGTACTTCAGCTCCGTGACCAGCCCGTGCTGGGCAGCCGGGACAAGGCGCAGCAGCAGCTCCTGTGCCTTGGGACCCTGAACAGCGATCAGCGAGGTGGCAGCGGAGGCGTCGTCCACCAGGACGTCAAAGCCGGCTGCACGTTCGGCCAGGGCCGCGGCCACAACGTCCGCGTTACCTGCGTTCGGAACCACCAGGAAGCGGTCCGCGCCGACATCTCCGGCGCCTGGAACGGCAGGCCGGCGGTAGGTGATGAGGTCGTCGATGATGCCGCCGTCCTCAGTGCAGATCAGCGAGTACTTGGCCTTGCCCACGGCCATGGCCGAGATCTTTCCCACCAGCGCATAGTCCAGGAACGCGGCGGCCTCCAGCCCGGTGACCCAGACCTCGCCCATGTGGGAAAGGTCAAAAAGCCCCGCGGAGTTACGGACAGCATGGTGCTCGGCCAGTTCGGAACTGTACTTCAGGGGCATCTGCCAGCCGCCGAAATCGGTGAAGGAGGCACCCAGCTTCGTATGCTCGTCGTAGAGGGCGGTGCGCTTCTCAGTCATGGCAAGCGTCCTCAGTTTTCGAATTCGGAGAGCGGCGGGCAGGAGCAGATCAGGTTCCGGTCACCGGCCGCGCCGTCAATGCGGCCAACCGGCGGGAAGTACTTGTCCTGCTTGAGTGACTTCACCGGGAACACGGCCTGCTCGCGCGGGTAGGCACGGTCCCAGTCGCTGCTGATGGCCGCGGCAGCGGTGTGCGGGGCGTTCCGGAGCGGGCTGTCCCCCACCGTGAAATCGCCGTTGGCCACCTGGTCGATCTCGGCGCGGATGGCGATCATGGCTTCGATGAAGCGGTCGATCTCGCCCAGGTCCTCGGATTCCGTGGGCTCCACCATCAGCGTGCCGGCCACGGGGAACGCCAGCGTGGGGGCGTGGAAACCGTAGTCGATCAGGCGCTTGGCCACATCTTCGGCAGTGACGCCGGTGCGGGCGGTGAGGTCGCGCAGGTCCAGGATGCACTCGTGCGCCACCAGCCCGGCTTCGCCGGTGTACAGGACCGGGAAGAAATCGTTCAGCCGTGCCGCGACGTAGTTGGCCGCCAGCAGCGCCGACTTGGTGGCCTCGGTAAGTCCCTGGCCACCCATCAGCTTCACGTAGGCCCAGGAAATGGGCAGCACCCCGGCAGAGCCGAACTTGGAGGCGGAGATGGGGACGTCATTGCCTTCCGTCCAGGTGGCAGCGTTCCCGGGCATGAACGGAGCCAGGTGTGCCTTCGCTGCCACAGGCCCGACGCCGGGTCCGCCGCCGCCGTGCGGGATGCAGAAGGTCTTATGCAGGTTCAGGTGGGACACGTCCCCGCCAAATTTGCCCGGCTGCGCCAGCCCCACAAGGGCGTTGAGGTTGGCACCGTCGATGTACACCTGGCCGCCGGCGGCGTGGACGGCGTCGCAGACCTCGCGGACGTCGGCGTCGTACACACCATGCGTGGAGGGGTAGGTGATCATGATGCAGGACAGGGCGTCCTTGTTGGCTTCGATCTTGGCGTACAGGTCGGCGTGGTCGATGGTGCCGTCCGACGCCGTGGCCACCACCACAACCTTCATGCCGGCCAGGACTGCGGACGCCGCGTTGGTGCCGTGCGCCGAGGCGGGGATGAGGCAGACGTTGCGCTGCTGGTCGCCGCGTGAGTGGTGGTAGCCGCGGATCGCCAGCAGGCCCGCGAGCTCGCCCTGGGAGCCGGCGTTGGGCTGGATGGACACCTGGTCGTAGCCCGTGATCTCGGTCAGCTGGGCTTCCAGGTCCGCGATGAGCTCGCGCCAGCCCTCGGTCTGGGAGTCCGGGGCGAACGGGTGGATCGAGGCGAATTCCGGCCAGGAAATGGCTTCCATCTCGGCCGTGGCGTTCAGCTTCATGGTGCAGGAACCCAACGGGATCATGGTGCGGTCCAGCGCAAGGTCCCGGTCGGAAAGCTTCCGGATGTAACGCAGCAGCTGGGTTTCGGAGCGGTGGGTGTTGAACACCGGGTGCTGCAGGAAGTCGGAGGAGCGTTCGACGGCGGTGTCCAGTGCGAACGCGTCCGTCACCTCTGCCGGCGCGGCACCAAAGGCGGCGAGGACGCCGTCGACGATTGCCGTCGTCGTGGTCTCATCGGTCGAGAAGCCAACGGTATCCGCATCGATGCTGCGCAGGTTGATGCCGTTTGCCTCGGCGGCGGCAATGACCTGGGCTGCCTTGCCGGGCACGGAAACGGTGACGGTGTCGAAGAAGCTGGTGTGCAGCACATCGAGGCCTGCGGCCTTGAGGGACGCAGCCAGGCTCCTGGCGTGCGCGTGCGCCGACTGCGCAATGGCCTTCAGGCCCTCCGGGCCGTGGTAGACGGCGTACATTGAGGCCACGATGGCGAGCAGTGCCTGGGCAGTGCAGATGTTGGATGTGGCCTTCTCGCGGCGGATGTGCTGCTCGCGGGTCTGCAAGGCCAGGCGGTAGGCGGGAACGCCGGCGTTGTCCTTGGAGACGCCCACCAGGCGGCCGGGCATCGAGCGCTCCAGGCCCTTCTGCACAGCCATGTAGGCAGCGTGCGGGCCGCCGTAGAACAGCGGGACGCCGAAGCGCTGGGCCGAGCCGACGGCGATGTCCGCGCCCTGCTCGCCCGGAGGGGTGATGAGGGTGAGGGCCAGCAGGTCGGCGGCCACGGTCACCAGGGCACCGCGTTCCTTGGCCTCGGCAATCACCTGGCTGTGGTCGAAGACCCTGCCTGAAGCGCCGGGCTGCTGCAGGACGATCCCGTTGATGGCGCCGTCCGGCAGTCCCTGGGAAAGGTCGGCCACTTCAACCTCAAAGCCGAGTGCCTCGGCCCGGCCCTTGACGATAGCAATGGTCTGCGGCAGGCAGTCGGCGTCCAGCACTGTCTTGCCGTCGCGGGCGTCCTTATTTTTGTTGGCCCGGCGCATCATCAGGACGGCCTCTGCAACGGCGGTGGCTTCGTCCAGCAGGGACGCATTGGCGATGGGCAGGCCCACCAGGTCCTGCACCATGGTCTGGAAGTTCAGCAACGCCTCGAGACGGCCCTGGGAGATTTCCGGCTGGTAAGGCGTATAGGCCGTGTACCAGGCCGGGCCCTCGAGGATGTTGCGCCGGATCACCGGCGGGGTGACAGTGTCGTAGTAGCCCTGGCCGATCATCTGCACGGCAGTCTTGTTCTTGGCGGCCAGCCTCCGGAGCTCAGTGAGGGCCTCCACTTCGCTCAGCGCACCTGCCAGTTCCAGCGGGAAGTCCTGCCGGATGTCCTTGGGGACGGCGGTATCAACCAGTGCGTCCACCGTGTCATAGCCCACGGCCTTGAGCATGGTGTCGACGTCGGCCTGGCGCCTTGCGCCGATGTGCCGGTCAACGAAGGCGGCAGCAGAAGCGGGTTCGGCAGAAGCATGGGTGGCGGAGGCCGGGGTGGCGGAGGCCGGAGATACAGTCACGAGGAACTCCATAAATAAGGCGGCGCAGGGTACGCCACATCGATTCGTGTCCCTCCCCGCTCTGTATTGGACCTGAGAGTTTCCGCGTGGCCTGCCTGGGCTGGCCCCGCTTGCACCGTCGGTGAGCACAGCTGCCTGGATTTCCGGGACCGGATCTCCGAGCCGACAGCCTGCTGCTTTCCAGAGTTGCCTCGCCGCGGCGGTACATGGGCCTGTGAGATTCCTGGGGAGGTATTGCTCCTACGGCGCCTGCTTGTACCTTCTGGCAGAACTCTCCCGCCGCAGATCAAAGGCTATTGATTTGTAGTGTTTGTGGTTGCCGGTGACGGCCCACACATGGGCTAATTCTCCTACGCTGCGGGCCCGCGGGCAAATGCCGGTCAGCCCCTCAGCCGCTCCACTGCCGCCAGGAGTTCCTCCACGTCCTCCCGCCTGTTCCCGGGGTTGCCGGACGGGCCGCTCTCCCACATGGCATTGAAGTACAGCCCATCCCCCATGTACAGCACCGCCTTGGCCATGGCCGTGCCCACGTCCTTACCGATGAGGTCCAGCCACTGCTGCTGGATCGCAGCAAAGCGGCGCCGTGCCTCCTCGTGCGCCACTTCCGCCAGGCGGGTGGCAGCAACAAAGGAGCGGTCCATTGGGGTGTCGGACCAGAGGGATGACCGGATGAAGTACGCGGCCGCCCCTTCCTGCGCGGCGGACATCGCCGCGAGGTCCTCCCCTGCCAGCCGGTCCAGCCGCTCGAGGGTGGCCGTGATGAGCGCTTCCTTGTTGGGGAAGTGGTACAGCAGGCCGCCCTTGGAGACGCCGGCCCGCCTGGCGACCGCATCGAGGGTGGCGGCCCGCTCCCCCACATCGATAAGGAGCTCTTCAAAAGCATCGAGGACTGCATCTCGCGCGACGGGTTTCCTGGCCATGGTTCCCATCATGCACGGTTGGTGTTCGATTTCTTAACTATACCGTCCAGACGGTACAGTTAAGTCCATGACCCCGTCCGCCGTGTCCCAGCCCAAGAGCTTCCACCCCGCCCCGTCCCCCCAGTCCGCCCACCCCACGGGCAGTACCTCCCGGGGCAGCCGGCGGGACTGGCTGGCACTGGCGTTACTGATGTTCCCCGTCCTGCTGGTTGCCGTGGACAACACAGCGTTGACCTTCGCACTGCCGGCGATCGCGAGCGCCTTGGACTCCTCGGGAGTTGAGCTCCTCTGGGTCGTGGACGCCTACCCCTTGGTGCTGGCGGGGCTGCTGGTTGCCATGGGGAGCCTGGGCGACAGGATCGGACGCCGGCGGCTGCTGATCATCGGCAGCATCGGCTTCGCGGCAGTATCAGCAGCCACCGCCTTTGCCCCCAGTGCCGGCTGGCTTATCGCGGGCAGGGCGTCGCTGGGTTTCTTTGGCGCCATGCTGATGCCCTCCACGCTGTCGCTGATCCGGAACATCTTCCCGGACCCCAACCGGCGGCGGCTGGCCATTGCGGTCTGGGCTGCGGGATTCTCGGGCGGCGCCGCGCTCGGGCCGATCTTTGGCGGCTGGCTGGTGGAACAGTTCTGGTGGGGAGCTGTGCTTCTGGTAGCGGTACCCATCATGCTCCCCCTCCTGGTCCTGGGCCCCGCCTTCATTCCGGAATCCCGGGATCCGTCTCCGGGGAAGGCGGACGTGCCAAGCATCCTGCTTTCGTTGTTCACCATGGCCCCCGTGGTCTACGGGATCAAGGAGTTCGCCACCGAAGGACCCGGCGGCGCGGCCCTTGGAACCATGGCGTTCGGCGTGGCAATGGGTGCCGTTTTTGTCCGTCGCCAGCAGCGCCTGCACAGCCCGCTGCTGGATATGTCCCTGTTCCGGAACAGGGTTTTCAGCATGGCGATCACGGCCAACGTCCTGGCCCTGTTCTCCTTCAACGGGTTCATCCTCTTCCTGGCCCAGCACCTCCAGCTCATCGAGGGCATGTCACCTTCGGCCGCCGGAATGGCGATGATTCCGGCCCTGGTGGCCACCGTTGTTGCAGGGCTTGCTGCAGTGCCGGCCGTACGGAGGATCCGCCCCGGCTTCGTGGTGGCGGCGGGGCTGGCGATGAGTGCCGGGGGCTACAGCCTGGTCACTTTCGGCAGCCATGCGGGCGGCCCCTCACTGCTGCTGGCCGCACTGCTGATTCTCGCGCTGGGCGTGGGGACTGCCGAGACAATCTCCAACGACCTCATCCTGGGAAGCGCGCCGCCGGAGAAATCAGGCGCAGCAGCAGCGATTTCCGAGACGGGCTACGAGGTTGGCGCCCTGCTGGGAACCGCGGTCCTGGGCTCCATCCTTACGGCCTCCTACCAGCACAACCTGCGGCTGCCGGCGGGCATCACCGAAGCCGCCTCCACCGCGGGGGCTGCGCAGGCCGGCGAGACCCTCGCCGGCGCCGTGGAGCTGGCGGCCCGGCTGCCCCAGCCCCTGGCAGAGGCCATACGCCTGGCCGCGGCAGCTGCGTTCGATTCGGGAGTGCACATCACCGCAGCAATTGGGCTGGTACTGATGGCGACGGCGGCAGTCCTCGCCGCCGTCGTACTTCGGAAAGTGCCCACAGCGGACAGCTGAAAGGTGCCTTGAGCGCCGGGGACAGCAAAAGGCGCCCGCAGCCGGAGGATTCACCTCCGGCTGCGGACGCCGTGCACTCCGCTTCGTTGCGTACGCTGCTACTTTGCGTCCGGCGCCGTAACGCTGGCAGTGGGCTTCATATTCTCGGCGTTGACCATCCAGGCGTACTGCTCGAGCTTGGCGATGAACTCGTGCAGCAGGTCCGCGGTGGTGGGATCCTCTTCATCCACTTCATCGTGAACCTTGCGCATGGTGCCAACGGCAGCCTCCAGGGCAGCGACGATGCGTTCGATCGCGTCCTTGGTGCTGATCAGGCCTTCAGGGAACTGGGCCAGGCTCGTGGACTCTGCCACGGTGGAGCTGCGGCCGTCCGGCAGCGCGTGCAGTGCCCGCATCCGCTCGGCAGTGTCATCGGCGAACTGGCGGGCAGCATCCACGATTTCATCCAGCTGCAGGTGCAGGTCGCGGAAGTTGGTTCCCACGATGTTCCAGTGCGCCTGCTTGCCCTGGATGTGCAGTTCGATCAGGTCGGCGAGCACGGCCTGCAGGTTGTTGGTCAGTGTCGGTGAAGCTTTCATGCGTCCTCCTCAATTGGTCCAGTAGTCCCGACGCTATCAGCACCACAGCGCGCTGTGGCCGGTCCGCAGGGGATTTCTCAGTGAGCTTACTAATTCGTGAATCACGGACATAAACGAACGGCATTCATATTTACCCTTGCGTCCCGCGTCACACGCACTCATACTAAATGAACGCCATTCATATAGTGACCGTTGTCTCAACATCTTCCAGAAAGTGGTGCCATGACCGAGACCATCCGCACCAGAACATCCCCTGCCGGTTCCGGGCCGCATTCCCGGGGGACGTCCGGCATCAGCCCCAAAGGACTGAAAGGCGGGCAGCTGGGACTGCTCGCCGTCGTCGTCCTTGGCATTTCCACCATTGCCCCCGCCTACACCCTCACCAGCGCCCTGGGCCCCACGGTCAACGAAGCCGGGCTCCAGCTGCCTGTCATCTTCCTGATCGGCTTCATCCCCATGATCCTGGTCTCCCTGGCCTACCGGGAACTCAACGCCGATTCCCCGGACAGCGGCACCACCTTCACCTGGGTTACCAAGGCCTTCGGCCCTTGGGTGGGCTGGATGGGAGGGTGGGGCCTGCTGGCCGCGAACATCATTGTGCTCTCCAACCTCGCGGGAGTCGCCGTCGACTTCTTCTATCTCTTCCTTTCGCAGCTGACCGGCTCCCCCGGGCTCGCCGAGCTGTCCGCAAACAAGGCACTGAACGTGCTGACCTGCTTTGTGTTCGTGGCCCTGGCCGTCTGGGTCAGCTACCGCGGACTTCACACCACCAAGCTGGTCCAGTACATCCTGGTGGGATTCCAGTTGCTGGTCCTGGGGCTGTTCGTCGGCATGGCCTTTGCCAACTGGTCCTCGTCAGAGACCGCCATCCCGTTCAGCTGGGAATGGTTCGACGTCACCAGGATCGAGACTTTCGGGCAGATCGCTGCCGGCATCTCGCTCTCCATCTTTGTCTACTGGGGCTGGGACGTCTGCCTGACGGTCAATGAGGAAACCTCCAACGGCAGGAAGACCTCCGGGCTGGCTGGCACCCTCACCGCCATCATTGTCCTGGCGATCTACCTGCTGGTGAGCATCGCCACCATGATGTTCGCCGGCGTCGGGGATACCGGCAACGGCCTGAACAATACCGAGATCCATGAGAACATCTTCACCGCCCTGGCCTCCCCCATCATGGGTCCGTTCGCCATCCTCATGTCCCTTGCCGTGCTGTCCAGTTCGGCCGCTTCCCTGCAGTCCACGTTCATGTCGCCCTCCCGGAGCATGCTGGCTATGGGGTTCTACGGCGCCCTGCCCGCACCGTTTGGCCGCGTCAGCAGGAAGTTCGCGACGCCGGGCTTCGCCACCGTTGCCGCCGGCATCATGTCCGCGGGCTTCTACGCGGTGATGCATGTGGTCAGCGAGAACGTCCTCAACGACACCATCCTGGCGCTCGGGCTGATGATCTGCTTCTACTACGGACTGACGGCGCTGGCCTGCGCCTGGTACTTCCGCCACAGCGTCTTCGACAGCCTGCGGCACTTCGTTCTCCGGCTGGTGTGCCCGGTGCTGGGCGGGGTGGGCCTGTTCGTGGTGTTCCTGCAGACCGCAGTGGACAGCTGGGCCCCGGAGTTCGGCAGCGGCTCGGAAATCTTCGGAGTGGGCCTGGTGTTCGTCCTCGGTGTCGGCATCCTGGCCTCAGGCGCCGCCGTCATGCTCATCATGGCCAAGGTCCGCCCGGGCTTCTTCCGCGGCGAAACCCTCAAGCGGGATACCCCCGCGCTCGTGGTGCCGGAATAGTCACCCTGGGTTAGCCCAACTGCCCGGGCGCAGGAAAGGTGCCGTTCCCCCGTACCAGGGAGAACGGCACCTTTCCGTCTACGGCCACCTGTCACCAGTAGTGCGCTACGTCCACCACCAGGCGTGATCCGGAACCCGGCCCGTCCAGGGTGAAGACCCGGAACGGAAGGCGGGCGCGGACACCCAGGCCAATGCTGGTGTAGCCCTCGTAGCTTCCGGCCCAGACCATCTGGCGGAAGGTCTGGTACTCGGCCACGTTGGAGAGCTCGGCAGGGTCAGCAGGGTTATAGGTGGAGTTGCCGTTCCCGTCGTAGGCGGGAGCGTTGACTGTCACCTGCAGGCGCCCGTTTCCCCGGACCGGGATGGTGAACCCGGATCCGTCCTGCACTATTTGGGGGACGTACCTCACGGTGTAGCCGGCGGCAGGGCCGTTGAGGTCCACCACCATCCTGTCGAAGCAGTAGTGCTGCCCCGTGCGGACGTTGGTGGCATTGGCGGTGCCCATGTCCGAGTCGGATTTCGCCAGGGACCCCCAGACGAGCCCGCAATAGGAAGTGGTTGCCGAGGCGGGCCCCGGTGCCACGAGTCCCAGCCCGGCAGCCATGAGGATGGCGGCGAGCCAGATGGAGAACTTTTTCATTGTGGGGCCACCCATGTGTTGAGCGATGTGATAGCTCAAGGGTAGGAGCGTTACCGGCGCAGATCGAGGCCTGTGGCCGCTTCGCCGCGCAACCGTTAGGCTGCGGCGCCACGCATCACGCACACATAAATCCAGTGCGGAAAACGGGCTTTCGTTGGCCCTGTTTGGGCTGTTTATGCCCCGCTGTTGAACTGTTCCTGCACCTTGCCGTTACCGGCATAACGACGGCAGGAGACGAAAAAGCGCCGGCCACCCATAGAGGTGGCCGGCGCAGGGAAGTTCGGGAGGCGTCAGCCTTCGCAGTCCCGGCAGTACTTCATGCCGTTCTTTTCGCGGGCAACCTGGGAGCGGTGGCGGACCAGGAAGCAGGATGAGCAGGTGAATTCATCAGACTGTTCAGGAACAACAATGACCGTCAGTTCCTCGTTGGAAAGATCCGCGCCGGGCAGGTCTATGCCTTCGGCGGTGTCGTTCTCGTCGACGTCAATGACTGCGGTCTGCGCGTTGCCGCCACGCGACGCCTGGAGGGCCTCCAGCGAGTCGGCCGGAGATTCTTCTTCCTGCTTGCGTGGAGCATCGTAATCGGTAGCCATAGCGTGTTCACTTTCGTTGCTGCGCAGCGCCATTTCAGGCACCTCAGTGAAGCAGTTTAGGGCATATTCCCGCTACCGGCGCAATAGTGTGCTTCAACCAGGCATTCCGCTGCCCTGCACCATGGATTCATTGTGGCTCCGTCTGGCGTATTCTCCCCCGACCGCCACCCCGCTCAGCGCCGGCAGCCATCCCCACCGGGTGGCATCAGCCATGGCATCGGCTGCCTGTTGGCCGGATTCGTAGGTAAACGTGTCAATGAGCCACGCGCGGAACCGGCCGGGGATGTTTGCGATCATGCCTGAAAGCTACGCAGCGATTGTTGTGGGCGCGTTTCGTCGCGGTCTCGCCGGCGTTAATCCGTAGCGGTTTCCCTGCCGCGCTTCTAGGCTGGAGTTCCTCCGGCTGACCGCAGCCCGAGCAATTCCAGCGTAGAAACGGAAGGACGCAGGATGGCAGTACGGCTGAACCGGAAGGCACTCACCCACGCGCGCAAGCTCATAAAGGCGGGAAAGGTCCAACGCGATGTCCGGGATGACTGGAGTGAACACGCGCCGTCCACAGAGCAGGAGAACTCCTTTATCGACAAGCACGGTTTCGGGGCCTTCGCGGACTGGCACCTTGGCCACGACGACGATAAATCGGAGGGGACCAAAGGAAGCGTCAGCTTCCCGTTCGGGGATTTCAGCAAGATCCACCGCTGCGCTGTCATCTCGCTGGAAGGCAGGGCGGCGCAGTACGGGCACGATGACATCAGGGACGCGGCCAAGAAGCTGCTCGAACTGATGGACTCTGACTGAAACAGAACTGCCGCTGCAGCCCGGGCAGCTGCTAGGGCGCTGCCGATGTCCCGTCCGATGCCGTGTCCGCCTTCGGCAGCTGTCTGCGGCTGAGCAGGATAAAAGGTGCCGCGATCAGCTGCAGCGCACCGCCCACAGCCAGGGAAGCCGGGTAGCCGTAGAGGTCAGCGGCCCTGCCCAGCGCAGGCTGCACCACGACTCCCCCTGCCGAGCCCATCAGGGAATCGAAGCTCAGCACTGTTGCCCGCTGCTTCGATGCAATCATGTCATTCAGGTATGCCTGCCGCACGGGCGTGCCCGCCGAGGACACCACGGCCCACAGCGCAAGGAGCGCCAGGGCGAGCCAGAAAGCGGTGGTGAACATCAGCACCACCAGGATGAGTGCACTGACGATGTTGGTGGCGATCAGCACGCTGGTCCGCCGTTTGACCAGTTTCCGGATGCGCGGGGCCATCCACCCGCCCACAATGTCCGCTCCTGCCACCAGTGCCGCCGCCAGGCCGGCGATGGCGTAGGCCCGGGGATCTCCAAACAGCTGCAGCAGGTAGGGCTGCAAAGCGTAGAACACGTAGATGCCCACGCCTTCGGTAAACGGCGCAGCCAGCATGATGTACCGCACGGGCGGATGCTTCAGGCCGCCGTCCACTGAAGCTTTGAGGACGGCCCGGGTGGCCCGCAGGGGGTGGGCCGAGCGTTCAGGCGTGAAGCCGACGTCGTGCATGAGCAGGAAGGCCACAGCAAACATCGCCACCAGCACACCCACGCGCACCAGGAACGGAACCCCCAGGTTCGTGGCCTGGGCGATCACCCCGCCTGCCACGGAGCCGGTGAGCATGGCCACCCCGGACACCATCTGTCCGCGCCCGAGCACCACCTCCAGTCCGCCCTCATATCCCGAAAAGCGCAGGGCGTCCACCAGCCACGCCTCCACCGCCCCCGAAAAGAAGGTGAAGCCCAGGCCCAGCAGGACCGAGACGGCGGCCCACCACCAGAACGGGGCGGCGAACTGCCACAGCAGGAAGTAGAGGAAGGTGGACCCGGCCAGCGTGACGGTCCCCAGAAGGAAGGAAGCCCGCCTCCCCCAGCTGTCCGCCACCACGCCGGTGGGCACCTCGAAGAGCACCATGCCCACAGTGAAGAAGGCGTTCGCGGCGAAGGCCTCAAGGTTGGTCAGCCCGGCGTCCAGCAGGAAGAGGGTGTTGATTCCCCAGATGAACGAGGCCGCAAGGGTGTTTCCCAGGGTCAGTGTGAGATAGACGCGCTGGATCTTCCGGGCAGCCGCGTTCATGGCGGGGCTACTACGAGGGGCTGAAGCTGGCAGGCACAGGGTCATGCCGCAGGTAACGGCGGCGGAAGCGCCCCGTTCCGGCGGTGAGCGCCCGCAGGTCCACGGCGTACCGCAGGAGCTCGTGGTCCGGGACTTCAGCGCCGATTTCAGTCAGGCCTTCGCCCGAGGACGTTGTGCCGGTGAGCCGGCCGCGACGGGATGACAGGTCGCTCATCACAGACCCCACGTGCTCGTCCGCCACCATGATGGTCACTGACGACACCGGTTCAAGCAGCTGGATCCGCCCGGCCGCCGCGGCCTCCCGCAGCGCCAGTGCCCCCGCCGCCTGAAATGCTGCGTCCGAGGAATCCACGCTGTGCGCCTTGCCTCCCGTGAGCGTGACCCGCAGGTCCACCACGGGGAAACCCGCGCTCACGCCCTTCTCCATTTGCGCCCGGACGCCCTTTTCCACGGACGGGATAAAGGTTCCCGGAATAACGCCACCCACCGTTTTGTCGACGAATTCGAAACCCCCGCCGCGGGGAAGCGGCTCCACGTCGATGTCGCAGACGGCGTACTGCCCGTGGCCTCCGGACTGCTTGACGTGCCGGCCGTGTCCCGCCGCGGGTGCTGCAAAGGTTTCCCGTAATGGCGTCACCACGTCCACCGTGTGCAGTTTCACGCCCTGGTCGCGGAGCCGGTCCAGGACTACCTCGACGTGGGCCTCGCCCATGCACCAAAGGACCAGCTGGTGCGTTTCGGAGTTCCGCTCCACGCGGAGGGTGGGATCGCCGGCCGCGATCTTCCCCAGGCTGCGCGCGAGCGCGTCCTCGTCGCTGCGTGAGTCGGGTTCCACCGCCACCGGCAATAGCGGCTCGGGCATTTCCCACGTGGCCAGCAGCAGGGGCCGGTCCCGTCCGGAGATGGTGTCCCCCGTTTCGGCGCTTCCCAGTTTGGCCACCGCGCACATGTCGCCGGCCACGCAGTACGGCACGGGCCGCAGGGAGGCTCCCAGCGGTGAGTAGAGGTGCGTGACGCGTTCGTCCGAGTCGTGGTCCTGGTGGCCGCGGTCCGCCAGCCCGTGGCCGCCGACGTGCACCGGCGCATCCTCCCGCAGCGTCCCGGAGAAAACCCGGACCAGGCAGACCCGGCCCAGGAACGGATCGACGGAGGTCCGGACCACCTCCGCCGCCAGCGGTCCCGTGGGATCGCAGCGCAGGGCCCCTGCGGGTGAGCCCGCCAGGTCGGTCGCCCCGGGCACGGTGCCGTCCTGCGGTGATGGAAAAGCCCGGACCAGCACCTCAAGGAGTTCTGCGGTGCCCAGCCCGCTCACGGCGGACGTGGACAGGACCGGGAAGAAGGTGCCGCGTTCGACGGCGGTTTCCAGGTCGGCGATGAGGACATCAGTGTCGATGTCCTCGCCTTCGAGGTAGCGGTCCATCAGGGTCTCGTCCTCGCTCTCGGCGATAATCCCCTCAATGAGCTCACCCCTGGCGGCACCGGAGGCGGCACGTTCCGACGCATCCGCTGCCCGCACGGCAGCGGCCGGCTCCCCGGACGAATAGTCCGTAACCGTGCCGGACAGCAGTCCCATCAGGCCAGTGACCTCACCGCCCGCCCGCACCGGGACGTACAGCGGCAGGACGCCCTCCCCGAATGACTTCCTGCAGGCGGCCAGGACGCCGTCGTAATCTGCCCGCGGGTGGTCCATCCGGGTGATGGCGACGGCGCGGGGCAGCTGCATGAGCTCGCACTCACCCCATAGTGCGGTGGTGGTGGCGTCGATGCCGTCCACAGCGGACACCACGAACAAGGCGGCGTCCGCCGCGCGCAGGCCCGCCCGGAGCTCGCCGATGAAATCGGGGTAACCGGGGGTATCCAGGAGGTTCACTTTGATGCCGTCGATCAGCAGCGGCACCAGGGACAGGGTCACGGAGCGTTGCTGGTGTACGGCCGCGGGGTCGGAATCGCTGACCGTTGTCCCGTCCGGGATGGATCCTTTGCGCGTGATCATTCCCTGGGCAGCGAGCAGTGCTTCTATGAGCATGGTTTTGCCGGCACCCGAATGGCCTACGAGCGCGACATTCCGGATTTTGGCAGGATCCTCGGCGGCAATACCGGCAGAGGCGTCTGCACGGCGCGACTCGGCTCCGTTGCGGCCAGCTGCCGTCCTGGCTGAGTCCTTGGTGCCCTTGACCGACATGGGAAACCTCCTGGCGTCTTTGCCATCCGACCGGACTGAGATGTGTCCTCTGATTCGACACCCTGGAGGGTGGATCGGCAAGAGCCGTAGGGCCTGGGATCAGCTGCCGCGAGCCTTCCGGGTGGCGGCGTCATTGGCCTTCTGGATGGCCTTGACCAGCTCATCCTTGTCCATCGTGGAACGGCCGTCGATGTCCAGCTCCCGGGCAAGCTTGTAGAGGTGCTCCTTGGAGGCGTTCGCGTCCACCCCTCCCGCGGTGGGCTCGGACGAAGTGCCGCCCTCCTCGGCCCGCTTGTCCGAGGGACCGCGCTTTTCCTTCGGCTCCCAGTGGTCTCCCACTTTCTCGTAGCTGTGCTTGAGGGAGGCGTAGGCTGCCCGCGCAGCCCGGCCCTCGTCATTGTCGTAGCTTTCGAGGGCTGAATCGTAGGTCTTGGCGAACGTGTCCTGGGCCTTTTGCCCAGAGCGCTGCAGGGTGGAGGGAAGCTCTTCCTTGCGTGCGTGGTCGTTCTTGCCGGTCTTGGGCATGCCACCCACACTCCTTTCATCAGCAGGCTGATCATGCGGATGAAACCAGCTTAACTGGCGGAGTTCACGGAGGGGCGTTCGGCCTGAAAGGAATGTTCGGCGGTGGAGCCCCCTGTCGGATTCGAACCGACGACCCCCGCTTTACAAGAGCGGTGCTCTGGCCAACTGAGCTAAGGAGGCGTGCCCCTGCGGGCGGCGCCTGAACGGCGCTAGATAAGGTTAGCCCAACTGGTGCCGGTGGTAAAAACGCCTGCGGCTCCACAGGATTCCGCGTTAACGCCAGCGGCCCGTTCCGGGAAGAATCCGGGAACAGGCCGCTGGGTGTAAAGGGTGCTGCTGGGGCCTTAGGCCTTGGCGTCGATTGCTGCCTGGATTTCAGCGTTCAGGTCCGTGCGGCCGTCCCACTGCTTGCCGTCGATGAAGACCGTAGGCGTTCCGGTGATCCCACTGTTCGCCGCCAGCTCGGTGGAGTACTTGACGTAGGGGCGGAAGGTTTTGTCGTCCACACAGCTGTTGATGTCGGCGCCAATGTCGCTGGCAAGGGACTTCAGCTTGTCATCGGACAGGCCCGCTCCGCCTTCCGCGGGCTGGTTGTCGAAGAGGACATTGGCGTATTCCGCATACTTCTCGGGGGCCTTCTCCGCTACGCAGGCAGCAGCATTGGCGGAACGGGATGAGTAGTTGGTGGTGGACTGGCGGTCAAGGAAGCCCAGGGGCCGGTACTCCATGGTGATCTGGCCTTCATTACGGAGGCTGGTCAGGGCTTCGTTGTACGTTTTTTCGAACTGCAGGCAAGCCGGGCAGATGAAGTCGATGTAGGCAATAACCTTGACAGGCTGTCCAGCTTCGGCTTCTGCCCCCGGGGCCACCACGGGGCTGGGCGGGGTCTCGGGCTTGGTCAGGGTGGTCACGTCAACGGTGGCAGGATCCGTCTGCTTGACGTCGGTGTTGGCCAGGAGTGTCACACCACCATTGACGTTCGCGTTGGCGGGCACGGGACCCTGGTCGGCGACGGGCGTGTTCTGCCTGATGCTGGTGGTCACCACCAACGCGACAACAGCCAGGATGGCCACGACGGCCGCCACGATGCCCCAGCCGATGAGCAGTTTGTTGCGCTTGTCCTTTTTCAGCTGCGCTTCACGGATCAGGCGCGCCTTTTCCCGCGCCTCCGCGGTTCGCTCAGCCTTGGACTTACGGACTTCGTTTGCAGGGCTCATGTGTTCCTTGGGTCGGTTGACGTGGGGGGGACCACTTCGTGGCAACTCCATACATTTTAGGGGAGAAAGCTGGGAGCTTGCTCCTTCAAGTATTGGCGGGGTTGACGGACGGCCGAATAGCACGGAAGATTCCGTCCCGTTAGGGTGGGCACAGAGGCACAAGCAAACCCCAGGGGGCCGCAATGCAAACACCCGTCCAGGAAAAACCCACCGCCCCGGCGGCGTCCGGCGCCGCCGGAGCAGGCCACGGCGGCGACACAAAGTACGACTTCATGGTGGTGTCCAACAGGCTGCCCGTGGACCGCTGCGCCCCCGGCGAGAGCGGGGACGACGGCTCCGGCTGGCGCCGCTCCCCCGGCGGCCTGGTGACAGCGCTGGCGCCCATGATGACCAAGACAGACGGCGCCTGGGTGGGGTGGCACGGCGCTCCGGATGAGACGGTGAAACCGTTCAGCCACGGCGGCATGGACCTCGTCCCGGTCCAGCTCAGCACCGAAGACGTGGAGCTGTACTACGAGGGGTTCTCCAACGCCACCCTCTGGCCGCTCTACCACGACGTCATCGCCCCGCCGGAGTTCCACCGGACCTGGTGGGACGCCTACCGCAAGGTCAACCGGAGGTTCGCCGACGCCGTCGTCCGCCACGCCGACGAGGGCGCCACCGTATGGGTGCAGGACTACCAGCTCCAGCTGGTGCCGCGCATGCTGCGCGAAGCGAGGCCGGACCTCCGCATCGGGTTCTTCAACCACATTCCCTTTCCTCCCCCGGAGATTTTTGCCCAGCTGCCATGGCGCCAGGCAATCATCGACGGGCTCCTCGGAGCAGACCTCGTGGGCTTCCAGCGGACCAGCGACGCCGGTAACTTCATGCGGTCGGCACGCCGGTTCCTGGGCGCCAGCGTCAAGCAGCAGCAGGTGCACGTCAAGGGGCCGGACGGCCAGATCACCCATATCGCCCGGGCCCAGGCCTTCCCCATTTCCATCGATGTCCGGCAGATCAGCGAGCTGGCCGCAAAACCGGAAATCGTTGAGCGGGCACGCCAAATCCGCCAGGACCTTGGCAACCCCAAGACCATCCTGCTCGGCGTGGACCGGCTGGACTACACCAAAGGCATCCGGCACCGCCTCAAGGCCTTCGAGGAGCTCCTGGCAGACGGCAAGCTCTCTGTCGGCGACGCCACCCTGATCCAGGTGGCCAGCCCCAGCCGCGAGCGCGTTGAGCAGTACCGGCTCCTGCGCGAGGAAGTGGAGGGCACCGTAGGCCATATCAACGGCACCTACGACACTATCGAGAACACAGCCGTCCGCTACCTGCACCACAGCTACCCGGTGGAGGAAATGGTGGCCCTGTACCTCGCCGCCGACGTGATGCTGGTAACGGCCCTCCGGGACGGCATGAACCTCGTCGCCAAGGAATACGTCACGGCACGCACCAACAACGACGGCGCCCTGGTCCTGAGTGAGTTCGCCGGTGCAGCCGACCAGCTCAAGCAGGCCCTGCTGATGAACCCCCACGACATCGACGGGCTCAAGAGCGCCATCATGCGCGCCGTGGAGATGCAGCCGAGGGAGGCCGCACGGCGCATGCGGGCCATGCGCAAGCAGATCCTCGAGCACGATGTGGACCACTGGTCTGCCGACTTCCTGCATGCGCTCAACGAAAAGGTGGTCCGAGATGACTCCTGATGCCCGCCACGCGAAGGACAAGCTCGCGCTGACGCCTGAACTTCGGGAGGCCATCCGGCAGATCGCCGGGACCGAGCACCTGCTGGTGGCCATGGACTTCGACGGAACCATGGCGCCTATCGTCGGCCACGCGGACGACGCGCGGCCACTGCCGCGCTCCGCAGCGGCTTTCGCCGGGCTCGCCGTCCTTCCACGAACGACGACGGCCCTCATCTCCGGGCGCGCCCTCGCCAGCCTGCGAGCAGTCGCGTCTCCTCCGGTGAACACCCTCCTCATCGGCAGCCACGGAGCAGAGGCATGGCTGGGCCCTGGCTCCACCGGGCTCGCACTCGAGCCCGAGCAAAAAGCGCTCCTTGCCGATGTGCGCACCGTCTTGGAGGACATCGTCAAGGAAGCACCGGGCACCATGCTCGAAGACAAGCCCGCCGGGGTGGTACTGCACACCCGCCTCGCCCCCGACGACGTCGCCGACGATGCCGTGGCTGCTGCACGTTCGCTGCTGCAGGACCGGAAAGGGGTATTCCTCAAGGACGGAAAGCGGGTCCTTGAGACCTCTGTCGTTAATGCCTCCAAAGGGGAGGGAGTCACCTTCCTGCGGCAGATCACCGGCGCTACCGGGGTCCTGTTTGCCGGCGACGACACCACGGACGAGGATGCGCTGGCGCGGCTGGAGCCAGGAGACGTCGGCGTTAAAGTGGGACTCGATTTTACCCAGGCCCAGTACCGGGTAGAGGCTCCGGTCCATGTGGCGGAACTGTTGGAGGCACTGCTTCAGGAGCGAAGCATCGCCGTCGCTGAGGAAGATCCCCGGACAGACGCGGAGTGAGGCAGCGCACGCAGGTTGTGCAAGCTCACGTGTGACGTCCGTAACATTTGCAACCATTAGTAGAACATCTGACATACTCTTGCTTGTGATGTGGCGCACAAGAACCGTGCGGCGTCACTCAGCGCTCTTCCGCCTCGGCAGAATTGCGCCAGCAGTACATAACTGAACAAACATGAACCATTCACAACGGATCGTCCGGCACGTACCTGCCGGTGAAGGGATTGATAACTGTGGCTACAGTTACTTTTGATAACGCTACGCGTCTGTACCCGGGCACAGATAAGCCCGCCGTCGATAAGCTCAACATCGACATCGCCGATGGCGAATTCCTGGTCCTCGTTGGACCCTCCGGTTGCGGTAAGTCCACCTCCCTGCGCATGCTCGCAGGCCTCGAGGACGTCAACGCCGGCCGGATCCTCATTGGCGACCGCGACGTCACCGATGTTCCGCCGAAGGACCGCGACATCGCGATGGTTTTCCAGAACTACGCGCTGTACCCGCACATGACCGTGGCGGACAACATGGGTTTCGCCCTGAAGATCGCAGGCGTCTCCAAGGAAGAGCGCGCCGAGCGCGTTCGCGAAGCAGCCAAGCTTCTTGACCTCGAGCAGTACCTGGACCGCAAGCCGAAAGCACTCTCCGGCGGCCAGCGCCAGCGTGTCGCCATGGGCCGCGCCATCGTGCGTAACCCGCAGGTCTTCCTCATGGATGAGCCGCTCTCCAACCTTGACGCCAAGCTCCGCGTCCAGACCCGTACCCAGATCGCCTCGCTGACCCGCCGCCTGGGCGTCACCACTGTCTACGTGACCCACGACCAGGTCGAGGCCATGACCATGGGTGACCGCGTTGCCGTGCTGAAGGACGGCCTGCTGATGCAGGTGGACACCCCGCGCAACCTGTACGACAAGCCCAAGAACGTCTTCGTTGCCGGCTTCATCGGCTCCCCCGCCATGAACCTGCTCGAGCTGCCCGTCGTCGACGGCGGCGTCCAGTTCGGCGGAACGGTGTACCCCGTGCCGCGCAACGTCCTGGAAGAGGCGCACGGCTCAACGGTTACCCTCGGCAGCCGTCCGGAAGACCTCGAAACCGCTCCGCAGGGCGAAGGCCTTCAGGTTGAGGTCGACGTCGTCGAAGAGCTCGGTGCCGACGCCTACGTCTACGGCCACACCACCCTTGACGGCAAGGACCACGACATCGTGGCACGCGTCGACGGCCGCCGCCCTCCGATGAAGGGCGAGGTCATCTACGTCCGTCCGCAGTCGGGCCACGTGCACCTGTTCGACACCAAGACCGGCCTGCGCCTGGGCGACTAGTCCCCACCGGCACCCTAACCTCGCTTCGCTTCGGTTAGGGAACCCTGCCGGCGTGGGCCCACCCACCGGCACCGCACCAAACCAACCCACGGCGGCCCGCACCCTTCGAAACGGTGCGGGCCGCCGTCGGCCTTTAACCGCGCACGCGAAAGAATTAGCTGGCCGCGCCTATGTACGGAAGAATTGACCCCATGACCGAGGAATACAGCGCCCAGTGGCACGACGAACCCACCGACTATGCGCAGATCGGCAAACTGCCCCGGTTTGTGGCCGCCAGCGCCGATGACGGCAAGGCTGCCTCGGTTTCCAGCTCCCTGAACATCACGGCGGCAGCGGCCGATCCCGAGCTGCTGGACCTGCCCTGGCACATCGCGCTTGAGGACTGGCCGGCGGAAAACCTGGCGGCCCTCCCCCGAGGCATCTCGCGCCATATCGTGCGCTTCGCCCACCTTGGCGGCTCCGTGATTGCCATCAAGGAAACCTCCGAGCACGTTGCGCGCCACGAGTACCACATGCTCCGGAAGCTGGCCCGCCTGGACGTCCCCTGCGTGGAGCCCGTCGCCGTCATCACCGGACGCACCACCCTGGACGGACGGCCCCTGAACCCGGTGCTCGTCACCAGGCACCTGAAGTTTTCCATGCCGTACCGCGCCCTCTTCTCCCAGATGCTCCGCAAGGACACCCTGACGCGCCTCATCGACGCCCAGGCACTGCTCCTGGTGCGTCTGCATCTCATCGGCTTCTACTGGGGCGATGTGTCGCTCTCCAATACACTGTTCCGGCGCGACGCCGGCGCGTTCGCCGCATACCTGGTGGACGCGGAGACCGGCGAGCTTTATCCGGACCTGTCCAAGGGACAGCGCGAATACGACCTTGAGATCGCACGGGTGAACATTGCCGGCGAGCTGATGGACCTGCTCGACGGCGGGCTGATCGAGGAAAAGGTGGACCCAGTCGCCACCAGCGAGCTCATCATGGACAGCTACCGCCGGCTCTGGGCGGAGCTTACAGAGAAGGAATCCTTCGAACTCGGTGAGCGCTGGCGCGTGAGTGCAAGGATCCGGCGGCTCAACGAACTCGGCTTTGACGTCGAGGAATACGCCATCAAGACCACCCAGAACGGGTCCACCATCCAACTGCAGCCCAAGGTGGTGGACGCCGGGCATCACCAGCGGCGGCTGCTGCGCCTCACGGGCATCGACGCGCAGGAGAACCAGGCGCGCCGGCTGCTGAACGACATGGACTCCTTCCGGGCGGACAACAACCCGGACATGGACGAGGAATACAGCGCCCACCTCTGGGTCAGCCAGATCTTCGAACCGATCGTCAGGTCCATTCCGCGGGATCTTTCCGGCAAGCTGGAACCGGCTGAAGTGGTGCACGAGGTCCTCGAGCACCGCTGGTACATGTCAGAGAAGCAGGAGCGGCACATTCCGCTGGCGGAGGCCGTGCAGTCCTACATCGACTCCATCCTGCGCCACCGCCGGGATGAAGCCGCGATCATGCTGAACCCGGACACGGGGATGCTGAAGATCCTCGAGGTGGAGACGGAAGAGTCCCGCTACGGCGACGATGAGTCGATTGACGAATACCCGGACTCCGACGACTAAGGCTAGATCGCCTTTCCCGGGTTGAGGATTCCCTCAGGATCAAACAGTTCCTTGATCCTCCGCTGGAGCTCGCGGACCGGCTCTGGCTGCTCCTGGCCCAGCCAACGCAGCTTGTACTGCCCCACCCCGTGTTCGCCAGTGATTGTGCCGCCCATTGCCAGCGCGGCGGTGATGGACTCGTCCAGGACCCGCTGGAGCCGTTCCAGGGCGCCGGCGTCCACACCGCCGCCCGTACGGTCAATCCAGAAGGTGGGATGAAGGTTGCCGTCGCCCGCGTGGGCCACGACTTTGAGGTGCACCCCGTGGCCCGGCGCCATGGCCTCCAAAGCTGCAATGTAGTCCACCAGCCGCGAACGGGGAACGGCGACGTCCTCGCCCACGCGGTATTCGTCGTCGACCTCTACCCCCCGGCTGTGGCGGCGGAGCTCCACCAGCCGTTCAGCCTCCGCGCTGGCTTCAGTGGTGACGGCCGCGCCGCTGGCCAGCAGTACATCACGGACCACCTGCGCCTCGGCAGCAGCGCCATACCCGTCGGTCTGGATCAGGAGCAGGGAGCAGCCCCGGGTCGTAAGGTCGGATCCGTGGATGTCATCGAGCTGGGCCAGCGTGCCGCCGTCGAGCAGTTCCATGATGGCCGGCTGGACCCGGGCCCTCCCCACTGCCAGGACGCCGGCGGCGGCCTGCCGGAAGTCGGGGTAGAAGGCTGCGACGGTATGCACGTCCCGGGGCAGGTACTTCAGCCGAACGGTAACCCCGACGACGATGCCGAGCGTCCCTTCGGAGCCTACAAAAAGCCCGGTGAGATCGTAGCCCGCTACGCCTTTGAACGTTTGGTGGCCGGTGTGGATGAGTGAGCCGTCGGCGAGCACCACATCCAGCGCCAGAACGGAGTCCCGAGTGACCCCGTATTTGGCGCAGCGCAGCCCGCCGGCGTTGGTGGCCACGTTCCCCCCGATGGTTGAACTGCGGAAGCTGGCGGGGTCAGGCGCATACATCAGCCCATGAGCCGCGGCTGCGTCATTGAGGACGGCATTGACGACGCCCGGCTCCACTACAGCCGTTTCGTCGTCGGGGTTGAGCGCCAGGATCCGGTCCATGCGCTCCAGGGACAGCACAATGCAGTTCCTCGTGGCATGGGCCCCACCAGAGACACCAGTGCCCGCGCCACGAGGCACGACGGCGACGCCGGTGCCGGCACACGCGCGTACTACAGCCTGGACATCTTCCACGGATTCCGGAAAGACAACAGCCAGCGGCAGCTGGAAGTCGATCACGGGGGCCTGGTCCACGGCGTACCGGCGGAGGGAAACTTCCCCCGCGTCTACCTGACCGGGCGCCAGGATCCTCTCCAGCTCGTCAACTACGCTTCCCAACCTGGCCTCCATACGTCGTCGCGGATTTTCCCCAGTCTAAGCGGGGAACCTGACGCGGCCGTCCGGCGGATGCCGCGGCCCGCGCGCGTCCGCGGCGTGAGCGCAGGCTCAGGTAGCGCCCATAAAACGGGCATACCTGGCAAGGATCCCGGGCCAGGCATCGGCGTAGTTGGCACGCGTGGCGGCGGGTTCCTCGGAACCCTCCCAGCCGTCATGGAAGACCCGCACTTCGGTTCCCTCCGGGACTGCACGGAAGGCCACCAGGAGCTCCGTGGACCACAGTGCCGTGGTGCCGGGATGCCAGGTTGCGTGGAAAGACAACGGTGGCTGCCAGTCATCCAGCGTTCCCCAGATGCTGGTCCGGCCGTCGTCCGCCGTCTCAAGGATGAGGTTCTCCTCGAACTCCACGTAAGAGCCGGCCCCATAGACGCCGTGCGATTCCAGGGGCCACCAGAGGTGGGTGTGGTCCGTGAAGCCGGCAAATGCGTGCGCGACGGTTCCCGGTACTACCACCGTGTGGACCACGGGTTCCAGGATCTCGAATGCAGCGTGACCATCACCTCCGGACGGTTCGTGCTTGTGGCTGAAGAGGCTGTCCATGCTGCCCAACTTTACCGCCCCTCCCCCTGCGACGCTCTCTCACTTGATGCGGGGTTTCCTGGGATGCTCTCTCACGTGATGCAGGCTTTTACGGGATGCTGTCTCACTTAATGTCGGGTTTTCCGGGACGCTCACCCACTCGCCGTGGGGGTGGGGAGGTTATTGCCGGCAGGAAGTGGGAGAGGGTCGTCCGAAAGGCGGCATCTAC
>NZ_LWLP01000001.1:582146-998882 GCF_001641125.1 Arthrobacter sp. OY3WO11 | reverse complement strand
CCCCCAGCAAGCTGGGATCATCGTTCGACTTGCATGTGTTAAGCACGCCGCCAGCGTTCATCCTGAGCCAGGATCAAACTCTCCGTTGAAGAACAGACACAACCAGGCACCACGGGAAAACGCGGAACCAGGCTGCACAAAATTTGAAACCAGCTGTAAAAACCAGACCCAATCCACGGGGTGGACAGGCCCAGCCAAAACAACCAATCAATAAAACAATTGGTATCAACAAACTTGGCACACTATTGAGTTCTCAAACAACAGACACACCCGGCACCACCACAGCCTCAAACCAGCCATGGATCGCTCCGGAGCAACTTCACAAACTTACCGGCTAGCTCATCACTTGTCAAACCGGCGTCCGCGACTCTCTTTAGCCAAAGGCTTGAGTGTCGGTTTTTCCGTCTGACTCCGTGGAGCAGCGCGGAAATAAACTCTACCACCACTCTTTCCAGAAGGCCAACCGGGCAGCAAACCCTCCCCTGCCTGCAGTCAACAGAGCGTGAAAAAGCCCGGAATCACGGGGATTCCGGGCCTTTCACAACGAGCCGTGCTTAGCCTGCGGCAGGAGCTCCGGGCTTGAAGTAGGCGGCGCCCAGCGGAGGCAATGTGACGCTGAGGGTTGCCGGCTGTCCGTCCTGCCCCTTGTCCGTAGCCTTCAGCTCACCGGAGTTGAGGACACCGGATCCGCCATAGGTTGTTGCATCTGTGTTCAGCACTTCCGTCCAGGCCCCGGCTTCAGGTACACCAAGGGTGTAGCCAACGTGGGGTGCTCCCGAGAAGTTGATGGCGCAGACCAGCGGGTTGTTCTCCTTGTCCCAGCGGATGAAGGAGAGGACGTTACGGTCGGCGTCTCCCCCGTTGATCCACTGGAAGCCGCCGGGTTCATTGTCCCGGGTGTACAGGGCAGGGGTGGATGCATACAGCTCGTTGAGGTCCTTGGTCAGCAGCTGCAGTCCCTTGTGCGCCGGGATGTCTGCGAGCCACCAGTCAAGCCCGTGCTGTTCGGACCACTCCGCTTCCTGGCCGAATTCCGTGCCCATGAAGATGAGCTGCTTGCCCGGGTGCGCCCATTGGTATGCAAAGAAGGCACGCAGGTTGGCAAGCTGCTGCCAACGGTCGCCCGGCATCTTGCGCAACATGGAGCCCTTGCCGTGAACTACCTCGTCGTGGCTGATGGGCAGCAGGAAGTTTTCCGTGAAGGCGTAGACCAACGAGAAGGTGACTGTTCCGTGGTGCCACTTGCGGTTGATCGGCTCCTCGGAGGCGTACTTGAGGGAGTCGTGCATCCAGCCCATGTTCCACTTCAGGCCGAATCCCAGCCCGCCGTGGCTGGTCGGTGCGGTAACACCGGGGAACGCCGTGGACTCCTCGGCGATCATGACAGCGCCGGGGTGGGTCTTGTACACCGTTGCGTTGACTTCCTGCAGGAAGGAGATGGCCTCAAGGTTCTCGCGGCCGCCGAAGCGGTTGGGCTGCCACTGCCCCTCTTCCCTGGAGTAGTCCAGGTACAGCATGGAAGCCACCGCGTCCACGCGCAGGCCGTCAATGTGGAACTCATCCAGCCAGTACAGGGCGTTGGCCACCAGGAAGTTCCGGACTTCCGTGCGTCCGAAGTCGAAGATCAGTGTGCCCCAGTCCGGGTGCTCGCCCAGGTTGGGGTCCGCGTGCTCGTACAGGGGCTCGCCGTCAAACTGGGCCAGCGCCCAGGCGTCCTTGGGGAAGTGGGCAGGTACCCAGTCCAGCAGCACACCGATGCCCGCCTGGTGCAGGGTGTCCACCAGGTAGCGGAACTCATCGGGGTGGCCGAAGCGGGAAGTCGGCGCAAAGTAGGAGGTGACCTGGTAGCCCCACGACCCGCCGAACGGGTGCTCGGCCACGGGCATGAACTCCACATGGGTGAATCCGAGCCACTTGACGTACTCCACCAGTTCCTTGGCCAGTTCCCGGTACCCCAGGCCCAGGCGCCAGGAACCAAGGTGCACCTCGTAGACGCTCATTGCAGAGTTGTGCGGGTCCCGCTGGGCGCGGGCTTCCATCCACTCCTGGTCCTTGAAGGCGTAGGAAGGCTCCACCACCCTCGATGCGGTCAGGGGCGGCACCTCGGTTCCGAAGGCCAGGGGGTCGGCCTTTTCCACCCAGTGGCCGGCCTTGGTCCGAATTTCGAATTTGTAGCACGCCCCTGCTACAACACCCGGGACGAAGATTTCCCACACACCCGAGGAGCCCAACGAGCGAAGGGAGTTCTCCCGGCCGTCCCAGGCGTTGAAATCGCCCTTGACCCGGACAGCCTGTGCGTTGGGCGCCCAGACTGCAAAGGAGACACCGTCCACATCCCCCATCGCGGACTTGTAGTGCTGGACGTGGGCGCCGAGGACTTCCCACAGTTTTTCGTGGCGGCCCTCACCGATGAGGTGCAGGTCCACTTCGCCCACGGTGGGCAGGTAGCGGTAGGGATCGTCCACGGTGACCGGATCCGAGCCCGGGTAAGTGACGGAGAGCCTGTAGTCGGGAACGTGTCCCTGCTGCAGCGGCTCGAGGACGGCAACCCACACGCCGTGTGCCTCATGCTCCATCGGGACCTCACCTGCCGGCGTGAGGACGGAGATTGCTTCCGCGAGGTGCTTCACCGTTCGGATAGTGACGTGGCCGTAATCGTCAAGGTGCGCGCCCAACACAGAGTGGGGAGCGTGGTGTTCACCGTTGGCAATTCTGCCAAGGGTGCCTTCGTCAACCTTCAGCGGCACCCCCGGCCGGTCAGTTTGTGCTGAGCCTGTCATTTCGTTACCTTCCGATGCTGCCCCGGCGTGACCGCCGGCGCCTTTGCTGCCCAGGAGCCGTCTGGAGGCGTTCACGGGGATCGCCAGCCAGTCGGGCCTGTTACGCATTTCATAAACTACTTCGTACAGTGCCTTGTCCAGCCACAATGCCACAAAGAGCGGCGACTCCCTGTCCACCGTTCCGGGAGTGACACCCGCGTACCCGGCCAGGAAGGCCTCCGCGCAGTCGTCCACCCAGCTTGCCGGCACCTGCGCGCCCTCCTGTTCGCGCTGAGCCGCGCCGGCCGCGTAGTCGAAGGACCGCAGCATGCCGACGACGTCCCGCAGGGGAACATCCGGGACGTTCCGCTCGGCGACGGGCCGCAGCGGTTCACCCTCGAAATCGAGGATGGCCCACCGTGCAGGGTTTCCCGAAGGCCCGGGAACCTGGAGTATCTGGCCGAGGTGGAGGTCTCCATGGATGCGCTGCAGCGGGCCGGCGGGCTCGTGGCCAAGGCGGTCCAGGAGCGCGTTCAAGGCGTCGTCATAAGGTCCGACGGCGGCACCGGCTTCTGCCCATGCCTCGCGGACCCGCTGGGCTACTGCGGACGCAATGACCTGTCCGGGTTGCGGCTCGGCAGAGTGCCCCAGCGCCTGGGCCAGCCGCTGGTGGACGGTGGCCGTGGCTGCACCCAGGGCATGTGCTTCTGCCGTGAAGTCGGTGCCCGAGCGGGCAGCATCGACAGCAAGGCGCCATGCATCGCGGCCGCCGGCCAGGAACTCGTGCGCTACCGCCAGCTCGCCCTGGACATACCGGGGCCCCTTGGCTGTTGTGGACGCGGGCAGACCCTCGCCGAGCCACTCGCCACGCACCCAGCCAAGGGTGGCTGGAACTTCGGAAGTGCCTCCAGCCGTGAGGGCGGCACCCACCTCAACCTCGGGATTCGTCCCCTCCGAGAGCACCCGGAAGAACTTCACGATGGCCGCGGATTCGCCGTCGTCCACAATGACTGAACTGTTGGACTGCTCACCGGACAGCACCTTCACAACTCCGCGGGCAGTAGGGAGCCGGAGCTCCCCGGGCACGCGGAAGCCTGCTGCAGTGCCGTTGGGTGCCTTTTCCTCCTGCCGGATGAGTTCCAGCCAGCTGCCCACGAAGTCGGGATCGTGGACGGCGTCGTACACCCAGGTCCTGGATGGATCCATCCCGGCGGCCTGGCCAACGAGTGCCCGCTCCATTCCGGCTGCCGGCGCGTGCCGGAAACTTAAGGGAACCTGGACGACGGCCGTCCGCGCGCCGCCGTCGGGCGTTTGTGTGGTGACGCGAAGGAGGAACACGGCCAGCCCGGCGTGGCCGGACGGGTCTTCCAGCCCGAGGCTGCCGGCCTGGGACATCTCGAAGTCGGGCGTCTTGACCGGGAACCAGCGCTGCCGCGGCAGCCATTCCTGGAGCAGGGCGGTGAGGGCGGGGGTAAGTATGGGCTGGTTCATCTCAGTTCTCGATCGACAGAATCGGCATCGCCTGCGTGTATGGCGACGATGGGTTGGAGGCTGCTGAACGGATCCGCAGCCAGAAGAAGTCGTGGCTGCCGAGCGTCAGGGTGAGGGTTCCGTCCTCGCTGATGCCGGGGAACGGCTGGCCGCCGAAGACGTCGCGCAACCCGCGCCCGGCGAACTGCGGGACCCGCAACTGGGCCGCCACCGGATGCTGCGAGAGGTTGAACGCGCACAGGATGGTCTCCCCGTCGACGCCGGCGGAATTATCCTTGGGCAGCTCGCGGAGATAGGCCAGCACGGCGTCATGGTCCGCCTCAACGTGTTTGAAGGCACCAAGGCCGAACGCCGGGTGGTTCTTGCGGACACTCAGGATCTGCCGCGTCCAGCGCAGCAATGACCCCGAATGGGCGGCTTCTGCCTCCACGTTGGCCATGGCGTAGTTATACACCAGGGACTGGATGGGAGGCAGGTAGAGCTTGCCCGGATCCGCGTTGGAGAAGCCTGCGTTCCGGTCCGGGTTCCACTGCATGGGCGTGCGCACGGCGTCGCGGTCTTCAAGCCAGATGTTGTCCCCCATACCGATCTCGTCCCCGTAGTAGAGGAACGGGCTGCCCGGCAGCGAGAGCAGGAGCGCGTTGATCAGTTCGATTTCGGCACGGGAGTTGTCCAGAAGGGGCGCGAGCCTTCGCCGGATGCCGATGTTGGCCCGCATGCGCGGGTCCGGGGCGTACCAGCCCAGCATGGCGGCGCGTTCATCGGCCGTGACCATTTCCAGGGTCAGCTCGTCATGGTTCCGCAGGAAGGTTCCCCACTGCGCCCCGTCCGGTATGTCCGGGGTGTCGTGCATGGTCTCGATGATGGGGGCGGCCTTCTGGTCCCGCAGTGCGTAGTACAGGCGCGGCATGATCGGGAAGTGGAAGGCCATGTGGCATTCGGGCTCTTCCTCCGTCCCGAAGTACTCCACCACTTCATTTGGCGGCTGGTTGGCCTCGGCAATAATGACCCTGCCGGGGTAGCTTTCGTCCACCATGGTGCGAAGCTTGCGGAGGAACTCATGAGTGGCCGGAAGGTTCTCGCAGTTGGTCCCTTCCTCCTCAAACAGGTATGGGATGGCGTCGGCACGGAAGCCATCAATGCCCTGGTCGAGCCAGAACCGGACAACATCGAACAGCGCTTCGATGACCTTGGGGTTCTCGAAGTTCAGGTCCGGCTGGTGGCTGAAGAAACGGTGCCAGAAGAACTGGCGGCGGATGGGGTCGAAGGTCCAGTTGGATTCCTCGGTGTCCACGAAGATGATGCGCGCGTCCTGGTACTTTTCGTCGGTATCGCTCCAGACGTAGAAGTCCCCGTAGGGGCCGTCCGGGTCCTTGCGCGACTCCTGGAACCAGGGGTGCTGGTCCGAGGTGTGGTTGAGGGGCAGGTCGATGATCACCCGCACGCCCCTCGCATGGGCTTCCGCCACCAGGCGCTTGAAGTCGCTGATGGTGCCGAACTCGTCCAGGACCGAGTTGTAGTCCGAGATGTCGTAGCCGCCGTCGCGCAGGGGCGACTGGAAGAACGGCGGCAGCCACAGGCAGTCCACGCCCAGCCACTGGAGGTAGTCAAGCCTGTCGATGAGCCCGGAAAAGTCGCCGGAACCGTCGCCGTTCGCATCCGCGAAGGCCCTCACAAGTACCTCGTAGAACACCGCCTTCCGGTACCACAGCGGATCGTGCTGCAGGCCCGGGGCATTTAACTCAAACGTGCTCTTTGGGGTGAAATGCTGGCCGGTACCCTGCGGATTGAAATTCACTGATGCATTCTCCTCACACGCAGGATATGTGCGGGCTGGACATGCGGGTCAAGGCGGACGTAGTTGTACTCGCCCCATTCCCAGCTCTCCCCGGAGATGAGGTCATCCACGTGGAAGCCTCCATTGTGGGTCAGGTCCTGGGGGTCGAGATCCAGCGCGGGCAGGTCAAGCGAGACGGTGCATTCCCTGGTTCCGTGCGGATCCACGTTCACCACGATGATGAGGGTGTCCTTGGACCCGTCCGGAAGGGTCTTGTGCTTGGAGTAGACCACCGTGGCGTCGTCGGTGCTGTGGTGGACCGTCAGGTTCTGCAGGTCCTGCAGCGCCGGATGGGCGTGCCTGATCTCGTTGAGCCTGGTGATGTAGGGGGCAAGGGTCCGGCCGGAGTGCGCCGCGGCGTCCCAGTCACGCGCCTTGTACTCGAACTTTTCGTTGTCGATGTACTCTTCCGCGCCGGGCCGGGCCACGTGCTCGTACAGCTCGTAGCCGGCGTAGACGCCCCACAACGGGCTGGCCGTAGCCGCCAGCGCGGCCCTGATCTTGAACGCCGCAGGCCCACCGAACTGCAGGTATTCCGTGAGGATGTCCGGGGTGTTGACGAAGAAGTTGGGGCGGAAGAACGCAGGAGACTCGTGGCTTACTTCCGCAAAGTACGTCTCGATTTCCTTCTTGGTTTTGCGCCAGGTGAAGTAGGTGTAGGACTGCTGGAACCCTGCGCGGCCAAGTGCATGCATCATGGCCGGGCGCGTGAAGGCCTCGGCCAGGAACACCACACCAGGAACCTCTTTGTTGACCTGTTCAATTAGCCATTCCCAGAACCAGACGGGCTTGGTATGCGGGTTATCCACCCGGAAAATCTTTACGCCGTGGCTTACCCACAGCAGCACAATCCGCAGAATTTCGTTTGAGAGGCCCTCAGGATCATTATCGAAATTGAGCGGATAAATGTCCTGGTACTTCTTCGGGGGATTTTCCGCGTAGGCGATAGATCCGTCTACGCGGGTGGTGAACCACTCGGGATGGGACTGTACCCAGGGGTGGTCCGGGGCGGCCTGGAGCGCAAGGTCCAGGGCCACCTCCAGACCCAGCCCGTTGGCCCGCGCCACAAATGCATCAAAGTCGTCGAACGTGCCAAGGTCAGGGTGGATGGCGTCGTGGCCGCCTTCCGCTGCCCCGATGGCCCAGGGTGACCCGGGATCGTTCGGGCCTGCGATCAGCGTGTTGTTGGGACCCTTGCGGTGCTGCACGCCGATCGGATGGATGGGCGGCATGTAGATGACATCGAAGCCCATGGCTGCCACAGCATCAAGCCGCTCGGCAGCGGTGCGGAAATTGCCTGAAGTCCAGGCGCCCGTGGTGTGATCCTTGACGGCGCCTTCGGAGCGGGGAAAGAACTCGTACCAGGCACCGCGTCCGGCGAGGTCACGCTCAACCAGCAGGGGGAACTGCCGGGACACGGTCACCAGTTCACGGATGGGCTGGTGCGCGACAACGCCGGTGACCGCGTGGCTGAATCCGGCCCCGAGGCGCTCCTCCGTGCTGAGGGAGGGGTCAGCCAGCTTGTCAGCGGCCTCTCGGAGGACGCCCCTGTCCCACTCGCTGCGGGAGTCGTCCCCGGCAGCTTCATGGAGCAACGCGGCACCCTCGGCGAGCATCAGCTCGACGTCGATGCCGGCTTCCACCTTTACCTCGGCGTTGTGGTGCCAGGTCCCGTAGCGGTCGTGCCAGGCTTCGATGGCAAAGGACCAGTCACCGGATTCCGACGGCGTGAGCACGCCTTCCCAGCGGTCCGTCCCCATGCCGCGTTCCCCGCGCGGCGGTGCGAGCCTGACCCGCTGGCGTTCGTTGCCTTCGGGATCAAAGAGCACGGCACTGACGCCCAGCTGGTCATGGCCCTCGCGGAAGGCGGTGGCTCCCACCACGATTCCTTCGCCCGGCAGGGCTTTGGCGGGGAATTTGCCATCCTCCACGACCGGCTGCACTGCGGTGATCGGAAATCGTCCGAACCGCAGCCCGTCAGTGATGAGGCCCTTCGACATTTTCATTGATGCGGCACTGGTTCCTGATGTAGTCGTCACAAGCTCGACGTTAGCGAGAAATGACCGGGAATGCTAAGGCTGCGCACTAAATTCGGCGCGTCAGTCGTCATTTCCCCGGCGCCAACTGTCATTTACCCAAAAGAAACCCGAAGCTGGTTCCAGCCGCGCATGTTGTCGGTTAGTGTGACGCAGGTGAAGGCAATCCGCAGATTTACCGTCCGTACAGTCCTCCCCGAACCGATCCGCCCGCTGGCCCGCCTGGCAAGCAACCTGCGCTGGTCCTGGCACCGCCCCACGCGGGAACTTTTCGAGGGATTGAACCCCCGCCTGTGGAAAGAAAGCGGCCAGGATCCGGTGGGCTTCCTGGGGATGGTAAGCCGCGAGGAATTCCAGCAGCTCGCTGCGGACCGCTCCGTGGTGGAGCGGGTACGGGCAGCGGAGCAGGACCTGGACCGCTATCTTGAGGAACCACGCTGGTACCAGGGCCTCGGCCCTGATGCGCCTGCGTCCATCGCCTACTTCTCCCCGGAGTTCGGCATCACCGAGGTGCTGCCCCAGTACTCCGGCGGCCTGGGAATCCTGGCCGGCGACCACCTCAAGGCAGCGTCTGACCTGGGCGTGCCGCTGATCGGTGTGGGCCTGCTGTACCAGGCCGGCTACTTCAAGCAGTCCCTCTCCCGGGACGCATGGCAACAGGAAACCTACCCGGTCCTGGACCCTGATGGCCTGCCACTCACCCTGCTGCGCGAGCCCTCCGCGGACGGCATAGGCCGTCCCCTGCAGATCGCTCTCCCCCTGCCCAACGGCAGGCGCCTGCTGGCACACATCTGGCGCGCCGACGTCGGACGCGTTCCCCTGCTGCTCCTGGACTCCAACGTGCCCGGCAACGATGACGCCGCCCGCAGCATCACCGACCGCCTCTACGGCGGCGGCGGAGACCACCGGCTGCAGCAGGAACTGCTGCTCGGCATGGGCGGGGTCAAGGCGCTGCGCGCCTTCCAGCAGCTCACCGGCACCGCCGCTCCGGAGGTGTTCCACACCAATGAGGGGCACGCTGGCTTCCTGGGCATCGAACGCATCCAGGAACTCATGGCCGGAGAACAGGCGCTGACGTTTGACGAAGCCCTTGCCGCCGGGCGGGCTTCCACTGTCTTCACCACGCATACGCCGGTTCCCGCAGGGATCGACAGGTTCGAGATCGCCCAGATCCACCACTTTTTCCAGGCCGGCCTGGCGCCGGACGTGCCCGTGGACCGCATCCTGGAGCTGGGGCGCGAGAACTATGCTGACGGAAACCCCTCGGTCTTCAACATGGCCGTCATGGGCCTTCGCCTGGCCCAGCGCGCCAACGGCGTGGCCAAGCTGCACGGGGAAGTCTCCCGCGGCATGTTCTCCGCACTGTGGCCGGGCTTCGACCATTCCGAGGTGCCCATCACGTCGGTGACGAACGGGGTGCACGTGCCCACCTGGGTGGACAGCCGCATCTCCAAGCTGGCCCGGGACCAGTTCGGCAGCGAGGCCGAAGCCAACGGCCGCTGGGACCTCGCCTACAACGTCAGCGACGCGGACGTGTGGGCGCTCCGGCGTGAGATGCGTTCAGCGCTGGTTGACGATGTCCGCCTCCGCCTCCGCGCTGCCTGGAAGAAGCGCGGTGCGGCTGATGCCGAGCTGGGCTGGACGGACAAGGTCCTGGACCCGGACGTCCTGACCATCGGCTTTGCCCGGCGCGTGCCCACCTACAAACGCCTCACCCTGATGCTGCGCGAGCCGGAACGTCTCAAGGCGCTCCTCCTGCACCAGGAACACCCCATCCAGCTGGTCATCGCGGGCAAGTCCCACCCTGCCGACGACGCAGGAAAGAAGATGATCCAGGACCTGGTCCGCTTCACGGACGATCCTGCTGTCCGGCACAGGATCGCCTTCCTGCCCAACTACGACATCGCCATGGCCCGGACTCTGTTCCCTGGCTGTGACGTCTGGCTGAACAACCCGCTGCGGCCCCTGGAAGCATGCGGAACCTCCGGCATGAAGGCCGCTCTCAACGGCTCGCTGAACCTGTCCGTCCTGGACGGTTGGTGGGACGAGATGTACGACGGCGAGAACGGCTGGGCGATTCCCACCGCCAACAACGGCGCGTCCCCGGAGGAGCGGGACGACATCGAGGCCGCGGCGCTGTACGAGCTGCTGGAAACGCAGGTTGCCCCGCGCTTCTACGGCAGCACGGTATCGGCGGGCGCGGGTGCTGCGGGGCCATCGACGTCGGAGGCCGAGAAGGTGCCCACGCACTGGGTCTCCATGATCAAGCACACCCTCTCGCACCTCGGACCGGCCGTCTCCGCGGAACGCATGCTGCGCGACTACGTGAACATCCTCTACCGTCCGGCGGCGGAGGCGGGGCGGAGTGCGTCCACCAACTCCTACTCGCAGGCCCGCACCCTGGCGGCCTGGACGGCGAAGGTACGTTTGGCCTGGCCGCTGGTGCACGTGGAGCACGTGGACTCCGTGGGGGTTTCCGAGGATCCCCAGATCGGGGACATCCTCCAGGTCAACGCCTATGTGGCGCTGCACAACCTCACGCCTGAGGACGTCTCCGTCGAAGTGGCCTACGGCCGGGCCGAAGAGAGCGACAGCCTCACGGACATCACGGTGATGGAGCTGAAGATGCAGGAGGACCTGGGCAGCGGGCGCCACCTGTTCAGCGGTTCTCTGGTGATCGACCGCTCGGGACCGTTCGGGTACACCGTCCGGGTCCTGCCGCGGCACGACGCCCTCGCCTCCAAAGCCGAGCTGGGACTGATCGTCAACGCGTAGAGCGTCGCCGGAAGCATAGGCAGAGTGGCTGACCGCCCGGGGAGGAACGCATGACCGAACGCACGGTGTCCGATCTCATCGTGGAGCGCCTCAGCACGTGGGGAGTGAGCCGGGTCTTCGGCTACAGCGGGGACGGGATCAACGGCTTTATGGGTGCCCTGCGGCGGGCCGAGGGACGCGTTGAGTTCGTGCAGGCCCGGCACGAGGAAACCGCTGCCTTCATGGCGGTGGGCCACGCGAAGTACACCGGCGGGGTGGGGGTGGTCACCTCCACCCAAGGGCCGGGCGCCGTCCACCTCTTGAACGGCCTTTATGACGCCAAGCTCGACGGCGTGCCGGTGGTGGCGATTGTCGGGCAGCAAAGCCGCACGGTGCTGGGCTCGGCCTACATGCAGGAAATCGATCTCATGTCCCTGTTCAAGGATGTGGCAGCGCAGTTCGTGCAGCAGGTCAACGCCCCGGAGCAGCTGCCCATGGTCCTTGACCGGGCTTTCCGCACCGCCAGGGCGACGTCTTCGCCCTGTGTGGTCATTGTGCCGCATGACATCCAGTCCGCGCCTGCGCCGGACCTGGAGCAGGAACACGGGATTGTGGTCACTGCACCGACGTGGAGCACCTCGATGAAGACTCCCCGGGAGCAGGACCTGGAGGCCGCGGCAGCCCTCCTGAATTCCTCGCAAAAAGTGGCGCTGCTGGTGGGCCAGGGCGCCCGGCGCGCAGCCAGGGAGGTAGTGGCGGTGGCTGAAAAACTCGGCGCCGGCATAGCCACCAGCCTGCTGGGCAAACCTTATGTGGACGAGACTTTACCCTTTGCCGCGGGCACCATGGGACACCTCGGCAGCACCGCCAGTGCGCACTTGCTGGGCAACTGCGACGCACTGCTGATTGTGGGCTCCAACGATCCCTGGACGGAGTTCTATCCGCCGCCCGGCGCAGCGCGCGCCGTCCAGATCGACATTGATGAACGGAAGATCGGCAACCGGTATCCGGTTGAGGTGGGCTTGGCAGGTGATGCGGTCCTGGCGCTCCAGGCCTTGATCCCAAGGCTGCGGCCACGTTCCCGGGGGCAGTGGCAAACGGACGTGGAGCAGGAAGTCGCCCGTTGGCGGGCCCTGGCCGCGGAACGGGCCGCCGTACCGGCAGCCCCGGTGAACCCCGAACGTGTTGTCCGGGAGTTGAACGGCCGGCTGCCCGGAGATGCCCTGGTGAGTGTCGACGTCGGCAGTTGCGTTTACTGGTATGCGCGGCAGCTTGTGCTTCCGCCGGGTGTTCCGGCCCACCTGTCCGGGACACTGGCCAGCATGGGGTGTTCCCTCCCCTACGGCATTGCGGCGAAACTGGCCCACCCGGACCGCCCGGTTGTGGCCCTGGCCGGCGACGGCGCCATGCAGATGGCGGGCATCGCTGAGCTGGTGACAGTGGCCCACCGGTGGCGGGAGTGGACGGATCCCCGGTTTGTGGTCTGCGTGTTCAACAACCGGGAGCTCACGGAGGTGACGTGGGAGCAGCGGGAGTCGGAGGGCGAACCGCGGTTCGCCGCAAGCCAGGAGCTTCCTGACTTCCCGTTCGCCGGCTACGCCGACCTGCTGGGCCTCACAGGCATCCGGGTAGAGGATCCGGAGTTGATCGGGGACGCCTGGGAACGCGCCTTCGCGTCGGACCGCCCCGTGGTGATTGAAGTACTCACGGACCCCGAGGTCCCCCTCCTGCCGCCGTTCCCTGCCGGCAGGGAGAAGGCGGAGAACATGCGCAAAGGCCTGGCAGCAGAGGACGACGGCGGCCGGGCAGCGGACCTGCTGGGCACCTATGTCTCGCATGAGGAGCGCGGCGAGTAGTGCCGGGCAGGCTGGCTAGAGCAGGACGGCGGTGACGGCGAGGTCCTTGCCGGCGTAGCGCTCAGCGTCCTGGAGGATTTCGCACATGATTCCGAAGGACCTGTCGCTGCGGAAGGGAGCGGCCACCAACCACAGGACGGTAACGGGAGGATTGCCGTTGTCGGTGATGCTGTCCGCAAAGTCGTGCAGTGAATCGTTCAGCGCGTCCAGGTTCACGCCGTAGTGTTCAGGGAAGTCCAGGACCTCGCCGAATGCTTCCAGAACCGCTTTCCTGCTGTCCGCAGCGGGGACCACCAGGCTGCGGCGGCCGGCGGCGGCCACCTGTTCCTGCAGTTCCTCCAGGGTCCAGGTGTCTCCGGAGTAGATCTTCATGGTTTTGCTCAGCTGCCTTCCGCGATGAACTTAAAGGACTCGTAGTGGTCCTCGGTGTAGTACTTGTCGCCGCCGGCCCCGGCTACGATGCGGCGTGCACCCCTGTCCGACTCTCCAGGCGTTGGCACCGTGTACTCGCGGTAGTAACCCCTGTCCCGCCGCGGCAGGATGCGTTCGAAGTTGCCGAACGTCTGGTCATCCTGGCTGTAGCGGTACGGTCCGCCGGCACGGATCAGGTTGAGTACCCTGCGGCCCTCGGCAGGAAGCGCAGACTCCCGAACCTCCGGCAACCCGGAAGTATTCTCCGGCGCGGCCGTGGGCGGGGCCGGGGCTGGTGCCGCCGGCTCTCCGGAAGCGGCACCCGGCGCAGGCACGGCGCTGAAGGTGGCCTCCGGCGTCGTACTTTCGGTCAGCTGGCCCAGGAATCCGGTGCCACCGAAAGCAAACAGGGCCAGTACCACCAGGCCGGCCAGCAGCAAGGGAAGGATGGAGCGGTTGCGCATTCTTGTGATCCCGGGAGTTAGGTCGATGCAGCTAGGTCGATAAAGCTACGTGCGGTAGATGCTGATGGAATGGGCTTCGACGAGGTCCTTCTCGCCCGACGCAACCCGGCCGCCCTGGCGAAGCTCGTGGAGCGGCGAGGTTGTCAGGCGGAGCTCGAACATCTGCGGGTGGGTGCCTTGTGCGGTGACCCGGGGCAAGGTGATCTGGACGTCGGTGTTGCTGCCGTTCACCACCATCAGGCCGGCGAGGGCGCCGTTGTCGGATCCGAGCAGGAGCTGCACCACGCGGTGATGGGGATCGTTCCAGCGGTCCATGGACATGGGATGGCCGTCCTGGTCGAACCAGTGGAGGTACGACTGCTCGTCCCGGACAGGGAAGTTGTGGGGCTGCGCGGCGAGGAACTCCTTGCGCAGGCGAATGTACCGCTTGGTGCTGCGGAGCATTTCGTGTGATTCCGGAGTGCGGGTCCAGTCCAGCCAGGCGATGGGGTTGTCCTGGCAGTACGCGTTGTTGTTACCCTGCTGGGTCCGCGCCAGCTCATCGCCGGCGGTGATCATGGGCACGCCCAGGGAGATGAGCAGCGATGCCATGAGGTTGCGGCGGGACTGGGCCCTCCCGGCCAGGATGACGCCGTCCTCGGTGGGGCCTTCGACGCCATGGTTGTAACTGCGGTTGTCTCCGTGCCCGTCCCTGTTCTCCTCGCCGTTGTCCTCATTGTGCTTGCGGTCGAACGAGACGAGGTCATTGAGCGTGAAGCCGTCGTGGGAGGTAATGAAGTTGACCGATGCCAGGCGGGAACGGCCGGAGGCCTGGAACAAGGCAGCGGAACCGGACAGCCCGTCCGCGAGCTTGGCCAGGGACCCGCCGTGGCCCCCAGCTTCCAGGGCAGCCCGGTCAGCCAGCCAGAATGAGCGCAGCGCGTCACGGAAGTGGTCATTCCAGTCAACCCAGCCGCCCGGGAACCGCCCGGTCTGCCAGCCGCCGTAACCCACGTCCCAGGGCTCGGCAATCAGTTTGACGTCCGAAAGGACAGGGTCCGCGGCGATGGCAACGAGGAACGGGTGCCGGGGGTCGAAGTCGTTGGCAGCGTTCCGGCACAGCGTCACGGCGAGGTCGAAGCGGAAGCCGTCGATATGGAACTCATCCACCCAGTACCGAAGGGAGTCCAGGACCATCTGGACCACACGTGGTTCACCAAAGTTCAGGCTGTTTCCGCAGCCCGTGGTGTCCACGTACTTTCCGTGTCCGTCCGTGCGGTAGTACGCCTGCTCCCCCAGTCCGCGGAAGCTGATGGTCTGGCCGTCGGGGCCGCCCTCGGCGGTGTGGTTGTAGACGACGTCGAGGATGACTTCCAGCCCTGCGGCGTGGAGGAGTTTGACCATTCCCTTGAACTCGTCCTGGACGGCCTGCGGACCGGCTTCCTGGGCTGCCCGGGTGGCGTAGCCGGGGTGCAGGGAGAAGAAAGCCGCCGTGTTGTAGCCCCAGTAATTGGTCAGTCCCAGGTCCTGCAGGTGGGGTTCATCCAGGTGGAAGTGCACCGGCAGCAGCTGGACCGACGTGATTCCCAGGCTGGTGAGGTGCTCGATGATGGCAGGGTGGGCCATGCCGGCGTACGTGCCGCGCAGTTCCTCCGGAACATCCGGGTGGAGCATGCTTTGTCCGCGGACATGCGCCTCATAAATGATCGTGTTGCGCCACGGCAGCCTGAGGCGTTCGTCTGTTCCCCAGTCGAAGTCCCCCGCCATGCGCACGCTGGTCAGGAACCCATCGCGCTGGTCCACGGCCCTGCCGTACGGATCAAGCAGCAGCGGCTGGCCGCCGTCGTCATCAACGTCCGCGGTGGGCACGGCAAAAGGCAGCGACTGCTCGCTGGACGCCGCACGGAAACCATAGCGGGATCCGCACGGCAGGTCCTCAACGATCCCGTGGTGGACCCCATGCGTAACGTTGGGCAGCGACTGCAGCTTCCACTCCCCGCCAGGGGCGATATACGCGATTTCCAGGCTGGAGATGCCCGGCGCATAGCAGGCCACGTTGGCACGCCCGCCTGCCCGGTGGCGTGAGCCCCCCGAATCAGCGCGCGGAACACTCACACCGAGCGGAACGGCCGTGGAGGCGTCCATGGTGGAAGCAGTGTCGAAGAGCGGCATGACCATCACCTAAATATTAGCCGCCAGCGGCACGTGACCTGCCCGGACGCCTTGGTTGCGCCGGGTACTGCTCAGCGAAGCGGGCACTACAGTTGGCAGTACCCGCCGGCTCCTACTTGGCTGCCCGCTGCCGGGAGACCTCGTAGAGCGAGATGCCCACGGCCATGGAGGCATTCAGCGATTCCATCGCGGAGTCAATGGGGATGGACACGATCTGGTCGCAGTTCTCGCGGACCAGCCTGCTGAGGCCCTTGCCTTCCGAGCCCACCACGATGCACACGGGTTCGGTGGCAAGCGTCAGGTCAGGAAGGGAAACGTCGCCGTCGCCGTCCAGGCCCAGGACGAAAATGCCCATGTTCTTGAACTGCTTCAGGGCGTTGTTGAGGTTCGATGCCCGTGCCACGGGTACGCGGACTGCAGCGCCGGCACTGGTCTTCCAAGCTGAGGCGGTCACACCCACGGAGCGGCGTTCGGGGACGATGACGCCGTGGCCGCTAAAGGCGGAAACCGAGCGGATGATGGCACCGAGGTTGCGGGGATCGGTAATGCCGTCCAGCGCCACGAAGAGCGGCGCGTTGGAGATGTGGCCCTTCTTCCACTTATCGACTGTGTCTTCAGCCAGTTCGTAGGCATCCTGGTAGTCATAAGGGGGAATCTGCAGCACCAGTCCCTGGTGCACGGCGTCATCGGTCATCCGGTCCAGTTCAGGCTTGCCGGTTTCCAGCAACGGGATGCCGCGCTCGGCGGCGAGCTTCAGCGATTCCTTGACGCGGTCGTCCATTTCGATGCGGATGGCGACGTGCAGCGCCTTGGCCGGGATGCCGGCGCGCAGGGCTTCCACCACAGAGTTGCGGCCGGTGACGACTTCCTCGGTGGCGCGGCCCTTGGGGCCGGACCGGGCTGCCCCGGCGCTGCGGGCGCCCGGGTTGCGCTTGGCTGCGGACCGCTCCGAGAGTTGCTTGGCCTTGTGCGCTTTGTGGTAGGGGCGGTCCTCCGCCTTGGGCGTGGGGCCCTTGCCTTCCAGGGCCTTGCGGCCGTGGCCACCGGTCCCGATGGTTGGGCCCTTCTTCGCTTTAACCGATCGGCGACCATTGTTGGCCATTGTGTTCCACCCTTGATTGTGTTGACTGAGTCTGCCTACCAGTCTACTGAACCAGGAAAAATCGCCCGCGCCGGTGCCAACAGCCTGCTGGTGGTGGCTCCGGTCAGTCCCGCTTGAGGCTCCAGGTGGGACCGTCCGGTCCATCCTCCACCACCACGCCGGCGGCAGCCAGGGTGTCCCGGATGGCGTCCGAGGCAGTCCAGTCCTTGGTGGCCCGGGCCTCGGCGCGGGCCACGAGTTGGGCTTCCACGAGTACTGACAACGCCGCTGATTCCCGGGTGTCCGCGACGGAACCGGAAGCGACGTCGTTCAGGCCCAGAACGCGCAGCATGTCGTGGACATAGTGCAGGGCTTGCCGCGCATCCTCCAGCTTTCCTTCAGTCAAAGCAGTGTTGCCGGACCGGACCGTTTCGTGGAGCACGGCCAGGGCCTGCGGCACGTTGAGGTCCTCGTCCATGGCACGTTCGAATGGTTCCGGCACGGTGCCGTAGGTGGCGAAGCTGTACTCACCGCCCGCGGACAGGGCCCGAACCGCACGGCTGATGAACCCATCAATGCGTTCGACGGCGGCTGCGGCTTCCTGCAGGGAAGTGGGACGGTAGTCCAGGACGGAGCGGTAGTGCGCCTGCCCCAGGTAGTAGCGGACCACCCGCGGCGATGCGAGTTCGAGCATCTCGGCCGGGCTGATGGTGTTGCCGATGGACTTCGACATCTTTTCGCCCTGGTAGGTCACCATGCCGTTGTGCATCCAGAAGCTGGCGAACGGGTGGCCGGCGGCCTGGGACTGGGCCATTTCGTTCTCGTGGTGCGGGAAGCGAAGGTCAAGGCCGCCGCCGTGGATATCGAACTCGGTGCCAAGGTATTTGGTGACCATTGCGGAGCATTCCAGGTGCCAGCCCGGACGGCCGGCGCCCCACGGGGAGGCCCAGCTCGCCGTCGTCGGCTCTCCCTCTTTGGAGCCCTTCCACAAGGCGAAGTCGCGTGGGTCCTTTTTACCCCTGGGGTCAGCATCAGGCGCTGCCTGCATATCATCAATGTTCTGCCGGGTCAGGGCACCGTACTTGCTCCAGGAACGGACGTCGAAGTATACGTCTCCGGAGCCGTCCAGGGCGGGGTAGGCGTGGCCGCGGTCGATCAGCAGCTGGATGAGGGCGTGCATCTCGGGGATATGGCCGGTGGCACGCGGCTCGTAAGTGGGCCGGGAGACACCCAGGGTGTCGTAGGCCTTGAGGAACTCCTGCTCGTAGCGGTAGGCCAGCGCCCACCATTCTTCCTCGCGGACCGAGTCCGGTCCGGAGTCGAAGCCGGGTTCGAAGGATTCAGCGGACTTGGCCAGGATCTTGTCGTCGATGTCCGTGACATTCCGGACCACCGTGACCGCGAAGCCGCGGTAGGTCAGCCAGCGGGTGAGCTGGTCGAAAGCGATGGCTGAGCGGATATGGCCTACGTGGGGCATGCCCTGCACCGTGGCCCCGCAGTAGTAGAGGCTGGCCTTGCCCTCGACGAGGGGGACGAAGTTCCGGACTTCGGCGGAGGAGGTGTCATAGAAGCGCAGGGTCACCGCTCCAGATTAGCTGATGGGAAGGTGCGGCCTTGGATACACCAAAGCGGTGGCCACCGCGGAGATGCCTTCTCCCCGGCCGGTGAATCCAAGGTGGTCACTGGTGGTGGCCGTGACGCTCACCGGCGCGTCGGCGGCGTCGCTCAGGACCTGCTGCGATTCCTCCCGGCGCGGCCCGAACTTGGGCCGGTTGGCGACGAACTGGACCGCAATGTTGCCGATCTCAAACCCGGCAGCGCGGACAATCCGCGCAGCCTCGGCCAGCAGCGTGGTTCCCGCGGCGCCGGCGAACTCGGGCCGGTCCGTACCGAAGTGCGTACCCAGGTCACCCAGCCCGGCGGCGGAGAAGAGCGCGTCCGCAGCCGCGTGCGCTACAGGGTCACCGTCGGAGTGCCCGGCGAGTCCGCGCTCACCCGGCCACAGCAATCCGCCAAGCCACAGCGGGCGGGGATGGTCTTCGGGGGCATAGGCGTGCACATCCAGGCCGATGCCGGAGCGGGGGATGATCATTTCCGCAGGTTCCATTGCTAGCCTTCCACCCAGCGCGCACCCAGCGGGCCCTCCAGGAGCCCTTCGGCGAGGATCAGATCCAGCGGAGTGGTGATCTTCAGGGACTGGGTGGACCCCCGGACCACGTGGACGGGAATCCCGAGCATTTCAACAAGCATTGCGTCGTCGGTGACCGCTGCTGATTCTTTCTGGTCAAGGCTCCTCGCAGCCTCGTGCGCTTTCAGCAACGTGTCGAGGTGGAACCCCTGGGGCGTCTGCACCGCACGGAGTTCCTCACGGGGCGCTGTTCCGGTCACTACCTCCGGCGCCAGGCCGGCGTCCTTCCCCGTGGTGGCCGCGACCGTCTTGACGGTGTCCACCACCGCTACGGCAGGAATGACCGCAGCCGCCCCTGCGGCAAGTGCGTCGGTGACGCGGTGGAAGACCGACTCGGGTGTAAGGGCACGGGCGGCGTCATGCACAAGCACTGCCTCTATGCCGTCCATCAGGGCTGCCATGCCGGCGCGGACGGACTCTGCCCGGGTGGCGCCGCCGTCCACAATGGTAAGGAGGGGACCGCCGTCGGCCAGTTCCTGCCGGAACTCCTCGCACAGCCGGCGGAGCGTGTCCTCGCCGGGAGGCAGCGCGATGCACACCTGACTGCCGGTTCCGGAGGCGACAATGCCTCGGAGGGCATGCATCAGAATAGGTTCGCCGCCCAGTGGCACCGCCGCTTTCGGAATGCCGTAGCCCAGCCTCTGCCCTGAACCTGCTGCCACCAGGATCACTGCGGTGACCGGGCGGGTGGGTGTTTCGCTCATGCGGACTAGCCTACGTCCCTGCGGGCCGCCGGCGCCTGAACACCTGCGCTTGAATCTTCAGGACAGGATTTTGGGCAAAAAGAAGCCCCGGCGCCACGTGGGTGGCACCGGGGTTCAATTCTTAGGAAGCCAGGACCTCGTCGAGAACGCTTGCAGCCTTCTCCTCGTCGGTCTTCTCAGCCAACGCCAGTTCTGAAATCAGAATCTGCCGGGCCTTGGCCAGCATTCGCTTCTCGCCTGCGGAAAGGCCCCGGTCGTGATCGCGGCGCCACAGGTCGCGGACGACCTCTGCTACCTTGATGACGTCACCGGAAGCAAGCTTCTCCAGGTTTGCCTTGTACCTACGTGACCAGTTGGTGGGTTCTTCCGTGAACTCAGCACGAAGCACATCAAATACGTGCTCCAGGCCTTCCTTGCCCACTACGTCCCGAACCCCAACAAGGTCAACGTTCTCTGCTGGAACTTCAATGGTCAGATCACCCTGAGCCACCTTGAGCTTGAGATACATTTTCTCTTCGCCCTTGATGGTGCGCATCTTGATTTCTTCAATCTTCGCAGCACCGTGGTGAGGGTAAACTACTGTCTCGCCGACCTCAAATACCATGTGGACATTTCCCCTTTCCCGCTGACCAGTTTATCACGATTCAGGCATATGACCGGCCGGGAAGAGGGCCTGGAACCGCAGAAATACGCGGAAAATGGGCCTAATCGGACCCTTTCACCCCCTTGACGAACGCGGATAATAGTGCATGTGAGGGCGCTGAAGGAAGGGTGATGTGACACCGCCGAATCCTCGTTTGGCCTGCTTTGCGGATAGGCTATGCGTGATTAATGTTTCAAGACTCTTGAGGAGTACGCGACGTGCGTTTCACTGCGATGACCCGGGCCCAGCGCGGCAAACTGGCACTGACGGCAGCCGCCCTTGGCGTGGGCCTGCTGACGTCGGGCTGCGGGTACACCAATTCCCAGCAGACCACCGCCCGGTACCAGGCGTCTGACGGCATCATCGCCGACCTCGGCCCGCTCCAGCTCCGGAACGTCCTGATCGTCTCCGCGGGCGAGGACCAGCCGGGCCGCCTGATCGGCGCCGTCTACAACTCCTCCTCCCAGGACGTGACCCTCACGGTCAACGGTGCGGAAGGTTCGCAGACCGAAGTTCCCGTCAAGGCCAACTCGTCCACCCTGCTTAACGAGAGCTCCGACGAAGCCATCCTCAGCACCACGGGAGGCATCCCGGGCTCGCTCGTGGACGTCAAGATCAGCGAAGACGGCACCAACGTCAGCAACACTGTAAAGGTTCCCGTGCTGGACACCACGCTGCCCGAGTACAAGGAGTACCTGCCGGCCGGGAGCACTCCTGCACCCACCTCCGCCAGCCCGTCGCCGTCGGAATCCGAAGAAGCCGCCGGGGGCGGCGGCCACTAGGCAACCACGCTGGCGGCCAGCATTCAAGAATACAAAAGGAGGGGCCCGTCGGGCCCCTCCTTTTGTATGTCATTCGTAAACTGTCCCCTGTCCTGGCGGCTGCCAGAGGCGGCGCCCTACGGTTCGAACTTGTAGCCCAGCCCCCGCACGGTGACCAGGAACCGCGGGGCTGAAGGATCCGGCTCGATCTTTCCGCGCAACCGCTTCACGTGGACATCCAGGGTTTTGGTGTCCCCCACGTAGTCGGAACCCCACACACGGTCGATCAGCTGGCCGCGGGTGAGTACACGGCCCGAGTTGCGCAGCAGCATTTCGAGGAGCTCGAACTCCTTCAGTGGCAGCAGCACCTGCTCTCCGCCCACGCTGACCACATGGCGTTCGATGTCCATCCGGACCGGCCCCGCCTGCACGGTGGAAGATACAAGTTCCTCCGGTTCGCCCTGGCGCCGCAGTACAGCCCTGACCCTTGCCACCAGCTCACGGGAGGAATAGGGCTTGGTGACATAGTCGTCGGCGCCAAGTTCCAGGCCCACCACTTTGTCGATTTCTGCGTCTTTGGCCGTCAGCATGATCACCGGGACGCTGGACCGCTGGCGGAGCTGGCGGCACACCTCCGTGCCTGAGAGTCCGGGAAGCTGCAGATCCAGCAGCACCAGGTCCGCGCCGTTCCGGTCAAATTCGGTGATGGCGTCCAGGCCGTTGTCCACGACCTCCACCTCAAACCCTTCCTTGCCCAGCAAATAGGACAGGGGATCGCTGAACGACTCCTCATCCTCGACAATCAAGATCCTGCTCAAGCTGTTGCTCCTCGTTCTGTTGCTCCGGCGGCGCCGGGTCCTTGGGTGACAGATGGCACTTCCGGGCCCTGCCGGCGTCCCGCGGCGGGGGCGGCGGCAGGTGCGGTGGCAGGGTCCGGCTGCTCCCCGCCGTCCTGGCCTTCCATTTCGGGAAGCCGGAGGGTGAACGTGGAGCCCTGCCCGGGCTGGGACCATAGGGTCACCTCGCCGCCGTGGTTGGAGGCCACGTGCTTGACGATGCTCAAGCCCAGGCCGGTGCCGCCGGTATGGCGTGACCGTGCCGAATCCACCCGGTAGAAACGTTCAAAGACGCGTTCCTGGTCCTCGGGGCTGAGTCCCTCACCCTGGTCCGTCACAGAGATGGAGACCAGGCCTTCCCTGCTGCGGACGCCGATCCCCACCCGGGTGTTTTCCGGGGAGTAGCGGATGGCGTTGTCGATCAGGTTACGGAGCGCGGTGACCAGCAGGTCCTGGTCACCGAAGACCTTCGCGTCGGTCCGCCCGCCCACCACGATCCGGATGTTCTTGCTCTCCGCCGGAAGCTGGGACCGGTCCACGGCCTCGGCGATGACGGCGTTGACGGCAACCGGCCTGCCCTGCTGCGCCACGCTGGCCCCCTGGAGCCTGGACAGCTCGATGATGTCCTGCACCAGTGCGGCCAGCCGCCCTGACTCCTTGTGCATGCGCTTGGCGAAGCGCCGGACGGCAAGTTCGTCATCTGCCGAGGACTCCAAAGCTTCGGCGAGCAGCGAGATGGCGCCCACGGGGGTCTTCAGCTCGTGGGAAACGTTGGCGACGAAATCGTTCCGGATCTCTTCGGTTCTGGTGATCTCTGTGCGGTCATCCGCGAGCAGCAGGATGTATTCCTCACCGAGCATCGCGGCCCGGACCTGGACGATGATGGTTCCCTGGCCGAGCGGGCCGCGGGGAAGCTCCAGTTGCTTCTCGAGGATGACGCCGTCCCGCCGGACGCCGGCCGTCATGTCCAGCAGTTCCTTGTGGACCACGGTGTGGCCGCGGACAAGCCCGTAGGCGTAGGCTGCCGGGCTGGCACGGACCACGCCGTCCACGGCGTCCACCACCACGAAGGCACGGCCGACGACGGCCAGCACTTCGGCTGCGCCCGGCGGCAGAGCCGGTTCTTCAGTGTCCACGTCCAGAAGTTGCCGCTGCCGCTCGCTGACCCGGTACGCGAGCACGCCGAACGTGCCGAGCGCCAGGCCGACGAGGCCGGCCACCAAGCCGATGAGCATAGGATCCACAGCTCCACCTTATGCTCTGGAAGTCGCTGATCGGCGCGTCCGGGCCTCCTCCTGCGACGGTTCAACTAACGTTCACCTTCAAGGGCCTCGCCGTTCACCCGGCACTGGCAGAGTAGCCAGTTGGAGTGCCGATTGGCGACGCGATTCCCGCTGCCCGGACCAGGGCGGCTGGAGTTACAAGGAAAGGACGCCCACGTGCGTAAGGTTTTTCAGGAAGAGCTGACCCAGGTCGGCGACCAGCTCGTGGAGATCTCCCGGCTGGTCAGCGAAGCGATGGACAAGGCCACCACCTCCTTCGAAGTGGCGGACGTGGACCTTGCGCAGGACGTCATCGCCGCGGATGCCCGCATCGACTTCCTGCAGAACAGGCTCGACGAGCGCGCCATCGACATCCTGGCGCTGCAGGGCCCGGTGGCCAGCGACCTGCGGATGATTGTGGGCTCGCTGCGGATGAGCGCTTCACTCGAGCGGATGGGCGACCTTGCCCGGCATATTGCCCAGTTGGCACGCCTGCGCTACCCGTCCACCGTCATTCCGGAATCCATGACCGGCACCTTCAAGCGCATGGCCGAGCTGGACCAGGAAATCGCCGACAAACTCACTGTCCTCCTGGAGACCCGCGACCTTGGGGTGGCAAGGGACATTCTGAAGGCGAATACGGCCATCAACGACCTCCACCTCAGCGTCTTCAAGGCCATCGCAGCACCGGAGTGGAAGGAATCGCCCGCCACCACCGTGGACGTTGCCCTCGCCAGCCGCTACTTCGAACGCTTCGCGGACCATGGCGTTTCAGTGGCCCAGAAGGTCACCTACCTGGTGACCGGCGCCTGGCAGCCCACCGGGACAGAACACAGCTAAACCCCTTGGGATTTTTTGTCCAGATAAGCCGACTTCCGAGGCCCGGAGGCCTGCATATCTGGACAAAAACTCTGGCGGGAACAACGACGGCGGGCTGGTCATCTGAGGTGACCAGCCCGCCGTCGTTAATTCACCTTTGACGCAAAGTCTTACTTCTTGCCCTGGTTCGCTACCGCCAGGATGGCCTGTTCCGCGGCTTCCGGGTCGAGGTAGGTGCCGCCGGGCTTGATCGGCTGGAAGTTCTCGTCCAGGTCGTACACCAGCGGGATGCCGGTGGGGATGTTCAGGCCGGCGATGGCTTCATCGCTGATGCCGTCCAGGTGCTTGACCAGGGCGCGCAGGGAGTTGCCGTGGGCCGTGACCAGGACGGTCTTGCCGGCTTTGAGGTCTTCCTTGATGTCCGACTCCCAGTACGGCAGCAGGCGGACCAGGACGTCCTTCAGGCATTCCGTACGCGGGAGTGCGTCACCCAGGTCCGCATAGCGGGGATCGTGCGCCTGGGAGAACTCGGAGTCGTCGTCCAGGGGCGGCGGAGGGGTGTCGTAGGAGCGGCGCCATTCCATGAACTGTTCCTCGCCGTACTCTGCAAGGGTCTGGGCCTTGTCCTTGCCCTGCAGGGCGCCGTAGTGGCGTTCGTTCAGGCGCCAGTCGCGCTTCACCGGGATCCAGCCGCGGTCAGCCTTGTCCAGGGAGATGTTGGCAGTGTTGATGGCCCGCTTCAGCAGGGATGTGTAGAGGATGTCCGGGAGAACATTGTTCTCAACCAGGAGCTCGCCGCCGCGTGCTGCTTCCGTACGGCCCTGATCGTTGAGGTCTACGTCCACCCAGCCGGTGAACAGGTTCTTGGCGTTCCATTCGCTGTGGCCGTGGCGCAGCAGAATCAGCTTGTAAGTCATGATTTTCATCCTAGCCGAGCGCTGCCGCCGCCTGCCCAGCGTTACAGGCCCATCCCTGTGACGCGCCACCTCCGGCTGCAGGGATAAGGTGGGGGCCGTGGTGCAAAAGGCTGAACGGGTGACCGCCCCGCAGATTTCCGGCAGGAACAGCACCGGCAGGCCAGGCAGGCCGGTGGGCAACGTTACCCGCGGAACCACCAATCCCAACCGGATGCGCCGGGTGGACCGGTGGCTGGCGGGCCCGCAGGCCTGGCGGCTCCGGAACGCCGCCGACCCCCTGGTGGTGGACCTGGGCTACGGCGCGACGCCCGCCACCGCCGTCGAGCTCTTTGAACGGCTTTCCGCCGTTCGCCCGGATGTGCAGGTCTTCGGAATCGAAATTGAACCGGAACGCGTCCGCGCCGCCCTCCCCCTGCAACGGCCTGGCCTGAGCTTCCGGGTGGGCGGCTTCGAACTGCCCGTGCCGGGACCGCCGGTGCTGGTGCGCGCGTTCAATGTCCTGCGGCAGTACGAGGAAGCGGACGTTCCCGGCATCTGGCGGCTGGTTCAGGACCGCCTAAGCCCTGGCGGCCTGTTCATCGACGGCACCTGCGACGAGATCGGGCGGCGCGTCACCTGGGTGGCGCTCGACGCCGATGGGCCGCTGTCCCTCAGCATCTCAGTCCGGTTCGGCAGCTTCGACCTGCCCTCGGACGTTGCCGAAAGACTGCCCAAAGCCCTGATCCACCGCAACGTTCCCGGCGAACCGGTCCACGCGCTGATGCAGGCCATGGACCGGGCATGGCTGGAATGCGCGCCGCTGGCGTCCTTCGGGAACCGGCAGCGGTGGCAGGGCATGTGCCGGATGTTGCGGGACGCGGGCTGGCCGGTGCAGGACGGGTCCGCCCGGTGGCGGCTTGGCGAGCTCACGGTGGACTGGGATGCCGTTGCACCCCTGGCTTGAGTGCCGGAACAAGGTTTCCCGCGGGCCGTCTTGCGACCCTAGGTAACCTGTGGGGTTTGTGTTGTGAAAGGCGCGGTCACGCCAGTGGCTGGCTTACCAGGGACCGTAGGGGCCGGTGTTGCGGCTGCCGCCGCGGCCCGCGTCCTTGACTGCCGGCCGCACGTCCGCCAGGTATACGGACGCGGCCACGACGGCCGCGAGGCCGAACAGGCCCAGCGTGCCGAAAAAGCCGCCTCCGCTGCTGAAGAAGGAGATGACACCAATCAGGGCCGCACCGCCGGTCAAGGCCAGCCAGAAAGTCTTGGTCCTTTTGCCCGTGGCCTCGAACGCGTTGGCACGGTGCCGCGCGCAGTCGACCACAGCCCACAGCTCAAGCCCCAGTGCCACCAAGGCAAGAATAAAGAACACTGCCTGCTCTACAGGCCGAATAATCAGTTCACCGTCCACAAGCCCAGCCTAGCCGCCCAGCGAGTCCAGCGCCCGCTTCACATCGGCCCAGAGGTCCTCCACATTTTCGATTCCCACACTGAGCCGCACCAAATTCTCCGGGACGCTCACCGGCTCAGCGGTGTGCCGCCGTCGGCGTTCAATGAGTGACTCAACCCCACCCAGCGACGTCGCGGGAAGCCACAGCCGGAGCGCGCGGACGAGTTTGTCAGCGGTGTCAGCGCCGCTCAGCCCTCCCGCAGGGGCCACCTGCACGCAGATGATGGAGCCGAACCCCTTCATCTGCACCTTGGCCCGCTCATGGCCGGGATCCTCGGGCAGGCCCGGGAAACGGACGGATTCAAAGGCCGGATGCTTGCTGAGCCGTTCCGCCAAAACCATGGCAGAGGCCTGGGACCTCTCTATCCGCAGCGCCAGTGTCCTCAGTCCGCGCAGCGCCAGCCAGGCCTCGAACGGTCCCGCGATCCCGCCGTGGATGGTCCGGTTGTGGAGCAGGGCCGAGCGGATGTCCGCGTTGGACGTCACCAGGGCGCCCAGGACGACGTCGGAATGGCCAGCCAGATACTTCGTCACCGAGTGCAGGACGACGTCGGACCCCAAGGCCAGGGGCTGCTGCACCAAGGGTGTCGAGAAGGTGTTGTCCGTGACGACGATAGCGCCGACGGTATGCGCCGCGGCCGTCAGGGCCTGGACATCGGCGATGCCGAGCATCGGATTGGTGGGGCTTTCCAGCCACAGCATGGAAGCAGCCCGGGCGTTGGGTCCATTCGGTGCCAGGGCCGCCTTGACGGCGTCCGTGTCGGCAATGTCCACGGTGCGCAGTTCGACGAATTCCTTCTGCGCCAGTTCGGAAGCCATCACCAAGGACCCGGAGTAGCTGTGCATCGGCATCACCAGCACTCCCCCTGGGGGGATCAGGGAAAGGGCCGAACTGACCGCCGCAAGCCCCGATGAGTAGAGCAGCCCCGGCAGCTTGGAACCTTCAAGCTGGCCGAGCGCCTCCTCGAAGGGATCCCAGGTGGGATTGGAATACCGGCCGTACCCGCGGTCGCCGTCCCCGAGGGCTCCGGTACCAAAGTATGTGGAGGAAAGGACGACAGGGTGATTGACCGGCTGGTCCCTTTCCCTGGGGGGACGCCCGGCCGCAACCACCACCGTTTCGGCTGAGAGCGCCGCGGCCTGCTGTTCGGAGAGACTCATGGTGAAATCGTACTGTCCGTCAGCAGTCCCCCGGAAAGCTGTTGCCCGCATGTGCACCGGCCTCCGTCCACAGGCCCGATCGGTTTTGTCAGCGGGGATCGGTAGGCTTGATGGGTGAGCAAACAAAGGGCCGGGCTTTTCATCGCGTTTGAGGGCGGCGACGGCGCCGGCAAATCAACGCAGGCTGCCCGGCTTGCAGAAGCCCTCGAATCACGGGGCCACACCGTCCTGCGTACCCGTGAGCCGGGCGGAACTCCCATCGGCGAAAAACTGCGCTCACTGGTACTGGACCACGGCCATGGCCACATCGATGCCCACACGGAAGCGCTCATCTTTGCCGCATCCCGGGCCGCGCACGCCACCCAGGTCATCCGGCCTGCCCTGGAACGCGGCGAGATCGTCCTGACGGACCGTTACATCGACTCGTCGGTCGCCTACCAGGGGGCCGGACGCGGACTGGGCGAGGACGCCGTACGGTCCCTTAACGAGTGGGCCACTTCCGGCCTGCAGCCCCATCTCACCGTCCTGTTGGATGTCGATCCTGCCGTCGGCCGCCGCCGCCGTACTGCCGGCGAGGCTGCTGAGGACCGGCTCGAATCCGAAGCTGATGACTTCCATACCCGGATCCGGGATGCATTCCTGGAGCTGGCCCGCAGCCGCCCGGAGTCCTACCTGGTGCTGCCCGCCCATCACGCGGTCGGTGAACTGGCGGAACAGATTCTCGAGCGGGTGGAAATCCTCCTGGCCGCGCACCACGCCGTCCCGGCAGACGTTCCCGTCCATGCTCCATCAGTGGGTGGCCACCCGTGACCGTGTGGGACGACCTGCAAGGGCAACCCGCCGTCGTCCAACAACTGCGGCAGGCCTCCAGCGGCGAGGGGCTGACCCACGCGTGGCTTTTTACCGGCCCGCCGGGCTCCGGGCGCTCGAATGCGGCAAAGGCATTTGCCGCGGCACTGAACTGTGACCAGGACGATGTCAGCCAGCGCGGATGCGGCCACTGCTCCGCCTGCCTGACCATCCTGGGTGAGACCCATTCGGACGTCACGTTCGTCCGGACCGAGAAGGTCACCATCACCATCGACGAAGCCCGGGAACTGGTGGCCACCGCCGGAAACAGGCCCTCGACGGGCAGGTGGCGCATCATCGTGGTGGAGGATGCGGACCGGATGGCGGAGCGCACCACCAACGTCCTCCTCAAAGCCATCGAAGAACCCACCCCCCGGACCGTATGGATGCTGTGCGCCCCGTCCCCGGCGGACGTCCTGGTAACCATCCGCTCGCGCTGCCGCAGCGTGGCCTTGCGGCTTCCGCCTGCCGCCGACGTCGCTGCCCTGCTGGTGAAGCGCGACGGCGTGGATCCGGTGCTCGCTGAGCGTGCGGCCCGGGCGGCGCAGAGCCATGTTGGCATCGCCCGCCGGCTGGCGCGCGACCCCGCCGCCAGGGAACGCCGGCTGGAAACTGTGAGGTTTCCGCTCGGCCTGCGGGGCGTCACCGCTGCGGTGATGATGGCAGACAAGCTGGTCAAGATCGCCACCGCAGAGGCCAACAGTTCCAATGAGGAACGGGACGCTGCGGAGAAGGCCGCGCTGCTGGCAACACTGGGCGCACCGGAGTCCGGGACGCTTCCTCCGGCCATGCGCAGCCAGGTAAAGCAGCTGGAGGATGACCAGAAGCGGCGGGCCAAACGGTCCATCACGGACTCGCTGGACCGGACCCTGACGGATCTTCTTTCCTTCTACCGTGATGTGCTGATCATCCAGCTCGGGAATGCTGTGGAGCTCGTAAACGTTGAGCTCAGGGGTGAATTGGAGGAGTTCGCCAACCGCTCCACGCCGGAATCAACGCTTGCCCGGATGGACGCCATCAACAAAGCCCGCGAACGCATCACCACCACCAACGTTGCACCGCTGTTGACCATTGAGTCCATGGCAGCCAGCCTGATCTAGCGCTTCAAGGAGACCCGATGACTGCCCGCCCCCTGCCCGTACGCCCGCGATCCGCGGCGGTTGGCGTCCGTGCCCTCGGGGCCATGGCCCTGGCCATGGTTCTGGCGTCCTGCAGCCTCCTGAACGGTGAAGACCGCAGCCAGGAGGCCGCCACTGCCAAGGCCGACCCCTCAATCGTTGCATCTGCACCGGCAGGGCTGGAGGAGTTCTATTCGCAGGAGGTCGTCTGGGAACCGTGCGAGACCGAGTTCCAGTGCGCCAACGTGACTGTGCCCATGGACTACGGCAACCCCGACGGTGAGACAATCCAGATTTCCGCGCTGCGGGCTCCAAGCACCGGAAAGAAGACGGGCAGCCTCCTGGTCAACCCGGGCGGTCCGGGTGCGTCGGGCTATGACTTCGTCAAGGATGCGGCCGGGACACATTTTTCCCAGGCTGTGCGGGACTCCTACGACCTTGTGGGCTTTGATCCCCGGGGCGTAAAACGCTCAGCTCCTGTCACGTGCATGACCGACGCCGAACGGGATGCTGCGAGGGCCAAAATCTACGACCTCGAAACCGATGCCGGCCTGGCTGCGGTCCTGGCGGACAACAAAGCGATCGCGGCCCAGTGCGAAGAGCAGACCGGCCCGGTGCTGGGGAACATCGATACGGTCAGTTCCGCAAAGGACGTAGACATTCTTCGGGCCGTGGTCAACGATCCAAAACTCAACTACCTTGGCTACTCCTACGGCACGTTCCTGGGCTCAACCTACGCTGCGCTGTTCCCTGACAATGTGGGGCGCATGGTGCTGGATGGGGCGCTGGACCCCTCCATCAGCAACGAAGAGCTGACCAGCGGGCAGGCCCGCGCCTTCGAAAAGGCAATACGTGCCTATGTTGCCAGCTGCCTGGGCCAGGACGGGTGCCCCCTGAGCGGGGACGTGGATTCCGGTGTCCAGCAGATCCGCGACCTGATCGCCGCCGTCCAGCAGACGCCGCGGACAGCCAAAGACGGGCGGGTAGTGAACGCCACCATGTTCGTCAGCGGGCTGATCACGCCGCTGTACAACGACCAAAGCTGGCCCGCCCTGACCCAGGCGCTGGAAGCGGCAATGACGGGAGACGTAAGCCTTATGCTGCGGCTCGCAGACCTGGGGGCCGACCGCTCTTCCAACGGAACGTACACGTCCAATTCGACGTTCGCCTTCAACGCCATCAACTGCCTTGACTACCCCATGGAGTCCGATGCGGCCGCCATGCGGGCGGAGCAGCAGCGCCTGATGCAGGACTCCCCCACCTTCGGGTACTTCTTCGCGTACGGGGGCACCAACTGCGTCGACTGGCCCTACCAGAGCGTGCGCACGCCGTCGCCTGTGGAATACGACGGCGACTCCCCCGTTGTTGTCATCGGCACCACCGGCGACCCCGCCACTCCGGTGGAATGGGCCTCATCGCTCCGCAAGCAACTGGGCAACGCAGCGCTCCTCACCTGGGAAGGCGAAGGCCACACCGCCTACGGCCGGTCCAACAGCTGCATCGAGGACGCCGTGGACAGCTACCTGGTAAGCGGCCAGGTTCCCGCCGACAACACGGTGTGCTGAAGGCCTCACCCTGTCCCGGCCGCCCATTTTGACCCGGGCGCGGGGACTCTATTACAGTTGACTCTTGCATGAAGCGCCCGGTTCTGCCGGAGATTCGTGCGGTGCTTCCTTAGCTCAGTCGGTAGAGCGTTTCACTCGTAATGAAAAGGTCATCAGTTCGATTCTGATAGGAAGCTCGGGATAAACCCCGGATAACCCATAGTTTTAGGGGTTTCCGGGGTTTTTCGCTGGTTAAGCGGCCCCGCGGTGACCCCTCACCCGCGGCAGCAGACACACCAGCCACCCGCCCTGGTGTGCACGGTGAGGGCGCGTCGGACCTACCACCATTTCCTCAGCGCCCAGCCGTTGTTCGCGCCATCCCCGTCCCCGCCATCCTTGCCGCAGCGCAAACAACGCTTGTACAGGCCTCCGTCTTCGGTATGTTCGACGTGCCATTGGTGGCGTATATTCAATCTGCACCGCAGAGCCTGGATCATTGCGGACTCCGATCTCCATCGCGGGGCTCTCTAACTCCAATGATGGCCCTCACGCCCCTGCGATAGTAGGGGCCGTCGGTGGGACTGCAGGAGCCTGATGCCAGCGGCCTGCCAGCATCCAGGCGACCGCGGAAGGCGGCGCTGCTCAGGCCGGTTCCACGTCCGCCTGGATAAGGGAGCGCTAGACTGGCGGGGTAAGGACGGATTGGGGGATCCAGGGCGGCAGTGCCGCCGTTCCGCTGGTCGGTCGCAGCCAGTGAGACCAAGGATGACCGTGACCTTCTTCAAGGACTTCCCCATCCCACCATCAGCCCCCAGGCAGCCCAGCGCCAGGTTCGTGCCGCCGGCGTGGGCCGCTCCGCCCGCCAACGAACTTCCAGTGGCTGTCCACATTGGCAGGTTCCTGCACCGCAGCCCTCGCATGGTGGTGGCCGTAAGAAGCGCCGAGGTCTATTCCACCGGCTGCTCCTTCAGCCTGTCCTGGGTCTTTCGCCGCGGCGACGAGACCGAGGATGAGTGGGCGGACAAACATTCCCTGTTCTTTCAACCGGGGATGAGCGCACGCCGCGGCACACGGCTCCTCTCCGCGCTGATGCTCGGGGTGGAACTTGCCGACGGCTCCAAAGCCAGCACGGGAGCCCACGGTCCCCACGGTTTCATGGGCAGCAGCGAGGAGCCGGAACCTCCGACGATTGCCTTCAACAGCGGTGGCGGCAGCGGCGCAGACGATGAACTGGCGGGCACCGGCAGCGCCTGGCTCTGGCCCCTGCCTCCCACCGGGGACCTTCGTTTGCTCGCCCAGTGGATGGATTTTGGCCTGGCCGAGAGCTCGGTGGTGCTGGATGGCGGAAAACTTCGCGACGCCGCAGCAGGCGTGCAGCAGTTCTGGGTGGAGGGTGACCAGCCGTGACCGCCCCGGATGCGATAGTCCTGAACCTGGTGTTTGCCGCGATTTTCTTCTATGTCCTGTACGGCGTTATCCGTGCCGCTGTCCGTGACGGCATTGGCCAGGCGGAAGACCGGCGCCGGCAACGTTCGGACAGCGCGGATTCGGGCCAACCGGGTGGGTACAAGTAAGCGGATCACCGGCGCAGCCAGCTGACGGGGATGCAGCACCTCAGACCTGACCGGAACCCTCAGATGCGGCCGGGCCTGCAAAGCATATGCATGGCGTCAAACCCACAGTCTGCAGGGAACACCGGCGCCTAAGATGGCGTGCATGGAAGACGAGGTTTTGGCAGAGGTTGCCAACCAGCTCTACGCCAAGCCGCTGGAAAATTTTGTGGCAGCCCGGGCCAGTGCTGCGAAGGAATCAGCCCCGACGGACAAGGAGCTGGCGGCAGCGGTCCGGGCACTGCCGAAGCCGTCGGTTGCCGCCTGGGCGGTCAATATGCTGGCCGTGCACCAACCGGACGTCCTGGCCCAGCTGACGGAACTCGGCGGCAGGATGCGCGCGGCACAGGCGTCGCTGGACGCTGCTGTGCTCCGCGACCTGGGACGTGAGCGCCGCACGTCGCTCTCCGCCGCCGTCGACACCGCCCGATCCGTGGCGCAGGAGCACGGCCGGGCCATCAGCGATGCCATGGCAAGCGAGGTCGAGGAGACACTTCGCGCGCTGACAGCGGATGAGGGAGCGGCAGCGGCCGTGCGGAGCGGGCGCCTGCTCAAGACATTGCTTGCAGACGGCGTGAACGCCGTTGACCTGGACGGCACCGTGGCAGTCCCTTCGGTCCTGCCGCCCGCCGCCGCGGCTCCCGCCTCTGGGCCAGCGGCTTCCCCTGGCAGGAAAATGCGTACGACGGCGGCAGCGCCGCAACAGCGCAGGCCGGACAAGCCGCGGCTTGAGGCAGTCCGGCAGACTCCGCGGCCGGCGTTACCACCCGCGTTGGAAAGGGCCAGGGCTGCCCTTGCCGAAGCCCAGGCGGCACAGACCGGGACGGCCCGGGCGGCACAGGAGCTGCAGGACCAGGCCGATGAAATACGGACCGACATCGCGGAATTCCTCCGGGAGACAGCAGATCTTCGTGCCCGGCTGAGGACCGCAGAAGAGCAACTGGAGCGCTCAAAGAAGAGGCTGGCGGTCACCGTTGCCGAGGCCAAACAGGCGGTGCGGGCCGCGGACAAAGCCGAGCGGACGGCAGTGCTTGCGCAGGAGCGGGTCCTTCGGCTGGGCAACACGCGGGACTGATTCCCCTGAATGTCAGACCCCGGTTGCAGACTGGATTCATGGAAAACCAACTGGTACAGGAATTTCACGTCACGTACTTCGACGCCGACTGCGGCCGGGCCCGGACCGAGGTCTTTGACACCCTGGCAGAAGCAGAGCGCTTCGCAAGCCGGCACTGCGCCGGGGAGGACAGCTGGGCTGTCATCGACACCGTGGCCGTAGAGCAGATCCGCACGGCCGCCTAAAGCGTTCCCGCGGGCCGGTCTGCTGAGGTTCGGCTGCAGTGCTTAAACGCAAAGCGCCCTGCCTGTACTGAACAGGCAGGGCGGCAGTGGGCGGCTAAAGCTCAGGCTTGCGCCAGCTCTACGCGAAGTCGGAAACGGCCGGGTCCGCGCCGATGCGGCCTTCGCCTTGGGCCGAGCGGTCAAGGGCATTGATGGCCTCGATGTCGTCCGCGTCCAGGTCTACCTCAAGCGCGGCGTAGTTCTCCCGGATCCGGGATTCGGTGACGGACTTGGGGATCACCACGTTGCCGATGGCGAGGTGCCAAGCGATAACCACCTGGGCAGGCGTGGCTCCGTGCTTGGCGGCAATGGACGCCACCGTGGAATCCTCGAGCAGATCGCCACCCTGGCCCAGCGGCGACCAGGCCTGGGTCAGGATGCCCTTCGAAGTGCCAAACTCGCGCAGTTCACGCTGGCTGAAGTACGGGTGCAGTTCAATCTGGTGGATGGCCGGGACAACGCCCGTTTCATCGATGAGCCGCTGCAGGCCCTCGGCGGTGAAGTTTGACACGCCGATGGACTTGACCCTGCCGCGCTTCTGGAGCTCGATCAGCGCCTTCCAGGTGTCAAGGTACTTGTCCTGCTTGGGCTGCATCCAGTGGATCAGGTACAGGTCCAGCGTCTCGAGTCCCAGCCTGTCCATCGACGCCTCAAAGGCTGCCAGGGTGGACTCATAGCCCTGGTCAGCGTTCCAGAGCTTGGTGGTGATGAAGAGCTGATCCGGGGAGAGGCCGGAACTGGCGATTGCGCGCCCCACGCCTGCCTCGTTGCCGTAGATCTTGGCGGTGTCGATGTGGCGGAAGCCGGCCTCAAACGCCTGGCGGACCACCTTTTCGGCGACGTCGTCCTCAACCTGCCAGACGCCATAGCCAAGCTGGGGAATCGTGTTTCCGTCATTGAACGTCAGTGTAGGTGAAAGAGTCATTCGACTATCCTGCCAAACCCGGCAGCCCGCCAGGAGGGTATTGGCCGGAAGTAAGCCAGGCGCTTAACCGGGAATATCCGCCTGCCGCGGCCCGGAACCCTCCTCGTCGAGGTGGCGCTCGGCGTCGGCCACCTGCTGGAAGACGGACTCGGCACGCCGGCGGACGGACGCCGCACCTACCGGGACCGGGCCCACGGCGAGCCGAAGCATGGCGGCTGCCTCCGCCGTTGTGGCCAACGAGTTGCCGGCCTTGGACAGGGCACGGTGCACGCCGGCCAGGTCAACCGGAATATCCAGGCCCTCGTTGGGTGAACGCCGCTGCGCCTCCATGCAGACCAGCCGTACCCTTTCGAGGAGGGCAGCCAGCTCGTTGGCTATCTCAAGCAGTTCGCTGTAGAGCTGGTCGTCCTCGACACCTTCGAGGACCTGGTGGAAGCGGTCCAGTCCCCGCTGGAAGCGGTCGTGGGCACGGCGCCACAGTCCCTTCCCCAGTTCCGCATCATCCTTGCGCCCCTGCCTGGCGGCGCTGAAAAAGCCCAAGCGCACCCTTACAGGTATTGTCCGGGACCGTGGTCCGGATCGTCCCGCTGGCCGGGCCGTGCCGAATTGCCGGAGCGCGAACCTGCTGCGGCCCTCTGCGGCTCACCGTTTTCGCCGATGACCACGCCGGGCGCGATCATGGTTCCGGGCGGAAGCTGGCGGAGCTGCATCTGCGCGGCCGCGTGTTCGCGGGCCGCGTGCTGGGCGGCGATGGCCGTCTGGATGCCGTGGAACAACCCTTCAAGCCACCCAACCAGCTGGGCCTGGGCTATGCGCAGTTCAGCGTCCGAGGGAGTGCCGTCGTCAGAGAAGGGAAGGCTGATCCTGTCCAGTTCCTCCACGAGCTCCGGAGCCAGTCCGTCTTCCAGCTCTTTGATGGAGCGCTCGTGGATCTCGGCCAGCCTGCCCCGGGCAGCCTCATCCAGGGGTGCGGACTTCACTTCCTCCAGGAGCTGCCTGATCATGGTTCCGATCCGCATCACTTTGGCCGGCTCATCCACCAGGTCCTGCAGGCTGCTCCCCTTGGGCCTCATGCCCTCAGGAGGGCCGGGCTGGGCGTGCACCGGCGGCTGCCGGTCGTCGATGGGAGTGCCTTCTACCGGGAGGTCCTCAGCTGGCTGAGTGTCTTGTGGATCGCTCATGCGTTCATACTCTCATGAGCGATCCACCCGCGACCCACCGGATGAACCCGGCTGACGGTTTGTCCGCTGCAAGCTCAATCAGCAGCACCGGCCCTGCGGGTTGGTGTCCTGGCGGTCAGTCCGGTCGCGCCAAAATTCCTTCTCCGTGAGCGGTGCCACCCCGTGGCCGGCCGCCCTGTGGTGCTCCAGGTACTTGGCGTACGCGTCCGCGCCCAGGACGCCGCCGAAATACCGGGCGACGCCGCGGACGCCCCGCGTCAGCACAGCCAGCCGCGCCGCCATCAGTGGTGGCCGCCCTTTTCGAACCTGAGCTCCGCCGGCACCTTGTCCCACTCCGCCATCAGTTCGCGCTCGGCGGCTGTGGGGATAAGCCCGGAGGGAGCGAAGACCCTCGACGGAAGCGCCGGGTCCTCGTTGTCCTTGACGGCGGTGCCGTCCGCGCGGTTGCGGAAGGCCTTGACCGTGGCGAGCAACGCCGTCGCAATCACAATGATGCTGAGCACCACAAAGATCACGGAGAGCCAGCCCTGGATGGCCGTGTTCCGCACAACGGCCTCCATGGCCGCCACGGATTTCGCCGTCCCAAATTCCGTCTTCCCGTCAGCGAGGGCCTTGCTGAAGGCCGCATTGTTGGCGAAGTAGCCAACTGCGGGGGTGGACGAGAAGATCTTCTGGTAGCTCGCGGTGATGGTCACCACGGCGGCGAACGCCAGCGGCAGGGCAACAATCCAGAGGTACTTGAACGTGCCGCGCTTTGCCACGATGGCCAGGCAGACGGACAGTGCGATTGCGGCGAGCAGCTGGTTGGCGATGCCGAACAGCGGGAACAGTGTGTTGATGCCGCCCAGCGGGTCGGTGACGCCCATCAGCAGCACCGCGCCCCAGGCTCCCACCATGATGGCGGTGCAGAGCCAGGCGCCTGGCCGCCAGGAGTGCTCCTTGAACTTGGGGACAAAGTTGCCGATCGAGTCCTGCAGCATGAAGCGGGCAACACGGGTGCCGGCGTCCACAGCGGTGAGGATGAAGAGGGCTTCGAACATGATGGCGAAGTGGTACCAGAACGCCATCATGGCGGTGCCGCCGATGAACTGCTGCATGATGTGCGCGAGGCCCACCGCAAGGGTGGGAGCACCACCGGTGCGGGAAACGATGCTTTCCTCACCCACATTCCGTGCCGTCTCTGCCAGGAAGTCCGGCGTGATGTTCACGCCGGCCAGGCCCAGGCTGTTAACCCAGGTGGCCGCTGTTTCCACGGTTCCTCCGGTCAGTGCAGCCGGCGAGTTCATAGCGAAGTAGAGTCCGCGGTCGATGGAGATTGCAGCCACCAGGGCCATGATGGCCACGAATGACTCCATCAGCATGCCGCCGTAGCCAATGAACCGGGTCTGGCGTTCCTTCTCCACGAGCTTCGGGGTGGTGCCGGACGAGATCAGGGCGTGGAAGCCGGAGAGGGCGCCGCAGGCGATGGTGACGAACAGGAACGGGAACAGGGCCCCGGGGAACACGGGTCCGTTGTCCCTGCTGGCAAATTCGCTGAAGGCGGGGACGGTGATTTCCGGCCGGACCACAATAATGGCCAGCGCGAGCATCACGATGACGCCGATCTTCATGAATGTTGAAAGGTAGTCCCTGGGTGCCAGGAGCAGCCACACGGGCAGGATGGCGGCGATGAAGCCGTAAACGATGAGTCCCCACGCAATGGTGACCTTGTCCAGGCTGAAGATGTCAGCGCCCCACGGGGTTTCGGCCACGATGCCGCCGCCGACGATGGCCGCCATCAGCAGGACAAAGCCGATCAGCGACACTTCCATGACCTTGCCGGGCCGCAGGTAGCGAAGGTAGACCCCCATGAACAGGGCGATGGGGATGGTCATGCCGACGGAGAAGACACCCCACGGGCTTTCGCCCAGGGCATTGACGACGACGAGGGCGAGGATGGCGACGATGATCACCATGATCAGCAGGGTGGCAATGAGGGCCGCCGTGCCGCCGATGACGCCAAGCTCCTCGCGCGCCATCTGGCCCAGTGACCTGCCTCCGCGCCGCATGGAGAAGAACATCACCAGGTAGTCCTGGACAGCGCCGGCAAGGACGACGCCGATGATGATCCAGATAGTGCCGGGCAGGTAGCCCATCTGGGCTGCGATGACCGGACCCACCAGCGGTCCGGCGCCGGCGATGGCGGCGAAGTGGTGGCCGAACAGGACATTGCGGTCAGTCCGGACGTAGTCCTTGCCATCGGCCTTGTACTCAGCCGGGGTGGCACGGCGGTCATCAGGCCGGGTGATGTAGCGCTCTATGACCTTGGAGTAGAAGCGGTAGCCGATAAGGTAGGTGCACACCGAGGCAAACACGAACCAGATGGCGTTGACGGTCTCGCCGCGGATGATGGCCAGCATGAACCATGCCAGGCCGCCCAGCAGGGCGATACCGGCCCACAGCGCGATCTTCCCCGGCGTCCATTTCCGGTCTTCTGCCTCGCGGACCTCCTCATCGATGGCTGTTGGGGGCAGGGCCGGGTCAGTGGCCACCACGCCCCTTTCCCCGGATGCATTCCTCCGTTGATCAGGCGTTTCGGCCATGTCTCCTCCTTGAGATTGTTTCGCTTCTGCTGTGACGCACCTTACCAACCCGCAGCCCCATTCCAGAGGTGTTCTGCCAGGTGGCGCAGAAACGTGCGGTGAGCGGAGGGGAAGTGGCGACGAACGACGGATCAGATTGGCGTCCCAGCCGGACCAACGCAGAGAAGGCCCCCGTCCGAACACTTCGGGCGGAGGCCTTGGCTCGTGGGAATAGCGTGAAGCTGCTCCTCAGGCGTGTGAGTAGGTAAGGCAGTCGGCGTTGTCCGCACCGGGGCCCACATGCACCTCAGCGGCCTTGCACATCAGGTGGTCATTGTGGACGCATTCGGAGCGCTGGCAGGCACCGACGTCGGCAAGGACTTTGGGCAGTCCGCCGTGCATACCGGTGTCGATGAAGGTGGCGCAGTGCGCATGGTTTTCGGCGCCGCCGACTGTAATGGCGGCAGCATTGCAGTTGGTGTGATCGTTAAAGGAACAGTTCGTTACGCTGCAGTCGGCCACGTGGGTTGTCATGAGCTTCCTCCAAGTTCCACCGCCCGGCCGGGCGGCTCCTGCACCCCACGCTAAACCCGTCCACTGCATTCAAAAAGACCCAATTGTGTTGCCTATTTCCCCTGCGCCTGCTGGATCATCCTCGCCTCGCACAGGTCCAGCCAGCGGACCTCCGCCTCGGTCTGGAAAATCAGGGAGTCCAGGACCAGAAGCCATGCCGTATCAACGGCCCGCTGGTTCGAAGCCGTGTCCCGGCGGGCTTTGGTGTAGTCCTGCAGCGCCCGGACGGAGGCCATCCGCTGGCCCTGGATGATGGCCTGGATGTCGACGCCGGGCACGGTGACAGCGAGCGCCAGTTTGATGGCCAACTCATTGCGCGGCGGGTTGTTCCGCTCCACCGGTGCTGCGAACCACTTCCGGATCTCCGCCCTGCCGGCAGCCGTGATGCTGTACACCACGTGGCCGTTCCCGTCGTCGCCGTCCCTGGCCACCAAAGCGTCGCGTTCCAGCCGGTCCAGGGTGGTGTACACCTGACCAATGTTCAGCGGCCAGGTGGTGCCGGTGCGGTTCTCGAACTCCGCCCGCAGCTGGTAGCCGTAGCGCGGCTGGTCCTGCAGCAGGGCGAGGAGGCTATGGCGGATGGACATGCTGTTCCTTGTGCTCGGCGGGCAACGGTCTGCGGGGCGGAGCACTTACATGAGAAGCAGGATTTTGCCTACGTGCTCACCTGTGTCGAAGTACCGGTGGGCCGCACGCACCTGGTCGAGCGGGAAGGTCTTTGCCACCAGCGGCCGCACCCGTCCGTCACTGACCAGCGGCCACACGGCGTCGCGGACGGCGTTCATGATGGCACCCTTTTCCTCCACGGGCCGCGGGCGCAGGGCCGTGGCCACCACGGCGGCCCGCTTTTGCAGCAGCTGCCCCAGATCGAGCTCACCCTTGGTGCCGCCCTGCAGCCCGATCACCACCAGGCGTCCATAGTCAGCGAGCGCGTCCACATTCTGCTTGAGGTACTTGGCTCCGACGACGTCGAGGATGACGTCTGCGCCTTTGCCTCCGTTCTGGCGGCGGAGGCTCTCGGGAAAATCCTCTTCGGCGTAGTTGATGGCGATGTCCGCACCCAGGAAGGCCTTTGCCGTGCTCACTTTTTCATCAGAACCCGCGGTGGTGGCAACCCGGGCGCCGAGCGCCTTGGCAAGCTGGATGGCCATGGTGCCGATCCCGCCGGTAGCCCCGTGGATCAGGACAGTCTCACCCTCCTGCAGCTGGGCGGTCATGACCAGGTTGGAATAGACGGTGGCGGCAACTTCGGGGAGGGCTGCTGCGGTCACCAGGTCCACGCCCTCGGGCACCCGCAGGACTTGTTCGGCCCGGACGGCCACCTGCTGCGCGTAGCCGCCCCCGGCCAGCAGCGCCACCACTTTGTCCCCGAGGGAAAACGCCTTCGTGACACCGGGACCGAACCCGGCGATCCGGCCGGATACCTCAAGGCCTGGAATGTCCGATGCGCCGGGCGGCGGCGGGTAGAAACCCCTGCGCTGCTGCACGTCCGCCCGGTTGAGGCCGGCCGCGACGACGTCGATCAGCACCTCTCCGGTACCGGGTACCGGGGCCTCGACTTCGCGGACCTCCAGCACTTCCGGGCCGCCCGGCTCCGAAATGTAGACGGCTTTCATGGAACACTCCCGTTTCTGACTGAATACTGCGTGCAACCAGTGTGCACCGGACACCTTCCGGACTCTGTTTTGTTGCAGGCAAGTGCCTATGAAACACTACTTGTTGAGGAAGGTTGTCCGAGCGGCCGAAGGAGCTAGTCTTGAAAACTAGTGTGCGGTAACCCCGTACCAAGAGTTCGAATCTCTTACCTTCCGCGAAAAAGGACCCCTGTCCGCCAGAATGTCTGGCAGACAGGGGTCCTTCGTTTAATCTGCGGCAGGCCGCAGCCGGTCCCAAGTGGGCAGCCGTGAGGGGAACCAGCGCCATCCCGTAAATTGTTCTGACAAATTTTCCCAGCGCCCTTCCGTCAAAGCTACCGGCCGGTATCCTTTGTGATAGTCGGCACACTGGGGTAGATGCCGGCCACCACATACCGCCAACAGCATCACCGGAACCGGGGCTACTGGGGCTCCCGGCCGGTAGGTGGCCCGTTCCGCTGGGGAGCGTCCCGCCGAATGCACGCGCTATCAACCCTGCGTTCATTCAGCGCTGTTGTGATGTGCCGGATACCACTTGACCAGGAGCAGGATCCGGGCCCCTGTCCGTCGGTACAACCCGGACATCTTCCATCGGGTCCCCACCGGGACACCCTTATGAAAGTTAGAGCGGATGCATCACACACCTTGGAAACTCGCGCTGGGGACAGCGTTGTCGGCGGGGCTGCTGGCTCCCCTGGCAGCATTTCCCGCAGTTGCAGACAATACAGCCGCGGAGGTCTCACCCGCGGCAGGCACATCCCCGGTTGTCATTAACGAGGCCTACCTCAGCGGCGGCAGCACGGGCGCCGCCTACAAGAACCGGTTTTTGGAGCTCTACAACACCTCGGACTCCCCTGTGCGGCTGGACGGCTGGTCAGTCCAGTACCGTTCCGCAACCGGACTGGCAGCCCCTACCGCCGTGGCACCCCTTACCGGCACCATCGCCGCAAAGGGTCATTACCTAATCCAGGGTGCCAGCAACGGAACCAACGGCGCCGACCTCCCCACCCCGGACCTCGTGGCGGGCGTCCTGAATTTCAGCGGCACGTCCGGCACCATCGTGCTCGCCAAGCAGCCCACCGCCGTCGCGCTGTCCACCGGTTCCCAGGTGGAGCCTGCAGGCGTGGCGGACCTCCTGGGCTACGGCTCCTCCAACACCTTCGAAACCGCAGTAGCTGCGGGCCCCGCGGGTACGGGCGCCGTCAGGAGCCTGAACCGCAGCGGAGGCGCGGACAGCAACAGCAACGCGGCGGACTTCAGCCTCAGCACAACGGTCAGCCCAACCCCAAGCGGCTCCAGCGCCCCCACTCCAGACCCGGCCCCCGCACCGTCAGTCCGGTCGATTGCCGAGATCCAGGGCACGGGTGCGGACAGCCCCCTCACCGGATCAACAGTGACCACCACCGGAAAGGTCACCGCAGTCTTCCCCACCGGTGGCCTCAACGGCTACTACCTGCAGACTCCGGGAACCGGTGGCGACCTGACGGCAACGAACCATGCCGCGTCTGACGGAATCTTCGTCTATTCCCCCGCCACGGTGGCGTCTGTCCAGGCCGGAGACCACGTGCAGGTGACCGGTGCCGTAGCGGAGTACTACGGGATGACGCAGCTGAACGTCACCGCAGCGGCCGGACTGACCAAGCTGGCCGACGCCGCGCCCGAGGTCAAGGCCACGCCCTTTACGCTGCCAGCCGGCGAAGCCTTCCGCGAATCCCTGGAAGGCATGCTCCTGGCACCCCAGGGGCCGCTGACTGTCACGGACAACTACTCCCTGAACCAGTTCGGTGAGATCGGCCTGGCCGGCGGAACAACGCCTCTGGTCCAGCCCACCGCCGTCGCTCCCTACGGCTCAGTGGAGTACACAGCCACGGTGGCGGACAACGCCGCCCGCGGGATCAAGGTCGACGACGGCTCCAGCACCAACTTCCTCAAGGACGTCACCACAAAGGCGCAGGTCCTTCCCTACCTGACCACGGCCGACCCGGTACGGGTGGGCTCCCCCGTCACCTTCACCACCAACGTGGTGCTGGGCTACGGCAACAACGCCTGGAAACTCCAGCCGCTGACCCACCTGACGGAGGACAACAAGGCCTCCCTCCAGCCTGCAACCTTTGGGGCCACCAGGACGGAAGCTCCCGCCGCGGTAGGAGGCAACCTCAAGATCGCCTCCTTCAACGTGCTCAACTACTTCCCCACCACAGGGGACACCCTGACCGGCTGCATCTATTACGAGGACAGGGCCGGCAACCCGATCACCGTCCGCGGCGGCTGCGATGCCCGCGGGGCTGCCAACGCCGAGAACTTCGAGCGGCAGCAGGACAAGATCGTTTCCGCCATCTCCAAGGCCGGCGCCGATGTTGTCTCGCTGATGGAGATCGAAAACTCAGCACAGTTCGGCAAGAACCGGGACGATGCCCTGGCCAAGCTGGTGGACGCCCTGAACATCGAGACGCCGGGCATCTGGGATTACGTCCGCTCGCCTGCCAACGCGCCGCCGTTGAGCGACGAAGACATGATCCGCACCGCTTTCATCTACAAAAAGGCCGTTGCGGAGCCCGTGGGTGAATCCATCATTCACAACGACACCGTGGCGTTCTCCAACGCCCGCAAACCGCTGGCCCAGGTGTTCAAGCCCGTGGGCGGCGGTGCGGGGACAGAGTTCATCGCCATCGCAAACCACTTCAAGTCCAAAGGCTCGGCTGCCACCCCCGAGGACACGGACCAGGGGCAGGGCGCATCAAACCTGGCGCGTACAGCCCAGGCGAAGTCCCTGCTGGAGTTCACCAAGTCCTTGCAGCAGTCCAAGGGCACGGACAAAGTGTTCCTGATCGGCGACTTCAATGCGTATGCCAAAGAAGACCCCATCAACGTCTTCACTGCTGAGGGCTACGTCAACCAGGACGAGAAAGCCCGCAACACCGACGGCACCGCCAAACACTCCTACCTCTTCGGCGGCATGGTGGGCTCGCTGGACCACATCCTGGCGTCCCCCGCCGCCAATGCCGTGGTCACAGGTGCTGACATCTGGAACATCAACTCGGTTGAGTCGGTGGCCCTGGAATACAGCCGCTACAACAACAACGTCACCAACTACTACGCACCGAACCAGTTCCGCGCCAGCGACCACGATCCCGTGGTGGTCGGCCTGGACCTGCAGTCCGCTCCCGCCGACGTTGACCTGAACTTCCTGGGCATCAACGACTTCCACGGCAGGATCGACACCAACACGGTCCTGTTCGCAGGCACCATCGAGAAACTCCGTGCGGCGGCCGCCCCCGGCGCCACCGCCTTCCTGTCAGCCGGCGACAACATCGGGGCCTCGCTGTTTGCCTCCGCCGTCGCCAAGGACCAGCCCACCATCGATGTGCTGAACGCCCTGGACCTGAGGGCTTCAGCCGTCGGCAACCACGAGTTCGACGGCGGCTGGGCCGACCTGCAGGAGCGCGTCATAGCCGGCGGCACCAACGCCCGGTTCCCCTACCTGGGTGCGAACGTCTATAAGAGGGGCACCACCGAGCCGGCACTGCCCGAGTTCACCGTCCTGGACATGAACGGCATCAAGGTTGCCGTCATCGGCACGGTCACCCAGGAAGTACCTTCCCTGGTGACCCCCGCCGCCATCGCCGACCTTGAGTTCGGCGATCCCGTGGACGCCATCAACCGCGCAGCTGCACGGATCACCGCGGAGAAACTGGCCGACGTCATCATCGTGGAAAACCACGACGGCGCCGGTTCGGGCACCGTGGAAGGCTCCACCCTGGAAGAGGAGGTGGCTGCCGGCGGCCCGTTCGCGAAGCTGGTCACCGAAACCTCCGCCGACGTTGATGCCATCTTCACCGGCCATACGCACAAGGAATATGCCTGGGACGCACCCGTGCCGGGCGCCGAGGGCAAGACCCGCCCGATTGTCCAGACCGGCAATTACGGCGAGAACGTGGGGCAGATCCAGCTCACCGTGGACACCGCCACCAAGCAGGTGACCGCGTACAAAGCCGGAAACGTGAAGCGCACCACCGATCCTGCCGCCGACCTGGTCGCAGCCTACCCGCGCGTGGCCGCCGTCGACGCGATCGTCAGGAAGGCACTCGCGGACGCCGCCGTCGTCGGCAACCAGCCCGTGGGTGCCGTCACCGCGGACATCACCACGGCCTTCACCACGGACGCAGCTGGTGTGGCCAAACGCGATGACCGCGGCAGCGAGTCCACCCTGGGCAACCTGGTGGCAGATTCCCTGCTCAACTCGCTGCAGCCCGCCGAGCTGGGCGGCGCCGAGATCGGTGTGGTCAATGCCGGCGGCTTGCGGAACGAGCTCTACTACGCCCCGGACGGCACCATCACCTATGCCGAGGCCAACGCGGTACTTCCATTCGTCAACAACCTGTGGACCACGTCCCTGACGGGTGCGCAATTCAAGACGCTGCTGGAGCAGCAGTGGCAGACCAACGCGGACGGCACGGTTCCCAGCCGCGCCTACATCCAGCTGGGTCTGTCCAAGAACGTGAGCTACACGTACGACGCCGCACGACCGGCCGGTGACCGCATCACCTCCGTCCGGGTGAATGGGGCTGCGCTCGATCCGGCGAAGTCCTACCGGGTGGGCACATTCAGCTTCCTGGCAACAGGAGGCGACAACTTCCGCGTCTTCACGGAAGGTTCCAACACCAAGGACTCGGGGCTGGTGGACCGTGACGCGTGGATCGGCTACCTGCAGGACAGCAGCCCGGTCTCGCCCGATTTCGCCCGCCGTTCGGTGGCCGTCACGAACACCACCGCCGCGGAGGTCAAGCCCGGCGAACCCGTCAGCCTCACGGTCTCCAAGCTGGACCTGACCTCCCTGGGCAGCCCGGTCAACAAGACCCTCACGGCAGTGTTCACGGACACCGCCGGGGTTGTGACCGAGCTCGGGTCCGTGCCGGTCACGGCCGGTTCCGCAACAGTGAACCTGGCCGTCCCATCAAGCGCCGCTGCCGGGCCGGGAACATTGGTCCTCACCGCTGCGGAATCAGGCACGAGGGTCACGGTAGGGGTCACGGTGGCAGCAACCGAGCCTGCCGGACCGGTGTGCACGGCTCCGGTCAAGCCCTCACGGCCTGCCGACCTGGCCGGCCAGCTGAACTACGGCCAGGCCATGGCCGCCTACCGGGCCTGCCTGCGCAGCTGACGGCCCCGCCTGGAAGTGTGAAAGGTCCGGAAAATCACCGACGCTCTCTCACTTAAGGCGCCATTTCCCCAGATGCTCTCTCACGTGTGAGAGAGCATCTGGGCTTTAAGCGCATCAAGTGAGAGAGCGTCCCGGGGGCAGCTACAGCCCGAGGATGGCCCGGGCGATCTCGTCGGCGTCCCGGAGCGTCCGCTGGCCGCTCCGGTAGGCGGGCTGCCCAGGCTGCTCGGCCTCCGCGGCGATGGCTGTTCCCCACTGCGAGGACGAGAGCTGCAGGCCCAGTACGTAAAGGTTCTCCGTCACGGACCCGTTCGCTGCCAGCGGCCGGTAGGGGTGGGGCACAACATCCAGGCCCGTGGACTGCACCGGTGCACCCTCCGCCGTCATCATCAGCCGCGGCCGGACCAGCCCATCCGCGAGCAGCTGCTCAAGCACCGGCGAATCGTTTGCCGACACCCTGTTGCCGGGAGCGAGCGCCTCCACCATGGTCCTGGCCGTCACGGGCGGTCCGTCCACCCAGGGGGACGCTGCGGTGAACACAGCGTTCCTGCGGTCCACGTCGAACTTGGGGTCGGACCCCACGAAGCTGACAATCCCGGCCCTTGCCAGCGCAGCCAGCTGCTCCGAACGGAGCGCCGGCGGCCCGCTGGCCAGCCCTTCCACAAAGGACTCGAACCAGCCCCGCAGCCCGGCGACCCATGACTCGTCGGTGATGCCGCCGTCGGCCACTGCTGTTTTCAGCACAGCCCGGCCGCGGTGCAGGGCGCCGATGGCCATTTTCACCGGATCATCCTCGCCCAGGGCTGAGCGGCGGGCGTCGTCGAGCAGGTATTCGACGACGGCGGCGTCAAGCTGGGTGCGCGAAGCGAAGGAACGCCCGGCCAGCGGCGCTGCCAGCCCGGGGAGGTCCAGCCGGTGCCGCGGACCCACGTGCACGGCCAGGACGCTCTCAACACTGTCCTCCCACTTGGCAGCGCTGTGGGCATGCGGGCGCAGTGCCTCTTCCAGCGCAGTGAGGAAAGCAGCGGCATCAGGGACCGCGCCGGGCTGCGAGCGCACCAGGGTTGAGTAGTACGCCCAGAGCGTGTCGCGGTGCAGCAGCGGCCAGAGGTCGTGGTCGAAACCCGGCCGGATCCCCGCGGTGCGGAAGCGTTCGAGGGCAGCGTCGGTGAGGTACCGCAGGGTGACCGAAGCAGGATAGTAGCCGTCGAGCGCCGCTTTGGCCCGGTACGGTGTCCCCCTGCGTGAGGCGGCGATGATCAGCGGTTCCTGGCCGGACGGTTCGTAGTCCAGCTTCCCGCCATTGCTGACGAACTTCCCGCCGCGGCCCTCCGTGAGCTGTCCCATGGCATCGAAAAAGTTCAGGCCCATGCCGCGGACCAGGACGGGTTGGCCGGCGGGGATCGCCGCCCAGTCGACGTCGGCAGGCACCGCGGGCGGCAGGTAGCGCAGGCCCAGCTGCTCCGCCGCGCCGTGCAGTTCCCGCTGTTCGGGGTTCAGCCGGGACGGGACGTGTCCCAGGGCCAGCACCACGGCGTTGGTGCGGAGCGTGGCGCCACTTGCCAGGCCGACGTCGAACATTCCGTCCGCTGCCGGACGCACCGACTCTGCGGACGTTTCGTGGAATTCAATGGTGACGCCGTCGGGTGCTTTCTCCGTCAGCTCGTCCAGGGTGCAGCGGAGGTAGCGGCCGTAGAGGGCCCGGCTGGGAAAGTCGCCGGATTCGAGGACGGCCAGTTCAGCCCGTTCATCAGCAGTGAGGGACGGCGACGGGTGTGCCTGCTGCTGCACCCGCCACTGGTCAAAGGTGGTCCCGGCGACGGGCGCGGCCAGGGCAGGGTCCTGCGGCACCAGCGTGGGGTAGAAGGACTGCGTGTTCATCAGGTACAGCCGTGACTGCTGCGGCTGCCACACGTGCCCGGGCCCGGCCGGGTAGGGGTCGATAACGTCGATGTGGAGCCGCACGGCACCCGCGCCGGTTGCGGCGAGCTCGGCTGTGTGGGCGAGCAGGCGTTCCAGAACGCTGGTGCCCCGGGGACCTGCACCGATGATGGAGGTCCGGATGCTCTGCGTTTTTTCCACGGCATCCAGCGTACGGGCTGAACGCGTGACTTGCCCGCCGGCAGCTAAGTTGTTTGGATGGCCCAATGACCACCACTGAAGCTGATTCAGCGCCCGGGCCCGGCTCCGGCCAGGCCACCTACGGAACCGCGCCCGAGCCCGTCGACGAGAATGTCTGGCTGGAGGAGATCTACGGCGAAGAGCAGCTTGCCTGGGTCAAGGAGCAGAACTCCCGCACCGAAGATCTGCTGGAGGACACGGACTACGCCGAACTCGAAGGAAGCATCCTGGAGGTGCTGGACTCCACGGACCGGATCGCCATGGTAGGCAAGCGCGGGGACTGGTACTACAACTTCTGGAAGGACCAGCACAACCCCAAGGGCCTGTGGCGGCGCACAACGTGGGAGAGCTATTGCACGGATTCCCCCGAGTGGGACGTGCTGCTCGACGTCGATGAGCTGGCTGCAGCCGAGGGCCGGGAATGGGTCTTCCACGGCGCAACCTTCCTGCGCCCCGGTGCCGGCGAGCCCTACCGGCTGGCCCTGCTGGCGCTCTCCCCCGACGGCGGTGATGCGAACCGGTACCGGGAGTTCGACGTGGAGAGCCGGACGTTCGTGGACCCGGCCCAGGGCGGTTTTGACCTGCCGACGGCGAAGGGCAACGTGTCGTGGCTGGACGCGGACACGCTGCTGGTCGCCTCCACCGCGGACGGGCTGCCGAAGACCGCTTCTTCCTACGCCCGGACAGCGGTCACGCTGAAGCGCGGCGCCCCGCTGGCCGATGCGCCACGGCTGTTCGAGGTTCCCGAGCAGCACATGATGGCCGTGGTGGCGCACGACTCCACTCCCGGATACGAGCGGACCTTCGCCGTTGACTACATCGACTTCTTCAACCGGAAGAACCTGGTGCTGCGGGACGGTGAATGGGTGCAGATCGACGTGCCCACCGATGTGAACGTGAGCGCGCACCGGGAATGGCTCTTGTTCCGGCCACAGCAGGACTGGGTGGTTGGCGAATCCATATACCCGGCCGGCTCACTGCTTGCCTGCGGGTTCGAGGACTATCTGGCCGGTGCACGGGAGCTGGCGGTGCTGTTTACCCCCGACGCCCGCACGTCGCTGCAGTCCTGGAGCTGGACCCGGAACTTCCTGCTGCTCAACCTCCTCAAGGATGTTTCGTCCGAAATCCGGGTCCTTGATCCTTCCCGCCCGGCAGACGGTCCGGACGGCGCCTGGGCCTCCACGCTGCTCGATGCCTGCCCGCCGCTGCACGACGTGAACGCCTATGCGGTCGACGATGAGGACGAGGCAGCGTCCGACGGCGGTGCGGGTGACGACTTCTGGCTCGTCGCCACCGGGTTCACCACTCCCACCACGCTGATGCGCGGCACCCTGGAACGGACCACTGACGGGACAGACGGCGTGGCGAGCCGGCACGCCGAGGTGAAGGCATCGCCGTCGTTCTTTGCTGACGGCGACTATGAAGTGCAGCAGCATTTCGCCGTATCCGATGACGGAACCCGCGTCCCCTACTTCCAGGTGGCCCCAAGGAACCTGCCGCTGGACGGGCAGAATCCCACGCAGCTTTCCGGTTACGGCGGGTTCGAGGTGTCCCGCACGCCGGCCTACAGCGGGACTGTGGGCAGGGCCTGGCTGGAGCGCCGGACCCCTTTGTCTGCCGGCACTGACGGAGATGCTCCGCACTCCCGCGGCGGCGTCTACGTGGTGGCAAACATCCGCGGCGGCGGCGAGTACGGGCCGGCATGGCACCGCGCAGCGCTCCAGGAGAACCGCCACAAGGCCTACCAGGACTTCGCCGCCGTTGCCCGGGACCTCATGTCCCGCGGGGTCACCTCCCGTGAACGGCTGGGCTGCGTGGGCGGATCCAACGGCGGGCTGCTGGTGGGCAACATGCTGACCCGGTACCCGGAGCTGTTTGGTGCCGTGTCCTGCGGAGTGCCGCTGCTGGACATGCGCCGCTACACCAGGCTTTCCGCCGGCCACTCCTGGATTGCCGAATACGGCGACCCTGACGTCCCCGAGCAGTGGGAATTCATCAAGACCTTCTCCCCCTACCACCTGCTCAAGGACGGGGTGGAATACCCGGAAACATTCATTTGGACTGCAACCTCCGATGACCGGGTTGGTCCGGTCCAGGCGCGCAAGATGGCCGCGCGAATGCTGGCCATGGGCATTCCGAACGTCTGGTTCCACGAGGCGCTGGAGGGCGGGCACGCCGGGGCCTCGGACAACCGGCAGGCGGCGGCACTCCAGGCACGGAGCCAGCACTTCCTGTGGAAGGCCCTGGCAGGCGGCCTGGTGTAGCGGTGGTCCTGGACCTGCGGCGGGCGGAGCCTGCCGACGTTGAAGGGCTGGCGGAGGTCCACGTCCGCTGCTGGCAGGAGACCTACCGCGGGATGCTGTCCGACGGGTTTCTGGCCTCCCGGGTGCCGGCCGACCGGCTGCCTCTCTGGCGGCACCTGCTGGAGTCGGCCGAACCGGCCGTTGTGTGGGTGGCGTGCGACGGCGGCACTTTGGTTGGATTCGCGGGCGTCCGCCACGTGCCTGCCGAGGATGCGACGCATGCTGCCCCGCCGCCGTCGTCCGGTGACCTGGAACTTTGGGGACTGTACCTGCTGGCGTCACACCAGGGGCTTGGCCTGGGACGCCGCCTCCTCGAGGCCGCCCTGGGCCCCAGCCCGGCGAGCCTCTGGGTGGCAGCGGACAACGGGCGCGCCATTGGCTTCTACCGGCACTTCGGTTTCGAATCCGACGGTGCGGCGGACACCATCCCGGACTGGGAACACCTCCGCGAAATCCGGATGGTCCGGGGCGGGCAGCCCCGGCAGTAAGGCAGGCAGTGAAACCGGCAGCGGGCAACTGCTGGGTGCTTTGCGGAGTGCTGTGAACTGGCCGGTGGTCCGTTTTGCACTGCATGGCCCGTTCTGCGTATCCTTGGTGGGCTAGGAATAGCAATTGGAGACGTGCCAGAGCGGCCGAATGGGCTTCACTGCTAATGAAGTGTGGGGCACAACTCCACCGGGGGTTCAAATCCCCCCGTCTCCGCGTTTTGGCCCCGGTCCTTGACCGGGGCCTTTTTGCGTTCCGGGCTTTTTGCGTTCCTGGCCTTTTCTGTCCGGTTCCTGCGTCCGGGGTACGGACAGCGGGCGCCCTGCATGTTGTGCCGGTGGCAGGATGAACGGATGGCAGCAAGCAACACGGTGGATGGGGCACCCGGGACCGCGCAGGCGTGGAGTCCCCGCCTGGCCCTCCTGGTGGCCGCCACCTTCTTTATGGAATTCCTCGACGGCACCGTCCTCACAACGGCCATCCCCAATATCGCTGCCGACTTCCGGGTGCCGGCCCCGGACATCAACATCACCATGACGGCATACCTGCTGACGGTTGCCATGGGCATTCCGCTCAGCGGCTGGCTGGCAGAACGGTTCGGCGCCCGCCGGGTCTTTTGCCTTGCCATCGCCATCTTTACGATCGCGTCACTGGCGTGTTCGCTGAGCCAGGACCTCACAGCCCTTACCCTCAGCAGGATCGCCCAGGGGTTCGGCGGCGCCATGATGGTTCCCGTCGGAACCCTTGTGGTCCTTCGCGGGACGCCCAAGGCCGAACTGCTGCGCGCCACCGCGTACTTGGTGTGGCCCGGACTGCTGGCACCCGTCCTGGCTCCCCTGGTTGGCGGGGCGCTGACCACGTACCTGTCCTGGCACTGGATCTTCCTGATCAACCTTCCCCTGGGTGCGGCCGCATTCCTGGCAGCTCTCCGGCTGGTGCCTGCAGGAGCGGGCGACGGCGGACGGCGGCTGGACTGGCTGGGGCTGGCCCTCACCACCCTAGGCGTGGGGGCACTGGTGGTGGGCCTCGAACTGGCCAGCACGCACCCGGATGCTCCCTGGGCTGCCCTGAGCGCCGCGGCCGGCGCGGTTGCCCTGGCGTGCGCCGTGCTCTGGATGCGCCGGGCCCGCAATCCGCTCTTTGACCTTGGGGTTTTCAGCACCCGCACGTTCCGGGCGATGGCCACCGGCGGGTTCGCCTACCGGCTGACCATCAGCTCCGTCCCGTTCCTGCTGCCGCTGATGTTCCAGGCCGGGTTCGGCTGGTCCCCCCTGCATGCCGGTGCCATGGTGGCGGCGGTCTTTATCGGCAACATCGGCATCAAGCCGGCCACAACTCCCCTGATCCGGCGCTTTGGCTTCAAGGCAATGCTCGTGTTTGCCTCGTTGGCTTCCGCAGGGACCTTCGCCCTCTGTGCCCTGCTGACCGCGGACACCCCCGAGCCGTTGACCTTCGCACTGCTGGTCTGCAGCGGGGCGTTCCGCTCCATCGGTTTCTCCGCCTACGCCTCGGTCCAGTACGCGGACATCGCGCCTGCGCAGCTCACCTCGGCGAACGTGGTCTCAGCAACACTGGTCCAGCTCGCGGCTGCTGCCGGCATCGCCGTGGGAGCCCTACTCATCCGGCTGTTCGACGGACTCGGCGCCTTCCCCCACGACGCCGCCGGACCCTTCCGCGGAGCATTCCTCGCGATGGCGGTGCTGATGCTGGTGAGCACCGCGGACAGCCTGTTCCTGCCGCGGCACGCCGGCGCGGAAGTCAGCCAGCGCAGGGCCCAACGGGCCTGAACCGGCCAGGGCCCGCCCTGGCCGTTACCGCATCAAAGCGGGCCACGTGTGAGCATCTCCCGCGCTAGCCGGCCTGCGCCAGCACGAGGGGAAGGACAGCCCCCGCACCTGCCTGGCGAAGTGCCCGGCCGGCAACCGTTAGCGTCCACCTGCTGTCCACGATGTCGTCTATCAGCATCACGCTGCCGCCCTGCAGGGAACCCAGCGCCGCCTCAAGTTCGGGCCCCACCACCAGCCGGTCCCACACCCCCGCCAGGCGGTAAGCACTGTTGCCTCCGCGGCTTCCGGCAGGACCCCCGTGGGCCAGCTGCAGCTCTCCCAGGTACGGGATGCGCCCGATCTCGGAAATGCCCCGGGCAAGGGAGCCCACCAGCTCCGGCTTGCCTCGCGAAGGGACGCTGACGATGGCGGCAGGCCGTCCTGCCCCGCTCCAGCCGGGATTGCGTGAGTCTCCGGCGCCCCACTCGCGCAGAACCTGGACGCAGGCTTGCAGCATGCCCGGATCGACCGGCCGGTCTGCGGCGCCGGCCGCGAACAGCTCGCGCAGTGCACCGCCCCAGCCAAGATCTGTCAGCCTTGCCAGGACGCGTCCCTCGGCGAGCCCCTCACTCGGTTTGAGCTTTCCCTTCACCGAAACTCCGAGGCGGTCCATTCCGCTGGGCCACTGCAGCCGCGCCTCCAGCACCCCGCCTGCCCTGCTGAGGGTCTGGCTGGCCGCGGCCGTGGCCTGTTCAGCAATATCTGCCCGGAACCACTGCCCGGCGCAGTTGTCGCACCGGCCACAGGCGTGGGCGGTCTCGTCATCCAGTACGGAGGTGATGTACTCCATCCGGCAACCGGCCGTGTCCTGATAGATCACCATGGAGTCCTGCTCGTCCACGCGGGCTTCAGAAATGCGCTGGTACCGCTCGGCGTCGTACATCCAGGGCTGGCCGGTGGACCGCCATCCGCCGCCCACCCGTTCCACTGCTCCGTCCACCGACAGCACCTTCAGCAGCAGTTCCAGCGGAGTGCGGCGAAGGTCAACCCGCGCTTCCAGGGCAACTGTGGAAAGTGCGGTGCCCGCTTCTGCCAGGGCGGTAAGGACGGCCGCTGCCTTCTCTTCAGAGGGCATGGAGGCGGTAGCGAAGTACTGCCAAATGTCGCGGTCTTCCGGGCCGGGAAGCAGCAGGACGTCGGCGTTGGCCGCCCCACGGCCTGCACGGCCCACCTGCTGGTAATAGGCAACGGGGGAAGAGGGCGCCCCTAGGTGGACAACAAAACCCAGGTCGGGTTTGTCGAATCCCATCCCCAGGGCTGAGGTGGCCACCAGTGCCTTGACCTGGTTGTCCTTCAGGAGCTGCTCTGCCCGCTCCCTGTCTGCGGGGTCCGTCCGGCCCGTATAGGCAAGCACTTCGTGGCCGGCCTCGGCCAGCAGCCTGGCCGTGTCCTCCGCCGCGGACACCGTTAGCGTGTAGATGATTCCGCTGCCCGGCAGGTCCGCCAGATGCGTCAGCAGCCAGCCAAGGCGCTGTTTGGCGTCGGGGAGGGACAGGACGCCCAGCCGCAGAGAGTCCCGGCCAAGCGCACCGCGGATAGTCAGGACGCCGGCCCCAAGCTGCTCTTCGATGTCGTGCACAACCCGTGAGTTGGCCGTGGCGGTGGTGGCGAGCACCGGGACCGTGTCCGGCAACTGGGTGATCAGGTCCGCGATCCGGCGGTAGTCGGGGCGGAAATCGTGGCCCCAGTCTGAGATGCAGTGGGCCTCGTCAATCACCAGCAAGCCGGTCCGGCGGATCAGTTCCGGCAGCTGGTTTTCACGGAAGGAAGGGTTGGTCAACCGTTCCGGTGAAACCAGCAGGACGTCAACCTGGTCAGCGGCGAGCTGCTCGCGGACGCTGTCCCACTCCAACTGGTTGGCGGAGTTGATGGCCACTGCGCGCACCCCGGCGCGGGCGGCGGCGGCCACCTGGTCCCGCATCAGGGCCAGGAGCGGCGAGACGATCAGAGTAGGGCCGGCGCCCCTGCGGCGCAACAGCAGGGAAGCCACGAAATATACTGCCGATTTTCCCCAGCCGGTGCGCTGCACAACCAAGGCCCTCCGGCCGCCGTCGACCAACGCCTCTATTGCTTCAAATTGGCCCTCGTGGAAGCCGGCCGCCGGGTTGCCGACCAGCTCGCGGAGGACCTCGAGGGCCTGTGCGTGCGTTGCTGTCGAGGGAGGGACGTCAGTGGTTGCTGGTTCAGAAAGTGCTGGTTCAGAGAGGGCGGTGGCGTGCTGGTTATCGACCATTGATTCAGTATCCCAGCCACGTCCGACACCCGGGAACGCGCTGCCGCCGCTATGTGGATTTCGGACGCCAGGGGCTGAAGGCCACTACTCCAGATGTGTTTATCCACAAAAATAGCCCTCCCTCAATTGCCGAGCTCCGGCTTCACCGTAAGATAAAGCCCGTGACTAGCGAACAGACAACGGCTTTTGACCTTTCGGCATCCTTCAAGGCGTACGACGTCCGGGGCATCGTAGGCGAGTCCATCACCGCCGAAATCGTCGAAGCCGTGGGGGCCGCTTTCGTGGACGTCCTCAAACTCGAAGGCCAGACCATCCTGGTGGGCGGCGACATGCGCCCGTCCTCCCCCGACTTCAGCAAGGCTTTCGCCAACGGCGCGGCCATCCGCGGCGCCAACGTTGAGCTGCTGGACCTGATCTCCACTGATGAGCTCTACTTTGCGTGCGGTTACCTGAACCGCGCCGGCGCCACCTTCACTGCCAGCCACAACCCCGCCGGCTACAACGGCATCAAGATGTCCAAGGCCGGCGCAGTACCCATCTCCTCCGAGTCCGGGCTCAAGGACATCCAGGCGCTGGCTGAGCAGTACCTCAATGCGGGTTCCATGCCGGCTGCCGAAAAGCGCGGGCAGATCGGCGTCAGGGACGTGCTCAAGGACTACTCCGAGTACCTCCGCAAGCTGGTGGACCTTTCCGGCTCCCGCCCGCTGAAGGTGGTAGTGGACGCGGGCAACGGCATGGCCGGCCTCACCACCCCCGCAGTGCTGGGCGACACCCTGCTCCCCAAGCTTCCCCTTGACATCATTCCCCTGTACTTCGAGCTGGACGGTTCCTTCCCCAACCATCCCGCCAACCCGCTGGAGCCTGAAAACCTCCGCGACCTGCAGGCGGCAGTGGTGGAGCACGGCGCAGACATTGGCCTTGCCTTCGACGGCGACGCCGACCGCTGCTTCGTGGTGGACGAGACGGGCAACCCTGTCTCGCCGTCGGCCATCACCGGGATGGTGGCGCGCCGCGAGATCGCCCGCGCGAAGGCACAGGGTGAAGAGACCCCCACGATCATCCACAACCTGCTCACTTCACGCGCCGTGTCAGAGCTCGTAGAGCACGACGGCGGCCGCGCCGTCCGTACCCGCGTGGGCCATTCCTTCATCAAGGCCGTCATGGCGGAGGAAGGCGCGGTCTTCGGCGGGGAACACTCGGCCCACTTCTACTTCCGCGACTTCTGGAACGCGGACACAGGCATGCTGGCGGCCATGCACGTCCTGGCCGCCCTGGGTGAACAGGACGGCCCCCTTTCCGAGCTGGGCCGGGAATACGAACCCTACGTCAGCTCCGGCGAAATCAACTCCGAAGTGGATGACAAGCCCGCAGCCGTGGAGCGCGTCCGCGCAGATTTCGCCGGCGAGGACATCACGATCGACACCCTGGACGGCAGCACGTTCACGGCCAACGATGGCAGCTACTGGTTCAACCTGCGGCCGTCCAACACCGAGCCCTTCCTCCGGCTCAACGCGGAAGCCACGGACCGGGCCACCATGGAACGCATCCGGGACCGGGTCCTGGCGCTTGTCCGGGCGTAGGGCAGCATGACGGAAAGCACGGGGCCCGCAACCGAAGAACAGGGTTCCGGCCACCAGGAATCCTGGCGGGACTCGGTGCCCGACGCCACCGCAACCGACCTGGAGAACCTCCTGGGGACGGGCGTCAGCGCCGCCCAGGAGCAACTCCAGCGCAACGGCGGTTTCCTGCCCTTCGCGCTGACCGTACAGAACGACGGCGAGGTGCGGCTCGTGGCGGTCTCCCCGGCAGATGCCGGAGAAGGGTCGGACGGGGACTTCGACGCCGAGGCCATGATCAGCGACCTCACCGCCCTGCTGCGGCAGAACCGGGAGGACTTCCGGGCTGCTGCCATCGTGTGCGACATCCTGCTGCTTGAGGAGGATTCAGACGCCATCCACGTGGCAGCTGAGCACCGCGACGGCTCTGTCTTCGCAGCCGTGCTGCCCTATGCGGCCAACGCCGGGACGCAGACGTGGGAATTCGGTGAACTGGCCGCCGACACCAGCGAGCCCGCCATCTGGGTGGACTAGACCGGCAACGCCCCCATGAAGATCAACGCGTTCGCCGACGTGAGCCTCCGGGCACTGATGGTGCTTGCAGCGGCTCCAAGTGGCGCGTTGCTGACAACACAAAACATCGCCGACTCGGTGGGGACGCCCTACAACCACGTCAGCAAAGCGATGACCAAACTCCGCAGCCTGGGACTGATTGAAGTGGTCCGCGGCCGGACAGGCGGCTCCCGGCTCAGCCATGCCGGCCGCGTCGCCACCGTGGGGCAGGTACTGCGCCAGCTCGACACCCGGACAGACGCAGCGGATTGCGTGGCCCCCGGCGGTAACTGCCCGCTGATCAACGATTGCAGGCTCCGCTCAGCGCTGGCCCGGGCCCGGGAAGCCTTTTACCGCGAACTCGATTCCGTGGTGATAGCGGACCTCCCGGGTTCCCGCCAGATGGCTCCGGTCTTCGACATGATCGGACTGCGCCCGGGGCTCTGACTTCCGCTGCACGTACGGGAACCGCCCCGGCGGCGCACCCTTCCTCAGCCTCTGTTACCACCCGATTTGCGTCAAATTTCTACAAGCTGTAGAAATTGGGTAAGAAAACTTGCATTTTGAATGCAGGTATTCGCAAAGGCCGGACGAAGGCCCCGGTCACTACCCTCAGGAGTTCCCATGCTCTCGGAAAAATCCCGCCCCGTCATTGAAGCAACGCTGCCCCTTGTAGGTTCACGGATCGGCAGCATCACGCCCAAGTTCTACGCCCGCCTCTTCGCCGCCCACCCCGAACTCCTGGACGGCCTCTTCAGCCGTTCCAACCAGCGCTCCGGCAACCAGCAGCAGGCGCTGGCGGGCAGCATCGCCGCCTTCGCAACCCACCTTGTGAACAATCCGGGCACCCTCCCCGAGACCGTCCTGTCCCGCATCGCACACCGGCATGCCTCCCTGGGGATCACCGAACCGCAGTACCAGGTGGTCTACGAGCACCTGTTCGCTGCCATCGCCGAGGACCTGGCCGAGGTCATCACGCCGGAGATCGCCGAGGCCTGGACCGAGGTGTACTGGCTGATGGCCGACGCCCTGATCAAGCTCGAGAAGGGCCTCTACGCCGCGCAGGCCAATGACAGGATGTGGATGCCGTGGCGGGTGGCAGCCAAAACCCCCGCCGGCGCAGGCTCCATGACCTTCACCCTTGAGCCGGCGGACGACACTCCCGTCACCGACGCGCTGCCGGGCCAGTACATCAGCGTCAAGGTAACCCTGCCGGAAGGCCTCCGCCAGGTCCGCCAATACTCCCTGTCCGGCGAGGCCGGCACCAGCCGCAGCTTTACCACCAAGCTCGACGACGGCGGCGAGGTCTCCCCCGTGCTCCACAAGAGCGTGCAGGTGGGCGACGTCCTGGACATCTCCAACCCCTACGGTGAGATCACCCTCAAGGACGGCGACGGCCCGGTGGTCCTGGCGTCCGCCGGTATTGGCTGCACCCCCACCGCGTCCATCCTTCGCTCACTGGCGGAGGCCGGATCCGAACGGCAGGTGCTGGTACTCCACGCGGAAAGCACCCTGGACAGCTGGGCGCTACGCAGCCAGATGACGGACGACGTCGAACGCCTCGATGGCGCCGAACTGCAACTGTGGCTCGAACAGCCGGTAGCCGGAGCCAAGGAAGGCTTCATGTCCCTGCGCGAGGTGGACCTTCCCGCCGACGCATCACTGTACCTGTGCGGCCCGCTGCCGTTCATGAAGAACATCCGCAACGAGGCCATCAACGCGGGCATCCCGGCGACGCGGATCCACTACGAGGTCTTTGGCCCGGACATCTGGCTGGCCAGCTGAAAAGTCTATCGATTGCTCCGTAACAGTCGTTTTGAGGGCTGAAAACGGCAAGTACGGAGCAATCGATGGGTGGGCCCACGCCGGCAGGGTTCCCTGGCCGAGCTTGCGAGGCTAGGGTGCCGGCGGGGAACGACGGCGGCGCCGCACCTTTTTCTGGAAAGGTGCGGCGCCGCCGTCGTTCTGTTTGTCCCCGGTGGGATCAGCTGTGGTCAGCCATCCGCTCCTTGAGGGCGTCAAGCTCGGAGCGCAGGGCCTCCGGGAGTGAATCGCCGAACTTTGCGTACCACTCCTCGATGGAGGCCAGCTCGGCGTCCCATTCCTCGCGGTCAACGCGGACAGCGTCCTCCACGTGGGCGTGGGTGAGGTCCAGACCGGTGAGGTCCAGCGAGTGTCCCGCCGGCACGAAGCCGATGGGGGTCTCGATGGCGTCGGCCTTGCCCTCGAGACGCTCGATGGCCCACTTGAGGACACGGGCGTTGTCACCGAAGCCCGGCCAGGCGAAGTCACCGTCGGCCGTGCGCCGGAACCAGTTCACCAGGAAGATGTGCGGCAGGCGCTCCGGGTTGGCCTTGCCTGAAACGCTGATCCAGTGCTTCAGGTAGTCCCCGGCGTCGTAACCGATGAACGGCAGCATGGCCATGGGGTCGCGCCGGAGCACGCCCACCTGCCCGGCAGCGGCGGCCGTGGTTTCCGAGGAGAGCGTGGAGCCCATGAAGATGCCGTTGGTCCAGCTGCGGGCCTGGGTTACCAGGGGAACCGTGGTCTTGCGGCGGCCGCCGAAGAGGATGGCGGAGAGCTCCACACCCTCGGGGCTGTTGTATTCCTCGGCCAGCATGTCGATCTGCGAGATCGGGGTGCAGAACCGGGAGTTCGGGTGGGCTGCCGGCTTGTCGGAGTCGGGCGTCCAGGAGTTGCCCTGCCAGTCCGTAAGGTGCGCGGGCACCTCGTCCGTCATGCCCTCCCACCACACGCCGCCGTCGTCGGTCAATGCCACGTTGGTGAAGATACTGTGGCCCTTGGCGATGGCACGCATGGCGTTCGGGTTGGTGCCCCAGCCGGTGCCGGGGGCCACGCCGAACAGGCCGGCCTCCGGGTTGGTGGCGCGCAGTTCGCCTTCCTTGCCGATCCGCATCCAGGTGATGTCGTCGCCGAGCGTCTCAACCTCCCAGCCTTCAATGGTGGGATCCAGCAGGGCCAGGTTGGTCTTGCCGCAGGCTGAAGGGAAAGCAGCGGAGATGTAGTAGTTCTTTTTCTCCGGCGATGTCAGCTTGAGGATGAGCATGTGCTCGGCCAGCCATCCTTCGTCCCGGGCCATGACCGAAGCGATGCGCAGGGCGTAGCACTTCTTGCCGAGCAGGGCGTTGCCGCCGTAGCCGGAACCGAAGGACCAGATGGAGCGCTCCTCGGGGAAGTGGACAATCCACTTGTCCGGGTTGCACGGCCACGCAACATCCGCCTGGCCGGCTTCGAGCGGCGCACCCAAGGAGTGCAGGGCGGGGACAAAGAACGCGTTGGTCTCTGTCATCTTTTCCAGCACGGCGGTGCCGATGTTGGCCATGATCCGCATGGAGGCCACAACGTAGGCGCTGTCCGTGATCTCCACGCCGAACTTGGGATCCTCGGCGTCCAGGTGGCCCATGACGAACGGGATGACGTACATGGTGCGGCCGCGCATTGACCCGGAGAACAGGCCGCGCAGCTTTTCCTTCATTTCGGCGGGCGCCATCCAGTTGTTGGTGAACCCGGCGTCGCGCTTGTTCTCCGAGCAGATGAAGGTCTGTTCTTCAACGCGGGCCACGTCGGCAGGATCGGAGAAGGCAGCAAAGGAATTGGGGAACAGTTCCTGGTTCAGCCGGGTCAGCGTCCCTGCCGCCACGAGCTCGTCAGTCAGCCGGGTGTTTTCCTCTTCGGACCCGTCCACCCAATAGATGCGGTCCGGCTGCGTTAGCTCTGCAACCTCTTCGACCCACGCCAGCAGGCCGGCATGTGTGGTGGGTGCTTTCTCAAGCAACGGCTTCTGCGCCAGATCGCCCATTTCGGTTCCCTTCCTTGGGGTACATCGGTGTGTGCTAAATGCTATGGTCCGGACCACTGCCGTTTTTGGGACGTAGGCTGACCTTTCGAGGCCACAGAAATGGAATTCCGCGGGAAATCAACGAATTTCGCAGCCCAAAAGCGGAATTAAGTGACTAAGGTCACCTATACCGGTCTAGTTGCGGAGATTACATGCCTCCCGATTTGTCATGGCAGCCACCCCTCGCGTAAAGTAATTCGAGGTTCAGGGAGAGCGGTTCTTCTCCAGGAACACGAGATGCGCCCATAGCTCAGCTGGATAGAGCGTCTGTCTACGGAACAGAAGGTCAGGGGTTCGAATCCCTTTGGGCGCACCAATCAGGTCCGCTCCGGTTCGCCGGGGCGGACTTTTTGCGTTAAGCAGCGCGACGTGCGTTAAGACTCGCAACGGACGGACAGGCCGAATATCCTGCTTTTCCTGCACGGCGGACGCGAAACACCCCGCCGCCCCCGGGCGTAGGCTTTCCCCATGATGCCCGAGCCTGTTGAGCAGGAATTTGACGTTGTTGTTATCGGCGCCGGCGCCGTGGGAGAAAATGTTGCAGACCGCGTGGCGCAGGGCGGCCTCTCGGTGGTGCTGGTCGAAGCGGAACTGGTGGGTGGGGAGTGCTCGTACTGGGCATGCATGCCTTCCAAGGCGCTGCTTCGGCCCGGGACTGCACTGCATGCGGCCCAAACAACCCCGGGCGCCAAGGAAGCTGTCACGCGGACGCTTGACGCAGCAGCTGTCCTCAAGCGCAGGGACTACTTCACGTCCAACTGGCAGGATGACAGCCAGGCCGCCTGGGTCAAGGATTCCGGAATCGACCTCATCAGGGGCCACGCCTGGCTCACCGCCCCTCAAAGCGTCCAGGTTGCGGGCCTGGACGGAACCTCGCACCTGCTCCGGGCCCGCCACGCAGTGGTGCTGGCCACCGGCTCCATGCCCAACAAACCTCCCATTGAGGGGCTCGAGGACGTGCAGGTCTGGGGTACGCGGGATGCTACGTCCGCCAGCGAGGTACCCGAGCGGCTGGCGGTCCTGGGCGGCGGCGTTGCCGGGACCGAGCTTGCCCAGGCATTCGCCCGCCTCGGCTCGGCGGTGACCCTGGTGACGCGCAGCAGGCTGCTGGGCAGGTACCCGGAGGAGGCCGCCAGCCTTGTGGCCGCGGGGCTGCGCGCGGACGGCGTGGAGCTCCGCCTTCACACGGAGACCCAAAGCATCAGCACCAACGACGACGGTACGTTCAGCCTGCGGTTGGGCGACGGGACCACCGTCACCGCGGACAAGGTACTCGTCTCCACCGGCCGGCACCCCGCACTGGAGGGCCTGGGCCTGGAGAGTATCGGCGTGGAACCGGATGACCACGGCCGGCTGGCCATCAGTACGGACAATTCCGGCGTGGTCCAGGGCGTACCCGGCGACCGGCCCTGGCTGTATGCGGCCGGTGACGCCGCCGGCAAGAACCTTCTGACGCACCAGGGAAAGTACGAGGCGCGGGCCACGGGCGACGCCATCGCAGCCCGTGCCAAGGGTGAACTGAACGGCGTACCGGAGGACTGGAGCCGGTACTCCCAGACAGCCAACCAGCACGCGGTACCGAATGTAGTGTTCACCGATCCTGAACTGGCCACTGTGGGCCGCACCCTGGAAGACGCCCGCCGGGACGGTTACAACGCCTCCTCAGTGGAGCTCCCCATTCAGGTGGCGGGGTCGTCGCTGCATTCGGAGAGCTACGAGGGCTGGGCCCAACTGGTGATTGATGAGGACCGGCAGGTGCTTCTGGGCGCCACATTCGCCGGGCCGGATGTGTCCGAGCTCCTGCATGCGGCCACCATCGCCGTGGTGGGCGAGGTACCGCTGAACCGCCTGTGGCACGCAGTGCCCTCCTATCCGACCATCAGCGAGGTATGGCTTCGCCTTCTTGAGAAGTACGGCCTCTAAGGCATCACCAGCCTGCTTCTATTTGAACTGACTGGTCAGTTTAGTTAGGCTGATGGCAGATGCAGTCCGCGAAAGGCCAATCTTGCTCTCAGCACAACGGCTCTCTGCCCATGGCCGCAGGGATCCCCTCCTTCCGGCAACCTCACTCCACGTCCGGCGGGGCGAACTCCTGTTGGTGACCGGCGGGCGCCAGGACCACCGGACGGCCCTCGCCCTGCTGCTCAGCGGCAGGATGAAGCCGTCCGGAGGGCTCGTCAGCTGGGACGGCAGCGAGCGGCTCAAGGCGCGCCGGCTGGCGAGCGCCCTGGTGGACTCCCCCGGCGTCAACGAGCCCGAACAACACCTCAGCGTGCGCGATTTGGTGACCGAGGACCTGGCCCTGATCCCGCGCCGCTACCGCGGCGCCCTGGTGAGCGGCCCCTGGCTGAAGGTCAACAGTTTCGAGGACATCGCGGACCTTTGGACGGAACAAGTGGACCCTGCCCGGCGGCTCGAACTCCTGACTGCGCTGGCCCTTGCCAACCCGCACACGGACCTGCTGGTGGTCGATTCCCCTGACCGGCACACCGCGGTTGCCGCTGACTGGCTGCCGAGGCTGCAGCGTCTGGCGTCCGACGCCGGACGGCCGCTCGCCGTCGTCGCCACTGTTGGCGCCCTCCCGCCGTCGTGGGACGGACCCGCCGCCGCCATCGGCAATGCCGTCCCCCTTGAATCCCCCAAGCGCGCGGAGGGCGGCGTACCGGATGCCGCAAACACCACTGAACTCGAAACCGAGGTTGCCACGTGACGGTACTGCGGCTGGCCCGCTCCGAACTTAAGCGCATGACCGCAGGGCTGATGCCCAAGCTCACAATCCTTGCGCTGACCATGGTCCCGCTGCTCTATGGGGCGGTGTACCTGTACGCAAACTGGGACCCCTACGGCAACCTGGACAACCTCGATGCGGCCCTGGTGATGGAGGACGCCGGCGCCACCACCAGCGACGGCACACGTCTTGAAGCCGGGAACAAGGTGGCGGAGAGCCTGGTGGACGGCAATGTTTTCCACTGGATCCCCGTGGCCACAGCACAGGAGGCGGACCAGGGTGTCAGCAGCGGGGACTACGCCTTCGCCCTGAAAATCCCCCAGGACTTTTCGGCAAACCTGGTATCCCCTGGCAGCTTTGATTCCGCCAGCCAGGCCATGCTCAACGTCACCACCAACGATGCCAACAACTACCTGCTGAGCACCATCGTGGATAAGCTCACCACCGCAGTGCACAGCACGGTGGCCACAGAGGTGGGCGAGGAAACGGCAAACCAGCTGCTGACGGGCTTCGGGACCATCCACTCACAGATGGTCAAGGCAGCGGAGGGCGCCGGCCAGCTGGCCGACGGCGTTGCGGACCTTCGCGACGGGACGGCCACACTCCATGACGGCACCTCAACCCTGAGCAGCGGAGCGGGCGAGCTGTACGCGGGCCAGGTGAAACTGCGGGATGGAGCCAGCCAGCTGACCGACGGCGCGGGCCAGCTCAGCAGCGGCCTGTCCACACTCAAGGACAAGACCGCCACGCTGCCCACAGACACCCAGACGCTCGCCAATGGGGCGTCACAGGTCGCTGCCGGAAACGCGCAGCTGAACACCAAAGTGCAGGACGTCGCAGCCCAGCTGGATGCCGCTGACCAGGGGCTCCGGGCACGGGTGGTGGAATCGAACAGCAGGCTCATCGCAGAAGGCGTCCTGACCCAGGAGCAGGCGGACAGGATCCTGGAGGATCTTGACGCCGCGGCCGGTTCGAGCCCGGTGGCAGCTGCCAGGACGAAGATCCAGGCAGATGCAGCGCAGATCCAGCAGCTGGCCTCCGGCGCCGAAGCTGTGAGCGCCGGCGCTGCGCAGCTCGCGGCGGGCACGCCCGCCCTAAGGGACGCCGTCTCCCAAGCTTCCTCCGGTGCCGACCAGCTCCACACCGGGGCGGCCGCGCTGGCCACCGGCGAGCAGGCGGCCCTCGACGGCGCAGGCCGGCTGGCGGAGGGAGCCCGACAGGTAGACGACGGGGCTGCCCAGCTGGCGGAAGGCGCCGTCACGGCGGCGGACGGTTCGCGGACCCTGGCGGATGAGATCGGCAAGGGCGCCGGGCAGGTGCCCAACCCGGATGATGCCCAGAAGAGCAACCTGTCCCGCGTCATGGCCGATCCCGTTGCGGTCAGCAACGTCTCGCAGGCCAAGGCCGAGTCCTACGGCGCCGGGCTGGCGCCGTTCTTCCTCACCCTCGCCTTGTGGATCGGCATTTTCATGTTGGTGCAGGCCATGCGTCCCATTACCCAGCGGGCGCTGGCCTCCAACGCCCCGTCCTGGAAGATCGCGGTTGGCGGCTGGCTGCCGTTCCTGGCGGTTTCGGTGGTGCAGGCAAGCCTCCTCACCCTGGTGGTGAACCTCGCCCTGGGACTCGACCCCGCGCATCCGGTGCTGATGTGGCTGTTCATGCTCGCCGCGGCCATGGCATTCAGTGCGATCATCCAGGGCGTGGTTGCGCTGCTTGGGTCGCCAGGCAAACTCGTGGTACTCATTCTGCTGGTCCTGCAACTGGTCTCCTCCGGAGGCACCTTCCCCTGGCAGACCACGCCGCAGCCGCTCCACGCAGCGCATGAAATCCTCCCCATGGGCTACGTGGTGACCGGCATGAGGCACCTCATTTATGGCGCTGAGCTGTCCATGATCACCCCCACCGTCCTGGGCCTGGCAGGCTACACCGCCCTGGGCGTGGCCATGTCCACGTTGGCCGTGCTCAGGAACAAGTACTGGACACTGAAGACGCTGAAACCCGAGATCGCGGTATGACCGCCGAACCAGCCGGAGCCGTGAAGACCCTTCGCCCCGCCCGGACCACCGCCACCCGCCAGAAACTCTTCGACGCCTCGATGGAACTCATCGGCGAGCGGGGAGCAGCGGGGGTCACTGTTGACGAGATCGCAGCGGCAGCGGGCGTCTCCAAGGGGACCGTCTACTACAACTTCGGCAGCAAATCGGAGCTCATTGCGCAGCTGCTCCGCCACGGGGTGGACATCCTGAAGGCACGCCTGCAGGAAGCGCCGGGCCAGAAGGCGCCAATCCAGGTGGGCTCGGGGCAGGAGAGCGCGGCCCAAAGGGCTGCCACCGCCGCGTCTGCGGACCCCCTGCTCGAGATGGAGGCAATGATCGGGCAGGCCCTGGACTTCATGTCCGAATATCCTTCCTTCGCCCGGCTCTGGGTCAGCGAGAACTGGCGTACGCCCAGCGAGTGGCAGGGCACGTTCGCTGTCCTGCGGGGCGAGCTGCTGGAAGTGATCGGGCAGGCAGTGGAAAGGGTGGCTCAGGCCTACCCCGTGGACAGCACCGTTTCGCGGGGCAGCCTCGAAACCGCAATCTTCGGTGCCTGCTTTGTTGTGGGGCTCGACCGTCAGACGTACCACCCTGAGCGCACCCGTGATCAAAGCGTTGCGGCAATCATGGCCATCATGCGCGGCTACGTGCTGCAGCGGCCCGGTCCTCGGGGATGATGGAGCGTATGGGGAAAAGCGGAAAGTTCGCGGTCATTGCCGGTATCGTGGCGGCCGGCCTCCTGGTGCTGACCGGAATGACGCTCGCCGAGCCGGTATTCGTGGCTTTCCTCGGTGCCCTGGCGCTGGCGTGCCTGGCATGCATTATCGAAATCCTGAACCGGGGACGCCGCTTTGCCCTGCTGGCTGCCGGCGCCGGAACCAGCCTTACCGTCGCCTTCTTCCTTGCGTTTGTCAGCACGTGGGAGCTGGCGTTTGCCGGCGAGCCCTCATTCTTTGGCACCCCGCTCCCCACCGGGGATCCGGACAACTACTTTTTCGGTGCTGCCGCTGCGGCCCTGGCCACACTCTTTGTCCTGTTCCTCGGTGCGGCCTGGCCGCGGGGGCGCCGTCTGCGCACCGCGGCCAGCAAAAGCAGGCAAGGGCAGGGCAGGCCAGGCAGGGGCGCAGCGGAGAACAGACGTACGGCGACGGCGGCCCGGCCGGCTGCCAAGGCGACGGCCCAGCGCAGGCCGGCAGCGCGCACAGGCGGTGCAGCCACAGGCAGTAGAGGCACAGACAGTAAAGGCGCAGCCGGTGCAGGCACCGGCAGTCAGAGCACAGGCAGTCAGGGCACAGGCGGCGTCCGCCCACCCGCGAGGGTGCCGTCCGTGCCTGCCAGGCGGCCGTCGTCGGCCTCTCCAGCCGGGAAGCCGTCGTCGGCAACGGGCGCTAAGGCCGCGCCCCGGCGGTAACCCCAAGCGCGTTGTTCCCCCGGCGGGGACACGGGCGACCTCAGGTGACCCCAAGCGCGTTGTTCCCCGGCGGGGACACGGGCGACCTCAGGTGACCCCAAGCGCGTTGTTCCCCCGGCGGGGACACGGGCGACCTCTGGTGACCCCAAGCGCGTTGTTCCCCCGGCGGGGACACGGGCGACCTCTGGTGACCCCAAGCGCCCCAAGCGAGCCTTGGCGGCATGATCGTACCCGGCAGTTCAGTTTCCTTGGTTAGTGCGCGCGGGGGACTTTGAACCTGGTGATGCGCGCATCCTGTCCGTCCAGCTCTGCCCAGGACTTTTCGGTCTCGAGGACTGTGAGGGCGTTGGTGGGGTACCGGGTGGCGGCGTCCATGTAGGCGTCGTGGTCGGAATCGCGTGAGGCAAGGTGCATGGCAAGGTCCTGCACGCCGGGCAGGTGCGAGATCAGCATCAGCGTGGTGACTGTATCCGGAACATGGTTGATGACAGTCAGCATCCGGAGCGCAGACGCGGCGTACAGCCCGTCCTCAAGCTTGGGCGTAGGGGCCTTATCCCCCAGCTCCGAGCAAACCCACGTGCAGGTCTGCCTGGTCCGCAGGGCACTGGAGCAGAGGATGAAATCCGGCACGATGTTGTGCTTGAGCAGCCAACGGCCGGCAAGGGGCGCCTCGCGGTGGCCTCTTTCCTCCAACGGACGTTCGTGGTCAGCAACCCCGCCCGGCCAGTCGGCCTTGGCATGCCGCATGATCACAAGCCGTCGAAGATGGTGCTCACTCATGCCCCAAGCCTAGTTCCCCGCCAGGACCGCGGCATTCGCGAGCAACCCGGCAGCCAGGAACCGTCACGCGGGGCATGCTTTTGCCATAAATCGGGAACAGGATCCTGGCCATATCAGGCTTTTCCCAAGTCCACGTCCTCAAAAGCAGGCCCTATGTGACGCGGACCCACACTCCCAATGCAGCGGAGGCCAATGCCTGGCGAGTCTCTCGCGAGGAGACGGTTTGGCCAGAAGGGCGCTGCAGTGCAGCGGCACATCCCGAAAGCGCCGTTGTCGCCGGGCCGACGCCGCGAGGCTTCCCTGGCCGGGCTTGCGGGGCCGAGGGAGGGGGCGGAACCAGCGCACGCGCCGAGGGATCGTGCCGCGAAAGCGAAAGCGCCCGCCCCGATGGGACAGGCGCTTCCGAGTGAGTGCTAGATCGAGTATTCCGGAGCGGCCCAGACAACAACTTCGGGGTGCTCGTAGAACCGGTACCCCTGGCCGCGGACTGTACGCACAGTGTTGGCGAGGCGGCCCAGCTTGGAGCGGAGCCGGCGGATGTGGACGTCGATGGTGCGCTCGTTGGGCACCTCTTCGGCGTTGCGCCACAGCCCCTCAAGGAGCTCGTCGCGCCCCACGGTGCGGGTGCCGTTCTCCACGAGGTAGTTCAGGAGCTCGAACTCCTTGAACGTCAGGTTGAGCGATTCGCCATCCAGGTGGACTTCACGGCGGGCCAAGTCGATCAGGACGCCGGACGGGCGCGGCTCCTGTGCCTGCGACGGACGCGGGGCCTCAGTGCGCTGGCGGGCGTTGACGGTGGGGTCACCGAAGGTGGAACGGACGACGTCGAGCGCGGAACCGGGTGTGCCGGCCGGGGCAACGGCAACGGCTGCGTAACTTTCGGCGCCGGACACCAGGGACTGGGCGTAGGCGCGGATCTCCTGGGCCAGTTTGGCGATGGAGGTTCCGGCCGCTGCCGCCGTCTCCTCGTCGATGCCCATGTAGAGGACGAATCCGCGGGCAACGTTGTCGTTGGCTACGGGCCGGACGGTGTTGGGACCGGCCACCACCGGAGTGGGGGCGGTCAGGGGTGCCGCCTCCGCAGGCGGGACAGCACGGAGTTGCCCGTAGGAATTGGGGTTGAACCCCTGCGGCGCGTAACCCTGGGAGGGGAAGCTGCTTCCAGATGATGACGGAGCCAGGGCGGGGCGCGGTCCAAACCCGGGGCGGAGGCCCGAGGGCTGGCCGGCCTTGGCGGCGTTACGGACAGAAATGTGGACGTATCCGGATGCAACTGACATGGAATGCTTACCTCAATGTGAATGGCCGTCATCACGGCCCGAATGCTGGGAATCCCCGCAATGCGAACTGGGGAGGGGCGCCCGACGCTGGGCTGGGGGCGAATGCCTAAGAACTTCGAAGGGTGGGAAGGTCAGGCGTGCATTCGACAACAGCGCATGTCGGCAGCAGCGGATGTGCTGGGCCAATATTCTGCGGCTGCAGGTGCTGTTGAGTTCTTGTTCACATTGGAAGTGTGCAGCGTAACAATGGCAACTTGCAAGTAACAATGGACTCGATCGTCCGCATAATGAGACAAATTCCGCCATAGTGTCTCAAATCACAATTCTGGGCGCTGTAAAAAATAACGGTTGTTATCCGGCAATCAGCCCGTTTGAGGATACTTCACAGAATATTATTCGATCAAAGACCTTCATAAGGTATTTTCGTTCATCAGGGCGTCTGATAGCGGAATCTCGTTCCTGGCCATGATGGCGTGTCCAGCCCCTCCTGCTTTTGGACAGAAAAATTGTGCGATGAGCGGCCGCACGGCGTTGAGAGATCGATATGAGCTGAGGTTTGAGTACCCGGGGACGGGCGGCCTCGAGCGTGCAGACTCCACGCGTGAGACCCTCCGCGGACCCACCTCGCTAGGCTGGGATTCACAGCTTGCGCACAGGAACGCCATAGCCGGGCTTAAACCAATGATCGGAGAGTTGTTCCATGGCCACCTCGCACTCCATGACAAACAACCTCCCCAGGCTCACCCACCCGGACGGCTCCCCTATCAGGGCACTGGTGGTGGATGACGAGCCGAGCCTTTCCGAGCTCATGAGCATGGGGCTGCGCATGGCCGGCTGGTCCGTGGCAGTTGCCGCCGACGGTCCCGGGGCAGTGAAAGTGGCCAAGGACTTCCGCCCCGACGTGCTGGTCCTGGACGTCATGATCCCCGGTTTCGACGGCGTCGAGGTCCTGGGCAGGATCCGTGCCTTCGCGCCCGAGGTTCCCGCCCTGTTCCTCACCGCCAAGGACGCGGTCCAGGACCGGATCGTTGGCCTCGCGGCCGGCGGGGACGACTACGTCACCAAGCCTTTCAGCATGGAAGAAGTCCTGCTCCGCCTGCACCGCCTGGTCCAGCGGTCCGGTGTGGCCGCGATGGACACCGCTGAACTTGTGGTGGGGGACCTGGTCCTCAACGTCGACACCCGTGAGGTGACCCGCGCGGGTGAAGAGCTCCAGCTGACTGCCACCCAGTTCGAGCTGCTCCGCTACCTTATGGAAAACCCCAAGCGCGTCATCAGCAAAGCGCAGATCCTGGACCGGGTCTGGGACTACGACTTCGGCGGCCAGGCCAACATTGTGGAGCTCTACATTTCGTACCTGCGCAAAAAGGTGGACGCCGTCCACCCGCCGATGATCCACACCGTGCGGGGCGCCGGATACGTCATCAAGCCGGCGGAGTAGGAAAGCCATGGCGTCCGCGCACAGTACGGGGCCGCAGCCCCGGAGCTGGCTGAAGCCCGTCACCTGGCACCTGCGGACCCGCCTTATCCTCCTGGCCATGACGCTGCTGATTGCCATTTGCGGGGCGGTTGGCGTGGCGAGCTATGCGTCGATGGACGCGTTCCTCACCCGGCAACTCGATGAGCAGCTAAGCCAGGCCGCAGCCCGTTCCAACGATCCCGGCCGCCCTCCCTCGGGCGGCTTCAACGGCAGGGATCCCCTGGACGCCCGCGGCCAGAGCGTTGGAACCCTCAACGCCCGGATCCTCAACGGCCAGGTCAACAGCGGCGGTTTCCTCACCTCGAATACCACGCGCTCCCCCTTGTCCACGGAGGACAAACAGGCCCTGCTGGCCCTGCCCACCAACGTGCAGCCGGCGGACAGGACGCTTTCCAATGGCGACTACCGGCTGGTTGCCATCCAGACAAACTTTGGTGACGTCCTGGTGACAGGACTTCCCCTGGCGGCCAAGGAGAGCACGCTCGCGTCGCTGGTGTGGACGTTCGTTTTCGTCTCGCTTGGCGGCCTTCTCCTGATCGGCCTAGTGGGAACCGTCCTGATCCGCCGCACCATGAAGCCCCTCGAGCAGCTTTCCGAGGTTGCCACCCGTGTTTCAAAGCTGCCGCTGGATGCCGGCGAGGTGGCGCTTGCCGTGCGCGTGCCGCCGTCGAACTCCAATCCCGGAACGGAGGTGGGCAGCGTGGGCCACGCGCTGAACCTGATGCTGGACAACGTGGCCAACGCGCTACAGGCGCGGCAGAGGAGCGAGACCAAGGTCCGGCAGTTCGTGGCCGACGCTTCCCATGAGCTCCGCACACCGCTGACAGCCATCCGCGGCTATACGGAACTGATGCGGATGACGGAACACTTCACACCTGACGGGGAGAAATCGCTGGCCAGGGTGCAAAGCCAGTCCCAGCGGATGACGTCACTGGTGGAGGACCTGCTGCTGCTGGCGCGGCTTGATGAGGGCCAGCCTCTGAAGATCAGCGAGGTTGACCTGAACCAGCTGGCGGTGGAAGGCGTCAGCGACGAAAAGGTCATGGCGCCCGGGCACACCTGGCGGCTGGAACTCCCCGACGAGCCTGTTGTGGTGGACGGGGACCCGTCCCAGCTGCGGCAGGTGCTGATGAACCTGCTGTCCAACGCGCGCAAGCACACGCCTCCGGGGACCACCGTGGTCACCGGCGTTGGGAAGACGCCGGCGGGTGCCGCGGTGGTAACGGTAACGGACGACGGCGGGGGCATTCCGCCGGAGTTCGTGGACCAGGTCTTCGCGCGGTTTGCCCGCGCAGACGCGGCGCGGGCAGGCAAAGCCAGCGGATCCGGCGCATCTGGCGCTGAAGGAACCAGCGGCTTGGGATTGTCCATCGTCGAGTCGATTATTGAGGCCCACGGGGGCAAGGTCACGGTGACATCACAGCCCGGCCGCACCCAGTTCGCGCTCCAGCTCCCATTGCCGCAGGGACGGGCGCAAGGCGGCTCGCCGTCGACGTGATCCCTGTTACCAAAATGTGACTTAAGCGCTGCACTCCTGTACCGTCGATTGGGTGCGGTTCCCGTTCGGGCCGCATATCCGGATGACGCCAAGCTCTGCCGCTTCCCGGATTCCGCTTGAGCATAGGCAGAGGCGGGGGACCCAACAGTCCCGGGCATTCAACTGCCCTTGGGGTTAAGCCAGCACGTGATCTTTCCGTGTGGCCGGATGCCCTCATCCGAACCCGACAGCTAACTCCGCAGGTGTGAGAGGCGATCCATCATGTCTAAGTTCCTTACTAAAGCACGCCCGAAACCAGGCTCCGAAGCCCGTGCCCCGCGCACGTCAGGCAAAATTCCGTCATTCGGCCAGCGCGCTGCCATCCTCGCAGCCTCCGGCGCCCTCCTTGTGGGCGTTGGGGCGGCAGGCCAAGCCACGGATACCGCGCAGGTGGCTGCCACAGAGACCCAGGCGGCTGAGGCACAGTCGAAGCTGAGCATTGAGCGAAGCGAAATCCAGGAGAACCCGGCGCCCGCTCCCGCGGCCGAGCCGATCAACGTTGTTCCGCAGGCAGCCGAACCGGCGCCTGCCCCCGCTGCTGAGCCCGCACCTGCGCCAGCCCCGGAGCCTGCACCCGCTCCTGCGCCTGAACCCGCGCCTGCTCCGGCTCCCGAGCCGGCGCCCGTCGTCGCGGTTAACGACCCCGCAGGCGCCCAGGCCTACGCTGCCGGCCAACTGGCCTCCTACGGCTGGGCTGCGGACCAGATGCAGTGCCTGCAGACCCTGTGGACCAAGGAATCAGACTGGACCACCACGGCCACCAACCCGAGCAGCGGCGCCTACGGCATTGTGCAGTCCCTGCCTGCCGAGAAGATGGCCAGCGCAGGCGCCGACTACCGCACCAATTACCGTACGCAGATCAACTGGGGCCTGAACTACATCCAGGAGCGCTACCAGTCCCCGTGTGGAGCGCTGAACTTCCACTACGCCAACAACTGGTACTAAACCGAAGCAGGTTTCCCCTCGCGGTCCAGTTCGTCCCGGCGCGGGATGTACTGGACCGCCCAGCGGTTACCGTCAGGATCGGCAAAGTACACAAAGTGGCCCCAGTCCTGCACGTCCACATCGCTGACGTCCACTCCGTTGGCCTTCAGCTGCGCGTGGGCGGCCTGGATGTCATTGACCACGAGCTGCAGGTTTGAGCCTGTGCCCGGCGGCGCATCCGTGAGCCCTTCCCCGATGCAGATGGAGCAGTCAGACCCTGGCGGGGTCAGCTGCACGAACCTGATGGCGTCGCTGGGGCGCTCGTCGAAATCGGCGTTGAAGCCCACCTTGTTGACGTAGAAGTCTTTGGCCCGGTCCACATCGGACACGGGGACAAAGACGAGTTCCAGTTTCCAGTCCATGCGCTCAGGCTAAGCCTTGCGGCGGGAAGCGGGAAGGCTTGAGTCCTAGCCTGCGATGCCGTACAGGCGGTCGCCTGCGTCGCCCAGGCCCGGAACGATGTAGGACTTCTCGTTGAGCTTCTCGTCGATGGACGCCAGGACGATGGTGACATTTGCGCCGGAGAGTTCTTCCTCCAGCTTGGCCAGGCCCTCCGGTGCGGCGAGCAGGCATATGCAGGTGACATCCGAGGCCCCGCGCTTAAACAGGAACTTGATGGCTTCGCGCAGTGTTCCGCCGGTGGCAAGCATGGGATCCAGCACGAAGATCTGCCGATCGGTGAGATCCTCGGGGAGTCGCTCGGCGTAGGTGATGATGTCCAGGGTTTCCTCGTCACGGGCCATACCCAGGAAACCCACTTCAGCGGTCGGAACCAGCTTGGTCATGCCCTCCAGCATTCCCAGGCCCGCACGAAGGATGGGGACCACCAGCGGAGTGGGCTTGGTGAACGCCGTGCCTACAGTCGTGCTGACAGGGGTTTCGATGGTGACGGGCTCGGTGCGCACTTCTCTCGTGGCCTCGTAGGCAAGGAGGGTCACCAGTTCTTCCGTCAACTGCCGGAAGACCGGGGACGGAGTGTTCTTGTCCCGCAGGACGGTGAGCTTATGGGCGACCAGCGGGTGGTCCACAACGAGAGTGCGCATGGGTCAAAACTATCACCCGGCCGCCGGGCCGCTCCCCCGCCGCCCGCGGCCCGTGCCGGGCTGGGAAGCGCCGTCGTCGACCCGTGGCGGGGCACCGCCGTCGTTCTCCTTCGGGGCGGTACCGGTGGTGCCTTCCGCGTCCCCGGAGTGGTCCTCGCGCAGGACCGGATGTTCAAATGTGGGCGCCGGGCCTGCGTGTTCGCGCCGCCGCATCACATGGAACAGCCTGTGGGCCAGGATCACGATGCCCACCCACGCCAGCCCCAGGAACCAGCCCGCCATCACGTCGGTCATCCAGTGGTGTCCCAGGAAGACCCGGCTCAGGCCCATGGCGACGATGAAGATCGTGCCCACCGTGATGGCCGCAATCCTGGCCCACAGCACTTGGAACTGCAGGCACATGAGGTAGACCAGGACCCCTATCACCACAGTGGTATTCAGGGTGTGGCCGCTGGGAAAGGACGGCGAGGTCTCGAACGGCGGGACGGCCTCGGAGTGGTCCGGGCGGGTCCTGCCAACCAGCCGCTTGCCCAGGGTGGTGGCCAGGGTGGACACAAGGGCTGCGCCGCCCACCAGGACAATGGGCCGCCACGTCCTGCTCAGGAAGGTCAGCCATGCGGTGAGGATGCTCGCCAGGATGGGCATGCCAATCCCGCCGCCTACGTTGGTGAAGCCAGTGGCGAAGGCATCCGCCTCCGGGTTCCGCAACGACTGGGAGTATTCCAGCGCAGGAATATCAAGGCTCGAAAGGCCTTCCTCGTCCACCACGTCCGAGTAGACCTCGGCACCCAGGAGCGCCAAGGCGATCACCAGCGTTCCGCCGATGATCATGGTCAGCCACAAGGCGGCATACGGCTTGATCCACTTGTCCACGCGGTCTCGGACTGTGCTCACTGTGCCTCCCGGCGGATGTGCGTCACGGGCTCTGGGTATTCATCGAAACTATCATTGAGCCATGGTCTCCGCAGATAAGAAACACCATGCATGGATGGGCCTTGCCCTCGCCGAGGCCCGGCGCGCCCTCGATACCGAGGACGTGCCCATCGGGGCGGTGGTGATTGGGCCCGACGGCGCAGTGCTGGGTTCCGGACGGAACCAGCGGGAAGAGCTGGGCGACCCCACCGCGCACGCCGAGGTGGTTGCCATCCGCGAGGCGGCGGAACGGCTGCGCCAGGTTTCCCTGCTCGACGGCGGCAGCGGAGACGGCTGGCGGCTCGCAGACTGCACGCTGGTGGTCACCCTTGAACCCTGTGCCATGTGCGCCGGTGCGATTGTGCTGGCGAGAATCCCCCGGGTGGTCTTCGGTGCCTGGGACGAGAAGGCAGGGGCTGCGGGGTCGGTGTTCGATGTGCTCCGTGAGAGGCGCTTGAACCACTGGGTTGAGGTGTATTCGGGAGTGCGCGAGGCCGAGTGCGCCGCCTTGCTGCGTGAGTTCTTCGCCGGGCACCGCTCGCGGCTCTGATTCACGCCCGGGCTGTCAGTGACTATTACCCCGGATAGCTGCCAGCACGTGGGCCGCTGGCTGCTCCCAGCCCGGCAGCCTGCTCCGTGCATCCAGCGCCCGATCCCGCCAGGCATCCCTGGTCCCGGGGTCTTCCAGCCAGCGCCGCAGGGCCTGGGCGAGCAGGGCGGGATTCGCGGGATCGTCATCCGCCGAAAAGGCAACCTTCGCTCCCGGAAGCGCGCCGCCGTCGTCGTCCTTCCCCGCTGTTCCCAGGCGCAGGGCCTCGACGGCGCCCGTGCCATCGCGCACCACCACGGGAATCCCGCGGGCGAGTGATTCGGTGACCACCATGCCGAAAGCCTCGGCACGGGACACCAGGAGGCTGAGGTCAGCCCGATGCCATTCGCTGTCCAGTGCCTCACCGGCCAGCTCACCGGTGAAGTGGATCCGCGCGTCCAGCCCGTGCAGTCTTACCGCAGCTCGAACCCTTTGTGCGTAATCCCCGTCTGCCTGGTCTGACCCGACAAACGATGCGGTCCATTCAAGGTTCTTTAGCAGTGCCAGCGCTGAGACCGTCAGTAGCTGGTCCTTGTTGGGCAGCAGCGCGGCCACAATAACCATGTGGGGTGGCGCGGACCCCTCAGCCAACGGCGCCGGGTCGGTCCCTGGGAGTGCGACCTTGAGGCCGTGGAGTCCGTGGCGTTTTTCCAGGACTTTGCTGGCCCAGGTGCTGGTGCACACCACACCCGTGGCAGCCCGGAGGGACCGCGCTTCAAGCTCCGGATGTGCCGGGGCAGGCATATGTACCAACACCCATGTTTTGCGTCCGGCCTTGGCGGCGAATTCCAGTTCATCCGGTGCGCCCATCGCGATGAGCCCATCGACGAGGGTCACCGTATGCGGTTGTTGCACTTCGCTTCCGGTTTCCCAGGCCCCGAGGAGGCTGCCCAGCCGGCGTCGGGCGTGGGCGCTGGCATAGGGCCAGGAGCCTTCGACAGAGAGCACCTCGACGTTCACTCCCAGCACCTTCAGCCCCTGCACCAGCCGCGCGTTGTAGATATTGCCACCGGAATGATGGTGGATGTTGCCGGGAGCCAGCAGGCGGATGCGGTCCATGGGATCAGGCGGCGGGAAGGTCCAGCGAATAGGTGGCCCAGGCGTCCGGGTTTTCGCGCAGGGTGACGTCGATGCCGGCGAGCTGGCCGCCGTCGTCGTCATCCTTCAGCTTCTCTGCAACGGACCTGGCAACGTACTCTGCCAGCGCTTCCGTGGTGCTGAGCTTGCCCTCGAAATCGGGGTGCTCGTCCAGGTTCCGGTAGTTGAGGCCTGCCAGCACCTCCTCGATCATGGTTCCGGCGGCGCCGATGTCCAGGACGATCGCGTCGTCGTTGAGCGTCCGACGGCGGAAGGCCACCTCCGCGACGAACGTTGCCCCGTGCAGGGCCTGGGCCGGCCCGAAAACCTTGCGCGGAAGGCTGTGGGCGATCATGAAGTGGCGTCGGACGGTCAGGCTGAACATGGTTTACCTCTGGTCTTCTCGGGCTGGGTTCTTGGAGTTTTCGTCGCCGGGGTACTCGATGACGTGGCACAAAGCTTTGAGGTTGCCGTCCGCGAGGTCCTGCACCACGCCAGGCAGTTCGGCGAACGGCGAGGTGCCGGTGAGGAAGGCGTCGAAAACCGGATCCTTCAGCAGCGATACAGCGAGGTTCAGGCGGTCGGCGTTAGTCCTGCGGTGCCGGCGCGCTCGTGCCACCACTCCCACCTGGCTTGCCCTGATGGACAGGCGGCGGGCATGGAAGTCCTCCCCCAGCGGCAGGGTTACCCCGCGGTTGGCGTACCAGGACATTTCAATGACGTCCGCTTCGTCGCCCGCGAGCTGCAGGCTCCGCGCCAATCCCTCCTGCGAGGCCGAGCAGTGAAACACGACGTCGCAGTCGGCGAGGGCATCATCCGGATGGGCAAAATCGACGCCGAGGGTGTCTGCCAAGTGCTTCCGGCCCCGGTCCAGGTCCACCAGTTGCAGGCGTTCCAGTGGAAAGGTCCTCAGCAGGGTGGCCACCATGCCGCCCACAAGGCCGGCGCCCACCACCGCTACCCGGTCCCCCAGGCGCGGGCCGGCCTCCCACAGTGCATTGACCGCGGTTTCCACGGTTCCGGTGAGCACTGCGCGGGAGGAGGGTACGTCGTCGGGGATCCTGGTGAGTGAACTGACAGGTGCCACATAACGGTCCTGATGTGGATTGAGGCAGAAGACGCGCTGCCCCGGCCAACCCTCCGGCCCTTCTTCGACAATACCCACGGACAGGTATCCGAACTTCACTGGTCCCGGGAACTCGCCCTCCTGGCGGGGAGCCCGCATCTCCTCGGCCACCCGGGGCGGGACCGCGCCGGCATGGACCACCATCTCGGTGCCTTTGCTGATCCCGGAGTACAGGGTACGCACCAGGGCTTCACCTGGGCCCGGCGCGGGAAGGTCCTCAGTCCGGAGCTCGCCGTGTTCCTTGGCCGTTGTCCAGTAGGCGGTTGCGTGCGTGGGACCGGTTTGATTAGTCATCTTGCTGATGAATCTAGCCCTCCCGGCATGTATGGCGAAAGTTGGCTTTGTCCTCGCGACTGAAGGCCCGCGCAATTGCCGCCATGAAAGGGACCGTATTGCTCTTTCGTAACCGCCAGCTATTGGTTCCGCGCCCCGCCCCATCAGGGAGTGGCTGCAGTTCCTTCGCCAGCCACCACCCACCAGGCCTCTTCGGACAGCGGGTCCTTAGGCTGCCGGTATCCGGGCAGGAACCAGTCAGCAAAGGTGTCTTCCGGAAATTCGTCGTGGGGAAAGAGGTTCTCGAAGGCGACATCGTCGGCAGAAAGCCTGAGGCTGGAAAGGTCGTCAGGAAAATGGCGTTGCTGCAAGAGCTCATCAGGCGGAGGCCAGGCTTCGGAAAGGTCATCAGGGATTCTTAAGCCCGCCGGCAGGGCCGACATGACAGATTGCGGCCAGTGGGGTGGTTCCCAGTCCTGGTGTTCGCTTTTGTAATGGCGGCCGGACGGTGAGGTCCAGCCGGGTGGTTCGTTGTGGGTGGCCTGGGTTGGTGTCCAGCCGGTGGTGTGTCTGAGTTTGTGGTGTCTGGGGCAGGGTTGTCCCAGGTTGCTGATCCCGGTGGTTCCGCCGTGCTGCCAGGCGAGGAGGTGGTCGGCTTCGTTGTCCAAAGAACTGTTGCTGCAGCCGGGGAAGGGGCACGTGCCGTCCCGCATCCTTAGCCAGTTCCGCATGGCTTTGGTGACCCGGTAGCTGGTCCGCCCGATCTCCAATGGCGCCCCGTCGCGCGGGTCGACGAGGACCCGGTGGAACGAGTCGGCGCCGCTGGCGACCAGGTCCCTGGCCATCGAGGGCGGGATGGGCCCGTATCCGTCCAGCATGGCGGGCTCGTCTGTCAGGCCCATGAGGGCGAACACCGGCACGGTGACGAGCACCTGCGCCCGAATGGAAGAAGATGGCCCGGCAGCCGTTCCTGCGCCTGCCCCGTCCCTGTTGCCTGCCCCGACACCGTAGCCGTTACCCACCCAGTCGCTGTCGCCGTTTCCGGCGCTGCCGCCTCCACGGAGGCTGGAACTGTCACCATTACCGCGGCTGGTGCCGCTGGTGAGGATGGCTTGGGCGAAGTGGTCGGCCCGGATTTGGGTGAGGGTGCGGGGTTCGTGGGGTCCTTGTGCGGCCCGGGCGAGGGCGTTGAGCCGGTTCCAGCCTGCCATTGCCTGGTCGGCGGGGAGGTAGGCGGAGAGCCAGGCCATGCCGTCCTGGTCCGGCCTGTACTCGACGCGCCGGTCCGCCAGGCCCTTGGCATGGCGCTTCTCGATCGATTCGGGATGATGGCGTTCCCGCCAGGTCCGGGCCTTGGCCTTGAACCGGTGCGGGGGCATTTCCCCGATCGTGGCCGCGGTGGCGGGTCTTGGTTTGTCGGGGTCGAGGAAGTGGGCTTCCAGGGCGGCGGCCCCGGCGGGATCGAGGGTGGCTGCCTCGTCCGCCATCCCCCGGGCATGCGCCCAGGAGATCGAACCGCCCTGCAACGCTGCGAGCGTCCGGGGCAGGGACGTGGTCATGGCATGGGACTCGGCCAACAGGGCACCGGCGGCCCGGTCGCCGATCACCAGTGCACATCCGACCTCGGCCACCAGGCTCCGGTCCTGGGCCGTGGCCTCATGCGGTGAGGACGGCGGACCGTTCAACAGGCTCGTGGCGGCGGCGAACACCTCCACCGCCTGCGCCTTCAACGCCGCCAGCTTCGCCTCGGCCCGTGCCAGCCCGGCAAGAACATCCAACGCCCCATCAGCAACCCGCTGCAACGGATCATCATCAGCGCCACCAGCAACACCGAAATAGGGCGACCCGGAAACAGCAGTACCGGAAGCAGCAGTACAGCCGCCCGCGAGCACCGCCGTAAAAGCAGCCACCGAAGCGTCAACTGCCGCCTCCGCCTCCACCACCGGATTCCTTTCCATAAATCCATCCTCGTGCGAGGGTCTGACATTTAAGGTGCCCAGTGCACCCGGCTGAAAAGAATTTTGAATATCTCTTCCGGCCTCTTGGTCAGGGCAGCGGGAGCCCCTCCCGACAATCCCGTTTTGGGGATGCACGCCTTGCTCCGGTACCCTATTGAGGTTGGTGACGTGTCCGAGCGGCCGAAGGTGCAACACTCGAAATGTTGTTTGGTGTAAAAGCCAACGTGGGTTCAAATCCCACCGTCACCGCCAATTAGAAGGCCCTGCCTCCCTTGATAACCAAGGGAAGCAGGGCCTTTGTCTTTGCGCCGGACGGACGCAATGGCGAGGCGTAACCCGGTGCAGAGGGACCCGATGCAGAAGGCGACTAGGGCCAGGGCCGGCGCTCAGAGTCCCCGGAGCGCAATGGGTTCTCAGAAGCGCAGAGTCCGCCTGACTTGCGCCACGTCTGCCCGATTCATAGTCTGGCCCCGACTGAGGCGCCGCACCAACGGGCGTTGCAGATCACCCACTCACCAGAGTGTGTGAAATCCGTCGTGGGGGACACATGTTGTACAGCTTCGATTTCAGCCGGGGCTACTGATGAACAATGACGCCGTCGGAAGGAACTACTGGCTGGCCCTGACAGCCACGTACGGGCTCACCCTGTGCGTTGTGGCAATGGCAGATTGGCCTTGGCCTCTGTTCATGGGTGGAGCCTTCATCCTCGTCGTTGTCCTGCACAGTGTCCGGTACCGCCAGGTTGGCCGGAAGATCCACGGCAGGCTTGCCACTGCCGGTCCCGGTGTTGGTGTTCTTGGAAGCATTTTTGGAGCCGGGGCACTACTTGTCCGCGGCACGCCGGTTGCCATCTGGGCTGGGCCGCTTCTGGGTGTCATCGCATTCCTTGGAGTGTTCCTGTACCTCCAGCGGTTCGGCCGCTTGTACAGCCAAAGGAGCGAATCGGCCACCTGACCAGTTCAGCCCTCCGGCGGGTTACGCCGACGGGGGTTTACGACGACGGCCTGAAGGCAGCCTAGCGAAGTCAGGCCCTGGACACTGTCCAGAACCTGACTCGTTGCCGACGCTCAAAGACATCACCGGCGCCTGGCACACCGGCGGCACCGACACCGGACTCCTGGTCAAAGCCACCGGCACGGACCTGGCGTTCGGCGATGTGGGCGCCGCTAACCCGACGACCGCCACCGGGACCCTGCCCGCCGTCGTCGGATGGGCCGCCGACCGCGGCTCCCAAGGCGTCACGGCCACCGGACCGGGCGCGGCGCAGGGCACCCCCGCCGCACCCACGTGGATCTAGGCACCACGCTTTCTCTTTTTTGCGTTCTCTGCGTTCCCGGGGCACTTTGGGCATGATGTACGGCGACGGCGGCCATCTTGCCGGCGTGTCCGCGCCAAAGTCCCCCCTGACGGCGGCCCCTGGTCTAGAGCCTGGTGTCGAAGGAACCGCAGAACACGTTGTCATTGAATGTGCCCTGGAATTCCGACGTGCCCTGGATCTTTTCGATGGTGGCCCGGATTGCCTCGCGTGACCCGGCGTGGGCGTGGATCGCCGTCTTCACCATGGGTACGTCAATCAGGTGGTTTGGCTGGTTAAGCGAGACGAATACCGTGGGAACCTCGGTGACATACCACGGGATCTCCGCGGCCATGGGAGTGGACCACTTGATCCGGATGGCCGCCTCCTGGGCGAACCCCTTCACATTGGCGAACACAAAAGCGGCGTCATACTTGTCCGCATAGTCCCCGGTGGCTTCCTCCGAAATGACCGACATGAAGTTCACGCCGGTCTCCCCTGCGGCCTCCCGCTGGTCCGCCGTCTTGAACAGGTGCACCTCGAAGCCGGCGGCTTCCAGTTCCTCCTTGACGGTGTCCAGGTAGGCGAGCGGGTCCGCGCGCGTGAAGTCGGCGCCGCCGGAGATGCCGTACAGGCGGATCCGCTTGTGTGTCTCCGGCGTGATGGGCAGGTTGCCGGCGGTGTCCTTGACCAGGGTGACGGTTTTGTCTGCGATCTCCGCGGCAATGGCCCGGTGCGCGTCGCTGCCGATCACGCCCAGTGCTTCCGCCGGCGGGACCAGCGTTTCGCGGGCAGCCTTGTGGAGGCCCAGCGAGGCCTTGAGGGCCAGGATCCGGCGCAGCGCGTCATGCAGGCGCTGCCCGGTGATGACGCCGGACTTGTAGCCGTCCATCATGTACTGGAAGTCTTCCGCGGGGTTTCGGAAGAACAGGAACATGTCGCAGCCGGCGGCGATGGTGGCCGGCACCAGGTCCTTGCGCCTCATGGCCTGGGTCAGGCCGATCATCTGCGAGGCGTCGGTGAGGATCAGCCCGTTGAAGCCAAGCTCCCCGCGCAGCAGGTCCTGGAGCAGCTCCGGGGACAATGTGGCCGGCAGGATGTCCGCGTCCGCCATGCCTGGGCGGAAGTGCCGGGAAAGTTCCGGTGCCCCGATGTGGCCGATCATGATGGACTGCACGCCGTGGCCGATCATTTCGCGGTACACGTGCCCGTAGGTCCGGTTCCACTCCTCGTAGCCAAGGGTGTTGTAGGACGTGACCACGTGCTGGTCGCGTTCGTCCATGCCGTCGCCCGGGAAATGCTTCATGGCGCAGGCGGTGGGCGAGTCGCTGATGCCGTCGAAATACTCCTTGGCGCGCTCCAGCACTATCTCCGGGGTGTTGCCGAATGACCGCGTGGAGATGACCGTGTTCCGCCAGTTGTAGTGGATATCCACGATGGGCGCGAACGCCCAGTTGCAGCCCAGCGCCGCTGTTTCAACGCCGGCAACCTGGCCCATCTGCCGGGCGATGGCCTTGTCCGGGTGCGAGCCGGCCTGCAGGTGCGTGGACACGAACGTGCCGTCGTCGCAGCTGCCGGCTCCCCCCATTTCCGGGTTGGACGCTACCAGCAGCGGGATCCGGGTCCTGGACTGGGCGTACCGGATGTGTTCCTGCACCGCAGCCGAGGGCCCTGGCCGGTAGCGCATGCCGCCCACGTGGTAGTTCTCCAGCACGCCGTCGAGGTACTCCGGGGAGTAGTCGTTGTTGTGGTTGATGAACAGCTGCCCGATTTTTTCCTCGAGGCTCATACCGGCCAGGGTGGATTCCACCCAGGCGACGGCGTCGTCGTCGAGATTGAACGGCGGGGCCTGGAGGTCGACGTCGAACTGGCGGGGCTGGGTGCCCGCGGCACCTCCTGCACTTCGTTCTGTGGAACGGCCGACGGCGGCAATCCCGGCGAGTGCCTCCCGCACCACCTGCTGCACGGGCGCCGCGATGTCCACGACGATGCCGGCTTCGTCGGCCCCGAGCGGCTCCAGCGTCGCGAGTTGGGAATCGAGGAGGGCAGGCGGCATGAAGTGGCCGGAGCGCCCTTCCGTCCGGGCCCTCAGGACATCTTTGCTGCCGTGCAGGTGCAGGAAGACCGTGTCCGGAGCATGCTGCCGGATGGCGTCGCGGTAGCTGCGGCGCAGCGCGGAGCATGCCAGGACCATGCCGCCGTCGCCCGCGTTTGCCAGTTCAGTGCCCACGGTGGCGAGCCACGGCCAGCGGTCATCGTCCGTCAGGGGTGTGCCGGCGGCCATCTTGGCAACGTTCTCCACGGGGTGGAGGGAGTCGCCGTCGAGGAACGGGACGCCGAGTCCCCGGGCCACGAGGTCTCCGATGGTGGTCTTGCCGCAGCCGGAGACGCCCATCACGACCACGCGGAGCTTGGCGTGGCCGGCGGCGCCCGCAGCGGCTGTTGGGGACGGAAGGGTACTCACCAGTCGTGGACCGTTCCGTCGATGAGGCGGTTGTAGGGCAGGTAGGCCTGCTGGTACGGGAACGCAGCCGCGGCTTCCTCGTTGAATTCGACGCCGATGCCGGGCTTGTCGCCCGGGTGCAGGTAGCCGTCCACGAACGCCATGGACTGCTCGAAGACCTCGTTGGTCTTGTCAGAGTGCTGCATGTATTCCTGGATGCCGTAGTTGTGGATCGCAAGGCCCACGTGCAGCTGCGCGGCGAAGCCCACCGGGGAGATGTCCGTGGGGCCGTGGAAGCCGGACTTGATCTGGTACTGCGCGGCGAAGTCCATCACCTTCTTCAACGGGCTGATCCCGCCGAAGTGGGTGGACGCGGCGCGGACGTAGTCGATCAGCTGTTCCTTGATAAGGGTCTGGTAATCCCACACGGTGTTGAAGACTTCACCGATGGCCAGCGGGGTGGTGGTGTGCTGGCGGACCAGGCGCAGGCCCTCCTGGTTCTCCGCCGGGGTGCAGTCCTCCAGCCAGAACAGGTCATACGGCTCCAGCGCCTTGCCCAGCTTCGCGGCCTGGATCGGCGTCATCCGGTGGTGGCCGTCGTGCAGCAGCGGGATCTCCGGGCCGAACTCGTTCCGGACCGCCTCGAACACGGTGGGCAGGTGGCGGAGGTAGGCCCGGGTGTCCCAGTCCTCCTCCACCGGGAACGCGCCGCGGCCGGCCGGCTCGTAGTCATAGCGCTCACCCGAGGCCTGGGCCTGCGCGGCCACACCGTAGACGGCCTTAATGCCGGGGACGGCGGTCTGGATGCGGATGGACTTGTACCCGAGCTCCAGATGCTCCCGGACCGAATCGAACAGGGACGGCAGGTCAGCTCCCGAGGCGTGGCCATAGGCGCGCAGCCCGTTCCGGGATGCCCCGCCCAGGAGCTGGTAGACCGGCATGCCAGCCAATTTGCCCTTGATATCCCACAGCGCCATGTCCACGGCAGCAATCGCAGCCATGGTCACCGGGCCCCGGCGCCAGTACGAGGACCGGTACAGGAACTGCCACGTATCCTCGATCCGGTGCGGGTCCTTGCCGATCAGCAACTGCGCAACGTGTTCCTTGAGGTAGGCGGCCACAGCGAGCTCGCGCCCGTTCAAGGTGGCGTCACCAATACCCGTCACACCATCCTCGGTGGTGATCCGGAGCGTCACGAAGTTACGGGACGGGCTGGTGACAAATACTTCTGCTGCAACGATTTTCATTGAAGTCAGCTGTTCCTTCCGGAAATTAAGTGGGCGGGCGTGTCTGTGGCGGACGCGAGAGCGTTGGCGTCACTGGTGAAGGTGCCGCACAGGCGGGTTACGAGGGCGACGATTTCCGGGTCCTCCCCCAGCCCCTCGCTGACAAGGTTGAGGAGGATGCCTGTCCTGTCGGCCCCGTCAGCTCCGTTCGCTTCGGCGATGGCGTCCGACAGGGGGTCCTGGAGGTCTTTCTGTCCGGCTACATAATCGATCCAGGCCGCAAGCATCATGGCGCTGCCGGAACCGGACCGGCCACTGGACCTTTCCGCCGAAAGGACCGGCACGGCCCTCATCCGGAGCTTGGTGGAACCATCCGCGGCGATCTGGGACAGGTGGTGCGCGATCCGTCCGTTGCCGAAACGGGCTCGCAGCGCCTCCCGGTATTCGGGAATCCGCAGCTCCCCGCCCGCCAGGTGTTGCGCCGCTTCGTCCCAGAAGGACTCGACGGCATCCCGGCAGAGCGGATCCTCCAGAGCCTGGGCCACCGTGGTGTGCCCCCGCAGCTGGCCGGCGTATGCCAGGAGCGAATGGGCGCCGTTAAGCAGCCACAGCTTGCGGTTCTCATACGGTTCGATGTCGTCCACCACAACCGCGCCGGCGTCCTCCCAGCGGGGCCTGCCCTTCGGGAAACTCCCGCTCAGGACCCAGTTCCGGAAAGGTTCCGCAACCACTGGCGAACTGTCCCGGTATCCGCAGGACTCCTCCACCTCGGCAATATCGGCGTCCGTGGTCCGCGGCGTGATGCGGTCAACGGAGGTGCTGACAAAACTGACGCTCGCCCGGATCCACAGTGCGAGTTCCGGGTCCCAGGCCTCCGCCAGACCGGTGATGGCGCGCCGGGCAACGTCTCCATTGCCCGAAAGGTTGTCGCAACTGACGACGGCGACCGGCCCCGCAGCCGCTTCCCTGCGGCCGGCGAGGGACCACACCAGCCGGCCCAACGGCGTCGTCAGCTTTCCGCCCGTAGCCGCGGAGCCCGCAAGCACAGCAAGATCTCCGGCAAAACCGGCAGCCTCGGCGTCAAAAGAGCCGTTGGAGTCCGGTCCATATGCTGCTTCGGTGATGGTGAGCGTAACCATCACCGTTTCAGGGGAAGAGACCAGCTCCCGGAGGCGCCGGACGTCGGCGCCGTCCACCGCTTCGGAAATGCTTCCGATAACTTCGAAGGAGTCCCCGTCTCCCGAGCGCTCCACGAGCGTGAACAGGCCGTCCTGGGCCGCCAGCGCCAGCGCCGCATCGGGCCGCCGTCCAGTGAACGCGGCAATCCCCCAGTCGGCCCCGTCACCCGCATGTTGCGTGTACCAGGCCTCGTGTGACCGGTGGAAGGCCCCGAGTCCAAGATGGACAATCCGGACCGGCGCCTTAGGAAGGCGGACCAGCGTGCGGTCCAGGGCGGGCACGTCGCCGGCGCTCACAGCTTGAACACCCTTCGCGGGGAAGCATCCACAATGTCCACGATCAGTTCATGTGCACGCTTTTCACTGATCCGGTGCTCGGCCACCAGCCGTGCCAGGAAGGCCGATTCGATCCGGCGCGACGTGTCGTGGCGTGCCGGAATGGAGCAGAACGCCCGCGTGTCATCGATGAAACCCGAGGATCTGGAAAAACCGGCGGTTTCCGTGACGGCGGCACGGAAACGCAGCATCGCGTCCGGCGCGTCCAAGAACCACCATGGGGCGCCGATATACACGGACGGGTAGAAGCCCGCCAGCGGCGCCAGTTCCCGGGAGAACACCGTTTCGTCCAGGGTGAACAGTACCAAGTGGAAGTCCTTGGCGGTGCCGAAGTCCTGCAGCAGCGGCCGGATGGCCTCGGTGTAGTTCACGGCGAACGGAATATCGTGGCCGGTATCCGCACCAAAAGCCTCGAACGAGGGTCCGTGATGGTTGCGGTACGAACCGGGGTGGATCGTCATGACCAGCCCGTCCTCCACTGACATCCTGGCCATCTGGTACATCATGTGCGCTTCGAAGGCCTCGCGGTCCGCCGGAGTCGCTTTCCCCGCCCGGGCGCGTTCGAACAGCCGTTCAGCGTCGGCGTAGTCCAGCTTAAGGGTGGCCGGGGTACGGACGCCGTGGTCGGCGGACACCGCTCCGTTCTCCACGAAATGGCGCCGCCTTGATTCCAGCGCACTGATGTAACCGGAGTATCCCGAACCACCCGGATCGGCTGCAATGAGACGCTCCACATTGTCCTGCCACGCCGGATGCGCAATGTTGAGGTATTGGTCCGGCCGGAAGGTGGGCAGGACCCGGCCGGCGAAGGCCGGGTCCTGGGCCAGGGCTGCGTGGCTGTCCAGTGAGTCCAGCGGATCGTCCGTGGTGGCCAGCACCTCGATGTTGAACTCCTTGAACAATTGCCGCGGCCGGAATCCGGGTTCGGCCAGTTTTGCTGAAATCGCATCGAAGATCCTGTCTGCGTTCTCCGCATTGGGCTCTTCATGCAATCCGAAGACGTGCTCGAATTCCTGCCGGATCCAGTAGCCGGACGCTGTTCCCTCAAACTGCGGCCACGCCGCACAAAAGTGCCGCCAGATCCGGCGTGAGTCGCTGCCCGAATCGCCGAGGCCCAACTGGTCCAGCGGGACTCCCCCGGCATGGATCAGGCGGGTCACATAGTGGTCCGGCGTAACCAACAGGGCGGCCGGATCGGGAAAGGGCAAATCTTGTTCGATAACCCCTGCCTCCACATGCCCGTGCGGGGAGAGGATCGGAAGACCGGCCACCAGGTTGTAGAGGGAACGGGCTATGTCCCGTACGCCAGGTTCTGCGGGCAGGAGCCGGTCGGGATGGGCTGCAATCGACTGCGCCATGGCGTTAACGGGCCCCGGCCCCGACGGTGAGGCCGGCGAGGACCGCCGTACGGCGGAGGTAGTCAAGATTGCCGGCAGTACGTTCCGCCAGGGGCAGTTCAGTGGAGAAGTCTTCCACCGTGACCCACCCGTCGTAGCCATGTGCCGCCAAGGCCTTGAAGTACGCCAGGACACTGCCCTGTCCGGTCTGGAGCGGCGCCCACTCGTTGTGGAACACTGCGGCTCCCGACTCGTCCGTCTCGTCCTTGCGGACCCAGACGGCGTTCTTGACGTGGATGTGTGCCAGGTACTCCCCCAGCAGTTCAAAGGCGGGAAGGTAGTCTTCCTGGCCCTCGATCAGCAGGTTGCCCAGGTCATGGATTACTCCGACATGCTTGGGGTCCAGGCCCTCCAGAAGGCGTCGGGCCGAGGAAGCGGACGCCGTGATGGTGCGGTGGTGCAGCTCCACCAGCGCCTTCACGCCGTGATGGGCAGCCCGTTCAACCACCCATTCGAAATCGTGCCGGGCCGCCTCAAAAAGGACAGGGTAGGGAATCCCGCTCGGCCCTTCGTTCCCCCAGCCGGCCGTTCCAAGCGGAGGCGTGGTGACGCGGACCTGGCCGGCTCCCAAGGCCGCCGTCGCCGCTAGCAGGCGTTCGACGTCGTCGTGGTTGTCACACCGCGCGTACCCGCCGATTCCGGAAAATTCGAGGCCGGCGTCGCGCGTTATGGCCGCAACCCTTTCCAGGTTGTCTTCGAGGCCCGCCAGCGGGATGGTCGCCTTGTTGCCGGCCCAGAAACCGGGCTCGGGCGCCTCCGCCTGGTCTGTGATCCGCCACTCGATGCCGTCCCAGCCCTGGGCGGCCAGGTGATGGACGGCTTCCTCCGGGGTCCAGTCAGGCGTAGAGGCTGTGAACACTGAGAATTTCATGGGTTCAGGCGCTTTCTGTCGAAGTGGTGCCGGTGCGGACTTCCAGGTCGTTGTACTTGCCGGCCAGGACGTCGTCGAAAAGCACGGCCTGGTTCAACGTGGCTGACACGTAGACGGCACGCACCGTGGCCAGGGCATTGACGGCGTCGCTGACGGTGACGGCGGGCTGGCGGCCTTCCGAGATGGCCCCGAGGATGTCGCGGTACTGGCGTATGTGTCCGGCCGGATACACCGTGGGGTCCTTGGCCTCGTAAGCCTCGGCGGGGTACTTGGCCAGTTCCTCCTGGGCCTGGTTGCCTCCGCCCTGCAGCCCCATGTCAGCGGAAGCGCCGCCGGCGTCCTTGGAGTGGAAGTAGTGAAGCTGGTCGTTGTCCACCACTGCGGAGCCTTCCGAGCCCATCAGCTGAACCCGGACCGTCAGGCCCGGGTAAGCGGCTGTTGTGGCGTGCAGTACTGCCAGGCCGCCATTTTCGAAAGTCACGGTGGCAACGGCCGTGTCCTCCACCTCGATGCGTTCGTGTGCCAGGCGGGCTGTGTGCGCATGGATTTCCACCGGCCGGCCCATGAACCACAGCAGCAGGTCCACCGTGTGGACACCTTGGTTCATCAGGGCTCCGCCCCCGTCCATTGACCACGTGCCGCGCCAGTCGCCGGAATCGTAGTAACCCTGCCCGCGCCACCACGCGACGGAGGCGATGGCGGAGGTCAGCCGGCCGAACCGCCCCTTGGCCACGGCATCCGCAACCGCGACGCTGGCTTGGTCAAAGCGGTGCTGGCTGATGACCGAAGCGACCACGCCGCGGCGTGCGGCTTCCTTCGCTGCCGCCTCGATCTCCTGGGCACGGCTCAGGTCCACGTCAAGGGGCTTTTCGATGACAACGTGCTTGCCGGCGGCGAGGACTTCGAGGCCCTGCTGGATGTGCAGTCCGCTGGGGGTAGCCAGTGCCACCAGGTCGATGTCGGCTGCGGCAAAGGCCTCCTGGAGGGACTCGTGCACGGAGGGCCGTGGCCGGCCGCTCTTTTCTATGAAATCCGCCAGGGCCTCAGCCGCGTCCGGGATCGCGTCCACCAGCGCGACAATGCTGGCCGCGGGAAACTCCGCCAGGGCAGCGGCGTGGGTGCGGCCGATGACGCCGCAACCGGTGATGGCAACGTTCAATGTCTCACTCATACCGTCTTTACTCCTGCTTCCGCCGTGACTTTTGCAAACGCCCGGGCGGCAATGCCGAACGCTGTGGGACCGGAAAATCCGCCGAGGCCGTGGGCGCCGGCAAGATGCGGTTCCAGGGAGGCGAAGCCGGTGAAGCCGTCGGCCTTGAGCGCTTCCACGGTGCGCAGCACGTCGCCGTCCCCCTCCCCTGCCGGAACCACATGTCCGTTGGAGAAGAGCGCATCCTTGACCTGCAGGTACTCCAGGTGCGGGCGGAGCTTGGCATAGGCCTCGTCAAAGGGCTTCACGCCTACCTGGACGAAGTTTGCTGCGTCCCACGCCACTTTCAGCGCCGGCGAGTTCACGGTTTCGATGATGTCCAGCACCCGGTCCGGGACGTCCCCGAAAATGTCCTTTTCGTTTTCGTGCAGCAGGACCACGCCTTCTTCCTCGGCGACGGCGGCGAGCGCGCCCATCCGTTCCATGACGGCGCCACGGATGCTGTCCACCGGAACGGATTCGCCGTAGTAGAAGGAGAAGATCCGGATGTACCTCGCGCCCAGGACTTTGGCGGCGTTGGCCGCCCGGCGCAGCCGGTCCACCTCGTGCTCCACCGGTAGGCTGACGTCCACCTTTCCGATCGGCGAAGCAATTGCGGAAACCTGCATGCCCTTTTCTTCGAGCAGCTTGGCGAGGGCCGCGAGCTGGTCATCCGAGAGGTCCACGATGTTCGTGCCCCACGCGCTTCGCACCTCAATGTGATTGGCGCCGAGAGCCTGCAGCACTGCAATCTGAACGGCGGGGTCGTCGTCGATCTCGTCGCCGAATCCGGACAGGGCCCAAAAGGCCTGGGTGGCTGGAACCATGGTTACTTAACTCCTCCGGCGGTGAGCCCGCCCACTAGATAACGCTGGAAAATCAGGTAGAGAATCACCACGGGGGCGGCGCAAACCAGGGCCGCCGCCATCATCTGGCCATAGAACGGGATGGCGCCGCCTTCCTGTGAGGCGCCGAAGATCTGCAGTGCCACCGCCGCGGTCTGGCTTTCCGGCCGGGTCATCACGGACGCGAACAGAACATCGTTCCATCCCAGCAGGAAAGCGAAGATTCCGGAGACCACAATGCCAGGCCAGCTAAGGGGCAGGATGATCCTGAAGAGGACGCCCACGTTGCTGGCGCCGTCGATCCGGGCCGCTTCCTCCAATTCGCGTGGAAGTCCGCGCAGGTAGGTGACCATGACCCAGGTGGAGAACGGCATGGCGAACGTCAGATACGTGACGAAGAGTCCCCACTGTGTTCCGATGACCTGGATGCCCAGGTACGTTGAGGCCGAAGAAAACAGAACAAACACGGGCAGCACCATCAGGGTTCCCGGCACAGATTGCAGTGCAAGGAGCCCGCGCAGGATGGTCAGCCGGCCCCGGAAGCTGTAGCGGACCAGGACGAATGCGGTGGAAACCGACAACGCCGCCGAGACAATTGCCGTTGCCCCTGCCACCAGGACGCTGTTGGCGAGGCCGGTGGCCAGCCCCACACTGGTCCAGATCCTCGAGTAGTTCTGCAGGGTGAAGCTTGAAGGCCAGAATTCACCGTTGGCCACGCCGATGTCCGAGTTCACCGACGCAAGGAAGATATAGAACACGGGGATCAGCACCAGGGCACCGAGGAACACGAGGATGATCGCGAGCATGGGACGGGGCAGCAGCCGGGTCACTTCGTGCTGCCGGGAAGAACCGGGGCGGGGAACAGAGTGGCTTGCTTCGCGGATCCTGCTGGCTGTGGAGGTGGTCATTTCTTGGCTCCAGGTGACTCGGCGTCGTCAAGCTTGACGGCGCGCAGGTAAACAAACAGCGGAATGGCAATTAGGACCAGGGAAACGAAAGCCATGGCAGCGCTCAGTCCAAAACGGAAGCTTTGGAAGCTGGTCACGTACGTCAGGATGGGCAGCACCTCTACATCGGCCGGGGCCGGAACCCCAAACAGCACATAGGGAAGCGTGAAGTTGTTGATGTGGTGCAGCATGCCGATCAGGAAGGCGAGCGAGAGCGGCCCCTTGAGGTAGGGGAAAATGACGTAGCGCAGCTTGTTCCACCACAGGGCGCCGTCCAGTGCTGAGGCCTCGTGAACCTCATGGTCAACGGACTGCAGCCCGGAGAGGGCAAGCAGGTAGATGAACGGCCAGGAGGCCCAGATCTGGACCAGGACCAGCGTCCAGAAAGTCTGCGGTCCGTTCAGCCAGAGGCCGGCCTCAATGCCGATGGTCCCCAGAGCCTTGTCTACGATGCCGTCCGGCTGGAACATGGTGCGCCAGACGGTGGCCACCACGAAGGATGGAAGCACATAGGGGATCAGGAAGATGGATCGGATCACGGCGCGTCCCTTGAACGCGTTCTGGGTTGCGACGGCCGCAGCTATGCCCAGCGGAAGGGTGACAACCATCGCAAGTAGCGAGTAGCTGACACTTAGCCAGGTGGCGTGGAGGAGCGGCGACGAGGTGAGTGCCTCGACAAAGTTCCCGACGCCGATGAAGGGCGAACTGATCCAGCGGCGCAGCGTGTACTGGTCCAGGTTGAGGGTGGACATGAAGATGCCCAGCAACAGCGGCAGGACGATGATGATGATCATCAGCGCTCCGCCCGGGATCAGCATCCACAGGGGGCGGTTGCGTTCGCTTAGGCCTTTGCGGCGCGGGCTCTTCTGCCCGCTTGGCTCTTGGCCTGCTGTGTCAGCGGCAGAGTGTGCCGCCCGGCTTGCGGCGGACTCCGCCGCAAGCCGGACTTCGTTGGAAGCGTCAGTTGACATCAGAACTTACCCTTTGGAGGCCCGGTCCAAGGAGGCCTGCCCCTTGCTCTGCGAGTCCTTGATGCGTGCTTCGAGGTCAGAACTGTCCACCTTGCCCGCGGCAAGGTCCGGGACGGATTGGACCGTGACGTTCAGCAGGCCCAGCTGGATGTCCCCCCAGGCTCCCGTGAACGGCGTGGCCTTGGACTTGGCGGCAGCGTCTGTGATGGGCTTGAGCTTCGCATCACCGCTCAGCGACTCCAGGGCCTCGGCGTTGGCGGGCAGGTCGCCGAAGATCTTCTGGTAGTTCAGCTGCTCCTCTTTAGAGGTGATGAGTTTGATGTACGCGAAAGCCAGGTCTTTCTGCTTCGAGTAGTCCGCTACCACCAGGTTGTCGCCGGACAGGATGCTCGCTGCGTCCTCATTCTTGGAGCTCGACTCGCCCGGTGCCGTTGTAGGCATCAGCGCGTATTCGTATTTGCCCGCGACGGCCGACTGCTCGAGGGTCGGAAGGGAGCTTGAGGTAGTCATCATCAAGTAACCAGCCTTGCCGCTGGCAAAGGCCGCGACGGCGTTGCTGTTGCTCCAGCCCACGGATGCCGGGTCAACGATCTTGTCCTCGGTCAACCAGCCGAAGTAGGTTTCGTAGGCCTTCTTGACGGTGGGGTCATCGAGCTTGAGCTCGTCACCGTCCACGATCGGGTTGCCCGCCTGGACGGACATGGCCCAGATGAACTTCCAGGGGTCGAAGTTGTCCTTGTAGCCCGTGGCCAGGCCGAAGGTGCCGTCCTTGGTCATCTTCTTCGCCTGCTCCGCAAGCTCATCCCACGTGGTGGCAGGCTTCTCAATTCCGGCGGCAGCCAGCAGTTCTTTGTTGTACGCCATCACGAAGGGGCGGCTGACGAACGGAATGCCGGCCTGGTGTTCCTCGTCCGGACCGGAGATCCCCAGGGCAGCCTTGTTGAACCGGTCCTTGCCGCCCACCTTCTTCCAGTCGTCCTCGGACAGGGTCACAAATGCTTTGGTGGCAAAGGCGGTTGGCGTGAATGTCGTGCCCAGTCCGTAGACGTCAGGGCCCTGGCCAGAGACAACGGAGGTCTGGATGCGCGTCAGTTCGTCGTTGGCTGAGGCGAAGGTCTCAAATTTAACGTCAGCGCCGGTTTCAGCCTTGAATTTAGCTGCGATGTCGCTTTGCCACTGCTTCTGCTGTTCCGGGTACTGGCTCAATACACCGACGAGGACGTTCAGGGTTTTGCCCGTTCCATCTACTTTCCCGTCGGCGCTTGTGGGGGTGTCAGTGGATCCCGAGCCACCACCGCAGCCCGTCAGCACCAATGCCGCAGCCGTAACAATAGCTGCCAGCCCGGAAGACGATTTAAACCTCATTGTTTTCTCCTCTTCGACACCCGCATGGCCACAACGTCTAGTGGCGTCCGTCACTGCAGGCGATTCGAGACTGAGTCTAGGCAGGGTGCAACGTTGCGGCAAGCGATTGCCAAAAGTTGCCATAGATGCTCTCATTTAGGGGATGGTCCGGCAATTAGAGGACACAGGGCATCAAAACGGGCACCGCGGCGGCGCCATGAAAGGACCGGGCCATGGCAACTACTAAGGATGGAACAGGGACTGCAGGAACTCCGGAAAGGCGCGTGGTTACGGACAAAGTGCCAACCATCCGGGACGTTGCCGAGCTTGCGGGAGTGGCAACGTCAACCGTTTCCCGCGCATTGTCCAAACCGGACCGGGTCAACCGCTACACCAGGGAGCGGATCGAAGAAGCGGCCGCGCAACTCAATTACGTGCCCAGCTCGCAGGCACGCGGACTTAGCTCGGGGCGCACCAACGCCGTCGCCGTCCTAGTGCCGGACATCACCAACCCGTTCTACTTCGACATCATCCGTGGCACCCAGCACCAGCTCAAGGCCGGCGGCTACACGCAGCTCCTCGTGGACACGGAAGAGTCCAGCGAGATGGAGCTGGAAGCCCTCCACAAAATGCGGCGGTCTGCCGACGGCTTCATCCTTGCAGCCTCCCGCCTGACCGACGCGCAGCTGGCCGAGGTGTCGGAGACCCAGCCGCTGGTGACCATCAACCGGGCGTCCACCAGCGCTCCCTCGGTGGTCATCGACACGCCCTCCGCCGTCATTCAGGCCTTGGAGCATCTGGCGTCCCTGGGCCACCATCGGGTCTGCTACGTCAGCGGTCCACCGACGTCCTGGTCCAACCGGATGCGTTGGAAAGTTTTCGAGGAGGAATCAGCCCAACGCGGCATGGAAGCCCACCGCATCGGCCCCTTCACTCCGAAGACCACCTCGGGGGCAGCCGCGGCGGATGCCGCCGTACGCACTGGGGCCACCGCGTGCATCGTCTTCAACGACTTGCTGGCCATTGGCATGCTGCAAAGGCTCCGTGAGCGGGGAATCCGCGTCCCCGAGGACATCAGCATTATCGGCTCCGATGACATTTTCGGCGCGGATTTCTGCAACCCCCCACTGACCACCATCGCCAGCCCTATCGAGCAGGCGGGCCGGGTAGCCGTCTCGATGTTGCTTTCCCAGCTGAATCCTGTCCCTGGCCGGGCCAGTCGCCAGCTTGCCGTCATGCCCACGCACTTAACCATTCGAGCTTCGACCGGCCCTGCGCCGCTCTGACCCGAAAGAACATTCACACCAAAGGGTTTGAGAGTGTGCGGCCAAACCCTCGCTGGAAGTTGAGCCCGGAGACATCCGCGGATGAGTCCGTTCAATACAAAGTGCCGGCACACTCGGACTCACGGGTCCCGCGCGGCTCGTCACTTGGGCTGCGGGCTGAAAAGCCCGCATTGGATTTAGTTTCGCTCACATGTTCCTGCCGTTTCCTGCTGGATACCATGGGTTGACCGGACAGAGCCGTCCGGTGCTATCGATGCAGAAGGACACTCATGGCTGCGGTGACGGTGGACGATATCCTCTCGGATCTCCCCCTTGGTTTCGCCACCCTGGTCCTGCGGCCGGCGTCGGCCAGCCCCGCCATTGAACGGTTCCTGATCGTGGACGCCGACGATGAAGCGCCCGACGCCGCAGCCGCCTTCGTCCTGCTGATCGGGGTCCGCGGCCGGTCCGCCTTGCCTGCCCTGCGCCGGCTCCTGAAGAAGAGCCCGCCTCCGGTGGTGGCCGTGAAGGGAAGCCGCGAGGAGCTGTCCGAGGCCGAGGAACTCCTGCGCGATGCCGGCACCGGCCTGCTGCTGGTGGATCCCGGCGCGGACTGGGACCGGCTGCTGTCCATCGCCAAGGACAGAATCCAGCCGCCGAGCTACCAGAGTGAGGTGCTCACGCTGCTGGAGGAGGACCTTTTCGCCATCGCCCAAACCACGGCACGGCTCACCTCCAGCCATGTGGTCATCGAAGACGCTGCCAATAAGGTGCTGGCGTACTCCACCGTCTCCAACGACATCGACGAACTCCGCAAGGCGTTTATTCTGGCGCGCCGCGGCCCGCGCAAATACGAGCTGCTGCTCAAGGACCTGGGCGCCTACCGTGAATTGCACGGGACCCGGTTGCCCGTGCGGGTTCCGGCCCGGCCGCAGGACGGGTTGCGCGAACGGGTGGCCATTACACTCTTCGCCGGCGACCGCATCATGGGCTACATCTGGCTCCAAGAGACGGGAGCCGGTTTCGGGCCCGACGTCGACCATGTGCTGAAGGGTTCTGCTGCGCGGACCTCCGCCGAACTGATCCGGTACCGCAACCAGCAGTCGGTGCACATGCGGGAAGACCGCGTGGCGCGGATCCTGTCCGGCCCGGCGGAAGCCGCGGCCAGCGCCCACAGTGAGAAACTTCCGGCGGAGCGCCCGGCCGCCCTGATCCTGATTGGCATGTCTGAGGCCGAAGCGCAGGCCGACGATGCAGCACTCAAGCATGGCGAACTCGCCAACCTTGCCTCCATCCACGCCGCCGCCTACAAAGCATCCGCCGTGGTGGGCCAGTTCAAGGGGGACACCGCCGTCATCGTTCCAGGCCTGCAGTCTGCCGCGGCCGAACCCGGGCTGCGAAGCCTCGCAGAGTCCATCATCAAGGACGCGCGGAAGCACCTGGGCATCAGCCCCTTTGCTGCCGTTGGCCCGGTGGTTCCGGACCTGTTGTCCATCCACGGGGTGACCCGCGTGACGGAGGCCCTCCTAAGATGCGTGGGCCAGTCCGCAGATACGTCCGTAGGCACGGTGGACAACTTCGAGGGCGAGATCCTGTTCCGGGAAGCAGTCCGGAATTTCTCGGCCTCCACATTCCGCCACCGCAGCCTTTCACGGCTGCTGCGTGAGGACGCCGAACTGGCCGAAACCCTGCGGGCGTACTTTGACGCCGCGCTTGACGTCGCCGCCTGCGCGCGCCGGATGCAGCTGCACAAGAACACCGTTTACTACCGGATCAGCAAGGCTTCGCGCGTCACCGGCCTGGACTTCAGCAACCCCCGCGACGCGCTGGTGGCCCTGCTCCACGTCCAGGAGTGGGCCGGGACCCCTTCCAACGAAACCTCAGGCAGGAAATGACAACAACACTCCAGGCACCGCCGCTGGGACCGCTCCTCGACGACATCGTCCTCCGCCACCGGCCGGAACGGGAATCAGGCAGCATCCCGGGAAACATTCCCCTCCTGGCAGCCGTCCCCTTCAACAGGTTCGGGGTCGCCGTCGCCACCACGTCCGGAGAAGTGTTCAGCGCCGGCGATGCAACCGTGCCGTTCTCCATCCAAAGCATCTCCAAGGTGTTCACCCTGGCCATGGCGCTCCGCGGAGACAGCTCGGGATCACTGTGGTCCCGCGTCCTGCGGGAACCCTCCGGCACGCCCTTCAACTCCCTGGTCCAGCTTGAGGTGGAGCACGGCATCCCCCGGAACCCCTTCATCAACGCCGGCGCCCTGGTGGTGACGGACCACCTGATGGACAAGGCGCCCGACGCCGCCGCCCGGCTCCTGCAGTTCCTCACCGCGCAGTCAGCCAGCAGCAGGCCCTCCATCAATGAGGCAGCGGCCGCCGGCGAACTGGCCAACAGCAGCCGGAACCTGGCGCTGGCCCACTTCCTAAAAAACTTCGGCAACCTGCACCACTCGGCGGAAGCCGTGGTGGAGAACTACGTCCGGCAGTGTTCCATCATGATGACCTGCGCAGACCTGGCCAAAGCCGGGCTGTTCCTGGCCCGCGCCGGGCAGGGAACGCTGGGTCCCGTGCTGTCCCCCAGCGATGCAAAACGCGTCGGTTCCATCATGCTGACGTGCGGCATGTACGACGCCGCGGGCGAGTTCGCCTACCGTGTAGGCCTTCCGGGAAAGAGCGGCGTGGGCGGGGGCATCCTGGTCATCGTTCCAGGTGAGTGCGCCATCTGCGTCTGGAGTCCGCGGCTGGACGCCAAAGGCAACTCGCTGGCCGGTACCGCCGCCCTCGCCGACCTTTCCGACCGCACCGGCTGGTCCGTTTTCTGACCACGCGCTTTCTCACCCTGGCGTTCCTGGCCCACGCGCACTGAAACTCTCCCTACTTCCTTCCCCAACCAGCAGGATCTTCTCCGTATCGAAAGGATCACCCATGCCCATCAACCCCAATGACGAGGTTGTACAGGACCACAAGGTCGCACCTGACCACGTCATCGACGGCGGTCATGCCCATGCTTCCGAATCGGCGCTGCATGCCGAGGACAAGGGCTACCACAAGAATTTGAAGCCCCGGCAGATCCAGATGATCGCGATCGGCGGCGCGATCGGTACCGGCCTGTTCCTGGGCGCCGGCGGCCGGCTGAACGCCGCGGGCCCGTCCCTGGTCATCGCCTACGCCGTGTGCGGGTTCTTCGCCTTCCTCATCCTCCGGGCCCTGGGCGAACTGGTCCTCCACCGCCCCTCCTCAGGCTCCTTCGTCTCCTACGCCCGCGAATTCTTCGGCGAAAAAGCCGCGTTCGTCTCCGGCTGGTTCTACTGGATCAACTGGGCCACCACCACCATCGTGGACATCACCGCCGCCGCCCTCTACATGAACTTCTTCGGCAACTACATCCCCTGGATGGCAGCTGTCCCGCAATGGGCCTGGGCACTGATCGCCCTGGTGGTGGTCCTCGCCCTGAACCTCGTCTCGGTCAAGGTCTTCGGCGAAATGGAATTCTGGTTCGCCCTGATCAAGGTCGCAGCCCTGGTCATCTTCCTCATCGTGGGCACCTACTTCGTCATCTTCGGCACCCCCGTGGACGGCCAGCAGGTGGGCCTGAGCCTGCTCTCGGACAACGGCGGCGTCTTCCCGAACGGCCTGCTGCCCATGATCATCCTCATGCAGGGCGTCCTGTTCGCCTACGCCTCCATCGAACTCGTCGGCACCGCCGCCGGCGAAACCGAAAACCCCGAAAAAATCATGCCCAAAGCCATCAACTCCGTGGTCTTCCGCATCGCCGTGTTCTACGTCGGCTCCGTCATCCTCCTGGCCCTGCTGCTGCCCTACACCTCCTACGAAAAAGGCGTCAGCCCCTTCGTGACCTTCTTCGGCTCCATCGGCATCCAGGGCGTAGACGTCATCATGAACCTCGTCGTCCTCACCGCAGCCCTGTCCTCCCTCAACGCCGGCCTCTACTCCACCGGCCGGATCCTGCGCTCCATGTCCGTCAACGGCTCCGCCCCGAAATTCGCCTCCCGCATGAACAAGGCCGGCGTCCCCTACGGCGGCATCGCCATCACCGCCGGCGTCTCACTCCTCGGCGTCCCGCTGAACTACCTCGTCCCGGCCCAGGCCTTCGAAATCGTCCTCAACGTCGCCTCCGTCGGCATCATCATGACCTGGGCCACCATCGTCCTGTGCCAGATCCAGCTCAAACGCTGGGCCGACAAAGGATGGCTCGAGCGCCCCTCCTTCCGCATGATCGGCGCCCCCTACACCGGCTACCTCTCCCTCCTCTTCCTCGCAGGCGTCCTCATCATGGTCTTCATCGAATCCCCCCTCACCATGCTCGTCACCGCCATCGCCTCCGTCCTCATGGTCATCGGCTGGTACGCCTGCCGCACCCGCATCCGCGACATCGCCCAAACCCGCGAAGGCCACACCGGACTCTCCCCCGTCATCGCCAACCCACCCGCCAACACCTTCAGATAAAAACCACCCTGACCAAAGCCGTCCAAACCGCCAAAGAAAGCCCATGACAACGGAAACCGAAGCAATCCCTGCCGCATCCCCCACCCCGCCAGCCGGCGTCGTACGCCCGGCAGCAGCCGACGCACGGCCGGGCCGGCCGCCCGGACCTCAAGCCACCCCGCCGGTGCTGAAATCCGCCGGGCACGTCATTGTCGATTCGCTGGTGGCACACGGGGTGGACCGCACCTACGTGGTGCCGGGCGAGAGTTTCCTGGACGTGCTGGACGGCCTGCACAGCTCCAGCATTGAAACCATCGTCTGCCGGCACGAGGGCGGCGCCGCCTACATGGCCGAGGCGGACGGAAAGATGAACCAGCGCCCGGGCATCGCCATGGTGACCCGGGGGCCCGGCGCGGCAAACGCCCATGTGGGGCTGCATACCGCCTGGCAGGACTCCACCCCCATGCTGCTGTTCGTGGGCCTGATCCCGTTCGCGCACCGGGACCGGGAGGCATTCCAGGAGTTCGACATCAAGGCCTGGTTCGATACCGGCGCGAAGCGCGTGATGGTCCTGGACCACGCGGAGCGGGCGTCGGAGATCGTGGCCGAGGCAATGTTTGCCGCGATGAGCGGACGGCCCGGCCCGGTGGTGGTGGGCCTGCCCGAGGACATCATCCGGCAGCAGATTGACCCGGCCCTGCACCCTGCCATCCCGGTAGCGGCCGGCGGCATGAGCCGCACCGACGCCTCAGCCCTCGAAACCGCCCTGGCGGAATCCAGCAAGCCGCTCTTCGTCACCGGCGGCAACGACTGGACGCAGGAGGCGGCAGACCAGCTGACCGGCTGGCTGGAACGGCACCACATTCCGGCCGCCGCTGAATGGCGGACCCAGGGCACTGTGTCCTTCGATTCACCCTCCTACGTTGGCCCCATCGGCTACGGCCGTCCCCGCCCCACCTACGACCTGCTGGAGGAAACCGACCTCCTGGTGTTCGTGGGAACCGTCCCCGGGGACGTCATCACGGACGGATTCGTCTGCCGGCAGGACTGGACCAAGGAGAACTTCCTGGTGACCATCGACCCCTCCCTCCGCGGCCGGTCCGGGCCGGTGTCCCGGCAGATCCTGGCCAAACCGGAAGCCTTTGTCCGCGACCTCGCCGGCATCAGCCTGCCGGCCAAGGAGGAGTGGAGGGCGTGGACCGGAAGGATGAGGACCGAGCAGCAACGGTTCGCCGCCCTGCCTCCGGCCTCCCCCGCTCCGGGCCGGGCGCGGATGGACACCCTGATGGCAAACCTGGTGCCACGGCTTCCGGAGGATGCCATGGTGACCTTCGGCGCGGGCGAGCACACCAACTGGGCCCACCGCTATTTCCCCACCCGCCGCTACGCCTCGATGATCAGCGCCCGCAACGGCTCGATGGGCTACTCCGTCCCCTCGGCCATCGCGGCATCCCTGGCTGAACCACGACGACGGGTAGTCACCATTGCCGGGGACGGCGAGTTCCTGATGAACGGGCAGGAGCTGGCCACCGCCGCCCAGTACGGGGCCACGCCGCTGGTGGTGGTGATGGACAACCAGGAATACGGCACCATCCGCACCCACCAGGAAAGGCACTACCCGGAACGTGTCTCCGGGACCCAGCTGAAGAACCCCGACTTTGGCCTGATGGCCAGGGCCTTCGGCGGGTTCGGCATCACCGTCACCGAGGACAGGGACGTTCCGGCCGCGCTGGACGCCGCCCTTGCCGCCATCGACCGGGACGGCGTCTTCGCCCTGGTCCACCTCGTGGTGGAACAGCGCGTCAAGGCTTACTGAGCCTGCCGCCCACGGGGAGCGGACGACGGCGGGAGGTTCCGCCGTCGTCCGCTCCTTCTGTTCGGTCCGTGGCCGGAACGCGCGGCCGGGCAGGCGCCTTGGGCACCATTTTGGTCAATATTGTTGAACAATCTTGGATTCTCGTGCATCCTAAAGAGACCACTTCAACGAGACGAGAATCACTATGGCCTCCATTGACCTCAACAGCGACGTCGGCGAATCCTTCGGCAACTGGACCATGGGCGACGACGCCGCCATCTTCCGCTCCGTCTCCAGCGCGAACATCGCGTGCGGCTTCCATGCAGGCGACCCCTCCACGATTGCCCAGACCTGCCGCGACGCCGTCGCCGCCGGCATCAGCATTGGCGCGCACGTGGGATACCGCGACCTTGCAGGCTTCGGCCGCCGTTTCCTGGACTGCTCCCCCACGGAACTCGCGGATGACGTGCTCTACCAGCTGGGCGCCCTGGAAGGCATTGCCCGTGCAGCCGGCGGCAGGATCAGCTACGTAAAACCCCACGGGGCGCTGTACAACACCATCGTGACCCACCAGGTGCAGGCGCAGGCAGTGGTGGATGCTGTCAAGGCCTTCGGCGGGGACCTGCCGATGCTGCTGCTGCCGGGCTCGGTGGCGCTGGCCGCTGCGGAAGCAGCCGGCCTGCGCGGAGTAGCCGAGGCCTTCGCGGACCGCGCCTACAACCCGGACGGAACACTGGTGTCCCGCCGCGAACCCGGCGCCGTCCTCCATGACGAGGATGCTGTGGCAGCCAACATGGTGCGGCTGGCCACCGAGGGCACCATCGTTGCCAGGGACGGGTCCACCATCAAAACCTCCGCCGAGAGCATCTGCCTGCACGGCGATACCGCCGGCGCCGTGTCCATGGCGGCCGCGGTCCGCCGCGAACTCGAGGCAGCCGGCGTGGACATCAGGAGCTTCGTGTGAGTTCCCCGGAGATACGCTGGGCCGGGCCCCGGGCCCTGCTCCTGGAACTGGACTCCCTTGACGCGGTGCTGTCCCTTCACTCCCGCCTCAGGGACAACCCGGCTGCGGGACAGGTCGATGTGCTCGCGGCCGCGCAGACGGTGCTGGTTGTCTTCGACTCCCGCGCCAGCGCCCGCGCTGCCCGCGGGCCCCTCGCACGGCTCGGGAGCATGCCGGCCGGCGCGGCTGCCGTCCCGGACAAGCCGGTGCACATCGAGGTTGTGTACGACGGCGAAGACCTTGCGGAGGTGGGCGAACTCACCGGCATGGGAGTCGAGGGCGTCGTAGCCGCCCATACCGGCCAGCTGTGGACCGCCGCCTTCGGCGGGTTCGCGCCCGGATTCGCGTACCTTGTGGGGGAAACGGACGCCCTGAACGTCCCCCGGCGCGGCACCCCGCGGACCGCCGTACCTGCCGGCTCGGTGGCCCTGGCAGGCAACTTCTCAGCCGTGTATCCGCGGCGGTCACCGGGCGGCTGGCAGCTCATCGGGCATACCGCCACGCGGATGTGGGACCTGCAGCGCGAGCAGCCCGCCCTGGTGCGCCCCGGCACCACCGTCCAGTACGTCGCCGTGCGCGAGCTCATCAAGCTCAGCAGGACAGATACGAATCAGGCGGACGGCACCCAGGCTGACGCTGCAATTACTGACATACCTGCCGCCGGCCCCGCCCTGGAGATCCTTTCGCCCGGGCCGCAGGCACTCATCCAGGACCTCGGGCGGCCGGGCCTCGGCGATTTGGGAGTCTCCCCGGCCGGCGCTGCAGATACTGCGAGCGCCCGCCAGGCGAACCGGCTGGTGGGAAACCTGCCCACCGATGCCGTCATCGAAAACGTCATGGGCGGCCTTTCCGTGCAGGCACGGGGCGAGCTGACGGTTGCGCTCAGCGGCGCGGGCGCGACGGCTGACATCCGAAGCAAGGACATCGGGAGCGAGGGCAGCAGCAATAGCGTCAGCAGGGCAGCGCCGATGTACGCCCCCTTTTCCCTGCACGACGGCGAAAGCCTCCACCTTGGCGTGCCGGAGGCAGGCCTGCGCACCTACCTCGCAGTCCGCGGCGGGATTGATGTTCCTCCCGTGCTGGGGAGCCGCTCCACGGACCTGATGTCGGGCATCGGCCCCGCCCCGCTGGCCGCCGGAACGGTGCTGCCCATCGGCGCCGTGGACAGCGCCCGGGCAGTGGGCCACGCCGAACCGCCTGCCCTGCCGGAAGACCTCTCGTCAGGCGCCGGCGGCGAGCCCGTGGTGCTGCGCATCACCACGGGCCCCCGCCACGACTGGTTCACGCCCCGCTCCCTCGAGGCCCTGACCGGGCAGGTGTGGACCGTGACCGCCGAATCGAACCGCATCGGTGTCCGGCTCGGCACCGGGCCGTCCACGCCCGGAGCCGCCGCCGGCACCCCGCTGGAGCGGGCACGCGAAGGGGAACTCCCCAGCGAAGGCGTGGTGGCCGGCTCACTGCAGGTCCCGCCGTCGGGCCTTCCTGTCCTGTTCCTGGCCGACCATCCCGTCACCGGAGGCTATCCCGTGATCGGTGCCGTTATTCCCGAAGACCTCCCTGCCGCAGCGCAGCTTCCTCCGGGCGCCACCCTGCGTTTCGTGGAGGTTGACCCCGAAACACTGCAGCCCCCGGCCCCTCTCCCGAGCACGCGAAAGAAGTAACGATGAAAAAAGTCCTGATCGCCAACCGCGGTGAAATTGCCGTCCGGATTGCCCGTGCCTGCACCGACGCCGGCCTGGTGTCCGTAGCCGTGTACTCGGACCCCGACGCGGATGCGCTGCATGTCCGCCTCAGCGACGAGGCCTACGCGCTGGGCGGCTCAGCCAGCGCGGAGACCTACCTGGACATCCAGAAGCTCCTGGCCGTCGCTGCGCGGTCCGGTGCCGACGCCGTCCACCCCGGGTACGGTTTCCTTTCCGAGAACGCCGACTTTGCGCAGGCAGTGCTCGACGCCGGACTCACGTGGGTGGGCCCCTCGCCGGATGCAATCCGCAGCCTGGGCAACAAGGTCACGGCCCGCGAAATTGCGGTCCGTGCGGGTGCGCCGCTGGTCCCCGGTTCCGACGGGCCGGTAGCTGACGCCGACGCCGTCCGCGCCTTTGCTGCGGAATTCGGTGTCCCCGTGGCCATCAAGGCGGCCTTCGGCGGCGGCGGCAGGGGCCTCAAGATCGCGCACCGGATGGAGGACATCGACGACGCCTTCGACTCCGCGGTCCGTGAGGCAACCGTGGCGTTCGGCCGCGGCGAATGTTTTGTGGAGCGCTTCCTGGACCGGCCGCGGCACGTGGAGGCGCAGGTCCTGGCCGACACCCACGGGAACGTGGTTGTGGTGGGCACGCGGGACTGTTCCCTGCAGCGCCGCAACCAGAAGCTGGTGGAAGAGGCACCGGCGCCGTTCCTGACCGCGGAACAACGCACCCGGATCCACGAGTCCGCGCGCGCCATCTGCCGTGAGGCCGGCTACACCGGTGCCGGCACGGTGGAGTATTTGGTGGCCCCTGACGGCGTGATCTCGTTCCTGGAGGTGAACACGCGCCTGCAGGTGGAGCACCCCGTCACCGAGGTGACATCCGGGCTGGACCTGGTGCGGGAGCAGTTCCGGATCGCGGACGGGCTGCCTGTTTCCGTGACCGAGGACCCGGCACCCACCGGCCATGCGTTCGAGTTCCGGCTCAATGCCGAGGACGCCGGCCGGGGCTTCCTGCCGGCCCCCGGACCGGTGGACGTGTTCGAGGCGCCCACCGGAGCCGGGATCCGCGTTGATTCCGGCGTCCGGTCCGGCTCCGTCATTCCTGCCGAATACGACTCCCTGATGGCCAAACTGATTGTCCACGGCGAGGACCGCCAGCAGGCCCTGCGCCGCGCACGTGCCGCCCTGGACGAGCTGCGGATCGAGGGCGTCCCCACCGTCCTTCCGTTCCACCGCGCCGTTGTGCGGGATCCCGACTTCACCGCACCGGACCGGCTGGGCGTGTTCACCACCTGGATTGAAACGGAGTTCGCCGGCCGCCTGGCCGCCTCCCTGCAGACCGGCGCCCAGGGACCCGTGGCCCGGAGGGAAACCCTGACTGTCGAAATCGACGGGAAGGCCGTCCAGCTGGGGCTGCCCGCCAAGGTCTTCCACGCCCTGCTCCATGGCGGAGGGGCCGCCGTCGAACCTTCTGCGGGCACGGAGAGCGCCGACGCGGACGGCGAGGTGACCGCCCCCATGGGCGGGAACCTGGTCAAGTGGGTGGCCGGTGACGGCGCCGGGGTTGGCGCCGGGGAGCCTGTTGCCGTCCTGGAGGCCATGAAGATGGAAACCGTGGTGGTTGCCTCTGCCACCGGAACCTTCCGGCGCGGCGGCCAGGAACCGGGCGCCGCTGTGGCCCGCGGCGAAGTGCTGGGTACTGTCGGCTAGCATCGTTAGTCGAACGGGAATGGGGGAAACCAATGAACACTCCGGCAGACGGTACGGCCGAGCACGCACACACCACGGCCTGGATCGCGTCAGTGCTGCGCACCCGCATCGCCGCGGGTGAACTGACCCCGGGCTCCAAGCTGTCCGAGGAGCCGCTGTGCGCAGCGCTGGGCGTTTCCCGCAACACCCTGCGCCAGGCGTTCACTACGCTCGTCGGCGAATCCATCGTGACGCGCATTCCAAACCGCGGTGTCTTCGTGGCGTCGCCGGGCGTGGAGGAAGTGCGCGAAATCTACCGCGTGCGGCGGATGATCGAGCCTGCCGCCGTCCTGTGGGGCGAGCTGACACCCCAGGTGCTGGACGGACTGGAAGCCATCGTGCAGCGGGCGCAGCAGGCCCGGGACAGCGGATCCGTGCCTGCCATGGCCGATGCCAACCAGGCACTGCACGGGGCCGTGGTTGCCCTGACCGGCAGCGCTTCGCTGCAGGAGCTCATGGACCGGGTGCTGGCCGAAATGCGGCTGGTGTTCCACTCCATGGCTTCGGCACCGGACTTCCACAGCCACTACGTGGACCGCAACGTGACGCTGGTGAAGCAACTGCGCGCCGGCGAACGCCAGGAAGCTGCAGAGGGGCTGCGGGCCTACCTGGACGAGGCCGAGGCGGAGCTGCTGGTGCACCTGGGCGCGGAGCAGGACCGCCGGTCGGCAATGCGACAGCGCGCCGGATAAGCTAACGGCCGGAACATGCAAGAGTGGGGCAGGAGATCCTCCTGACCCACTCTTGTTCTTTAAGTTGTGCGTGAGCGGCGCCTACGGCACCAGTTTTTAGGCGGCGCCTACGGCCAACTTTTATAGGCGGCGCCTACGGCACCAGGTAGTCGCTGTCCCGGGCGTCCGTGATCAGCATGTGGCCGGGCGCATGGCCGATCGCCAGCGGAGGCCGCGACTGCATCACGGCCGCCTGCGGCGTCACTCCGCAGGCCCAAAACACCGGGATATGGCCGGCCGGGATCTCCACGGCGTCGCCGAAGTCGGGCCGGCCCAGATCGGCAATGCCCAGCTCCTCCGGGTTGCCCACGTGGACCGGGGCTCCGTGCACGGCAGGGTACCGCGAGGTGATGCGGACCGCGTCCGCAACCTGCGAGGCCGGCACCGGGCGCATGGAGACCACCATCGGACCGGACATTGATCCTGCCGGGGCACAGGCCCGGTTGGTCCGGTACATCGGCACGTTCACGCCCTGGTCGATATGCGCAATCCGGATTCCCCCGTCCTGCAGGGCTGCCTCGAAGGTGAAGGAGCAGCCAATCAGGAACGTCACAAGGTCGTCCTGCCAGTAGCCTGTGATGTCCGTGGGTTCGTCCACTTTTTCGCCGTTCCGGTAGACGGTGTACTTGGGGACGTCCGTGCGGATGTCACCGCCGGCCAGCAGCGGCCCGGTGGTGTGGCCCGGTTCGAGGATGCCCAGGATGGGGCACGGCTTGGGGTTGCGCTGGGCGAACAGCAGCAGGTCGAAGGCATGCTCCCGCGGGATCGACAGGACGTTCGCCTGCGCGTAGCCGCGGGACCAGCCCGACGTTGGCTCCACCAGTCCGGCGCGGAAGGCCTCGCGCGCTTCGGCGGGGAGCATGGACGCGCGGCCGGTCATGACCACAGCTTCGCCAGGCCCATCACGGAGTTCCAGCCAAGGAACAGCGTGATCAGCCAGGTGGCGATGCCGACCAGCAGCAGCCACTTGGGGTAGGCGTAGCCGTGCATGAGGTCGCGGCGCCGCCAGGCAACCCAGAGGAGAACACCGAAGCCGACCGGGAGGATCAGGCCATTGAAGGCGCCTGCGAAGATCAGCAGCTGCTGCGGTGCCTGGCCGAGGAAGGCGTAAACCAGTGCGCAGCCTGCGATGAAAGCCACGGTGATGAGGTTGCGCTTACGCTCCGGAGTGCGGGACGAGGTAATGAAGGAGACGGAGGTGAAGGCAGCGCCGATCACCGAGGTGATGGCGGCGGCCCAGAGAACCACACCGAACATCCGGAGGCCGATTTCGCCGGCAGCGGCGCCAAAGGCTTCTGCGGCCATGTTGTTGCTGCTGAGCACCGTCCCGCCGGCAACGACGCCGAGGATGGCCAGGAAGAGGAGGACGCGCATAAGGCCGGTAACGATGATCCCCAGGATGGAGCTGCGCGTGATCTCTTTGACGTGCTTGACCCCGGTGGCGCCGGAATCCAGCATCCGGTGTGCGCCGGCGTAGGTGATGTAGCCGCCCACGGTTCCGCCCACGAGGGTGGTGATGATGAGGAAGTCCACCGTCTCGGGCAGGATCGTGTTCTTCAAGGCCTCACCCAGCGGCGGGGCGGCGACGATGGCCACGTAGATCATCAGCAGGATCATCACGGCGCCCAGCAGGACCACGATCCGGTCCAGCGCCATGCCGGCTTTCTTGCTGACGAAGATGAGGATGGCGACGACGGCGGACACGAGGCCGCCGATCTTCGGATCCACGCCCATCATGGCGTTGACGCCAAGTCCAGTTCCGGCAATGTTGCCGATGTTGAAGACAACGCCGCCGAGGAAGACCAGGCCTGCCAGGAACCATCCGATTCCGGGGACTACTTTGTTGCCGAGTTCCTGAGCGCGCAGGCCTGAGACGCCGATAACGCGCCAGACGTTCATCTGGACCGCGATGTCAATAAGGATCGATGCCAGGATCGCGAACGCGAACGACGCACCAATCTGGGCGGTGAAAACAGTGGTCTGGGTGATGAAGCCTGGCCCGATGGCGCTGGTGGCCATCAGGAACATGGCTCCCAGGAGGGCCGTGCGCCGAGCAGAGGAGCTCAGGTTCAGTTTTATGCCGGTTTCTGCCATGGGTTCGTCCAATTGTCAGGGTGACTGGAGTCACAGTGGTCGTCCCGATCGACATTACAGGTTGTTGAACAATCGGCGCAAGGTATTGTTCAACAACTTTTTCCTGCGGTCGATCTTTGTGCTTCGACGAAAGAAGGCCGGGACCCCTCGGATCCCAGCCTTACCGTCGCCAGCCGCTCCCAGGGCGGCTGGACAGCTACAGCCGGTCGGTCCGTTCCTCGCCGCCCTTGTGCCCCGAGCCGCGGAGATTCTCCTGCACCTTGCCGAACAGGTCCTTGATGGTGGACTCGGCGTTGGAGATGACATCCACCTGCAGGTAGACCGGGTGGCTGACCGGGAGATCGTATTCATCCTTGAGGTGCGTGCCGCCCGAGACTCCGGCAAGGGACAGGTACACCATGGCCTCGGTGCGGGCTATTCCAGCGATTTTTCCGAACACCACGGTGAACTCGTTCGGCTGGAAACTGACTGTGTGGCCAACATGCCCGCGGTCCAGTTCACCGGCGGGAACGGCCTTCTCTGACTGGCTTCCGGTGTAGTCCATGAACTTCTCCTCAAGATCGCCTGGCAGTTACGTTCGCAGTCTACGCGGGCCTGAAGTGGTGGTACATAGCCGGCAGGCGGGGCTGCAGCGGCCCGTCCGCGAGCGCACGCCCGCCCTTTCCGCCGGTAGAATCTGAACGGCCATCATTTAAGCCGGCGCCGCCGTCCGCGGCCCGTTCCGTATGGGGAGGGGGACCATCCGTGCTGGCGCATCGTCCCCGGACGCCCTTCCACCTCCTCCGTGCCACTGCCGTGGCCACCGTCATCCTGACGCTTGCCGCCGGAGCACACCTCGCCGCCGGCGGGGAACTCCCCGCGCCCGCCATCATGCTGGCTGCGCTGTCCCTGACCGCGCTCGGCAGCACCACCGCAACACGCCTGCGCCTGGGATTCCCCGCGCTGGCGGCGCTCCTGGGCGGCGGGCAACTGGCACTGCATGAGGTCTTTACGGCCTTCAGCTCCTCCGGCGCCGCCGTGGGGTCCGGCCCTGCCGCACCCCATGAAAGCCACTTTGCCGGAGCGGGCCTCCTCGCCCCGGCGGCGGACCATCTCGCCGGAGCCGCGGCAACAGCCGGTCCCCTGATGCTCGCTGCGCACGTCCTGGCCACTCTGGGGTCCGCGCTTTTGCTCGCCAAAGGCGAGGCCGCACTGTGGGCGTTGGCCGCCTGGCTTCGGCCCCTTGTTGTGCTCCCCCAGCCGGTGGCGTACGACGACGGCACCCCGCCTTTAGTTACATGTCCTCCTGCCGCCGTCCCGTTGCGTCCCTGGCGCAATCTCCGGCAGGACAGCCGGCGCGGCCCGCCTTCCGCCGTCGTGCTTTCCTCCTAACCCGCTCCGCGTCCTGCGGCGCCGGGCCCACAAAAAACTTTTAGCACCCCGGTTCCGGGCGTGCGCCAGAAAGGCAACCCATGCATACCTCCATCCTTCGACGTTCCCTCGCAGCGGCAGCAGCATCCGGAGGCGCCGCGGCGCTTCTGCTGGCAGCCGCGGGCGGTGCCGCCGCCCACGTCGGCGTCACGCCGGACAAGACCTCGGCCAACTCCTATGCACTGCTCACGTTCGCGGTCCCCCACGGCTGCGACGAATCCGGCACCACCAAGGTGGCCATCACGCTGCCCTCCGAGCTGAACGACGCCCAGCCCACGGTCAACCCGAACTGGACCGTGGAGAAGGTGACCGAGCAGCTCCCTGAACCGAAGAAGCTCGCGGACGGCACCTCCATCACCAAGCGGACCAGCCAGATTGTCTACACCGCCAAGGCGCCCCTGGAACACCAGCTCCGGGACACCCTGGTCCTCTCGGCGAAGCTGCCTGACGCGGCCGGAACCACCCTGTACTTCCCCACGCTGCAGACCTGCGAAACAGGCCAGACCGACTGGTCCGAAATTCCAGCGGACGGCCAGGACCCCCATTCCCTGAAGGCACCTGCACCGTCGGTCAGCGTGACGGAAGCGGCAAGCACTGACGGCCACGGGGCGGCCCCGGCCGCATCCCACTCCACGGAACAAGCCTCGGCGGTCACCGGCAGCGGGGCAGATGACCGCGGGGCAGAAGCACGCAGCTGGGCAGGGCTGGCAGCGGGCGTTGGCGGGCTGGCACTGGGCGGTGCGGCGCTGGTCCGCAGCACGGCCCGGCGCAGCGCGGCGGAACCCTCGGCGAAGTAGGGCCGCACCAACGCAAAGCCGCACCACCGCAAAGCCGCACCACAGGAGACCCCGCTGAGCAGGGCCGCCGCTTTTGATGCCCGGATCATCACGATCCGGGCATCAAAATGCCGGGGCGGCCCGTTGCGCCGTTGACGCGGGCAGCTGCTGCGGCGAAGGTGGTGCCATGAGGTCTCAGCGAATTTTCCAGGGGTTGGTCATGTCCACGGCGGCCGCGGCGGCGGCACTGATGCTCAGTGCCTGCGGGCCAGCGCAGCCGCAGTCGCAGCCGACTGCAGCAAGCACAGGTACAGGCACCGGCTCGGCCAGCAGCCCAGCCAGCCCCGATGCGTCGTCCGCGGCACCCACGGCGTCTGCGCCGCCGTCGTCCACGGGCACGTCCACGTCCCCCGCGGCTCCCGCCCCGGGTGACCCCGCACTTTGCAAGGCGGCAGGGCTCTCGGCGGCCACCGACGCGTCAGGAGGCGGGGCGGCCGGCAGCGTATACATGAAGCTCAACCTCACCAACACCGGCTCCGACCCGTGCGTCCTCCGCGGCTATGCCGGGGTGTCCCTGACCGCCGTTGCTGCCGGTGCTCCCATCGGCGCGCCGGCGGTCCGCGACGAGTCCACGGCGGCGGTGGACGTCCTCCTGGCCCCCGGACAAACCGGTTCTGCGGTGCTGCGCTACACCCAGGCCGGCAATTATTCCGACTGCGCCATGGTGGACGCGGCCGGCTACCGGATCTACCCGCCCGAGGACACGGAATCCCTGTTCCTGCCCCAGCCCACCAGGGCCTGCAGCAACGGTGCGATCACGCTCCTGACCATCAGCCCGTTCCAGCCTGCCTGATTTCCGCCGCGGCGGGACTCCACAAGGAAGCTGCAGGCGGTCCGGCAAGATGCCGGACCGCCTGCAGTTTCTTTTGTGGGACTTGTTCGGGACTTTGGTTACCTGGTGGCCGTGGTGGTCCGGCCGGTGCGGGCGGTGCCGCGGGACAGGGCAACACCCAGCCCGATCATGGCGACGCCCAGGACGAAGTGCAGCCAGTCGTCCGCCGTGTTCACCGGCACGAAGTTTGCCGCGGTGTCCTTGCCGATCAGCAGGCCATAGATCCACAGGACCAGGTAAACAGCGCCGCCTCCAATGAGGTAGTTCCGGGACTGGGCGGCGCTGCGCGCCATGGCGATACCGGCCACGCCGAACAGCAGGTGGACGATGTTGTGCAGGATGGATACCTGGAAGACGCCAAGCAGCAGCGCCCCGGAGCCATGCCCGGCGAAGCCCAAGGTCTCGTAGTTGGTGGTGATGCCGGGGATGAAACCCAGGACGCCCACAAGAAGGAAGACAGCTCCCACTGCAAGGGCTGCTGTTTGGATGGTGGTCCGGCCCACTGCGCGGCCGTCGGAACTCATGCTTGTCATGACTTCTCCTGCTATTTGTCGTTATGTCCACTTCGTGGCTGCCGGGCTGCCACCTGACCATAGACTTAAACCCCGACATCATAAGTATACTTAGCAAATACGGCATCTATGGGTGGGGGTTCATAACGGACCCATCACAAACTGGCCCACCAGGGCCTGGACCAAAGGCAGGCTGAGCAGGCATGACGTCGATTTGGCTGGACCGCAGCGATCAATTCACTTCCGATCCGTTCGAGCCGGGAGGCACCTACGACACCGTGGTGGCCGGCGCGGGGCTCACCGGCCTGGTGACGGCCCTGTTGCTGGCGCGCTCCGGGCAGAACGTGCTTGTCCTGGAGGCCAGGTACCCGGGCGCCGTGACCACCGGAAACACCACTGCCAAGGTCACCCTGCTCCAGGGAACGTTCCTCTCACGGCTCGCCCGCCAGTATTCACAGAAGCAGGTGCAGGCGTACGTGGATGCCAACCGCGAGGGCCAGGCCTGGCTCCTGCGGTACCTCGACGAACATGGCGTGGAGTACCAGCGCAGGGACGCCTACACCTACGCAGCCTCCGCCCAGGGGACGGAAAAGCTCCGCGAAGAGGTGAGCGCCGGCACCACCGCCGGGCTGGACATGGAATACGTGCGCGACGCCGGCCTGCCGTTTCCCGTCCACGGCGCCGTTCGCCTGGCGAACCAGGCGCAGATCCACCCGGTAAAGGTGCTGGAGACGCTGGTGTCCGATATCCGGAGCAGGGGAGGATCCGTGGTGGGCGGCGTGCGGCTGCAGGACGTCACCGGCAGCGGGCCCGCCACGGTGCACACCGACCACGGCACCGTCACCGCCAACGAGGTAGTGCTCGCCACCGGCATTCCCGTGCTGGACCGTGGGCTGTACTTCGCCAAACTGGAGCCCAGCCGCTCCTACGCGGCAGCACTGCAGCTGCAGGAGGACCAGGCTCCTCCCCCGGGCATGTACCTCTCCGTAGAGCAGCCCACCCATTCACTGAGGGACTACGAGACGGACGGCCGCCGCCTGCTCCTGGTGGGCGGGCACGGGCACCACGTGGGCCGGACCAGGTCCGAGAAACACCATCTTGGCAGCCTCCTGGACTGGGCCGGCCGGCACTACCCCGGCGCCGTTGCCACGCACACGTGGTCCGCGCAGGATTACATGCCCACCAACCTCATGCCCTTCTTTGGCAGGTTCTCGCGCGGCAAAGGCCACATCCACTTCGGCACCGGATACAGCAAGTGGGGCATGACCAACGCGGTGGCGGCCGCCGTCGGCATCTCCGCCGACATCCTGGGCGGCAACGTGCCTTGGGCGGACACCATCCACCGCAGGGTCACCTCGCCCTCCGGAGCCCTCTCCGCCGTCGCGCTTAACGCCGGCGTGGCAGCCAGGCTTGCTTCCGGCTGGGGACAGGTGGCCGCAGAAGGCCTGCGGAAGGACAAGAAGGCGCCTGCGCCCGCCCCTGCCGTTCCGGCTGAAGGCGAGGGCAAGGTGTACAGCGAAGGACCCAAGCCGATGGCCGTCTCCACCGTGGACGGCACTACGTGCAGGCTCTCCGCCGTCTGCACGCACCTGGGCGGAATCCTGCACTGGAATGACAGTGAACTGACGTGGGACTGCCCGCTGCACGGCTCCCGTTTCAGCAGCGACGGGAAGCTCCTGGAGGGGCCGGCCACCAAGGACCTTCCGGCCGCAGGCAAGGCGTGAGCCCGGGCACGGGGCCCGCATCAGTGTCGGTGCCTTGGGGCATGATGGAGGCATGATCGAGGAACGGCCCCCCGGGGCTCAGCCCATGGCGCAGTTCAGCGGGCCCACGCGCGACTGGTTCCTCGGCGCCTTTGCAGAGCCAACGCCCGCGCAGGAAGGCGCCTGGCGTGCCATTTCCTCCGGTTCGCACGCCCTGGTGGTGGCGCCAACCGGCTCCGGAAAAACCCTCGCTGCCTTCCTCTGGGCGCTGGACCGGCTGCTTGCCTCCGCCGCGGAAACACCGGAGGCCACGGACGCTGCCGGCCCCGTCACGACGAAGGGCAAGCGTTCCCGGGCACCGAAGCGCAAGACCCGGGTCCTGTACATTTCACCCCTGAAGGCCCTGGGCGTGGACGTGGAACGGAACCTGCGCTCACCGCTGATCGGCATCACCCAGACCGCCAAGCGCCTTGGGCTGCCGGCGCCGCTGACCACCGTAGGCGTTCGCTCGGGGGACACCACGACAACTGACCGCCGCGCCCTGCTGAGCAACCCGCCGGACATCCTCATCACCACCCCGGAATCCCTGTTCCTGATGCTCACGTCCAAGGCGCGGGAAACGCTGACCGAAGTGGACACCATCATCATTGATGAGGTCCACGCCGTGGCCGGAACCAAACGCGGCGCCCATCTGGCAGTCTCACTCGAGCGGCTGGACGCGCTGCTGCCCAAACCGGCCCAGCGCATTGGACTGTCTGCCACCGTGGAACCCAAGGAGCTCGTGGCGCAGTTCCTCGCTGGTTCAGCGCCGGTGGAAATTGTTGCCCCTCCTGCCAAGAAGAACTGGGACCTCACCGTCTCCGTCCCTGTGGAGGACATGTCCGATCTCCAGGGCGCCGCGGGGGCTTTTGACTCCGGCCCCGCTTCCGGGCTCCAGCCGCAGGCATCGATCTGGCCGCATGTGGAAGAGAAGATCGTGGACCTGGTGCTGGCCAACCAGTCCACCATCGTGTTCGCCAACTCCCGGCGGCTGTCCGAACGGCTGACCGCCAGGCTCAACGAGATTTACGCGGAGCGGCAGCTGGTGGCGGCAGGCGGCGGCTGGGATGACCCTCACCAGCAAGCCGCAGCGCCCGGCGTTCCCGCCTCCACCGCCACGCCGGCGCACATGATGGCGCAGGCTGGAAGTTCTGCCGGGGCAGATCCGGTGCTGGCGCGCGCGCACCACGGCTCCGTTTCCAAGGACCAGCGGGCACTCATCGAGGACGACCTGAAGTCCGGCCGGCTTCGGTGCGTGGTGGCCACGTCCTCCCTGGAGCTCGGCATCGACATGGGCGCCGTGGACCTGGTGGTACAGGTGGAATCGCCGCCGTCCGTGGCCAGCGGCCTGCAGCGGGTAGGCCGGGCAGGGCACCAGGTGGGGGAAGTCTCCCAGGGCGTCCTCTTCCCGAAGCACCGGGCGGACCTCGTGCACACCGCCATCACGGTGGAACGGATGCTCGGCGGAAAGATCGAGCGCCTCAGCATCCCGGCCAACCCGCTGGACATCCTGGCCCAGCAGACCGTGGCCGCCGCCGCGCTGGGCAGCATCGACGTCGAGGAATGGTTTGCCACCGTGCGGCGCTCGGCGCCCTTCGCGTCACTCCCCCGCTCAGCGTTCGAAGCCACCCTGGACCTGCTGGCCGGACGCTACCCGTCCGACGAATTCGCCGAACTCCGCCCACGGATTATCTGGGACCGCAACGCGGGCACCATCGAGGGCCGTCCGGGCGCGCAGCGCCTGGCGGTGACCTCCGGCGGGACCATCCCCGACCGTGGGCTTTTCGGCGTGTACATCATCGGCACGGAGGTTGAAGGATCGGCCTCCCCTTCCACGGATGGCAAACCAGCGCCTGCCGCCAAGGGTGGCCGGCGGGTAGGCGAGCTGGATGAGGAGATGGTGTACGAGTCGCGGGTGGGGGACGTCTTTGCGCTCGGCGCCACCAGCTGGAAGATCGAGGACATCACGCATGACCGCGTGCTGGTCTCGCCCGCCTTTGGCCAGCCAGGCAAGCTGCCTTTCTGGAAGGGCGATTCGCTCGGCCGGCCCGTGGACCTGGGCCGTGCCCTGGGCGCGTTCGTCCGCGAACTCTCGGCGTCCGACGCCGGCCCTGCCACCGAGCGCTGCAAAGCCAGCGGCCTGGACGAGTTCGCCGCGAACAACCTGATCCAGTACCTCACCGAGCAGAAGCTGGCCACCGAGGTCGTTCCCAGTGACACCACGCTGGTGGTGGAGCGCTTCCACGATGAACTGGGCGACTGGCGCGTCATCCTGCACAGCCCGTTCGGCATGCCGGTGCACGCTCCCTGGGCACTTGCCGTCGGACAGCGCCTCCACCAGAGGTACGGCCTGGATGGCTCGGCGATGGCCGCCGATGACGGCATTGTGCTCCGCGTGCCCATGATGGAGGACGAGCCGCCGGGGGCGGAGCTGTTCCTCTTCGATCCAGAGGAGCTGGAGCAGATCGTCACTGCCGAGGTGGGCGGCAGTGCGCTCTTCGCATCGCGGTTCCGGGAGTGTTCAGCCCGGGCGCTGCTGCTGCCCCGGCAGACCCCGGGCAAGCGGCAGCCATTGTGGCAGCAGCGGCAGCGGTCCGCCCAGCTGCTCGATGTGGCCCGGAAGTACCCAACCTTCCCCATCGTGCTTGAAACCGTCCGGGAATGCCTGCAGGACGTCTATGACCTCCCGGCATTGAAGGACATCGCGGCCTCCGTGGAGCGGCGCGAACTGAGGATTGTCGAGACCACTACGTCCCAGCCGTCCCCGTTCGCCAAGTCCCTCCTGTTCGGGTACGTGGCGCAGTTCCTGTACGAGGGCGACTCCCCGCTCGCAGAGCGCCGTGCCGCTGCCCTCGCCCTTGATTCCACGCTCCTTAACGAGCTGCTGGGGCGCGTTGAGCTGCGCGAACTGCTCGACGCCAAGGTCATCGAAGCCACGGAGCGCGAGCTGCAGCGGCTGGCTCCGGACCGGCGGGTGCGGGGCATGGAAGGAGTGGCAGACCTGCTGCGGCTGCTGGGCCCCCTGGCGCCCGAGGAGGTGGCCGCCAGGCTGGAAGCCGCCGCGCTCGATCAGCCGGCGGCGGTAGTGCCATCCCCGGCAGTCGATCCGGACGGGGCAGTCCAGCCGGTCGAGGCCGCCGGTGTTGCCTCTGGGGACTTGGTTGACTCCAAGGACGCCGTTGAATCCGGCGACACCGGGCACGTCCACACCACAGTGGACGCGGGCCACGCCCAGCCGGCGGAAGCCACCACCCACCTCGTGGCCCTGCAGCGCGCCAACCGTGCCATCAAGGTGAACATAGGCGGGGTGGAACGGTTTGCGGCTGTTGAGGATGCCGCGCGGCTCCGGGATGCGATTGGCGTTCCACTGCCCATGGGGGTCCCGCTCGCGTTCATTGAACCCGTTGCGGATCCCCTCAGCGATCTGGTTTCGCGGTATGCCCGCACGCACGGCCCCTTCACCGCGTCCGAGGCAGCAACGCGCCTTGGCCTGGGCGTGGCAGTGGTAAGCACTGCCCTGAAACGCCTCGCAGCAGACGGGCGCGTGGTGGAGGGCGAGTTCCGGCCGCATGCAGGGCCGGCGGAAACCGCCCCGGACACCACCAGCGGAGCCGCCGAAGAGGGCAATGAACCGGAGGAAAGCCAGCGGGCAAGTGAACCACCCCCGCCCAGCCTTTCCCCGCACGCGGTGGTCAGCGAATGGTGCGACGCCGAGGTCCTGCGCAAGCTCCGCCGTCGTTCGCTGGCAGCCCTCCGCGCGGAAGTGGAGCCGGTGGACGCGGCCGCCTACGGGCGCTTCCTGCCCGCCTGGCAGCACGTCAGGACGCCCGGCGGAGGGCGTGGCCAGCCGTCGCTGCGCGGGCTGGACGGCATCATCACCGCAGTCGACCAGCTTTCCGGGGTGCCCATTCCGGCGTCGGCCTGGGAGCCGCTGGTCCTTGCGGGCAGGGTCTCCAACTACCAGCCGGCCATGCTGGATGAACTGATGGCCGCCGGGGAGGTCCTGTGGTCCGGCGCCGGAGCCCTGCCGGGAAATGACGGCTGGATCAGCCTCCACCTTGCCGACTCCGCCGAACTCACGCTGAACCCTGCCATCGAATACGAACCAGGGGATGCGCAGCAGCGCCTCCTGGATCACCTTCGCAACAACGGCGGCGGCTACTTCTTCCGGCAACTGACGGACGTCGCCGGCGGTATGGATGCCGTCCTCAGCGACCAGGAAGTGGTGACGGCACTCTGGGACCTCGCATGGGCGGGCCGGATCACCGGGGACACGTTCGCCCCGGTCCGCGCGCTGATCGCCGGTGGCCACACCGCGCACCGGCAGGTGGCCCGCGCACCCCGCGCCAGGGCACCCCGGCTCAGCAGGCTGGGCCGTTCCCACGGGAGCGGGCTCATGGGATCGCCGGGCCTGGCAGGCGGCAGGTACGGTGCGTCGGCCGGGGGTGCGTCAACTCCCCCGATGGCCGCCGGCCGCTGGTCTGCCCTGCCGCAGCCGGAACTGGACCCCACCATCCACGCCCGGGCCACGGCTGAACTCCTGCTGGACCGCTACGGCGTGGTCACCAGGGGGTCCGTGATGGCGGAACAGATCCTGGGCGGATTCGGCCTCATGTACAAGGTCCTCGCGAGGCTGGAGGAAGCCGGACGCTGCCGGCGGGGCTACTTCATTGAGCACCTGGGTGCGGCCCAGTTCGCCGTCCCGGCTACTGTTGACCGGCTGCGTTCCTACTCGGAGGACACGCAGCTCGCCAGGCCCGAACCCGTTGCCCTCGCGCTGGCGGCAACGGACCCTGCCAACCCGTACGGAGCGGCCCTCCCCTGGCCGGCCCTCCAGGACGACGCCGGCACGGGGCACCGTCCCGGGCGGAAGGCAGGTGCCCTGGTGGTGCTGGTGGACGGGGCGCTGGTCCTTTACGTGGAACGGGGCGGCAAGACACTGCTGGCCTTCAGCGGCGATGAAGCCGTCCTCGCAGCCGCCGGCGCGGCGCTGGTGGGCGTGGTGACCCGGGGAGCCGTGGACAAACTGATCATGGAGAAGGTCAACGGGCACGGCATCCTGGACACCCCCGTCGCTGCCGCGCTGAGCTCGGCCGGCGCCTATTCCACCCCGAAAGGACTGAGGATCCGTGCCTGAGGGCGATTCCGTCTGGCGGGCAGCCAACCAGCTGCACCAGGCCCTGAGAGGACAAAAGCTCCTTGCTTCCGATTTCCGCGTGCCCCGCTTTGCCACCCTCAACCTTGCCGGCTGGACCGTGGCTGAGGTGGTGCCCCGCGGCAAGCACCTGCTGATGCGCGTGGTGGGGCCGGACGACAAAAAGCTCACCATCCATTCCCACCTGAAAATGGAGGGAACCTGGCAGGTGTACCCGCCCGGCGGAAGGTGGCGGAAACCCGGCTACACCGCCCGGTGCGTGCTGCGCACCGCTGCAGCGGACGCCGTCGGATTTTCCTTGGGGCTTGTTGAGGTCGTGGCCACCGCCAGCGAGGACTCCATCGTGGGTTTCCTGGGTCCCGACCTGCTGGGGCCTGACTGGGACCTGGACGAGGCGGAGCGGCGGGTCCGTTCCGCCCCGGACGTCCCCATTGGCGTGGCGCTGCTGGACCAGCGCAACCTGGCCGGGATCGGCAACATCTACCGCTGCGAAACGTGCTTCCTGTCCGGTGTACACCCCGCTTCACCGGTCTCGGCGGTCCAGGACGTGCGGACCATGATGACGGACGCCAAGCAGCTCCTGGAGGTCAACCTGGGCCCGGGCCGCCGCGTCACCATCCTCAACGCCCGCGGCATGCCGGTCGGCCGGATGGCGGGGCGGCCCGGCTACTGGGTGTACCGCCGGGAACACCAGCCCTGCCTGAAGTGCGGGACGCCCATCCGGCGCGGCGTGCTGGGCAAGCTGAACGGCGACGAGGAGCGGGACATCTACTTCTGCCCCCAGTGCCAGCCGCTGCTGGCCTAGGGCCTCGGCCCTGTTTGGTGCCTTAGCTGTTCTTGGCCAGGGACGCCGGCGCAGGAGTTCCGGGGTTGCTGCCCACCGACGAGGCGTTGTCCGCGGGGCCTGACGCGGGCACCATAAAGACCGGGAGCAGCAGCTGCACCAGGGGTCCGATGGCGAGGGCGTAAACAACAGTGCCCACGCCCACCGAGCCGCCCAGGAACCAGCCGACGGCCAGCACCACGACCTCGATCAGCGTTCGGGACCACCTCACGGACCAGCCGGTGCGCCTGGCCAGGCCCGTCATCAGCCCGTCGCGGGCGCCGGGGCCAAACCGGGCACCGATGTAGCAGGCCGAAGCGATGCCGTTCAGCAGCACCGCACCGCCGAGCATGCAGATCTGCCCGCCCAGGTGGGTCACGGCCGGGATCAGTGCGAGGCCGATGTCCGCGAACACGCCGACCAGCACGGCGTTGCACAACGTCCCGAACCCAGGCCACTGCCGCAGCGGAATCCACAGCAGAAGCACCAGGAAACTCACGATGATGACCACCACGCCGATGCTGAGCCCGGTCCTGCCGGCCACGCCCTGGTGGAAGACGTCCCACGGGTCCAGGCCCAGCCCGGCGCGGATGAACATGGCCAGGGAGACGCCATACATGGCGAGGCCGGTAAAAAGCTGGAGGAGTCTGCGGGTCAACATACAGACGACTCTCGCAGAGAACTGGCCTTGAATTACATAGCCAGTTTGAGATACTGGCCTGATGTCATCCCTCACCGCCTCCGGCCTTTCCCGTCTCCTGGGCGAGTGGAATGTCGGGGCAACGCCGGGCTATCGCGAGCTGGCCGACGTCGTACGCCTTCTGGTGCTCGACGGCCGGGTGGCCCTGGACACTGCGCTGCCCAGCGAGCGCGCCCTGTCCGAAGCCCTGGGTGTCAGCCGGACCATGGTGACTGCCGCCTATGGGCTGCTCCGCGAGCACACTCCTGGAGCTCCTTGCCCGACACCTGCCGGAGTGGGAAACGGCCTACCCTTCCGGCGGACTGTCCGCGTGGTGCCGGTTGCCCGCTCCCATCAGCACTGCGCTGACCGTCATCGCCCCCGACTTCGGGATCCGGCTGGCCGCCGGGCCGCGCTTCGGGATAGGCGGCGCCTTCGAGCGTTACCTCCGGGTGCCCTTCACCCTGCCGCCGGACAAGCTCGAGGCCGCGGTCGTCGCCCTGCGCTCAGCGCAGGACCGGCTCGATGCCGCCCCGCAGCTCCGCCGGACCTTGAAGAGCGCACCTGCCGTGGCCATTGCGTGACCGGCCGAAGCCCATGCCCTGCCGGCCGCCCTGCCCCGGACTCCTACTGCGCCGGTTCGCCGGAACCGTGCACGGTCGCCGGAAGGATCCGGCGACCTCACACGGTTCCGGCGACTTAGGCGCCCGGAGGCACCGCGAGGGGCGGCGGGACCCGCCGGTAGAATGGTCCGGTGATGCAATCCCCCCTCCCCGTGCGCGCCGGCGTCAACGCCACCCGGCTGCGCCTCCCCGAAGAGGGTCCCTGGGACACGGCAATGGACTACATGATGCACCGCTGGGGGCACATCGACCCGCAGGGCATCGAGGACAGGTTCGACGCGGGCGAGATCGTTGGTGAGGGCGGGGTGCCGCTGGACCGCACCACTCCCCTGCAGGACCACACGTTCATCTGGTACTACCGCAGCCTCCCGCCGGAGACGCGGATTCCGGTGGAGATCACCATCCTCCACCAGGACGAACACCTGCTGGTGGTGGACAAGCCGCACTTCCTGCCCACTACCCCCGGCGGCACCTACATCCAGGAGTCGGCGTTGGTCCGGCTGCGCAACCAGCTGGAGCTGCCGGACCTGATCCCCATGCACCGGCTGGACCGCATGACGGCCGGGGTCCTGCTGTTCTCCACCAACCCCGGGACCCGCGGCAGGTACCAGGTGCTCTTCGAGAAGCGGCAGGTCCAGAAGGAATACGAGTGCGTGTCCGCCGCCGGCCCCGCGGAGGGTTATCCCGCCGTCGACTTCCCGGTAGTGGTCCGCAACCGGATGACCAAGTCGCGCAGCTACCTGCTCGCCGAGGTCATCGACGGCGAACCGAACGCGGAAACGCGGATCGAGCGGCTGGAAACGTTCGACGGCGGCGCTGCTTCGGGTGCGGCCGGCACCTCTGCCGCGGAATTGGGCAGTCCCCGGCGGCTGGCCCGGTACCGGCTCGAGCCGCACACCGGGAAGACGCACCAGCTGCGGGTACACATGGCGTCGCTGGGGCTGGGCATCATCAATGATGCCTTCTACCCGGACCTGCTGGACAAGGCTCCGGACGACTACGCTCGGCCCCTCCAGCTCCTGGCCCGGGGCATCCGGTTCGTGGATCCCATGAGCGGCAAACCCGTGGAGTACCGCAGCGGGCTGGACCTCAGCGAGGCACACCCGGCCCAGCGCTGAACCGCCGTCGCCCTCTGGATGGCCGGTCCGGACAGGACTATCCTGAGGGGTACCTGGGGCAAGGCAAGGAACCATCATGGACGCTTTGGCCTGGATCCCGGGCGACCGCACCGCCGCCAGGGCCGCCTACGCCGCCGCGGGCCTGGGCGCAGTGGGGATAGCCACCCTCGGCGCCATGTATGCGGTGGAAGTACCCCGCAACGGCCCCTACGTCTTCGGCACCATCAATGACGCAACAGGTGCCCTGTTCAACCTGGCGGCCCTCCCCGTGATCCTGCAGGTGCACCGCCGGCTGCCGCGGACGGCGGCCTCGGAGGCCGGCAAATGGGTGGTCACCGCATCCTGCGCCGCCGGATCCGCAAGCTCGTTCCTGCTTGTTTTCAAACAGCTCGGCTTCAAGAGCTCCACAGTTATCTCGGTTGCGGCGATGACGGTCCAGGCCGGGTGGTTCGTGCTGGCACACCGGGCGCTCCTGGCCTCAGGCGCCTACCCGCGGGACCTCGCCCGGCTGGGACAGGCCATCGGAGGCACACTTCTGGTGGCGTTGCCGGTGGCTGGCCTGACCTGGGCGGAGCAGCTTCCCCGCTGGATCCGCTACGGCATCGGCGGGGCAGGAGTCGCGGCGGGAGCAGCCGCCTGGGTCGCCTGGCCCTACTGGTACTTCCTGGCGGGGCAGCACCTCAGCCATTCGCCGAAGTCCGAAACGTAGGCAGGGCCGGCCGGCCAAATCTGCGGTACCTTGTGGCCATGGACTTCGGCAGCGCTGAGAGCTGGGGGTCGGCGATCTATTTCTGGATCATCCCCGTGGTCCTCGGCGACGCCATCTTTCCCCTGATCCCCTCCGAGATGGTGGTGATCACTGGCGGTGCCCTGTCCGCGGACGGCCGTACCAACGTGTTCCTGGTGGGGTTCCTTTCCGCCCTGGCGTCCTGGGTTGGCGACATGGTGGTTTTCCAGCTCTTCCGGCGCCGGCTGAGCCACGTGCTGGACCGGTGGGCGTGGGGCCGCCGGATCCACCGCGGGATCCATGACGCTATCGCCAGGGCCGGCCGGTCCTCCACATACGGGACAATCATCGGCGCCAGGTTCATCCCGGGCGGCCGCCTTGCCACCTCCGCCGCCGCCGGCATCGCCAATGTCGCCGTCCGGGGTTTCAGCCTGTGCGCCGGGATCGGTGCGGTGCTCTGGGCGTGCTGGCTGGTGGGCCTGGGCTACTTCACCGGCTCGGCCACAGGGCTGCCGTTCTGGGCCAGCTCCCTTATCGGGGTGGTGCTCGGTCTGGTGGTGGGGGCCGTCGTCGGCGTTATTGTCACGCGCCGGCGCGGCAATCCGTCCCCGGTGGAGGAACCCGGCCCGTTGGCTCCTGAAGCCTGAAACGTCCTCCTAGACTGGCGTCCAGCGGCCCCGGCTGCGGCGCAGCACGGTCAGTGATCCGGTCAGGGCCACCCGTTCGACGGCGTCACGCATCATGGCTGCCGAATCCCGCGCCTGCCGGTTCTCGCCGCTGTATTCGGTGGCGTCAACGAGGAAGCGCAGGTTCAGCTGCGGCACTCCCCCGGCAAGCTGCAGCTGGTGGGCCTCCACATGGTGCCGGGTCCCCAGGGCTTCCACCGCGGTGTCCATGACCGCCTCGGGCGGGTTGCCCGGCCGCAGCCCGGTGATTTTCAGTCGGGTCTGGAAGGAAGGCATGCCCTCCAGCCTATCCCGGCTGCTCCCCCGCATCCCAAGGCCTGAAACCCTCTCCCACTTAAAGCGGGAAATCCACCAACGCTCTCTCGCGTGTGAGTGAGCGTTGGTTGAAAACCTGCATTAAGTGAGAGAGCGTCGGTGCTAGCCAGTGTTGCGGAGGCCTGCCGCCACGCCGTTGACGGTGATGAGCATGGCGCGCTGCAGGCGTTCGTCGATCTCTGCGCCGCTGATGCCGTCTGCTTTTTCGGCGGCTTCGGCAGCTTCCGCCCGGACACGGCGGAGCAGCTCCACCTGGAGGTAGCTGATGGGGTCCAGGTACTGGTCCCGGATTTCCAGCGACCGCTTGAGCGTGGGCTGGGCGTCCAGGAGCAGGTTCTCGCCGGTCAGGTTCTGCACCTCGGCCACGGTCAGCTCGTATTCCTCGCGGATGGTCCGGAAGATGTGGTGCAGCTCGTCCGGGACCAGGGTGGAGACGTAGTAGCCGGCGATGTCCAGGTCAGTCTTGGCCAGGGTCATTTCCACGTTGGAGAGCACCGACCGGAAGAAGTTCCAGTTCTCCCACATCTCCACCAGCTGCGCGGTGTTGCCAGCCTCGCGGGCGGCCTTGAGGCCGGAGCCAACGCCGAACCAGCCGGGCACGATCTGGCGTGACTGCGTCCAGCCAAACACCCACGGGATGGCGCGCAGCCCGCCGAGTCCCGCGCCGGAGTCCGGGCGCTTGGACGGGCGGGATCCGATGTTAAGGGAGCCCAGCTGCTCCACCGGGGTGGAGGCCATGAAGTAGGCGGGCAGGTCCGGGTCATCGATCAGCTTCCGGTACCGGTCGAAGGCGGCGTCGGAGATGGTTTCCATGACGTGCCCGTACCGTTCCCGCTGGTCCGCCGAGGTGCGCGGATCGCGGTGCAGGGCCGAGCCCTGCAGCACGGCGGCGAGGGACAGTTCCAGGTTTTCGCGGGCGAGTTCAGGCAGAGAGTACTTGTCCGAGATCACCTCGCCCTGCTCGGTGAACTTGATTTCGCCTTCCAGGACACCGTTGGGCTGGGCCAGGATGGCGTCGTAGGTGGGTCCGCCGCCGCGGCCCACGGATCCGCCGCGGCCGTGGAACAGGCGCACGCGCACACCGTGCTTGGCGGCGATGTCGCGCAGCTTGCGCTGGGTCTTGTGGATCTCCCACTGGCTGGTCATCACGCCGGATTCCTTGTTGGAGTCCGAGTAGCCCAGCATGACTTCCTGCACGTCGCCGCGGAGGCGCACGAGTTCCCGGTAGGAGGGATCGGACAGCAGCTGGTCCACGATTTCGGCCGAGGCCCGCAGCTCCTCCACGGTCTCCAGCAGCGGCGCGAACCCGATCTTGGCGTAGGGCTTCTCGCCGAAGAGGTTCACCAGGCCGGCCTCACGGGCCAGGACGGCGGCGGCAAGCACGTCGTCGGCACCGCGGGTCATGGAGATGATGTAGGTCTCAATGACATCCGGGCCGTAGGCGCGCAGGGCGCGGCGGATCTCACGGAAGACGTCGTACGTGCCGTCGGCGGCGCCGTCGAGCTTAATGGGGTGTCCGGACAGCGGCCGGCGGGAGGCGAGCTCGGAACCGAGCACCTCAAGCCGCTGCCCGCGGCTGAGTTCCGCGTACCGCACGCCCGGCCCGCCCAGCCGGTCCATCAGCTGGCCGACGGCGTCATGGTGGTGGTCCGCGTGTTCGCGGATGTCCAGCGTGGCCAGGTGGAGTCCAAACGACGCAATGGCGCGGCGGACCCGGGCGAGCGCGCCGTCTGCAGCCAACGACGCCGAGTGGTTCCGGAGCGAGAGTTCCACGAGTTCAAGGTCCGCAAGGAGTTCGCCGGTTCCGCTGTAGTCGCGGCCGTGTTCGTGGTTGAAGTTTGCGGCCACCCGCTTGCCCGTGTTGATCAGCTTGGCTTTGACGCAGGTGAGCTTCAGCCGGTAGGGCTCCTGGGCGTTGAGCTCCAGGACGCGCTTGTCCAGGCCGGGCAGTTTCTTCAGGTCCGCGTCGATGGAGTCCAGCAGCTCCTGGTCCGCGCCGGCGAGCGCAGTGGAGTTGGACAGGATGGAGATCAGCTCATCGATCATTCCGATGCTGATCCGGACCGCATGCTGGTTCTGGATCTGCAGGATCTCGCGGGTGACTGCCGCGGTGACGTTGGGGTTGCCGTCGCGGTCGCCGCCGATCCAGGAGCCGAAGCGGATGGGCGCTTCCTGCGAGGCAAGGGTCACGCCGTGCTCGCCGAGCAGTTCCGAGAGTTCGGTAAGCATCTCCGGCATGGCGTCCGTCAGGATACTGCTCAGGTAATAGATGGCGTTGCGGGCCTCGTCCACCGGGGTGGGCCGGACCTGGCGGAGTTCGTCGGTCTGCCACATCTGGTCGATGATCTCGGCCAGCTGGCGGTCCTGGCGGCGCCGGGCCGTTGTGCCCTCGGCGCTGGGCTGGGCCAGGACGTCGGACAGCTTGCGGATCTTGTCCAGCACCGAACGGCGGGAGGCTTCGGTGGGGTGCGCGGTGAAAATGGGGCGGACGTCCAGCCCGTTGACCACTTCCTGCAGCACACCGGAGCCCGCCTGCTCTGCGATGTCCGCTACAGTCTTGGCCAGCCAGCCGTCTTTTTCGGCCCGGGTCCGCAGGCCGCGGACCCGGTGCACTTGCTCCGCCGCGTTGGCGAGGTGGAAGTAGAAGGCGAAGGCGCGGACCAGGTCGGTGGCCTGCTCGATGGGCAGTGAGCCCAGGAGCTCGCGGACCTGGGCAACGACGTCGTGCGCGCTCCACGGGCCGGTGGCATCAGCACCGCCGCGGGCGGCTTCCTTGGATTCCTTGGTGAGGAGGCGGACCTGCTCCACCAGGTCAAGGAGTTCAGGACCGTGCTGGCGGACGAGCGATTCACCCAGCAGGGTGGACACGCGGCGGACGTCTGCCCTCAGTTCGGAGGCAAGATCGGTTTCGGGATTCGTTGCAGTGTGAGCCATGGAAACTATCTTTCGAGGGTTCGGACTTGGCTCGTACACTGCGCTGGATACTGTGAGCCACGTAACTAGCTAAAGATGCTACCCGCACTGCGGCGCCGTGGGGGAATCCGTCTCAGATAATGTCGCGCACCGGGTAACCTACATGGCGCTTGACGTGATCCAGCTCTTCCCGGAGCTGTTCGACTTCCGCCCGGTACGCGGTGAATTCCGCGGCGCGGCGCCTGGCCGCCCTGGCGCCGGCCGCCAAGGCCACCAGTGCCAGGGGCACGGAAAACGCCAGGGCCCAGCCCGCGGCACCAAAGAACTCCAGTGCCACCGGCAGGGCGGAGCGGAAGTCAACAAACTCGTTAACGCCGTCGGCCACGCCGCCGAGCATCCCTTCCAGCGGTTGCAGGAACTGCCCCACCATGGGCGCATCGGAGAGCGGGGGCGGACTCAGCCTGGACTGCAGGTCACCGCCCCAGCGGCCGTCGCCCAGGTGGTTCAGCACGTAGATCCCGGCGCCCGCGCTCGCGGCCATGAACACCACCGTGGCGGCCAGTCCTGCCAGGTGGGGCCGCTGCGGCCGCCACAGGAGGACCGCCACGCCGGCTGCGGCGGCGGCGATCCAGGTCAGGGCCCTCAGCCACTCAGTGCTTACTCCAGCAAGTATGTCCACGGCACCTATTCAACCGCGCGGACCACCTTGATATTGAAATTGGGTGTGCCCAGAGCGGCGTAGAGGCGCAGCCAGAGCGGCAGCAGCATCTCGGCGCCGCGGGCCGTGGTGATGTCGCCCAGGTCGATCACATCGCGGTGGCCCAGCTCCTCCAGTAAACCTTTGACCACCGCTTTTGCTTCCGGATCATCTCCTGACAGGAAGACGGAATGGTCGCCGTCCGCGAGCCGGCGCGGGTCCACCATCAGTCCGGCATTCATCGTGTTGAGGGTCTTCACAACCCGCGCGCCGGGGAAGGCCCGCTGGATCCGCTCGGCGAGGCTGTCTGTGTTCACCGGGTTCAGCACTGGCGGCATTCCTTGGGAGAAATCCAGGGGGTTGGAAACGTCCATCAGCACTTTGCCGGCAAGCCTTGCTGCCCCGGCCGAACCCACTGCCTCCAGCGCTCCCGCGCCGCTCGTGGCATTGACCACCAGCTCAGCGGCCCCTGCAGCCTCGGCGAAAGTCGTCAGCGGGATGTGACGGTTTGCCGCGTGCCATTCGCTGAACGGCGGCGCACCCATCATGTCCGGCCCGGTCCTGGCGGACGTGGCGCCTGGATCCCGGGTTCCGATTTCCGCGTCATGTCCCAGCGCGCTGAACGCCCCCGCGAGGGTCCGTCCCACCATGCCTGTGCCAAGCACCGCAATCTTCATGGCTTCCCCTCCGGAAAGCAGACAGCTTGAAAGTAGTGTTAAAAGCAGCTGCGGGGGCCATAAAGCAACCGGCCCTGCTGGTTCCGAGGGTACTCCCCGTCCCGGACAAGGCAAGGCCCGGAATGAACGCCGGAGCGGAGCGGTTGTAGCCGGGGCAAACCGAAACGCTCGAAAGGAACCATGGGCACCCTCCCGGCCGCCAAGGTGGAACGCTGGCAGCGCTTCCGCGACAACCGCAACCAGGCCCTCGCCGCCCGCCACGGCTGGCTCACCCTCACCTCGTTCCAGTGGCTGGAGGACTCTCCCGCCGCCGTCGAACTGGCACCCGGCCTCTGGTCAACGGATGGCACGACGGCGTCACTCACCGCAGTGCCCGGGGACTGGCTGTCCCTGGTGGAGACAGGGGAAGCCGTCTCCGGAACCATCACGGCGGCGCTTGCCGATGAGGAGTCCCTGATGTGGGTGCAGTTCGGCGGCCCCGGCGGGGACCAGGTGGTGGTGGAACTGGCCATGCGTGCCGGGCGCTATGCCATCCGGACCCGGGACTCGGCCTCGCCGGTGCTCACGGAATTCACCGGCGTCCCCACCTACGGATACAACCCGGAGTGGGAAGTGGCGGGCCGGTTCGAGCCGTATCCCGAGCCCGTGGACGTGCCCATCGCCACCGCCAACCCCTTGGTGGACGGCGTCCACCGGAGCGTGGGTGAGGTGGTGTTCCGGGTCCCCGGCAGCGGCCACGAGTTCCGGCTGCAGGCGGAAGAGGAGAAGCTCGGAGCACTGACCGTCACGTTCCATGACGAGACCAACGGGGACACCACGGATGTCTGGCGGAAGCTCTCCGTGCCCCGCCCGCGGCCGGACCATTCCGTGGTCCTGGATTTCAACCGCGCCATCAACTACCCCAGCGCGTTCACCCCCTACGGCACGTGCCCCATGCCGGTGAGGAACAACTCACTGGACGTGCGCGTGGAGGCGGGCGAGAAGCTGCCCGCCCCTGATTGAGCTGATTGGCTAGGTCAGGTGATGGCTGACATTCCGGTGACGGCCCGGCCCGCGATCAGGGTGTTGATCTCGAAAGACCCTTCGTACGTATAAATGGCTTCGGCGTCGGAAAAGATCTTGGCCATCCGGTAGTCGGTGACAATGCCGTTGCCGCCCAAGATGGACCGGCCCAGGGCCACCGTCTCCCGCATCCGTGCGCTTACGTACGACTTCGCGAGTGCCACCTGCGGCATGTCCGCGGCGCCCTCATCCTGCAGCCGTGCCAGTCCGGCCATCATCCCCATGCCCGCCACGGCATTGCCCAGCATGGTCACCAGCTGCTGCTGGATGAGCTGGAACCGGGCCAGCGGCCGGCCGAACTGCCGCCGCTCCACGGCGTACTGCCGGGCGACGTCGAAGGCGGCAAGCTGCTGGCCCACGGCCTGCCAGGCCACCATGATCCGCGAACCCCGCAACAGCTCCCTGGTGTCCGCGAAACTGCTGATATTCGCGAACCGGTCGGCCTCGGCCACGCGCACATCCGCCAGGACAATATCCGCGTTCTGCACCGTCCGCAGCGCGATCTTGTTTTCGATCCGGGTCCGGCTGACGCCGGGCAGCGTGGCGTCCACAATGAACCCGCGCACGGACCCGTCCGCCTCGTCGCGGGCCCACACCAGCATGTAGTCGCAGAACGTCCCGTTGCCGATCCAGCGCTTTGCCCCGTTCAGCACCCAGGCTTCGCCGCCGTCGTCCGGATCTCCGGTGGCCGAGGAGATCCGCCGCGCCCGCGTCTCCATCCCCCCGGCAACGTCCGAACCGTGATTCGGTTCGGTGAGGGCAAACGCACCGGTGATGCGCAGGCTTGAGGCGTCGGCCAGCAGCCGCTGCTTCTGGTCCTCACTGCCGAAGTCGTAGAGCGACTGGACGAACAGGTCGTGGTGGACCATAAAGAACGTGGCGATCGACGTGTCCACGCGCGTCATCTCGGCGATCACCAGGCCGGCGAACAGATGGCTGTAGCCGCGCTCAGCCGGAGTACTCAGCTCCAGTGCAGCCAGTTTGGGCAGGATATGCGCCGGAAACTCGGCCTTGTTCCACCAGTCCCCCGCATACGGGGCGATCTCCGCCGCCAGGAACTCCCGCAGCTCGGCCAGCTTGTCCCGTTCCTTCCGGTCCAGCAGGGATTCAAAGTCGAAGAAGTCCGCGGAGGGCAGGTCCGGCATGCTGTCCAGCGCTGCCTCGGTCCCCGCCATGTCAGCACCAGTCATTTCGGTCCCATCCGGATGGCCCCATCCAGGCGGATGGTCTCTCCGTTCAGCATGGCGTTGTCCACGATGTGCGCCACGAGGGCGGCGTATTCGCCGGGTCTGCCCAGGCGGGAGGGATGCGGCACCTGCGCGCCCAGGGAATCCTGGGCGTCCTGCGGCAGCCCCGCCATCATCGGCGTCTCAAAGATGCCTGGCGCGATGGTGACCACGCGGACCAGCGAGCGTGCCAGCTCCCGGGCAGCCGGCAGGGTCATGGCCGCCACGGCACCCTTGGAGGCAGCGTAGGCGGGCTGGCCGATCTGGCCTTCAAAGGCGGCAACGGAGGCGGTGTTGATGATCACGCCGCGTTCCGGGCCGCCCAGTTCCGTGACGGCCGGCTGCGTCGCCACCATCGCCGCCGCCGCCAGCCGCAGGACGTTGAAGGTGCCGACCAGGTTCACCTGGATGACGCGGTTGAACGCCTCGAGCGGAAGCACGCCGTCCCTGCCCAGGACCTTTCCGGGGGTGGCGATCCCGGCGCAGTTCACCACAATGCGCAGCTGCCCCAGGCTGACTGCGGTGTCGACGGCGGCCTGCACCTCGCGTTCGTTCGTCACGTCTGCGGGGCAAAAGACGGCAGACGGCCCCGCAGCCCGGGACGCATTGAGCTCTTCCGCCAGGGCCGCGCCGCCGGAAGACGGGAGGTCAACCAGCACCACGGAGGCGCCGTCGCGGAACAGCCGCCGGGCAGTAGCCGCCCCCAAGCCGGAGGCTCCCCCGGTCACCAGTGCAACAGCGCCTTTGACGTCCATACATCCTCCTTGATGCGGGTCCGCAGCGGCTGCGGGCCGCCAGGTGTTAGTTAGTGAATGTTAACTGAAATACGGAGGGCCTGCACCAACGGCCAGTCCGGACCGGCCGGGGAACGCGCGTTAGGGTGGAAAGCATGACCCGCCTGGACCCCGCCCCCGCCCGCCAGGACCCGTTCCGCTGGGACGCCAGAGCCAACCAGGCCGCACAGTCGGTGACCGCCCTCTTCGGCCGGAGGCTGTTCTTCCTGCCGGGCACCCACCTGGGTGCCGTGACGTGGCCTTCCCCCGCGTGGCGCAGGGACCCCAAGGGAGTACTCGCAGGCCCCTGGCATTACTGGTGGCAGGCACACTATATTGACTGCCTGGTGGATGCAGGGCGGCGGGAACTGGGCAGCGGCGCCACGCCGGCCGCCAGGTTCAACGGCCCCGGCCACCCCAGCGCCGGGCGCCTGGCATCCCGGCTGGTTACCGGGATCCGCCTGCGCAACGCCTTTACCTTCGTCAACAACTATTACGACGACATGGCCTGGCTTGCGCTCGCCACCCACCGGCTCGACGCCCTCGCCGGGGAGGCACGCAGGCGCGGCCGCCGGCGCAACGCCCGCGTCCGCAGGTCCCTCACCCTGCAGTTCGAGGCCGCCTGCACGGATGACCTGAACGGCGGTGCCTTCTGGAGCAAGAAACGGGATTTCAAGAACACCCCGGCCTCGGCGCCCATAGCGCTCCACTTTGCCCGGACCGGCCACCCGCAGAAAGCCAGGGCCCTGCTGGACTGGCTGGATGCCACCCTTTTCGACCCGGACCAGGGCCTGTACCTGGACGGCGCACGGCTTGGCCCGGCCGGGGAAGTGCTGGTGGAACGCGCGGTCTACACCTACAACCAGGGCCCGGTGCTGGGCGCCCTCCTGGAAATGGGCGGGGAAGCAGACCTTGCCAGGGCAGCCGTGGTGGTGGACGCGGTGGACCGGCTGCTTACGGTCCGATCCGCTACCGGCACTGAGACCAGCAGCGGGGGCCGGGTGCTGCGCTGCGAGGGACCGGGCGACGGCGGCCTGTTCACCGGCATCCTGTGCCGCTACCTTGCCCTCGCCGCTGCCGACGGCCGGCTTCCCGCGCAGACCCGCGCCACCGCCGCCCGGCTGGTGGCAGCAACGGCTGAGGCCTTCTGGTCCGGGAAGCGCACCATGCAGGCCGGCGAGGCTGCGGAGACGTACCGCGGCGCCGTCGTCTTCTCCCAGCATGCCGTGAAACCGGCGGGCGAAACATACCCGCCGGGAGCCGCCGTCGAACTTTCCACCCAGCTGCAGGCGTGGATGGTCCTGGAGGCCGCGGCAACCCTCCCCGGCAACGCAGGCAATTAGGGCACGCAATAGTTTTGTAATTGTTGTGACCCTCGTCACTTAAAGCGCTTTCTGGTTTGTTGCTTAGGTTTGCCTACCCTACAGTTCCAAGCGTGGGCATCCTTCCCCGACGCCCAACAGGACCCCGTCCGCCCGACGTTTCCCCAGAAAGCAGTCCCTCCATGAAGATCCGCAACAGCGCCCTGGCAGGCATCGCACTCGCCGCCACCGCAGCACTTGGACTGACCGCCTGCGGCGGCAGCACCACCCCCGCAGCCACAGGTTCGTCCGACGCCTCCGCTGGTGCCGGCAACGGCGAAATCACCGTGTACAACGCCCAGCACGAGAGCCTGACCAAGGAATGGATCGACGGCTTCACCGCCGAGACCGGCATCAAGGTGACCATGCGCCAGGGCTCGGACACCGAGCTTTCCAACCAGATCATCCAGGAAGGCTCAGCATCCCCGGCTGATGTGTTCCTGACGGAGAACTCCCCGGCCATGACCCAGGTGGAGAACGCCGGCCTGTTTGCGGACGTGGACGAAGCCACCATCGCGCAGGTGCCTGAAGAGTTCCGTCCGTCCACCGGCAAGTGGACCGGCATTGCTGCCCGCTCCACCGTCCTGGTGTACGACAAGAACAAGCTGACCGAAGACCAGCTGCCCACGTCCATGCTGGACCTGGCCAACCCGGAGTGGAAGGGCAAGTGGGCTGCTTCCCCGTCCGGCGCCGACTTCCAGGCCATTGTCTCGGCGCTCCTGGAACTCAAGGGCGAGGCCGCCACGGAGGAATGGCTCAAGGGCATGAAGGACAACTTCAAGGCCTACAAGGGCAACAGTACCGCCATGAAGGCAGTCAACGCCGGCGAAGTCGATGCCGCGCTGATCTACCACTACTACTACTACGGCGACCAGGCCAAGACCGGCGAGAACTCCAATAACGTCACCCCGTACTACTTCAAGAACCAGGATCCGGGCGCGTTCGTGTCCGTATCCGGCGGCGGTGTGCTGAAGACCTCCAAGAACCAGGAAGCTGCCCAGGAGTTCCTGAAGTACGTCACCGGCACCAAGGGCCAGGAAATCCTGAAGGACGGCACCTCCTTCGAGTACGCCATCGCCTCCGACGTCCCCGCGAACGAGAAGCTCGTTCCCATCGCAGATCTGCAGGCCCCCACCGTGGATCCCGCCAAGCTGAACTCGGAGAAGGTCACCGAACTGATGACCTCGGCAGGACTCCTCTGATTTCGTGACTCCTGATCTATCGGCTCCCCCACGGGGGAGCACGACGACGGCGGGCCGGGGCAACAGCCCCCGCCCGCCTTTCGGCGTTTCTGCGGTGTCCGCCCTGGCGGTGCTGATTGCCCTGTTTTCGGTCGTCCCGCTTGGCTACGTGGTCTACATGACCGTGGCAACGGGCTGGGACACCGCCGCCGAACTCATCTTCCGGCCGCGCGTGGCCGAACTGCTGCTGAACACCGTCCTGCTCATGGTCTTCACCGTCCCGCTGTGCCTGGTCCTGGGAGTTGCCGGCGCCTGGCTCGTGGAACGCACAACATTGCGGGGCGCGCGGGTCTGGGCCGTGCTGCTGGCTGCGCCGCTGGCCATCCCGGCGTTCGTCAACAGTTACGCCTGGGTTTCCGCCATTCCTTCCCTGGGCGGTCTGGGCTCCGGAGTCCTGATTGCCACCCTCTCCTACTTCCCGCTGGTCTACATTCCCGCCGCCGCCGCCCTCAGCCGGCTGGACCCGGCCATTGAGCAGTCCGCGGCTGCACTGGGCCTCGGCGCCTGGCGTACTTTCTTCCGCGTGGTCCTCCCCCAGCTCCGCATTGCCATGACCGGCGGCGCGCTCCTGGTGGCACTGCACCTGCTGGCCGAGTACGGGGCGTTCGCCATGATCCGTTTCGATACCTTCACCACGGCGATCATGGTCCAGTACCAGTCGACATTCAACGGGGCGGCAGGGAATATGCTCGCCAGCGTGCTGGTGTTTTTCTGCCTCCTCCTGCTGCTGGCCGAGGTCCGGAGCCGCGGTACTGCACGGTATGCACGCATCGGCCCCGGGGCGCAGGCCAAGGCGCTGCGCCTGCCGCTGCACGTGTACCAGCTTCCGGCCCAGCTGTTCCTGCTGGCGCTCACGGCACTGGCTTTCGGCCTGCCCCTGTTCTTTGTGCTGCGCTGGGTGGCTTCCGGCGGAACGGCAGCCTGGGCTGCGGACGAGTTCCTTCCGGCGCTGCTCACAACGCTCGGCTACGGCCTTTTGGGCGCCCTTGCCACCACCGTGGTGGCGTTCCCCATGGCCTATCTTGCTGTCCGCCATCCCGGCTGGTTCAGCAAGTCGCTGGAACTCTCCAATTACATCACCAGCTCGCTGCCCGGAATCGTGGTGGGCCTGGCTTTCGTCACGGTGAGCATCCGGGTGGTCCCCGGGATCTACCAGACCGCAGGAGTGCTGGTGGCGGCCTACGTGCTGCTGTTCCTGCCCCGCGCCCTGGTCAACCTCCGGGCCGGCCTGGCACAGGCACCCAAGGAACTGGACGAAGCGGCGCAGGCACTGGGCAAGCCGCCGCTGGTGTCCTTCATCAGGGTCACCCTGCGGCTTACGGCGCCGGCAGCGGCGGGCGGCGCGGCGCTGGTGTTCCTGGCCATCGCCAACGAACTCACCGCCACCCTGCTGCTGTCCCCCAACGGAACGCGCACCCTTGCCACCGAATTCTGGAGCAAGAGCAGCGAAATCGACTACGCCGGCGCCGCGCCGTATGCGCTGTTGATGATCCTGCTCTCCGCGCCCATGACGTACCTCCTCTTCCAGCAGTCCAAGAAAGTAGCCGGACAGTGACAGAACAAGCCCCTTCCAGGTTGCCGGAGCCGCGGGTGGCCCCGTCCGTGGCACCCACCACGAACAGCCACCTGGAGATCACCGACGTCACCAAGAACTTTGGCAACCAGGCCGTCCTGAAGGGCGTCAACCTTTCCGTGGCCCGGGGCGGAACCACAGCCATTGTGGGACCCTCTGGGTCGGGCAAGACCACCCTGCTGCGGCTGATTGCCGGGTTTGAGCATCCGGACACGGGCAGCATTGCGCTGAACGGCGCCAAGGTGGCGGGCGACGGCGTGTGGGTGCCGGCGCACAAACGGCACATTGGGTACGTGGCACAGGACGGAGCCCTGTTCCCGCACCTGAGCGTGGGGCAGAACATCGCGTTCGGGCTGGACCAGGACCGCCTGCCGGGCGGCCGGCGGGCAGTGGCCGGCCGGATCAGCGAACTGCTGGAGATGGTGTCCCTGGACCCGGCCATGGCCAAGCGCCGCCCGCACCAGCTCTCCGGCGGCCAGCAGCAGCGGGTTGCCCTGGCGCGGGCCCTGGCGCGCGAGCCGGAACTGATGCTCCTTGATGAACCTTTCTCCGCACTGGATGCGGGGCTCAGGGTGGCTACCCGCCGTGCCGTAGCCAAGGTCCTGAACGAGGCAGGGGTCACCACCATCCTGGTCACCCACGACCAGGCCGAGGCACTGTCCTTCGCGGACCAGGTGGCCGTTATGCGCGGTGGCAAGCTCGCCCAGATCGGCAACCCGTTCGTGGTGTACACCCGCCCCGCAGACCGTGCCACGGCGGAGTTCCTCGGAGACGCCGTCATCCTGGATGCCTGGCTTGAGGGGTCGCTGGCCACCTGCTCTCTGGGGGCCATCCCCGTCCGCAGGCCGCCGGCGCAGGGCCGCGTGCAGCTGATGCTGAGGCCGGAGCAGATCCGGATCGCCGAGGATGCAGCCATCCGCGGGGTGGTGGTGGACACGGACTACTTTGGCCCGGAAACCACCGTCCGGCTGAAGCTCTCGGTCCCGCCGCAGCTAGCCGCCAGCCCCGACCACCGCTACCCCGGCGGCGGCGAAATTATCACCATCCGCCACTGGAACGCCTCCATCGCCCGGCCGGGCATGGAGCTGTGCCTTCGTGTGGTGGGCGAAGGCGTGGCGTTCCCGCTCGAGTCCTAAAGAGGCTCGAGTCCTGAACAGCCTCGTTTCCTGCACGGCGGGCCCGCGCACAGGCGCACGTTCGCCACGGGACGTCCGGCTCAGCGGATGGCGGCAAGCGGCGTGACGGTGCCGCTCCTAATGCTGACGGCACCACCCGAGGCCGCAAGCCGGACGTCCTTAGTTCCCTGCGGCGGGAAGACCAGCGAGGTCAGGGTCCCGCGGCCGCCGTCCACGAAGACTTCCACGGAAGAGCGGTCAATATAGGCGGTCAGCTGAACCGTGTCCCCATCGGTGTTGCCTCTCGCCGAGCTCACCGTCCGGTACCCCTCCGCCGGGCCTCCGGCAGCTTGTGCCACCGAATCCCCGTCCCGGACCACAAAGGCCTGCCCGGTCCCAAAGTCGTAACCCACCGTGGCGTAGGCCTTGCCGCCGCTTTGCAGGAGGACGCGCGCTTCACCGCTGCCGGATGCGGGCTTTTCAATTTCCAGGTCCACCTTGTACGCGCCGCTGTCCGGAACCGGCAACTCCTGCCCCGCGCCTTCCTGGACGGTGCCCGCGGGGATCTGGACCGGATCGCCCTCCAGGGACTCCAGCGCAGGGGTGGGCGCCGAGACCAAAACCGGACGTCCGCCGTCGGACACCAGCCGGATGTCACGCACCACGGAGGCCGCTCCAAACCACTCCCCGGTGGGCAATTCCCGGGCGTACGCCCAGTTGTTCATCCAGCCAATGGCGTGCCGCGAAGCCTTCCGCTGGCCGTCCGTGAGGCGCGGGTCATCCCAAGTGACGGCGGCGTAGAAGTCCGTTCCGCCGTCCAGCCACTGGTGGTCTCCGGCGTCCGGCGCGAACGTTTTTCCGTCCCAGCTTCCGGTCCAGTACGCCAGCCCCGTGGCGCGCCCTTCCCCGGACCCGTTGGCACTGGCGGCCAGCACCCACGTGCGCTTGGACGGGTCGCCGTCGACGTCCAGCTGGAAAAAGTCCGGGCACTCAAGGATTCCCAGCCCGTCGCGCTCAAAAGCGGAAACATAGGTCCAGTCCTTGAGGTCCGGGGACGTGTAGAAGCCGATCTTGTGGCCTTCGGCCAGCAGCATCAGCCACTGGTTGTTGGCGTCGTCGCGGACAATTCGGGGATCACGCCAGTGTTCTTCGCCCGGGTTGTCCATCACCGGATTCTGATTGTAGTTCTGGAAGCTGTAGCCGTTGTCCGTGGAGTAGAACAGCGACTGCCGCTGGACACCGTCATGCTGCTGGGTGAGCACCGCGATCACGGCTCCCTTGCCGAATCCTGCGGTGCCCTCCGTATCCACCACCGCTGTGCCGGTCTCGATGTCGCCGAGCCCGTTGCGGAACTTCTCAATGGCCACGCCCTCGTTTTTCCAGTTGACCAGGTCGGTGCTGGTGGCGTGGAACCACTCGGTGCCGTTCCCTTCCGGGTAGTCGGCGTTGTACAGATAGTAGTAGTGCCACTGGCCGTCCAGGAAGAAGGGCTTCTGGGGATCGTTCATCCAGCGCTGGTCCGGGGTGAGGTGGTAGGCCGGGCGGTACTCCCCCGCCGGCGGTTCGAAGCGGTCCCCGACTGGCTCCGGCCACGTCCTGTCCACGCCGAGGTCAGCCAGCAGGGCATCGCGCGCCTCGGCGCTGATGCACTCCGGAAGACGCGCCGCCGCAGCATCCTCAACCGTGTCCAGGGAGGCGCTGCTTCGCAGGAAAACCTTGCCGTCCACGCGGGCTCCGGCCAGCCAGCCCGCGCCGCATTCAATGCTCCGCACATCCTCCGCACCCTCAGCATCGAGCGCGCCCCCACGGTCCACGAGCGTGGTGTCGCCGCCCTCCAGCCACAGCGTCGCGTAGCTGCCCGTGGCATCCCTGGCCGTTGCCTGCGCCGACGCAACACCGTCCAAAACACGGCCGGCAACGGCGGCTGGCCCCGTCCGGACGTTGCCGGCGAGCACCAGGGAAACTACCAGGACCAGGGCAGCGGCCAGGGCGGCAACCACCCAGGTCAGGGGCCGGTGTTTGAGGGCAGGGGGTACGGGTCCGAGGATTTTTCGGGGCATGTTTTCGATCCGTCGCTGAACGCACAAGTGCCGCTCCCCAGGAGGGGAACGGCACCAGCGCAAGTGAACCGTCAATTTTACAGGTATGCCGGCAGGAACCCAACCGGGCGCGGATTCCCGGATCCACTGCCCGTGCGGTCAGGTCACGCCGCCGGGGCGCTTCTTCTGCGGATACAGGGATTCTCCGCGCGCCAGCATCTCCACGAATTCGGCGATCCTCTTTTCGCGGGTGGCAGGCCGGACGGCGGAGTTGACCCGGTAGATCATCGCGAACCGGTTTGTCCCCGTGAGGACATCGAACATCGCCTGGGCGGCGGGAAGCGCGGCGATGGCCGCCGCCAGATCAGGTGGAACCTCAGCCACCGCCTGGCCGCCGTAAGCGTTGTCCCAGCGGCCGTCGGCCTTCGCCGCATTCACCGCGGCCCGTCCGGCATCGGTCATCCGGCCTGCCGCGTCCAGCCGCGCCACATGGCCGACGTTCCTGGCAGACCATGGGCTCCGGGGTCGGCGGGGCGTCATCCGCTGGAAGGACGTCTGTTCATCGCGGCGGCGCGCCTGGCCATCGATCCAGCCAAAGCACAGGGCCTCGTCCAGCGCCGCGGCGTAATCCAGTTCCGTGACGTTTCCGCCCTTCTTGTGCAGGACCAGCCACACCCCCGGGCTGGTGCTGTGGTGTGCCTCCAGCCAGCTGCGCCACGCCGCCGCGTCCGGCAGCAGCAGCTCCTCAAGTTCAACGGTCATGGCCCTATTCTGCCCCCGCATCACGGCACCACGGCAGCCCCTCTCCACAAGCGCCGGCGCCGTGGCATCATGGGCCTAGAGGTCCCTGGATACCGAGGATTAAGGAAACCAAAATGCTCCGTGTGCGCCCCCTTCACTTCACGTCCAGGCTGGATTCCTGGGACAGGCTCCTCACCGCCCTGGGCATGGTCCGGACCGAGAACGACGCCGGCTGGCAGGTTTTCGACGCCGGGCTGGGACGCCTGGCCCTCCACGCCGTCCCCGAGGGGGCCGCAGAGGACGGCAGCACCGCGCTGGCAGTGGAGGTGGGAGACCTGTCGGAGTTCGCCCGCCGCACCAACCTGGCTGCTGGGGAAGACGGAACCACACCCGCAGAGCTCGTCGCCGCGGACCATGGCGACGCCTGCCGGATCACGGCGCCCGACGGTTTCAGCTTCCTTGCGGACAAAGCCGCCCACAACGCCCGGTGCGCCGACGCCGATCCTGCCCTGGCCGTCGTCGGGGTCTGGTTCACGGAGGATCCCGCGTCCGCCTCCCGCACCCTGCAGCAGGTGGGCGCGCGGCCGCGCCCGGTACCGGACCAGGACGACACCGCCGACTTCACCGCAAAGAACGGCGGGGTCCTGATGGTCCGGCCGGCCTCGGGAGCACCGCGTTCCGGCCTGGGTTTTGAGTACGACGGCGGGCTGGAGCCTTTGCGGGAACGCCTCGCCTCAGCGGGTATCCAGGCCAGCATCACGGAGGAAGCCTTCGCGCGCACCCTCCACGTTGCCAACCCCGATGCCGGGGCTGGAGCAGCTGCGCATGTGCCGGCGACGCTCTGGATCTCCCAGCGCCACGCGTGAGAGGAAGAACCGACGCATTCCGCCGGCAGCTGAGTCCCACCCGTCACGCAGCGTCCCATGGGGTAGAACTTAACCATGAACGTGCGCACCCCTGACCCGAATCCCGGCTGGCTCTCCGAAGAAGACCTCTTTGAGGCACGCGGGCGGCTGCCCATGGTCTACGTGGAGGCTGTGCCGGTCAGGCTGGACCCGCTGGGCTTCGTCAACGAGGTGGGAACCCTGCTCCAGGCTGACGAGGACGGGACCATGGTCCGGTCCCTGGTCTCGGGCCGCGTCATTTACCGCGAAACCATCCGCGCTGCCCTGCTGCGGCATATGGAAAAGGACCTGGGACCGCTGGCGTTCCCGCAACTTCCCATCAGCCCTGTCCCCTTCACCGTGGCGGAATACTTCCCTGCGCCGTCCCAGACCGGCTTCACGGACGAGCGGCAACACGCCGTGGCCCTGGCTTACGTCATCCCGGTTACGGGTGAATGCGAGCCCCGCCAGGACGCCCTCGAATTGACCTGGATGACCCCTGAGGAAGTCCTCAGCCCCGGCGTCCAAATGGAGTTCGTCGGCGGCCGCGGCAGCCTCATCCGCCAGGCGCTGGCCTTCGCCGGTGTTGGCTTCTGACATCACGCCGGAACCTGGGGGTCCCCGATTTTAGGTGCGCGTCTTTGTAGACTGTAGGGCGGACCGCAAGAGAACCTAAGGACTCCCATGACCGAAACACCAGCCGCCAGGCACCATCTTGAACAGCAGGCTGGATCTCTGACCACCGGCACCCACATTGTCCTGCCCGACGGCGAGCGGACGGCAGAAGTCCATCAGGTGGAGCTGGAGCGGGACGACTTTGGAGCACCCGCGCTGGTGCTCGCCAGCCTTACCGGCGGCGGAACCCTGCGCATCGCGGTGGGCACCACCGTGACCGTGGTGGACGGAAACCCCGACGCCGTCACCCAGCTTCCGCGGGCGGCCCGCCCAGCGCCTGAGGCAGGGCAAAACGCAGGGCAGGAGCAGCCCAGGCAGCTCCGCGAAGAGCCGGCGCCCGCTGCCCCCGCTCCAGCCGTCGTCGTGCCTCCCCTTCCTCCGGTACCGCCGGCCCTCAGCGGACCCAGCGAAGAGGACCTGGCCCTGATTCCAGCGCCGCAGGGTACCCCGGAGTCCGTTGTGGAAGGTGCGGCGGAGGCACATCCCGATGCGATGGGCGTCCTGTTGCTGTCCGACCGGCTGGCCAAGGGTGTCAACTTCAAGTCCGGCAGCTGCCTGAAGGACCTGAGCGACCTCGCCCACGAGCTCTTCATCACGCTCAAGGACGCCGAGGGCTCGCTGGCCGTGGCCGACCTCCTCAACGTCCTCCCCTTCGACGGGAACCCCGGCCGGTGGGCATCCGTGGAAGCATCCCTGGCGCTCTCCAGCTACATCTGCCGCCAGAACGGCCAGCCGGAACGGGCCGAGGTATACGAGAAGCTGATCCGGACCCCGGAAAACCAGGAAACGGACCCATTCAAGGCCAGGATGGCTGCCAAGGTACGGCAGCGCTCGCTCAATGAGCCCAACCTGTACGACAAGGAAATTTTCCGCTCCATCGACAACTCCAACCATGACGCCGAGCGTGAATGGCGGCTGCTGCGGCTGGAGTCCCTGCTGTTCCTGCGTGCCCACGGCGGCTCCGAAACCATCGGGATGGTCGAGCTGGAGCGGCGCATCAGCAACGAGCTTGAGGCCGTCCGCGCCTGAGGGTGCCTGACTTTTGGGCACGGCGCCCGGTTGGGAAAATTGCCCCTACCCGGCGCCGTGCCGGAGTTGTACATTCGGGGCTATGACGAACAATCTCAGCGTAGTGATCAACGCCGACGCGCCGCAGGTCTGGACCATGCTGCGTGAACCGTCCAAAGTAGCCCAATGGCATGGCTGGCAGGCAGAGGACCTGGACTCCGAGATCAAGGAGATCTACTTCTCCGGCGATGTTGAGGAGTCGCCTGACCACACCAGCCTGACCGTCCATGGCGGGGACGTCTTTGAGTTGAAGCCCGTGCCTAACGGAACGCAGGTCAGCGTGACCCGCGGGGCGCTGGACCACGATTCCGAATGGGCTGCCTGGGACGAGGACATCACCCAGGGCTGGCTTACGTTCCTGCAGCAGCTCCGTTTCGCCCTGGAACGCCATCCCCACGGCAAACGCCACACCCTCTTCCTGCATCTCACGGAAGGGGAGGGCTCCGCGATCGAGAAACTCGGGCTTACCGACGTCCCGGCGCCGGGCCAGAACTACCAGGTGAGGCTGGGGACCGGTGAGGAGATCAGCGGCAAGGTCTGGTACCGGACCAGCCACCAGGTGGGCCTCACTGTCCACAACTATGCCGAGCATGGGGAGGGACTCCTGGTGGTGGCCGACCATCCCGCCATCAAGGACGTGCGCGAGGAAGGCGAAGGCTCCCTGGTCATCGCCTCCACCTACGACCTGGGCGCCGCCAGGCTCGAATCGGTACGCTCCTCCTGGGATGCCTGGCGGGCTGAGAACTACCCCTCAACCGAACCGGTCAGCTGACCGCCTCGGTTGCAGGCCCGGTTGCCGGGCGGTTGCCGGGACGGGGCAGAATGCTGGCACACTTGTACGGTGCCAGCCAACCCTGCCCCTGCTCCCTTCCCTGCCGCCGCCACGGCTGAAACGGCCCTCACTGGAACGGCCCCGTGGACTGCGGCCGGCGCCGCCGCGGACCGGCAGTCGGAATTCTCCTTCCGGGTGGGCACCCGGCTCAGTGAGAACTGTCCGCCGTCCGCTGCCCAGGTGGCTTCCAACGGCGGCCAGTTCCTGGGACGGACCGGCACCATCTCCACGCCGCACGGTGAGATCCAGACCCCAGCGTTCATCGCCGTCGGGACCAAAGCCACCGTCAAGGCAGTGCTGCCCGAGGCCGTGGCGGACCTCGGCGCGCAGGCGGTGCTGGCCAACGCGTACCACCTGTACCTGCAGCCGGGCGCGGACATCCTGGACGAGGCAGGCGGCCTTGGCGCGTTCATGAACTGGTCCGGGCCCACGTTCACGGACTCGGGCGGATTCCAGGTGATGAGCCTGGGCTCGGGATTCAAGAAGGTCATCGACATGAAAGCCGTGGATGCGTCCGGGCCGGATGACGCCGTCGCCCCCGGAAAGGAACGCCTGGCCCACATTGACGACGACGGCGTGTGGTTCAAGAGCCACCTCAATGGTGACCGGCACCGGTTCTCCCCCGAAATTTCCATGCAGGTGCAGCACCAGATCGGCGCGGACATCATGTTCGCCTTCGATGAGCTGACCACCCTGCAGAACTCGCGCAGGTACCAGGAGGAATCCCTTGAGCGCACCCGCCTGTGGGCGTTGCGTTGCATCGAGGAGCACTTCCGGCTGACGTCGTCCCGGGTGGGCAAGCCGTACCAGGCCCTGTTCGGCGTGATCCAGGGCGCGCAGTACGAGGACCTGCGCCGCAAGGCGTGCCGGGATCTGGGTGCCATGCCGTTCGACGGGTTCGGCATCGGCGGGGCACTTGAGAAGGAAAACCTGGGCACCATTGTCCGCTGGTGCAACGAGGAACTGCCCGAGGACAAGCCGCGCCACCTGCTGGGCATCTCGGAACCGGACGATATCTTCACGGCCATCGAGAACGGCGCGGACACCTTCGACTGCGTCTCCCCCACCCGGGTGGCCCGCAACTCCGCCTTCTACACGCCGCGGGGACGCTTCAACCTCTCCGGTGCCAAGTACAAGCGCGATTTCGGCCCGCTCCAGGACGGCTGCGACTGCTACGCCTGCACCAACTACTCGCGGGCCTACATCCACCACCTCTTCAAGTCAAAGGAGATGCTCTCCGCCACGCTGATCTCCATCCACAACGAACGGTTTGTGGTGAAGATGGTGGACGACGCCCGCCTGGCCATCGAGGACGGGACCTTCTTCGATTTCAAGGCGGAGACCCTGGGGCAGTACTACTCCTAGCCTGCCCGGCGGCCCTTAGCCGGCCGCACGCAAGCGGCCGCACGCGCAGCCAAGCGGCGCACGCCGCTGGAGGACCGCCGTCGTCAGCTGTTCCGGTATCCTGACCCGATGCTGATCCAGATCCCTGCTGCTGAAGGCACTGCCGAGGCCCTGGTGGCCCGCCCGTCCACCGGCGGCGGCCCCTTCCCCGGCGTCATCCTGTACATGGACGCCTTCGGCCTGCGCCCGCGCATCGGGGACATGGCCCAGCGCGTTGCCGACTGGGGCTATGTGGTCCTGGCACCGAACGTCTTCTACCGCGAAGGGACGGCCGCGGAGCTGGCACCGCGCGGGGACATGACCACCCCGGAGGGCAGGCAGGCGGCCGGCAAGGCGGCCTTTCCCCGGGTGGGCCGCCTCACCACAGACAAGGCGCTGCCGGACATAGATGCGTGGGTTGCGGCCCTTGGAACGCTCGACGGCGTTGCGCCGGGTCCCATCGGCACGTTCGGCTACTGCATGGGAGCCAGGCTGGCGGTGCGCACCGCCACGGCACACCCGGAAGCGGTGGCAGCCTGTGGCGGATTCCATGGCGGCGGGCTTGCAACAGACGAGCCCGACAGCCCGGATCTGGGGCTGGGCAGGGCAAAGGCACGGTTCGTGTTCGGCCACGCCGACCATGACCAGAGCATGGCGCCCGACGCCGTGGCCCGACTGGGCAAGGCCCTCGACGCGGCGGGCCTTGCGTCATCCAACCAGGTCTACAGCGGCGCATCCCATGGCTACTCCATGGCCGACACCTCAGCCTTCCACGAGGAGGCGACGGAACGGCACTTCCGGGAACTGCGGGCCCTGCTCGACGGGACGCTCAAGGGCTGACCCCCGGGGCATCCCGGCAGCCGTCCCGGCGTAACCAAGTCGCCGAAATCGCCGGAACGGGGCGAGTTCGCCGGTGCGTTCCGGCGAGCCCGCAACTTTCCGGCGATCTCGCTGCAGGTGGAAAGTACGACGCCGGGCGGCGGCTACGCGGCGCTCGTCACCGCTGCCGTCGGGACCCCGTAGCTCGGTTCGCGCTTCTTCACCCACCGGATCACCAGCGACGTCACCGGGACCAGGATGAACTCCACCAGGGTCTTGTACACAAAGCCCACCACCACGTAGTTCACAAATGTCGCGGCATCGGTTATTCCGATCACCGAGGCGGCGATGCTGCAGAAGATCAGTGTGTCCACGAACTCGCCGGCCACTGAGGAACCCATGATGCGGGCCCACAGGGACTTCTCGCCGGAGCGCGCCTTCATCCGCACCATGATCCAGGAGTTGATGGTCTGCCCGGCCAGGAAGGCCAGCAGCGACGCCAGCACAATCTGCGGAACCGGGCCGAGCGCGCCCTCCAGGGCCGCCTGCTTGGAGATTCCGAACTCGTCATCGAACCCGGGAAGGGCAATGATCGCCCAGTAGCAGAGCGATGCGAAGACGGACAGCCCGAAGGTGGTGAGGATGGCTTTGCGAGCCACTTTGAAGCCGTAGACCTCGCTGATGACGTCGCCCAGGATGTACGCCAGCGGGAAGAGGAAGAAGCCGCCGTCGGTGATGATCGGCCCGATGGCCACTCCCTTGGACGCCCCGATGTTGGACAGGATCAGCACAACCGCCATGATCGAAAGCATGATGCCGAAGTACGGGGATCCGATCGAGGCGAACCGCGAGCGGTCCGGAGCCGGAGGGGTGTGGGGCAGGGCGTGGTGGCCTGAAGCTGAGGTCATTGCGGAGGTCCGTTCGTAGTGGTTCGCTCGGTACCCGGAGAGCGGGGCCGGCTGTATTAGCACTGTCCCCCAATTCTCCCACTGCGGGAGCGGCTGCCGTGCGGTAGCCTGATGAGCCCAATCTGAACGTGTTCAAATCTGTGGTACTTTTCTTGAACACGTTCAAATTTGAGGTAAGTCCATGACCGTAAAGAGCGAGCAGACGCGCCAGCTGGTGGCTGGCGTCGCACTGCGCATGTTCCGGGAGATCGGCTTCGCCAAGACCACCATGCGGGCTATCGCGGCCGAGGCCGGGATCTCGGTGGGCAATGCCTACTACTACTTCGCGTCCAAGGATGACCTGGTCCAGGAGCTGTATCTGCAGGTACAGGCGGAGCACGCTGCCAGGGCCGCCGAAGCACTCAAGGATGCCACCGACCTCACCAGTCGGCTCCGGGCCACCCTCCACACGGGATTGGATGCCATGGCCCCCTACCACCGGTTTGGCGGCGACTTCATAGCCACCGCCATCCGCCCGACGTCCCCGGTAAATCCCTTCGCAGCAGGGTCGACGGCGGCCCGCGAAGCGTCGCTGGACATCTTCCGCACGGCGGTTGGGGCCGCGAAACCGCCGGCACCGAAAAAGCTCAGGTCCGATCTTCCGGAACTGCTGTGGCTTTGTTACATGGCTGTCACCCTCTTCTGGGTCTACGACAACTCCGAAGGGCAGCAGCGGACCAGGCGGCTGGTGGACGGCGCCGTCCCGCTGGTCACCAGGGGACTCTCACTGGCACGGATCCCGGGGGTCGGCAAGATCCTGGATGACTTCCTGAGCCTGAGCCGCAGCATCCGCGGCTAAATACCGAAACAACACATTGGGGGGACAATGAGCGGCACCAGAACGGTGGTACTGGCCGGAGCTTCCGGATTCATCGGCAGATATTTCCGGGTCCGGTTCGAGAAGGACGGCTGGACCGTGCGCACGATTGGCCGCAGAGGCGCCAAGGGTTCGCCGTCGGCCACGTGGGATGACGACGACGCCCGCCTGGCCCAGGTGCTGGACGGCGCGGAGCTTCTCGTGAACCTCGCCGGACGCTCCGTCTCCTGCCGCTACAGCGCCCGGAACAAGGCAGCCATACGGGAGTCCCGCGTTTCCACTACAGCGGCACTTGGCCGTGCCGTCGCACTGTGCCGGGAGCCGCCGTCGACCTGGCTCAATGCGAGCACCGGCACCATCTACCGCCATGCCATGGATGGCCCGCAAACCGAACGCGACGGCGAACTGGGCACGGGATTTTCGGTGGATGTTGCCCGCGCGTGGGAAGCCGAACTTGCAGCCGCTGTTACCCCGGGGACACGCAAGGTCCCGTTGCGGATCTCCATCGTCCTGGGCCCGGGAGGAGGAGCACTGCGGCCCTTCGCCATCCTTGCCCGGATGGGTTTGGGCGGCTGGATGGGACCGGGCACACAGAAGTTCAGCTGGATCCATGTGGAGGATCTGTACCGGTGTGTCCGTTTCCTGCATGCCCGGAAGGACATCACCGGCCCGGTGAATGTTGCGTCGCCGGATGTGGTGGACAACCGCGAGCTGATGCGCATGGTCCGCCGGGCATACGGGGCCAGGTTCGGCATCGCCACTCCGGCTTGGCTGCTGCGGCTCGGTGCCGTATTGATCCGGACAGAGACGGAACTGGTCCTGAAGAGCCGCTGGGTCCAGCCGGAGAAGCTGCTGGACGCGGGCTTCGTCTACAGCCAGCCGGAACTGGGCCGTGCGCTTCAGCAGATTGCCAGGGGCAGGGCGTGAACCGGCCGCGCCGCCGCTAGCCGCGGCCTTGGAACCCTGACCAGCACCACGGCTACATGCTGTACAGCACCACAAAGCGGGTGTTCGACGCCGGATGGCAGGATGGTGCCATGACTTCCGCTTCCATTGATGTCCAGTCCCCCGCTGACACCCCCGCCGTCGTCCTGACGATCGCCGGTTCCGAAGCCACCGGCGGCGCCGGCGCCCAGGCCGACCTGAAGACGTTCCAGGAGCTCGGCGTCTTTGGCATCGCCAACCTGACCTGCATCGTCTCGTTCAACCCGAACGACAACTGGAACCACCGCTTTGTCCCGGTGGACCAGCAGGTCATCTCGGACCAGTTGGAGGCGACCACGGCGGCGTACGGTCCGGCCTTGGACGGGGAGTCCGTGCCCGGCCGGCCGGTGCTGGATACCGTCAAGATCGGAATGCTGGGCAGCCCCGCCACGATCGCCACGGTGGCTGGTGCGCTTGGTGAAAACTCATTCCAGAATGTGGTTCTGGATCCGGTCCTCATCTGCAAGGGGCAGGAGCCGGGGCACGCACTGGACACGGACCAGGCACTCAAGGCACAGATCCTGCCCCTGGCCACCTTCGTCACGCCCAACCACTTCGAGGCCGAGTCGCTGTCCGGCCTGGAAATCACCGACGTCGAGTCCCTCAAGGCCGCCGCCGTCCGCATCCATGAACTCAGCGGCGCAGCCGTGCTCGCCAAGGGCGGGGTGCGGCTGGAAGGCCCGGACGCCGTCGACGTGTTCTACGACGGCGAAACCCTGGAAGTCCTGAGCGCGCCCAAGGTGGGCGAGGTGGCCGTTTCCGGTGCCGGCTGCTCGCTGGCGGCCGCCGTGACCGCCGAACTCGCCAAGGGCGCGTCGCCTCTCGAAGCAGCCCGCACTGCCAAGGATTTTGTCACCGCGGGGATCCGGAACCGCGTAGCGTCCGGCGCCCCGTTTGATGCGCTGTGGCAGGGCGGCGCCCGCTAGTTTCGGACGGCGCGAAAGGCGCTGCAACCGCCGTAGTGGCTGCCTGGTCAGGAGTCGGCCGGTCCCAGCGGTTCATCCGTTGCTCCCGCCCGAACCTCCGCTGATTCTTTCAGCTCGATGAAGAACGTGTGGGTACCTGTGTCACCCGTGTTTTCGCCCGAATGGTGCTGCGCGGGCAGCCACCGGGCCACTCCGGCCGGAAGTTCCACATCCATGGATCTCCCGTTGGTGGAGATACGGCGGCGGAACGAGCTCAGCGTGATCATCACGCTGTCAGGGTGGCTGTGCTCGGAGGTCGCATGCCCTGGTTCGTCCGTGTACTCCAACACGCGGACGCGCTCATTCTCGAAAGCAATCCGATAATTTCCGGGGTTTGTTTCAACAGGATCCAGTGCCATGGAGGGACTCTACGCCTGGCCGGCAGTTGGGACCAGAGGAAAAGCCCAACGGCGGTCAGCATGCGGATTCCGGCCGGTTTTCCATACGTTTGGGCAACCGGGATTAGCTCCCCGAGTGCGCCTGCAGGAAGCTGTACACCTCGGTCTCGTCCACACCAGGGAATGCCCCGGGCGGCATCGCGGCCAGCAGGTGCGAATGGGCACGGGCGGACGGCCACGCATTGCCGGCCCACTCCGTGGCCAGTTCAGCCGGCGGCCGCTTGCAGCAGTTCTCATCCGGGCAGGTGGACTTGGACCGTTCGGTGGTGTCGCGTCCACGGAACCATTTCACGTGCGCGTAGGGGACACCGACGGAAAGGGAGAATTCGCCGTTGGCCGAGCGCTCCGTCCGGGCAGTGCACCAGTACGTCCCGGCCGGGGTGTCCGTGTACTGGTTGTACGCGCGGAACTTGTCGGCCACATCGAACACCACCCGGGACGTCCACTGCTTGCACGACGGCTGGCCCTCGATGGCGCCGGTATGGTCCTGCGGGAACGTCACGCCGTCGTTCTCGTAAGCCTTGTAGATGATCCCGCTCTGGTGGGTCTTCTGGAAGTGCGTGCGGATGTCCAGGTGCTGCGTGGCCAGGTTGGTGAACCGGTGCGCCGCGGTTTCGTAGGAAACGGCAAAGGCGTCCCGGATGTCCTCGACAGCAATCTCCTTGGCCTGCTTTGCCCTCTGCAGGAAGTCCACAGTGGCCTGCTCGGGGAGCATCAGCGCCGCGGCAAAGTAGTTGGTGGCCACCCGCTGCATCAGGAAGTCGCCATAATTTTTCGGGGTCTGGTGCCCCAAGACGTAGTGGCCCAGCGCCTGCAGCAGCACCGATCGGGGGTCATGGTCCGTCCGCTGGTTCTGGGTCAGGTAAATTCTGCGGTTCTTCAGGTCGGTCACGGACCTCGTTGAATGCGGCAAGTCGCCCACGTGGTGGAGGCTGAACCCGAGATGTGCGGCGATATCCGCGATGACGTGCTGGGACAGCGGCCCGGTGGTGTGGCCCACGCTGGCCAGGACCTTCTGCGCTTCCGCCTCGTACTCCGGAAAATAGTTGTTCCGTTCCCGCATCATGGCACGCAGCTCGCCATTGGCACGGCGGGCTTCCTCCGGGGTTGCCACCTGTTCATTCAGCTTCCGCTCAAGCTCGTGCTGCAACCCCACCATCGACTCCAGCACGTCCATGGGAAGCCGCGAGCTGATGCGGATTTTGGGCAGGTTCAGGGACTCGTAGAGCGGACTCCGCTGGTACCGTTCCAGCTCGATTTCCAGGGCTGCGCGGCGGCTGGGCGGCTCCGCCCCGAGGAGCTGGTCGATGCCCACATTCAGAGCCGCAGCCAGCTGCTGCAGCAGCCCCAGTTTCGGTTCACGCTTGCCGTTCTCGATCAGGCTCAGCTGGCTGGGCGCCGTGCCGACGGCGGCACTCAGGTCATCGAGCGTCAGGCCTGCCGCCTTCCTCAGGTGGCGCACGCGGCGGCCCAAGCTGATGACGTCCAGTTCAGGGGCGGCAGCGGACGACGGCGGGACGGCGGCTTTGCGGTTCCAGCTTGAAGGCGACATTTATGCAGAATACGTGAAGAAGTGCATTTCTTTCCAGTTTTTTTACCTAGAAACCTCTTTGGAAGTGCGGAAAAGTAGTGATCACGGAAAGAAACACCGCACCGGGAGACCGGCGGGAACCGCAACGGCGCGGTTCCCGCCTATCGATTCCGGAGCTCAATCAAGGAGATCAACGATGACTGCAGCATTTGAGCCCAACCAGACGCCCGAACAGCAGGCCGCCGCACTGGAGCTCGAGTGGGCCGCCAACCCCCGCTGGGAAGGTGTGACCCGGGACTACAAGGCTTCCGACGTCGTCCGCCTCCGCGGCCGCGTCTCCGAAGAGCACACCCTGGCCCGCCGCGGCTCGGAGAAGCTGTGGAAGCAGCTCACCGAAGAGCACAAGACCGGCGGCTACACCAACGCCCTCGGCGCCCTCACCGGCAACCAGGCCGTGCAGCAGGTCAAGGCCGGCCTCCGCGCCATCTACCTTTCCGGCTGGCAGGTCGCCGCTGACGCCAACAATTCCGGCCACACCTACCCGGACCAGTCGCTCTACCCGGCCAACTCCGTTCCCACGGTGGTCCGCCGCATCAACAACGCCCTCCTCCGCGCCGACCAGATCGAATTCTCCGAAGGCATCCAGACCGTCGAGGACTGGATGGTCCCGATTGTCGCCGACGCTGAGGCAGGCTTCGGCGGACCCCTGAACGCGTATGAGCTGATGAAGTCCATGATCCAGGCCGGCGCCTCAGGCGTCCACTGGGAGGACCAGCTCGCTTCGGAGAAGAAGTGCGGCCACCTCGGCGGCAAGGTGCTCATTCCCACCCAGCAGCACGTCCGCACCCTGAACGCCGCGCGCCTGGCCGCCGATGTCGCCGGCACCCCGTCGGTGGTCATCGCCCGTACCGACGCCGAGGCAGCCACCCTGATCACTTCCGACGTCGACGAGCGCGACCAGGAATTCATCACCGGTGAACGTACCGCGGAAGGCTTCTACAAGGTCCGCAACGGCATCGAACCCTGCATCGCCCGCGCCAAGGCCTACGCCCCGTACTCCGACCTCATCTGGATGGAAACAGGCACCCCGGACCTCGAGCTGGCCCGCAAGTTCGCCGAAGCCGTCAAGGCCGAGTTCCCGGACCAGATGCTCTCCTACAACTGCTCGCCGTCGTTCAACTGGCGCAAGCACCTGGACGACGCCACCATCGCCAAGTTCCAGCGTGAACTCGGCGCCATGGGCTTCACGTTCCAGTTCATCACCCTGGCCGGCTTCCACGCCCTGAACTACTCGATGTTCGACCTCGCCCACGGCTACGCCCGGGAAGGCATGAGCGCCTACGTCGAGCTCCAGGAGAAGGAATTCGCCTCCGAGTCCCGCGGCTACACCGCAACCAAGCACCAGCGCGAAGTCGGCACCGGCTACTTCGACGACATCGCCACTGCGCTCAACCCGAACGCATCCACCCTCGCCCTCGTGGGATCCACCGAAGAGGGCCAGTTCCACTAACTTCTTCCCCCCAAGTAAGTAGCAGTAGGTGTCGTTTTGAAGGCTCAAAACGGCACTTACTGCTACCCAGTTGGGCCCTGCACCAGGAGACTGAAATGAACAGCTTTACTGACAGCTTCACGATCAATGGAATCACCATGACTGCCCAGCCGATTTGCCGGCAGGACGAAGTGCTCACCCCGGATGCCTTGGCCTTCATTGCCAAGCTGCACAGGACGACGGCGGCGCGGCGGCAGGAGCTGCTGCAGGCACGGCGGACGCGGCGGGCTGAGATCGCTGCCGGACAGGATCCCCGGTTCCTCCGGGAAACCGAACACATCCGCAACGATCCGTCCTGGCGTGTCGCTCCCCCGGCCCCGGGGCTGGAGGACCGCCGCGTGGAAATCACCGGCCCGGTGGACAAGAAGATGACTATCAACGCCCTGAACTCGGGGGCCAAGGTGTGGCTCGCGGACATGGAGGACTCCTCCACCCCCACGTGGCGGAATGTCATCAAGGGCCAGCTGAACCTCACCGATGCCCTGGAGCGGCGCATCGACTTCACCTCCCCCGAGGGCAAGGAATACAAGCTTCGCCCGGCCGGTGACCTGCCCACCATCGTGGTCCGCCCCCGCGGCTGGCACCTGCCCGAGAAGCACATGCTGATCGACGGCGAACCCATCGCCGGCGGCATCGTGGACTTCGGCCTGTTCTTCTTCCACAACGCCCGCCGCCTCCTGGCCCAGGGCAAAGGCCCGTACTTCTACCTGCCAAAGATCGAGAACCACCTCGAAGCCCGCCTGTGGAACGACATCTTCATCCTGGCCCAGGACCTGCTGGGCATCCCGCAAGGCACCATCCGCGCCACCGTGCTGATCGAAACCATCACCGCAGCTTTCGAAATGGAGGAGATCCTCTACGAACTGCGGGACCACGCCGCGGGCCTCAACGCCGGCCGCTGGGACTACATCTTCTCCCTGATCAAGAACTTCCGCACCCGCGGACCCCGCTTCGTCCTGCCGGACCGCAGCCAGGTGACCATGACCCAGCCCTTCATGCGGGCTTACACCGAACAGCTGGTCCGCGCCTGCCACAAGCGCGGCGCCATGGCCATCGGCGGCATGGCGGCGGCTGTCCCCAACCGCAAGGACGAAGCCGCCAACACCAACGCCTTGGAGAAGGTCCGTGCGGACAAGACCCGCGAGGCCAACGACGGCTTTGACGGCTCCTGGGTTGCCCACCCGGACCTGGTGCCGGTGTGCCGCGAAGTGTTCGACAGCATCCTGGGCAGCAAGCCCAACCAGCTGGACCGCACCCGCGAGGACGTGATCCCTGACGACGCCGCCCTCATCAACGTCGCCGCCACGACAGGCACCATCACCGAACAGGGCATCCGGAACAACATCGAAGTGGGCATCCGCTACATCGAGTCCTGGCTCCGCGGCAACGGTGCGGTGGCCATCCACAACCTCATGGAGGACGCCGCCACCGCGGAAATCTCCCGATCGCAGCTCTGGCAGTGGATGTTCGCCAGCGCCATCACGGACCGGGGAGAAATCGTCACCCACCACTGGATCGAGGAGCTCCTGGACGAGGAATTCGCGCGGCTGGAACGCTTCGACGGCGACCGATTCGAAGACGCCCGCGACATCTTCGAAGAGGTCACCATGGCCCAGGACTTCCCGTCCTTCCTCACCCTGCCCGCCTATGCGCGGTACCTGACCGAGGCCCGTGAGAAGGCCACGGTCGAGGAACTCGCCGCCGCGTAACCAGAATTCCGTTCGCCGGGCAGGCACGCCCTTTCGCAACAGGCACCTCCGAAATCCGGAGGGCCGGCCCGGCGACGGAACATCCCACCCCCGGACGCTCTCTCACTTGCTGCAGGAAATTGCCGCAAGTGAGAGAGCGTCGGAAGGCGGGAACGACGTACGACGGCGGCGCCTGGCTCAGCGGCCCTTTGGCACCTGCCGCACGGAGAAGGCAGTGCTGGTAAAGAACGTCAGCACGGACGCCAGGATCACCAGCAGTGCGGGGGTCCAGGAACCCGAGACGTCGTGGATGAAGCCCACCAGCGGCGGGGCGGCAGCTCCGATGGCATAGCCGGCGCCCTGCACAACGGCGGACATGCGTCCTGCCGACGCCTGGTCCCTTGCCAGCCGGATGATGGCGATGAAGATGACGGTGATGCCGCCGCCCTGGGCGATGCCGCCGGCTATGGACCACAGCCACCAGGCCCCGGGGGCCAGCAGCAGCCCGGCGGGCACGGTAATCCACAGCGCGCCCAGGGTGACTGCCAGGGACGCCATGCTCATGTATTTGGCGGCAAACGGCACTCCGAGACCGCCCACGATGGCGAGGATCTGGAAGATGGAGGAAGCCGCACCGGCCTCGGAGGCGGACATTCCCAGCTCGTCATTGAGGTAGCTGGGCAGCCACGCCGTCACCCCGTAATAGGAAAACGCCTGCCCGGCGAAGCCCGCTGTCAGCCCGGCAGTGATCCAGCGCGAGCCCCGGACCGGCGCCAGGCTGCTGTCCGCTGTGCTTTCAGGCGAGACGAGGAATGCGCTTCGCGGACCCACCGCCAGGATCCAGAACGCTACCGCCGCCACCGCCAGGACCGCCACGGAGCCCAGCGCGAACCTCCACCCCGCCACACTGGCCAGCGGTGCGGTGACCACCGACGTCAGGAACGAACCGATGTTGAGGGCAGCCGTGTAGATGCCCATCGCGGTCCCCTGCCGGGCGGGCGCAAAGTCGCGGCGGATGATCAGGGGCACCGCGATGTTGCCCACCGTGATGGCCAGGCCGATCGCCACCGTGCCGGCCATCACCAGGACGGGCCCTCCCGAGGAACGGACCAGGACGCCGGCCAGCACTCCAAGGATGGTCAGCGTCACTGCGAACTCGGCGCCGAACTTCCTGGCTGCCAGTGATGCCAGGGGCGCCGCAAGGGAGAAGCAGAGGACCGGTATGCTCGTCAGCAGCCCCAACAGCACCGGCGAGAAGTTAAGCTCGGCCTGCATCAGGTCCACCACCGGGGCAACGGCTATAAACGGGCCCCGAAGGTTAAGTGCAAGCAGGCCGATGCAGGCCAGCAGGATCCAGCTGTAGGGAATCCGGGCGAGGATCCGGCCGTTCACAGGGCCGGGGACCGGTCTGGGGGTGGTTTCATCACTCCCATTGCTATCACGGCCGGCGGTTCAGCGGTTCCAGGCGTCCCCGCAGGACCCGCTGGCTTACGATGAACTTCACGCCAGAGAGATCCGGGACGAAGGACAACGCCATGCAGCACCGCCTCGCCATCCTTGATGACTACCAGAATGTGGCCCATGGTTTTGCGGACTGGGCAGCCCTGGAGGCGGAAGGGGTAAGTGTTGTCACCTACCGTGAACCTTTCGCCTCACCCGAGTCCCTGGTGGCCGCGCTGGCGGATGCCACGATGGTGGTTGCCATGCGCGAACGGACTGCTTTTCCGCGCGAAGTGCTTGAAAAACTCCCCGGCCTCCAGCTGCTGGTGACCACCGGGATGGCGAATGCTTCCATCGACGTTGCTGCCGCCGTCGAACAAGGCATCACCGTGTGCGGCACCCCGGGTTCTCCCAACGCGGCCCCCGAGCTGACGTGGGCACTCCTGCTGGCCATCGCCAGGAGCCTGCCGGCCGAGGAGAACTCCCTGCGGGCCGGCACCTGGCAGACCTCGGTGGGCTTCGAGCTGGCAGGAAAAACCCTCGGTGTTGTGGGGCTTGGCAAGATTGGGCGCCGGATCGCCGCCTACGGGCAGGCCTTCGGGATGGAGGTGCTCGCGTGGAGCCAAAACCTGACGGCCGGGGCGGCGGAGGAGGCTGGTGCGCGCCTGGTATCCAAGGACGAACTTTTCCGCCAGGCCGACGTCGCCACACTCCACCTGAGGCTCTCCGCACGCTCGGAAAATATCGTGGGCGAACAGGAGCTGCGCCTGCTGGGCCCCGAGGGCATCCTGGTCAACACCGCCCGGGGCCCGCTGGTCAACCAGGACGCACTGCTCAAGGCCCTCAGCGAGGGCTGGATCCGGGGGGCGGCGCTGGACGTGTTCGACCAGGAACCGCTGCAGGCCGGGCACCCGCTCCTCACCGCTCCCAATACCGTGCTCTCGCCGCACCTTGGTTACGTGACGCGGGAAAGCTACCGCCAGTTCTACGGCGGGGCATTCGAGGACGTCACCGCCTGGCTGGCCGGCGCCCCCATCCGGACCATCGCACCGTAGCCGACTCTCAGCCCGCCATAGCGTTGCCGGCAAGGGTTGCCTCGATAACCGCCGGGGAAAGGACATGCTGGGTCACCAGCTGGCTGGCGCCGAGGATGGCGGCCTTGTCCCCCGCATGGGACAGCCCGATCCGGAGCTGCGAGGTGGCCAGGGGCAGCGAGCGCCGGTAGACAACCTCCCGGACGCCGGCCACGAGGTGCTCGCCCGAGTCTCCGATGCTTCCTCCGAGCACGATGACCGACGGGTTCAGGAGGTTCACCACGGTGGCGAGCACATCGCCCACGTCCCGGCCTGCCTGGCGCAAGGCCTGGATTGCCTGCTGGTTTCCCTGCGCCACCAGGCTGACCACGTCCGCCCCCTTCGCCGCTTCCAGCCCCTCACTGCGCAGGGCTGCGGCTATAGCGGGTCCTGAGGCGAGTGCTTCGAGGCAGCCGTGGTTTCCGCAGCGGCACAGGACGTCGTCCCCGCGGGGGACGCGGACATGGCCCAGGTCGCCGGCTGTGCCGTTGGCGCCGCGCTGCAGGTCGCCGCTGCTGATGATGCCCGCACCGATGCCGGTGGCCACTTTTACGAAGATGAAGTTGTCGTGGTCCGGCCAATGGGCGGTTCGTTCACCCAGGGCCATGATGTTGACGTCATTGTCCACCAGCACGGGGACCGGCAGCGAGCGCTGGACAAACCGGACCACATCGAACCCGTCCCAGCCGGGCATGATGGGCGGTTTTACCGGGCGCCCCGTGTCATGCTCCACGGGTCCCGGAAGCCCGATCCCCACACCTGCAAGGTCCGGCACTCCCCGGGATGCCGGCGCCAGCAGTTTCGCTGCCTCGCGGACCACCAGTCCCAGCACCTTCTCCGGCCCGTCCGCCACCTGCTGGTCCATCCGCCGTTCAGCAAGCACGGATCCGCCCAGGTCCGTGACTGCCAGCGCCACGTGCGTGGCTCCGATGTCCACCGCCAGTACCACCCGCGCGGCCGGGTTGAAGGCAAAGCGCGACGGCGGCCTGCCGCCGCTGGAGGTTGCCTCACCGGCCGGACCGACCAGTCCGGAAGAGATGAGGGCGTCAATCCGGGCCGCAACGGTTGACCTGGCCAGGCCCGTGGTTCCGGCCAGCTCGGCGCGGGTGCGGGCCTTGCCGTCCCGCAGCAGCTGGAAGATGTCGCCGGCGCGGCCCGGCAACGCCTGGGGCTCAGCGGGAGCCTGCCGGGCGGTGGTCTTGTTCATAGGACATGGATAGCAGATCTACTTATTTATGTCACGGCAGCAACTTTTGCTTGACGTTCGGCAAAAGTGATCCTAGCTTTGCAGGTAGACCTGCATCACAGCACTTGCCATTGTGGCCAAGCAACCGGGAGACACTTTGTCCTACTCACTTCAGCTCTACACCCTGCGGGACGCCATCCAGGAGGATCTGCCAGGCACCATCCGCCGGGTCGCGGACATCGGCTTCACCCAGGTGGAGCCTTACAATTTCGTGGCCACGGCGAAGGAACTCGGTGCAGCCCTGAAGGAAAACGGGCTGACCGCCCCCTCAGGCCACGCGCCGCTGCTCAGCCAGGACCAGGACCAGATCTTTGCGGCGGCCAGGGACCTTGGCATCACCACGGTGATCGACCCGTTCATCCCCGCCGACCGCTGGCAGACGGCAGAGGACATCCAGGCCACGGCAGCGGCATTGAATGAGGCCGCTAAGAAGGGCGCCGAGTACGGCATCCGGGTTGGCTACCACAACCACCAATGGGAGCTGGAGTCCACCATCGACGGCCGGACTGCCCTGGAATACTTCGCCGGCCTGCTCAATCCGGAGCTGGTCCTTGAAGTGGACACCTACTGGGTGGCTGTCGGCGGGCAGGACCCCGTGGACATCCTCACCAAGCTTGGAGACCGGGTGAAGCTGATCCACATCAAGGACGGGCCCCTCAGCACAGACACCAAGGCACAGCAGCCTGCAGGCAAGGGCCAGGTTCCGGTCCTTGACGTGATCGCCGCCGCCACCTCCCTGGAGGTGGGCGTGGTGGAATTCGACGACTACGCCGGGGACATCTTCGAGGGCATCGCAGAGAGCCTCGCATTCCTTAACGCCGCCGGGAGCACCGCAAACAACGCCGCCGCCAACACCGAAGGAGCCCAGGCATGAGCACCCCCTCCATGGCCAAGGGCCCGGTTGGCGTCGGCGTCATCGGCGCGGGCAACATCAGCAAGCAGTACCTGGACAACCTCACCACTTTCCCTGACCTCAAGGTCCACGTGATCGCGGACCTCTTCGAGGAGGCCGCCGAGGCACGGGCCAAGGAATACGGAATCGCCGAGTGGGGCGGGGTGGAGAAGGCACTGCACCACCCCGACGTCGAAATCATCGTCAACCTGACCATCCCGGCAGCCCACGTGGAGGTGGCCACCGCAGCCGTCAACGCCGGCAAGCACGTCTGGACCGAGAAGCCGTTCTCCCTTGACCGCGACTCAGGCCTGGGGCTCCTCAAGACGGCTGACTCCGCAGGCATCCGCCTGGGCTGCGCCCCCGATACCTTCCTCGGCGCCGGCCTGCAGACCGCTCTGCGCCTGATCCAGCGCGGCGACATCGGCACCCCGCTGGCGGCCATGACCACATTCCAGACGCCCGGACCGGAGTCCTGGCACCCCAACCCCGCGTTCCTGTTCCAGTACGGGGCGGGCCCGCTGTTCGACATGGGCCCCTACTACCTCACCACCCTGGTCCAGGCATTCGGCTCCATCCGGAAGGTGGCCGCCGTCGGGTCCAAGGCCAAGGACGTCCGCGTCATCGGTTCCGGCCCCAAGGCCGGCGAGGAATTCACGGTGGAGGTCCCCACCCACGTCTCAGCGATGGCCCAGTTCGAAAGCGGAGCATCCTCCCACAGCGTCTTCTCCTTCGAGTCCCCGCGTACCCGGATGGGCTTCGTGGAGATCACCGGCACCGAGGCCACTCTTTCCCTGCCCGACCCCAACAACTTCGACGGCGACGTCAAGCTCTGGCGGGCAGGCGACGAGGACTGGACCACCATCCCGGCCACGGGTCCCGCGAACGGCCGCGGCATGGGCGTCCTGGACATGGCGCGTTCGCTCCGCGCCGGTGTCCCGCACCGTGCCACCGGTGACCTGGCCTACCACGTGCTGGATTCGATGGTCTCCATCTCGGAGTCCATGGATTCGGGAACGTTCGTGGATGTGGTAAGCTCCGCGCCGGCGTCGGCAGCCCTCCCCGAAGACTGGGCACCGGAAACCCTGACCCTCGGAGACTCGGCATGAGCCCGGACACAGGCACCGCCGCGCCGCTAGGCGTGGCCATGATCGGCTACGCCTTTATGGGCAAGGCGCACTCCAATGCCTGGCGGAACGTCGCCAGCTACTTCGACGTCCCCGCGTTCGAGCAGAAGGTCCTGGTGGGCCGGGATGCCGCAGCAGTTGCGGAGGCCGCCGCGAAGTACGGGTGGGCAGAGACCGCCACGGACTGGCGGACTGTCCTGGACCGGGACGACATCCACATCATCGATGTGTGCGCACCCGGCTGGATGCACGCGGAAATCGCCATCGCCGCCCTGGCTGCCGGCAAGCACGTCCTGCTGGAAAAGCCGCTGGCCAACACCCTGGCAGAGGCTGAAGCCATGACCGCTGCCGCCGGCGCCGCCAGGGCCCGGGGCGTGCAGTCGATGGTCGGCTTCAACTACCGCCGGGTCCCGGCCCTCGCCCTGGCCAAAGAGCTCATCGCCGAGGGCAGGATCGGAACAGTCAGGCACGTCCGCGCCGCCTACCTGCAGGACTGGCTCGCGGATGACCAGGCGCCCATGACCTGGCGGCTGAGGAAGGAAACCGCGGGCTCCGGCGCGCTCGGCGACATCGCCTCCCACGCCATCGACCAGGTCCTGTTCCTGCTTGGGGACCACGTCACGGAAGTCTCGGGCCGTACGCACACCTTCGTGAACCGCCGCCCCGGCACGGGTGGTCCCGCAAGCGGGCTGGAGGACGTAACGGTCGACGACGCCGCCTGGGCTACGCTGTCCCTCGCCTCCGGGGCCATCGCCTCAGTGGAGGCATCCCGGGTGGCCACCGGCCGGAAGAACTCCCTCCAGCTCGAGGTTTTCGGCGACAAGGGAGCCCTCCGGTTCGACTTGGAAAACCTCAACGAACTCCAGTTCCTGGACGCCACCGCCCCCGCACGGGAGCAGGGCTTCCGCAGGATCCTGGTCAGCGAGCCGGAGCACCCCTACCTGGATGCGTGGTGGCCGCAGGGCCACATCATCGGCTGGGAGCACACCTTCACGCATGAGGTCCGCGACTTCCTGCTGGCGGTCAGCTCAGGAACCGCGCCGTCGCCGTCGTTCGAAGACGGGCTGGAAGTCCAGCGCATCCTGGACGCCGTGGAACAGTCCGCCGCCTCCAAGAGCAGCCTCATCCAGCTAGCCCCCGCCACCAAAGGAGCCTGACATGCCCCGCCCGTTTACCCTGTTCACCGGCCAGTGGGCCGACCTGCCCCTCGAGGAAGTTGCCAGGCTCGCCTCCGGCTGGGGCTACGACGGCCTGGAAATCGCTGTCTCCGGAGACCACCTGGACGCCTGGCGCTGGGACGAGCCCGGCTACGTCGAGTCCAAGCTCGCCCTGCTGGAGAAGTACAACCTCAAGGTCTGGGCCATCTCCAACCACCTCAAAGGCCAGGCCGTCTGCGATGACCCCATCGACTTCCGCCACCAGGCCATCGTGGGGGCCAAGGTCTGGGGCGACGGCGACCCCGAAGGCGTCCGCCGCCGCGCCGCCGAGGAAATGCAGCACACCGCCCGGCTCGCCAAGGCACTCGGCGTGGACACCGTCGTCGGCTTCACCGGATCCTCAATCTGGCAGTACGTGGCCATGTTCCCGCCCGTCCCGGAAAAGGTCATCGACGCCGGCTACCAGGACTTCGCCGACCGATGGAACCCCATCCTGGACGTCTTCGACGAATGCGGCGTCCGCTTCGCCCACGAGGTCCACCCCTCAGAAATCGCCTACGACTACTGGACCACCGTCCGCACCCTCGAAGCGATCGGCCACCGCGAAGCATTCGGCCTGAACTGGGACCCCTCGCACATGATGTGGCAGGGCATCGATCCCGTCTCCTTCATTTGGGACTTCAAGGACCGGATCTACCACGTGGACTGCAAGGACACCAAGATCCGCCAGACCGGCCGGAACACCGTCATGGGCTCGCACCTGCCCTGGGGCGATCCGCGCCGCGGCTGGGACTTCGTCTCCGCCGGACGCGGCGACGTCCCCTGGGAAGCGTCCTTCCGCGCGCTGTCCGCGATCGGCTACGACGGCCCCATCTCTGTGGAGTGGGAGGACGCCGGCATGGACCGCCTGCACGGCGCCCCCGAAGCCCTCGCCGCCCTTAAGAAGTTCGACTTCCCGCCGTCGAACACCTCCTTCGACGCCGCCTTCCAGCAGTAACCCGGAAGCCAGGGACGTAAAATCCCTGCATGACCTCTTCCATCCGCAAGGCAGCAGCGGACGACGCCGGCGCGCTGGCTGCGCTGGCGGCCGTCACCTTTCCGCTGGCGTGCCCGCCGTCGGCGTCACCTGATGACATTGCCGCGCACCTGGCGAACACCCTCAGCGAACGGCACTTTCGGGCATACCTGGCCGATCCGGACACCACCATCCTGGTGATCGACGGCAACGGCGGGCTGCGTGGCTACAGCCTGCTGGTGAACCGGCCGGCAGAAGACCCGGATGTCGTTTCGGCGCTGGGAATCGTGCCGTCAGTGGAGCTGAGCAAGTGCTACGTGCACCCGGAACACCATGGACTGGGCGCGGCTGCCGAGCTGATGCACGCCAGCCTCCAGGCAGCGGCGGAAGCCGGCGCCCGGGGCGTCTGGCTGGGAGTCAACAGCCAGAACGCCCGGGCCCTCCGGTTCTATGAAAAATCCGGGTTCCGGAAGGTGGGAACCAAGTCGTTCCGGCTGGGCAGCGCGGTTGAACACGACTTCGTGTTGGAGCGCGCCGTTCCCTGACTGGTCCTCCCCCGCCCTGGTCCTCCCCTACGGGGTGCCTCAGGCCGGATAAGCCTGGGGTGGGTAGGCCAGGTGCGGACGGGGTTCGGCGAGCATCTTGAGGCCCGGCGGCAGTCCGTCGATGCTGCCGCCGGTTCCGTGGGCCCTGATGGTGATCCGGGAGGTGTCCAGCAGTACGTTCGCGGCCTGGAAGTCGCCCATATCCTCGGGCAGGATGGGCGCCAGGTGGACTACTCCGCGGGTATAAACAGGGTCGAACCGGAGCAGGGCGCGGATCAGCTGAATCGGCGCTGCCGCAGCCCAAGCCTGGGGCGAGCACGCCGTGGGGTAAGGCACGGGCCCCTCAAACTCGCCCCGGTCAAAGCCGCAGAAGAGCTCCGGCAGCCGGCCGTCGAAGTGTTCGGCGGCGTCCAGGATGCCGGTGGCAAGCAGCCGGGCCTCCTCCACGAACCCGTAGCGCATCAGCCCGGTGGCAACCAGGGCCGAATCGTGGGGCCAGACGGAACCGTTGTGATAACTGACGGGGTTGTAGGCGCCCATGTCGGAGCCCAGCGTGCGGATCCCCCAGCCCGTGAACATCTGCGGTGACATCAGGTGCTCCACGACGGACGGTGCCTTGTCCTCGTCCACGATGCCCATCCACAAGCAGTGCCCCATGTTCGAGGTACAGGCGTCCACCGGCCGCTTGTCCTTGTCCAGCGCCACCGCGAAGTAGCCCTTCTCCGGGAGCCAGAACTTCTCGTTGAACGCCGCTTTCAAGTCCTCGGCGCGTTTGGCCCAGTGGCTTTCCAGGTCCCGGTCGCCATCCCAGTGGGCCAGCAGGGACCTGCCCACGTAGGCGCCGTAGACGTAAGCCTGCACCTCGCACAGGGCAATCGGCGCCTCGGCCATTGTTCCGTCCGCGAAGTTGATGCCGTCCCAGGAATCCTTCCACCCCTGGTTGACCAGGCCATGGGTGTTGGGCCGAAGATACTCCACAAAACCGTCGCCGTCGCGGTCCCCGTACTGGTCGATCCACTCCAGTGCGCGGTCCACGTGCGGCAGCAACGGCTGGACAACGTCCTTGGACAGGCCCCACCGGCTGAGCTCGCCCACGAGGGCGGCGAACAGCGGGGTTGCGTCCGCGGTCCCGTAGTAGGCGGTTCCGCCCACCGCCAGGCCCGCGGTCACGCCAAGCCGCACCTCGTGCGGGATCCGGCCGGGCTCCTCCTCCGAGTCAAGGTCCACTTTTGTCCCCTGGAGGCCTGCCAGGGTCTGCAGGGTGCCGGCGGCCAGTTTCGGATCAACCATGAGGCTCATGTAGGAGGACAGGATGGAGTCCCGTCCGAACAGAGCCATGAACCATGGCGCACCTGCTGCCACGGCCGCCCGTTCGGGATGATGGGGATCAAAGATCCGCAGCGATCCCAGGTCGCTTTGGCTGCGGTTAAGGGTGACCTGCAGGTTGGCGTCCGCAACGGTAATCAGCGGAACGTTCTGTTCCCAGTGGCGGTGCCGGCGGACGCCTTCCCGATGATGCGGAATCCCGGTCTCGGTGAAAGCTTCGGCGGGCGCCTGACCGTTTATCAGGGGTACCACGATGACGCTCGTGGTCCATTTGCCGCGGGCCGGGATGCTTGCCCGGAAGCGCAGCCCGTCCAGGCTGACATCTGCTCCGCGGGCGCGGACCGCTGTTCCCCGCTGCTGCCCGTCACGGACGTTTTCGATGACGAGCTGGCCGTCCCGGACAGACCGGGTGGTCTCGTGGGTAGCGGGAATCCGCCCGCCCTTGACGTCGAACAGGTCGGCCTGGTCGGCGGCTACAAGAAGCTCTACCTCGCACTCCACAGGCTCCGCCGAGTAGTTTTCCAGCGTGATGTCGTCCTGTAGGCCCGGCCCGATATGGCGGACCTGCCGTACCACCAGGGGACTGTCGAACCGCCCGTCCGGCCACTTCGCCCTGCCAACAAAGGTGGCCTCGAAGGGTTTGGGCCGCTGGGCCGAGAGCGGCTCCCGCAACGAGCCGTTAACCCGCAGCACCCAGTGGGAAATGATGCGTGTGTCCTGGAAGAACGCGCCATTCGTGCCGCCGTCGGAACTGATGTCCCCGGTCCCTGCTGAAATGCAGAACGAGGATCCCTCCAGTACCGTCACCGAACCGGACTCGGCAGCGCCTGCCTCGGTGTCTTCGTTCCACGCGGTCATGGAAGGACTCCTTCCTTCAGGGATACTGCCGGGGACTGGAGGACCGCCGGCCCTTATAGATTCTGGTGCACGTGCGCAGTATGCGGAACCCCTCCGGCCGGTCCGCTTTCAATCAGTTCCATAAAAAGGCGGATGTGCTGGTCCACCATGCGCTCGACGCTGAAGCGGTCCACCACAGCCTTGCGGCAGGCTGCCCTGCTCAGCCCGGCGGCGGCCCCGACAAAACCGGCCAGGTCCCCGGTCTTACCTAGGAAACCCGTGCGTCCGTGCTCGATTATTTCCGGGGCGGAGCCAATCCTTGTCCCGATGACCGGAGTGCCGGTGGCCAGCGCCTCGATCATCACCAGCCCGAACGGCTCGGACCACTGGATGGGGTTCAGGAAGGCCAGGGCTCCGCCCATCAACCGGTACTTCGTCGCGTCATCCACTTCCCCCACGAAATCCTCGTTGGGTCCAAGCAAAGGCTCAATGACCTCGTGGAAGTACCGGACCTCGTCGTGTTCGCGCATCTTCACGGCGATCCGCAAGGGCAGGCCGGCCTCGCGGGCAATCATGATGGCCTCCAGCAGCCCCTTGTCAGGGCAGGACCGCCCCACAAAGCACAAGTACCCGCCGGTGCCGCTGCCCACCGGCACCTGGGAGACATCCATGCCGTGATGGATAACCCGGGTGACCGGCACGTCGGGAGCATGCGAGGCCTGGTCCCGGGAAATCGCAATAATGGCTGCCCGCCGTGCGATGGCCCGGTAAATGTCCACGGCGTTCGCGTTCAGCGGGCCATGGATGGTGGTAACCACCGGCGTTCCCCGGGGCGAATGCACGTACAGGGGCCCTGCCATCGTGTGATCGTGGATGATGTCAACGTCCCCCAGGCCTTCGTAGGCCCTGACCACGTGGCTGAGTTCGGACGTCGTGGAACCCATGTCGTGCGGGGCTGCCGCCCGCATTCCCGGCACGATCGGCACAGGGCACGTACTCTCCGAGGGTGCTGCCAGCAGCACTTCATGGCCTGCGGCCGCCAAACCCCGGGCCAGGCTGTCCACGACCCGTTCGATCCCCCCGTAGGTCACAGGTGGAATCGGGATCCAGGGTCCAGCAACAAGTCCTATACGCATTCCTGGCCTCCATGAGGACGACAGGCCGGGATCCCCAGTTGTCCTGGCACTTCCAGCGGACCCATTCTTTAGTCCGCATGGCGATTCGGAACAAGATCTCCGAGGGCGTTTGCTTAACCTTTGATCCGACTATCGCCCTATCGGGGGCCGCAACACAAGCCCTACCGTGAGGTACCTAACAGAGCCCCCCGGAATGCCGCCGCGCGCCTCCGGGTTGTCGGTGGTATGAAGATTGAGATCTGGTCCGACGTCGCGTGCCCGTGGTGCTACATCGGCAAGCGACGCTTTGAAGCCGCCCTGGCGGCGTTTCCGCACCGGGATGCGGTGGAGGTGGCCTGGCGGAGCTATCAGCTCGACCCCGCCCTTCCTGAGCACTACGACGGAACCGAACTGGACTACCTCAGCACCCGCAAGGGCATGCCAGCGCAGCAGGTTTCACAGATGTTCGATCATGTAGCCCGGGAGGCCAGGGGTGAAGGCCTGAACTACCGCTTCGATTCCGTGGTTGTGGCCAACAGCTTTACGGCGCACCGCCTGATCCACCTCGCTGCAGCGCACGGCAGGCAGGACGCCGCCAAAGAGCGCCTGCTCAGTGATCACTTCGAGCATGGCAAGGACATCGGCAGCCGCGAGTACCTGACCTCCCTGGCGGTGGACCTGGGCATCGGCCAGGCCGAGGCGGACGAGCTGTTCACTACCGACAAGTACGCGGAAAACGTCCGCTTCGACGTCCAGGAGGGGCGGTCCCTGGGCATCAGCGGCGTCCCGTTCTTTGTCATCGACCGGAAGTTCGGCCTCTCAGGAGCCCAGCCCACGGAGACGTTCTCGGCTGCACTGGACCAGGCATGGCAGGAAGCCAACCCGCTGGTGCTGGTCAACTCCGCGGAGGGCGGGGCGTGCGGGCCGGACGGCTGCCCGGCCTAGGAGAGCGCCTCAAGAAGTGGTCAGGGTGTTTACTGACACATCGCGGTAAAGTGTCTGTATGCCCAGGATTTCAGCGGCCAGCAACGCCGAGCAGCGAGCGGACACCCAGCGCCGCATCCTCACCGCCTTCGGCGAACTCCTCTTTTCCCACGGCCTGCCCGGCCTGACCATGACGGACGTTGCCCGGCACGCAGGCGTGGGCCGGACGGCCGTGTACAACTACTACGCGGACATCGAGGAGCTGCTAATCTCCTATGCCCTGGATGAGACCGAAAAGTTCCTCTCCGAACTGCGGGACTCCCTGGGCCGGCTGGACAACCCCGTGGACCGGCTCGCCCTGTACGTCCGCGCCCAGGTAGTTGACCTCAGCCGCCGCCATCTGCCCCCGGGACCCGCCATGGGAGCCGTGCTGTCGCCGTCGTCCTTTGCCAAACTCGCCGACCATGTTGGCGAGCTTAGCATCCTGCTGCAGGGCATCCTGCGGGACGGAATGGAGCAGGGCTACCTTCCGTCCGCTGACATCAACCAGCAGGCACAGCTCATCCTGGGCACGTTGTCTTCCAGCGCGGCCAGGGGCAGCGACGAGCCCGCCGAGCTGGAAGCACGCGTGGCCAGGACCGTGCGCTTCATCCAGCTGGGTGCCGGCGCCAGGTTCGACGACGACGGCCGCCCCGTCCGGGTAAGTCCCCTTCCGGCTGTGGCCGGCTGATTTACCCGGGGAAGTTCACGGGGTGGGCGCCGCCGACGGAAGGACGGGCCATTTGTCGTCGTCCGCGATGCGGCGGCTCTCCCGCGGACAGCTCAGGGTTCCCGGCGTCTGGTCAACCAGCTCCGGTGTAGTCAGCGCCTTGTAGTCCTGGGCAAGGATCACGTCCACGCTCCCGTCTGTCCGGCTGTCCTGGAAATAGTCCGAGCCCGGCAGGTTCCGCTGGACGCTGAACGCGGCAGACTGCCCGGCCGCTCCCGAAATCACGGCAGCGGCGCCGCGGTAGCCGGCGTCCACGTTGGACACGGCGCCCACCACGAACTTCCGGGCCAGGAACTCGTCCGCCACTGAACGTGCCAGCCCGGGCCTGCTGGTGGAGTTGTAGACGTTCAGGTTGATCTGGTCGTTCGGGGTGTAGTCGAACGTTGCGGCAGGGCAGGTGGAGACGGATTCTTCCGCGGGATCCGCTGCGGGGATCTTCAGCTGGCCGTTGATGATCGCCAACGCCGTGATGATGGCCGCCGCGATGAGGCCCACAAGTAGGACCAGGACAACCCCGTGCAGCACGCGCCGGCGCACGCGGGCTGTTTCGTCGGCCTGGGCGGCCCCAAAAGTGGCACGCAGCTCCGGACCGGTGACTACGTGGTGGCCGTGGAGGACGCTCACGTCCTTCTGCTGCTTCCTAGCCATCTATCACCAGGACACGGGCGTGGATTGCGGTGCGCTGGTGCAGGGCGGTGCGGACGGCGCGGTGCAGCCCGTCCTCCAGGTAGAGGGTTCCCCGGTACTGCACCACGTGCGGGAAAAGGTCACCGAAGAAGGTGGAATCTTCAGCCAGCAGCGCTTCCAGGTCAAGGGTGCGCTTGGTGGTCACCAGCTCGTCCAGCCGGACCGGACGCGGCGGGAGCGAAGCCCATTCCTTGGGCGTGGTATAACCATGGTCGGGGTAAGGGCGGCCCTCGCCCACAGCTTTAAATATCACCTTGCCACACTAGGCATCCTGCGGGCCCAGCGAAAGTACCCGGCGGTTCCTCCCGCAGGTTGTGGCCAAACAGTGACCATGGGCCGCCTGCAGCCACCGCCGGTTGCCGGCACAGGCCGCCGTGGGCTCTGCCGAAGGTTCAACTGACAGAATAGAGGCATGACAGCCTCCGAGTCCCCTGCCGTGCCCGCACCCGGAATCCACGCACCTGCCATGCCGCTGCTGGCACTCCTGCTCGATGTGGACGGGCCGGTGGCGAGCCCGGTGACGCGCGACGTGAAGCGGGAGATCATCGATGACCTGGTGGCCCTCGCCGCTGCCGGGATTCCCGTTGTTTTCAACACCGGGCGCTCCGACGCCTTCATCCGGGAACAGGTGATGGAGCCCATGATCGCCGCCGGAATCCCGGCGGGAACCATCATCCACGCCATCTGCGAAAAGGGCGCCGTCTGGTTCAGCTACACCGCAGCCGGACCCGGCCCTGTCCACGTGGACCGGGAGCTCGCCGTGCCGGCAGCCTACGGGGACGACATCCGGCGCATGGTGGCGGAGGACTATGCCGAGCACATGTTCTTTGATGAAACCAAGCGCGCCATGGTGTCCGTGGAGCAGCACATCGAGGTACCCAGTGCCGACTACCTCGCAGAGCAGAAACTCTTTGACGCCGACGCCATGGAACTGATGGCCCGCCACGGGCTGGGCGTGGTCCGGCTGGACCACCACGCCCCCAATTCCGACGACGAAGTGGACTACCGGGTGGATCCCACCATCATCTCCACGGACATCGAGTCGGTACGGCTTGGGAAGGACCTGGGCGCCAGCCGGGCAGTGGAACTGCTGGCCGCGCAGGGCATCACCCCGGCAGCCTGGCGGACAGTGGGCGATTCGCGCACCGACTACGCCATGGCCGACTGGCTCCACCACAACGACCACGCAGTGAAACACGTGGACGTCCGCCCGGCCGACGGCATCCCGGAGAAACCGTACCCGGTCCTGACGGCCGAGGACCTGGGGCTTGAGGCTTCCGTTATCCACGACGACGCCGGCGGGGCTTTCCTGCGCAGCTGGCGTGAGGCGCTGGGCGCCTAAGCCGGTTCCCCGGCCCCGGGCACCCTGCCCGAAACCTGCTGTTTAAGCCGCCCGGCTATCATGCAGGTAGGAACGCTTACTTTGACGAGCACGGAGACGACCATTACAGAAGCACCGGTTCAAGACGAGGTCTACTACGGAGGCCAGGCATCCGTAGAGGAACAATTTCACGCGGAGATCACTTCCCCCGAAGCTGAACAGCGGCTTAACCCCCGCCCTGATGTCATCACGCATAAGGGCCGCATCGCGCTGATCAACCAGACCAGGACCCCTTACCAGGCCATGGTGGAGGACCTCCTGTTCGTGCGCAACGTGCTGGCCAACGCGGACCTGGCGTACCTGCTGGTCCGGGGCAACAATGACCGGCCCGTCATTGCCCTGGACTGGAAAGACCGGAAGAAACTGCGGGCGGCCCTGGTGGAAGCCTGCCGGGATGAGCCCTTCTATTCCATGACGGTGGATGCCAAGAAGAAGACCTCGCTGCTGGTTGCGGACGGCGAGCTTTCCACCAACCGGCAGGCGCGCATCTTCCGCCTGTACCGGCCCCGCGTGGAACCCAACGGCGGCTTCGAGTTCGGCTCTTCAGCCGGTGTGCAGATTGAGCTGTGGTCCTTCAAGGCCAATGAAATCATCCTGCCGATCGAGAACTCCCTCACGCGCAGGACCCTGCTCCGCCAGGATGCCGTCCGCGGAACCGTGGAGCGGTACGGCCACACCTGGCCCACCATCGAGAACATGTTCGCCGACCACGCCAGCGACATCAGCTTCGACATCGACCTGGTGTTCTCCTGGGTGGACGGAAGCTCCCCCGAATACATTGCCGCCCGGCGTGCCCAGCAGAAGGACGTTGTCCTCGGCGAAGGCGACGACCACGAGGCCCGTTTCCGGCAGATCAACGAACTCAAATATGCACTCCGGTCCGTGTACATGTTCGCCCCCTGGATCCGCCGCATCTTCATCGCCACGGATTCACCCGCTCCTGAGTGGCTGGCGGATCATCCCTCCGTGACCGTTGTCCGCAGTGAAGAGTTCTTCTCGGACCCCTCGGTGCTTCCCACGCATAATTCACAGGCCGTGGAGTGCCAGCTCCACAACATCGAAGGCCTCTCGGAGCACTTCCTGTATTCGAACGATGACATGTTCTTCGGCCGGCCGATCAGCCCGGACCTGTTTTTCACGCCCGGCGGCATCACCAAGTTTGTCGAGGCGGAAACCCGGATCGGCCTGGGTGAGAACGCGGTTGAACGGAGCGGGTTCGAGAACGCAGCCCGCGTTAACCGGAAGCTGCTGTGGAACCGGTTCGGGCGGATCACCACCCGCCACCTGGAGCACTGTGCTGCACCTCTGCGCCGCAGCGTGGTGGCAAAAATGGAGCGCGAGTTCCCGGAAGAATTCCGGAAGACGGCTGCCAGCCGCTTCCGGGCGGCGGACAACATCTCCGTCACCAACTCGTTCTACCACTACTACGCACTGCTCACCGGACGCGCCGTAACCCAGACGGCAGCGAAGGTCCGCTACGTTGACACCACCATGAAGACGGGGCTGAAGTACCTGCCCAAGCTTCTGGCCAAGCGGAACATGGACTTCTTCTGCCTGAACGACGGCAGTTTCCCGGAAGTGCCGGCCGACGAGCGCGCCGCACTGGTCACGGACTTCCTGGACAAGTACTTCCCCATCAAGGCGCCCTGGGAAAAATAGGCCTGACGGAAGACACCTGGCCGTAAACAAGGTCCAGAACACAAAGGTCCGTGCCGCTGGCGGCACGGACCTTTGCCTACTCTTCTAGCGGCTGGTGGGCAGTCCGAGCTTCGCGCTGCCCCGCTGCTTGGCGCTTTCCGGAATCCGGACCCCGGCGGCGTCCAGGCGCCGCTTTGTCTCTTCCGGGGAGACGTACTCGCCCACTGTCGTCGAACGTCCCATGGGAACCACAGAGTGAACGATCGTGTGCTCGTAGACATGGACCAGGTTGAATGACTGGCCGCTGTCCTGCCCCCTGGTGCCCCCAAAGGGAACGTTCAGGTCCTGGGTGTAGCAGCTGGCTGAGGCCACGGACACGGGGATGCCGGCAAAGCTCGCCGTGGTCGAATAATGCAGGTGGCCGGCAAGGATGGTGCGGACATCCGAGTTCCGGACCACGGCCTCCAGCGAAACCTGGTCCCGCAGCTCCACCAGGACGGAGAGATCCAGGACTGACGGAACGGGCGGGTGGTGCAGCGCCAGGATGGTGCCGTCAGGGGCGGGCGTGTCCAGTTGCCGTGTGAGCCACTCAAGCTGGGAGGTGCTCAGTTCACCGTGGTGGTATCCCGGCACGGTCGTGTCCATGGTGATGACGCGGAGCCCGTTGATGAAGTAGCTCTTGTCCACGGGCCCGTCATCGGCGGGCTCGTCCAGCAGGCCCGTCCGGAAGTTGGCACGGTTGTCGTGGTTGCCCATCGCCCAAATAACTTTGGCCCCAAGCTCTTCACAGGCGGGGTCAACGATGGCCCGGAGTTTGACGTAGGCCTCAGGATCGCCCTTGTCGGCAAGGTCTCCCGTGAAGATGACGGCCTCGGGCCGCGCTCCGGAGGCCTTGACCTCTTCAAAGAGCTGAGTGAGCCGGGCTTCGCTGTCAACGACGCCGTAAAGGGGGTCCGGGCCTCCCGTCAAGTGGGGATCGCTCAGGTGGAGAAGGAAGTGGCGTGGCCGGGGATGTTCGGCCTCGATGTGCTCCATTGCTGCCTCTGTGGTCGGTGGGAAACGGCGCTTCCCTTGTACCCTTCAGTAAGGTTTATCCAATCAGACATTTGGCAAACTTTGGGTAAATCGCCGTGGCTGATGTGGAAAAAGATGAAAGAACTGCGCTTTTGCGTGGCTGCGTTCGGCGCAGCAGCGGTTTTTTAACCAAGGGCGTTCTCGATGGCGTCAATCACCTCCGCCGAGTCTGGTTCCACCGTTGGCGCAAAGCGCCCCACCACTTCCCCTTCCCTGCTGATGAGGAACTTCTCGAAGTTCCACTTCACCAATCCGGGCAGCAGTCCTGTCTTGAACTTGGTGAGCTCCGCGTACAGCGGGTGCTGGCCCCGCCCGCGGACGTCCGCCTTGACGGTCAGCGGGAAGGTCACCCCGAAGTTCCGCTGGCAGAACTCGGCGATCTCGCTGTCACTGCCAGGTTCCTGCCCGGCGAACTGGTTGCACGGGACGCCGAGGATCTCGAACCCGCGGTCCCTGAACTTTTCGTAGAGCGTCTCCAGCCCCGCGTACTGGGGCGTGAACCCGCAGTTGGAGGCTACGTTCACCACCATGACCACTTTTCCCTTGAACATGCCGAAATCAGTGGCGGTGCCGTCGTTCATGGTCAGTGGGATCGGGTACAGGGGTGTCACAGGCTGCGTCCTCCGAAGGTTGTTCATGTCTGGAATTCGTTACCGGCGGACCACTGTACTGGTCCGGGCTTGGATTTTCCTGGGTGAACTTACGGCTGGATCTTAGGGTTCCGGGGTCGCGTACGTGCCGGTCGGCAGTGGCTCTGGTTCGGTGGTCTCAATCGGTGCCGGGCTCGGCTCTATTGAGTAGGTCGCAGTGGGCGCCGGTGCGGGCTCAATCGGTGCAGGCTCAACGGGTGGGGGTGCAGGTAGGACCGGCGCAGGTACGACCGGCGTGGGAGCAGGTTCGATCGGCGCAGGTACGACCGGTGCAGGCTCAACCGGTGTGGGTGCAGGTTCAATTGGCGCAGGCTCAACCGGTGTGGGTGCAGGCTCGATCGGCGCAGGTTCAACCGGCGTGGGTTCGGGTTCAATCGGTACGGGCTCAACCGGCGTGGGCTCGGGCTCAGTCGGTACGGGCTCAGTCGGTGGAGGCACAGTGTCCGTCGGCGTCGGTGTGCCTGTCTCCGACGGCGTCGGCGTGCCCGTCTCCGTCGGGGACGGCGTAGGCGTGCCCGTCTCCGTCTCCGTCGGGGACGGCGTAGGCGTGCCCGACTCAGTCTCCGTCGGGGACGGCGACGGCGTGCCCGACTCAGTCTCCGTTGGCGACGGCGTCGGCGTACCCGACTCAGTCTCCGTTGGCGACGGCGACGGCGTCGGCGTACCAGTCCCGGTCTCCGTCGCGGTCTGCGTCGGCGTGCCATACCCGGCCCACGCAGTCGGCGACGGCGTTCCGGAGTCCGCGGGCCTCAGAGTCGACAGCCATGATGCTGCCCCAGAAGGAGACCCAGCCGCCGTCGAAGGCGCTTTTACCCAGCGGGGAGCCGGAGGAGGCTCGCTGCCCTGGCCCACCGGGATGGTCCAGCGTATGGGCCCGGTGGACGGGGCGTCAGTGCCCGGCAGGTATGACCGCAGGTCAGCCGGTCCGCCGCCGAAGGGCCGGAGCGGGATCAGGCGCCACTTCTGTGGGCTCACGTGGTGCCCGTCGAGGATTGTCTCGAAGTGCAGGTGGCATCCCGTCGACCATCCGGTGGAGCCCACCCCCGCAACGGCTTGCCCGGCGTTGACGGAATCCCCACTGCGGACGGCGATGGACTCCAGGTGGTTGTACGTGGTGATGAGCCCGTTACCGTGATCAATCTCAACCCGGTTGCCGCCGCCCCAGGGATGCCAGCCCGCGGCGCGGACCACTCCCGAGTCAGCCGCGAAGACCTGGGTGCCGCAGGGAGCCGCATAGTCCTGGCCGAGGTGGAAATCGCCTGCTGTTCCGGACAGCGGACTTACCCGCAGTCCGAAGGGCGACGAGGGAGCCAACTGCTTGAGGGGAGCCATAAGGTACCCCGCCGGCGGCCTGCCCACCCCTGTCAGCTCCACGGGAAGGGCAGACGGGGTCTCCTCTCCGTGGCCACTTACCAACGGACGCGGGAAGGCGATCTCAACCTGGGGGTCGCTCAGGATGGCCGCGGTCAGTGGGCCGGCAACAAGGCCGTCCAACGTCGGGGCGCCCGACTCCGTGCTGCCGTGCCGGTCTGAACTGGTGCCGGTACTGGAACCAACCGGAATCCCCACGGCACCCATGCCTGCGCCGGAACGGATAACGGAGGCCGCAACGGTCCCCGCTTCAGGTGCGCTGGCGGAAGGGTTCACAGCCCAAACGGCCATGGCCAGCACCCCGCTGGCCGCCACAGCACGCACAGCGGGCAGGCACCACCCTTTGGGGCTTGTGGCGTCCTTCCCGGATACCGCGTGATTGCCCATGAGACTGACTCCAGGACGTGACTGGCCGCCCCTGTCATGACGGTATCTCCCATGGGAACATACGGGCCGGGACCCTGGGAACCCTGCCGCGGGACACTGCGGTTTTTTTGTGGATGCCCGCTGTGCGGTTGCTGCCACCAGGTGTCCGTGCACGCGCGTCGAGAGCCCGGGTTGTGCTTACGATTAGCCCAAGAGCGGGGTATGCCGCAGGAGGGCGTGTGCAATGAAAAACATCCTGAGTCCCATCAAGAAACGCCTTGTCCACACGTTCAGTAACGGCTCTGAGGGCGTTCCGCAGTGGCAGCTCGATCTCGCTAAGGGGGACGATTCTGGCTACCACCTGCCCGGTTCCGCGGTGTGGGCGGTGCATGGTTCCATGTCGCCCATCGTGGCCGGGATCCGCACACTGTTGATGCAGTCCCTTCACCCCGGCGCGCTTGCCGGCGTCCACGATCATTCAAACTTCCGCGAGGATCCGCTGGGCAGGCTGGCGAACACCATCCGCTGGATCTTCACGGTGACATACGGTTCCACTGAAGCCGCGGAGAACGCCTCACGCCGGGTGCGCCGGCTGCACGAGGCAGTCCAGGGCAGTTACAGCGACAATCTCGGAACGCAGCGCGACTACAGTGCCAATGATCCGGAACTGGCCAGCTGGATCCACCTTGCGTTCACGGACGCGTTCCTGACCGCCCACAAGATCTGGGGCGGCGCCATACCCGGCGGCACCGACGCCTATGTTCGCGAGTGGTCCCAGGCCGGCCGGCTGATGGGAGTGGAGGACCCACCGCTGAGCGAGGCGGACATGCACCGGCAACTGGACCGCTGGTACCAGAGCGGTGAGCTTCGCGTCGATGCCCGGGTGGCGGAGACGGTGGAGTTCATCCGGAACCCGCCGTTGAACCGGGTGCTCCGGCCGGGTTACCGGATCCTGTTTGCAGGTGCGGTGTACAGCCTGGAGCCAAGGTACCGCCGGATGCTAGGACTGGCTGTGCCACGGGTGGGTCCTGTGACGCTGCCGGTGAGGCTCGCAACCAAGTTGGTTCTCGGCGTCGTTCGCCTGGCGTTGGGGCGCAGGGGTCCCAGCGAACTGGCCGCCAGGGAACGACTTCGCCGGCTGGGCCTGCCGGGCGCAGGCGCGTGACCGGCGTACGCAACTCGGACAAACGAAAAAACCCGGCCCCGGCGTCTGCCGGAGCCGGGTTCTAACCGGCGGAGAATGGGGGATTTGAACCCCCGAGGGCGTTAACCCAACACGCGTTCCAGGCGTGCGCCATAGGCCGCTAGGCGAATTCTCCAGCTGCTTCTGAATCAAAAGCAGATACTAGATTACCTGATCTTTTCCGCATCGCCCAATTGGCCCCGGCTGCATGGCTGGAGGTACAGCCATAGATGCTCCCGGCCGGGCGGCTTCGCGCCTGCGTGGATGCTCCTTAACCACGAAATGGACGCCCCCAACGCGTCCATTCCCCGGACACCGTTGAGCTGCCGGGTCCGGCCCCGTTCAGCCAGGCCACACAGCTCACAACCTTGAGATTGCCCCAATCGGTGTATATACCCATGATCAGGGGCACCGGCGGGATAAGCAACGACTTTCGTCCACCTCCCCCATCTGGTTCCGGCAGGATGGAGCCATGAACGGGCTGCACGCACTGGTGATCTACGTCCCGTGTACTCACACTGAGGCACTACTCAGAGCCATCGGCGACGCCGGAGCAGGCAGGATCGGCAAGTACTCCCACTGTTCCTTCGTCACGCCGGGGACAGGCCGCTTCACTTCCCGGGACGGCTCAGAACCGTACCTTGGACGAGTCGGCATACCGGAAGAAGCCGCCGAGGACAGGATCGAGTGCGTGGTTGAAGAGCCTCTGCTGGGTGGGGTCATCGCCGCCGTGCGGGCAACGCATCCGTACGAGGAGCCGGCCTTCATGAGCTGGCCGGTGGAAGGCTGGCGCCTGACGGACGGCCGATTCGAGTCGGGCAGCAAGTTCGGGTAAAGTGTCTGACGGCCCCTCATGTGGCGTCATCCTGTTGAACTCCCCCAGGACCGGAAGGTAGCAAGGGTAAATGGGCTCTGGCGGGTGCATGGGGGGTCTTTACTATTCCCCCACAGGGCGGCAGGATGTCGGCCCGGATTGGTAGGGTTTTCTCTGTGACAGTTACTACCGCCCTCTACCGCAGGTACCGTCCGGACTCCTTCGCAGACGTTATCGGGCAGGAACATGTCACCGAGCCGTTGATGACCGCTTTGCGGAAAAACCGGGTCAACCATGCCTACCTTTTCTCGGGGCCAAGGGGCTGCGGCAAAACCACCTCCGCAAGGATCCTGGCGCGCTGCCTCAACTGCGCCCAGGGCCCCACTGACACCCCTTGCGGCACGTGCCCCAGCTGCGTTGAGCTTGCCCGCGGCGGCTCAGGCTCACTGGATGTCATCGAGATCGACGCCGCGAGCCACGGTGGTGTGGACGATGCCAGGGACCTCCGCGAGCGCGCCACCTACGCCCCGGTGCGTGACCGCTACAAGATCTTCATCATTGACGAGGCCCACATGGTCACGTCAGCCGGCTTCAACGCCCTGCTGAAGATCGTTGAAGAACCACCGGAACACATCAAGTTCATCTTTGCCACCACGGAACCGGACAAGGTCATCGGGACCATCCGCTCCCGCACCCACCACTACCCTTTCCGGCTGGTGCCGCCGGAGCCGCTGATGGCCTACCTGGAGCTGCTGTGCAACCAGGAGAACGTTCCGGTGGCCCCAGGCGTCCTGTCGCTGGTAATCCGCGCCGGCGGCGGATCCGTCCGCGACTCGCTCTCCGTCCTGGACCAACTGATGGCCGGTGCAGGCCCGAACGGCCTGGACTACGAACTTGCCGTCGCCCTCCTCGGCTACACCCACGCTTCGCTGCTCGATGACGTGGTTGAAGCCGTGGCCGCATCCGATGCCGCCACCGTCTTCCGGGCCGTGGACCGGGTCATCCAAACCGGCCACGATCCCCGCCGGTTCGTCGAGGACCTGCTGGAGCGCTTCCGGGACCTCATCATTGTCCAGGCCATGCCGGAAAGCGCCCAGACCATCCTTCGCGGCATGCCCGCGGACCAGATTGCCCGGCTGAAGAACCAGGCCCACAACCTGGGCGCGGCTGAGCTGTCGCGGGCAGCAGACGTCACCAACACGGCACTGACCGAGATGACCGGCGCCACCTCCCCGCGGCTGCACCTTGAGCTGCTGTGCGCCAGGATCCTGCTGCCCAGTTCTGAGCAAAACGAGCGCGGCATGGCCGCACGTATAGACCGTGTGGAACGCCGGCTGAATTACGCCGGGAACGACGTCGGCGCTCCCGCCACCCCTGGTGCGCCCCGCACTGCGGCGGATGTTTCCCCGGCGCCTCAAACGGGGGCACTTCCAGCCCCCGCCCAGGAAGCGCTGCCTGCATCTTCTGCGGCCCCGGCAGCGTCAGCGGCTTCTGGCGGCGGCCAAGCTGCTCCTGCCGCTCCGCGATCGCCTGCAGTGTCCGCTGGTTCGAGCACGCCTGCGGGTGCGGCGGCGGCTTCGCCTTCGACGCCCGTTCCTGCTTCGGCGTCGGCCACCCGGCCAGCTTCGGCAGCACCAGCCGCTCCGGTAACGCATGCTGCCGGCCGGGCAGAGGATGCCTCCTCCCCCGCTGGTGCACCCCGCGGCCCGCTGACCGCGCCGCGCGTCAGCACCGATGACTGGCCCGTAGAAGATGCGGCGGGGAACAGGTCATCATCCACCCCTCCCACTGCCCGGGGCGGCGATGTGCACCGCGCCGCCACGGCACAACAGGCGTCCGCTGAGCCCGGCCAGGCGCAGGGCGGCAATTCCGGGGCGGCTTCCGGCCCTGTCCAGGGTGCCATGCACGAGCCGGCTGACCGGCCGGTGCCGGTTTCCGGGCCGCAGCCTTCCCCCTCTCCGGATCCTGCCCCGGCGGCCTCCGCAGCGGCAGGATCCATGGGCGATGTTGAGGTCTTGCGCCGCGCCTGGCCGGATGTCCTGCAAACGCTGTCCAAAATCAAGCGCAGCACGTGGGCCCTCGTCGAACCCAACGCCCAGGTTGCCGCGTTCGACGGCCACCTCCTGACCCTTGCCTTCACCACAACCGGGCTTGCCGGCGCCTTCGGCCGGGCAGACCATTCAGAGAATTTGCGGCAGGCCATCCACAAAACCGTGGGCATCGACTGCCAGATCACTGCGTCGGCCGGCGGCGGCACGCAGGCGAGCTCTGACCCAAACCCAAAAGTGCCCGCCACCCGGGCGGCCCCGGCAACGTCGGCTGACGTCGCCTGGGGCCTGGCCCCTGCACCGTCACCCGACGACTCAGTCCAGCAGCCGGAGACGTCAGGCCGCGCCAGCGCTGTGAACCAGCAGGGTGTTTTGCCAGGTCCGGGTAGCGCGAACAGTGCGGCCCCGCAGCCCCCTGCGCGGGACGCACAACAGCGCACGGGCGGCGCGACTGCAAGGGACAACGCCGGCAGTACCGGCGCCGCCACACCGGAGCCCGCTGCGGATCAGGTGGCCGTCCCGGCGCACCCTGTCAGCCAGTTTGCGGAGAACGGAGCCGGGCAGTCCGCCCCCGGGCAGGCGCCTGGACACGCCCCTGCCCCTGTAAAAGCCTCTCCTGCTCCGGTTCCTGCTGCCCCGGCGGGCGACTACTCATATTCTGACGACGACTGGGGACCAGCCAGGGACGAGGACGCTCCCCCGCTGGAAGAAGAACCTCCCATGGACTGGGACCCTTCTGCCCAGTCCCGGCCGCCGGCACCATCGGCCGGCACCGGTTCAAGCAGCACCAATTCAAGCAGCGCGGTTTCAGGCAGTGCGGGTTCAAGCAGTGCAGGTTCAAGCAGTGCAGGTTCAAGCAGTGCAGGTACGGGTGGCGTTTCAGGCAGGGCCGGATCCTCACTGGTCGGTTCTGCTCCGGCCGGCTCAGACGCCGGTCCCGGCGCCATTTCGGGCGCCCACAGCATCGCCCAGACTGACGCTGATCCAGCATCGACCGCCGGAAGTCCCCACGATCCTTGGACCCGTGCAGTCGAACAGGCACCCGGGGTCTGGGTGGTCGGCGAGGAAAGCAACGTGGGCAGGAGTGCCTCCGCGGAAGGACCCGAAGAGGCACCAAGCCCGCCTGCTCCGACGCCGCACTACGAACCTGCTGCAGCCCAGGTGCCGCCCTCCATCCCGGTCACCAAGGCCGGCTCCAGCCCTGGACCGGAGTGGGGCCTGGCGCCTACTGCCCCGGCTCCCGGCAGCGGACAGGATGACGGACAGTCGCCTTCACCGGAGCACGTGCGCGCGCCCGAGTACGCCATGGCATCGGCCTCCTCCGCTGCTGCAGCCACGCCGGCGCACGCTGCCTATGCCCCAACAGCGTCGTCGCCAGCAGCATCGTCGCCGATAGGGCAGGCTCCAGCAGCAGCCTCGCCGGCTTCGGTGACCACTGCGGCGGCTCCGGCTGCTCCGGCGAAGACGGCCCCGGCAAACTCTCCGCAGTCGTCTTCTGCTGCCGCAGCAGAAGCACGGCAGAGTCTGTACCAGCGCCTGTCCAACAGCCCAGAAGCCGAGGCCGGGCGCGCCAAGGCTCCGGCCAGGGCAGTGGCCGCTGCTGCCACCTATGTCCATGACATCCCGAGCGCCGACGACGAGACGATCGAAGAGTCTGGAGTGTTCGGGCGTGCCGCCGTGGAGCGTATTCTGGGCGGGAAGCTGATTGAGGAGCGTTCCCCGGACGGAAGCCCCATCGCACCGCGGTACTGACCGCGGCCCCGGTTAGCCGGGGTGCGCCCCTGCAAGTCATTGCTTTACCCGCAAACCACACCAAGCTAAAGAGGGAAACGTGTACGAAGGTGCTGTCCAGGAGCTGATTGACGAGCTCGGACGCCTTCCGGGGGTGGGTCCCAAGTCCGCCCAACGGCTCGCGTTCCACATTCTTGAGGCGGACCCGCAGGACATGAAACGGCTGGTTGAGGCGATCACCACCGTCAAGGAACGGGTCAAGTTCTGCTCGGTCTGCGGCAACGTCACCGAGCAGGAACTCTGCAATATTTGCCGGGATCCGCGCCGGGATCCGGCCGTGATCTGCGTGGTGGAGGAATCAAAGGATGTGCTGGCCGTGGAGCGGACACGGTCGTTCCGGGGCCGCTACCACGTGCTGGGCGGCGCCATTAATCCCATCGCGGGCGTTGGACCAGAACAGCTCCGGATCCGCGAGCTGCTGACCCGGCTTAACGACGGCGCCATCCAGGAAGTCATCATCGCCACGGACCCCAATCTTGAGGGCGAGGCCACCGCCACCTACCTGGCACGCATGCTGAAGACGATCGGGATCACGGTGACCCGCCTCGCCTCCGGGCTCCCCGTGGGCGGAGACCTGGAATACGCGGACGAGGTCACCCTGGGACGCGCATTCGAGGGCCGCCGCAACGCCCTGACCTGACCGGGCACCACCTTGCACTGCGCAACGTCGACGCACCACACCACGACAAGTTCTGCCCCACGCTGCCAGGACTCCAGACTCGGCCACTTACAAGCACCCGCGCCCACCAGCGGCGCATTCCGGGGCTGAAAATGGTCACAATTCAACCCCGGGCTGCGGGCGGCGATAAACTGGGAAGAGAAGTCGCGCCATCGATGGCGTTAGTTCCCAGCGTCAGGGCCAGCACAGCGTTACGGCTGTCTGGCCGGACTCCAATTGATTCGTGAAGGTACGCGCATGAGTACGCCCACTACCGAAGTGCACAACGCAACGCAGCAGCAAGAGCCGCCCGCCGGCCGTGCGGTGACAAAGCAGCTCATCGTGCAGAAGTTCGGCGGATCCTCCGTAGCGGACGCGGACGGCATCAAGCGGGTAGCCAAACGCGTGGTGGACGCACAGATTGCGGGCAACGAAGTTGTGGTGGTCGTCTCGGCCATGGGTGATACCACTGACGAGCTCCTGGACCTCGCCGGGCAGGTGACGGACTCCGCCCCGGCCCGCGAGATGGACATGTTGCTGTCCGCGGGTGAACGCATCTCCATGGCACTCCTGGCCATGGCCATCAACAAGCTGGGTGCCTCCGCCCAGTCCTTCACCGGTTCCCAGGCCGGCATGATCACCGACGGCATCCACGGCAAGGCCCGGATCATCGACGTCGACCCCCACCGGATCCGTACCGCCCTGGACAAGGGCAACATTGCAATCGTGGCCGGCTTCCAGGGAATGAGCCGGGCCACCAACGAGATCACCACCCTGGGCCGGGGCGGTTCAGACACTACTGCCGTGGCCCTGGCCGCTGCGCTGGAAGCGGACGTCTGCGAGATCTACACGGACGTGGACGGCATTTACACGGCCGATCCCCGCGTTGTTCCCTCCGCCCAAAAGATCGAGCGGATCTCCAGCGAGGAAATGCTTGAGCTCGCGGCGTCGGGGGCCAAGATCCTGCACCTGCGCTGCGTGGAGTACGCCCGCAGGTTCGGCGTCCCCCTGCACGTCCGTTCCTCGTTCAGCCAGCACGAAGGCACGTGGGTCATCCCCAGCGCCGAAGACAAGATCACCACACAAGAGGGAGTTGCCTTGGAGCAGCCAATCATCTCCGGCGTTGCACACGACCGTTCCGAAGCCAAGGTCACCGTTGTTGGCGTCCCGGACATCCCCGGCAAGGCCGCCGCGATCTTCCAGGTCATCGCCGACGCCCACTCGAACATCGACATGATCGTGCAGAACGTCTCCACCCACGGCACGGGGCGGACTGACATTTCGTTCACGCTCCCCATCGTGGAGGGCGCCGACGCGCTGGCGGCCCTTCATGCGGCACAGGACCAGATCGGGTTCGAGAGCATCGAGTACAACGAGCAGATCGGCAAGCTGTCCCTGATCGGTGCGGGCATGCGCTCCCACCCGGGTGTGTCAGCAACGTTCTTCAAAGCGTTGTCCGACGCCGGAATCAACATCAACATGATCTCCACCTCGGAGATCCGCATCTCTGTGGTGACCCACGCGGACCTGCTGGACGAGGCTGTCCGCGTCATCCACAAGGCCTTCGACCTGGACAGCGAAAGCGAAGCCACCGTGTACGGCGGCACCGGCCGCTAGCCAGTCACGAAAAGCCGGGCCCCTTTCTGAACCATTCGGAAAGGGGCCCGGCTTTTTACGTTCTGCTGACGGGATTGCCGGAGCGGCCGGGTCCCGTTCAGCCCTGCTTTTCGAGGTCTTCGCGGCGTACGGCGTAGTGATGGCCGGCGGCATCTGTTTCCACAACGAAGTGCGAAAGGTCCTCTTCCGAGGCCTGTTCGTAAGCGTCGTGCCTGTGCACCACCGGCGTATCGGGGTCCAGCCGCGTGGCTGGCCCAAAGAAGAACCGGAGCCTGTCGGTCAGGCCCATGAACCTGTTGACTACATGCGGCACTGTTTCCACCCCCTTCCCGACTATCCGGGGGAAAGAGTTCCTGCCTCCCGCTGGAGCCAGTGCCCTTATTTTATGCCCGCGGACAGGAAAAGGCTCCCGCCCGTGCCCACTTTGGCAGGCTCAGCGGAGCGACTTGTCTTCCGGATTCCTGGGTACGACGTAGGTGCTGCCATCGGGCCGGGTAACGGTCTCCCACTGCTGGGTCTCCGCCTCACGCTGCGCCAGCAGCCTGCGGTTTTCCTCCGTCATGTCGTGGACCAAGGACGAGCGGTTGGCCGGACCAAAGATGGCCCGCAGCCTGCCGGTTGCCCGCATGAATCGCTGCGAGGCGTTTTCCTTGCCTTCAGAGTTGCCCTTGCCCATGAACCCGGCTCCTTACCTGACATGATTACTACTGTAAGTGTAGCTAATAGTTAGTGCACTAACAATTGGAGGAGCTATGGAGACGGCAACCGGCACCGAGCCGGGGCAGGACGAGGACCTGCTCCTGGAGCACCAATTGTGCTTCGCCCTGACGGTGGCTGCGCGCAGTGTTGTGGGTGCGTACAAGCCCGTCCTCGAAAGACTGAACCTGACCCACCCCCAGTACCTGGTGATGCTGTGCCTCTGGGAAGCGAGTCCGCGCACTGTCCGGAACATCAGCGATGCCCTTGCCCAGGAACCGGCCACCATTTCGCCGCTGCTCCGCCGGCTTGAGGCCGCCGGACTTATTACGCGACGGCGGGTGGACGGGAACGAGCGCGCCCTCGCCGTCGAGTTGACCGCAGAAGGCGCCGCGCTTCGCCAGGAGGCCCTCAAAGTCCCGGGAACCATGATGGAGCGCCTGGGATTGACCCGCGCCCAGGTCGCCGAATTGCACACCTCCATGATGGGGCTGATTGCGGCCACCTCCGGGCAGGAGACAGAACCAGAACCGGCAGTAGAATAATGGGATGACGGACAGGCCACAGTCCATGAGGAAGACGGCGCTCGCCCTGCTGCTGGCGGCAACGCTGCTCCCGGCATGCTCCCCGGACCAGGGCGGAGGGACCCCTTCCGCGACTCCCACGGCCTCCGCCACCGCGTCGGACAGTCCATCCGCCAGCCCGTCCGCCGACGCCGAGACCTCCGTCCCGGCCCCCGCCCCGGAACCTTCGGCGGCACCTTCCGGACCAGGCCAGGGCAATGCCGAACTGTCCATCATCGTGACCACCTCCGAGGGAGAACCCGAGACCAGCTACACCCTGGTCTGCACGGACGGCGTCCCCGCCGCCGAGAGCGTGCATCCCTCCGCTGATGCGGCCTGCGCCGCCTTGAAGGAAAACGCTGGGCTCCTCAGCCCCGCCAACCCGGGATCCGCACAGGCCTGCACGCAGCAGTGGGGCGGCCCCCAGAAAGCCACCGTGACAGGAGTTGTGGACGGCGTCCCCGTAGACGCCGCCTTCTCGCGAACCAATGGCTGTGAAATCAGTAGCTGGGATGCTGCAAGGAATGTTCTTGGTGTTGCCGGTGGAGCCTAGGCTCCTCGCGGCGGACGAATGGCAGGAGCTGGAGAAGGCACACCAACTGCGCGTCAGCCGCTACGCGGACCCCTACCTGGCCCGCAGGTCGGCAGGCAAAAAGCATCCGGTGGAGGACTTCCTCTTCACCTACTACACCCAGAAACCTGGCCAGCTGCGCCGGTGGCACCCCGGCGCGGGGCACGTCCTGCTGGGTGGGGAAGCGGCCGGGCGCCTTGGCTGGAAGCACTACCGGCAGCTCGACGACGGCGAGCTTGCCCTCCTGGGACTGCCGGAAGGCAGCACGGCGGTCACCTTTGACCGGGACGCCTTTCTCGCCGACCGCAGGGAGGCAGTCGCCTTTGCGGGCATCATCCTGCGCGGAACCGCAGCACGCCCTGCCCAATTTGGCTGCTTCGGGCTGCACGAATGGGCCATGGTGTACCACCAGGACAGGTTCGACCTGCGCCACGAGTATCTGCAGCTGCGGTTGGGATCAGCCGGCACGGACAAGGTGGTGGAGGACAACAGGATCCGGTGCACCCACTTCGACGCGTTCCGTTTCTATACGCCGGACGCCGTCCCGCTGAATGAGTCAGCGCCGAGCCGCGAGAGCCAGCGCCACCTCGAACAGCCCGGCTGCCTCCACGCCAACATGGATCTGTACAAATGGGCGTACAAGCTGCTCCCTGCCCTGCCCAGCGAACTGGTGATGGACTGCTTCGAGTTGTCCTGGCGGATCCGCGCCATGGACATGCAGGCTTCCCCCTACGATCTTGCCGAGTGGGGCTACCCCGCAATTCCCATTGAGACGCCGCAGGGCAAGGCCGAGTATGTGGAGTACCAGCGCTCCTTTGCCGCCGAATCGGCAGCACTCCGGCAGAAGCTGGCCGTGGAACTGGACGCACTGTCCAGAATGGTTCCGGCGTGATCGACCTGACTGTCAGGCTCCGGGAAGATCCCGCCGCCGTCGAACATGTCTTTCGGCTGGTGGCTGATGGCGGCCGCGCCCAGCCGGCCACCACCCTGCCGGACCCTGATGCGGCCCTGGCAGCGGTGGAAAAGTACGGCGAGGGCATCTTCTTTCCCAAGCCGGGACCACCCCGGTTGTGCACCCAGCAGTACGGCGGGCCCCAGGTAGCCGTGGTCACGGGCATCTTTCATGGGCGCACCGTTGATTCCGTGTTCACGCGCACGGATGGCTGCGAAATCTCGCGCTGGAATGCCATGGCAGCTTTGCTTGGGAGCGCGGGCGGAGTTTCCGGGACCACGTAAGGCCGGTTAAGCAAAAGACAGGATCCCGGGCGGTTGAAACGCCCGGGATCCTGTTCTTATATAACGTCAGGCTGCTACGCCGCTGGTACGGCGTCTGCGAACGCCACCTGCGGAGCCCCGGCAGGGGCAACAGGCGCAGCGCCCACCTGGACGTTGACCCAGGTCCTGATGCCGTTGCCGCCCAGGCTGAGCCGGGACAGGTAGGCACCCTCGGAGAGGCCCGCCCAGGACACCGTGGCCGAGGTGGCAGTTCCGTTAGGAGCCACGATCGGGTTCGGTTCCACAGTGAGGTTGCCTGCGTCACCCGCGAACGTCACGGCCTGGACGGAGGCGCTGGCAGGTCCGTTGTCCGGAGTGGAGTACAGATTGACTGCGAGGTAGTACGTTCCTGCACGCGGAGACTCCAGGTTCAGGAACTCACTGGCGGAAGCCGTCGCCACCTGGGTGGCTGTCAGTCCACCCGAGCCATTCGGTGCGTAGACCACCATGTCCCAGTCGACGTCGTCCGATTGCGCCTGGACACCCAGGCGGGCAAATGATGCTCCTTGCGGAACCGTCACTTTGAGGAGCGCGTTGTGGTCGTCATTCCGGGGAGCGTATTCACCGGGAGTCTTGGTGATGGCGGTCTGGCTCAGCGGCGCCAGGCCCTCCACGCCCACGTTGATGGGGTTGTCCGAGCCTGACACCAGTTCCATCGTGCCGCTCCCGCTGCCCGTGGCCGAGCTGAAGGAGAAGGACGGAGCGATCTGTGCATCAACGGGCCGGATGGCGATGGGCGTGCTGACCGTGCGGGGGCCCTTCCAGGTGAGGGTGCCCGTGCTGAACTTGCCCACCGGAGCGCTGGAGTTCCTGATGGTCAGCGTGACCTCGCGGGTCTGTCCTGCCTTGGCGAAGTTCAGTGATTTCGGCTCCACCTGGATGTTGAAGCCGGGCATGTTGACCTCCGGCCGGTACATGCCCGGAACCAGGGCGGTCAGCTGGCGCTTGACCTGGACTTCTCCCACCAGGCTGCCAAGCGCGACGGACGGCAGGTTCAAGTCGCGGGCGACGATGGTGCCGGCCTGCGGGGCGCCGGTGTCCACGCCCTGGCCGTTGAGGAAGCCGAGCCAGTCCTTGATGCCCGAGTTGTAGACCAGGCCCGGATCCAGGACGCGGGTTGAGTCGATGTGGCCGGCGCCGCCCTGGAAGGGATCGGCGTTGGGCGAACCATCGGCGTTGACCAGCGGGTAGGCGGTGGTCATCATGGCCGACTTGACCGTGGCGGGAGACCAGGTTGGCTGCTTGCTCAGGACCAGGGCGCCGAATCCGGCAATATGCGGGGCAGCCATGGAGGTGCCTGACATGAAGCCGAACTGGTCGCCGTCGTTGCCGATGGTGGATACACCCGCCAGGACGTTTACGCCTGGTGCGGCGATGTCCGGTTTCAGCAGGTCTCCGCCGGCGGCGAGGGTGGGACCGCGGGAAGAGAAGCCGGCGATCTGCGGCGCCGGGGCCGGCGGTTCACCGGTCAGGTCGCCCTTGACCAGGCTGACTGTCAGGGCCGGGTTCGCTTCCAGCTTTGACTTCAGTTCGAGGCTCTTGGGCGCATTGACGTGCACGGTGGGCAGCACGTGGTTGTCGGCATCTTCGGAGCTGCTGGTGAGGTTCACCAGGACCATGCCGACGCCGCCCTTGTCCTGGACTTCCTGGCTCTTGGCCGTCCTGTCCACCACGCCGCGGTCGCAGACCACAACCTTGCCTGCCACCTTGGCCGCATCCAGGCTGCCGGGGCCGCACAGGTTGGCATTGGTTACTCCCGCCGCTGCGGCCGCAGCGGCAACCACTACGGGCTTGTCAGCAACTTCCGACTTCATGATGGAGGCTCCGCGGTACAGCGATCCGTCCGAGACCTTGACGGTGCCCAGCAGGTCACTGGGGAACGTCGATGCGGCAACCGTGGTCAGCCACGGCGAGGCGTGGTTGACAGTGGACGCGGTGGGCCCGGAGTTGCCGGCTGATGCGGAGACGAACACGCCTGCGGCTGCGGCGTTGAGGAACGCCAGGGCCACAGGGTCGGTGGTGTTGTTGTTATTGCCCGAGATGGAGTAGTTCAGGACGTCCACGCCGTCTTTGATGGCGGCTTCCACTGCCTCAACGGACGCCGAGGAGTAGCACCCTCCGGTGTCCGGGTTGGTGTCTTCCCAGCAGACTTTGTACACCGAGACCTTGGCTGCGGGCGCAACGCCGGAGCTCTTGCCGAAGCTTGAGCCGTCGATCACTTGCTCCACGTTGGCGTTGCCGGCGGCCGTGGTGGCGGTGTGTGTTCCGTGGCTTCCGACGTCGACAGGCGAGATGAGTTCCTCGGGCGCCCGGTTCTCCGGGGCCACGTACTGCATGAAGGTATCGGCGAAGTACCTGGCCCCGATGACCTTGGAGTTGCACTGGGAACCGTCGAAGGAGGCCCCCGTTCCCTGGCCTTCCTGGCATTCACCTTCGAAGGTGGTGCCGTCAGCCTTGAGCATGGCGATCCGGCCCTCCGCGGTGCGGTAGGGAATGCCCACCTGGGCAGGTCCGGTCAGCGGCTGGACCGGTTCGCCCTGCAGGAAGGGGTTGTCCGGGGCGTAGCCGGAGTCGATGACACCCACAACCACGCCCTTGCCGGCGTTCGATTCACCGCCGAACTGCGTGGCCCAGACACCGTCGGGGCCGGTCAGCTTGAGGAAGTCGGTGGTGGTGTAGTCCGGGGCATTCTCCACGTCCGGGGCTACAGCCAGCACGCGATCGTCTTTGGACAGCTCCATGGCCTGAGCGGCGGTAAGTTCTGCTGTGAAGCCATTAAGGGCAGCGGTGTACTGCTTTCCCGGGGTCACCCCCTGGCTGGCAGCGACCTCCCGCTGCTGCTTGCGGAGGTGTGCGTCGTAGGCCTTGTAGTTGGGGCTGCCTGTGTCCAGCTTCCGCCCGTTTCCGGGTTTGGTTGCACCAAGTCCGGGTGTCCCGCCCTCGTAGGCGGCCGCTGCTGCGCCCGCCAGGACAACGATGTAGCGTCCATCCTTGAAGTCGGCGGGTGCATTCTCCTTGGCTGTTACTGCCTTGTCCTGCCCGGCCGGCGCCGCGGTGGCGGGAGTGATGGCCATCGAGGTGAGGAGTAGCGGCAAGCCCACGGCGAGCGCCGCTGCCTTCCGGAATCCCCCGCCCCGCATGGGGCTCTTTCCAGTAGATCTCACGTGCAAACCTTTCGCGATGTACCGGCCCATCCACGGTTGGGGGCCCGAAACGACATGGCATGGCACGCGAACTTACAGATCTTGTCATTTCGTGAGACCAGCCGATCACAGAGTACAGACTGATAGCTGAATATGACATAGGACACAAAACCGAAATTTCCGCCAGTCATATTCCGGCAAGCCGGGGGCCTGCCGCAGCAGGGAAGGGCACGAAAAAAGGGCGCCCTGAAAGACGCCCTTGAAACCAAGGGGATGCGCTCCGCCGCTACTGGCGCGGCGTACGGACCACGTCGCTGATCCACTCTCGGGTCTTCTCATCCACCGGCCCCGCTACCCTGTTCTCCCGGGCGAAACGGTCGGCCTTAATCTTCTGGAACACCATCCGGCCCAGTCCTGCGAACACTGCTGCGGCGACCACGGGCAACAGCACGGATTTCGAATTTTCAGCCATTCAACAATCCTAGTGATGCCACCCGTCCAACTCCACAGCACCAGGCCGGAAACCGCCGCCGCCACCCGTCCGGCAAGCAGGCTACCCGCGGTCGTCCTGCCCGAACCGGCCGAATACAGGCTGTGGCCCTTCGGCCGGTAGAATGGACGAGCAAGCTCGCGGAGCGCCCGTCCTCATGTCTGAACGCATTGTCTGAACTCACGGCCTGAACTGTTTAAGTCAACGTGTCCCAGGCCCGGAACGGCGTGAGACGGCACCACTCCGCTGCGCCCTTACCCAAGCTCACGCACAGGAGTTACCGGATGCCCCGGATCGTTGTTGACGTCATGCCCAAGCCCGAGATTCTGGACCCGCAGGGGAAGGCGATCGTCGGCGCTCTCCCCCGCCTGGGCTTCACCAGCTTCAGCTCTGTCCGCCAGGGCAAGCGCTTCGAACTGACGGTCGACGGCGAGGTGACCGAGGAAATCCTGGCGCAGGCCCGCGACGCCGCGGAAACCCTCCTGTCCAACCCCGTAATTGAGGACGTCGTCAACGTCGAGGTCGTCGAGGCCTGACATGACTGAACTCCCCCTGATCGGCGAAGCACCCGCCGACGCCTCGGGCGCCCGCAGGCTCGCCGGCGCCCGGATCGGCGTCGTCACGTTCCCCGGCACCCTTGATGACCGCGACGCCGCCCGCGCCGTCCGCCTCGCCGGCGGCACCGCCGTCGAACTCTGGCACGCCGACACCGAACTAGGTGACGTGGACGCCGTCGTGATTCCCGGCGGGTTCTCCTACGGAGACTACCTCCGCGCCGGCGCCATCGCACGCTTCGCCCCGCTGATGACCAAAATCATCGATGCCGCCAACTCGGACGCCAAGCTGCCGGTGCTCGGTATCTGCAACGGCTTCCAGATCCTCACCGAGTCGCACCTGCTGCCCGGGTCCATGATCAAGAACGACCACCTGAAGTTCATGTGCCGCGACCAGGTCCTGCGCGTCGAGAACAGCAACACCGCCTGGACCTTGGATTACGAGGCCGGGCAGGAAATCACGATTCCGCTCAAGAACCAGGACGGCCAGTACATCGCCGACGACAAGACCCTGGACGCCCTTGAGGCCGAGGGCCGCGTGGTGTTCCGCTACGTTGGCTTCAACCCGAACGGCTCCCGCCGGGACATTGCGGGCATTTCGAACGCAGCGGGCAACGTGGTAGGACTCATGCCGCACCCCGAGCACGCCGTGGAAGTTGGGTTCGGCCCAGAATCCCTCGACGGGATCGGCGGGTCCGACACCGACGGACTCGGATTCTTCACCTCCGTCCTGAACAAGATTGTGGGAGGCGCCAAGTGACCACGGAAACCACCAAGAAGTTCAACATCGACACCGTCGAGAACGCGGCCAAGACCCCGGACGTCGAACTCCCCTGGGCAGAGCTGGGCCTGAAGCAGAACGAGTTCGACGAGGTCGTCAAGGTCCTGGGCCGCCGCCCCACCGGCGCCGAACTGGCCATGTACTCCGTGATGTGGAGCGAGCACTGCTCCTACAAGTCCTCCAAGAACCACCTGCGCCAGTTCGGCCAGAAAGTCACCGAGGAAATGAAGAAGGACATGCTGGTGGGCATCGGCGAAAACGCCGGCGTGACCAACCTTGGGGACGGCTGGGCCGTGACCTTCAAGATCGAGTCGCACAACTCGCCGTCGTTCGTTGAGCCCTACCAGGGTGCCGCTACCGGCATCGGCGGCATTGTCCGCGACATCATCTCCATGGGCGCCCGCCCCGTTGCCGTGATGGATCCGCTGCGCTTCGGCGCCATCGACCACCCGGACACCGCACGCGTCATGCACGGCGCCGTCGCAGGCATCGGCGGGTACGGCAACTCCCTGGGCTTGCCCAACATCGGCGGCGAAATGGTGTTCGACTCCGTGTACCAGGGCAACCCGCTGGTAAACGCCCTGGCTGTCGGCGTCATGCGGCACGAGGACATCCGCCTGGCCAACGCGTCCGGCAAGGGCAACAAGGTGGTCCTGTTCGGTGCCCGCACCGGCGGTGACGGCATCGGCGGCGCCTCTGTGCTGGCCTCCGAGTCCTTCGACGACACCAAGCCGTCCAAGCGCCCCGCGGTGCAGGTGGGCGACCCCTTCGCCGAGAAGGTCCTCATCGAGTGCTGCCTTGAACTGTTCAAGGGTTCCCTCGTTGAAGGCATCCAGGACCTGGGCGCCGCAGGGATCTCCTGCGCCACATCCGAACTGGCGTCCAACGGCGACGGCGGCATGCAGGTTGAGCTGACCTCCGTCCTGCTCCGCGACCCCACCCTGACCCCGGGCGAGATCCTGATGTCCGAGTCGCAGGAACGCATGATGGCCGTAGTGACGCCGGAGAACGTCAAGGCGTTCGAGGCTGTCATGGACAAATGGGCCGTGGAGTACTCATGGCTTGGCGAGGTTACGGACACCGGCCGCCTGATCATCACTTGGGAAGGCGACGTGATTGTCGACGTCGATCCCCGCACCGTGGCACACGACGGACCGGTCTACGACCGCCCGTATGCCCGGCCCGAGTGGCAGGACCGCGTGCAGGCTGACACCTTCACAGGCTCCGTGCAGGACGCGGGCCGCCCGGCCGCGCCCGGGGAACTGGCCAAGGCCGTCACGGAACTGGTGGCATCGCCGAACATGTGCTCCAAGGACTGGATTACCAACCAGTACGACCGCTACGTGGGCGGCAACACCGCCATGGCCTTCCCCGATGACGCCGGCGTGGTCCGCGTCGACGAGGAAACCGGCCTGGGCGTGGCCCTGGCCACCGACGCCAACGGCCGCTACACCTACCTCGATCCGTACCACGGCGCGCAGCTGGCCCTGGCCGAGGCGTACCGCAACGTGGCCACCGCGGGTGCCGTCCCCATGGCCGTCAGCGACTGCCTGAACTTCGGCTCCCCCGAGGACCCGGACGTCATGTGGCAGCTCGCCGAGGCCATCCGCGGCCTGTCCGACGCATGCATGGTGCTGGGCATCCCGGTCACCGGCGGCAACGTCTCCCTGTACAACCAGACGGGCACCACCCCCATCCACCCCTCCCCTGTGGTGGCGGTGCTGGGCAAGCTCGACGACGTTGCCCGCCGTACGCCGTCGGGCTGGCGTGAGGACGGCCAGACGATCTACCTGCTGGGCACCACGGGCGCCGAGCTGGACGGCTCCGAGTGGGCGAACATGCGAGGCCACCTGGGCGGGCAGCCGCCCAAGGTTGACCTTGAGGCCGAGCGCGCGCTGGGCGAGATCCTGATCAACGCGTCCCGCGACGGCATGATCGACTCCGCGCACGACCTGTCCGAAGGCGGCCTCGCGGCAGCCCTGGTGGAGTCCTCGCTGCGCTACGGTGTGGGTGCCCGGATTGCCCTGCAGGATGTCCTGGACCGGGACGGCGTGGACCTGTTCACGGCGCTCTTCTCCGAGTCCCAGGGCCGTGCCATTGTTGGCGTTCCCCGCTCCGAGGAAATCCGCTTCACGGACATGTGCACCGCCCGCGGCTTCGCCCACATCCGCATTGGCGTGGTGGATGCCGCCAGCGGCAAGCTGGAGATCAATGGCGTGGAGAGCCTGTCCCTGGACGCCCTCCGCGCGGCACACGAAGGGACCCTGCCGAAGTACTTCGGCTAGTCCCCCATCGATTGCTCCGTACTTGTCGTTTTGACCTCTCAGAACGACAGGTGCGGAGCAATCGATTTTTCTAACCGCCCCGCCGCCAGCCGGCTTGGATCAGCGCCGTCCGGATTTTGGCAACCGCAGGTTTCGCATCGTTGGGCATGTGGCGCTTTGAGATCCGGACTTCAGTCCATCCCAGGGCGGTGTAGCGCTCCGAGCGTGAAATATCCCGCACGATCTGTCCGTCCTCGCCGTGGTGTTCGCCCTCGTATTCGATCCCGATCCGGTATTGGCGGTAGCTCAAATCGGGCTGATGGTGTGGGATGCCAGCACCGTCGGTGATGGCGACGTTCAGTTCAGGTTCAGGCATGCCTGCCCGGACCAAGGCCAGCCGCAGCAGGGTTTCCTGGGGCGAGTCCGAGCCCACCCGGATGAGCTCTATGGCCTCTTTGGCGTTCCGGAGTCCCCGTTTGCCTTTGTGCCGGTTGATCATCCGCTGAAGATCGCCGATGGAACACAACGGCATGTCCCGGCCCTCGAGCTCCAGCCTGGGTGCGCGGACACAGCTGTCCCCCATGGCCACGATTTCATCCACAGACAGTATCTCCGCCATGTCCAGCCAGGTGCGCGCAGGCGTGGTGACGGGGAGTCCGTCCACCATCATCACCTCGTCCTCGAAGAGCTTCATCCGGTGGACAATGACGTACGGGCGCGCAAGATGCGCCGCGCCTTCGGGCCGGATGAGGTGATAGACCTCAAGGCCTTCGTTCTGCCGGCGCTGCGGCAGGCCATTGAGCTCCACGGCGGTGAAATGCGATGCGGCGCATCGCTCGTTGACTTCGATGAAAGGCCGGACCCGAACGCTTAAGGGGAGTGCCGCCGTCGCGCTTTCCATCCGAATGCCCCGGCCGAAGCGCTCCAAGGAACCGTGCCGCCAGCGGCGCGAGGACACTCCGGCCAGCGCGGCATCGACGAGGGTGAATGGGCGGCCGCGGAGCTCCTCCGGCAGGGGGCGTGGGGTCTTCATCGGTACATGACACCAGAATGGGCCGGGACACGCAGAAGTTATCCACATTCCCCATCGATTGCTGAGCAAGTGTCGTTTTCGCGGGTGAAAACGACAGCTACTCAGCAATCGATGGGTAGGGGCGCGCGGTTAGTCCTCGCTGTGGTGGTCACGCTGCCGGGCGCTGAGCAGTTCGAACTCGGGCCGGGCTGCCACAAAGCGTTCGACGGCGTCCAGCACCTCAATGAGGTGGGCGCGGTCGGCCGCCACCAGCCCGGCGCCCACCTGTGAGCGCCGGTACTGGTCGTGGTCACCCACCTCGGCGACGGAGACGTCGAAACGCCGCCTGACCTCGGCGAGCAGCGGCCTGATGACCGAGCGCTTTTCCTTGAGGCTCTGGACGTCGCCCAGGAGGATATCGAATTCGATCCAGCCGATCCACATGGGTCCAGCCTACCGATGTGCTGCCGGGCTCAGATGGTGAGTTCGCCCATCCGGTCCCAGCCTTCGCCGTCGAGCTGGCGGCTGATGATCCTGGGCGTCTCGGCCAGGGCCTGGGGCATGTCCGCCATGGCCTGCTTGAAGTGGGCGCTGTTGACGTGGTCGCCGGCGGCGTCGTCCTTGAAAGCTTCCACCAGGACGAACTCGCTGGGGTCGTCCACGCTGCGGGACCAGTCGAACCACAGGTTTCCCGGTTCCTGCCGAGTGGCCTGGGTAAAGTCGGCCACCAGGTCGAGCCAGCGCTCCGACCAGTCGGGCTTGACCTTGAACTTGACGACAATGAAGATCACGGGGGCATTCCTTCCGAGGCGAGAGTGCGTGCCCCTTCAATGTACCGGGACGTCACGTGGCGCTGTGCAGCACGGGTGACCAGTCCGCCGGCAGCGTAGAACCAGTTGGCTGGTTTGCTGAAGGCCCGGATCCGCAGGAACACCTCTCCGCGCCCGTTGATCTCCACCTCGAAGGATTCCTCGCCCCGGGCCGGATGCCCGGGCAAGGTTCCGTAGCCAAATCCCGCTGACTGCGGAATGCGCTCCTGCTCAGGTTCCCGGGTCCACACCACCTGGCACGGGGCGTTCAGCCGGAACGGCCCGGCACCGAAGCCGCTGACCACCCGCGCCCCCGGCACCGCCACGGGTGAATCGGCACGGACGCGGAGCCCTGCCCGCCGCTGCAGTTCCCAGCCCAGGATGCCTGCAGCCACCCGCCGGTACACCTCCATGCCGGTGCCCAGGAACGCTTCCTCAAGGACCCGCGGGTAGCCCGCGGGGGCGGCGCCCCGTTCGGTGCTGCCGATCCCGGGGTAGTTGAGCCGGCCCCCGGCCAGCCTTTCCTCAGCCACGTGCTCCACCGGCCGATCCGGTCAGCCGCGCCCATCCCAGCTGTTCCTGCTGTTTCCTGCCCAGGCCTGCCACCACGAGGTCGTAGGAGTCCTCCACCATGTCCCTGACCATGTCGTCAGGAAGCGCCCCGTCCAGCCGGACACCGTTCCAGTGGGTCTTGTTCATGTGCCACGCCCCCGTGATTTCAGGGTGTGCGGCGCGGAGCTGCACCGCCAGGCCCGGCTCGCACTTGAGGTTCACGTAGCCGTCCGGGCTCATCGATGACAAGGCAAAGACCTTGCCCTGGTTCTGGGAACCGCCGGCGCTTACCTTGAAGACGGCGGTCTCAGGCCCGAAGGGATAATCCTCGTACGCGCCGGGGAAGGAGAGGCAAACTTTCCGCAGTGCGTCGGGGTCCATCCGGAAAGCCTATAAAGCCATCGCCTCCGGTGCTAGTCTGCGAGGATGGCACGCGATCAGGGGTCCATACCTGTTCTGGACCTGGGCACGGCCCGGCAGGCCGGCGGGTCCTTCAGCCCGGATTTCATCGGGCAGCTGCGGTACGCCACGCACAACGTGGGCTTCTTCCAAGTGACCGGATACGGTGCGGCCCCCGGCCAGCCGGAACAGCTTTTGGACACCATCAGGCGCTTCTTCAGCCTTCCGCTCGAGGACCGGCTGAAGCTGGATAACCGGCTGTCGCCGCATTTCCGCGGCTACACCCGGATGGGCACCGAGGTCACCCAGGGAAGGGCAGACGCGCGGGAGCAGATCGACTACTCACCGGAGCGGCCGCCCGTTACGGACTATCCGGAGGACCAGCCGTTCTGGCTGTTGCAGGGCCCCAACCTCTGGCCCGATAAATCGTTCCCCGAACTTCGCCCCGTGGCCATGGCGTGGGCTGAACTGATGTCCGCGGTGGGGATGGAGCTGCTCAGGGGGATGGCCGTTTCCTTGCAGCTTCCGGAGGACTACTTCGACGAGCCGTTCCAGGGGTCACCGGCATGGATGGGCAAGCTGGTGCACTATGTGGGCGGCGTGGTGGAGGCCGCTGGAGACCAGGGCGTGGGATCGCACGCGGACTACGGATTCGTCACGCTGCTGCTCCAGGACGACGTGGGCGGGCTTGAAGTGCTTCCGCCCGGGGCGGCAGCGTGGGTTCCGGTGGAACCGCTCCCCGGGGCGCTGGTGGTGAACCTCGGTGAAATGCTTGAGGTGGCCACGGAAGGCTACCTGGCGGCCACCATCCACCGGGTGCAGGCACCGCTGCCGGGCGTGGACCGGTACTCCGTTCCGTTCTTCTGGTCCCCAAGGCTTGACGCGGTGATCCACCCGGTGCCGCTGCCGCCGGAGCTGAAGGCAGCGGCGAGGGGAATCACGGATGACCCGGCGAACCCGCTGCTGGCCTGGTTTGGGATGAACATGCTCAAAGGCAGGATGCGGGCGCACCCGGACGTCACCGAACGGCACTATCCGGAGCTGCTGAAGCGCTGAGGCTGAAAGCCTGTCAGAGGTTGAACTTCCAGGCCTGCTGCGCAGGACAGCTGTCCATCACCACGTCCAGCCCCGCTTCTTTGGCCCGCTTGGCCGCAGCCTCATCAACGACTCCCAGCTGCATCCACACGGCTTTCGCGCCTACGGCGATCGCCTGGTCCACGACGTCCCCCACTTTGTGGGAATTCACAAAGCAGTCCACGACGTCGATGGGCTGCTTGGCGGCCGGGATGTCCAGGAGGCTGCGGTAACCGGGTTCGCCGTGGACGGGGTCACCGGGCAGGTTGACGGGGATGATTTCCATGCCCATCCGGTCCCGGATGAACAGCGAGGTGTCGTAGGCTGCACGCCATTCATTGGTGCTCAGGCCGACGATGGCCCAGCGTCCCTTGGTGCGCATCAGGCGTTCTATGACTGCAGGATCGTTCGTGTGGCCCATGGGTTCAGCCTACGCGGAGGGAACGCCGTCAGCGTGCAGCCCGCTACGAGGCGTCTTCAACCTCTCAGGTCACTACGGCTAGCGGACGAACTTTTCCAGCCACTTGGTCCCGGGCACGGGTTTTCCTCCGGCGGCGGCGTCGGCTCCCTGCCCTGCTGGTCCCTGTCCGGCGTTTCCCGGCACGCCGGGAGCCTCTACTGGCCGTTGCCCTGTCTTGTCCGGGGTGTTCCCGTTGTTGGTCCGGGGATCAGTCGGACCGGTCTGTTCGGGTCCTGCTGCCGTGTCCTCTTCTGCTGCGTGGCCGTTCTTTTCCGGTTCCTTCCTGCCGTCCTGTCCGTCTGCCGCAGGAACGTCTCCGGGTTCGTCCCAGCCCTGGCCGGGCAGCAGGAACGTTGTGCCCTGCCCGGACTCCTCCGCGGGCTGCGCCGTTGCCGGCGGTTCCCCGCCAGGGGTGGTCCCACTGCCAGCCAGCCCGCCGTCATCCTGCCCGCTGGCAGCGTCATCGCTGCCCTCCTGGAGTGGTGGGGGCGCAGCGGCCTGGGGTGTACGGATGGTCCAGGATGGTGACCAGTCTTCGAGCAGTTGCTGCACGGAGGGGCTGCCGGTATGGGCAGGACCTGCGGAGCTGGCCGCCACGGTGCCAACTCCCATTCCCATGCCCGCCACCAGGGCCAGCCCGACGACGGTGGGCCGGTGTGCGCGCAGCCGGCGGCGCCGCCCGAGTTCATCGCCCGGGGTGGCCTCCGTCGTGTAGCTGCCCTGCGCGTCTTTCCCGGGTGCATCGCAGGTACCGGCGGCCAGCAGGGCAGCCAGCTGTCCCGTGGGAGCCGGCACGGGAAGTTGCGCTAACGAACCTACGGCCAGGAGGGTCCGGCGCAGGTCGGCGTCCTGCCCAAGGCCGGCGTCGAGGAGCATCTCCTCCACCGCGTCCGCTGTGTGGTGCGCTTGTGGTGTCATGGCTTCAGGTATTCCTTCACGTCCGCAAGTTCCCGGAGCTTGAGGAGCGCCCGGCGCTGTAGCTGCTTTACGGCGCCCTCGCTCTTGCCCATGGCTTCCGCGGACTGCTCCACGGTAAACCCGGCCACGAGGCGGAGGGCCAGTACCTCGCGCTGGTCCTGCGGCAGCGCATCCAGCAGGCCAAGGACCTCCTGCGGCACTATCCGTTCCAGCGCTTCCGTTTCCGCCGACGAATCTTCGCGCTGGTCCAGCTCCGGTTCAAAAGGGAGCTTGGCGGGAGTGCGGCTCTGGCGGCGGTGATCGTCCACCATGCGGGCGTGGGCCACCGAAAAGATGAACGTGCGCAGCCCGGCGGCTCCCCCGTGCACTGAGCCAAGACGCGGCAGGACGGAGAGGAACACTTCCTGCATGGCCGCCTCCGGATCCTCGACTCCCCGGGCCGTCAAATAGCCCAGGACCTGTGATGCATACGTCCGGTAGACAACGCTGAATACTGTTGGCCCGGCGGGGCCGTCCAGGGCCTCGTCTGTCAGGGCATCAGTCACGGACGTGGAGCTTTCGGTCAAAGAGGGGGTTGTTTGCGCGGAGAAGCCGTCCGAGTGCGGAACGCCTTTTCCCCGCCTCACTTTACCGCCCAGTAACCACCGCCCGGGACCGCCACGCGTTCGCTGCCGGTCCGACTAGGCAGCTGCCCCTGCCGTCGGAAAGTGAAAGAGCCGGCCTGGAACGTGATGGGGGACAAGTTCCAGGCCGGCGCTACATAGGGGTAATCGCTGGGGGCACGCAAAGGGTTACGCCTGGACGGGAAAACTTTGAAAACTTTTTGGACGGGTCAGCGGGCGGCGGCAGTCCAGCGGGGCCGGGGGCCCTGGCGCCGCAGGCCTTGGGCGAAAACGAAGGCGTGCCCTCCGGCGGGGACGCGCTGGTCCTCGCACTCCGTCCGGGGTGCAGCCGTGGCCGGTTCCTCCGCCGGGGCAGGGACGTGGGCCTGGCGGGTTGCGGCCCCGGCGGAACAAAGATCGGTGACCAGACCGGTACCGGCGCACTCCCGGACGGCGGCTATGCCGGCAGCAAGGGCGGCCTTGTCCCGGTACGGGCCGGAGACAGCCATCACTGCGCCGTCAGGGGCCAGGAGCCGGAACCTGAAAGACGAATCAGAGTCCACAAATGCCTCGAATTTCCCGGCCATGGCAAGTCCTTCCTCGCAGTCACAGGGTGTACAGACGAGTCTCGCGGGCTTCCCGGCAGCCTCACAAGACCAACCACGTTAACCCTGTGTAAATTGCCGCAGGCCCCTCCCGCCCCGGACAGAAACAAGCGGCGGGACACCCTTGCAAGAGTGCCCCGCCGCCGTCGTAATTCCCTGCTTTTACCCGGTTACGGACCGGTCAGTCGTTGATGAGGTCGTTCACCACGATGGTCTGGTCCCGGTCCGGACCCACGCCGATGGCGGAGAAGCGCGTCCCGGACAGCTTCTCGAGCGCCAGGACGTAGTTGCGTGCGTTCTCCGGGAGGTCTGCGAGGGTGCGTGCGCCCGTGATGTCCTCGGTCCAGCCTTCGAAGTACTCGAAAATCGGTACGGCATGGTGGAATTGCGTCTGCGTCATGGGCATTTCGTCGTGCCGGACGCCGTCGACGTCGTAGGCCACGCACACGGGGATCTGCTCGATGCCGGTGAGGACGTCCAGCTTGGTGACGAAGTAGTCCGTGAAGCCGTTGACCCTCGACGCGTGGCGGGCCAGGACGGCGTCGTACCAGCCGCAGCGGCGGGGACGGCCGGTGTTGACGCCGAACTCGCCACCCGTCTTCTGCAGGTACATGCCCATCTCGTCAAAGAGTTCCGTGGGGAACGGCCCGGCGCCAACGCGGGTGGTGTAGGCCTTGATGATGCCGATGGAGCGAGAAATGCGGGTGGGCCCGATGCCCGAACCCACGGACGCGCCGCCGGCGGTGGGGTTGGAGGAGGTCACGAACGGGTAGGTGCCGTGGTCCACGTCCAGGAACGTTGCCTGGCCGCCCTCCATCAGGACCACCTTGCCCTCGTCCAGGGCGGTGTTCAGGACCAGCGTGCTGTCGATGACCAGCGGGCGGAGCCGTTCGGCGAAGGACAGGAAGTAGTCCACAATCTCATCCACCACGACGCTGCGGCGGTTGTAGACCTTGACCAGGAGTTCGTTCTTCTGGCGGAGGGAACCTTCCACCTTCTGCCGGAGGATGGATTCGTCAAAGACGTCCTGCACGCGGATGCCCAGCCTGGCCACTTTGTCCATGTAGGCCGGACCGATACCGCGGCCGGTGGTGCCGATGGCGCGGCTGCCGAGGAAGCGCTCGGTCACCTTGTCCAGCACCTGGTGGTACGGGGCCACCAGGTGGGCGTTGGCGGAGACTCGGAGCTTTGAAGTGTCGGCGCCGCGGGCCTGCAGGCCGTCAATTTCCTGGAAGAGGGCCTCAAGGTTGACCACGCAGCCGTTGCCGATGATGGGCACCGCGTTGGGGCTGAGAATACCTGCCGGCAGCAGCTTGAGTTCGTACTTTTCACCGCCTACGACGACGGTGTGCCCGGCGTTGTTGCCGCCGTTCGGCTTGACGACGTAGTCAACACGGCCGCCGAGCAGGTCGGTAGCCTTGCCTTTTCCTTCGTCGCCCCACTGGGCTCCTACGATCACAATTGCTGGCATGGGATCCTCCCCCATTCGTTCGGGCTGCCCGGTTTCGGCCACACTGTGGCGGTCCTGCGCAGCGCCGTTCATGAGAATGCCCCGAATGTACCGGCTGTCACTGGTCCGATGGCGGCACAGCGACGCAAGAGTTCCGGGGCCCTTACCACCCAAGTTTAGCCGATGGGCGACTTTGTCCACTCGTTAGTCCGCCGCGGCCCTTTCCGCAGCGCAGGGGCTGCTGCAGGAAGGGACCGCGGCGGAGCGTCAGCGGGTGCTGCTACTCGTCGTCGGCCTCCTCGCCGGGCCGGGAGGTCTGCGTGGCCAGGCTGTCCCAGAAGGAGGTGTCGGCGTCGGCGATTGAACCGTCAGCGATGGCGGCGGCGGTGGCGGTCAGCGTGGTGACTGTCTGCTTGATCAGGTAGCCGTTGCTCCGCAGCCCCAGTGCGTAGCCATCCAGGTAGTGGTCGGACATGCCGCGCATCTCGAAGAGCAGCGTCGCAATGCCGTACTCCACGGCGATGCCGTTGCGGCTGATGGTTTCGGCACTGCCGCCCACGTACTTGCCGAGGTGGCCCCAACCGGTGGAGTCGACATTGTCAAAGACCACCGCGCCCAGCTGCTTGGACTTCTCCACCACTGCCGGATCGGCGTTGGGTGTGGTGGGGTACAGGATCGAGCCGGAGACCAGCTTTCCGTCGCGTTCACTGCGGGTGCCCTGGTGGTGGAGATCGATCATGTAGTCCACCTGGTACTTGCGCATCACGTTGTTGTGCAGCGCCTGCGTTTCAGGCTGGACTTTGGCCACGTGGTCCCGGTTGAGGTCCACTTCATTCGCGTTGTAGCGGGTCATGTTTCGGTCGCCCTTGGCGATGTAGTCCTCCAAGGAAAAGTTCACGTCCCCCATGGCACCGTCAGCATTAAGCATGGGGACAACCAGGATGTTAACGCCGTCAAGGATGTCCCCTGACTTGCCGGTGCCCAGGTGCTTGACGAATTCCAGGGCGCCCTCGGTGGTGAGCTGTTCGTTGCCGTGCTGCTGCGTCAGGTAGAGGATGGTGGGTTTGGCGGGGTCCGAAATGTACTTGACCAGGTGGATGTCCCGGCCCTTGACCGTTTGGCCGATGACTTCGAGCTCCATGGCGGGCTGGCGGGCGTCCTGGTCTTTGAGGAACGCAACCATCTGGTCGTAGGTGGCAAGCTTCGACGTGGTGATCTGGCCGTTGCCGTCATAGTTGGGGCCTTCGCCGACGGCGAGGGCCGGTGCCGGGACGGTCACTGCTGCCAGAGCCAGGGCTCCCGTTAGTGCCAGGGTCCTGAAGGTTGCCAGGGTTTTTCTCACGGTGCGGTACCTCTTTCGAGTGCATTGGGTGTGTCCAGCCAGCGGTGATCCCCCATATGCGGGCTGTGACAAAAGCCAACCAACCTAAAGAAAAGCTGTCAATGGACGTGACAGAAATCTGCAGTCAGTTATTACGTTGCGAAACTATGCGCCCGTGCTCTTATTGGGTGGCCCCGCCCGGCGTTTCGTTTGGCGGGGCTTGCTAAACTGGGAAAGGCCGACCAGGAATCGGCCCACCCCAATTAACCGCCGTTGATGAGCTGGGCCGTCGTGCGCCCATTTTCACCGGCGGAAGCAACAACAATCCCCGCAGGAGATCAAGCACTACATGACAGCCCTGGCACCCGAATCTTTCCATGAGCAACTCCTGAGCCGCCGCTACGAACCCAACGTCGCGGCCGTCAATGAACTGTGCGATTCCCTGCAGGACGCCAAGCCCGGCACCGTAGTGCCTTACGTCGACCCCATGCATGACGTGGACGAGTGCCGCATCATCAGCCTGTACTCGAACATCGGCGAGGCGGACAAGTCCGGGTTCATCACCCCCGGGGACCACGATGCCGTGACCCGGATGCTCGGCATCCAGTGGAAGCTGGGCCTGCGCCCGGAGTTCGTGATGCCGTGGAACGTCCACCCGTGGCACCTGCCCGGCGAGCCCAACGGAAAGTTCACCCCGGACCAGATCTCCGCGGGCCTCAAACCGCTCCTGAAGTTCCTTGCGCTTGTTCCCCGCGCGTCGGTGATCGTGGCGCATGGCACCGAGGCCAACCGCCTCGCCAACCTGCTGCTGAAGACAGAAGTTCCGCTGCTGTGGCGCCGCGGCCTGAAGACTTACAAGGTGCGTTCCCTCAGCGGCCGCGCGTTCGCCGGTTCGCCGGCCCGCCAGGAGGAGTACCTCGAGGACATGCGGGTCGCCTACGCCGACGCCATGGCCCGTACGGGCCTGCAGAAAGCCAGCTAGCTCCCCCAAAGCCTTGACTTTTTTCCAAATATGCAGCCTTAAAGGGCCTTTTGACCTGCATATCTGGATAAGAACTCCTGGAAGTGCGACGGCGGGTGGCCACCTTTTCATAAGGTGACCACCCGCCGTCGCACTTTAATCAGCGCTTGCTACTTCGCCTCGATGGCAGCCTTCGCCGAGGGGTCGGAATCGTTGAGGAACTTCTCGATCCGCTCCGGCTCCTCGGCCTCGCCGATGGCGGCGGAAGCCCGGCCCAGCGAGTAGAGGGCCCGCAGGAACCCCCGGTTGGGCTTATGCTCCCACGGGATGGGCCCCACGCCGCGCCAGCCGTTGCGGCGCAGCGAGTCCAGTCCCCGGTGGTAGCCCACCCGGGAGTAGGCGTAGGAATCGATGGTGCGCCCCTCCGCCCAGGCCTCCTCGGCCAGCACGGCCCACAACAGTGAGGACGTGGGGTGCTTCTCCACGAGGTCCAGGGCTTCCTGGCCCGCGTCCAGCTGCTCGTAGACCTCGGTCTCGGCAGGCAGGAGCGTGGGCTCGGGGCCCATCAGGTTCCGGCGGAACTCATCCGACATTTAGAAGGTCTTTCCGGCCGAACCGAGCTGCTTGGTGGCTTCCACCACGCGGGCTGCCAGGCCGGCTTCGGCGGAGGCGCCCCAGACGCGCGGATCGTAGGTCTTCTTGTTGCCAACCTCGCCGTCGACCTTCAGGACGCCGTCGTAGTTCTTGAACATGTGGTCCGCAACCGGGCGCGTGTAGGCGTACTGGGTGTCGGTATCGATGTTCATCTTGATGGTGCCGTAGGAGACGGCGTCCGCGATTTCCTGGTCCGAGGAGCCGGAGCCGCCGTGGAACACGAGATCGAACGGGCTGTCCTTGCCGATCTTCGCGCCCACCTGGGCCTGGATGTCCTTGAGGATCTCCGGACGGAGCTTGACGCCGCCGGGCTTGTAGACACCGTGCACGTTGCCGAAGGTGAGGGCCGTGATGTAGCGGCCGTTCTCGCCGGCGCCCAGGGCGTCGATGGTGGCCAGGGCGTCTTCCACCGTGGTGTAGAGCTTCTCGTTGATCTCGTTCTCAACGCCGTCTTCCTCGCCGCCCACGGTGCCGATTTCGACCTCGAGGATCATCTTGGCGGCAGCGGTGCGCTCCAGCAGTTCGCGGGCGATGCGCAGGTTTTCCTGCAGGGTCTCGGCGGAGCCGTCCCACATGTGCGAGTTGAAAATCGGGTTGCGTCCGGCCTTGACCTCAGCCTCGGAGGCCGCGAGCAGGGGCAGGACAAAGCCGTCCAGCTTGTCCTTGGGGCAGTGGTCCGTGTGCAGGGCGATGTTGACGCCGTAGTTCTTGGCGACTTCGCGGGCGAACGCCGCGAAGCCCAGGGAACCGGCAACCATGTCCTTCGTGGAGGCGCCTGACCAGTAGGCCGCACCGCCGGTGGAGACCTGGACGATGCCGTCGGACTCGGCTTCGGCGAAGCCGCGCAGGGCCGCGTTCAGCGTCTGCGAGGACGTCACGTTCACGGCCGGGAATGCGAAGCCGCCCGCCTTTGCGCGGTCGATCATCTCGGAGTAGATCTCTGGGGTTGCAATGGGCATGCTGACTCCTATGCTGAGGTTCGTCTGTGGGCTGGTAACCCTGGAGTACCGCTTACGGCTAGCACCATCCTAGTCATTTCCGGGCTGGGCGTGTTCTGGGTTACGCCCCACCCGCACCCTAGCCTCGCAAGTCCGCGCCGGCTCCCTACCCTCGCAGGCTCGGGCCGGGACCCTCGCCGGAGCGGCTCCACGGCCAGGGAACCCTGCGGGCGTGGGCCCACCGCCTGCTACACGTGCTGGTTGAACACGTGCCGGCGCACCCAGGCGTGCATGGCGATGGCGGCGGCGGAGGCCGCGTTGATGGACCGGGTGGAGCCGAACTGTTCGATGGACAGAGTGGCCACAGCGGCCTCATGGACTTCCGGCGTCAGCCCGGGCCCTTCCTGGCCGAACACCAGGACGCAGTCCCTGGGCAGTTCGTACGTTTCCAGCGGAACCGAATCGGGGAAGATATCGATCCCGACGATCGCCAGCCCCTCCCCCTCCGCCCAGGCCACGAAGTCCTCAACCGTGGGGTGGTGGCGGACGTGCTGGTAGCGGTCGGTGACCATGGCACCCCGCCGGTTCCACCGGCGTCGTCCGATAATGTGCACTTCCTTGGCCAGGAACGCGTTGGCGGTCCGCACCACCGTTCCGATGTTCAGGTCATGCTGCCAGTTCTCGATGGCGACGTGGAAGTTGTGGCGCCGCGAGTCGAGTTCCGCCACGATCGCCTCGTGCTTCCAGTACCGGTATTTGTCCAGCACGTTGCGGCGGTCGCCGTCGGCGAGGAGATCGGGATCCCAGTGGTCCCCTTCCGGCAGTTCACCCTCCCAGGGTCCGACGCCGACCTCCGCCTTTTCGGCGTGCGCCGCCCCGGATTCCGGTTCCCCCGGCGTCTCCCCGGGTTCTGACTGCGGTTCGGATGTCATGCCGGGCGTCTGGTTCACCCCTCAACACTAGACTGGACCACTGGAGCATTCATCACCCGTGGAGGTAGACGTGGCAGAAGCAGACCAGGTAGCAGGAAACCCGGCGGTATACCGCAGCGGCCAGGAGATCGAGTGCTGGCTCACGGACATGGACGGTGTCCTGGTCCACGAAAACCAGGCAGTACCCGGCGCAGCGGAGCTCATCCAGCGCTGGGTGGACACGTCCAAGCGCTTCCTGGTACTCACCAACAACTCCATCTTCACCCCGCGCGACCTTGCCGCCAGGCTGCGCGCTTCCGGGCTGGAAGTCCCGGAGGAGAACATCTGGACCTCTGCCCTGGCCACCGCCCAGTTCCTGAAGAACCAGGTGGAAGGTTCCGGATCAGGGAACCGCGCCTACACCATCGGTGAGGCAGGACTGACGACGGCGCTGCACGAGGCAGGCTTCATCCTCACCGACCAGGACCCGGACTTCGTGGTGCTCGGCGAAACCCGCACGTATTCCTTCGAAGCGATCACCATGGCCATCCGCCTCATCCTGGCAGGCGCCCGGTTCATCGCCACCAACCCGGACGCCACCGGGCCGTCCAAGGACGGCCCCATGCCGGCCACCGGGGCCATTGCTGCGCTCATTACCAAGGCAACCGGACGCGAGCCCTACATTGTGGGCAAACCCAACCCGATGATGTTCCGCTCGGCCATGAACCAGATCGATGCCCACTCTGAGACCACGGCGATGATCGGGGACCGGATGGACACAGACATCATCGCTGGCATGGAAGCCGGCCTGCACACCGTCCTGGTCCTGACCGGCATCACCCAGCGGGACCAGATCGGTTCATACCCGTTCCGGCCCAACCAGGTCCTGAACTCCGTGGCCGACCTGAAGAACCAGATCTAGCAGGAGCCCTAGAAGACTGTTACCCGGGATCCGCCGCGGGGCAGCGGGAAGTGCTCGTCCAACAGCTGTTCAAGGACCGGCCGGTACACGTTTGGGTTCCATCCCGGGCTTGCGTGGGCCGGCCTGGCGCCTTCGGTATGGAGGCTGCTCGAGACCATGTTCGCCTTGAACGCCACGGCCCAGGCCTCCACCGCTGTCTGGTAGCGGACAGTGCGGTCCCGGGGGTTGCCAATGTAGGCCATCTTGGCGTCCCCCAGCTTGCCGGCGAACCTGCTGGCGTCGAAGTAGTAGATGTAGGCCGATTCGGATTGGATCAGCAGGCTTGAGGGGGCAATCGGGGAAAGCTGCTCGAGGGTCTGGTCAAGGATCTGCCGCCAGCTCCGCTCGTCCTTGTGGATGACCCGCTCCCCAAGCTCGTACCCACCGCGAAGGGCGGACGGGAACCGGAAGCCCCGCTCGTACAGGAACACCACGCCGTCGAACCAGCTCTGGTCCAGGACATCGTGCTTGCTGTAGGGGCTTGAGTCCAGCACGATGAACTGGACCTCCACCCCGTGGATTTCAAGGAGCCGTGCAGCAACCTGGGTGGCCACCATTCCGCCGAAACTGTGGCCGTAGAAAAACAGCTTGGTGAGTTTCTGGGCCCGGACATACTCGATGACGGCAATGACGATGTCGTCAATGTCCAGGCCCTGGTTGGAGTAGCCCACGGCGGCGAGCCGTGCCCGCTTGTTCAGGGCCCCCCGGAGCGAGTTGAGGATCCACTGCGACTCCTCCCAACTGGTCTTGTATCCGGGGAACAGGAACCAGCTGGCGTCCGGGTAGTAGGCGTCGGCGAAGTCGTCAGCAACGGTGAGGATCCGGTCCGTGCGGCGCTGGGCCTGCACCTGCCGGGTCAGCAGCATGTCTGCCGCGAGCAGCCCGGCAGCGCCGGTGCCCGCCAGGAATCCACGCCGTGAGAACTGTTCGAGGGCAGCACCTTCTGCCAGCAGCCGGGCCCCCGGGACCCCGGGCCGGCCCTGCGGACTTACCTCCCCCTCATACGGCACGCCTCTACCGTAGGCACACCCCAAGACGCTGCCGCAAGAATCCCGGTGTAACCATTGAGTGACGCCCGGTCAGCAGGCACCTCTCAGCTGGCCGCCTGGCCCTCCGAGGCGGTAAGGGGTACCGCTTCCTCCTGCTGGCGCCGCCGGAACTCCAGGCCAATGTCGTTGTACCGGCCCAGCAGGTCCGGGCCGGCGAAGGCTCCCGGAGTGTCCAGAAGGCCGAAAATCCAGTCGCTTGCAGTCAGCAGTTCGGCGTCCGAGTACTCCTCCAAGGGACGGCCGCACAAGTCTTCCAGGCGTCCGGTCGGCACCAGCGGGTAGCCATCAGCAAAGTCCTCTCCGTCCTCCGTCATGTCGGTGAGGACGTCGATGAGTGCCAGCGGCTGCCGGGTCGGGTCCGATTGGGCGGCCCATCCATCGGCGCTTGGGGAAAAAGCCAATGAAACCCCGCTGCCGTAAATTCCGGAGAGCGTATCGCTATCGATGGCGTTAAGGTCGCTCCGGAGGCTGGCAAGGGCAGAGGACTCCACCTTCTCAGCCCCGGAGAGTTCAACGCGGACGTGGGAGCGGATGCCCATCCGGCGGACGCGCCGGACGATGTGCACGAGTTCGGGGCGGGAGCTTTGGTTCAGGCTGCCCCTGATATCAATGCGGACGACGTCGGCGGGGACATCAAGGTTAACGAATGCGTTTAATGCGCGGTCCATAGGTACTCCAAAAGAGGGTGTCTATGGCCGACGGCTCAACCTCGGTAAGCGTAACCCCCCACGGAAGCCGGGCACAACCCGCCAGTAACAACGAGGTGGGCTGGTCGCCGGCTAGGCGCTTTGGTCAGCCTGCCGCTTTCCCGGCTCCTGGAAGTGCGTGCGGGTGCCAACGCCTCCCACCGAGTCCACCAAGGACTTGGCGATGTCCCTGAGCTTGGTGTTGGTGTTGCTTGAGGCCTCGGTGAGGATGGCAACTGCTGCCTCCTGGCTGCACCTGTTCTGGGCCATCACGATGCCAATGGCGAGGTCGATGATGGTCCGGGACTCCAGGGTGGCGCGGAGGTTGGCGGCACTGTCGGTGTGGAGCGAGAACCGCACCGCCAGCCGGAGCGCCTGGGAGATCTCGCGGGTGAATTCACGGGCCCGGGCAACGGCACGCTCATCAAATTTCCGCGGAGCGTCCGAGTACAGGTTGAGTGCCGCCTTCGCCTCGCCCTGGAGATTGAAGGGTAGGGACAGCACTGAACGCAGCCCATGGGAGGCCACGGCTGCAGCGTAGTCGGGGCCCCAGCGGTTCTCCTCAAACAGGTCCGGAACGTTGACTTCGCGTTCCTCCTTGGCCGCTGTGAGGCAGGGTCCCTGCGAGAGGGAGTACTGGATCTCATCCACTTCCCTGGCTGAATCGCTGCTCCAGCCAATGGTGGCGGCCTTCCGGTCGCGGAGCAGCGTGATGCCGCACAGGGCGTCGTCGCCGTCGCCGGCCATCTGGTGCGCGGAAAAACGAGCCAGTTCGTTGAGGAAGCCCTCGAAGTCGGCACTTTCCAGAATGAGGTTCTGGACCTGGTCGGTGGAACTCAAGGGCTGTTCAGGGGGGAGCATGGTGCACGTTCTCCATACGGGAAGAGGGGTTACCGCACATGATAGAACAGCCCCGCGTTGCGGTCCAACGGGGCGGCTGCCGCCGCAGCCTGCCCGCTGGACCTCAGCACGTGGTGACGAAAGCGCCTCAGGACAGGCCGAGCTCGTCCTTGCCGAACGCGAACAGGTAGGGCACACCGGTTTCGGCTTCGATCTTTTCCTTGGCTCCGGTGTCGCGGTCCACGATGACAGCCACGGCCACCACGTTGCCTCCGGCCTTCCGGACGCCTTCCACTGCCGTCAGCGCGGAGCCGCCCGTGGTGGACGTGTCCTCCAGCACCAGGACATTGCGGCCCTCCACGGACGGTCCCTCTACCTGGCGGCCCATGCCGTAGGACTTCTGGGCCTTGCGGACCACAAACGCGTCGACAGTCCGCCCGGCGTCCACAGCGGCGTGCATCACTGCGGTGCCTACCGGGTCCGCACCCATGGTGAGCCCGCCGGCACAGTCAAAGTCGATGCCGGCGTCGTCCGCCAGTGCCAGCATCACCTGGCCCACCAGCTTGGAGGCCTCATGGTGCAGCGTGATCCGGCGGAGGTCGATGTAGTAGTCAGCCTCGGCTCCGCTGGAGAGGATTACCTTGCCGCGGACAACGGCGAGTTCCTTGATCAGTTCCAGCAGTCGGGCGCGGGCGGCTGCAGTATCCACTGCAGTGTCACTGGGGGAAGTCATGGTCTCCAGTTTAGTGCGGGCGGGCCGGTGTGGATGCTTGAGGCCTGTTGCCGCAGCTGGCTAGTCTGGACCTCATGCGCGAACTCCAGGCAAAGATCATTGAGGAAATGGGCGTTCAGCCCCGGATCGACCCCGCCGGGGAGGTGCGCAAGCGCGTCACATTCCTGAAGGACTACCTCAAGGCCACCCACACCAAGGGCTTCGTCCTGGGCATTTCGGGGGGCCTCGACTCGTCCCTGGCCGGGAAGCTGGCCCAGCTGGCGGTGGAAGAGCTCGAAGCCGAAGGAGTGGACGCAAACTTCGTGGCGGTACGGCTGCCTTATGGCGTCCAGCACGACGAGGAAGACGCCCAGGCTGCCCTGGACTTCATCCAGCCCAAGACCCAGTGGACGTTCAACATCTCGGCCGCCGTGGACGGGTTCGAGGATGAGTTCGAGAAGACCGTGGGCTCGGAAATCTCCGACTTCCACAAGGGCAACACCAAGGCACGCACCCGCATGATCGCCCAGTATGCGCTCGCGGGAGAGCACAACTACCTGGTCATCGGCACGGACCACGGCGCAGAGTCCGTGACGGGCTTCTTCACAAAATACGGCGACGGCGGCGCGGACATCCTTCCGCTGTTCGGCCTGAACAAGCGGCAGAACAGGGCCCTGCTGGCCGAGCTCGGCGCCCCCGCCCGGGTCTGGGAAAAGGTGCCCACGGCGGATCTGCTGGACGACAGGCCTGGCCGAACCGACGAGGACGAGCTGGGCCTGAGCTACGACCAGATCGACGACTACCTCGAAGGCCGGGATGTGCCTGAATCCGTGGCTGCATCGATCGAGGAGAAATACCTGCGGACGCGCCACAAGCGCACCGTTCCGGTCACCGTCTTTGATACCTGGTGGAAGCACCAGGGGCCCGAGGAGCCCCGCGCCGGGCTGTAGGAACCAGTTGATGCACCGCTGACCCCACGTCCAGGGAGGTACGACGGCGCGCCGCACCGGGAAGGTGGGCGTGCCGTCGTGCTTTCCCGGCACAGGCGGGGAGGCTCAGCGAGGCCGCGCCCCCTTTCCTTCCCCGCCCAGCTGCTGGGTGATGCGGTGGGCCTCGGCCATCAGGAGGCCGCCCAGTTCCTCCTGCCGTTCGGGCTTGAAGCGCGGCTCGATGCCGGTCAGGGAAAGCGCCCAGGCGGGCCTGCCCGAGGCATCGAAGACCGCCGCACCCATCCCCCAGCTCCCTTCCAGGACAAGGCCCGGATTCACGGAGTAGCCGGACATCCGGGTTTGGGCGAGGTTGGCCCGGACCAGCTCCCTGGTGTGTGACGCCGCGAAAGTACCCGCGTGCCCTGCCCAGCTCCCAAGCAGCTCCTCCTGCTCGGCTTCCGGCAGGAAGGCCAGGATCGCGGTGCCCGCCGAGGCGACACCCAGCGGGAACCGCACCCCCTCGTGCAGGACGAAGGACCGCACCGGGAAGCTGCCCTCCTCCCGCAGCAGGCACACGGTTTCGGAACCACGACGGATGGAAAAGAAGGCACTCTCGCCGGTGGCTTCGGCAAGCCGGCGGAGGCTGGGCCGGGCGATCTCCTCAAGTGGAAACCGCGCCGATGCGACCGACCCCATCAGGAGGATCTCCGGACCCAGCACCCAGTTGCCGGAAACGGGATCGTGGTCCAGCAGCCCCTCGGACGCCAGGGACGACAGGAGGCGGTGCACGGTGGGCCGGGTAAGACCGGATTCCTTGACGAGGCCGGCGAGCGCCATGCCCTCCGCGTTCCGGCCTACGAGCCGTAACAAACCTGCAATCCGGCTCACCACTTGGGCTCCCTGCACCGGCAAAGTGTTCACATCTCTCCCTTATGTCCACATTATGGATAGTCCGTATCCTACCGTCCACACTGTGAAATGCACGGTTTTAGCGATGAAACCGACTCCTTGACAGGCCCCTGGATCCCTCATAGTGTCCACTTCCAGACCTCCTGTCCACAAAGTGGATTACCCGGATGCTCGATGAGGAGAATCATGACAAAGCTTCAGCCAACTGCCTCCGCTGCCTTGGGGGACGTCCTGCGGGACGGCATGACACTCGCTGTGGGCGGGTTCGGCCTCAGCGGGATCCCCGCGGACCTGATAGAGGCCGTCCGGGACTCCGGGGTGACGGACCTGACGGTGGTCTCGAACAACATGGGCGTGGACGGCAAAGGCCTGGGCATCCTGATCGATGCGGGCCAGGTCCACAAGGTCATCGCCAGCTATGTTGGCGAGAACAAGCTGTTTGCAGAGCAGTACCTGGCCGGCAAGCTGGAGGTGGAGTTCACGCCGCAGGGAACCTTGGCCGAACGGCTCCGCGCCGGCGGAGCCGGCATCCCGGCCTTCTACACCAGGACCGGTGTGGGCACCCTGGTTGCCGAAGGCAAGCCGCACGAGGTGTTCGACGGCGAAACGTACGTCCGCGAGCGCGCCATCCGCGCCGACGTCGCACTTGTCCATGCGCACACCGCAGACACGGACGGAAACCTCATGTACCGCTACACCGCCCGGAACTTCAATCCCGTTGTTGCCACCGCCGGACACCTGACCATCGCCGAAGCCGAAGTGATTGTGGATCCGGGCCACCTGGATCCCAACCACATCGTCACCCCCGGCGTGTACGTGCAGCGACTGGTGCAGGCCAGGGACCGGGTCAAGGACATTGAGCAGCGCACGGTGCGTCCGGCTTCAAGCCGTCCCGCGTCCGAAGCCGTACCGGCCTGATCCTCCCCCACTTACCGAAAAGGAGAACCCCATGGCCTGGACCAGGGATGAGATGGCTGCGATTGCGGCCGAAGAACTGAACGACGGCGACTACGTGAACCTGGGCATCGGCATTCCCACGCTGGTGGCCAACAACCTGCCGGATGGCGTGCGGGTGGTGCTGCAGAGCGAGAACGGCCTGCTGGGCATGGGCCCCTTCCCCTACGAGGGCGAGGAGGACGCCGACCTGATCAACGCAGGCAAGCAGACCGTCACCGTGTTGCCGGGCGGCAGCATCTTCGACTCCGCCACCTCGTTCGGCATGATTCGGGGCGGGCACGTCAAAGTTGCCATCCTCGGCGCAATGCAGGTCTCGGGCAGCGGCGACCTCGCCAACTGGACCATCCCCGGCAAGATGGTCAAGGGCATGGGCGGGGCCATGGACCTCGTGGCCGGAACCCCGCGCGTGGTGGTCCTCACCGAGCACAATGCCAAGGACGGCACGGCCAAGATCGTGACGGAATGCACCCTGCCGCTTACCGGGCTGGCCTGCGTAGACCGGATCATCAGCGACCTCGCAGTGTTTGACCTCGTCAAGGGCGAGGCGGACACCGGCGAGGAAACAGGAGGGCGGCAGCTCACGCTCACCCGCCTTGCGCCCGGAGTCACCGTTGATGAGATCCGGGAGAAGACGGAGGCGGAATTCACCATCGCGCTGGCGGAATCAGCACTGGAAGGAGCCCCGGCATGAGCCTGCAGGAACAGTTCGGCAAGGATGTCCTGCTGACCGGCTGGGGGCACAGCCGGTTTGGCAAGCTGGCGGACGAGACCCTGGAGTCCCTGATTGTCCAGGTTGCCACCGAGGCGATTGCGAATGCCGGGATCGAACCGGGCCGGATCGACGAAATCTACCTGGGCCAGTTCAATTCCGGCATGATGCCGCTGGCCTTCCCATCATCGCTGGCGCTTCAGGTGTCCCCGGACCTGGCCAACGTTCCAGCCACGCGGGTGGAGAATGCCTGCGCCTCAGGCTCCGCCGCGTTCCAGCAGGGCACGAAATCCCTGCTCGCGGGCACGGCGAAGACGGTGCTGGTGATCGGTGCCGAGAAGATGACGCATGCCGGGGCCGACGTCGTGGGGGCCGGACTGCTGGGTGCGGACTACGACATGGCCGGCAAAGCATCCACCACCGGCTTCACCGGGCTCTTCGCCGAGGTGGCCAGGCACTACGGAAAGCGGTACGGCGACGCGAACCTGGGTGATGTCCTGGGCTCCATCGCCGCCAAGAACCACCGCAACGGCGTGGAAAACCCGTACGCCCAGCTCCGCAAGGACCTCGGCGAGGAGTTCTGCCGCACCGTCTCGGACAAGAACCCCATGGTGGCCGATCCCCTGCGCCGCACGGACTGTTCCCCCGTCTCGGACGGGGCGGCCGCCGTCGTGCTGTCCACGTCCCCTACGGGAGGTGTCACTGCGCCGGTCCGCCTCGCCGGGTTCGGCCAGGCAAACGACTTCTTCCCGGCGGCCCGCCGGGACCCCACTGCCTTCGCCGCGACCCGCGTCTCCTGGCAGCGCGCCATGGCGATGGCCGGCGTCGGACTGGCCGACCTGGACTTCGCCGAAGTCCATGACTGCTTCACCATCGCCGAACTGCTCATGTACGAGGCCATGGGCCTTACCGAGGCAGGCCAGGGTGCCCGGGCCATCGAAGAAGGCTGGGTCTTCAAGGACGGCAAACTGCCCGTGAACGTCTCAGGCGGGTTGAAGGCCAAGGGACACCCGGTTGGCGCCACGGGAGTATCGCAGCACGTCATCTCCGCTATGCAACTCACCGGAACCGCCGGTGAAATGCAGCTTGCCAACCCCCGCCGCGCCGCCGTGCAGAACATGGGCGGCGTGGGCATCGCCAACTACGTGAGCATCCTCGAGACCCTCTAACCCGAAGAGTTTTTGTCCAGATATGTAGACTTTGCCGGCCCGCAACCCTGCATATCTGGACAAAAAATCTAGCCGCGGGACCGGATCAGGGCAGCGATCCCAGCGAAACCCAGCCGTTCGGCGTTCTCCAAGGCCGTCCTGCCCACCCGGTCCGGGATGTTTGGATCGGCACCGGCGTCGAGGAGCAGCCGGACCACTTCCTGCTGCCGTGGGCCGCCGTTATTGAGCACAACGGCTTCCTGCATGGCCGTCCAGCCCAGGTTGTTGACGTGGTTGACCGGCACTCCGGCGTCGATCAGGATCCGCACCGTCTCTACGTGGCCGTGTTCACTGGCAGGTATCAGCGCGGTGCCGCCGTACCGGTTGGTGCTGGCGACGTCCGCCCCCGCAGCCAACGTCAGCCGGAGCACCCCGTTGAACCCTTCGGCGCCAGCGTAGAGGAACGCCGAGTCCTGGATTGCGTCCTTGGCATTCACGTCGCCGCCGCGGTCTATCAGCTCACCAACCAGAAGTGCGTTGTTGGCCTTGGCGGCGGCGATCAGCTCCTGGTCCAGCTGCGCCTGGGCTTCAGCGGAAAGCCTCGGCGGGGAGGCCTGCGGTGGAGTGGCCGACGGCGGAGCAGCCGCCGGAGGCTGCGGTTCCCCGCTCCCCGCCTGGCACGATGTCACCGACATGGCAAGGACAAGGACCGCACACAGGGCCCCGAACCACCGCATGCGCCCAGCCTACTGGGCTGCGCCGGGCACCGCGATGGCATCCGCGCCGGCCGCAGCACAGGCCTCATCCAAGGCACCATCGGGAGCGCCGCCGACGCCGATGCCGGCCACCGAAGCCCCGTTGACCTTGAGGGGGACGCCGCCCGCAAGGAAGAGCGTGCCGGGAAGGTCGGCAATGCTGGGGCCGGTTCCGTTGATCCGTTTGGCGAGCTCACTGGTGGGGGTTCCGAAGGCCGCAGCAGTGTAGGCCTTCTGCCGGGCGGCCTCGATAGTGTGTTCGGCGGCGTTGTCTCCGCGCAGCAGCGCCTGCACTGTCCCGAAACGGTCCACCAGCGCAACCGTGACGAACGGCAGCCTGTCCGCCTGGCATTTGGCAAGTGCCGCCTGCACGGCCCGGGCAGAAGCGCCTGCCGATATGCGGTTTTGCTGCACGACGTTTTCCGGCACGGGCTGGATGTCTGCCGCAGGGACGACTGCCGGAGCTGAACCGGGCCCGGCATTCGCGGCGGCCGTCACGCCGGCGGTGAGGGCAAGCGCAACGGCAGCTGCGGCGGCAAGGGCTTTTGTGGACTTCTTCATGGTGTTTCCTTCATGGGCAATGTTCGGTTCGGGTACGGTTCCATCCTTCCGGCGCCGGCCTGCCCTGCCATCGGGCGTTTGGCTGTTAGGTCCTGCGCCACAAGGCCAGCCGTATCAGCCAAAAGGCTGAGAGACTCAGGGAGGCGGGCGCAATAGCATTGTGGATAGCCTTCCCCCACCCGAACCGGAAATCCCATGCCTACCCGAGCCTCCGCCCGAACCCCTGACGACGCCGTCGTGGAGGGCCCGGCCCCGCCCGCCGGCACGGACTCCGCCCCTACGGGTCCGGGCCGTCCCCCCTTGGCAGGCATCGATATAGCCGTACATCTTGGGTTCGCCGTGCTCCTGGTGGCCTCGCTGGTCCGTTACGTCATGCGGCACAGCCCCGCTGACAACCTCATGGTCCTCGGCCTGGCCGCAGCCGCCTGCCTGCTGTACGCCGTCGTTGCAGTGCTGGCCCGGCGGGCGCGGCCCGGGGTGCCGTGGATGGTTGCCCTGGTGGCAGTCTGGGCTGTCCTGGTGGTCGCTGCACCGAGCTTTGCCTGGTGCTCGTTTGCGCTCTTCTTCCTCAGCCGGAGCGCCCTGGCAGGCGCCGCGGCCTACACCGCAGCAGGGGTCACGGCCGCAGCCACTGCTGCCGGGCTGTTCCGGATGAGCAATGGCACGGACCTGGCGATGCTCCTCGGGCCCCTGGCAGTGGGCGTCATGCTGACGCTGATTTATGACCGGATCCAGCACGACGCCGAGGAGCAGCGCCGCCTGCACGCCGAGGTCTCCCTGGCGCAGGGACAGCTGGCAGCCAGTGAACGCCGCGCCGGCACTATTGCCGAGCGGGAACGGGTTTCCCGGGAAATCCACGACACCGTGACCCAGGGACTGGCCAGCAGCCTGCTGCTGCTCGAAGCATCAGGGCGGTCGTGGCCGCACGATTCAGCGCCGGCTGGCCTCCTTGAAGCCACTGCGCTACTGCGGAACAACTTGGCCGAAACCCGCGCCCTGGTGCACGAGCTTGCCTCTCCCGGGCTGGAGGGCTCCCCGCTTCCTGACGCGCTGCTCCTCGCGGCCCGGCAGTACGTCCCCGAAGCCCGGCTCCTGGTGACCGGGGAGCCTCGCCCCGTCCCCGCCGAACTCCGGCACGCCCTGCTGCGGGTGGTGCAGAGCGCTGCCTCCAACATCCGGCTGCACGCCTCTGCCGCCGCCGTCACCGTGACAATCGGATTCCTTCCGGAGGCGGTCACCCTGGATATTTACGACGACGGCGGGGGCTTTGATCCGGCGGCGGCAGCAGCGCCGTCGAACGTTGGCGGCTATGGGTTACGCGCCATGCGGCAGCGCGTGGAGCAGCTGGGCGGCACCTTCTCCGTGCAAAGCGCACCCGGGGAAGGGACTATCGTTGCAGCACAGCTGCCGGTGCCCTCCGACGGGCACCGCGCACAGGGAACACCCGTATGAGCCCGATCACGGTGTTGCTGGTGGACGACCACCTGGTGGTGAGAAGCGGGCTGCGGGCCCTGCTGGGAACGCAGCCGGACCTCCACGTCATTGCCGAGGCCGCGTCCGGGGAAGAAGCCATGGACCGGGTCCAGGAGCGTTCCCCCGACGTGGTGGTCATGGACCTCGCCATGGGTGCCGGGATGGACGGAATTGAGGCAATCCGAAGAATCCGCGAGCGCAACCGAAGCCAGGCGATCCTGGTCTTCACAACGTACGACTCGGACGCGGACATCGTACGGGCGGTGGATGCCGGCGCCATGGGATACCTCTTGCAGGATGCCGCGCCCGAGGAAATTTTTTCCGCCATCCGCGGTGCCGTACAAGGCAAGAGCGTCATGAGCCCGCCGGTGGCATCGCGGTTGTTCCAGCAACTGCGCAATCCCGAAGAAATCCTCACCCCGCGTGAGGCAGAACTGCTGAGCCTCCTCACCGAAGGGCTTAGCAACCGCGAACTGGGCCGGCGCCTTTTCATCTCCGAAGCCACCGTAAAAACGCATCTTGCTCACATCTACGCCAAGCTCGGGGTTGAGACCAGAGCGGCCGCAATAGCCACCGCAATCCGCCGTGAAGGGATGCGCTGACCTCGCCAAATGTTGCCTAACCCTTGCAAGCACGGCCTGCGCCCCGTACGTTGGGGACTGCGGGGGACGTTCTCCTCGCACTCCGGGCCGATGGCACGGGGAGAGAATCAGAGTCACACGAAGGAATGCAGCCATGGCAACAGGCACAGTTAAATGGTTCAACGCCGAAAAGGGTTTTGGCTTCATTGCCCCCGATGACGGGTCCGCTGACGTTTTCGCCCACTACTCCGCAATCGCCAGCAGCGGATACCGCTCACTCGATGAGAACCAGAAGGTTGAATTCGATGTGACCCAGGGCCCCAAGGGCCCGCAGGCGGAGAACATCCGCCCGCTCTAAGGCTTAGGTGACCGCCGGCCCCGTGCCGGCGGAACCCCGTATCCTGCAGCGGCTTCTCCAGCATTTTGCTGGAGGGGCCGCTGTTTTTGTTGCCCGCCTCCCCCGACCAACAACCCTTCCGGTTCCGGATTTGGGACAATTGGAGGGTGACGGGACAGGACCAGGACCCTTGGGAAGAGTTCGACAAACTGGGACCGGCCGCGCCCGACTGGGTTCCCGGGCACCCCGGCGGTGAACCCATGGGCTTCGGGTTCCGGACCGGCGTCCGCAGCGCGCGCGTCGCCGTCGGATTTGCCGTTTACACCCTTGCGTTGGGAACTGTCCTGGCGGTAACCGGATGCATTGTCTTCGCTGCCCGGGGGCAGTGGCTGCTCGTGGGTCTGATGCTGGCCATCGAGGCAGTCTTTATCTTCGCCTTCAGCCGCCTCGTTGCGCAGGCCCGGAACCGGTCCGGAAGCCGCCGTCCACGCGGTCACGGATTCCCGGAAAAACCTGCTTGACCTTGACGCAGCGTCAACCCCTACGCTAAAACCATGGAAGCAACGGATGGAAAGGCCGGGCCCGACTGGTCCATCCAGGACGTGGCGCGGCTCGCCGGCACCACGAGCCGCACGCTGCGGCATTACGACGAGATTGGGCTGCTGAAACCCAGCCGGGTGGGCAGCAACGGCTACCGCTATTACGACGGCGCCGCCCTCCTGCAGCTGCAAAGGATCCTCCTGCTGCGGGAGCTTGGCCTGGGCCTGCCGGCCATTGCCGGGGTCTTCCGCCAGCAGACAGATGCAGTCCAGGCCCTCGGCCGGCATCTGGAATGGCTGGCGCAGGAGCAGGAGCGGCTCACGCGGCAGATGGCATCCGTCCGGCAAACAATCGAAACAGTGAAAGGCGGAGGCGACATGGTGGCGGAAAAGATGTTCGACGGGTTCGACCACACGCAGTACAAAGACGAGGTGGAAGAGCGCTGGGGCAAGGACTCCTATGCGAAAAGCGATGCGTGGTGGCGAGGAATGGGTGCGATTGAACAGCGGGAGTGGAAGTTACGCGCTGCGAAGCTGGGCAGCGACTGGATCGCCGCTGCAGGTTCAGGACTTTCCCCCGCCGGTCCCGAAGCGCAGGACCTGGCGCGGCGGCACGTTGAGTGGCTGACGTCCATCCCCGGCACCCCCGCCGCGGAGGACGGCGGCGACATCAAAGGGTATGTTCTGGGCCTGGCGGAGATGTACGTCGCCGATGCCCGGTTCGCGGCCAATTACGGCGGTGAGCCAGGCGCACGCTTTGTGCGGGACGCGCTGCTGGCCTACGCGGAAGAGCATCTCTAGGCGAACGCGGACTTTCCGGTCACGGCCCGACCCACGATGAGGGAGTTGATCTCGTAGCTGCCTTCGTAGGTGTACAGGATTTCAGCGTCTCCGAACAGCTTGCCCATTTCGAAGTCAGCACTGATGCCGTTGCCGCCCAGCAGGGACCGCCCCATGGCCACCGACGCGCGGGCCAGCCTGGTGGTGGTGGCTTTGGCCAGGGCTGCCTGTGCCATCTCCAGCTTCCCCTCCTCCTGGATCCGCGCCAGCTGCACCATCAGCGCCAGGGAGGCCGTGGCGTTTCCCAGGATGTCCGCAAGCTGCTGCTGGACCAGCTGGAACTGTGCCAGCTCTTTGCCGAACTGCCGGCGTGCCAGCGAGTAGGCGCGGGCTATATCGAACGCGGCGAGCTGGATTCCGGCAGCCTGCCAGCCCACCCAGGCCCGGGAGTCCCGCAGTAAGTCGTTGGCCTTGGTGAAGGAAGTGGCCCCGGGCAGCAGGTTGGCCGCTGGAATCCGCACGTCCTGCAGCGTGATGTCCGCGTTCTGCATGATCCGCAGGCCGATCTTGTTGCAGATTTTGGCGGCCTTGTAGCGGGGCCGGTCCGTCTCCACAAGGAAGGCCTTGACCTGCCGGTCCTCCACGTCGCGTGCCCAGACCAGGGCGAAGTCGGCGATGGTGCCGGCCCCAATCCAGCGCTTGGCGCCGTTCAGCACCCATTCGGCGCCGTCCAGCCTGGCTGAGGTCTCGAGCCCGCCGGAGATATCGGAACCATGGTCCGGTTCCGTCAGCGCGAAGGCCCCCAAGCTGGTGAAGGCTTCCAGGCCCGGCAGCCAGCGGAGCTTTTGTTCCTCGGATCCCAGTTCCTTGATGGTTCCCACGATCAGCTCATTGTGGATGCCGGTGAGGGCGGAAAGGGACACATCCGCCCTGGCCAGCTCCACGTACAACAGGCCCTTGAGCAGGATGGAACTGCCATCCACCTGGAGGGCGCCCAGCCCGTACCCGCCCATCTCCGCCAGGAGGCCGAAAGGGAACTCTTCGCGGTTCCAGTACGGAATGGAGGGCCCGCGCACGTGGTCCTGCAGGAATTTACGGACGCGGAGGTACCGTTCCCGCTCAGGCGCTGCTAGGAGGTCCGCGACGTACATGAGGTCGGCGTCGGGAAAGGGGAGCGCTTCGCCGCGTCCTTCGGGACCCACCGGCATCCACCTCCGCTTAGCCCAACCATTGGATGTCCTAGTATATTCACATCGCTGATAAAAGAGTGATGCGCGTCACTCGGACGAAAGGTGTTCGATGGGTACCCCATTGTCCCGCGATCCCATTGCCGAAGCCCGGCGGAACTGGGAGGAACACGGCTGGGCGGACGTCGCCGCTCCCATGGCGGCCATCACCGCCATCATGCGGACGCAGCAGATCCTGCTGGCCAGGATCGAGTCCACGCTCAAACCGTTCGGGCTGACGTTTGCCCGCTATGAACTCCTGGCACTGCTGAGTTTCGCCAGGAAGGGCTCCCTCCCCATGAACAAGGCGAGCGCGTTGCTCCAGGTCCACCCCACGTCCATCACCAATGCGGTGGACCGGCTTGAGCGCGCGGGCCTGGTGGACCGTTCTCCGCACCCCACCGACGGCAGGACCACGCTGATTGAGCTCACCACCGCGGGGCGCACCCTCGCCAAGCGTGCGACGGCGGCGCTCAACGCCGAGGTGTTCAGCGCCCCGGGGTTCGATCCCGGCGACGTGGACCACCTGATCCGGATCCTCGGCGCCTTCCGCCGCAACGCCGGCGACTTCGAGGCGTGAAGCGCGGCCTATGCTGTGAAGCACGGCTTTCGGGATAGGCCCGTCAGCGCCGGACTTTTTCCCGCTTGAGCCGCCGAGCCACGAGCAGTGCTACCGTCACGCCCAGCGCAGCGTAGACCGCGTAGTTCAGGAACCTGGAGTACTGCTCGATCATCTGGTATTGGGTGCCCAGCAGGTACCCCAGGCCGATCAAGGCCCCGTTCCACAGCCCGCTGCCAGCCAGGGTGTACACGCTGAAGGTGCCCAGGGGCATTCCGGACGCTCCGGCCGGGAGGGAAATCAGGCTGCGGACACCGGGGAGAAGCCGGCCGAAAAAGATGGAGGACCTGCCGTGGCGGCGGAACCATCCCGCCGCCTTCTCAAAGTCTTCCTGGTCCACCAGGGGGAGCCTGGACAGTCCGCGGATGGAACGTTGAAGGCCCAGCTTCGCGCCCAGCCAGTAGAGGAACAGCGCACCCAGGTAGGCCCCGAGGGTGCTGGTGACAAAGACGAGGCCCAGCTGCAGGGACCCCTGCTTGGCAAGGTAGCCGGCCAAGGGCAGGATCACTTCGCTGGGGATGGGCGGCACCACAGTTTCGGCGAGGGTAAAAGCACCCACGCCCCACTCACCCATGTGCTCGATGGTCCGTGCAGCCACGCCCACCAGGCCGGTTAAATTATCAGTCGAGCCGCCAGCGTCTGACGCCATTCCCAACATAGTGCTCCCCCATCCGCTTCCGGCTGTCCAGCCCTGTCTACCTTATGCAGCTGGGAAAAGGCTGGACCTGCAGGTCAGGATGGCGTGGAACGGATGTGCATCCGCTCGCCCTGGGTCCCAAAAAGGCTGAGGAATTCAACGGGCTTTCCATCCGCGCGGCCAAACCAGTGCGGCACGCGGGTATCGAACTCGGCGGCTTCCCCCGCCCCGAGGACCAGGTCCTGGCTGCCCAGCACCATCCGGAGCTTCCCGTTCAGGACATACAGCCACTCATAGCCTTCGTGCACCTGCGGGTTGGGCTGTTGCAGCGGCCCTGCGGGCAAGATGTGTTTGTAGGCCTGGATGCCGCCCGGCTTCCGGGTGAGTGGAATGATGGTCATTCCCCGCGCCGTGATGGGCCGCAGGTGCACCCGGGGATCTCCCGTTTCCGGTGCACCCACCAGCTCATCAAGCGGGACGTGATAGGCCTTCGCCAGGGGCAGCAGCAGCTCAAGGTTTGGCCGGCGCCGGCCGGACTCCAGCCTGGACAGGGTGCTCACTGAGATGCCCGTGGCGTCAGCCAGCGCGGACAGGGTGATGTCCCGGGCCAGGCGGAGCGCCCTGAGGCGCGGCCCAACTGATGCGAGCACCGCGTCTGTTCCCGTATCCATGGCGCCTTCGGCTCCGATATCCATGTAGCCAGTTTGCCATTACAGCAAATAAGTTTGCCAGCTAGGAAGCAAACGCAACAGCATTGGAGGCATGACTGAAAACATAGAAACACTCCATGACGTCCTGATAGTTGGCGGCGGCGCCGCCGGGTTGAGCGCCGCCCAGATGCTGGGCCGCAGCCGCCGTTCCGTGGCCGTGGTGGACAGCGGGGAACCGCGGAACGCCCCTGCCGCAGGGGTCCACGGTTTCCTGTCACGGGACGGGATCAGCCCCGGCGGACTCCTTGCGGTCGCCCGGACGGAGGCTGAGAGCTACGGCGCCGACGTGATCCACGGCAGGGCCGTGGCTGCCGGCGGCGGCCTGGCGGAGGGCTTCGAAGTAACGCTCGACGACGGCACGCAGCTGCGCGGCCGGCGCCTGCTGGTTGCCACCGGGCTCACGGACGAGCTGCCCGCCGTCGATGGGCTCCGTGAGCGCTGGGGCAGGGACGTGCTGCACTGCCCGTTCTGCCACGGCTGGGAGGTGCGGGACCAGGCCATCGGCATCCTGGGGAACGGCCCGTGGTCAGTGCACCAGGCCCTGCTCTTCCGCCAGTGGAGCAGCAACATCACGCTCTTCCTGAACAACAGGGTTGCCCCGTCCGGCGCGGAAACCGAACAGCTGGCGGCGCGCGGGATCCGGGTGGTGGCCGGGGTTGTGGAGGCCGTCCGGGTTGAACAGGACCGGCTGCGGGGCGTCGCCCTGGCCGGCGGTCCGGAGATTGCCGTGGATGCGCTGGTGGTGGGGCCCCGGGTCCATGCCCGGCTGGACGCCTTTGCCGGCCTTGGCCTGGCTCCGTCCGAACATCCGTCAGGAGCGGGAACCTACCTTGAAACGGATGCCGACGGCGGCACGAAAGTCCCCGGCGTCTGGGCCGCCGGCAACGTCACGGACCTGAAGGCGCAGGTGCTGGCCTCTGCGGCCACTGCCGCCTGGATCGCCGTCGTCATCAACAACCACCTCATGGCGGAGGAGCTGGCAGCGGACGTCGACGCCTACCGGAGGTCGCTGGCCGTTACCGGTGCCTGAATTCCGGCTGGCGCTTCTCCGTGAACGCCGCCATGCCTTCCTTCTGGTCCTCGGTGGCGAAGAGGGAGTGGAACAGCCGGCGCTCGAACAGGACCCCCTGGGCCAGCCCTGTCTCGAAGGCGGCGTTCACGGCCTCTTTGGCAACCATGGCCACGGGCCTGGACTTGGAGGCAATCACCTCTGCGGCCTTCAGGGCCTCGTCCACCACATCCTCGGCGGGGACCACCCTGGACACCAGGCCGCAGCGGTCGGCCTCCTCCGCCCCGATGAACCGCCCTGTAAGGATCAGGTCCATGGCCTTGGCTTTGCCCACGGCGCGGGTGAGCCGCTGTGAGCCGCCCATGCCGGGCAGGACGCCAAGGTTGATCTCCGGCTGCCCGAACTTCGCGTTGTCTCCGGCGATGATCAGATCGCACATCATGGCCAGTTCACAGCCCCCGCCCAGGGCGAATCCCGAGACGGCCGCAATGGTGGGTAGGCGCAGCCGGGTGAAGTCTTCCCAGCCGCGGAACCAGTCGGCGGCGTACATGTCCATGTAGCCCTGCGCGGCCATCTCCTTGATGTCGGCGCCGGCTGCGAAGGCCTTGCCGGAGCCGGTAATGACAACCGCCCCCACCCCGGGATCGGCATCCATGGCCTTGACCGCGGCCACCAGTTCCTCCATGGTGGCTTTGTTCAGGGCGTTCAGTGCCTGCGGGCGGTTCAGTGTCACCAGGCCCACCCTGCCCCGCTGCTCCACAAGGATGTTCGCGTATTCCGTCACTCCGGGCTCCCGTCGTCCTGCGCTGCGCTCTGTGGCGCACTGCCTTCTGCATTCTCTGGTCCGCCGCCCGCCCGGTGGCCGGACATATCACGGATGTCGGTGATGATGCCGGAAAAGTCCCTTCCCGCGCCCTCACCTGCCGCAAACGTACCGTAGATTTCCGCGGCGAGCGGGCCCATCCGGGCAGCCACCCCGGTGCTGTTGAGGGCGTTGACGGCCAATGAGAGGTCCTTGGCCATCAGGGCCCCGGCAAAACCTGGCTGGTAGTCACGGTTGGCCGGGCTGGTGGGGACGGGACCGGGCACCGGGCAGTTGGTGGTGAGGGCCCAGCATTGTCCAGATGCCGCGGAGGCCACATCGAACAGCGCCTGGTGGCTCAGGCCCAGCTTCTCCCCCAGGACAAACGCCTCGCTGACGGCGATCATGGAGACGCCCAGGATCAGGTTGTTGCAGATCTTCGCAGCCTGGCCTGCACCGTGGGCGCCGCAGTGGACAACGCGTTTGCCCATCACGTCCAGCAGCGGCCGCACCGCCTCAAAGTCCGCGGCATCCCCGCCCACCATGAAGGTCAGGGTGCCTGCTTCGGCCCCCACCACCCCGCCGGAGACCGGGGCATCCACGGAGCGGTGGCCGGCGTCAACGGCGAGGGATGCCGCTTCCCTGGCCTCGTCCACATTGATGGTGGAGCAGTCTAGGAACATGGTCCCGGGTTTCGCCGCCGCGAGCAGTCCGGGCTGCCCTTCCCGGCCACGATAGGCATCCAGGACATGCCGGCCGCTGGGGAACATGGTGAGGACCACGTCAGCCCCGGCGACAGCCTCCACGGCACCCGGCGCAACCGGGACACCGCTGGCTTTGGCGGCTTCAAGGGCTGCCGGGACCACATCGAAGCCGGCCACTGCATGGCCGGCCTTGACCAGGTTTACGGCCATCGGACCGCCCATGTGGCCGAGGCCCAGGAAGGCGACAGAATACTTTTCGGTCATGGTCAGGCTCCTTTTTGCTGCGGTTCCACGCCCTGAAGGTCCAGTTCCCGGCTCCCCAGGGGCGCAAAAAAGTTCTCCACCTGCTCCGGCGTCACGTCCGCCAAGGTGGCCGGGTTCCAGCGGGGGTTCCGGTCCTTGTCCACCACCTGCGCCCGGATGCCCTCCCGGAAATCCGGCCCTTCCAGGAACCGCAGGCCCACCCGGTACTCCTGCGCCAGGGCCTCATCCAGGATGCGGCCTTTCACGCGGCGAAGGGCGGCCAGCGTGACCTTCACCGACGTTGGCGATTTCGCCTCGATGGCGTCTGCCGCCTGCGAGGCCGCGGCGCTGCCCTCTCCCTCGCGGCCCCGCAGGCGGCGGATGATTTCCCCGGCATCTTCCGCGGAGTAGCAGGCGTCAATCCAGCCCTGCTGTCCCTGCAGCGCCGAGGGCGGAGCTGCCGCGCTGTAACGGCCGACGGCGGCTTCCGCTGTTTCGTGTTCCAGCGCCGCCACCAGGGCGGGCAGCCTTTCCGACGGGACGAAGTGGCTGGCCAGGCCGAGGAACATGGCGTCCGCTCCGCTTAGGTGGGCCCCGGTCAGGGCTGCGTGGGTGCCCGTTTCGCCAGGGGCGCGTGACAGCAGGAACGTCCCTCCCACGTCGGGAGCAAAGCCGATGGTGGTTTCCGGCATCCCTGTGCGGGTGCGTTCGGTAACCACCCGGACGGACCCGTGGGCGGAAATTCCGACGCCGCCGCCCAGCACCAGCCCGTCCATCAGTGCCACGTACGGCTTGGGATAGCGGGCGATCAGGGAGTTGACCCGGTACTCGGTTGACCAGAAATGCGCGGTCGCTTCGCCGCCCTCCAGCATGTCGCGGTAGATGGCCACAATGTCGCCGCCGGCGCAGAGGCCCCGGTCTCCGGCGCCCTCCACCATGACCGTGGCAACGCCGTCGTCGTCCGCCCATGCGGTGAGCTGCTCCAGAAGCTGCCCAACCATCCCGGCAGTGAGCGCGTTGACCGCCTTGGGCCTGTTGAGGGTAATGACGCCCAGCCGGCCGCGGCGCTCGAACAGCACCTCCCTGCTGTCCACTGAAACCCCTGCTTCAGCTGTGCCCTGTGGTGCGCTGTCCGTCATCAACTTCCTTCCGGCATCACGAAGCTGGCTCCGTGCCGTATTCCCGAGGGCCACCGCGTGGTCACCGTTTTGGTCTTGGTATAGAAGCGGAAGGCGTCCGCGCCGTGCTGGTTCAAATCGCCAAAGCCCGAGGCCTTCCAACCGCCGAACGTGTAGTAGGCGATCGGCACGGGGATGGGGACGTTGATGCCCACCATGCCCACGTCCACCCGGGTGGCGAAGTCTCGGGCGGCATCACCGTCCCGGGTGAAGATAGCTACGCCGTTGCCGAACTCGTTCCTGGTGCAGAGCTCGAGCGCTTCGTCGTAGTCTGCCGCCCGGACCACGCACAGGACAGGGCCGAAGATCTCGTTGCGATAGATCGCCATGTCCGTGGTGACGTGGTCGAAAAGGGTGGGCCCTACCCAGAATCCGTCCTCGTGGCCCGGCACACTGAGCCCCCGGCCGTCCGCGAGCAGCGTGGCGCCGGCGTCCACACCCGCCTGGATGTAGCCCTCGATGCGTTCCCTGGCGTCGGCCGACACCACCGGGCCAAAGTCTGACTCCTGCTCAAGGCTGTGGCCCACCTTGAGGGCAGCGACGCGGTCCTGGAGCTTGGCCACCAGCCGGTCCGCTGTTTCCTCCCCTACCGGTACAGCCACGGAAATGGCCATGCAGCGCTCCCCGGCGGAGCCGTACCCGGCACCGATGAGGGCGTCCGCTGCCTGGTCCAGGTCGGCGTCGGGCATGATCACCATATGGTTCTTGGCCCCGCCGAAGCACTGGGCCCGCTTTCCGTGGGCCGCGGCGGTGGCATAGATGTACTGGGCGATCGGGGTGGAACCCACAAAGCCCACCGCCTTGACCCGCGGATCCTCCAGCAGCGCGTCCACGGCTTCCTTGCCCCCATTGACCACGTTGAACACCCCGTCCGGGACGCCGGCTTCCGTGTAGAGCTCTGCCAGCCGGAGCGGCACCGAGGGGTCCCGTTCGGAGGGTTTCAGGATGAACGCGTTGCCGGCGGCCAGGGCAGGTCCGGATTTCCACAACGGGATCATGGCCGGAAAGTTGAACGGCGTGATGCCGGCCACCACGCCCAGGGGCTGGCGCAGCGAGTGGATGTCTATCCCCGGACCGGCGTCGCTGGAGAACTCACCCTTGAGCAGGTGGGGCGCCCCGGCGGCGAACTCCACCACCTCCAGGCCGCGCTGGATGTCGCCTTTCGAGTCAGCGAGGGTCTTCCCGTGCTCGGAGGAAAGCAGCCGGGCGAGCGCGTCCAGGTCCCGGTTGACCAGGTCCACGAAGCGCAGCATAATCCTCCCCCGGCGCTGGGGGTTCATGGCCGCCCACTCCACCTGCGCCTTCTCCGCTACGGCAACTGCGTTCTGCACCTCATCCCGGCCGGCAAGCGGCACGCGGGCCTGGACCTGGCCGCTGCAGGGGTCAAAGACATCGCCAAAGCGGCCCGACAGGCCTGCTGCGTGGTGGCCGCCGATGTAATGGGACAGCTCGCGGACCATGACTGCACGCTCCTTCGCATGTGATCCAGGTCATTTCTGGTTGCGAATATACTCGGACTTCCTACTAACTTCCACCACGCCGGATCCCGTTCCTGCTCCCTTGGCCCCGGCGCCCGCCGGGCACTGCCGTGCTGGGGCACATTGGTGCCTGGTCCTGCCGAATGGGGCCGCATGGGTGGGCGTGTCCGCGCCGTTGCACCCCGTTTCGGCGGCACTTCCGGGTCCGCATTTCCGGCGCTCAAGGTAGGTTAGGAACTGTGAAGATAGCTACCTGGAATGTGAACTCGCTCCGTGCCCGCGCCGACCGCGTTGAAGCCTGGCTTCAGCGCAGCGACTGCGACGTCCTGGCCATCCAGGAGACCAAATGCAAGGACGATAACTTCCCGTGGGAACTCTTTGAGCGGATGGGCTACGAGGTGGCCCACTTCGGTGTGAACCAATGGAACGGGGTTGCCATCGCCTCCCGCGTGGGGCTGGAGGACGTTGAGCGGACCTTCCTGGACCAGCCCTCCTTCGGCAAAGCAGGCAAGGACCCGGTCCAGGAGGCCCGCGCCATGGCTGCAACCTGCGGCGGAGTCCGCATCTGGAGCCTCTACGTCCCCAACGGCCGTTCCCTGGACGACGAACACATGCCCTACAAGCTCAAGTGGCTGGAGAGCCTGAAGACCCACGCCCAGGAGCTCGTCACACAGGACCCGGGTGCCCAGGTGGCCCTGATGGGCGACTGGAACATCGCCCCCTTCGACGAGGACGTGTGGGACATCGACCTCTTCGTCAACAACCGCTACACCCACGTCAGCCCGCCGGAACGCGCCGCGTTCCATGCCTTCGAGTCGGCCGGTTTTACCGATGTGGTGCGCCCCTTCACGCCGGGACCGGGCGTCTACACATACTGGGATTACACCCAGCTGCGCTTCCCCAAGAAGGAAGGCATGCGGATCGACTTCGTGCTGGCCTCCCCGGCATTGGCAGCGCGCGTCACCGGCGCTTCCATTGACCGCGAGGAGCGCAAGGGCAAGGGCGCCTCGGACCACGCCCCCGTGCTGGTGGAACTGGCGGACTGATGACTGTGTCCTGGACCCACACAAGGAGGCCGTGATGACCGGAAACCTCTACCGGGGCCAGGCCGGCCTGCCGTTCTCGTCAACCCTGCGCGTCTACGAACCGCTGGACGCCTTCCCCGAAGAGCAGCGCCAGGCGATCCAGGAGGCAGGGGCGCGCGCTGCCTCCCGCGCCGCCGTCGAAAACGCCGAGCTGCTGGCCTCGCTGGGACGCATCACCCGCTCAGGCGGCGACCCCTTCCCCACCGGACGCACAGACCTGGTGCGCGTCACTACCGCCCCGGCACCTGCCGGCGGGAGTGACAACGAACCATCCGCCGACGGCGCCGGCGCTGAGGCTGTGCTGCTGTACTGTCCCAGCCAGCTGGTACTTCGCGCCGGCCTGGCAGCCAACGCCCTGATGGAGGGCATCCACGGCCCCCTGGCGGAACTGCTGATCCCCGAGGAGCAGCGGGACAAGCACCAGGAACGGATTGACCAGGTGAAGGCCCGCGACGGCTCAACCCGCGTTCACACCCGGGCCTCCACGTGGGGAATCCCGTTCAGCTGGTTCTCGCTGTTCATGGAATCGGACCGCAAGGACGTTGTGGAAGGCGGGGGGCGGATCGTCACAGTGCGGGTGTGGGCGCCCATCACCGAGGCCTTGGAGCGCGCCCGCTACGCGGTGGCCAACCTGGCCCTGGCGGCGCCGGACCTGGACATGCTGGACGATCTTGCCCAGCTCACCGAGTGGCTTGAGATGTTCCATGTGGACTCGATGGTGGAGCTTGATTACGGTGCTGTTGCGGACAAGGTCTACCCGGACGAATCCCCCATGGACATCCGGCTGGGCATTGAATGCCTCGCGGAGGGCGACATGACCGGCGCTGCTGCGGCCTACCGCCGCCTGGCGTCCCGCTGGATTCCCATCCGGCAGCTGGCGCGCGCCTCCTGAAGCTGCAACCGTGGCTGGACGCCCCTAGGACTGGGGCGGCGCCGTCGTCCTTCTGACAATCAGTTCGTGGGGCGCGACGGCGGACTGGACCGATCCAATCTGCCCGTCCAGTTCATCAAGGAGCATCTTGGTGGCGAGCTCGGCCTGCTCGTCGGGCCGCTGGCCCACCGTGGTCAGGCCCACGGCCTCAGCGAAATCGTGGTTGTCGATGCCCACGACGGACAGGTCCTCCGGCACCCGGACCCCGAGGCGGGAAGCTTCGAAGATCACGCCCATGGCCATCTCGTCCGAGGCACAGAAGATGGCGGTGGGCTTGGCCCCGGGCTTGGACCAGAGCCGGCGGAAGGCGGCCTGTCCGCTGGGGACCGTGAAGTCGCCCCACTCGTCCCATTCGGGCCGGGTGGGCAGCGCGGCCGCCATCATCACGTCCTTGAACGCCAGGATGCGGACGCGGGGAACGTCGAAGTTAAGGTCTGTCTCGTCGTCGCCGTGCAGCAGCGCAATGTCCCGGTGGCCCAGGTCGATCAGGTGGCGGACGGCCGTGGAGGCTGCAGCATAGTCGTCTATCCCGATGTAGGCGCATTCCTCGACGTGGCCGCCCACCACCACCAGGGGTATATCGATTTTCTGCAGGTGCTCGAGCTCCTCGTGGGTCAGGGCCATACAGAGGACCAGCAGCGCATCGATCTGTTTGTAGACCATGGTCTTGCTGAAGAGCCGTTCCCGATTGCTGCCGTGCCCGCCCAGGTTGAACAGGGACAGGTTGTAGTTGCGGGCGTGAAGCTCCCGGTCCGCGCCTTCGATGGCCTTGGAAAAGAACCATCGGCTCACAAAAGGTGCCAGCACCCCGATGGTCTTGGTGCGGCCTGTGGCAAGGCCCGAGGCCGAGCTGGAGGCCACATAACCCAGGTCTCCTGCGACGTCGAGGATCTTTTGCCGTGTTGCGGGTGATACCCGGGGCAGTCCCCGGACCGCCCGGGACACGGTGGCGGTGGACACTCCCGCGGCGGCCGCTACGTCTTCAATGCTGACCCCGCTGTGGCCGCCCCGTTGAGACCTTTCATTTGTGCGTGCCACGGTGTCCCCTCATGTACTCCCTGCAGGCATGCGCCCTGCTACTGTGCGATGCCCCTGCAATGGTATTCGGGCACCGGCTTGCATTGCAGTGTTACCTTCCCGACCGGAGGTAGCACTGGCGGCCGTACTGCCGGGAGTGCTACCGACGGTCCGGCAGGCGCCGCCGCAGCCGCACCATGCCGTACAGTGCCAGGAGCGTTGCCAGCAGTCCCAGCGCCCAACCGAGTGCCGGTTGCGCAGTCACTTCCATCCAGACAGTGACCACGAAGAGGACCAGGGCCCAGAAGCCGAGGAACCCAATGATGATGTCGAAATCCTCGCCGGACCTGGCCCTACGGCGGGCGCTTCCCGCCCCCGTGGGGCGGGAGCGGGAAGCGTCACCCGTCACTTGACCGCACCTGCCGTAAGGCCGGCTACGATCTTGCGCTGGAAGACGAGCACCAGGATCACCAGCGGAATGGTGACAATAGTGCCCGCGGCCATGATGGCCGTGTAGGGGATCTGGTTCGGCTGGGCACCGGCAAAGCTGGCGATAGCAACCGTGACCGGTTTTGTGGCCTCATTCGACAGCTGGCTGGCGATCAGGAACTCGTTCCAGGAGGAGATGAACGCCAGGATCGCCGTGGTGAAGATCGCCGGAGCTGCCAGGGGCATGATCACTTTCCGGAATGCCTGGCCCTGCGTGCAGCCATCAACACGGGCTGATTCCTCCAGCTCCCACGGCATTTCGCGGAAGAAGGACGTCAGGGTGTAGACGGTGAGCGGCAGGACGAAAGAAATGTTCGGAATAATCAGTGCCTGGTACGTGCCCATCCAGCCAATGTTGGTGAAGAGCTGGAACAGCGGGGTGATCAGGGCAACGCCGGGGAACATGGAGGCGCCAAGGATGAAGCCGAGCACCAAGTACTTGAATCGGAAGTTCAGGCGTGCAAGCGCATATGCGGCAAAAACGCCGATCACCAGGGAGATCACCGTGACAGTGACCCCGATGAAAATACTGTTCAACAGGGCCTGGCCGAACCTGTTGCCGAACGACGTATCGAAGGCCGTGATGAAATTGTCCATCGTCACGTGCGTGGGCCAGGGCGTCGTATCGTAGGTGAAGTCCACCTCGCGGAACGCCGTCACCACCATCCAGTAGGCCGGCGCAAGGCACCAGATCAGGATGACGACGGCACTGATATACGTGCGGGCACTCGCCCACTTTTCACGGTTCTGGGCGGCCTTGCGGCCCTTGTCCTGCCGTGCCCGCAGCTCTGTGGAAGCAGTTGTGGTTGTCATTTCTTCCCCTTACCGGTGGCTCCGCTTTGCTCCACGACGTTCGCACCAAGGAACCGGACGAAGATGAATGCGACCAGGAAGATGATGATGAACGTAATGGTGGACAAGGCGGCCGCCGAGTTGAACCCTTGCCTGATCTGGTTGATCACCAGGATGGACAGCGTGGTGGTGTTGTTGGCACCGCCGGTGAGGATGTACGGAAGGTCGAACATACGCAGGGCGTCCAGGGTACGGAACAGGATGGCTACCATCAGCGCCGGCTTCACCAGCGGAAGCGTGATGAGCCGGAAGCGCTGCCAGGCAGTAGCACCATCCACCTTGGCGGCCTCGTAGACCTCCGCCGGAATCATCTGCAGGCCCGCAAGGATCAGCAATGCCATGAAGGGAGTGGTTTTCCACGTATCAGCAATGATCACGGCCCACTTTGCAGGCCACTCGCTGCCGGTCCACAGGATGGAGACATTAAACAGCTTGTTGATGATGCCGTTGAAGTCGAACATGAAGAGCCACAGCTGGGCGGTAACGGCGGTGGGGATGGCCCACGGAACGAGCACAGCCGCACGGACAAGTCCGCGGCCCTTGAAGGTCCGCGCCATGATCATGGCCATCCAGAAACCAAGGATTGTTTCAAAGGTGACGGTAATGACCGTGAAAAGGAAGGTTGTTCCGGTGGCAGACCAGAACTGGCCACCCAGCGTACCGGGAGGGCAAGCGACGGTGCCGCCGCCCGGAGCAGCGCACTGCTGGCCTAGCCAGTTCACGTAGTTCTGGATGCCTGCCGGGCCACCTTCAGTAAAGAGGCCTGTGACTGGATCGAGTCCGGCGTCCTTCTGGAAGGACATGATGATCGCGCTGATGATCGGGTAAACGATCACGATGCCCAGCGCAATGATGGTCGGGGCAAGAAGCCATGATGCCCACTTGCCCTGGCTGAGGATCTTGTTGTCTTCGCCTACGCCCTTGGGTCCGTGGTGGACCGGGGTCCCGCCCGACGCCGGCTTAGTTGCCGGCGTCGGGCCCAATTCGGTTGCCATTGGTTGCTACGATCCTGCGCTGGCGGATTCGATCGACTTTTGCATGTCGGCCAGCGCCTGCTCAGCAGACTTCTCGCCCTTCAGTGCAGCGTAGGAGTTCTCCTGGATGGCCTGGGTGACCGCCGGGTAGAACGGTGTGACAGGACGCGGCACTGCGTTAGCGATCGACTCCTGAAGGACCGTCAGGTACGGCAGCTTGGAAACAAGTTCCTGGTCCTCGTACAGGGAACTCAGCACCGGGGCGAGAGAAGCCTGGTTCGCGAAGAACTTCTGCTGTTCTTCATTGGTGAGAAACTTGATGAAGTCCAGTGCCGTGGCCTTGTTCTTGGAGTAGACGCTGATAGCCGCACTGTGACCGCCAAGGGAGGAAGCACCCGGGCCGTCCTTGCCGGGCAGGGGCGCCATGCCGAACTTATCCTTCACGGCAGAAGATCCCTCAGTGGTGATAAGGCTGTAGATATAGGGCCAGTTGCGGTGGAACAGCAGCTTGCCCTCCTGGAATGCGCGGCGGCTTTCCTCTTCCTGGTAGGTGATGGCCTCGGCCGGGATGTTGCCGTTCTTGAAAGCATCAACCAGGTTGTTCAGGCCTTCCTCGGCTTCAGGGGTGGTCAGGTTGGGCTTGCCGTCGTCGTTGAGGACAGAACCGCCGGCGGAGTTGATGGCCTCGGAAGCGTTGACCGTCAGGCCCTCGTACTGCTTGTACTGGCCCGCATAGCAGCCGATGTTGTTTTCCTTGGCGATGGAACACATCCCCATCATCTCGTCCCAGGTCTTGGGCGCTTCGGGAACCAGGTCCTTGCGGTAGTAGAGGATGCCGCCGTCGGAGTCCTTCGGAGCGGCGTACAACGTGCCCTTATAAGAGGCCGACTCAACGGGAGCTTCAAGCATGCCATTCGTGTCAATGGCCATCTTGTCCTTGAGCGGCTGCAGCCACCCCTTGGCGGCGAATTCGGCAGTCCAGACGACGTCGACACTCACCACGTCGTAGTCATCGGTTTTAGCCTGGAAGTTCTGCACCAGGTCATCGTGCTGCTGGTCGGCCTGGTCCGTCTGTTCCTTGAAGGTGACCTGCTCATCAGGGTGCTCGGCGTTCCACTTCTCAATGAGGGGACGGACCACGTTGTTGTTGTCCTTGCCCTGCACGTACGTGATGGGACCCCGGCCTTCCAAATTAGCTTCGGCGTCGCTGCCGCCTCCCGCGGTTCCGCCGCCACCTCCCCCGCCGCAGGCGGTGAGGGTAAGGGCCAGGACGCCGGCGGTGGCAGCCGGAAGTAGGAATCTAGGGGTTTTCATTGGCTTGAAGCTCCTCGCTGAGTGACAAGTATGTAGTCGACAGTGCGGTTGTTTGGTGAGGTTGTTGTGGTGACCATCACACTAGTAAGGTTGCTGTCGGCAATGCAAGCGTTTACATCAAAAAGTTATCTGAGAGGAACCTAATGTCCAAGCCGAGCGTTCCTGCCTCTGCCCCAACCAGGGAATGGTGGGCCGACGCCGTCGTCTACCAGATCTACCCCCGGTCCTTTGCCGACGGCAATGGCGACGGCATGGGTGACCTGCGCGGGGTCCTGGACCGCTTGCCCTACCTGGAGCGGCTGGGCGTGGACGCCATCTGGCTTTCCCCGTTCTACAAGTCGCCCCAGGCCGACGGCGGCTATGACGTGGCAGATTACCGGCAGGTGGATCCCCTCTTCGGCGCCCTTGAGGACTTCGACGCCATGTTGCAGGAAGCTCACCGGCGCGGACTTAAGGTCATCGTTGACCTTGTCCCCAACCACACCTCGGACGAGCACGACTGGTTCCGGGCTGCGCTCAGCGCCCCGCCTGGGTCCCCGGAACGGGACCGTTACATCTTCCGCCCTGGCCAGGACGAGGTGCCGGGGTCCGGTGACGGCAACCGGGCACCCAATAACTGGAAGTCAATTTTCGGCGGAGCCGCATGGACCCGCGTCACCGAAGCCGACGGCTCAGCCGGGGAATGGTACCTGCACCTTTTCGACACCAAGCAGCCGGACCTGAACTGGGAAAACCAGGAAGTACGGGACGAAATGCGCTCTGTCCTCCGCTTCTGGCTGGACCGCGGCGTTGACGGATTCCGTGTGGACGTAGCCCACGGGATGGTCAAGGAACAGGGCCTTCCCGACTGGGACGGGGTTGCCGCCATGGTGGAGGGCACCTCTGAGGTTCCACGGGAACCGGCACCTCCCGGCGATGCACCAGGCGCCCACACTGATGCAGAGGAGCCCCACCGCGCGGTATCACCGGTGTATCCGCCCTCCCCCTTCTTCGACCAGGACGGCGTGCACGAGATCTACCGGGACTGGCACCGCGTCCTGTCCGAGTACGGCAGCGACCGGATGATGGTGGCCGAGGCCTGGGTGGAACCGGCGGAACGGCTGGCGCTCTACGTCCGGCAGGATGAGATGCAGCAGGCCTTCAACTTCGACTTCCTGATGGCCGGCTGGGACGCCGAGCGCATGGCCGAGGCCGTCGACGCGTCGCTGAAGGCGGCCGAAGGCGTGGGTGCCCCGTGCACCTGGGTGCTGAGCAACCACGACACCGTCCGCCATTCCACCCGCTTCGGACTCACGGATCCCACCACGTTCCCGAAGGGCATTGCCGGGGACGACGAGCAGCCGGACACGGCCCTGGGGCTGGCCCGCGCCCGCGCCGCAACCATGGTTGAGCTGGCGCTGCCAGGCTCCGCCTACCTGTACCAGGGCGAAGAACTGGGACTCCCCGAGCACACCACGCTACCGGCCGGGGCGCGGCAGGACCCCACGTTCTTCCGCACCCAGGGGGCAGAAACCGGACGGGACGGCTGCCGGGTACCGCTTCCGTGGGCTGCGGATAAGCCCGGTTACGGCTTCGCGGATTCATTCCAGGGCGAACCGGCGGCCCCCTGGCTTCCCCAGCCCGCAGAATTTGGGCCGCTTGCCGCCGACCAGCAGGATGGCGAGGAAGGCTCCACCCTGGAGCTTTACCGCGCCGCACTCACCTTCCGGTCTGCCCGGCACCTCGGCACCGGCTCCCTGGCGTGGGCGGAGGTCAATGCACCGGACAGCGGCCTGCTGGCCTTCCACAACCGGGATGTCCTGGTCCTCGCCAATATGGGCTTCGCGTCCGCGCCCATACCCGAAGGCTATTCCGTGGCGCTCTCCAGCGGACCGGAGCCTGTCGCGGAGTGGGAGCTGATGCATGAGGTTCCCGTGGACTGCGCCGTGTACCTGGTGAGGAACTAAAGACAGTCAGCGGACGCGCTCTGCCCTGCGGAAGCGCGTCCGCGCTCCGGCTCCTATATGGATCAATACGGGAATGTCTTTCCCCACCGCCTGTTCCAAGGCTGACACCAGCACCGACACTTCATCTGCGAGCAGGTGCGGGGCCACGCCCTGCCGCGGAAGGAGCCGGACCTTTAGCGCGGGCGTGCCTTTGACGTCATAGGTGGTCACCGTGGCGCCGGCGAGGTCTGGACGGTGCGCGAGCGCGTGCTTCAGCGCCTGCTCAGCCACTCCGCCGCCGATCCGCACATCGCCCGGGACCTCACCGGGATCGTACTCGACGGCAAGCACATCGGCCCGCCCTTTGCCCTGCTGGGCAACCCAGGCCACCATGAGGCCAATAAGCACCAGCAGGGCCAGCGCCACCAGGATCCACAGCCAACTCTCGGGCCGCCCCGGAAACCGGGTGGCGTTGAACGCCGTGTTGATTCCGCTCCATGCTTCCGCTGACCAGGCTCGCCACCAGGAGGCTACCGCCGGGACGGCGGCCAGCAACATCAGCAGGCAGCCAACCCCAAGCAGCAGCAGGCCCAGGGCCGCGACCAGGATGCGGTTGAGAAGGGTGGGGGTACTGTTCATGCGCCGATCACTCCGGATGTTGCCACATTCACGCGCACCTCGGGCGAGGGATCCAGTGCCATGGCGTCCACTTCGCTCCGGACTGCCGCGAGGACAGCGTCCTGGTTCACAGGCACACCGGAGGTGGGCCGGACATTCACCACTACCTGCCGCCGGGCGACCACCACCATGACCTGCTCCGGCGTGACGTTCGCAGCAAGCCGTGCACGCCGCGCCAGCGAGGAAGCAATGACTTCATCGTCCACCACAACGGCCGGGCCAGCAGCGTCCCGGCCAACACCCATAAGGTGCCGGGCGCGGCGTCCAGGCAGCACCCCGTTGAGGAGGAAGAGCACGCCTGCCATTGCCAGTACCGCTCCGATGACGCCCAGCAACAGTGGAGGGATTCCCGCCGGCAGCGCAACAAGGCGTTCCGCGGCCACCTGCGGCTCGATCAGCCAGGCCGGTTGCCCTATGGCGTGGACGGCTGCTTCGAGGAGCCCGTAGGCCGCCAGCACGATGACCAGGACGGCGGCTGCGGTGGCCACCGCAGCACGCGATGACCGGGTTTCACGGCGCAGTATCCGGTCCATATCCGGGCCGTGGCCTTCAACGTGGCGGCTCACCGCACGCGCCCCCCTTCACTGATCTTTGCCCCGGTAATCCGGATGTCCACCCGGCTCAGCCCGGAACCGCTGAGCTCAGCCACCGTGGCCAGGATGCCGGCCTTTGCCCTGACGGTCCGGTCCCACATGGAACCCCCGGTTCCATCGACGCGCGAGGGATCCATCACCACTGCGCTCAACGGGGGCATGCTGATGGGTGCGACGACGGACAACGCCAGCAGGCCGTCGTCGTCCGTCCAGTCAGCGCGGACGTCTTCGGCTTCCACACCGAGGAATTGGGCTGCTGCGGCCTTGGCGAGGCTTGTCAGGGCCTGGGTACTGATGCGGTTGTGGCCGCTCAGCTCTTGGCCCCGGACGGCCGGGGCTGTGGAGCTCATGAGGACGAGCGCCGGCCGATGATGGCGTCCAGGACCCCGCGAAGGTCCAGCTTCCCTTCGGCGGCCCGGCCCAGGAGTGCCCCGATGGCCATAAAGAGGAGGGAAACCAGGAAGCCCCATAACCCGAACTGCAGGGACATGAAGGCGACGAACGCGCCCATTGCTGCGCCGGCCACGGTGAGGTTCACAGCAGCGCCTCCCTTTCCGCAGGGCCGGACATGTCAGTAGAACCGGCAACGGCGGGTTTGACCGGTGGCGGAATGTAGACGTCGGTGACTTCCACATTGACCTCGATCACCTGCAGCCCTACGAGTTCCTCGACCGCCCGGTAGACGGCGGCGCGGACCTGGTTGGCCAGCGAGTGGAGCGGTGTTCCATAGCTCGCCACGAGGCTGATGTCCACGGCAACCTGCGTTTCACCGACTTCGGCCCGCACACCGGCGGCGTGGTCGGAACTGCCGACGGCGTCGCGGATGGCGCCGAGTGCGCGTGACGGGACCGAGCCCAAGGAGTAGACGCCGGGCACGGATCGGGCTGCTATGCCCGCCACCTTGGCGACGGCTGTCTCGGAAATAACTGTTCGGCCGGGGCCGGGTACAGGAGCCGGCGCGGCACGGTGCTGCATGCCCTGGTTGGGTTGTGGGTTCTGGTATTCCATCAGGCACTCCCCCTTCTGTTGATCCCCACCCTATCCCCGGCCGTGCCTTAACGGCAGCAGGCAGGGGCGCCCGTGCTCCGGACGTCCCTGCCTGTACCTGAACTGCATTTACGGGCAGTCGGTTTTACTTGTAGTGGCCCTCGCCGCCAACGCGGAGGTTGGTGGGCAGGTAGCCGAACGGGCCAAGGCCGTCCTGGCCGAAGCTCCGGTCCACCTGCGAGATGCCGTCCCGGAAGTTGATCTTCACGGTGGGTGACAGCGATCCGCCGCGTACGCCGTTGACGTTGTCAATGAACGACTGGACCAGCCCGCCGGGCTGCACGTAGTGGGAGTACGCCTGGAACTGGCGGCCGTTCTGGTTCGGAGTGGGTGCCTCCGGGGACTCGGACGGCAGGTTCAGGTCCGTGGGCGAGCCCAGGGCCAGGCCGCTGTTGTTCATCGGCTGGTAGTCCGAGCGGACGCCGTCGCCGACGAAGCCGTAGACGCCGTCCGGGCCGCGCATGCCGGCGGCATAGGTGAACTGGTGGCTGATGGTGAACAGGTAGTACTTGTTCTTGCCGCCCTCATTCTGGATGAAGACCTGCGGACGCTCGGTCTGGTCGTTCACGCAGTTGGCGGAGAGGATCGGCGGCAGGAAGGACCACTTGGTCAGGTCCTTGTTCTCTGCCACGGCCAGGCCCACGTTCGCTGTCTGGTAGTAGGCTCCGCTGCTGTTGACCTCGTCAACGGACTCGGCATTGGCGTCGCCGGGGCGGTATCCGAGGTCCTCGGGCTTGCACTCGTACTCGCCGCGGGTACCGCCGGTGTTGCCTTCGAAGACCATGAAGGTCTTGCCCGGGTGGGCCGGGTCGGCAAAGGTGTAGGGATCCCGGAAGGCGAAGCCCGGGTTCTGTTCCTTGGTCTGGTACATCTCGCCGTCCGGTTCCAGCAGCTTGGTGTGCTGGAAGCCGTCAAACGTCACGCCGTTCTGGTCGGCGTGGATCTTGCCCAGGGCCTTGGCAATTGCTGCGTCCGGAGCAATTCCGCCGCCGCCTGCGTTCCGTTCGGCTACGTCGTAGAACGTGGTGGCCGTGTAGAAAACGTTCACCTGGTTGCCCTGCATCAGGCGGGTGGAGCCGGACCATTCGGTGTTGCCGATGGACGCGCCGTCGGCGAAGACATGGCCGCCGTAGTTCCACTTGTCCTTGGCCGGGTCTGCGTTGGTCTTGCGGAAGAAGTAGCCGATGCGCGCGTTCCAGTGGCGCTGGTCGAAGCCGTAGCCGGCGTGCCGGTCTGCCACGAGCGAGAAGACTACGTCCCAGCCCTTGTAGCTGATCTGGTTCGCGTTTTCGTCGGTGAGGGACCAGGTGTCCCAGACCCACACGTCCTCGTTCATGGCGGGGAAATCCTCGGGGATTTCCGGCATGGTGACATCCGGGCTCATGGAGTTCTCACCGGGTGCCACGGTGGGGTCGCTCTGCGCCATGATCTGCTTGGCGTCGGCGCGGGTCCACTTGGAGGTGAAGTCCGACGCCGGGTCGAAGGCTTCCTGCGTGTGTTCCGTGGGGAGGGGGAATCCGGGAGTGGGCGCCGGCATCTGCTCGGCGGCCGGCGGATCTGCCGGCTCGTTGGCCTGCGCCGAGGGAACGGCCAGGAAGGCCGAGGCAGCCACGGCGGTGGCCAGTGCTGCGGCGGCGGGGCGCCACCGCAGCATCCGGGGTGATTGGGGGTGCTTGTGCATTGTTGCTCTTCTCGCGGAGTTATAACTGTTCGTGGAAGACGGGCGGATGCCCATGGCCTTCGAACTCCGGCGACCCCCGGCGACACGGCAGGCGTCATCGGGGACGCCGTTGTATCAAGGGGGGAACGGGGTTGGGTAGTCCCCGTAGAAGAGGCCCGGACTGTGGTGCTTTCCTGGCCGTGTTTCCACCGTAGACAGCCTCCAAGGGAGAGATCAAACCAGGTTTCATCGCCCTTTTCCGGTGCGGGGCCGGTTTTGCGCAAGCGCTTACACATATCCCCTAACGCGCGCGTGCCACAACCTTCAGCCAAGATCAAATATTGCCTTTTAGGCCGTTCAAAGGTGAGAAATGCCACCCTGCAACAGGGACCAATGTTTGGTCCGGGCACGAAAAGGGGAGGCACCTGTCCAGCTGGACAGGTGCCTCCCTCAATGCCCGTGAGCGGCTGGCGCAGGGCCGCGGGCCTACGCCTTGGGTGTTCGCGCCGGCGTTGCGTCCGCAGCCTCGCCTGCAGCCAGGCGTTCGGTCAGATGGGCCTCCACGGCCTCGCTGACCTGGTCCTGGACTTGGTCCGCCAGGTGCTCCTGGTAGTGCTCCTGGACGGAGTCGTGGATCTGTTCCGCGACGTGCTCCTGGTAGTGCTCCTGGACCGAGTCATGCATGGAGTCCTGGACCTGCTCCGTGACATGGGCGGCCATCTGGTCGCGGGCCAGCTTACGTTGTGCGCGCATCAGGGTCTCATGCTCCCGATGGAAGGCCTTGGCCGTTGAAATGCACATCAGGATGATCACCACGCTGAAGGGCACGGCGGTGAGGATGGCCGCGGTTTGGATCGCCTGCAGTCCATTGGCCAGGAGCAGGGCGATGGCAACAGCGGCGGCGGCCAGCGCCCAGAAGATGCGCAGCCAGTTCCTGGGTTCCACGTCTCCGCCGGTGGAGATCATGCCCATGACCAGGGCACCGGAGTCTGCCGACGTGATGAAGAAGATGGCGATCAGGAGAATCGCGCCTACGGTGAGGACAACCCCGCCGGGCAGGCTGCCCAGCAGGTTGAACAAAGCATCCTCGGTATCCACGGTGCCGTCTTCGCCGATAAGCCCGCCGCTGTCGAACAGTTCGCGGTGGATGGCGGCGCCGCCCAGGACGGAGAACCACAGGAAGCCCATGGCGGTGGGTACCAGGAGGACGCCGGCGACGAACTGCCGGACGGTGCGGCCCTTGGAAATACGGGCGATGAAGATACCGACGAACGGCGCCCAGGAGATCCACCAGCCCCAGTAGAAGGTGGTCCAGGCGGCCTGCCACGCCTCGCCCTCTGCGCCGGAAAATGCCAGCGTGTTGAAAGTAAGGCCTACAACGTTCTGGAGGTAGTGCCCGATCGACTGCACGAACTCGCGCAGCAGGAACAGCGTGGGGCCGGTAAACAGCACCACCAGCATCAGCAGCGCGGCCAGGACCAGGTTGGTGTTGGAGAGCCACTTCATGCCCTTGCCCACACCGGACACCACCGAAATGATGGTCAGCGTGATGATGCAGAGGATCAACCCGATCTGCGTCATGGTGGTGGCCTGGACAATGTTGGCCTGTTCAAGTCCGGCGGAGATCTGCAGGACGCCAAGGCCCAGGGAGGTGGCAACACCGAACAGCGTGCCTACCAGGGCCACGACGTCGATCAGGTTGCCCCACCCGCCGGAAACGCGCTTGCGGCCAAGGAGCGGCTCAAGCGTCCAGCGGATGGAGATGGGGCGGTTCCTGCGGTGGACTGCGTAGGCAATGGATACGCCCACCACAACGTAGATGGCCCAGGCGTGGAGGCCCCAGTGGAGGTAGGTCTGCGTCATCGCCTGTTGGGCGAGCTCCAGGGGGGATCCTTCAACACCGGGCCGGGGTGCGGCAAAGTGGTTCAGCGGCTCTGCCACGCCGAAGAAGACCAGGCCGATGCCCATACCTGCCGCGAAGAGCAGGGCAAACCAGGACACCACGGAAAACTCGGGCTCGTCATCGTCGTGGCCCAGTTTGATGTCGCCGTAACGGCTCAGGCCGATCCAGAGCGAAAACACCACGAAGAGCGCAACGGCTGCCACGTAGTACCAGCCAAACCACCTGATGACGTTGCCCTGGATGGCCGTGAACAGATCGGTGGCGGCCGCCGGAAAGATCGTGGCAAAGAGGACAAATACGATGATGACGGCGGCTGCCGGCCAGAAAACCCACCGCGCGAGCTCAGGGCCGCCGGTTTGGGGCGGCCGTTTCTCCTCCTTCCTGACGGCGGGAGGTGTTTCGCCGGGTGGTTGGCTGATGGTCCTGGTGCCAGATGTGGCGGACATTCCCAGTTTCTCCTTATGCGCTGTGTGCGCTCAGACTGCGTTGTGCAGGTTCGTCTCGTGTACGTTCGTCTGTTCTGTGTGTTCTCTTGTGCCGTTGCCGTGTGTCCACGGCTGTGCAGCCAGCAAGTTTACGGACCCTGAAAAGCCGCGGGGCGGAAAATTGGCCGGCCCCGGGGGTATTGATGCCGGATCGAGACGTGCTCCATGCGGGCCCATTAACTGTAGGCCCGGGAAATAAGAAAAGCACCAGTTCCGAAGAACTGATGCTTCCCAGTGGTGGCTCCGACCGGCGTCGATCCGGTGACCTTTCGATTTTCAGTCGAACGCTCTACCAACTGAGCTACAGAGCCTAGGTGACTAGTCACCATGACAGCCGGAATCTCTTCCAACAATCAGAGCGACCCTGACGGGACTTGAACCCGCGACCTCCGCCGTGACAGGGCGGCGCGCTAACCAACTGCGCTACAGGGCCTTGCGTTTCTTGCTTCCGCAGTATCTCTACCGCTTTTTTCAAGGCTTCCAGCCTACCAGACAATTTCAGTCTGTTTGACCAGTTCCTTGCGTACCCCCAACGGGATTCGAACCCGTGCCGCCGCCGTGAAAGGGCGGTGTCCTAGGCCGCTAGACGATGGGGGCCAGAACCCGTTCGGAACAAAATAAAAGGCGTCAAGCGGGGCTTTCCGTCTTTGTCCTTTGCGTTTCTCCGAACTGGACTCTAAAACTATAGGGCCTAGGCAGGAATTATCCAAAATCGGCCAAAAACACCGCCACGAAGCGGGCGGGACGGGTGAAGATGGACGGATGGATGCCGTAGCAGCACTCAATGAGATCGCCTTCTGGCTGGAGCGCGGACGCGCTGCCACCTTCAAGGTCCAGGCATTCCGCAAGGCAGCGGCGGCCATCAGCCCGCTGCCGCCGGAGGAACTGGCCGCGCGCGCCGAAAACGGCCGGCTGAAATCCATGAAGGGCATCGGCGACCGGACCTACCAGGTAATCCGCCAGGCAGTGGAGGGCCAGGTTCCGGAGTACCTGGCAGATCTCCGGGAGAAGGGGGCCAAGCCTCTGGCGTCCGGAGGGACGGAACTCGGGGAGATGCTGCGGGGAGACCTGCACAGCCACAGCGAATGGTCCGACGGCGGCTCCCCCATCGAACTGATGGTGGCTGCCGCCAGGGTACTGGGAAGGGAGTACCTCGCACTGACGGACCACTCCCCCAACCTCACCATTGCGAACGGACTCTCCGCCGAACGCCTGCTCCAGCAGCTGGACGTGGTGGAGGCGATCAACGCCGGCACCCATGCAGGCGACGGCGGCCAGCCGGGCAAGCCGGTGCGGCTGCTCGCCGGAATCGAGGTGGACATCCTGGAATCCGGGGAACTGGACCAGGACCCGGAACTGCTTGACCGCCTGGACATTGTGGTTGCAAGCGTCCATTCAAAGTTGCGCGCGGACAGCAGGACCATGACCCGCCGCATGCTCGGCGGCATCCAGGACCCGCATACCAACGTCCTTGGCCACTGCACCGGGCGCCTGGTGGAGGGCTCTCGCGGCACGCGTCCGCCGTCGGACTTCGATGCCAAGGAGGTGTTCGCCGCCTGCGCCGAACACAACGTGGCGGTGGAGATCAACTCGCGGCCGGAACGCCAGGACCCGCCGGACGCCCTCATCCAGCTCGCCCTCGACGCCGGCTGCCTGTTCTCGATCGACAGTGATGCCCATGCACCCGGCCAACTCGACTTCCTGCAGTACGGTGCCGAGCGCGCGGAGAAGAACGGCGTCCCCGCGGACCGGATCGTCACCACGTGGCCCGTGGAACGCCTGCTGGAATGGGCGGCGCCGCAATAACCCCCAGGCGGATGTCCTTTGGCAGGAAGTTGCGCAGACATGGCCGATTTCCGCCAGTCAGCTGCCCTTGCGCCCGGATAGATTTGCTGCATGCCTTCAATCAGCCCCGCCAACCGGACTGCCCCTGCACCTCCCCACACCGCCGCAACCCCGGTCAAGGCACTTGGGGTGGCTGCCATGGTGGTCACCGTGGTCCTCTGGGCGTCGGCCTTCGTGGGGATCCGGGCGATCGGCCCCCACTTCTCCCCCGGCTCCCTGACGCTCGGCCGGCTGGCGATTGCCGCCGTCGTCCTCTCCCTGCTGGTCCTGCCACAACTGGTGAAAACCCGGCTCCTCCCGAGGGGCCGGGAGTGGTGGCCGATCCTGGCCTACGGGGTGATGTGGTTTGGCGGGTACAACGTGGCGCTGAACGCCGCCGAGCACGTGCTTGATGCTGGCACCAGCGCCCTGCTCATCAATGTGAACCCCATCCTGGTGGCAATCATGGCCGGCATCTTCCTCAAGGAGGGCTTCCCGCGCTGGCTCATTATCGGGAGCCTGGTTGCCTTTGCCGGCGTGGCGCTGATCGCCTTCGGATCAGCCCAGGCCTCTGCGCCCGGGGAACGGCCGACGACGGACGTGGCAGGCGTGCTGCTGTGCCTCCTTGCCGCCGTGCTCGCCGCCGTGAGCGTCATCATCCAGAAGCCTGTGCTGCGGAAATTTCCGGCCGCGCAGGCTACCTGGTTCGGGATCCTGGTAGGCGCGCTCTGCTGCCTGCCCTTCACAGGCCAGCTGATCAGCGAAGTGCAGGCGGCCCCGCCGCAGGCAACGTGGGGGCTCGTCTATCTGGGGATTTTCCCCACGGCCATTGCCTTCACCACCTGGGCATACGCGCTTTCGTTGGTGGACGCCGGAAAGCTGGCCGCCACCACCTACTTGGTGCCCGGGACTACCATCCTGATCTCCTGGCTGCTGCTGGGTGAGGTCCCGGCATTCCTGGGCCTGATCGGCGGCCTGGTCTGCCTGGTGGGCGTGGCGCTGACCCGGCGCAGGAGCCGGAATCCGAGAGGAGCCGGGGCGGCCGGTTCCCGCTAGAGTCGGAGTATGCCAGCCAGCCTGCCGCCGGGCCTGCCCACCGCCCCCGAAGGCCCCAGCGAACCCCTTCGCTTCACCATGTCCGAGGACGAATTCGAGACTGCCGTCCAGGATGCCCTGGACAGCATCCCCGACAAGCTGGCCCGCGCCATGGACAACGTGGCGGTGTTCATTGAGGACGACTATGCCCCGAAGCCCGGCGAGGATCCGGACACCGTCCTGCTGGGACTCTATGAGGGCGTGCCCCTGACCGAGCGGGACTCCTGGTGGGATGCCGGGTCCCTGCCCGACAGGATCACGATCTTCCGGGAGGCCATCCTGGACATTTGCGCGTCGCGGGAGGACGTCATCCACGAAGTAGCCGTGACGGTGGTACACGAGGTTGCCCACCACTTCGGCATTGATGACGACCGGCTGCACGAGCTCGGCTGGGGCTAGCCTTGTAGGCATGGGACACGACCACAGCCACACCCACGGCATCACCGCAACAGGCCGGCACCGGAAGCGGCTTGTTGCCGTCCTTGCCATCACTCTGGCCGTGGTCCTGGTCCAGGTTGCCGGCGCGGTCCTCTCCGGGTCGCTGTCCCTGCTTGCCGACGCCGGCCACATGCTCTCGGATGCAGCGGGGGTAACGATCGCCCTGCTGGCTGCGTGGATTGCTGGGCGGCCCGCCAGCGACCAAAGGACCTACGGGTACCAGCGGGCCGAGGTACTGGCTGCGCTGGCAAATGCCCTGATCCTGATCGTGATCTCCGTGGTCATCTTCAGCGAGGCGATCCGCCGGATCGGTGCGGCGCCGGAAGTGCAGACGGACATCATGCTGTTGGCCGCCATCCTTGGCGCGGCCGCAAATGTGGCGTCCCTGGTGATCCTGCGCGGAGCACACCAGGAGAGCCTTAACGTGCGGGGCGCCTACTTGGAGGTCCTGGGCGATCTCCTGGGTTCCTTCGCCGTCATTGCCGCGGCCGTGGTGATCATGGTGACCGGCTTCCAGGCTGCGGACACCATCGCGTCCGTGGTGATCGCCCTGATGATCCTGCCCCGGGCCTGGAGCCTGCTCCGCGACGTGGTGGATGTACTGCTGGAGGCCAGCCCCAAGGGCGTGGAGGTGCAGATGATCCGGGAGCACATCCTGTCCGTGGAGGGAGTCACGGACGTGCATGACATCCACATCTGGACCATCACCTCCGGCGTCCCCGTCTTCTCCGCGCACGTGGTGGTGGAGGACGGGGTGCTCAACGCCCGCGGCGCCGACCAGCTGCTGGACAAACTGATCACCTGCCTGGGCTCGCACTTCGATACCGACCACTGCACGTTCCAGCTGGAGCCCGCCAGCCATTCTGAACACGAGGCGCACCAGCACGCCTGAGGATGCGTTGCCCGGGGGGATTCTGCCTCCCGTTCAGCTCAGGACGTCCTTGGTGACGAACCGGCCGTAGGCGAGTGCTCCGAACACGGCCACGTATCCAGCCTGCAGCGGCGCATTGCTGGCAAACGAGTCCCACAGCACGGGCTGGCGGAGCAGGTCGCCGAAGCCCAGCCAGTAGTGGCTGAACAGCCACGGGTGCAGCCACTCGAGCTGCGGCAGCTGGTCGAGGACCTGGGAGACCACCGAGAGCACCACAGTGGCGGCCATGGCACCCACCGGAACCACGGTCAGCGTGGACAGGAACAGTCCTATGGCGGACAGCCCGGCCAGGGAAACAGCCAGGTACGCCGAGATCAGGAGGAGCCGAAGCACGGCCTCCGGCGGCTGGATGACATCCCCTGACAGCAGTGTCACCGGGCCCACGGGGAAAAGGGCGGCACCGATGGCGGCACCGGCGAGGGCAACTGTGAGGGGTGCAGCGAGGCAGAACGCCAGGGCACCGGCATATTTCACCAGCAGCAGCCGGACCCGGCCGGCCGGCGCAACCAGCAGGTACCGCAGCGTTCCCAGGTTGGCTTCGCCCGCGATGGTATCCCCCGCCACCACACCCACCGTGAGCGGCAGGAACAGCGGGACGGACACCAGCATGGCAGTGAACGCCACGAACAGGCCGTTCTGCGTGATCCGGTCAAGGAAGGCCGGGCCGCGCCCGGGAGGAACCGCCGAGGAGACCCTCACAGCCACCGCAATCAGCACCGGAATGGCGGCCAGCGCGAGCAGCAGGGCCCAGGTACGGCGCCGGCGGAACAGGACCGCGATTTCGGACAGCAGAAGGGACATGCCCGCTCCCCGCGGCCCCGCGACGGCCGCCATGCCCGCCGCGTTCGACTTCTCCTTCGCGTTCGCACTACTGGGCAACGTCGAACCCCTCCCCCGTCAGTTCAACAAACCGGTCTTCAAGGCTCTCCCGTTCCACCGCGAAACCGCGGACGCGGACGCCTGCCTTGACGAGCTCCACAACAATGTCCTCCGGGGCGGGATGCCCCGCCCCGGCCTCCGGCGGCAATCCCGGCCGTGCCAGGACGGCCACCACCACTTCCCCATCCGGCTGGCCCGCACCTGATTCCGGGGACAGCCCCAGCGCTGCAAGGACCGACGACGCCGCGCCCGCGTCCGGGGTCACGAGGCGCAGGCGCGAACTCCCGGACCGCCGCAGTTCGGCCAGCGGTCCCTGCGCCACCAGCCGGCCGGCGCTCATGACGGCCGCGTGCGTGCAGATCTGTTCGACCTCGGCGAGCAGGTGGCTGGAGACAAAAACGGTGGTCCCGTCTGCCGCCAGGGACCGGACCAGGTTCCGCACTTCACGGGTGCCCTGCGGGTCCAGGCCGTTCGTTGGTTCATCCAGCACCAGCAGTTCGCGGGGGGACAGGAGGGCGTTGGCGATGCCCAGCCGCTGCTTCATGCCGAGCGAATACGCGTGGACGCGCTTGCCGGCGGCGTGGCCAAGCCCTACCCGTTCCAGTGCCAGGCCCACCCGTTCCCGGCGCGTGGCAGGATCCGCGTGCCGGCCGGCGGCGTCCAGCCGGTGAAGGTTCGCGGTCCCCGAAAGGAATGGATAAAAAGCCGGCCCCTCCACGAGCGCCCCCACCCGTGGCAGGACATCCTGGAAGCTGCCGGGCATCTCCCGGCCCAGCAGCCTGACGGTCCCGGCTGAGGCGGCCGCGAGGCCCAGCAGCATCCGGATGGTGGTGGTCTTCCCCGATCCATTGGGGCCCAGGAAGCCGAAGACTGCCCCTGACGGCACCGCGAGGTCCAGGCTGTCCACGGCCACCTGCTGCCCGAAACGCTTGGTCAGGCCCTGCGTCTCGATGGTCAGGCCGTACGTCCGTTGTCCCGGAACCCCCGCGGGTTCCGTCACGGGGCGGAGGATGCGGCTTGCAGCCTGTCCGCGGGGACCATGCCCGCAAAGACACGGCCGTCGTCGGTCAGCAGGACGTTGAAGAGTGCGCTGGAGAGCAGCCGTCCGCCAGGTACGACGACGGCGGCCTGGCCCAGCAGCGGATTCTGCGCCAGTGCGGTGCTGAGCTTTGCCCCGGCTCCGGTTTCCGTCGGCAGTTCCACAACGGTTTCCCAGCCGGTCCCGGCCAGGTAGGAGCCGGCCTTGTCCTTGATACCGGCCGCAAGCTGGTCAGGATCGGTGTGCGCTTCCGGGTAGCCGGAAGACCCTGGGCCGGCGGCCTGGTGCGTTGGATGCTGGAACTGCAGCTCTTCAACCGGGCTGCCCGGCGGTGGCACGAAGTTGAACAGTGCGGCATCCGGCGCATCGAGCGAGAGGCTGGTGAAGCCCGTCCTGAAGGCAGGCTCTCCTGCCCCGCGTGCCGTCACCTCCACGGAGAGGGGCATGCCGGTTTCACCATCGACGGCGATGGAGATCATGCCCACCAACGTGTTGCCGGTGCGCGGCTCAAGGACCAGGTTATAGGCGGCGCGCCCGGCAACCTGGACGTCCGGGCCAACAGACACGGCAGTTGTGCTGTCTGCCGCGGCGAGGAATTTCGCCGCGAGATCCTGGGGAGTCGGCGGGACCATGCTGCCTTCAGGAGTGGCGCTTTCCGGGCTGGTGCCAGGCAGTGCCGGGCCCTCCAGCGGGAGGTCGCGGGCATGGTCCGGCAGCGTCAGGTGGGCTGTTGAGTTGTCCTTGGACGAGTAGAACCACACATCGTTGTCGCGCCGGATGATGTTCCGCTCGGCGAACCGGTCCACGACCTGGATGCGGGCCTTGGCCTTGCCGTCCATGAATACCCTCGCCGTATGCTCACCGGTGAGCATCTCGATCGCGGACGCGGCGGGGTCATCCGACGCAGGACCCGAACTAGGGCCCGTTGCAGGCAGTTCCGGCAACCCGAGCTCGGAGGCCTGTTCAATCGTGCCCGAGAAGGTATGGGTTTTGTGGCCGGCGAGCAGGGCAAGGACGTCGGCCGGGGTCTTGTCCGCCAAGGCGTCGCCGGCGCGTGCCGGAATGGATCCCACCAGTACCCCGGCGGCGATCACTGCCGGGGCGGCCACCGCCGGAACCCACCGCAACCACGCGCGGTTCCGGCGCTGATGCACGCCCCCGGTTGTACGTGGGTCGCCCATATCCTGCTGGTTCATTGTCCGGCCCTCTCCTTGATGGGAGTCCATAGCTCAAGGGTACGCCTCGGCACGGCTCCCCACACCTGCCTGCGGGGCACCCGGGCCTATTCGGGCACGATGGTTCCAGCGCCGCCGTCGACCGTTATTCTTTGTCCCGTGGCAAGCCGGACGGTGGCCTCCGGAACCCCCACCACGGCCGGAATGCCGTACTCCCGGGCAACCACGGCGCCGTGCGAGTTGGGCCCGCCCATCTCCATCACCAGGCCGCCGGCGGTCAGGAACAATGGGGTCCACCCCGGATCGGTGGACGGAGCCACCAGGATCTCCCCGGGTTCGAGGTGGGCACCCACGGGGTCCAGGATGACGCGGGCCCGGGCGGTGGCCGATCCCGCTGAGGCCGGGCTGCCGGACAATGTGGCGCTGCCCGCCGCAACACCTGCGGCGGCGTACAGCACCTCGGGTTCGGTGCCGTCCGAGAGCAGGGCCCTGGGGATATGGCGCCTGCCCAGCTCGGTGGCGTAGGCGGCCCGCCGGTCCACCACGAGTTCACGCAGTTTCCGGCGCCCTTGTGCGTCCGGGCCCTGGAGCGCCTGCCTGGCCTCCCGGAAATCGAGGAAGAAGATGTCCTCCGGACTGTCCAGGCTGCCATCGGCCGCAAGCCCGGCTCCCACCAGGGCCACCTGCTTCCGCACTTCCGCCAAACCCAGGACCAACTGGTATTTTGGCGTTTCCCGCAGCCCGGCGAACAGCCTGGCCCGGCGGAGGGCCGCACCAACCAGCAATGCACGGGCCCGGCCACGGCCGCGCGCCTCGGCAACCAGCTGCTGCACGGCCGCCTCCGCCTCGGCCTCGGCCCGGCTGAACTGGACGTCCGGTGCCATGGCGGGATCCGTGAGGCGCAGATAGTTAACCAGGACGCCTAGGATGTGCGTAGGATCGTCAGCCCACCGGGGCATGCCCACATCGATTTCGGCCACGGCCCGCTGCCCGTAGCGTTCCAGGAACCGCACCAGGCCTGCGTGCAGGACAGGGGGCAGGGTGCCGGCCTTGAATTCCGCTGCGAGCGCGGACGGCTCCTGCGACTCCAGAACCACCCGTGAGTCCCTGTCGTCCTTTGCCGCCGAGGCAAGGCGCCACAGCTCGAGGTCCATCTCCGTTGTCACGTTGCGCGGCAGGCCGCGGAGCACTTTTTCCAGGTCCTTCCGGCGGTCCTGTCCTCCGAGCAGCCTTCCCGCCAGCCACAGCATCGCGAATCCCATAGCGGGAAGGGGCAAAACCGCGGGCACAATCGCAAAGAGCCTGCCTCCCAGGAGCCGCTCCGCGTGGTCAAGCCGTTCAAGGGGACCTGCTCCTGCCCCCAGCTCCAGGTCCTCGGCATAGTGCCGGGTGAAGGAGTCCAGCCGGCGGAGCGCCGCCTTGGGCCGGAACAGTCCCCGGAGCGCCGTCTCCGGCACGCGGGCCCGCGCTGCTGCCGGCAGGACATGGCGCAGGAATCCGAACGGCGTCCTGCAGGTCACCGAAAACTCCGGATCGTCGAAAACCTGCCGAACCACCAGGGCGGACCTGGACTCCATGAAGTCGAAGACCCGGGGGAGGATGCTGCGGCCGACGCTGCTCCGGACCGGGGTGGTGAGGTCGACGTAGATGCGCTGGGCCGCCTCCGCGTAGGGCTGCGGCCCCTGCCGGGGATCGGGAACGGCGAACCCCGCGGCCAACGCCACCGAGGAAGCAATGAGCCGCAGTGATGCCAGCCCCATGGGTGTGAGCGGGCGGGTGAGGCCCTGGGCCAGGCTGAAGCACATGTACAGCCGGGTCCCGGCCCCCGCAGACCGGCTCTGCGGTATGGGGTAGAGCGTGGTGATGGGCCTGGACTGCGTCAGCCAGAGGGCACCGCCGGCGTCGATGGCCCATTCGGTATCCTGCGGCGAGCCGAAGTGCCGCTGGGCCTGCAGGCCCAGGACCGCAAGCCCTACTGCCTGTTCGTCCGTGAGGCTGGCGGAGTCCGCCCGGCCGGGAATGTCCAGGGCCTCCGTTCCACCACCCGGAAGGGGCCGCACCATGACGCGCTTGTCTCCAAGCTTGCGCTCAATGACCCGGGCTTCTCCCGTGTCCACAACGAAGTGGTCCGGATTGACGGCGCCGGAAACCACAGCCTCACCGAGCCCCGGGGCTGCATCTATGACTGCCTCACGGCGCCTGCCGGTCAGGGGATTTGCCGTGAACATCACCCCGGCCGCCTCGGCGTCCACCATCCGCTGGACCACGACGGCGAGGGCGACCTGGTCCGGCGCGATCCCCAGCGCTGCCCGGTAAGCCACTGCCCGGTCTGTCCAAAGGGATGCCCAGCAGTTGCGGACGGCGTCCAGGACGGCTCCGCTGCCTACCACGTTCAGGTACGTGTCCTGCTGGCCCGCGAAGCTCGCGGACGGAAGGTCTTCGGCGGTGGCGGAGGATCTCACGGCCACGCGGGTCTTCCCGCCCAAAGCCGCATACGCCTGCTCCACGGCGGCTGCCGTCTGCGGTGGAACCGGGAGGGCGCGAATGGCCTCCCGTGCCCTCCCCGCCACCATGGCGAGCTGGGCGGTCCTGCCTGGATCGGAAGGCTGCAGTGCGGCCTGGAGACGACCGAGCTCCGCAAGCACACCGTCCTGGACAGTCCTGGCAGCCTCCCGGTAGGCCACCGTTGTCAGGCAGAACCCGTCGGGCACGGGCAGTCCCGCCGCCATCAGCTCGCCGAGGTTGGCGGCCTTGCCTCCCACGAGCGGAAGCATGCTGCCATCGACCTGGCTGAGGCGTAGGACCAGGGCGAGGGCGGAGTTCCCGTCCTGTGGGCGGGAGTCCCGTCCACGGCTTCGTGGGCGGTCAGCTGCCATCGTGGCGCTCCCCTGCGGCGGGGACCGGTCAGGCTGCCCCGAGTACCGGCCCAAACCGGGCACGGTCCGCCAGGCGCGGGTCCTCCCGGTCCGGAACCACCATGACGGGGCCCTTGGCGTGGTGGAGCACCCCGTCCGAAGTTGAGCCCAGGAGCATCCCGGTGAACCCGCCACGGCCGCGGGTCCCCACCACCACAAGTTCCACGTGGCGGCTGGCGTCCACCAGGACGTCCACCGGAGAGCCGTCCCGCAGCTCGGATTCGGTGGGCAGATTCGGGAAGTGGCTCCGCAGCCACGCCATTCCGGCGTCCAGGGTCACCTGGATGTCCGCGAACAGCGCCTTGCGGTCCATGGGGGCAGGAACCCACGCCAGGGAACCGCTGTACTGCGGAACCGCGCAGATCACGCGCAGGGTGGCGCCGAGCCGCTCAGCCTGGGCAGCCGCCTCCAGCACGGCCACCCGTGCCTGCTCCGAACCGTCCACGCCCACCACCACCACGTTCTCCACGCGCTGGTGGCCGGCCTTGGCCTGCTCCGCCTTGATGTGCCGGTCCTCGGTTGTTTCGCCGAGCCGGTCGGAACAGATCAGGGGCACTGTCACAGTGGGGCATTTCGCGTGGGCCGGGAGTGCACTGCTCACCGAGCCGAGGAGCCTGCCCACAAAGCCTCCGCGGCCGCGGGTACCGAAGACCAGGAGTTCAGCGGTTTCCGACATCTCCAGCAGGACGCCGGAGGCATCGCCGTTCTCCACTGACGCGGTGGTATCGACGTCGTAGGCGGCCACCTTCTCCAGGGCCTGTTTGACGATCGCCTCCGCTCCTTCGCGAATTACAGAGTCGTCCACGGTGGCGTATCCGCCGTCGAGGCCGGAAGCCGCGAAGATCGGGACGGAGTAGGCGGTGACGATATGCAGCGGACGACGCCGGCGCTGGGCCTCGCGTGCCGCCCACACCAGTGCGCACTGGCCGTGGTCCGAACCGTCCACGCCGACTACGATCCCCTCGGGAGCGGCAGGACTGCCGCCGTCCTGCGGGTCCGGATGCAACTCTTGTGCGCCCATGGGGCCGCCTCCTCGCGATACTGCCTGATGTTGCGGCTATTCTGCCAGAAGCGGGCCGTTCCCCGTGCACCCTTACCCCCGCCTGAGCTGGGAAGAAAGGCTCGCTTCCGCTTCTCACTATTCTCCGTAGGCCCTGCCATAGCAAGCCTCTTCGGGCCAGGAAACGGCGGTTATCCACAGGTGGCGGGCAGTTCCGGGAAAGCGCCTTCACCCGGACGGAATTGTTTCGGGATTGGGCTATCCCTGGCCGCGAATCTTCTGTAGTCTTCAGGACATTGTTGGTCCGGGACGCCTACTGCCTCTTTCCGTTAGAGCTGCCCGGGCAATGCACTGCGGCCGGACTTTGGGGGTAACGGGACGCGAGCGGGCGAGGACGCCCGCACCTGCCGAAACTTTCGAAGGAGGGAAACTGTAGTGTCAAGCATGCCTGGGAATGCCGGGACCGAACAGACCACCGCTGTGATCATTGGCACGGGCCTGTCCGGCCTCGCCGTGGCTGCCGAGCTGTGCCGCCGCGGCGTGGACTCGATAGTGGTGGACGGACTGGACCTCCTTGGCGCCGCACAGCCGGCCAACACAGCTTCCCTTCAGCGGTGCGACGCGGCGGACTCCGTGAGCCTTCGCGAACGCAACGAGATCCTGCGGCACCTGCGGAACTACGCCGCCAGCCACCACGTCGACGTGCGCAACACCACCCGCGCCGTCCAGCTGACCATGGTGAACGGCGGGTCCCCGCTTGCTTCAGCCCCGCAGTGGGAGGTGCATACACCCACGGGAATCCTGGTGGCGGACCACATTGTCCTGACCCGTTGCGCCCACAGCCAGCTCCGGCGCATGATCAATGACTTTGGAATGGCGGTGGGCCGTAACCTCACCGCGGCCATGCGGGCCATCGGCATCTACCTGGTGGGTGTGGGGGAACTCATCACGCCCTCGCCCAAGGAAGTCCTGCGGCAGGCCAAGACGGTGGGCCAGGCGATCTCCGCCAGAGTGCACCCGGACGCTGTGGCCTACCCGGCCACCGGGAGCTTTGCGGCCGTGACCTGTTAAGGGTGCCCAGCGCCCCTGCCCGCGGCGGGACCGGCGCCCGCCATTATTCGTCGTCGTCAGTGCCTGCTGTGAGCCGGCGCCGGGCCAGGATGGCAAGGGTGGCCAGCAGCCCCACCGCGACGAGCGCAAAGATGACGATGCTCCACTGGAACGGCTCCCCTGAGCCCTCCTGTTCAGGCTCGCCCGTAGTCCCCGGCTGGGCCGTCCCCATGGCAGGGGCGGTGCCTGCACCGGTGCCGGTGGCTGGGACTGTACCCGCCGCCGTCGGACTTCCTGCCGCCGTTGGAGTTGCCGCCGGCGCGGCACCCTGCCCGGCGGCGGCGGCGGTAAAGGCGAACGTCCCCTCGATGGGATGCGAGTCTGCGCTGACCACGCGCCAGGCCACCGTGTACTCCCCCGCCGGGCCTCCGGCCTTCAGCTTCTGGGATGCCACGTTGTCCACGATGTCCACGGGTCCCTCCGCCCACTCGGTGCCGGAGGCGTCCTTGACGGAGAACGCCGCGCCGATGCCCAGCGGCGTGTTGTTGAAGGCCACCGAGACCTGTTCGGGCGGCGCCGGCAGCGACGCGCCGGCAGCCGGCGTGCTGGATTCGGCGGCATCATGGGCCGCTGCGGGCCCGGCGAGGCCCAGAACACCGGCGGCGAAAACGAGGAGCACGAGCCCCAGGGTCAGGATCTGGCGGATGGGACGCATGCTGCGGCGGCTCCTTGTGTTGGCTTCCTTACAGACTAGGCGAAAATGCCTGCCGCCCTGCCGCCGCCACCATAGGATGCAGGTATCCCACAGACTTCCCCGGAGGACTAATGCTTAAGCAAGGCTCTGCCCTGGACCGGTACTTCAAGATCACCGAGCGCGGTTCCAACCTTTCCCGCGAGATCCGAGGCGGCTTCGCCACGTTCTTTGCCATGAGCTACATCGTGGTGCTGAACCCGCTGATCCTCTCGGGCCCGGACTCCAGCGGCACCACGTTGGGGTTCACCGCCGTTGCCGCCGTGACGGCCTTCGTGGCCGGAATCCTGACCATCCTGATGGGCGCCTGGGCAAAGCACCCCTTCGCGCTTGCCACCGGCCTGGGCGTCAACGCGTTCGTGGCCGTCACCGTGGCCACCAATCCGGGGCTGACGTGGCCGGACATGATGGGCCTGGTGGTGCTCTCCGGCGTCACCATGCTGATCCTGGTCCTCACCGGATTCCGCACCGCCGTCTTCAAAGCCGTACCGGACGGGCTCAAGACTGCCATCGTGGTGGGCATCGGCCTGTTCATCGCGCTGATCGGCCTGGTCAACGCCGGCTTCGTCCGCCGCATCCCCGACGTCGCCGGCACCACCGTGCCCGTTGGCCTTGGCTATGACGGCAAGCTCCTCGGCTGGCCCACCGCCGTGTTCATCTTTGGCCTGATCCTGACCATCGCGCTGGTGGTGCGCAAGGTGAAGGGCGCCATCCTGATCGGCATCATCACCTCCACCATCATTTCGGTGCTCCTGGAGATGACCCTGCACATCGGACCGAGCTTCGACGGCAAGACCTCCAACCCGCAGGGCTGGTCCCTGGTGGCGCCCACCTTCACCGGATGGGCCGCCCCGGACCTGTCCCTGATTGGCAAGGCAAACCCGTTCGGCGCCTTCGAGCACCTGGGCTTCGTTGCCGCAACCCTGCTCGCTTTCGTCATCCTCCTCAGCATCTTCTTCGACGCCATGGGGACCATGGTGGGCCTGGCCAACGAGGCCGGGACAGTTGACGAACACGGCAACATCCCGGACGTTGACCGCGTGCTCCAGGTGGACGCCCTGGGCGCGATCGTGGGCGGCGGGGCATCGGTTTCCTCCAACCAGATCTACGTTGAAGCCGGCGCCGGAATCGGCGAAGGTGCGCGCACAGGCGTGGCCTCGATCGTCACCGGGCTCCTCTTCCTGGTGGCCATGTTCTTCACCCCGCTCATCAACCTGGTGCCCTTTGAAGCAGTTGCCCCCGCCCTGGTGGTGGTGGGCTTCATGATGGTGTCCCAGGTGGGCAGGATCGACTGGCAGGACTGGGGCATTGCGATCCCCGCGTTCCTGACCTTCACCTTGATGCCGTTCACGTATTCCATCGCCAACGGCCTGGGCGCCGGCTTCATCGCGTTCGTCCTGATCCGCACCGTCCAGGGCAGGGTCAAGGAGATCCACCCGCTCATGTGGGCCGTGGCCGGTGCGTTCCTGCTGTTCTTCGCGGTTGGACCCATCGAGGCGGCACTGGGCATGTAGCCCCCGGGCGCGGCGCGCCCTGCACGGAAGCCGAGCCCGGCGCCCGGCGCGGAAGCAAGGCCTGGTGCCCTATACGGGAGTGTTGGGCGCCAGGCCTTCGTCACCGGTCAACGCCCGGGCCTTCTTTTCGCGGAGCTTGTCCAGCCGGTTCATCAGCGGTGAGGTGGTGGCGCCATGAATCACGATGGACAGCGCCACCACCAGCCCCACGAAAGACCACAGCCACTCCGCCTGGCCGGCGAACTCGCCCTTGCCCAGCGCATAGGAGAGGTAGTACAGGGAGCCGATTCCCCGGATCCCGAAGAACGAGAGGGCGATCCGTTCGCGCGGTCCGGTCTTGCCGCCGAGCAGCCCGATCCAGCCTGCCAGTGGCCTGACCAGCAGCAGGAAGGCCAGCGCCACCAGCACCTCGGCCCAGCCGATCCCCGCAAGGAGCCCGCGGGCAATCGCGCCGCCCAACAGGACCAGGATCACCACGGTCATGAGCCGCTCCAGTTGCTCCACATAGGAATGCAGCACCCGGTGGTAGCCGTGCGTGTGTTCAGCGGAACGGATAGTCACCGCGCAGACAAACACGGCAATGAAGCCGTAGCCCTCGATCATCTCGGTGACACCGTAGGCGAGGAAGGTTGCGGCCAGGGCTACGAAGCCCTCCGAGTGGTTGGACAGCCGGAGGCTTTCAGCGCCGGCAGAGAAAAACAGCCGTGCCAGGAGCTTGCCGGTGAGGAACCCCAGCAGCAGTCCGATGGCCAGCCGCCACAGGACGTCCACCCCAAACCATTCCGGGAACCAGGCCAGCGGGGATGACCCCACGATGCTGATGGCGATGGCCAGGTACACAAAGGGAAACGCCAGCCCGTCGTTAAGGCCGGCTTCGGAGGTGAGGCCGAAGCGGACCTCGTCTTCTTTGTCCGCGCCCTCCTCCTCGTCCGCGGGTTCACCCACCTGCACTTCGGAGGCCAGGACCGGGTCCGTGGGCGCCAGGCTGGAGGCCACCAGCAGGGCAGCGCCGAGGCCAAGGCCCAGGAACCACAGGCCCAGCAGGGTCAGCGTGATGATGCACAACGGCATGGCGATTCCCAGGAGCCGCCAGGTGGTGGCCCAGCGCTTGCGGCCCACGGGGCGGTCCAGGGCAAGCCCGGCACCCATCAGCGAGATGATGACGCAGATCTCCGTCAGGTGCACAACAAAGTCGCTGTGCACCATGGGGTCCGGGTCCGGAAGCGTGGGAATCAGGGCGAAAGCCGCCATGCCGGCGCCCAGGAAGACCATGGGCATGGAGAAGGGCATGTTGCGCAGGAGTTTGGGGAGGACAGCTGCGGTAAACACGGCCGCGCCTGCGGCAGCAAAGAGGATGCTGGGGGCTTCAAACACGGGGCTGTTCTCCGGCCTGGCTATGGTGCGCCGGTCCGGCGCAAAAGGTGATGGGGTCCCCGGGGAGGGATTGCTCCACAATAGCCCCTGCTGCCCGCGGGCGCCGACGATCTTGGATTCCAGACATAGCGACGGCAGCGCTGCTGGTTTTCGCTGTCCGCATGCGGTGAGCTTGGAGCATGGCCCCCCTGATACCTGACGTTGACCTCCCACCCGAGCCCTGGGAAGGGAGGTTCGACGGCGATGACGCCGCCCACCGCCGCTGGTGGCAGGCAGTTACTGCGTACGACGGCGGGACAGCAGGCACCCGCGCGGAAAGCGCTCCGGGTACTGCGCGAACTGCGGGTGCCGCGGGTGCTGCGGGTGGGGAGGATGCCAGGCCCGCCACCCTGTTGGGCTTCGCCAGCGACGAGGGCGTGCGCCGAAACAAGGGCCGCACGGGCGCGGCAGCCGCGCCGGCGGCCATCCGCAAGGTCCTGGGCCCCCTGGCGTTCCATCTGGACCGGGCCGTGTACGACGCCGGGGACGTTGTGGTGCCAGGCGGTGACCTTGAGGCCGGCCAGGAACGCGCCGGCCGGGCCGTCACGGCGCTGCTCGACGCCGGGCAGGTGACCGCAGTGCTGGGGGGCGGCCACGAAACCGCCTTCGCGAGCTACCTGGGGGTGTCCGCCTCTGCGGCGGTCCGGGACGGGAAGCGGCTGGGCATCCTGAACCTTGACGCCCATTTCGACCTGCGGGACGAGCCGTTGGCAACGTCCGGGACGCCGTTCCTGCAGATGGCCCGCGCGGAAGCGGCCGCGGGGCGCGACTTCCGCTACGCCGTCGTCGGAATTTCCGAACCCAACAACACACGCGCCCTGTTCGACACGGCAAAGGGGCTGGGCGTGCGCTACCTGTTGGACGAGGACTGCGAGGCCGACCGTGTCCGCACCTTCGTGGCCGGGTTCCTTGACGGGATTGACGTGCTCTACCTGACCATCGACCTTGACGTGCTGCCAGCCGCGGTGGCGCCGGGGGTGAGTGCCCCGGCGGCGTACGGCGTGCCCCTCCCGGTCATCGCCGCGGTGTGCAGGCAGGTGGCCGGGAGCGGAAAACTGCTGCACCTGGACATTGCCGAGCTCAATCCGGCGCTGGACGTCGACGGCCGGACCGCACGGGTTGCCGCGCGGCTGCTGGCCACGCTGCTGCGCTGATCCGGCAGGCTCTTGGCGGGCTTCACGCTGCGCATCACTTCCCAATAAAGTAAGCAGGCTGTCTATTATTGGACTACTACCGACGGAAGGGAGCTGGCCCGATGCGGCGCCTGGGATCGATGGCCGGCCTGCTGCTGGCCGCCTTACTGGTCCTCTCCGGCTGCGGATCCAGCTTCCCGGCTGATCCTGAGGGGACCCTGGAGAGGGTGCGGGGCGGAACCCTCCGCGTGGGAGCCAGCATGAACGGAGACTGGGTGCGGATCTCCGCTCCAGGCAGCGGTGAGCTCAGCAGCAATGACGTCCAAGGCACGGAAGCGGAATTGGCAAAGGAGTTCGCTACCCGGCTCGGGGCAAGGATTGAGTGGGTGGCGGGAACCGAACATGTCCTTGCCGATGAACTCAAACATGGCGGGCTGGATCTCGTGATCGGCGGCGTGGACGACAAGACGCCCTGGGTGACCCATGCCGGCCTGACCCGGCCCTACACGGAATCACGGGACGGGCGTGGAAACATCCACAAGCACGTCATGCTGGTACCGCTTGGGGAGAACGCCTTCCTGCTTGAACTGGACAAGTACCTGATGGAAGTGAAGGCACAGCAATGACGGACGTCAGGAGCGGCGGCGCCGTCCGGTTCGGGCATACGGAACTGCCCGCGGAGCAGCGGGAAGCGCTGCGCAAGGCCGCCAAACTCGAATGGGCCACCATGGGTTTCCTCGCGGTGACCACCACGCTGGTGTTCCTGGTGCTTGGCAACTCGCAGGCCATGAAGGCTGCATGGATCGAGGACCTGCTCTCATTCCTGCCACCCATTTCCTTCCTGCTGGCATCCCGTGTCATCCGGAAGCCTCCATCCGTAGACCACCCCTACGGCTACCACCGGTCCACGGGAGTAGCACACCTGGTGGCAGCGGTGACACTTACCGTCATGGGCGGCTACCTCCTGGTGGAGTCCGGACTGGGCCTGCTGAAGGCGGAGCACCCCACCATCGGCGGCATCGAACTTTTCGGCAGCACCATCTGGCTGGGCTGGCTGATGATGGGCGTTATGCTCCTCACCGCGGCACCGCCGGTCTTCCTGGGCCGGGCCAAGATGAAGCTCGCCGCCACACTGCACGACAAAGTCCTGTACGCGGACGCGGACATGAACAAGGCTGACTGGATGACCGCCGTTGCGGCGGTGGCCGGCGTGGGCGGAATCGGGCTTGGGCTGTGGTGGGCTGACTACGCCGCGGCACTGCTGATTTCTGCCAGCATCCTCCATGACGGATTCAAGAACACCCGCGCCGCCGTCTCCGCTCTCATGGACAAGCGGGCCATGACCTACGACGACGGCGAACCGCATCCGCTGGGCCGGCAAGTGGACACCTACCTCCGCAGCCTGGACTGGGCGGCCGACGCGAAGTCGCGGATCCGCGACGAAGGACATGTCTTCCACATTGAGTCCTTCGTGGTTCCAGCCGGTGGTGCCATGCCAACACTCGAAAAGCTCGAGTCAGCACGCAAGGCCTGCGTGGCCATGGACTGGAAGGTGCAGGACATGGTGATCATTCCGGTGGCGGAACTGCCCTCGGAGTTCCTCCCCGGACCCACCTCCGGTGGCGAGCACTGACGCGCGGCGACATCCGGCGAATGCCAGGAGTCCCCGAACGCCGGTGAGTTACCGGCCCTTGAGGACGTAGCGCCGCTCCGGACGCCCCACCCCATACTTGAGCCTCACGTCCAGGGTCCCTTCGTCGTGCAGGTACTCCAGGTACCGCCGCGCGCTGACCCGGGACGTTCCGAGCTGCTCGGCTACCTCGGCCGCGGAAAGATCGCCGTCGGCGGCATTCAGGGTGGCCTCCACGAGCTTCAGGGTCTCGATGCTGCAGCCTTTGGGAAGCGGCCGCTCGGTCCGGTCCAGGCCGAATACCCGGTTGACGTCCGACTGCTCGGCCACGTTCTTGGCTGAATCCAGTCCCTGGTACGCACTCCGGTAATGCTCCAGGCGCTCCTGCAGGTCCGACTGGGAAAACGGCTTGATCAGGTAGTGCACAATCCCGCCACGGAGGGCCTTGCGCACGGTCTCCACCTCACGCGCGGCACTGATCACCAGCACGTCCAGCTCCGGGGCGACGTCCCGCAGCCGGTGCATGAGGTCCAGCCCGTTGATGTCCGGAAGGTGGATGTCCAGCAGCACCAGGTCAGGCCGCAGCCGTTCCGTCTCGATCACGGCCTGCGCGCCGGTGTGGGCCACGCCCACCACAGCGAAGCCAGGCGTGCGCTGGATGAACCCGGCGTGGACCTTGGCCACCATGAAGTCGTCGTCGACGATCAGCACCTTGATCATGGCTGCGTTGCACCTCTTTTGAATCGTGCGGTGAAGACTGCTCCGTTGTCATTGGCCACGGTGAGGTCCCCGCCGGACCGCCGGCAGACCACCCTGGAGAGGGCCAGGCCGAAGCCGCGGCCGTCCGCCGGGCCTGCTTCCTTGGTGGAGAACCCCTGGCGGAAGATGTCCTCCACGGCGTCGCTCGGGACGCCGTGGCCGGTGTCCCGGACCGTGACGGTGACATGGTCCGTGCTGTCCTCCACAAGCACCCGGACGGCCGCCCCGGGAAGCCCCGTGACGGCGTCGAACGCATTGTCCACCAGGTTCCCCACAACGGTGGTGAGGTCCCGGGACAACTCATCGTTGACCGGGCGCAGGGCGGACTGCGGGTCAAGCTGCAGTGCCACGCCACGCTCGGTGGCGAGGCTGGACTTAGCAATCAACAGGGCGGCGAGCGCGGGATCCTGGATCCGGCTGGTCACTTCATCGTTCAGCCTGGTCCGGTCCACCGTGGCGCCGTTGACGAACTGCACCACGGAATCGTACTCGCCGATCTGGATCAGGCCGGAAATGACGTGCAGCTGGTTGGCGAACTCGTGGGCCTGCGCTCGCAGCGTGTCCGTGGCGGTCCGGGTGGCGCCCAGCTCACGCTCCAGGGAGGACAGCTCTGTCCTGTCCCTCAGCGTTGTCACTGAGCCGATGTTGCGGCCGCGGGAGCGGATGGGAACACGGTTCAGCACCACCAGCCGCTCCCCCACGAGCACCAGCTGGTCCGGGTCCGGCTGGTCGCGGGTCAGGACCACCTTGAGCGCCGGGTCCACGGGAAGGGACGCGAGCTTCCTGCCCACGCAATCCGGCGGCAGCCCCAGCAGTTCCCGGGCACTGTCGTTCGCGACCGTGACGCGCTCATGGGGGTCCAGCGCCACCACGCCTTCCTTCAGGCCGTGCAGCATCGCCTCGCGGTTTTCCACCAGCCCGGTGATCTCGCTGGGTTCCATCCCCAGGGTCTGGCGCTTGACCCGCCGGGACAACAGCAGGGACCCCGCCACGCCCAGGACGCTGGCCACGCCGAGGTAGGTCAGGAGGTTGGGAACGGCATCTCCCAGCCGTTCCAGGGTGGACGGGTAGTTGCGGCTGATCGAGGCGATGCCGATCATCTTTCCCGAATCGTCAAGGACCGGAACATGGGCGGACAGCACGGCGGTCCCGCTTTTGTCCAGCACTCCGGTCCATGCCCTGCCCTCCATCACCCTGCTGGCTCCAAGTTCCAGGGGCTTGCCCAGCAGTCCCGGATCGGAGGCGGCAACCACCGTCCGGTCCAGCTTTGCCAGGGTAACGTGCGATGATCCCGAGACGGTCCGGACCGACTCGGCCACCGCGGGAAGCGCTGAACCAACCCGGGGTTCTGCCTCGGGCAGCAAAGCGCGGACCGCAGGGTTGTTGCCGAGCGCTTCAGCGGCGGAGAGTGCCCTCCTGCCCTCGGTGCGCTCAAAGACGGCAGCAGATTGGGCCAGGGAGATGGCCACCACGGCCACGAGTACTGCCAGGACGATCAGCAACTGGAGCACAAGGTACTGCCCGGCGAGGGACATTCCTCTTCGTCGCGTCACTGCGTGGATTCCTTTAGTGGTGGTTCAGGTGCCTGGGCACAGGCACACGGGAGCGCGCCCCCTCCCGGCGTACCGGAACTATACCGCAGCCGGCGGGACAGTCAGCGGGGACCGCCGTCGCGCTCTTCCCCGCCGGCCCTCCGGGCACTGCTCACGCCGACGCCCGGGTTCCGGCCGGTGCGGTGCAGCAGCACCAGCCGGGTTGCGTGGAAGGTGATGAACCCGGCCCCGGCCAGGATGAACAGTGCCTCCAGCCAGCCCGCCCGTCCATCTGCAACCCGCAAGGCTGCCGGCACCAGCGCCAGAAGGACCACCACGATGCCGGCCCACGCCGCCGGTTTGGCGCCGTAACGCCCGCCGTGCTCCGCCATATCTATCCCCCGTTCCGTAGCCGGCTTCCAGCCTAAAGGGCAGCGCACACCGGGGCGAAGGTCGGCGCCAACCCGGGCGTGGTGGGATGCCGGAAACGTGAACGCAATGAACTTAACTTTCTCTGCGTACACAAGAGTGATCGCCGTCACTGCGGGGCCTAGCATCGAAGCACAGATCAGGTCCGCTGATCATCCTGTAAAGAATTGCGTTACTGAGAAGAGGAACACCATGCGCCAGATCCGCGCATTGCGAGTCGCCGCCGTCGCCGCCGGCATCGCCCTGATGGCCACCGGTTGCGGTGCCACCGGCAAGAGCTCCACCGGTCCGGAAAGCTCCGGCGCCGCCGCCGGACCCGTCACCGGACTTCAGATCATGGTCCCCAACACCCCGGGCGGCGGCTACGACACCACCGCACGCGCCGCAGCAAAGGTCCTCGACGACGAGAAGATCTCCACCAACACCGAGGTCTTCAACCTCGCCGGCGCCGGCGGCACCGTGGGCCTGGCCCGCGTGGTCAACGAAAAGGGCAACGGCGACCTCACCATGCTCATGGGGCTGGGCGTCGTGGGCGCCAGCTACACCAACAAGTCCGAGTCCAAGCTGACCGAGACCACCCCCCTGGCCCGGCTCATCGAGGAACCCGGCGCGATCATGGTCAGCAAGGACTCCCCCTACAAGACCATCGACGACCTGGTTGCGGCCTGGAAGGCTGACCCGGCGTCCATTTCCGTAGGCGGCGGCTCCTCCCCCGGCGGACCGGACCACCTGCTGCCCATGCAGCTGGCCGGCGCGGTGGGCATTGACGCCACCAAGGTGAACTTCGTGTCCTACGACGGCGGCGGAGACCTCCTGCCCGCGATCCTCGGCAACAAGCTTGGCTTTGCCGCTTCCGGCGCCGGCGAGTACCTGCAGCAGATCGAATCCGGCGAAGTCCGCGTGCTGGCAACCAGCGGCGAGGAGCGCCTGGAGGGTGTGGACGCCCCCACGCTGAAGGAATCCAACATCGACCTGGTGTTCACCAACTGGCGCGGCATCGTGGCCCCTCCGGGCATCAGCGACGAGGACAAGGCTTCCCTGATCGCGGCCCTCGAGAAGATGCACGCAACCGAAGGCTGGAAGGAAGCGCTGAAGACCCACAGCTGGACTGACGCCTTCATCACCGGCGACGAGTTCGAGACCTTCCTCACCGAGCAGGACAAGCGGGTGGCGGACGTCCTCACCAAGCTTGGGTTGGCGTGAGCTCGCTGACCACAGGCCTTAAAGGCCGCGCCGAGCTGGGAGTTGCACTCCTGCTCGGCGCGGTTGGCGTCCTTGTCTTCCTGGACGCCAACGGCCTGGTAACCCCGTATTCCCAGTCGGACCCGGTTGGTCCCAAAACGGTTCCGTTCATCGTGGCCGGTTTGCTGGTGGCCTGCGCAGTGCTGCTGGCCGTCAACGTCATCCGGGGCGGCCAGGGCGAAGCGGAAGGCGGCGAGGACATCGACCTCACCCACCCTGCCGACTGGAAGACCATCCTGCCCCTTGCGGGCGCTTTTATCCTGAACATCCTGCTCATCGACTGGGCCGGCTGGGTCATCTCCGGCACCGTCCTGTTCTGGGGCAGCGTCCTGGCACTGGGCAGCCGCCGCTACATCCGTGACGGGCTCATCTCCGTGGCCCTGTCCCTGCTGACCTTCTACGGCTTCTACCTCGGGCTGGGCATCGCACTGCCCGCCGGACTCCTGGAAGGAATCCTCTGATGGACGTCTGGTCCTCACTGATGGACGGTTTCGCCACCGCCCTCACCCCCATGAACTTCCTCTACGCCGTCATCGGCGTCATCCTGGGCACCGCCGTCGGCGTCCTGCCCGGCCTCGGCCCGGCCATGACCGTGGCCCTGCTCCTTCCGGTCACCTACGCCCTGGAACCCACCAGCGCCTTCATCATGTTCGCCGGCATCTACTACGGCGGCATGTACGGCGGCTCCACCACCTCGATCCTGCTGAACACACCCGGTGAATCATCCTCGGTGGTGACGGCGATCGAAGGCAACAAAATGGCCAAAGCGGGGCGGGCCTCACAGGCGCTTGCGACGGCGGCCATTGGCTCGTTCATCGCCGGCACCATCGGCACCGCGCTCCTGGCCGTCTGCGCCCCCATCGTGGTGCAATTCGCGGTCAGCCTGGGCGCTCCCAGCTACTTCGCCATCATGGTCCTGGCCCTGCTGGCCGTCACTGCCGTGCTGGGTTCATCCCGGCTCCGCGGCTTCTCTTCACTGGCCCTGGGCTTGGCCATCGGCCTGGTGGGCATCGACTCCGTGACCGGCCAGCGCCGACTGACCTTCGGCCAGCCGCTGCTCGCGGACGGCCTGGACATCGTTGTGGTGGCTGTGGCCATCTTCGCAGTGGGCGAGGCCCTGTGGGTTGCCGCCCACCTGCGCCGCACCCCCCTCCATGTCATCCCCGTGGGCCGGCCCTGGATGGGCAAGAAAGACTGGAGCCGTTCCTGGAAGCCCTGGCTCCGTGGGACAGCCTTTGGATTCCCATTCGGCGCCCTTCCCGCCGGCGGTGCGGAAATCCCCACGTTCCTCTCCTATGTGACGGAGAAGCGCCTCAGCAAGCACCCCGAGGAGTTCGGCAAGGGAGCCATCGAGGGCGTCGCCGGTCCGGAAGCTGCCAACAACGCAGCCGCCGCCGGAACCCTGACCCCCATGCTGGCACTGGGCCTGCCCACCAACGCCACTGCCGCCGTCATGCTGGCAGCGTTTACCTCCTACGGCATCCAGCCGGGTCCGCAGCTGTTTTCCAGCCAGGGCCCCCTGGTGTGGGCGCTGATCGCAAGCCTCTTCATCGGCAACCTGCTGCTCCTGCTGATCAACCTGCCGCTGGCTCCCCTGTGGGCCAAGCTCCTGCAGCTCCCCCGGCCGTACCTGTACGCGGGCATCCTGTTCTTCGCCACACTGGGCGCCTACTCGGTGAACCTGCAGGCCTTCGATCTGGTCCTCCTGCTTGCCCTGGGCGCACTGGGATTCATGATGCGCCGGTTCGGACTGCCCGTGCTGCCCCTCATCCTTGGCGTCATCTTGGGGCCGCGGATCGAAGGCCAGCTGCGCAAGAGCCTGCAGCTCAGCGCCGGTGACCCGGCGGGGCTCTGGAGCGAACCGATCGCCGTCGTCATCTACATCATCGTGGGACTCATCCTGGCGTGGCCGTTGATCTTCAAGCTGGTCCGGCGCAACCGTCCGGCTGCTGCCGGACCTGTGCCGGCCACGAACACGGCGCCGGCGGCTCCGTCCGGCAGCTCTGCCCATGCAGACCTGCCTGTCCACCCGGAGGGTGCCGCACACCCTGGCAGCAACGTTCGTTCGGACAGCACTGTCCACGCAGACAGCACTGTCCGCCAAGGCAGCCACGCCCACCCAGACAGCTCGGCTCACCCAGACAAGAAGGAGACACCATGACCATCGTGGTGGGATACGTCCCGACCCCCGAGGGCGAAGCAGCCCTGACCCAGGCCATCCACGAAGCCCGGAAGAGCAACACCAAACTGTTGGTCATCAACTCGTCCAAGGGGGACGCGCTGGTGGACAACCGCTACGCCCAGGAGCCGGAGATCCAGAGCATTGAGGACCGCCTGGCCACCCAGGGCATCGACCACGTGATCAAGCAGCCGGTCCGTGGCCATGATGCCGCCGCGGAGGTGCTGGATGCCGCGGAGGAGCACAACGCTGAACTGATTGTGATCGGCCTGCGCCGGCGGACACCGGTGGGCAAGCTCATCATGGGCAGCGTTTCCCAGCGGATCCTGCTGGAGGCGGACTGCCCGGTCCTGGCAGTGAAGGCAGGCTAGCCGGATTCTCCAGCGCGGAACAGCTCCTGGCGTTGGCGCCCCAGCCCCACGACCTCTACCTCCACCACGTCACCCGGCTGGAGGTAGGGGAAGCGGCCGCTGAGCGCCACGCCTTCCGGCGTTCCGGTCAGGACCACGTCCCCGGGTTCCAGGCGCATGTACTGGCTGCAGTGGTGGACAAGGGTGGCGGCATCGAAGATGAGCTCAGAGGTGTCGGAATCCTGGCGCGGCTCCCCGTTGACCCAGCTCCGCAGCGGCAGGCTCCCGCCGTCGATCTCCCCTGCCGGAACCAGCCACGGGCCCAGCGGCGTGGAGCCGGGGAGGGACTTCCCCTTGGTCCACTGGCCGGCCGCCCCGGGGAGCTGGTACTCGCGCTCCGAGAGGTCGTTGGCGGTCACGTATCCTGCGATGCAGTCCTCCGCCTGGCTGAGGGACTCCAGGTAACTTGCCTCCCTGCCGATGACGATTCCCAGCTCCACTTCCCAGTCGTAGCTGCTGGAGTTCGGCGGAACGGGGGCGGGATCGAACGGCCCCGCAACAGTATTGCCCGGCTTGAGGAACACCACCGGAACTTCCGGGGGCGCGGAGCCTGACTCGGCAGCGTGCGCGGCGTAGTTCATCCCGATTCCCACCACCGAACCGGGCCTGGCAATCGGCGGGCCAACCCTGAGCCTCTCCGCTCCTTCCAGTTCCGGCAGGGAACCGGATTCCAGCGCCTCCCGGATCTTGTCCACTCCTCCGGATGCCAGGAAGGCGCCGTCCACGTCCTGCGTCAGCGGCAGGAGGCTGTAGTACCGGCCGGACGGCATCATAACTGCCGGCTGCTCCTTGCCGCTTTCACCCAGGCGCATGATTTTCATCCAGATCTCCTTCGAGCTGATTTCCACGTTTCTCCCATCGTTGCTGATGGGCTGACCCGCCGCCAACGCGCCCTATTGTGACTGCCGGCGCACCCTTCCTGTCGTTTTTAGGATGCGCGCCCGACACTCCAAATAGCAGTCATCTGACATTTGCGGGGATCAGCGGGTACGATAAGAGGGCCCTCAGGCATGAAACACAGAAAGTTCACACATGACTACAGCAACCATGGAACGCGTCCCCGCCGTTTCCTCCCCCACCGATGCGTCGGCCTTCCGGTCGATCGACCTGGAGTTCGCCACCGCGGGCGACGTCCACACGGGCCTGGAGGAAGCAGTTGCCGAACTCATTGAGGTTGCGGCCCAGGACGCGGCCTGCGGAATCCTGGTGACCAGGCTGCACGCTGGCCGCTACACCGTGGCCCTGGACGAATCGGTTCCCTTCGGTGAAACCTATGAGGCCATCGCCGCCTGACAGTTTGCGACGGATGCCTCTCCTCGCATAGACAAAAGTCCCCGCCGCTGCATACGCAGCGGCGGGGACTTTTGTCTCGGCAGTTACCCGGCTGTCAGGCCCGGCGGACCTGTACGCCGTCGGACTTCAAAAAGAGCTGCTTTTCGGACGGACCAGCCGGCACAAGCCACAGAACGTTGCCGCTCTTGGACACCTCTTCCACCTCTCCGGCGGCCACCACATGCGCCTGCTTGATGATCTCGACGCGTTCCCCGGCCTGGAGTCCCCTCCAGTCGGAAATAACGGCGGAATGGGCATTGCGCCTCGACAGGACTGCCCCACGTGCTTTCATTTGAACTTCTACCCCTTTGTATATGTTCCGCCACAGCCTCTTTGATGTGACTTTTACTACACCTTCAGTTCTACTACACTCCGCGTCCGCCCGATGTCCGTGTCGCTGGAAATTTCATCAGGCGGACGCTTTGTGCCGATGGGCTGAAGATTCTTCGCCTTTTAGGCCAGTGGACCCACGGCGGATTCGACTGCCCGACGGACCTCGCCTGCTGCCACCAACATGTCCGCGGCTTCAAGCTCCGGGGAAAGGAAACGGTCCGTCCCCGGCCCGTCCACCACGGTCCGCAGAGCGGTGACGACGGCGGCGCCCGCCGGTCCGGGCGTTAGCACACCACCGGAGAGCTGGGTGCGGATGTCCAGTGCCCGGGCTGACGTCACCAGCTCGATCGCCAGGACGCGCCGCAGGTTCTCCACTGCCTTCCGGAGTTTGCGGGCCGCGTGCCAGCCCATGGAGACGTGGTCTTCCTGCATGGCCGAACTGGGGATGGAGTCCACCGATGCAGGTACAGCGAGCCGTTTGTTGTCCGAGACCAGCCCGGCCTGGGTGTACTGGGCGATCATGAGCCCGGAATCGACGCCGGGGTCGGCCGCGAGGAACGCAGGAAGGCCGTGGGACCGCGCGGGGTCCAGCATCCTGTCCGTCCGCCGCTCCGCGATGGAGCTGAGGTCCGCCACCGCGATGGCCAGGAAGTCCAGGACGTACGCCACAGGGGCGCCGTGGAAGTTGCCGTTGGAGCTGACCCGCCCGTCCGGCAGCACCACCGGGTTGTCGATGGCCGCGGCCAGTTCGCGGGACGCCACCAGGTCCGCGTGGTCCAGCGTGTCCCTTACCGCACCGGTGACCTGCGGGGCGCAGCGGAGCGAATAGGCGTCCTGCACGCGGGAATCGCCTACTTTGTGGGAGGCTACGATCGGCGATCCGGAGAGTACGCGCAGCATGTTGTCAGCGCTGGCGGCCTGCCCCGGATGGGGACGCAGTGCGGCGTGCAGCTCCGGCAGGAACACCTGGTCGGTGCCGAGCAGCGCCTCGACGCTCATCGCCGCGGTGATGTCCGCCGTCGTCAGCAGCTGCCGAAGGTCGGCGATGGCCATAAGCAGCATGCCCAGCATGCCCTCGGTGCCGTTGACCAGGGCAAGGCCTTCCTTCTCGGCGAGGGTGACCGGCTCAATGCCGTGCGCGGCAAGGAGCTCAGCGACAGGCCGTTCTCCCCGCCCGCCGTACGTGACGCCGTCGGGCCCTTCCGCCTCACCCTCGCCCATCAGGACCAGGGCGCAGTGGGACAGGGGCGCCAGGTCGCCGGAGCAGCCCAGCGACCCGAACTCGCGGACCACAGGGGTGATGCCGGCATTGAGGACGTCCACCATGGTCTGCAGGACCACGGGACGGACGCCGGTGCGGCCGGAGGCCAGGGTTTTGGCGCGGAGGAACATGATGCCGCGGACCACTTCACGTTCCACGGCCGGACCCATGCCGGCGGCGTGGCTGCGGATCAGGCTTTTTTGCAGCTGGGTGCGCAGCTCGTTGGGAATGTGGCGGTTCGCAAGGGCGCCGAAGCCGGTGGAGATTCCGTATGCCGGGATATCGCTGGCGGCGAGGTCGTCGATGTGCGCACGCACTTTTGCAACGGTTTCGAGGGCTTCCGGGGAAATGGTGACCTTCGCGTTGTGGCGCGCGACGGCGACGACGTCCTCCGGCGTGACACCGCTGGTGCCGAGGGTGACGGTCAGCGGTTCGTGGGTTGTCAATGTCATGATTCCTACTTTTTGTGGTGTGTGGGGATCGATTGCTCCGTAACTGTCGTTTTCGGGGCTCTAAACGACAGGTACGGAGCAATCGATGGACTAGTTGGTCCCTGAAGACTCGTTCATTGGGATGCGGACGCCACGTTCTTTGGCTACGTCGAGGGCGCGCTCGTAGCCGGCGTCGGCATGGCGGATGACGCCCATGCCGGGGTCGTTGGTGAGGAGGCGCTCGAGTTTCTGGGCGGCGAGGTCGGTGCCGTCGGCGACGGAGACCTGGCCAGCGTGGATGGAACGGCCGATGCCGACACCGCCGCCGTGGTGCAGGGACACCCAGGTAGCACCGGAGGCGGTGTTCAGCAGGGCGTTGAGCATGGGCCAGTCAGCGATGGCGTCGGAGCCGTCGGCCATCGCTTCGGTTTCGCGGTACGGGGAGGCGACTGAGCCGGAGTCCAGGTGGTCGCGGCCGATGACGATGGGGGCCTTGACCTTGCCGTCCTTGACGAGCTGGTTGAACAGCAGCCCGGCTTTAGCGCGCTCGCCGTAGCCGAGCCAGCAGATCCGGGCCGGGAGGCCCTCGAACTCGACGCGCTCCTGCGCGGCATCGATCCACCGGTGCAGGTGCTTGTTCTCGGGGAACAGTTCCTTGATGGCCTCATCGGTGACGCGGATGTCCTCGGGGTCACCCGAGAGGGCCACCCAGCGGAACGGGCCCAGGCCCTCGCAGAAGAGCGGGCGGATGTAGGCCGGGACGAAGCCGGGGAATTCGAAGGCCCGGTTGTATCCGCCCTTGCGTGCTTCATCACGGATGGAGTTGCCGTAATCGAACACCTCGGCGCCCGCGTCCTGGAACTCCACCATCGCCTGCACGTGCCGGGCCATCGACGCCTGGGCCTTCTTGGTAAAGCCCTCCGGGTCCGCCTCGGCTTCCCGGTGCCACTCGTTGACCGAGATGCCCTCGGGCAGGTAGGACAACGGATCGTGCGCGGAGGTCTGGTCGGTGACGATGTCCACGGTGAGCTCACCGGCGTTGTGGCGGCGCAGGATCTCCGGGAAGACCTCGGCGGCGTTGCCCACGTAGCCTACCGACCAGCCGCGGCGCTCTTCCTTGGCCTTGAGCACCTTGGTGATCGCGGCGTCAAGATCGGTTTCCACCTCATCGAGGTAGCGCTTGCCGGCTCGGCGGCGCAGGCGCGTCTCGTCGACGTCGACAATCAGGCACGCGCCATCGTTCAGGGTCACGGCCAGCGGCTGCGCGCCGCCCATCCCGCCGCACCCGCCAGTCAGGGTCAGCGTGCCGGCGAGGGTACCGTTCTCATCGCCGGTGAGCTTGCGTGCAATCGCGGCAAAGGTCTCGAAAGTGCCCTGCAGGATGCCCTGCGTGCCGATATAGATCCAGGACCCCGCGGTCATCTGGCCGTACATCATCAGGCCCTCGGCCTCGAGCCGGCGGAACTCGGGCCAGGTGGCCCAGTCGCCCACCAGGTTGGAGTTGGCCAGCAACACCCGCGGGGCCCATTCATTGGTGCGGAACACACCCACGGGCTTGCCGGACTGCACCAGGAGGGTCTCGTCCTTTTCCATGGTTTCCAGGGTTCGGGTGATCGCATCAAAAGCGGCCCAGGACCGGACAGCCCGGCCCGTGCCGCCGTAAACCACCAGGTCATCGGGGCGCTCGGCGACCTCGGGATCCAGGTTGTTCATGAGCATGCGCAACGGCGCTTCCGTCTGCCAGGACTTGGCGGTGAGCTCGGTGCCTCGGGCTGCTTTGACCGGGCGGGCACCGGTGGTGAAATCGGCGGGTGCCATGATGGCTCCTTCAGGTAGGGGTGTACTGGAAGTTCTGTATCTACTAAAGCCCGTCCGCAGCGGCAGAAACAGGGCCTGCCGAAGGGTACTGTCCGGGATACCGGACCCTTCCCCTCCCCCGCGGCCCTGCCACGTGCAGTCCTCAGCCAGGACGGTCTGTAAGTGTGGGTGACAGGGCGATTCTGGTGGGGACGGGACTACTTGGCGGGACGGCCGTGGAGCCACACCGAGAGCTCATCGGCCACCTTCCGGACCCGCGCGGCGAGCGCCGGCCACTGCTCTGCCGGCAGTTTGTCCTCGAGGAAAGTGACGGCGACGGCCGCCGTCGGCCATCCCACGTGGTCCGTCACGGCGGCGGCGATGGAGCCAAAGCCAGGCGTGACCTCGCCGTGTTCGGTGGCGTAGCCGCGCTGCCTTACCTGGTCCAGGTGGGAGGACAGCGCCGAGTACTTCATGATGGCGCCTTCCACCTCGTGCCGGGCGGTGAAGGCAGCAGCGTTCGGATAGAGCGCACGGACCTGGGACTTGGGCAGGGCGGCCAGGATGGCACGCCCGCTGGCGGTGAGGTGGCTGGGGAGCCGGACGCCGACGTCGGTCACCAGGGACGGGCGGTTTTTGGCGCGCTCCTCAACGATGTACAGCACGTCGCGCCCATGCAGTACCGCCAGGTGTGCACTCTCGCCCAGCGCATCCACGAGGGAGGCGAGCAGGGGGCGGCCCAGCCGGGAGAGCGGCTCCTGCCTGGAGTAGGCCGAACTGAGCTCGAACGCGCTGATGCCGAGCCCGTACCGCTGCTCCTCGTGGAGGTGGAGGACAAACCCGTTGGCTTCCATCACCCCCAGCAGGTGGTAGACGCTGGAACGCGGCAGGCCCAGGGTGGAAGCAATTTGCGACGCCGCCATTGGGCCTCGCCGGGATGCCAGCAGTTTGAGGATGCGAAGGGTGTTTTCGGCAGCAGGAACTTTGGATGTCACCTTCGGTGCCGCCTGCGGTGCGCCGCTGGTCCCAGGGCCGGTCTCAGTGTCCAACAGCATGTTTCCTCCAGTGTTTTTTACGGGACTCCCGGCCCTGTCCGGTATCCCGTACTTAACATTGCGCCCTGCGCATAGGTTTCGATGTCGTCAAAGTATGCATGGTGTCTGGGATCGCAGACATCTCGAGCCGCCTAGTTAAACCCGCTCGAATGATGGCGTTGCGGCAGCCTTCGACATTTATCAGCCACAGGGTCCGGAAGTACGACGAGTGAGCGTGAGAGGACTCCTTGGGCAAGGTCCTTCCCCGATAAGTGAGATCATGCTGCAATGACGGTCTTCCTGCGGTTCCAAACGAAGTATGTCGGGCGGACTGGAGCACCCGTTGGCGTTTTCGTGGCTGTAGACCATCTGCGCCGGACAGGGCGGCTCAGCGAGGAAGAAATTACCTGCTACGCCGTTGCAGACGCCTGGTTCCAGGAGAACCTGCCCAATCCACCGTTCTATGAGGATGGAAATTCGATCGGTGCGATCACCTGGTTCCGGGAGTCCGCGGACAGTATGACCACCCATTTGGATCCACTACTGGCAATTCTCGACGCAAAGGAGGTCGCTTGGGAGCGATTGTCTGCAAGTGACCCCGGTCGGATCGTTTACCAAGATCCGTGGCAGGTGGGGGTCATTCCGGCATCCCGGGAGCCGCTGACGCCGCTGCCCTACCCCGGGAAGCCGGGTCCAAACGATTGGTTCAAGGTGCGCAAAAGGTATCTTTAGGCACCGGGCCCGGCATACAGAAGCTCTGCAATCTCGAAGGCCGCCGGAGAAAAAGTGAATCGGGACGCAGCCCTTTGTCGCCGTTGGGGTAGTCCCGTGATGGCCCGAGAAGCGCTGTCTGACATTTAAGGGGCCTGGAGATGGGCTTGCAGCAAGTCGACCTCAAAATACTTCGGGACTTTTTTACCCCACGACAAAACGGCCGGATCAGATCCTGACCACTACTTTCCCGAGGCTCCGGCCCTCCCGGAGATAGGTGATGGCAGCCGGTGCTTCCGCAAGCGGGAAGACCTTGTCCACGGCTGGTCTAACGCTCCCGGCTTCAATGAGGGATGCCAGGGCCTCAAGGTCAAGGTGCGTCTCCTTCGATACCAGGCTCCTGGATTTCTGCCGGGAGAAAAGCGAATACAAGGGTGCCGCGAGTGACCTTTCGAAGCCACCTGTCAGCTTTCCACCGCGCTCGCCTCCGACGAGCACCAGCGTGCCCCGCGGGCCGAGCGCGCGCTTGAGGACGGAGAGCGGACGGTTGCCGCCGGTGTCCAGGATGACGTCGTACCGCACCCCGCCAGCAGCAAAGTCCTCCCGCGTGTAATCGACCACTGCGTCAGCGCCGAGGGACCGGACCAGTTCAACTTTGCCGGTGCTGCATACCCCCGTCACGTCCGCACCAAAGGCCTTGGCTATTTGCACCGCGAAGGACCCCACTCCCCCGCCGGCCCCAATGACCAGCACTTTCTGGCCTACCGTAACCTGCCCGGCGTCCCTTACTGCCTGCAGGGCCGTGACGCCGGAGATGGGTGCCGCTGCCGCTTCTTCGAATGAGAGGTTCCGGGGTTTTCTGGCCAGCCTGCCCTCCTTGGCACACACGTACTCGGCAAAGGACCCCTCCGACGTGCCGAAGACCTCGTCCCCAGCCTTGAGGCGGGTCACGCCGGCTCCAACCGCCTCCACAACGCCGGCCACTTCCCGGCCCCGCACGGGCACTTTGGGCTTCTTCAGGCCAAAGCCAAAAAGCCGGATCAAGTAGGGCAGCCCGGTCATCAGGTGCCATACGCCCTGCTCCACCCCGGCGGCCCGCACGCTGACCAGGACCTCCCCCTTGCCCGCTGCAGGCCGGGCAATATCCCGCAGCGCAAGCACGGCCGCGGTCCCATAGACGTCCTGCACGATAGCTTTCATGCTTGATCTCCTTTGGGCCGCCGCAGGTACCGGAACGCATCCCCGGTGGCCTGTCCCGCACCGACCGGCGCGCTGGCAGCAGGCCCCCAACCTAGGGAAAAGCCAGCGCCGAGTCAAGGGGGGCGGCCGACGGCGGGACCACCTTGTGGACGGAACCCTGCCGCTGTCCATGGTCATCCCGGTCCGCAGTAGAGGCTACCCCTCCTCCGCGCCGACGGCCGGCAACAGTTCCCAACTGCCGGCCGGACGCACACAATCAGTGCAAACGCAGTCGGTACGGCCGCTATACGGCGGCAGCGGCAGCCCGCACAGCCTCAGCCAGCGAGGTGGCGGGCCGTCCGATCAGCCTGCGCAGGTCCCCGCTGCTTACCAGGAGGTCCCCGCGGGCGATGCCCAGATCGGAGTCTGCCAGGATCTCCGCGAACGTCTCCGGCACTCCCACCCCGGTCAGCAGGCCGGTGTATTCCTGTGCGGGCAAGTCGTTGTAAGTGATGGTCTTGCCGGTGGCCGCACTGAATTCGGCTGCGAGGTCCGCCATACTGAAGGCCTCGTCACCCCCCAGTTCGTACACATTGCCCGCATGCCCCTCCGCCACGAGCACGGCAGCAGCGGCGTGCGCATAGTCAGCACGCGCGGCGCCGCTGACCTTGCCGTCGCCTGCGCTCCCGGCCAGGGCACCCTGAGCCACGGTTCCCGGCAGCTGGTCCGTATAGTTCTCGAGGTACCAGCCATTGCGCAGGAGGACGAAGGGCACCCCCGATTCCTTCAGGATGGCCTCCGTGGCCTGGTGCTCGGCTGCCAGCTTCATCCCCGTACTGTCGGCATTGGCAATGCTGGTGTAGGCCAACAGCTCCACACCTTGAGCCTTCGCGGCCTCGATCACGGTGCGGTGCTGCTCCACCCGCCGGCCCACCTCGCTGCCTGAGATGAGGAGCACCTTCCGGGCGCCCTTCAGTGCCCCGGCCACGGACGACGCGTCCGCGTAGTCCATTGCCCTGACCTGCACGCCTCGCCCGGCAAGGTCTGCCAGCTTTTCCACGGAACGCCCCGCGGCCACGATCTCCCGGGCCGGGACGTTGCGCTCCAGCAGGGCCTCGATGACGTGGCGGCCCAGCTGGCCGGTCGCTCCGGTGATGACGATGCTCATGAAATTCCTTCCGTAGGTGTCTGTCATGAAGCACAACCACACGCATTCCTGAATACTTCCTAAAAGAGAGTACGCACTTTCAGGTAAGGTACTCACATGAAAGTTAGTGGCAGCAGCCGCGCGGCCCAGGCAGTGCCGCTTCCGGTTGACCTCGCCGACGGCGTCTTCCCGGCCGGTTGCCCCAGCCGGACTGTGCTGGACCACGTCACCAGCAAATGGGGGGTCCTTATCCTGCTTGCGCTTTCCGAGGGCGAGCAGAGGTGGAGCGACCTGCGGCGCCGGGCTGAGGGCATCAGCGAAAAGATGCTGGCGCAGACCCTCAAGACCTTGGAACGGGATGGGCTGGTCCGACGGGATGCGCAGCCGGTTATTCCGCCCCGCGTGGATTACAGCCTTACCGAACGCGGCTATGAGCTGAGCGCGCTGCTGGTTCCGCTGGTTGCGTGGGCCTTCGAGAACGCAGAGGACATCGTCAACGGCCAGCGCTGAATCGTTGCTGCATCAGGCAAGTACCGGGTCCGGCAAAAGTGAGTACCTGTTACTGGTGTGACTGGTGTGAATAGCGCATAGCTTTGACGTAAGGTGCCAGCCGGAATGGGAGGGCCGCCCTCTGCTGGGAACATTCCGGTTATCCTGCACCGCGAGTGAGTGGCCTGCGCCGCTTCCGAGGAGTTGGTACATATGGCCAAAGCCGTTGTCCGGGACCCGTCGAGCATGGGCCGGCCCATCAGCCTGACCAAGGTCGCAGCCCAAACATGGAACCGCCTGCTTAAGCCCTTCGCCCCGCGGTCACCCTACAAAATCGGTGACGCCGTGGTGGCGGATGATCCGTTCAAGGGCCGCCGCGAGGGATTGGTGGTTTTCCAGCAGGGGACATCAGTAGGTGTGGATACCGTCCAGGGCGTGTTCTTCTACGACCACCGGCAAATCAAACAGCTGGATTGAGTTTTTGTCCAGATATGCAGGGCTGAAGGCTGCGGAAGCCTGCATATCTGGACGAAAACTCCTGGGCCAGGCGGCTAGCGGGCCGACCAGCCGCCATCCATCGTGTAGCTGGCGCCGGTCACCATGCCCGCGTCATCCGACGCAAGCCATGCAACCAGCGAGGCCACTTCTTCCGGCTCCACCAACCTTTTGACTGCGGACTCGGTCAGCATGATTTTGGCCAGGACCTCGGATTCCGGGATTCCATGGACCCTGGCCTGGTCCGCAATCTGCGACTCCACCAGCGGCGTGCGCACGTAACCGGGGTTGATGCAGTTGGAGGTGACGCCGCGCTCCCCGCCCTCAAGCGCCGTCACCTTGCTCAGCCCTTCCAGGCCGTGCTTGGCGGATACATACGCGCTTTTGAACGGGGAGGCCCGGATCCCGTGCACTGAGGAGAGATTGATGATCCGGCCGAAATTGTTTGCATACATGTGCGGCAACGCCGCCCGGATCAACAGGAACGGCGCCTCCAGCATGAGGGTGACCAGCCTGCGGAAATCGGCTGGTTCGAAGTCCTCGATGGGACTGATTCGCTGGATCCCTGCGTTGTTCACCAGGATGTCGCAGTCAAGGCTCAGGGTGGCGAGTGAGTCCACGTCCAGCAGGTCAACGGCCCAAGTGGTGCCTCCCACTTCATCCGCAAGTGCTTCCGCCGCGGCCGCGTCAACGTCCGCGATCACCACCTTGGCGCCCCGGGCCGCGAGGGCCCGCGCGCTCGCGGCGCCGATCCCGCCGGCTCCGCCGGTGATCAGTGCCTTGCGGCCGTTTAAAGTGTTTTCCATAGCAGTCCCCTCGGGCTTTTTAACAGATTTTCGGTCGCTCACGCAGCGCAGCGTCCACCGGGGCAGGTCCGGCAGCACTATCTGCCGGGCGCTCTTCAGCGCTCATGGGGGTTCTCCTCCGTGTCCACGGCGACACGTGCTGTGATCTCCAGCACTAATGGCTTCACTGAGTCTTACTGCACGGACATGCGCCTTCAATAACCAATGCAGCACGCACTGTGTGCAGAATTGCAGATATGAACGTCAATCCGGATGACCTGCTGGTACTCCTGGCGGTGTCCCGCACCGCCAGATTCACGGCCGCCGCGCAGGCATTGGGCCTGAACCACACCACCGTCTCACGCCGGATCGCCTCCCTCGAGAAAGCACTCGGCGGAAGGGTCCTGGCCCGCGCCCCCGGAGGCTGGGAGCTGACCGACCTCGGAGCGCAGGCCGTCCAGGCAGCCGAGCAGGTCGAAGCGGTGGTGGGCGCCCTGGGACCCGCCGGACGGGCACCCGACCCAATTACCGGCGTCGTACGCATGACTGCAACGGATGGCTTCAGTGCCTATATCGCCGCACCTGCGGTGGCGCGGCTGCGGCGGGACCATCCCGGCCTGAGCGTTGAGGTGGTGACCATGACGCGGCGGGCGCTGCAGCAGCGGTCCGGACTGGACATCGAAGTGGTGGTGGGCGAACCGCAGGTGCACCGGGCCGAGGCCGTGCGGCTGGGCGAATACATGCTGGGGATGTATGCCTCGCGCGCCTACCTGGCCGAGCATGGCACGCCAGCCACGGTGGCCGAGCTCAATGACCACCCGCTGGTCTATTTCGTGGATTCGATGCTGCAGGTGGATGACCTGGACGCGCCCCGGCGGCTGGTGCCCGCCATGCGCGACGGCCTCACCTCAACCAACGTCTTTGTCCACGTGGAGGCAACCCGCGCCGGAGCGGGGATCGGTTTCCTGCCCTGTTTCATGGGTGACCTCCACCCTGACCTGGTCCGCCTGCTGCCAGCCGAGATCGCCGAACGGCTGCCCTACTGGATGGTGCTGCGGCCGGATTCGCTGCGGCGTCCGGCGGTGGCGGCGGTGGTCCAGGCGCTCCGGGAACAGATGGCCGAACACCGGGAATGGCTGCTGGGCCGTGGAAAAACCTCGCCGGCTGCTCCGTAACTGTCGTTTTCGGGGGTGGGAACGACAGTTACGGAGCAATCGATGGGGTTGCAGGCGGATCGTGCCGCACAGGTGACCCTGCCGCGAAAGCCCGGACCTGGGCGTCGTCCCACAGGTGCGCAGGGACCGCGCCGCCCAGGAGCCGCCGGTGGAGCTTGGGGTCGTCGCCGAACGGGGTGTCGCTGCCTGCCATCACCATGTTTCCGTAGCGGCGGCCCTTCAGCATGGCGGGGTCCGCGATGATCACGGTGTGCTTGAAGGATGCCGCAATGGTGGCGGCATCCTCCCGGGCGTTCTTCAGGTCCGGCGCGTCACCGGAGTTCACCACGTAGACCCCGCCGGGCGCCAGGACCCGCTTGACGTGGCTGGTGAATTCGGCGGTGGTCAGGGGACGGGGGGTGACAGCCCCGGCAAACACGTCCCGGATGATGAAGTCCCGGGTGTCCGCCGTCAGGGTCTCGGTCACGTCGCGGGCCTCCCCCACGCGGAGCCGCAGCAGGGGCGCCTTGGGCAGGTCGAACCAGCCGCGGACGTATTCGGCCAGCTTGCCGTCCAGCTCCACCACCACCTGCCGCGCGTCCGGGTAAGCGGCATGGAAGTACCGCGCCAGCGAGCAGGCTCCACCGCCCAGGTGCAGGCCGCGAAGCTTCAGCCCGGAGGATGCTCCCGACGGCGGCCAGCGCGACTCGATGAGCGCTGCCATCCACCGCATATATTCGAAGTCCAGGAACAGCGGGTCGGCGAGGTCGATGTGGGAGCTCATGACGCCGTTGATTTTCAGGAGCCAGCCGGTGGAATTGTCCTGGTCCGCGATCAGCTCGCAGTCTCCGGTATCGATGTAGTAGACGCCCTCAACCGGGCCATCCGGCCGGGTTCCCCTGGGAACCTCCACCACACCCGCTGCGGGACGGCTGCCGCGGCTCCCCGTCTTCCCGCGTTTCGCCATTACCCGTGCCCCGCTTCATTCAGCCCAACCAGTCCAGCTCCCAACCCTAGTTGGTCTGCACGGCCCCTTCGCCGTCCCGGATCTTGTTCACCACGGCCGTGGTGGAACGATCGGCCACGTAGTCCAGGATGGCAACGCGGCCGCCGTATTCCTCCACGGCCGGCGTCTCGGCCAGCATCTCCGGGGTGTAGTCCCCACCCTTGGCGTACACCTCAGGACGCAGCTGCCGGATCAACGGAGCTGCGGTGGGGGTGTCGAAGACCGTCACGTAGTCCACGCAGCTCAGCGCTGCCACCACGGCCGCCCGGTCCGCCACCGCATTGATGGGACGGCCTTCGCCCTTGAGCCGCCGCACGGAGTCATCGCTGTTGAGCGCCACCACCAGGATGTCCCCCAGCTGTTTTGCCTGGTTGAGGTAGCGGGTGTGGCCGCTGTGCAGGACGTCGAAGCAGCCGTTGGTCAGGACGATGCGCTGGTCCTGGGCGCGGTGCAGCTCCAGCTGCCGTTCGAGCTCGACGGCGTCCAGCGCGGTGTCCGCGAACGCCTTCAGGTAGCGGCTGAGCTGCGCCGTGCTGCAGACCGATGTGCCCGGCTGGTGCACCACGACGTCGGCTGCTGACTGCGCCAGGTCCAGGCTGGCCGTGAGGGGCAGTCCTGCCGACCGGGCCAGCGTCAGCGCGGCCACGAAGGTGTCACCGGCTCCCGATGCCTGTTTCTCAGCAGCCGGTCGCGCCCACGTCCGGTGCGTCACGCCGTCGGGCCTTAGCAGCACGGTTCCGTCACGGTCCAGGGTGACCACCACGGCCCCCGCACCGGTTGCCTCCAGCAGCGCATCGGCGTGCCTGCTTACCTCCTCTACCCTCTCCTGTCCGTCCGGGAACCGGACGTCCAGCATCCGCGCCGTTTCCTGCGCGTTGGGGGTTACCAGGTCCGGACGGAGCGGCGCCCACGGGCGGGGGTCGTGGGAGTCGACCACCAGCAGGGGCCGCGCGCCGGGCTCCCGGCGGTCCCTGCCCGCGAGGGCGTCCATCAGGCCCTGCCGGACGGGATCGGCGAGGACGCCGGTGCCGTAGTCGCAGACCATCACCGCCTGCTGGTGTTCGACGGCGGAGCGCACCGACGCCCCAAGCTCGGCCAGCGCTTCGGCGGGCACGGACCTGGCTGAGTCATCGATGCGGAGCATCACCTGGCCGCCGCTGCTGATGCGGATCTTGGTGGTGGTGACCATGTCCGGGTGGTCGAGGAGGTAGGTGACATCGATTCCGGCTGCCACCAGCTGGTTGCGGAGGTCCACGCCGGCATCGTCGGTTCCAATGATGCCCGCAACGGAGACGCGGGCACCCAGGGCGGCCAGGTTCATGGCGGTGTTCGCGGCCCCGCCCGGCACCGACTCGCGGTTCTGCACGTCCACCACCGGTGCGGGGGCTTCCCGGCACAGCCGCTCAATGCTGCCGCTCCACCAGCCGTCCAGCATGACGTCGCCAAGCACCAGGATGGCCGGCTGTTCGGCGGCGAGACGCCCCGGCAGCCAGTCCGCGAGGGCGCGCTGGTGTGAGAGGTCCGCGGCTTCCGCCGACGTACTCATGGCTGGTCCCTGGTCAGGGCAGCCGCCGGCGGCGCCGCAATGTGCACCACTTTGACCCGGCTGAACTCATCAAGGAGTTCGGGGCCGTACCCGAAGCCGGCGCCGCTGATGCCCCGTGGCTGGGCAGCCCCGCCGGGGGCCCCGCCGAAGACCTCGTTGATTTTCACGGTTCCTACGGGGAGGGCGGCCACTGCCTGCTGGATGTGGGCGATGTTGCCGGACAGCACCGTGGCGGCGAGGCCGTACTTGCCGCTGCACGCCAGCCGAAGTCCGTCGTCGAACGTTTTCACCACCTGGACGGGGGCAACGGGTCCGAACGTCTCTTCCGTCATGACCTCCATCCGTTCCGTGCATCCGGTCAGCACTGTTGCCGGGTAGAAGGAGCCCGGCCCGTCCGGGAGCGTCCCGCCTTCAACGGCATGTGCTCCCTGCTGCAGTGCGTCAGCCACGTGGGCGTGGACGGCGTCGCGCATGCGTCCGTCCACCAGCGGGGCCACCGTGCCGTTGCCGTTGCGGAGTGCTGCCTCCGCCTCCAGCGCAGCGCAAAACTCCGCGGCGATGGCTTCATGGACGTAGATCCGTTCAACCGCAACACAGATCTGGCCGCTGTTGCTGAAGGCGCCAATTGCGGCCTGCTCTGCCGCCCACACGGGATCGACGTCGCGGTCCACCAACAGCGGATCGTTTCCCCCGTTCTCCCGGATGACATGTGCTCCGGACTGAGCACCCGCCCGCGCAAGATGGGCACCGGCAGCACTGGATCCGACGTGGGCAATGACGTCCACCCCGGACTGGGCAAGGAGTGCGCCCACGCCCGCTCCGCCGGTAACCGTCTGGAACACGCCGGGAGGGAAGGCCGGGGCCAGGACTTCCCCCAACGCCTCGCCGAGGCGCGGACAGCGCTCGCTGGGCTTGTGGACCACCGCGTTGCCGGTAGCCAGCGCAGCGCCGATCAGCCCGCAGGCCACCGCCACGGGATCGTTCCATGGGGTAAGAAGCGCTGCCACTCCCCGGGGCTCCGCCACCGTGTAGTCCGACGCGAGCTGGTTTCCGCGCAGGCTGAGGCCGCGGTGGACAGGGCCAAGCTCGGCGTACTGCTCCAGCGTGGACACACCGGCCGCGATCCCCGCCAGCGATTCCTCTACCGGCCGTCCCGTTTCGCTGGCGTTGAGCCCGGCCAGTTCCCGGGCGGCGGCGTCGAGCGCCCGCGCAGCCTTGCGGAGCGCAGCGCCCCGCTCTGCCGGGGCAGTGGAAGCCCAGTCCGCCGCTGCGCTCCGGGCAACCTCGACGGCGCGGGTCACGGCATGGGGTTGAGCCTCGGGCACGGTCCAGAGGACCTCACCGGTACGAGGGTTGCGGATGGTGATCCCGGCGCGGTCTGCTGCTCCGGTGTCTGCAGGTGTTTCAGTGGCAGTGGTGGGCATGGTGTTCCTCCCGTCGGTTTTCCGGTCTGGTGGCCTGTTGCGTTTAGGGCCAGGAGCCCTCTTCTTCGTGGCAGATCAGCATTTCCCGGACCTCGCATCCGGTGGGCTGTGACAGGGCAAAGAGGATTGCCTGGGCCGTGTTGGCGGGATCGTTCAGGCGGGAATCGTCCTGTGGCTTGTACTGCTCCGTGCGGTCGTCGAAGAACCGGGTTTTCATGCCGCCGGGGATCATGGTGGTCACTCCGATTTCGCCGCCGGTTTCCGCTGCGAGCGCGTGGCTGAATCCCACCACGCCGAACTTGGACGCGCAGTAGGCGGTGGCATCGGCAACGGCCCGCTTGCCCAGGGTGGAAGCGACCGTCACTACCCGGCCGTGGCTGGCCTTGAGGTAGGGCAGGGCCGCCCGGACCACCGAGACCGTGCCCATAAGGTTCACCCCGATCACCTTTTCCCACTCAGTGGCTTCGACGTCCGCCAGTTTCCCGCAGCGGTCAATGCCGGCGGCGGTAACCACCGCTTCCAGTCCGCCCAGTGATTCGGCGGCTTCCTTGACGGCGGCCTCCACCGCGACGCGGTCCGCAACGTCCACTTCGAAGGCCTTGACGGCCGAGACGTTGCTGATGTCGCGGTCCAGCACCACCGGGGTGCCGCCTGCCCTAAGGACGGCATCGACGACGGCGGCCCCCAGTCCGGAGGCACCTCCCGTGACGAGCACGCGGCCGGGGGTGGCGGTTCCAGGCACATTTACTTCTGCAGTCATGGTGTTCCTTTCAGTGGGAATACAAATCAGTGGGAATACAAAAACGTGCGGCAGGGCCGCGGTCAGCTCACCTTGGCAAGGGCATCGGCCAGGCCGGTGGTGGAACGTGCGGGATGGTAGGGGACGGTAAGGCAGCGGCCTCCCCATTTCTCCACGAGGTCGGCCTCCGGCAGGCGGGCACCCTTGTAGTCCCCGCCCTTGACCCAGATGTCCGGGCGAAGGCGTTCCAGGGCGGCTTCCGGGGTGTCCTCATCGAAGACCATCACCGCGTCCACGCATTCCATAGCCAGAAGCAGTTCTGCCCTGTCCTGTTGGCTGATGATGGGTCGCTCCGGCCCCTTGAGCCGGCGGACAGAGTCATCTGAGTTGAGGCACACGATCAGGCAGTCGCCCAGTTCGCGGGCCGCGGCGAGGGACCGGACGTGGCCGGCGTGCAGCAGGTCGAAGCAGCCGCCTGTCGCCACCACCGTCCCGCCGTTCTCCCGAACCGCGCGGGCCAGCAGCAGCGGTTCGCTGGTGCGGAGCCTGCCGGCTGCCTGGTTCCGCGGCTTCGGAGCGGCTGCAGTGAAGCCGGCCTGGTCCGGCAACGCGGACACTCCCCCGCTGGCCAGGAAATCCGCGGCGTCATGGACTGCCAGCCTGGCTGCCTCCCCGAGCTCGCGGCCTGCCAGGAGGTGGACTGCCAGGCTGGCCGCCAGCCTGTCACCTGCACCGCAGGGATCGCCCGCTTCCACCCGTGGCGCCGGCACCGCCTGCTGAGAGTTGCTGCCCTGTTGCAGCAGGACTGCTCCTTGCTCGCCCTTGGTGACCAGGACGGCGCGGCTCTGCCACTCCTCCATCAGGATCCGGCCAGCCTGGACTGCCGGGTCCTGTGTCCCTGCGTCCTGCGGCGCTGCATCATGGTGGTTTGTGTAGGCACCCGCCGCCTTGCTGGCCTCGGCAAGGTTGGGCGTCACCACGGCCACACCCGGGACAGGGTCCGGTCCGGAAGGATGCGGGTCCCAGATGATGGGCACGCTGCCGGCCAGCCGGGCCAGGAGGTCCCTGAGCTGGGGATTCGCCGCCAGGCCCCTGCCGTAGTCGGCCACGATGATCACGCCTGCCTGCTCAACCGCACGGAGCATGGCCGGGCTGGCATCCGGAACAGGCGCCTTGCCGCAGCCCTGGTCGAAGCGCACCACCGGGTGCGATCCTGCCCGGACCCGGGTCTTGACCGGAGAGGCATGGCCGCTGGGGCCGGACACAAGCCGCACCCCGGCGAGGTGCGACTCAAGCTGCCGCCCGGCGTCGTCATCGCCCAGGACCGTCACCAGGGTGACGGGCCAGCCGTCCTCCGCCAGCATCCGCGCCACCAGGCCGGCACCGCCGGCCCGCCGCCTGACCCCGGAGACGTCCACAACCGGAACCGGTGCGTCGGGGCTGAGCCGGGTGGCCTCCCCGGACAGGTCCACGTCCAGCATTACGTCGCCAACCACGACGATCCTCATGCCCGGCCTCCCCTGCCCGGCAGTCCGGCGTCGGGAACACTGCGCCGTCCCACTTCCAGGTCAAAGGCGCGGCACATGGCATGCAGGGCGATCAGGTGCCCCTCCTGCGCATTGGCATTGAGGGCGTCGATCATCACAGCCTCGTCACAGGCCTCGGACAAGGGGTTGGGGCCGGCGCCGGTGAGCGCCCAGGTGGTGATGTTGAGCCGGGCAGCGACCTCCGCTGCCCGGAGCAGGTTGGGGCTCTTGCCGCTGGTGGACAGCAGCATCAGCACGTCACCGGAGCGGCCGTGTGCGCGCACCTGGCGCGCAAAGACGTCGTCGTACCCATAGTCGTTGGCGATCGCCGTGACGGCCGAGGACTCGGCGTGCAGCGAGATCGCAGAGAACGGGACGCGCTCGCCGTCGAACCTGCCCACCAGCTCGGCGGTGAGGTGCTGTGCCTCCGCGGCTGAACCGCCGTTCCCCGCGGCCAGCAGCCGCTGCCCGCGCAGCAGGCGCTGGGCCAGTTCGACTCCCCAGGCGGCGAGGCGGCCGGACTGGCGCCGCAGCGAATCCAGCGCCGGCACCACGTTGTCCAGGTGGGCCTGGACAACGTCCGCGGTTGCCGGGTCCACAAACCCGGAACCAGGCAGGACGGACGGCAGTGGCGGAGGGGCGGCCAGGGTCCTCAGGCCGGCGTCTCGAAGGGACCAGTCCGGAGTCACAGCGCCGCTCCTTCCATCGAGGCAACACCGGCAGGAGCGCCTGCCACCGCCAGCTGGTAGGCCTTTTCGGTTTCGGCGGCAACCCGGTCCCAGGAGTACCGGGTGCGGGCGCGCACCTTGCCCGCGTTTCCCAGCTCCGCCCGCAGCGACGGGTTGCGGAGCAGCATGGCCAGTGCGGAAGCGATGGCTTCCGGATCGCGGGGCGGCACGTGCAGCCCGGTTCCGTGGTCCACCACTGTGTCGCGGAGACCCCCGACTGCGGCAGCCACCACGGGGACACCGCAGGCCATGGCTTCCAGCGGGACAATGCCGAAGGGCTCGTACCAGGGTGCGCACACCACAGCGTCGGCGCTGCGGAAGATGCCAGGCATCTCGCTGCGGGACACCTGTCCTTGCAGCCGCACCTGGTCCGCCACCCCGAGTTCGGCGGCAAGGCCCAGCAGGCGGCGCACCTCCGGATCCGCGTCAAGCACGCCGGAATCTCCGCCGCCGCCCACGATCAGGAGCTCGACGCCGTCGAACCCTGCCTCGCGCAGGTAAGGCAGTGCCCGGATCACCAGGTCCACACCCTTGCGCGGCACCAGGCGGCCCACCGAGAGGATCCGGTGGTTCGCCGTCCTTGCCGCCACGGGACCATCAGCCGAGAAGAAGTCCAGGTCCACGCCGCAGGGGGCAATAGAGATCTTGCCGGTGTCGATGCCCATGGCCTTGAGCTCAAAAACCTCGTCCGAGCAGGTGGCGATGATCCTGTCCGCGGACCTGCCCACACCAGGTTCCAGCCAGCGGCGTTCCCCCGGGCTGGTGTCCTCTGCTCCCTGGTGCCGGCGCTTGACTGTCCCCAGCGCGTGGAAGGTCTGGATCACGGGGACCCGGTACCCGGAGTCCGGGCGCCTCGCTGCGTCCAGGGCAGCCAGGCCCGACATCCAGAAGTGGCCGTGCACCACGTCCGGCGGCCGCTGGCTCCAGTCCCTGGCCACACCGTCGGCGAGCTCACCCATGAAGGGAAGGAGCTCGTCCTTCGGAACATGGCGGGCCGGCCCTGCATCCACATGGACCACTTCCAGGCGCCGCCCCACCCGGACCCGGGCGGGAAGCTCCGTTGCGTCCCTGCGGGTGTACACGGTTACGTGGTGTCCGCGTCTGGCCAATGCCTCCGACAGTGCCGCAACGTGCACGTTTTGCCCGCCGGCATCCACCCCGCCCAAGGCCGCCAAAGGGCTGGCGTGTTCTGAAATCATCGAGATTCTCATGGGGTCTTCCTCTCTCGCGCCGGAACAAGGATCCGCTCGTCCAGGCCGTTGTTGCTGGCGTTCAGCGGGCGCCTGGGCCGGCTGGCCAGGTCTCCCAAGAGCTCGTCCCAACGGTCCTGGAACTTCCCCAGCCCGTAACGTTCCAGTGCCGCTTCACGTGCAGCGACGCCGCGTCGTCGTGCTTCCTCCGGATTGGCCACGAGCCGCCGAGCACAGCGGAGCAGCTCATCGATGTCGGCGGACACGGCGCCCGCTTCCGGCGGCACGGCCCGCGGCGCTTCGGTGGATGCCAGGGCAACCACCGGCATCCCCAGGTGCATGGCTTCCAGGAGGGACAGGCCCAGTGAGGTCCAGCGCATCGGGTGCACGTAGACGCGGCATCGTGCCAGTTCGCGGTGCAGTTCCTGTGTCCTGAGGTCGCCGCGGGAGGTCAACCGGGATGCGTCCATGCCGGCGGCGGCAGCCAGGCCGTCCGTCTTCATGCCGAAGACCTGCAGCGGCGCCACAGACGCGAAGGCCGGCAGCAGGTCGGTTCCCGTGACGCGGCCGCGGCGGACAGGTTCATTGACCACCACGCCCAGCTCCGCCAGCTCACCCGTGTAGAGCTGCCCGGGGTCCGGTATTCCGTGCTCGACCACCGTTGACACCGCAGATCCGTTGTCCCAGGCGAGCCGGTTGAAGTGGGTGACGTGAACCAGGGGGATGGCGGACTGGTCCGCGAGTGGATGCCGTGAGAAGGGGAAATCGCCCTTGGGGGTGTTGTGCTCCACGTACACCGCCGGCAGGTCAATACCAGGCCGGCGGCCCAGCATGCGCTCTACTTCAGCAATTTCTTCCGGGCGTTGCAGCACGACGGCGTCCACGGCGTCCGCATCCAGCGCCGCCAGGTCCACCTCATGCACCGATGCGGGCCAGTCCCTGCCGGCACGGCCCAGTCCCCAAGGCCCACCGGCAGGCAGGACAGGGAGCAGGTAATCATGACGGCCGCGCACGAACGCGTCCGTCCAGGAACCGTGGACATGCCAGAGCAGGATTCTCATCTGTTGCGGGCCTTTCTACGGGTGCTGACGTGGGTACTGAAAGAGCTCACTCCGCCCATCAGGCGTTCCACTGCCGCCACCACTTCCTCGGGCGAAACGGAGTCCAGGCAGGGGTGTCCCGGAACCGGGCAGACGCGGGCGCGGGTCATCCGGCAGGCAGCGTTCTGGTCCCCCAGGAGTTCCAGCGGAACCCCGTAGGGTGCCCAGCGGATGGCCGGGACCACGGGGGAAAACAGGCAGGCAACGGGAGTGCCGACAGCGGCCGCAAGGTGCGCGGGACCAGTGTTGCCGGTGATGACTGCACCGGCGCCTGCCATGACGCCCGCCAGGGAATGCAGGTCCGTCCTGCCGCCCAGGTCCAGCGCCGAGGGTCCTGCCACCGTGGCGGTCAGGGAGGTTTCGCCGGGACCACCGGTGACCACCACGCGGTGTCCCGCGCCCTGGAGAAGTTCGACGGCGGCCGCGTGGTGCAGCGGGGGCCAGGCCCTTGCGGGGACGGCCGCGCCGGGGTGCACCACCACGTACGGGTCGTGCCCCACAAGGTCCGCGACGTCCGGCACAGAGGCAAGGCGCAGCTTGCCGTCGTCCCCTGCCGGGAGCCTGAACCCCGCGGCCTCCGCGATACCCAGGGCCCGTTCAGCCTCAGGCTGGTCCTCGGGAAAGTCCTCCCCCGGCTTCAGCCGGACATCAAGGAGGGACCCGGCGTAATCAGTAGACGCGCCGGTGATGCGCTCAACACCCGCCAACCGCAGCAGCAGCGCCAGCGGCAGCGGTGACTGGTGGAAGGACGTGAGGATGACGGCTTCGGTGATCCTGGAATTGCGGACGTATTCGATGAGCCTGTCGGCATGCGGGCCGGTCATTTTCGGTGCAGGATTCACGATCCAGGGGCTGTCCCAGCTGTAGACCTCGGAGGCACCCGGCAGCAAGGCGGCGGCAGATTCACCCTGCCTGCCGCACAGCATCACTACGTGGTTGGGCCTGCTGCCGTCCGGGATCCTGCCGTTGGCCACGGCCCTGACGGCAGGACCCGCCAGGAGGACATCGCCCATGCTGTCCAGGCGCGCCACCAGGACGCGGCCCATTACCGCCGCTCCTGCAGCAGGCGCACGGCGCCGGCCAGGTCCTGGGCCACCAGCGGCGCGTCAGCCACCTCCGCGGCAAGCGTGACAGGTGTGGGAACCAGGACGCCCGTGGCGCCGGCTGCTTCCGCGGCCCTGACGTCGGCGCCGATATCGCCGATCAGTGCTGCCTCGGACTCTGTGACACCGAGCTTCCGGCAGGCGCTATGGACCATTCCCGGTGCGGGCTTCCGGCACGGGCAGCCATCCTGCTCCGCGTGGGGACAGACTTCCCACACGTCAAAGGGGCCAAGCAGTTCCTCCACCCTGGCGTTTACCCTGGCGACGTCGTCGGCAGTGATCATGCCCCGGGCGATGCCGGACTGGTTGCTGACTACGCCGGTTGCGATTCCGTCAGAGCGCAGGGCATCGAGTACCGCTTTAGCGCCGGGCATCGGCCGGACAAGGTCCGGGTCCCCGTTGTACGGCACATCGACCACCAGTGTGCCGTCCCGGTCGAACAGGACAGCCCTGAGCCTGGTTGTTTCGGTGCTTCCCATGTCCTCCCTGTTCCCCTCTGCTGCTGCTCCTAAACGGGGCCGGATGTTTTTCCCGGCTTTCGGTCTGTTGTTCGGCCATGGCGCTGAACAGGCAAGATAGGCCCGCCCTTGGCTGTTGGCGGTTTTCTTGAGGTCTTTTGGCGGAGTACGGAACGCCGGATTCAGGAGCTGGGAATTCCCGCGCTACGGACTCAGGCGCAGCGGATTCACGCGCGGCGGATTCACGCTTCCAGGGGGAGCCTGGCGGCTACCTCGCCCCCACCCCGGCGGGCAGTACTCCTGCCGGACGGGGCAGGACTGCCCGCTCCGTGGGCGGTCCGCAAGGACGCGCCGGCCACCGGGACCATACGGGTCCCGTGGCCTGCATTTCCCCGGGCAGTGTTCCCTTGTGTTTCGTCTCCCGGTCCTGCGATGGCACTGTCTTCGAGCCTTCGCTGGAGAGCCACCAGCACCCGGGCAAGCCGGCGCGAGACCTGCATTTGGGACATGCCCAGCCGCTTTCCCAGCTGCACCTGGGTTTCCTCGCAGAAGTAGCGGCGGTACAGGAGTTCCCGGTCCGCGGGGTCCAGGTCCTGGATGGCATCACGCAGGCAGGCGAGCTCCTCCAGGCGTTCCAGCGGAGTCTCGGGGCATGCCAGCATCTCGCCGATGGACGGCGCGTCGGAGTGCGGGTTGACGGCGTCCAGCGAGTCGGGGTGCATGCTGCTCGAGGCCGAGATTGCTTCCTGCACGGCCGCGGGATCTTCGTCCAGGGCCCCTGCCAGCTCGGCCACGCTGGGATTCCTGCCCAGCGACTGGGTGAGCTCCGGCTCGGCGCGGAACATCCGGGTGCGTAAGTCCTGGATGTGCCGTGGCGGGCGGACAACCCACGTGCGGTCACGCAGGTACCGCTTCAGCTCCCCCGTGATGGTGGGGGCTGCGTAGGCAGGGAAGCTTTCGCCCTTGGACTGGTCGAAGCCGCGGGCGGCCTTCACGAGTCCAAGGTAGGCAACCTGGTTCAGGTCGGCGCGTTCGCGCCCACGGGCTTCAAACCGGGCCGCCAGGGCCTCCGCCAGGTCCAGGTAGCCGAGGACCAGGTCGTTTTCGAAGGTCTGGCGCAGCCGTCCCGCTTTAGTACCGGAAGGGCTGTTTCCCTGGAGTTGTGGCTGGGTCTGGTGGACGGGCATTGTATCCACGGCAAGTGCGGGAAAGTTTTCGGGCATTGTCGTTGGTTCCCTCGGGTAGGGGTCCGAAAGCCTGCGGCAAGACTTAGAAGTAGGAAATCATAAGGTTGCTTATAAAACAATGCTCCCCGGATATAGGCTCGGTTTGTCAGCCGTACCGGGAGGCCAAGCCAAGGAGTCCTTGCCATGCACATCGCCATCACGGGTGCCAGCGGAAATGCTGGAACAGCACTCCTCCGCAAGCTGCAGGCCAAGCTGTCCGAAAAGCCGGGAAGCCTGAAACTGACGGGGATCAGCAGGCGCCTCCCCGACACCAGCCGGGAACCCTACTCCGGCATCCAATGGCACCCCCTGGACGTCGGCCTGGACAGCGACCGCACCCGGCTTGATGCCGCCCTGGAAGGCGTGGATTCCGTGGTTCACCTGGCCTGGCAGATCCAGCCCAACCGGGATTTGGAAGAGCTGTACCGCACCAACGTGACAGGCACCAGGAACGTGCTGGCGGCTGCCGCCAGGGCCGGGGTGAAACAGGTGGTCTGTGCCTCGTCGGTCGGCGCCTACAGCAAGGCATCCAAAGATCAGCGACACGACGAATCGTGGCCGGTCCACGGCATGGCAGGCTCGCACTACAGCCGGCACAAGGCGGAGCAGGAGGAAGCCCTGGACGCGTTCATGGCAGCGGAGCCAGGCATCTCGGTTGCAAGGCTCCGGCCAGGCCTGATTTTCCAGTCCGATGCCGGAAGTGAGATCGGCAGGTATTTCCTCGGCAGGCTCCTGCCGCGCCTGCTGCCGGGGAAACTTCGGATTCCGCTGCTTCCCGCCCCGGACAGCCTGGTCTTCCAGGCGGTACACGCTGATGATGTGGCGGACGCCTACTGGCGTGTTATCGACCAGCGGGCCTCCGGGGCTTTCAACATCGCGGCGGAGCCGGTGCTGACGCCGCAGGAACTCGCCCGCATCCTGGGCGCCCGCAGGATACTCCCCATTCCCATGGGGCTGCTTCACAGGATCGTTGGCCTGACGTGGCGGCTGCGGCTTCAGCCCACCGACTCCGGGTGGGTGGAAATGGCAGCCGGCGCTCCCATCATGGACACTGGCCGGGCCCGCCGGATCCTCTGCTGGGAGCCGACGATACCGGCCACTGATGCCGTCAGGGCGGTTCTCCAGGGCATGGGAACGGGGGAAGGAGTAACTCCCTCCCCCGTGCTCAAGCCAAGGAAACTGGTACCGCCCGTGGACTAGATGCCAGAGTGGGGATCCTCCCGGTCACGGCGCGTGCCGGGGGCAGGATTGGCACCCTCGTCGGGGCGGCCGTTCCGCGCCCCGTCGTCACGTACGCCATCGTGGGCAGCGTCGTCACGTACGCCATGGTGGGCAGCGTCGCCCCGCACGCCATCATGGGCAGCGTCGTCACGTACGCCATCATGGGCGCCGGCCCCTCGGACGCCGCGGCCATCAGTACCACGGCCATCAGTACCGCGGCCTGCGTCAGGGGCGCCGTCCCCCGCGCCATCGTGGCTGACTCGTTCGCGGTTGCTGCGGTCCCGGCGGTCCGGGTTGGCATCACCGCGGAGCTCGCCGTTGACGTCAGGGTCGAGCTCATCCGCCTTACGCGCCCGTTCATTTACATCGTCGCGGAGCGCCTTGGCCTCCATAGCCTGCTTGTCAGCCTGCTGGCGCAACCTGGCTGCGTCCACCTGGGCCTGTTCTGCATCCGCCCTGGCGCGCGTCGCCTTCGCTTCACGCTCCCGGGCGTCAAGTTCCTTAACCTCTGCCTCACGGCGGATTTCTGCTGCCTTCTCCCGGTGTTCGTCGTCGCGCTTTTGCTGGATCGCCTTCCGGCGCCGTCCGCTAGACAGCAACAGCAGCACAACCAGCACCACCACCACAACGGCAATTACCACCCATACCCATGGAGCTGTTTCCACGTTACCCACCACTTTCCACTTGATGTGACCGGACCGGCCTGCGCCCTTCCGGCTGACTCTGTTGGAACTGTTTAGAACTCGCTTAGCAAGGGCACTTACCTTTTATTAGTAATCATGCTTATTATTTTACGGCCAGTACTGCTGGTTCTTGATCAACAACCGGCCTTCTTGGAAAGAGAGAGCGAAGATGACAGAGAACCAATGGCCCGAGGACCCCGCTGCCACGGCTCCCCCGGCCTCTACAGGAATTCCGGGTGAGCGGTCCGCCGCTACCTTCCCGTCAGCCGCCACTCCCCCCTATGGTGCAGGCCAGGCCGGCGACAGCTCAGGGACTTCCCGCAAGGATGCGGCAAAGGAAGAAGCGGCTGACGTCGCCCGCACGGCGAAGGGCTCTGCCCAGAACGTTGCGCAGACCGCCAAGGAAGAAGCCGCGCATGTGGCGTCCGAGGCGAAGTCCAGTGCGCAGGATCTGCTGCACCAGGCAAAGTCGGGCCTGACAAGCCAGGCTGGAACCCAGCAGCAGAAGGCCGCCGAAGGCATGCGCAATATCTCCAGCCAGCTGCATAGCATGGCCACCGCTCCAGACCAGCAGGGTATGGCCAGCGACCTGGTCCGGCAGGCTGCAGAGCGCACCTCTTCAATGGCGTCCTGGCTAGAGAACAGGGAGCCGGGTGACCTTCTCGGCGAGGTCCAGAGGTTTGCCCGCAACAAACCCGGAACCTTCCTCCTGCTTGCAGCGGGTGCAGGCGTCCTTGCCGGCAGGCTCACCCGCGGTCTCACCGCCGGGGCACCGGAGTCTTCATCCACCAGCGGCACCACCGGCACGGCCGGGCTTTACTCCGGCACCCCTTACGGAGACCGGTACACCGAGTCCTATGTCCCGGCGGGCGGCACCGTACCGCCCCCTCCGGTGCAGCTCCCCGGCCCGGCCACCACAACGGCTGGATACGACGGCGGCGCGCCAGGCAGCAGCTATTCCGACCCCACGCGTCCCGCCAGCCCCTTGGACAGCCCGCAGCTGGTCGAAGAACCGTGGTCCGGAAACCGGATTGCCAATGATCCGCTGGGCGACCGCGACCTTGCCGACGATCCCATGGCAGGCGATCCCCTCACCCGGGACCGTTCCAGGGATGGCCAGTCTGGCGGGCTGTGATGAGTAGTTCGATTCCGGAACCCGCTCCGAGTGAGGCGCACCAGAAGGCTGATAACGCCTCGCTGGGTGAGCTGCTCGGGGACGTGACCCGTGACCTGTCCACGCTCATGCGCCAGGAAGTCGAGCTGGCCAAGGCCGAGGCCAAACAGTCCGCCACCAAGGCGGGCAAGGGCGCGGGCATGCTCGCCGGGGCAGGCGTGGCAGGACACTTCGTCCTGATCTTCCTGTCCCTGGGCCTGATGTTCGCCCTGGGCGCCCTGATGCCACTGGGCTGGGCCGCCCTGATCGTCGCCGTGATCTGGGGCATCATCGCCGCGGTCCTGGCCTCGATCGGCCGCAAGGAACTCAAACAGGTCAAGGGCCTGCCCCAGACCAGCGAAACCCTGTCCGAAATACCCCCAACCCTAAAACCAGGTGAGGTAAACCGATGAGCGATAACCCGGACGCAATCCGTTCAGACATAGAAGCCACCCGCGCGCGCCTGGGCACCAACGTTGACGCCGTGGCCGACAAAGTCACCCCCTCAAACATCGTCCACCGCCAGACCGACAAGCTTAAAGACACAGTCAGCGGGGTCAAGGAGAAAATCATGGGCGCAGCAGACCACACCACTACCCGTGTTCAGGACACCATGCACAGCGGCGCCGGACACACCGGCAACGCACTGCACTCCACCGGAGACACCCTGCACGGGGCCAAAGACACCGCCGCGGCCAAACTCGGCGATGCCGGAACAGCGATCTCCAACGCACCGGACCAGGTCAAAGCCAAAACCCAGGGCAACCCCCTGGCCGCGGGCCTGATCGCGTTCGGCGCCGGAATGCTGATCTCCTCCCTGATCCCGGCCAGCCAAAAGGAACGGGAAGCCGCGGACCAGCTCAAAACCGCCGCCCAGCCCCTGGCCACCCAGGTGACCGACGCCGCCAAGGACATGGTCCAGGACCTCAAGGAACCCGCCCAGGAAGCCATGGAAAACGTCAAGGCCACCGCCACCGACGCCGCCCAAAACGTCAAAGCCGAAGGCCAACACGCCGCCACCGACGTCAAAGACCGCACCACCGACGCCGCAGGCAACGTCAAAAACACCTAAGCGGCATCCAGCACACCGCGGCACAAGCAAGGCACCAGCACTACCCTGACAGGCCGGCCCCGCCAACCGCGGAGCTGGCCTGTCCGTTTTTCGCCCCTTATCGAGAGGACACCCCATGGCCACTCATGACGCATCCGAGAGCAGCACCGCCAAAGCGGACCAGGCTCCGGCGCCCGATGATTCCCGGAAGCCGGAGAGTCCGAAAGATCTGGTCAAGCCGAACTGGAAGTACATCGCCAAGAAAACCTTCCGGGAGTTCACCAAGGACCAATGTCCGGACCTGGCTGCCGCCCTGACCTACTACGCGGTCCTGTCGCTGTTCCCGGCTATCCTGGCACTTGTGTCCCTGATAGGACTCTTTGGTGACCCGCAGAAGACCACCGACGCGCTCCTGAAAATCGTCAGCGGTTTCGTCCCGGCCGAGACTGTTGACACGGTCGGCGGAGTGGTGGAAGACCTGGCAAGTGCACCGGCCGCAGGCCTGACCCTGGTTATTGGCCTTGCCACAGCACTGTGGTCCGCGTCCGGCTACGTTGGTGCGTTCGGCCGTGCCATGAACCGGGTCTACGAGGTGGATGAAGGCCGTGCGTTCGTCAAGCTCCGCGGAACAATGCTGGTGGTCACGCTCCTGGCCGTTGTCATCGTGGCCATCCTCGCCGGCATGCTGGTCCTCAGCGGGCCGGTAGCGGAAGCGGTGGGCGGCCTGATCGGCCTCAGCGGCGTATTCCTGACCATCTGGGACATCGCCAAATGGCCGGTCATGATCGTGCTCATCATCGCGATCATCGCCGTCCTCTACTACGCCACCCCCAACGTCAAGCAGCCCAAATTCAAGTGGATGAGCATGGGCTCCGGCATTGCCCTATTCATTTTCCTGCTTGCATCGCTGGGTTTCGGCTTCTACGTAGGCAACTTCGGCAACTACAACAAGACCTACGGCGCCCTGGGCGGCGTGATCGTGATGCTGCTGTGGCTCTGGATCCTCAACATGTCGCTGCTCTTCGGTGCAGAGTTCGACGCCGAGATGGAGCGCGGCCGGCAGCTCCAGGCGGGCATCAAGGCTGAGGAAACCATCCAGCTGCCCCCCAGGGACACCAAGAAGAGCGAAAAGCTGCAGAAGCAGGAGGAAGAGGACATCCAGCACGGGCGCGAAATCCGTGAGAAGTACAGCGCCGGGAACGGCGGGGATGACTCCTCGGACGATGGCCGGGACCAGGACGGGGGCCGCGACTCCGAACAGCCCACGGAGCCGCACCGGGACCGGGTCCGGGACAAGGTGCGCGACCGTGCCCTTGGCGGGGACGACGACCGGGGCGCCACCGACGCCCGATAGGGCATTCCGCGGGGACTAGGCAGGACCTTCAAGATGGGAGAAAATTGTCTTGGAGGTCCTGTTTAAGTTTCCCGGGTTTATCAAGGTACCCGGGAGCAGGCGGGGCCGGCGGTGAGATGGCCTCTTCTGAGACCGAGGCCAGTCCCCCCAGTCGCCGTCGGCCCCCTCGATCCATGCGATCCGGCCGCACCCTTGGAGCAATCGTGCCGCCATGAAGCCCCGGGCCAGCCGGGTTTCCCGCGAGCCTGCATTGCCTGTCCAGACTGGGCAGCCTAACTGGACAAAGCGAGCCGCCCTGCCATACCTTCATGATTAATCTGTTGAGCCCTCCGGGGCCGGCAGGGCCGCTGAAGCAGATACGGCGGCATCAAGGTCGAGCCCGAATGAGCGAACATGCCTGCTACACATTTTGAAGATTTTCTTGCCGAAGCAGTTGTCGCGGACAGGGAGCCGGGGCTGGGCCTCGGACGCGATGAGCTGTATGGCCTCTACACCAGCTGGTGCCTTCTCCACAAAGCCCGGCTTCAGCCGCCGGAAGCGCTGTGGGCGGCGCTGGGAACGCACGGTATTGACCCGGACAGCAACAACCTGTCCATGACCGGTCCTGCCGCCGCGGATTACATCGTCGCAAGCGCTCCCGACCTGGTCTGACGCTCTCCCGCCGGTTTTGCCTCTTCCAGCAGCTCCCCCGGCGCGGCCAGCCATCTGTTGTAGCAACGCCTGGCTGGCTAGCATGGGAGCATGACCTGCGTATCGCCGCAGGTCACCAGCCGAAGGGAGAAATACCATGGGTTTGGACGACAAGATCGACAACGCCGCCGAGAAGATGGCCGGCAAGGCCAAAGAAGCAACCGGCAAGGCAACTGATGACGAAAGCCTCCGGACTGAAGGCCAGATGGACCAGGCCAAGGCTGACTTGAAGCAGGCGGGCGAGAAGGTCAAGGACGCTTTCCGGAAGGACTAGTCCTGCTGAAAGGGGCTGCTGCGCAACCGCAGCAGCCCCTTTCCCGTTAAGCCACGTTCCGCAAAGCCACGCCGCCACGGGGCTGCCTTTATGCCTCCGGCGCCAATGCGATCTCCATCCCAAGCGTCCGCAGATAGGCCCCAAAGCCCTTGGGGGCCCGGGCCTGCGTGCGGCCGGACGTCCGGACCCGGATGGTGTCGGTGGCCCTCACATCAAACCCGTGGTCCCGGAGCCGCCCTGCCAGCACCCTGTCCTCATGCGAGAGGTGCCGCGGGAACCCGCCCGCCACAAGGTAGGCCGAACCGCGGACGCCAAGATTGGCCCCGAACACATGCGGGTGGTCTTCCCCGAAGGAGTGCATCGACTGCCAACGGCTGAGCAGTTCGGGTGCCATCCCCGCAGGGTCCACTTCCACGGACCCAAGCACTGCATCGGCTCCCGCCGCTGCCAACTCGAGCTGCCCCACGAGCCAGTTGTCCGGAACCACCGAGTCGGCGTCGGTGTTCGCCAGCCACAACCCGGCCCCGGCGCCAGGGCTTGCATCTGCCCCAGCGCCCAGAGCCTGCCAGTTTCCCGCCCGCCTGCTCCTTCCCACGCTTCGAAAGGCGACCTCATGGACAGAGAAGCACGTGTTCCGGGCGGTGTATGCGGAAGCTATGGCCGCAGAACCGTCCGTGCAGGAGTCGAGGACCACGAGAACCCTGACGTCGATGCAGGGGTGCACCTGCCGGAGTGTCGATGCGGCGGCCTCCACGCCGGCGAGGGCGCGACCCAGGTGTTCCTCCTCATTGTGGACCGGAATCACCACGGCCACCCTGTCGACGGGAGTCAAGGCGCAGGCACCGCCGCCGCTGGCGCTGCCAGGGTCTCGAGCAGGAAGTCGCGCTCCCGGTAGAGGCCGGAGGTGGGCCATTTCAACCGGTCACGCACCCGGGTGTGCACTGCTTCGCCGTCCAGCTCCCAGCCGGAAATGGGGTGGCGCCAGTGGCACAGCAGCAGAGTGCCGCCAGGGAGGATCGAGTCCCTGACTTTTTCGACCAGGGCATCGAGCTCACCGGCGGAGAGGTAGTACCCCACCTCGGACACCACCACCAGGTCGAAGTTCCCGGCAGGCCACTCGGCGGGCAGCGTCAGCTGCCTGACGGTGACGCCCGGGAAAGGGGCCAGGCGTTCCGCTGCCTGCCCCAACGCTGCACCGCTGGCGTCTACGGCCAGCAGGTTGGTGCACCGCGGGGCAAGGTCGGCCGTCAGCGTGCCGATGGAACAACCGATCTCGAGCGCCGAGGAAAAGTGTTCGGAGGGCAATGCTGCGACAGTCAGCGCGCGCTTCCGCCGCTCGTACCAGCTGGTGGTGTACTTCCAAGGGTCCGGTTCCCGGTTGTGGATACCGTCGAAGATGTCCTGGGCTTCCTTGCTGGTGTAGGCCACGGTTCCGGGGGCATCTGCTTTTCCGGGCAAAAACTCCTGCGGAGGAGTCCAGGCGAAGGTTTCAAAGGGGCGGGAGAAGTGCCGCAGGAAGGATTCGCTCAGCAGGACTTCGTCACCGGGATGCGGGGAAAGCGGCTTGGTCTGGCTGGCATGCTCCTGCATGGCCCGTTCTTTTGCGGACTGTTCCCCCGGCTCCAGCGGCAACCTCACCCAAGACTGCCATTCCAGGTGCCCGGGGGTTGCCCAGTGCCAGTACCAGATGGGGTACTCCAGCAGCCCGTAACCATTGTCGGCGGCAACAGCAGCGGCTACGGTTCCGAGGGCATCATGGTCGGCATGCCCGTCGGCGCGGTAAGGCGCAACAATGGCGAGCCGGACTGCAGCACCGGCCAGCCCTGCGGCGGCTTCCCTGACCAAACGGGTTATGTCCGCAGTGCGCTCCGCCAGGCCGCTGTCCGGCAGGCCGAGGTACCGCCAGCGGTCTTTCAGCCCCATACGGTCCAGGGCCGCGGCGAATTCCGCCAGGCGCCTGGCGGTCAGTTCTTCCCGGGAGACCGTTTCCGACCCGGGGTGCGAGGCCTCCCCTGCCGTGCACAACAGCACCTCCACCTCTGCGCCGAGGGCGTGCAGCCGCGCCAGCAGGCCACCCGCTCCGAGCGTCTCGTCGTCCGGGTGTGCGGCAAGGACCAGGAAGCGCATCGCGGCAAGCTCCTCCGGACCCAGCGGGAGCTCAGGAATGACCGGGAGGCCCCGGACGCACCAGGCCGACTCGTCAGTCCCCTCGTCGGTGTGCAGGAAGGTCACCACGGCGCATCACCTTTCAAGGTCAGGGAGCCCAGCTGGGCGTCGTCACGCATGCCGTGGTGCTGGCGGACGTACAGTGCCAGGTCAGCCATCCGTTTGGCATACGTCCGGTCGAATGCCAGCGGTCCCGGCCCGCGGTTGCTGCCCACTATAGACAAAACGCGTTCGACGGCGGCGGCACAGGTTCCGCGCACGCGCAGCGCATCGCTCCACGGCGAAACCCGCCCGGCGTTCCCCCGTTGAGAGGACACCTGTTCAGCGGGCAGCTGTTCAGCGGGCACCTGATCAGTGGACCCCTGTCCCCGCCGGTCTATGCCGTCCGCTGTTCCTGCAAGATACTGCAGTGCGGAGGTCAGGGTGCGGTCCAGCTCGCCCAGCGAGGCCAGTCCAACCTGGTCCGGCTCCCGGCCGGAAAGACCTCCGGCACGGAGGGAATCCCGGTAGTCGCGGGCGATGCCCACGGCTCCCCCGAGCCAGCACGCGGCCACCCCCATGCCGCCCCAGGCAAAGCCGGGCCGGCTGAAGTACCAGTTGGTCCCCTGCAACAGCTCAGCGGGGACCCGGTCGAACCGAACGGTCCCGCTGGGGATTTCCTGCAGACCCCTGGCCACCCACTCCGGTTCCTCGCAGGTCACGCCGGCGTGGCGCAGGTTAACTGCGAAAGCTGCACGGCCGCCGTCGTCCGTATGGGCCGTGACCACCGCGTGGTCAAGCACCTGGGCGAGGGAGCACCACGGCTTGGCACCGCTCAAAAGCACCCCGGAACCGTTGCCTTCCGCAGCGAGCCGCATGCCTGGACCTTCCGCCGCAAAAACACCCCAGGCCCCGCCGGCACGGGCAGGATCATGCCCTGCCTGGGCCAGGATCGCCAGGGCATCAAGATGCGGCTCGAAGATCCGGGCAGCTGCAACGTCAATGGCGGCCACTGTGGCCAGGAGTTCCCAAAGCAGCCCGGTACTGCCTTCACCGGGCTTCGGCCACCGTTTACCGGCCTCCCGGGCCAGCTCGAGTAAAGCCGGCACATCACCGGCGCTGGCGGAGACGGCCTGGAACAGGGGATCCAGGCCGTCCGGGCCTTCCCTGCCAGCGGACAGCCGGACTGCTGCGTTGGGGCCGGGCAACGCGTCCCCGGCGGATTGTGCGCTGTGTTCTTCGGAGAGTTCCTGCATCGTGACGGCGGCGCCTACGTGCCGGCCGGCTCGGTGACGGACGCTGTGGGTGCCATGGTTTCGGCATTGACCATCCAGGCCAGCTGTTCCAGCCGCTCGATGGCAGCGTGGAGCAGGTCCGCGCTGGTGGGGTCTTCCTCATCCACCTCATCGTGGACATCCCGCATAGTCTGGACTGTTCGTTCCAGCCGGGCCGTGATGAGTTTGACGGTCTGCTTCGTGGAGGTCAGGCCTTCCGGAAACCCGTCCAGCCGGGTGCCGGCTGAGACGGTGCTGCTGCGGCCGTCCGGAAGGGCATGCAGCGCGCGCATCCTTTCTGCGGCCTGGTCGGCAAAGAGCCGGGCGGCGGCAATGATCTCGTCGAGCTGCAGGTGCAGGTCGCGGAAGTTTGTGCCCACAAGGTTCCAGTGCGCCTGCTTTCCCTGGAGGTGCAGCTCAATGAGGTCCGTAAGCACCGTCTGAAGATTGCCGGCAAGGGTGGGTGACGCTTTCATCAGTTTCCTCCACTGCTGCTGTTGGTCCGGCTGATCGCCAGCCGGATTCTGATTCTAAGCACACTTAGCAGTTTGTGGGGCAGGAAGGTCCCCCGGCACGGGTGCTACCGGATACGTGCAAGCGCGAAACCGTCCCAGCCTTTGGAGCCAACGGTCTGGATGACGGTGGCGTCGAGCCGCGGGTGTTCCCCCAACAGCTTAAGTGCCCCTATGATTCCCGGCGCGTTGACCGGGTCCATTCGGGGGTCCAGGATTGCGCCCTCCCAGACGGCGTTATCCAGGACCACCGTGGCCCCCGGCCTTCCCAGCCGGACAGCCCAGTCCAGGTAGCGGCTGTTGTTCTCCTTGTCCGCGTCGATGAAGATGAAGTCGAAGGGCTCCCGGCCTTCCTCCTCCAGTGCCGCCAGGGTATCCAGCGCCGGCCCCAGCCGGATCTCCACCTTCTCCCCCAGTCCGGCGGCATCGATGTTGGCCCACGCGACTTCCGCGTGCTTGGGCAGGAATTCGCAGGTGACAAGGGTGCCGTCAGAGGGAAGGCCCCGGCCCATCCAGATGGTGCTGAAGCCGGCGAGCGTGCCAATTTCGAGCACGCGCCGGGCTCCCGTCAGCTGCACCAGGAGCTTGAGGAGCTTGCCCGCATTGGGCGCCACTTCGATGGCAGGCATCCCCGCCTCCGCGGCGGAACTGATGGCCTGCTGCAGCGCAGGATCGGGATGGACCACGACGCGGGACAGGAACTCTTCAGCCGCAATCCACTCCGGCCGGGGCTGGTGCTCGAACATTGCCACAGTTTGGCACGGGGCAGCCTTGGGGTCCATAGAAGTTGGGGGACGGCGAAAAGGCCGGCGGCGGGATTGGAGAAGGCCGACGGCGGGCCGGGGCTGCGGGAGGGGTCAGGAACCGTCTGCGAGCGCTTCTTCCAGGCGGTCCACTTTTGCGGTCAGTTCTCCTGAGTAACCCGGCCGGATATCAGCCTTGATCACCAGGGAGACGCGGCTGCCATACCGTCCCACTGCCTCCGTTGCCCGCTTGACGACGTCGAAGACCTCGTCCCATTCACCTTCGATGGTGGTGAACATCGAGTCCGTTGCGTTGGGCAGGCCCGACTCCCGGACGATTTTGACGGCGGCGGCAACGGCGTCGTGCACTGAAGCGTCAGTGGGCCGGGAACCTTCGCTGGGGGCGCCCGACGGGGCGACAGAAAACGCAAGCAACATGAAGCCAGTGTGCCACGCCTTGCCTGCGTCGAAAGGGCCGGAAGGCGCCCGCGAACGTCACATAACCCCCTACCGTGCAGTAACGGTGTTCGCTGAAAGCTCCGTTGCTAACCTTTTCGCATGAGCCTCGCAGTCGCCCGTAAGCCCCTCCGTGCCGACGCAGCGCGGAACGTGGACAAGATCATCACGGCGGCCCGGCAATGCTTCCGCGATTTTGGACCTGAAGTACCGCTGCAGACCATCGCGGCTACCGCAGGGGTTGGCCCGGCCACCCTCTTCCGCAATTTTGCGGACAAGGAGGAGCTGGTACTGGCCGCCCTAAACCGGCAGCTCCGCCTCACGGTGGATCCTGTGGTGGACGGTGCCCTTGCGGACATCGACGGGGCCGCCGGATTGCTGCGGGTCCTGGAGGCACTCATGGACGCGGCCAGCGCTGACGCCAACCTGCTGGGCGCCGTCGCAGGGCGGCGCGAACTCCTGACCGGCATTACCGGCTCACTCATGGAATCCATCAGCGTGCTGCTGGTGCGCGGGCAGGGGCAGGGAAGCCTGCGGGCGGACATTTCCATGACGGACATGTTCCGGCTGCTCGCAATGCTCATCGGCGTGGTGGACACCATGGAGCCCGGTTCCGACGCCTGGCGCCGTCCGCTGGCCCTGGTTGAGGACGCCATCCGGACCGTGCGGCCCACCCGCCCCTTGCCTGCCCATGTGCCGGTCCCGTCCACACCCGGAACGGGCCCCAACCTGGGCTAAGGCGTGCAGTAGGGCCGCGCCGTACGAGGCACAGCCAGGGCTCCGGACCGCTGGGGCCGGCGTTTGTGTTTGACGCGCGGATGGCACCATTGTGGGCGTCCTGCACGTGCAATACACTTCAGGAGGGGTTACGCAGCCAGCCTCCCAACTTTGGGATGGAGTGACCCATGAAGCAATCCCCTCAGTTCCGGCGCATCCTGGCAGCGGCACAATGAACAGTTCAAAACTGAACCGATACCTTAACGACCCCCGAGGCCCCGAGGAAGTCCTTCCCTCGCTGAACGCGGAAGAGCTCGCAAACCTGCTGGACAGCCTATACCAGAACCTGGATACTCCTGAACCCGAATTCGGGGCGGAGGCCTGGTACGAGATGGCCGTCGAAGAGAGCTGCCGCCGGGCCGGGGCGCCCGCTGGCGAAGCCCACGGCGTGGCCTAGCCAGCCGGCTTTAGCTCTCCTGGCCAGCAGGCAATATCTCCTCCAGAAGCTGGCAACCTCCCCGGCGGCCCACCCTTTTTCGTGCGTGGTTGATGCGGGCACACACGTCCGCCAGCCTTACCGGGGATGTACCCAGTGCCCTGCCGGCCCAGCCTAGCGCGACGAGCCCTGTCCGCCGTCGCCGTCCCTGTCGCTGTCGCCGTCGCCGTCGCCGTCGCCGTCGGGCTCATTATGGTCGTGCTGCCCCGGCTGGTCATCGCGCTCATTGGGGACGTGGTCTTTGGCCTCGTTGAGGTGCTGCTGCAGCTTTTCCTCGGCATCCCGGCGGCGCCGGGCGGTATCCCGCATCTCCCGGGTAGATTCCGAACCCCTCGGGTCAAGATAGCCTTGCCGCGGCTTCCCCTGCTGCTCCGGACGTGACTGATCGTTCATCTCGGTTCCTCCTTTGTGGCCGCCGCAGTGGATGTGCGGCCCTGGTGCCAGTCCACCACATATCGGTTCCGGGATGCGGTTTGCTACTTGCCGCCAGCTTCTCCCCTGCTGCGAAGTTCCTGGTGCACCAAGGCCTGCAGTGCCGGAATGTGGGATGCCGGATCCAGGTCCAGCGACGTCAGCAGGCTCCGGGAAAGCAATTCCAGGTCCTCCTCCGGAACGTCAGCGAGGCGGGCAAACCGGGTGAAGAAACGCTTGGCAGGGAGTCCCGCCCGCCGTCTCGAACTCTTGTGGTGCAGACGTCCGGATCTTTCCCCGGCTGCATGCAGTTGATTGTCCATGGTCACCATTCATGCGAAATTCCACGGCCGACTGCATAGCCGCTTTTATAGTACAACCGGGAAAGCCCAGCAGCTGTGAGCGGCATCACATGGATTGAATGTGTTGCTGTCCCTGCGCCCTCAGCTCCAGCCAAGGCTCCTCAACAGCGCAGCGGTTCCTGCGCCTGCGAGGACCACCACCAGGAACGGCGCGCGAAGAGCCAGGGCTATGGCGGCAGCCACCAGCGCACCCACCCTGGCATCGGCAGCGAGCGACTGTCCTGTGGCAAAGGTGTTCACCACTGTCAGGGAGGCGAGCAGTCCGATGGTCATGGTGCCCGCCACCCGTGACATGCGCGGGTCTTCAAGCAGCCGGGCCGGAACGAAATAGCCAACCAGCTTCCACGCGTAGGCCAGTGCACAGGCAATCAGCAGCCAGATCCAGAGACTCATTCGGTGGCCCCCGGACCGGTTTCCCCGGCGCGCTGCGCCCCGTGGTGGCGTTCCCGGAAGGGGTCCACGTCCGGCTCCAGGCCTTCGTCGCTCCGGCCGTGGCTGAACCAGCCGATCACCGCTGCCACGACGGCCGCCACCAGGATTGGCACGCCGGCGGGGACGAACGGCACGGCGACGACGGTGGCCACGGCACATACAGCGGCAATGGCCACCGGCTCGCGTCCCTTGAGCCGCGGCCAGAGCAGCCCCAGGAACGCGGCCACGGCGGCACCGTCCAGTCCCCACTGCTTGGGGTCGCCCAGGCCGCTCCCGGCGAGTGCGCCGATGGCGGTGAACAGGTTCCACAGCAGGTAGATGCCGATGCCGGCCGCCCAGAACCCGCGGCGCTGCTCTGCGGGGTCCGTCTGGCCGGAGCTGGTTGCCGTGGACTCGTCAATGGTGAGCTGGGCTGCGACGTACTTCCGCCAGCCGGTGGGATGCAGGAGGGCGTTGAGCTGCATGCCGTAAATGCCGTTGCGCATGCCCAGCAGTGTGGCGGCGCTCATGGCCGCAATGCCGGACCCGCCGCCGGCCACCACGCCAATGAACGCGAACTGCGAGCCGCCGCTGAACAGGAGCAGGCTCAGCGCCATCGTCTGCCAGAAGTCGAGCCCGGACGTTACGGAGAGCGCCCCGAAGGATACGCCGTACAGTCCGGTGGCGATGCTGATGGAGATCCCCATCCGCACCGCCGGGGATGCCAGCAGGGTCACGGACGTGCTCCGCCGGCCGGCCGGCGCAGGCTCCACGCCCAGGCAATGAGCGGCGCCTGGAGGGGAAGGCGGACGGTGTGCACCTTCCGCTGGGCGCTCGTTCCCTGCGGTCCGTACGCCCGCTGGAGCGCGTCCACGTGTCCGGCCAGGAACGCGGCGAACATCACGGCGGTGCCCGTGGCGGCCACCTTCCGCGTAGCCGGGACAAGGATTCCGACGGCGGCTGCCAGTTCCAGCAGCCCGCTCAGGGCGATCCATTCCTCCCGGGAGAGGAGGGCAAGCGGACGCGAAGGCGCGGCACCTTGGGTAGCGTCGTCATTACGGCAGAGGTAGCCCGGGACCACCTGGCGGTAGAAGGTGGGGTCGCGGAAGTGCTTCATGGCGCTGGCCAGGAGCAGTGCGCTCAGGGCTGCAGCGGAGAGGGTCTGGGCGGCCCGGCCGGAGCGGGGAAAAGGCATGGCTCCACTCAACCACAGGCGCGGCGGGCTCCTGTAACCGTCAGGCCCAGCGGGGGCACGCCGTCCGGGATCCCGTCCCTGCGCCCCTACGTACCTTGCGGCGAGGCAACCTGCAGCTGGCCCAGGACCCGGGCCGGGACATTGGTGGTGATCTCCTGGATTCCCAGCCCCGCACACAGGGCCACGTCCTGCTCCGAATCAACCGTCCACACGCGGAAGCGCAGGCCGCAGGCGAGCCAGCGCTGGACGGCCGCGGGGTGCCGGCGGACATACTCGATGCCAGGCCCCGCCAGGCCCACCTCGCCGTTGTCAAGGATCCTCTCGCCTTCGGCCTGGGTGGCCCGCATCAGGTTGGCAATTGCGCCGCCGGTGATCATCCCGAATCCCAGCCCGCCGCGGATCGCCCGGATATCCACGTCGTCCACCAACTGACAGATGTACTCGGGCGGAACCGAGGTGAGCAGGTGCCGGACGGAGTCCGGGCTGAAACTCATGAAGGTCACCGCCACGTTGTCCACGGAAGAGCTTTTGGGGTCCCACCCCTCGCTCCGCAGCACCTCAAGGACCCGGTCCTCCAGCTTGAGCTGGTACGGGCTGGGGTGCTTGAACTCGATGGCCAGTTTCATCGGGCGCCCCGCACCCCGAAGGATCTCCAGGAGTCCCGGCAGGGTGAGGAGCTGCTCTGACCGTGCCCCGTATGCCTCCGGGATGCGGACGCCCTTCCACGATGAGACGTCCAGGTGCCGCAGCTCCCGGAGGGTGCGCTCCGCAACGGGGCCTGTTCCGTCCGAGGTCCGGTCCAGGTTGGCGTCATGCAGGAGGACAACGTGCTGGTCACGCGTGAGGTGGACGTCGCACTCCACGCCGTCAGCGCCGTCGGCCAGGGCCTGCAGGTAGGCGGCCCGGGTGTGTTCGGCGAACGCGGCGCTGGAGCCGCGGTGGGCAAAGACCAACGGCCGCTGCGGCGCTGACTCATCAGTACTCATGCAGACACGGTAGCCGACCGGCCCCGTGCTGCGGGACTAGGCTTGGCACATGCAGGTGAACTCTGAGCCAACTACCCGGGACGCGCCCGGCGGGCCCGCCCCTTCCACACCGCCTCCTGCGAGGGACCGCGCGGAGGCGGGGGCCGCCGTCGGCCATCAGCTAAGTGAGGGCGACGCCGAAAAGGCGGCAGCGCTGCGGAAAATGAAGCTGGTGGCCCTGGGACTGCTGCTGGTGATGGCAGTGATCTTCGTCTTCGCGTTCGCGCTGCAGAAGGAATATCCGTGGCTCCAGTACGTGCGCGCGGCGGCCGAGGGCGGCATGGTGGGCGCGCTGGCTGACTGGTTCGCGGTCACGGCACTGTTCAAGTACCCCATGGGCATCAAGATCCCGCACACGGCCATCATTCCGCGCCGGAAGGACCAGATCGGCGCCTCGCTGGGCGAATTCGTTGAGACCAACTTCCTCTCGGAACAGGTGGTCCAGGACAAGCTCGCCAGCGTGAATATTGCCCGCCGGGCGGGCGAGTGGCTTGCCACGCCCGCCGGTTCCGAGCGGGTGGCCAAGGAAGGCGCCGCCGTCATCCGCGGCCTGTTCAAGGTTTTGAATGACGACGACGTCCAGGCGGTCATCGAGGGAATGGTGCGTAAGCACCTGCTGACTCCGCCGTGGGGGCCGCCGGTGGGCAAGATGGCCGAACGGATTTTCCGCGACGGGCACCACCACAACCTGGTGGACCTGCTGGTGGACCGCGCCGCCGACTGGGTGGACGACAACCACGACACAGTCACGCACCTGGTGTCCGACCGTTCCCCCACGTGGGTGCCGCAGTTCGTCGACGGCCTGGTGGGTGACAAGGTGTATGTGGAGATCCTTAAGTTCGTCCGGGCGGTGCAGGCAGACCCCAACCACCAGGTCCGGCAGTCCATCGACAAGTACCTGAACGACCTTGCCCAGGACCTCCAGCATGATCCTGTGATGATCGCCCGCGCCGAGGACATCAAGGCCCAGGTGCTGGGCGACCCCGAGGTGCGCGAACTGGCCTCCCGAACATGGGGCACCGTCAAGAACGCGCTGCTGGGCGCCGTGGACGATCCCGACAGCGAACTGACAGTGAAGTTCAAGGCGGCCGTGCGGGACTTCGGCTCCCGGCTGGTCAGCGACCCTGAACTGGCCGGCAAGGTCAACGCGTGGATCGGCGACGCAGCCGGCTACCTGGTGCGGACGTACCGGTCGGACATTGCCGGGGTCATCACGGACACCGTGGCCCGCTGGGATGCCGAGGAAACGTCGCAGAAGATCGAGCTCCAGGTGGGCAAGGACCTGCAGTTCATCCGGATCAACGGCACCGTGGTGGGCGCACTGGCCGGGCTTGCGATCTTCACGGTGGCGCACCTGATTTTCGGCTGAGCCCCGGCTGGCAGGCGACTGCTACGCGAACGACTCCAGCTCGATGCCGGCAGCTTCCAGTCCCGCACGGACGGCGGCAGCCATCTCCACGGCACCCGGGGTGTCGCCGTGGATGCACAGGGAATCCGGCCTGACCTGCACCACTGTTCCGTCCACGGCCACCACTTCGCCCTTGGCAGCCAGCCGCACGGCCCGCTCAACGATCGCGTCGACGTCGTGCAGCACGGCACCCTCCTCCGAGCGCGGAAGCAGCGTGCCGTCCGGCCGATAGGCGCGGTCCACGAAGGCCTCGATGAACACCGGATGCCCGGCGTGCCTGGCCTGCTTCAGGAGCTCGGAGTCCGGGAGCCCCAAGATGGGCAGGCCCGGATCGTAGGCGTTCACCGCGGCCACCACGGCCGAAGCCTGTTCGGCATCGTGGACCAGCCGGTTGTACAGGGCACCGTGCGGCTTCACATAGTCCACGGAGGCACCAACTGCGTGGGCAACGCCGTCGAGCGCTCCCAGCTGGTACAGCACGTCGCCGAAGAGCTCGTCGAAGCTCATGTCCAGCGAGCGGCGGCCGAAGCCGGCCAGGTCCCGGTACCCCACGTGGGCGCCGACGGTCACATCGAGTTCATAGGCTGCCCGGCAGCTGTCCAGCATGGTGACCGGGTCCCCGGCGTGGAAGCCGCACGCCACATTGGCACTGGTGACCAGCTGGAACATGGCGGGGTCGTCCCCCATCCGCCAGGAGCCGAATGATTCGCCAAGGTCAGCGTTGAGATCCAAGAGTGTTGCCTTCCAGCGTCGGGGTGTCCTGGGCCGCCGCGGCAGCCGTGAGCTCTCCGGGGATGGTATCCGGCATGGGTCCAAACGCCTCCTTGGCGTTGGCCACCACCGCACGGCCCATCACGAGGTTACCGGCTCCGCCCACCACCGCCCCGATCCCGAACGGCAGTGCCCGGCCGAACAGGGCGGATCCCTGCCGCTTGAGGAGGTTCTTGAGGAAGGCTTTCTGGATCCTGTTCCGGATGCTGCCGAAGCCCGGCACGACCATCGACTTGGACAGGACGTTGCCCCAGGCGTTGTTGGCGTTCATTTCCCTGCCGGCAGCCTGGCCGCTGAGCGTCCCAATGAGGGCTGTCCCTTCCTCGCCCAGCATGATGGCCATGACCATGGTGCTGGCCTTCTCCGGGTTGGTGAGCCGGATCCCGTGCAACTCGGCAAGGGAGGTGGAGTAAAGGGCAGTTGCTTCCAGGAACCCGACCGTTGCGGCGGCGGACAATCCGAGGGATGCCACGGTGCCCACGCCGGGCACGACGGCGGTAGCACCTACCAGCGCACCGCCGCCGGTGACCGCGCGGAGGTAGTCGCGTTCCAGGATGTCGGCGAGCTGGGCGGCCGTGGCCCGGGGGTGCTTCCTCTGCAGCCGGCGGATGTAGGCCACCACCAGCGGGCGCTGGATCTCCACCGCCTTCAGGAGCATATTGTGGACACCGGGTTTGGGCTTCCCGTCTGCGTCGAACACCGCGTTGTGGGCGGTTTCCTGTGCTATCCGTACTGCGGGATTGCTGCGCTTGGCCATGGTCACCTCTGCTTGTCTCGCCGGCACGCCTGTGCCGGAATTCCTCATACTAAGGTTGCTTAACATTAGGCCACCGCGGGAGCAGCCACCCACCCGCCGCGTCCAATCCGGGACAGGCTGCGTCTTATCGGGGCAGGCCGGCGGGGCTCCTCCGGAGTTCGCCCAAAGCCTAGACTTAGCCTATGCCCACCCCCAAGGCCCTGCGGCCTTTTGCCCACCGCGAGTACAGGGTACTGATCGCAGCGCTTGCCATCTCAATCTTTGGTTCCGGCATGTGGGCCGTGGCCATGGTCTACCAGGTGATCCATTTGGGCGGCGGTCCGCTGGAACTGTCCCTGGTGGCCGCAGCCGGCAGCGTGGGCCTGGTGGCGTTCGTCCTGGCCGGCGGCATCGCTGCGGACAGGATCCCCCAGCGCCGGCTGATCATTGCCGTGGAGGGCGCCAACCTCGCAGTGATAGCGGCCGTCAGCGGACTCGCCATGACGGGCCTGCTCCAGCTGTGGCACGTCGCTGCGGGTTCCTTTGTCCTGGGTGTCGGCGCGGCGTTCTTCTTTCCTGCCTACTCCGCAATCCTGCCGCGCATCCTTCCCGCCCAGGACCTGCTGGCAGCGAACGGAATGGAAGGGTCCATGCGTCCCGTCCTCCAGCAGGCGGCCGGTCCGGCCGTGGCGGGAATGGTGGTGGCTGCACTCTCGCCGTCGCACGCGGTCACGGCGGTTGCGGTGTGCCACCTCCTGGCATTCATTGTCCTGAACTTCCTGGGCCAGCATGCACTGGCCGCTCCCGTCAATGGGACGGAAGACGGTTCCTTGGCTGCGGGAGCTGAACGAGGCAAGTCATCCTTCCGCCAGGACCTGCGGGAGGGTGTCATTTATACCCTGCGCACCCCGTGGCTGCTGTGGACGCTGGTGTGGGCGTGCATCTCGGTCCTGTTCCTGATTGGCCCCATCGAAGTCCTGCTGCCGTTCGTGGTCCGCGACCAGCTGGCGGGCGATTCCCGCATGTTCGGCTTCCTGCTGGCCGTGATGGGGGTCGGCGCCGCGCTGGGCTCGCTGTTGACCGCGTCCTTCCGGCTGCCGCGCCGCTACCTCACGGTGATGATGGTGTCCTGGGGTGCGGGCAGCCTGCCGCTGGCCGCCGTCGGTGTCATGGACAGCTTCTGGGCAATCGCCGCGGCACTGTTCATCTTTGGCGCCACAGGCAGCGTGGGCATGGTCATCTGGGGCACGCTGCTCCAGCGGCGGGTTCCGCCGCACCTCCTGGGCCGGGTCTCCAGCCTGGATTTCTTTGTCTCGCTGGCCCTGATGCCGGTGTCCATGGCCCTGGCCGGGCCGGCTGCCGAGGTGCTGCCCCTCTGGCTGATCTTCCTGGTGGCCGGCGGGGTATGCCCGGTGATGGCGGTCATCGCCATGGCTGTTGCACGGATGCCCGCCGACGAACTGGCCCACCCCCTGGACCGGGAACCTGAGCTGGAACGCACGACGACGGCGGGAGACTAGGCTCCCGCCGCCGCCCCGCACTCAGCTGTTGGCACGCACCACCGGGATGCTCGCCGTCGGATGCCCGCTGGGGAAAACCGTGGGCTCCGGCTGCGGCACGGGAGCCAGTGCCACCCTGACGGGTTCGGCGCCGACGGTGAACTGCTGGCCGCGGACGTCCACCGCCAGGGGCTCCCCTCCGGGGACGGTCAGCGTGATGGAGCCGGTCTCGAGTTCCACCAGCAGCAGGCGGCCCCGGATCTTGAGGTGGAAGGCCAGCCCGTCCCACCCAGCAGGGAGGCGCGGGTCGAAGTAAGGAACCGGGCCCTGGTCCCGCAACCCGGCAAACCCGCAGACCAGGGAGCTCCACACCCCGCCGGTGGAGGCAATGTGAACGCCGTCGATGGTGTTGCCGTGGGTGTCGTCAAGGTCGATGAATACAGCGTTGGTAAAGTGTTCCAGCGCCTCGCGGGAGTACCCCACCTCGGCTGCCATGATGCCCTGGACGCAGGCGGACAGCGTCGAATCGCCGGTTGTCAGGGGATCGTAGAAGTCGAAGGCCCGGTGTTTCTCCTCAGCCGTGAAATCCTGCCACTGCAGGAACATCGCCAGGACGGTGTCCGCCTGCTTGAGGACCTGGTGGCGGTAGATCACCAGGGGGTGGAAGTGCAGCAGCAAGGGGTACTTGGAACGGGGCGTGTTCCAGTCCCACGGCTCAAGGTGCATGAAGTCGTTGTCCTGGGAATGCACCTGCATCCGCTCATCGAAGGGCAGCTGCATGCGGTTCGCAGCCGCTTCCCACAGCTGCCGCTCCTCGTCGGTGACGCCCGCATGCTCCAGGGCAGCGGCAGCCCGGAGGTTAAAGCGGGCCATCACGTTGGTGTAAAGGTTGTCATTGACCACGGCGGTGTACTCGTCGGGGCCGGTGACGCCATGGATATGGAAGAGCCCGTCCTTGCCGAAGAAGCCCAGGGAAACCCACATGCGCGCCGTTTCGATCAGCAGTTCCGCGCCCATCCCGTCCCGGAACCCGGCGTCCTTCGTGGCCCACACGTACCGGTTGGTGGCAAAGGCGATGGCAGCCGCAATGTGGAACTGTGCCGTCCCGGCGGCGTAGTAGGCACTCGCCTCGAGCCCGTTAATGGTGCGCCACGGAAACAGGGCGCCGTCCACGCTCAGTTCCTTGGCCCGGACCTTGGCTTCGGGAAGCATGCCGTGGCGGAACTCGAGGACCTGCCGGGCGCCGTCGGGGTTGGTGTAGGTCAGGTAGGGCAGGAGGTAGACCTCCTGGTCCCAGAAATAGTGGCCCTCGTAGCCGGAGCCCGTCACGCCCTTGGCGGGAATGCCGGCAACGTCCGCGCGCGCCGTTGCCTGGGCAAGCTGGAACAGGTTCCACCGGATGGCTTGCTGCAGCTCGGACTGGCTGGTCACCACGATGTCCGCGGTAGCCCAGTAATCCCGGTAATGCGCTTCGCTCTCGGCAAAGATGTCCGCGACCGGGCGCAGGCCCTCCTCGGCAACAGCGGCCGGGTCAACTGACGGGTCCTGAATGGTCCGGCCGGCGGCGTAGCTGACGCTTTTTTCCAGGCGGAACGGCTCGCCGGGGCTGACCGCCAGCACGTAGCGGACGCTGCTGTCGTCCTGGTCCACGAGGGTCTCGAACGGCTGATGGCCGGCGGAGGTCCAGTGGTCCACCGCGACCCCCACCCGCTGCTTCGATTCGGCAGCTTCCCAGGCCAGCCGGAGCGACCCGTCACCGCCGTCGAGGCGCAAGGGCAGCAGGACACGGCCTGCGTGCCGGCCCGCACGGCGCGGATCATGGGCCGAGTGGTCCTCCACCGGCTGGTCCTGCCGGTTGACCAGGGAGGAGGTCACGTCCACGGAGACCTCGCGGTCCGTGGCCACCTCCAGCGAGATGCCAAGGCTTCCCCGGGATGCGAATCCGACGGCGCGCCGCTCGGTGGTGGTGACCACGGCGCCGGACCGGCACTGCCAGGTGACCCGGCATTCGTAGACGCCGGTGGAGAAGTCGACGGAGCGCCGGTAGTCCAGCACCTCGGACTCAGCCAGGCTGAGGGACTCACCGTCCAGGACGACCGTGAAGTTGTTGGCGTCCGGGATGTAGAGGATGCGCTGGCCGGTGCGGGCGAACCCGAAGGCGTTTTCGGCGTGCTTGATGTCCCAGATTTCGTGCAGCCCGTTGATGAAGCTGCCGGGGAGGTCGGAATCGGCTGCCGCCCAGTGGGCGCCCCGGATGCCCAGGTGCCCGTTTCCCAGGGCAAAGAGGGTTTCCAGGGTCCCCTCGTTGCCCTGTTCGTGGCGTGTTTCCACGAGCTGCCAGGGGGTGTTGGGGAATCTTTCGCGGTCCGCGGAGATCAGGGCCATGGTGTTGGGTCCTTTGACGTGTGGCCGGGCAGCTGGTTTGCTGCCGGCCCGGGGATATTGGGGGAAGAGGGTACTGACAGGAGCTGCCGGGGAAAGCAGCGGGCGCCGCTGTGGGGGACGGCGGATGTTCTTTAGGGAAGCAGTTCCTTGAGGTCATTGACCACCAGGGTTGCGCCGGCGTCGAGAAGGGTCTGCCGCCCGGCTCCACGGTCCACTCCAATGACGGAGTGGAAAGATCCGGCCTCCCCGGCCTGGACGCCGGAGACTGCGTCCTCCACCACCACGCATTCCTCGCTGGGCAGGTCCAGCAGGCGGGCTGCGTACTCGTAGGTGGCCGGGCTCGGTTTGCCGGGCAGGCCTTCGCTTGCGGCCACCACACCGTCCACCACTACGGGGAAGCGGTCGCTGAGCCCGGCCGCCTCCAGGACAGCGGGTGCGTTGCGGGAGGAAGAGACGACGGCGACCTTCAGTCCGCGCTGCAGTGCGGCTTCGAGGAAGCGTACAGAACCTTCGAAGGGCTCGACGCCGGTGCTCACGATGTCATTGAAGATCCGGTTCTTCCGGTTCCCCAGGCCCTGCACAGTGGTGTTGGCGGGGTCATCGTCCGTGGGACCCTCGGGAAGCACGATTCCGCGCGAAGCCAGGAAGTCCCGTACGCCGTCGAAACGTGGCTTGCCGTCGATGTGGTCGAAGTAGTCACTTTCGCTGTAGCCCGCCACCTGTGGCTGCGACGCCAGGAAGCCCTCGAACAGTTCCTGCCAAGCGCGCTCGTGGACAGTGGCCGTGGGGGTCAGCACCCCGTCCAGGTCAAAGAGGATTGCCGACGCGCCGGCCCAGGCGGAGAGTTCGCCGGCTGGATGGCCTGTTGCCGTGTTATAGCTCATGGGTGGTGGGGTGTCCTTTCAGGACGACGGGCAGCCTTGTACGGAAGGATGCTCTGAAGTGTGGCGGCGACGATGCCCGGCTGCTCAGGAAGTGCGGCAGGTCTTCGCTCACGGGGGAACGTGGCGGCCTTGACCCTGCCGGCCCATGCACTTCTACCATCATGGGCAAGCGGGGGCCTGGAGACAAGCCGGCGGAGCCGCCAGGCGTGCAGGTCCGGCACCGATCATCGGGCCGCAGCCCGCTGCAGTACATCCTCCGCACCGCGCTGATCTCCTGTTCACCCAGTTCAGTGCCGCTATAACGGCCGAAGACGAGTGTAAGCGCTTACAAATTTAGCCTGCAACTGTTTTTTTGTTCACGAACAGACGTGACGCACTTCTCAGGACCAGTGCAGCGTCACCGCCGGTTTGTGGATCCCTCCGGCCGCAGCACGTAGTGGCGCAGGAACGAACTCACGTCCACCATCTCCGTCTTGGACATGGCGTGGCCCATGCCCGGGTACGTCCTGGCGGTAAGCAGGGTGTTCTCCTGGAGCCATTCGTCCGTGTAGGCGATGGCGTCTTCATTGATGACCAGGTCCGCCTTGTCCCGCCCCCAGAAAAAAGGCGGCCGCGTATCAAAGGACTCGGTGAGGGACAGCAGTTCGTTCTGCAGCACGAAGCCTGACAACCCCACAACCGCCTCGTAGTCCTTGGGATGGAGGCGCAGCAAGGTGCTGGCCATCGCCATGCCTTGGGAATACCCGAGCAGGCTCACGCTGCTGTGCTGGCCCTTGACGCTCTTGATCCAGGCCTGGACGGCGCTGGTGGCCTTGATGACGTCGGCGAAATCGTTGGCCAGGAAGTAGTCCAACAGGAACCAGCCATAGTGGTCTCCGATATCCATGGGGGCCCGCAGCGCCGCACAGGTGAATTCTGCCGGCAGGTATTCAAACAGGCGCACCATGCGGGACTCGTCCGTACCGTAGCCATGCATCATGACCAGCAGCGGGGTATCCGCCCGCTGGTCTTCGGGCTTGGACCAAACAACTGTTTCCATCCGATCAGCCTAGCGAGGCAGGCCGGGAAGAAGCCCGACGCCGTGCCGGACCGGCGGCGGTCGCGGGACGGCCGGGCGGGACGTGCTGGACGGAGGCAGCTGCCGCCCCACCATTCACAGGGGTCACAGCACAACAAATGGGTTACGCACCGCCCGGAAGCATTGAACAGGACTACTCAGCGCTGTAGCGTGACGCTTAACGGACAGCATGCTTAGCAACCGTCAACGGGTGATGACCACGCCCGGCCCCCACACAAGGAGCACCTCATGAGAATCGGATCCTCCATTTTCCTTATCGCCCTCGGCGCCATCCTCGCTTGGGCGGTCGCTCCGGGCCTTATCCCCTTCGTGGACCAGGTCCTCATCGGCTACATCCTTATCGCGGTGGGCGTTATTGGGCTCATTGCCTCCCTGATCCTGGCGTCGCCCGGCCGCAGCCGCCGTGTCAGCGAGACCCGCTCGGTGGTTGATCCCAACACCGGCGAACGCATCACCCGGAACGAAAGCCGCGACGGCGGACTGTAACAACAGGTAAAGCCCCGGCCTACTGCCTGGCTGGACAAGGAATGAACCCGACGAGCCGGGCCGGACCATCGCGGTCCGGCCCGGCTTTTCGCTTCCCCTTTGTGGGCAAGTCACGAGCCCGCACCGCGTGCACTTTGTTTCGTGTGGGTTTCCATTGACAAACCAACATAAGCAAAGATAAAGTCAAGTAACTCAACATCATGTGATGCCAGTCACGCAGGCTTGGACACCGCGGTATGTGGGCACTGCAGGATCCACCGCACCAACTGAACTTACGCAACGGAGGGTACGTGTTCGCCGAGGAGCGCCAGCAAATGATTGCCGAGCTTGTTGCCGGCAGCGGCCGGGTCAGCGTGACCCTCCTGGCCGAGCGCTTCCGCATCACCACCGAAACCGTACGCCGCGACCTTGCCACCCTCGAAAGCGCCGGCACCGTGCGCCGGGTCCACGGCGGGGCCGTTGCGGCAGACCGCTTCAGCACCACCGAGGAAAGTGTCAACGAGCGCGCTATCCAGCGGCCTGACCAGAAGATCCGCATCGCCGAGGCTGCCCTGGCCCTCATTCCGCGCAACTCTGCGGGAAGCGTCCTGATCGACGGCGGAACCACCACCGAAGTCCTGGCCGACATGCTCTCCCGCCGCGCCGCCGTCGAACCTTCCGATGCAATGGAACCGCGGGCGGAACTGGTTGCCATCACGCATGCGGTTCCGATCGCCGGCAAACTGTCCAGCGTTCCCGGAATCGCCCTGGACATCCTGGGCGGCCGGGTCCGCGGCATCACCCAGGTGGCCGTAGGGCAGGCAACCGTGGAAGCGGCGGCCAGGCTCCGTCCCGACATTGCCTTCATCGGCACCAACGGGATCCACGCAAGTTTTGGCCTGAGCACACCCGATCCTGAAGAAGCCGCCGTCAAGGCAGCCTTCGTCCGTTCGGCCCGCCGCATCGTGGTGCTGGCCGATTCCTCCAAGCTGGACACGGAAACCCTGGTCCAGTTCGCCTCCCTGAAAGATCTGGACACCTTGATTACAGACAGCGAACCAGGCCCGGAACTCGCAGCCGCCCTGGAAGAAGCCGGCGTTGACGTGGTGATCGCATGATTGTCACCTTCACCGCCAACCCAAGCCTGGACCGCACGGTTGCACTTCCCGGCCCCCTGGAACGGGGCGAAGTGCAGCGTGCCGTCTCCGTCCGCCAGGAATCTGGAGGCAAGGGCGTCAATGTCTCCCGAGCACTGGTTGCCTCCGGCCTGGAATCCGTAGCGGTACTCCCCGGCGCGGACAGTGATCCCGTCCTCGCCGGACTACGCGAAAGCGGGGTTCCGTTCGTATCCCTTCCCATCGATGAGCCGCTGCGCACCAACGTGGCCCTCACCGAGCCCGGCGGCGTGACCACCAAGATCAACGAACCCGGTCCGGTGCTCGATGCGGACCAGCAGGAAGCCCTGATCAAGCTGCTGCTGGAAAGCTCGCGCGGCGCCAGCTGGGTTGTCCTGGCCGGTTCCCTCCCGCCGGGGTTCCCGGCAGACTTCTACGCCACGGTGGCCCGCCGGATCCGCGCGGCCGGAAACGGCAGCGCCCCGCACATCGCCGTGGACTCCTCCGGCGCCCCGCTCGCCGCGGCAATGTCCGGAGACGGTGCCGGCGCTGACGGGACCGCCACTGGTTCCGGGAAACCGGACCTCCTCAAACCCAACGCCGAAGAACTGGCGGAACTGGCTGCTGCAGCCGGCTTTGCCTCGGCCACCGCTGACGAACTGGAAGCGGATCCGGTGGCTGCCGCGGCAGCCGCCGCCGCCGTCGTACGTTCCGGTGTGGGTGCTGTGCTGGCAACTCTCGGATCCAAGGGAGCTGTCCTGGTAACGGCCGACGGCGCGTGGCTGGCCACGCATCCGCCGGTCGCCGCGGTCAGCACGGTAGGCGCGGGCGATTCCGCGCTTGCCGGCTACCTGCTTGCCCACGGCCGGGGCGCCGCCCCGGCCGACTGCCTTCGCCAGGCTGTGGCCCACGGTGCCGCAGCCGCCTCCCTGCCCGGTTCCACAGTTCCGGCAGTACACCAAACCACCCCGGATGCCGTAACCATCACGGCCCTTCGAAAGGATTGACAGTGACTCAGCTCATCACCACGGAACTGGTCGAGCTCGACCAGAACCTGGGCAATACGCCCGAGGCGGTGATCCGGCACCTGGCAAGCAAGGTCGCTGCCGCCGGACGCGCAACCGAAGTTGAAGGCCTCTTCGCTGACGCCTTCGCCCGCGAGCAGAAAACCGCCACCGGCATCCCCGGCGGCATCGCCATCCCGCACTGCCGCTCGGCCGCCGTCACGGAACCCACCCTGGCCATGGCCCGCCTGAACCCCAAGGTGGACTTCGGCGCCAAGGACGGCCCGGCGGACCTGATCTTCTTCATCGCAGCCCCGGACGGCGCGGACCAGGAGCACCTCAAGCTGCTGTCCAAGCTCGCCCGGTCCCTGATCAAGAAGGACTTCACCGCAGCCCTGCGCAACGCGTCCTCCCGCGAGGAGATCGTGGAGCTGGTGGACGGCGCACTGGCAGACAAGCCGGCCGCACATGCCGCAGCACCGGCAGGTGCAGCTGCTTCTGCCGGTGCCGCCACCGGCGCTGCCGGGGCCTCGGCAGTAGCCGGCTCAGGTGACGGTGCAGGCGCACGCCCAGGCCCCAGGCGCCTCGTGGCAGTCACGGCGTGCCCTACCGGCATCGCCCACACCTACATGGCTGCCGACTCCCTCGTAGCCGCGGCCCAGGAAGCCGGCGTTGACCTGCAGGTGGAAACCCAGGGTTCCTCCGGCGCCAAGCCGTTGGACCCCGCAGTCATCGCCGCTGCCGACGCCGTCATCTTCGCCGTGGACGTGGACGTGCGCGGCAAGGAGCGCTTCGCCGGCAAACCGGTGATCAACGCCCCCGTGAAGCGCGGCATCGACGAGCCCGCCAAGATGGTCCAGGAAGCACTGGCCGCTGCGGACAACCCGAATGCCCGCCGGGTACCGCACTTCGGTGCCGAGGAACAGGCAGAGCACGACGCCGAGGAAAAGGGCGAGCACATCGGCCAGAAGCTGAAGCGGGCCCTTCTGACCGGCGTCAGCTACATGATCCCGTTCGTCGCCGGCGGCGGCCTGCTGATCGCCCTGGGCTTCCTGCTCGGCGGCTACGACATCACCGACGTAGCGGACACCGTGGTGGTGGAGAACAACTTCGGGAACCTTCCCGAAGGCGGCCTCGCCATCTACCTCGGTGCCGTGCTGTTCAAGATCGGCGCCCTGTCCATGGGCTTCCTGGTTCCGGCGCTGGCCGGCTACATCGCCTACGCCATTGCCGACCGTCCGGGCATCGCCCCCGGTTTCGTGGCCGGTGCAGTCTCCGGCTTCATGGGTGCAGGCTTCCTGGGCGGCATCGTGGGCGGCCTGCTGGCCGGCTACATGGCACACCTGATCGGAACCTGGTCCGTCCCCCGCTGGCTGCGCGGCCTGATGCCGGTTGTCATCATCCCGCTGCTCGCCTCCATTTTCGCCTCCGGCCTGATGTTCCTGGTCCTCGGCGGACCCATCGCCGGCCTCACGGCAGCACTGAACAGCTGGCTGTCCGGCATGACCGGCGCCTCCGCCGTCGTCCTGGGCATCATCCTGGGCCTCATGATGTGCTTCGACCTCGGCGGCCCCGTCAACAAGGTGGCCTACGCCTTCGCCGTCGCAGGCCTGAGCGCCGGCGCGGCCGACAACCAGGCACCGTGGCAGATCATGGCAACCGTCATGGCTGCCGGCATGGTTCCGCCCTTGGCCATGGCACTGGCCACGGTCCTGGACAAGAAGCTCTTCAGCCTGGCAGAACGCGAAAACGGCAAGGCAGCCTGGCTGCTGGGTGCCTCCTTCATCTCCGAAGGTGCCATCCCGTTCGCTGCCGCCGATCCGCTGCGCGTCATTCCTGCCAGCATGCTGGGCGGCGCCCTCACCGGAGCGCTGACCATGGCCTTCGGAGTCACGTCGCAGGCACCCCACGGCGGCATCTTCGTGTTCTTCGCCATCGGCAACGTGCTGATGTTCGTACTCTCGATCATCGCCGGTACCATCGTCACTGCCCTGGCCGTGGTGGCACTGAAGCGCTGGGCAGCCCCCAAGACCGCTGATACCGTGGAATCCGTTCCCGCAACGGTCTGACCCCAACCACCAGCTAGCCGGCACTGGACCTACAGCAAGCCGCAAGACAAAGGAGCAACAATGCCAGAACGCACCGCAACCGTCGCCAGCCGAGTAGGCCTGCACGCCCGCCCCGCCGCCATCTTTGCCGAGGCCGCAGGAGAATACGACCTGGACATCACCATCGCCCGTGAAGGCGAGCCGGCTGACGAGGCCATGGACGCTGCCAGCATCCTGTCCCTCATGAGCCTGGGCGCCTCGCACGGCGACGTTGTAGTCCTCCGCGCAGAGGGCAACGGCGCTGACGATGCGCTGAACCACCTGGTCCAGATCCTGGAAACGGATCACGACGCCTAGCAGCGCACCTGCCTTACCGGCCGCCGTCGGGCCTTCCCTCCCCGGGAAACGTCCGACGGCGGCCGCTGGCTTTTAAGCTTCCCCTTGCCCATGTAGGTAGCAGCAAGTGTCGTTATGGACGTCCATAACGACACTTGCTGCTACCTGGTTGGGGGGGGATCTACTTGGCCTTCTTCGCCGTGAACAACAGGTACTCCCACTCCATCTGGAAGGGAGAGTCGCCGTGGGCATCACCGAAGGAATCAGCCAGCTCCGTCAGTGCCTGGTCCAGGGCCTTGACCTTGTCCCCGTCCTCCCCGATGTATTTGTAGACGGAGATGGTGGGGCCGTAGTGGGATTTGAAGTACCGGACGAAGTCGCCGGGCTGGTGGAAGCTCCGCACGGCCAGGGTCTGCTTGCGGGCTGCGGTGTCCGTGATCCCGTCCCCCAGCAGTTCCCGGACGTGCTCCTCGGTGCCCCACTGCGGCGCCGGTTGGGCGCCAGGCGGAGGCGGCGGGGCGAAGGGCTTCATGGTGGCGAACATCTTGCCGATGAATCCTTCCGGGGTCCAGTGGAGGAGTCCGATGGTGCCGCCCGGTTTGCAAACCCTCAGGAGTTCGTCAGCCGCCTGCTGGTGGTGGGGAGCAAACATGACGCCCAGGCAGGACATCACGACGTCGAACTCGGCGTCAGCAAAGGGCAGGGCCTCCGCGTCGGCCTCCTTCCAGTCCAGGCTGACTCCGCGGTTGGCTGCCTCACGGCGGCCGGCTTCGAAAAGCTCAGGGGTGAGATCGCTGGCCACCACCTTGGCTCCCATCATTGCTGCGGGGATGGCCGCGTTGCCCGATCCGGCGGCGACGTCCAGCACGTTGTGGCGGGACGTGATGCCGCAGGCTTCCACCAGGATGGCGCCCAGTTCCAGGAGCATCTCGTCTGCGAGGGCCGGGTAGTCGCCGGAGGCCCACATGGCCCGGTGCTTCTGTTTGAGCTCCCGGTCCGCCTTAGCTGCGTCCGACTGGCCGTTCGCCTTGGCTGTGTCCGTCTGATCGTTCATTTCCGCGCCCCTCTCAGGTGGCAGGTCACAGTGAGTGACAGCACGCTGTGAGGCCACAGCGGAGGCTGTGATGCGACTCATTGTGGACGCACCGGACGCCGCTGTAAAGGACCCCGATGAAACAGGTCCCCCCTGCTCAATTAAGTGTTAGCTACCGGAAAGCAAGCAAGCTTAGTAGTTTCTTAGGCATGGCATCGAGCAACGGAGCAGGCTCCGCAGTCCGCGGACCATCACGCCGGCTTGCGCGCCCGCGTGCCGGCAGCCTTGCCGGCGGCGGTTTTCGCGGCAGGTTTTTCGGCGGCGGTGGACTTGGCTGCCGTGGACTTGGACCCCGCGGACTTGTTTGCCGCGCCCCTGCCCTCGGAGGACTTGGCGGCGCCTGCCTTGTCCCCAGCCGATTTCGCGGCACTGGGTTTGCCGGCAGCAGGTTTTTCCGCAGACTTGGTGGCTGGGGCGGACTTTGCTGCGGCGGGCTTGGCGGCCGTGGACCGCTTGCGCGCCGGCTTCGCCTCCTCTTCACCGTCCCCGGCGGCGTCACCGGAGTCCCCGCCCGCCTGTTCATCAGGGCTGCCTGCCGCGGAACCGGACCCTCGTTTCCGGTCCAGGCTCCGCTTCAGTGCCTCCATCAAGTCGATGACTTCGCCCTTGCTGCCCTCGCCCGCTTCCACCCCAAAGGTTTCCTCTGTGTCCAGCGACTCGCCCTGCTCCAGCTTCGCCTCAATGAGCTGGCGGAGCTGCACCTGATACTCGTCAGTGAACGAGGCGGGATCGAAATCCGCCGCCATGGACTCCACCAGCGCTGCGGACATGTCGCGTTCCTGCGCGCTGATCCGGACATCCGCCTCCAAGGACGGGAAGTTCGCCTCGCGCACCTCGTCCGGCCAAAGGAGGGACTGGAGCACCAGGACATCGTCCTTGATCCGCAAAGCACCGAGCCGCGTCTTCTCCCGCAGCGCGAACTGGACGATCGCCACCCTGTCCGTGTCCTCCAGCGCCCTGCGCAGGAGCACGTAGGCTTTGGGCGACTTGGAGTCCGGCTCCAGGTAGTAGCTCTTCTCGAACATCATGGGCTCGAGCTGCTCCGACGGAACAAACTGCACCACGTCGATCTCGTGGCTGTTCTCGGCCGGAATCGCCTTGAGCTCGTCTTTGGACAGGACCACCGTGCGGCCGTCCTCCTCAAAGGCCTTCTCGATGTCCGAGTAATCGATGACCTGGCTGCAGACCTCGCACCGGCGTTGGTAGCGGATCCGGCCGCCGTCGGCATTGTGGACCTGGTGCAGACTGATGTCATGATCCTCAGTGGCGCTGTAGACCTTCACGGGCACGTTGACCAGGCCGAACGCGATGGCACCCTTCCAAATGGCTCTCATTCATCAAGTGAACATCACGCAACGCCGCAGGTGAAGCCCCATGCCTGCGGCTAAGGACCGTGTCCGGGTTGCCGGGCGGGAACTGACCCTCACCAACCTGGACAAGGTCATCTATCCGGAGACCGGCACCACCAAGGCGGACGTCCTGGCCTACTACGCCGCCGTGGCCCACGTCCTGATCCCCGCGGCGTACAACAGGCCGGCCACCCGGAAGCGGTGGGTGAACGGCGTCGGCACCGCGGACAAGCCCGGCGAGGTGTTCTTCCAGAAGAACCTGGAGGACTCGGCCCCGGGCTGGCTCCCCCGCGCCGCCATCACCCACAAGGACCGCACCATCCACTATCCGATGGTCAACGACCCCGCCACGCTCACCTGGTTCGGTCAGATCAACTCGCTGGAAATCCACGTGCCCCAGTGGCAGGTGGACTCCCACGGCAGCGAACTGAACCCCGACAGGCTGGTCCTGGACCTGGATCCCGGGGAAGGCGCGGGCCTGGAGGCATGCGTGGAAGTGGCCCTCCTGGCCCGCACCATCCTCCAGGACGTGGGCATGGACCCGGTGCCCGTCACGAGCGGCAGCAAGGGCATCCACCTGTACGCCGCCCTGGACAGGTCCCAAACCTCGGAGCAGATCTCCGCCTTCGCCCGCGAGCTCGCGCGGGCCCTTGAAGCCGACCACCCGGACCTGGCCGTCAGCGACATGAAGAAGACTCTGCGCAAAGGCAAGGTGCTGGTGGACTGGAGCCAGAACAATGCGGCCAAAACCACCATCGTTCCCTATTCCCTCCGCGGCCGCCCCACACCGACGGTGGCCGCGCCCCGGACCTGGGAGGAGATCGGTTCCCCGGGCCTCAAGCACCTGGACTACAAGGAGGTCATGCGGCGGGTGCAGGACGGCACGGACCCGTTCGCCGCCGTCGTCCATGCCGGCGGCGACCCCCGGCTGGGCAAGTACCGCTCCATGCGCGATCCCGCCAAAACCCCCGAGCCCTTCACGGGTGCACCCGGCAGCGGGAACACCTTTGTGATCCAGGAGCACCACGCCAGCCGCCTGCACTATGACTTCCGGCTGGAGCATGAGGGCGTACTGGTGTCCTGGGCGCTGCCCAAAGGTGTCCCGGAATCAAGCGGCAAGAACCACCTGGCGGTCCAGACCGAGGACCACCCCCTGGATTACGCCGGCTTCGAAGGGACCATCCCCAAGGGCGAGTACGGCGCCGGCGAGGTCACCATCTGGGACCACGGGACCTATGAGCTGCACAAGTGGATCAACGGCAGGGAAGTCATCGTCACCCTTACCGGTTCGGAGGGAGGCGGTTTGGGCGGAACCAGGAAGTTCGCGCTCATCCACACCGGACGCGGCCAGGGAAAGGATTCCGAGGGCCAGTGGCTCATCCACCTGATGGACCCGGAGCGCCACGGCGGGCGGCGGAGACACGCGTCCGGGCCCGCGGAGCAGGAGGAGGCGCCGGAGGAAGGCGCCGGGGATACAACTGCCGGACCTGCGGGCGCCGGCCAGGCAACGGACGACGGCGGGACGTCGCCCAAGGCGGGCACGGCCGCGCCCGGGGCCAAGGATTACCGGCCCATGATGGCCACCTCCGGTGACGCAGCCGGCCTGCAGGGCAGCAACTGGCAGTTCGAACTCAAGTGGGACGGGGTGCGCGCCATCCTTGTGGCCGACGAAAAGGCGGTAAAGATCTTCAGCCGCAACGGAAACGACGTCACCCGGACCTACCCTGAGCTGGCCGACAGGCAGTGCTGGCCGGAGCAGCCGTTCGTTGCGGACGGTGAGATCATCGCCGTCGGGCCGTCCGGCAGGCCCGACTTCGGCCTGCTCCAAGGTCGGATGAAGCTCACCCGCCCGGCAGACGTGGCACGGGCCCGGACTGCCATCCCGGTCCAGTTGATGCTCTTCGACCTGCTGAACGACGGCGGAACGGACCTCCGGAAGCTGCCCCTCGCCAAACGCCGGCAGCGGCTGGAGGAATTCTTCACCCCGTCCGACTGCCCCGTTGGGCTCTCCCCGGTACTGGAGGAACCGGTGGAACACCTCCTGGAGAGCGCGCGCGAACTGGGCCTGGAAGGGGTGATGGCCAAGCGGACGGACAGCCGCTACGTGAGCGGGCAGCGGACCCGCACCTGGACCAAGCTGAAAGTGGAGCAGACGCAGGAGGTGGTGGTGGGCGGCTGGCGCCCTGGCAAGGGCGGCCGGCAGGACACCGTGGGCTCGCTGCTGGTGGGCATCCCGGACGGCAGGAAGCTGCAATACTCGGGCCGTGTGGGCAGCGGGTTCAGCTCCCGGGAACTGGCGGAGCTCCGGCAGACCGTTGAACGCCTGGCCAGGAAAACCTCGCCGTTCCAGGACGTCCCGCGCGAGGACGCCGCCGATGCACACTGGATTACCCCTGAGCTGGTGGGCGAAGTGACATACAGCGAGTGGACCGGGACAGGGCGGCTCCGGCACCCCGTGTGGCGGGGCTGGCGGCTGGACAAGGAGCCGTCAGAGGTAGTGCGCGAAAGCTGAGCCCGAGGCGGCGGAGTTGACCCCAGACCCAGGTGAAACGTCCGGAACAGCACAAAGGGCCGGGAACACCTGGTTTCCGGTGTTCCCAGCCCCTTTGGGCGTCCTCAGAGGTTGGTCTTCCTCAGGACGAGTGAGGCATCTGCGGCCGGCTGGTGCGGTGGACGGCCGTCACTGCGGCTCCCTGTCCCATTCGGCCGTGGCCCGCATCCCGCTCCTTCGGGTGCCGGCGCTTTCCGTTGCCGTCCGGCCAGGTGCGCTGCCCGGTTCCCGCCATCGGGGCGAGCGGTGCTTCCGCGCCCGGCATGTCAGGGGTGTTCATTGCCTCGGCGAGGTGGCTCGCCACCTCCGGTTGGATGTGCTTTTCCATGTTTTCGTCAGCCATTTGTTCTTCCTTTCCGCGGTGAAATGAAAGTGCTACCAACAGTGGCCGCTCGGGGCCTTGTACGACTGAAGGAGAGGCGGGCCGGGCACGGGCCGCAGGCGTCCGCCTAAACAAAAGAGAGTGTTCCCATGGCACAACCTTAGGGAGGCGCAGCGCGCCTGTGAACCCCCCTTTTTGCCCGGCCGGAAAAGGGCTGACGACGACGGCCCGCCGGCTGCGCGCAACGTCCGGAAACGCCGTGGGCGCCATCACAATGGGCCCCGAAACCGGCGCCAAAAGCGGCACCGTGACGCATGCCACTTAAATACTTCGGCAGCGGGTACACCTGTGGCGGGATTCCCCAATGCTGGCAAGGGAATCGCCGGGGCGGGGAAACTCCGCTGAGGCTCTCCGGAAGACCCCGAAAAGGGCCGATCCTACGGCATCAAAGGACCGTCCGCCACGGCATTCACGTAAAATTGAAGGCCTGCCCAGAGCGGGGCAGCTATAAGTCGCAAGCAAATGACCTCCACAGGAGTTGCCCAAATGCCCACAGACCGAAGCGTGAACGACTCTTCCGCAGGCCTTAATCCCGCCTCCGGAACCAACCCAGCTGGACCCCCCGGAGCGACGTCTCCGGTGGCCGCCAGGAACCCCCGGAAACCGAAAATACTCGCACGGCGCCGGCTCAAGGAGTCGGACGTCAACGTGGTTGACCAGCCCATGCTGAAGAAAGCCCTCGGCGGAACCATCGTGGGCAACACCATGGAGTGGTACGACGTGGGTGTGTTCGGCTACCTCATCACCACGATGGGTCCCGTCTTCCTGCCGGAATCCGATCCCACCACCCAGACCCTGTTCCTGCTGGGTACCTTCGCCGCCACGTTCATCGCCCGCCCCCTGGGCGGCGTGATCTTCGGCTGGCTGGGCGACAAGATGGGCCGCCAGAAGGTCCTCGCCGCCACGCTGATGCTGATGGCAGCGAGCACATTCGCCATCGGCCTCCTGCCCGGATATGCGCAGATCGGGCTGTGGGCCGCCGGGCTTCTGGTACTCCTGAAGATCATCCAGGGCTTCTCCACCGGCGGTGAGTACGCCGGCGCCACAACGTTTGTCAGCGAATACTCCCCGGACAAACGCCGCGGCTACTTCGCGAGCTTCCTGGACCTGGGCAGCTACATGGGCTTCGCCATCGGCGCCGCCCTGGTCTCAGTCCTGCAGCTGACGCTCGGCCAGGCAGCCATGGAGGAGTGGGGCTGGCGGATACCCTTCCTGATTGCCGGTCCCCTGGGCCTGATCGCCGTCTACTTCCGGAGCAAGATCGAGGAATCCCCGCAGTTCCAGGCCACCCTGGATGCCCAGGAGGACCTCGCCAAACACGCTGCTGCCAGCGACGGGGCCGTTGTCAAGGGACCGGTTGGAATCGTCAAGGCGTATTGGCGCTCCATCATTGTTGCCATGGTCCTGGTGGCCGCTGCCAACACGGCCGGCTACGCCCTCACGTCCTACATGCCCACCTACCTCACCGAGTCCAAGGGCTACGATCCGGTACACGGCACCCTGCTGACCATCCCCGTGCTGGTGGTCATGAGCCTCTGCATTCCGCTGACCGGAAAGTTATCGGACCGGATCGGCCGCAGGCCCGTCCTGTGGATCGGGGCAGTCAGCACGGTGGTCCTGGCCATCCCGGCATTCCTGCTGATTGGCATCGGTGAGATCTGGTCCACCCTGTCCGGACTGGCCCTGATTGCTTTCCCGGTGACGTTCTACGTTGCCAACCTGGCCTCGGCCCTCCCGGCGCAGTTCCCCACCTCCAGCCGGTACGGAGCCATGGGCATCGCCTACAACTTCTCGGTGGCCATCTTTGGCGGCACCACGCCGTTCATCGTCGCGGCCCTCATCGGCGCCACGGGCAACGACATGATGCCCGCGTACTACCTGATGGCAACCTCGCTGGTAGGTGCCGCGGCCATCTACTTCCTGAAGGAATCCGCCCGGCGTCCGCTGCCCGGTTCCATGCCCAGCGTGGATACCCAGGCTGAGGCCCGCGAACTTGTTGCCACGCAGGACGAGAACCCGCTGATCAACCTAGACGAACTCCCGTTCGATGAACAGGACATCACCGATTCACGCGAGTCCGGGAAGGTTGCTGCCGGCGTCTAGCCTGTCCGGCCGCGGCACCGCCTGCGGCGCAACCCTTCCGGGGCACGTCATGCAGCCCCGCTCAGAAGGCCCGTCCCGCGTGTTTCCTTGGGGGAAGCACGGTGGGCGGGCCTTTGGCGTGCCAGTCACAATGACGCTCCATGTCCTCTTGTCCGTCCTAAACATGACCGGCCGCACCAGCCGGTGATAGCTTCCATAGGGCCACATCAGGAAAGCAGCAGGAGGTGGGCATGGAACGGGTCCTCCTGCAGATGCGCGCGCTCCACCGGCTCGAGCCCGCCACCAATGACCATCTCGCCGCGGCGCGGGTTGCCCTCAGCGTGGCGGTCCCCTCGCTCCTGCTCCTGGCGGCGGGCCGCACCGACCTGATCATGTACGCCGTCTTTGGTGCCCTGACCGGCATGTACGGCCGGTCCGAAGCGCACCAGCTCCGGCTCCGGCACCAGGGCCAGGCCGCCGTCGTCCTGCTCACCGGCGTGACCGTGGGTGTGTTCCTGTCCGTGAACCATCTCCACTCGTGGTGGCTGGTGGGCGTGGAGGCTGCCCTGGCCGGCGTCGGATCGGTCTTTGCGGACCGCGTGCGGCTCAAGCCCAACGGACCGTTTTTTGGGATCCTGGCCCTGGGTGCCTGCGCCTCGGTACCCACGGTGGTGCCGTGGCAGGTGGCCATTTTCATCGCCGCAGGCTCCGCCGCGTTCTCCATGCTGGTGGGTTTCGGCGGCTGGTTCCGCCGGAGGTCCTGGCAGCGCGGGGCCGTCCGGGCTGCTCCCGGGGTGACCCCCGCGGGGCACCGGGAGCTGCTGGTGCATGCCGCCCGCTACATCCTGGCCGTAGGCGCCGCCGGCACCGCGGGGGTCCTGACGGGCAGCGGCCATCCGCACTGGGCCATGGCCGCCGCCGCCGTGCCGCTGGCGGGAGCGGACCTCCCCAGCAGCGTCCGGCGGGGCGTCCACCGCATTGTGGGAACGTTCCTGGGACTGGCGGTGACCGCCGTCGTGATTCTTCCCGTTCCCTGGTCCCTGGCGGGCCTCTTTCCGGGCGGCAAGGCCGTGGTGCTGGCCCTTCTGGTGGTCCTCTTCCAGTTCACCACCGAGCTGTTCATGACCCGCCACTACGGCCTGGCCATGGTTTCCTTCACCCCCGTGATCCTGCTGATGACACAGCTTGCCCACCCCATCGATCCCGCGGTCCTGATCCTGGAGCGCGGGGCAGAGACCCTGGTGGGGGCTCTGGTGGGGATCGCCGTGGTGGTGGCTGTCCGGTCGGCGGCGACCCGCACGCCGGCTGCCCTACTGGGGCGTGCGGGCGTCTTTCGGTTTCCGCGCAGGCCCCGCCACTAGCCTTGCCGGCGCAATCCGCGCCACGGCCGCCACCACCTTGTACCGCTTGGACGGGATGGAAACTGCTTTGCCCCGCGCGTTGTCCGCCAGGCCCTCACGCACCACCCGCCCGGCATGCAGCCACGCCCACGACGGCGCCACGGACTTGTCCATCCCCATCCGGTCGTGGAACTCCGTATGGGTGAAGCCTGGGCAGACCGCGGTGACTTTGACGCCCTGCCTGCCGTACGCGAGGTTGGCCCAGCGGCTGAAACTCACCAGCCAGGCCTTGGCAGCGGAGTACGTCCCCCGAGGCAGGAAGGCCGCGATGCTTGCCACGTTGATGATCCGGCCGGAACGGCGCTCCAGCATCCCCTCCAAGGCTGCGTGGGTCAGCTCCATGGCCGTTTCCCCGTGCAGCTTCAGGTGCTTTTTCTCCTCCGAGATGGGGTTGTCCTCGAAGTTGTGCAGCAGCCCTATGCCGGCGTTGTTCACCAGGACCTCCACCGGCCGCTCCGGATCGGTCAGGCGTCCGACGACGGCTGCCACGCCGTCGTCGGACGTCAGGTCCGCTGGGAGCACTTCAGCCGTGACCCCGTAACGCCGCTCCAGCTCCGCCGCGGATTCCTTGAGGCGGGCCCGGTTCCGCGCCACCAGCACCACGTTGTGGCCCTGCGCGGCGAGCTGCCGGGCGAATTCGGCGCCGAGCCCGGCGCTGGCTCCGGTGATGAGGGCGGTGGTCCTGGCGGTTGCATCGGAAGTGTTTGGGGTCATGGGGCAAGCCTAGCCAGATCCCTCCTCCGTGGCCTGCGGTGCGCGGAACCTGGCCAGGGGGTTGGCCAGCCGGCCGGCCATCTGGAGCCCTCCGGAGGGGTCGGTGAGGTCCAGCATCTGCTGGTTGTTGCGGAGCTGGAGCCGGTTGAGGCAGGACAGTTCGAAGTCCGCCGCGAAAAGGTCATGGCGGGCGAACTGGGCTGCGAGTTCGGGATGCCGGGCCTGGTAGTCCTTGATGGCCTCCGCGGCCGTCCGCCAGAATTCCTCCTGGGCCAGGGTGCCGTCCTCGTCCAGGAGGGCGGCCAGGAAACGGAAGATGCAGTCGAACACATCGGTGAAAATGGCCAGGACCCTCTCGCCTTCCGGGATGTCCGCCTTGATCCGGGACACGTCCCCGGGGAGGTCCATCCTGTCCCCCATCACCACGATCTCCTCGGCGATGTCCTTCATGACGGCCCTGACGGGGACGCCGTCCTCAAGCACCAGGATCACGTTCTCGCCGTGCGGCATGAAGGCCAGTTCGTACCGGTAGAGGCAGTGGACCAGCGGAACGAGGTAGGCCTCGAAGTAGCGCCGCAGCCACTCCTCGGGGCTGAGGCCGGAACGCTCCATCAGGGCTTCCACCATGGGCGTGCCGGCGGAATCGGTGTGCAGGAGGGACGCCATGGTGGCCAGTTGCTGCCCGTCCGCCAGCAACGGCATCGGGCTTTCGCGCCAGAGTGCGGAGAGCATCTTGCGGTAGGGGGACCCGGGCGCGGACCCGGCCTCGTAGTGCCCGTTGTGGTAGCCGATTGCTGCCACCTCGCCGATCATGGTGAAGCCGCGCTGGTGCAGGGCGGGGTCCTTCCGGATCAGGGCCCGCAGCCACTCGTTGATGGCCGGCGTGGCTTTCATGTACTGCGGCGACAGGCCCCGCATGAAGCCCATGTTGAGCACGGACATGGCCGTCTTCACGTAGGTCCGCTCCGGCGAACTGACGTTGAAGAACGTGCGGATGGACTGCTGTGCCTGGTAACTGTCCGTCCCGGTTCCCACAGGCACGATGCGCTGCAGGGCAATCTCCGCGGCGAAGGTGACTGCCAGCTTGTTCTCCCACTGCCACGGGTGGACCGGCATCAGGAAGTACAGGTCCGGGTCCAGGCCCAGCGCGTGGAGCCGGGCTTGGAAGGTGCCCAGGAGGGGGCCCAGTTCGGCGTCCAGGTGGGACCGGTAGTGGAGCCCTTCGGCGGAGGTGAAGACGGCGTTGCTCCGGTGCACCGCGATCCATTCCAGCAGGACCGGGGCGCCGGTTTCCGGGGCGAACGCGTGGTAGTCACTGATGCCGAAGCCCAGGCGCCCGTTGTTGGCAACGAAGCACGGGTGGCCTTCGGTCATGCTGCGTTCGATGGCCTGGAAGTCCGCCGCCGGGTTGCGCCCGCCGGTGATGCCGGCCGCCAGCTCTGCCGACGACGGCTGGCTGGCCCATTGCTTGTACGCATGGCTTGCCAGCGTGCTGCTGATCTCCTCCAGGTAGACGGGCAGCATCTGGATGTTGATGCCAAGGGTTTCATGGAACGCCGTGATGAACTCCAGCACGTCCAGCGGCGCTTCGGCGCCGTTCCGGAAATGCCTGATGGAATCAGCGTCGATGGACCAGTGGTCCAGTTCCAGGAGCCGGGCGTCGAAGTGGTATTGGTGCGTGCCGTCGCCGCTGCTGATGCGGTAGCTGCCGTTGCCGTTCAGGGGGTCGGGTTCGGGTTCGGGTTCGGGGACAAGGATCCGCTCGTGCGAGAACTCGGCGAGCGCCTTGCGCAACAGGTGCCGGTTGGCCTTGGTCCACGCCTCCGCGGTGAGGTGCGGGACGGGGCCGGCCGGCTGGGCTGTAGTGGACGCGGCGGCGTTGCCAGAGACGGCGGCGGTGCCGGGTGCGGGAGTGGGGTTAGCGGGTGCGGGCTTGGTGAACGCGGGGACGGTGCTGGCTGGTTCGAGCTGGATGGTCACAGAGATGCTCCCTGGGAAATAAGCGGACGGGACGGGATGGTGGGAAGGGCGGCGCGGGCGGGCAGGGCGGCGGTGGCATGCACTGCTGAACGTGCGGCGAGGTAGTCGGACCGGCAGCAGAAACTCAGCAGTGCTTCCTTGTCCGGGAGGGCCACCACGCCAGCGGGCTGGAAGCCCAGCCGCTCATTGAGGGCATGAATTTTTGTGTTCCGCGCATCGGGTTCCACCACAATGCGGTCCACCCCGGGCACGCTGAACAGGCGTGCCAGGACAGCATCCATCACCATTGCGGTGTAGCCGGCCTCAGGACCGTCCGACGGCGGTGCCACCAGCAGGTGCATCCCCACGTCACCGGGCAGGACGGGATAGACGGCTGCCAGCGGTGAGGCTGCCGGCTGGTATTCCTCCATCAGGAAGGCGGGCGTGCCGCCGTCGAGCCCCACCAGGGCGTGGTGGTGGCCGCTGGACTGGATCTTTGCGTACTCCCGTGCAACGTCTTCCACGGTGGCGGAGAGCATGCCCCAAAACGAGGCGTAGGGGCGGGTCACCCAGCTGTGCAGGAGCGCGGCATCGGCTGCGGCATCGAGGCAGCGGAACGAGAACCTCATGCCGGCACCCCCGCCCCGATGCCGGCGGCTGCGGTGCCGGAAGCTGCGGTGCCGGAAGCTGCGGTGTTCCCAGCCTCACGGACGGCCTGTCCCACCACCGCTGCCCCCGGGTCCGAGGGAGCCCCGAAGTGCTGGAAGGCGATGCTCTCCTCCACCGGGTACACCTCCCGGCCGGTAATTTCCCGCAGGATGCAGGAGTTCCGGTACGCGCCCATGCCCAGGTCCGGGGTGGCGAAGCCGTGGGTATGCAGCTCGGCGTTCTGGACAAAGATTTCCCCGGGCTGGACGCCGGTGCTGTAGTTCCGGCCCACCGCGAACCTGCCGGCACTGTCCCGGGCGATGCGGTCCCGCACGCCTGCCAGAAATCCCGGCTCCCGGTAGCTGTAGCCCGTGGCGAGCACAACGGCGTCTGTGTCCAAGGTGTAGGAGCTGCCCTGTTCTTCGTGCCGCAGGTGCAGCGTGTGGTTTCCTGCCGAGGGGTTCCATTGTGCGGCAGTCAGGGACGAGTGCGTCAGCAGCCGCGTATCCACCATGCCGGAGATGCTCCTGGTGTACAGGAGATCGTAGATGGCATCGATCAGCTCCGAGTTGATGCCCTTGTAGAGGTTCTTCTGGTTCTTGTTCAGGTGGTCGCGCTGGTGCTGCGGCAGGCCGTGGAAGTAGTCAACATATTCCGGGGACGTCATCTCCAGGGTCAGCTTGGTGTATTCCAGGGGAAAGAACCGGCCGGAGCGGGTGACCCAGTCCAACCGGTAGCCGTGCGCGTCCGCCTCCTGCAGCAGGTCAAAGTAGATCTCCGCCGCGCTCTGGCCGCTGCCCAGGATGGTGATGCTGCGCTGCTGCTGCAGCTCGGCCTTTCGGGACAGGTAGTCGGCATTGTGGAAGGCCACTCCCCCACCGCCAGCGGCAGCCTCCGCAACAATGCCCTCGGCTGGCGACGGGACGTACGGTGAGGTGCCGGTGCCCAGCACCAGCCGCCGCGCCAGCAGCACCTCCTGCCCGCCCGGACCGGATACGGCCAGCCGGTACACGCCGTCGTCGTACGCCACATCCAGCACAACCGTGCCAAAACGGACGGCGGGCAGCTGCCCGGCCACCCACTGGCAGTACTGGTTGTATTCGGACCGCAGCGGGTAGAAATTTTCGCGGATGTAGAAGCGGTACAGCCGGCCGGTCTGCTTAAGGAAGTTCAGGAAGGAGTAGGGCGAGGTGGGGTCCGCCAGGGTGACGAGGTCCGCCATGAAGGGAACCTGCAGATGGGCCGGTTCCAGCATCATGCCGGGGTGCCAGTCAAAGGAGTCACGCTGTTCCAGGAAGATGCCGTCCAGGCCTTCCACCGGCCCGGCGAGTGCCGCGAGGCCCAGATTAAAGGGCCCGACGCCGATCGCAGCGAAGTCATGGATCCTGCCGTTGATAGGGGTGCTCATGCGGACATCCCTTCCTTCAGGAGTCCGGCGCCGGTGCGGCGCAGGAGGCCAACGATTCCGGCGATGTCCTCCAGCGTGGCTTCGGCGTTGAGCAGGGTGAACTTCAGGTAGTGGCGGCCGCCCACCTTTGTCCCCGCCACAACCGCTTCGCCGGAGGCGAAAACGGCGGCGCGGATGGCCGGGTTGAGCGCGTCGGCTGCATTCTCGGACAGCAGGTCCCCGTTTTCCAGGCGCGGCCGGTAGCGGAACACGAGGGTGCTGAGCTGCGGCGGTGCGGCCAGGTCAAAGTCGTCGTCGGCGGCGAGGAGCGAGCCCACGCGGGCGGCCAGGTCGATTGCCTCGTCGAACAGGGCGCCAATGGCGTCCGCTCCCATGATCCGCAGGGTGAGCCACAGTTTCAGGGCGTCGAACCGGCGGGTGGTCTGGATGCTTTTGTCCACCTGGTTGGGGATCTCGGCCAGGGCTGCGCTTTCCGGGTTCAGGTAATCCGCGTAGTAGGTGATGTGGCGCAGCATGGAACGGTCCCGGACCAGCAGTGCGCTGGAGCTGACCGGCTGGAAGAAAGTTTTGTGGAAGTCCACCGTGACCGAGTCCGCCAGCCGCGTTCCGTCAAGGAGGCGGCGGTACCGGCCGGACACCATGAGCCCGCCCCCGTAGGCGGCATCGATGTGGAACCACGCACCGTAGGCCCTGGCGAGCGCGGCAGTTTCCGCCAGGGGATCCACCGCGCCGAAATCCGTGGTTCCGGCGGTGGCCACCACCGCCATAGGGACCAGGCCGGCACCGCGTGTATCCGCCATTGCTTCGGCGAGGGCCGCGGGATCCATCCGGTGGTCAGGCGTGCACCGCACGGAGATGACGGCGTCGAACCCCAGGCCCAGCATGGAGGCCGACTTTTGGATGCTGAAGTGGCTGTCTTCCGAGGTGAAGATCCGCAGTGTGTCCAGCAGCGCCGGAAGGCGGTGGCCGGCCCGTGCCGGGTCCTGCCGGAGGCCAGCCACTGCGTGGTTGCGCGCGATCAGCAGTGCCTGGAGGTTGGACTGGCTGCCGCCGGAGGTGAAGATGCCGTCCGCGCTGCCGCCAAGGTGCAGCCGCTCGGCCGCCCAGTCAACGAGCCGGCGCTCGATCATGGTGGCGCCGGCACTTTGGTCCCACGTGTCCAGGGAGGAATTCACCGCCGACAGGACAGCCTCCCCCACCAGGGCCGGAATCACCACGGGGCAGTTCAAATGGGCCGCGTACTTGGAGTCGTGGAAGTAGACGGCATCACGCAGGTACACATCCTCGAGTTCCTGCAGCGCCGCGGCCGTGTCCGGGAGCGGGGTGCCGAGGTCCACGGCGCCCACCCGGGCCTCCATGTCAGCGGGCTCGACGCCGGAGAACGGCCGGGCGGTCCGCTCCAGTTTGGTGGCCACGGCCGTGACGCCTTGCAGGACCTGGGCGACATAGCGCGGCGCGTTGCGGGCGTTGAGGAGGTGGTTTGTGGCGCCCAGGGCCAGTTCAACGCGGGAGCCAAAGTCCTGGCCCGGCGCCAGTGGGCCCGGCCCTGCCGCGGGATTGGCTGGCTCATCCACATCTGTTTCGTCAAGGCGGGGCATCAGCGGCACTGGTGGTCCTTCTGTCGGGAATCACGGAAAATTACAAAGGACAGCCTTACTTAGGTCACCCTTTTAATCAAACTTCTGTGATGTATTTCCCCAAACGGTACTCATTGCGTCGCTTTTCGTACCCCAGAGCCGTCATTGACTGGCGGCGAGGCGTCCACCTGCTGCACAATTGCCGGCCTTCGGTCCAGGAGTGTGACAAGACGGCATGAGCCGCCGGGCCTAGGGTTGACCCAGAGGCAGCCGGACCTGGCTGCACGGCGATCAGGGGGAAACATGGAGCAGGGGCCACCAGGCGCAATCGGATTCCGGGAAGTGGACCGCGACGGGAACTCCGTCCGCAGCGAAGGCGCCGATGAGAGGGAGGAAGACTATGGCAGGGGCGGCACCCTGGCCATCAATCCCTACATTGCCGGCCTATGGCTCCTCACCGCCGGGCTCATCGGCGGCGGCGCCTGGGTGTTCCTCAACGCAAACTCCATGGTGGGCCCCTCCGCCGGGGGAATGCCAACATCTTTCCTTGTTTTCACCTTTGCCCCTTACGCGATTTTCGCCGGACTTGCGGCGCTGATCTGCCTGCTGTTCTGGCATGCACGGCAGTGGCAGCACAGGCATCGCTAAGGGGTGGATTCAAAACCGCCGGAACCCGCCGGCCAGCGGACGGCGAGCGGCAACCGTGCGTACTGGACCACACGCGGATTTGCCCGTGCATTAGTAAGCATGCTTAGGTATTGGGGTAAATGAACCTCCGCAAGCAGTTCGCGGCGGGGCTGCCAACGCCGGCGGTTCCGTGAAGAAGCCCAAGGATGACCCATCATGACCACCGTTGCAGACCACCAGCTTACGGCGCCCGGAGAAACCGGCGCACGGGCACTTACTCCGCTGGGCTCCACTGAACCAGCGGACATGGGGCTGCTCCTCACGCTTAACTCCCGCATGCATTGCCGCGCTCCGATGCAGCGGGTGGATCCGGAAGAAATACCTGTCCGGTTGCCCGTCCACGTGGACGGAACCACGGGAGTACCCATGGGTGCCGGCCCTTTTTCCGAGCACGTGGAGACCTACCGGTGCGCTTGTGGTTTCACCATCGACGCGCCCGTCCTCAGCGGGCACGCCCTGGCCAGCTGACTCCTGCCGCAGGACGCCGCGGCAAGGACCTGTTCCAGGCACGTCCCGTCCGGGCGGCTGATCAGCAGGCCCGTGCGGTCCTGGAGTCAGCCCTCCGGCCAGTCAACGAACTGTTCGTATCCCTCATGCTTCCGCAGGTAGGCTGCGATGAACGGGCAATGGGGAATGATCCGTTTGCCGGTGGCCACCACGTCGTCGAGGGCGAAGTGTGCCAGCACCTTCCCCAGGCCCTGGCCTTCGAAGCCCTCCGTGGTTTCCGTGTGGCTGAAGTCGATGTGCCCGGGCTTGTCCTTGAAGAAGGACTGGACAGCCAGTTTTCCGTCCACGCGCAGCTCATACCGGTGGTCTGCATCGTTGCGTGCCAGTGAAACGTCAGGGCTGAACTGGTCTTCGGTGGACGTCATGTTCTCGGTCATGGTTCGACAGTGGCACTACTTCACTCCGCTGGCAATGCCTCTTCCCCCGCTGCCATTTCCTGGCCGTGGAGCCGTCCGCGCCGCAACGGGCGCCGCACCCCCGGTGCGCCGCGGCTAGGCAGCGAGGGCGGCGACGCCGAGCACGACGGCGAGCAGCGGCGTGGCACCCTGGGTTGCGGCGGCGCGGAGGTACTTCCTGCCGGACAGCGCCAGGACGAGCGAGGCCAGCAGCATGGAACCGCAGCAGCTGAAGACCAGGGTCCAGCCTGCGGCTGCGAGGACCGGGTCCTCAGGTGCCAGCGCCACGAACCCTGCCCCCGCAAAGGCTCCCACCGCCAGGAACAAGTTGTAGAAACCCTGGTTATAGGCAAGCGGCCTGGTGGTCTCCGCGTCAGCCTGGCTGGCCACCCCGAAGCGCTTCCAGGTAGCTGGCTTGGTCCAGGTGATGGACTCCATGGTGAAGATATAGATGTGTAGCATTGCGGCCAGGAGGGCAAAAAAGAGGGAGGCCAGGATCATGGGTTGATCCTAGCCTCCCCCTCCTGGAGTTTTTGTCCGCGGATGCAGGCCCCGCGGGTTCAAGCACGGCTGGACAAAGCTCGAGTGAACGTCAGCGCGTGAGCGTCGCCAGCGTGGCGGCAGCAAAGGAGCGGGCCGAGCTGTTCCAGTGGCCCAGGAGCCCCTGCAGGTTTTCGCCGTCGGACCGGTGCCCTGGCAGCTGGTCCTGCAGCGTGGCCAGCACCCCGGTGCGGAGCTCGGTGTTGAAGTTGACCTTGCCAACATTCATGGCGGCTGCCTTCACCAGCTCCTCCGCAGGAATCCCCGAGGCACCATGCAGCACCAGCGGAATGTGAGTACGCACCGCAATGTCCTGCAGGACGTCCCAGCGCAGCTGCGGCTCCCCTTTGTACTTGCCGTGCACGTTCCCCACCGCCACGGCGAGCAGTTCCGCGCCGGTCCGGGACACAAAGTCCTCCACCAGCGCCGAATCCGTCAGGCCGGCCACGGCCACACCGGACTGTTCCGCACCAAAGGCGCGGTCCTCGTCACCGGCGAGGCCGCCAAGTTCGGCTTCAAGCACGACGTCCGGGCCCAGCAACGCCCGGGCACCACGGACCAGCGCGATGTTGTCCTCGTAAGGCAACGCGGAGCCGTCGGCGAGGACGGAATCCGCCCCTGCCGCGACGGCGTCGGCCATCACCTGAAGGTCCGTTGCGTGGTCAAGCTGCACAGCCACGGGCACGGATGCAGCATCCGCGAGGCCACGAAGGGCTCCGATGAGGCGCAGGCCGTTCGGCGTGGCGGCAGTCTTGGGAGCCACCAGCAGGATGGCGCCGCGGCCCGCCTCCTCCGCTGCGGCCACCACTGCCATGGCCGTGGTGAAGTCGTAGCAGGTGAAGGCCGGGACAGCGGAGCCGTGCTGGAGGGCGGAGGTGACCAGGTGGTCGAGTCGGGTGCGCATCAGACGCCCAGGCCTCCCACGAGGATCCACACCAGGAAGGTCAGCACGAAACCGGCCAGGCCCAGGATGGTAGTGAGCACGGTCCAGGTCTTCAGGCCGTCAGCCACGGACAGCCCCAGGTACCGGGTGACGATCCAGAAGCCGGAGTCGTTGACGTGGCTGAGACCGAACGCGCCGAACCCGATGGCAATCAGGATGAGGGCCGTCTGGATGGGTGAGAACCCGCCGTCGGCAACGGATGCTGCCAGCAGGCCGGAGGTAGTGATGATCGCAACGGTGGCGGAGCCCTGGGAAGCGCGCAGGATGGCGGCGAGGATGAATGCCATCACGATGACCGGAAGGCCTGCGGTCTGCAGCCCTTCGGCGAGTGCTTTGCCGATACCGGAGACCGTGAGGACCTTGCCGAAGACGCCGCCCGCGCCGGTGACCAGGATGACGATGGCCGTGGGAGCCAGGGCCGAGTCCATCACTTCGCCGGTGTGCTGGGAGGACCAGCCGCGGCGGATTCCCAGGAAGTAGTACGCCAGGCCGAGGGCGGTGAGCAGGGCGATCAGCGGCGCGCCAACGAATGCGGCGAGCTGGGCGGGGAAGGAATCCTTGGGCAGGATGACCGCGCCCACGGTGCCAACCATGATCATCAGGATGGGCAGGACGATGAGCGTGATGATCATCGCCGGGCTGGGGGCCGTCTTCACCTGGTTCCTGACAGCAACGGAGGAGGTCCCCTGCGCGGCTTCCTGTTCCACCTGGGACGTGCCGGTGCCAAAGAGGCGGAACTGCTCAGCGGTGGCGGGAAGCATGGAGAATTCGCGGCGGTTCAGCCGGCGGGCCACGAAGTAGCCCAGGACGCCGACGGGAATGCACAGCACGAGGCCCAGGATGGTGGTCCAGCCGATATCCGCGCCGAGGATGCCCGCGCCGCCCACAACACCGGGGTGCGGCGGGACAACAACGTGGATGGCGAGCATGATGGCGCCCACCGGAAGGCCGATCTTGACGGGGTTGACGCCGGCGGCCTTGGCGAAGCCGTAGATGATGGGAATCAGGATGATGAATCCGACGTCGAAGAACACGGGGATGGCCAGCAGGAAGGCTGCGGCAGTCAACGCTGCGATGACCCGGCGCGGGCCGAGCAGCTGCGTGAACTTTCCGGCCAGCGACTGTGCACCGCCGGAAATCTCGATCATCTTGCCGAGCATGGCGCCGAGGCCGACCAGGATGGCGACGGACCCGAGGGTTCCACCCATGCCTTCGGTGACGGTCTTGATGACGTCCGGCAGGGGGATGCCGGCCACCAGGGCAACGGCGACGCTGACCACCAGAAGGGCGAGGAAGGCGGGGATCTTGAACTTGATGACGGCCACGAGCAACAGGGCGACGCCCGCTGCTGCTATGGCCAGGAGAGCTAGTGCGCTCATCGTGTGTCTCCTTTGACATCGCCAGTTAAGACTAGCGAGCTGGTTTTTCTAGGGGAATGCTGGGGAACGGAAGGGAGGGTGCGACGACGGCGGAGGGGGGACCGCCGCCGTCGCACGTTTGGGGAATTTTGTCCAGATATGCAGGCCCAAAAGACCCTTAAGTCGGCTTATCTGGACAAAAACTCAGAGATGGGGGGCTCGCTACGTGGTGCGCTTGGTGGGGGCGACGACCTTGATGACGGCGGAATCGTCGGCAGCGGCGAGGCCCTGGGCCTGGCCCAGGAGGTACAGCTGCTCGGCGGCGGCGGCAACCGGGGCTGCTAAACCCGCGGCGCGGGTGGCCTTGCCCACGATGCCCATGTCCTTGACGAAGATGTCCAGGCGGGACAGGACCTCGGCGCCTTCCTCGTTGTATGCCTCGAGGATGCGGGGACCGCGGTTGGACAGCATGAACGAGCCTGCGGCGCCGGCCTCGAGCGCGGCGAGGGTCTTGGCCTGGTCCAGTCCAAGGGCGTCGGCGAGGGCCATGGCTTCTGCGGCGGCTGCGATGTGGACGCCGCAGAGCAGCTGGTTGACGGTTTTGAGGGCCTGTCCGTCGCCGGGCTTGTCGCCCACCACGGTCAGGGTGGAGGCGAGCAGTTCCAGCGCGGGGGCCGCCTTTTCGCGGGCTTCCGGGGAAGCGCCGACGACGATCAGCAGGTCGCCCTCACCGGCGCGCTTCGGCCCGCCGGACAGCGGGGCGTCAACAAGCTCGACGCCGTATTGGGCCAGCTTTGCGACCGTTTCGGGGATGGCTTCGGTGCCAACAGTGCTGCCGAGGATGACGACGGCGCCCGGCTCCAGCACCGAGGCCACGCCATTCTGGCCGAAAAGGACTTCGTTGAGCTGCTCGCCGTTGCGGACGGCCAGGAGGACGGCGTCGGCGCCCTTGGCGGCCTCGCGGGCGGTGGCGAACGTGGCGATGCCGGCTTCTTCGGCGAGCTTCAGGCGGGGTTCGGCGATGTCGAAGCCGTGGACGGTGAGCTGGGAGGCCAGGCGGGTGGCCATGGGCAGGCCCATGGCGCCGAGGCCCAGGACAGTGACGGTGTAGTTGCTGGTCATGGTGTTCTCCATTGAATGTGTGCGGAGCCAGTGGGGACTAAAAAGTGTTGCTGAGCTTTCGGGTCACGTCGGCGAGGGACTGGTCATCCCCCACGTTGCCGGCGAAGACGATGTACGGGATGCCCTTGGCGGGGCCATCCACGGGCTCCCAGAGGGAGACGATGCCCGGCAGCATGGGGCCGCGGACAATGGCGTGGCGGATCTCAAGGCCGTGGGCGGCCACGTCCGAGGAGGTGATGCCGCCCTTGGCGATGACGAACCGGGGCGGGAAGGTCTTGAGTGTCCGGTTGACGACGGCGACGACGGCGGCGGACACCGTGCGGGCGATTCGCAGGCTTTCGGCGGGGTCGTCTGCCTTAATCAGCAGGCGGCTGGTGTGGACGATGACGTCGCCGCCGCGTAGGGCTTCGACGACGGCGTCCACGGTCCGGTCCAGGTGCGCCTCGGCGACGCTGGGGGCACCGAGGAGCTTTTCGACGTCGATCTCCACGATCCGCGCCGCGCTGTGCTGGTCGGTGAGTGCCTTGAGCTGGCGGGTGGTGACTCCCACGTGGGACCCGACAACGATGAGGCCCCCTGCCTCGGAGGGCGTGTTGCCTGCGTAGGCCTCGGCGCCGCTGAGTTCGGTGCGGATTTCCTGGCCGATCCGGGCGCGACCGAACGGAGGGCCCACGCGGTAGAGGAGCTTCTTGCCGCGCCGTTCGGCTTCTTCGAGGCCGAGCGAGAGTGCGCGGAGGTCGTTTTCGGTGACGATGTCCGCCACGATGGGGGTGGAGTCCGTGGCGGGCTCGATGGCGTCGGCGATGGCAGCGGCAGTGGCCTGCGGATCCGTGGAGGCGCGGATGATGTTCAGGTCCAGGACGATCACCGAACCGGCTGCGAAGCGGCCCTGCGACTTTTCGGCAACGTAGTCGGCCATGACGGAGGTGCTGAAGCCGAAGGTGGCGTCCTTGGCGAATTCGGTCTCGGACACGGGGGCGAGCGTGCCGGTCTCCGCGCCGGTGCCGCGCATGTAGTGGACTCCGCCGATGGTGATGCGCCCGGCGTCGGGGAAGGCAGGGACCAGGACAACGCCGTCGGTCTTTTCTCCGCTGACGTCAGCCACCGTTGCGGCGATAACGTCCGGCTCCAGGGGGTAGTGGCCGCGGAGGGTGGAATCGCTGCGGCTGACGAACCCGAGGCGCAGTTCCTGCGGGGACCCTGCTGCTGCCAGGGCGTTGCGCACCACTTCCTCGTTGCGGGCGGCAGCCTCGGCGGGGTCCAGGCTGCGGGTGTTCGTGAGGACGTAGACGGCAGGCTTGGACTGGCTGAAGGCCCAGATAAAGTCCGCTACTTCCCACTGGGTGAGCACGGGCAAATCCGCCACCGACTGCGTTCCGGTGGGATCGTCGTCGAGGACTACCAGGACCCGCGGCGTCTCAGCATTGGAGGCGGCCAGTGTGCTGGCCACCAGTTCGGCGGGAATCCGGACTTCTGCCGGGTAGGCGGCCAGAACGTCTGCTTCAAGCGTCACAGTGCACTCCATTGTGTATGAATCAGTTGTGTATGAATCCGGGGCTGCGGATCCTGATGTAAACGTAACTGTAAGATGTCAGACATCTTGCATTTCGAATAGTGTGGCACACCACATAGAGACGCGCAAGTAGACTTGTCCGACATATGCAGTGAAGGAAGCAACGGGGGCACAATGGCGAGGCAATCACTGGTGGGCCAGGTGGCCGATGAGCTGCTGGACCGCATCATCACCGGTGAGTTCCCGCCCGGCGCCACGGTCCCGGGCGAGCACGAACTGAGCGCCCGGCATGAGGTCAGCCGGATGACGGTGCGTGAGGCCATGAAGACGCTGCAGGCCCAGCGGATCCTCAGTGTTGAGCGCGGCCGCGGCACATTCGTGAACCCTCTCAACCGCTGGGCGTCGCTCGAGGCGGTGTTGCGTGCTGCATCGGAGGGGAAGAACGAGGCAGAAACTTCGGTCCAGCTCATCGAGCTCCGGCGAATGCTGGAAACTGGTGCCTGCGAACTCGCGGCAGGGCGGATACGCGACGAAGATATCCGGACGCTGTACAGGTATGTGGACAGCATGCGCGCCGCCCATGAGGTGAACGACGTTGCCGCCTTTGTGGAAGCGGACCTGGCATTCCACGACCTGATCCTTCACGCCTCCGAGAACGTCTTCGTGTCCGTCCTGTTCGAACCGCTGCACCAGGTGCTGCAGAAGCGCCGCACCCAGACGTCCGCGGTCCGGGAAATCCAGGAGCACGCAATCGGGCACCACCAGAAAATCGCCGAGGCGCTGGAATCCCGCGACCCCGTGCGGTCCCGGCAGGCCATGGATGACCATATGCAGCAGACGCTGGACGACCTCAAGAACCTGGTGCTCGAGGCGAAGTAAGCCGGATCTTCCCCGGGATGTTCCCCGGCACGCGGTCAGGGAACATCCGGATAAGGCTGGTCAACGTTCTTGGAGTCCTACTAGTCTTCAAGAACGGCCCGCAACCGGGAGCCCCAAGGCGATCACTAGGAGCGAAGTTGTCCAACCACACGTACAGCATTTCTGAAATTGTCGGCACGTCGGATCAGGGTGTGGACGAGGCCGTCCGCAATGGCATCGCGAAGGCCTCACAGACTCTCCGCAACCTGGACTGGTTCGAGGTGAAGGAAATCCGGGGCCATCTGGAAGAGGGCAAGATCGCTGACTGGCAGGTCACCATGAAGATCGGTTTCCGCCTCGAAGAATAGCGGCTGCAAACCAGACTGGCCCGCACTTAACGTCGAAAACCCGTTTCGGGGACGTTGGGTGCGGGCCAGCCTGGGTTTAACTAGTTTGCCGAGACGGTAGCTGCTGAACGCCGCCGCCAGACTGTTGGAACGCCGTCGAACGCGGGGAACACGTGGCCTTCGAAGAAGGACAGCACGGTGTGCGGGTCACGGTCCGGGCTCCAGAGGCCGGATACCGGGCAGTGCGAGCCCGTGGTGGTGGAAGGAGCGCCGGCCGTGGCACCCTTGCGTTCCTTGAGCAGAGCGATGCGTTTCATCGTTGAGACCATCCTTGGGTGGAGAAAGCGTGTTACTCCAGCCTAGGAAGCGCGCAGTTCTTCCCCAATGGGCTCGTGGCCAGAATCAGCCGCTTCAACTGGCCAAAAGCACAATGTTCCCGGCAGTCTTACTCCCTGTTCTCCGCAACGGCCGGAGCGGCGTCGCGGCTCCGCGGCTCCGGGGCGGGTCCAGCGGCCCCCAGGCTCCCCAGCAGCGCAAGGGCATCGGCCGACGGCGAGCCCGCCTTGGCGGAATACACCCGCAGCGTCTGGTCGGGATCGTCCGGGAGGACCAGGTTTTCAAAGTTCAGTTCCAGGTCCCCGACGGCGGGATGATGCAGCCGCACGCTGCCCGACGACCGTGTGGCCACCCGGTGCCCTGCCCACCATTGCCGGAAGTGCTCGCTATGGACCGCAAGTTCGCCCACCAGCTGATTGGCCTGGGCGTCGTTGGGATGCCGCCCGACGTCCACCCGCAAGGCGCCTGCCGCTTCTGCCGCAACAGTTTTCCAGTCACGGAAGAGCTCCCGGGCACCGGGATCAAGGACGATCCATCGGGTCAGGTTCCGTTCGGCGGCCGGCAGCGCGGGAAAGTCCGTGAACAGCAGGAAGGCCATCCGGTTTCCGGCAAGGACATCGCTGCGCCGCCCCAGCACCATGGCCGGCACATCGCCCACCGCCTCAAGGAGCTGGCGGAGTGCCGGGCGGACACCCTGGGCGGCCGGGACGCTGGACCGGGCGGACCCGGCGCAGTTCTCCAGCAGGTCCAGCATGTGCGCGTGCTCGCCGCTGTCCAGCCTGAGGGCGCGCGACACTGCATCCAGGACAGTGCGTGAAGGGTGGATGTTACGGCCCTGCTCGAGGCGGACGTAGTAGTCAGTGCTGACTCCCGCCAGACGGGCGACTTCCTCCCGTCGCAAGCCGGGAACCCTGCGCGTGCCCGACGCGGGCCCCGCACCGGCGTCCTCAGGACTCAGGCGGGACCGCATGGCTTTGAGGAATTTTCCGAACTCGGCGCTTTGACCCATGCAGACCATTGTGCCCGGCACGGTGGTCCTGTTCTACAACGAAGGTAGGACTGGCAGTCCTAGGAAAAACAGAATCAGGCAGTCCTGCTGACTTACCGGCGAAAAGTGCATAGGCTCAGGAGGGAGCCAGCGGAAACCGCTTTCTTCCTGTCGAGCCCACGGCACCCCACTACCGCACCAGCGCATCAAGGAGCCCCCATGTCAGAGCTGACACTGAACAACGGCGTCACTATCCCCCAGCTTGGCCTCGGCGTTTTCCAGGTCCCGCCCGAAGACACCCAGCGGATTGTGGAGGACGCCTTCGAGGCCGGCTACCGCCACATCGACACCGCTGCCGGGTACCGCAACGAGGCCGGAGTGGGCGCGGCCATCGCGGCCACAGGCATTCCGCGGGAGGACATCTTCGTCACCACCAAGCTCCGGAACGGAGAACAGGGCCGGGCGCAGGAAGCATTCCAGAACAGCCGCAAAGCACTGGGACTGGAGTTTGTGGACCTCTACCTGATCCACTGGCCGGTCCCCTCCCAGGGGCTCTATGTCCAGGCCTGGAAAGAGCTGGAGCGGCTGTACGAGAACAAGCAGATCCGCGCCATCGGCGTCTCCAACTTCCTGGCCGAGCACCTGGACAACCTGCTGGAGTCTGCGGAGATCGTCCCCGCCGTCAACCAGATCGAGCTCCACCCCAGCTACCAGCAGGCTGCCCTCGCGGCCAAGTGCCGGGACCTGGGCATCGGAGTCGAGGCCTACAGCCCGCTCGGCCAGGGCGGCGACCTGAACGGAAACGCCGTCACCGCCATCGCCGACGCCCACAACGCCACCACGGCCCAGGTGGTGCTCGCCTGGCACCTGGCCTCAGGAAACATCGTGATCCCCAAGTCGGTGGATCCGGGACGCATGCGGGAGAACTTCGCCGCATCCTCCCTGAAGCTCACGGATGACGAACTTTCCGCCATCACCGCCCTGGAGTCCGGCGCCCGGATCGGGTCAGATCCCGCCGTCGCCGCCTTCACCCAGCTGTAGGCCAGCCCCCTGGACCCGTCCCCGAAAGGACACCCCATGCAGTACACCCACCTGGGCCGCTCCGGCCTGACAGTCTCCCGCCTCTGCCTCGGCACCATGAACTTCGGTCCGCAGACGGAGGAAGCGGATGCCCACTCCATCATGGATTCGGCACACGAGCAGGGCATCAACTTCTTCGACACCGCCAACGTCTACGGCGGCGCCGGCCACCGCGGCTGGACGGAAGAAATCATTGGCCGCTGGTTCGCGAAGGGCGGCGAGCGCCGGGAACACACGGTGCTGGCCACCAAGCTGTACGGCACCATGACGGACCGGCCCAACGAGTCCAAGCTCTCCGCCCTGAACATCCGCCGGGCCCTGGACGCCAGCCTGAAACGCCTGCAGACCGACTACATCGACGTCTACCAGTTCCACCATATCGACCGCGACACCCCGTGGGACGAAATCTGGCAGGCCATTGAGGTGGCCGTCCAGCAGGGCAAGATCCTGTACTCCGGCAGCAGCAACTTCGCCGGCTGGCACATTGCCCAGGCGCAGGAAGCGGCCCGCCGCCGCAACTACACCGGCCTGGTCAGCGAGCAGTCCATCTACAACCTCTTCATGCGCCAGGTGGAGCTGGAGGTCATTCCGGCCGCGCAGCAGTACGGGCTGGGCCTTATCCCCTGGTCCCCTTTGCAGGGCGGGCTCCTGGGCGGGGTCCTGAAGAAGGAGCGCGACGGCGTCCGGCGCACCGAAGGCCGTGCGGCGGAGACCCTCAAGAAGCACGAGGACCAGATCCGCCAGTATGAGGACTTCGCGGATGAGCTCGGCCACGAACCCGGCGACGTTGCCCTTGCCTGGCTCCTGCACCAGCCCGCCGTCACGGCACCCATTGTGGGACCGCGGACCCAGGAACAGCTCGACGCTGCCGTGCGCGCCCTCGATGTCACCCTGGACGCAGACGCCCTCAAGCGGCTGGACGACATTTTCCCGGGGCACCGCACTGCGCCGGAAGACTACGCGTGGTGAACCCACTCACCCCTGACGCTGACACGGTGGCGCCGAGAAGCATCCTTTTCATCGGCGGCACCGGAGTCATCAGCGCGGCGGCGGCAGAACGCGCCGTCGCACTGGGGCATCAGCTCACCATCCTCAACCGGGGCCGGTCCACAAGGCCGGTCCCGGATGGGGCGGAAATCCTCACGGCCGACGTGCGGGACGCATCCTCGGTCCGTGCGGCGCTCGCCGGGCGCGAGTTCGACGCCGTCGCGGACTTTATTACCTTCACGGCAGACCAGGCGCAGGCCGGCATTGACCTGTTCGCCGGCCGCACCGGGCAGTACGTGTTCATCAGCTCCGCGTCCGCCTACCAGAAGCCGCCCACCAGGCTGCCGATCCTCGAGTCCACGCCGCTGAAGAATCCGTTCTGGCAGTACTCCCGGGACAAGATTGCCTGCGAGGAACTGTTCTACAAGGGATACCGCGAGCAGGACTTCCCGCTGACCGTGGTCCGCCCTTCGCACACCTATGACCGCACCAAGATCGCCATGGTGGGCGGCTGGACCGACATCCACCGGATGCGCTCGGGACTGCCGGTCATGGTGCACGGCGACGGGACGTCGCTGTGGACCCTGACCCACAGCCAGGACTTCGCCAAGGCCTTCGTGGGCCTGCTGGGCCGGCCGCAAGCCGTGGGCGAAAGCTACACCATCACTTCGGACGAGTACCTGCCGTGGAACCAGATCTACCAGCTGTTCGCGCGGGCCGCGGGCGTTCCGGAGCCGGAACTGGTCCACGTGGCCTCTGAAACCATTGCCGCACACAGCGCCGAACTGGGGGCCAACCTCCTGGGAGACCGCTCACACTCCGTGGTTTTCGACAACACCAAGATCAAGTCCCTGGTACCCGGCTACCGCGCCACCATCCCGTTCGCTGATGGCGCCCGGCAAATCGTTCAGTGGTTTGATGCGAACCCCGAACTGCAGACCGTGGACCAGGACTACATGGCCCTCAGCGACCGGCTTATCGCCTGGGTGCGGAGCGGGGCCTAGATCCAGCCACCGCACCGGAACTGACAGGGCGCCGCTGTCGAATTCGCCGGAAGGGTGCGGGGACGCCGGAAGCGTGCAGCGTCCCCGCACCTTTCCGGCGTCCCCAGCGCGGCGCGCTACTTCTACAACGTTCTAAATATCTTCCTCACTCCTCGGCGGCAAGGCTTGTTTTCTGCGGCACTCCCCCGCTAGGTTATCGGGGAAGCGTTTTCCCGTTCTCGAATTGAAAGGATTCACTGATGAATCCGGACCGTACTCCCGCACGCCTCCTGTCCGTCGCCGCCGTCGGAATTGCCCTTACCGTAGGCTGCCTCGCCGCTCCCGCGTCCGCCGTCGAACGCTCCCCCAAGCCCGGCATGCCGGACGTCCAGCTGGACCACCTTGACCGCGGCCTTGTGGCCGCGAAGACGTCCGAAGGTGTCTTCCTGAGCTGGCGGCTCCTGGGCCACGAAGCCTCCGGTTCCTCCGCCACAGGCCTCACCGGGACGGACTTCAACGTCTACCGGGACGGCGAGAAACTGGGCACGGTCACGGACAGCACCAACTTCCAGGACGCCGGCGGGACCACCGCCTCCGGGTACCAGGTGCGGGCCGTCGTCGGAGGCGTGGAGGTGGACAGTAGCGCAACCGCCACGCCATGGGGCGGCAACTTCAAGGACATCCCGCTGAAGAAGCCGGCAGACGGCGTCACCCCCGCCGGGCTGGCTTACACCTACAACGCTAATGACGCGTCCGTGGGGGACGTCGACGGCGACGGGCAGTACGAGTTCATCGTCAAGTGGGACCCGAACAACTCCAAAGACGTCTCCCAGGTGGGCTACACCGGCAACACCTACGTGGACACCTACAAGGCGGACGGCACGCTGCTGCACCGCATCGATCTGGGCGTCAACATCCGCTCGGGCGCCCACTACACCCAACTCCTGGTCAACGATTTCGACGGCGACGGCCGCGCCGAGATGATGATGAAGACAGCCCCGGGAACCAAGAGCACTAGCTTCAAGGCCGACGGCAGCGTCGCTGCCGAGGGGTTCATTTCGCTGCTGGAGCAGGACATCGAAGCCGGCTACTCCAACTCGGACGACTACCGCATGAGCGCGGCGGACTACTACCGGCACATGATGGAAACGTTCCAGGGCTGGACAGAACATCCGGAAGTGAAGGCCGGCAACTGGCCCGCCACCCTGGAGGAAGCGTTCGGCACCGCGCCGAAGTACCAATACCCCCTGTCCCAGCCCGACGCCGAAGCACTGGCCGACTACTTCATGGACGTTTATGCCCCCTCTCGCAGCGCGCGGAACAACCTGCGGGCCTTCGAGGGCTTCATTGTGTCCGGCCCCGAATACCTGACGGTGTTCGAAGGTGCCACGGGCAAGGAACTGAAGACCGTCGCCTATGAGCCGGGAAGGCACGACGACGGACTCATGTGGGGCGATTACGCTATGGCCCGCATCGAGCCGGGCAACAGGGTGGACCGGTTCCTTGCCGGCGTCGCCTACCTTGACGGCCAAAAGCCGGCGGCCGTGTTCGCCCGCGGCTACTACACCCGAAGCACGATGGCCGCCTACACCTGGGACGGGACCAGCCTCTCCCCCGTGTGGAACATCGACTCCGGCTGGACCCCGATGACCAACCCGTTCAACGACTCGCCGCATGGCCGGGACGGCACCGATCCGGAGTTCGGCAAACTCACAACCCAGGGCTTCCACTCGCTCAGTGCGTCCGACGTGGACGGCGACGGCAAGCAGGAAGTCGTGTACGGCTCCGCCACCATCGACGACGACGGCTCCCTGCTGTACAGCTCTTTCGACACGATGCCCGAAGGCAGCGCCACACCGGGCGAGGAAGCACGCCTGGGCCACGGCGACGCCATGCACGTGACGGACATCGACCCCGCCCGGCCGGGCAAGGAGATCTTTACTGTCCACGAGGGCGGCACCTACGCTCCCTACGGGTACGCCATGCGCGACGCCGCCACCGGCGAGGTGCTCTTCGGCGCCTACTCCGGAAAGGACACCGGACGCGGCATGATCGGCGACGTGGACCCTACCGTTCCCGGCATCGAGAACTGGGCCATCGGCATGCAGTCAGCCGACGGCGATAAGCTCACTACCGATCCTAAAAACGTCCCCGGCACGAACATGAGCATCAAGTGGGCCGCGGACATGACCACGCAGATCATCAACGGCTCAGGCGAGCAGACCCCCACCATTGACGACTGGAAGCGGGGCCGGCTGCTGACCGCTGAAGGCACCCGCACCAACAACGGCACCAAGGGTACGCCCAGCCTGGTGGCAGACGTGGTGGGCGACTGGCGTGAAGAGATGCTGGTCCGGACGGCTGACAGTTCGGCGCTGCGCATGTACCTCAGCACCGAGGTGACCAACCACAAGCTCTACACCCTCATGCACGATCCCCAGTACCGCGCCGAGGTTGCACGGCAGAACACCACCTACAACCAGCCGTCCTACACGGACTTCTACCTTGCCTCGGACATGGATTTCGCCGGCGTACCCCTGCGCGCCGCATGGCTGCCCGGGAGCGTGAAAGCCCTGCAGCACGCCCTTGAAGACCTGGTGGATTCCGGGGACGTGTCCGGACCCGTGGCCAGCCAGCTGGCAGCCAGCACCAAGCAGGCAGCGACGGCGGTTCAAGACGGCGACGCCGCGAGGGCCGCGCAGGCCATCCAGCGCTTTGTGAACTTCCTGTCGCAGCAGAAGGGCCCGGATGCTGTATCCGATACCGCCCGCGTGTCCCTCCAGTACAACGCCGACAATATTCTTAGGGCATTCAGGGACTAGCACAGCCGTTTAGGGGAGAGACTGTTCCAATGACAGGTGCACCGCTGATCACACTCAATGACGGCCACTCCATTCCGCAGGTGGGTCTCGGCACCTGGCCGCTGGACGATGACCAGGCGGCCACCGCCGTCGTACAAGCCCTGGAAGCCGGGTACCGGCACATCGATACGGCCGTGAAGTATGGCAACGAGCAGGGTGTGGGCAATGGCATCCGCGCCAGCGGCGTGGACCGTGATGAGCTGTTTATTACCACCAAGCTGGACGGCCAATTCCAGGGCAACGACAGGGCGGTGGAAGGACTGGAGGGGTCCTTAAAGCGGCTTGGACTGGATTATGTGGACCTGCTGCTGATCCACTGGCCCCTGCCGGCGCGGGACGAGTACATCTCCACCTGGAGGACCTTCGAACGGCTGCAGGCGGAGGGAAAAGTGCGCTCCATCGGGGTCTCCAACTTCAAGCTTTCCCACCTGGAGCGGCTGATGGCCGAAACGGATGTTGTTCCGGCCCTCAACCAGATCCAGCTGTCCCCGGCAATAACGCGCGCTGCCGAGCGGGAATTCCATGAAAAGCACGGCATCGTCACGGAGTCCTACAGCCCGCTGGGTGGCTCCGGCGCGGGCCTGCTCGGCGCTCCCATCCTCTCCCAGCTCGGCGAAAAGTACGGGAAAACTTCCGGCCAACTGGTCCTGCGGTGGCACGTTCAGCACGGAATTGTAACGATTCCAAAAACCGCCAGTCCGGAGCGGATGAGGGAAAACCTGGATATCTTCGATTTCGCCCTCGATCCGCAGGATCTAGCGGAATTGGCTATCCTCGATGAGGGCCCCGGTGCCGGCAACGATTCAGACGTCACGGGGCATTAAACAGCCCTGAAATGGGCTTTTTCTTCCAACCGGGGTTGGCAAATAGATAGTAAGCATGATTACTATTGAGGCAGAAGGATGAAGTGTCTCCGGGATCCGGAGGCCTCCTTTACTTAGGAAGAGGAACAAAAAATGGGATTCATTGCATTTCTAATTCTCGGACTTATTGCTGGCGCGATCGCCAAGGCGATCCTCCCGGGCCGTCAGGGTGGCGGCTGGATCATCACCCTGGTCCTGGGCGTCGTTGGAGCACTCCTCGGCGGCTGGATCGGCGGAATGATCTTTGGCACCGGACTGCAGGAGTTCTTCTCCCTGCAGACGTGGCTGCTGGCCATCGGCGGCGCACTTATCGTGCTGCTGGTATACGGCATGGTCACCAAGCGTGGCGCACGCAGCTAACTGCCGCGCCAGCCAGGAAAACCGGCCTGGGGACAACATCCCCGGGCCGGTTTTTCTATCTACCGGCCTCTCTGGCCGGAACTGAATCTTTTCAGGGAGCAGGATTTCATTATGAAAAACAAACTTCTTTTGGGCGTAGGAATTGCCGCCGGATACGTGCTCGGATCTCGGTCGGGCCGGGCAGCGTACGACAAGCTCAAGGCCAGGGCCGCCGGCATCTGGGACAGCAAGCCTGTCCAGGACAAGGTTGCCGTGGCAACGGAGACCATCAAGGAAAAGGCTCCTGAAGTTGCGGACCAGCTGAGCGAGGCCGCCCGCCGGGCAGGCACAGTCATTGGTTCCGCAATGCATCGCGAGGGTTCCTCCGGTGAGAAGAAGTCCTCAACGTCCGACGACGGCACAACGGCCGGCGCTTCCGGCACCAGCGCTCCGGGTACTTCGGGCGGCTTCGGCACTCCTGGAACTACTGGCACTGGTGTTGCCGGTACCCCGGGCGGCGACGACCTTGGCGAGGGCCACATCCCCGCGCACAGTACGCACCCCGAAACGCACAACCTCGGCACCTCGGACGAGAATGATCCGAGTCCTAAGAAGCAGCTCTGACGGCTCGCGGCAGACCGGCTTACGTTTGACAACGTATTAACCGCTTGCCTGTGCTACAACTGAATGGCTTTGCTGGCCGTCGCGATCCTTGGGGGACGCGGCGGCCAGCGGCGTCTTAACCCTGAACCGGTTTGTCACCTCGACAGCGACTTGCCAAGACGGCTCCACGCCTATGTGGATAACCCGCCCAGGCTGGCACCCAGCATCCCGCGTTATCCACATAGCCGCTTTAGCCAACCTTTTTGTCAGTGGTCTTTGGCAAAGTTGTCCCATGAAGGTGATGAGGAACCAGCTTGCGGAGTTCGGCGGGTGCACCGCCCTGCTCTCCAACGCAGGTTCCCTCGCTCCACCTGGCATACCTAGAACAACAAGCCCTCCGCCTGCGTCAAGCACCCGGCCTGTTGTCCCCAGCCACCGCTCTGCAGTAGCTGGGGAATGTACTCCGGCCCTTGCCGTTGGGCCGTTTTCGCTCCCCGCACCGACTGTTGACGGTGCCTCCGGACGTGTCGAGGAAGCAGGAGAACAGCCGCGAGCAGGTCTGGCTGGCATCGGGGACCTCCTCAATGCTGCGGCGCTGGCTGCCCCGGATGCCCTTGCGGTGGCCGACTATGTTGAGGCTTCCGACTTCGCCGGCCAGGTTGAGGAACTCGCCCGGAGTGTTGAATGCCTGCAGCTACTCGCTGCACGCGCTGTGGACCGGACGCGAAGCGAGGCGATCACCGCGGCAACTGCCGCCCGGTCCGCCCGGTCCCGGGGCTGGGTCACCGGATGGGATGACAGCGTCGAAACACTCAAGGAGACAGACGCCGGCTGGCCGGGCCAGGCCACACCGGCCAACGCGGAGCCCAGCGAACCGAACCCCTGCGACCGGACACCCGGCGACCCGACACCCAGCGCAGCCACTTCGGCTGCTGGGGTGGCCCCTCCCGCTGCAGGAACCGGGACAAGGGCCGCAGTGCCGGTCATGACTTCGCCTGCCGATGACGGATGCAGGAACACCGCGGAGTTCCTCCGTCTCAGGCTCCGAATCCCGCTGCGCGAGGCCCGCCGCCGCCTCGCCCTCGCTGACCAGGCCCTGCCCGGCGCCAGCCTCACCGGCGAACCCCTCCCACCGGCCCGGCCACACCTCGCAAGCGCCCTTGCCCCGGCAGCCACCCCATTCATGGCCGGGCCAGCCGTTGGCACAGCGACTCCTGAGGAAACAGCCGCGGACACTGGCGAAAGCACGGACGAGGGTACGGATGGGGGCTCGCCGTCGCGGGCATCAGCGCCAGTGGTGTCCTCTTACGCCGGGACGATCATCACCGCTGCACTGGACCGGATCCGGCACCACACCACTCCGGATGTCCTGGACCGGATTGAACACGCCCTCACCACCGCCGCGGCCACCGCCGACCCCGACTTCCTGGCCCGCCTGGCCCAGCGCTGGACCGAGACCATCGACGCCGACGGCACCGAACCCAGCGAAGAAGCCCTCCGCCACACCCAGGGCGCGTTCATCCGCAAACCCCGCCACGGCCTGCACCGCCTCGAGATTTTTGCCACCACAGACCAGTACGAACACCTCCTCACCGCCATGAACGCCGCCACCAACCCCCGCACCTCCGTCCCCGCCGGGACAGGACCCGACATCGATACTGATGCAGGCAGCGGGACAGACATCGGGCCATGCATCTGGACAGTCGCCGGCAGCGGCACCGCAGTGGACACGGTCCTGGCCTCCGCAAGCGGAGACGGAAGTGGGACCGTGCAGGACACTGCCTGGAACGACGCGCACCAGGACCCGGGCCCGGACCTGGAACGTCGCACCCGCCCTCAAAAACAACTCGACGGAATCATCGGCGCCGTCAAAGCAGGGCTCACCACCAACGCCCTGCCCATCACCGGCGGCAACCGGCCCCAGATCATTGCCACCATCAACTACCAGGACCTCTTCCCCCACCGAGCCACCAACTCCGGAGGCCAGGAAACAGGCTCGTGGAGCCGAGGCGCAGGCGGTGCAAGCACACGCAGTGATACAAGCGCCAGCGACGGCACAGGCACTGACCCTGGGGCACGCACCGGGGCAGGCTCATGCGCGAATACAAGCACCGTGACCGGAACAGGACCGCGTTCCGGGGCGGGGAACTTCGTCTTCACCGGTCCAGTGGCCGCCGCCACCCTGCGCAAAATCGCCTGCGACGCGGACATCATCCCCGCCGTCCTGGGCACCCGCGGCGAGATCCTGGACCTAGGACGCAAGACCCGACTCTTTACCCCGGCCCAACGCCTGGCCCTCACTGCCCGCGATCAAGGCTGCACCTTCCCCAACTGCACCATTCCCGCACCGTGGTGCGAAGCCCACCACATCACGTACTGGTCAGACGGCGGACCCACAACCACCGACAACGGCGCACTTCTCTGTTCAGCGCACCACCACCTCGTACACAAAGAACAATGGACCATCACGTCCCGCCACGGCACACCCTGGTTCACACCCCCGCCACACATCGACCCCCAGCGAAAACCGCAACGGAACCACTACTTCAGACCACCCCCGCCACCGCGAACACAACGGGAGTGAGGGACCTCCGAGGCACCCAAGAGCGGCGGGACTGCGCAATACCGACGATCGGCACCACGACGTTCACCAAACGGCCAGTCAAGCGCTCCTTGAACTTGGCCGGCTCCGCAGCCGCATTATTGCGGCGAACCGACCACTACAGTCCCTTCCAGCTCATCAGAATGGACGGTACAGACGGTGAACCCTGCCCCAGCCACAATCCCGGCTGTTCGCCCGGCCTGCTGCCTACTGGTCTCGATCAGCAGGTGCCCGTCAGGCAAAAGCCATTCAAGGGCATCCGCTGCCACACGGTGGTGGAAGTCCAACCCGTCATCGCCCCCGTCGAGCGCTGCGCGCGACTCATAAAGGCGCGCTTCGGGCGGCATGGTTCTTATCGCCTCGGTGGGGACATATGGTGCGTTGACGGCAAGTATCCGCACCCGTCCGTGAAGCCCGGGCGGCAGTGCTGCGAAAAGGTCACCCTGGTATACGCGACCGCCCACGGCGTCCACATTGCGGCGGGCACAGTTCACGGCGGCATGATCGATGTCGGCTGAGTGCAGTTCCGCCTCCGGGTACAGCCGGGCAATGGCCGTACCCACAGCGCCCGACCCACAGCAAAGATCGACAACAACAGGCGGCGGTGAAGACGGCCGGTCCCGCAGCAGGCTTACGGCCTGGTGAACCAGCAGTTCTGTCCGGCGCCGGGGCACAAAAACTCCCGGGTCCACGGCGATGCGTTCCCCGCAAAAGTCCGCCCACCCAAGAATGTATTCGAGTGGCATACCGGAAATGCGGCTGTCCACCCATTCCACGAGTGATTCGGAATCCGGCGCCTCGGCTACCAGCAGCTGCGCCTCATCTTCCGCGAAAACACAGCCCGCTGCCCGCAGGGCGGACACGATGGGAGCAAGGGCGTGGGGCGCGGCAATCGCGTCGAAAGTTCGCATCATCATCCCTTCCCGAGGGCCTGCAGCCAATGGCGTGGCTGCAGGCCATGTTAGTGGGCACGTGCACCGCAAAGCATCCATTTATTGGCAGGATGGACCCATGACTCTGCCTGCCCAGCACCCCGTTATTTGGACCGGTACCTACACCCCCGACGGAGGAGGCCGTGCTGACGGCATCGGCGCCCTGGCCGCGAACCCTGACGGAAGCCTCGAATGGAGGGGGACTGCGGCGAAGACGGACTCGCCGTCGTTCGTCGCCGTTCATCCCACCCTGCCTGTGGTGTACGCAGTGGCCGAGCAGCGCAAAATGGTCCGGGCTTTCCGCCGCTCAGGCGACTTCGGGCTGGAGCCCCTTGGCGACCCGCAAGCCGCCGGAGAAGCAACGTGCCATGTCGCTGTGGACCGGCAGGGCCGCTTCGTCACCGTAACCTGCTGGGGCGACGGGCAGGTCCTGCTCTTCGAACTGGATGCCGACGGCGGGATGACGGGGCGTCTCCCTGCTGCGCCCTCCGTGGATCCCCACGCGGGCCTGAATCCAAATGAGCTCCGGCAGAGCCGCGCCCACGCAAGCCTGATGCTGGCGGACGGACGCATCATGACAACGGATTTGGGCCACGACACGCTTCGGGTGTGGAACTACGTGCCGGGCACGGGCCTGGTGGCCGACCACGAAGTTGTCCTCCCCTTCGGCAGTGGCCCCCGGCACCTGGTGCAGCATCCGAACGGAAACGTGTTCGTGGTGTCCGAGTACTCCGTCGAAGTGTTCATCGTGAGGCCGGAAGCGGGGACCTTCGAGCTGGTCTTCCGCGGTCCGGCAACCTCGGGCGGCAGCCTCCCGGACGACTCCGGCGCGGAAATCTGCCTCGGCTTCCAAGGCTCCTATGCATTCGTGGGCGTTCGCGGCTCCAACATCATCAGCGTGCTCGAGGTTGGTGCCGGCGGGACGGAACTGATTCCCGTCAAGGACACGCCCAGCGGGGGAAACTGGCCTCGTCACCACTTGGTGAGGGGGAACTGGCTCCACGTGGCCCATGAGCGGTCCGACAACGTGGCCACCTTTGCCCTGGACGCCCTCACAGGCTGCCCGGGAGAGGTAGTCCACAATCTCCAGACCCCCTCGCCCACCGCCCTGGTGCCTGCAAGCTAGCTGCCCCCGGCTGAGCCCTGGGAAAGGCTGGGAGGGACTGCCAGATAGGCACTGCCGGACGGCATCGGGAGCAGGACCGCTACATATGCACTGCCAGTCGAGTATGCGGCGCAGGGCTGCCGCGTGAGCACTGCCAGTCGAGTATGCGGCGCAGGGCTGCCGCGTGAGCACTGCCAGTCGAGTATGCGGCGCAGGGCTGCCGCGTGAGCACTGCCTGACGGCCACTGGAGGAAGGCCCGCTGCTGATCACAGGTGAGCACTAAAAGGCGACAACCCGGAGCAGCACTGTCGTTTGAGCACTGACTGCCCGCCTCTGAGGCGGGCAGGCAGTGCGGGAGAAGCGCGGGCCAGCCCCGGACGCCTTCGCACAATCACTGGAGTTATTCAGTGCAAGCGCTTACAGTTGTGACGTGGCTCACGGAAAGGCTGGCTTTCCTGTGAACCGCACCCATCATTGCCGCCTGTTTTTCCCCGGCAAGCCTGAACAGCAGCGACGCTCCCAGGAAGGTCTCACCCCTTGTTATCCCGCACCCATTCCAGCGTGCCCTCGCGCGCCCGCACATCCGCCGCTTCACCACCCGCCCCTCCCTCCCAGTCCGAACGGGCCGAGCGGGCCGACCGGGCCGACCGGGTCAGCACCACCGCCCGCACCACGGCCAAAACCGCCGCCAAAGCCATCGCCTTTCGTTCAGCTGCAGGGCTGCTGGCGGCCGCCGTCGCCGTTTCAGCGGCAGTCCTCCCCGCCCAGGCCGCACCCGGCCCGAAAGACCCCGGCCCGGCGTCGGCCTTCCACTCACTCCGCGCTCCTGTCACGGACGAGAACTTCTACTTCGTCATGGCCGACCGCTTCAACAACGGGAGCGCCGCAAACGACGACGGCGGACTGGGCAGCGATCCCATGGTGTCCGGCTTCGACCCCACCAAAAAGGGGTTCTACAACGGCGGAGACCTGGCCGGCCTGCTCGAGAAGATTGACTACATCCAGGGCCTGGGCACCACCTCCATCTGGCTCACCCCAAGCTTCAAGAACAAGGCGGTCCAGCCCGAGGACAAGTCCGCCGGATACCACGGGTACTGGATTACGGACTTCACCCAAATCGATCCGCACCTCGGCACCAACGATGAGCTGAAGGCCCTCATCGACGAGGCCCATGCCCGCGGCATGAAAGTCTATTTCGACATCATCACCAACCACACAGCGGACGTCATCGGCTATGAGGAGGGCGCCCGTAAGGGCTACGTCTCCAAGGACGAAGTGCCGTACAAGACCGCGGGCGGCGAGGTGTTCGATGACCGCGACTACGCCGGCTCGGACAGCTTCCCGAAACTCGACCCGCAAACCTCCTTCCCCTACATCCCGGTCCTGGACCCCAACGAGCAAGAGCTGAAAGTCCCCGATTGGCTGAACGACCCCACGCTGTACCACAACCGGGGCGACACAACCTTCGTCGGCGAGGACGCTTACTACGGCGACTTCTTCGGCCTGGACGACCTGTTCACGGAGCACCCCACCGTAGTGGACGGCATGAAGGACATCTACCAGGCCTGGATCGGCGAGTTCGGCGTTGACGGCTTCCGCATAGACACCATGAAGCACGTCAACAACGAGTTCTGGCAGGAGTTCGGCCCGGACGTCCTCAGCTACGCCAAAGCCCAGGGCAAGGACGAGTTCTTCATGTTCGGCGAGGTCTTCGACACCACCAAGAGCTTCACCTCCCAGTACACAACCCGGAACCAGATGCAGGCCGTCCTGGACTTCCCCTTCCAGGAAGCAGCCCGCGGCTTCGCGTCTAAGAGCCAGGACGCCCGCACGCTGGAGACCTTCTTCTCCGGAGATGACTGGTACACGGATGCGGACTCGAACGTCTACCAGTTGCCAACGTTCCTCGGGAACCACGACATGGGCCGTATTGGCAGCTTCATCGCCGCGGACAACCCCGGATCGTCCGACGTCGAGCAGGTGGCACGCGACCAGCTCGCCCACGAGCTGATGTACTTCTCCCGCGGCAACCCGGTGGTCTACTACGGCGACGAGCAGGGCTTCACCGGCCCCGGCGGGGACCAGGACGCCCGCCAGACGCTGTTCGCCAGCCAGGTTCCGGAATACCTCGACGACGACCTGCTGGGCACCGATGCCACGCACGCCACCGACAACTTCAACACCGGGCACCCGCTCTACAGCAAGATCAGCGAGCTGGCCGCCCTCACGAGGGAGCACCCGGCCCTGCGCGACGGCGCCCACCAGCACCGCTACGCCTCCGAAGGCCCGGGCATCTACGCCTTCTCCCGCACGGATGCCGGGGACCAGCGCGAGTACGTGGTGGCCCTGAACAACAGCGAACAGGCCCAGACCGCAGAGGTCCCCACGTACATCGCCAAGCGCAACTACACCCGCATCTACGGCGACGCTGCGGCCGAAACCAAGACGTCGGAGGCCGGCACGCTGACGGTCACGGTCCCGCCGCTCTCCGCCGTGGTGTACCAGTCCTCCGGGCGGATCCCCCACTCCAAGGCCGCGCCCGCCGTCGTCCTCCAGGACCCGGCAGCGGCTCCCGGCGACAACGGGCGCCTCAAGGTGACGGCCGACGTCGGCGGTTCCTCGTTCTACGAGGTCACCTTTGAGGCCAGGACGGCAGGCGGCGGGTGGACGCCCATTGGCACGGACGACACCGCGCCGTACCAGGTGTTCCATGACGTGGCCGCGCTGGACGCCGGCACACCCGTCGAGTACCGCGCCACCGTACTGGACAACGGCGGGCACACCGCCAGCTCGCAGCCACGCACGGCAAGCGTGCCCGCTCCCGTCGTGACGCTGCAGAAGCCGTTGGAGGGCAGCAGCGCCGAGGGCTCCGTGGAACTCAGTGCCACCGTGGACCCGGAGAAGGCAAGCCACGTGGTGACCTTCGAACGCAGCGTGGCCGGCGGCGAGTGGACCACGGTGGCCACCGACGAGTCCTCGCCCGTGTACTCGGCCGCGGACGACGTCTCGGGCCTCGCTGACGGCACCAAGGTTGCGTACCGGGCCACAATGGCCGGCCCCGGTTTCAGCGTGGCCAGTGAAATCCGGACTGTCACGGTGGGCGATGCGCCGCAGCCTGGCTCGGTGACCGTGGTTGGGTCCTTGAACGAGGCCATGGGCTGCACGTTGCCGTGGGATCCCACCTGTTCACAGGCCAAGATGACGCTGGACCCGGCCGACAAGATCTGGCGGCTCACGGTGAATCTTGACGCGGGCCAGTACGAGTACAAGGCAGCGCTGAACGGCGGCTGGGACGAGAACTATGGGGCCGGCGGCGCATTCAACGGGCCGAACATCACGCTGGACCATCCCGGCGGCCCAGTGACGTTCCGCTACGACAACAGCACGCACCTGCTCAGCGCCGTCTACGCCTCGCAGCAGCCCGGGGCTGTGGCGGCTGCGGGGAGCATGAACAGTGAGCTTGGCTGCGCCACGGACTGGGAACCTGCCTGCGACCAGGCACAGCTCGTGCTCGATCCGGCCGACCTCGTGTGGAAGCTGTCCGCGCCGGCCCTGCCTGCCGGCACGTATGAATTCAAGGCCGCCCTGGACCGGTCCTGGAATGACAGTTACGGCGCGGGCGGTGCGTCGCCGGGTGCCAACATCGTCTTCGAGCACGACGGCGGCCCGGTCACCTTCCGCTACGACCACGTCACACATGTGATGACGGCCAGCTAAAGCAACGCGGGGTCACTTTCCGCCCTTTCCGGAGTTCCGGATGGGCTGGAAGTGACCCCGCAGTGTTGTGCCCCGGAGGGGAGCCCGCGTCGCACTCAGCTGCGCAGGGCCCCTTCCACCGCGGCCAGCAGCGAGTTGAACCGGACATTCGCGGGAAGATCGTCGAGGAACACCGGCTTGCCGTCCGGCCCGCCCAGCGGAACCTGCCAGTTTGGATACAGCGCTTCGGTGGTGCCGGGCTGGTTCTGGACCCGCCGCTCCCCCACCGCGTCCACAAGGGCAACACCCAGCAGGACCGACGGCGTCTGGGTGAGCAGGAGGTGCAGCGCCTCGATGGTCTGCTCTTCCGTCTCCGCTTGCCCGCCCTCGGTTGTCCCGGGCAGGTAGCCACGTTCCCGGACCAGGGCGAGCATCTTCTCCAGGGACGCGTTGTGCTCGGCACGTTCCTCCGCCTCGGACCGCTCCAGCAAACCCAGACCGCTGCGCAGCGCCACATGGTCCCCGGCGAGGTAGCCGGCAGTGGGCGGAAGGTCGTGCGTGTTGACGCTGGCGAGCGCCTGCGTCCGGTACTTTTCGGGCGCAAGGGGGGAGTCGCCGTCGTACTCAAACCAAAGGATGGACGTCCCCAGGATGCCGCGGGCAGCCAGGTAGTCGCGCACCCAGGGCTCGAAGGTGCCAAGGTCCTCGCCGATCACCACGGCCCCGGCACGCTGCGCCTCCAGGGCGAGGATGCCGATCAGCGCCTCGTGGTCGTAGCGCACGTACGCGCCGTCACCCGGGGCATTGCCCACCGGGATCCACCAGAGCCGGAACAGGCCAAGAATGTGGTCCACCCGGATCCCGCCTGCATGCCGCAGAACGGTGGCCAGCATGTTCCGGAACGGGATGTAGCCGGCCTCGGCCAGTCGCGCCGGATGCCATGGGGGCTGTCCCCAGTCCTGGCCCTGCTGGTTGTACATGTCAGGCGGGGCGCCCACGCTGGTGGCGGGAGCCAGCACGCCGCGCAGGGTCCAGGCGTCGGCGCTGCTGTGGTCCACGCCTACGGCGAGGTCGTGCACCACCCCAAGCCTCATGCCGGAACGCAGCGCAGCCCTCTGGGCTTCTTCGAGCTGTTCATCGCAGATCCACTGCAGCCACCGGTGGAACCCGATCCGGTCCCCCAGCTTTTCCCGCAGCGCCTCGGCCTCCCGGGTGCCCAGCGCGCAGGCGGGATCGGTCCACAGCGGGTCATCCGGCGCGAGATCCTCCCGGATGGCGGACCACAGCGCAAAATCGTCCAGTCCCTGGCCGGAGATGCGGCAGAACTCATCGAAGGCAGCCTGCCGGGCCGGGGAACGGCGTGCATGGTAGAGCATTTCCAGGGCCTGGAGCTTGGCTGCGTAGACGGCGTTCCGGTCCAGCCGCCCGCCATCCTTGTTCAGCCCGGACACTTCCTCCCGGAGCTTCTCCACCGCGGCGCGCCGGCGCGGCTTCAGGTACGCCAGCTCGGGCACAGCTTCAATGCGGATGTAGAGCGGGTTGAAGAACCGGCGCGTGGACGGCGAGTACGGCGAAGGCTGCACCGGCGGCACGGGTTCGGCCGCATGCAGAGGGTTGACCAGCACATAGTCGGCCCCGCGTTCGCCGCTGATGGCGGCAAGGTCGGCGAGGTCGGCGAAGTCACCGATCCCCCAGGAACGCCTGGACCGGACGGAATACAGCTGTGTAGCCAGCCCCCAGCCGCGGCGCTGCTCGAGCGGTTGCGCGGTGGTGAGCTGGCGCGGCGTCACCACCAGGGTGGCCTCCGCGCTTATGTTGCCCGCACGGGCGGTCAAGGTGTGCCAGCCGAGGGGCAGGTCCTGCGGGAGGGCGAAGGTAAGACGGCGGGTGGCCACGCCGTCGACATCCCGCGGCTGTTCCCGGACGTCCTCCTGGACCGCGGCAACAGAGCCGGATCCGCCTTCAAGGGAGATGCCCAGCTGCACTGCGGCGCCGTCGCGCACATGGACCGGGACCAGCGCAGGTTCACCCTGCTGGATGACGACGGCGGGAGGCAGCATCCGCCGCCAGGGCGCCAGTTCGGCTTCCGCCAGTGCGGCCTCGATGGCCTGGTTCGTGTCCGCGCGTACCCCCAAGGCAGCCAGGACCTTGACCAGCGTCTCTTCAGCCACAGTGTGCGGCAGGCCGTCCCAGCCCTGGAACGAGGTGCCCACGCCATGCGCATCGGCCAGTTTCTGGAGCAAATGGGGGTCCACGGCCACGCCGGCAGCAGCCCCGCCCGCCGCGGGCGCAAGCCCGGGAGGGTCTGTTGGGATCCCTGTGCGCTGTGGGTGCTGCTGGTCTGAAGCCGTCATGCGTGTCCGCCTCGTCTGGTGTGATGTCGCCCGAACTTACAGTGCTGCCTGTTGCACCGGGCGCCTGCACCCCCGCGCACAACCGATTGGTTCAGATTATTGCAGGGCGGCGCAGAGACGAAACCCGGCGTGGATTATGGCCTGGTCACATGCGGGGAGCCGCTGCTTCCCGGCGGCTGGTCCCTTCAGCCCGGCCTGTTGGGAGAGGGCTCGGAGCCGTGCCTATCATTGCTTGCGTGAGGGCCCTGTTCACTGTCGGTCACGGGACCGCTTCCCAAGCGGAGTTCGCTTCGCGCCTGCAGGATGCCGGTGTGGCGTCGCTGGTGGACGTCCGGATCGGGCCGGGCAGCAGGAAGCACCCCCACTTCGGCAAGGACAGCATGGAGGCGTGGCTGCCGGAAGCGGGAATCCGCTACCGCTGGGAACGGCGGCTTGGTGGTTTCCGCAAGCTTCCTCCCGATTCCCCCGATGTTGCCCTGCGCAATGAGTCGTTCCGGGCCTACGCCGCCTACATGCGCACCGCGGTCTTCGCCGCTGCAGCGGAAGAGCTCGTTGCTGCGGCAAAGTCAGAACAGACTGCCATCATGTGCAGCGAAACCGTGTGGTGGCGCTGCCACCGCAGGCTCATAGCGGACCATTGCCTCCTGCTCGCCGGGCTGCCCGTTGCACACCTGATGCCGCCGGCCAAGTCCACCCCGCACGTCCCCACCCAGGGCGTGAGGGTCCTGGGGAATGTGCTGCGGTACGACGTCCTGGATTGATGCTTGCGGCGATGCAGCCGGGCCTCTTGACGCAGCGGCATGGGAGTTTTAGCGTCAATACCGATATCCCGTTTAGCCGAAACCGGGGGCATCCCGTGCCAATGTCCGACGAGGAACGGCGGCTGCTCAAGGAGCTGGAGCTGGGGCTGATCGCCGACGACCCCCACCTGGCCATGGAGCTGCTCTCCGGCTACCCCGCGCCCCGGTTCAGGGCAGACCTCTTTTTCGGCGCGCTCGCAGGCCTTGCCGGGCTGGTGCTGCTGATCGCCGGCGTCAGCGGCCAGATCGTTGCGCTGGTGGTCCTGGGGCTTTCACTCGTGGGGCTGGGCACCGGCCTGCTGCTCAGCAAGCCTTTCCCCGGCCGGAGACGGCGGCCGAAGCGTCACGCGGGCTGACTGCCGCGGCGCCAGGATAAAGAGGCTGAAGAGGACGACGGCGGCGCCAAGCCAGCCATGCGGAGGCAGCCGTTCACCCAACACCAGGACCGCCAGTCCAGCGGCCACCACGGTTTCAAGCAGGGAAATCCCGGTGGCGGTGCTGGCCCGGATCCTGGCCAGGCCCCATCCAAACAGGACGTACCCGGCAAACATCGGGACCAGGGCCATGTAGGCGCCCACCGAGAAATTGACCCACGACTCAACCAGGGGCCGGCCCGTGACTGCCAGCACGGGCATCAACAGCAGCCCGCCAAGCCCAAAGACGGCCCCCATGGCCGCCCGCGACGACAGCCCGCCGCCGATCAGGCGGTGTGCTGCCCAGGAATACAAGGCATAGGTGGCGCCGGCCAGCAGGCCCAAGGCAATCCCGGCCAGGGACGTCCAGGAACCGCCTGGGGAACCGGCCGGCGCGTGCCCGGCGAAGGACAGCAAGGCTGCGCCCGAGACGCCCAGCAACGCGCCCGCTATCCACCGGCGGGTGAGCTGTTTACCGTCGGCGAAGCGCTCGATGAGCGCGGCCGCCACCGGCGCGGACCCGATGGACACCACCGTTCCCACCGCCACGCCGGAAAGCCGCATCGAACTGTAGAAGGCCAGCGGATACACGGCCACCGCCGCCGCGCCGAGGGTCACCAAACGCCAGCGGTCCAGCAGGCCCGGCCACTGCCCAGTTATCGCGTTGGCTGCGTACAGTGCCTGCAGCAGCCCGCCGACTCCCATGGCCACCGCACCGACGGCCAGTGGACTCACGGACGGCGCAAACGTTGCAGCCGTGCCCGTGGTGCCCCACAGCACGGAAGCCGCCACCACGCACAAAGCGCCCCAGAGCGGCGCGTTGGCGGAACTGGCTGCCGTGTTCACAGCTCCGCCAGCAGCCGGGCAGCGATGGTCCGGCACTCTTTCAGGCACGCGTCATTGCCCTCGAGCCCGGCCCGGGCCATGGCGCCCTCCAGGAGGAAGGCCAGATGCCGGGCCAGTCCGGCGGCGCGCCCGTCTCCGGCCGGCAGCACCTCGGTCACGTGAAGTACGAGCAGCTCCTCAACCTCTTCCTTGTGCTTCCGGACCGCCAGCCGGCCCGGCGCCCCTGCGGGCAGTTCCGCTGCCGCATTGAGCAGTCCGCATCCGCGAAACCCGTTGAGGTAGGCGGCGTTGGCATGGTCCGTGTAGGCATCGAAGATGGCCAGCACCCGCTCGCGGGGATTCCTGGCATCCTCCAGCCGCCGGCTGTACAGCCCCAGCCATTCCGCATGCCGGGCCTCGAGGTACGTCGCTACCAGCTCGGCCTTGGAAGCAAAGTTGTTGTAGAGGCTCTTCTTGGCCACCCCGGCTTCGGCGGTGATGGTGTCGATACCGGTGGCGGCCACGCCTTGGGCATAGAAGAGCCTCGCTGCAGCATCAAGCAGTAGCGCGCGGGCCGGACGCTTCGGCGGGGCAAGCGACGGTACGGGCGTGTGCGCAGCAGTATCCCGAGCGGACAAAGGAAACTCCTTGATGGACAACAGTAGGTAGGTCAGTCTACCTATACGTCGGGCGGGGAATATCCTTGGCCCACGTTCTGTTGTTGCTCTGTTCAGGACGAACTGCATCCAGCCGACAGGAGAACGCACCAATGTCAGTTGACTATGACGCTCCGCGGGTGACACCCGAGGACGAGCCGAACAGCGGCTTCGAGGAGTTGAAAACCGAGAAGTCGGGCCGACGGGAGGCCATTGCCGACGTTGACGAGACCGAGCTCGCGGACAACTTCGAGCTGCCCGGAGCGGATCTGTCCAACGAGGAGCTCTTGATCCAGGTGATCCCGGTCCAGGCCGATGAATTCACCTGTATGTCCTGCTTCCTGGTGCACCACCGGAGCCAGCTCGCCAGGGAAAAGGACGGCAGGAAGTACTGCAAGGAGTGCGAGTCCTAGGGTTGCCGGGCCATGCGGAAGCGGAACTGCGCCGCTTCCGCAGCCGTCACTAAGAGCCAGGTTGGGCTTTCACCCATTGGAAACCTGGCTCGTGGCCACTGCCGCCAGCCACCCATGATGGAGGTTACGCTCCGGCGATGGCCGGCTGACTGGAAAGAAGGAACCCATGTCCCTCAGCGTTGAGGAAATGAACAAGCAGCTCCCGGTTGCCAACGCGCTGCCCGGCGAAGCCGTCCCCTACTACATGGCCTCGGGCGAAGGCGCACGCTACGAAATCAACGGCCAGCTGGTGACGGTCATTGCCCGTGCAGCAGACACCGTCGGGATCTTCAGCGCCGCCTACATCTCCGGCGGCATGGGGGCAGAGTCGCCATTCGTCAGCCACAAGGTGGAGCACAAGACGCTCTACGTTTTCGACGGGATCCTTCACGTCTGGCTGCCCGGCGAAAGCCGCATCCTCACCCCGGGCGACTCCGTGGTCATCCCGCCGAACACGCCTCACGCGTACCGGATGGCCAGCCACTACACCCGCTTCCTGAACTGGATGACGCCGGGCGGGGCTGAGGCTTACTACGAGCGGGTGGGCACCCCTGTCGATTCGCACGTCCCCCCGGTCCGTGCAGGCCGCACGGCCGGCCTCCAGGAACAGGCTGAGGTGGGGGCGGAGTTCGGGATCACCTTCCCCGACGTTGAGCGCGTGGAACCTTCCTTCAAGCACGACGCCGGCCTGCCGCCCACGCAGAGCCCCTACTTCCTCAGCGCCCACGAAGGCGAGCGGCTGGCCAGCTACCAGACGATGTTCACCTACCTGTCCCGGCCGGCCAACACCGGCTCGAACTACTTCGCCGTGCACACCAAGGGAGCCAAGACGCCCTACATTCCGCTGCACTTCCATTCCGAACACACCGAAAACTTCATCTGCACGGAAGGCCGGATGTGGCTGTACGCCAACGGCAGGGAAATGCTGCTGACCAAGGGCGACTTTGTCCACGCCCCGGCCGGCACCGTCCACTCCTTCGCCCTGGACTCGCACAACACCCAGATGCTGGGGTTCCTCACGCCGTCGGTCTTCAACGGGTTCTTTGAGTACTTCAACAAGCCCACCGAGGACTACATGTACACCGAAGGCGGGACCCCTTACATGGACATGGAGGGCTTCGGGCGCGCCCAGGCCGAAATGGACCTCACCGTGGTGGGCCCGCCGCCGCAGCGCCGCGTCGCACTGGAGATCTCCTAGCGCTCCCGAAGCGAATACACACCCCCAGCAACCACAGGCACACCAGAAGGCCCGGACCTCCGAAGGGAAGTCCGGGCCATTTGGGTTTTAAGAACCATCGACTGCTGAGTAGGTGTCGGTATGGACCCTGAAAACGGCAGTTACGGAGCAATCAATGGGTATTGCTTCACGAGTTCGCGGCCGTAGTCGTTCCCGTTGGGTGTGCGGACCACGGTGTGCATGTGGAACGGGGCAGGCTGGTCATTGTCCAGGAAAACCCCCGTGTGGTGGTCGAGTTCCAGCACCACCACGGGACTCTGCAGCCGGAAGTAGAACGCGTCCTGGCCTTCCCAGCCGCCGATCCAGCTGAAGAAGCTCTCGCCGTACTGCTCGCGGATCTCCCGGCGGCGGGCGGCGCGGGGGCCTGCTGGCAGGTAGGCAATAAAGTCGTCCACTACGGCGTCCAGGAGGGCGCGGGCTTCGGCCGGCATGTCGCTGACCCGGATGCCTTCGTAGGGGATTACCCGGTTGTCCTGGAAACACCCTCCAAGGTGGCGTTCGTCGCCGGGATGGATACGGCCTTCCGGCATCGCCGGATCCACCATTGCTTCGTACACGGTGGCCTCCGCCCGCAGGTCCGCCGGCAGCGCCGCCATCAGTTCGCGGGCCAGGGCGATCCGCTCCTTGAAGACCCGGACGCCCTTGTACGGGCCGTCGTCGATCATGTCCGGTTCGGCGCCCATGAACACCGGGGAGATGACCAGCTGGGTCCCCGCCACCAGGCAGTTGAGCGCGGCATGGTGGCCAAAGATCTGCCATCCCCAGGGCTCAGTTTCCGACGGCTCTCCGTACAACGCGAAGTTGTAGCTGAACTCGTTCATCAGCAGCGGCAGCTCCACCAGGTCCCCCAGGAACCCGTTGATGCGCATCAGGTTGCGGACCAGTTCAAAGCCCTCAGCGCTCAGGGATGCCTCCACCACAGCCAGGGCGGCGTCGCGGACCGGCGTCTCCAGCTCATCCAGCCGCAGGCCGGTATCGTGCTGCATGAATTCCGGGTTCGCCCAGCTCTGCCATTCCGGGGCGTCCACGGCGTAGGTGAGCTTCTTCGCCTGTTCGGGCGCCGCCACTCCCAGGAGCTTCCGGGCTGCCGCCACCATCTCCGCGGTGGGCGCCTCCTCGCCAGCCCTGGCCGGCGCCAGCGGAAACAACCCCTCACGCCGCACGCCGTCGCTGGTGATGCCCACGAAGGGTTGCGGGTACAGCTTCTTCCAACCCTCGATCATGGGACCGGCGAAGGAGTCCAGCTTTGCCGCCTCGGCGTACCCGCGGGCATCCAGGCCCCTGATCTCCGCGACGCGGGGATGATCGGGGGCAAAGAGGTAATCACGGAATGACGGCGTCGACATAGTTGCTCCTGGCTTCGTCCTGGCTGCTGCTGAATGATGTGCCCTGCGGTGATGCCCCGGCTGGTGCGAAGCCGGCTGCAACGGACAAGGCTGCCGCTGCGGCCTCGGCTGAACTCCCGCGCCACGCCACGTGCTGGTCGGGACGGACCAGCACCGCGGGGGCGCCCCACAGTTCGGACAGCGGGGTGCCGTCGTCGGCCGGACCCACCACAGCTACCGTTACCGGAATGCCCTGCCGGGCACCGGCCTCCAGAACCTCGGCGAAAGCATGGCCTCCGTGCACCCCGCCCAGCGCGCCGTCGTCGGCCATAAGGGTGAAGCCTCCGCCCAGCCGGCTGTACAGGGACGTGGAATCCTGCAGCCAGGCGTGCGGAAGCAGTGCGCCGGGGGTAGCAGAGGCAACATAGCGGATGGGGTCCTCGGCAGGGACCGGAGACCCGTCCGGCGCCACTGCCGGGGAATCAGCGTAGGTATAACCCAGCACCAGGCCCAGGGAATCAAACTCGCTCTGCTTAACAGCGAGCGCTTCATATGCCGCCCGCCGTGCCGCACCGCCCTCGGGGCCGTCGTCGTCCAGCCGGGGATCGGCGAAGTGGTACGCCAGAGCCTTGCCGTTTGCGGCGGCATCGCGGATGGTCCGCGCCGCCACCGGGCGCCGTTCCAGGCCGTAGCTGTCCAGGAGGCCTGGGCCTGCCCAGCCCTGAATATCGGCGGCAAGCTTCCAGGCGAGGTTGGCGGCGTCGCCAACGCAGGTGTTAAAGCCGTGTCCTCCCCAGGGCGGGTTCAAATGCGCGGCGTCGCCCACCAGGAAGATGTTCCCGCGGCTGTACTGCGGGGCAAGGAGCATGCGCGCCGTCCAGGGATCCGTGGCCACCACGTCGACGTCAATGTCCGCAACGTCCGTCCCCACCAGGGAGCGGACCAGGGCGGCGGCGCCGCCAGGGGCCACATGCTTGCTGGGGTCCACTCCCTGAATGATGGCCCACCAGGTATCGGCCAGGTCCATTCGTCCAACCATGCCGGCGGCCTCTGACCCAACCACCCAATACTGGACGGCGGAATCCAGGGTGATGGCCGCGCCAAGCTCCTTGGAGCGGAACAGGATGCTGATGTTGGACAGTGCAGCGGAGCTTCCTTCCAGCCGGATGCCCAGGCTGCGGCGCACCGCGGAGGAACCGCCGTCGGCACCGATCACATAGCTGCTCCGGATGGTCGCCGTGCTGCCGGAGACGTCCGCGACGACGGCGGCGTACAGCGGTGCGGTGGCCTGGATTCCGGTGGCTTGAACGTCCGGACTTGCGGCGCCTTGGCCTGCCGCACCCCGAACTTCCCGTACTTCCGTGACGCTCCACCCGGTGATGAAGGTGACCAGCGGGTTGCGGGCTGCGGCGGCGCGGAGCACCTCCTCGAGGACGGGCTGCGGGACCTGCTGCCCGCATTCGGGCTGCGGGCCGTAGCGGCCGGGGACCAGCTGGAAGGAGTTCCGGAACCGGCGCAGCTCATGGGCTGCGGGTCCGGCGAGGCGGGTGCAGAAGATGACGTCCTGCGCATAGTCCACCGGGAGCGGCGCCGCTGCGCGCAGTGCGTCCGCCAGGCCGAGCCGGCGGAGGTGGGTCATGGTGCGCGCGTTGGTGGTTTTGGCCCGCGGCCTGGTGTGGTCCACGGAACTGCGGGGCTCAATCACGGTGCTGGGGATGCCGCGCGCCGCGAGGTCCAGGGCGAGGAACAGACCGCTGGGACCCCCGCCGGAAATCAGGACCTGCGCCTCCCCCGGGAGCTGTTCCCGGGAAGCGGCGGCCAGGGCGCCCATCAGGCACGGCTCCGGAGCGTGAGGTCTCCCACGGGAGTGACCAGGGTGCCGAGCCTGTCGATTTCCACCTCAACGGTGTCACCGGGCTGCAGGAGCCACTGCGGGGTGCGGGCGTAGCCAACGCCTTCCGGGGTGCCGGTGGCGATCACGTCACCGGGATGCAGGGTGAAGGTCTGGCTGATCAACGCAATGATTTCGGGAACGGAGAAGATCATGTCCCTGGTGTTGCCGTTCTGGGCCTCTACGCCGTTGACGCGGGTCCGGACCTGGAGCCCGTCGCGGAGGTCTCCCACCTCGTCGCGGCTGACCAGCGGTCCGAGGGGTCCGCTGAAGTCGCCGTTCTTGCCCAGTGTCCACTGGGAGGTGAGTTTCTGCGCGGTGCGGGAGGTGATGTCGTTGAAGGTGGAGTAGCCGAAGACGGCCTCGGCCGCGGATTCCTCGTCCGCGGATTCCACCCGCCGACCGATGTACGCGGCAACTTCGCCCTCCCAGTCCAGGCCGGCTTCACTGGCGGGTACCGGGACGGGGACGTTGCCTACGGAGAGGGACGCCGTCCAGCGGCCGAACAGGGTGGGGTACGGCGGCAGCTCCTGGTCGTTGTAGCTTCCCTCGGCAGCGTGGGCCTTGTAGTTCAGGCCTACGCAGATTACCCGTGCGGAGGCGGGGACGAGGGGCACTTCGGTGACGCTGCTCCGCGCCTGCCAGCTGCCGGCGTCGGACGCGTTGGAAGCGGAACCCTGGGAAGCGGACACGGCAGGTGGGAGTGAGGCGGCTTTGTCCAGCCAGCCGCTGGGGTCGGACCAGAAGTCGTTGACGGGGGCGAGTGGGAAAACCCGGGAGTCCGCCAGGGCGGCTGCCCAGGGTTCGCCGTGGTGGGTGATGCCGATGAACTGCATGGAGGGCCTTTCAGGTCTTGCCGGGCGCGAGCGCGCCGGCAGATTGCGAAGAGATCAGTGTTTCCGCGCCTGGCGGCGGAAAAAATCGATGGTGGCGGCGGTGGCCTGCCGTGCGGCAGCCTGGCTCCCGTCCGGAAGGGACCACATATGGTCCGCGTCCTCCAGCAGGAGAAGTTCGACGTCGGCGCCCGTCTTTTGGAGCGCGCCGGCGAGGGTAGTGGACTGGGCTGCGGGGACGAACCGGTCGGCAGTGCCATGGATGAGGAGGAACGGCGGGGCGCCGTCACGCACGTAGGTAACGGGGCTGGCCGCTGCAGCCAGGTCCGGTGCATCGGCGGGCTGGGCGCCGATGAGCAGCGCCTCCCGCGATCCCGGGTCGTCGGCGCGGGCGACGGCGTCCGGCCGGGCCTGCTCTCCCATGCGGTTCAGGTCTGTGGGCGGGTACCAGGCAGCGACGGCCGCGATGTTGTCGTCGGTTTCACCGTCCGTGCCGGCACCCGCCGTGAGTCCCACCAGGCTGGCCAGGTGGCCGCCGGCCGAGTCTCCCCAGGCGTAGATCCGGCCCGGGTCCACGCTGTATTCGGCAGCATGCGAGCGGAGCCAGCGGACAGCGGCCTTGGCGTCCAGCAGTTGGGCTGGGAACGTGGCAACGGCGCTGAGCCGGTAGTCGGCCGACGCCACCACGAAGCCGGCCTCCACCAGCTGCTCGATGGGGCTCAGTCCGAAACCGTCCACGGCGGGTCCCAGCGATGACCGCTCCCCCGTCTGCCATCCGCCGCCGTGGAAGTGGATGACAGCGGGGAATCCGGAAGCGGCATCAGAAACGGAATCGGAACCGGCGGGCAGGTACAGGTCCAGCAGCAGCGGGGCAAAGCCATCCGGGTGTGCAAACTCAATTCCCTTGAGGATCCGCCCTGCCGTCATCGTCGACTCCATGTGCACCGCGCCGTTCCGTCCCGTTTTGTTGTGCCTGCGGGCCTGTGATGTGGACCGCGTTCTGACTCAACTGTGGGGGACGGCCGGCGGTGTCCGCATGGGCGGTTTCACTGAATGAAACGGCTTCAGGCTTTTCGCCTTTCCCGCCCCGACACCTGGAGGACGGCAGGCGAAAGCCCCCTGGGCGTCTTCCAAGGGGGCTCCCCGGGCAGTAACGCCAACCCGCCGCCATCCACCGAAGGCAACTGGCGGGCGGCACCCCTACCAGTCGTGGACCGTTCCGTCGATAAGGCGGTTGTAGGGCAGGTAGGCCTGCTGGTACGGGAACGCAGCCGCGGCTTCCTCGTTGAATTCGACGCCGATGCCGGGCTTGTCGCCCGGGTGCAGGTAGCCGTCCTTGAAGGTCATGGACTGCTCGAAGACCTCGTTGGTCTTGTCCGAGTGCTGCATGTATTCCTGGATGCCGTAGTTGTGGATCGCAAGGCCCACGTGCAGCTGCGCGGCGAAGCCCACCGGTGAAATGTCGGTGGGGCCGTGGAAGCCGGACTTGATCTGGTACTGCGCGGCGAAGTCCATCACCTTCTTCAGCGGGCTGATCCCTCCGAAGTGGGTGGACGCGGCGCGGACGTAGTCGATCAGCTGCTCCTTGATGAGGGTCTGGTAATCGTAGACGGTGTTGAAGATTTCACCGATGGCCAGCGGGGTGGTGGTGTGCTGGCGGACCAGGCGCAGGCCTTCCTGGTTCTCGGCCGGGGTGCAGTCCTCCAGCCAGAACAGGTCATACGGTTCCAGCGCCTTGCCCAGCTTCGCGGCCTGGATCGGCGTCATCCGGTGGTGGCCGTCGTGCAGCAGCGGGATCTCCGGGCCGAACTCGTTCCGGACCGCCTCGAACACGGTGGGCAGGTGGCGGAGGTAGGCCCGGGTGTCCCAGTCCTCCTCCACCGGGAACGCGCCGCGGCCGGCCGGCTCGTAGTCATAGCGTTCGCCCGAGGCCTGGGCCTGCGCGGCCACACCGTAGACGGCCTTGATGCCGGGGACAGCGGTCTGGATGCGGATGGACTTGTACCCGAGCTCCAGATGCTCCCGGACCGAATCGAACAGGGACGGCAGGTCAGCTCCCGAGGCGTGGCCATAGGCGCGCAGCCCGTTCCGGGATGCCCCGCCCAGGAGCTGGTAGACCGGCATGCCAGCCAATTTGCCCTTGATATCCCACAGCGCCATGTCCACGGCAGCAATCGCAGCCATGGTCACCGGGCCCCGGCGCCAGTAGGAGGACCGGTACAGGAACTGCCAGGTGTCCTCGATCCGGTGCGGATCCTTACCGATCAGCAACTGCGCAACATGTTCCTTGAGGTAGGCGGCCACAGCGAGCTCGCGCCCGTTCAACGTGGCGTCACCGATACCGGTCACACCATCCTCGGTGGTGATCCGGAGGGTCACGAAGTTGCGGGAGGGACTGGTCACGAAGACGTCAGCGGCAATGATTTTCACAGCGATGGGGCTCTCTTGATGGAAGGGATGGGAGGCCGGGTTTAGCCCGGAAAGGTCAGCGCTGGGTGGTTCCGCCGGGCGTGGTTGCGAGCAGTGTCAGTTCTTCGCGGGAAGGCAGGCCTTCCCAGTCCCCTGCAGTGCTGACAGCGAAGGCTCCGGTGAGGGCACCGCGCTCGAGGCGTCCGGGTATATCGGCGCCGTCGAGCAGGGCGGAGAGGTAACCGGCAGTGAAGGCGTCGCCGGCGCCCACGGTATCGACGCTGGTGACGGATACCGCCGGGGTCTCCCAACGCCCGTCCAGGCTGTGGACACCGGCGCCGGCCGCCCCGCGCTTGACCACCACTTCGCGCACTCCGAGTCCCAGGAGTTCCGCCGCCATCGCCGCTTCATGCGCGCCCGGGTCTTCCCCGCCGGCCGGCGGAGTGGCCACCAGGCCCAGTTCGTCGTCGGATGCAATCAGAATGGTGGCATGGCGGACCAGTGGTGTCAGCACTTCCCGCGCTTCTTCCCGGGACCATAGCTTGCTGCGGTAGTTGACGTCGAGGGACACCACCAGGCCATCGGCGGCAGCGCGTTCCGCGGCGTACTCCACGGCTTTACGGGCTTCGGGGCTGAGGGCGGCAGTAATGCCGGTCAGATGCAGGATGCGTGCCCCTGGCTCGAGGGCACGGTCCACGTCTTCCCGGCCCAGCATTGATCCGGCTGAAGCGGAGCGGTAATAGAAGGCACGGGTGATGTCGGCAGTGCGCTGTTCAAGGAACATGACTCCGGTCCGGCGGGCGGGGTCTTCGCGGTGCTGCAGCACGACGCCTTCGGCGCGGAGCTGGCGGAGGATGAACTCTCCGTGTGGATCCGCGCCCACCACACCTGCCCAGCTGACGCTGTGGCCAAGCCTGGCGACGCCAACGGCCACGTTGGACTCGGCGCCGGCCACATGCATGGTCAGGGCACCGCCGGTTGAGAGCGGACCGGCGGAGCGCAGCGAGACCATGGATTCACCGAGGGTCAGGAGGTCAACCGGAGCGGTACCGACGCCGGCAGTCACGGCAGGCGCTCCGCAGCTGCCCGGCCGCCGTATTCAGCCGCGAGGGCAACGAAGCGGCGGGCGCGCTCCCGCATCGGAGCAAGGTCGCCACCGGATCCGGCGTCACCGAAGAGCGGGCCGCCGAGCCCGACGGCGATGGCCCCGGCGCTCCAATATCCAGCCGCCTCATCGAGCCCTACGCCGCCCACCGCGATGAACGGGATGTCCGGGAAGGGATCGCGGAGCGCCTTGAGGTAGCCGGGTCCGCCAATGGAGGCAGGGAAGAGCTTGACCGCGGTGGCGCCGCGGTTCATAGCCTCGAAGGCCTCGCTCGGCGTCAGGGCCCCGGCCAGGACCGCGAGGCCGCGGCTGGCAGCTTCTTCGATGGACGGCGCGAGTGACGGAGTGACCATGAACTGGCCGCCGGCCACGGCGACGTCGTCGACGTCCTGCTTCGTCAGCACTGTTCCGGCACCCACAAAGCATTCGGCGGGAGCTTCCGCCCGCACCTCGCTGATGGCCGCCAGCGCGCCCGGAGTGGTGAGGGCAATCTCGACGTACTGGAAGCCCTCCTCCATGGCGGCGAGGGCTGCCTTTGCCGCCGCCGCGCCGTCGGTGCCCCGCACGATGGCAAGCAGCCGGGTCCTACCTACCCCGGCCAGCAGCGCCTGAGGGGTCAGGGTGTTCTCCATACTGGGATTCTCCTTCTTAGGTGTGTCCAACTGCCTGCCCGCAATCCCGGCCGTCACCACTCGGCGAAGGCACCGTCGGTGTTGCGCCAGATGGGACCGCGCCAGGCATGCCCGCGCTTGTCTGCGGCACGGACCACGGCTTCGTCGATCTCGATTCCCAACCCCGGGCCGGTGAACCGTTCGATGTGCCCGTCCACGAACTTCAGCGGGGACTTATCCACCACATAGTCAAGGACCTCGGCACCCTGGTTGTAGTGGATGCCGATGCTCTGTTCCTGGATCAGGAAGTTCGGCGTCGCGAAACCCACCTGGAGGCATGCGGCCAGGGCCAGCGGCCCCAGCGGGCAGTGCGGCGCCAGCTGGACTTCGTAGATTTCAGCCAGCGAGGCGATCTTGCGGACCTCGGTGATGCCGCCTGCGTGCGAGAGGTCCGGCTGGGCCACGGCGATACCTGCCTGAAGGGCGGGCAGGAACTCCTGCCTGCTGTAGAGCCGTTCACCGGTCGAAACCGGCGTGGTGGTGGACGAGGTGAACTCGCGCAGCAGGTGCGTGTTTTCCGGGACGACGGGTTCTTCCAGGAAGAAGGGCCGGTACGGTTCCAGCAGCGGCGCCACGCGCCGGGCATTGGCAAGGCTGAGGCGGCCGTGGAAGTCGACGGCAACATCGCGGTGCTCGCCAAGGACCTCGCGTGCTGCGGCGACACGGCGGATGACGCCGTCGATCTCTGCGACGGAGGCGATGGGGCTCATGCGTCCGCTTGCGTTCATCTTGACGGCGGTGAGGCCCACCTCCAGCTGGGCGCTGATCTGTTCGGCGACCTCGCTGGGCTCGTCACCGCCCACCCACCCGTACATCCGGATCCGGTCGCGCACGTGGCCGCCCAGGAGCTGGTGGACAGGCGCGTTGAAGTACTTGCCGGCAATGTCCCAGAGGGCCTGGTCAAGGCCCGAGACCGCGCTGGCCAAGATGGGGCCGCCGCGGTAAAAGGACCCTTTGGTCATCACCTGCCAGTGGTCCTCGATCCGGAGCGCGTCGTTGCCGATCAGGAGTTCGGCGAGCTGCTCGACGGCGGTGCGGACGGTTTCGCTGCGGCCTTCGCAGGTTGCTTCGCCCCAGCCGACGATCCCGCTCGCGGTCTCGATCCGGACGAAGAGCCAGCGCGGCGCGACGAGGAAGGTTTCGATCCTGCTGATGAGGGTCATATGTTTCCTAGCCCTTGGTCGCACCGGCGGTGAGGCCGGACACGATGTACTTCTGCGTGAAGAGCGCAATGATCATGATCGGGATGGTGACCACGGTGGCCGCGGCCATCAGCCCGCCCCAGTCGATGCTGGCATAGGAGACAAAGTCGAAAATGGCGACGGGCAGCGTCTTGGTGCTGGCCCCGGAAAGCACCAGGGCAAACATGAAGTTGTTCCAGGAAAAGATGAACGAGAGAATCCCCGCCGTGGCGATTCCGGCGACTGAAAGCGGCAGCGTGATGCGGCGGAAGGCGCCGATCGGGGTGAGCCCGTCCACCTGGGCGGACTCCTCCAGCTCCAGTGGCAGGGAATCGAAGTAGCTCATCATGATGTAGACAATCAGCGGCAGCGCGACGAACATGTGGCTGAGGATCAGCACTTCGAACCGGCCCACCATGCGCAGGTTGGAAAAAACGTAGTACCAGGGCACCAGCAGGGAAACACCCGGAATGACGCGGGCCATCAGGACCACCAGGGCCGAACGGTGCATGGTGAAGCGGCTCATCGCGTAGGCGGCGGGAACCCCGAGCACGATCGACAGTGCGGTGGAAACGAAGGCCACCCAGAAGCTGTTGAAGATGAAGACGAAGTAATTGTTCCGCTGGAGCACGTTGGCGTAGTTCTCGCCGGTGGGTGAGAAGAAGAGGGCCTTGCCGGTGTCGTAGATATCCACGTTGGTCTTGAAGGATGCCAACAGCATCCAGAACAACGGTGCGATCAGGAACAGCACCACTGCGATCAGGGCTGCAACGCGGAAGGCTTTGTAGGCGCGGGTCGCCAGCGGCTTACGACGGCGGTGAAGCACCTGGGGCTTTCCTGCTGACGTTTGGTTGGGGGTCAGGACGGTCATTTGCTTACCGCTTTCTTGCGCATGGTCAGCAGCCACATGGAGCCGATGATGATCATGAAGAACAGGATCAGCACCGCGGAGGAGAGCCCGTACTGGTTGTAGTCGAAGCTCAGGCCGTAGGCGTAGACGTTCAGGGTTTCCACTTCGTTGAAGGATCCTCCGCCTTTGCCTTTGGTGGCGTACAGGATGTCGAAGGTCTTCAGGGCATCGATGCCGCGGAGCAGGATGGCCACAATGACGGTGGGCATCATGAGGGGCAGCGTGATGTAGAAGAAGCGCTGGAAGGCGTTGGCGCCGTCCACCCTTGCCGCTTCGTCGGGTTCATCGGAAAGCGATGTCAGGCCGGCAAGAAGGATCAGCACCACCATGGGGGTCCACTGCCACACGTCCATGAAGATGGTGGTCCCAAGAGCGGTGTCCTGCCCGGAAAGCCAGGGCTGCGGCGGAATGCCGATCATGCCGAGCAGCTGGTTGGCGAAGCCGATGTTGGGGTCGAAGATCAGCCGCCACATCATGCCGACGGCAACCGGGGTTGCCACCAGCGGAAGCAGGATGGCCACCCGGACCCACTTTTCCCCGCGGAAGGGGCGCCAAAGGAGCAGTGCGATACCCATGCCGAGCACCACCTCGCAGACCAGCGCAACACCGGTGAACGTCATTGTGCGGCCCACCGCCGGCCAGAACCGGTCAGTGTCAGTGAGGACGGTGAGGTAGTTCTGGAGGCCGATGAACTCTGTAGCGGCGCGGACGGAGCCCTGCGAATCGGTCAGGCTGAGGTACAGGGTCCACACCAGCGGGAACACAATCAGCACGCCGACGAAGATCATCGCGGGGGCCGCAAAAAGCCATTTGCGGTGCCGGTTGGACCAGGCGGAGATATTCCCTCCCAAGCTGGGAGGGCGGCCGGCGCTGCGGGCCGGAGCACTGCGGGCGGCGTTCGTTACAGACATGGTTCACCTAAGGATTTGGGGGGGGTCGCGGGCCGCTGCGGGACGGCAACAAGGCTGCCGTCCCGCAGGGCTGTGATGCAGGCTGCGATAGACGCAGGCGCACAGGCCGGAGGCGTTACTTCTTTTCGCTGTCCAGGAACTTCTGGAAGGCTTCGTGGGCAGCATCGGCTGCGGCAGCCGGATCCGCGCCGGTGATGCTGGCGACGATCGGCTCGCCCACGATTTCGCGGGCCTTGCCTACGGTGACAACCTCGGGACGGTCGTGGCCCACCCCGTTCTTTGCGCTGACGGCGATGGCTTCGGCGAGGTCCTTCGGGTACGTGGAGGTTCCCTCGGCATCAGCCCACACGGAAGCCCGGGGTCCGGGGACACCGGCCTTCTGGGCGGCAAGGGTGCGTTCCTTGCTGGTTGCCCACTGGATGAACTTCCAGGCGTTCTCCTGGTTGCCGGACGCTTCGTTCACGGCCAGGCCCCAGGACGGGATGTTGTACGGCTTCGAACCAGCGGGGCCGGCCGGCAGGGCAGCGAAACCTACAGTGTCGGCAACCTTTGACTTGGCCGGGTCGGTGGCGTTCTTGTAGAGCGAATCCGCCTCGGTGTAGAAGGCGGCCTTGCCCTGGGTGAAAATTGCCATCGCCTCGGGCCAGCTCATGTCGGTGCTGACGTTGGCGGGGCCGTAGTTGCGGATCAGGCCGCCGTAGTAGGCGTAGGCTTCCTTCGCGGCATCGGAGTTGACAGCGGACTTGCCGCTTGAGTCGGTAAAGTCGCCGCCGAAGCTATACAGGAAGCTGGAGAACTGGGTGACTGCCGCAGACTTGCCGGTGCGGGCAACGAAGCCCGCAGTGTCTGGCGAAGACTCTTTGATTGCCTTCGCAGCAGCTTCGAGCTCCTCCATCGTCTTGGGAACTTCCAGGCCGGCCGCCTGCAGCAGGTCCTTGCGGTAGTACAACACTTCGCGTTCGGTGATGATGGGGACGCCCACAACTTTATCGTCCACGGTGGTGGCCTTGACCGGGCCTTCCTGGTAGTCCTTCCAGTCCCAACCGGAATCAGAGGACACTCTTTCGGTCAGGTCCGCGAGGTAACCGTTCTTCGCGAACGCCTTGCCTTCCTGCAGCGGACGGTACATCATGACGTCGATTTCGTCGCTGCCGGCGTTGAGCTTGACGTTGTACTGGTCGGAGAGCTGGTCTTCACCGAGCTGGGTCAGTTCGACCTTAAGCCCGCTGGACTGCTCAAATTCGGGGATGGCTGCCTTGATGCCTTCGGTCCATACATGGTTGGCCAAGGTCACGCGAACGGTGCCCGCTTCCTTGGCATCGTCGCTGCCGCTGCCACTGCATGCGGTCAGGCCCATTGAAAGTGCTGCGGCGACGGCCGCGTACTTCACAATTGAACGTCGCTTCATTACGACTCCCTTGTTTTCTGAGGGCTGACGTCACTGTCCAGCCGCCCTGCAAATGCATCTTTACATCTGCCATGGAAGCGATCATAGAGAAATAAGGCAGACTTAGACAACCCTTTGTAAGAGAGCCGTATGATTTATCCATGAAAACCCCAAAGGCGGAGTCCCCAATCGACCTGCATGCTGCGCTGGTTGAGAGCTTGGGGCTTGCCATCGCGGACGGGCGTTTTGCTCCGAATTCCGTTCTGCGGCTGGATGAGCTGGAGGCGCAGCACAGTGTGTCCCGCTCGGTAGTGCGGGAGGCCGCGCGGGTATTGTCGTCCAAAGGCATGCTTGAATCCCGGCGCCGGTTCGGCACGGTAGTGCAGCCGGAAGAATCCTGGAACCTCTACGATCCACAGGTGATCCGCTGGCGTCTGGCCTCCTCCCACCGGCTGGAGCAATTGCAGTCGCTCAATGAACTCCGCGGAGCCGTTGAGCCGCAGGCTGCCCGACTCGCGGCCGAACGTGCCTCCTGGGATGCCGGCAGCGAACTCGTCTCCCAGGCAGCGCGCTTATGGGCTGCCGGCCAACGCGGAGACCAGGAGGAGTTCCTCCGGCTGGACGTTGAGTTCCATGCCGCGGTGCTGAAAGCCTCCGGCAATCCCATGTTTTCCCAGCTGCAAAACCTCGTGGCGGAAGTCCTCACCGGCCGGACGGAGCATGGCCTGATGCCGCACCTGCCGGACCACGAAGCCCTGCAGCTGCACGTGGACGTTGCCAGCGCGATCCAGCGCGGCGAGGCGGGGGCAGCCCACGCGGCCATGAGCAGAATCGTTGAACAGTCCACGGAAGAGATGGGCCAGATCTGGTCGAGTACGCACGAGGCGGGAGACGCTCCGCTGCCCACCAGAGCGGACCAGGCGCTCACCCGGCAATAAAAGGGGGCCGTCAGGCCGCCGCCGAAGCCAGCTCCTTCGCAAGGAAGTCCAGGGCAGGTTGTGCCTCCGGGGTGCCTGCGGCCAGGTTGAGATGCCCGTGGACTGCCCCTTCAGCGAGGAAGTAGGCAACCGGGACGCCGGCCCGCTGCAGGTCGGAGGCGAAGCGCTCCGAGGAGCCGCGGACGTCGTCGTACTCGCAGGCCAGGATCGCTGTGGGCGGCAGTCCGGCAGGGTCGGCGTAGCCCGGCATCGCGTAGGACGACGCCATGCTCAGCGGACCGCCGATGTAATTCTCGGCCTGCCGCACGCAGTCCTCCGGCGTCAAGCGAAGGTGGCGCGGCAGTCCCGCCATAACGTCCTGGTCCAGACCCTGCGCGGGCGCCGGAAGCTCGGCGTGGAGGAAGGGGTATGCCAGGACAAGTTTCGCTGGCAGCGGTTTTCCGGCGTCCACCAGGTAGAGCGCGGCGCCCACGGCAAGGTTGCCGCCGGCACCGGCACCGCCCAGGCACAGCAAGCGAGGATTCAGCCCCAGGGATTCGGCGTTCTCGTGCGCCCAGAACCAGGCGGCCAGGGCGTCGTCGTGCGGGACCGGGAAGCAGACCCCGTCGCGGGCCAGCCGGTATTCAACGGACAATACAGGCGTCCCCGCCCGGGCCAGCACACGGGCCAGGTAATCCGACTCCGGCATGTCAGGGCTGCCGCTGACAAACCCTCCGCCGTGCAGCCACATCAGGGCGGGGCCGGGCGGGGACGTGGCTTCACCGTAGATGCGGATCCGGACCGGGCCGTGGCGGCCGTTGGCGGTGGCCATGCGGATGGGGACGTCCGGCCCCACCGGCGGCGGTTGCGAAGGGTCCAGGGTCTGCGGGCCTTCGGGGGCAGCGAGGTGCTGGGCAAAACCTGCGTCCGGCGCCAGATCACCGGCGGGGCTGGCAGCCGTGATATCCCATTCCGGGGCAGTCATGGCCGGCCCAGCTTCCAGGAGAAGTAGCCGACGGCGGCGGCCAGGATGGCGTCCAGCTGGTCCTCGGCACCGAAGAAGCAGTGGTCGCCGCCCCTAATGGTCACCACGTCGTGTTCCACTCCGGCATCGGCGAGCGCGGCTGCCAGCAGGTCGGTTTGCGAGTGCGGGACCAGGCCGTCGCTGTCGCCATGGACCAGCAGGAACGGCGGTGCCCCGGGGGCCACGTAACTGACAGGGCTGGCGGCCGCGAGCAGGTCCCGGTCATCGGAGCCACCCACCAGCATCTGCTCGGGCTGCAGGGACATCCCTGCCGGGACGGCGGCCGTCAATGCCGGCGGGAACACGCCCTCCGGCATGTCCATGGGCGGTATGTCCACCAGCGAGGATACGCCGTAAAAGTCGACGACGGCGCTGACGCCGCTGGCGTGGCCCTGCGCACCCAGGCCGCCGTCAAGGTCCTCCCGGATCCCGGTCAGTCCCAGGAGCGCCGCCAGATGCCCACCGGCTGATTCGCCCCAGGCGCCGAAGCGATCGGAATCGATGTTGAGGTGATCCGCGTATTCCCGGAGGTAGCGGACGGCGGCCTTGAGGTCGTGGAGTTGCGCCGGGAACGGTGCTTCCAGGGAGTGCCGGTAGTCAACCGTGGCGCAGGCGATGCCGGCCTCGTTGAGCAGCCGGAACACGGAGTCGGGGGCGAAGGTGGGCGGCAGTTCGCGGCGGTCGCCCAGCTGGAACGCACCGCCGTGCACCCATACCACCAGCGGAACGGGCCCGGCTGCCTGCCGGGGCAGCCAGATGTCCATCTTCAACGGCCGGAAACCGATGGCCCGGGCGTACGTGACTTCCCGGTGTACCGCGGACACGTCCGAGACGTGTTCGGGAACACCCGGCGCGTCGAAGACGGGAAAAGGCGGGACGTCCACGCCGCCCGGGCGGGCAGGCTCCGGCTGTTCAGTCCGCTGTCCAGTCCCGGTGATGCCGGTGGTGTCGTTGGCTGCGTCCACTGTCATGGTGTGCTCCTTGCTTGGTGGAAGTGTGGTGTGGAGCCGTCCGCGGCGACCACAAAGGAATCGGTCCCCGGGCCGACGATGGCCACAGGTTCACCGGGAAGCCGGACTTCGGCGGTTGTTCCGGAAGGTACCGTGGCCCGAAGTGCCAGCACGCCGTCGTCGATCTCCCAGGCCACGTCAATGCGTCCCTGCGGACCGATGTGGGACGTTGCCGCGGAGGTCAGGCCTGCGCCGGGGCGCGGCTCGATGATGATCCGTTGATATCCCGCACTGCCGGGCGCCTGCCTGAGGCCTGCCGCATAGCGGTGCAGGAAGGAGACCACGGCGCCCTTGCTGTAGTGGTTGAGAGACTGGTGCGCGGCGCCGTCGGCATCGATGCCGTTCCAGAGCTCCCACATGGTGGTGGCGCCGCGGTCCACCATGGTCAGCCAGGAAGGTTCGGAATCCTGCATCAGGAGCTCGTAGGCCAGGCCCAGCTCGCCGTTGTCCGCCAAAACGGGAAGCAGGTAGGGCGTCGCCAGGAAGCCGGTGCCCACGTGGGTGCCGGCGCTTCGGATGAGCGAGGCCAGCTGGGCGGTGACACTGGAGCGGCGCTGGGGGCTGACCAGGTCAAAGGCGAGGGCGCGGACACAGTTGGCCTGGCTTGGCTGGGTTACCTGGCCGGCCGGGTCCAGGTATTCCTTCTCCCACGCCTGCCGGACGTTGTCCGAAAGTTCCGCCAGTGCCCGCCCTTCCTCCGCCCGGCCCAGGACCGCAGCAGCTTGGGCCATGACCGCAGTGGTGTTCCGGTAATAGGCGGTGGCCACGATGCCGTGGTCTGCGGAGCGGGCGGCGAACAGGTCCGGTTCCGGACCGTCCGGCTCCATCCATTCGCCGAAGTGGAAGCCGGTGTCCCACAGGTACTTTTCGTGCGGTGCCGGAACCGGGCCGGCAGCGGCCCGGGACGGGTGCCGCTGTGACTCCGCAGTGCTGCGGACGAAGCCGAGCCACTGGTTCATCGCGTCCCAGTTTTCAGCCAGGATCCCGGCGTCCCCGGTGGCCAGGTAGATCTCCCAGGGCACCATCGCGATCGCGTCGCCCCAGCCGCAGGACCCGTTGGTGAACGCCATGAACTCAGCGGAGGTAACCCCGGGGCCGGGCGACGGCGAGATGTTGGCGATGACGCCGTTCTGCCACTGATCGGCACGGACGTCCCGCAGCCATTTCCGCGAGAAGCCGGTGACGTCGTAGAGGTACGCGGCGGTGGGCACGAACAGCTGCCAGTCCCCCGTCCAACCGGCTTTCTCGCGCTGTGGACAGTCGGTGGGCACCTCGCAGGCATTGTCCCGGAAGCTCCAGTCCACAATCCCGTGCAGCCTGTTCAGCCGCTCGTCGCTGCAGGTGAAGGTGCCCAGTGGCTCCAGATCGGTGTGGATCAGGCAGGCGCTGATGTCCTCCGCCGCGAGGTCCGGGGCAAGGCCCTGCACGGACACATACTGGAAGCCGTGGGTGGCGTGCCGCGGTTCAAACATCTCCCCTGGCGCGCCCGAGGCCGTCACCATGTCAACCTGCCCGGCAGGCAGGAACTGCCCCGGGTGGCGGAAGTCGTGCGGCCGCAGATGGTCCTGGGTCACCTCGCCGTCGGCGTCCAGCGCCTCGCCGTAGACAAGGGTTACCAGCTCGCCCGGCCCGCCCAGCCTGCTGAGCCGCACCCAGCCGTGGATGTTCTGGCCGAAGTCCACCACCTGGTGGCCGCTGGCCAGCCGGGTGACGGATACCGGCACGAGCTCGTCCACGATCCGGGTGGGCGGCGCCACGGGTCCGGTCAGCTTTTCGTAGCTCCCGGGGCGGACGACGGCGGCACCGGCCTCCGCGGCACTTCCGCAAGGTGCGCCGTCGTCGGCCGTGCTGTCCAGCAACCGGAAGTCCGTCCGCTGCCCTGCCATCAGGTCCGCGCTCAGGATCTCCGTCCGGGACACCTGCCACGATCCGTCGGTGCCGATGACGGTCCTGCTTTCCCCGGACTGTATATCCAGCTGCGCAAGGAGGGCCGTGCTGCTGCCGTACATGTCGGCGTCGCGCGTGTATCCGAAGGTTCCGCGGTGCCAGCCGTCGGTGAGGACGGCCCTGATGGTGTTGGTGCCGGGCCGCAGCAGCGCCGTGATGTCGTAGGCCTGGACCTGGAGGGTGGTGTTGTAGCTGGTGGAGCCGGGGGTGAGCTGCTGGTCGCCCACCCTCTCACCGTTCAGGAACAGCTCGTAGATCCCGTGGGCGGTGGCGTAGGCGCGGGCGGTCTCCGGCGCCCCGTCCAGGATGAAGGTCTTATGGAGGGCATAACCGGGGCGTTCGCCGGGGGCCGGGCCGTCCGGTTCCTCGGGGCCGATCCATTGCGCCGCCCAGTCGGAGGGATGCAGGAGCCCCAGTTCAACCGGCATCGGTTCGGACCACGCGCTTACGGTTTCGGTGCCGTTACCACTGATGTTCCACGTCCGCACCCGCCACTCGAACCGGCTGCGCGATTGCAGCGCCGGGCCGGAATACGGGACCGCCAGATGCTTTGCGGACGCCACCCGGCCGGTGTCCCAGCCGTTGCTTGCCGTGATCCGGTAGGCGGTCTGCTGGACCGTGCCGGCAGGTGGCGCCCAGCTCATCCGGGGTTTGGCTACCGTTATCCCGAAAGCCTCCCGCAGGTGTTCCACGCGGAGCCGGGTGGGCTCCGGCCGTTCCCTGGGCCGGGTTTTGCCGTCTGCGTCGAGGCTGGTGGAGGTCATTGCGGGCGGGCTCCTGAACGAGTGGCGGTCACTATCCCAGCTTCCTGCGCTGGCCCGTGCGCCCCACACGCTACTTTCATTGGTTGGAATAGTATTGTGGGGTAGCTCACGTACGGACATTGCAAGGAAGCAAGCCATGACGGCCCAGCCGGACACCGAAACCACCCCCGCCCGCGGCAAGCGGCCCAAGCAGGGCGAGCCAGTGATCGACCGCGCGCTGAGCCTGCTCGCCGTCTTTTCCGACCGCCGTCGGGCCCTGACGCTCTCCGAGATGGCCCGCTACGCCGGGATGCCCGCACCCACCGCGCTGCGGCTGATTGCCCGGCTGGTCGCGTGGGGCGCGCTGGAAAGGCTCGACGACGGCCGGTACGTCGTGGGGGTACGGCTGTGGGAGGTCGCGTCCCTGTCGCCTCGCGGGCACGGCGTGCGGGAAATCGCGCTCCCCTACCTGGAGGACCTGTTCGAGGTGACCCGCCACCATGTCCTGCTGGCTGTCCGCGACAACGAGCAGGCGGTGCTGATCGAACGGCTGTCCTCCAAGGACGCAACCGAGGTGGCATACCGGGTGGGCGGCCGGGCTCCGCTGCGGTCCACCGCCGTCGGGCTGGTCCTGCTTGCCGGCGCCGACCAGCAGTTCCAGGAAACCATCCTGCGGAAGCCCCCTGAGAACGAGCCAGGAGTTCCCGATATGCCCGAGGGGCAGGTGCGCCGGACCCTGTCTGACGTCCGGCGCACCGGCATTGCCATGATCCGCCGCAGCCTGCCCTCCCGGACCGTCTCGGTTGCCTCGCCCATTTTCGACGCCCAGGGCTCGGTGGTGGCCGCACTGTCCATCGTGGTCCCGGACGGTTCCACTCCCCCCAATGTCCTGGCCCCGGCCGTCCGCGCCGCGGCACGTGCGGTCTCGCGAAACCTCGGCCACCACGCGGAGGCCAGCCCTGACGCGCGGACCCACTCCCAAGGCTGACGCTCTATCCCTTCCTGCGCCTTTTCAGGCAACCCTCTATCATCTGCCGTCTTCGGACGACCGCACCCCCAACCGGATGTGCGAGGGGTCGGCGAAAAGACCGCATCGGCTGCGAGAGGGTTCGGGAAAACAGCGCATCATCCGAGAGAGGGTCGCCGAAAAACGCACATTATCTGCGAGAGGGTGCGGAGGTCCGCGGCGGCAGCGCCTACCCCCGCGTCGCGACGGCCGCCGCGGTGGAGGTGAAGCGGTGGGTGCCGCCCTGGACGGTGCGGGGCTCACCGTCCGGAAGTACGACGTCGGCCGCCACCCCCTCGGGGACAGTCGCCTCGAGGGTGAACGCGCCGTCGTCGAGCTTCCACTCCACGCGGACGGTTCCGTGCGGGGTCTTCAGTGAGGTCTTTGCCCAGTCGATTCCGTTGCCCGGCACGGGTGCGATCCGAACCTTGCTGTACCCCGGCGCCAGCGGGCTGATGCCGCCGACCGTTTTGTGCATCCAGTCGGCCACCGCACCCAGGGCGTAGTGGTTGAAGCTCGTCATCTGGCCGGGGTTGATGCTCCCGTCAGGAAGCATCGAGTCCCAGCGTTCCCACACGGTGGTAGCTCCCATGGTCACGGGGTAGAGCCAGGATGGGCAGCCCTCCTCCAGGAGCAGGCGGTAGGCCTCGTCCACGTGTCCGGTGTCGGTGAGGGCGTGGGTGATGAACGGCGTGCCCGCGAAGCCAGTGGAGACGCGGTAATCATTTTTCCGGACCAGACCGGCGAGGCGTTCACCGGCGAAATCGCGGAGCCCGCTCGTGGGAAGGATCCCGAAGGCAATCGCGAGTGCGTAGACGGTAGTGCAGTCGCTCTGGATGGTGCCGTCGGCGGCAACGTAGTGCTCAAGGAACGAGGCCTGGACGCGCGCGGCCAGCTGTTCGAAGTTTTTGGCGTCCTCCTCGAGGCCCAGCAGCCGCGCCGTTTGGGCAGTGATGGAAGCGGTGCGGAACATGCACGTGGTGGCCACGACGCCGGTGTCCGCCTTCGCGTCCCACGGCTTGTCCGGCTCGGCGTCCGGGTCCAGCCAGTCGCCGAACTGGAAACCCGTGTCCCAGAGTCCGGTGGGTGAGAGCAGGCCCTCCACCCGGCGGGTGTGCGTGGTCATGGATTCGTACTGGTTCTTCAGGACGGTGTCATCGCCGTAGGCCTCCCAGAGCGCCCACGGCACCCAGACGGACGCTTCGCTCCACAGCGCGGAAGACTCCGGCGCCGGGAATTCGGGCGGTTGCGGGCAGTACTTCAGGGCGTCCGGCACGGTGATGGGCACCAGGCCATCGGCCGCTTTCTGCTCGGCGGCGAGGTCCAGGAGCCAATCCTGCAGGAAGCCCCTGACATCGTAGAGGAAGGCCGCGGTGGGCGCGAAGACCGCAATATCGCCGGTCCAGCCGAGCCGCTCGTCCCGCTGGGGGCAATCGGTGGGCAGGTCCAGGAAGTTGCCGCGCAGGCCCCAGACGATATTGCGGTGCAGCTTGTTGACCAGCTCATTGGAGCACTCGAAGGTGCCTGTACGCTCAAGGTCCGAGTGGACCACCACCGCCTCCAGCGAGTTTTCCGTGAGCTCCCCGGTCCAGCCGGTGATTTCGGCGTAGCGGAAGCCGTGGAACGTCTTGGTGGGTTCGAAGAAGTCCTCGCCGCCGGACAGGATGAACGTGTCCGCGGCCTTGGCGGAGCGGAGCGGCCGGACACCCAGCTCGCCGTCCTCGAGCACTTCGGCGTGGCGGACGGTGATGGTGTGCCCTGCCTCGCCCTGGACGGTGAACCGGAGCCAGCCCACCATGTTCTGTCCGAAGTCCACCAGTATTTTGCCGCTGGGCGAGGTGAAGATCTCCACCGGCTTGAGGACCTCGCTGCGCACCACAGGCGGGCTGACCGGCTCAGCCAGCCGGCCGACGTCGAACTCCAGAGCGCGGACGCCCGCCCAGCTGCCGGGACCAGTGCCGGGGTCAAAGCCCGGTTCGGCCCAGCCGTTCTGGTTCCGGCGGGCGTCGATGGTCTGCCCGTCGTAGAGGTCATTGAAGGTGGTCGCTGAAGGGCCGGACTGCCAGGAGGAATCGGATGCCACAGTCTGAATGTGTCCGTCCTCGAACTCGATGTCCAGCTGTCCGAAGAAGCCCAGCTCGCTGCCGTAGAGGTTGGACATGCCGTGCCAGGCCAGCCGCCCGCGGTACCAGCCATTCCCGAGGGACACCCCGACCACAGTGGTGGGCCCCAGCAGGGACGTCACGTCGTAGCTGCGGTAGCGGAGCCTCCATTCGTACGAGCTCCAGCCGGGGCTCAGGACGTCCCCGCCCACCGGAACGCCGTTGATAAGGGCCTCATACACACCAAACGCCGTGGCCCGCAGGGTGGCCCGGGCAACCGCGCCGTGCCCCTCCGCAAGCCGGAATGCCTTCCGCAGGAGCGGGGCGCCGTCGAAGTCCTCGGCAGGGGTGATCATGGCTGCGTGCCAGGGGGTGGGTGTCATGGAAGGAGCGGTCCGTTCTGAAGGTGGCGAAAAGTTGTCTAGGCGTAGTGGCAGGCGACGGCGGAGCCGCCTACCTGCCGGAGCGCGGGCCGCTCGGTGGCGCAGAGGTCTGTAGCCAGTGGGCACCGCAGCCGGAACGGGCACCCTCCCGGGCCGGGAGTGGCAGCCGCCCCGGTCCGGACGCCGAGGGACTCCCGGGCTTCCCGGCGTGCCGCCTGCTCGGCGGGCCGCGGCACCGGAGATGCTGCCACGAGCGCCTGCGTGAAGGGGTGCTTGGGGTCCTCCGTAACGGCGGCGGCGGGTCCGCTTTCCATGACCTGCCCCCGGTAGAGGACCACCACGCGCTGGGCCAGGAACTGGACCACGGCAATGTCGTGGGCAATGAAAAGGTAGCCAAGCCCCCGCTCATCGCGCAGGTCGGCCAGGAGGTTCAGCACCTGCGCCTGGGTGGAGAGGTCCAGTGCGCTGACAGCTTCGTCGCAGACCACCAGCTTGGGATCGCAGATCAGGGCGCGTGCCACGGAGATACGCTGGCGCTGGCCGCCGGAGAACTGGCTGGGGTACCGGTCCACGGCCTCGCGCGGGAGTCCCACGCGTTCCAGCATGTCCTCGGCGCGCTGCCGGGCATCGGCCGCCCCCACTCCGCGGAGCCGGAGCGGCTCAGCCAGCGAGGAGCCGACGGTGTTGCGGGGGTTCAGCGAGGAATTGGGGTCCTGGAAGACGGCCCGCAGTTCCCCGCCCAGTGCCCTGCGCTGGGACGCGCCGGCGGACGTGATGTCCTTGCCCTGGTAGGTGATGGACCCGCCCGAGACCTTTTGCAGGCCCAGGATCGCTTTGCCGATGGTGGACTTGCCGGAGCCGGACTCCCCCACCAGTCCCACGGTTTCACCGGGGGCGATGCTGAAGCTGACACGGTCGACGGCGGCGGGAGCGGCGCCTGCCTTTCGTCCACGTCCGTAGCGGACCACCAGGTCCCTGACCTCCAGCAGGGGCTGGGCGGCGGCCGGCAGCGGCGCTTCCGGACGGACTGACGTTGCGGTGCTCATGCATGATCCTTTTCTACAGTCCGGGTTGCAACAGCCGGGGTTTCCACCAGGTTCAGGACATGGTGGCTGGCAACCTCGGTGGCCACCCAGTCCAGGCCCTCGACGGCGAGTTCGTCCGCTTTGACGCAGCGCACCAGTCCGTCCCCGGTTCCGGAGGGGAGCAGCGGGATGGGGACCACGCAGGCGGAGCCGGCGAACTGGCAGCGGGCGGCGAACCGGCAAGTGCTTGGCCAGTCCTTGGGCTGGGGCACCTGGCCGTTGATGGTGGCCAGACGCTCGGGCATGTCAGCGGCGTGGTTGGCGTGCGGGTCCGCGGCCAGCAGGGCCAGGGTGTAGGGGTGGCGCGGGTTTTCCAGGATGCTGTCCGTCCGGCCGTTCTCCACCACCTCGCCGGCGTACATTACAGCCACCTGGTCGCAGAGGTCGGCCACGACGCCGAGGTCGTGGGTGACCATCACCACGGACATGCCGGTGTCCTTCACCAGGCCGCGCAGCAAGGAGAGGATCTCGGCCTGCACGGTGACGTCCAGCGCGGTGGTCGGCTCGTCCGCAACAAGCAGCCGGGGCCGGCCGGAGAGGGCCAGGGCGATGGCAACGCGCTGGGCCATGCCGCCGCTGATCTGGTGCGGGTAGGTCTTCAGGATGCGGGCGGCGTCCACGATGCCCACCTTCTCCAGCAGGCCCACCGCTTCGGCCTTCGCCTCGGCCCTGCCCATTCCCCGAAGGCGCCGGATGGCGGCGGTGAGCTGGTAGCCCACCGTGAACATCGGGTCCAGGGCGCGCATGGGTTCCTGCGAGATCAGCGCGACCTCACGTCCACGGACGCTTTCCATGTCCTTGTCCGTTGCAGCAGCCAGGTTCCTGCCGTTCCAGAGGATCTGTCCGCCGGTCACGGAAACTCCGGAGGGCAGCAGCCCCAGCAGGGACAGCGCAGTCATGGTCTTTCCGCAGCCCGATTCCCCAACAAGGCCCAGCACGGTGCCGGGTTCGACGTCGAAGGAGACGTCGGTGACCAGGCGGACTCCGTTGCCCGCACCTGTGGAGTCAACGCCGACGGAGAGGTTGCGCACGCTAAGCGTGTTCTTCGCGGCCGTGCTGCCTGCCGGAGTTGGCGCGGTTGCGGCGATGGCCGCAACCGCTGTTTTTACGGACATGGTCCGTCGACGCCGGGCCGCGGCGGAAGGCAGGTGCGACGCCGTGCTGTTGGGTGCCTTGCCGAGGGCGTTGCCGATCGCATTGGCCGAGAGGACCGTCAGCGCCAGCACGGCACCGGTGGGAACCATGAGCCACGGGGCGTTATAGACGTTCTGGGAGGCGCCCTGGATCATGCCGCCCCAGCTCGGTTCGGGAATGGGCGGGCCGAAGCCGATGAACGCCAGTCCGGCCTGGATGAGCATGCCGACGGCGAAGATCAGGGCCGACTGCACCACAATGGTGTTCGTCAGTCCGGGCAGGACATGCCGGAGGCTGATGCCCATAGTGCTGACGCCGTCCACTTTGGCTGCGTCCACGTAGAGCTGGGACTGCAGGGACTTGGCCTGGCCCAGTATCACCCGGTACATGCCTGCGGAGATCAGCACACCGAGGATGGCCATGATCAGCGGGATGTTGGTACCCACGGCGCCGATGACGGCAAGGATGATCACCGTGCCGGGCAGGGACATCGTGACTTCGGTAACGCGGCTGATGACGGTCTCCACGCGGTCACCGGCGGCTGCCGCCAGCATCGCCAGGAGGGTGCCGAGCCCGACGGCGACAATCACCGTGATCATGGACGTTCCCAGCGTACCGGCCGCCGAAGCGAAGATGCGGCTGAGGAGGTCCCGGCCGAGTTCGTCGGTACCGAGCCAGTGGGCGGCGGTGGGGCCGGACAGGACGGCAGTGAAGTCCTGGTCCTCGGTTTTGTAGGGCAGCCAGAGCGGTGCGGTCAGCGAGGCGGCCACCAGTGCGGCCAACCAGGCCACCCCGGCGACGCTCGCCGGAGAGGCGAACAGCTTGTTGCCGGCGAATTTCTTCGCCGAACTTTGGCGGGGTGCCCTCGGAGGGACGGCAGCCGTCGTCGGCTCCGCTGAGTCTGCGGAGGCAGGAGCAACGTTGGGGATCATGAGGCACGCAACTTCGGGTCGAGGAACTTGGTGGCGAGTTCCAGCACCAGGTTGACGGCGACCACCACCACGGTAGCGATCACCACCACGCCCTGCACGGACGGGGCGTCATGGGTGCTGACGGAGTTCTGGACCGCCTGGCCCAGGCCGGGCATGGCGAACAGCTGCTCGGCGATGACGGAGCCGCCGAAAAGCTGGATGAACTGCAGCGCGATGCCGGCCACGATGGGGAGGCTGGCGTAGCGCAGGGCGTGGACGTACAGGATCTTCCAGGTGGGCGTGGCCGTGGCCCGGAGGGTCCGGATGTGCTCCTGCTGGAGCGCCTCGAGCATGGAAGCCCTGGTCTGCCGGGCGATGAAGGCGGCGCCACCCACGGCCAGGGTTATCACCGGCAGGGCCAGGGACAGCGCCCAGTCCTGTGGAGAGACCTCGAACGGAACATAGCCGGTGGCCGGGAAAACGGAGGACTGGACTGCCAGGAGGTAAACGAAGATGATGCCGATCCAGAAGGCCGGGAGTGCCACGGCCATCCCGCAGACGCCGCCGATGATGCGGTCCACCATGCCGCCGCGGACAGCCGCGGTGACGCCCAGCCCAATCCCAAGAACAGCACTGAGCAGCGTGGCTCCGGCAGCAAGCGATGCTGTGACAGGGAGCCTGCTCGCAAGGTCCGCACTGACCGACCGTCCGTCAATGAGGGAGATTCCGAAGTCGCCCTGGACCGCCGCGCCGAGCCAGCTGAAGAACTGGACCACCAGGGGATCGTTCCAGCCGAGTCGCTGGTTGACCTCGTCAATGGCCTCCTGGGTGGCGCCGGCGCCGAGGGACACGGCTCCGGGACTGCCGGGCATAGCGTGCACCAGCATGAATGCCAGCACCGCGACCACCAGCACGGTGGCGAGTGCCATCAGCAGGCGTTTGGTGATGAAAAGTTCCATGGTGACCTCCATCGGTCAGGCCCTGCCGGGCAGGCCCCCCGTTTGATGGGGAGGGCCCGCCCGGCAGGGGCGGGTATCAGCTGGCCGGCTTGTAGGACGAGAGGAGCGGGTAGGCGTTGGTGCCGGCGAACTCCACCGGGGCCACCTTCTTGGTGTTGTAGCCCTGGTTGGTGAGCGCCTCGTACAGCGGGATCATCCAGCCGGATTCCACCAGCCGGGTGTTCAGCTTGGTGGCCGCGGCCTTGACGGCGGCGTCCTCCTTGGCGGTGGCCAGCTCGCCGGTGGCGGCGCTGAGCTGCTCGTCGGTGGCCTTCTGGACGTTGGTGAAGCCGTTGAGGACCACGCCGTACATCACGCCCACGGGGTTGTCCCAGTTCAGTGGCGCATAGCCCAGCGGCGTTGTGGCGACGGCGGCGAAGGCTTCGTCAGTGGAGGAGGCCATCTTTACGTTCATGGTGATTCCGACGGCGGCGAGGTCCTTCTGGACTGCCTGCAGGTCCGTCTGGGTCTGGGCGCTGGCGATGATGGTGAAGTCGAAGCCTTCCGGGTAGCCGGCCTCGGCCAGCAGGCTCTTGGCCTTTTCCGGGTCGTAGGCAAACGTGGTCTCGAGGTCCTTGGTGAAGCCGGCGGAGTCCTTGGGCAGGGCGTTCCAGGCGGGGATGTCACCCTTGTGCAGCGCATCCACAAGGGCCTGGCGGTTGATGGCGTACTGGATCGCCTGGCGGACCTTCTCCTCGGCGAACGCCGGGGCGGTCTTGCCGATCTTGTCAAAGGAGATCATGGTGTTGACCGTGCCGCCGATCTGGGACACACCTACTCCCTTGGACTTGGCGAAGTCGACGGTGGAGGAAGTCAGCATTGCCACATCCGCCTGGCCGGACACCAGCGCGTTTGCCCGCGCCTGGGGATCCTGGACCACACTGAAGATGACCTTGTCGAAGGCGTACTTGGAAGCTTCCGGGCTGTCCGCATTCTTCACCAGGACATACTTGTTGCCCTTCACGGTGGAGGGATCCAGCGTGTAGGGGCCGGAGCCTGCCGGGGTCGCGGCGAGGCTGGCGGAGTCGGCGACGCCGTTCTTGCCCACGATCATGCCGGTGGTGGATGCCAGGTTCTTCTCGAATCCCGGCTGGGGCTTGGCGAAGGTCAGGGCCACCTGGGTGGGGCTGACCACGTCAACGGAGGTGATTTCCTGGGCGCCGCCCTTGGCAACTGCCGAGTACGCGCTCAATGCGGGGTCAGACCGGCGGTCCAGGTTCGCCTTGACCAGCTCGGCGTCGAGCTTTGAGCCATCCGTGAAGGTCACATCGTCCTTGAGGGTGAGCGTCAGGACCGTGTTGTCTGCGTTGTAGCTGAACTCCTTGGCCAGGCCCGGACCGGCCGAGCCGTCCGGCTGCAAAGCCATCAGGCTTTCGTAGAGGCCCTCAAAGAACTGTCGCTGGGCAGCCGAGACGCGCAGCGGGTCGAAGCCGAACGAGGCCGAGTCGCTGTCGATGGCGAGGGTCAGCGTGCTGGTATCCACTTTTGCAGTGGCCTGGCTGGAGCCGCCGCCACAGGCGGTCAACGATCCCAGCAGGAGCGCGCCGGCCAGAACGGCGGAGCTCGCACGGGCAGTGGAGTTCAGGAGTTTCATGTAGTGCGCCTTTGCATTCTGATGTGACATCGGAGAAGAACAGTTTTGGGGGCTGGCTGCTCGCCGGCTCTCCACCAGCATCGGCCGGGCGTACTGGGCGCTCACATGAGAATGTCATTGATTGAAAAAGTATTGTGGCCCCGGTCACCTCACGGGAAAGGATTGGAAGCCAGGGCAGAGAGGCCCCGTGCGCTGTTCGTCGGCGCTGACCCGAAAGGAACCACATGACCACGGCATCACCATTCCCGCAGGACTTCCTCTGGGGCGTCGCCAGCGCCGGCCACCAGGTGGAGGGGAACAACGTCAACAGCGACACCTGGTTCCTGGAGCACCTCCCCGGCAGCATGTTCTCCGAACCGTCGGGAGATGCGGTGGACCACTACCACCGCTACCGCGAGGACATCGCACTGATCGCAAGCCTGGGGTTCACCAGCTACCGCTTCTCCGTCGAATGGGCGCGCATCGAGCCGGAAGAAGGACTCTTCTCCACGGCCGAGCTGGACCACTACCGCCGCATGCTCGAGGCCTGCCACGAGCATGGCCTCGTCCCCGTGGTCACGTTCCACCACTTCACGTCCCCGCGCTGGCTGCTGGCCCTCGGCGGCTGGGAAGGCTCCCGGACTGCGGAGCTCTTTGCCCGCTACTGCGATCGGGTGATGACGCATCTGGGGGACCTTATCGGCGTCGCCTGCACCCTGAATGAGCCGAACCTGCCGTGGCTGCTGGAGTCCTTCGGCATCGGCGGGGAAGCCCCGGAAAACCGCGGCTCCGTGCCGGTGTGGGCCGCAGCAGCCCAGCGCCTCGGCGTGGACGCCAGCACCGTGGCACCCTTCCAGTTTTGCTCCACGGAGGCCGGATTCGAGGTGAAACTGGCTGCGCACCGTGCCGCCACCGCTGCCATCAAGGCCCGCCGGCCGGAGCTGCTGGTTGGTTGGACGCTCGCGAACTCTGACATCCAGTCCATCGAGGGCGGCCAGGAAATCGCTGACCGCGTGCGCCGCAACGTCAACGAGCGCTTTCTGGAAGCCTCCCGCGGCGACGACTTTGTGGGGATCCAGACCTACGGCCGCACTGTCTACGGCCCGGACGGGCACGAGCCGGCACCGGACGGCGCGGAAACCAACCAGATGGGTGAGGAAATCTACCCGCAGGCCCTCGAGGTGACCATCAGGGAGGCACACCGGATCGCCGGCATTCCCGTGATGGTCACGGAGAACGGCCTGGCCACCGAGGATGACACGCAGCGCGTGGGCTATCTCAGGACGGCGGTCGACGGCGTTGCCTCCTGCATTGCTGACGGCATCGCTGTCCGGGGCTACATTGCGTGGACGGCCTTCGACAACTACGAATGGGTGTTCGGCTACGGACCGAAATTCGGCCTCATTGCAGTGGACCGGGAAACCCAGGAACGGATCCCGAAGGAAAGCGCCCACTGGCTGGGCGGACGGGCCCGGGAGTTTGCTGCGCAGGCAGTGCGGGAGCCTGCTGCCCAGCTGGCCTGACCAACACCACAACCCACTTACTGGATCGCGGGGCCCCCACCCCACCATGCAGCGGAAGTGCCGGAGCAATTCCTGTCCGCCTCCGGGAAAGACCTAAGGTGTCAACCATGACAGACGCCCACCCACGCACGGGAACCGTCCGCGGAACCACGGTGACTGTGGAAGAAGCAACCGTCCACCGTTTCCTGGGGATACCGTACGCCGGGCCGCCGTCAGGATCCCGGCGCTTCCGCCCGCCGGTACCTGCAGCTCCCTGGCAGGGGGTGCGAGACTGCACGGCGCCCGGTCCGGCAGCGCCGCAGAACCCGGAGTCCCCCGCCCCGCCGGGCCAGGAACCGCGGACGTGGAGCGAGCAGGACTGCCTCAACCTGAACATCTGGACGCCCGGGATGGGCACTGCCAGGCCCGTGATGGTGTGGGTTCATGGCGGCGCCTACCTCTCGGGCTCCAACAGTGACGCAATGTACGACGGCGGCAGCCTCGCCGCTGCGACGGGCACGGTGGTGGTTACGGTCAACTACCGGCTGGGCGCACTGGGCTTCCTGCACCTGGCGGACGTTCTGGGGCCAGGTTACGAGGATTCCTCAAACCTCGGCCTCCTGGACCTGGTCGAAGCGCTGCGCTGGGTGCAGGGCAACATTGGGGCTTTCGGCGGCGACCCCGGCAACGTCACGCTGTTTGGGGAGTCGGCCGGGGCGGCGGCCGTCGGCACCCTCCTGGGCATGCCGTCGTCGGGCCTTTTCAGGCGCGCCATCATGCAAAGCGGCACCGCGGAACGCTACCGCACCCAGCAGGAGTCCGCCCGCGTGTGCGGGGAGTTCCTGGAGCTGTGCGGCCTGGACATGGCCCGGGCCGGGGAGATTCTTGCCCTGCCCGTTGAACGGATCCTGGATGCGCAGGAGCAACTGGTGCAGCGGACGGCGGCAGCGACATTCGCCGTTCCGCTGCCATTCCAGCCCACCGTTGGCACACCCTCGCTTCCGCTGCCGCCCCTGGACGCGGTTCGCGGCGGACTCAACACCGGGGTGGACCTGCTGATCGGCACCAACCTGAACGAGGGCTCATTCGCCGTCGAGATGCGTCCTGACACTGCAGCGGATCCGGACTACCCGGACCGTGCCGCAGCCGTGCTGTCCGGCGCCTGGGTCCCGCCGACGGCGGCCTCCGGCTATGCGGCGGCGCTCACCCGGCTGTCGGACAGGGAACCGGCAGGCAAGGAGCTCCTGGAGGCCGCCATTGCAGATTCTGTTTACCGGCAGCCCAGCAACAGGCTCCTCGACGCGCGGAGCGGATCCGAGGGCAGGAACTACTCCTACCTTTTCACCTGGTGCAGCCCTGCCATGGGCGGAAAGCTGGGAGCCTGCCACGCGCTGGACATCCCTTTTGTGTTCCGGCACGTGGACAGCCCCCAGGCAGCCTTCCTCACGCGCGGCAAGGCGCCAACGTCACTCAGCAACGCCATGAGCGGCGCGTGGGCTTCCTTCGCTCAGGCCGGAAATCCCGGAACACCCGGGCTGGCCTGGCCGGAGTACGGTACGTTGCGGGCCACGATGATCCTGGACGAGGAGCCCCGAGTGGCCGCCGACCCCCGCCGGGAGATCCGGGAGTTCTTCGAAGCCGTCAGGCTGCTGCCAGCGAGTTGAGCGTGTCCCGGATCCCGTTCAGGGCGGGATCCCGGAGCGACATGAAGGCAGGCTTCAGGAGCGGCTGGATGATCTTGGCGGGTCCTTTGATGCTGAACTCGGCCGTGTACTTCACCACCGAGCCGGCCCCCTCGGGGCTGACGTCGATGGAATCGAAGGAGGTGACTGTTTTGTTCTCGCCGCGCAGCTTGATGTGGTTGTCCGTCAGCTCGATGACCTCGTAGACCAGGCTTTGCCTCTTACCCCGGAACTCGGCTTCGGCGTGGTACTTGTGCCCCACGGCCACCGGCCCCGGAGTGACTTTATCCATGACAGGAGTGTTGGGATCCCACTTGGGGGTGTTCTCGAACTGGCTCAAAAAGGCAAAGGCCTTCTCTGCGGACAGGTTGGTTTCCACGCTTCCAGCGACTGTGATCATCACCCCAGTGTAGGAACAGGCCGGCCGCAAACACACCCCCCCGGCAATGGACACGGCCGCCGCGAACCTTGTGTCTTAGTTTCTACTTGGTAGTTTCGTAATTCGCGCGAATAGTCCGGCCGCCCCCGGGTACGTTGGACTAAGAGCCGGGTGGCCAGGCACTACGCCTTGGGACCGCGGGACCAACTGTAGAAAGAGGACTCAATGCGGGAACCGAAGACCAGCGACGGAGTTTTTGAAGCGGAGACCGTTGCCGGCGAAAACGAGGAAGCAGCTGCTGAACCCTCAGTGGACCCGGACGTCAATTTCGATGAACATCTTTATCCGGCCCGCCCCAAGGCGCTGAGGCCGACCGCGCGCCGGCGCCAATACTTTGCCACCAGGCCGTCCTTCGAATTCGATGGACGGAATGCGGCGTACGTCGAATGGCTGCGGAACCAGGCCATGCTGGGAGACGCCAACACGCTTGCCCGGCAGCTCTCAGGGCAGGCCAGCATGTGGCAGAACTCCTACGCACATCCCAACCCCCGGGCCGCCGTCGAGCGCGCACCGGTGTGGTTCACCGCGTACCCCCTCTCCTTCATCACCAGGTCCAGCCAGTCCTTCCTCTCTGCCCTGGGCGATCCGGCCATGTGGGAAGCTTTCAGCGAAATCGGGATCAGGGCCATCCACACGGGCCCGGTCAAACTGGCCGGCGGCATCAGCGGCTGGTCCCAGACCCCCAGCGTGGACGGGCACTTTGACCGGATCAGCATGGCGATCGATCCGGTGTTTGGCACGGAGGACGAATTCCGCTCGATGTGCACGGTGGCCGCCGACCACGGCGGAACGATTATTGATGACATTGTTCCCGGCCACACCGGGAAGGGCGCCGACTTCCGCCTCGCCGAAATGAATTTCCGGGACTACCCGGGGATCTACCACATGATCGACATCCCGGAGGAGGACTGGCACCTGCTCCCGGACGTCCCCGAAGGGCAGGACTCGGTAAACCTGAGCCCCGATTCCGAACAGGCCCTGCAGAAGGCCGGATACATCATCGGTCGGCTGCAGCGGGTCATCTTCTACGAGCCCGGCGTCAAGGAAACGAACTGGAGCGCCACCCGGGCGATCGTTGACACCACAGGGAAAACCCGCCGCTGGGTCTACCTCCACTACTTCAAGGCGGGCCAGCCCTCCATCAACTGGCTGGATCCCACCTTCGCCGGGATGCGCCTGGTGGTTGGTGACGCGCTGCATTCCCTGGTTGACCTTGGCACCGGCGCGCTCAGGCTTGATGCGAACGGCTTCCTGGGCGTGGAGAAAAGCGCCGAGGAGCAGCCGGGCTGGTCCGAGGGGCACCCGCTGTCCGAGGCAGCCAACCAGCTCATCGGGTCCATGATCCGCAAGGTGGGAGGGTTCTCCTTCCAGGAGCTGAACCTGACCATCGACGACATCAAGGCCACCTCGGAAGCAGGCCCGGACCTTTCCTACGACTTCATCACACGGCCGGCGTACCACTACGCGCTGGTCACCGCAGATACCGAGTTGCTGCGCCTGACGCTCCGCCTGTCCATGGAGATCGGAGTGGACCAGGCGTCGCTGGTCCACGCACTGCAGAACCATGACGAACTGACCTACGAGCTGATGCACTTCGCTGCCGGGCACCGGGACGAGATGTTCGAGCTCAACGGCCAGGAGCTCACGGGAGCACAGCTCGCGGAGCAAGTCCAGCAGACCATGCGTGAGCGCCTCACCGGGGAGAACGCCCCCTACAACGCATTGTTCACCACCAACGGGATCGCCTGTACAACGGTCAGCTTCATCATGGCCGCCCTGGGGGTCCAGGACCCTGACGCGATCACTCCGGAGCAGGAGGCGCAGATCCTGGATGTGCACATCCTCCTCTCCATGTACAACGCCCTGCAGCCCGGCGTCTTTGCCCTGTCCGGCTGGGACCTTGCCGGCATCACCGCGCTGGACCGCAAGCGCGTCGAGGAACTCACGGCCCAGGGCGACACCCGCTGGATCAACCGCGGGGCGCACGACATCATGGGCACCAGCCCGGATGCGGAATCCTCCTCCTCCGGCATGCCGCGGGCCCGCAGCCTCTACGGCCCGCTCCCCGACCAGCTGCAGAACCCCGGCTCCTACGCCAGGCGGCTCCAGCAGATCCTGGCTGTCCGTGAAGAACACGGCATCGCCACCGGGGCCCTGCTGGACGTGCCGGGCGTTTCGCACCGTGGCCTGCTGGTGATGGTCATCCAGCTTGGGAGCGGAGCGCTGGAGGTGACCGTGCTGAATTTCTCCGACCAGGACATTTCCGGCAGCATCCAGTCCAGCCACCTGGTACCCGGCGCCACCGTACACGACCTGTTCAGCGGCGCCACAGTTGGCCAGGTTGACGATCTGCACAGTTTCTTCCTCGAACTGCCTGCCTACCAGGGGACGGCCCTGCTGCTGACGGAGGAGGATGCCGCCCCTGACCCGGAAGAAGGCGCGCAGCACGCGGAGGTCTCGCCGTAGCGGAAGAGCTGCCCGGCGCCGTTCGGGAATCCCTTTGAGTTGTGAACCGTTAACCCAATGTGCGGCTGAAGTGCCGCTCCGGTTAACGAGGGATTGAATGAACGCGAAGTTTGTTTCAGTGGAGGACGACGCCGGGAAGGTCACCCGGTACGTCCGGCATGCCAACGGCGGCGGGCTCGTTGCCCCCGGAGCCTCGGTCCCGGAAAGTACCCGCGTCGGACCAATGACGTATGTGGAGCCGGGAGCAAAGGTGGGTTCCGGGTGCCGGATCGGCCACGGCAGCTGGATTGACCGGGATGCCACGATCGGCGAGCGTGCCATTATTGGCGACGGCGTACGCATCGGACGGGGAACGGTGATTGGAAACCGGGTGAACATCGGCAGCCATTCGCGGATCGGCTCCGGGGTCCTGATCGAGCACGGAGTCCAGGTCCACGCAGACTCCGCCATTCCGGACGGCGGGCAGGTCCTCGCGGGCACGCGCGCGCCGCGCCGGGCCCAGGGGAAGAGCAGGCAGCACCGGCAGACCAGGGGCCGGGTGGCCGCCTGAACTGCCCAGCCCTTTTCCGCGCAGCGCCTGTGCCGCTTAGTGCCTGCCGCTGCCCGCCAGGCGCCCCTTCACTCCCGCTGCTCCCCACACGGCCAGCAGCAGCGCCACCAGCAGCAGGCCGGCGTCGCCCAGGTCGATGGATCCCAGCCACACCGTCAGGGGATCCTCCAGCGCGAAGGCGGCGTTGGCGAAACCGCCCAGCGTGATCACCGCGATGAACAGGGCGGACACCGCTGAGATGCCGGTGACCACGGCATCGAAGCCCAGCCGCCGCTGCGGGTTGTCCAGGGCAGAACGGTACATCCGCATCATGGCCACCCCGTTCAGCGAATCGCAAAGGGTCATCGCGGCCGTGAACGCCAGCGGAAGCGCGAGCAGCGCGAACGGTGGCACCCCGGCCAGCGAGGCCGCCGTCGTCATCATCAGCAGCCCAATGGTGGTGGCGGTATCGAAGCCCAGCCCGAACAGGAATCCGATCACGTAGATGTTCCGCGGCCGCCGCACCCTGGACAGCGGCCGGGCCAGCAGCCGCGCCACAAGTCCCTGGGGTTCAAGGTCTCTGGGGTCTACCTCCGCCCCCGCCCGCGCCCGGCGGTAGGCCCGCGCTGACCGGGCGAAGGCCGAGCCGTTGAACAGGCCCATCGCCAGCAGGAACAGCCCCGAAACCCCGCTTCCAATCAGGCCTAGCACCAGATTGCCCGTGGTCCCGTCCTGCATCAATTGGCCCACCATGCCGGCGCCGGCAATCACCAGGATCCCCGCCAGCGTCACCACCGAACTGTGCCCGAGGCTGAAGGCGAAGCCCACGCTGACCGGGTCCTGGCGCTGCGCCACGAATTTGCGCGTAGAGTTGTCGATCGCAGCGAGGTGGTCCCAGTCGTAGCTGTGCTTGACGCCCGCCAGGTAGGCCGTGAGCACCAGCCCCCAGATGAGCGGCTCCGCACCGGATCCGGCGGCGTTGCCGGCCAGCAGGAGCACGACGGCGGCCGCGTGCAGTGCGGCCACGGCACCGAAGGTGAACAACAGGCGGGTCCGCAGCGGCAGTGCCTCCCGGTCCCGGTAGAGCGTGGTGATGTTCGTGACGGCCATCGTCAGTGCTTCCTCAGGTTCAGCGGTTCCTGCCGGTGCCACCGTTTCCGGAGGAGGGACGTGCAGGCAGCAAGCAGGTTGTTCAGTTCCCCCGTGCTGTTGGACAGGGCGCGCAGTACCAGGCCGGTGGTCCCCGAAACCGTACGGGTCAGGGAAATGCCGGTGCGGGCACCGTGGTCCGGGGCCAGGGCGTTCAGGTCGTCGGCGAGCGCCTGGTCCACCCGTGGATCCACCACCAGCAGCGAGCCCACGTGGCTGAAGCCCTCCATGAACCCCATGCCCGTGACGTCGCCTGCCGGCGGCCGGATCAGGAGGTTGTCCAGGGCCAGGAGCCGGTTTCCGTCCGGTCCTTCCACCCGGATGCTGTTGCGCAGCCGGACCTCCTCGTACCGGAAGGCGGCCCCGTCCGGCGACCATCCCGGAGTCACCACTTCAGCCATGACCAGGGACGACGACGGCCGCACAGTGATGTGCGTGTGCTGCCGGTAGCTGGCCTCCCGGTAGGCGATGAGCTGGTCCGGCATGAGCTCCAGCCGGGCCCCCTCCCCCAGCCGGAGGTTCATCCGCTGCTCGGCGAAGGATCCAGGAGTCCGGTACACCTTCGTAGCGGACTGGGTAGTCAGCAGCAAAGAGGCAGAGTCAGCAACCTCAACATCCAGCAGGAAAAGATCAGCGCCAAGATAGGCCCCGCCAGGATTCACGACCACATAACAAACCTGCCCCGAGTCATCGAGATAGTGCGGCCTCAACACCCTCAAGGCGCCCCGATGATACTGATGCGCGGCCACGGACCTCTGACCACGCACGGCGACCCGAAGCTCCAGCTCGCCCATCGGTGACCTGACTGCAGAGGCGGCGAGGCCGGATTTGGGGGCCGCGGCGTGGTGGCACTCGTGAGGGGCCCACTGGCGCGAGGGTCCCGATCCGAGCTTGCGAGGATTGGGAGCGCCAGGGGACGGGCACGGCCCCAAATTCGGCGAAGCCGCCGGACCCAGCCCGGACTCTGGTGCCGGGATCGTCTGAGTTGCGGCCGCCGTCGTGCTCATAAGGCCAGGTCGAGCATCAGGACGTCGCGCCGTACCCATTCGATGACGGCGTCGAGCCCTTCGTCGGTTTTGAGGTTGGTGAAGCAGAACGGCTTGGCTCCGCGGAATTCCTTGGAGTCCCTTTCCATGACTGCGAGGTCGGCACCGACGTGGGGTGCGAGGTCGGTTTTGTTGATGATGAAGAGGTCGGACTTGATCATGCCCTGGCCGGCTTTACGGGGGATCTTTTCGCCCTGGGCCACGTCGATGATGTAGATGGAGAAGTCCACGAGTTCGGGGCTGAAGGTGGCGGAGAGGTTGTCGCCGCCGGATTCGACGAAGATGACCTGCAGGTCCGGGTGGCGGGCTTTGAGTTCCTCGATGGCGGCGGTGTTCATGGAGGTGTCTTCGCGGATGGCGGTGTGCGGGCAGCCGCCGGTTTCGACGCCAATGATGCGGTCCACGGGGAGGATGCCGTTAGCGGCCAGGATTTTGGCGTCCTCGATGGTGTAGATGTCGTTGGTGATGGCGGCCATGGAGATCTCGCCGCTCATGTGCCGGGTGAGCCGCTCCACGAGCTGGGTCTTGCCCGCCCCGACGGGTCCGCCGATGCCGATTTTGATGGGTTCAGCCATGGTTCCTCCTGAATTTATAAACACGGTCAGCTCATGAACATCCGGGCACGTTGGCGTTCGTGCCGCATTTGTGAAATTTCCAGTCCGGGGGTGACGGCCCCGAAGTCGTCCGGCGTCAGGTGCGGTATCCGTTCGACGGCGGCAGCAACGCCGTCGGCCGCCTGCCGAAGCAGCCGCTGGCCGGCGTTCTGGCCGAGCGGGATGGCGCGGACGGCGTTCTGCGTCAAAGAGGTGACGGTGGCAAAAAGGTAGGCGGCGAGCGCTTCCGGCAGCGGCACTCCCAGGGAGCGGGCGACGACGGCGAACGCCAGCGGCTGGTGCCCCGCGGCCCGGCCGGTGGTCACCAGGTCCCGGTACAGTTCCAGCTCCGGCGACGGGAAGACCTCCGCCCCGATCTCGAGCAGCCGCAAGCCCATCTTGACGCTGGCTTCCCGGACCTGCCGCGGCAGCAGCGACGCCGAGAGCAGAGCATCGAGTTCACCGAGGTCAACACCCTCATAGAAGAACCGGATGGCCAACCCGTCAGAGTAAGTAAGCGACTGAAAGATGAACGCGGACAACCACACTCCAAAAGAAGCCTCATCACGGACCACACCGGCGTCGACATAAGTCTCAAAACCAAGAGAGTGAGCAAAGGCCCCAGTAGGCAAAGCGGAATCGCCAAGCTGCTGCAGCGCCAGCTGGTACCCGCTCACTGAAGCCGCGCCCAAGGTGAGAAGCGCAAGCGACGCGAGGGATATGGGGCCGCGGCGTGGCGGGCCGCGCGAGGGGCCCACTGGCGCGAGGGCCCCGATCCGAGCTTGCGAGGATTGGGAGCGCCTGGGGACGGGCACGGCCCCATATCCCTCGCGGCGTCCCAAGCCGGGGAAACGGGGAGGGGTTTAGTGCGAATGTTCAGCATGGCGGAAAGGAACGGGCATGACGCGTTCCTGCCGGGAGTAGGGCGCACCCACGTGGAGAAGGTAGTCCTCGACGGTGTGGTCGTAGGCGCACACCATGACCTCGGCCCCGTACTCCGAAGCACCGTCGAAGAACTGGGCCTGGAGGTGCCGGTTGCCGAGGGAGTGTGCCACGACGCCCATCTCGTGGATGGTCCGCGGTGCGATCACCAGGACGTCGGTGGGCAGCACGGACACCACGATCATGTTGGCGTCCTCGACGTGCAGGATGTCCCCGTCGCGCAGGTCGCCGGAGCCGGACGGGAGCCGGATGCCGATTTCCTTGCCGTGGTCCGTGGTGGCGCGTTGGATCCGTTTGACCAGCTGGGCGCTGGGAAGCACCACTTTCTCCTGGTGCAGGTTGGCATAGGTATCCGGGTCCGGGAGTTCGTGCAGGTTGCCGAGGACTTTTTCGATGATCACTGGGTCTCCGAGGGCTTGGAAGAAATCAGAAGAGGAAGTAGCGCTGGGCCATGGGCAGCACGTCGGATGGTTCGCAGGTGACGTCTTCGCCGTCGACCTTTACCTGGTACGTTTCCGGATCCACCTGGATGTCGGGGGTGGCGTCGTTGTACTTCAGGTCCGCCTTGGTGAGGGAACGGATGCCGGAAACGGGCCGGATGACTTTCTCGAGCCCAAGCTCGGCGGGAACGCCGGCGTCGATCGCGGCCTTGGACAGGAACGTGATGGAGCACTGCTGCACGGCTTTCCCGAACGCGGCGAACATGGGCCGCATGGTGCGCGGCTGCGGGGTGGGGATGGAGGCGTTGGCATCCCCCATCAGTGCGTAGGCGATCTGCCCGCCTTTGAGCACCAGCTCCGGCTTGACGCCAAAGAAGGCAGGATCCCAGAGGACCAGGTCCGCGAACTTGCCCACCTCCACGGAGCCCACGGAGTCCGCGATGCCCTGGGCGATGGCCGGGTTGATGGTGTACTTGGCCACGTAGCGCTTGAGGCGGAAGTTGTCGCTGCCCGCGCTGCCGTGCGCGCCGCCGTCGTCATCTGCCGTACCGGCGGGGTTTGCCAGCACACCCCGTTGCTTCTTCATCTTGTCCGCCACCTGCCACGTGCGGGTGATCACCTCGCCCACCCGGCCCATCGCCTGGGAGTCCGAGGAGGTGATGGAGAAGATTCCCAGGTCCTGCAGGACGTCCTCGGCGGCAATGGTCTCGGCGCGGATCCGGGAATCGGCGAAGGCAACGTCCTCGGGGATGTCCGGGTTGAGGTGGTGGCACACCATGAGCATGTCCAGGTGCTCTTCGATGGTGTTGCGCGTATAGGGAAGCGTGGGGTTGGTGGACGCCGGCAGGACGTTGGGCATCCCGGCGATTTTGATGATGTCCGGCGCGTGCCCGCCTCCGGCACCCTCGGTGTGGAAGGTGTGGATGACGCGGCCGTTGATGGCGCGGATAGTGTCCTCCACGAAACCGCACTCGTTGAGGGTGTCCGTGTGGATGGCCACCTGCACGTCGTACTCGTCGGCCACGGTGAGGGAGGTGTCGATCGAGGAGGTGGTGGAGCCCCAGTCCTCGTGGACCTTCAACCCGATGGCCCCGGCGCGGATCTGCTCAGCCAGGGGTTCGACGGCGGATGCGTGGCCCTTGCCGAACAGCCCGATGTTCACGGGGAAGCCTTCGGCAGCCTGCAGCATGCGCTGGATGTGCCACTTTCCGGGCGTCACGGTGGTGGCCTTGGTGCCTTCAGCCGGGCCGGTGCCGCCACCGATCATGGTGGTGATGCCGCTGGTCAGCGCCGTGGGGATCTGGTCCGGGGAGATGAAGTGGATGTGGGTGTCCACTCCCCCGGCCGTGAGGATCTTGCGTTCGCCGGCAATGATTTCGGTGCTCGCGCCGATCACGATGTCCACGCCGTCGGCGATCTGCGGGTTGCCGGCCTTGCCGATCTTGAAGATATGGCCGTCCCTGATGGCGACGTCCGCCTTGTAGATGCCGGTGTAGTCCAGGATCACGGCGTTCGTGATCACGGTGTCCGGGACGTCCTCATCCCGCACCACCTGGCCGTTCTGGCCCATGCCGTCACGGATCACCTTGCCGCCGCCGAAGACAACCTCCTCGCCGTACACGGTGAGGTCCTTCTCGATCTCCAGGAACAGGTCGGTGTCCGCCAGGCGGATGGCGTCGCCCGTCGTCGGGCCGTACAGGTCCGCGTACTGCCTGCGGGGAATCTCGAAGCTCACTGGCCGTCCCCTTCCGTGACGAACCCGCCCGGGCGGGTCCCGCCGTCGAGCTTTCCGTTGACGGCATTGCTGAGCCCGTACACCTCGCGGGTTCCGGCCAGTTCGATCAGCCGGACGTTTCGGGAGTCCCCCGGCTCGAACCGTGCCGCGGTCCCGGCGGGGATGTCCAGGCGCCGCCCGTAGGCGGCGTCCCGGTCGAAGGCCAGCGCGGCGTTTGCCTCGGCAAAGTGGAAGTGCGAGCCCACCTGCACGGGCCGGTCTCCGGTATTCGTCACCCCGACGTCAATGGCCTCGCGCCCGGCGTTGGCCGTCACCGGCTCGGGCCGGAGGACGTACTCTCCTGGAATCATGGCCTGCCCTCTCAGCGGATGGGGTCGTGGACGGTGACGAGTTTGGTGCCGTCGGGGAAGGTTGCCTCGATCTGGACGTCATGGATCATTTCGGGCACCCCTTCCATGACGTCCTCCCTGCCCAGCAGGGTGGTCCCGTAGCTCATGAGGTCGGCAACGCTGCGGCCGTCGCGGGCACCCTCGATCAGTTCATAGCTGATGATGGCCACAGCCTCGGGGTAGTTGAGCTTGAGGCCGCGGGCCTGGCGGCGGCGCGCGAGGTCGGCGGCCACCACGATCAAAAGCTTTTCCTGCTCGCGCGGCATCAGATGCATGTTGGTCCCTTCAGCTGGCCGCTCGCGGCGGCGTGGGACCCACAGTAGGTTGCGGACGTTTCCGCCACGTTTCAGGTTTGTTATGCCCGGCTCTCCACTCACCAGGCACCGGTGCGGGCCGCTGAATTTCCCCAGGTTTCACGCTCTGGAAGGCGAGGACGACGGCGCGTGGCCGGGACGCGCCGTCGTGCCCTCCAAAAGGTGGGGAGGCTCAGCGGCGAAGACCGGCAGCGGGCGTCACCGCCGGAGGCAGCCGGGGTATTACGGCTGACCGAGCCGCGCCAGGATCTCGTCATTGGACTGGACGGGCTGGCGGTAGCTCGTGGAGAGGATACGCAGCATGTCCGCTGCGTCCTGGCTGTCCTCGGAGGCCATCGCATCCTTGGCGTACGTGACGCGGATGTTGTGTGCGAACGCATCCGCCCCGGTCTGCGCGATGCAGTTGTGCGTGGACACCCCGGCGAGCACGATCTCCTCAGCGCCCCAGTTGCGCAGCCTGGCCAGCAGGTTGGTTCCCACAAACGCGCTGTCCCGCGTTTTGGTCAACTGGGGCAGGCCCGCGGCGGCGAGGCCGGACACCGCCTGGGCCTGGCTGGTGCCGCGGAAAATGAAGCCTTGGTCGTCGTCCAGCATGTTCAGTGACCAGGTGGATTTGTCCCGCTCGTGTTCCGTCCCCACCAGCAGGACTTTGTGCCCGCTCGCTTCGAAGCCCTCCATCAGCCTGTTGCAGGACGCCACCAGCTGCTCCTGCTGCGCGGCAAGTTCCGGCGCCTCGAAAAACGCGTTCTGCATGTCAATGACAAGAAGGGCAATCATGTGGCCACCTTTCCTCGTTGCTCTGCCGGAAAAGTACCCCGAGGTTGGGCGGGCGAAACCTGGTTCAGAACACCTAGGGTGCCGACTCGCGGACCTTCAGCTGGAATTCGGCTTCGATGTGCGCTGCCTGGTCCTCCGCCTCCCGCCCCTCGATCCGGTCGATCAGCAGGCCGATGGAGCGTTCCGCGATCTCCTCCATGCCCGGGGAGACGGTGGTCAGGGAAGGCGAGGCGAACCGGGCCTCGTCGATGTCGTCGAACCCTGCCACCGCAACATCCTGGGGCACCCGGACGCCGCGGATCAGCAGTTCGTGCATGGCACCCAGCGCCAGGACATCGTTCAGGCCGAACACGGCGTCGAACTCCACCCCCTTGTCCAGCAGCCCCGCTACGGCGGCGGCGCCGTTGTCCCGGCGCCACTCGCACGGGGCCACCAGTGCCGCGTCGAAAGGTACACCGGCTTCATCAAGTGCCTTGCGGTAGCCGTTGAGGCGCAGGCCCGCGCTGCCGGCGGACTCGTCCGGGTGCGCCCCGATGACGGCAATCCGGCGGCGGCCTCCCGCCAGCAGGTGGGCGGTGAGGGCTGCAGCGGCTTCGCCGTTTTTCATGGTGACAAGGTCGAACCTGGGGTCCAGGATGTGTTCACCCAGCAAAACCAGGGGCTTCTTGCCCAGGCGGTCGGCAATGGTGTCCGCGGCAATGACCAGCGGGGTGAACAGCAAGCCGTCGGTGAGCTGCCGGAAGGGGCCCTGCAGGGCATTCAGTTCCACCTCGCCCACTGCGTCCGACTGCTCCACCAGGACCCGGTAGCCGCGGCGGGAGGCGGCCTTCATCAGCCTGGAGGCAAGTTCGGCGTAGTACGGGGCTGAGAGGTCGGACAGTACCAGGCCGAGCATCCTGGTTTTCCCCGAGCGCAGGCTCCGGGCCGTCAGGTTCGCCTCATAGCCCAGCTCCGCGATGGCGTCCTGGACCCGCTTCTTGGTGGCAGGGCGAATGAACTCGTAGTCGTTGAGCACGTTGGAGACCGTCTTGAGCGACACCCCCGCCGCCCTCGCAACGTCATTCATGGTGACCGCCATCATGGCTCCTTTAGGTGGTTCCGCCAGTTCCTGCCATACATCGTTGCAGAATTTGGCGGCCAGGCTGCACGCGCCGGTCAGGCACGGTCACTGCGGCACGGCTTATGAAGGGAAGGTCAGGCCTTCGCAGCTTTCGCGGCCGCCTTGGCTGCCTGCTTGCTGGCCCGCACCTTGGCGAGGGATTCCGGGTCCACGATGTCAGCCACGGAGAGATGGGAGCCTTCCTCTCCATAGTGGCCGGCAGCCTCACGCCACCCCGGCGCCTGCAGTCCGCACTGCTTGCCGAGCAGTGCAAGGAAGATCCTGGCTTTCTGCTCACCGAAGCCGGGCAGGGCCTTCAGCCGGCGCAGCACCTCGGCGCCGTCCGGGTTGCCCCTGGTCCAGATGGCGGTGGCGTCGCCGTCCCACTCGTTCTGCACGGTTTCGGCGAGCGCCTGGACCCTCGCCGCCATCGAGCCGGGGAAGCGGTGGACGGCCGGCCGTTCCTTGAACATCTCCACGAAGGCCTGTGAATCCTGGGAGGCGATCGCCCCGGGCTCCACGGACCCGATCCTGGTCCTGATTTTCTCCGGGCCGGCGAAGGCCGATTCCATGGTCACCTGCTGGTCCAGCAGCATGCCTGTCAGCAGCGCGAAGGCGTCCTCGCTCAACAACTTGTCCGCGGCGGGATCGCCCGTGATGTGCAGTTCCATGCCGCCCATCCTCCCAGAGGAGGGGCGCCGCCGTCATGCTGTCCCCTCCCCTGGGTCCGGATGGCTACTGGTTGACGGCCAGCCGGATCATGGACCAGGACACGGCCGGCAGGTCCACAGTGAGCCTGCCGCCGTCAGTTTTGACGGTGACGTTTTCCGTGGGCAGGACCGACGTCGAATCATCAGCGGTTGCCTGCCAGTACGGGTCCTTGTTGGCGTAGGTGACCGCTTCGAGCACGCGCACGCTGCCCAGGCCGGACACCACGGCGTCCAAGCCCAGCGCATCCGTGGCAGAGCGGTTGACGGCGAACACCACGGCTTCACCCTTGTCAGCGTCGTACGTGGCGACGGCGGACACGGCGGCGAAGTCTGCGGTCTTACCGCCGCTGGCCAGCGGGGACTCGACGGCGAGCTGAAGCACCGTCCCGGAGGCGTGGCGGGACGTGAGCGCAAACGGGTGGAAGGTGGTCTGCTTCCAGGCGCGGCCGCCGGGCTCGGTCATGATGGGCGCGATGACATTGACCAGCTGGGCCAGGCTGGCTGAGTGGACGCGGTCCGTGTTCTTGAGCAGGGTGATCAGCAGGTCCCCGACGACGACGGCGTCCGCTACCGTGTAGGTGTCCTCAAGGAGGACCGGGGCCACCGGCCAGTCCTTCCCGGTGGGTGCGCGGGACTCGTCGCGGCTCATGTGCCACACGTTCCACTCATCAAAGGAGATGTTGACCTGCCGGGTTGACTTCTTCACCGACTTCACGTGGTCGATGTGGCTCACGATGTCATGGATGAAGGCTTCCATCCGGTGCCCGGCGGAGAGGTGTTCCTGCAGGTCGCCAAAGTCCTCGAAATACTGGTGGGCCGAGATGAGGTCCACCAGCTCGTAGGTTTCGGAGAGGACAACGCGCTCCCACTCACCGAAGGTGTCCATGGTGGGTCCGGAGCTGCCGCACGCCACAAGTTCAAGGCCGGGATCGATCATCCGCATGCCGCGGGCGGTGTCTGCCGCCAGCCGCCCGTATTCGAGGGCGTTCTTGTGGCCGATCTGCCACGGGCCGTCCATTTCGTTGCCCAGGCACCACATTCTGATGCCGTAGCCGTTCTCCGCGCCGTTGGCCCGGCGCTGGTCCGAGAAGGCCGTGCCGCCGTCGATGTTGCAGTACTCCAGGAGGTCAAGCGCTTCCTGCGTGCCGCGGGTGCCCAGGTTCACGGCCATCATGGGTTCGACGCCTGCCTTGGCTGACCACTTGGCGAATTCGTCCACGCCCACCAGGTTGGGGTCGGTGGAGTGCCAGGCGAGGTCCAGCCGTACCGGACGTTTGTCGGCCGGGCCAACCCCGTCCTCCCAGCGGTAGCCGGAGACGAAGTTGCCGCCGGGATAGCGGACTGTGGACACTCCGAGTTCGCGGGTCAGTTCCAGCACGTCGCTGCGGAAGCCGTCGTCGTCGGCCTTCGGGTGCTCCGGCTCGAAGATACCGGTGTACACACAACGGCCAAGGTGCTCCACAAAGGCACCGAAAGTGCGCCGCCGGACCGGCCCCACGGCGAAGGCGGGGTCCATGGTGATTTTGGCGGTGGCTGGTTCAGCAGCGGTCACGAAAACATCCTCGTTTCTCATTTTTTCTATAACGTTATAGAAAACATTCTTGAGCGTGCCGCGGCAGGAGTCAAGCATTCGTACGAAAACTGGCAGTGGAAGCAGGCCGGGCAACTGCGAGGCCCTATTCGCACCCCACCTGCGGCAACGGGGGAAAGGAGGGGCGCCGGGCAGATATCCAAGTAGTACCTAATCTCAAAATCGGGTACTCCTTACGGATTCACCGGGGTGAATGGCCGAACTAAGTTCAACTCAGAGGCAAGACGTCTTCTGACTCGTAGTACTTGTCTCACGAGGGGGTGTGAGACTGCAATGCACGCACAAAACATAAGTTCGGCTTTCCCGGCCCGCAGGGCACGGGTACTAAACGGGGCCGGCGACGAGGAGGCCTTTGAGACCAAGGCCTCTCCCCCAGCCGTCGCCGGCCCTCTTCGTGCGCAGAAGGGTGCGGGCCATCGACCGGCCCAGCCCGGGCCGGCGGCTCCGGCCCCGGCAGGCGAGACAGGGCTTGCGGACAGCGGCGCCCCGGACGCCCTCCTCCTCGATCTGGTCAGCGGGACGCACAGCCTCCGCGACTCCCTTGATGTCCTCGCCGCCGCAGCCGTCCGGACAATTGTCCGGGCCACGGGCCTGCGGATCGAATGCGGCGTTGTGGTCCACCAGCCGAAGAGGAGTTCCGCAATTACCGGCACCTCAGGGGACGTTGTGGAGCTCCTGGAGTGGGAGCAGCAGGCTGGCGAGGGCCCTTTGCACGAGGTGCTGGCCGGCCACCATCCGGTAGCAGTTCTCCAGCGCAACGGTGATTTCCGCTGGCCGCGTTATTCCACCCAACTGCAGATGGCAGGTTTCGGCAGCGCCATGGGGATCAGGCTTCGGGTGGCACCCGATGCCGACGGCGACGGGTCCGGCCCGGTTGACACACCTGCCGCCCTGGCGTTGTTTGCCCAGGACGCCAAGGCGTTCCCGCTGCAGGCCATTGCCGAAGCCCGCGGCTTCGCCGGTCTCGCGGCAAAGAGCCTGGAAGTTGCGGTCAGTCTGCATTCAGCCAGGTCCACCGCCACGGACCTGCGCTCAGCCCTGGACAGCCGGACCTCCATCAACGTGGCCTGCGGAGTAATCATGGCCCAGAACAGGTGCTCCTACCACGAGGCGTTTGCCATCCTGGCCAAGGCTTCAAGCCACCGCAACATCAAGGTGCGCAGGGTGGCCGAGGACATCCTCGACAAGCTCCCCGAAGGACCACCCCGCGCACACTTCGGCAGCTAGAT
>NZ_LWLP01000001.1:256155-582121 GCF_001641125.1 Arthrobacter sp. OY3WO11 | reverse complement strand
CCGCCTGCCAGCTTGTAGTAGGCGGCGTTCCAGTTCAGGTCCTTCTTGAACTGCCGGATAGTGGTTCCCTCGTCAATGGTCAGCAGTTCGGTCTTGGCGATTTCCGCGAAGTCCTCGAACACGTCCATGCCCACCTGCGTGGACAGGACCGTGTGGTGCGCGGCACCCGCGGTAAGCCAGGCGGCGGCGGAGGTGGCGAAGTCCGGCTTGGGCTCCCAGAGCGCGCGGGCGACGGGAAGGTTGGGCAGCGGCTGGTCCAGGGGCACCACGTCGACGGCGTTGGCCACCAGGCGGAAGCGGTCGCGCATGTCCGAGAGGGCGACGACGACGCCCGGGGAGGCATCGGCGTCGAACACCAGGCGGACGGGGTCTTCCTTGCCGCCGATGCCCAGCGGGTGGATCTCCAGCCGGGGCTTCGCGGCCGTCAGCGAGGGGCAGACCTCCAGCATGTGCGCGCCGAGGATCTTCTCGGCGCCCGGAGCCAGGTGGTAGGTGTAGTCCTCCATCAGGGACGCGCCGCCGGGCAGCCCGGCACCCATCACCTTCGCGGCGCGGACCAGGATGGCGGTCTTCCAGTCGCCCTCCGCGCCGAAGCCGTAACCGGCCGCCATCAGGCGCTGGACTGCCAGGCCGGGGAGCTGGCGAAGCGCGCCGAGGTCCTCGAAGGAGGTGGTGAACGCGGCGGATCCGTTGGCTTCCAGGAAGCTGCGCAGTCCCAGTTCGATCCGGGCTCCGTAGCGGAGGGAATCGTGCCTGGCGGCGCCTGCGCGGAGCTCCGGAACCACGTCGTAAAGGTCTTCGTACTCGGCAACAAGGGCGTCGACGTCGGACTCGGCAGCGCCGTGCACGGCGTCGGCGAGTTCGTTGACGGACCAGGTGTTCACCGCGACGCCGAAGCGCAGCTCCGCCTCGGTCTTGTCGCCTTCAGTAACGGCAACGTTGCGCATGTTGTCACCAAAGCGGGTCAGCTTCAGGGTCCGGACGGCGGCCCAGCCGGCGGCGGCGCGCTGCCAGGAACCCACCTGGCGGGCCACCTCGGGGTTGGAGACGTGCCCTACCACGGTCTTCCGGGCGATGCCCAGGCGGGACTGGATGTAGCCGAACTCGCGGTCGCCGTGGGCGGCCTGGTTGAGGTTCATGAAGTCGAAGTCGATGTCCGCCCAGGGCAGCTCCACGTTGGCCTGCGTGTGCAGGTGCAGCAGCGGCTTGCGGAGCAGGTCCAGGCCGGAGATCCACATCTTGGCCGGGGAGAAGGTGTGCATCCACGCGGTGACGCCGATGACGGAATCATCCGAGTTGGCCTCCAGCGCAGTGCGGCGGATGGCGTCGGAGTCCGTCAGGACCGGCTTCCAGACGATCCGCACCGGGACGGCTGAGCTGGCGTTGAGCTGGTTGGCGATTTCCTGCGACTGGGCGGCTACCTGCTTGAGGACGTCCTCGCCGTAGAGGTGCTGGCTGCCGGTGAGGAACCAGACCTCGTAGCCATCAAGGGAAGTGTTTGCTGCGGTACTCATGGGTTCTCCTGCGAAAGTTTGTGGACGGGCTGACGGCGCGGCGTTACTGGCCGTAGACGTTCTGGTAGCGGGCGTAGAGGGAGTCGATGTGGCCCTGGTCAATGGGGAGGGGCTCGCCAAGCTGCCGGGCGATGTGGACGGTGCGGGCCACTTCCTCGCACATCACGGCCGCCTTCACCGCGGACTTTGCGTCCTTGCCGATGGTGAACGGTCCGTGGTTCTGCATGAGCACCGCCGGTGAGTTGGAGTTTTTCAGCGTCTCCACGATGCCGTGGCCGATCGAGTCGTCGCCGATCAGCGCGAACGGACCCACCGGAATGCTGCCGCCGAACTCGTCGCTCATCATCGTGAGCACGCACGGGATGGCTTCGCCCCGGGCCGCCCAGGCGGTGGCATAGGTGGAGTGCGTGTGCACCACCCCGCCCACCTCGGGCATGTGACGGTAGACGTAGGCATGCGCCGCCGTGTCCGACGAAGGCGACAGTGCCGGGTTGCCCCACTCACCTGTTGCGTCGCCGTCCACGGGCACGCCGTAGAGATCGGTGACCACCATCTGTTCCGGGGTCAGGTCCTGGTAGGAGACGCCGGAGGGCTTGATGATCATGAGGTCGTGGCCGGGAACCCTGGCCGAGACGTTGCCGGCGGTCCACACCACCAGTTCGTAGCGCGTCAGCTCGGCATGCAGGGCGCAGACTTCTTCCCGGACGCGGGCGATGGTTTCCAGGATTCCTGGTCCGGCGCTCATGCGGACACCCCGGCCGTGGCGCGGGCCCCGGATCCTGCCGTGACGCCGGGAAGCACTGCTCCGGCAGCCCTGCGCTGGATAGCCTTGAGCCGGTGCATCACATCATTGCTGCCGCGGCCGAAGTAGTCGTGGAGCGTCTTGTATTCCTGGAAGAGCTCCTCGTAGGCGGCCACGTTTTCCGGGATGGGAGTGTACACCTCGCCGGGTTCGGAACCCATGGCGGCAGCGGCTTCCCGGATGTCCGTGTACGCACCGGCGGCGACGGCCGCATGGATGGCCGAGCCGAGGGCCGGGCCCTGGGCAGAGCCGATGGTTGAAAGCTGCAGGCCCGTGGCGTCCGCGTAAATCTGCATCAGGAGCGGATTCTTGAGCAGGCCGCCGGCCACGATGAACTCCTTCACGGGGACGCCGGAGCTGCGGAAGGCGTCCACAATGGTGCGGGTGCCAAAGGCCGTGGCTTCCAGCAGGGCGCGGTAGGTGTCCTCGGGACGGGTGGCCAGCGTCTGCCCCACCACGATCCCGGACAGCTCATGGTCCACCAGCACGGAACGGTTGCCCGAGTGCCAGTCCAGGGCAATGAGCCCGTGCTGGCCGATAGCCTGGCGGGATGCCAGCTCGGTGAGGTATTCGTGGATGCCCAAGCCCGCTTCCCCGGCGGCGCGGTGGTATTCGGGGGGCACGCCGTATTTGGTGAACCAGCCAAAGATGTCGCCGACACCGGACTGCCCGGCCTCGTAGCCCCAGAGTCCGTCCACAATCCCGCCGTCCACCACACCGCACATGCCCGGGACTTCGCGCAGCTCGGTTCCGTTCATGACGTGGCAGGTGGAGGTTCCCATGATGGCCACCAGCTGGCCGGGATCCACGGCCTTCGCCGCCGGTGCCGTGACGTGGGCGTCCACGTTCCCCACGGCCACGGCGATGCCTTCCGGGAGTCCAGTCCAGGCGGCGGCCTCGGCGGTGAGGTATCCGGCAGCGTCGCCCAGCCGGCCGATGGTGTGCTCGAGCTTGGCGCTGACGAAGTCCTTGAACTGCGGGTTCAGTGCGGCCAGGAAGTCCTGGGAGGGGTAGCGCCCGTCCTGGTAGATCCCCTTGTATCCTGCCGTGCACGCGTTGCGGACGTACCGGCCGCACAGCTGCCAGACAATCCAGTCGGCGGCCTCAACCCAGTGGTCCATCTCCGCGTAGGCTTCGGGGTCTTCCTCAAGCAGCTGCAGGCCCTTGGCGAATTCCCATTCGGAGGAGATAAGCCCTCCGTAGCGGGGCAGCCAGTCTTCGCCGCGTTGGGCTGCCAGTTGGTTGATCCGGTCGGCCTGCGGCTGCGCCGCGTGGTGGCGCCAGAGCTTGACGTACGCGTGGGGGCGGTTCCGGAAGCGGTCCAGCTCGCTCAGCGGGGTGCCGTCGGACGTGACCGGCACCATGGTGCAGGCGGTGAAGTCCGTGGCAATTCCGACGACGGCGGCCGGGTCGATCCCCGCCTCGGCCAGGGCGGCGGGAACCGCGTGGCGCAGGACGTCGCGGTAGTCGTCCGGCACCTGAAGGGCCCACTCCCCGGGAAGGCGGACGGCTTGTCCGTCGGCACCGCGGCCTGCCACATCTTCCGGCAGTACATCAGTCACCACGGCGTGCGGGTAGTCGTACACGCCGCTGCCGAGCTCCTTGCCGTCGCGCACCCGCACCACCACGGCGCGGCCTGACAGCGTTCCATAATCCACGCCGATGACAAACGAGTCCGGAGCGTCCACTGCGTCCATAAGAAACTTCCTCCATAGCTGCCGCCACTTCGCGGTCTGCGCTCAATTGTGAGCGCTAACATGATGGAAGTCAACAGCCATGCCCGCGCCCGCCGGACGCTGCCCGGGGGGACGGCAGCCAAGATCCGGCAGGGCACGCCGGAGGCTGAACGTTGAAAACGACTGAGCCGCCGCCAACCTGGGTAAGGGCAAGAAATTGGAAGAGGCTGCGACGGGAGGGGCACCATGGAAGGCGTGCGCACAGTCGAGGACACGGACACACCCGGGCCAGCAGCCTGGCACCCCTTTCCCGTGTGGGCGGCCGGCCCCGTGTCCACGTGCCTGGGCCTGGCAGCCCATTTGGGCGCCGGCGGCCAGGCGCCCGGAATCCTCATAATTATCGCTGTGGCCGCCCTGCTGGGCATGGTCGCCGCCATGACCGGGCGACGCCGCCTGCCCGGGTGGGCCGTGCTGGTGGCGGCCGGTGCGGCGCAGCAGCTCCTGCACCTGGCCTTTGCCGCATTTTCCACCGCCAACGGCTTCGCCCTCCCGGGCCACCACGGCGGGGCGCCAATCCCGGTAACGCCCACTGCCGGCGTGCCCACTGCGGAGGCATCAGGCGCCGCCCACTCCCTGCACCTCGTGCTGCACTTTCATGTTGCGGCGGCGCTGGCAGCCGCAGCGGTGACCACGCAATGGAACAGGGTGGTTTCCACAGTGCGGCGGAGCGGCAGGTCAGGTGGCGAGCGTGCCCCTGGCAATGCTGACGCTTGAGTGGGCGGGGTTGCCGTCGACAGGTTCGTCGGAGACATCGACGATCGGGTACTCCGAGATTTCCAGGCCTGCCGGCAACTGGAAGGTCCCGGATTCGGAGTTCATGACTCCCAGGCTCACCAGGCGCGAGAGGTCGGGTGCGATCAGCCAGACCTCCTGGTAGCCCTGCGCCTCATCCTTGCTGAGCCGGACTTCCAGCTCCCGGGACCCGTCCGCGGACTCCACCACCCGTGCGGAACCGGCGGCGGAAAACTGTGCCAGCGGAGCCAGGTCCGCTTCTGCCAGCGGCCGGGGCGCCTGGTTGAGGGACCAGACTGCGCCGGCGGTCACCAGGACTGCCGCTGCGGCAGCGGCCATCCAGGGTCCCGGACGCTGCCACCACGCCGAGGACCGGCGCTTGGCAGGACGGGACGCTGCCCTGTCTTTCAGCGACACAGGCTCGGCCAGGCTTTCGGGTTCCGCACCGGGCTCCGCCTGCCGGACATCATGACGGGCATCCTGGCCGCCAGTCTGGGCAGCACCGGAGCCTTCCCCGGCAGCAGCTTCCCCGGGTGCCCAGCCCGGCCGGGAAGCGGCGTAATGTTCCCTGATGCCGGCCAGGGGATCGTCGTGCACGGACTCCGAGAGCCCCAGCTCACGGTGGATTCCGGCCCAGACCTGCGGGCCAGGCACCTCGAGGCGGCCGGTTTCCGGCGGTGTTTTAACGGCTTCGACAGTGCGGCGCAGTGCCGCGAAGTCCGCCGCGCATTCAGGGCAAACCTGCAGGTGGTCCCTGGTAGCGCTGTCCTCCCAGTCCTCGTACAGCGCGAGGAGGCTTAACTCTTCCGGATCAGGATGCGGCATGGTTAACCTCCAATCTGTTTCTCAGGTGGGACAGGCTGCGGCGGATATGGCTTTTGACCGTACCAAGGGGCAGGCCGAGTTTTCTTGAAATCTGTTCGTGCGTCAGGTCATCGTAGAAGGCCAGCTTCATGATGGAACCCTGGGGCTCGCCAAGCCGGTCCAGCTCCCCGTCCAGCAGGAGCCTGTCAGCCAGGAGCTCGGCGTCCTCATGGCCGTTACCCGCTTCATCGGCCATCCCGGCCCCGGCCACTGCCACGGCTTTCCGGACTTCCCGCGCCGAGGCCGACAAGGTGTCCGAGATGACGTTCCGGGTGATGCCGACAATCCACGCCGGCAGCCGGGCCACCTGGGGATTGAAAGTGCTCCGGGATCGCCACACGCGGATGAACACCTCCTGCGTGACGTCGTCGGCCGCGGAACGGTCCGGCAGGGAACGCAGCGCCAGGGTGTGGACCAGCGGGGCAAACTCCCGGTAAGCAGCCACCAGGGCATGTTCATCACCTGCCAGGAAGGACGGCGTCAGGCCGTCTTCCCACCCCGGCGGAGCCTGGTCGGGAGGTACCAAACGGAGCTCCTTCGCAGCGTCGGTGGCGACAATCATGGCAGGATCACCGCTCACTCCAGGACCGCGGTGACAATCACATTGTCGCTGTAGTCCATTCGTTCGTCCAGCCACTCGCCGCCGCACGTGATGACTTTAAGTTCGTGGGGCCCGGACCGCCGGAACACGGAACTGCCGTCGAACCGGTCCTTGGCCATCAGCTCAACGCTCACCACGCGGTAGTTCAAGGCGGGCGCACCCTCACGGCCCACCCGCACCAGCGTTCCGGCGGCTACGGACTTCAGCGCGGAAAAGGGCGCAGTGTCCGACTTCGTGTCGATATGCCCGGCGATCACGGACGTGCCGGACGCGGCTCCCGGCGCGGGGCCGAAGCGGTACCAGCCGGCCCGGTCGAACGCATCAGGGATTTCCATCGCTCCACCGTCAGAAACTCCTACCGGCACCACCGGCATATCGATGGGGGTGCCGGCAACGGTGAGGGAGACCGGGACCGGCGCCGCACTCACCGCCGACGGGGTGGCGGCACGCACGGGAATGTCTTGGATTGCCGCCGGGCTGGCGGGCGCGGTTGCCGCTTCCGGGGCCGGGTTCCCGGGGGCCTGGGTTACGGGTTGGGCGGGCTGCGCGGCAGCTGCCTGGCTGGCAGGCGGGGCTGGGGATGATGCCGGCAGGGAAGGGGCGGCCGCGCACGAGGAAAGCATCAGGGCCCCGGCGAGCAGGACTCCCGCGCCCGGAAAAACGGAGGATCGACGGCGGGACTCCCCTGCCGTCGTCGTACCTGTTTCCATGTGTCCGGCATTCATGGTGCCCGGCCTTTCTCTCGGCAGGCCCCGGAGGAACCTGCACCGCGGATGGGAAAAGCGGCGGCCGCCCGGCCTTCACCGGGCGGCCGCCAGTGGTACTACTCTGCCCGGCGGGCGGCGACGGTGCGGGCTACGCCCACGCCGCCGAGGAGCAGTGCCAGTGCTGCGGCGCCGAACCCGGCCATAAGGGCGGTGGAGTCTGCCGGAGCGGCAACGGTGGAGCCGTCAAGGGCACCCGGTACTGAACCCGGAGCGGAGTGCAGGCCCTCGATGGTCTGTACGGCCAGCTGCAGGTTCGAGTCTGCCAGGCTACCCCAGGCGTACACGATGGTGTGCGTGCCTTCGGCGATCGTGACGTCGGCCGGGCCGATGACCGGGGCAGTGGTTCCGGTGGCAGCAACTGCTGCCGGAACGGTGCCGGGGTCCAGCGTCAGCGTCTGCTCGTTCGGGTTGGCAAGGTTGGTAATGACCGGGGAACCGCCTGCCAGGATGTCGACGGCGGGTGCGGCAGCGGTGTGCCGGACGGTCAGTTTGCCCTTGCCTGCCTCGATCTGGGAGACGTCATTGGTGAAGAGGTTGGCAGTGGGGTTGCCGGCTGCATCGAGGTTGGCAACGGCGGTGTAGTTGCCGTTGGCGGCCAGCGTGACACTGACGGGGCCGATGACAGCCGCGGAAGCGTCGGCGGCATCCGAGGCGGTGATGGCGAGTTCATAGGCGCCTGCCGGCAGTGCCAGCGGGCCGGCCAGGCTGCCGGGGGTGAAATCATCGAGGGTCCGGTCACCGTTGACCCAGACGTCGACGGTCAGGCCTGGCACACCGTGGAGGACGGACAGCTGGGCGTCCCCCTCCGCAGCCTGGGCCGGGCCGGCGAGAGCGATGGCTGCTGCGATTGCCGCTGCACCGGCGCCTGCTGTGAGAATCCTGTTGCGCATGTCTATCTCCATTGATCGGCCCGCCTCGCGGGCATTTTTTGCTTACACCTCTACTACCGGCGCAGCATGGGAGTTGGATGCACGTGCATGGAAAATTCTTTTAAATATTTTTTCGCCGGGCGTCCGGGCGTGCCCGGCTGCAGCAACACCGGGGCTACGGGGCGGCATCCACAGGCGGGGCGGTGCTGGCGCGGAGGACCAGTTCCGGCGTGACCACGGTGGAGCTTATGGCGGCGCCGGCTTCGATCTCCTTGAGCATGATGTCCATGCAGCGGCGGCCCAATTCTTCGAAGTCCTGCCGCACCGTGGTGAGCGGCGGGGTGAAGTACCCCGATTCCGGCTGGTCATCAAAGCCCACCACGGAGACGTCGTCGGGCACCCTGACCCCCGCTTCGGCGAACGCGCGCAGCATGCCGAGGGCCATCTGGTCGTTCCCCACGAAGAGTGCCGTGGCACTGCGATCGGCTGCAAGCTTCCGGCCGGCGGCATACCCGCTGCCGGCACTCCAGTCGCCCTGCAGCAGGAGATCGTCCGTAAGCCCGGCACCCAGAAGGGCCTCCCGCCAGCCCTCCGCGCGCTCCGAACCGTCAATCCAGTCCCGGGGCCCTGCCAGGTGCCCGATCCGGCGGTGCCCCTGACCGATGAGGTGTTCGACGGCGAGCTGGGCGCCGCGGCGCTGGTCCACCATGGCCCCGCTGACGTTGCTGTTGCCAAGGGACCCCACGGCCACCACAGGCACGGGCAGCCGCATTTCATCCAGGGCAAGAAGGGTGTCCGAGTGGGGCACCAGCACCGCGATCCCGTCCACGGCCTGGTCCATGAAGTGGCTGACGGCGTCGGCAATGGCATCCCGGCTGACCTCGCGCAGCGCGGCGATACTGACGAAGTAGCCTGCGTTCCGGGCCGCCTGCTCCACGCCCAGGAGGGTGTTCGCAGGGCCGTACTGTGACAGTTCGCTGGCCAGGACACCGATGGTCTGCGAGCGCCGGGTCACCAGGCTCCGGGCAGCAGTGTTGCGCCGGTACCCCAGTTCGGCGATGGCCGCCTCAACCTTGGTGCGGGTCGCTTCGCTGACGTTGGGGTGGTTGTTGATTACCCGGGAAACGGTCTGGTGGGAGACGCCGGCCCGGTCAGCCACATCTTCCAGGCGCGGCATCCGCCCCTTGCTGCTTTTTGCCATGTGCCCATTCTGCCCGCCGGTTGGCCCGGATACCCTGATTGGCCTGAACACCGGAGATCCTGGGCTTGTTCGCGGACCGCGCCTTCAAGGTCCGGTTTCGCCAACGAGCTTAGGGATGACCGGCCGGCAGCCCGCACAGCCCGGGAATAGAAAACGTCCCCGGTGTCCTGTTGCCAGGACGCCGGGGACGTACCACTCTTCTCTCAAAGAGTGGGCCCTGTGGGGCTCGAACCCACGACCCACGGATTAAAAGTCCGATGCTCTACCAACTGAGCTAAAGGCCCCTGCCGGATGGGTTCGCAGCGTATGTGCGGGCCACCCGGCCCAATCCATTTCTGGACGTTAATACTCTAACCCATGGTTCCGGCGGGTTCGGACGGAGCTCCCGGTCAGCCGCCTGCCGCGGAATCCGGCGGCGGAGGCGAGGACGGATGCTCGATTTCCGCCTCGGCACAGGAGTAGCGTGGGGGCATGAGTGAGCAAGCAGGATCCAGCCAGTACGGCGGCGCGAACCGGCACCACAAGCCAAAGCCCTTCGCTCCCATCGACTTCGAGCCCTTTGCCGGAGGCGCGGATCCCGCGCGCATCTCGGAGGCCGCCCACCTCGCCGCCCAGGCATTGGTCCGCCACGGCCGTGACAGCGACGATCCCGTGGTCACGGAGCGCCTCGTGAAGCTCGCGGACGAGCAGGGGCTGGAAGCCATTGCGGAAATGTGGGCGGAGAGTCCGGCGCGTTCCCTGCCCGGCGCCCTGTGGCGCCTGTACGCCCTGCGTGCGGCCACGGTCCAGGATCCGGAGCGCATCTCGGTGTACTTCCGCGCGGGCAAGGACACCGCCCAGGTGTCCAACGTGGTGGCCGGGGCGGCCGAGCCTCCGGGCGCCGATGAGATGCGGAGCATGGCGGACGCCATCCTTTCCGGCGCGTTCGACGGCGAATTCGACGTTGCGCTGGAACGTTCCGCAGCGTTTTGCCGGGTGGTGGCACTCGGCCAGGCAACCATCGCCGACGGTGCCGAGCATGGCAACGAAGCGCACGCCAGCAAACTCACGCGGAACTCGCACCAGCTGGTGAAGACCGCGGAGGACCTTGAGCACGCCGCGAATGCGTGGCGGCTGGGAGAACTCGACTGAATCAGCCCAGCAGACCCGCTTTTGCCCCATCTGTCAAGATTGACTTGCGCCAGCCAAAGTAGAAAACTGAAACCGGTGCCGAGCCGCGAAACCCCCGGGCTTCAACAATTAGCCGCCTAGAGCGGCCTACCGCCGAGAGGCGTATCCGGTTCGGCACCATTTTCATGCCCGCCGCCGGCCGGTTTTTCCTCCCGCACCTCCGCACCCGGTTTCCCGGCACATTTTTCCGGGGCTTTGCAGTGCTGTTTTTCAGGTGCCCAGCCACGGGCCGGTAGAGTTGGGCTCAGTTGCCCGCCGGGGTCAAGTCACACGGCAGCAACCCCCCGCCCTGTACTTTTCCCGGAGACCGGTAAACACGTGAAGCTGCGCCTTTTTCCCCAGGAGCCCGCCGGGCTGAACCTCCTTTCGCAGATGGCCCAGCAGATCGTGCTGGCCAGCGCCACCCTGGCGGAAATCCTGGGCGTCCCCGCCGCCGAACACGGCAAGCTCGTGGAGGACATGCACAACCACGAGGCGAAGTCGGCTGAACTGCACTTCGCCCTCCTGACGCACATGCGTTCCAGTTTCGTGAACCCCCTCCCCCGCGAGGACATGTATGCGCTCTCCCGCTACCTCAACGAGGCAATGGAAAAGATGGACGCGGCCGCCGACCTGGTAGCCCTGTACAAGCTGGAGCGGCTGCCCAAACGTGCGGCCGACCAGCTGGAGATCATCAGCCGGCAGGCAGAACTGACAGTGGACGCCATGCGCCGGCTCAACAACCTGGACGACCTCGAGGACTACTGGATCGAAATCCTCCGCCTTGCCCAGCGCGCCGAGCGGACGCATCGGGTGTGGGTGGCGGACATGATCGCGGACATGAAGTGGGCCCAGTACTCCCGCAACCGGGACATCGCCAACCAGCTGGTGGAAGTCACCAAGGACATGCGGCGGATCGCCACCCAGGTGGGCAGCATCATCGTCAAGGAATCCTGAGGTGACGCCGGTCATCTTCGGATTCGTGGTCCTGCTGACCGCGGCGTTCACGTTCCTCAACGGCTTCCGTGATGCCTCCACCTCCGTGGCGCTGGCGGTGCGGACCCGGGCACTCACCCCCAGCGTGGCAGTGCTGCTGGCTGCCTTCTTCAACTTTGTGGGCGCCCTGCTGAGCGCCGGCCTGGCCGTGGCCGTCAGCCAGGCCTGGATCAGCCTTCCACCAGGCAACGGGGGCCTGAGCATCCTCGTGGCCGGCTTGGCGAGCGCCTGCGCCTGGGGAATCCTGCTGTGGTGGCGGGGCATTCCGGCCTCCTCCACGCACGCCCTGGTGGGCGGCCTGGCCGGCGCGGGACTGGCCAGCCTGGCGGTAGGCGGCTCCGGCGTCGGAGGGGTGGACCAGTCCCTGCTGTTCCAGGTGGTGCTGCCGCTGGTACTGTCCCCGCTCGTTGCCTACAGCGGCGCCTTCATGCTGGTGTATCCGGCCACGTGGGCGGCACGCTACACGCAGCCCAACGTGGTCAACCACCGCTTCCGCCGGAGCCAGGCCATCGCCGCCGGGGCCGTGGCTTTCGGGCACGGCCTGCAGGACGGGCAGCGGGTGAGCGCAGTGCTGCTATTGGCCCTGCTGGCGGCAGGTTATTCCGATCCCGGCACAATACCCCTGTGGGTGGTACTGCTGTCCGCCGTCATGATGGCTGCCGGGACCCTGTTCGGCGGCTGGCGGATCTCGCACACCATCGCGTACAAGATCACCCGGATCGATCCCCTGCGGGGTTCCGTGGCGCAGATCTTCAGTGCAGTGATGCTCTTCGTGGGCGCCATCGGGCTGCACTGGCCGCTGTCCACCACACACACGGTGACATCGGCGGTCCTGGGCGCTGGCGAAAACCAGCATTTTTCCGTGACGAACCGGAAGCTGGTGATCCGGATCGTGGGGCTCTGGTTGCTGACCCCGCTGGCCACGGCCGCACTGGCGTTTGTGCTGGCGCTGGCCATGACCCCGTTCGCACGCTAACCCCCGGGCGGGCCGGCCCCGGGTTACGGGTTCACTACGGTTGCCTGCACTTCCCTGTACAGCCGTAGTCCCGTGACGTAGATTCGAAAGTGGGTCCCCAGCAATTCGAAGCCCCAAAAGCAGTAAGGGACCAACATCCGCCGCCGGGTGCACGGCCGCGGACAACGCCGCTGCAGCATATCGGCGGCCAGGATGCACACTGTGGAAAAGAGCAGGCATCGTGTCTACTTCGAATCCCCGGCACTCCCCACCCCAGCCACGCCAGCTGCGCTGCGAAACCTGCGGTACGGAGCACCAGCTGACCATCCATGCCATCAGGGCGATGGGCGCAGCCAATGGGGACCTGGTCACTGTCTCCTACACCTGCAACGACTGCGGGTTGTTCAGCGAGCACCTCGCCTACGCGGGGGATGTTGCGGCAGCGCTCCACCAGGTCCGCTGGATGGCCAAGGTCATCATGTTCGGTGATGACTACATCCACTGTGGATTCCCCCTGGAAGAGGCGGGGCTGGAAATTGAAAGGCTTTGCTACCGGAGCAGCAACAACGGTGGGCGCGTCAACATGGTCTGCCTGCCCACCCGGGTCCTGCGGTGCCGGTGCGGATTCCAGCTGGAAGTCCCGGAGTAACGGCAAGCTGCCGCAGCAGGACCTACGTCGCTGCGGGAAATACAGGTGCGCTGTCCAGCAGGGCTGTTGCCAGCTCCTCCGGCGTCATGTTTGCCGCCTGGAGCAGCGCGCCCTGATCCACTCCGTGGCTTGCCGCCTGCTGGATGGCCTGCCTGAGCGACTCCTGGGCGACGTCGAGTTCCCACTGGACGGTTTCCAGGTACGAGCTGGTGCGCCATACCGCGGAAACGTAATCCTCCCCGGCCGCAGCGTCGGTCCCTGCAAAAGACAGAGGAGCTGCAGCCGGCCCGGCGCCCTCGAAGGAAACCTGAGCTCCGGCGTCATCGGGGGACACCGCAGCAGCGGCGTACACATGGCCAAAGGGATCGTTCTGCTGGACAACCTTCGCGGCCCCGAACCCGGAAACTCTAAGCTGGTGGCCTCTGGGGCCGGTTGCCATCTGCGTCAACGGAAAACTCCTAAGCATGCTATTTACTAGTTTCCAAAGTATCTAGTTCAGCGTACTAAATGCTTCCACTTCTGGCTAGCAGGGCTTGAGACCTGCACCGCAGCGGGACTGCCCCCTCACCGGGAGCAACCTGCAGCTGCGTCAGCTTTACCCGAACCGGCCGGAGACGTAGTCCTCAGTGGCCTTCTGGACCGGGTTGCTGAAGATGGTCTGGGTGTCCCCCACTTCAATGAGCTTGCCCGGCTTGCCGGTGCCTGCGATGTTGAAGAAGGCGGTGCGGTCCGAAACCCGGGCGGCCTGCTGCATGTTGTGGGTAACGATCACCACGGTGTACTGGTCCTTGAGCTCATTGATGAGGTCTTCAATGGCCAGCGTGGAGATGGGGTCCAGCGCGGAACACGGCTCGTCCATGAGGATCACCTGCGGTTCCACGGCGATGGCCCGGGCAATGCAGAGACGCTGCTGCTGCCCGCCGGAGAGGCCGGACCCTGGCTTTTCCAGGCGGTCCTTGACCTCGTTCCACAGGTTGGCGCCCTTCAGGGAGCGTTCCACCAGGACGTCGGCCTCGCCCTTGGAGATCTTCTTGTTGTTCAGCTTCACGCCCGCCAGCACGTTGTCGCGGATGGACATGGTGGGGAACGGGTTGGGCCGCTGGAACACCATGCCGATCTGCGAGCGCACGGTCACGGGGTCCACGCCGGGGCCGTAGAGGTTGTCCCCGTCCAGCAGGACCTCACCTTCCACACGGGCACCGGGGAGGACCTCATGCATGCGGTTCAGCGTCCGCAGGAACGTGGACTTGCCGCAGCCTGAGGGTCCGATGAATGCAGTTACGGACTTGGCCTCGATGTTGATGGTGACGTCCTCCACGGCAAGGAAATCGCCGTAGTAGACATTCAGGTCCTTGACGTCGATGCGCTTAGACATGGTGTTCCTTCACTAACTGGGTATGAATTGAAGTGTGTCATCCGGCCCGCAGGACCGGAAGGGGGGCGGAAAGGCCCGGCCCTTAGCGGCCGGCCTTGGGGGCAAAGATCCTGGCAATCAGCCGTGCCGCGAGGTTGAGGACCATCACCAGGATGATCAGCACCAGGGCGGCACCCCAGGCGCGCTGCGACGACGGGTCGGGGTTCGCCGGCGAGGTGGGGTTCAGGATCTGGGTGTAGATGAACGTGGGCAGCGACGCCATCCAGCCGCCGAACACGTTGGAGTTGATGCTGGTGGCGAACCCTGCGGTGACCAGGATGGGCGCGGTCTCACCGATAACGCGGGCGATCGCCAGGGTGACGCCCGACGCGATGCCGGAGATCGCCGTCGGAATTACCACCTTCAGGATGGTGCGCCACTTGCGCACGCCCAGGGCGTACGCCGCTTCACGCAGTTCGTTGGGGACGATCTTCAGCATTTCCTCGCTGGAACGCACCACCACCGGGATCATCAGCACGGAAAGCGCGACGGCGGCTACGGCACCAGTCTTGGTGCCCGGGCCCACCACGGCGAAGAAGAAGGCCGCTGCGAAGAGGCCGGCCACGATGGAGGGGATGCCGGTCATGACGTCCACGAAGAACGTGATGGCGCGGGCCAGCCGGCCGTCGTTGCCGTACTCCACCAGGTAGATGGAGGTCAGCAGGCCTACCGGCACGGAGATGATGGTGGCCAGCAGGGTGATCTGGATGGTTCCCAGCAGCGCGTGGTAGATGCCGCCGATGACCGGCGCGCCGTCCTCCACTGCGCGGTTGTCGAAGACGCCGGTGACGCCGTTCATGGAGGTGGTCATGAATCCGGGGGCCAGGAGGCCGGGGATTCCGTTGACCAGGACAGTCCAGATCACCGAAATCAGCGGGAGCAGTGCAATGAGGAAGGAGCCCACCACCAGGCAGGTGGCCAGCTTGTCCTTGGCTTTGCGGGAGCCTTCGACGGCGGCGCTCCAGGACACCAGTCCGACGGCGAAGAGGATTGCCGAGACGATTCCCCAGCCGAAGGCATTGAAGCCCACCAGCGCCAGGATCGCTGCGCCGGCGATCAGCGCTGCGGCCAGGACCACGTAGGGGGCGTACTTGGGCAGTTGGCCCTTGGTGAGTGCCGAGCGCTTGCTGCGAACGGGGGTAAGCGTGGAGGTCATTTAGTTGGCTCCCGAGAATTCTTTGTGCCGGGTGATGATCCAGCGGGCGATCATGTTCACGGCCAGGGTGATGACGAACAGGACCAGGCCGGCAGCGATCAGGGTGCTGACCTTGAGTCCACTGGCCTCCGGGAAGTTCAAGGCGATTTCCGCGGCGATGGTCTGGTTGCCGGACTGGATCAGGCTGGCGGTGAGGGCGCCGGAGGAGAGCACCAGTGCCACGGCCATGGTTTCGCCCAGGGCGCGGCCCAGGCCCAGCATGACGGCGCTGATGATGCCCGGGCGGGCGAAGGGCAGAACGGACATCTTGATCATTTCCCAGCGGGTGGCACCCAGCGCCAGGGCCGCTTCCTCGTGCAGTTTGGGGGTCTGCAGGAAGATTTCCCGGGACAACGAGGTGATGATGGGAAGCACCATCACGGAGAGCACGATGCCCGCGGTAAGGATCGTCTTGCCCGTGGCCGAGGCAGGCCCCTGGAAGATGGGGAGCCAGCCCATGTTCGCGGCGAGCCAGTTGTACGCCGGCGAGATTTCCTTCGCGAGGAATGCCGCGCCCCAGGCGCCGTAGACCACGGACGGGATGGCGGCGAGCAGGTCCACCAGGTAGCCGAGTCCGGAGGCCAGCCTGCGGGGGGCAAAGTGCGAAATAAACAGGGCCACGCCGATGGCGATGGGGGTGGCAATCACCAGGGCGATGACGGCGGCGATCAGCGTACCGATCACGATGGGCCAGATGTAGGCGAAGAAGCCTTCTCCGCCCTGGATTTCTTCGGCCGGGGCGGTGAGCGCGGGGATGGCCTGGACCACCAGGAAGAGCGCGACGCCGAAGAGCACGGCGAGAATGAGGCAGCCGGCAGCCAGGGCGGCACCTGAGAAGATTTTGTCCCCGGCGCGCCCGGCGCCCTGGGTACTGGTCAGGGAGGTGGCGGTCATTCGACGGCCCTTCGATCGTTTGCTGGTATGTGGGAGCGGATGGCTTTGAAAGCCAAGTTCCCCGCACTGCCTTTCGGCAGGCGGGGAACCCGGAATCAGAGCGTGGTTAGGACTTGACCTTGATGGACTCGATGGCCTTTTCAGCCTTGGCGGCCAGGTCGGAGGAAAGCGGCGCGGACTTGGCCGAATCGGCTGCGGCCTGCTGGCCCTCCTCGGAGACTACGTAGCTCTCAAAGGCCTTGACCAGGTCCACGGTCTCCTGGGAGTCGTAGGTTGAGCAAACGACGTGGAAGGAAACCAGGACGATTGGGTAGGCGCCCTCGATGGTGGTCTTGCGGTCCAGCTTGATGGAGAGGTCGTTGGCGGAACGGCCTTCAACCGGGGTGCCCGCGTCCACAGCCTTGGCTGCGGCTTCGGCAGAAATTTCGGTGAAGGCTTCGCCGACCTTGATCTGGGCAACTCCGAGCTTGCCGCTGACAGCCGAGTCATCAGCGTAGGTGATGGCGCCGGGGGTGTCGGTGACGGTCTTGACCACACCTGAGGTGCCCTTGGCATTTTCGCCCTGGAGCGATCCCGGCCACACGCCGGAGGCCTTGTCCGTCCAGACCTCGGGTGCTGCTGCAGCCAAGTAGTCGGTGAAGTTGGTGGTGGTGCCGGAATCATCGGAGCGGTTCACGGGAGTAACCTTGAGGTCCGGGAGGTCCACGCCTTCGTTCAGCGCAGCAATTGCGGGATCGTTCCAGGTGGCAATCTCGCCACGGAAGATCTTCGCCACGGTGGCAGCATCCAGCTTCAGCTCGGTAATGCCGGGAAGGTTGAAGGCGATCGCAATCGGGGAGATGTAGACCGGGATGTTGAGGGCACCGTCGGGGCCGCAGACTTCCTGGGACTGGGTGTATTCCTCGTCCTTCAGGTAGGCGTCGGAACCGCCGAACTGGGCGGAACCATCCAGCAGCGCCTTGCGGCCTGCGCCGGAGCCGTCCGGCGAGTACTGTACGGTGGCGCCCGGGTTCGCGGCAGCGAACTCTGTCTTCCACGCGTCCATGGCAGCGCCCTGGGCTGAGGAACCGATGCCGGTCAGGGTACCGGTGACCTTGGGGCCGGAGGAAGCCTGGTCACCTTCGGGGGCGGTGCCCGTGGCGTTGTCTGAACCGCAGGAGGTAAGCGCGAGAGCGCCGGCTGCGATAACAGCGATAGCCGCGTGGCGGCCGAAGCGGAGTGCCTTCACTAGATGTACCCCTTCCAGGGTTTTTCAGTTGCGGACAGGGACGGAGAACCCTGCTGCGCGATGCGTAGGTTTTGTACCTTCAACGAAGTTAGGCTCCGCAGGTAACGGGACGGGCGGACCAAGGTGAACGGAGGATTAACGACGGCGGGATATTCGCTGACAAATGCCCGGTCACCATTGCGCAGATCACATGTCCGGCCGTAGTGCACCGGCACCAAAGAGTCGCCAAAAGAAATATGCCGGCCGGCAATAGACTGGACCGCATGGCCCCCGCAGCAGGACTCTCAGCAGGCAGGCGCTTCCTGCGCGGCCGCTTCCGCACCGGCATGATCCGGAGCCGGAATTCCCTCATCCCGGCCATCCAGATGACGGTCTGCGCCGTGGGCGCCTACGCTTTCGCTGAATACGTGCTGGGCCACTCCGATCCGCTCTTCGCGGCTACCTCATCACTGATCGCGCTTGGGTTCTCCCGTGAACCGCGGCTGCGGCGGGTACTGGAGGTGGGCCTGGGCTGCACTATCGGCATTGCGGTGGGCGACCTCCTCCTGCACTGGCTGGGTGCCGGAATCTGGCAGGCCGCCGTCGTCCTCTTATTTTCCATCCTGCTCGCAAGGTTCCTGGACAGCGGGAACATCTTCACCACCCAGCTGGCCCTGCAGTCGCTGCTGGTGGTGTTGCTGACCGCACCGTCGGGCGGTCCGTTTACCAGGAGCATCGATGCCGTGGTGGGCGGACTGTTCGCCCTGCTGGTGACCATCCTGGCCCCCAAGGACCCCCGCCGTGAACCCCGCAAGGACGTGCAAAAGCTGCTGCACGAGCTCGCCGAGGTATTGCGCGAGTGCGCCGGGGCGCTGGTTAACAGTGATTCCACCCAGGCGTGGCATGCCCTCATCCGGGGCAGGAACTGCCAGCCGCTGGTGGACGGGATGCGCCAGTCCCTGCGCGCTTCCGGCGAGGTGGCCACCCTGGCGCCGGCCTACCGCCGGCACCGGGATGAGCTGGACCGGCTCAAACAGTCGCTCGACTTCATTGACCTGGCGCTGCGGAACAGCCGGGTATTCGCCCGCAGGCTGACAAGCGCAATTAACCACGCGGCGTTGTCGGACGAGGCAACAGAAAACATCGCGGAGGTGCTGCAGGAGACCGCTGCCGCCATTGATGAGCTTTCGCTGGGCTTGGCGGAAACGCACGACGGCGCCCGGCGCGCCCACCTGCGCACCGCCCGCCAGGACCTGAGCGAGATTGCCCTGCGCCTGCACCCCAAGTTGCTGGAGGTGCAGCGGCTTGAAGGTGAGACGGTGGTGATGCTGTACCGGCCGCTGATGGTGGACCTGCTGGAGGCCACCGGGATGGATGCCCGCGAAGCCCGTGATGTGCTGCCCGCGCTCTAGGTGGTGACCGCCCGCGCGTCGTTCGCGTAGTGCAGCCCTATCTGTTCCCGGGCCTGGTCCAGCAACTCCATTACCTGCACGGTTTCGTTCCAGGGCATCAGCGGGCTTTCCTGCAGGCCGGCGCGGATGCAGCGGGCTGTTTCGCGCAGTTCGTGGATGAAGCCCTCGGCTTCTTCGTGGAAATGCTCCACTTCGATCCTGCCGTCCGGTCCGCAGATCTCCAGCGTGCGCGGGTTATAAAGCGGGGAACCGGTCCGTATCCAGCCTGCTGTTCCGCTGATGGTTGCCATGCCGGGACCGGCAGCCTGGAGCGAGGAAGTGAGCTGGGCTGCAGCCCCCTCCGGGTACTCGAGGGTGAGGGTGTCCTGGACATCAACGCCGTCCTGGTTCAGGTGGCCTCGGGCTGTGAGCCCTTGGGGGAAGCCGAGTGCCGCAACCGCCCAGGTCAGCGGGTAGACCGCGAGGTCCAGGAGTGCACCGCCGCCGGCAGCAGGGTCCCACAGCCTGTCCGCAGGATCATAGGCTGCGGGAAAGCCCAGATCAGCCTGGACCCAGCGCACCGTTCCAATTCTGCCGCCGCGGATCAGCTCCAGGGCACGGCGGGTTGCCGGCAGGAAGCGCGTCCAGACGGCTTCCATCAGAAACAGGTTGCGCTCCCCTGCCAGCTGGACCAGTTCCCGGGCTTCGCTGGCGTTGATCGTGAAGGGCTTCTCGCACAGGACGTGTTTTCCGGCGTCAAGCGCGGCGCGGACAACCTCGAAGTGCTGCGCATGGGGCGTGGCGACGTACACCACGTCCACGCGGGGATCGGCAAAGAGCTGCTGGTATCCGGATCCGGCTGGACCGTCATGGTAGCTGGCCGCGAAGCCGTGTTCTTCCGCGAATGCCCGGGCTGAGCCCTGGCTGCGCGAACTCACTGCATGGAGTTGGGCATCTTCAAGGCGGGCGAGGTCCCGGGTGACCTTATGCGCGATCCGCCCTGTGGCCACAACGCCCCAGCGGAGGGTCCGGGCACTGGCATCGGGGGCACTGGGTGTGCTGCCGGCCATCAGACGGATTCCCGGATCACGAGTGAAGTGGGAATCTGCGTAACGCGTGCGGTGTCTTTCCCCTCGATGAGGTCCACCAGGATTTCGGCCATCTTCTTGCCCATTTCAATGATCGGGTGGTGCACGGTGGTCAGCTGGGGATTGACTGAGGTGGCGAACGAATCGTCGTCGAAGCCAACCACAGCCACATCCTGGGGTATGCGCAACCCCCTTTCCTGCAGCACTGTATAAGCGCCTGCGGCCATCTGGTCATTGGCCACGAAAACACCGTCAACCGGCTTCCCGCTGCCGAGGAGGCGGCGCATCGCCTTGGCCCCGGATGCCAGGGTGAAGTCACCGTACTCAACCCGGGAATCATCCAGCCCGGCCTCCGCCATGGCCGCCCTCCAGCCGTTGACGCGGTCGATGCCCGGCGGCATGTCCTGGGGCCCTGCGATGGTGGCAATATTGGTCCGTCCACTCTCAATGAGCAGCCGGGTGGCTCCTGCCGCCGCAGCCTCGTTGTCCACATCCACGTAGTAGCTGGCACTTTCGCCCAGCGGCCTGCCGGCGAACACCATGGGAATGTAATCGCTGAGGTGGGTCCAGGACCGGTCCCCTGCATGGTGGGACACCACCAGGGCACCGGCCACGTTGCCGCCAAGCAGGAAGGCCCTGGTTTTCTCCGGTTTGGCTTCGGAAGCGATGACCATGTTCAGGGTGTAATCCGTGTCCGCCAGGTACAGCGCCACGCCCTGGACCACCGATGCGAAAAACGGGTCCGCGAAGACCTTGGAGGTGGACTCCGGCACAATGAGCGTCACGGAGTTGGGTCGCCTGCTTGCCAGGGACCGGGCAGCCCGGTTGGGCGTGTAGTTCACGGCGAGAATCGCCTGGCGCACCTTGGCGGCAATGTCCTCATCCACGCTCGGCACGTCATTGACCACGCGGGACACGGTGGCACGGGAGACGCCGGCCAGCGCGGCCACCATTTCCAGGGTGGGCGTCGGCCGGCTTCCGCTGGTGTCTTGCTTCACTTTTCTTCGCTCCGTGGTCTGGCTGGCACAGGTGCCGGGAATTTCAGTTTAGGCGGGCAGGAACGCAGGAGGTTGGGACGCGCTCTGCCGTGCCGCGGCGATCAGCCCGGCGTAGGCCTTGCCGCTGTCCTTGACGGTGCGTTCCAGCGTGCCGTAGTCCACGCGGACAATCCCGAAGCGCTTTCCATAGCCCCATGACCACTCGAAGTTGTCCAGGAGGGACCAGACAAAGTAGCCGCGGACGTCGGCACCCTGGTCGATTGCTTCACCCACTGCTGCCACATGGTCCAGGATGAACCGGGTCCGCTCGGCGTCGTGCACGGCGCCATCGGGGCTGACAGTGTCCTCGTATGCGGCTCCGTTTTCGGTGATGTAGAGCGGCGGCAGCGTGGCGTATTCCTCCCCCAGCCGGACCAGTAGCTTGCGGAGCCCATCCGGATTCACTTCCCACCCCATCGCAGTACGCGGAAGCCCGCGGCTGGGAAAGGCGATATCCTCCGAACCGATCCAAGGCGATGCAGAGGCACGTTCCGCGCCGCCGGAGTGGCCGTCGCTTCCGGCGTCGTCAGCGTGTCCGCTGATGAGGTCATCGTGGTAGTGGTTCACGCCCAGGAATTCCAGCGGCGCGCTGATGAGCTCCAGGTCACCTGGAAGAATCAGGCCTGGCAGGCCGAACGGGGCCAGGTCCCGCAGGGAGTCTTCCGGATAGGCTCCCCGCAGGATGGGGTCGAGGAAGATCCGGTTCTGCAACGAGTCAAACCGGCGGGCAGCGTCGAGGTCCACCGGGTCCTGGCTGTCCCGCGGAATCGAATTGCTCAGGTTCAGGGTGATGCCCAAGTGCTGGGCTCCGCGCCCGCGCAGCTCATTGACGGCCAACCCGTGGGCCAGGTGCTGGTGGTGCACGGCGGCGATGGCCGCCGCGGGCTCCTGCCGGCCGGGTGCGTGCACGCCGGAGCCGTAGCCCAGGAGCGACGAACAGAACGGCTCATTGAAGGTGGTCCAGTGCCGGACCCGGTCCCCCAGCGCCGAGTAGACGTCATTGGCGTACTCCGCGAACCTGTAGGCGGTGTCCCGGTTGGCCCAGCCGCCTTTTTCCTCAAGGGCCTGCGGCAGGTCCCAGTGGTACAGGGTGAGCCAGGGCAGGATGCCGGCTTCAAGGAGCTCATCCACCAGCCGGGAATAGAAGTCCAGCCCCTCGCGGTTGACGGCCCTGTCCCCGGGGCGCACCCGCGCCCAACTGGTGGAAAACCGGTAAGAGTCCAGCCCCAGCTCTTTCATCAGCCGGACGTCCTGGGGCATCCGGTGGTAGTGGTCCACTGCCTGTTCAAGGTTCTCACCGCGGGCAATGGCTCCGGGGATTCGCGCGAAGTGGTCCCAGATGGAATCTTCCTTGCCGCCCTCGTGGCCGGCGCCCTCTATCTGGGCAGCCGCCGTCGCTGATCCCCAGATAAAGCCCTCGGGCCACTGCCGCTGGTACGTCGGGTGCTGCATTAGCCCTTCACTGCTCCTTGCATAATTCCTGAGATGAGTTGTTTGCCGGCCAGTGCGAAGAGCACCAAAAGCGGCAGGGTTGCCAGCACCGCTCCTGCGAGGACCACGGAGTAGTCCACGTAGCGGGCTGACTGCAGCTGGCTCAGCGCCGTCTGCAACGTGGGGTTGCCGGCGTCGAGCACCAGCAGCGGCCACAGGAAATCGGTCCAGGCCGTCATGAAAGTGAACAGCCCCAGGATGGCCATGGCAGGCCGTGCTGCCGGCATGGCTACATGCCAGAAGGTGGAAATCATGTTTGCCCCGTCCATCCGTGCGGATTCGATGAGCTCATCCGGGATGACGTCCACCAGGTATTGCCGCATGAAGAAGACGCCGAACGCGGTTACCAGCGTGGGCACCACCACAGCTCCGATTTCGCCGGTCCAGCCCAGGGTTCTCATCACCATGAAGAGCGGGATGATGCCAAGCTGCGTCGGGATGGCCATGGTGGCCACCACCATCAGCATGAGCCCGTTCCGGCCTTTGAAGCGCAGTTTCGCAAAGGCGTAGCCGGCCAGGGTGGAAAAGCCAACCACGGACAGGGTGATGATGCAGGAAATCAGGACACTGTTTCCGAGGGCGAGCCAGAACGGAATGGTGTCAAAGACCTCGCCCACGTTGGTCCAGAAGTTTCCTCCGGGCAGCAGGGGCGGCCAGGTTTCGCCGAGGGCCTCGTTGGAGCGGCTGCCAATGACGGCTGACCACCACAACGGGTAGGCCGACGACACCAGGAAGGCGAGGAGCAGGCCGTAGGTCAGGAACCCTGGCTTTTCCCCCGAGCCCACAAAGCGCTTGCGGAAGGGGGCCGGGCGGCCGGAAGGCTTCTTTTCGGCGGGCAAGACGCCGTCGGCGGCAGGGGGCGCCCCTTCGATGATGCTCATCGCGTAGTCCTTTCAGCGCGTTCCCGGGCTCTCCTTGTTGACCGGGAGGGCCTTGCTGCATCCGCAGTGGCGATGCGACGGGAGATCAGGTAATTGATGACACCGAACAGCACGATGATCAGGAAGAGGAGCCAGGCGATGGTGGACGCCTTGCCGAAGTTCTGGCGTTGGAAGGCCATCTCCCAGAGATACAGCACTGTGGTCTGGAACTGCCGCTGGGAGCCTCCTGCGGTGGCGGGATCAAACAGCCGCGGTTCGGTGAAGATCTGCAGGCCGCCGATGGTGGAGGTAATGACAACAAAAACCATCGTGGGCCTGATGCTCGGCAGGGTGATGCTGAAGAAACGGCGGAGGGCTCCGGCGCCGTCCAGCGCCGCGGACTCGTACAGGTCGCGGGGAACGGCCTGCATTGCGGCCAGCAGGATGAGGGCGTTATAGCCGGTCCAGCGCCAGTTCACCATGGTGGCGATGGCAATGTGGCTGGGCAGGGTCTCGTTCTTCCACATCACCGGATCCAGGCCGAAATTTCCCAGGACGTTGTTGATGAGGCCGTACTGTTCGCCGAACATGTTGGTGAAGATCATGGCCACCGCCACCGGGGTGACGATGTAGGGCAGGAGCACGCTCATCCGCCAGAAGGTCTTGGCCCTAAGGTTCTGGTCCAGCACGGCGGCCAGGAACAGCGCCACGGCAAGCTGCGGGATCGCGGACAGCAGGAAGATGCTGACCGTGTTGAACAGGGAGTTCCAAAAGAAGCGGTCCTGGAGGACTTCCGTGAAGTTTTGCAGGCCCACAAAGTCTCCCTGGCCCTTGAGGAGGTGCCAGTCGAAGAGGCTGACCACGAAGGTGTAGACCAGCGGGAACAGTCCCACGAGTGCGAAGAGGATAAAGAACGGTGCGATATAGAGGTAGGGCGATGCTTTGACGTCGAAGACGTTGAGCCTCTGTTTGAAGGTGGGCTTGGGTTTGATGGCCGCCGCAGGTTTGGCGGGGCGGTTCATGGTGGTTGTCATTGGGCTTTTGCCCCTCCATCGGGGGGCCTCCCTTCCGGGAGGCCCCACAGCGGGTGGTGCTAGTTGTTTACGACCAGGTCGTTGAGGAGAGTCAGCGCTTCGGACCAGGCCTTGTCAGCGTCGGCAGTTCCGGCGTCGAGCATTTTGAGCGCCGGACCAAACACGTTTTCCTGGATCACGGAATCATCCGGTCCCTTGAACTGGGCCACCACACCCTTGGCGCGGTTGGCAAGGATGACGCCAGTGGGGGCATTGTTGAACACCACGTTCGGAGTGGCATCGGCCACCAGCTTCTCCTGCGCCTTTAGGGTGCTGGGGAAGTTGTTTGCGGCAGCCGACTGCTTGACCTGCTGCTCGGGTGCGGTCAGCCAGGCTGCCAGCTTTGCGGCTTCGGCAGGGTGCTCTGAGGTCTTGGGTACTGACAGGAAAGCTCCGCCCCAGTTGGAGGCTCCACCCGGGAATACGTCGGCGAAGTCCCAGCCGCTCTCCGTGCCGCCGCCGGCAGATTCCAGCTGGCCCTTGATGGTGCCGAGCATCCAGCCGGGGCAGACGAAGGTGGCGAAGGAGCCGTCAACAAAGGCCTTGCCGTTGCCCCAGTCCCACTGGGTCTGGTTCGCTGAGAGACCGGCAGCCGTTCCGGCCGCAAGCATCTCGAACTTGGCCTTCATCTCGGAGTTCCCGTCGACGTTCAGCTCGCCGTCCTTGGTGTAGTAGCCCTCCTCCATCTGGTTCACCATGGAGTTCCAGACGAATCCGGACTGGTCATACCAGGCTTTGCCGGTAGCTGCCTTGTACTGCTCACCGAGCTTGAAGTAGGTTTCCCAGGTTGCGTCCCCGCCACCGAAGAGCTTTGCCACTGATTCCCGGTCGCTGGGCATTCCGGCGGCCTCGAAAAGCTTGCCGTTGTAGCAGAGTCCCTGGGGCCCGATGTCCGTTCCGTAGCCAATGACGCGGCCGTCCTGATCGGTGCCCTGTTGGAACTTCCAGTCCACCCAGTTGTCCTTGATGTCCGCTGCACCGTGCTCGTTCAGGTCCACGAACTGGTCCGATACTTCCATGATGGAGCCCAGCCAGCCCTCCTCGATGGCCACGACATCGCTGAGCCCGGATCCTGCGGCCAGCTTGGTGAAGGCGTCCGTGCGCGCATTGGACCCGCGGTCGATGTTGGTGGCCTTGACCTTGACGCCGGGATTGGCCTTCTCGTATTCGGCATAGAGATCGTCGTAGCCGAAGGTCCCGAAGGTGGTGACCGTGAGCTCTACGGGATTGTCAGCGCTTGCTGCTTGTTCCGAACTGCTGCTGCAGCCCGTGGCCATCAGGGCCATGGCTGCCACGCCCGCCATGGCGGTCGCTGTGTGTCGGCGTACGAATTTCAACGTCACTCCTTTGTGGGAACTTCCGGCGCTGAGAGAGCGCTCTCTGGCAAGTTCCTCAACTGTAGGCGTGGCGCGGATCACTGTCAAGAGAGCGCTCTCTCAATGATCCGCTATCCTCTCGCCGCCGCTAGGACGGCGCTGGTCAGGAAGGAGTTTCTGCGTTCTGGCTCAGGCGCAGGTCGTCGGCCATGCGGGCCACGTGCAGTGTCAGGTAAGTGACTTCGTCGTCGGTCAGCGGCTGTCCCAGGCGGAGTTCCAGGACGGCCTGCAGTTTCAGTGCAGTGCCGAATGCCTCCGGATACGCTTCCCGGATGGCGGACCCCAGCCCTGTTGCCCCCTCGGCCAGCTGCCGTCCGGTGTGGGCGCGGACGAAAAAGTACCGCAGATGGGTGATGAAGCGTGCGGCGTTGACGGTCTCCCGATCGAAGGAGCGGCCGTAGGCCTGTTCCAGGACTTCGAACAGCTGCGCGAAGACGCCGGTCATCTGGTAGGTGTAGGAGAGGTCGCCGCTGGCGAACCCGGCGTTGACCAGGTGCAGTGCAACGGCCACGGCCTCGTCGCGGGGCAGGGCTTCCTCGAGCCGGCCGTTGACGAAGTCCACGATCTGCTGAGCCATGCGCAGCTCGTCCGGGTAGAGGTGGGCCACCTCGGCCCGGAGCGGGTACTCAATGTTCAGGCCCTGCCGCAGGCGTTTGATGGCGAAGCTCAGGTGGTCCGCCAGGGCCACCACGGTGGTGGATTTCAGCGGCCCGCGCAGCCCGCCGCGGGCAATGTCCAGTGCCTGGTCCGCCAGTGCGAGGTGTTCGGGCGGGATGGCCGCCACCAGCGCACCGAAGTTGTCCGCGTTGCGGCCGTCCTCGGGGACGAAGACGCGGACAACCTTGGTTTCATCCACCTGCTGCCCGGGCTTTGCCTGGAACCCAAGGCCACGGCCGGTGAGGATGACCTCTCCCCTGTCGGCAGCGCGGGCGAGGACGACGTTGTTGTTGAAAACGCGCAACACCTCCACGCCGTCCTCCTTTCATCGTTGAAGCGGGATAACCCCCGTGCGGGAGTTTTTGTCCAGATATGCGGACTTTAAGGCCCTTCTACCCTGCACTTCTGGACAAAAACTCCCTGCTGCCTGTCTTTCGGGGTGGCGCTAGTCTTTCAGGCTGGCACCGTTGGTGGCGATGACTTCCTTGTACCAACCGTAGGATTTCTTGGGGTAGCGCTCCATGGAGCCCGTGCCGTCGTCGTTCCTGTCCACGTAGATGAAGCCGTAGCGCTTGCTCATCTGGGCGGTGGAGGCACTGACCAGGTCGATGCAGCCCCAGGAGGTGTAACCCATCAGCTGGACGCCATCTTCAACCGCCTCACGGGCCTGCACCAGGTGGTCGTTGAGGTAGCCGATGCGGTAATCGTCAACGACGGTCTTTTCGCCGTCGACCTCCACCAGCTTGTCCACCGCGCCCAGCCCGTTCTCCACGACGAACAAAGGCTTTTGCCAGCGGTCCCAGTAGTCATTCAGTGCCACGCGCAGCCCCTGAGGGTCGATCTGCCAGCCCCACTCGGACGCTTTGAGGGTGGGGTTGGGAACGCCGCCCATGATGTTGCCGGGCCCCTTGGTCTTCTTGGCGGGATCGGCGGTCTCGCAGATGCTCATGTAGTAGCTGAAGGACACGAAATCCACGGTGTTCTTCAGGTCCTCACGGTCCTGCGCGGTGATCTCCAGCTCGATGCCGTTGTCCCGGAAGTACCGCAGCAGGTAACCGGGGTACTCACCGCGGCAGTGGATGTCACCGAACGCGTAGCTGTCCTGGGCAGTGAGCATGGCCGCCACCACGTCCGAGGGGTCCGGGGTGAGCGGGTAGGTGGGCAGCGCAAGGATCATGCAGCCCACCTGCGCGCCGGGCATCAGCTCACGTGCCAGTTTCGTGGCCCGCGCGGAGGCCACCAGCTCGTGGTGGATCGCCTGGTAGAGGTCCTGCTTGGTGAGCTGATCCTTGGGGGTGGGAATGCCGCCGGACATGAACGGCTCGTGGATCACGGAGTTGATCTCATTGAACGTGAGCCAGTACTTCACCCGGCCCCCCAAGTGCTCGAACAGGGCGCGGCAGTACCGCTCATAAAAGCCGATCAGCTCCCGGTTGGTCCAGCCGTTGTACTTCCGCGCCAGGTGCAGCGGGGTCTCGTAGTGGCTGATGGTCACCAGCGGCTCGATGCCGTGCTTCTCAAGTTCATCCAGGACGCGGGAGTAGAAGGCCAGGCCTTCGGCGTTGGGGTTCTCTTCGTCGCCCAGCGGGAAGATTCGGCTCCAGGCGATGGAGAAGCGGAACACCTTGAACCCCATGTCCGCGAAAAGGGCGATGTCCTCCTCATATCGGTGGTAGAAATCGATCGCCACCTGCTTGAGGTTCTCCGGCGTCGGCCCCTCGGTGGGAATTTCCGTGATGCCCTTGGGCATCACGTCCTGGATGGACAGGCCCTTGCCGCCCTCGTTGTAGGCGCCTTCGATCTGGTTGGCAGCAGTGGCGCCGCCCCAGAGGAATCCTTCGGGGAAAGTGATGGTCACAGTTGATCGTTCCTTTGTCAGTGGGACTGGAAAAGTGGGAGCCAGGGGTTTCAGGCTTAGACGCGGACGGTAATGGCAGTGTCGCCCTGGGCGAGCGTGCCGCCGGCCACCGGTTCCACGCTGCCAAGCTGGGCGGTGTTGGTGACCATCACCAGGGTGGTGGTGTCGTAGCCGGCATCGGTCACCACGTCCAGGTCGACGACGGCGAGCAGGTCTCCCGCGCGGACCTGCTGGCCCCGTGTGACAGCGGCTTCGAAGCCGCGCCCCTCAAGCTGGACGGTGTCGATGCCGATGTGGACCAGGACCTCGACGCCGTCCTCGGATTTGATGCCGAACGCGTGGCCCGTCTTCATGGCGGCCTTGATGGTTCCGGTGATGGGTGAGTAGATGTGCCCGTCCGTAGGAATGATGCCCAGGCCCTTGCCCATGGCACCGGAAGCGAACACTTTGTCCTGGACATCGGCCAGCGCTACTACGCCGCCCGCCACCGGGGCGATGATGTCGACGGCGCCGGCCGCCTTCGTGGCCGCGGCGCCTGCCGCCGTGGCGGGGACGGAGGAAGCTGCCGCCGGCGCAACGGAAACTGCCTCGGGTACGGCAGTACCGGCGTCGGACGCTGCAGCCGCTGCCTCCTCACGCGGGCCGAAGAAAAAGGTCAACGTGAAGGCGATAAGCACGGCAACCGCCGTTCCGATCAGCTGAAGGGCGAAGCTGCCAACCGAAGCGTATGCGGGCAAAGCCAAAAGCGATGCGAAGACAAACGACGTGGCGCCGCTTCCGCCGGCGGCCGCTATCGCCCCGCCAACAACGCCGCCCGCGATGCCGAAGTAGAACGGCTTCTTCAGCGGAAGGTTGACGCCGTAGATGGCAGGCTCGGTGATGCCGGCAAGGAATCCGGACAGGGCTGCGGGGCCGGCCACAGTGCGGCGCGCCTTGTTACGGGTGCGGAACAAGACTGCGAGGGTTGCCGCAGCCTGGCTGAGGACTGCAGCCACCAGCGGACCCATGAGCAGAGAATAGCCCTGCGTGGAAAGCTCGTTGAGCATGCCCGGAACCAGGCCCCAGTGCAGGCCGAAGAGGACGAATACCTGCCAAAAGCCGCCCATGACGGCGCCGGCCAACCACGGAGCGAACGTGAAGGCCGCATTGATGCCAGCGGACAGGCCCTGCGAGGCGAAGGTAGTGACTGGCCCTACGGTCATCAGGACCAGCGGCACCATGACCAGGAGCGTCAGCAGCGGCGTGGTGAAGTTCCGGATCGCCGAGGGCAGCACGCGAGTCAGGAAGCGTTCCACGTAGCCCTGCAGCCAGACCGCCACGATGATGGGTAGGACCGAGCTGGTGTAGTTCATCATCACCACCGGAATGCCGGCAAAGGAGACGGGCTCGGCCTGCGCCGCGAGGGCCACGATGCTCGGGTAGACCAGGGCACCGCCGATGGCCATGGAGGTGAACTGGTTCGTTCTAAACCGTTTTGCAGCGGTGACTGCCAGGAACACCGGCAGGAAGTAGAAGATGGCGTCCGCGGTGGCTGCCAGGATCACATTGGTCTGCGATGCGGGGTCAAGCCAGCCGAACTGGGTGGCCATGCTCAGGAAAGCCTTGAGCAGGCCGGCTGCAGCCAGCGACCAGATGACTGGTGAGAAGATTGAGGAGATCAGGTCGATGAAGCGGTTGAAGAGGTTGCCGTGCACCACTGGATCGTCGCCGGCGCCTGCGTCGTCATCGGTGAGCCTGGTGATCTTGCCCAGCTCGGCGTAGACCGTGGGGACGTTATTGCCGATAACAACCTGGAACTGACCGCCGGCCTTCATCACGGTGATCACGCCGGGCAGTTTCTCGACTGCGGCCTGGTCCGCCTTGCTGTCGTCCCGCAGCTTGAGCCGGAGCCTGGTTGCGCAGTGGGTGGCACTGGCGATGTTCCCTTCGCCGCCCACCCCCTGGAGGATGTCTCCGGCCAGCGACCGGTAGTCCACAGTTGCCATGTCAGACCTCTCTGTCTATTTTTGGGCACAAAAAAAGACCCGAGACGCACAGAGTGTGCTTCTCAGGTCTTGCCCCATTCACGGGTAACAATCCTGTAGGCGAAATTGCCTTCGGGGTTTGACTATACAGATGGCTTGGATCACAGGCAAGTGCTTTGCCGGTGATTGTCAGTGCCCGCCACTAGGGTGGAACCCATGGCAACAAAGACTTCCAGGGCCTCCAAGGCGCCCACCTACAAATGTGCTGAGTGCGGCTGGACCACGGTCAAGTGGGTGGGCCGGTGCGGCGAGTGCCAGGCGTGGGGCACCGTTGAGGAGACCGGCGCAGCTGTTGCGCGGACGACGGCGGCCACTACAGTCCTGGAGCCCGCCCGCCGGATTGCCGAGGTGGACGCCACCACGGCAGCGTTCCTGCCCACGGGTGTTGATGAACTGGACCGGGTGCTGGGCGGCGGCCTGGTTCCGGGCGCCGTCATCCTGTTGGCCGGTGAACCCGGGGTGGGCAAGTCCACCCTGCTGCTGGATGTTGCGGCGAAGTTCGCCCGGACTGCGCAGGACGTGTTGTACGTGACCGGTGAGGAATCCGCGGCCCAGGTAAAGCTCCGGGCCGAGCGGATCGATGCCGTGGCTGAATCGCTGTACCTCTCCGCGGAAACGGACCTGGGCCAGGCGCTGGGGCAGGTGGAAAAGATTGAACCGCGGCTGCTGATCGTGGACTCCGTGCAGACCCTCAGCAGCGCCGACGTTGACGGCAGCGCGGGCGGCGTTTCGCAGGTCCGCGAAGTGGCAGCGTCCATTATCGCCGCGGCCAAGCGGCGGAACATGACCACCCTCCTGGTGGGCCACGTGACCAAGGACGGCTCCATTGCCGGGCCGCGGCTGCTGGAGCACCTGGTGGACGTGGTGTGCCAGTTCGAGGGCGAACGGCATTCACGGCTCCGGCTGCTCCGTGCCGTCAAGAACCGCTACGGACCCACGGACGATGTCGGCTGCTTCGACCTGAACGAAGACGGCATCCAGGGCCTCGCCGACCCCAGCGGACTCTTTGTCAGCCGCACCAAGGAACCCGTGTCCGGCACCTGCATCACGGTCACCATGGAAGGCCGGCGTCCGCTGCTGGCCGAGGTCCAATCCCTGCTGGCAGAGAGCCCCAACTCGCAGCCGCGGCGGGCCACCAGCGGCTTGGACTCCTCGCGCGTTTCCATGCTGCTGGCCGTCCTGCAGCAGCGCGCTGGAACGCTGCTGCACAAGGATGATTCCTATGTGGCCACCGTGGGCGGCGTGAAGCTCAGCGAACCGGCCACAGACCTGGCCGTAGCCCTGGCCGTGGCATCAGCAAAAGCGCGCAAGCCGCTCCCCATCCGCCTCATCGCCTTTGGCGAGGTGGGCCTGGCCGGCGAGGTCCGGCCGGTGCCCGGCATCAACCAGCGCATCCAGGAGGCACACCGCCTGGGATTTACCCATGCTGTGGTACCGGCCAGCCATGCGGGCCCTGGGCCCATCCCCGCCGGGTTTTCCGTGCGGGAAGTGGAGCATCTTACCGAGGCTTTGAGCCTGCTGATCGGTTAGTTCTACCGACGGCGGCTGCTGGCGGCTTTTGCCGACCTTTGCGCGCCCCGGATCTCCGTGCCCGTGATGCGGGCGTCAGCCATTGTGGCGCGGCAGCGAATCGGGGTCGTCACGGCGGGAGTTGAGAAGCCAGCCGGACACGTCGCTGCGGAGCACCAGCAGCGGTCCGCCGGTGCTGTTCACGTTGCCGGTGGGTACGTAATAGCCGCGGCCAGAGCCGGGACCGCCGGCCGCCCGGTCCAGGGCGTCAACAAGGTACCGCGGCAGGTGCCCCTGCGGACCAAGGCTGTGAAGCTCATCAAGTTCTTCCGGCGTCAGACGTCCCAACACCTCGGCAATACTGGCCATGACTGGTCCCTTCGAGCAGAGTGCCTGAAGGAATAACCTAAAGCAGCACCGTGAACTGCGGGTTAACGTTGGACGGCAACTTCCGTCTGTTTTCAAACATTCACCCACCGGAGGAAAGATGCCCGTTCTGAGCGCAGGGATCCTGCTGTACCGAAGAATGGATCCAGGCAGTTTCCAGGTGTGGATAGCCCACATGGGCGGTCCGTTCTGGGCCCGCAAGGACGCCCACGCCTGGTCCATCCCCAAGGGTGAATACGGGGAGGACGAGGATCCCCTGGCCGCTGCGCTGCGCGAGTTCGCCGAGGAAATGGGGACCCCGGCTCCGGCTGCGGACTACCGGCTCCTCGGGGAGTTCAGGCAGCCCTCTGGCAAAGTCATCACCGTCTTCGCCGCGGAGCAGGACTTCCAGCCGGAACGGATCGTCAGCAACACGTTTCCGTTGGAGTGGCCCAAAGGTTCAGGCCGGATCCAGGACTACCCGGAAATCGACGACGCCCGCTGGTTCCACGAGCCGGAAGCCCGGATCAAGCTGGTGAAGGGGCAGCTGCCGGTGCTGGATGCGCTGGCTGAACAGGTCCGCGCTGACCCCTAGTAGGGTGGCACCCACTACTGGTCCTTGCACCCGCGAGCGCCCGGGTGCGTTGTCCAGATGCGGGTGCGAATGTACTCGCTATGAGATTCAAATGTGCATTACCTCTGTTCCTGACCGGGATGCGGGTGGCGCCCGTACGCCGGAACGGTGCCGGGACGCTGCAGCGCTCCGGCGAGTGCACACCGCTCCGGCGTCCCGGGCGAAAACCGCCCCGGGCGAAAACCGTCCCGCCGAGCAACGGTCAGGCGCCGGTGATCACCAGGGCAACACTGTGCCCGCCGAAGCCGAACGCGTTCACCAGTCCGGCCGGACTGTATCCCGGCTGGAGGCGGTGGGCGTCTTCGGTAACAACGTTGAGGTCCACCTCGGGGTCCAGCTCCTGGACGTTCAGGGTCCCGGGAAGCAGGCCGGTCCGCAGGGCCTCGATAACCACCACGGCGGCCAGGGAACCGGCGCCGCCGAGGAGGTGGCCGGTGTGGCCCTTGGTGGACGTGACCGGCACGTCCGCACCAAAGATCGCGTTGATGGCCTGGCCTTCAAGCTTGTCCCCCACCGGCGTCGAGGTGGCGTGGGCGTGGACGAAGCCGATGTCTTCCGCAGCCAGGCCCGCGGATTCGAGGGCCTTCTGCATGACCCGCCGCTGCATTGCGGGGTCGGCAGCCACGATGTCGTTGGCGTCGGACGTCACCGCTCCGCCGGCAACGGCCCCCAGCATCCCGGCGCCGCGGGCGCGGGCGTGCTCTTCGCTCTCCAGCACCACCACGGCAGCGCCCTCGGCGAGGACAAAGCCGTCGCGGCCGCCGTCGAACGGGCGTGATGCGCGCTGGGGGTCATCGTTGCGGGTGGACAGCGCGCGGATCTGGGAAAAGCCCGTGATCACCAGGTCATTCACGGAAGCGTCAACGCCGCCGGCAATAACGACGTCGGCCGCTCCTGAGCGGATCATCTCGGCTCCCTGGACAATCGCCTCAGCCCCGGAGGCGCACGCGCTGACCGGCGTCCGGGCACCACCGCGGGCGCCGAGATCGATGGATACCCAGGCCGCGGGGCCGTTGACCATCAGGCGGGTCAGTGTGTGCGGCGAGACCTTGCGCGGGCCCGAGGCTGCCAGCGTCCGGTCCTGCTCCAGCGTGGAACCCAGCCCGCCGTAGGCTGATCCGATCACCACGGCGAAACGCTCCGGGTCCACGTCCGGGGCGCCGGCCTGGGCCCACGCCTCCCGGGCTGCGATGAGCGCCAGCTGCCCGCACCGGTCCATCCGCTTCATCTCGCGGGTGCTCAGGTGCTCCGAGAGATCCGCGGTGACCTGCCCGGCGATCTTCACCGGCAGCTGTTCGGTCCAGGCATCCTCAAGCGCGGCGATGCCGGATTTTCCCGCGACCAGGCCGGCCCAGGTCTCGGACACCGTGGAACCTACCGGATTGATGGTTCCGGCGCCGGTGATAATGGCGCGGGGCTGAACTGCGCTGTTGGGGCCTGCGTTCACGGTTCCTACTTTGCGGGGTTGTGGGTGCCGATGGGCACGAGGGTGAGGTCCGGGTGGTTCTTCTCAATGCGGCGCAGGGCCCAGACGTCGTTGAACAGGGCGAGGTACTCGCCGTCGGACCGCAAAAGCACCTCGGCGCCGATGACGTTGGCGAGCGCCGGCATGGCGTCCGCCGTCGTGATCCTGGCGAGGGAGTAGGGCAGGCGTTCCAGCCGCATGGGGGCGCTGAAATCGTGCGCCATCCGGTCCTCCACCACCTCGAACTGCATGGGCCCGACGGCGGCAAGCACCGGCGCCTGGTCGCCGCGGACGTCGGAGCGGAGCACCTGGATGACGCCCTCGTGTTCGAGCTGTTCAATGCCCCGGCGGAACTGCTTGAACTTGCTGGGGTCCTTGGAGCGGGCCACCTGGAAGTGCTCGGGGGCGAACAGCGGGATAGCGGGGTATTCCACCGGCCCTTCGAGGAAGAGGCTGTCCCCCACGCGCAGGGAGGACGCGTTGACCAGGCCCACGACGTCGCCGGGGTATGCCTCGTCGATCACTTCGCGTTCCCGGCCGAACACCTGCTGCGCATACTTGGTGGCGAAGGATTTCCCGGTCCGGGTCTGCGTGACCACCATGCCCCGCTCGAAGACGCCGGAACAAACCCGGATGAAGGCCACATGGTCGCGGTGGGCCTTGTTCATGCCGGCCTGCACCTTGAACACGAAGCCGGAGAACGGGGATTCCACCGGACGCGGGTTGCCGTCCACGTCGGGGCGCGGGGCGGCCGGCGGAGCGAAATCCACCAGCGCGTCCAGCAGTTCCTTGACGCCGAAGTTGAGCGCGGCGGAGCTGAACAGGATGGGGGTGGCCTTGCCTGCATGGAACGCCTCGACGTCGAACTCCAGGTTCGATTCGATCACCAGTCCCGCCTCGTCCACGGCGTCCGTCCAGTTGCTGCCCTGGCTCTGGGCTGCTTCCTCAGGCGTGAAGTACTCGGTGAGGGCGATCTGCGCGCCGGCGTTGTTGCGCTGGAACCGGGCGAAACGGTCGTTGCGAAGGTCCCAGACGCCGCGGAAGTCGCCGGAGATGCCCACGGCCCAGGTCAGGGGCATGGGCTGCAGGCCGGTGCGTTCGGTGATTTCGTCCATCAGCGCCAGCGCGTCCAGGCCGGGGCGGTCCCACTTGTTGATGACGGTGATGATGGGCAGGTTGCGCTGCTTGCAGACCTCGAACAGCTTCATGGTCTGCGTTTCCAGGCCCTTGGCGGCGTCCACGAGCATCACGGCGCAGTCGACGGCGGCCAGCACCCGGTAGGTGTCCTCGGAGAAATCGGCGTGGCCGGGTGTGTCCAGCAGGTTGATGACGGTGTCCCGGTAGGAGAACTGGAGCGCCGCGGAGCTGATGGAAATGCCGCGGTCCTTCTCCATCTGCATCCAGTCGGACACGGTTTCCTTGCGGTTGGCCTTGCCGCTGGAGGCACCGGCAGTGCCGATCACCTTGGCGTGCAAGGCGAGCGCTTCGGTCAGGGTGGACTTGCCTGCGTCAGGGTGTGAAATGACAGCAAAGGTCCTGCGGCGGCCCGCCTCTTTGTGAATACCGGAGATCCGGGCGGGGGTCAGGACATCTTGGGACACGGTGCTACTTTCGCTGCGGTTGGGACTACCCGGGCGCTGCCTGGTGAGGCACTGCGGCGTTGGGGCCGGGGAAACGGGCTGGCAAACGGCCAAGTTCCAGTTTATCGCAGGGCGGCAAACCGGCGGCGGTGCCCGCTTAACACCCGCGAAACCGGACGTTCAAGGCCGTGAAACGACCTCCCGCTAGCGTGGCCGCATGATGACCAAAGACAACCCGGCGCGGAACGGCTTCCCCTGGCGCCTGGAAAGGACCTGAACGGTGCAGGGCATCTCCTTTTCCGGCAACCTCTTCTTCGATCCCCTGGCCACGGGATTGGCCGCATCCGGCGACCGTGACCAGGCCCGTCCGGCCGCCGAGCACCGCCACCGGGGAACCCAGACACCTGCCGAGCAAAAAGCGCTCAGGGCGGCGTCGCTCACGAAAGTCAGCAGGGACCTGGAACGGATGCTGCGGGAACGGATGCGCTGACCCGGCTACCGCAGTCCCTGCACATCCCGCCTTTTGTGGTCCGGGCGCAGCCGGGGCCCGGTTCGGCTGAGGTGCGGTGGCTGGGCTGGCCCGGCTGACGCGGTCTGGGTTGGGCCGGGCGGCATGATGGGTGGATGCAGAGCATCGAGCTGACCTTCGGGGACTCCACTGATTCCGCCATCAGGGCTGACTGGGCGAGGCTCGCGGACGCCGGAATCCCAAGCCTGGCAGGCCACACCTCGCCCAGTAACAGTCCCCACATCACCCTTGCGGCCGGCGCGGACATGCGCCTGCCGGACACCCTCCGGGACCTGTGGCAGCGGCTGCCCCTGGACATCAGCTTTTCCGGCGTCCACATCTTCCCCGCTCGGACGGGAACGTACGTCCTGGCCCGGTCCGTGGTGGTGACCCGCCAGCTCCTTGAACTGCACCGACTCCTCCACGAAGGCATCTCCGGGGCCTTGCCGCTTACCCTGCCGGATGCCTGGACACCCCATGTCACCCTTGCCCGCCGCGTCCCCGCGGACCAGCTCGGGACGGCGATGGACCTGCTGGACCTGCGTTTGGCGGGCCACTGCACGGAAGCCCGCCTCTGGGACAGCAACACCAGGACGCTGAGGTCGCTTTCGAACCCGGCCTAGGCCAGCCCGGATCAAACCGCCTCATAACCCGGCGGCAGGCGGGCCGAAATGCCCGCCCTGCCATCCGTCGTCGGACGCGTTCCGGACCCCTGTTCCCGCACTCCCTAATGAGGCACTTTAGGGCTTGCCCGTGCGGAAGACGCCGTTCCTTGCCCCTATCATTGAGCTTGCGGGAAACAGAGCATTTTCTGGTCCTGCCGGCAACCTGCTGAAGCCGGCAATCCTGCGGGCGGCGGTCCGCACCTTTGAAGGGAACACTATGGCGCGGAGCCCCGAAGAATCACTCAGGGCTACCTTGGGCAGAGTGGCTCCCGGCACCCCCCTTCGTGACGGCCTGGAGCGGATCCTGCGGGGCCGCACCGGCGCGCTCATCGTCCTCGGCTCGGACCGGACCATCGACTCCATCTGCTCCGGCGGCTTCGACATCGGCATCGACTTCTCCCCCACCCGGCTCCGCGAACTCGCAAAGATGGACGGCGCCATTATCTGTGACAAGGACGCCGGGAACATCCTCCGCGCAGCCGTCCAGCTCGTCCCGGACTCCAGCATTGAAACCCAGGAATCCGGCACCCGGCACCGCACCGCCGAGCGCGTTGCCATCCAGACCGGGGTGCCGGTCATTTCAGTCAGCCAGTCCATGCAGATCATCGCCCTGTACGTCAACGGCCTTCGGCACGTCCTGGAGGGCTCGGAGAAAGTCCTGGCCCGCGCCAACCAGGCCCTCGCGACGCTGGAGCGCTACCGCTCGCGCCTGGACCAGGTCACCAGCTCGCTCTCGGCCCTTGAAATTGAAGCCATGGTGACCGTGCGGGACGTGGCCGTGACCCTGCAGCGGCAGGAAATGGTCCGCCGGATCTCCGAGGAAATCGCCCAGTATGTCCTGGAGCTCGGTGAGGACGGCCGCCTCCTCTCCCTCCAGCTGGATGAGCTCACCGTTGGCAGGGGCCCCGGCAGCGACGTCATCATCCGCGATTACGGCGCTCCGGACGCCACCCCGGAGGACATTGAGAACGCCGTCAGCGCGCTGGTCAGCCTTGGTCCCACGGAGCTGATCGACCTCGGAAAGATTTCCGGAATTGTCGGGTTCGCAGGCGGTGAGGCCAACCTTGACGCCGTGGTGCAGCCGCGCGGGTACCGCCTGCTGTCCGGGCTGAAGGCGGTGCCCAAGGCAGTTGCGGACCGACTGGTGGACCACTTTGGCGGGCTGCAGTTCCTGATGGCCGCCACCATCGATGACCTGATGACTGTTGACGGGATCGGCGACCAGCGCGCCCGCACGGTCCGTGAAGGCCTGAGCCGGATGGCGGAAGCAAGCCTGCTGGACCGCTTCCTCTAACCTCCATCGATTGCTCCGTAATTGTCCTTATGGAGGCTGAAAACGGCATTTATGGAGCAGTCGATGCTAATTCAGCTGGAAGACAGCCTTGGGGCTGGCTTTGGACCCGAGCTTCGCCGTGAAGATGTAGTACGCACCGCCGCCGCCCGGCTTGGTTTCGATGGGCTGGCAGCCCTCCACGCTCCGCGTGCGGGACCAGGGGAAGTTGGCGGTCTCGCTGGCTCCGGGCGCAATGACCTTCACCAGGTCCTCGCTCTTGGCCTGGCAGTCCCGGGAGGAGAAGATCCGGTCCGCGCCGCTGGTCACAAGGAACTCCATCTGCGATGTTCCGATGTTGACTTCGCAGGGCATGGTGCCGCCGTTGGTCACCTTGAGCGTCAGCATGGGGTTTTCGCCAGGCCCATACGCCGCCTTGTCAGTGGACCCGGAAACGGTCACCAGGTTCTGGTTGCAGCCGGAGGTGGCTGACGGTGTGGGCGTCGGCGCAGGTTCGGACGCCGACGGCGACGCTGAAGCCCCTGCCGCAGGTTCTGCAGATGCCGTCGCCCCCGTGGACGAAGCCTGCTCCGACTTGCCGCTGAAGGCACCGGCTACGGCAAAGCTGCTGACCAGCGCAATGATCAACAGGAGTGCACCGCCAAGGAACAGCCGACGACGGCGGTAAACTGCCGCGCTCGGCTTGCGGACGGCCGTGGAACCGGATGCCGGTGCCCTGCCGTGTGGTGATGATTCGCCTTGCCTGCCCATCCTCCTAGGCTAGAGAACAGGCCCGATTCTGTTCACCCACCACGCCGCCGCGCCGCAGACGCTCTGGTCACATCCCCGTTTCAGCCCGCCCAGACACATCCATTACAGTGTTGGCATCGACACCAAATCCTCCACCGCCGTTTCCCCGCGCCCGGCCGATCCCGTGGGTCCTGCATGTGCTGCCGGGACCGTGGCCGGCCCTGACCTTCTGCACGAGCGAATCAACGGCTGGTTCAGCGAAACCGCCCGCGACCTGCCTTGGCGCGAGCCCGGCTGTTCGCCCTGGGGCATCCTGGTCAGCGAGATCATGCTGCAGCAAACACCCGTTGTCCGGGTATTGCCGGTATGGCAGGAGTGGCTGAAACGCTGGCCCACCCCCGCTGCCCTGGCTGGAGAGCCCGCAGGGGAAGCAGTGCGCTCCTGGGGCCGGCTGGGATATCCGCGCCGGGCACTGAGGCTGCATGCTGCGGCCGCAGCTATTACCCAGGACCATAACGGCAAGGTCCCGGATTCGTACCCGGAGCTGCTGGCGCTTCCCGGCGTGGGCGGCTATACGGCGGCCGCCGTGGCTGCCTTCGCCTACGGCCGGCGGGAAACCGTGGTGGACACCAACATCAGGCGGGTCCATGCCCGCCTCGTCTCCGGTACTGCGCTGCCGGCCCCTGCGCTGACCGCGGCGGAGATGCGGCTGGCCGCATCCCTCCTTCCGGCCGACGACGGTTCTTCCGTGCGGTGGAACGCTGCGGTCATGGAGCTGGGGGCGCTTGTATGCACTGCCCGGGCACCCAAGTGCGCCGCCTGCCCGGTCAGCGACCTTTGCGCCTGGCGCGCGGCAGGCGAGCCGCCGCCGTCGTATGTCCCCAAGGGCCAGGCATGGCACGGCACGGACCGCCAGGTCCGGGGCGCCGTGGTGGCCGTGCTGCGGCTGGCCGAAACTCCGGTGCCGCCGGACATGTTCTTCCGGGAGCCGGCCGACCTGGGCTTTGCACCGACGGGAATCGGCGTGCCGCTGGCCGCCCTGCACCGGCTCAACTCGGCGCCGGAACAGCTGGAGCGGGCGCTGGCTGGCCTGCTTGCCGACGGTCTGGCAGAGATGCACGACGGCGGCTACCGGCTTCCCGCGTGAGCTCAACACAGAGAAAGTATGCGCTGGCTGGCATACTTTTCAGGTGACTGGAACCAGGGGCAAGCCATGAAAATGATCCTGTACATCGTGTGGGTGCTGTTCGTCATCACGGCGGTGCTCGCGGTGGTCCGGGCCGTGCGCACCACGAAGCGCGACGAGCAGCAGGCCGCGTCATGGCCCAAAGTGCAGGCCACCGTGACCGGCAGTGTGGCGGGCTGGACCAATGGCGGCGGCGGATCCAGCCGGAGCCGGCGGTTTTTTCCCATGTACCAGTTCACGGACCCGCAGGGAACATTGTTTGCCGGCGAGTCAGAGGTCCCCTTCGCCAGCCAGCCGGTGCCGGGTGCGCCCATTGAGGTGGCCTACAACCCCGCCAATCCCAACGAGTCGCGGCAGGTTTCCTCCAAGCCCCGGTCCACGCTGGGGTGCGTCGTCCCCTTCTTCGCCGTTTTCGCCCTTGCCTCCCTGTGGTTCATCAGTATCTTCCCTGTGGACTGACACGGGCGCCCTGCTTAATTTCACGCCGGACTCCGTTTGGCAGTCACAGCTGCGCCGGCCATAACAATGCGGGCATCAGTTGGGTTGGGCCCGGGCCGCTGCGGCAACGGCGCCATACGCTGAAGTATGCGCAGGCATGGGCTGCTTTTGGCTTTGATCACGACGGCGGGACTCGCCACGGCCTGCGGTCCCGGCCCCGGCGCGGTCCCCTGCCCTGCCATCGCCCAGGCCACCGCCGTCTCGGTAACGATCCCTGCCAGCTACGCGCAGCAGGTCTCCGGCCTGCACCTTAAGGCCTGCCAGGACGGCGAATGCACGGAGGAGGACGTGGACCTCCGGCCGGGAAACTCGTCCATCGACCAGGGCTGCACCAACGGCGTCTGCTCAGCCACCGCATCTCCGAACGGCAGCAAAGACGGGGTGCTGATGCTGCAGTCGCTCACCGAATCCCCCATGGCAGTAACAGCATCGGGAACCGCACCGGACGGGACGGCACTGCCCGTGCGGAGCGTAGAATTCCGTCCGCGCGGGGACTATCCGTTTGGCGAGCAGTGCGGCCGCTTCATCACCGCAGCGGTGGTACTCGACGCCGAAGGGCTGCGCCAGCAGGGCTGACCCGTTGGGAGGGGTTTGGAAGAGTGCCGTTCAGAACAGCGCGGGCTGCCCGAAAGCGTCGTCGCCGGTGGCCTGGGGTGCAGCTTCCTGCTCGGGAGTGCTGTGCCGCCATTCGAACCCAAGATCAGCCAGCAGTTCCTCCACGGACGTTTGACCTTCCAGTACTTCAATTTCTGCGGGGCTGTCTTCGAGCTGGGGCCGTTCCATGGCATCGAGCTTATTCGCAGGAAGGGCCGCTACCCCGGGAACACACCGCCGGTTACCCAAACGAGGCCTACGGCTCCCCGAATCCTGCCTGCACCAGCCCGCCCACGTAGTTCACCGCCCGTTCCGCATCGGCACCCCAGGCTTCCACGTGCAGCACGGACCCCTTGCCGGCAGCGAGCGTCATCAGTCCCGTCATGGACGCGCCGTCCACCCCGTTGACCGTCACTTCCGCATCGAGCCCGGACAGCCCGCCGGCTATCTTCGCAGCCGGGCGGGCGTGCATCCCGGCCTGGTTGACCAGCTCAAAGTCGCCCGTGAAGTCCGGCCCCTTTCCGGTGACCGGCCCTTCGCCAATAGCCTTCAGCGGGGCGTCCTCTGGCTGGCGGGCGGGACCACCCACGGATTCCGCCGCCCGCCTGACCGCGTGCATGTCCGCACCGCCCTGCGCTGCGACCGCGGCTGCCACGAGCCCCTCCACCAGCGGCGCGTCCGCCAGCACCATCTCCTCCGGGTTCTCGGCGAACTCGAGCGCGGATTCCGCGGTCATCACGGCCGACCCCAAGTCAGTGAGGATGACGGTGCCGCCGCTGCCCGCCTTGTCCAGGGCAGCCAGGACTTTCTCCAGGCTGGTGCCGATCCTTCCGTCCGTGGTGCCCCCGGCTGTCAGGACCAGGACGTCAGGCGCCATTTGCGCGGCAAGCTCCGCGGCGCCGTCGGCAATTTTTTCGCTATGGGATACCACCACAAGGCTGACGGTCACGCAGCGGCTCCCACGGCTGCGCGGAGAATCAGGGCGGAAGAGGCTGCTCCGGGGTCCCTGTGCCCTGCGCTGCGCTCTCCGAGGTAGCTCGCGCGGCCTTTCCGCGCCACCATGGGGTCAGTGGCGACGGCGCCGGCTTCGGCAGCCTCGGCCGCCGCCACCAGGACGGTGAGGGCATCCCCGTTGCCGTCCATCGCGGCCTTCCGGGCAGCTTCCACGGCCGGCGTCCACGCATCCACCATGGTCTTGTCCCCTGATTCGGCCTTCCCGCGTGCCACGATGCCGTCGCGCGCAGCGGCAAGGGCGCCCGCCCAGGCTGCGGGATCGACTTCGGCCGCGTCCCCCAGCGATGTTGCAGCCCGGAGGAAAGCTGTGCCGTAGAGCGGCCCGGCTGCCCCGCCGACCTTTGACATCAGGGTCATGGCTGTCAGCTTCAGGGCGGCCCCTGGGGTCTGCGGCGGAGCCTCAGCCAGCTTGTCCAGGACAGCCTGGAATCCCCTGTCCATGTTTTCCCCGTGGTCCGAATCCCCGATGGCCCGGTCGAGTTCGATCAGCTCCACCCGGTGCTCGGCCATGGCCTGGGCGGACAGGGTCAGCCACTTCACCGCCCAGGTGACATCAAGCGCCACCGCTACACGCCCCAGCGGAGCGCCGCCGTGTGCACCGGCGCGTCCCACAGCTCCGTGAGCTCATCGTCCAGCCTCAGGACCGAAATGGAGCATCCCTGCATCTCCAGTGCCGTGATGTAATTGCCCACCAGTGAACGGTCCACCGTGGCGCCATGGTCCGCGAGGACCTGCGCGGCCCGCCGGTAGACGATGTACAGCTCGCTCAGCGGCGTGCCGCCCATGCCGTTGACGAACAGGAGGACCCTGTCCCCGGACGCGATGCCCAGATCGGCCAGGACAGGTTCCAGCAGGCGGTCCGTGATGCCGTCGGCGTTCTCCATGGGGATTTTGTGCCGGCCGGGCTCACCGTGAATGCCGATGCCGATCTCGATCTCGTCCTCGGCCAGGTCGAAGCTGGGGGTGCCTGCGTGCGGGACGGTGCATGCGGACAGCGCCACACCCATGCTGCGGACGTTGGCGTTGACGCGGTCACCCACCGCCGCCACTGCGTCCAGGTCATCGCCCCTCTCCGCGGCGGCACCGGCAATTTTCTCCACCAGCACGGTTCCGCCTACACCCCTGCGGCCGGCCGTATACAGCGAGTCTTCAACGGCCACGTCGTCGTTCACCAGGACCGTGCGGACGCTGACGCCTTCGGCTTCCGCGAGTTCGGCCGCCGTTTCAAAGTTCAGGACGTCACCGGTGTAGTTCTTCACGATGTGGACGACGCCGGCTCCTGAGTTGGCCGCGAGGGTCGCCGGAAGGATCTGGTCAGGCGTTGGTGAAGTGAACACCGCCCCCGGCACGGCGGCGTCGAGCATTCCCACCCCCACGTAGCCTCCGTGCAGCGGTTCATGCCCGCTGCCTCCTCCGGAGACCAGCCCCACCTTGCCGCCCACAGGCGCATCCTTGCGGGTGATGAAGGTGGGGTCTGTGCTGACGGTAACCAGATTGGGGTAGGCCATGCCGAAGCCCTGTACGGATTCTTCGACGACGGCCCGCGGGTCATTGATGAGTTTTTTCATGGCGGTGCTCCTGGCTCTGCTTCCTGGAGAATGTCACCTTGACCCTACTACCGGCAGGCCCGGCAGCGGTAGGTTCCTTGAAGTCGCCCGGCGGCCCGTTCCCTGGACGCAGAAAAGGGACAGCCCCCAATGACTGTCCCTTTCCTGTGGGCCCCCCAACCCGGCCACACATAGTTTATCCATCAATTCGAATAAAACAAGTATGCGCAGGTCAGGGGGCTGCAGCTGGTTTTGGATTCGGTCCTAGAGCGCCCGAATCATCCGGGTGTTGCCGAGGGTGTTGGGTTTGACCCTGGCAAGGTCCAGGAACTCGGCGACGCCCTCGTCGTGCGAGCGCAGGAGCTCGGAGTACACCACGGGGTCCACTGCGGACTGGTCAGCCATGACTTCGAAGCCGTGGCGTTTGAAAAACTCCACCTCGAAAGTCAGGCAGAAGACGCGGGCCACGCCCAGGGCAAGCGCCTCCTCGAGCAGGCTCTCCACCAGCACATGCCCCACGCCCTTGCCGCGCCAGTCCTCGGACGTGGCAAGGGTGCGCACTTCGGCGAGGTCCTCCCACATCACGTGCAGCGCTCCGCAGCCGATGACCTCGCCGTCGTTGGACTCTGCGATGCGGAACTCCTGCAGGCTTTCGTAGTAGGCCACCGTTTCCTTGGCCATCAGTATCCGCTGGTCCGCCAGCGGCGCCACGAGTTTCTTGATGGCGGAGACATCGCTGGTACGGGCAGGGCGAATATGGAAGGACTCAGTCACAGAGCCATCCTACGAGGTGCCCAGGAGCTCAGAGTCCCAGTTCAGGCGGCAGGGGCAGCTCCTGATCCAGGACATTCTTTGCCAGGAACTGCTCCACCACCTGGTACCAGACTTTTGCATGCTGCGGCTGGAGCACCCAGTGGTTCTCGTCCGGGAAATACAGGAACCGGTGCGGCGTCTGCCCGTCCTGGTCCGCGGCCAGTTTTGATGTGGACAACAGCTCATACCAGAGGCGCAGCCCCTCACCGATGGGCACCCGGTAGTCCTTGTCCCCGTGGATCACCAGCATGGGCGTGCTGATGTTTTCCACATGGAGGTGCGGCGAATTCTCCAGCGCCATCTCCTGGGTCATTTCCTTCAGCCAGTACTGCGAGGCATCCGTCGTGGGGCCGAACTGGTCCAGAGCCCACAGGCTGGCATGGGTCACGATGGCTTTGAACCTGTCCGTCTGTCCTGCCACCCAGTTGGCCATGTAACCGCCAAAGGAGCCGCCCATCGCAGCGGTGCGGCCAGCGTCGATGTCAGGGCGTTCGACGGCGGCGTCGGTCACCGCCATGAGGTCGGTGAACGGGGCCTTGCCCCATGTCCCCCAGCCGCGCTGGATGTGGGCCTGCCCGTAGCCGGTGGAGAGTGCCGGATCAGGGAGCAGCACTGCATAGCCCCTGGCCGTCAGCAGCCAGGGGTTCCAGCGCCAGGTCCAGGCGTTCCACGAGCCCAGCGGCCCGCCGTGGATCCACAGCAGCATCGGCGCCGGGGACTCCGCGGACGCGCCCTCCGGCAGTGCCAGGTAGGCCGGGATGCGGGACCCGTCAGCCGCCGTCGCTGCAATGCGTTCCAGCCTGCCGGGACGGACGGGACGCTCCGCCGGGGCGGGCAGGCGCGTTGCCTCGCCGGTCTGGAGGTCGATGCGGACCGGTTCGGGCGGGAACTCATACGAGCTCCGGAGCGCATAGGCGCTACGTCCGTCCGGAGAAACCACGACGTCGGTATAGGCTGCGGCGTCTTCCGTCACCCGGGTGACGCCTACTTCAGCCGAAGCGGCGGGGACACTGATCCGGAAAACCGGCGACGCGCCGTCGTCGTCCGCGGTGGCCAGGAGGGCGGACCCGTCAGGAAGCCAGGCGGCGGGCCTGGGCCACCGGTCCCAGTCGTGCGCTACGGGGGTAAGCCCGCCGGGAGCGTCGCCGCCCGTCCCGGAGACATCCAGCAGATGGAGCTTGACCTGTGGTGCCCGGTGCGGTGTGGTGTCGCTTTCGCTGACCACTGCCAGGGTGCTGCCGTCCGGGCTGACGGGCCCGGGGAAGTAGCTCATGCCTTCCTCGTCCAGGAGCACCTTGGTGCTGCCGGACGCCACGTCCACGGCCACAAGGATGGACCGGCTGTCAGCCTTGGCCAGCGGCTTGGTGTAGCTCGCGTAGATGGTCTTGCCGTCGGGGCTGACGGCGGTTTCCGCTTCGCGGAGCCTGGGTCCTGCGTCCGGAGTGAGGTTTCGCAGGACCAGCGGCGCCGCGGCGTCCACGGTGCCCGGCTTGCCATGTGCTTTGTCTGGTCCCTGATCGACGGCGAAAATACGCGGCTGGCCGGGGCCCAGATCGGCGTCCCAGTAACGGACCGGGTACTCGCTGTGCAAGATGGCGGAGACTTTGTTGTCCTTGCGGGACTTGCGCCGTTCGGCGTCGTCGTCCTCATCCGCCGACCCCGCCAGGACCTCAGCAACAACGAACGTGGCATCCGCCGCTTTGGCCGTCATCACTGCGCCCACGCCACCCGGCCGGTTCAGCACCACCCGGGCCTCGCCGCCATCCGCGGGGAGCAGCCACAGGGCGTTCACGGGGTCGCCTTCCGGGCTGTCCGGATCCGGCCGCGCCGACGTGAAGTAGACATCGCCGTTGGCCGCGAACGCCGCTCCGGCCTCACCTTTGGCACTGCGGGTAATCCGTCGCGCCTGCTTTCGCCCCTCGGGGTCAAGCTCCCATAACGCCGTGGCGAATTCGGTGCCCTTGCCGTTCAGGGTGGCCACGGTAGTGACCAGCCGCCGGCCGTCGGGGCTCAAGGCCAGCCCACTTACCCGCGGGATGGACAGGTAATGGTCCAGATCATGAAAAGGGGTCAAAGGTTGCTCATCCGGGATCGCCGGTTCCAAGTTAGCCATGCCCCCGATTCAACCCGAGTTGTGCCGCCCGTCACAACCACTTCACTACAGGCGGAACGACGACGGCACATCCGTCGCTTCGTGGGCCGAGGGGTGCGGGGCCGGGTTGGCGCCGTCGGCCGAGCCATTTGCCGGCGCCTGCTCGTTCCTCCCCGCGGTGACCCTAACCTCGCAAGCTCGGCCAGGGAACCCTGCCAGCGTGGGCCCAGCTTTGACGGCGCCTACACAAATGCCTGACCGCCGCCACCCGCGCGAGGCGCGCCTTCGCGTGAAGCGGAGGGGCCGGGGTCATTTGTGTAGCTTGCGTCAAAGCGACGGAGGAGCAGCAAGCGGCAAATAACTCCGGTGCCGCAGCGTGGTGACCGTGGACGCGCATGCCAACGCTTTGAAGGGACGGAGGGCAAAGCGAAAGCCCCGCCGCTCCTTGTGGAGTGACGGGGCTTTGGCTGTGGAAACTAGACGCTCGGAGCGATTTCCGGGATGCGCGGCTTGGCGTTGCCGGCGAACGTGAACTTCGCGTCGTCGCCTTCGCCTTCCACGTCCACTACGACGATGTCGCCGGCGTGGATCTCGCCGAACAGGATCTTCTCGGAGAGCTGGTCCTCGATCTCGCGCTGGATGGTGCGGCGCAGCGGCCGGGCACCCATGGCGGGATCGTAGCCCCGGGTTGCGAGGAGCACCTTGGCGGCGGGCGTGAGCTCGATGCCCATGTCCTTGTCCTTGAGGCGCTTCTCCAGCCGGTTGACGAAGAGGTCCACGATCTCGATGATCTCGTCCTGGGTGAGCTGCGGGAACACCACAACGTCATCCACGCGGTTCAGGAACTCGGGGCGGAAGTGCTGCTTGAGTTCCTCCGTGACACGGGCGCGCATGCGGTTGTAGCCGGTCTGCGTGTCGGTGCCGGACTGGAAGCCGGTGGCCACACTCTTGGAGATATCCCGGGTGCCGAGGTTGGTGGTCATGATGATCACGGTGTTCTTGAAGTCCACCACGCGGCCCTGGGAGTCGGTCAGGCGGCCGTCTTCCAGGATCTGCAGCAGCGAGTTGAAGAGGTCCGCGTGGGCCTTCTCCACTTCGTCGAACAGCACCACGGAGAACGGACGGCGCCGCACCTTCTCGGTCAGCTGGCCGCCTTCCTCGTAGCCAACGTAGCCCGGAGGGGCACCGAAGAGCCGGGAGACGGTGTGCTTCTCGGAGTACTCGGACATGTCCAGCGTGATGAGGGCGTCCTCTTCACCGAACAGGAACTCCGCGAGTGCCTTGGCGAGTTCGGTCTTGCCGACACCGGTGGGGCCGGCGAAGATGAACGAGCCACCGGGACGCTTGGGGTCCTTGAGCCCTGCACGGGTGCGGCGGATGGCCTGGGACAGGGCCTTGATGGCCTCGTTCTGGCCGACGACGCGCTTGTGCAGTTCGTCTTCCATCTTCAGCAGGCGCGAGGATTCTTCCTCGGTCAGCTTGAACACGGGGATGCCGGTGGAGTTGGCCAGCACCTCGGCGATGAGGTCCTCATCCACCTCGGAGATGTCGTCCATGCCGCCGGACTTCCAGTGGCGTTCCTTCTCGGCACGCTCGGTGATCATCTTCTGCTCTTTGTCACGGAGCGCGGCTGCGCCTTCGAAGTCCTGCGCGTCAATCGCGGACTCCTTTTCCATCTTCAGCTTGGCGATTCGCTCGTCCATGGCCTTGAGCTCCGGCGGAGCGGTCATGCGGCGGATGCGCAGCCGGGCGCCGGCCTCGTCGATCAGGTCGATCGCCTTGTCCGGCAGGAAGCGGTCCGAGATGTAACGCTCGGCGAGACTCGCAGCAGAAGCAAGGGCGCCGTCGGTGATGGTGACGCGGTGGTGCGCCTCGTAGCGGTCACGCAGGCCCTTGAGGATCTCGATGGCATGCGCCACGGAGGGTTCCTTGACCTGGATCGGCTGGAAGCGGCGCTCCAGGGCAGCATCCTTTTCGATGTGCTTGCGGTACTCATCCAGCGTGGTGGCACCGATGGTCTGCAGCTCGCCACGGGCCAGCATGGGCTTCAGGATCGAGGCAGCATCGATGGCTCCCTCGGCGGCACCCGCACCCACCAGGGTGTGGATCTCGTCGATGAAGAGGATGATGTCGCCGCGGGTGCGGATTTCCTTGAGGACCTTCTTCAGGCGCTCTTCGAAGTCACCGCGGTAGCGCGAGCCTGCCACCAGCGAACCGAGGTCCAGGGTGTAGAGCTGCTTGTCCTTGATGGTCTCGGGGACATCGCCGCGGACAATCGCCTGGGCAAGGCCCTCGACGACGGCCGTCTTGCCGACGCCCGGCTCACCGATCAGGACCGGGTTGTTCTTGGTACGGCGGGAGAGGACCTGCATGACGCGTTCCATCTCCTGCTCGCGCCCGATGACCGGGTCCAGCTTGTTTTCGCGCGCAGCCTGGGTGAGGTTGCGGCCAAACTGGTCCAGGACGACGGATCCTGCAGGTGCACCCTCAGGCTGGCCGGAGCCGACGCCTGCGCCGGTGGTCTCCTTGCCCTGGTAGCCCGAAAGGAGCTGGATGACCTGCTGGCGGACCCTGTTCAGGTCGGCGCCGAGCTTGACCAGCACCTGGGCGGCAACGCCCTCACCCTCGCGGATGAGGCCCAGCAGGATGTGCTCCGTGCCGATGTAGTTGTGTCCCAGCTGGAGGGCTTCGCGCAGCGAGAGCTCCAGCACCTTCTTGGCACGGGGGGTGAAGGGGATGTGGCCGGACGGCGCCTGCTGGCCCTGCCCGATGATCTCCTGCACCTGCTCGCGAACGCCGTCGAGCGAAATGCTCAAGGACTCAAGAGCTTTGGCGGCAACACCCTCACCCTCATGGATCAGACCCAAGAGGATGTGTTCGGTACCGATGTAATTGTGGTTCAGCATGCGTGCCTCTTCTTGGGCAAGCACAACTACGCGACGGGCACGGTCCGTAAATCGCTCAAACATTTCGCCACACTCCTAGCTACGACGTACTTTGATGCTACGTGGCAGACCCGGACTTGGGGAGCGTGTTCGCCACAGGGGAAACCGTGGTGACGTCGGGAATACGACGGCGGGCCCTCCGCGGGTGCCCCTGCCGGCTCTCGCACGCCCCCGCCGGTGCCTGCTGCGGGGTACAGCACGCTTGCCTGCCGCCACCACCCGCGTTTGTGCCATGGAGGCTGTTAAATCCGAATTGCCCGGACCGGGGGGCAAAGCATGGTTAAGTCCGGAAACCGAAAAAGCCCCGCTTCCCGTTGTTGGGAAGCAGGGCTTACCGGAGCCTCGGGCGGAACTAGGAATTTGCCTTTTGGTAGGCTTCCTGGATTTCTGCCTGAATTCGGCCGCGGCTGTTAACCGTGTAGCCGTTTTCACGCGCCCACTGCCGTATTTGGGCAGAATCATGGCTGCGGCCGCTGGCTGCTGCTTTCGTTCGGACGGCCCGGCCGCCGCCGGAGGATTTCCGTGCGGCTGCAACAAACCGCTCAAGCGAAGAGCGGAGCTCGGCGGCGTTTGACGCCGAAAGGTCAATCTCGTAGTTGACCCCGTCAAGGCCAAACTTCACATTCTCGTCTGCGGATCCCCCATCCAGATCATCAACGAGGATGATGTTTACTTTCTGTGCCATTTAAAAGACTTCCTTTTGGAAAGGGTTCGGTTTTCAGAAAAGCAGGATGTTTCCTAAAAAGTATGACTCTTTTTATGGCAACGCGTCAAAGTACTGAATGGTTCCTGTGGATATTAGGGGGAAAGTGTGGGGGTTTATCTATTCGATTCCGGGTCAGGCCGGTCAACGGGTGCCGCAGTCCGGGTTTCAGCTTCTGCCTGGGCTTGGGCCTCGGCCTGCCGCTCAGCCTTATCCGCGTTGAAGATCGATTTCATGGCGAACCAGAAAAGCAGGCCCACCACAATGGACGGGAGAAGGACTGCCACGTATTCCATGGTCAGTGGCCTTCCGGCTTGAGGAGCGGGAAGAGGATGGTTTCGCGGATTCCGGCACCGGTGAACAGCATGACCAGGCGGTCGATCCCCAAGCCGATTCCACCCATGGGCGGAGCGCCATACTCGAGCGCGCGCAGGAAATCCTCGTCCAGCTGCATCGCCTCAACGTCGCCGGCGGCGGCGTGGCGTGACTGCTCGGTCAGGCGTTCGCGCTGGATCACGGGGTCGATCAGCTCGGAGAAGGCCGTGCCGCGTTCCATGCCGCCGATGATGAGGTCCCAGGCCTCGATCAGCCGGCCGTCCTCACGGTGCGGGCGGGCCAGCGGCTGGGCCGACGGCGGGTAGTCGTAAACGAACGTGGGGTTCAGCAGCGTTGGTTCCACGATCTCGCCGAACAGCTCAACAGCCAGCTTCTCGGCGTCCCACTTCGAGTCCACCTTGACCTCGTGCTTTTCGGCGATCCCGCGAAGCACCTCAAGCGGCGTCTCCGGCGTGATTTCCTGGCCAACGGCGTCGGAAAGGCCCGGATAAACGGCCAGCCAGGCCCAATCGCCGTCGAGGTTAATCTCCCCCGCCTCGGTCTGGAGGACGCGGCCGGCGCCCACGGCGTCAGCGGCGTCGAGGATGATCTCCTTGATGCGCTCGGCCATGACGAACTGGTCAGCCCACGCCTCGTAGCATTCAAGGGTGGTGAACTCGGGGCTGTGGGTGGAGTCCACGCCCTCGTTGCGGAACACGCGGCCCATGTCGTAGACGCGGTCGATCCCGCCCACCACGGCACGCTTGAGGTAGAGCTCGGTGGCGATGCGAAGGGTCATCTTCTGGTCGAAGGCGTTCATGTGGGTCTCGAACGGGCGCGCCAGGGCGCCGCCGTGGACCAGGTTCAGGATGGGGGTTTCCACCTCCACGTAGCTGTGGCGGAAGAGGGTTTCGCGGATGGAGCGGGTGATGGCTGCACGGGTGTAGACCATTTCGCGGGCTTCATCGCGGACCATCAGGTCCACGTAGCGCTGGCGGACGCGCGTCTCCTCGTTCAGTTCCGCGTGCAGCACCGGCAGCGGGCGGAGGGCTTTGGAGGCCATGGACCAGGAGTCCGCCATAACCGAGAGCTCCCCGCGGCGGGAGGAAATGACCTCGCCCTTGATGAACACGTGGTCGCCAAGGTCAACCAGCGCCTTCCAGTCGGCGAGCGCTTCCTCACCCACGTTGGCGAGGCTGAGCATGGCCTGGAGCCGGGTGCCCTTGCCGTCGGTTCCGCCTTCCTGGAGGGTGGCGAAGCACAGCTTTCCGGTGTTGCGGACAAAGACGACGCGTCCGGTGACGCCGACAATGTCGCCGGTGGTGTCGTCCGCCTCGAGGTGGGCGTACTTTTCGCGGACCTCGGCGAGGGAGTGCGTCCGCTCCACACCCACCGGGTAGGCCTCGGAGCCGCGCTCGATGAGTTTGGCGCGCTTCTCCATGCGGATCCGCATCTGCTCGCTGGCGTCGAGCGGCTCTGGGGCGTTCTTGGGCGCGGGGGTGTTTTGGGAAGTCACAATCCCCAAGTTTACCGGGACTTCGGGGACGCCGGATTCGGGCGCAACCCGCCCGGTCCCGGGCGTGCCTGGGCAGCTGCGCAGTCCTGCCTAGGATGGGGTGGTGAAAGAACAGGTACTTCCAACGCACGACGGCGGCCGGCTGGCTTTGTACAGTTACGGCACCGAGGATGCGCCGGGAGAACGCCGTGTGCTGCTGATCGGCGGGGCGTTCCTGACTGCCCTGATCTACCGGCCGTTTTCCGTGGCGCTGGCCAAGGGCCTGGGCGAAGGATGGGCCGTGGACGTGTACGACCGCCGGGGCCGCGGCAGTTCCTCTGGGCAGCCGGCCGGTTACTCCATGGCCACCGAGATCGCGGACGTGCGCACCGTCCTGGACGCCACCGGTGCGCGGAACATCCTGGGCCACAGCCTGGGTGGGTCCGTGGCCCTGAACGCCGTCCAGGAGTTCACCGGGACCGCCTACGTGCCGGACAAGCTGGCGGTGTACGACGCCGCCGTGAACATTGACGGCAGCATCGACACGTCCTGGCTGTCCGGGTTTGAGGACGCTGTCAACAACGGCCGGGTGGGGCACGCCCTGGCACACATGAAGCGGGCCACCAGCCCGGGATCGGCGATGGCACGGATCCCCGAGCCGGTCCTTGCCGGACTTATGGCCCTGCTGTCCCGGACCAAGGTCAACAAGATGTTCCGCGAGGTCATGCCCAGCGGCGTTGGCGAGCTGCGCGCCGCGTACAAGGAGGCGGACCATGCCAGGGACTTCAGCGTGCTTCCCGAAAACACCCATTTCATGGCCGGCGGAAAGAGCCCCAGCTACTACAAAGCTACTGCGGAGCGGCTGCACTCCGCAGTCCCCGGCAGCACGTTCGAGCTCTCCCCCAAAGGGTTCCACGGTTCCATCCCGGCAGCCGTGAATGAACTGGTGGCGGACATCTCGGAGTATTTCAAGGGCTAGCCACGGCCACCTCCCCTGCTGAATCCGGCCAGGGCCGCGTCTCCCAGGTTCTGCCAGACGTTCCTGGGCTGGGGCTCCCCGCCGCGGTCTGCCAGCCAGTCACCGTAGCGGGTGATGTCCTCCCCGCCTGCAGCAGCAACAGCGTCGCAGGCGAACCCCACAGCCTTCGAGCCGTCCGCGAGTTCGATGGATCCGAGCAGCATGGGTTCGGGCAGGGCGGCCAGGAACGCGCCCAGCCCTGCCGGGGACACCAGCCACCGTTCACCCACCAGCTCTGCGCCGTCGCGGTCCGAGCGGTATACCCCCGGCTTGGGCGGCACGGTGTCGAGGGACACCATGCGGTAGCGGGCCGCTGTCCGCACCGGGCCGTCCCAGGCGGCGCCCAGTTCCTCAAGCTGGGGCGCCAGCGGCTGCCCCTTGCGGTGCGCGCCCACCACAACGAGCGGCACAGCGCCGGCGCCGGCGGCCAGCGGCCAGGGAGCGGACGACGACGGGTGGGCGGCTTTGTCCGCCGCTGCCGGTGCCGCGCCCCCGGCGAAGAGCTCCGGAACGTCCGGGGTTGATTCCAGCAGGCGCGCAATATCCGCGGTGACGGCGTCGTCGAAGGTCCGGCCCACCACGGTCAGGCCGAACTGGGCACCGTCCACTTCGCCGGCGGGCACCGCCACCGCGCACAGGTCGAACAGGTTGCAGAAGTTGGTGTAGGTCCCCATCAGCGAGTTCACTCCCACGGGGTCGGCAGCCACCTCGGCAAGGGTGGGGTGGAACGGGGCGGTGGGGATCAGCAGCGCATCAAACCCTTCCAGCTGCGCCATCGCCGTGTCCTTCAGGACTTCCAGCCTGGCCGTATCGGCCACGTACCGGTGGGCAGGCACCCTGCCCGCTGCCCGGATGATGCCCTCCACCGTGGGGTCGATGCCCGCCGGGGTGCCAGCGCCGCCGTCGGCCTTCTCTATGAATTCGCCGACGGCGGCGTAGCGCTCGGCCACCAGGCCGCCGTCGTACAGCAGCCGGGCAGCGTCGAGGAACGCATCGAAGTCGATGGCTTCCGCTTCCACGCCCAGCTCCTGCAGGCGGCCGATGTTCCGGTGGAACTCCGCAGCCCAGGATTCGGGCAGCGCCGGCAGGCTTGCCGGGTACGCTACCCGCGGCTTCTCCGGCGCGGCCAAGCGGATGCCTGCCGGCCAGGCCCGCGCTCCCCCAGCCATGACGCCCATGGCCAGCTCTGCGGTGGAAAGGTGGCGGGCAAAGATGGTGACGGCGTCCCAGGACCGGCAGGCCGGCACCACCCCGGCCGTGGACACAACGTCCAGCGTCGGTTTGATGCCTACGATCCCCTGCAGACCGGCAGGCACGCGGCCTGAGCCGGCGGTGTCCGTGCCGATGGCGATGTCCACCAGGCCCAGTGCCACGGCAACCGCGGAGCCGGAGCTGGAGCCCCCGGAAATGAAGTCCGGGCGGCGGGAATCGCGGACCGCGCCGTGCGGGCTCCGCGTGCCCACCAGGCCCGTGGCGAACTGGTCGAGGTTGGTGGCGCCCAGGACCAGGGCTCCGGCGCCGCGGAGCCGGGCCACGGCTTCGGCGTCCTGTTCCGGCGTGTACGCAAAGCCGGGGCACGCCGCCGTCGTGGGGATCCCTGCGACGTCAACATTGTTCTTGACGGCAAGCAGGAGCCCGGCAAGCGGCAGGTCCGCACCGCCTGCAGCGGCCGTGTCAATGGCAGCGGCTTCGGCCAGCAGTTCGTCGGTCCCGCGGAGGGTGATCCAGATTTCCGGCCGGTCCACCGTTTCGAGGGCGGAGAGGGCGGCCCGGACCCGCGTGGTGGCCTTACCGGAAGTTGCGGTGGCCGTGCCGGTGGTTGTGCTGGTCATACTGCTGCCTCTTCCAGTTCCTGCGCTTCGATTACGGACCCGGTTTCCGCGTCCACGCTGCCGAGGACCACCACGGCCTCGCCCGCAACAACCTGCGAACCCGCAGTTGACAGGACCTGCAGCACCACGCCGTCGCACGGCGCTTCGAGCACGGTTTCCATCTTCATGGCCTCGAGGGACACCAGCGGCTGGCCCTGCACCACCCGGTCCCCTGCCTTGACGTCGACCTTCCAGACGCTCGCCGCGAACGGTGCGGCCACGAGTGACCCGCCGTCCGGGACCGCCACCTCGTCCACAACCGGCGACACGACGGCGGCAAGAGCCTCTGCGCGGTCAAACTCGCCGGCGTCTGCCCATGCCTGCCGTTCCACCGCGAAAGCGGCGCCTTGCTTTTCCCGGAACGCGGTGATCGATTCGCGGTTTTCCTCGAGGAACACCTCGTGTTCGGCCAGCGAGAAGGTGCCGTCCTCGATCTCGACGCCGCGGCCCCTCCCGGCGGCCATGTCCGCCCGCAGGTCCAGGAGTTCCTCCGGGCTGACCGGGTACCAGGAGATGCGGTCGAAGAAGCGCAGCAGCCACGGCGAACCCGGCTCGAACGGGGCAGAGTCCGCGTAGCGCGACCAGACCTGCGTGGTGCGGCCAACGAACTGGTAGCCGCCCGGGCCTTCCATGCCGTAAATGCACATGTACGCGCCGCCAATGCCCACCGCGTTCTCGGGCGTCCAGGTGCGGGCGGGGTTGTATTTGGTGGTGACCAGGCGGTGGCGCGGATCCAGCGGGGTTGCAACGGGAGCGCCAAGGTACACATCTCCGAGTCCGAGGACCAGGTATTCGGCATTGAAGACGGTGTCGAACACGTCGTTGACCGAATCCAGGCCGTTGATCCGCCGGATGAATTCGATGTTCCAGGGGCACCACGGGGCGTCGTCCCGGACACCCGCCATGTAGCGCTCAATCGCTTCCCGGGTGGCGGGGTCGTCCCAGGACAGCGGCAGCCGGACGGTGCGGCTCGGAACCACGAGCTCCGAGCTCGCCGGCAGGGCTGCCTCGATCTCCTGGACGAGTCCCAGCAGCTTCTTTGTGGACAGGACCGACGGTTCCACCTTGATCTGCAGGGAGCGGATTCCCGGGGTCAGGTCCACGATCCCGGGCACGCGGAGCCGCTCAATGTGCTGGTGCAGGGCGTGCACCCTGGCACGGAGGCCGAGGTCCAGGACCATCTCCCCGTATTCCACCAGCAGGTTGTCGTCACCGGAACGCCGGTAGGTGACCGCAGGCCTTCCGGGGCCTTCCGGCACCCGGCCCAGCACGCCGTCGTCGCCGTCTCCCCGCACCGTACGTTCGGGACGGCTGGCGGCGGATGCCGGTGCGGCCGCTGGAAGGCTCGTTGGGAAGTTGCCTGACCACCCGTCGTCGCCCGGCAGGACCAGCTGGCGGCCCGGGCCAAGATCCCTGGCCGACGGCGCCTGGCTGACCTGAATGGGTACGAACCGGACCTTGTCGCCAGGCCGAAGCTGGCCCAGCTTCCAGCGGTCGGCGGTCACCACGGTCACAGGGCAGACGAACCCGCCGAGGCTGGGCCCGTCCGGTCCGAGCAGGATGGGCGTGTCACCCGTGAAGTCCAGGGCCCCCACGGAGTACGCCGTGTCGTGGATGTTGGACGGGTGCAGGCCGGCCTCGCCGCCGTCGGTGCGTGCCCAGCGCGGCTTGGGGCCGATGAGCCGCACACCGGTGCGGGCGGAGTTGAAGTGGACCTCGTACTCGGACGCGTAGAGCTCGTCGATATCCTCGCGGCGGAAGAACTCGGGGGCACCGTGCGGCCCTTCCGTCACGGAAAGCTCCCAGGTTGAGGCCAGGGCGGGCCGGCTGTCCACGGGGACTGCCGCCGACGCAAGGTTGCCGTTGCCGCCAACGTCCGGTGCTGCTGCGCGGAGGACGTCTCCGGCGCGCAGCACGCGCCCGGCATGGCCGCCGAACTGGCCCAGGGTGAACGTGGAGGCACTGCCCAGGTACTGCGGGATGTCCAGGCCGCCCTGGAACAGGATGTATCCCCGAAGCCCGGCGCCGGAGGCCGTGCCTGCGTCGAGCGTTCCGCCCGCCGGGACGGTCACTGGCGTCCACGCGGGCACCTCTCTCCCGTCCACGGTGACGGTTACCTCGGCGCCGGTGACGCAGACCGTGGTGGGGTGCGTGAAGGTCAGGGCGGGGCCGGTCATGGTGAATTCGAGGCCGGGCGCACCTTCGGGGTTGCCCAGCGCGGTGTTTCCGAGCCTGAAGGACAGGTCATCCATGGGGCCGCTCGGCGGCACGCCGATCTGCCACAGGCCGGTGCGGCCGGGCCAGTCCTGCACGCTGGTCTGCAGGCCGGGCCTGCCCACGGTGATGCGGGGTTCGGGGTCGCCCACGTTGTCCAGCGTGCTGGTGGAGTGTTGCACGGTGCGGACAACGTCCAGGCCGGTGGCCGCGCGGAGCATCCCGAGGTTGGTCTCGATCCCGTCGATCCGGGTGTCGGCGAGCGCTGCGGCCAGCCGGTCGAAGGCCTCGGTCCGGTCCCGGCCGGACGTGATGACCTTGCCCAGGAGGGGATCGTAGTTGGTGGAAACTTCGGTGCCGGTTTCCGCCCAGGCGTCCACGCGGACATCGGCGGAGGCGGGATAGACGGCGTTGGTCACGGTGCCGGCACTGGGCTGGAAACCGCGGGCCGGGTCCTCGGCATAGACGCGCGCCTCAACGGCGTGGCCTGAAACGGGCAGGCTGTCCGGCCGGTGCGCCAGGACCGCTTCCGCTTCAGTGCCGCCCTGGGCCAGGCGGAGCATCCATTCCACCAGGTCCACGCCGGTGACCGCCTCGGTGACGGGGTGCTCCACCTGAAGGCGTGCGTTGACCTCAAGGAAGGACGCTTCGCGGCGGGCGGAGTCGTAGACGAACTCCACGGTGCCGGCGGAACGGTAGTTAAGGGAGGCGCACAGTGCGCGGGAGCTGCGGTGCAGTTCTTCGCGCAGTCCGTCCGGCAGGTCCGGCGCGGGCGCCTCTTCGAGGACCTTCTGGTGCCGGCGCTGGAGGGAGCAGTCCCGGTCGCCCAGGCTGACCACCCGGCCGGCGCCGTCGCCAAAGACCTGCACCTCGATGTGCCGGGCGTTCTCGACATACCGCTCAGCGAACACACCGGCGGTGCCGAAGCTTGCCCCGGCCAGCCGGGCCACGCGGGGAAAGCTCTCCGCGAGTTCGGTCTCGTCGCGGCAAACCGTCATGCCGATGCCCCCGCCGCCGCCAGTGGCTTTGAGCATCAGCGGGAAGCCGATGGCGGAACCGGCAGCAACGGCGTCGTCAACGTCTGCCAGCAGCCCGGATCCGGCGATCATGGGCACTCCGGCGGCTTTGGCGGCATCGCGCGCCGTGTGCTTGGTGCCGAAGATGCGCAGCTGTTCAGCGGTGGGTCCCACGAACACCAGGCCCGCTGCCTCAACCGCTTCGGCAAACGCGGCGTCCTCGGAAAGGAAACCGTAGCCGGGGTGGATGGCACCGGCCCCGGTGGACCGGGCCGCGTCCAGCAGGGCGTCCACCCGAAGGTAGGACTCCTTGGCCGGGGCCGGCCCCAGGAGCACGGCTTCGTCGGCCAGCCGGACGTGCTTGGCTCCCCTGTCCGCTTCGGAGAAGACGGCCACGGTCCGCAGTCCCAGTTTCCGGGCGGACTCGATGATGCGGCAGGCGATTTCGCCGCGGTTGGCAACTAAAAGGGTGTCAAAAAGGAGGGTATCGAGAGTATTCACAGTGCAGCCTCCGGCCGGGTGACGATCATGCGGACAGGGGTGGGGTTGAAGCCGTTGCACGGGTTGTTGATCTGCGGGCAGTTGGACACCAGGACCAGGGTGTCCACCTCGGCCCTGAGCGCCACGCGCTTCCCGGGAGCGGAGAGGCCGTCCACTATGCCCAGGGCGCCGTCCGGGTCCACGGGCACGTTCATGAACCAGTTGATGTTGGACACCAGGTCCCGCTTCCCGAGGCCCCAGCGTGAGCCCTCGATCAGGAAGTTCTCCACGCAGGCGTGCTGTTCGCGGGTGTGCTGGCCGTAGCGGAGGGTGTTGGACTCCTGCGAGCAGGCGCCGCCGATGGTGTCGTGTACGCCCACCTCGTCAGCCACCACGGTCATCAGCGGGGCACCTGTTTCTGCCCGCAGGACCGACCCCGTGGTGAGGACGATCGACTGCTGCCGGGCGATGGTGACGGCGGCCGAGTAGCGCACGGTGGTGTCCCCGGCTGCATAAAGCAGGCAATCCACTGCCTGGTTGCCTTCCAGGTCAACGATGGTCAGCACGTCCCCGGCGGCCACGACGGCGGACCAGGGACCGCGTGCCCCGACGTATTGGTCAAGGACCACTTTTCCGGCGGCGAGGGCTGCCTCACGGGCATCGGCGGCGGGAGCGGCGTAGGTGGCGGTGTTCATCGGGCGTTCCTTGCGGTGAGATCGTGTTCGGTGTTCTGCAGTGCCTGCAGGTGTTCAGGGGGCAGGGCGCCGGTGAGGGTGCCCGCCCCAAGGGCCGCAAGGTCCTGCGGCGCGTGCCAGGCAGCGATGTCCACTGCGGTCCCGGTAAAGTCCGGGCGGGGGTCCAGCGGATGCGCGGTGTTGGCCAGGACCAGGACTGCGTCCATCTGGAGCAGGATTTCGACGGCGGCTCCCGGGCCTGCGCTTCCGGTGAAGGTAATGCTGCCTGCAGGGTCCACGGTGATGCCTTTGAAGAAGGACAACGACGGCGCCACGTCGGCGGGCCCCAGCCCGCTCTTGAGTGCGCCAAGGGTGAGCAGTTCGCGGGCCGCGGGGGATGCGCTGTGGGCGGTTCCGGCACCGTACCGGGCCGTGTTGCCTTCCAGGGTGGTGGCACCGGTCAGGGCGTCGTGCCGGGAGGAGGTATCCGCCACGATGGTGGCCATCAGGCGGCCGGCGTCGGACAGGAGCGGGTGGCCAGTGCCCGGGTAGGCCTGCCAGGGGACCTTGACAGTGTCAGCCACGTTGAGCCGCTCGTGGAGGGATCCGGCGCGGTAGAGGAGGGTGTGCACGCAGGCGTCACCGGAGGTGTCGGTGAGCCTGATCCGGGTGCCCCGGGCCAGGGACATGGTGGTGTAGCGGCCAAAGGCGAGGGATTCGGCCCAGGTGGGGGACGCGCCGTCGGGCAGTCCTTGCATCAGGCGCGCCGGGGCCGTGGAAGCGGGCACGAAACGCATGGTCTCCACGGTCCTGCCGTGCTGCTCCCTGGCGTGGGCGCGGGCGCCTGCGGTGGTGGCGGTGCCGGGTGCCGGGCTTTCGGTTACTTGTGTCATGTCGATCCTGTGCTGGTTCTGGAGAGGGGCTGTTGGACTGTGCGGGACGTGCTCAAGCGTTGGCCGCGAGGTTCCGGCGCCGCACCCAGATGCCCAGGAGCAGGACCACGGTGACCATCAGCGGTGCCGAGTAGAGGAGGATCCCGTTTTCACCGGAGGGGTCGTAGACCTCGGGCCGCGGCCAGGCGAGGTTGACCACCATCACGGCACCGTAGAGGACGGCGAGGATGTTGACGGGAAGGCCCCAGCGGCCCAGGGAGAACAGGCCCGCCGGCAGGGTCTGCCCCACCCGGTTCCAGTCGCCGCGGAGGCGGTTGATGAGCTGGGGCACGGTGACCAGGAGGTAGGCGAGGTAGACCATCACGATGCAGACGCTGCAGAGGGTGGTGAACAGCGCCGCGTTGCCCACATTGATGGCGAGGACGCCCACGGCCAGGGCCCCGATGACGATGGACGGCCACATGGGGGTGCCACGGGTGGGGTGGACGGAGGAGAGCAGCGCGGATGCGGGGAGCTTGCCGTCCCGCGCCATGGAGAACACCAGGCGGGAACCGGCGGTCTGGATGGCCAGGGTGCAGACAAAGATGGCGATGGCAACATCCACCAGCAGGACCTTGCCCCAGAAGGTTCCCAGGACGGCGGTGAGGACGTAGGGCAGGCCTTCGGTGGCGAGGCGGCCGTCGTCGAGGCTCGGCGCTGCCATCAGCGCCGTGATGATCATGAGCGCCCCGCCGATACCCGAAATGAGCAGCGCGGACAGGATGGTCCGCGGGGCGGTGCGGCGCGGGTCCTTGGTTTCTTCCGAAAGTTCGCCGGCGGAGTTGAAGCCCACCATCACGTAGGCGGCCATCAGGCCTGAGACCAGGAAGGCTCCCACCGCGCCGAGGTCGGAGGTCTGGAGCACCGTGGTGTCCGCCACCACGTCCGGTCCGCGCTGGGCGGCGCTGATAAGGGCGAGGATCACGGCCACGACGCCGACGATCTCGCAGGTGACGCCGACCGAGTTCACGTGGGCCATGAGCTTGACGCCGAGCGAGTTGATGATGGTGGTGGCCACCAGGAGGACGGCTCCGAGGATCACTGCGTTGGCGGCTCCGGTGACGGTGTTCAGCGCAGGATCGCCGCCCACCACCTGGAAGCCGTCCCACAGCTGGGGCAGCACCACCTGCAGGGCGATGGCGGCGGCTGCGGCCGTGACCACCTGGGCGATCGCCATGAACCAGCCTGCGAACCACCCCACGCCTTCCCCGCCGACCCGGCGCGCCCACTGGTACACGGCTCCGGACAGCGGGTAGCGGGCAGCAAGCTCCGCGAAGTTCAGGGCCACGAGCAGCTGGCCAATGAGAACCACCGGCCATGTCCAGAAGAACGCGGGACCGGCAAACGAGTAGCCGAACGCGAAGAGCTGGAAGATGGTGGTCAGGATGGACACGAAGGAAAAGCCGGCCGCGAAGGAGGCGTAGCGGCCGAGTTTGCGGTGGAGGGTGGGCTGGTAGCCCAGGGACGTCAGGTCCGCATCGTCCGCATGGACGGTGGGAAGAACGGTTGCGGTCATCAGATTCTCCGGGGGCTGGGGAGCGTGGCGGGGGCCGCCGGTACTGCAGCACTCGGCCGAAAGCTGCGGAATACCGGTCACTTGATAGTTTTCCAGCGCGATGTCCCCGGGGAGTTTCACCTCTGTAAAAGGCGGATAGACATCTTGTTTCGGCAGTATTTCCATTCACTCACCGCTGATCCGGGAGCGGGAGGGCGCGCCGCATCCATGGTGAGGCAATGCAAGAATGATGCGGTGACTTCAGCCGGACCGGGGCGCCCCCGCAGCCAACAACCCTCCAGGCCAGGGGCCACAGCGCGGGACGAAATCCTGGATGCAGCCGCCGAGCTGTTCACCACGCAGGGGTTCGCCACCACGTCCACCCGGTCCATTGCGGATGCGGTGGGGATCAGGCAGTCGTCGCTCTACCACCACTTCAGGACCAAGGACGACATCCTTGAGGACCTGCTGGAGGGCACTGTCCTGGCGGGGCTGGAGTTTGCCCGGGCGGTGGCTGCCCTGCCGCCGTCCGGAGGGGAGGCAGCAGGCCGGCTTCACGCCGTCGCGCTTTACGACGGAACGCAACTGTGCAGCGCCCGCTGGAACCTCGGAATCCTCTACCACCTGCCGGAGGCGCGCAGCGGACGCTTTGCCCGTTTCATGGCCGACCGGCAGGAACTGCGCAACCTGTACCGTGAGCTGGGCGGGGACCTGCCTCCCGCCGGCACGGCGGCCAGCTGGCAGTCCAGCCCGGGAGATTTGGCGTTCCGCCTGGTGGAATCGCTGATCAATCTGCGCGCGGACGGCATGGCAACCCCGGAATCGCCGCTGCAGGCTGCGGACGCAGGACTCATCCTGTGCGGCCTGGCCGCTGAACTGCCTGCCATCCGGGAGCAGGGCGCGGCGCTCATCGAACGCCTCGGCTGACCACCGCCGCAGGCTGCAGCCGCTGTTTTCCCGGCGCAGCGTGGTGCCTGCAATCAGGTTGCTCAGCTAGGCTCGGAACATGACGCGTGAGAACATCAGGACCCCCAACGGCGGCACGCTGGAGCTCTTCTCCACGGGTACCGAACTCGCTTCCGCCGGTTCGGGCGTTGTTATTGTGCCGCCCTCCATGGTGACCGCTGCGGATTACACCAAGTTCGCGCAGAAGCTCAGCGCGGCCCTGGGCCGGCCGGTGCACACGTTTAACAGGCGGGGCCGCGGTTCGTCGTCGCCCCAGCCCGAGGATTACACGCTGGACGTAGACATCCGCGACCTGCAGACGGTCATGAAACATACGTCCAGCACGGACGTCTTCGGCCACAGCTTCGGCGGTGCTGTTGCGCTGCACGCGGCCCGGACGCTGCCCGTTGAGCGGCTGGCCGTGTACGATCCCGCCGTTTCCGTGAACCACAGCGTGAAGGCGGACTGGACGGCGGAGTACGAGCGTGCGGCCGCTGCCGGCGACGACGACCGCGCCCTCGCCGTGCTGCAGCGCGGGCTCGAAGCGGGTGGTGCGTTTTCGTCCCGCATGCCGCTCTCCATGCTGACCCTTGCCAACAAGCTGACCGCCGGCACGTCAGAGGGCAAGCAGCAGCGGGAAATGATGCGCACCGGCGTCCGCGAGATCAAGGCGATCATCGCCGCGGACATGCCGGCAGAGCCGTTCCTGGCACTGCCGCTGGAGACCCTGATTGTGGTGGGCGAGAAGAGCCCGGCGTACTTCGGGATTGCCTGCGGCCAGATCCACGACGTCCTCTCCGGCTCCAGCTACACCATCCTCCCCGGCTTCGGCCACGACGGCGTCATCAAGGCCCCGGACAAGCTGATCAAGGAACTGGCTGACTTCTACGCCGGCTAGCCCAAGTAGGTAGCGCCAAGTGTCGTTTTGAGCGGTCAAAACGACACTTGGCGCTACTCAGTTGGGTCAGTGGGCAGCGTGGGCCGGGACGGCACCTTCGGTCTTGCGCATCATCGCTGAGAGTACGACGGCGGCAAGGGAGATCACGGTTGCCGTCAGGAAGGCGGCGCTCATCCCCGCCACGAGTCCCGACGCCGCGGATACCACGGCGAAGATGGACACCAGCAGCGCGGTGCCGGCGGCGCCGGCCACCTGCTGGGCGGTGCTCATGATGGCCGAACCGTGGGAGTAAAGGTGCGGCGGCAACGGGTTCAAGCCTGTGGTGAACGCCGGGGTGAACAGCAGCGCCAGGCCAAAACTCAGCCCCACGTGCAGGGTGACGATCCATGCCACGGACGTGCCGGCGTCGAGCATTGAAAACTGCCAGAGGGACAGCACCATCAGGATGGACCCGGACACTGTGAGCGGCAGCGGCCCCACCTTGTCAAACAACCGGCCGATGACCGGGCCCAGCAGGCCCATGGCCAGGCCGCCCGGAAGCAGCGCGAGGCCGGTTTCGAGGGAGCCCAGGCCGCGGACCTCCTGCAGGTAGAGCGGGAGCAGGATGACGCCGCCGAACAGCGCCATCATGGCTACCACCATCAGCAGCACGGAGACCGTGAACATCCGGAAGTTGAAGGCGCGGAGGTCCAGCAGCGGAGCTTCGGCCTTCTGCAGCCGCACCTGGCGAAGGACAAAGACTGCGAGGCTGGCCACGCCAATCACCAGTGCCGCGATGGCCGTGGTTCCGGGGCCTGCCTGGCCGCCGTGGCCGCCGCCGATCTGGCTGAGGCCGTAGACCAGTCCGCCGAAGGCAGGGACGGTGAGGATGACCGAGAGGAAGTCGAGCCTGGTTTTCTCCGCCTGGCCGATGTTGGTCAGGTACTTGGCGCCGATGGCCAGGGCCGCAAGGGCGACCGGAAGGACGAACACGAACATGAAGCGCCAGGTGAAGTGCTCAAGGATCAGCCCGGAGACGGTGGGTCCCATGGCGGGTGCGACGGAGATGGCGATGCTGACGTTGCCCATCACGGCGCCGCGCTTGGCCAGCGGGACAAGGGTGAGGATGGTGGTCATCAGCAGCGGCAGCATGATCGCGGTGCCGCCTGCCTGGATGATGCGGGCCAGCAGGAGCAGCTCAAACCCGGGGGCCACGGCGGCAAGGGCCGTTCCCCCGGCGAAGAGGCCCATGGCCAGCATAAAGACGGCCCGGGTGGACAGGCTTTGCAGGATGAAGCCGGTGGTGGGGATAACCACGGCCATGGTGAGCATGAAGCCGGTGGAGAGCCACTGGACGGTGGGCGCGTCCACCTGCAGGTCCACCATGAGCCGCTGCAGGGCAACGTTCATGATGGTCTCGTTGAGGATCACCACGAACGTGGCCACCAACAGCGTGCTGATGATGGTCACCGATTCGCGGGACATCTTCTCCGGCGCGGCGGGCCTGGTTCCTTCGGTGTTGACGGACTGGCCGCTTGCGTTCGGCGAGACTTCGGTAGACATGGGTGTTCCCTCAGGGAGTGTTATGAGTGGTGCGCGGACATGGCCGCTGCAGATGCCAACACTCTACCGGTTGGACTAATTCCCGGCACCGGAACATTTCTCAAACCCTGAGGGAACACGTGGGGGCTGCGCTGCCGGCAGCCCCCCCGGGCGGTTCTAGGCCGTCTGGCCGGCGTGCCGGCCTTCCGAGATTTCCTCCACCAGCTTGCTGTTGAATGCGGGGAGGTCGTCAGGGTTGCGGCTGGTCACCAGCCCCTGGTCAACCACCACTTCCTCATCGGACCAGTTGGCTCCCGCGTTCTTCAGGTCGGTCGCCAGGGAGTGGTAGGACGTGACGCTCCTCCCCGTCAGGACTCCGGCTTCGATGAGGAGCCAGGGGCCGTGGCAAATGGAAGCCACCGGCTTGTGCTGCTCGAAGAAGCTCCGGGTGAAGCTCTGGGCGTCCTTGTCCACGCGAAGATGGTCCGCGTTGACGACGCCGCCGGGAAGGACCAGGGCGTCGTAGTCGGAGGCATTTGCCTCTGCGACGGTGAGGTCGACGTCGAACGTGTCGCCTTTTTCCGTGCCGTTATAACCCTGCAGCTTGCCGCTCTTGGGTGCCACCAGGGTGGGCTGGGCGCCGGCGTCCTTCACTGCCTGCCAGGGACTGGTGAGCTCAACCTGCTCCACGCCGTCCGTCAGCAGGAATGCGACCTTCTTGCCTGCGATGCTGTGTTCTGACATTTTTTCCTCCTGGCCTGGGCCGGGCCGGCACCTGGTAATTGGCGCCGGCCGCTGCCCGAGAGTTTTGCTTGCCGGACAGCTTCCAGCCTAGGAAGAAGAAAAGTGATAAGCAAGCTGACTATTCCGGATGCCCTCCCCCTACTTGACGGAGCCGGCCGTCAGCCCGCCCACAATAAATTTCTGCAGGTAGAGGAACAGGAGGAGCACCGGCAGCGCGATCATCACCGAGCCAGCAGCGAAGACGCCAAGGTTGTTGCTGCGGTCCCCGGCGATAATGCCGAACATGCCCACCGCCAGGGTCTTGACGCCGTTGTCTGTCAGGAAGATGCTCGCCAGGATGTACTCGCCAATGACGGCCACGAATGCCAGGAGCCCGGTCACTGCCAGCACCGGCCGGATCAGCGGGAGGATCACGCTGGTGAAAGTCCGGAAGTGTCCCGCCCCGTCAATCCGGGCGGCCTCGTCCAGCTCGTGCGGAATGGAATCGAAGAAGCCCTTGATGAGCCAGACCTGCCCCAGCGCTCCGCCCATGAGCACCAGCGCATAACCGGCCAGGGTGTTCAGCCCGATGGCCGGCACAACCTCACCGAATTTCGCGATCATGAGGAACAGCGCCACGATGGCCAGGAACTGAGGGAACATCTGGACCAGGAGCAGCGCCAGCAGCCCGCCGCGGCGCCCGTAGAAGCGGAAGCGGGAGAACGCGTAGGCTGCAAGCGTGCTCAGCAGGACCTGCGCCACGGAGACCACAGTGCAGAGGACCAGGGTGTTCAGGTACCAGGTTCCAAACGGGCCCCTGGACCCGCCCAGCAGGGTCTCAAAGTTGACCAGGCTGAAGGTGGTGGGAATCAGCTCGGTGGTGGCCACGCTTCCCAGCGGATTGAACGCTGCGGAAATGATGTAGAGCACGGGGAAGCCTGCGAAGGCGACGCCCGCCAGGCCCACCATGTGCCGCCAGCCCACTTCCCGCCACCACCGCTTGCCGCGGGGCAGCTCAAGCCCGTCCTTGCGGACCAGCATGTTCGTCCGGCGGGCCAGCGTGCCTTTTTCTGCCGGAGCTTCCGTGAGCAGATTGGTCATCGCACATCCTCCAAGGCTTTGGTGTAACGGAACTGGATGCCTGCAAGCACTGCCGTGACAATGAACAGGACTACGGAGATTGCCGAGGCGAAACCGAACTCGGCGCCTGCACCGCCGAACGCTATGCGGTAGGCGCCGCTGATCAGGATGTCGGTGGCGCCGATCTGTCCGCCGCTGGCCGGAAAGGGGCCGCCGCCGGTGACCAGCTGGATGACGTTGAAGTTGTTGAAGTTGAACGCGAAGGACGACACCAGCAGCGGCGCAACAGCCACCAGCAGCAGCGGGAACTGGACCTTGGTGAAGGTGGTCCACGAGCTGGCGCCGTCGATTTTCGCGGCCTCCGCAATGTCCTGCGGCAGCGCCTGCAGCGCACCGGTGGCAATCAGGAACATGTAGGGGAAGCCCACCCAGAGGTTGGTCAGCAGCACGGCGACCTTGGCGAGGAACGGGTCTCCCAGCCAGTCGATCTTGGCTCCGCCGAGCATTGAATTGATGAGCCCGAAGTCCTTGTTGTAGAAGCTTTGCCACACGATGAAGGAGATGAACACCGGGATGGCGTAGGGAACGATAATGACGGCCCGGTAAAGCTTGAGTCCGCGGATGCGGGGATCATTAAGGGCGGTGGCGAGGAGGAGCCCGACGACGAAGGTGGTGGCCACCGAGCCGACGGCGAAGACGAGCGTCCATACGAAGGAGCCGAGCAGGGCCTCCCGGACCTGGGGGTCGGTGAAGAGCCGGACATAGTTGGCGAAGCCGACGTTCCGCTCCCAGCTCTGGTCGAACCCCTTGCTGCCGTTCGCGTCCGCGAAGTATTCCCGGTCGCCGAACTGCTGGACGGTGAACTCCTTCCCGGAAACCGAATCGGTGATCCTGTCCGTTCCGGCGTCGTACGTCAGGGTCTGGACTCCTTCGAAGGCGCGGTTGATACCCTGGGCGCGGATCGCGCCCTTGTCCGTGGGGACAGTCAGTCCGCTGATCTTCGGCCCTGCGGCGTTGACTTCCTTGCCCGTCAGGATCTGGTAGCCGTCGGCACCGCGGACGTAGCCGCCGTCGACCGTCACGTCCTCCTCATCCAGCGGGCGCAGGCCCTGCCCGTCACCGGCAAAAACATCGTTCGACGGCGTCTCCACCAGGAAGAACGTGAAGGGACCGTCCGCAACGGACCCCCTGGTACCCACTGTGAGGTTGAAGGTCCTGGACTCAGGCAGCTGGGTCACCGAGTTCCGGACAATGGTGGAAACCGCGTCGTCCTTGGATCCGCGGGTTCCGTCGCCTGAGTTGGTGAAGGACAGCTGCACGGTGGAAAGAATCGGCAGGAGGACAAAGACGGTGAGGAGCAGGGTGCCCGGCAGCAGGTACTTCAGCGGCACGAGGCGCTTGGTGGAATAGACGGCCAGGAGCCCGGCAGCGCCGGCCCACAGTCCGATGAGCATCGCCCATTCGCCGCCGGCAAGCAGCAGCGGCGTCAGGGATATGGCGGCGCCGAGCACGGCGCCGAGCCCAAGGATCTTGGCCAGCAGTGCGGGGACCGACGCGGTGGAGCCCAGTGAAAGTCCGGGCCCCACCGCCTTCCCCGAGGAGTTCTTGGTTCGGGTGGTCATCGCCGGTGTTACTTCAGCGCACCGGCGATTGTCTGGCCGGCCTGCTCCATGGTGGCCGCTGGGTCTGCTCCGCCGGCGATGGCAGCTTCTGCCTGGCCCAGCGGGGCCCACACGGCAGCCATCTGGGGCAGCGAGGGCATGGGGATGCCTGCAGCCGCGGCATCGGCGGCGATCTTGGTGTCGGGATCAGTCTGTGCCACTTCTTCCACCAGGGATGCGATCGCCGGCGGGATGCGGACTGCCTCGTACAGCGCGCGCTGGGTCTCCTTCTGCGACGCGGCGGTCTGGACGAAGGTTTCGGCGAAGGACTTGTTCTTGCCCTTGGATGCGACGTAGAACGACTGCACGCCGGTGAAGGGCTGTGCGGGCTGCATGCCGGCGAAGCCCGGAACGGCGCTCAGGCCGTAGTCAATCCCGGCTTTCTTCACGTCGCCGAGCGCCCACGGGCCGTTCACCATGAAGGCGGTCTTGCCCTGGTTGAACAGTGCGATGGAGTTGTCGGCGCTGACGGAGGTGCTGAGGACCTTGGAGCCCTTTTCGCCGAGCTCAGCGATCTTCCCGGCAGCCGTGATGGAGCCTTCCTTGCCAACTCCCAAGTCAGCGGTGTCGAAGCTGCCATCAGCCTTCTTGCCGAAGAGGTAGCCGCCGGCTGAGGAGTAGAGGGGCTGCATGAAGTAGGCGTCACCCTTGGGGCCCACCTGCAGGTTCAGCGCCCGTTCAGCGGTCCCGGCGGCAACAGCGGCATTACCGGCGGTGAGCAGCTCCTCGAAGGAAGCCGGCGCCTCGGGCGCAAGGGCCTTGTTGCGGATGAGCACCAGGGATTCTACGGAAGCGGGCATGCCGTAGGTCTGGCCGTTGTAGGTGACGGCGTCCGTGGCGACAGGCAGGAAGTCCGCCTTCTGCTCAGCCGTGATCTGGACGGGATCGATGGCGCCGTTCTGCACCAGGTTGCCGATCCAGTCGTGGGCTCCCATCACAATGTCCGGGCCGTTGCCTGATGCGTTGGCCGTGACGAAGTTGGTCTGCAGTTCGGTGGCCACGGTCTGGACTTCCACCGTGATGCCGTTCTCCTCACCGAACTTGTCCGCGATGGGCTGCAGCGCCTGGACAACGGGGCCGTTGGCCCAGATGACGAGGTCCGCATCCCCGCGTGCGGGTGCCTCGCCGGAGGAGGCGGGGGCAGCTGCCGCACCTTCGGATGCGGCGGCTGATGCGCCGCCTGCCGGGGCCTGCCCGCCGGAGCAGCCTGAGGCGAGAAGCATCAGGGAAACGGCGGCCGCCGTCGTGAATGAAAGCCTGGCCTTGTGGGCCAAGGGCTTGATAAGAGCTGTGCGCACCGATGCGCCTCCTTCATGAATTGGGCAACTGCCCGGTGTAAGAAATGCCCGCCTGGGAGATATCGGCTGTCAGGTGCCAATGCCGGCGGTGAGACAAGTCACAACTGTAAGCGATTCCATTGAGAACGTCCACACGATCAGCGAATTAAAGATTTCCGCGTACTTACTGGATGGAAGCTGTTCCATTTCTGGCGGAAATGCCGCTAGCATAACCGGATGACCAACACACTCACCCTCGACGAGTCCGACATCTCCGCCCTCCAACTGGTGCCGGTCCACCCGGCCGACCACGGCACGGAATGGTGGCGGTCCTCGGTGATTTACCAGATCTATCCCCGCTCTTTCCGGGACCTCAACGGCGACGGCCAGGGCGACCTGCCCGGCATCACGGCCGAGCTGCACCAGCTGGCGGCGCTGGACGTCGATGCCGTCTGGCTCTCACCCTTCTATGTATCCCCACAGCGGGACGGCGGATACGACGTCGCCGACTACTGCGACGTCGATCCCGTGTTCGGCACCCTGGACGACTTCGACGCGCTGGTGGCCCGGGCAGATTCGCTGAACATCCGGGTGATCATCGACCTCGTGCCGAACCACTGCTCCTCCGACCACGCCCTGTTCCAGGCCGCACTCCAGGCGGGGCCGGGCAGCCCTGAACGGGAAATGTTCATCTTCCGGGACGGCCGCGGGGAATCCGGGGAGCTCCCGCCCAACAACTGGCAGTCGCACTTCGGCGGCCCCGCCTGGACGCGCATTACCGAGCCCTCCGGCGAGCCCGGCCAGTGGTACGTACACCTTTTCGATTCCTCCCAACCGGACTTCAACTGGGACAACCCTGCAGTGCACGCCGAGTTCGAACGCATCCTGCGCTTCTGGCTCCAGCGTGGTGTTGCCGGTTTCCGGGTGGACGTGGCCCATGCCCTGGTCAAGGCCGATGGCCTGCCGGACTGGCATGGCCGGCCCGACGGTATCAGCACCGACGACTTCCCCGGCAACCTTGCGCCGATGTTCGGGCAGCCCGAAATCCATGACATCTACCGCAGGTGGCGCGAGGTCCTGGCCGAGTTCGACGGCGACCGCATCCTTTGTGCCGAGGCGAGCATCGATCCCCTGTCCCGGCTGACCAACTGGGTCCTGTCGGACCAGATGCACCAGGCGTTCAACTTCGCGTACCTGGGCACCCCATGGGACCCCGCCCGGTTGCGTGCGGTGATCGAAAGCTCGCTGCGGATGTTCGATTCGGTCGGGGCGCCCACCACGTGGGTTCTTTCAAACCACGACGTCGTCCGGCACGCAACGCGCTTCGGCATCGTGGAGCCAGCCGCCCGCCCCGGCGACGGCCTGGGCGCCGAGGATGTCCAGCCTGACGCGGAGCTCGGCCTGCAACGGGCCGCCGCGGCCTCCATGCTCATGCTCGCCCTGCCGGGCGGCGTGTACCTGTACCAGGGTGAAGAACTGGGCCTGCCCGATCACACCACCATGGACCACACCTTCCGCCAGGATCCGTCGTTCAAGCGCACCGCGGGAGAACGCATCGGCCGGGACGGCTGCCGGGTGCCACTGCCCTGGGAGGCGAAGGCACCGGCTTTCGGTTTCAACAGCACTGGTGAGTCCTGGCTGCCGCAGCCGGAGGAATGGGCCGCGCTGTCCCGGGACGTGCAGGACCGGGACGGGTCCTCCGTCCTGTCCCTGTACCGCCGGGCCTTGGGGCTCCGGCGGTCCATGAAGCTCGGAGCCGGTTCCCTCGACTGGCTTGAAGGGTCCTCGGCCTCGGACTGCGTGACATTCGTGAACAACGGAGTCCTGGTGATGATGAACATGGGTGAGGCGCCGGTTGGCCTGCCCGCCCTGGAGATCCTGCTCAGCACGGACGGGGACGCTGCCGCCCAGCGTAAACTGGGTCCTGCGCAGTGCATCTGGCTGCGCACGGGGCCAAGCGGAACATCAGAGGGTCAGTGGCAGGAATCAGGGATGTAGCCCGTTTGGCGGGTGTTTCGCAGGCGACGGCGTCGCGGGCTTTGAGCGGGAAGGGCAGTGTGTCCGCCCGGGCAAGGGAGGCCGTGACCGCCGCCGCCAGCGAACTCGGCTTCGTCATGTCCTACCACGCCTCCAGCCTGGCGAGCGGGCGCAGCCACAACATCGGAGTGGTCCTCCCCTTCGTCAACAGGTGGTACTTCGCCACGCTGCTCGAGGGCGCCAATTCAGCCCTGATGGACGCCGGCTACGACCTCACCCTCTATGACTTCCAGGGCGACCGGTACCGGGAATCAGTGCTGGGGGACTTCCTCCTGCGCAAGCGGCTCGACGGCGTCCTTGCAGTCTCGCTCCAGCTCAACGCCCACGAGACCGAACAGATCCTCGCGGCCGGAATTCCGGTGGTCGGAGTGGGCGGTCCGCTGCCGGAGATCCCCACCCTCCGGATTGACGATGTGGAGGTGGGCCGCCGCGCCACCAACCACCTGATCAGCCTGGGGCATACACGCGTGGCGCACCTCGGCGGCGAACACGAGCTTGGACGGAACTTCGAGATCTCCAGCGGCCGCCGCGCCGGATATGAGGAAGCGATGGCGGAGGCGGGCCTGCCCCTGCGCGAGGCGTGGTCCCTCATTTCCGACTATTCGGCGAACGATGCGTACAAGGAGACGAAGCAGCTGCTGGCGGACGCAGAAGAACGGCCCACCGCCATCTTCTGCGCGTCGGACGAGATGGCCTTCGGCGCAATACTGGCGGCCCGCGACCTCGGGTTGCGGATCCCAGAAGAGCTGTCCGTCATTGGGGTGGACGGCCACGAAATGGGCGAAATCCTGGGGCTGACCACCATCGACCAGTTTCCGCGAAACCAGGGTACGCGGGCCGTGGAGCGCCTGCTGGCGCTGGTGCAGGACGACGGCGACACCGCCGCCGGGCCGGCGGACGAGCTGATGGAGACCCGGCTGGTGGTCCGGTCCAGCACCTCCGCACCCCGTATCCCGGCCAGGCAGTCCGGCTCCTGACGGCGCGGCTGGCTCCAGAACAGCTGTTGCTTGAGGGCGGCCTGCGGTCAGCCGCGGTGGTGCTCCATCAGCCAGACCGCCATCTGCCGGGCACGTTCGGCGGCCAGCGTGTCACCCTCCACAGCCTGGATGACGGAGCCCTTCATCAGGATCAGCAGCGATCGGGCAAACTCTTCGGGGTTCACCAGCCCGGCCTCTTCCGCTACGGCCTGGACATGGCCGCGGATCTTTGCCAGGTATTCGATGCTGGCCTGTCCCAGCGGATGGGCCGGCCCCATCTCCAGCATGACCCGCACAAACGAACAGGCCTCGAAGTCCTCCCGCAGGAACCAATCACCGAATACGTCGAAGATGGCCAGCAGCTGCTCCTGGGGAGTGCTGCCCCTGCGGCGTGCCTCCAACAAGATCCCGTCCATGGTCCACTGCTTGTCCCGCTGCTCCAGGAATGCGAAAACCAGGGAATCCTTGGACGGAAAATGCCGGTAGAAGGTGGCTTTGGCAACCCCGGACCGCTCAATGAGCTCGTTGACGCCAACGTCCCGCACGCCGCGCGTGGAGAACAGCTCGTAGGCAACGGCCATGATCCTGTCCACCGAGTGGGCAGGACCGGACTGCGCCACCGCAGCAACTTGGGGGAACGCCGGGACTTTAGCCTCTGGATTCATCGCAATTTCAGTCTACTCCGGGGGAAGACAGACCGGTCTTTCCCCCTGTAATGTTTCCCGTAGCGCAGTGCTTCGACGCCGTGGCTGCCCCCACGCAGGCCGCTTCGGACAGGTGCAAGGAGGCCCCGATGTCAGCAGAGCGGATGTTCCAGAGCGTTCCCTCGGACCCTGATCCCTGGATGGCGGATGACACCCCGTCCGAGATCCGGCAGTTCGCTATTGAGTCCCTCCGGTGGCAGGCGCAGGAAATCATCGATGAAGTTCTCTGCAGCCGCGAACCCGGTGAGGAGCTGGCAAGGGCCCGGCTGCGCCGCTGCGTCGCCAAGTACCCGGACAGGCCGGAGCGCGCATTGCTCGAACAACTGATGGCTAACCGGGAAGAGCCGTGCATGTAGCAGCCTGGGTCAGGAACTCAGCGGTGCGTTATCGATCAGCCGGACCGGCCCCACTTTGGCGGCGATGAGCGCCAGGGCTTCACCCCTGAACGGCGTCTCCCGGCAGTTCTCCGCGAGCGGTTCCAGGGTCTCCGGATCCACCACGTCGAAATAGTCCAGCGCCACCAGCGGCTGGGATTCCACCAGGGCCCGGGCTGAGTCAAGGTCCAGCGGTTCGCGGGCGTTTGCCCGTTCCTCCAGCAGCCGAAGGGCCCGGGACAGCACCAGGGCCGCCTCCCGCTCTTCGTCCGACAAAAAGCGGTTGCGGCTGGACAGCGCCAGCCCGTCGACCGCACGCACCGTGGGTACGCCCACGATCTCCACCGGGAAATTGAGGTCCGCCACCATCCGCCGGACCAGGGCCAGCTGCTGCGCGTCCTTCTGGCCGAAGTACGCCCGGTAGGCGGGCAGGCCCCCCTGGGCCGCCCCGGCGGCCGGCAGCCCCGCGGCAGGCACCCCCGCGGCGGGCAGGCCGTAGTGGAGGAGCTTGGCCACCACCGTCAGGGCACCGTCAAAGTGGCCCGGCCGGGAGGCGCCCTCCCACTTTTCCCCAAGCCGGCCCGAGGTGATGCGCACCAGCGGTTCGCCGCCGGGGTAGACCTCCTCCACCGGCGGCGCGAAAACCAGGTCCACGCCCTGGTCTTCCAGCAGTGCAAGGTCGGCGTCCAGCGTGCGCGGGTAGCGGTCCAGGTCCACGGCGTCGCCGAACTGCAGCGGGTTGACGAAGATGCTGGCAACCACCACGTCGTTCTGTTCGACGGCGGCACGCGCCAGGGCGGCGTGGCCCTCGTGGAGCGCGCCCATGGTGGGAACGAGCCCTTGGGATGTCCCCTGCCCGGAGCCCAGCAGCCGGGCGCCTTCGGTTCTAAGCTCAGCCACCGTGGTGGCAAGTGTGATGGGCATCGTCAGTCCTCCTTCGGATCGAGGGCGTGGCGCAGCCCCTCAAGCTGGTCCGGTTTCAGCAGTCCGCGCCCTTCTGCCCGCAGGGCGGTGGCGCGGGCCATGGCAAGGTAGGCGGCCAGCACATCGCCGTGCCCGCCGCCGTCGAACTCCCGCAGCGCCTCCGCGTGCGCCGCGACTGTGCCAACGTCACCGCGCGCTACCGGTCCGGTCAGGGCGGACTCCCCTGACGCCAGTGCATTCTCCAGCGTGGCCCGCAGGAGCGGGCCCAGCATGCGTTCGGGCAGTTCCACCCCCACCGAGCGCAGCAGCTCGGACGCCTGCGCAACGAGGGTGACCAGGTGGTTGGAGCCGTGCGCCAGTGCTGCGTGGTACAGCGTCCGGTCCGCCTCGGCAATGGCCACGGGTTCCGCGCCCATCTCCACCACCAGCGCCTGGGCGATGGGAAGCATGGCGGCATCGGCCGTGACACCGAAGGTGCAGTCCAGCAGCCGGGTGAGGTCCAGGCTCATCCCCGTGAACGTCATGGCGGGGTGCAGCGCCAACGGGACGGCTCCGGCGGCGCGGACCGGGTGCAGGACGCCCACGCCAAAGCGGCCGGAAGTGTGCGCAACCAGCTGTCCCGGCTGCCACGCGCCCAGCTTCGCGAGCCCGTCCACCAGGCCCGGGAGGGCGTCGTCGGGGACTGCCAGCAGGACCAGTTCCGCCCGATCAACGATCTCCTGCACTTGCAGGACGGGCACGCCGGGGAGCAGCGTTTCTGCGCGCTCACGGCTCGCTTCGGACACCGCCGAAACGCCCACGACGGCGTGTTCCGCGGCGCGCAGGGCGGCGCCAAGGACCGCCCCCACTTTGCCCGCGCCGATGATTCCGACGCCGAGGCGTCCCGGCTTACCCATACTGCCCGCCTTCCTGTTGTTGAGGAGTTGGAGTTTCCAGGGGCCCGGCCACTGGTTCGGTGGCGGCCGCCGGTGCACCAGGTACCACCTGCCGGAGCCATTGTTCGGTTGTTTGCCGCTTCCTGGCCAGCCGGGCGCGCGCGGCCTGTTCGTCGAACAGGGCCAGTGCCACCTCCGTAGCGGCCTGGGCCAGGCGCGGCACAACGGGGCCCGGGGTGGTGTGGAGCACCAGGTCGGCAACGCCGAACCGGCGCGCCACCGGGCCCTGGTGCAGGGCCATTGACTGCGTGCGCTGGTGCGGAACCACCACAAGCTGCCGCCACCAGCGCCCCGAGCGGAGCAGCAGGGCGGTGTCCGTGGCCGCGAACCCGTTCCGCCGCCAGCCCAGGGGGGCGAGCCAGCGGACCCTCCGCGGGGTGGTGACGAATCCGCCGTCGGAATCCAGGCCGGTCAGCCCCGCACCGAAGACGACGGCGGGCTGCGGGGTTCCAGGGTCCGGCAGCACCAGGGCGAGCATGCCCATCACGTTTGCCAGCGTGCCGACGGGCAGGAGCGTGGTCCGGGCGGAGCCTTCCCCTGCGTTCTCCACAACCCCGTAGCCGGCCACGTTGACCTGCATCCGGTACCAGCCCAGCGGACGCCACAGCGGCGGCTGGGTGACCTTCAGGGCCTGGATCCGCCCCGGCGGGAGGGTCTGCGCCTGGGTGTCCAGCAGGCCGTAGCGCAGCCGGATGCCGTCCGGGGAGATGGCCGCGGTGAAGTTGTAGCCCTTGTTGAACAGCCCCCAATAGCTGGCGGCCAGGCCCAGGGCCGCGGGAATGAGGTAGAAGTAGAACGCCTGGCTGTCCGTGGCGGCCGCCAGAACCACGGAGGCAATACCGCCCACCACCACGAAGAAGCTCTGCTCGCTGAGCAGCAGGGAACCGACGAGGCGCTGCGGCGGTACTGACAGGACCTGGAATTCTGGCGCCTCGGGCGAGGGCTCCTCCGGGTGGGCGGGGTCAACGGCCACCCCTGCGGCACGGGCCAGGATGGTGGCGCGCAGCTGCCGGGCGTCGTCGATCTTCAGGTAGGCCAGCCGCACCGCCGACTCTCCTGCGTCGGCTACCTCGAACTTGAGTTCGGCCAGGCCGAAGATCCGGGCCAGCAGGGGCTGCACGATGTCGATGGCCTGGACCCGGTCCAGCCTCGCCTGGCGCTGCTGCCGGAAAAGGAACCCGGTATTAACCCTGACGTAGCCGCCGGACACCTGGTATTTGGTGAAGTACCAGGTGAGGAGGAAGCCCAGCACCGAGACCAGCAGCACCGTTCCGCCGCCCGCCAGCAGCCAGGAAGCCCTCCCGGCGAGCTCTTCCTCGAAGACCGGCCGGCCCTGCAGCGAGCGTTCGAAGAAGTCACGGCCGAAGAAGAAGGCTATGGCGGCCAGGGCCACCCAGCCGCGGATAAAGGGCGACGCCGGGTGCACGCGCAGCCACTCGCCGTCGGACGCGCTGCCTGGCTGGGATGCATTGGTTGGCTGGGATGCATTGACTGGCTGGGCAGCAGCCGCTGCAGCGCCTGCGTCAGGGAAGGCGGCGGGCCCGGGACGCGGTTCCTCCGCAGTCACAGCCCTGCCAGCCTGGCTTCGCCCCGCGCCGCCAGCTGCTCCCGCAGCCGTGCGCCTTCTGCGGCGGGCAGGCCCGGGATCTGGGCGTTGGTTCCGGGTGATGCGGTGTGGAGCTTAAGCGTGCACAGCCCCAGTGCGCGCTCCACCGGGCCCACGCCGATGTCCACATACTGCATGCGCCCGTAGGGGACGGCCATGGTGCGCTGGAAGAAGATGCCGGTCCTGATCAGGAGGTCGTCGTCCCGTTCGGCATAACCGATGGCACGGACCTGCCGTGGGATGAGGGCAAGCCGCCAAAGGGCCGCCACCAAAGCCACCGCGGGCACTGTAGCTGCCAGCCACAGCGGCGGCCAGGCCCACACGCCCGCGAGGACAAGCACCAGCGGAAGGGACAGGACCAGCACGGTGGCGAGGTTGCCCAAGGCCCACTGCACCACCCTGACCGTGACATATTTCGGCGAGACGCGCTGCCAGGTGATGCCGGAAGGGTCAATCGCCTCGGTACGCATATTCGCCTTCCCCGGAGGCTTCACCGTGCACGGTCCGGCCGGGTTTCCCCTCGATGCCCTTGGTGTCGCCGTCCTCCGGCGGGATCTTGCAGAACCGCTCCACCAGCAGGCCCACCACGATCATCACCAGTCCCCCGCCGGCCATGGCAAGTGCCAGCCAGGTGATGCCCTGGTTGCTGCGCAGGCTCCAGATGCGGAGCTGGTCCAGGAAGATGCCTACGTGCCAGCCCAACAGCACCGTTCCGGCATAGGCGCAGGCCTGGGCCAGGACCAGGGTCCGGGCAGCGAGGAGCGGATCAAGCACGGGCCTTTTCCTGGGTCCTGCTTTGGTGCCCGTCCTGGCGCCGTTGGCGTCGAGGCTGTTGCGCCACTTCAGGACCCGGATGCCCAGGATCAGGGTGATGGCCACGATCACGCCCATGGTGGCCAGGGCGGTGGCCGGGAGGACGGGGGTGGACATGCCGAACCGGCTGGTCACCACGGTGGCGGACCAGCCCGCCACGGCAAGGATGAAACCGATCAGCAGGAGGCGCAGCGGATTGATGGGTTTCATCGCTCTTCCACCGCTCCGGCGGTGGGTACGCCGTCGAAGTCACCGAAGCCGTCGAACGGGGCGAGGTCGCCAAAATCGTCAGCCCGTGCGGCCAGGGCACTGATCCGTTCCCCGTCCAGGGTGGCAGCCGGCTCGATGAGCGACCACGGGTAGAGGACAAAGGCACGGACGGCGGCGCGGGGGTGGGGCAGTGTCAGGGCAGGGTCGTCGCTGCGGAGGTCGCCGTAGGTGATGATGTCGACGTCGAGCGTCCGCGGCCCCCAGCGCACCTCCCGCACGCGGTGGTGCTTGTTCTCCACAGCCTGGCAGTGTGCCAGCAGCTCGTGCGGGGCCAGGCTGGTTTCCACGGTGATGATCATGTTGAGGAAGTCCGGCTGGTTGGGAGGACCGCCCACGGCCTTCGTCTGCACAACCGGCGACACGGCGAGCAGCCGCACCTCCGGCGGATCAACGAGGTCCGCCACAGCCTCGGACAGGGTGTCGTTGCGCTCGCCCAGGTTGCTGCCGAGCGCCAGGACCGCCTTGGTATAGCCGCTGTTCATGGCCCCTCCCCCTGGGCTTGCTTGTCCCCATCGCGCTTTTCCCCATCGCGCCGGGCGCGGTGGACGCTGACCGCCACGTCTCCGAAGGGAACCTCGATGGGCGCCTGCGGCTTGTGGACGGTGATGTCCACGGCCACCAGCCCGAACTCATCCAGCAGGCCGTCCGCGATCCGAACAGCCAGGGCTTCGATCAGGTTCAGCGGCTCGCCGGAGATCCACTCGGTAATACGCTGCGCCACCTCGCCGTAGTGTGCGGTGTCCCGGACGTCGTCGGACTTTGCCGCCTTGGCGAAATCCAGGTACAGCACTGCGTCCACAACAAAAGGCTGGCCCTCGCGGCGTTCAAAATCAAACACGCCGTGATGCCCGACGGCGGTCACTCCGCTCAGCGTAATCCTGTCCATGGGGTGCGGCTTAGCTGCCGGCGCGGGGCGCGGCCATGCGCGCGGCAACCTTAACGGCGTCAAGGCTGGGGCCGACGTCGTGCACGCGGACAGCCCAGGCGCCGCGGTAGGCGCTGATGGCGGTGATGGCAGCGGTGGCGCCGTCGCGCTCCTCCGGGGCGGCGGCCTTGCCGGCCACCGTGAGCAGGGTGCCGAGGAAACGCTTGCGTGAGGCGCCCACCAGGACGCGGTGGCCCAAGCTGTCCAGCTGGTCCAGGTTCTGCAGGAGCTCCCAGTTCTGGGCGTCGTTCTTGGCGAACCCCAGGCCCGGGTCCACGATGATCTTTTCCGCGGTGACACCGGCGGCGTACAGCTTGTCCCGCACGCCTGCGAGTTCGGCCACCACTTCCCCCGCCACATCCTTGTAGTCGGCGAGCGAATTCATGGTGCGCGCGTCCCCGCGGCGGTGGGTAAGGATGTACGGAACCTTGGCGGCCGCCACGAACTCCGCCATTTCCGGTTCGATGCTGAGGCCTGAGATGTCATTGACAATGGCAGCACCGGCTTCCACCGCAGCGGCGGCCGTGGAGGCGTGCGTGGTGTCGATGCTGACGAGCGCCCCGGCCTTCACCAGTGCCCGGATGACGGGGACCACGCGCTGCTGTTCTTCTTCCGGGCTGACGTCCTCGGCACCGGGCCGGGTGGATTCGCCGCCAACGTCAATGATGTCCGCACCGGCGTAGAACATCCGCAGCCCCGCCGCGATGGCAGTGTCCGCCGTGGCATGCCGGCCGCCGTCGCTGAACGAATCCGGGGTGACGTTCAGGATACCCATGACCAGCGTGCGGTCCGTGGGGAGGTCTTCGAACCGAGCCGCCGGTCGCGGTTTGCGAAGGATGGGCAAGGGGGATGTTGCGGGGCCGGTTCCCGGCGCTGCAGCTAGTGAGTCCATGGTCTGGGGTTTACCTTCCGAGGATGAGGCTCATGGCTTCGGCACGGGTGGCCGGGTCATGAAGCTGCCCGCGGACCGCGCTGGTGACGGTCTTCGCTCCGGGCTTGCGGATACCGCGCATTGACATGCACATGTGTTCGCATTCAACAACGACGATGGCGCCACGGGGTTTGAGGTAGCGGACCATCGCCTCGACGATCTCAGTGGTGAGCCGCTCCTGCACCTGCGGGCGGCGGGCATAAATGTCCACGAGCCGGGCCAGCTTGCTCAAGCCCGTCACCTTGCCCTCGTGAGACGGGATGTAACCCACGTGGGCCACCCCGTGGAACGGCACCAGGTGGTGCTCGCAGGTGGAATAGAAGGGGATGTCCTTGACCAGGACGAGTTCCTCATGGTCAAGGTCAAAGGTGGTGGACAGGACGTCCGCGGGGTCGTGGTGCAGCCCGGCAAACACCTCGGCGTAGGCCTTGGCCACGCGCTTGGGGGTGTCGATGAGGCCGCCGCGGTCCGGGTCCTCTCCGATGGCAAGGAGAATCTCACGGACGGCCGCCTCAATCCGGGGCCGGTCCACCTTGTGGTGCTTTGAGTGGTGGGATCCGCCCTCCGCCGGGTATCCGGCGGAGGCGGGAACGTCGTCGTCGTCGAAGTGGGTCACGTAGAAAGCTTAGCCGCGAAGGGTGTCCGGGCCCGCGTCGGTGACGCCGCCCTGGAACGGAGCATCCTCCGGAACACCCTGCGGGTGCGGCGGCTGGGCGTCGAGCGGCTCATCCAGGCGCGCCTGCTTTGCCTCCTCCTGGGCCTCGCGCTCCGCCCTCTCCTGGCGCGACTCCACGGGGCCCGCCATCTGGACCGGACGGGACTCCTTGGACAGCCACACTTCGCGGAAATCGCGTTTGCGGATGTCGCGGAAGATGTCGGCGATCTCGGCCTGGTTCAGGGTTTCGCGTTCCAGAAGCTCGAGGGCCAGCCGGTCCAGGACGTCGCGGTTTTCGGTGAGGATGGCGTAGGCCTCGTCGTGGGCCTGGTCGATGAGCCGGCGCACTTCCTCGTCCACCACGTAGGCGATCTGGTCAGAGTAGTTGCGCTCGTGCCCGGCGTCGCGGCCCAGGAAGGGCTCTCCGCCGCCCTGGCCCAGCCGGACCGCACCGACGCGCTCGCTCATACCGTACTCGGTGACCATCTTGCGTGCGGTGCCGGTGGCCTTTTCGATGTCGTTGGACGCGCCGGTGGACGGGTCGTGGAACACGATTTCTTCTGCAACGCGGCCGCCCATGGCGTAGGCCATCTGGTCCAGCAGTTCGTTGCGGGTCACGGAGTACTTGTCGTTGTCCGGGACCACCATGGTGTAGCCCAGGGCACGGCCGCGGGGCAGGATGGTGATCTTGGTGACCGGGCTGGAGTTCCGCAGCGCTGCCGCCACCAGGGCGTGGCCGCCTTCGTGGTAGGCGGTGATCTTGCGTTCGTGCTCCTTCATCACGCGGCTGCGCTTCTGGGGTCCGGCCATGACACGGTCAATGGCCTCGTCCAGTGCACGGTCGTCGATGAGGTTCGCGTTGGAGCGCGCGGTGAGCAGCGCTGCCTCGTTGAGGACGTTGGCCAGGTCTGCGCCGGTGTAACCGGGAGTCTTCTTGGCCACGGCCTTGAGGTCCACTCCGGGTGCCATCGGCTTGCCCTTTGAATGGACCTGCAGGATCTGGTCGCGCCCGATCAGGTCCGGTGCTTCCACGCCGATCTGCCGGTCGAAACGTCCGGGGCGGAGCAGTGCGGGGTCCAGCACGTCCGGGCGGTTGGTGGCGGCGATGAGGATGACGTTGGTCTTGACGTCGAAGCCGTCCATCTCCACCAGGAGCTGGTTGAGGGTCTGCTCGCGTTCGTCGTTGCCGCCGCCGATGCCGGCACCGCGGTGGCGGCCAACGGCGTCGATCTCGTCCACGAAGATGATGGCCGGGGAGTTGGCCTTGGCCTGCTCGAACAGGTCGCGGACGCGTGAGGCACCCACACCGACGAACATTTCCACGAAGTCGGAGCCGGAGATGGAGAAGAACGGGACGCCTGCCTCGCCTGCGACGGCGCGGGCCAGGAGGGTTTTACCGGTACCCGGAGGGCCGTACAGCAGCACGCCCTTGGGGATCTTGGCGCCCACGGCCTGGAACTTGGCGGGCTCCTGGAGGAATTCCTTGATCTCCTGGAGCTCTTCCACGGCTTCGTCGGATCCGGCGACGTCAGCAAAGGTCACCTGCGGCATGTCCTTGCTGACCATCTTGGCCTTGGACTTGCCGAACTGCATGATCTTGGAGCCGCCGCCCTGCATGCGGGTCATAAGGAACCAGAAAAGGGCGCCCAGGAGGATGACGGGAATCAGGAGGGAGAGCAGGCCGGAGAACCAGTTGCTCTCAATCGGCTGGTCCGTGTAGCCCTGGGCCGGCTTGGAGTCCGTGACGGCCTTGACTACGTCCTCGGCACGGGCGTCCACGAAGAAGAACTGGACGCTCTTGCCCTTGTCCTGCCCGTCCAGCTGCAGGTTGTCCTTCAAAGTCAGGTCAACGCGGTTTTCGCCGTCGAAGATCTTGGCCTGCTCCACCTGGTCCCCGGAGAGCAGCTCAAGGCCCTTGTCCGTGTCAATCCGTGCCGCACCACCGGGGGCAAGCGTTGCAAAGGCCACCAGGAGCAGACCGACCACAACGACGATCCAGATGCCCGGGCCTTTGAAGAAATTCTTAGCTTTCATCTGTTCGGGGGCTAACCCCGTCCCTTCTGGTAGTGCTGCACGGCGAGTAGTCTGCGCGCGTGATGGTGCTGCGTCAGCTTCTAGCTATACACCGTCCGGAGTAGATCACGCATGATGGACGGCAAAAGTTCCCTGTGGGCGTAGCGCTGCCAGGACGGCGGAGGGCCTGCCCCAAGGGCGGGGTTCTGCAGGGCGATGCCGACGGCGGCGCGGCGGAGGTTCGGGAGGGGCAGCCTACTCGTAAACGTGCGGGGCCAGGGTGCCCACGAAGTCCAGGTTGCGGTACTTCTCGGCGTAGTCCAGGCCGTAGCCGACCACGAATTCGTTGGGGATGTCGTAGCCAACGTACTTGACGTCGATCTCCACCTTGGCGGCGGTGGGCTTGCGGAAGGCGGTGCAGATCTCCACCGATGCCGTGCCGCGCGATTCCAGGTTGGTCTTCAGCCAGGACAGGGTGAGGCCGGAGTCGATGATGTCCTCGACGATCAGCACGTCCTTGCCCATGAGGTCCGTGTCCAGGTCCTTCAGGATGCGGACAACCCCGGAGGACTGGGTGCCGGAACCGTAGGAGGACACAGCCATCCAGTCCATGGAAATGTGGCTGTGCAGCGCCCGGGCCAGGTCAGCCATGACCATCACCGCACCCTTGAGCACGCCCACGATGAGGATTTCGCGGCCCTCGTAGTCCTTGTCGATCTGGGCAGCGAGTTCGGTGATCCGCTGCTGGATCTGTTCCTTGGTGTAGAGAACGTGCTTGAGGTCTGCCTGGACGTCGTTTGAATCCACCAATGGCTCCTGTGTAGATGCGGGGTGCGACTATTTTTCGGGCGGCTTTTGAAGCCGGAGTACTAGCTTCCCACAGCGTGCGGCTCCGCGGGGAACGGGTTTGGCTTTGCCGCCGGCCGCCGGGCTGTCCGCGGCTTCCGCACCGGCCAGCTGCGCGAGGGACAGGCGGTAGGCGCTCACTCCGCCGGGGAGTTCCACCGGCCCCGCCGAGCCGTGCCGCCGCAGCAGCGCCTCCGCCGCCAAAAGGCGCTGGTAGCTGGGCTGCTGCCCGCCGACGTCGGCCGCGGCCTTGGCGATCACGCGGTACCTGATGGCAGGGGGCAGGCCGCGCAACGCTTCCTCCGGAAGGCTCAGTTCCAAGCCGTTCCGCTCCACGAGCGACGCGAAGGTGGCTTCCGCCACATCCTCGAGGTAGTCGGCGTCGAGCTGCAGGATGGAGGCTGTGCGGGCAAGGGATTCCGCGACGCCGGGACCGAGTTTTTCCTCCAGGTGCGGGAGTACTTCCACGCGCGTCCGGGACCGGGCATAGGACGGGTCCGAGTTGGTGGGGTCATGCCAGGGCTGGAGCTCCTCCACCTCGCAGATCGCTTCGGTATCCGCCCGGCGAAGCCCCAGGAACGGCCGCAGCAGGGCACCCCTCGCAGGCCTCATGCCTGCCAGCGAGCGCGTGCCTGAGCCGCGCGCCAGGCCCAGGAGCACCTGCTCGGCCTGGTCGTCCAGGGTGTGGCCCAGCAGGATTGCCGCCGCCCCCTGGCTTGCCGCTGCCGCTTCCAATGCGGCGTGCCGGGCCTCGCGGGCTGCCGCCTCGGGTCCCATGCCGGTGCCATCCACCGTTGCGGTCCGGATGTCCACCGGGGACAGGCCCAGCTCCTCCAGCATCTCCGCGGTCCTGGCGGCGACCTGGGCGGACCCTTCCTGCAACTGGTGGTCAACCACGGCCGCCCCGACCGTCACCGGGTGGCCGTCCACATGCCCGCGCCGGGCAAAGTACGCGGCCACGGCTGCCAGGGCCAGGGAGTCCGGGCCGCCGCTGCAGGCAACCAGGACGTGGCGCGGATAGCCGGCCTGGGCCAGGGTGTCCCCCAGCGCTTTGCGCGCTTTGCCGACGACGGGCGCCAGTCTGCCGGGCCGTCGTCGTCCGCTGCTGAAACCGCCGTTCGCGGCACCCGTGGCGGCACCCGCAGTGGCGGCCCCGGCGGTGGCTTCGGCGGCGGAAACGGCCTCAGGTGGCTGGCTGCGCGGCAATCAGAGCCCCATCCGCTCAAGCCACAGCTTGGCGTCGTGGATCTCGGGTTCGGTGGGCAGGTGATCCGCGGACTCCCAGACCCTGTTGAAGCCTTCCATGCCGGCCGCGTCCACCACGGCCCGCACAAACCTGGCGCCGTCAGAATACTGGCGCATCTTCGCGTCCAGGCCCAGGAGGCTGCGGATGAACTTTTCGATCACGCCGCGGTCCTTGCCCCGGTCGCTGAACCGCTGCCGGATGGTCTTCACGGACGGGATGATGCTGGCGTCCACGGCGTCCATCACCACGTTGGCGTGGCCTTCAAGGAGGCTCATCACAGCGGTGAGGTGCGAGATGGCAGCCTTCTCCTCCGGGTCCTGGAGGAGGTCCAGGATGGCGCCACGGCCGGGAGTGTTCCCAGTGACGGTACGGTCCTTCAGCGAGCGGGCAGCAGCGGTGGCACGCTCCATCAGGGAATCGACGTTGCCCAGCAGGTGCACGCTGAGTTCGTCGATCTGCTCCAGCATGTGGTGCCGGAGCCACGGGGCCGCGGCAAACTGCACGCGGTGGGTCTGTTCGTGCAGGCACACCCAGAGCCGGAAATCCTCCGGGGTGACGTTGAGTTCGCGCTCCACGGCCACAATGTTCGGGGCCACCAGCAGGAGCCTGCCGGCCGGAGGCGCGGTGGAGCCTTCGGCGAGGGCGGCGAAGGGATCGTACTGGCCAAGGACCTTGCTGGAAAGGAACGCCAGGACGGCACCGAGCTGGCTTCCGGTGATGGCCCCGCTGACGCTGGCGGCGCCCGGGCTCAGGGTGCCCTGCCTGTTTTCCAGCATCTTTTCCATGGCGGGTTTAAGCATCACGGCGAAGCTCTGCGTGTTGGCTTTGGCCCAGGATGCCCGGTCCACCACCAGCACGGAGGAGTCGCGGAGGTCGCGCGCGGCCTCGAGCCCGGTGATCTCGTGGACATGGTCCACGGACACATCCGCCAGGCGCCGCAGGCTGTCCACGGCCTCGCTGATGGCGGGCTGGTCCAGCCCCGGCCCGGCCGGGGCCAGGCGCGCGGCGGTGGAGGCGGCGAGGTCCCAGTTGATCAGGGACTGTGCCGTGGCGGACAACGTCTGGGCTGACGACTCGCGTGCAGTGGGCTCCATGGTTCCCATCAGAACACAGCAGGCTGGGGATAGTCCTTAAGTTCGCTCACCGGCGAACCATCTGCCCACCATGAACGGCCCGGCGCCGCATGGGCGGTGCTGGCCCCCTGTGTGTCAGGGCCGCCCATGCGGGGCAGGACCGCCCATGCGGGGCAGGACCGCCCTTCCGCTCCCTTAGCGGCAGCCGCAGCCGGCGAGCGCGGTGGCGGCGCGGTCCAGCGCCTCCTTGTTCCCCGCGGCACCGGGGGTCAGTCCGTTCCCAATAAAGGAAAAGACCAGGAGCCGGCCGTCCGCGTCCACCACGTAGCCGCTCAGTGCCAGCACGGTGTTGAGGGTGCCGGTCTTGGCGCGCACCAGTCCCGCGCCCCGGGCGGTGGCGGCATCACCGTACCGGGTGTCCAGGGTTCCGGAGAGGCCGGCCACCGGGAAGCCGTCCAGCGCAGCCCGGAGCCGGGTGTCCGTGCCGGACGTGATGGCCCGCACCACCTCGGAAAACTGCCGGGCCGGGACCAGGTTGCCCATGGCCAGGCCGCACACGTCCACCAGCTTCATCCCCTCCGCCGCCAAACCGGCAGCGGCCAGTTGCGCACCCACCGCTGCCGTGGCGCCGTCGCTACTGCCGGGAAGCCCGTCAGCCAGCGCTGTCAGCCGGCCCAATGCCTCCGCCAGGTAGTTGTCCGAGTCCTGGAGCATCAGGTTCACCTGCTCCGCGACGGTGGCGGACTGCACTTCGCCCAGCACCACCGGCTGGCTGGTCCCCTCCCCCTCCGGGCCGGCTGGCGCCGTGGTGCCCGCTTGGGGCCGGCGTTCGACGGCGGCTGCCACGGTGAGTCCCGCGGCGGCGCCTTCCGTGCGCAGCCGGGCTGCGAATTCCTCCGCCGCCGTCATGGCCGCGTCCTGCGGGCGGGGGCCGGTGGTGACGGCGGGATCGTAGCGGGCGGAGTTCAATGCCAGGGGATATACGGGAGCGACTTCACCGGCGGCCACGTCCCCTGATGCCCACGCCGGGTTCAGGGCGGGGCCGGAGAAGAGGGAATCGTCCACCAGGACTTTGATCTCCCCGGCCGCGCCGCCTTCCTGCAGCGCCTCCACGGCCTGGGCCGCCAGCGTTGCCAGGCCTGCGTGGCCCATCACCTGTTCCGGGGCGGACCCGCCGGGCCCAAGAAGGACGTCGCCGCCGCCAACCAGCACCACCTGACCCGGCGCTGGCCCGGCGACAGCCTGGGTGGCGAACCGGTGCTCCGGGCCGAGGGCCCGCAGGGCGGCGACCGCCGCCAGCAGCTTCATGTTGGACGCCGGCACCCGGGCTTCCGAACCGCCACGGTCAAACAGGACCTGGCCGGTGAGCGCATCCTGGACCAGGGCGGTGAAGGTACCGCCGCCGTCGGCCTTCAGCAGCGGCTCCAACTGGGCGCTGACGGTGGACGCGAGCGGAACGGGAGCGGAGCCATCCGGCGGGGCAAGTCCCGGCACGGGAGAAAGTGCGGTTGGAACCTGCTGCCAGGCAGGCGCAGGTGGAGCGGGGGCCGGTGGTTCCGGACCGAGGAAGCCCGGCGCCACCAGCAGTGCTGCCGGAACGGCGAGGGCCACCAGAAGTGCCGACAGCAGGACCAACGGCCAGGACGTCCGCACGCCGTTGGCGCCGCTCCACACCGCCTGCCGGGCACGGCCAAGCCACTGATCCGTACTGCCCGATGTGGTCATGCCGGTGCCAATCCCCAAGTCCTGAAATTTCCCCACAAGTTCCTGATTCCAGGGCCTCTCGCTATATCCTCGATAATAGTCGGCGGCACTGACAGTCCTTTGATTGCCTGTCAGAAGTGCCGCGAACCCCCCGAATTGCCGAGGAGCATTCCATGAAGCATGACGTGACCATCGAGATCCCCAAGGGATCACGCGTCAAGTACGAAGTCGACCACGAGACCGGCCGCGTCCGCCTGGACCGCGTCCTCTTCACCTCCATGCAGTACCCCACGCATTACGGGTTCTTCGAAAACACCCTGGGCGAGGACGGCGACCCGCTGGACGCACTGGTGCTCCTGCAGGACTTCGACCTGCACCCCGGCGTCATCGTCGAATCCCGGCCCATCGGCGTGTTCAACATGACCGACGACGGCGGCGGAGACGCCAAGGTCCTGTGCGTTCCCGTTGACGCCCGTTTTGACCACATCCAGGAAGTCAGCGACGTCAGTGAGTTCCTGATCAAGGAAATCGAGCACTTCTTCACCCGTTACAAGGACCTGGAGCCGGGCAAGTGGGTCAAGGCCGAGGGCTGGGGCGACCGCGCCGCCGCCGAGGCAGAGCTGGAAGCCTCCATCAAACGCTACGTGCCCACGGGCCACTAGTCCCCATTCAACGCTCGACGGCGGGTGGTGCGGTTCGTCAGGAACCGCACCACCCGCCGTCGTCATCCCCGGAGTTTTGTCCAGATTTGCAGGCTTCGCCGCCCTCAAAGCCTGCACAAGTGGACGAAGACTCCCAGGAATCTGTGGAATCGTTGCCCTGTGAGTTCCGAGCCCCTGTTTTATCCCCCCTGCGGTCCCGTCACAGGCTGGCGCGACGGCGGCGTCCTCCGCGCCACCGGGATACCGTACGCCACCGCCGGACGTTTCCAGCCGCCAGCTCCGGCCCCCGACTGGGCCGAACCGTATGCCGCAACCTCCCCCGCCCCCGCCTGCCCGCAAGGGCCGGTGCCCTTCCTGGACGACATCCTGGGCACCCGGTACGGCGAGCTGCCAGGGAGCGAGGACTGCCAGAACCTGTCCATCACCATGCCCGGGGACGTGGACCTGTCCAGCCCGGAAAGCGCGCGGCTGCCCGTGATGGTGTGGATCCACGGCGGTTCCTACACCACCGGTTCCGGTGACCTAGCCATCTTCGACCCGGCGGTGCTGGTGGCCGAGAACCGCGTGGTGGTGGTCTCGGTGACCTACCGGCTGGGGCTTTTCGGCTTCCTGGCAACCCGCTCGGGCCGGCCTGCCAACCTGGGCCTGCTGGACCAGCTCGAGGCCTTCCGCTGGGTGCAGCGCAACATCGCCGCGTTCGGCGGCGATCCGCGCAGGGTGACGGCCTTCGGCCAGTCCGCAGGCGGTGACGCGATCGCCCACTTGATGGCGACGGCCGAAGCGCCGGCTTTGTTCCAGCGCGCCATTATCCAGAGCGCACCCTTGGGCATCTCCCGGGGTCGGGCAAAAATGAACCATGCCATGGGCATCGCCGCCGAGGCCGTCAACGAGGAGACTCCCGCCATGGAAGTGGTGGAACGGGAGGACCACGTGGCGCAGGTGGCGCGGAAGTTCGGGATGCTGGCTGCCATGCCTTTCGGCACCCAATACGGGCACGCGCCCCTACCGGAGGAAACCGGGATCGAGGCCGCCTGGAACCGCTCCGCGCCCGGCGTCGAGATCCTGATCGGCCACACCTCCGAGGAAGCGAGGCTGTTCCTCCCACGCAGCCCCTACCTCAGCCGGCTGGACGGTATTCCGGTTGCCGGCCCCACCCTCCTCAGGGCCATCAACTGGGCGGTCACGGAGACCGTTTATGGCCGGGCAGCCCGTAAGTTCGCACGCCGGCACGTCCGGGCCGGCGGCAGCGCCCACCGTTACGTGCTGCACTGGCATGCCCCTGGGAATGTCCTCGGCGCCGCGCACACCATCGACCTTCCGCTGCTCTTCGGAAACCGGAACACGTGGGAGGGAGCAGGACTGGTTGCCGGTGCCGGCTGGGAGGACGTGGACGCCGTGGGGCGGGAACTGCGGGCACTGTGGTCACGTTTTGCGCGCGGTGACAGCCTTGGCGACGAGGGCGGCATTGCGGGCGCCCTGGATTACACCTCGGAGCGTCAGCCCGATCAGCCCCGCCGGCGTCCCCGGGTGGTGGAAACCGTGCTGCGGACAGCGTCCACCAGGATGTCCTGGCGCTGGAAGTAGGCATTATGGCCGGCGTCCCCGACAACCAGGAGACGGGCGCCGGGCACCGTGGCGGCAACGTGCTCCGCCCCGCGGCGGATCCGCGGCCTTTCTTCCTCCCCGATCAGCACCACCAGCGGGCTGGTTACTGATTCCAGTCCCTGCTGGAAAGCTTCGACGTCCCGTGGGTCAGCGCTGAGGAACTCCCCCTGGCTTTGTTCCAGGCTGCGCGGGTACCTGGCCGCTTCAATGGCGGTGGCGGTTGAACGGACCCTGATATAGCGGGCAAAGTCCTTCGGGTTGTCCGCAATCCACTGCTCTGTGAAGGAGTTTCCCACGCCGAGCCAGATCCGCTCGTCCTGGTCGAGGGAGCTGAACACCTCGAACTTTTCCGGCTGGCCTGCCTGCCCCGGAGGCGGCGACACGAGGGGCCAGCCCATCCCGCAGACCACTAGGGCCGCTGCGCTGCCGGGGTGGCGGACTGCCCAGCGAAGCGTGGTCATGCCGCCCATGGACTGCCCCACAATGACCGGGTCTTCCAGGCCCAGGGAACCTATGAAGTGCTCCAGCTCCGCAGCCCGGTCAGCCAGCGGTCCCTGCCGCGGAGAGTTCGATGACCAGCCGTGGTCATAGGTGTCGTACGCCAACACCCTGAAGTCCCGCTCGAGGTCCCGGATGATCGGTTCCCAGCACGCCGCTGCCGAGGCATGGCCATGCAGCATAACCACCGGCTGGCCGCGGCCGGAGTCCGTGTAGTGGATGTCGTTGCCGAGCACATCGAGCCAGGGCATAAGGATGTTCCTTTCGGGCCTGGTCAGCCGGGCGGCCCACCACGCACCAGCCTTGCAGAACCACGGCGGGGCGTCATCCACAGTCCAGTACGGATCAGTAGGGGTCAGTTGGCGCCCGGCCGCCGGCGGTAGAGTCTGGTCACGTGAAGACGCTCGGAGTGGACCTGGCCGCGGCGGCAAAAAAGACGGCCGTGGCCGTCATCGAGTGGAGCCGCGGCTCAGCCCGGCTGGTGCACCTCGGCCCGGACGTGCAGGACCAGGAAATCGTGGACTGGTTCGGCGCCAGCGACATGACCGGCGTGGACTGCCCGGTTGGCTGGCCGGACGCCCTCATTCCCTTCCTTGCCGGGCACCTGGCCTTCGACGCCGGACCCGTGCTGGCCTTCGACGGGATAGAAGGACGGCGGCTGCTGGCCTACCGCGACACGGACCGCTTCGTCACGGGCCGGACGGGCCTGATTCCGCTCAGTGTTTCCGCTGACCGGCTGGCGCATCCGGCCATGCGGTGCGCCGTGATCCAGGCAAAGATCGCAGCGCTCCACGGGCCGCAGCTCCGGGACGGTTCCGGACGCTTTGCGGAGGTCTATCCGGCCGCGTCACTGAAAATCTGGGGCCTGAATGCCCGGGGCTACAAGGGACGCGGCAGCTCCGAGGCGGAACGGCTTGCCGCGCTCCTCCTCAACCTGAGGGAGCAAGCGCCCTGGCTGGACCTGGACGGCCAGGAGGACAGGCTGGCCGGCTCGGACGACATGTTCGACGCCGTCATCGCCTCGCTCACGGCCCGCGCCGTTGCCCTCGGACTGACGGAAGGGCCTGACGACGCGCACGCCGCAGCCGCCCGCACCGAGGGCTGGATCCACCTGCCGTCCTGCGGCCTCGACGGACTGGTCGTCTAGAGGGGTTAGCCGAGGGTCCAGTTCCGGATCTCCTCCGGGTCCTCACCGTGCGTGCGGGTGTGTTCGCGCGCCCGCATCCGCCGGTCCTGGAGGCTCTGGCGGAGGGATGAATGCCGCTCGGCCAGCCCGGGCACCCGGTCGATGGCGTCGATGGCCAGCTGGAACCTGTCTATACCGTTCAGCATCGCCATGTCGAACGGTGTGGTGGTGGTCCCCTCTTCCTTGTAGCCCCGCACGTGCAGCCCGTCCTGGTTGCTGCGGCGGTAGGCAAGCCTGTGGATCAGCGCGGGATAGCCATGGTAGGCGAAGATGATGGGCTTGTCCGCCGTGAAGATCCCGTCAAAGTCCCGCGCCGGAAGCCCGTGCGGGTGCTCGCTCTCGTCCTGCAGCCGCATCAGGTCCACCACGTTCACCACTCGGACCTTCAGCCCGGGCGCGCCCTCCTTCAGCAGTTCCGCCGCGGCCACGGTCTCCACGGTGGGGACGTCGCCCGCGCAGGCCATCACGACGTCGGGCTCCTCGCCGGGCACCTCTGACCCCGCGAAGTCCCAGATGCCCAGGCCCCGCCGGCAGTGGTTGGCGGCGTCGGCCGGGCCCAACCACGTGGGCGAGGGCTGCTTGCCGCTGACCACGATGTTCACGTAGTCCGTGGAGGCCAAGCAATGGGCCATGACGCACAGCAGGGTGTTGGCGTCGGCCGGCAGGTACACCCGGATGACCTCCGCCTTCTTGTTCACGGCATGGTCAATAAAGCCTGGGTCCTGGTGCGAGAACCCGTTGTGGTCCTGCTGCCACACGTGGGAGGACAACAGGTAGTTCAGCGAGGGCACGGGCTGGCGCCACGGCAGCTGCCGGTGCACCTTCAGCCACTTGGCGTGCTGGTTGAACATGGAGTCGACAATGTGGATGAAGGCCTCATAGCAGCTGAAGACGCCGTGCCGGCCGGTCAGGAGGTAGCCCTCCAGCCAGCCCTGGCACAGGTGTTCGCTGAGCACCTCCATCACCCGGCCGGACCGCGCGAGGTGCTCGTCGACGTCGTCAATCCGGTACTGCCACACCTTGTCAGTGACCTCGTAGACGTTCTGCAGGCGGTTGGACGCGGTCTCGTCCGGACCGAAAAGCCGGAAGGTTTCCATGTTCAGCGAGATGACGTCCCGCATCCACGAGCCGAGCGTGATCATCGGGCTGACGCGTTCCGTCCCGGGCTCCGGGACTTCGACGGCGTGGTCCCGGTACGCGGGCAGCTTCAGCGCCTTGCGGAGCAGCCCGCCGTTGGCATGCGGCGTGGCGCTCATCCTCAAGGAGCCGGCGGGCGCGGCCCCGGCGACATCGGGCCGGAGCCGGCCGTCGCCGTCGAACAATTCCTCAGGCCGGTAGGACTGCAGCCACTCTTCCAGCTGCTTCAGATGCTCCCCGTTGGTGCGGACCTCCGAGAGCGGCACCTGGTGGCTCCGCCACGTCCCCTCAACCTGCAGCCCGTCCACCACACGCGGCCCCGTCCAGCCCTTCGGCGAGCGCAGGACGATCATGGGCCAGCGCGGGGCACCTTCCACACCCTCTGCCCCGTCGGTTCCGGATTCTGGCCTCCGGCGGGATTCCTGGATGGCGCGGATGCCGGCAAGGCTGCGGTCCAGGGCCTCGGCGAAGTCCCGGTGCGCCTGCTCGGTGTTGTCCGGGTCCTTCACAGTGACGAAATACGGTTCATGGCCGTAGCCGCGCAGGAGCTGTTCCAGTTGCTCTTCCGGCATCCGGGCCAGGATGGTGGGGTTGGCGATCTTGTAGCCGTTCAGGTGCAGGATGGGCAGCACGGCACCGTCAGCGGCCGGGTCCAGGAAGTTGTGGGAGTGCCAGCTGGCGGCGAGCGGGCCGGTTTCGGCTTCTCCATCGCCAATGACGACGGCGGTGACCAGCTGGGGATTGTCCAGCACCGAGCCGTAGGCGTGGGCAAGGGAGTACCCGAGTTCACCGCCCTCACTGATGGAGCCGGGGGTTTCGGGAGCGGCATGGCTGGGAATGCCGCCCGGGTAGGAAAACTGCCGGAAAAGCTCGGCCATGCCGTCGGCGTCGTTGCCCACGTGCCCGTAGATCTCGGAGTAGGTGCCTTCCAGCCAGGCGTTGGCGACGACGGCGGGGCCGCCATGGCCGGGACCTGCCACGAAGAGCATTTCCGCGGAGTCGCGGCGGATGACGCGGTTCAGGTGGGCATAGACGAAGTTCAGGCCGGGGGTGGTGCCCCAGTGGCCCAGCAGCCGGGACTTCGTGTGCTCGGCCTTCAGCGGTTCGCGCAGCAGCGGGTTGGAGCGGAGGTAGATCTGCCCGACGGAAAGGTAGTTGGCGGCGCGCCACCAGCGGTCCACAAGTTCAAGTTCGTCGTGCCCCATGCTGCTGGTCATAACCGTCCTCAGGTAGCGTGTTCCCCCGCTGTCGCCATCAGGCAGGTGCGGCCGTTCCCCCATCGCACCAGATGGGCCAGCCCGAGGCAACCCCGCTTGCCCAGGGACTGCTACCAACCGGTAGTCTTTGGATTCAGATGTTCACGCTGACAATCAACCAGACGGATAGCCGGCGCGATGGCGACCGGGTGCCGCAGCTCCTCAAGGACCTGCGGCATATTCCTGCGCGCCTCGACTTCGACCGGTCGGTGGAGGACGAGGTCCAGGGCATCGTGGACTGCCCTCACCAGGCGGTGGAGGCAGCGATGATCGCGCTGCGGTGCGGTTCCTGGTACGTGGGGATCGGCGTCGGGCCTGTCAACGAGCCGCTGCCCAACCAGATCAAGGACGCCTCGGGCCACGGGCTGGTGTACGCGCGGCGTGCCGTGGACCGGCTCCGCAACAGCAAGGAGCGGGTGCCCGTTGCAGTGGAGGGGCCGCTGGCGGACATAGCCCACGACGCCGAAGCCGTGCTGCGGCTGCTGGGGCATATCGTGCGGGACCGGTCCGGGGCCGAGTGGCGGGTGCTGGACCTGATGACCCCCGGCGTCCGCGGCCAGCAGAAGGCGGTGGCCCAGGAACTGGGCATCACCACACAGGCCGTCAGTAAGGCAGTGGCACGGGCGCAGTGGAATGAGGAGCACGCGGCCCGGCCTGCGGCGGCAAGGCTGCTGGCCCTGATCCTTGAGGTGCGCTAGCGGCGGCCTGGCTTAGCGCTGCGTTGCGGCCATCACCGGTTCGCCGTTGAAGTATTCCAGCTGCCAGCCGTCGATGGCATGGTGGTGCGCCAGGTTCAGCACCGCGTTGTCGATGCTGGTCAGGGTACTCCCCACGGCGCGGCTGAGGCTGACCCGCAGGAGCGTCCCGTGTGCGACGACGAGGAGCCGGCTGCCGCGGAATTCCTCGGCCAGTGCCTCCAGGGCTGCGAGTCCCCGGTCCGCTGCCTTGTCCTCGCTTTCGCCGCCCTGGAAACCGCCGGGAATGCGCAACGCTTCCAGCTCGGGACCCGCCTGCATGCCCTCGGCGGGGCCAAAGCTGCGCTCCGTCAGTTCCGGGACTCGGCGCACATCGCTGAGGCCCAGCCCGGCCGCGATCAGGTCCGCGGTTTCGGCAGCCCTGCTCAGGGGCGAGGACACAATCGCGTCCCATTCGTAAGCGGACAACACAGCGACGGCGTCGCGCGCCTGGGCCCGGCCGACGTCGTTCAGGGGAATGTCCGTGGATCCCTGCAGCCGGCGCTGCGCGTTCCAGTCTGTCTGGCCGTGGCGAATGAGGGCGAAAGTCGTGAGGGTCATGCTGTCCATTGTGCCTTGTACTGCGTTAGAGCAGGCTGCGCAGCACGTGGGCGGCGCCGTCGTCGAACACGGAGTGGGTAACCTCGTCCGCAGCGGCGATGACTTCCTCGGGCGCCTGACCCATGGCCACACCCCGTCCGGCCCAGGTGAGCATCTCGATGTCGTTGCGGCCGTCACCGATGGCCACCGTGAGGTGCTGTTCAATGCCGAGCCTCCCACGGAGGTTCTCGAGCGCGCTCGCTTTGGTCACGCCGGCCGCGGCGATATCCAGCCAGGCGGTCCAGCCCACGGAGTAGGTGACTCCGGCGAGGCCGATGTGCTCGATCGCCTCGTTGAACTCTTCCGGGGTGTTCTCCGTGCTGAAGACCACCACGCGCACAGCCGTGGCCTCGAGCATGGTGTGGAAATCCACGCCGACAGCCTCGACGCCGAAACTGGGGTCCTGGAAGCGCTCGGTGGACAGGAAGTTCCCATCAGCGTCCTCCAGCGCGTACTTGGCCGAGGGAAGCCGCTCGCGGAGCGCGCGGAGGGCGGGCCCGGGGTCGAAAGTGGCTTTGTGGATGACCTCGTAGCCGCCGTTCAGCCCGGGGTGGAGGCGCAGGGTCACACCGCCGTTGCAGCAGACAGCGTAGCCGCGCTCGATCCCGATCTTCTCGATGATGGGCAATGTGGCGTTGAGGGACCGGCCCGTGGCGATCATGACCTCGTGCCCGGCAGCCACCACGGCCTGCGCCGATTCCCGCACGCCCGGGGACATGTGGCCGTCGTGGTCCACCAGCGTGCCGTCCACGTCCAGGGCGACCATGAGCTTGTGCCCGTTGTTGTTTTCGTTGTCTCGCCGGTCATCGTTGCCGGCGACTGAGGTTTCAGTCAGCGTTGTCATTCACATAGTGAACCAGACGACCCCCGGCGGCGCTAGGACGCAGGCCACAGATATGTTGAACTCCGCATTAACACTTGTTGGTTTGCTGCGGCCATGTGGGCGCAGCACTGGGGACACCGCTTTGAGGACAGCGCACCCCGGAGTTCGCTGGTGCTTGGACTGTTCCGGGGTGCACCCCGCTCTTTGCAGTTATCCACATGAACCGGTTCCACGCTTCAACCGTCCTACACGCAGCCCGAGGATAGCCGCATGCAGTTGATTCATGCCGGCAACGTCCGCCGCAGCACTGGAGACGTCCGCTCGCTCAGCCGCCGCTATGCCCGCGGCGAGCTGGTCCGCGTCAGGAAGGGCATCTATGCATCGAAAGAAGAGTGGACTTCGCTGCCGCCGTGGGAAAGGTACCGCCAGACAGTCCTGGCTGTGGACCCTGAAACTGCCGCTGTCAACGTTCTGCCTGCATACGGCTGCTGTTGTGTGGGACCTGAATCTCCTGGAAGTGCCGGGCTTCGTTCACCTGTCAGGAGCATCGAGAGGGCACGTCGGCCGCAGCGCGCCAACGACTTCTGCTGCCCGAAGATCCTCGGGAGAGACCGGACTTGAACGGATCACCTCGTACGGCGTCCGCCGGCATCCACGACCAGCAGCGGCGGTACGCCACAAAAACCTTCTGGTGACGCCCTTACCGGAGACAGTGGTGGGCGTCATTGCAAGGGAAAGCTTCGCTGCCGGGGTGGTGCTGGCAGACCACGCCATCAGCCGGCGGTCTTCTTCCGGCCCCGGTCTGGGCAAAGCGGATCTGCTCAAGCAGGCCTCCCTGCTCACCTCGGAGGCAAGGCGCAGATGGGTCACGCAGGTCCTCGATTTTGCGGGGACAGACGCGGAGTCCCCGGGCGAGTCATTGAGCAGGGCACACATGCATGTTCTCGGGTTCCCGGCTCCCCTGCTGCAGGCAAGAGTGCATGTGGGAGGGGTCCTCATCGCTCGAACTGATTTCTTCTGGCCCCGCCACCGGTTGATTGGGGAGTTCGACGGCGACGCCAAGTATCTGCGCGACGAGTACCTCGGGGTTCAAACGGCGCGCCAGGCCGTCCTGGCGGAGAAGAAACGCGAGGACAAACTCCGGGCGGCGGGGTTTCGGGTAGTCCGATGGGACTGGGCGACTGCCTCTGATCCGCTGCTGCTTGAAGCGTGCCTGCGCCAGGCGGGCTTATCGAACAACCCCGGGAATACAAGAAGCACCCGCCACTAGACCTGACACCCGCGGGTTCGCGGGTGTCCTGTCCATGCGAGGGTGCAACCCGAGTGCAGGAGGAGCGGGAGCTACAGGACCGGGAGGACCTCAAGGCCGCCCAGGTACTTCTGCAGCGCCTTGGGCACGTTGACGGAGCCGTCCGCGTTCTGGTGGTGCTCCAGCAGCGCCACAATCCACCGGGTGGTGGCCAGCGTGCCGTTCAGGGTGGCCACAGCGCGGGTGCCCTTGGCTACCCCCTCCGGATTCACCGCGCGTTCGCGGATGTTCAGGCGGCGGGCCTGGAAGGTGGTGCAGTTGGAGGTGGAGGTCAGCTCACGGTACGCGCCCTGGGTGGGGACCCAGGCCTCGCAGTCGTATTTCCGGGCGGCGGAGGTGCCAAGGTCGCCGGCAGCAGTGTCGATCACCCGGTAGGGCAGCTCGCACTTGGCCAGCATTTCCTCTTCCCACGCCAGCAGCCTCTGGTGCTCGGCGGCGGCCTCTTCCACCGTGGTGTAGATGAACATTTCCACCTTGTTGAACTGGTGGACCCGGATGATGCCGCGGGTGTCCTTGCCGTGCGAGCCGGCTTCTCGGCGGTAGCAGGAGCTCTGGCCCGCGTAGCGGATGGGGCCGGCGGAGAAGTCCAGGATCTCGTCCGCGTGGTACCCGGCCAGCGCAACTTCCGAGGTGCCCACCAGGTAAAGGTCGTCTTCGGCAAGCCGGTAGATCTCGGCGTCGTGCTTTACATCGAAGCCCGTGCCCTGCATGGTCTCCGGGCGCACCAGCGTGGGCGTGATCATCGGGACAAAACCGTTTTCGATGGCCTGGTCCATGGCCATCTGCAGCAGCGCCATCTCCAGCCGGGCGCCAACACCGCGGAGGAAGTAGAAGCGGGCACCGGAAACCTTGGCGCCGCGCTCCATATCAATGGCGCCGATCAGTTCACCGATTTCCAGGTGGTCCCGGGGCTCGAAGTCGGGGAATTCACGCGGCGTGCCCACCGTCTTGACCACCACGTAGTCGTCCTCGCCGCCCTCGGGAACGCCGTCCTCAATGACGTTGGGGATGGTGCGCAGCAGCTCATCCTGTTTGCTCTGCGCGGCGTCGGCCTCGGCGGAGGCTGCCTTGACCGCGTTGGCCAGCTCCTTGACCTCGGCCAGCAGGGCCTTCTTCTCGTCGCCCTTCGCCTGGGCCACCTTCTTGCCGAACGCGTTCTGCTCGGCCCGGAGGTTCTCGAAGCGGATCAGCGCCGCCCGGCGGGCGGAATCCGCGGAGATGATCGCGTCCACCACTGACTCGTCCGCGCGGCGGGCACGCTGGCTGGCACGGTATTTGTCCGGGTTTTCGCTGAGGTCTTTTACGTCGATCACCACACAAGGGTATCCAATCCCGCGCACGACGGCGGGCGGCAGCTGACGTGCGGGTCCTGCCAGGCTTCCGCCGGGCTACTGTTGAGGCACCATGAGCGACTGGATCCTGTACCTGCTGACCGGGGTGGCCCTTGCGTTTGCCATCTCAAGCTGGTGGGGCGTGCGCAGGCTGAAGGCCCTCCACATCCGCAGTACCGTGGGGGGCGATGCCCAGGATCCGGGCCTCACGGAACAGCGTGTCGCGGTGATCCTCAACCCCATCAAGGCACAGTCGGACGAAGCGAAACGCCTCATCCAGCGCGGCTGCCTGGCGGCAGGCTGGGAGGACCCGGTCTTTTTCGAGACGACAGCAGCGGACCCCGGCTACTCACAGGTGGCGGCGGCCCTCGCGTACAAGCCCGACGTCGTCCTGGTGGGCGGCGGTGACGGGACCGTCCGCGTGGTGGCCGAGTCCCTCGTGCACACCAACGTTGCCATGGGGCTGATCCCGCTGGGCACCGGCAACCTCCTGGCGCGCAACGTGGACCTGGACCTCAACGACCTGCATGCCAACGTCAACACCGCCCTGTTCGGCCGGCAGCGCCATATCGACACTGCCCGGATGGGCATCGAAAACTCACGCACCGGCAGCTCCTCCGAGCACGTGTTCCTGGTGATAGCCGGCATAGGCATGGACGCCGAAATCCTCGCCGACACCAACGACGGCCTAAAAAAAGCGGTGGGCTGGCTGGCATATACCGAGGCAGGCATGCGGCATTTGCCGGGACGCCGGAAGAAGGTCTCGATTTCCCTGGACGGCAGCCCGGAGCAGGTCCGGAACATCCGCAGCGTCTTGTTCGCGAACTGCGGCCTGATCCCTGGCGGCATCGACTTCATTCCGCAGGCCATGATTGACGACGGGATGCTGGACGTGGTGGTGATGAGCCCCCGCAGTGCCCTCGGCTGGCTGCTGATGTACGTCAAGATCATGTTCAAGCACAGCGGGAAACTGCCCGTCATGACCGTCTACCGGTCCGGGAGGGTGGTCATCAAATGCCCCGAACCGATGGCCATCCAGTTGGACGGAGACACTGCCGGGGAAGCTACCAGGCTCACCGTCCAGGTGGAGCCGCGGTCCTTGCTGATCCGGGTCAAGGGCCAGGATTAGCGGCTATTCGCTTTTGCGCTTCTTCTCCTCAGCCGCCTTTGCCGCTGCATGGGCCTCGGACTGCTCACGGATCATGGCTTGCTCTTCTTCAAACCGGAGGCGGTCAGCACGGTCGGCGTCGTCCCCGTCCCAGTCCTGGTTGTCGGCAGTGGGCCGGGGGTTGACGATCATCCCCTGGCCGTCGTTTTCGGTGCCGCTGGCGGTCATGACGCGCTCCCTTCGTTAGGGGCCCTCCCCCGTGTGGATCAAGTAAGCATACGCATTGTCCACAACCCGCGGAAGTACTTCGAACGGCATTCACCTACGCTTTCGGCGAAGCGGGGGAACCGCTTTCGGCGGACTCATGCGCAGGCCGGAGAATGCCCGCCACCCATTCCCGTGCAGCCTGGAAGGCCTGATCAGCAGTGTGCGGCTCCACCGGTGCTGCCTGCATGTCGGCCCGGGGATATGAGCCCAGGAAGCGGGTGGCGGGACTGATGCGGTGGATCCCAGCCAGGGCGTCGGCCAACCGTTCATCGCCCACGTGCCCGTCGGCGTCGATGCTGAAGAAGTAGTCCCCCAGGTACTGTCCGGTGGGCCGGGATTCAATGCGGCTGAGGTTCACGCCGCGGCTGGCGAACTGGTCGAGAATGTCCATCAGGGCACCGGGCCGGTCTTCGGGGAGCGGGACCACCAGTGTGGTTTTGTCCGCGCCTGTGCGTGGGGGCAGGACACCCGGCCGGCTGACCAGGATAAAGCGGGTCACGGCTTCGGGGTTGTCACCGATGTCCTCAGCCAGTACCGACAATCCGGGCTGCTCCCGGGCCACCAGCGGAGCGCAGATGGCGGCATCATAATGGCGGTCTTCCTCAAGAAGCCCCAGTGCTGAGGCAGCCGTGGATGAGCCGGGTACGTATTCGGCTGCCGGTATGTTCGCATCCATCCACCGGCGGCACTGGGCCCAGGCATGGCCGTGGGTTGATACCCGCCGCACATCGGCCAGGCGGACTCCGGGCCTTACGGCCAGCACGAAGCTGATGGGCACCAGGACTTCGCGGATGATCCGCAGCTCGCCGCCGCCGGCGATCGCGTCGAGGGTGGCGGTGACGCCGCCCTCAACGGAGTTTTCGATCGGGACCATCGCAGCGTGGACTGATCCGTCGCGCACCCAGTCCAGTGCCGCGTTGACGTTCGACGCCGGGACCCGGGTGGAATGCGCAGCGTCCGGCACCTGCAGGAGGGCTGCCTCGGTGAAGGTACCCTGTGGCCCCAGGAAGGCATAGGTGGGGGAGGACGCGGACATACACATTCCTTTATCGGTATAAGCGCCGACGGGAGGCGCCGGCAGAAGCTGCAGCCCGGGACATGCCCGGCTCCAGGCCTGCTTGCTAGAGCACCATCGGCTTCAGGCCGTTGTCCGAGACGAGCGGCTTGCCGGCCTCCAGCCACATGTCCATCCCGCCGGAAACGTTGATGGCGGTATAGCCCTGGCCGGTGAGCCACTGGGCAGCCCGGAACGAGCGGCCGCCGGTGCGGCAGATGACGTAGACATCATCGTCCGGATCGAGTTCATCCAGCCGCGCCGGAAGCTGGTCCATGGGAATGTGGAGCGCGCCATCTGCATGGCCCGCCACCCACTCATAGTCCTCGCGGACGTCAAGGATGACGGCATCATCGGGGATGTCGCCGACGGGGACGTTGTCGAAATCGCTCATGGAGGGTCCTGCCTTCGCGGATCGGTGTCGGGTTAAAGCCTAGTGCTTTCGCCTTCACCTGGCGGCAGGCCCGGCCCACGTTAAGCTTCTGAGTGACCCTAGGAGGAACCGTTGTTCCGTGAGCAGCCCGCCCTGGCCGCTGCGGGAAGCCGAAGCTTCCCGCCCCGGCACTGCCGTTACGCGGATGCGTGCGGCTTTGAGTGAACTCCACGAACTGCCGGCCGTCGCCCTTCGGGACCTCTTGCGCCAAGGCCATGTGTCAGCTGCGGAGGCCGCGGCGCATTTCCTCGCCAGGATCGAACAGCAGAACCCGCTGCTGGGTGCTTTCATCACGGTGACGGCGGAACAGGCGATGGCCGACGCCCGCACCGCCGATTCAGTGCGTTCCCAGATCCCCGCCGGCGAGTTGCCCCTGCTCCACGGTATGCCCCTGGCGTTCAAGGACCTCACCGATGTGGCGGGCGTGGTGACCACCCACGGCAGCGCGGCCTTGGACCACAAGCCGGCGCCCGGGGACGGCCCTTTGGTGGCCCTGCTCAAGGAAGCGGGCGTGACCCCGCTGGGCAAGACCCAGGTTCCCGAATTCGGGCTGACGGCTTACAGCGAAAACCGGATCGCGCCGCCGTCGCGCAATCCCCATGCCCTGAGCCGGAGCTCAGGGGGCTCGTCCGGCGGCAGCGCTGCCGCCGTGGCCGCGGGACTCCTGCCTTTCGCACCGGGCACCGACGGCGGTGGCTCGGTCCGGATCCCCGCAGCCGCCTGCGGGCTGGTAGGGCTCAAGCCGGGCCGCGGCGTGGTCCCGGCCGGAGAGGGTGCTGGTGATCCCGCGCGGCTGGTGGTGGCTGGCCCCATCGCCAGGGATTCCCTTGATGCGGCGCTCATGATGGATGCCCTGGTGCCGCCTGACGCTGCGGGCCGGCCGGAGGGCGGCTACCTTGCAGCGGTTGGACAGGAGCCCCCGCGGCTGCGGATCGGCATCAGCCTGGACAGCCCGTGGTCCGGCACTTTCCCCTTCGTCCCGGAGCAGGTTGCTCTGGACGCCCTTCGGGTGGGCGGGGACCTGCTGGAGCATGCCGGACACGCCCTCAGCGAAGCTTCCATCCGGTACGACAACCGGTATCCCGACGCGTTCACTACCGCGTGGACCGCCGCAGTAGGAGCGGCCAGGATCAGTCCCCACCGTGAAGCGCTGCTGGCGCCCCTGACCCGCACGTTCCGGCGCCGCGCCCAGCAGCGGAGCCCGGCGAAACTCGCCGAGTCCCTGGCGTTCCTGCGGCAGTTCCAGCATGACACTGTGGCGCAGTACGCGCAGTGGGACCTGATGCTCATGCCGACCCTCGCCCAGGCACCTCGCCCTGTGGGCTGGTTTACCGGTGCCATGCACGGCACTGACCGCTGGCCCGCGGCGCAGTGGCCGGGCGATGCCGACGGCGACTACCGCAAACAGTGCGAATACGCGCCCTGGTCCTCCATGGTGAACGTCTGCGGACTGCCGGCCATCACGCTCCCTGTGCACTGGACCGGCGGCGCGCCAGGGCAGGGGCTGCCGATGGGAATACAGCTTGTGGGACCCATGGGATCAGAATCCCTCCTGCTGCAGGTGGCGCGCCAGTTGGGGCTCTGAACTGGCTGCCCGCGGTGCCGCTGTTGACCTCCTCCTAACGCCGGCTTAATGCGCCTGTAACCCGGGCGGAGCAGACTTGTGGCAGTGCCAGGCCGCGGCACCCTTCTGCCAGCCACTGCTCGACGAGGAGTTCCCTTATGAAAGCTGAAAATTCCAGTACGGCTGCCGGCGAGGTGCGTCCCCAACCGGACGGAGCCAGGCCGGATCTCAGCAACGCCACTGTCAGGGAGGACCTGGCCGGGCGGGGCCGCTGCGCCCTGGTCCATCTCCCCACCGGACGGACCTGCCTCCTGCCGCTCCGGCACCATGGACCGTGCGAGTTCCACCGCCCGCAGGAAGCCGACAGCGTCGTCGCTGGCGGGTGACCGCGCTGGAGGGAACGAGCGCCGGAAGCCTGGCCAGGGCCTTGCGCAAAGGTGTCGACTCCGCAGCGGATCTGGAGGACGATTAAAGGGCAGTCACTGTGAGGAGGTCTGTGATGTGCTATTCATCCAGCAAGGACTTCGGGTGGGGCATCAGGAAAGAAGCCGACAGCAAGCCCGAGGCAAAGCAGGAGACCACGGAGAAGCCGGTCAAGGCGCAGGACTTCACGTTCTGGGCATTCCCGGGCTGGCGGAAGACGCGGGCGCCGGGCACCCCTTCAGCTGAACGGAGCAAGGAGAGGGTCTGAGGCCGCGCCAAGGACACGGGGAGGGTCTTCACTGAAGGCCCTTCCGTTGTTTCCAGGCCGGCGGCGGGGCGGAGCAGGGCGCGTCCCGCATTGTGCAGCGGCAAACCCTCCCACTATGGTTGAACCATAAGCATGCTTATTATCTGCACGTGACGAAGGGAACCAGCATGAGTACCGGAAACTACCCATCCGCAGGACAGCCGGAACCGGGAACCGGAAACCATGCCGGCGTCCCCCCGGCGCCGGCCCGCACACCCTCACCCGCGGATTCAACTGCGGACTCCGCACTGACCCGTCCGGACGCGCCCCTGCCGGCAGGCACCGGCACGCCCGTACCGCAGCCGTCCTCCGCTGCGGACCAGCCAGGGGTGACCCGGGCAGGTGTTGTCTGGGCGGCAGTTGTAGCGGCACTGGTGCTCCTGATCCTGCTGATCATCTTCATCCTCCAGAACCAGGACCAGGTGGCAGTGCGGTACTTCGGCCTGGAAGGCCTTGTGCCGCTGGGCATGGCCCTGTTTATTGCCAGCGTGACCGGAGGGGTCCTGGTTGCCATGGCAGGCGGCGCCCGTATCCTCCAGCTCCGCAGGAATGCCCACCGCGCCCGGCTGCGGCAACGGAAGTAGCGCGGCACCGCCGGAAGCAGTGCGGTGCCGCGCAGCCCAGTCCCGAAAACGAAGCCGGGCTGGAGTCCGACGGCGGCCCGCACGCGGCGCGGTCAGCTCACCGTGCGCCGAGGGTGCGGTACTTCGCGGACCGCGCGGCAATGAGCCCCTGCACGGGAAGACCGGCGATCGATGCCAGCTCATATTCGATGGCCTGGGCCATCCGCCGGCAGAACTCACGTGGTTCCAGCGAGGCATCATCGCGCTCGTCCACAATGTGGTCCACCAGGCCGTGGGCGTAAAGGGACGCCACATTCACTCCCTGCGCCTGGGCCATCGCTGGAGCATGCTCCACCGTGCGGTGCACGATGGCGCTGGCCCCCTCGGGGGGCAGCGGGGACAGCCAGCCGTGCTGCGCCGCGATGGTCCTGTCAGCGGGCAGCAGCGCCAGCGCCCCTCCCCCGGATCCCTGGCCCAGCAGCACCGAGACTGACGGAGCCGCCAGCCCGATAAGTTCGTGCAGGGACCGCGCTATCTCTCCCGCCAGCCCGCCTTCTTCCGCCTCCTGCGAGAGCGCGGCACCCGCGGTATCGATGACGGTGAGCAGCGGCAGCCGCAGCTCCTCCGCAAGTTTCATGCCGCGCCGGGCTTCCCGCAGGGAACCGGGACCCATGCCGGCGGCGTCCTTGCGCAGCGGGCGGGCGTGCCCCAGGACGATGCAGGACTGCCCGCCGAAGCGCGCCAGGGCCAGCAGCAGCCCGGGGTCCTTCTCCCCCTGGCCCGTCCCGTTGAGCGGCAGCGCATCAACGGCACCATATTTCAGGAGCTGCCGCAGGTCGGGACGCTTGGGATGGCGGGAAATGCCGATGGAGGTCCAGGCGTCCGCAGCAGCGGGCCTCACCGCGAGCGTCGCGGGCGCCGGAGGAACGGCGGCCTTCTCCCCGCAAAGGATGTCCAGGGCCCGGGCCACAAGGTCGGCAAGCTGGTCCGGCTCCACCACGCCGTCGATCAGTCCCTTGTTGAACAGGTTCTCGGCGGTTTGCACGTCTGCAGGGAAAGCCTCCCCGTACAGCGCCTCGTAAACCCGGGGGCCGAGGAACCCCAGCAATGCCCCGGGCTCGGCCACGTTGATGTGGCCCAGGGACCCCCAGGAGGCCATGACGCCGCCGGTGGTGGGGTGCCGCAGGTAGACGAGGTACGGAAGCCCGGCCTGGCGGTGTGCCCGCACGGCCCCGGTGATCTTCACCATGGACAGGAAGGCCAGTGTCCCTTCCTGCATGCGCGTGCCGCCCGAGGCCGGGCCGGCGAGCAGCGGCAGCCCCTCTGCGGTGGCCCGCTCGACGGCGGCTACGATCCGCTCTGCCGCCGCGTGGCCGATGGAACCGGCCAGGAACGAGAATTCGCTGACGATCACCGCCACCCGGCGGCCCCTGATGAGCCCCGCGCCCGTGATCACGGATTCGTCAGTCCCGCTGCGCTCCCGGGCCTTTGCCAGGTCGCGGCAGTACTCTGCGGAGACCTCGGGTTCCTGTGCCGGCACATCCCAGGAGACGAAGGAGCCCCCGTCCACCACGTTGTCCAGCAGTTCAGCCGCGCTCAGGTGCCGCACCTTTTCCGCCGTCGGCATGCTATTGCGCCCCGGCCGTCACGGTGGCTGCCATGCCCAGCCACTGGCGGATGTCCTGACCGTCCTCGTCCAGGAGGGGCGGCGCGTCGTGTTCGGTAAGCGTGGTTTCAGCGGCGTCTCCCGGGGCAAAGAACCTCAGTGGCGGGCCGGGGAGGCTGACCTTGCCGAGCAGCGGGTGTTCCACGTCCACCACGAGGCCCTGGGACGCCACCTGCTCCCACGCGTACACCTCGTCAAGCGAGCGCACCTTGCCTGCCGGGATCCCGGCGTCGTTCAGTTTCTGCAGCAGTTCCGCTGCCTCATAGTCAGCAAAGACGCGCTCGACGGCGGCAATCACCCCGGCGCGGTTCCGCACCCTTTCAGCATTGCTGGCAAAGCCCGGCGCCGCCGGGTCCAGGCCGAAGGCGGCCGCGAAGGAGGCCCAGAGCCTTTCGCTGCCGACGCTGATCTGCACGCTCCCGCTCCGGCAGGCGAACAGCCCGTAGGGGGCAATGGACGGATGGTGGTTGCCCTGGGCCTGCGGAACTTCGCCCGCCACCGTGGTGCGGGTCCCCTGGAAGGCGTGCACCCCGATCAGTGACGCCAGCAACGACGTCCGCACCACCTGCCCGTGGCCCGTCCGGCCCCGTTCAACCAGGGCCGCCAGCACCCCGGAGGCGCCGTTCATGCCGGCGAGGAGGTCCGCGATGGGGACGCCAACGCGCTGGGGATCCGTGGGCCCGGAACCGGTGAGGGACATCAGCCCCGCCTCGCCCTGGAGGATCTGGTCGTAGCCGCTGCGCTGGGACTCGGGACCGTCGTGGCCGAAGCCGGTGATGGAGAGGACCACCAGCCGGGGGTTGATCCCGTGCATGGCGGCCGTGGAGAAGCCCAGCCGGTCCATGACGCCGGGGCGGAAATTCTCGATCACCACATCCGCGCGCTCCAGCAGCCGCCGCAGCACGGCCTGGCCGTCGCCGCTCTTCAGGTCCAGGCTGATGGATTCCTTGTTGCGGTTGCAGGACATGAAATAGGTGGACTGGAGGTCATCCTCGGGGCCAACAAACGGCGGGCCCCAGCCGCGGGTGTCGTCGCCGGCGCCCGGGTTCTCCACCTTGATGACGCGCGCTCCCAGGTCCGCCAGCATCATGGCGGCATGCGGTCCGGCAAGGGCCCGGCTCAGGTCGACAACGAGGTGGCCGGAGAGGGGGCCTTGCGTACTATCGGTTCTGCTCATGCGCTGGTTCCTTTTCTCATGACAGCGGGAAGGTTCGGATGCGGATGCGGGCTAGAGCCAGCCGGGGACCACCAGTGCGAGCCAGGCCAGCACAGGCCCGGCCACAATCACCACGCCGCTGTAGCCCAGGATCTGTTTGTAGAACCGGTCCTTGTCCACGCTTTCGGGAGCGTTGGCAAGGACCAGGGCACCGTTGGTGGAGAAAGGCGAAACATCCACGATGGTGGAGGCCACGGCCAGGGCGCAGATCACGCCGACAGCGCCGATTTCGCCGGTGGAAAGGAACGGGACGGCGAGCGGGATGAGGGCTGCGAGGATGGCTGTGGACGAAGCAAAGGCGGACACCACGGCACCGATGTAGCAGATCAGCAGAGCCGCCAGCAGCGGCATTCCCAGCCCGGCCACGCCGTTGGAGACGAACTCGATGGTTCCGGCCTCCTCCAGCACCCCGACGAATGTCAGCATGCCGCAAATGAGCAGCACGGTGGACCAGCTGATCTTGTTGATGGCACCCTTCTGGGCGGCCGGTGAAACCAGCGCCAGCACGATCGCGATGGTGATGGAGACAAATCCGACGTCGACCTTGAAGCCGAGGGCGATGACAGCCAGGGCGATGAGGCCGGCAATGGTGACCAGCTGCGGGACGCGGTCGGAGCGCTCCTTGGTGGCCGCCACGCCGTCGCCTGCCGGATCCCGGGGGCCGTACATGCCGGAGCCGAACCCCTTGAAGGGAACATCGGAGCCGGCCTTGGCGCCGACGCTGACTGACATCCGCGCCTCCGCGGCCTGCTCCACGAAGTGGCTTACGCGGGAGGACAGCAGCTTCCGCCCGCCAAGGACAACAAAGAGGACCACGGCGATGATGAGGTTGAACACGAGGCTGGACAGGAACAGCGCGGTGGGGCTGAAGTCGAGGTCGGTCTTGGCCAGGATGCCGTTTACCGTGACGCCGTAGACGGCGATGGGAGAGAACCCGCCGGCCTGCGCACCGTGGATCACCATCATGCCCATCAGCAGTGGGTTGATTTTGTACTTGCCCGCGAAGCTGAGGGCGATGGGGGCGATGATGGCGACGGCGGCGGGAGACAGTGCGCCCACCGAGGTAATGACGGCAGTGACAGCGAACATGACCCAGGGAATCAGTGCAACACGGCTTCCCACCATCCTGACGGCCCCCCGGACCAGGAGATCGATGGTGCCGTTGTTCTGGGCGATGGCGAAGAGGTACGTAACGCCGACGATGGTCAGGAACAGCCCGCCGGGGAAGTTGGCCAGGATGTCATTGGTGGACATGCCCAGCACCACGGCGCCCAGGAGGAAGGCGCCAACGAAGGCGAGCGCGCCCATGTTCAGGGGCAGGACGGTGGCGAGCAGGAACATCGCCGCCAGGATGATGATCGATAAAACAGGAGCGGACATCGTTGGTCCTCCAGTGGGGAATGAAAAGTGTGACGTGAGTAACTGGCTCACTGGACTAGCCTCCTAGACACCGAGTCATTCTGTCAATAGTGCGGCCTGTATTCTGGAGGGACCGACGACGTAGCGAGGGCTTTGTGGAGAAGGCATCACGGCTGGGACTTGAACGCGTTTCCCGCCCCCGGCTGTATGAACAGCTGGTGGAGCAGATCCTGTCCTACATCGAATCTGCGCAGCTGAAACCTGGCGACCTGCTGCCGGCAGAACGTGACCTCGCGGAGCGCTTGGGCGTTTCCCGCGCAACCCTCGCCCAGGCCCTGGTGGCCCTCGAAGTACTGGGGGTCATCGACGTCCAGCACGGGACCGGGGCAGTCCTGGCGCGGCGGCCCAGCGTCGCCTCCGTCATCAAGGGCCTGCGCGAGCACCGCAGCAGGCTGCCTGAAATTGTCGAGGCGCGCAGCACCCTGGAGGTGAAGCTTGCCGCGCTTGCCGCGGCACGGCGCACCGATGAGGACCTGGCTGCCATCGACAACGCCCTCGACGTCATGGCGCGGGAGATCAAGGACGGGGACCGCGGCGTCCACGGTGATGAGCTCTTCCACGAGGCCATCACGGCCGCAGCGCACTCCTCCGTGCTGGCGCAGCTGATGGCTTTCATCGCGGAGATGATCCTGGAGACGCGGATGGAATCCCTGGGCCAGCCCGGCCGGCCCGAGCAGTCACTCGCCTCGCACCGCAAGATCGCCGAAGCCATCCGGAGCCAGGACGCCGAGGGGGCAGCGGAGGCCATGCTGGCCCACATCGAGCTGGTCTCGGACGTGGAGCTGCTCCGCTAGCTGCACTCAGCCAGCAGGCGGCCGCGCGTCCAATAGGTCAAGCCGCCGAAAAGCCAGGCCGCCAAAAAGCTGTTGACCGGGCCTTTCGCGAATCTTAAACTCTGGACATCGCATGAGCCTGCCCACTGGTGTTCGCAGGTATTTCTTCTGTCGAGGCTCCTCCGGCGCCTTTTACTTCCCCCTCATATTCCAAAGGGTTTAGGCCCATAGCGGAAGCACTGATGATGTCCACAGCCCACCACACCAACCGGGAACTGGAAATACAGCAGGCGCTGCACGGGCTGCGCGCCAGGCTGTCGGGAATCCTGATCGAGCCGGATGATCCGTTGTACGAAGAAGCCCGGCCAGTATGGAACGGCATGGTCGATCTCCGGCCACGCGCCGTCGTCCGTGCCGGGGCGATCGCCGACATCGACGCCGTGCTGGACGCGGTCCGTAGCAGCGGCCTGGCGCTGGCCGTCCGTGGCGGCGGGCACAACATCGCCGGACACGGCAGTGTTGAAGGCGGGCTGGTACTGGACCTGGGGCCGCTGAAGCACGTCCAGGTGGACGCCGGGAGCAGGCTGGTGACCGTGGAACCCGGAGCCACCCTTGCCGACGTCGACCACGCAACTGCTGCCCACAACCTTGCCGTCCCGCTGGGAGTGATCAGCGGAACAGGCGTGGCGGGGCTTACCCTCGGCGGAGGCGTGGGTTGGCTGACACGCTCCAACGGCCTGACCCTGGACAACCTCGAAGCCGTGGACGTAGTCACCGCCACCGGCGAACACCTGCGCGCCAGCGGGCAGGAGAACCCGGAGCTGTTCTGGGGGCTGCGCGGCGGCGGCGGAAACTTCGGGGTGGCGTCCTCCTTCACCTTCCGTGCCCGCCCCCTGCCGCCGGAGCCGCTGGGAGGCAACCTGTTCTACCGGCCGGAACACTGGCGCAACGCCCTCCTGGCCTTTGCCGCCTGGACCCGGGACCTGCCGGACGAGATGAACCCGATCACCTCGTTCCTGGTCTTCCCGGCGGAATTCGGGATGGGCGGCGACCCGTGGATGATCATCGGATTCGTGTGGGTGGCGGAGGACCAGCAAGCAGGGCTCGCCCTGGTTGACCAGCTCCGGGCCGCCGCCCCGCCTGACGAAGAGGAAGTAGGCCCTACCTCCTGGCTTGACTGGCAGAGCGCCATGGACAGCGTGTTTCCCAAAGGTTCGCGCGGCTACTGGAAGAACGTCTCCTTTTCGCGTCTCGATGGGGAGTCAGTGGATGTCCTGCTGAGTTTCGCCTCCGAGCTGGCGTGGGAGGGTACCGGCATAGACATCCACCACATGGAGGGGGCTTTCGGACGGGTAACGGATGATGCAACGGCGTTCCCCAACCGTTCTGCCCGCTACTGGCTCAATGTCTACGGCTTCTGGCGCGACCCCTCTGAGGACGAGCGGCTGACCGCGTTCGCCCGGAAAGCCTACGGGCTCATGCGGCCGTTCGCGGAGCACGGGGAGTACGTCAACTTCCTCGGCGCTGAGGTGGGGCCGAGGGCCCAGGACGCTGCCCGCGCAGCGTACGGGCCGGAGAAGTTCCAGCGCCTGGCGGCCCTCAAGGACCGCTACGATCCCCACAACGTCTTCCGCCTCAACCACAACATCCCGCCAACGCAGGCACCCATCTGATGGGGTGAGGAGCCTGGGTGGAATGCACGACGGCGGCACGTCCGCAGGCGCGGGCCGCCGTCCCAGCGTTCAGGTGGATGAGCGTCAGGCCGCTTAGAACGTGTACGTCGGACCGCTCGTGGAACTGGCAATCGCCAGGCCGATGATGGCCAGCAGCCAGAACGCGCCGTAGCCCAGGAGGCACAGGTAGCCCAGAACCAGCCCGGCAATGGACATGCCCCTGCCCGCCGGTTCTCGTTTGAGCGCCATATGGCCGGTGATGATTGCTGCAATCTGCGGGAGCAGGAGCCAGCCCATGATCACCGAGGCGATGCCGCACACCATGCTGGCAATGCTCAGCGTCTTCGGCTCCGCCTGCATGCCGTAGTACCCCTGTTGGGCGTACGGGCCGGCAGGCTGGCCATAGGGGGAGGGTTGTTGGTTATACGGGCTCGGCGGCTGGCCATAGGCCCCGCCATACTGGCCCGGTTCGCCGTACGCGCCCTGCCCGTAGCCGCCCCCTCGGCTGTCCTGCCCATAGCTGCCCTGCCCGTAGGGCGCCGCGGTCGGCGACTGGCTGCCGTAGGGCGGCGCGAACCGGGGCGGTTCAAGACCGGACGGCGCGCTGGAGTCGGGTTGGCCGGATTCAGGCCGCTGGCTGGGCTGGTCAGACATGGTTCCCCCTAGGCATTCTTGGTTCCAGCCTACCCCCGGCCCGGGGACGGATCTATTGCCCCCAATAGGGCAATATGTACACCGCAAAGATGACGAACGCCGCAAGCAGGGCCAACCGTCCGGCGCCGCCAGTACCGTGCAGCCGGGCCTTTGGAGCGGCACGGTGACCCGCCGAACGGTAGCCATCCCCGGCCCCGGCAGCCGAAGAGTTTCCCCGCACCACCGGACGCACTGACGAACCCGATCTGGCGGCTGGAGCTCCGGCATTCGCGGGTGGCGCCGCGGGCGGAACCACCGTGCCCGGGCGGACGTGCCGGAAGGCCATGATGCCCGGTTCCTGTTCATGGGTGAGGTCCTGGCCGAGCTGCGCGTAAAGTCCCGCCACGGTCCTCTGGTCCAGCACCTGGGGCAGCGCCTCGATAGCACCCACCACACGCTGTGTACCGGCCACGGCCACGTCCGAGGCAGTCACCCCAAACAGGTCCGGCTGGGCGGCCATACAGATCATGGGACGCACCAGCCGCCGGTATGGCGGGGACACCACGGACGACACCGCGGCACATTGGGCAAGGGCGCCTTCCACAGCCTGCGTCCTGGCGTAACGCCCCTGCCAGAGCACCCCGGACAACACCCGGACTTCGCCGGTCCAGTTCTTGCAGTCGACCACCACCACTCCGCCGGGCCCCACAAGGACGTGGTCCAGGTTGGCTTTCGGCCGGCCGGGCCAGTGCACGTCATGGAGCACGTACCAGCCGCGCGGGATCAGCTCGCCCAGCTTGTCCGCCACCAATTTCTCGCTCAAGGCATCCGCGTCCCAGGGCTTTGTAGCGCCTTCGGCCTCGTCGAGCCGGCGCTTGAGCCTGGCCACCCTTTCAGCGGCCAGCCTGGACTGCTCGGCTTTCCCGTCTCCTGCCCCCATGGCCGCCCCTGCTTCCCTGCCGGAAGGACGACGCCGGGGGGCCGCCGTCGTGCCTTGCTTTCGGATGAATTCCCCGACTTTTTTGAAAGTAACAGGGCGTGGGGCGGCCGGTATATAAGTACTTTGGTGGGGCCTGTACTCAGGGTGACTACTCGTTTGATGACGATCTTCCGTCACAGGCCGGACACAGTGGCCGGATTCCGGACGGATCGTTTTGACTCAGGTCCCTGTCTGGCATGCTGGTGGCATGGCTAGCCGCGCGGGCACAGTTGCCCAACCCCAGGACCTTGTTGACATCACTGCGCTCCTTGACGCGTATTACGACATCACGCCCGATCTGGGTGATCCCGGCCAGCGCGTGGCGTTCGGCACGTCCGGACACCGCGGCTCCAGCCTGAAAGCGTCGTTCAACGAGCAACACATCGTTGCCATCACCCAGGCAATCGTGGAGTACCGGGCGGGGCAGGGCATCACCGGGCCGCTGTTCCTGGCCAAGGACACGCATGCCCTCAGTGAGCCCGCGCAGAACTCCGCGCTTGAGGTCCTGGCAGCCAACGGCGTCCAGGTCCTCGTTGACGCCCGCCACGGCTACACCCCCACCCCGGCGCTCAGCCACGCAATCCTCACCTACAACCGGAAGGCCGGCGCCGGCGCCCCGCAGGCAGACGGCATCGTGGTCACGCCGAGCCACAACCCGCCGGCAGACGGCGGCTTCAAGTACAACCCGCCGCACGGCGGGCCTGCCGATTCCGATGCCACCGGCTGGATCGCCAACCGCGCCAACGAGCTTCTGGAGAACGGCCTGCGCGGGGTGAAGCGGATTCCGCTGGCCGACGCCCAGGCTGCGGACACCACCGGCAAGTTCGACTTCCTCAGCAGCTATGTGGACGACCTTCCCTCCGTCCTGAACCTGGATGCCATCCGCAACGCCGGCGTGCGCATCGGCGCCGACCCCATGGGCGGTGCATCCGTGGACTACTGGGGCGAGATCGGCGAGCGCCACCACCTGGACCTCACCGTGGTGAACCCCACCGTGGATCCGCAGTGGGCCTTCATGACCTTGGACTGGGACGAGAAGATCCGGATGGACTGCTCCTCCCCGGCCGCCATGGCCTCGCTGATCCAGCGGATGGCTGCCGGTGCGGACGGGACCGCAGCCTACGACGTCGCCACCGGTAACGATGCCGACGCCGACCGGCACGGCATCGTTACCCCAGACGGCGGTTTGATGAACCCCAACCACTACCTCGCCGTCGCCATCGACTACCTCTACCGCAACCGCAACGGCTGGAACCCGGCCTCCGTGGTGGGCAAGACCCTGGTGTCGTCCTCCATCATCGACCGCGTGGCCCAGAGCCTGGGCCGCAAGCTCGTGGAGGTTCCGGTCGGCTTCAAGTGGTTCGTGCCGGGCCTGCTCTCCGGTGAGGGCGCCTTCGGCGGCGAGGAATCGGCCGGCGCTTCCTTCAACAAGCTGGACGGCAGCGTATGGACCACGGACAAGGACGGCATCCTGCTGGCCCTGCTCGCCTCGGAAATCACTGCCGTCACCGGCAAGTCACCGTCCCAGCTCTACAAGGGCCTGACGGACCAGTTCGGCGCCCCCGTCTACGCGCGCATTGACGCAGCAGCCACGCGGGAGCAGAAGTCGGCACTCGGCAAGCTGTCGCCGTCGGATGTCACCGCAACGAGCCTGGCCGGGGAACCCATCCTGGCCAAGCTGACCGAGGCACCCGGCAACGGCGCGTCCATCGGCGGGCTCAAGGTTGTCACGGAGAACGCCTGGTTCGCCGCCCGCCCGTCCGGTACCGAGGACGTCTACAAGATCTACGCCGAGTCCTTCAAGGGCGAGGAGCACCTCAAGCAGGTCCAGGCTGAAGCCAAGGCCCTGGTGGACAGCGTTATCGCCTAGCTGCCCCGGTTTCCGGCAGGCTCCAGAGCTGCAGGATGCGCCGGACGGTGCGGTCACCGTCCGGCGCCATGTCCACCAGCGCCACCCGGTCAAGCACCAAGGTGCCGCCCGGGCTCAGGCGGCGGCCGTGCAGGTGGGAGATGTGCGGCCGGTAGCCGGACCTGGTGTGGGCCGGCGTGAGGATCCTGCCGCCGGCGCTTTCGACTGCCGTGGCCAACTGCTCGTGCAGGGCCTGCAGGTCCGGCTGCGGCTGGACAAGGCTGACGGGCACGGAGCCGTTCCGGCCGAAACCCGCGTCCTCCCCCACCGTCAGTGCGGCGCCCAGTGCCTTCTCCGCAGGCGGCCCGGCGAGCGCCGCAACCTGTTCGGCAGCGGCGTCGTCGACGTCGAACCTCACCAGCGTGATGTGCAGGGGCCACTGCGTCCGCGGAAAGACCTGGCCTTCAGCGGCCGGCTCCACGAACGCGACGAGGACGAAGTTCCGCATCCGCCCAGTGTGCCACTCCCCTATGCCCGCCCGCGCGGCCCGACGCTCTCTCACTTAATGCGCCTTAACCGCCATCGCTCTCTCACGCAGGAGAGAGCGATGGCCAAAAGGGTGCATTAAGTGGGAGAGCGTCCTAGACGGTGCGGACGACGTCCTCGTAGGAGAACTTGGGCTTGGCTTCGCCCCAGGCACCTTCTGCGGGCTGGCCGATGTTGACCACCAGGAAGCTCTTCTGGCCGCCCGCGGGGAAGAACGCCTCATCGATGGCACCGAAGTCGGCGCCGGTCATGGGGCCCGCGGAGAACCCGAGCGAGCGGACGGCCAGGATGAAGTAGCCGGCCTGCAGGTGCGCGTTATTGTTGCCCGTGGCGGCGGCGAGTTCCGGGTTGGCGTCGTACATGGCCTTGGGGGCGTTGTAGCCGGGGAGGAAGGTGTCCCACTGGCCCGCCCAGTTGGTGTCGTAGCTGAGGATGGCCACCAGCGGGGCGGACGCGGTCTTGGCGCGGTTGCCTGCCATGAGGGCGTCAACCAGCTTGGCGCGGGCTTCGTCCGAGCGGACATAGGTGACGCGCAGCGGCTGGGAGTTGAAAGCCGTGGGGCCGAACTTGGTGAGCTCGTAGATGGCCTGCGCCTGCTCGTCGGTCACCTCTCCGGTAAACGAGTTGGCGGTGCGGGCCTGCGCGAAAATAGCGTCGACGGCGGCCGAATCGATAACCGCTTCTTCGTGGGCAATGGTCATTGGCGTACCTTTCGCTGTGCCTCCCCGTTTGCTTGGGGCCGGCCTCGATGCTTTCAATGGTTGCAACTTCAACCAGCCATGTCCTCTTCCCGTGACCGCCCGTGACATCGGACACAGCAGTCGGCGGGCAGGGCGCGGGCGGTATCCTTGTCCCAGTTAATCTCCGCCCTCCGCGGCACCCCCGAAAGCCCCCGAAAGGCCTCCGCCCATGAGCATGCTCGGAATCAAATGGAAGCTGCACGGCACAGGCAAGTCCATCAAGCCGGGGCACGTGGTAGCCCCCGATGAGCGTCTGGCCTGGCCGCTGACCATCGGCGTGGGCATGCAGCACGTGGTGGCCATGTTCGGCGCCACGTTCCTGGTACCCATCATCACCGGCATGCCGCCTGCCACCACGCTGTTCTTCTCCGGCATCGGAACGCTGCTGTTCCTGGTGATCACCAAAGGCCGGGTTCCCAGCTACCTTGGCTCAAGCTTCGCGTTCATCGCACCCATCATGGCGTCCCAGCAGCAGTTCGGCGTGCCGGGAGCACTGGGCGGCGTGGTCCTGGCCGGCGCGGCCCTGGCCCTGGTGGGCGCCATCGTCCAGAAGTTCGGCGCGGGCTGGATCAACCGGCTGATGCCGCCGATCGTCACCGGCGCCATCGTAGCGCTGATCGGGCTCAACCTTGCCCCCGCAGCAAAGAACAATTTCGACGACGCCCCCGTCACCGCCGTGGTCACGCTGGCCACCATCATCCTGGTCAGTGTGCTGTTCCGGGGGATCCTGGGCCGCCTCAGCATCCTGGTGGGCGTGGTGGTGGGCTACCTTGTGGCGATGCTGCGCGGCGAGGTGAGCTACGAAAAGATGGAGGCCGCAGCCTGGGTGGGCCTGCCACAGTTCCAGACCCCTGAGTTCCATGTGGGCGTCCTGGGCCTGTTCGTGCCCGTGGTGCTGGTCCTGGTGGCGGAGAACATCGGCCACGTGAAGTCCGTAGCCGCCATGATAGGCCAGAACCTCGACGGCGTCTCAGGCCGGGCGCTGATGGCTGACGGCGCCGCCACCGTCCTGGCCGGCTTCGGCGGCGGGTCCGGCACCACCACCTACGCCGAAAACATCGGCGTCATGGCCGCCACCAAGGTCTATTCGACGGCGGCCTACTGGGTGGCCGGCGTCTTCGCCATCGTCTTGAGCTTCTCCCCCAAGTTCGGCGAGCTCATAGCCACCGTCCCGGCCGGGGTGCTGGGCGGCGCGGCCACCATGCTGTACGGCATGATCGGTATCCTCGGCGTGAAGATCTGGGTGCAGAACAAGGTGAACTTCTCGAACCCGGTGAACCTGACTACCGCCGCGGTGGCCCTGATCATCGGCATCGCGGACTACACCTGGACCATCGGTGACCTGAAGTTCACCGGCATCGCACTGGGATCAGCCGCGGCCCTGGTGATCTACCACGGCATGAAGGCCATCGCGAAGGCGCGGGGCACTGTAGCCGAGCCCGAAACCGAGCAGGCGGGGCTGCCTCCCCAGGCCAAGGCGTCGGGGAACGCTGCCGCCAGGCGCGCCCCGAAAAAGCGCTAGGCCTCCTTCAGGGACAAGGGCTCGGCCAGGGACAAGGGCTCGGCGGGCAGTCCCTGCGGATGGACGATTGGCAGGTGCCCGAAGACGGGCCCGGGGCGGGGTCGTTTGGGAACCAGCGGAGCCTCCGCGGGGTGCCTGACCTGGCGGATCGCCCAGGGTACGAGGTACTCCCGGGCCCAGGCGAGGTCGTTGGCCCGGGCTTTCTTCCAGTTGCGCGCCGGAAGCGCCTTGGGCTGCAACGGTTCAAGGTTGTGGGGAACGGCCAGGGCCTGCAGCACCCCCAAGGCTATGGTGTGGTGACCCAGGGGCGAGAAATGCAGCCGGTCAGGGTCCCACATGCCAGGCCTGGTGAGGTCGCGCAGGCACCACAAGTCCACCATCACAGCGTTATGCCGGGCGGCAACCACGTGGAGGTTTTCGTTCAGGATGGCCACCTTGCCGCGTATCTGGCCGAAGACCGGGGTGGCGCCCCAGTCGGGGCCGGCGAAGAGGACCACAGTGGCCCCGGAGCGGGTGAGCTGCTCCACGCCGGCGTCGATCTTCTCGGCCAGCTTGTCCGGATCGCCGCGGCGGAACACGATGTCGTTGCCGCCGGCGGACAGCGTCACCAGGTCAGGCTGTGCGGCCAGCGCCGGGCCGACCTGCTGATCCAGGATCTGCTGCAGCCGCAAGCCCCGGATCGCGAGGTTGGCATAGGCAAAATCAGGCTGTCCCGCGCTGAGCTCTTCGGCCACCCGGTCAGCCCAGCCCCGCAGCCCGCCCTGGTTCTTGGGCTCGGGATCCCCCATACCCTCCGTGAAGGAGTCGCCGAGTGCCACAAAGCGGTGCCAGGGGTGCTGCCCTGCTCCAGGAGCCTGTTCCACCGGACGTACCACATCCAGGCCAACTGGCCGGCCGGGCGACTGCTCCTGCTTCGGCGTTGTCATGCCGTCCTCCCTTCCGCGGTGTGTGAGGGGTCCTTGCCCCGGCCGGCTTTACGCCGGCGGGGCTGTTCCTCCTGCTCCAGCTCGGCTGGGGGCAGCAGGCGGAAGTCCGCGACGCCGTCGGGCGTTCCCTGCCTCAGCCCGGCAGGCTCCCTGCCCGGCTCCCCGGCCCTGGGGTTCTCCCTCCCGGGCCCCGGCGCAACCACGTTCAGCGCGGCATCGCGCAGGTCGAGTTCGTGGTGCAGCGCCTGTGTCTGCAGGAACCGAAGTGCCCCCTCGCGGTTGAGGCCGTACTCGTCCATGAGGCTGCGCACCGCCAGGTCCACCAGGACAAGGGAGCTTTGGACGACGGCGATCCCCGCCTTGGCTTCGGCGCGCTCGGCCGTCCGCACCACAACACGCAGGGCCCGAGCCACCTGCTGCGCGTAGCTGCGGCTTCGGAGAAGGTCGTCGCTGCTGAAGGCGTGCGGGAGCGCGGCATAGAGGTTGATGGCGGCGCTCGTCCCGCCCTCGGAGGCGATGGGCATGGACAGGAGCGACTGGACGCCGTGGCCGGCGGCTGCGCTGGCGTACCCGGGCCAGCGCCGGTCCCGGCTGACGTCGGACAGCAGCACGAATTCGCCGGTTCGGAGGGCTTCCATGGCCGGCCCGTCAGCGAAGGAGCACTGTTCCTGGTTTGCTTTGAGTGCTTCCTCGGTGCTGGCGGCGACGGTGCGTGCCTGCCCCAGGCGGAAGAGCGTGGCCGCCCAGCTGATGCCGCGCGGCTCGCCCTTGATGTCCGCCATGAAGTCACGGGTGACTTCCCAGAGGTACGTTTCGACGTCCTTGCTGTCGAAGACCTGTTCCGGGGGTACTGGAAGGGGTCCCCAGCCGAGCTGCGCTGCGGGTTCAGCCGCCATGATTTACGCCTTGGTTGAAGCGCTCCGGCCTACTGCAAAACCTCTTTCTAAGAATACGTCCCCCGCGCGTTTCAAGGGAGGGGCAGTGCGCTTCAGCCTGACGGACTCACGCGGCGGACGCGACCAAGTACGCCGCCTCCGGACATGCCGAAGGCCTCCGCCCCGGGTTCGCAGGGAACCACGGAGCGGAGGCCTCCAAAGGAATACGGGCACCCCCAGGGAGCGGCACCCGGCCCGTTATCCGGCGTCGAAGCTCTCGCCGCCGTCGTCGTTCGGTGACTTCTCCTCGGGCAGGTCGTTGCCGCTGCCGTCCGGAAGTCCGGCGGCTTCCTGTCCGGCCTCGGACGAGACCGGCGCCGACCCCTGCGAGTCGTCGTTGGACTCATCAATCTCGGCGGCGCTGGAGGGTAGGTCAACGTCGCGGGGCACCGGATCCGCCTGCGGATCGGACTGCGGCTCGTTGGTGTCAGCGCTGCCCGTGCCGGACCCGGACCCATTCGCTGAGGCCTGGGATCCGCCCATTTCCTGCTCAGCGGTGGGAGTGCCGTAGCCGCCCGGGTCCGATTCGGGCTGGGCGTGCTGGTTGTCCTGCGTCATGGTTTCCTCCTGTTGTCGGTTCGGATGAAGCTGCTCTGCTGGCGTGGGTAAAGCGCTAGAGGCCCTTGCCGCCGGTAACCGGCAGCACCGCCCCGGAAATGTAGGAGCCGTCCTCGGAGGCCAGCAGCACATAGGCGGCCGCGAGCTCGGCCGGCTGGCCCGCCCGTTCCAATGGTGTGTCCTGGCCGAACGTGGGGAGTTTGTCCGGCCATTCCGTCGCCGGGATCAGCGGGGTCCAGATGGGCCCGGGGGCCACGGCGTTGACCCTGATGCCGTTCGGCCCGAGTTCCTGTGCCAATGCTTTGGTGAACGCCACCTGGGCGGCTTTGGTCATGGCGTAGTCGATCAGCGCCGGGGACGGGTTGAAGGCCTGGATCGAGGCTGTGGTGATGATGGACGCGCCCGGCTTCAAATGGGGCACCGCGGCCCGCGCCGTCCACAGCAGCGAGTAAAGGTTGGTCTTGAAAACCCGGTCGAATTCCTCGGTGGGCAGCGACTCCAGGCTTTCGCGGTTCTTCTGGTACGCGGCGTTCAGGACCACCACATCGAGCCGGCCGAAACCGGACGCGGTTTCCTCAACGATGCGGGTGCTGAAGTCCTCTTCCCTGCCGTCTCCCGCAAACAGCAGGACGCGCTGGCCGGCTTTGCGGATCCAGTCCGCGGTGTCCTGCGCGTCCGCCTCCTCTTCCGGCAGGTAGGAAATGGCCACGTCTGCGCCCTCACGCGCAAAGGCGATAGCGGCGGCCTTGCCAATTCCGGAATCGCCGCCCGTGATGAGGGCGGCCTTGCCCTGGAGCTTGCCGTGCCCCTCGTAGCTCAGTTCCCCGTGGTCAGGCTTCGGTTCCATTGGCGCCGTGAGCCCGGGCTGCTTCTGTTCCTGCTCCGGGAACGGGCCGGAGTGGTAGCCGCCCCGGGGATCCTTTGGCTGGTCCCTCTGCTTGTCTGTGTCGCTCATAGTCCGCCTGCTCACTGTGTCGGTTTTCGAAGAGCTCCGCCATACGCCGGCTCTTCGAAGCTATCCCGGCCGGAGGAACAAAGTCCACCGATCGGAGCGAATAATCAGTAAACTTATCAAATGTAGGTCGCGGTGCAACGCCTGCCGTCTTTCCGGGTGCCGGAAGAGCAGAAGGAGAGCAGGCAGGCGGAGGGAGGAGAGGCAATGTCCGAGGTGGAGGATTACACGGGCAGGTCGGGCAGGAACGAGACCCGTGAGGAGCAGCTGGACCGCAACTGGGCCGAACTGCTGCAGGAGATGCGGGTGCTGCAGATGGGCGTCCAGATCCTGGCCGGCTTCCTGCTGACGCTTCCCTTCCAGGAACGCTTTGAGACCCTTGACGATTTCCAGGTTGGCCTCTACCTCACCAACGTGGTGATTGCGGCGCTCACCACCGCCCTCATCCTCCTGCCGGTCAGCGTGCACCGGAGGCTCTTCCGGAAGCGGCTCAAGGAAACCCTGGTATCCAGCGGGGACACCATCGCAAAAATCACCCTCGCCGGAATCGCGCTGTTGAGCGCAGGTACCGCGGCGCTGGTCTTCGACGTGACCGCGGGACGTACGGCAGGCCTCACGGCCGGCGGAGCGCTCATGGCCGTGATGGTGGTCCTGCTGGTCTACGTCCCTATCCACCTGAACAGGCGCGCCGCTGCAGGGCAGGGATCGCCCGGCCCTGATGGGGAATAGCCATGGCCAGCACCGCCCTCCAGTACATGAGCACCAGCCGGTTCTGGTTCGATTCCTTCCACAACTGGCAAAGCGAATTCCTGGCCGTCGCCGTCTTGGTGGGGGCACCTGAGCCGATTCTTCCCGAAAGGAAAAGAGCATGCGAACGATCCTGAGATCTGCGCTCCTGGCACTTTTGATCATCGCGACGCCGGCACTCCCGCTGGGAGCGGCCCAGGCCTCGACCTCCGCAGGTCCGGCGCCTGCAGCAGCGGAAGCCAGCGCGGCAGCGCACGCAGGCGCGGCAGCGTTGTGGGCGGTGACGGGCACATCGCCCACGCCCTCTCCCGGGGCTACGGCCTCCACCGGCCCTGCGAACCCGGGGACCGGCGAGTCGACCCAGAGCGAGTCCACCAGGGTCAATTTCGCGCCGTGGGTCATCGGCGGGATCGCACTGGTAACCCTGATTGTGGTGTTGATCTGGCGGCGTCGCCGCAACACCACAATCGTCTAGTTCCCTCCGCGCCGCTATGCGCCTTCAAGGACCTGGCTTGTTGCCCACGCCAGGTACTTGGCGGCGTGTGCGACGGCGTCCTGCGAGCTGGGAGCCACGTCCAGCAGTTGCGCGGCAGCCACCACGCCGTGTTCAGCGAGCTCCTCGGGCGTCACCAGGATGCGGCCGGCCACGACGATCACGGGAATTCCGCGCTCCCGTGCCGCGTCCGCGAGCGCGATGGGAGCTTTTCCGGTCAGGGACTGCGAGTCCATGGACCCTTCTCCGGTAATCACCAGGTCCGCTTCACCCAGTTGCCCGGCCAGGCCGGTGAGCCCTGCCACCAGCGCGAAGCCGCCTTCCAGCGTGGCCCCGGTGAAGGCAAGGAACGACGCCGGAAAGCCGCCGGCAGCGCCGGCGCCGGGGATGTTCACGTCCCGGCCGGTGGCCTCCCGGAGGATGGATGCCCAGTTGCGGAGGCCGGCGTCGAGCAGTTCCACGGTGTCCGCGTCCGCGCCTTTCTGCGGCGCGAAGACGTGCGCGGCGCCCGACGTTCCATAGAGCGGATTCCTGACGTCCACGGCGATCCTGAAGGTGGTGGCGGCGAGCCGGGGGTCCAGCCCGCTGGTGTCCAGTGCCGCGACGTCGGCAAGCGACCCGCCACCGAGGGGCACCACGTTCCCGGCCGAGTCGAGCGGCTTGAGGCCCAGGGCGCGCAGGGCGCCGCTGCCGCCGTCGGTCATTGCCGATCCGCCCAGCCCCAGCACGATCTCGGTGGCGCCGGCGTCCAGGGCCGCCGCGATGAGCTGGCCGCAGCCGTAGCTGTGGGCCCGGAGCGCGTTGGCCGGGGTGGGTTCCATGTCTGCAAGGCCGGAGGCCTGGGCCGTTTCGATGACGGCGGTGACCTTGCCGTCGTCGGACGTGTGGATGGCCCACGCGGCACCCAGGGGCGCCAGGATGGGTCCCACGACGGCGTTGAGCCGCTCCTCGAAGCCGGCGGCCACGGCTGCCTCCAAGGTTCCTTCCCCGCCGTCGGCGATGGGGAACTGGGTGGCAACTGCCTCCGGGTACACGCGCAGCGCGCCTTCCGCGATGGCAGCAGCGGCTTCAGCCGCCGTCAGGGAACCCTTGAACTTGTCCGGAGCAATAAGAATGCGCATGCGCTCCATCATGCCAGCAGTGCTTGGGAAAGCGCTTGCCAAATCCGTTATTCGGACACCCCCTGCTGCTTCACACCACCGCCGCCCGGCCTACCCTTCGCGCCACTCCGGGCTGGTGATGTGGGATCCGGCCTGCGGCCCCATCTGCAGCATCCCTCCATCCACTGCCCAGGAGGCGCCGTTGACGTAGCTGGAAGCGGGTGAGGCGAGGAAAGCGATAACGGCAGCGACTTCCCGCGCATCACCGGGCCTGCCCAGGGGGACGCCCGGCCGGTCCTTCGCAGTGGGGTCGTCATCCTCCTGTCCGGTCATCGGCGTTGCGATCTCCCCCGGCGCCACGCTGTTGGCGGTGATGCCGTGCTCGGCAAGCTCAAGGGCGAGCGTCTTCATGAGTCCGCCGAGGCCGTGCTTGGACGCGTCGTAGGCGGATGCCCCCACCCTCGGCTGGAATTCATGGACGCTGGTGACGGCAATGAGGCGCCCGCCCCTGCCTGCCTTCACCATCCGGCGGGCAGCCGCCTGGAGGCACACAAACGCGCCGTTGAGGTTGGTGTCAAGGGTGCGCATCCAGGTGTCGACGTCGAGGTCCAGGAACTTGGTCCCGTCGCCGGTTCCCGCGTTGTTGACGAAGACGTCCACTCCGCCCAGCCCGTCCGCCAGTTCGCCGACGACGGCCGCGGCGGCACGCAGGTCAGTGGTATCCAGCTGCCGCACCACGGCTTTGCGGCCCAGGCGGCGGATCTCGTCCGCCGTGTCCTCGGCCCCGGCCTTATCCGAGTGCCAGGTGACGCCGATGTCCATCCCTGCCCGGGCAAGGGCGACGGCGGCAGCCTTCCCTATGCCGGAGTCCGATCCCGTCACGATGGCGGTGCTTGGAGTGAATCCTGCGGTGTCATGCATGGCGGGAGCCTTTCAGTCGGTCACACATTCAACGCGTGGAGCATTCAGTGGCGGGCCATTCGGTGGGCGAGGCCCTCAGCAGGTCAGGCCGGGCGGCGGAGCTCCGGCGACGGCGGGTACTCGCCGTTCTGCGGAGAGTCCGGCTCTTCCGGCACGGCCATCAGCGGGACAGCGAACGTCACCACCGGGCGGCCCTCCGGATCATCGGCCGACCGGATGGTCAGGCTCCTGGTACCCGGGGGCACGGAAGGGGTGAATGTCTGCAGGTTCCGGGACTCCAGCGTGGCCGAGTCCCGGAAGGAGTACTCGGTGCCGAAGTGGTCCTGCAGGATAAGGCGCGGCTCGGGGCCGTCGGCGGAGGCCAACTGGATGTTGACCACCAGCCCGGTGGCCCAGATCTCGACCGAAAGGATGGTGAACTCCGTGCGGTGGGTGACGTGCTGGCCGTAGGTTGGCGGCAGCAGCATCCCCCGAAGGCCGCCGGAGGGAATGAATTTGCGCATCGTGGTTCCTGTAGGTTCTGGGGCCGCCGTTGGCGAAGCGACGCCGATTTGGACAGCCGGTGCCGGGCAGTGCGCGGCGGGAGGGTGGTGGCTTAGGCGTGGTCGCGGCCGGCGTTTTTCGGGCGAAAGAGCGGACCGCTGCGGGCCCTGCCATCGCTGTGGCCGGCATCCGGGCCATCCCCGTTCCGGCGCAATCCTGGGACGCTGATCATGTTGCCCTTGCCCTGTGCCACGGTAGCCAGCCTTTCCCCCGGAAGCTATAACTAGTAAGACTACTTACCATGTAGCCTCCCGATCCTCCCTTGTGTCAAGGGCTTTGGATCTCTGTTGTGGAACAACTGTGGGGATCACCAACCAGGATCACCAACGGCTCCGGGAAGAGGACCCCGGTTAGCCCCGCGGGCGCAGCACCGCGAAATAGCCCGGAACCCGGCTTTGCCCGTCCACTCCAGTCACCGGGTTCGTTTCGATGGCCACTTCACCGTCAGCCAGGAGTTCCCAGGCTTCCGGCGGAAAGGCCCGCGCGCGCTCGTCCGGGCCGAAGTGGCCTGGCATGGGCAGCCCGCGGATGGCCCGTTCCAGCGGAGCCGGGATGTTGCGGGTTGTGGCGCCGAGGTGGGAGACATATTCCACCGGGTTGCCCTGGAAATTGGTTTCCGCCAGGAATACGGTGCCGCGGTTGCCGGCCAATTGCCGCAGATTGCGGATCATCGCCGCCTGGTCCGCCGTGTCCAGGACGTGGAGGACGCCCCGGAGGAAGACGTTCGCGTCGCCCTGGACAGCGAGGGCGCCGGCCGCTCCGGCCCCGGTCATGTCCAGGGCCTGGTAGCGGACCCTGGCTGCACGGCCGTCGGCCTGGGTCTGCGCATCGGCATGGGCGACGGCGTGTCCGGACACGTCCACGCCGACAGCCTCGGTGAAAACACCAGCCAATGCCCTGGTGAAACGTCCGTGCCCGCAGCCCACGTCGATGACGGGAAGTTCCCGGTCCAGGTATCGGAGCAGGACAGCCCTGTAGCCGAGGAATTCATCGTCCGTACCCGGATCCCAGAGAATTTCGCTGCCGGCTCCCCTCCCCCGGATGCCCGCCCAGTAGGTGTCCCATGCCACCGGCCGATCCTTGGGGGCAGAGCGGGACAGCCTGATGAGCTTGGGGAGCATCAGGTACTTCTGCAGGGCGGAACGCACAGACTTTGCGGCGGGGGACTTCGCTGGGGAGGACACGGAACAAATATAGGTGCCCCGCCACTCCCGGACGTGACCTGCCGGATTGTTGCAGGCTGAACGCCTGCAATCCCGGCACTTCCCGCGCCCCCGCAGGGGCAGGAAAGCCTACCGTCCCCTTAACGTGCCGGTTTCACCGAGCCGCCCGCCCGGCGTCGCCATACAATGTAGTCAACTGGGAGGGAAGGGGGCACTGTGGCGACTGAATCGCCGAGTGACCTGCGCGCGCCGCGCACCGCCGTCGTGGCAGATCCCGATGGCGGGCGGCTGGAATTTTACGCCAGGACGTTGCGGGACGCCGGCTACAGCGTCCTGTGTGCCGGGGACGCTGACGAACTCGCTGCTTCAGTGGATTCCTGCCAGCCCTCGGTTGTGGTTGTCGATGCTTCGCTCTCCGCCGTGGAAACGGCCGCGCCGGTGCTGGTGGTGGTGGACCTGGACAACCCGGCAGAACTCGCAGCCATGAATCCCTCCGGCATCCATGACTGCATCGCCAAGCCGCCGCCAACCAAGGAACTGGTCCACCGCGCCACCGCACTGATCGACCAGGTGGCCCGCCGCAAGGCCGTGCGGCAGGAAACCGAAGCCCTCCGCGAACAGCTCCGGGAGGTATCCGCCGCTGTTCGGGCAACAAACGATCCGGAGGAAATAGCCCGCCACGTGGTGGCTGGCTTCGGCCGGACGTTCAAGGCCGACCATGTCTGGCTGGCCACCTTCGAGGACAGCCGGGTTCCCCGCATCAACGCCGCATGGAGCAGGCCGGGGCTGGAACCCCTCCCCGAACAGGCGCTTCCGGATGAACAGTACTCGCGGCAGACCGCGGACCGGCTGTGGGCCGGCGCCGAGACAATGTCCACCGCAGGGACGGAAGAGCCGGCGGCGGGAGATGCCCCTGCACCGAAAATCGCCAACGCGGTCTCCTCGCTGGCAGTGCCCATGGGCGAGGGAAGCTCATCGCTGGGCATCATCTGGATCGCGATGCTTGACGGACCGCGGACATGGTCCGGCACCGAGCTCGGGCTCATGCAGCACGTGGCCGGCAATGCGGCGCACGGACTCATACAGAGCCACCTGATCAGCAGCCAGCAGCAGGTGGTGAAGCAGCTGCAGCAGCTCGATAAGGCCAAAACCGACTTCCTGGCCACGGTGAACCATGAGCTGCGGACGCCGCTGACGTCCATCATGGCGTACCTGGACATGATCCAGGAGAGCACCGAGCAGCCCGTCTCCCCCGAGGTCCACCAGATGCTGGACATCGTGGTCCGGAACACGGAGCGGCTCCGGATCCTGATCGAGGACATGCTGAGCGTCTCCCGCAATGGCCTTGATGACAGCCTGATGCACCTCACCCCCGTGCGGCTGGGACAAACCCTGGACCTGGTCGCGGCAGCGCTCAGGCCCCTGGCCACGCAGCAAAACGTCACCATCGCCGTGGAGCCGGTTCCGGAGGACCCGGAGATTCTTGCCGACGAGGTGCAGCTGCAGCAGGTCTTCACCAACCTGGTGTCCAACGCCATCAAGTTCACCCCGAGCGGTGGGCGGATCGAGGTGGGCAGCGAGTCACACGCGGCCTCGGACGGCTCCCGCTGGGCCACCGTCAGCGTCGCGGACACCGGCATCGGCATTTCGAGCGACGAGATCGACCACGTCTTCACCCGTTTCTACCGGGCCTCCAACGCCATGACCGGCGCCATTCCCGGGACCGGCCTTGGGCTGGCGATCACCAAGGACATCGTGTCCCGCCACGGCGGCCGGATCGACGTGTCCTCCACCCTGGGCAGCGGCACCACCGTCACCGTCAGCCTGCCCCTTGATACCCACAGCCAGGAAAACTGAGCACAATGCAGGAACACGATGTTTGCGGATAACGACCCGCGGCTCTCCCAGCTCCTGGAAGGCATTGTGCGCCTGGCGTCCGGCGACCTCACCTCCCGGATCGAGGTGTCCCCCGCGCGCGACGAGCTCGACGCGATCATCATGGGCACCAACCTGCTGGCCGAGGACCTGCAGATCATTTACGAGGAGCTTGAGCAGCGCGTGCAGGTGCGGACCCAGCTCCTGCATGAAGCCCACCTGGAAATGCAGAAGATGGCCATGCAGGACCCGCTCACGGGCCTGGCAAACCGCTCCGCCCTGATCGACGCACTGAAGGGCGCGCTGGAGACGGACGCCGCGTCCCCTTCCGGGGAGGGCCCGGCCCTCCTGCTGATGGACCTGGATGCCTTCAAGTCCATCAACGACAGCCTGGGCCACACCGCCGGCGACCATGTCCTGGTCACTGTGGGCGAAAGGATCCGCAGCGCCGTCCGCGAGTCCGACGTCGTTGCCCGCCTGGGCGGTGACGAGTTCGCCATCGTCCTGCCTGCGGCGTCCCCGGACCAGGCAGGCATCGTGGGGCACCGCATCCTGGCAGCCCTGGGCCAGCCCGTGGAGCTGCCCGGCCGCAGCGTGCGCTGCGGCGCGAGCATCGGGCTCAGCACCGGCGGCGCCGGCAAGACTCCCGAGGACATGCTGATGGAAGCCGACGTCGCCATGTATGCCTCGAAGGCGGAAGGCCAGAACCGGCTGCACCGCTTCGAACCCGGGCTCCTGCTGGTCCGCAGGCTCCGGAGCCAGCTGGTGGAGGATCTGCGTGCCACACTCAAGGACGGCGGCCTTACGCTCTACTACCAGCCCGTGGTGGAGCTGGCCACCGGACGGATCGAGGGCGTGGAGGCCCTGGTCCGCTGGAACCACCCGACGCGCGGCTTCATCATGCCCGACGAGTTCATTCCCCTCGCCGAAGAGGCCGGGCTGATCTCCGAGCTGGGGGTGTGGGTGCTCCGGGCCGCGGTGCACCAGCTCCGCGAATGGATCAATGCATCCCTGGTGGACAGCCGGTTCTCGGTCCGGATCAATATCTCAGCCACAGACCTGCAGAGCCTGCAGTTCATCGAGGACGTCAGGAACGTCCTGAAGGAAACGGGCGTGAGGCCCGAACAGGTGGTCCTGGAGCTGACGGAAGTGGCAATCGTCAAAGGGAACGAACTGGACCGCTACTCGCTGGGCGGGCTGCGGGGCCTGGGCGTGGGGATCGAGATCGACGACTTCGGCACCGGTTACTCGTCCATCAGCTATTTGCGCCGGCTGCCCGTGGACCGGGTCAAGGTGGACCGGTCCCTCATCACCGGACTGGGAACCGACCCCACGCAGCCGGCACTGGTGGCAGCAGTCCTGCAGCTGATCAGGGCCTGTGGGCTGGAAGCCGTGTGGGAGGGCGTGGAAACGGCGGAGCAGGCCGAGCTGCTGCGCGGCTTGGGCTGCCTCAGCGCACAAGGCTACTTCTTCAGCAGGCCGGTCCCGCCTGAACAAATTCCGGAATTGTTGGCGGGCCAGGCGGAAAGCGCAACCCGGTAAGGGTAAAGTACTGCGCTTTTGATTCCCGCGATATACGATCATCGTGCGGTGTCTGGTTTTCGTCGCCGCGAAAATCAGGTTTCAGCATGGACACCGGAATTTAAAGGCGTTTGGAAATTGAACAACATCGGGGCCACTGGGTCATTACTTCGTCAACTGGGGGCGTAGCTAATGTCGGTTCGAATACAGGCATGGGGAATTATTGCCGCTGTGCTGGCGGATACTGATCCGTCCGGAGAGGCTGTCCGGCAGCGGCTGAGCAACAGCCTGGATGAAAATCCGGGAGTGCCGGAACGGGCGCTGCTCGAATATCTCCTGGATACACGGCGCAGTGACGCCAATACCGTGGAAACGCTGCAGAGCGCCCGGGAAATGCGGCTTACCCCCGCAGTCCCGCCGAAAGTGGCGGAGCAAATCGATGCGATCCGCAGCATGTCACGCATCAGCGCGCTGCTCGAAAGCCAGATGCTCATGACCGCCTTCCAGCCAATCTATGGGCTGGAAGAAAAAAGCGTGGTGGGAGTCGAGGCATTGTCCCGGTTCGTCAGCGATGACGGAGCTGCCGCGGAACTGTGGTTTGCCGAGGCCGCCGCCGTCGGCCTGGGTGCGAACCTGGAATTCGCCGCGCTGGGATCTGCGGCCGCTGCGGCGAAGTCGCTTCCCGGGAACCTGTTCGTGTCCCTTAACATTTCGCCCGCCTCCTGCCTGGACCCCCGGCTGCCTGAATTGTTCGATCACATCGATCTGCCCATTGACCGGGTAGTGCTCGAAATAACGGAGACGGTCAAGGACGAGGAATACCCGCAGTTCATTTCCGCCATCAATCCGCTGCGGGACCGGGGACTGAGGATCGCCGTGGACGACACCCATTCAGGGGCGGGGGCGCTGAGCCGGATGGTGCACCTGCGGCCGGACTTCCTGAAGCTGGGCCGGAACGTGATCGGCGATGTGGACAAGGACGGCATCCAGCGCGCCCTGGCCGCCTGCCTGGTGGACTTTGCGGACCAGATCGGCACCACCCTCGTGGCTGAGGGTGTGGAGACCGTGGGGGAACTCAAAGTCCTCACCGAACTCGGAATCAGCGCCGGGCAAGGCTACCTGCTGGGCCGGCCCTCTGTCCGGCCCAAGGACTGGGCCAGCTGGAACGGCCGCCTGGACGTGGACGGGCTCAACCGCCAGCTTGCTGGACGCGAGCATGCCGGGGAGTCTTCGGTCGCCAGCGAACAGCACTGACCCGGCCGGGCTCTCCAGACGACATCCGGAGGGCCGCCCGCCCGCGGGTGCTATTCGCCGTGGCCCTGGTCGCCGCTCATCTGGTCCTCTGCAGGCGGCGTCTCGCCCGGAGGCACTCCCCCGCCCGGTTCCAGCCCCGTGATGTTGCCTTCGGCGGGGTCCGGATTCGACGAGCCGGCAGAGTCTTTCGCGCCTTGCCCGGCGCCGCCCGGCTGGCCACCAGTTGGCTGGCCAACGCCCTTCATGGCGTCGTCCGGCGGGGTCTTGCCCGGTTGGTCCGGGTTCGCGGGATCATTTTCGGGATGGTAGCTGCTCATAGTGCTTGCGTCCTTCCTGCCCGGCCGCGGTTCCTTGCCCCGGCTCTGGACTAATTGTAAGCATGCTGATAATTCTGGAAGGGTAATGCTCCGGGCATCCGCTGGGGTGCCCGGCACGCGACGTCAGAAGGAGCAGTCACATGGGTATCGGCGACAGCATCGGCAAGGCAGCAGAAAACGCCATGGAGGATCTGGCGGGGACATCAAAGCCCACAGAGTCAGCGCATGTTCCTGAGCCCACGGACCCGAACGATGACGTGGAGGTCCACTCCTCCCTCAGCGAAGGATCCAACGCCATGGAGGCGGAGAAGCGAAAGGCACCAGGGATCGAAACCGATGCAGCGCCGGGCCCCGCCTCGGAATCCCCCTTTGGCGGCGACCTGGAGTCGGATGAGGCGGACGGCGATGGCGGCCTCGCCGGCAGCGCGTCCGCTCCGGCGGGCGGATCGCCTGCGTCCCAGCGCGGTGTCCCGGGCTCAGGCGGCCTTCCGGAGTCCAACCCGGACGAGTTGCGGGCCGACCCTTCCGAAGGCGACCAGGACCCGTCCACCAGCACAGGCCGCGGCTAGCAGCCGCGGGGGATCCGGGGAGTAGTCAGTGCCGCCGGCGCAGTCAGCCGTGCGGCCATTCCCCGCGTTCGCGCAGCACTTCTCGGAGCAGGTCCGCGCGGTCGGTGACCAGCCCATCCACGCCCAGTTCCAGGAGACGGCGCATCTCGTCCGGGTCGTTAATGGTCCAGACATGCACCACGAGGCCCAGGGAGTGCGCGCGCCGGACAAAGCCCGGCGTCACCACGTGCACCCTGCCATAGCGCACCGGAACCTGCAGGGCGTGGACTCCGCGAAGGTTCCAGCGCATGCTCCACCTGAAGACCGGCCCGGGGAGCAGGCGGCCCAGCACAGTGAACAGACCCACGGACACAACACCGGCCGACGCCGCCACGGGCTGGCTCAGCAATTTCAGCACCGCCCGCCGCCGGCGGTCCGAGAAACTGGTCAGCAGCACCCTGTGGTGCACCTGGTGCTCTTCGATCCCGGCTGCGATGCTGCGCACCGAGTTCCAGTCCTTGACATCCACGTTGAGCCGCACCTCGGGCAACTCCGCGAGCAGCTCGTCCCACCGCGGGATAGGCTCGCGCCCCCCGATCCGCGCCTTGGCCACCGCATGTGCGGGGAGCTCGGACACCCGGCCGCTGCCGTCGGTCACCCGGTCCAGCGTTTCATCGTGGAAGAGGAGCACCACACCGTCCGCTGTGGTGTGGACGTCGGTTTCGAGGTAGCGGTAGCCGAGGTCGACGGCGGCGCGGAACGCGGCCATGGAGTTTTCCAGGCCGTCCCGGGAAAAGCCGCGATGGGCCATCGCGATGGGTATCGGGGACCCGTCCGCGGCGGCATGGTCGAAGAACGGGAGTGTCACACTGCGAGCGTACTCCAGGAGCGTCAGCCCCTGGTCAGGCAGCGTCAGCCCTCGTGCGCAAGTGCGTCTTCCTGAAGAACGATGTCCACGCCGTCGCTGCAGTGCAGCAGCGTCCGGCCGCGTCCGCCGTCGAAATCGATCCACACCGCGGAGTGGTCCGCAGTGACCGCGTCGACCAGGCCGCCGGCCTCGAACCCCGGGGCGAGGAGTACGCGGACACGGCTGCCCGGCGTGAGCTTTTTCCAGTGCGGTGCGGGCGTTGCCTGGCGCGGCGGTGCGTCGGCGGTTCCAAGCTTCACTTTTCTTGCCATTGTTACCCCTTGAGCCTGTTACCCCTTGAACCGGGATGGAGGGGATGGGCCCTCCATCGCCAACGTTAGGGAGCGAAGGTGAACGCGAGGTGAGCGCCAGCTGTGAAAACGGCGCTATGTCCGGCGGGAGAAAGCCCGACGCCGGGAATCAGGAAATCTGCACGCCCAGCGAGGCCAGCCGGGACTCCAAAACCTGGGCCACGCCGTCGTCGTCAAAGTGGGGTGCCTGCTGCCCGGCCGCGCGGATCGCTTCCGGGTGCCCGCTGGCCATGGCGTAGCCGTGCCCGGCCCAGCGGAGCATCTCGATGTCGTTGGGCATGTCCCCGAACGCCACCACGTCCTCGGCGCCGATGCCCAGGGCGGCGGCGTATTCGGCCAGGGTGACGGCCTTGTTGACCCCGGGCAGGGCGAGCTCGAGCATCGACACCCCGGGCGAGGAATGGGTGGCGGAGGCGAGGTGTTCGACGGCGGGCGCCACCTCGGCGAGGAAATCATCGGCGGTGCCTTCGCGGACGATGGCCAGGAACTTCACCACGGCGTCGTCCGTTACCAGCGTTTCGGCCAGCGGCGCCGGCGTGAATTCGGAGAGCAGTTCACTGGAGCCGTTTTCGATGAAGCCGGGTTCAAGGTGGAACCCCCCGAGCGTTTCGGCGGCGAACAGCGCGGCGGGACGCAGCCGTTTGATGACGCGGCGGACTTCCAGGACAGCGTCGAGGGTCAGCGTGCGGGCGGAGACCAGCTTTTCGGCCTCAAGGTCCCAGACCACGGCTCCGTTGGAGCAGATGACGGTGCCGGAGTGGCCCAGCTGGTCCTGCAGGGGGTGCAGCCAGCGCGGCGGGCGTCCGGTGACGAAAACGAGTTCGACGCCGGCATCACGGCAGGCGTGGAAGGCCCGGATGGTGCGGTCGCTGATTTTGCCATCGTGGCCGAGGATCGTTCCGTCTATATCGCTTGCTACCAGGCGCATCCTGCCAGTCTACGTTGCGGGCCTGCGTACCCTTCCACCCAGCCGGGCGGTGACCTTCGCTGCGGCGGCGGCGCAGGCCTCCCCCAATGCCTGCAGCCGGTCCTGGGACACCCGGAACCGCGGGGCCGGGATCAGGACGGCGGCAACCACCTCGCCCCGGTGGTCGAAGACGGGTGCTGCCAGTCCTACTTCATCGATGGAGGTTTCCCCGTAGTTGACGGCCCAGCCGCGCCGGATGTCATCCTTCAGCCGGACCAGGTAGGCGTCAAGGCTGGAGTCGTCCAGGCCCGGATAGCTGATGGCCCCGCTGCTGAGGAGGGAGCGGACCCGGGGTTCGGGTTCGCGGGCCAGGAAGACCTGGACGGAGGCGCTGAGGGCGTCGTTGTACCGTGCCCCCAGCGGGGTGGTGTGCTTGATCTGGTGGTGGCTGGCGATCTGCTCCACGCAGATGGATTCATCACCGCTCCACACCATGAGGGCGCTTGTTTCGCCGGTCTGTTCCGACAGTTCGCGCAGTACAGGGTAGGCAACCCGGCGTTCCTCCAGCTCGGCAAGGAGCGGTCCGGCCACGGCAATCAGTCCCAGCCCAAGCCGGAACCGCCGCGTTTCGGCGTCCCGCTCCACCAGGTGCTCCTGCTCGAAGGTGGCCAGGATCCTTGAGACCGTGCTCTTGTGCAGCCCCACCCGGTTGGCGATCTCGGTGACGCCGAGGAGGGGCTCGTCCGCCGTGAAAGTCCGGAGGACCGCGATCGCGTTGACGATGACGGAAGCGCCCTTGTTGTCGCCGTTGCCTGTGGTCTCGGGTTCTGTTGCACTCATGGTGTTACCCATCATTCCCTAAGGGAGGGCCGGAAGCGGCGCCATGGGGATGCCGCCGCTTCCGGGTGTTCTTTGGGCCCGGGAGCCCGTTGGGGACGTTAGGCGCCGATGATGTTGTACTCGGGCCCGAACGGGAACTTGGTGATGTTCTCCGCGCCGTCCTCGCCCACCACCAGGATGTCGTGTTCGCGGTAGCCGCCGGCGCCCGGCTGGCCGTCAAGGACGGTGATCATCGGTTCCATGGAGACCACCATGCCCGGCTCCAGCACCGTGTCGATGTCCTCGCGGAGCTCGAGTCCGGCTTCGCGGCCGTAGTAGTGGCTCAGGACGCCGAACGAGTGGCCGTAGCCGAAGGTGCGGTTGGCCAGGAGCCCGTAGCCCACGTAGATCTCGTTGAGCTCGGCGGCGATGTCCTTGCAGACGGCGCCGGGCTTGATGAGTTCCAGGCCGCGCTTGTGGACTTCCACGTTGATGTTCCACAGTTCGAGGGAGCGGGCATCCGGTTCGCCGTAGAACAGGGTGCGCTCCAGCGCCGTGTAGTAGCCCGAGGTCATGGGGAAGCAGTTCAGGGACAGGATGTCGTGTTCCTGGATCTTGCGGGTGGTGGCCCAGTTGTGGGCGCCGTCGGTGTTGATGCCGGACTGGAACCACACCCAGGTGTCGCGGATTTCTGAGTCGGGGAAGGTCCGGGCGATTTCGTGGACCATGGCCTCGGTGCCGATCAGCGCAACCTCGTACTCGGTGATCCCGGCGGTGATGGCGTTGCGGATGGCTTCGCCGCCCAGGTCGCCGATGCGGGCGCCGTGCTTGATGACCTCGATTTCCTCGGCGGACTTGATCATGCGCTGGCGCATGGCTGCCTGGGCCACGTCCACCAGGGTGGCGGACGGGAAGGCTGCCTGGATCTTGTTGCGGTTGTCCAGCGGCAGCGAGTCATCCTCGACGCCGAGGCGGCGCGGGTTGATGCCGCGGGTCCGCAGGACTTCCTGGATGGCGAAGATGTAGTTGTCGCGGCGCCAGTCCGTGTACACGATGTTGTCGCCGTAGCTGCGGCGCCAAGGCATCCCGGCGTCGATATTGGCCGTGACGGTGACGGTGTCATCCTTGGTGACCACCATGCCGTAGGAGCGGCCGAAGGTGGTGAAGAGGAAGTCGGAGTAGTACTTGATGGAGTGGTAGCTGGTGAGGACCACGGCGTCCAGGTCCTTCTCCGCCATGATGCGGCGCAGGCCGGCCAGGCGGCGCTCGAACTCGGTGTCGGAGAACGTGAGGCTTACCTTCTCGCCGTTCTTAAGGATCTTGGTGCGCTCGAGTTCGGCGACAGTGGTGGCGTTTTCGGTGGTGATGGTCATCGTGACGATGCCTTTCTCTCGTGCATTTGTTGAGGTGCAGTTGGTTTGGTGTGGGAGGGAAGCTATTCGTGCCGCAGGGGCTCTTTGCAGGTTTCCCTGGAGAGCGACACGGCAATGAGGGAGACGACGGCGGCAGCCACCAGGTACCAGGCCGGCGCCAGGTCGCTTGCGGTTGCGGCGATGAGGAGTGTTGCCATGAACGGGGCGGTTCCGCCGAACAGGGCGTTGGAGAGGTTGAAGCTGACCGCAAAGCCGCTGTAGCGCACCCGGGTGGGGAACATTTCCGCCAGGAAGCTGGGGAGCGTGCCGTCGTTGAGGGTGAGCATGGCGCCCAGCAGGATCTGGACCAGGACGATGACCAGGAAGTTGCCGGTGCCGAGCAGCGCGAAGGCAGGGACGGTCAGGACAATGAAGGCAACCGATGCGCTGATCAGCACCTTCTTGCGCCCGTACCGGTCCGAGAGCATGCCGGTAAGGAAGATGAAGCCGATGTAGGTGATCAACGCGATGGTGGTGGCAAGGAATGATTCGGTTTCGCCCAGGCCCAGTTCCGAGGACAGGTAGGTGGGCATGTAGCTGAGGATCACGTAGAAGCCGACGGCGTTGAGCAGCACGGCGCCGACGGCCTGCAGCAGCTGCCGCCAGTGGTTGCGGAAGAGGCTGGAGACAGGGGCCTTGACGGCGTGGTCCTCGGCGGCCAGTTCGCGGAACACCGGAGTGTCTTCGAGCTTTGTCCGGATGTACCGGCCGATCAGGCCCATCGGGGCGGCCAGGAGGAACGGCAGCCGCCAGCCCCAGCTCTGCATCGCGTCGGTGGAGAGCAGGGTGGTCAGCAGGCCGGCCATGAGGGAACCAAGGAGCAGGCCGGCAGCGGTGCTGGCGGGGACGACGGCGGCGTACAGGCCACGCCGGTTGGCGGGGGCGTACTCCACCAGGAAGGCCGAGGCTCCCGCGTATTCACCGGAGGCAGAGAAGCCCTGGACCACCCTGATGATCAGGAGCAGGACGGGCGCCCAGATGCCGATCGTGTCGTAGCCCGGGATCAGGGCTATGCAGAACGTCGCTCCGGACATGATGAGGATTGACAGGGAGAGGGCTGTCCGCCGGCCCACCCTGTCGCCGATGTGGCCCCAGATAAATCCGCCGAGCGGGCGTACCAGGAATGAGATGGCAAAAAGGGCGAAGGTCAGCAGCAGCCCGGTCTGCGGATCGGATTCCGGGAAGAAGACCGTTGCGATGGTGACGGCCAGGTAGCCATAGACGGCGTAGTCGAACCATTCAACGAAGTTGCCGATGAAGCTGGCAGCGATGACCCGGCGCCTGGTTTCCTTGCTGACGGCGTTGTCGGCAGGTGCGGGGCGCGGATCACTGAGGGTGCCGCCCGGGGAGCTGCGGCGGGATGGGGAGGAAGTTTCGTTACTCATGTATCCACCAAAGTGTTTGTGGTTGCATTCAACGCAACGCTGTTGCAACAGACTAAGGTGTGATGGCCGCCACGGTCAATGGTTGTGAGGCAGAGAGTTATTCCGCTGCGACTAGGAACTGGGTAGGATGCGGACAACACACACGCGCTTGAGCCGCATGAGCCAGTGCGGAGACCTCAGTCGATTCAGTTGTTCGAGATGCAATAAGGTTGCGGAAGAAGAGCGCACTGACCAGGACCTCCTCGCGTTTACGGCACGTCGCAGGTGAACGGCCTATTGACACCCCCTAGGGCGGCTGACATATTGCGAGTAAGCGCTATGCGCACCGTGTTGTGCATTACGCAATTGGCGGGCGTGGGCAGGAGGACCTTCAGTGGCCCGACCACCCTTTTGGGTGCCCGACACCCGCCCCTTTGGGTAGCCGCCCGGAGGCGCTGCAGCTTCTAGACTTGATAGCCGGGCCGGGATCTTTGTCCGGCCAACGAAAGGAACACTGGAATCATGGTTCACAAAGTCAAGGCAGTCATCGCCAAGGAGAAGAACGCTCCGGTGTCAGTGGAGACCATCCTGGTGCCGGATCCGGGCCCGGGCGAGGCCCTTGTGGACATTTTGACGTGCGGTGTATGCCACACGGACCTGCACTACAAGCAGGGCGCCATCAACGATGACTTCCCCTTCCTGCTGGGCCATGAAGCCACGGGTGTTGTCAGCGCCGTCGGTGACGGTGTTACCTCCGTTGCCCCCGGCGACCGCGTGATCCTGAACTGGCGTGCCGTGTGCGGTGAATGCCGCGCGTGCGCCAAGGGACAGCCCCAGTACTGTTTCAACACCGCCAACGCCACCCAGAAGATGACCCTGGAGGACGGCACAGAGCTCTCCCCCGCCCTGGGCATCGGGGCCTTCGCCGAGAAAACCCTCGTGGCTGCAGGGCAGTGCACCAAGGTGGACCCCGAGGCTGATGCGGCCGCCGTCGGCCTGCTGGGCTGCGGCATCATGGCCGGCATCGGCGCCGCCATCAACACCGGCGAGGTCAAGCGCGGAGAGTCCGTCGCGGTGATTGGTTGCGGCGGCGTGGGCATCGCCGCGATCGCCGGCGCCAAGCTCGCCGGGGCCACCACGATCATCGCCGTGGACATCGACGCCAACAAGGTGGACATGGCCAAGTCCCTTGGCGCCACCCACGGCATCGACTCCAGCAAAGAAGATCCCATCGAGGCCATCCGCGCCCTCACCGGAGGCAACGGAGCGGACGTGGTGATTGACGCCGTCGGACGTCCCGAAACCTACAAGCAGGCGTTCTACGCCCGCGACCTCGCCGGCCGCGTGGTCCTGGTGGGCGTCCCGACGCCGGAGATGACGCTGGAACTGCCGCTGCTGGACGTCTTCGGCCGCGGCGGCTCGCTCAAGTCGTCCTGGTACGGCGACTGCCTGCCCTCCCGCGACTTCCCCATGCTCGTGAGCCACTACAAGCAGGGCAACCTGGACCTGGACGCCTTCGTCTCGGAGCGCATCACCATCGACGAGGTGGAGGAAGCCTTCGACAGGATGCACGAGGGCAAGGTCCTGCGTTCGGTGGTGGAGCTCTAATGGCAGTCACCATCGAGAACCTGGTCACCTCGGGCACATTTTCGCTCGACGGCGGCACCTGGGACGTGGACAACAACGTCTGGATCGTAGGCAATGACGAGGAGTGCGTGATTATCGACTCCCCGCACGACGCCGCCGCGATCATCAACCAGGTCCGGGGCCGGAAGGTCCTTGCCATCCTTCAGACCCACGCGCACAACGACCACATCGGCGCTGCGCGTGAGGTTGCCGACGCCGTAGGCGCCCCGATCTACCTGAACCCCGAGGACCTGGTCCTCTGGCAGCAGGTTTACCCGGACGCGCGTCCGGACCGGGAACTGAACGACGGGGACGTCTTCGAGGTGGGCGGGACTGTCCTGCGGGCCATCCACACCCCCGGCCACTCCCCCGGCTCGACCTGCTTCTACCTGGAAAGCGAAGGAACGGTCTTCACCGGGGACACGCTGTTCAACGGCGGCCCGGGTGCCACCGGCCGGTCCTACAGCGACTACCCCACCATCCTGGCCTCCATCCGGGAACGCCTGCTCACCCTCCCGCCCGAGACTGTGGTCCGTACCGGCCACGGGGACAACACCACCATCGCGGCGGAAACGGAAACGCTGGCGAAGGTTTCGCAGTAGCCGGCGGCACAAGGAACTCGCGCGGGGCGCGCCGGGAATGCCTGGCGCGCCTTCGCGGCGCCGCAGGCATCCGCGCCTTCGCGGCGCCGCAGGCATCCGCGCCTTCATGGCGCCCAGGCAACACACTACAAACACCACGCATGCCGGTAAGGAAGTTGGAACAATGAAGTTCGGTAAGCAGCCCGCCCCCGTTGCGGACATCGACGAGGACAACCTCGAAGTCCATAAACCCAAGGCCGAGGCAGCGGGCGTGAAGGCCGTGATGGTGGCGCTGGAACGCGCGGTGGCGCAGGCCGGGGTGGCCCGCACGGCGCACTCGCTGCTGCGGTTGAACCAGCGGGGAGGTTTCGACTGCCCCGGCTGCGCGTGGCCGGAATCGGACAAGAAGCGCAAGACCGCGGAGTTCTGCGAGAACGGCGCCAAGGCCGTGGCGGAAGAGAACACCCTCCGGACGGTCGGCGCCGAGTTCTGGGCGGAGCACTCGATCGCCGAACTCTCCACGAAGACCGAGTACTGGCTCGGCAACCAGGGCCGGCTCAGTGAACCCATGGTGATCCGGGCAGGCGAGACGCACTATTCACCGATCTCCTGGGGTGACGCCTTCGAACTGATCGGCGAGCACGTGCGGGCCACCACGGCCGATCGCTGCGTCTTCTACACCTCCGGACGCACCGCGAACGAGACAGCGTTTATGTACCAGCTGTTCGCGCGGGCTCTGGGCACCAACAACCTGCCGGACTGCTCCAACATGTGCCACGAGTCCTCGGGGTCGGCGCTGAACCCGACTATCGGGATCGGCAAGGGCACAGTGTCGCTGGACGACATCCATGATTCCGAGCTGATCTTCGTGGTGGGGCAGAACCCGGGGACCAACCATCCTCGGATGCTGTCTGCGCTGAAGGAGTGCAAGGACAAGGGCGGCAAGGTGGTGGCGGTCAATCCGCTGCCCGAGGCCGGGCTGTTCAATTTCAAGGATCCCCAGACCGTCTCCGGCGTGGTGGGCGGCGGCACGCCTTTGGCGGACGAATACCTGCAGATCAAGGTGGGCGGTGACCTGGCACTGTTCCAGGCCCTCGGCCACCTGCTCCTGGCGGAGGAAGAGCGGAACCCCGGCACCGTCGTCGACCATTCCTTCATCGAGGCGCAGACGGACGGGTTCGACGCCTACCGCGAGGCCCGCGGCGATCTGGACTGGGCGGAAACCGAGAAGGCCACCGGGCTGTCCCGGGAACAGATCGAAAAGGTTGCCTCCATGCTGGTGGCCTCGAAGGCCACCATCTTCTGCTGGGCTTTGGGCGTGACGCAGCAGCCGCACTCGGTGGACACTATCAAGGAAATGGTCAACGTCCTGCTGCTGCAGGGCAACTTCGGCAAGCCGGGCGCAGGCGCCTGTCCGGTCCGCGGGCACTCCAACGTCCAGGGCGACCGGACCATGGGCATCTGGGAAAAGCCCAAGGAATGGCTCCTGGAAGCGCTGGACACCGAGTTCGGGATCACGTCGCCGCGGCACCACGGGTACGACGCCGTGGAAGCGATGGAGGCGTTCGAACGCGACGACGTGGACGTTTTTGTGTCCATGGGCGGCAACTTCTCGCTGGCCTGCTCCGACACCGAGACCCTGGAAGCCGGGATGCAGCGGATCGGCCTGACGGTGCACATCTCCACCAAACCCAACCGCTCCCACGTGGTGCACGGGCGCACGTCGCTGATCCTGCCCACCCTGGGCCGGACGGACAAGGATGACAAGCACCCCAAGGGCGCCCAGTTCCTCTCGGTTGAGGATTCGATGTCCGTTGTGCACTCCACCCAGGGCAGGCTCACGCCGGTCTCCGAGCATCTGCTCGCCGAACCCGTCATCGTGGCGCGGATGGCCGAAGCGGCGTTCGGCCCGGACCATGCGGTGGACTGGAAGTCCATGGCCGAGGACTACGACGTGATCCGGGACCACATTTCCCGCGTGCTGCCCGGCTTCGAGGACTTCAACGCCAGGATCCGGACCAAGAACGGGTTCGTTCTGCCCAACCCGCCGCGCGACACCCGGTCCTTCAAAACGGACATCGGCCGGGGCCGCTTCACCGTCAGCCCGCTGGAATACCTCACCCCGCCCGACGGGCACCTGGTGCTCCAGACCATCCGCAGCCACGACCAGTACAACACCACCTTCTACGGCCTGGATGACCGGTACCGCGGCATCTCCGGCGGCCGCCGGGTCATCTTGATCCACCCGGAGGACCTGGTTGAACTGGGCTTCAAGGACCGCGACCTGGTGGACGTGGTCAGCACCTTCCGCGGCCACGACCGGCAGGCGGACAAGTTCCGCCTGGTGGCCTACCCCACCGCCAAGGGCTGCGCGGCCGCGTACTTCCCCGAAGCCAACGCCCTGGTCCACAAGGAAAACGTGGCCCGGGAGTCCAACACGCCAGGCTTCAAAGCCATGTTCGTCCGGTTCGTGCCGCACCTCGCGGAAACCACTGGCCAGGCTTCTTCCCAAGAACTGGAGCCTGCCGCGGCGGGATAGACCCGCGCTGCGGTATCGCCCCAATCCCGCTTGGCCCCTGTCAGGCAGAATGACGACGGCGGCATCCGGCATGTGTGCCGAATGCCGCCGTCGCTGTATCTTCCCTTTAGATCTCCGTGCTACACCGGGTTGTTTTCGCCAGGCAGGTCCTCGGGATCCAGGCCCTTGCCATAGCCGCTGGCCGAGGCGAGCCCACCCACCTGCTGACTGGCGTTAGTCTGTCCGGGCGTAAAGCCGCTGTCCGGTGCCTCCTGGGGCTCTCCCTCGGATTCCGGTGCGACGTCCTGCCGCAGGTGCTCGTCTGAAGGAACGTTCTTCGAAACTTCTTCATCAGCCATTCCTTCAGCCAAGCGCCAGCGGCCACCGAGGGCAAGGGGGCAAGGGCAGTCCGGTGCCAGCAAGGCTGGCACTGGACCAGGTGACACCCAGGGCCGCGGGAGTTGGCCCGGCCGGGTCCTGCTTTGAATATTCCGGCACTATCCCTTCGTCCGATCAGGCGGGTGGTGCATGAAGGAACCGTGCCAAGCCCTCTTCTCCCGGGGACAATCCAATGTAGGCGAAGTCTGTAAACCCAACGGTTGATCCGCTGAGGCGCATCAGTTCCGGCATCAGTTCGTCCGGCCAGTGGGGTGGTTCCCAGTCCTGGTGTTCGCTTTTGTAATGTCGCCCGGACGGTGAGATCCAGCCGGGTTGTTCGTCTTTAGTGGCCGGCGTTGGTTCCCACCCGGTGGTGTGTCTGAGTTTGTGGTGTTTGGGGCAGGGTTGTCCGAGGTTGCTGATTCCGGTGGTGCCACCCCTATTCCAGGCGAGGAGGTGGTCTGCCTCGTTATCTAAAGAACTGTTGCTGCAGCCGGGGAAGGGGCAGGTGCCGTCCCGCATCCTTAGCCAGTTCCGCATGGCTTTGGTGACGCGGTAGCTGGTCCGCCCGATCTCCAGCGGTGCTCCGTCCCTCGGGTCGACGAGGACGCGGTGGAACGAATCCGCGCCGTCAGCGACAAGTTTCCGGGCCATGGACGGCGGGATGGGGCCGAAGCCGTCGAGCATGGCGGGCTCGTCGGTCAGGCCCATGAGGGCGAATACCGGCACGGTGACGAGCACCTGGGCCCGGATCGGCGATGAAGGGGTGGGATCCGTTCCTGCGCCCGCCCCTTCGCTGTTGGCTGCATTGAAGTTTGGATTGGTGCCGCTGGTGAGGATGGCTGGGGCGAATGTGTCGGCCCGGATCTGGGTGAGGGTGCGGGGTTCCTGGGGTCCTTGTGCGGCCCGGGCGAGGGCGTTGAGGCGGTTCCAGCCTGCCATTGCCTGATCGGCTGGGAGGTAGGCGGAGAGCCAGGCCATAGCGTCCTGGTCCGGCCTGTACTCGACGCGCCGGTCCGCCACGCCCTTGGCATGGCGCTTCTCTATCGATTCTGTGTGGTGGCGTTCCCGCCAGGTTCGGGCCTTGTGCCGGAGCCGGTGGGCGGGTATTTCCCCGATCCTGGCGGCGGTGGCCGGTCTTGGTGTGTCGGGGTCGAGGAAGTGGGCTTCCAGGGCGGCGGCGCCGGCGGGGTCGAGGGTGGATGTCTCGTCCGCCAGGGCCAGGGCGTGCTGCCAGGAGATTGTTCCGGCCTGCAGGGCGGAAAGTGTCAGCGGCAAGGTGGTGGTCAGGGCGTGGGAAGCGGCGAGGAACGCGCTTGCGGCCCGCGGCCCGATGGCCAGCACGCACCCGATTTCCGCGGCGACGGCCATCTCCTGCGCCTGCACCGGCATGTCCGGGGCCAGGGCTTGGGCGGCGCCGGCGTACTTCATGGCAGCACGGGCCTTCAACCCCGCCACGCCGGCCTCGACAGCCGCCGCGCCGGCGAGAATGTCCAGGCTCCCATCTGCTAGCCCGGCCAACGGATCAGCAGCCGAGAACGGCGCTGAACCACACCCGTCCACCTCAGCGTTGAGCACGACAAGGGCGGCCTTGATCTCCGCAAACGCCTTCACCACCGCTTCACCGCCCATAAACCCATCATGGCAAGGGGGTGTGACATTGAGGCGGGAACCGAGCCGGCACACGGAAACCGGGGGCCGCCTGTTCGGCGACCCCCGGTTTTGACGACAGGTTCCGGACTACCCGCGGAGGCGCTCCATGCCCGGATCGAACAGCGGCTCGGCCGAGACTGTGGCGGCGATGCGCTTCCCGAAGTACTCGATCTCCACCGGGTCGCCCTCGGACACGGAAGCCGGCAGCCACGCGTAGGCGATCGGCTTCCGCACGGAGTAGCCGTAAGCGGCGCTCGTGACGTAACCAGCCGCGGAACCGTCCACGTACACAGGTTCCTTGCCCAGCACGATCGACGTGCCGTCGTCGACCGTCAGGCACCGCAGGGCGCGCGTTGCCTGCTGCTCCTTGCGCTCAGCCAGCGCCTCGGCGCCAACGAAGCCGGTCTTGTCCTTGGCCACGGAGAAGCCTAGACCCGACTCGTACGGGTGGTGCTCGGACGTCATGTCCGTGCCCCACAGCCGGTAGCCCTTCTCGAGCCGCATGCTGTTGAATGCGCCGCGGCCAGCCGCGATGATGCCGTGTTCCCGGCCCGCCTCGACCAGCAGGTCCCAAAGCTTCAGCCCGTATTCGGCGGTGGTGTACAGCTCCCAGCCGAGCTCGCCCACGTAGGAGAGCCGCATGGCCGTGACCGGGATGCCCCCAACGGAGATTTCCTTGGTGCGGAAGTACTTGAGCCCGTCGTTGGTCAGGTCGTCGGAGCTGACCTTGCCGATCACTTCGCGGGCCAGCGGCCCCCACAGGCCGATGCAGCAGGTGCTGCCGGTGATGTCGGAAACGTGCACCCACTGGGCCGGATCTTCAGCAGACTGCTTCCGGGCCTCCACCCGAAGGTAGTCGAAGTCCACGTTGCTGTTGACGCCCAGCTGGAAGTCTTCCTCCGCCAGCCGCGCGACCGTCACGTCACTGCGGATGCCGCCGTCGTGCTCGAGGAGCAGGCAGTACGTCACGGCACCCGGCTTCTTGGCGATGTTGCCCGTGCTGAGCCGGTGCAGCAGCGCCTGGGCGCCGGGACCCACCACGGACAGCCGCTTCAGCGGCGTCATGTCATAAAGTCCGACGGCGGTGCGCGTCTTCCACGCTTCGGCGGCGGAGATGGGGGAAGAGAACATGGCGGACCACTCGTCCCGCTCGGGCGCCTGCCATTCTGCCGGCAGCTCCTCAAGCAGGCCGCGGTTGGCCTCGAACCAGTGCGGGCGCTCCCAGCCGGCGGACTCCAGGAAGAAGGCGCCGAGCTCCTTCTGCCGGACGTTGAACGGGCTGACGCGCAGGTCCCGCGGGGATTCCCTGGGCTGCAGCGGGTGCATGATGTCGTAGATTTCCACGAAGTTCTGCTGGGAGGTTTCGCTGACGTACGCGTCGGAGGTCTGCACCTTTTCGAAGCGGGTGAGCTCGCAGCCGTGCAGGTCTGTGTGGGACCGGCCGTCGATCAGGAGCTCCGCCATTGCCTTGGCAACACCGGCGGAGTGCGTGACCCAGACGGCTTCGGCAACGAACAGGCCTTCGAGGTCGGGAGCCTCGCCCATGAGCGGGCCGCCGTCCGGAGTGAAGGAGAAGATGCCGTTGAAGCCGTCCTGGATCTCGGAGTTGCGCAGCGCCGGCAGCAGGTCCTGGCTGTCCTCCCACGCGGGCAGGAAGTCTTCCAGGGTGAAATCGAGGCGGGAGGGCATGCGGTGGTCCGACATTTCCTCTGCGGAGACCTTCGGCAGGGCGGACATGTCCACCGGCATGGGGCGGTGGGCGTAGCTGCCGATGCCAATGCGGTCGCCCCATTCGCGGTAGTACAGGTCCTTGTCCTGGTAGCGCAGGATGGGCTTGCTGGCGCCCTTGGGGAGCTCGTTGACGCCCTCGAGTTCGGGCAGCGGGGTGCTGATGGCGTACTGGTGGGCCAGCGGCAGCAGCGGGACTTCCAGGCCCACCATTTTGCCGAGCTCCCGGCCCCAGAAACCTGCACATGACACCACGATGTCCGCCGGGATCAGTCCGTTGTCGGTTTCGACGCCGGTCACCTTGCCGCCCTCCTGGGCGATGCCGGTCACCGTGGTGGAGCCGACGAAGGTCACGCCATGTTCGCTGGAGCGCTCCATCAGCAGCTGCACCGCACGGGCGGCCAGGGCCACGCCGTCGGTGGGGATGAGCAGGCCGCCCAGGACCTCGCGGCCGCCAGTGAGCTTGCCGGTGTTCAGGAGGGGGTAGATCTTCTCGCATTCGTCGGCGTCGACGATCCTGCTTTCGACGCCCCAGGAGGTCATCACGCCCATTTTGCGCTTGAGGTCGGCCAGTCGCTCGGGGGTGGTTGCCAGCTCAAGGCCGCCCACCTGGTTGAAGCAGGACTCGCCGTCCTTGCTCAGGGCGAGCAGCTTGTTCACCGTGTAGGTGGCGAATTCGGTCATGGTCCGTGACGGGTTGTTCTGGAACACCAGGCCGGGCGCGTGCGAGGTGGAGCCGCCGGCAAGTTCCAGCGGGCCCTGTTCCACCACCGTGATGTTGGTCCAGCCCCGGGTGGCGAGTTCGTCGGCAAGGTTGGTTCCGACGATGCCGGCGCCGATGATGACAACGCGTGGTGATGCGCTCATAAGTAGTTCTCCTGGTGTTCGCGTTAGCGGAAGACGACGGTGCGGGTGTTGTTGAGCAGGACCCTGTGCTGGCAGTGCCACTTAACTGCACGGGATAGGGCCTGCGATTCGGCATCCCTGCCGACAGTGACCAGTGCATTCGGGTCCAGGCTGTGGTCCACGCGGAACACTTCCTGCTCGATGATCGGGCCCTCGTCCAGGTCTGCGGTGACGTAGTGCGCGGTGGCTCCGATGAGCTTCACGCCGCGGTCGTAGGCCTGGTGGTAAGGCTTGGCCCCCTTGAACCCGGGCAGGAAGGAATGGTGGATGTTGATGGCGCGTCCGCGGAGGGTCTTACTGAGGCCGTCCGAGAGTACCTGCATGTAGCGGGCCAGGACCACCAGGTCTGCCTGGTACTCCTCAACCAGTTCCAGCAGGCGCGCCTCGGCCTGCGGCTTGGTGTCCGCGGTGACCGGGACGTGGATGAACGGCAGGCCGGCGGCTTCCGCCATGGGGCGGAGGTCCTCATGGTTGGACACCACGACGGCGATCTCCGCCCCCAGGCTTCCGGCGCGCCACCGGAAGATGAGGTCGTTGAGGCAGTGGCCGAACTTCGAGACCATCACCAGCACGCGCTGGGGGCTGCCGTCGTGGATGGCGAACTCCATGCCGAACTCATCAGCAACCGCGGCGAACTCCGCGCTGAGGCCTTCCGCGGAAACTTCCTCGTCTCCCGGGGTGAAGGCCGTGCGCAGGTAGAGCTTGCCGCTCATATGGTCATCGAACTGCTGGTGTTCAACGATGTCGAAGCCGCGATCAGCGAGGAATGCGGTGATCGCCCGGACGATTCCGGGGCGCTCCGGGCACGCCAGCGTGAGGACGTACTGTGCGGTGCCGGTGCTGCGGACGCTGGGGACGGCGCCGGCTTCCGCCGTCGCGTTAGCAGTGGGGCGGCCCTCGAGGACTGTGGTCATGGTCTACTCCTGGTTCTTTGCGGGAACTTGGGTGTCAGCCGGGGAAGCGGCGCAGGCGCCGTCGTCCGAACAGTGCTGATCACATTGATGCTTGGTAACGAGATCGAACTGGACGCCGCCGTGCTGGTCCACGCCGGTCCGGATGGCGCGCTCCACCACTGAGTCAGCCAGCCGCCGCCGCAGGGACAGCGGATCCCGGCGCAGGTCCTTCACCAGGGCGAAGCAGAGCAGCAGCATGACCAGCACGAACGGCAGGGCTGCCACGATGGTGATGCGCTGGAGGCCGGACAGCGCCTCCGAGGGCTTGTCGCCTCCGGCGAGCAGCATCACTGCCGCCACGGCGCCGGTGAGCAGGCCCCAGAATATGACCAGCCCACGTTTTGGTTCGGCAGAACCGTTGGAGCTCAGGGAGGACATCACCAGGGACGCCGAGTCGGCGCCGGTGACAAAGAAGATTCCCACCAAAACCATGGCCAGGACAATGACTGCTCCGGTCAGCCAGCCCGGCATGGCCAGGTTGTTGACGAGGTCGAACAGTGCTCCGTCGAAGTCGATGGACGGTGCTCCGTCAGTCATGGCCACCAGCCCAGGCTGGTTCGCCTGGTCCGCTTTCTCCTGGACCTTGAACGCGGCACCGCCGAAGATGCCGAACCAGATGACACTGACAACGCTGGGGACCAGCAGGACGCCGGTGACGAACTGGCGTATGGTGCGGCCGCGGCTGATCCGGGCGATGAACATGCCTACGAAAGGCGTCCAGGACACCCACCATGCCCAGTAGAAGATGGTCCAGCCGGACATCCAGGTGCGCAGGGCCTCGTCCCCCACGGCCTCGGTTCGGGACGCCATCTCGGCCAGGTCCCTGGCGTAGTCGCCCACCGCGGCCGGGATGAGGTTGAGGATGAAGAGCGTGGGGCCGGCGATGAAGACGATGAGCGCCAGGACCACGGCCAGGACCATGTTGATATTGGACAGCCACTGGATGCCGCGGCTGATGCCGGACACTGCTGAGGCCACAAAGCAGGCGGTCAGGACGGCGACAATGGCCACGAGCACGGGCGTACCCACCTCGCCCATCCAGCCGTTTGAGCTCAGCCCGCTGCCGATCTGCAGGGCGCCGAGTCCCAGGGAGGCCGCCGTACCGAACAGCGTGGCAAAGATTGCCAGGATGTTGATGAACTTTCCTACCGGCCCTTCCACCGTCCTGATGCCGAACAGGGACGTAAAGGCCGCGGAGATCAGTTGCCGGCGCCCCAGGCGGTACGTGCCGTAGGCCATAGCGATTCCGACGACGGCGTACATCGCCCAGGGATGCAGGGTCCAGTGGAAGATGGAGGTGGCCATGGCCGTCTGGATGGCAGCGGGCGTCCGACCGTCCACGGTGCCCGGCGGTGGTGCGATGTAGTGGTACAGCGGCTCGGCCACGCCGTAGAACATCAGGCCGATGCCCATGCCGGCGGCGAACATCATGGCGATCCATGAGACCGTCCGGAACTCGGGCCGTTCCCCGTCCTTGCCCAGCGGGATGTTGCCCCATTTTCCGAGGGCCAGCCAGAGGACAAAAACGACGAACAGCGAGGCTAGGACCATAAAGAGCCAGCCGGTGTATTCCATCACCCAGTCAAGGGCCAGCGTGGAGGTTGCGGCCAGGCTGTCCCGGCCCAGGAAGCCCCAGGCCACAAACGCCAGGGCCAGGATGCCGGTGATGCCGAAGGTCGCCTTGTCGAGGGTGAGCTTACGGTTCCGCCGCTCCGCGACAGCCTGCTCGGCCTTGGTCTGGCGGAGTTCCTGCATGATCTGCTGGGTGTCCTCCGCGACGTGTGAATCATGGGCGGACGGAGAGTTCTCCGGTGCAGGAATGGGTTGGGGATCCTTAAGCTCAAGAGGGGTTTGGGCATCCGGGCGGATGTCGCTGTTCAAAGCCATGGCAGGTCCTTTGGTTTGAATTCATTGGGCGTTGTACTCCGGCGTCCCCAGGCCGGTCGGAAGGTCGAGCTTCTTGGCATTCAGTGAGCAGAATTTGGTTCTTAGCGGGTCGGTTGTTCCGCAAGGATCAACGCGTCTCGTAATAAGCAACAGCGTGGCGCGGGCCACAACCGCGTGTCAAGGTCTTTTCGATTTCTTAAGCCCTATTTCAGGGTTTTCGGCTGCACCTTGACAGTGGTCCCGGAACGGGGTCAGGCATCGATCACCAGGTCCGTCTGCGCGGTGGAGCAGCAGGGCAGGAACTTGCCTGCAGAGATTTCCCGTGCCCGGATCCCGCCCTGGTGGTTCATCTCGACATCCCCTGAAAGCTTGACGACCTTACAGGAGCCGCACATGCCTTCCTTGCAGTTCGCGCCAATCCTGACGCCGGCACGCTGGGCCACCTCGAGGATGCGCTCGGTGGGGTCGATCCGCACATTGATGCCGGTACGCATGAAGGACATGGTGAGGCTGCCTGTTCCCACCGTGTCGAAGCTCGAGGCATCAGGGGAACCGGCTTCCGGCTCCCCGCCGGGGCTGTCGGCGGAGGGGTCGGAACCGGGCCCCTCCGGTTCGACGATTTCCAGCGTCAGCCCCGAGGCCTGCAGGGTTCCGTCGGCGTCGTAACCAGGCTCGTAGAGGCCGAACGCGGCTGGCTGGCTTTCAAAGTAGTCCTCGGCGGATTCGGCGATTTCCTCCGCGATCTCCTCCGCGACGTCGGCTGCAAGTGCCACCTCCGCCTGGTATTCAAGGAGCATCTGGCGGTCTCCCGAGAAGAACTCCATGTAGATGGAAGTGTCGTCGACACCGACTTTTTTGAGGAGCTCGGTGGCGGTGTTCAGGTAACCCTCAGGACCACACGCGTACACCTGGCGGCCGTTGGCGTCCGGGGCCACCTCCTCGAGCATGGCCGCCGTCAGCCTTCCGCTGAGTCCTTCCCACCCCTCCGGTAACCTGCGGTCGCCCAGGGAGTAGTAAACCTTGACGCGTGAGTCCACGGAGGCGATGTAAGCCAATTCCCGGTGGAAGGCAAAGCCGCCGGCATCCGAGCCGTGGTAGAGCACCACAACATCGGCGTGTCCGGGCAGGGAGTGGATTGTCCGCACCATGGACATGATGGGAGTGATGCCTGCGCCGGCGGCAAGCAAGAGATAGCGTGCCCGCCGGTCGGCATCGGGCAGGTGGAATGCTCCCACCGGTCCCAGCATTTCAAGAATTGTGCCGGGTTTGACGTTCTCGTGCACCCATGGCGAGACCAGCCCTGTGGGGTCACACTTGACGGTGATGCTGAAGGTCCACGGCTGGGTGGGCGAACTGGACAGCGAGTAGCTGCGGTCCGCCGGTTCCTGGTCCTCGCCATTCACGGGAAATGCGACGTTCACGTACTGGCCCGCACGGAACGCCAGGGGCGCACCGTCACAGCGGCGGAACACGAAGGTCATCATGCCGCCGGCCTCGGGAACCGTCTCGACGCATTCGGCCATGAACTCCTGCGGATGCCATGGGCCCAATGCACGGGCTGCCCGGGCGGGCGTCTCGGTGCTTCCCATCACCCTGTTCCACGGCATCTCTAGACCCCGAATGCGCTGTGGTTCCTGGATTGCCGTTTCAGTCAGGAGTTCAATCATGCCAAGTGCTCCTGCACGCGCTGCACGTACCAGTTGATGAATGCCTCGACCTGGTATTCGCTCTTCATGTAGGGACCGGGCTCGTAGGCGGGGCTGCCGGCACCCTGCTGGCAGAGCTCTACGAACGCCTTGTCCTGCAGGTTCGTTTGCTTCCAGGTGTAGGTGAGCTTCTCCAGGTCGTAGTCGACGCCTTCCACGGCGTCGTCAGCCACCAGCCAGGTGGTGCGTACGAGGCTCTGGTGTTCGTTGATGGGGAACACACCGAACGTGATGACGTGGTCGCCCAAAAAATGGAACCAGCTGTTGGGCTGCAGGTGCATGGAGCAGCGGCCAAGGCGGAAGTCGGGCAAGTCGCCGAGCAGCTTCTTGGAAAGCCTGCGCCCGTCGGCGGAGAACGATTCGCCCTCTCCATCGAGTGATTCCCGTGAGATGCGGATTCCCGCAATGCGCGTGTCAAGCTGCTCGACCACCTCATAGGGAAGGCCATAGCGGCGGCACCGCTCCTCGAGGGAGGACTGGGCTTCCTTGTTCCGGTCCCACACTTCCTCAAGGTGGGTGGGGATCAGACCCTCCGTCAGGCCCCAGGTGGGAAAGAGGGAGCAGGCGAGTTCGGGGTGGCCGTCACAGTGGTAGCACTCACGGTTGTTCTCCATGACGAGCTTCCAGTTGCCCTCTTCGATGATGTTCTGCTGGTAGGCGATTTTTGTCTTCGAGAGATCGTGGGGCGCCAGGTAGGGCTCGAAGATCTTCGCGGTTTCGTCGAAGTCCGCTGGCGGTTCATCCGCAATGCAGACGAAGATGAGTCCGGCGACCTCGCGGCCGTGGGCGCGCTTGAGGCCGAAGCAGCTCTTGTCGAACTTCGTTTCCCCCGGCGCGGAGGCATGGATCAAATTGCCCTCTGGCGAGTAGGTCCAGGAGTGGTAGCCGCAGACCAGGTTTCCGGTTGACCCGGCAGCTTCGGTCAGGACGCGGGCGCCGCGGTGGCGGCATACGTTGTGCAGGACGTTCACGCCGCCGTCGTCGTTGCGCAGCACAATCAGGGAGTAGGGACCGTAGTCGACGGTGACGTAGTCGCCCGGCTCCGGCAGCTCGGCGGTGCTGGCTGCAAAGATCCAGTGTTGGCCGAAAATGGCCTCCATGTCGACCTTGAAGATCGAAGCATCGGTGTAGAAGGGAGCATCGAGGGAGTAGCCGGTGCGCCGGAACTCAAACAACGCGGTGATTTCGGCCAGCTGCTCGGCAGGCAATGATGCAGCGATTTTTCCGCGTGAATTGAGGGGCACGTTCACTGAAGCAGTCATGGGTTTCCTCCCGGGAGGCATGGGTAGAGGGTGTTGCGTGGTGACCACGGGTGCGCGGTTGGTAGCAGTAGTGGTCGAAGAACTTGTTGTGATGAGATTAGGGTCACAAGCACTGCAAGAAAAGCGCAAAATTTTGAAGATTACCGTGCAGAATAGGTGCATGATCGATGCGCGACTCATCACGCTCCGCGTATTCGCCCGGTGTGGCACCATAGGCGCGACTGCGGAGCTCACGGGCTATTCCCCCTCCGCCGTCTCCGCGCAGTTGCGGGAGCTCCAGCGCGTGCTTGGAATGCAGCTGCTGACGAAAGATGGCCGGGGTATCCGGCTTACCGCCACGGGACGTTTTCTCGTGGCGGGCTCTGATCCCCTCATTGCCCAGTGGGAGAGCCTGCGCGCCGCGGCCATGGAGGCCGGCGATCAGATGCAGGCCCATTTTGGCCTCGGCGGATTCTCCTCTGCAGCTGCCCACTTGCTCGCGCCGCTGGCCGCCACCCTGCGCTCAACACACCCTTCGCTGGAGGTGCAGGTTCTTGAGGCCGAACCGGCCCGCTGCTTCGACTTGTTGATTGCGGAACGAATCGACCTGGCGGTCATTGTTGCCATGCAGTCCGACAGTTATGGTGAGGACGACCCGCGGTTCGAGCAGAAAGTGCTGCTCGACGATCCACTGGACGTGATCATTCCCGGTGACCATCCGCTGGCATCACGGGAAACAGCGACTCTTGAAGAGCTGGCATCGGAACCCTGGATCACGGAGGCCGCCGGTTCCGCCTACCATTCCCTCTTCACCGCGGCGTTCACGGCGGTCGGGGTGACGCCTCGGATTGCCCATGAAGCCGTTGAATGGGAAACCCACATCGCATTCGTGGGTGCGGGGCTGGGCGTCGGCCTGCTGCCCCGGCTGGCACCTTTGCATGGTGCCGAAAACGTGGTCCGGCTACGCATCACCGGCAGGGCGAAACCCACGCGCCGTATTGTCGCCGCGGTGCGCAGGGGCAGCATCGCCTCACCGCTGATCCAGGAGTCGCTCCGCATCCTGCAGGTTAACGCCAACCGGATCCTTACCGCCCGCCTCGAAGAGGATCTCTGAGCGCTGCCGGCGCGCGGTGTCGTGGCTTTCGGCAGCGTCCTTATCCTCCCTACGGACCAAGGCGGAGACCCCGGCGGATTATCGTCGGGTGTAGCCCATCTTGGCGCTCACCTGCAGGCCTGCCTCCTTGAGGCCCGCTGCCAGCCCCGGCTCCATCTCCGGATCGAAGCGGAAGGCCGGGCCGGAGATGCTGATGGCGCCAATGACCGTTCCCAGGTGGCTGTACACCGGCACGGACATCGAGTTGATTCCGATTTCGAATTCCTCCCGGGTCACGGCATAGCCGTCCCGGGATACGGTGATCAGCTCGGTTTCAAGCTCTTTGCGGTTGGTGATGGTGCGGGGGGTCCGAGCCGGCAGCCCCGTCTCCTTCAGGATCCGGTCCCGGTCATCCGCGGAAAGTGCCGCCAACAGGACTTTGCCGCTGGACGTGGCGTGCAGCGGGGTCAGGCTGCCCACCCAGTCATACGTGGCCAGCGTTGAGGGCCCCATCGCCTGGTCTACATTCACCGCGTAATTGGAGCGCAGCACGGCAAGGTTCACCGTCTCCTTGAACTGGTCCGCCAGGGCCTCCATGACCGGACGGGCCTCCCGCACCAGGCTCAGGCGCCCGGGGATCGAGCTTGCCAGCCGGAGGATGCCGAAGCCCAGCTGGTACTTGCCGCGCTCACTGTTCTGGTGGACCATTTCCCGGCTCACCAGTGAGCCGAGCAGCCGCGAAACAGTGGATTTGTGGATGCCCATTTCCTCGGCAATGTCGCTCACGCCGGCGTGGCCGTCCCGTGCCAGGATCTCAAGGACCGCGAGGGCACGGTCCACGGACTGGACGCCGCCGTGGCCCGCTTCACCATCGACGTCGGGTTCGCGCTCATTGTTCGAAGCCATGACTAATACTCTCAAGTAGCAAGCGCCGCGTGAAATCAGCGTCGCCCGAAATCACCGGCTGATGAAATCAGCGCAGGCCGTTGCTGTGGGCGAGCGCCATCGCCTCAGTGCGCGAGGATGCGCCGATCTTCCGGTAGAGGTTGCGCAGGTGGAACTTCACGGTGTTCTCGCTGATGTGGAGTTTCGCGGCAATCCCCCGGTTCCGCTGGCCGGCGGCCAGCAGCTGGAGGACCTCCACCTCGCGCTCCCCCAGGTTCCACTGGGCGACGTCGGCCAGCGGCCGGGCGGGCGGGTCCAGCGGAATTGCCACGGCCACGTCGGCGCCCCAGCCGGGCATCACGTCCACGCCCATGCTCCCGTAGAGCGCTTCAACACGCTGGACCAGGCGCGCCATGGCAGGCGCCGACGCGGAAAGCTCGCCCGGGCCGTCGTCGCGCACGTTGATGAGGAGGTTCACGCCGTCACAGTCCCATTGCGTGCGGATCCGGCGGACCCCCTGCTGGTCCACCATGGCGAGGACCAGTCCGCGGACAATCGCCCTGGCGGCATGCGCCACCTCGCCGGGAAGCGCGCGGCCGTTCACCGGCGGTTCGATGAACTGGACGTCGATGCCGCTGAAGCCCATCAGCGGCCGGAGGTCCTCGCGGAGGCGCTGGAAGGCGGAAGCGACCGGTTCCTCCACGAGGTCGGTGGTGCGGTCGCTAAGGGTGCGGAGGCCCACCAAGGCCCTGGCCGCGACGTCCGTCGCCGCCGTCCGGGCCGCGGCGTCCCCCAACGAAGGCGACCTCAGCGCTGCGAGCATCGTTTCGAGGGTGGTGGAGTGCTGGTCCACCAGCTCAGCGGTCACCCGCAGGCGCTCCGCCGAGGCGGCGCGTGATTCGATGAGGTACGACGGCGGCGCATCAGCCACCCTTTCGCGGATCCGTTCAGCTGCGAGGGTCCAGAGGTAGTGCAGGATCCACTGCGAGTCCGGCCCGGCGGCAGTGGCGGGGACGGGCTGCGGGTCCGAGAGGACCAGCAGCGCGTTGCTCGGTGAGGACACCGCGAGGACGGGGCGCACGGCGCCGCCGAACGTGGCGTCCCCGGGCCAGGGGCCGGCGTCGCCCGCTTCCACGAGCGCTGCCCGGATGGCATCCAGCTCCGCTATGGACACCCGGCTGATGATGGCCTCGTCACCGGCCTTCTTCTGCGGCCGGCCGGTGCAGTCCTCCGTGAAAATCACCAGTGCGCTGGACGTGATGTACGGGGCGGCAGCCTCGCGCAGCCGGTGCGCTATGTCCAACAGGGGCGCCGTTGCCAGGGCAGCTATTGACTGGAGGAGGGCTGCGTCTTGGTGTTCCACCCATCCAGTGTAGGTGCGCCCCACAGGGTGCACCTACCCCTTCGGGTGGGCGGGGCCGTCCCATCATGCCGTTTCACCCACCCCCCGGGCGGGCGAGCATGGAAGGGCACCAATATCCAAGGAGGTACGCGCATGAACGCCACCACAGAAGCGAACCCGGCCGCCCTGACGGGAACAGCACGGGCCTTCCACCACAACCGGGGCCTGGTCCTGGGCGAGATCGGCTCAGCATTGGAGCAGGTTGACCCCCTGGAGGTGGCCGCGCTGGTGACCGAGCTTCGGCTGGCGGACAGGATCTTCGTGGCCGGCGCCGGCCGCAGCGGCCTGGTCCTGAAGATGGCGGCCATGCGGCTCATGCACCTGGGACTGACGGTGCATGTGGTCGGCGAGACAACGGCACCGGCCATCCGCGCCGGCGACTTGCTCCTCGCAGCCTCCGGCTCCGGCAGTACCGCCGGCGTCGTCAAGGCCGCAGAAACCGCAGCCGCCCACGGTGCCCGCGTGGCTGCCTACACTACCGCCCAAGGTTCCCTGCTGGCGGCCGCTGCTGCCGCCGTCGTGATCATCCCTGCCGCCCGGAAGACGGATCACGGCTCGGCGCTCACGCGGCAGTACTCGGGCAGCCTCTTTGAGCAAGTGCTGTTCGCCGCCACCGAGGCGGTGTTCCAAAGCCTGTGGGACGAGGACACATCCGCGGCCGAGGACCTCTGGCTGCGGCACGCAAACCTCGAGTAGGTTTCCCGCTCCCTTTCCCCACCATAAAACGCAGGAAACAACAGAAAGCGACCCCCACATGAAACTGCAAGTAGCCATGGATGTCCTCACCGTCGAGGCCGCACTGGACCTGGCCGGCAAGGTTGCCGAGTCCGTGGACATCATCGAGCTCGGCACCCCGCTGATCAAGAACGCAGGGCTCTCCGCCGTAACCGCCATCAAGACCGCCCATCCGGACAAGATTGTCTTCGCGGACATGAAGACCATGGACGCCGGCGAACTCGAGGCCGAAATCGCCTTCAACGCCGGCGCGGACCTGGTGTCCGTCCTGGGCAGCGCCGACGACTCCACCATCACCGGCGCGGTCAAGGCCGCCAAGGCCCACAACAAGGGCGTGGTGGTGGACCTGATCGGCGTTGCGGACAAGGTGTCCCGCGCCAAGGAAGCCCGGGCACTCGGCGCCGAGTTCATCGAGTTCCATGCCGGCCTGGACGAGCAGGCGCTGCCCGGCTACAACCTGGACGTCCTGCTGGGCGCTGGAGAAGAAGCACGCGTGCCCTTCTCCGTGGCCGGCGGCGTGAACATCTCCACTATCGGGGCCGTGCAGCGCGCCGGCGCGGACGTGGCCGTTGTGGGCGGTTCCATCTACAGCGCCGATGATCCCGCCGTGGCGGCCAAGGAACTGAAGGCTGCCATCATCTGATTCTTCCTGCCGGCTGCCGGTTTTCCCCCGGCTGCTGAACATGCTGCAATGCCGACGGCGGCCCCCACCGATGCGTGGGGGCCGCCGCTTCGCGTGGCCGGCTACTGGAAGGACCGGATGGTGATGCCGGAGAAGGTTGCAGGCCCGCCGTCGGTGTAGAAGGAGATCCCGGTGTCGCCGTCGGCGAAGTGCACCTGCTGCGAGAGCACCGTGTGGCCGGAGTTGACGAACACCTCGACGCTTTGGGTGTCCACGAAGATGCGCAGGTGGACGGACCGCGCGGCGGCGTCGATGGGCGCTGCCGCACGCGTGAACGGCAGCAACGAGAAGCCGGCAAGGTCCGAGGGCGCACGGTCCACGTACAGCTCATCGCCGTACTTGCCGATGTTGGTGTGCCGGGCACCGTCGGCGGAGCGGCCCACAGAGACCCCAATGTTCACGGCGGCATCCCAGGAGATGTCGAGTTCCAGCTCGTAGGCGCGGCCGCACCAGGGCAGGACGTAGCTCCCGTTCACGGTCCGGTCCGGGAACGCGGTGGTGGAGCCGGCGTAGTTCGAGAGCGCTGTGACGGGGCTGCTGAGCAGGCTGTACCAGCCGCCGCCCTGCCGTTCCAGCCGCAGCTCCCGCACGACCGAGTTCTGCCCGTTGTACCCGTCGGAGGCGTCGGTGGGAACGTCACGGGCGGCATACTTCCAGTTGTTCATCCAGCCGATCGCGTACCGCCGCGTCGCGGGCGCCTCTGCAGCCGGCCACGTCACCGCGCCATACCAGTCCCAGCCCCAGTCCAGCCATTGCGGGTTGGTGACGTCGTCGGCCAGGAACTGCTCCCCGTCCCACGTGCCCGTCCAGTAAGCGTAGGTCATGGGCAACCCGATGCTGTAGGCGTCCATGCTGGCGCCGAGCACCCAATGGCTGGTGCCGTCGTCGGCCGTCATCTCGAACAGGTCGGGGCACTCGATGCCACCCAGCGCGGGGTTGGGGAAGTCGAAGTTGCGCTTAAGCTGCCAGTCGCGCAGGTTCGGGGAGGTATAGAAGGCCGCATACCGTGCCCGGCCGATCACGCAGACCCACTCGCTGCGCGCCGCGTCCCAGTGGACTTTAGGGTCCCGGAACCATTCGGCGTTGTCGATCTCCGCCTGCGTGACCGCAGCCCTGCCGTCCGTGTTCACGATGACAGGGTCAGGCAGCGCGGTGAACGTGTAGCCGCCGTCGGTTGACCAATAGAGGTACTGGTCCTGGTATTTGCGGATGCCGCCGGTGGGCTGGGTGGCAAGGACCACGACGGCCCCCGCGCCGAAGCCCGCCGTGTTTGCCGTGTCCACCACTGCGGATCCGGACCACACGGGGAAATCGGGCTGCAGCGGCAGCGCATCACCGTGGTGGGTAAAGGCCACGCCGTCCTCCGTGGTGGCGTGGTCCCAGCCGCCCTGGCCGTTGTTCTGCGTGGAGTGCAGGTAGTAGAGGTGGTATTTGCTGCCAAGGAACACCGGGCGCTGGGGGTCGCACAGCCAGCCGGACGGCGGCGTCATGTGGTAAACGGCCCGCTGTGAGCCCTGCGCCGCGCGCGCCGGTGAGGCCAATGCGGCGCCGGCGCCGACACCGGACGTGAACAGGGCGAGTGCTCCTGCTCCGGTGCCTTGCAGGACGTGGCGACGGGAAAAGGCATGTGTCATCGTTGACTTCCTCTCAGGGGGCGGCTGCTCCGCCGGGCGCTCGGGGTGACGGAACCTTCGGTAGTTCGCTGATCGGATCACCGGCTGCTTAAGCGCTTTAGCAGAAGAACATACCCAGCCACAACTTGTTGGTCAAGCGTTTCAGCAAAAATGCCCCTCGCCTCAAATCGGCGAAAAGAACGTTCCGGACAATTTTTGCTAAAACGCTTGATCAGCCTTCCATTTCAGGCTAGCTTCATGGTGATCAAACGCTTTAGCAGAAATGGACATCAACGCCGATGAGCTACCCAGTCTTCTTCCAGCCCGCCAATGCATGGGTTGGGGACCTTATCCCTTTCCAGAAGGACGGGGAGTTCTGGCTCTTCTACCTTCAGGAGGTCCGCACCGACCCGAAGCCCGGAACGGCCTGGAACCTGGTGACTACCAAGGACCTCACCCAGTTCCAGGACCATGGCGTTGCCCTCCCCCACGGGACCATGGAGGACCTGGACTTCAACTGTTACACGGGCAGCATCGTTGCTGACGAGTCGGGCATCCACCACCTGTTCTACACGGGGCAGAACCCGGGCAACCTCGGGACGGACGGCCTGCCCCTGCAGCTGGTCATGCACGCCACCAGCACCGACGGCATGAACATGTGGGTCAAGCACCCGGAGCTTACGTTCGGTGCACCGGACGGCTACGAGTCAGCGGACTGGCGGGACCCTTTCGTCTTCCGTGACGAGGCGGCCGGCCTGTGGCGGATGCTCCTGGCGGCCCGGCACTCCGACGGCCCCGAACGCCGCCGCGGCGTCATCGCCCAGTGCGTCTCCACGGACCTGATGACGTGGGAGCACACGGACCCGTTCTGGGATCCCCGCAGGTACATCACGCATGAATGCCCTGATGTGTTCGAGTGGGGCGGCTGGTGGTACATGGTCTACTCCGAGTTTTCCGAAACATTCACCACCCGGTACCGGATGGCCAAGAGCCCCACGGGGCCGTGGACAGTTCCGGACCTGGACAGCATCGACGGACGTGCGTTCTACGCTTCCAAGACGGCGGAGCGGGACGGCCGGCGGTTCTTCTTCGGCTGGATTGCCAGCAAGGAAGGCAATTGCGACGACGGCGCCTGGCAGTGGGCAGGCACCATGTCCGTCCTGGAGGCACGGCAGAACCCCGACGGGACGTTGGCATTCGGCCTCGCGGACGAGCTTGTGGACAGCTTTTGGGACGGAATCCCGCTGGAACTGGAGAGCCCGCTGCCCATCCGGCTGGACGTACCGGACTCCTACAGCGCCGCCGTCGCAGCGAACGATCTGCCCACGCAGTTCTACGCCAAAGCGGTGCTGGACATCCAGCCGGGCACCACGGAATGCGGGATCCTGCTCCGGTCCAGCCCGGACGGTGACCACTCCTACGTCCTCCGCCTCGAACCGAAGCGCGGACGCTTGGTTTTCGACCGGTGGCCCCGGGCCATCACCGGGGAGGCCCAATGGCATGTCTCGGGCGACGTGCCCTACGCCATCGAGCTGGAACGCCCCTGCGACCTCTCCCCCGGCAGCCACACGCTGGAAGTGGTGGTGGACGGCGACCTGTGCGTCGCCGTCGTGGACCGCCAGGTGGCTCTCAGCACCCGCATCTATGACCTTCCCGCCGGCGGAATAGGCGTATTCGCCGGCGAGGGCACCGTGACGGTCACCGATTTCGAAGTACGCAAGCGAACCGACAACTGAATACCCCACCCCCATCCTCCGTTCCAATCAAGGGAGATTGACCCAATGAAGAAGATTTTCCGCGCTGCCGCCGCCGCAGCCGTTACCGCCCTGGCACTGACAGCCTGCGGGGGCGCAAGCTCCACCGACCCGTCCAACGTCAGCCCCACCGGCGAGATCAAGGCCCGCGAGATCTCGTGGCTGCTCTCCCGGCCTGCCGATGGCGCGGTCATCAACATCATGAAGAAGCTCGCCGAGGACTATGCCAAGGACCACCCGGGCTTTGAGCTCAACCTGATCACCACCCCGGACCGGCCCTCCTACATCCAGAAGCTCGAAACCCTGGCGGCAGCCAACAAGCTGCCCGAACTGTTCGACACAGATGCCACGCCCTTCGCCCAGCAGCTGGCCAAGCAGGGCAAGATGATGGACGCCGAGCAGCTGCTGAAGTCACTGGATATCTACGACACCTACCGCCCGGGAGCGCTGGACTACCAGCGCTTCGACGACGGGTCCCTGTACATGATCCCCTTCCAGTTCGAGCTGGAATTCATCTGGTACAACAAGGCCCTGCTGGAGAAGGCCGGCGTGGCAGTACCAGCATCGCTCGATGACATCCCCGCCATGTGCACCGCCCTGCGCAGCGCAGGCATCACCCCCATTGCCATCGACGGCCAGGACCAGTGGCCGCTGGAGCGCTACATTGCGTACCAGCCGTTCCGCGAAGCAGGCCCCGAGTTCGTCCAGGAACTGAAGAAGGGCGAAGCGAAGTTCAGCGATCCCGCCGGCCAGAAGACCGTGAACTGGATGGCGGAACTGGGCAAGGCCAAGTGCTTCCAGGACGGCTTCTCCGCCCAGGGCTACTCGGACGCGCAAAACCAGTTCACCTCGGGGCAGGCCGCCATGTACAACATCGGCACGTGGGAACTGCCCAGCCTGGCCACGGACAAGCTGGACCCGGCCGTCCGCAACGACATCGACTTCTTCACCCTTCCCACCACCGCAGGGTCCGCGACGGCGGCCAACGAGTTCGTGTCCCCGTCCGGCATCGGCATGGCAGTGAATGCCAAGACCTACGATCCCCTGGTGAGCGACTTCCTCAAGTTCGCCCTGGAAAAGTACCCCGCTGAATATGCCGCCACCGGGGCACTGTCCCCCACCACCGACGTCGAAACCGTTGTTCCGGCCAATGCCACGCCGCTGTACCAGAAGGCCCTGGACCAGGCCGACGGCCTCGGTTCCAAGCAGGCCATGCCGTGGGACACGCAGCTGGATCCGACCACCAACGGCCGGCTGCAGCAGGAGCTGGTGCTGCTGGTGCAGGGCAACATCACGCCTGAGCAGTTCACCGAAACCATGGACAAGACCATCGCGCAGAACGCCCCGAAGTTCTTCAAGTAGCCAACGCGACGGGGGATCCCAGCGATCCCCCGCGCGCAAGGCCCCGAAAGGCCCCGCCATGCAACCCAACAGGATGCTGCCCAACAGGTCACGGACCTCGGTCCTGGTCTTCCTGCTTCCTCCGCTGCTCCTTTACGGCGCAGCAGTCCTCTTTCCCATCCTCCAGTCCCTGTTCCTGAGCTTCTTCTCCTGGAACGGCATCAGCGACATGGAGTTCGTGGGCGTGGACAACTACGTCCGGATGTTCGTCGCCGATGATATCTTCTGGCGGGCGTTCCTGAACGCCCTTGTCTACCTGGCCATCTGCCTGGTCCTGCAGCTCGGCGGCGCCCTGGTGGTGGCCAGCCTCCTCACGTCGCTCCGCCGCGGACGTGAGCTCATCAAGACGCTCTACCTGCTGCCAGCCGTCATCTCCACGGTGGCCATCGCCTTCCTCTTCGTGCGGATCTACTCCTTGGAGCCCGTGGGCCTGCTCAACCAGCTGTTCCACTGGGTTGGCCTCGGCAGCCTCGAGCGGCCCTGGCTCTCGGACGTCAACACGGTCCTGGCGGCGGTGTCCGCACCGGAGGGCTGGCGCTTCACCGGGCTGTACATGCTCATCATTTATGCGGCCCTGCTCGCGGTGCCCAAGGAGCTTGAGGAGGCCGCCGTCCTGGATGGCGCTTCCCGGTGGACGCTGTTCACCAAGATCCGCTTCCCGTACATCCGCCCGGTGTGGATCACCACCACCATCATGGCCACCACCTACGGGCTGCGCGGCTTCGACATCCCCTACCTGATGACCAACGGCGGTCCGGGGCAGTCCTCGGAACTGCTCACCACCTACATGTACAAGACGGCGTTCACCAGCACGGACTTCGGCTACGCCAGCACCATCTCGGTGTTCATCGTGGTGGAGTGCCTGGTCGCCGTCGGCCTCATCCTTTTCCTGCTGAAGCGGAAGGCAGACGCATGATCACCCAAACAGCCCCGCCCACCCCGCCCGCCGCCGTCGTACCTGCCCGGCCGTCCGGAAAGCGCCGCCGGCGCAGGCCCGACCTGTTCCGGACGCTGTCCCGCGTGCTGATCATGCTCATCGTGATCGTGCAGGTGTACCCGCTGGCGTGGCTGTTCCTGACCAGCCTCCGCACGGAACAGGACTTCGCCACCGGTGATCCCTTTGCCCTGCCCAGCTCCCTGACGTGGGAGAACTATGCCAGGGCCTTCGAAACGGGGGACCTGGGGCGGAACATCCTGAACAGCTTCATCGTGACCATGGGGGCGAACATCCTGATCGTGCTGCTGGGCATGATGGCCGCGTACGCCATCCAGGTGCTGGGGTTCCGGCTCAGCAAGCTGGTCCGCGGGCTGTTCCTGATCGGCATCATCGTTCCGGTCCAGATCGCCCTGGTCCCGCTGTTCATCGACTATTCGGCGATCAACCTGCTGGACACCTACCTCTCGATGATCATCCCGCTTGCCGGGTTCTCGCTGCCCATGGCCATCTACCTGTTCTGCTCGTTCTACGAGTACATCCCCAAGGAAACGTACGAGGCAGCGTCCCTGGACGGCGCCGGCCCCTACCGGATCTTCGGGCTGATCACCATGCCGCTGTCCCTGAACACCGTGGTGACCGTGGTCCTGGTCAACAGCATCTTCATCTGGAACGACTTCATCTTCGCCAACACGTTCGTCCTGTCCGAGGACCTGAAGACCATTCCGCTGGGCCTGCAGAACTACATCGGCGCCATGGGCAAGGTGGACTGGACGGCAACGTTCGCCGCCGTATGCGTGACCATCACCCCCCTGCTGCTGGTGTTCCTGGTACTCAACAAGGCCATGATCCAGGGACTTGAAAGCGGGGCGACCAAGGGATGACGGCAACGGCGGATGGATATACTCCTCAAGGAGGGCAGATGAGTTCAATGGAGAATGGTGCGGAGGCGCCGGTCCCTGGCGCCCGGGCGCCGAAAACCCCGGAGCGCGCGCACCCCGTCACCCTCCGCGACGTGGCAGAAGCGGCCGGTGTTTCCACAGCAACAGTGTCGCTGGTGGTCAACAAGAAAAAGGCCGCCCGGATCGCCGAGGAAACACGCCGGCGGGTGCAGGACGCCATCCGGACGCTGGGTTACCGGCCCAACGCGATGGCTAAGACCCTGGTCAGCGGCACGTCCCGGTTCATCGGGCTGGTGGCGGACGGCGTTGCCACCACGCCCTTCGCCGGCCAGATCATCCACGGAGCCCAGGACGAGGCGTGGAAGCATGGGTACGCCCTCCTCATCGCCAACACGGAGGGCAACAACGAGCTCGAGCAGGACGCCATCCAGATGATGCTCGAATACAAGGTCCGCGGCATCCTCTACTCCACGTGGTTCCACCGCCAGACGGACATTCCGGCGCCGCTCCGGGAAGCCGACTTCGTCCTTGTCAACTGCTTCTCCAACGAGCCGGGAACCCGGGCCGTGGTACCCGACGAGGTACAGGGCGGCCGCTCAGCCACGGAGATCCTTCTGGGGCACGCGCACCGGAAGATCGCCTTCATCAACGCCACCATTCCGGCACCGGCGAAGGACGGGCGGCTCCAAGGGTACCGTGAGGCACTTGAGAAGGCAGGGATCCCCTTCGACCCCGCCCTGGTGCTGGAGGCCTATCCGGACCAGGAAGGCGGCTACCGTGCCACGGAGGAACTCCTCAAACGCGGCGTGACTGCTGTTTACTGCTACAACGACCGGATGGCCATGGGCCTCTACGACGGTCTGCGCGAGCACGGCCTGTCCATCCCCGACGACATGGCCGTGGTGGGGTTCGACAACCAGGAAGTCATCGCCGCCCACCTGCGCCCCCCGCTGTCCACGGTGTCCCTCCCCCATTACGAGCTGGGCGCCGCGGGTGTGCGGATGCTGCTCGGGCTTGACGGGGCGCCCGGAACCGGCTCGGGCGGGGTTGCGAAAATCCACTGCCCAGCGGTGGAACGGACCTCGGTGAAGGCCCAGGCGCGGGCCTGACCTGGGTAAAAGTACGACGGCGGGTGGTCATGCCGGTGCGCTGATCACCCGGTTCCGCCCCGCGAGCACGCCTGTCACGGCGAGGACCGCCATGATGCCCGCGGTGACCAGGAGCGGAAGCGTCCAGTCTCCGCTCAGATCGCGAAGCCCGCCGAACATCACCGGCCCCGCAGCAGCCAGGCCGTAGCCCATCGACTGCGCCATACCGGACAATGATGCCGCCTGCGGATAGTTCACGGTCCGGAGGCTGAACAGCGACAGGGCAATGACAATGAGGCTTCCGCACCCGATCGCCCCCAGGAGGACCCACAGCAGGATGAGGTCCGGTGCGAGCGCCAGGCCCAGGAACGTCACAATCATCACCGCGCCGCTGGCGAAGGAAACGAGCCGCTGGTCCGGCCCCCGGTGAAGGATGCCCCCTGCCAGCAGGCTGGCGAAAACGCTGACCAGCAGGAAAACGGACAGGTGGATGCCGGCGGTAGTCGCCGGGACCCCGCGGCTTTGTTCGATGGTAGGCAGCCACGCCATCAGGACGTAGAAGGCGATCGACTGCAGCCCCATGAAAATGGTCACCTGCCAGCCCAGGGCCGAGGTCCAAGGCGATTGGTGGGAGACTTCCGGCGTGGCGGCATTCATGGCGCCGGAGCTGTGCCGGCGCAGCCACGGCAGGAGCACCGCCATGGCGATGAGGGCAAGTCCTACCCAGATGCCGAGGGCAAGCCGCCATCCAGCAGGGGACGTCTGGGCAACGGGTACGACGACGGCCGCCCCCATGGCGGCAAAGGCGGCCTGGGTGGCGGTGTAGCTTCCGGTGAGCTGGCTGACCCTCGTGGGAAAGTCCCGCTTCACCAGCGAAGGGACCAGGACATTGAGGAAAGCGATCGCGAGGCCTATGAGTGCTGTGCCCACCCAGATGAATCCGGGAACAGGCAAGGAGCGGAGTGCAATGCCCAAGGCCAGGAACAGCAGTGACATCCACAGCGCACGGTCGAGGCCCAGGCGGGTCGCGAAGCCGGGCGCCACGGGTGAAAAGACTGCGAAAGCAATGAGCGGAAGGCCCGTTAGGAACCCTGCTGCAGCGCTGGACAGGCCAAGGTCGGAGCTGATGTTCGCGAGGACCGGTCCCACGCTGACAAAGGACACCCGAAGGTTGACCGCAATGAGCAGGACGCCGATGAAGGCGAAGCCGAACCTGACAGTGCGGTCCTGTGCGTTCCGGGTGACAGCGGGCATCGTTGCGTTCTTCCATCCTTTCAGGAGTGAGAGAGGGTCCCGGTTTGGGCGGCGTTAAGTGCGAGAGGGTCCCGGTTTATGCGGCGTTAAGTGCGAGAGGGTCCCGGTTCATGCGGCGTTAAGTGAGAGAGGGTCCCGGGGCGGGCTACAGCACCTTGCGGATGGTTTCCTCGAAGCTGGTGACGTGGTTCAGGGCAAGCTCGGCGGCTTTATCCGCATCACCGGCGGCCACCGCCTTGAGCAGGTCCACGTGCTCGGTGATGTGGCCGCTGACTGACGGCACCTTGTCCAGGACAACGCACCAGATGCGGGTGGCCAGGTTGTCGTAGCGGATCAGGGTGCTTTCCAGATGCGGGTTCGCAGCCGCCTTGTAGATCAGCCGGTGCACCATCAGGTCATAGCGCATGAGGTCGCGTGACTCCCCCTGGCCCGGCCCCAGCTCCGCGATGGCATCGGCCACCTGCAGCAGTTCGCGGCGCATGCCTTCACTGGCCCTTTTGGCAGCCCGGCGCGCGGCCAGCGGTTCCAGGAGCTCCCGGATTTCCGAGACGTCCGCCAGCTCCGTGAAGTCCACATTCGTGGCGAAGGTGCCGCGGCGCGGGTAGGAGATGACCAGGTGGTCAACCTCCAGCCGCTTGATTGCCTCGCGCACAGGGGTGCGCCCGAGCCCGAGTTCAGCCGCCACCTGGCCCTCGTTGATCGGCTCGCCCGGACGGATTTCCAGCATGATCAGTTTGTCCCGCAGCTGCCGGTAGGCGGCCTCCGCCTGGGACGGTGCCTCGTCCTCCGCCTGAGGCAGGGCAAGAAGTGCATTCAACGCGCCGCTCCGTTCTTCGCTGAGGTGACGAGGGCGTGCCCCTTGGCGGGCTTCGCGTCACTTTCGTCCAGCTATTGACTCTGCTGTGATCCCGATCATACCATTGAACTCACACTGATATATCAGTTAGACAGCAAGTGGTATTTCAAAGGAGCATCCGTGGTTGAGCAGTTGAACGAGCGACTTTCCGTAGTCGATCCCGAGGTCCAGCAGGCCATCGCCAGTGAGCTGGGCCGCCAGCAGTCGACGCTGGAAATGATCGCCTCCGAGAATTTCGCCCCCTCCGCCGTCATGGAGGCACAGGGCTCGGTCCTCACCAACAAGTACGCCGAGGGCTACCCGGGCAAGCGCTACTACGGCGGCTGCGAGCACGTGGATGTTGTGGAGCAGTTGGCCATCGACCGCGTCAAGGCACTGTTCGGCGCAGAATTCGCCAACGTCCAGCCGCACTCCGGCGCGCAGGCCAACGCCGCCGCCATGTTCGCCCTGCTGAACCCGGGCGACACCATCATGGGACTGAGCCTGGCCCACGGCGGCCACCTGACCCACGGCATGAAGATCAACTTCTCCGGCAAGCTCTACAACGTGGTCCCCTACCACGTCAGCGAATCCGATCTCCGCATCGATATGGCCGAGGTGGAGGCGCTGGCCCTGGAGCACCGGCCCAAGCTGATCGTTGCCGGCTGGTCCGCCTACTCCCGCCAGCTGGACTTCGCCGAGTTCCGCCGCATCGCCGACCTGGTGGATGCGTACCTCATGGTGGACATGGCCCACTTCGCAGGCCTGGTGGCCGCCGGCCTGCACCCGAACCCGGTGCCGTACGCCGACGTCGTCACCACCACCACCCACAAGACCCTCGGCGGCCCGCGCGGCGGCGTCATCCTGGCCAAGGAGCAGTACGGCAGGAAGATCAACAGCGCCGTGTTCCCCGGCCAGCAGGGCGGCCCGCTGGAGCACGTGATCGCCGCCAAGGCCGTGGCCTTCAAGCTCGCCGCCTCCCCCGAGTTCAAGGAACGCCAGGAGCGTGTCCTGGAGGGCTCCAAGCTTCTCGCCGAACGGCTCCTCCGCGAGGACGTTGCCGCGGCCGGAATCTCCGTGGTCAACGGCGGCACCGACGTCCACCTGGTCCTCGTGGACCTCCGCAATTCCGAGCTGGACGGACAGCAGGCCGAAGACGCCCTGCACCGCATCGGCATCACCGTGAACCGCAACGCCGTCCCCTTCGATCCCCGCCCGCCGATGGTCTCCTCCGGCCTCCGGATCGGCACCCCCGCCCTCGCCACGCGCGGCTTCGGCGCCGAGGAATTCGCCGAAGTAGCGGACATCATCGCGACGGCGCTGATCGCCTCGGCAAGTAACGGCACCTTAGGCGACAGCACCGCCGTCGAACTCCGCGCCCGCGTCACCGCCCTGGCGGAGAAGTTCCCCCTCTACCCCCACCTTTCCCAGAACGACGGCGGCGCCGAGCTTGCTGCATTCGAAAACGACATGATTGGAGCAGCCCAGTGAGTGCAGACCTCCTCCCCGAGCACCCCGACTTCCTCTGGCGCAACCCGGAGCCCAAGTCCTCCTACGACGCCGTGATTGTGGGCGGCGGCGGGCACGGCCTGGCCACCGCCTACTTCCTGGCGAAGAACCACGGCATGACCAACATTGCCGTCCTGGAAAAGGGCTGGCTGGCCGGCGGCAACATGGCCCGGAACACCACCATCATCCGCTCCAACTACCTCTGGGACGAGAGCGCGGCCATCTACGAGCACGCCCTCAAGCTCTGGGAGATCCTGCCCGAGGAACTCGAGTATGACTTCCTCTTCAGCCAGCGCGGCGTCATGAACCTGGCCCACACCCTGGGCGACGTTCGTGAAAGCATGCGGCGCGTGGGAGCCAACAAGCTCAACGGCGTGGACGCCGAGTGGCTGGACCCGAAGCAGGTCAAGGAACTCTGCCCCATCCTGAACATCAACGACAACATCCGCTACCCCGTCATGGGCGCCACGTACCAGCCCCGCGCCGGCATCGCCAAGCACGACCACGTTGCCTGGGCCTTCGCCCGCAAGTGCGACGAAATGGGTGTGGACATCATCCAGAACTGCGAAGTCACCGGCTTCGTCAAGGACGGCAACCGCGTGGTGGGCGTCAAGACCAACCGCGGCACCATCAACACCGAAAAGGTTGGCCTGGCCGCCGCCGGGCATAGCTCGGTCCTGGCCGAGATGGCCGGGTTCCGGCTCCCCATCCAGTCCCACCCCCTGCAGGCGCTGGTCTCCGAACTGCACGAGCCGGTCCACCCCACGGTGGTCATGTCCAACCACGTGCACGTCTATGTCTCCCAGGCGCACAAGGGCGAACTTGTCATGGGTGCCGGCGTCGATTCCTACAACGGCTACGGCCAGCGCGGCTCATTCCACGTGATCGAGCACCAAATGGCCGCCGCCGTCGAGCTCTTCCCCATCTTTGCCCGGGCCCACGTGCTCCGGACCTGGGGCGGCATTGTGGACACCACGCTGGACGCCTCCCCGATCGTGGGCAACACCCCGGTGGAAAACATGTTCGTGAACTGCGGCTGGGGCACCGGCGGCTTCAAGGCCACTCCCGCGGCCGGTATGACCTTCGCGCACAACATCGCCACTGGCACCCCGCACAGGCTTAACAAGCCGTTTGCGCTGGAGCGCTTCGAAACCGGCGCGCTGATCGACGAACACGGCGCCGCCGCCGTGGCCCACTAGCCGCCAGCGAACACTGCACTTTAGAAAGAAGACGCACATGCTGCTCATCTCCTGCCCCAACTGCGGCTCCCGCGACGAGACCGAATTCCACTACGGCGGCCAGGCCCACGTGCCCTACCCCGAAAACCCGAACGAACTGAACGACCGCCAGTGGGCCGAGTTCCTCTTCTACCGGGACAACACCAAGGGCGCCTTCGCCGAGCGCTGGCTCCACAGCACCGGCTGCCGCCAGTGGTTCAACATGCTCCGCGACACCGTCACCTACGAAATCCAGGCCGTCTACCCGATGGGCTCGCCCCGCCCCGAAGCCGCCGGCAAGGTGACCGCCGAAACCGGCACCGCCAGCCTCGCCCCGGACAGCACCACCACCGGGACGGCGGCACCCAGTACGACCGGGACGAGCATCTCCGGCACCAGCAATACACCCGCCAGCACCACCGCCCCGGAAGGAGCAACCAAGTGACTTCCCAGAATGCCCGCCTCGCTTCCGGAGGACGCATCGACCGCACCATCTCCTGGCGTTTCACCGTGGACGGCGAGGAATTCACCGGGCACCCCGGCGACACCCTCGCCTCGGCCCTGATCGCCAACGGCCGGATCAACGCCGGCAACTCCCTCTACGAGGACCGGCCCCGCGGCATCATGTCCGCCGGGGTGGAGGAATCCAACGCGATGGTGAAGATCGCTGCGCGCTTCCCGGGCGACGTTGCCGAGTCCATGCTCCCCGCCACCACCGTCACCCTGGTGGACGGCCTGAAGGCGGAACTGCTCAGCGGCTTGGGCAAGCTGGATCCCGAGGAGGACCGCGCCGAGTACGACAAGAAGTACGTCCACACCGACGTCCTTGTGGTCGGCGGCGGCCCCGCCGGCCTGGCCGCAGCCCGCGAAGCCGTCCGCACCGGCGCCCGGGTGATGCTGCTGGATGACCAGCCCGAGCTGGGCGGGTCCCTCCTGTCCGGGTCAACGGCACCGGAACTCGCTGAGACCATCGAAGGCAAGCCGGCCTTGGAATGGGTGGCGGACGTCGAAGCCGAGCTCGTCTCCGGCGCCGAGTCCACGGTCCTGAACCGCACCACGGCTTTCGGCGCCTATGACGCCAACTACGTGATCGCCGTCCAGAACCGCACGGACCACCTCTCCTCACCCGCCGCGTCCGGAGTGTCCCGGCAGCGGATTTGGCACATCCGTGCCAACCAGGTGGTCCTGGCACCGGGCGCCCACGAGCGTCCCCTGGTGTTCGAGAACAACGACCGCCCGGGCATCATCCTGGCCTCCGCCGTCCGCAGCTACCTGAACCGCTACGGGGTGGCCGCCGGGCAGCGCGTGGTCATCAGCACCACCAATGACAGCGCCTACGCCGTGGCCGCGGACCTGCGCGCCGCCGGCGTCAAGGTGGCCGCCGTGGTGGACGCCCGTCCGCAGCTCACCGCAGTGGCCGCTGCCGCCGTCGAAGCCGGCATCCGGGTGCTGATCGGCAGCGCCGTGGCCAACACGACTTCCCAGTCAGAAGACGGCCGCGTGGACGGCGTCACCGTCCGCAGCATTAACGACGACGGCGAGCTCACCTCGGGCATCGAGCAGATCGCCTGCGACCTGCTGGCTGTGTCCGGCGGTTGGAGCCCGCTGGTGCACCTGCACTCGCAGCGGCAGGGCAAGCTGCGCTGGGATGACGAGCTGGCCGCTTTCGTGCCCAGCACCGTGGTTCCGAACCAGCAGACCATCGGCTCCGGACGCGGCAGCTTTGAGCTGGCCGACTGCCTGGCCGAGGGCATCTCCGCCGGAGCATCCGCAGCCATCGCGGCCGGGTTCGCATCCGGCACAACGCCCGTGCCGCTCACCGAGCCGAAGGCCTCGGCCCCCACCCGCCAGCTGTGGCTGGTCCCGGGTGAGCAGGGAACCCCGGACGACTGGCACCAGCACTACGTGGACTTCCAGCGGGACCAGTCGGTTGCCGACGTGCTGCGCTCCACCGGGGCCGGCATGCGGTCCGTGGAGCACATCAAGCGCTACACCTCCATCAGCACCGCCAATGACCAGGGCAAGACCTCCGGCGTCAACGCAATCGGCGTCATCGCCGCAGCGCTGCGCACCGCCGGCGAAGCCTCCCGCGGCATCGGCGACATCGGCACCACCACCTACCGCGCACCCTTCACGCCCGTGGCCTTCGCGGCATTGGCCGGACGCCAGCGCGGGGAGCTGTTCGACCCCGCCCGCAAGACGTCCATCCACCCCTGGCACGTCGAGAAGGGCGCCCTGTTCGAGGACGTGGGGCAGTGGAAGCGGCCCTGGTACTACCCGCAGGACGGGGAGGACATGGACGCTGCAGTGCTGCGTGAATGCGCCGCCGTCCGCGAGTCCGTGGGCTTCATGGACGCCACCACCCTGGGCAAGATCGAAATCCGCGGCAAGGACGCCGGTGAGTTCCTCAACCGGATCTACACCAACGCGTTCAAGAAGCTCGCCCCGGGTTCCGCTCGCTACGGCGTGATGTGCATGGCTGACGGCATGATCTTCGACGACGGCGTGACCCTGCGCCTCGACGACGACACCTACTTCATGACCACCACCACCGGCGGCGCCGCGAAGGTGCTGGACTGGCTGGAGGAATGGCTGCAGACCGAGTGGCCGGAACTGGACGTGCACTGCACCTCGGTGACCGAACAGTGGAGCACCATTGCCGTCGTCGGGCCCAAATCCCGCGCAGTCCTGGCCAAGGTGGCACCGGAACTGGCCGCCAACGGCGGACTGGAAACCGAAGCCTTCCCGTTCATGACCTTCCGCGAAACCACCCTGGCCTCCGGCGTCCGCGCCCGGATCTGCCGGATCTCCTTCTCCGGTGAACTGGCCTACGAGATCAACGTGCCGTCCTGGTACGGGCTGAACACCTGGGAAGCCGTGGCAGCCGCCGGGGCCGAATTCAACATCACCCCGTATGGCACGGAAACCATGCACGTGCTCCGCGCCGAAAAGGGCTACCCGATCGTTGGCCAGGACACGGACGGCACCATCACCCCGCAGGACGCCGGCATGGAATGGGTGGTCTCCAAGGCCAAGGAATTCATCGGCAAGCGCTCCTACGCCCGGGCAGATGCCCAGCGCGAGGACCGCAAGCACCTGGTCAGCGTGCTGCCGGTGGACGGCACGCTCCGGCTCCCGGAAGGCACCCAGCTCGTCGAAAAGGGCCGTTCCACCAACCCTGCCTACGGGCCGGTCCCGATGGAAGGCTTCGTCACTTCCAGCTACCACAGCGCGGCGCTCGGCAGGTCCTTTGGCCTGGCCCTGATCAAGAACGGCCGCAACCGCATCGGCGAAACCCTGGTGGCTGCCGCCGGCGACCAGCTGGTGGACGTCGTCGTCGCCGAAACCGTACTTTTTGACCCCGAAGGGACCCGCAAAGATGGCTGAAACAGCAGCACCCGCAACCTCCTACGAGAAGAACCTCTCCCTCCGGGTCAGCCCCGCCGCCCAGCTCCGGGCCGATTTTGAAACCGGCTCCGTCCGCGGCGTAGTGGAACTGTCTGAAATAGCTTTCCTGACCATGGTGGGCCTCCGGGTCAACCGCTCCAGCGACGCCGGACAGCGCGTTGCTTCCGTCACCGGGGGCCTGCCCGCCACGTGCGGCAGCGTCAGCGGAACCAGGGACACCTCCGTGCTGTGGCTTGGCCCGGAAGAGTTCCTGGTGGTTGCCCCACGGGAAGCCCACGAGTCCCTGGGCGGCGAGCTGATCCAGGCGCTCCGCGGGGCCCTCGGAGACGGCGCCGGCCAGGTGGTGGACCTTTCCGCCAACCGCACCACGTTCGAGCTCACCGGGCCGCGGGCCCGGGCCGTCCTGGAGAAGGGCTGCTCGCTGGACCTGCACCCCCGGTCTCTGTTGGCGGGCACGGCACTGTCCACCGAAATCGGCAACATCCCCGTGGTGCTGTGGAAGACCGGCGAGGAGACGTTCCGGCTCTTCCCCCGCGCGTCCTTCGCCGATTTCCTGGGCCGCTGGCTCCTCGATGCAATGCGCGAGTACGCCTCGCCTGAGGTCCCCTAAATGGCCCTCAGCGTCCTGGACCTGTTCTCCGTTGGCATCGGGCCGTCGTCGTCACACACGGTTGGCCCGATGCGGGCAGCAAAGCTGTTCGCCGATGGACTCAAGGGCGACGGACACCTGAGCTCCACCCGGCGCGTGCAGGCTGAACTGTTCGGCTCGCTGGGTGCCACCGGGCGGGGCCACGGCTCGGACAAGGCCGTGGTCCTGGGCCTCAAGGGACTGGACCCCGAAACCGTGGACACCTTCACGGCCGACGACCAGGTAGCCGCAGCGGCCCTCGACGCCGAACTGTGGATCGGCGGGGACCACCGGGTGGACTTCAACTGGGACGAGGACGTGCTGCTGCACCGGCGCAAGTCCCTCCCGGCCCACCCCAACGGCATGACCTTCCGCGCCCTGGACCACGCCGGGGCAGTCCTCAGCGAACGGAGCTTCTACTCGATCGGGGGCGGCTTCGTTGTTGACGGGGACGCCGACGCCGCAGACAGGGTGGTGGCAGACTCCACCGTCCTGCCCTACCCGTTCGCCACCGCGGACGATCTCCTGGAGATCTGCAAGCGCGAGGGCATGTCCATCTCCGACGTCATGCTGGCCAACGAACTAACCTGGCGGACGGAAGCGGAGCTCCGGGAGAAGCTGCTGGGGCTGTGGGCGGTCATGCGCGAATGCGTGGACAACGGCTGCGCCGCGGAAGGTATCCTTCCCGGCGGGCTCAACGTCCGCCGCCGCGCGCCGTCGTTGTTCCAGACCCTGACGGCGGACACCGGCGTGACCGATCCGCTCCGGGCCATGGAATGGGTGAACCTGTTCGCGCTGGCCGTGAACGAGGAAAACGCCGCCGGCGGCCGCATTGTCACGGCGCCCACCAACGGCGCGGCCGGCATCGTCCCGGCGGTGCTGCACTACTACGTGAAGTTTGTCCCCGGCGCCAACGACGACGGCGTGGTCCGCTTCCTGCTGGCCGCGGCCGCCGTCGGAATCCTGTTCAAGATCAACGCTTCCATCTCCGGCGCCGAGGTGGGCTGCCAGGGCGAAGTGGGCTCCGCCTGCTCCATGGCCGCCGCAGGGCTCTGCGAGGTCCTCGGCGGCTCCCCCGCGCAGGTGGAGAACGCCGCCGAGGTGGGCATTGAACACAACCTGGGCCTGACGTGCGATCCCGTGGGCGGGCTGGTGCAGATCCCCTGCATCGAACGCAACGCAATCGCCAGCGTCAAAGCCATCAACGCCGCCCGCCTTGCCCTGCACGGCGATGGCAGCCACAAGGTGTCCCTGGACAAAGCCATCAAGACGATGCGCGAAACCGGAGCCGACATGAAAACCAAGTACAAGGAAACCTCCCGAGGAGGACTCGCCGTGAATGTGATCGAGTGCTGAACCATGACCGCAATTGAGACTGAAACTTCCCTTTCCGCGCCCGTGACCACCGTGGAGCATGTCCTCACGCTGGACTGTTCTGAATCGCCCGGGATTGTCCATGCCGTGTCCGGCTTCCTGCTGGAGCACGGCTGCGACATCATCGATAACCAGCAGTTCGGCGAGCGCTCCGAAGGGCACTTCTTTATGCGGGTGCATTTTGCGTCCGACGGCGATTCCTCCACCGCGGACACGCTGCGGGCCGCTTTTGGTCCCGTTGCGGAGCGTTTTGGGATGCGGTGGCGCCTTGAGCCGCACGGCTCGAAGCGGCGGGTGCTGATCATGGTGTCCAAGTTCGGGCACTGCCTCAACGACCTCCTGTTCCGGGCGCGCATCGGCGAGCTGCCGGTGGACGTGGTGGCCGTGGTGTCCAACCACACCGACCACCAGACGCTGGTGGAATGGCACGGGATCCCGTTCTTCCACGTGCCGGTCACGGCTGATACGAAGCCTGAGGCCGAGGCGCGGCTGCTGGAGCTGGTGGACGAGTTCGACGTGGAGCTCGTGGTGTTGGCCCGGTACATGCAGGTGCTCAGCGACAACCTCACCCGGAAGCTGGACGGGAAGGCGATCAACATCCACCACTCGTTCCTGCCCAGCTTCAAGGGCGCCAAGCCGTACCACCAGGCCTACGCGCGCGGAGTCAAGACCGTGGGTGCCACCGCCCACTACGTTAACAGCGAGCTGGACGAGGGACCGATCATCTCCCAGCAGACCGTGGAGGTGGACCACACCTACGGGCCCGAGGACCTGGTGGCCGCTGGCCGCGACACCGAATGCAAGGCCCTGTCCAACGCGGTGCGCTGGCACTGCGAGGGCCGGGTCATCCTGCAGGGCAACCGCACGGTGGTCCTCCGCTAGCCCCGCCCCCACCCGACGCTCTCTCACTTAACGCAGGCTTTCCCGGGACGCTCTCTCACCCCTGGTGAGGGAGCGCCACGGCCTTAAGCGCCGCCGTCGTCATTGCACAAGAGTCCTTTGACGCTCAGGCCCCGCTGGCGAACCCCGACGCCTGGGGGTGGTCAAGCGAACCGTTCCGGAGTGCCCGTTTGATCCCTTGCACTGCGCGGCGAAATTCGTCAGCAAGATCGTCCTTGTCGAAGACGAGAACCGTCCAGCCGGCTGATTCGAAGGCCTTGTCCCGTCTCCTGTCGCTGAAGATCTGGGCCTCCCCGAGGTGATGTCCGCCGTCGTACTGGATCGCAAGGCGGCGATGGCGATAGCCGAGATCGGCCGACGGCGACCGCGCGTCTCCGGCGCGCAACGGCACCTGGAGTTCGGGCTCGGGTAAGCCGACGCTGGCAATAGCCAGCCGAAGCAGCGTTTCCGGCGCGGAGTCGGCGCCCACACGCATCAGTTCCAACGCTTCACGGGCCCTGACGATGCCTTGGAGATTCGGGTGCCGGTCTACAAGTGCGCGAAGGCCTGCCAGGGTGTTGTAAGGCTGCGCCCTTCCCTCGAAATCCATCCGTGGAATGCGGATGAGTTGATCCCCCATGCTCACCAGGTCCTGGAGCGGCAGGATCCGTGCCACATCAAGCCAGGTGCGAGACCGGGTGCTCAGGCGGATGCCATCGACCAGTTCAATTTCATCTTCAAGGGCCAGTACGGTATGCCCGAAGATGCCCTTCCGGCGGACCGATGGCAGCGATCGCGGCTTGCTCAGATGCAGTTCCGAAGAGTCCGCCAGCCACGGTGGCAGTACTTGGCATCGAAGCCGGGCCGCGGTGACATGTGAGATCCAGGCTCCCGGCGACGCCGCGGATAACGCCCTGGCCGCGCCTTCCAGGTCAAAATCCCAGCCCGCCGGACGGTAGAGTCCGCGGCCCACATTGATCACATCCTTGCGGCGAAGCCTGCTTAACGGGACGCCGGCAGCCAGGGCTGAGCCGAAGGTGAAGGGAGCCGCTGCCAACGGCAGGGGCAGGGAATCGTGCTTTCGCATGCTGGCATTGTGACCCGAGACGGCGTCCGGCTGCAGAAGTTATCCACAGGAATGCGGTTGGACCTGCCAGGGTGAGAGAGCGTCCGCCCAAAACGTGCGTTAGGTGAGAGAGGATCGCGCGGAACCCGACGTTAAGTGAGAGAGGATCGCGCGGAACCCGACGTTAAGTGAGAGAGGATCGCCAAAAGAGGGGCATTAAGGGAGAGAGCGTTGGGGCCTAGTCGGAGTGCATGGCGGCGAGGCGGGTGGCCAGGTGCAGGGCGGCGAGGCGGCCGGTGCTGCGGGGGTCGCCGCCGCAGAGGGAGAAGATCCGTTGCAGCCGCTGGTGCATGGACTGCCGCTCCAGGTGCAGCTCCCGCGCAGCCTGGGCGGTGTTGCAGCCGGAGTCCAGCCATACCCGCAGGGTTTCGGCCAGCTGCGAGCGGCGCTGCGCATCGTAGTCAAGGACGGCCCCCAACTGTTGGCGCACAAAGTCCTCACGCCTGGCCGCATCAAGGGAATGGAAGGCCATCCGTTCCACCGCAAACGCCTCTGCGTCGAGGGCCGCACTGGCCAACCGTGCCCCGGACGGGCGCAGTTCATCACGGGCTCCAATATCCAGGGTCAGCCGTGCCTCTGCCAGCGACCAGGGTGCCGACGAAATCCCGGAGGCCACCGGGCCTACCGCACTGATGCTGCCTTCAGGCAACTCGAGTGTCCGGAGCCCGGCCAGGATCTCGCTCCGGTCCTCCTGCGCTTTACCGGTCCGCAACGCCGCGAGCGCCAGCAGCTCCTCGTTATCCGCGTAGCTGGCACTGTGCCGGCCCACCCGGTCCAGCAGCTGCTCCACTGTGGTTCGGAGCTGCCGGGAGCCAGGGGAACGGATCACAACCGCCACCAGCTGCGCGGCCGGGGGAATGCCCGCAGCCGGGGCGAGCTGCTGGAGCCGCCAGTTTTGCGTACCGGAATCAACGGCGCGGATCAGTGCGGCACCCGCCATCTCCTTCAGGCCGGGCGGCACGCGCTGCAGCAGGGCCAGTGCCAGAATGTCCACCGAGCGGTTCCCGGCAATCCTTGCCAGGTTCACGTCTCCTCCCTCCAACGTGTGGAGGCTCAGACGCGCTGACGGTATGCCCCGCACGGACACATCAATATGCGTGGTGGGTGCCCGGTCCTGGTCGGCGGCCCCCGCGGGCGCCGGTTCGGCGTCAGCGGTATGGCCGGCAGGCTGTGCGCTTGCCAGCGGAGCCCCCGCGTTGGACGTCAGGACAACTTCCGCACCGGTGGCGTCGGCGAGGACGGCCAGGATCCGGTCGAGGCTTCCACCGTGGGCCAGCTCCACCGCCATGGCATGGCTTGCCCGGTCAGCCTGTTGCAGGTGCGCAGCAGACTCGCTCACCAGCAACGAATTGATGGCTTCCATGACGCCCACGAAGGGCACTCTTTTGCGCAGCTCTATCAGGGGAAGCCCTGCGGCCTCGGCTGCTCCCACCATGGAGGACGGAATGGACGGCAGGGCCGCGCCCGTCTCGATGGCCAGTGCGGCCACTCCCCGTTCCGCCAACTCCCAGATGTAGCCGGTGCGCCGCTTGTCCGTTGCCGCGGCCAGGGCCTGGCCACCGGTGAGCAGCAGTTCTCCGCCGCCAAGTAACGGTGCGATGTCCAAAACCTCACTGGAGTGGATCCAGCGCAGCTGCGTCTGCGCCGCAATGGCAGCAGCCGCGCGGATTACTGGATCCGCGGGGGTGAAGGTGGAATGTTTCAAAACATCCTGCAGCCGTATCGGCATGACACTCCGTCGCATAGAAGGCAAATCTTCACGACACATTGTATGTGGTGGTTGTGGCATGAGCCACATAATCTGGATCTATCCCTTTCACTTATGGAGGCTTTCCCCATGCAAGACAACCTCTCCACGAAGCAGTCTGGGCCGGCAATGGCGCCGGCCGAAGACTGCGAAGCCTGGCTCCAGCCCATTCCCGAATCCCAGCGCACGCACAAGGTTTCAGGCCAGTTCTGGATCTGGGCCGGCGCCAACCTCGCCCCCATCAACTGGGTACTGGGCGCCCTCGGAATCCACCTGGGGTTGGGTTTCGCGGACACCGTCATCGTCCTGGTCCTCGGCAACCTGATCGGCATGCTGCTCTTTGGCTGCTTCGTCCTGCTGGGCCAGAAGACCGGCGCCACCGGCATGGTCCTGGCCCGGGCAGCCTTCGGCCGGCGCGGAAACTACCTCCCCGCAAGCATCCAGGCCCTCCTGGTGATCGGCTGGTGTGCCGTCAACACCTGGATCATCCTGGACCTGGTGATGGCACTGTTCGGAACGCTCGGCTGGGTGGATCCCACGGCACAGAACTACGCCTGGAAAATCGGCGTCGCAACGGCCATCATGGCCACCCAGGTGGCCATCGCATGGTTTGGCTACAAGGCAATCGCCGCCTTTGAAAAGTGGACCGTCCCGCCCACCATCATCATCCTGGCCGTCATGTCCGCTGTCGCCTGGTTCGGCATGAAGATCGACTGGGCCTACGCCGGCCCCGCGGGCAACATCCTGGAAGGCTCCGAGCGGATCGCTGCCATGAGCGCCGTGATGACGGCCATCGGCATCGGCTGGGGTATCACCTGGTTCACGTACGCCGCCGACTACTCCCGCTTCGTCAGCACCGAAGTCCCCAAGAAGAAGGTCTACCTGGCCTCCGTCCTGGGCCAGTTCATCCCTGTCGTTTGGCTTGGCGTCCTGGGTGCCAGCCTGGCCACCAACAGCGGTGAAATCGACCCCGGAAAGCTCATCGTGCAGAACTTCGGCGTCCTCGCGCTGCCCGTCCTGCTGATGGTGCTGCACGGCCCCATCGCCACCAACATCCTGAACATCTACACCTTCTCGGTGGCCACCCAGTCCCTGGACATCACCATCAGCCGCCGCAAGCTGAACCTGTTCGTCGGCATCTTCTCGCTCATCGCCGTCGTCTTCTTCATCTTCCAGGAGGACTTCGCAGCGGTCCTGGACGCCTGGCTCATCGGGCTGGTGGCCTGGGTGGCCGCCTGGGGCGGCGTCATGCTGGTGCACTACTTCTGGATCGAGAAGCGCTGGCCCGGCAACCCCGCACGGCTGTTCGACGGCGTCGGCACCAAGCGGCTGCCCGGCGTCAACTGGGCGGGAGTCACCTCCCTCCTGGTGGGCATCTTCGCCACCTGGCTGTTTATGTACGGCCTCGTTCCCGCCATGCAGGGCCCCATCGCCGTGGCCCTGGGCGGCTGGGACCTGTCCTGGCTGGCCGGCGGGCTGGCGAGCGCCACAAGCTACGCCATCCTGGGCCCGAGGGTTCACCGCAAGTTCCTCGAATCCGCTCCGGCAGCCAGCGCCGACGCCCAGCCTTCCCCGGCCCTGGCCGGAATCCCTGCCCGGCCCAGCGCCCCGGCCGGCCTCTAACCTAGGAGCACCTGACATGACCTTTGAAGCATTCCCGGACTCCGCCCACCCGATCACCTGGCCCGAGGGCAAGCAGGCGGCAGCCTCGTTCACCTTCGACGTCGACGCTGAATCATGCACTATCGCGCACGATCCCAAGAGCACCAGCCGGATGTCCCTGATGACCCACCAGTCCTACGGGCCCAAGGTGGCAGTCCCCCGGCTGCTGCAGATCCTCCAGCGGCAGGACATCCGCGCCACGTTCTTCGTCCCCGGCTTCACGGCCGAGTGCTACCCGGACACCGTCCGTTGCATCGTGGACGCGGGGCACGAGGTGGCCCACCACGGCTACCTGCACGAGCCCATGCAGGGCATCGACGCCGAGACGGAGGCACGCTACATCGACCGCGGCCTGGAGGCGCTGGCCAAGGTGGCTGGGGTTAAGCCTGTTGGCTACCGGGCGCCGTGGTGGGAACTGAACTGGCACTCCCCCGCCCTTCTGGCGGACCGCGGCTTCCTCTACGATTCAAGCCTGCTCGACGGCGATGCCCCCTACCGCTTCAGCGTCGCCCCGGACGACTCCCGGGACATTGTGGAGATTCCGGTGGACTGGGCGCTGGACGACTGGGAGCAGTACGCGTTCTACCCCGGCGTCACCGGCAGCGGCGTCATCGAAAGCCCGGCGAAGGTGCTGGAGATGTGGACGCTTGAGGCGGAGGCGCACCATGCGCAGGGCAGCTGCTTCGTCCTCACCAACCACCCGTTCATCTCCGGCCGGCCCTCCAAGGCCGTGGCGCTGGAGCGGCTGATTGAGCGGGTCAAGGGGATGGACGGCATCTGGGTGGCCACCATGGAAGAGATCGCGGAGCACACCCGGCGGACGGTGCATGAAGTCCACACCCACGCCCGCATCCAGGTGCCTTCCTTCCCGGATACCGGGGCGATGTTCACGCCGTCGGTGGTGCGGGAGTTGCGGCCCGCCGTCGCCGGCTAAGCAGCCGACTCGTATTTCCAGCCAGCCGCTGGAGTGGTGCTGTCCCGGGAGGGCAGCACCACTTCAGCAGCACCAATCACGGGCGAGAAGAGGCATCGTGAACAACCGCAACCCGGACCCCATGCAGCCTTCCACCGAGGACCGACTCCGGGCAGCCGCTTCCAGCATCCAAGGTTTCAAGGCACCGGCGTTGTCCTATGCGGTCGCTACGGCGGACGGCATCATTGGGTCCGGCGCCGTCGGCATTGCCCGGCTCTCCGACGGCCGGGCAGCGGGCGCCGAAGACCAGTACCCATGGTTCTCCATGACCAAAATAGCCACAGCCACTGCCATCATGCGCCTGCACGCTGCCGACCAGCTCGACGTGGACGCCTTGGTCGGTGAATATCTGCCCAGCTACGATCCGGGCCAGCATGGACAACCCACAGTACGCCAGCTACTCACGCACACGGCCGGCCTGCCAAACCCTCTTCCCCTCCGCTGGATCCGCCCCGAAAAACAGGCGCCAACGCCGGGCCTGCTGGAGGGCATCGTGCGCAAACACGGCAAGCCCCGCCGAACTCCGGGCGGTCGAGCATCGTACTCCAACATCGGATACCTGATCGCTGGCCTGGTAATCGAAGCAGCCACCGGCCAGTCGGTCGAACAAGTCATTACCGACCTGGTCCTTCAGCCACTGGGCATGGACCACACCGGGTTCACTTTCAACACCGAAGGACCCAGGGCCACCGGCTATATCCTTTCCCCGCGGATGACGCACCCCATGGTTGCGGCCCTGCTCCCCGCGGGCATCGCTGGAGCCAGCGCCGGACGTGCCCTCAGCCTGCGCCCGTTCCTCGTCGAAGGCCCCGCTTACGGGGGACTCATCGGGCCCGCATCAGACGCCGTGAAGCTCGCCGCAGCCCACCTCCCAAATCCCGGTCCTGCCGGTGGAACCGGGCAGCTGGGTGACTTGGGCCAGATGCGCATGATCCACCACAAAGGCCCCCGGTTTGATCACGGCATCGGATGGTTCCGCAAGCCGGCGGATGGCAACCGGTCCCCCGCGTTCGTTGAGCACTACGGCACCGGCGGAGGCTTCTGGAACGCTCTGCGGATCTACCCCGACCTCGGCATCGCTGCCGTCGGAATGACCAACGCCACCAGCCGTTGGCCGTTCGATAGCTTCTTCAATGACGTCGTCGACATCCTTGGTCACAACATGCCGCAGTCCCACAACCATGACCTGCCCTGACCACGCGTCTATTGGTGGACCTCCACGTAGGATTCCCACTGAGTTCGGACCCGGCCAAGCAGGATCAATGACTCAGGACCAGATTGTTTGGATGATTACGGCTACCACCATCGCGGCAGTGAGCAGAGCTTTCCCTGCTCCGATTGCGCGTACAGACCCTGTATCCATGAGCCAACCCAAGCCTGCATCGTCTAAGCCCCGGCCCCTAACGTTCTCGGCCCAAATCTCCGCCGTGTGTTCGTAGTTCCTCCAAGTCAGCAAGCCCACGCCAAAAACGAAAACAAGGAGTGGGATGGTTACTACAACCAGCCAGACACTCATGACCACCATGGCTGGCCGGAATATCGACACCGCAAACATGGAAGAGATCAGGACGGCGATGCACACGGCTTGGCAGGTGCGGAAGATGCGCACAAGCCGAGGAAGCTTCCGGTGTTCGAGCAGTGCTCTACGAACGAAGCGCACTTCACCGCCCCCTCCCCCATCGGACTGCTTGTTCGGCAGCTTAGCGCTCCCAGCCCGGCATGGCATGCACTTTGGTGGACAATACGCTTTGTCAGGGCCAAGGACTACACTGAACTAATCGAACATATATTCGAATAAGGGTGTGTTGTGGGCGTTATTGTCGGTCCCCGCGTGATAGACGCGGGCGCCTCGTTATTCTCGGTTCTGATCTCGCCGGTGCCTGTCGCCGCGGGGTTCCCTTCACCAGCGCAGGACTATTTCGACGGGCGGATCGACCTGAACGCCCACCTGATCAAGGACATCACCAGCACGTTCGTGGTACGGGTGACCGGAGACTCCATGGAACGCGCCGGCATCAGCGACGGGGATGAGCTGATCGTCAACAGGGCGCTGGAGCCCAGGGACGGCTCGGTGGTTATTGCCGTGCTGGATGGGGAACTGACCGTCAAACGCCTGCGCCTTACCCCTACAGGCGTGGTGCTGCAGGCGGAGAATCCCAAGTACCCGGACATCAAGGTGCCTGCCCTCTCGGAACTGACCATCTGGGGCGTGGCCACCAGGTGCCTGCACCATGTCTAACCGGCACCGTCCGCGGGCACGGCCATGAGCAAACCCGCCTTGATGCGGCAGATGCCGCAGATCGCCCACGTGGACGTGAACTGCTTCTACGCCTCGGCAGAACGTGCCTTCGATCCTTCGCTGGAGGGCAGGCCGCTGGTGGTGCTCTCGAACAACGACGGCTGCGCTGTGACCCGCTCCCCCGAAGCGAAAGCCCTGGGCATTGCCACCGGCGAGCCGTGGTTCAAACTCGCACCCCGCGCGAAGGAATGGGGACTGGTGGCCAAGTCCAGCAACTACGAGCTCTATGGGGACATCAGCGCCCGGGTCATGGAGTTGCTCGGCAGGTACTCCGCTTGGCTGGAGGTGTACAGCATTGACGAGGCTTTCCTGGGGGTGAAGGGCGAGCCGGAGCAGCTGCTGGCGCTGGGCCGGACCATGAAAAACGCCGTCCGCCGCAACGTCGGCGTGCCGGTATGTGTCGGGATAGCACCCACCAAGACGCTGGCCAAGCTATGCAACAAGTGGGCCAAGAACAACCCAGCTTTCGGCGGGGTATGCCACTGGGACAGTGTGCCCGGCGCCGTGCGGGAGCAACTGCTGGGGCGCCTGTCCGTGGAGGAAATCTGGGGCATCGCCGGCCGCCTGACCAAACGCCTGAACGCAATCGGCATCCACACCATCCTGGACCTCACCCGCACCGATCCTGTGGCCATCCGGGACAAGTTCTCCGTAGTCATGATGCGCACCGTCCTTGAACTCAACGGCACGCCCTGCATCCCCATGGAGGAGGAACGCCTGGGCCGGGACCAGCTGATCTTCTCGCGTTCCTTCTCCACGCCGGTCACCACCGTGGCGGGGCTGCGGCAGGTGCTCAGCGTCTACGGCCAGAATGCGAGCGCGCGGTTGGCCAAACACGGGCTGCAGGCAAAAGTCCTCACCGCATTTGCCGGCACCTCGCCCTTCAGCGGGCAGGAGCAGGCCTATCCGTCCGTGTGCGTCCCGTTGCCGATGCCAACAGCCGACCCGCTCCTGCTCACCAGGGCGGCGCACGCCCTGCTGCCCAACATCCGCGAAGGCCTGAAGTACGTCAAAGTGGGCCTCATGCTCACGGACCTGCGGCCTACCGGCAACCAGTCCCCGCTGGAGCTGTTCGAGAACCGGCATGAGGAACACCGCATCGGCACCCTGCTGGAGGACGTGGGCAGCCGTTTTGGACGCGGCTCCATCGGCCTGGGGCACGCCGGGATCAAATCGGGCCTGGACTGGACCATGAAACGGAACATGCGGTCCCCCAGGTACACCACCCACTGGGACGAGCTTCCCCTGGTGAAAGCTGCCTAAACGGCCATTGCCTGAGCCGTCCAAGCGTCCACGGCCGTCCATGGCCGTCGAGAGTGGCTAAGTCAGGCCCGAGCTTCGGCGAGGTCCTTGAGTTTGGCGAGAGCCACGGGCCAAGTGTCATTCAGCATGGCCGCCCACTCATCCACGCTCTCAACCTCGACCTCGACTTTCGTGATGCCGTCGGCTTCGGTGAATGAATAGTTTTCGTGGGCTCCGATGAATTCCTTCGCCGCATCGCTGGTCCTGTCCTCCACACCACCGACGATTTGGCCGAGATATCGCAGGGAGACGAACTCATGCGGCCTGCTTTCCTCAACTGTTGCGATCATCCCTCCCACGGACCCCTCACCGTCCGGGCCGAGGAACCGAATCTCGCTGCCCGTGTTCCAGTCGCCCTCATAGAAGGAACCTGTCTCGCTGAAGGCACTCGTCCATTCCCGGTACGTGGCATCATCGAGCATCGTGGCCCAGACGGTTCGGGCGGGAGCGTTGATCTTCACCTCAAATTTCAGCTTTTCCATGCCTGATCGTACGTCCGCTTAAGAGCTGGGAAACAGACCCCCGGGACCGGCGACCCCTGGGACTCATTGCACAGGGGGCACCCCTACAGGCGCCCTGGAAAAAGACGTCCCGCGACGTTTCTTGTCGCTGTGCTACTCCCCGTTGAGCTACCACGACGTCCCGTGAACGCCCGCTACGGAATCGATTGCGGCGCTGCCGGGCGCTCCATAACCTCGTCTCAGCATCCGCCCCAGCAAAGGAATTCCAGTGTCAGATCCCTCAAGCCAGAGCCCCAAGAGCTCCCAGAGCCAGCAAAGCTCCACCCGCATCGTGGCCGGCCAGTCCGCCGCTCCCAAACGCCCGCGCGGCCTGAAGGTGGGAATCGCCGTCGGCATCCTTGCCCTCATTGGCGGGGGCGCCGCCGTCGCCTCCGCCGTGAACAGCGGCGGCCCTGCCGCAGTCCAGGAAGCCGCCCCCGCCGCCAACCCGGCCGCGGAGCTGAAACTGGGCTACTTCGGCAACGTCACCCACGCCCCCGCCCTGGTGGGGGTCAGCCAGGGCTACATCGCGGAGGAGCTCGGCGGCACCAAACTCAGCACCCAGGTGTTCAACGCCGGCCCGGCCGCGATCGAGGCACTGAACGCGGGTGCCATCGATGCCACGTACATTGGCCCGAACCCCGCCATCAACTCGTTCGTGAAGAGCGGCGGCGAATCGGTGAACATCATCGCCGGCGCTGCGGCCGGCGGCGCCCAGCTGGTGGTCAAGCCGGAGATCAGTTCCGCCGCGGACCTTAAGGGCAAGACCCTTGCTTCCCCGCAGCTCGGCGGCACGCAGGACGTTGCCCTCCGCGCCTGGCTGGCCTCCCAGGGCTACAAGACCAACGTGGACGGCAGCGGTGACGTGGCCATCAACCCGACCGAGAACGCACAGACCTTGAAGCTCTTCCAGGACGGAAAGCTCGACGGCGCGTGGCTGCCTGAGCCCTGGGCCTCACGCCTGGTGCTCACCGCCGGCGCCAAGGTACTGGTGGACGAAAAGGACCTCTGGGACGGCTCGCTGTCCGGCAAACCGGGCGAGTTCCCCACCACCATCCTGATCGTCAACCAGAAATTCGCAGCGGAACACCCGGACACTGTGAAGGCGCTGCTCAAGGGCCATGTGAAGTCAGTCGAATGGCTGAACGATGCGGCCGACGGCGAAAAGGCCAGCGTCATTAACGCCGCCCTCAAGGAAGCCGCGGGCGCCGAGCTGAAGGCCGACGTCATTGACCGCTCCCTCAAGAACATTGTGTTCACCGTGGACCCGCTGGCCGGAACGTACGAAAAGCTCCTGGCCGACGGCGTCGCTGCCGGCACCACCAAGCAGGCCGATATCAACGGCATCTTCGACCTGGCCGCGCTCAACGGCGTAACCGGAGCCAAGACCTCGGCCGCGGGGCTGGGGAAGGAGTAGCGCGCGAAGCTCCATCGATTGATCCGCAGGTGTCTTTTTGGTCACTCAAAACGGCACTTGTGGAGCAGTCGATGCACCAGTTGCCTACTCCCCCAGGACTGCGTCCAGCTCCGCCCGCGTGGGCGGGTTGGCACCAGGCCGGGAAACCGTCACCGCGGCGGCCCGGGCAGCATGCGCCAGGAGCTCAGCAAGCCCTTCCGCCGGCAGCTCGCGCAGGTCCTTCCGGTTCTGCGCGCCGTCCAGGCCGCGGTCCACCAGGCCGGACAGCAGCGCCGCCATGAAAGAATCCCCTGCACCCACGGTGTCCGCCACGTCAACCCGGGGTGCCGGCACTTTGGCTTCACCGGCGTGGCACACTCCCCAGGGCCCTTCGGCGCCGCGCGTGACCACCACCATTGCCGGCCCCTCGGATCCGCCCAGCGACAACCAGCGGCGCGCGGCATCCAGCACGTCCATGTCCGGGTACAGCCAGGCGAGATCCTCATCGGAGGCTTTGACCACGTCCGCCAGGGTCACGAACTTCTCCGTGTGCCGGCGCGCGTAGTCCACATCGGTGATGATGCTGGGCCGGCAGTTGGGGTCGAAGCTGATGGTGGCGTGCGGGTGGGCGTGCTCGACGGCGGCCAGCACGTCGGTTGCACCCGGCGCCAGCATGGTGGCAATCGAGCCGGTGTGCAGCAGCGTGGTGCCCTGCAGCATGAACGCAAGCCTGTCGGCGATGCCGGGAAGCTCCCAGGTGAGGTCGAACGTGTAGGTGGCGGCGCCGTCGTCGTCAATCAAGGCGGTGGCCACGCTGGTGGGCAGGTCATCCGGGCCCATTGGAATCATCACGGAGCTGGCGCGCAGGTGCGCCGCAACGGAATCGCCGTAGGCGTCGCGGCCGTACCGGCCGATGAACTGCACCGGGTGGTCAAGGCGGGCCAGGCCCACCGCCACGTTCAGCGGGCTGCCGCCCACGTGTGCTTCAATCCCCGAGGCGCGCTGGACAACGTCAACAAGGCCTTCGCCAATAACAGTGAGCATGGTCATACTCTGCCAGAAAGAGGTTGGCCGACGCCGGTCCGTGACGATTTCCGGCAGGTGGGCGGCGTCAGTGCAGGGCGCCGTCGGGTTCCGTGGTCCGCCAGGCATGGAAGGGCACGGTCAGCCCCTCCCTGGTGGGGGCACACACGAAGGGGCCAGCGTAGGCTTCCTCCGCAGGATCGAGCGGAACCACCCGGATCAACTGCAGGGCGCCGTCCCCTGCCTTGGCCCGTATGGTCAGTGCGTCGCCGCTGCGGCTGATCCGGACGAGCACCCGGCTTTCCTTCCAGGCCGGAACCGGGGCCAGGGACCAGTCAGACATCCCGTCGGTGACCACCGCCCCCACTTGGCAGGCCCCGTCGGCGAATTCGACGCCGGCCTTGACCCACCGCTCGGCGGAAACGCGCACGAAGATCCCGGCCTGGTCGAACTGCTCGGAGAAGCCTGCGGTGAATTCCACCTCCACGGCGGAATCCTGCGGGAATGGCGCCAGAAGCGCGTGCTCGCTGTCATGAATAAAGCCGTACGACGTAACCCGCCAGGCGTCGCTGCCCTCCTTGGCAGTGACCAGCAGATCCGTGCCCTGCTCCGGCGGAAACGGGCGGGTTGGTCCAGGTACCGTGCTGCCAGGGAATGTCCATGGCCGCCACTTTACTGCAGGCCGGCGCGCCGTTTTGTGCCTCCGCTGCGCTCAGCGCATCAGCTCCCTGACAAGCTCGCGGCAGGTTTCGTAGGCCGGTGAACGGGGATTGATCAAAGCGAAATGGTCCCCGGGCACCGTCACGAGCTGCGCCGGCACGGGCCCGGACCGGGCCGCCTCCACATAGGAGGTGGACATCGCCAGCGGCACGTCCTCATCCTTCGTGGCATGGACGGCACAGACGGGAACGTCCAGCGGGAGCGCGGCCATGGGGTCCGCGTACCGGTACCGGCCGGGGATTTCCGACGGCGGCCCGCCAAGGAAGTTGGCCACCGCACCATCGCTGAGGTGCAACCTCTCCGCTTCCGCGAGGTTCAGCACGCCGGACTGGCTCACCACCCCGGTGAGGCGGACGCCGCCGTCCTTCAACCCAACCTCACGGCGCTCGGCTTCCAGCCCCAGCCGGGGCAGCCGGTCGCGCCCAGCCGCCCACACCGCGAGGTGCCCTCCAGCGGAGTGGCCCAGCGCCACTACCTTGGCCAGGTCCAGGGCATGGGGACCGGCCAAATCCTGCAGTTTGTTGATGCCCGCCAGGATGTCCTGGAAGGTATGCGGCCAGCCGCCGCCGTTTCCTGCCCGGCGGTACTCCAGGTTCCAGGCCGCCATTCCGTGTGCGGCGAGGTCCCCAGCCAGCGGCTCCCCCAGCTCCGCCCCGTACTTCGACCGCCAGTAACCCCCGTGGATCACCACCACCACACCCCGGTGGGCACCGCCGTCGGGCAGGTCAGGGAGGAACAGCTCACCCCACTGGCTGGGGTCTTCACCGTAGTAATGCCTATGCCGCTGCACCATGTGCCGAGCGTACCGCCAGCCAATGACAAAGCCCGTTGCCGTGCCATCCGCGCACTGCCATTCTGGGTAAATCCGCACTCCAGAACTCAATGAAGGGACAGGAAAATGCCACTGTATTTATCAAGGTTCAGCTACACACCGGAGACCTGGGGCCGGCTGATCAACAACCCCGAGGACCGGCGGAAAGCGGCGCAGGCGTACATCGAATCGGTAGGCGGAAAGCTGCACGGATTCTGGTATGCCTTTGGGAGCCACGATGGCTACAACCTGTGGGAAGCACCGGACAACGTTTCCATGGCGGCGGTTGCACTGGCCATCAGCGGGGGCGGTGCGCTGAGCACGTTTGAAACCACGGTGCTGATGAGTGTGGAGGAGACCATGGAAGCCCTGCAGAAAGCCGGTGAGATCAAGTACCGGCCTCCCGGCGCCTGAACTTCCCGGGCGCAGCCGGACCCACATGCCCTTCTGCGGCTAGGCTCGGGAATTACATTGCCGCCAAAGGGGACCACGATGATCAGCACCACCCAGCCGGGAACCACGCCGGCAGCAACCGGCCGAAAGCTTGCCGTGCCTGAGGTTCTTTCCCACCTGCCGGACCTGGTAACCTGCGGACCGGGCCGGCCAACCCAGGCTTCCCATTCCCCGCTGGACGGCAGCCTGGTGGGCGCAGTCCCCGTCTGCACGCCGGACGATGTCGCGGCCGCCGTCGACAGCGCCCGGGCAGCCCAGCGGGAATGGGCCGCCGTTCCCCTCCGCGAGCGCTGCGCCGTCGTCCGGCGGTTCCACGCGCTGCTGCTCCAGCGGGAGGCGGAGATCCTGGACCTGGTCCAGGCGGAAAGCGGGAAGTCGCGGCTCAATGCGTTCGAGGAACTCGCGGATGCCGCCCTGACTGCCGGCTACTACCAGCGCAAGGCCGAACGCTTCCTCCGCCCGGCCCGCCGCGCCGGCGCGGCACCGGGCCTGACGCAGACAGTCGAGTACCGGATCCCCAAAGGCGTGGTTGGCATCATCAGCCCGTGGAACTACCCGCTGACCCTTGCCGTCTCGGACGCGATCCCCGCCCTGCTGGCCGGCAACGCCTGCGTCCTCAAACCAGATTCCCAGACCCCTTTCACGGCACTGCTCGCCCTGGAGCTGCTGCGGGAAGCCGGGCTTCCCCGGGACCTGTTCCAGATAGTGACCGGGGACGGGCCGAAGCTGGGTCCGTCGCTGATCGGCGGCGTGGACTTCCTCATGTTCACGGGATCCTCGGAAACCGGGAAGGTGGTGGCACAGCAGTGCGCCGGGCGGCTGATCGGCTTCTCGGGTGAGCTGGGCGGGAAGAATGCCACGCTGGTCCTCGCCGACGCGGACCTCGACAAGGCGGCCAGGGGTGCCGCGCAGGGCTGCTTCTCCAATTCCGGCCAGCTGTGCATCAGCATGGAGCGCATCTACGTCCATCGCGCGGTCTTCGAGGACTTCCTGGCAACCTTCACTGACCACGTGGAAGCGATCCGTCTGGGTTCCGGCCCGGGCTGGGACATCGATATGGGCTCGCTGACCGGCCTACGGCAGCTGGAGCGGGTCAGCGCGCATGTGGAGGACGCGCGGGCTAAGGGCGCCCGCGTGATCACGGGCGGGCGCCCCCGGCCGGACCTTGGCCCGTACTTCTACGAACCCACCATCCTTACCGGCGTCACCGGGGAGATGGTGGTTGCACGGGAGGAGACGTTCGGGCCCGTGGTGGCGGTCTACCAGGTGGAGGACAACGACGAGGCTGTGGCCCTCGCCAACGACTCCCACTATGGACTCAATGCCAGCGTCTGGTCCGCGCGGCACGGCCAGGAAGTAGGGCGGCGCCTGCTCGCCGGCACGGTCAACATCAACGACGGCTACTCCGCTGCGTGGGCGTCCCATGATGCCCCCATGGGCGGGATGAAGGATTCCGGCGTGGGGCGGCGCCACGGGAAGGAAGGAATCCTCAAGTACACGGAAGCCCAAACAGTAGCCCAGCAGCGGCTGGTTCCCGTGGGACCTCCGCCCGGCATGACCAACCAGCGGTACACCAGGCTGGTCAAGGGCGCCCTCACGCTGATGGGACGGCTGCGCTGATGGCCGGCGGGACGCCGCTCTCCGGCAGCACAGTGCTCATCACCGGCGGCGGCAGCGGGCTGGGCCGCCGCATGGCGTTGGCGGCTGCACGGCGGGGTGCGCGGGTGGTCATCTGGGACGTATCGGCCGACGGCGGCAGGAACGTCCGCGATGAAATCCGCAGCACCGGCGGCCTGGCGGAGGCGCAGACCGTGAACGTGGCGGACAGGGAGGCCGTGCAGACGGCGGCCGCGGTTGCCGGCCAGGTGGACGTGCTGGTCAACAACGCCGGCGTGGTCACGGGCAAACTGCTCCTGGACGCTGCCGACAAGGACATTGAACGGACTTTCAACGTCAATGTCCTGGCACTGTACTGGGTAACCCGCGCATTCCTCCCCGGCATGGCCGCCCGCGGCCGCGGCACAGTTGTGACAGTTGCCAGCGCGGCCGGCCTGGTGGGCGTCGCGCGGCAGACCGACTATTCAGCCAGCAAATTCGCGGCGTTCGGCTTCAACGAGTCCTTGCGCGCCGAGCTGCGGGCGGGAAGGACCGGCGTCAACACCCTGGTGGTCTGCCCCTATTACATCGATACCGGCATGTTCGACGGCGTACGGACCCGGTTCCCGCGCCTGCTCCCCATCCTCAAGGAGGAGGCCGTGGCGGCCAAGGTGCTGGACGCCGTCGAAAACGGGCGCCAGAAGCTGGTCCTCCCGCCCTTGGTGAACCTGGTCCCCGCGGCCCGGCTGCTGCCGGTCGGGGCCTTCGACCGGGTCATGGACGTGCTGGGCATCAACCGGACCATGGACCGTTTCACCGGGCGCCCCGCCGAAGTTCCGGGGGCACCCGGCGGAAAGCACGACGGCGGGAGCTACAACGCGGGTTAGGGGCACCGAGGTTTCATCGAGTGCTCCGTACGCGCCGTTTTGACCCATGAAAACGGCAGTTACGGAGCACTCAATGCGCAGCGAGCACCCGCTGCACGTCAGCCGAATCCGGGTACGCAGCCTGCGTGCCCTTCCGGGTGGTGGCCAGGGCCGCAGCCACGGACGCATACGCAGCCGCCCCAGCGAGCGCGTCGCCGGCGGCCAGCCGGACGGCGACGGCACCGGTGAAGGCATCGCCGGCGCCGGTGGTGTCCACGGCCTTGACCGCGGTGGGCGCAATCCGGGCCATCCGGGAACCCTCGGGAGCAGCAGAGTCCAGCACCACCGAGCCCTGCGAACCGAGAGTCACCAGCACCTGCCGGATCCCCCTTTCCGAGAACCGCTGCCTGACTGCATTCCAGTCAAAATCGGGCGCGTCGGGGCCCGGAACGGCCGCACCGTCGCCCAGGAACAATGCGGCCTCATGGGCGTTGACCAGCAGGACATCCGTGAGCGCGGTCAGTTCCTCCGGCACCTCGCCGTACGGCGAGAGATTGAGCAGAACTGTTGCACCGGCGTCGTGCCCTGCCTGTGCGGCCGCCAGCACCGTTTCCATGCCCACCTCCAGGCAAAGGCAGACGACGGCGGCCTGTTCCAGGACGTCCGACGCCTCCGCCACGTCCGCCGGCGACAGGGTGCCGTTGGCGCCGGCCGAGATGATGATGTTGTTCTCGCCGCCGGCATCCACCGCGATGACCGCCACGCCCGTGGGCTCGGACGCTGTGCGGACACGCCCGACGTCCACCCCGGCACGGGCGGCGGAGGACAGCAGCATGGCGCCGTTGGGGTCCTCCCCCACCGCGCCCACCAGGCTGACGCTCCCGCCCAGCCGGCTCGCCGCAACAGCCTGGTTGGCGCTCTTCCCGCCCGGGTTCACCGCGAAGCCGTTGCCGTGCACCGTCTCGCCGGGGAGCGGAAGGCGTTCGCAGTAGATGGTGAGGTCGGCATTCAGGGAGCCGACGACGACGATCCGGCCTGCCTTGCCGACGGCGGCGTTCATGCGGCCACCTCGGCCTCGACCGGCTTGGGGATCAGGAGCGAGGCGGCGAACGCGGCGATGGTGAGTGCAAGCCCGACGACCACGACGGTCAGGTAGGACGCCTTCGCATCGCCGAGCGCCGTCGTCGCCACCAGGACAGCGGGCAGCACCAGGAAGCTGAGCCCGGCGCCGAGGTTGAAGGCGCCCGCGTTCATGCCCGGCAGGAAACCAGGGTTGCCGGCGGGTGACAGGACAACACCGAGTCCGTTGAGCATGATGTTGACCGTACCGGCGTACATGATGCCCAGCAACACCGTGCCGGCGATCATCAGGGGCAGGCTGTCCAGGCCGAAGAACGCGATGATGGCCAGCGCCGCGATGCTGCCCAGGAGGCCGATGCGGAGCACCTTGGTGTACCCGAGCACGGGGGCGAGCCTGCCGCTGAGGGGTCCCACCGCCCAGCCGAGCAGTGCATAGGGCGTGAGGATGATGAGCGACATCTCGGTGGGCCCAATGCCGAAACCGGGGTCGGCAGCCTGGACGTAGGCGGGGATAATGCCGTTGATGACGGCGAAGATGCCGGTCATGGTCAGCGTGGTGGTGAGCAGCGGCGCCCAGGTGGAGCGCTGGCGCAGGTGCACAATTTCCACCATGGGCTGGGTCGCCCGCTTTTCGGTCCGCCAGAACAGGTAGAACGCGGCGGCGGACACCAGCACCAGCGTGAGGCTCAGCATCAGGGTGCCGGAGGAGAATGCGCCCACCAGCTTGGCGCCTTCGTTCAGGGCGGTGAGCAGCGCGCCCACGGCGACCACGATGAAGAACACACCCAGCCAGTCCATCCGGGTGCCGGCACCCGGCTTGCTTTCACCGGCCAGGACAGCGATGAGCGCGGTGGCAACCAGCGCCAGGACCACCATGAGCCAGAAGATGCTGCGGAAGCCGAAGTGCTCGGCAAAGTAACCGCCCACAAAGGAGTCCACGCCTGCCACGCCGCCGTTGACGGCCGTGATGAGGCCCATGAGGGTGCCGTACTTGCGCGGGTTGGTGACAGCGGAGCGCAGCATGATGAGGCAGAGCGGAACGGTGGGGCCGCTGACGCCCTGGATGATGCGGCCCACGAAGAGCCACGTGACGTCCGGGGCGAGGGCTGCGATGACGGATCCCACGGCCATCAGGAGCATCATGGCCATGAGGATCTTCTTGCGGCCCACGATGTCGCTCAGGCGGGGCAAAAACAGGGAGAACAGGGCGGCCGCGGTGAAGAACCAGGTCTGGGAGAGGCCGATGACGGCCTGGTCCGTATTGAGCTCCTCGCCCATGGTGACCAGGGCGGGGCTAAGCATGGAGGCGTTGAGCTGGAAGGCCACGCAGGCTGCCAGCAGGGCGACCATCAGGGCGGTGACATTGCCCTTGGCGGTCCGGGTTTCGAGGACGGTGGCGGTCATTTACTTGACCCCTCCCGCCGCGAGGGAGGCAGTTTGGCCGCGTACGACGTCGGCCGCGTTCTGTGTGGTGCGCCCGGCACCGGTGAGCGGATCACCGATGTTGACCAAGGCCTCGGTGACCAGGTTCCAGAACTTTTGGTGGTCCAGGTCCACGGCGACGCTGGTGTGGCAGTCCGCTGGCGCGGGGGCGCGGAAGTCCGCCACCGTCATGCCGAGCGTCAGCTTGCCCTGCAGCTCAATGTCCACCGGCACCTTGCGGGTGGTGACGATGCTGGGGTCGATCACGTAGGCCACGGCGCAGGGGTCGTGCACCGGCGGGTGGTCGAAGCCCTGGGCGTCCTTGTACGTGTGGGCGAAGAAATCCATCAGTTCGGTGACGAACTTCGCGGGCTTGGTGCCGATCGCGGCGATCTTTTCCACAACGTCCGGGGTGGCCAGAGCCTGGTGGGTCAGGTCCAGGCCCACCATCACCACCGGCCACTTTTCGTTGAAGACGATGTGCGCGGCCTCGGGGTCGATGATGATGTTGAACTCGGCCACGGCGCTCCAGTTGCCCACGTGGTAGCCGCCGCCCATGAGGACAACTTCCTTGACGCGTTCCACGATGCGCGGCTCCTTGCGGGCGGCCAGGGCGATGTTTGTCAGGCCGGCGGTGGGCACCAGGGTGACGGTGCCGGGCTCGTGCGCCATGACGGTATCGATGATGAGGTCCACGGCATGGCGGGGATCCAGGTCAATGTCCGACGGCGGAAGTTCCGGGCCGTCCATGCCGCTGTCCCCGTGGATGTCCGGGGCGGTTTCGATGCTCCGCACCAGGGGGCGTCCGCAGCCGGCGGCGAAGGGCACACCGGTGATGCCCGCGATGGTGCCTACGGCCAGGGCGTTGCGGGTGACCTTTTCCAGGGTTTGGTTTCCCACGACCGTTGTCACGGCCAGCAGGTCGATGTCCGGGTTGCCGTGCGCGAGCAGCAACGCCACAGCGTCGTCATGCCCGGGGTCGCAGTCAAGAATGATCTTCCTGCGGCCGGGGGATTGCCGGTCAAGGGAAGGGGCAGGGGGTTCCACGATGATCTCCACGTCTTTGGGGCCCGCAGGTGCGCGGGGAAGCTGAAGCGTTCAGGAGAGATCATGGCAGTGTTGTGCGGCACACGTCAAACGCTTGACGTAAACGCAGGTCAAGCGCTTGATGCCAGCGCCTGCCTGGTGGGGTGCTGGATGGTGTGGCTTGTGTATGGGGCCGGGCTAGTGGCGCTTCTCCTTGCTGGGTTGCCCGGCTTCCGGGTGCGCCTGGGCCTCGTGCTGCTCGTACCTTTGGCGGGCCTCCTGGAGGTGCTGTTCAAGCTTCTCCTCTGCCTCCCGCCGGCGCTGCCCCACGGTCCGGATCTGCTGGGACGTCGGCGCGACGTGGGCGTGCTGGTGGGGGCCAAGGTCCCGCGCTGTTGCATGGCTGGTATCGCTCATACGGGCATCGTCCCACCAGAGCCCCCGGTCCGGAAGGCCTGTATGACCCCCATTTTTCGGGGCGGTGGGGATCACCCATTTTCCTGTCCGGCGGCCGCCTCCGCGGCGCGTGATTGCCCTGCCATGTGTGGCCCTGGAGGACAGCCTGCGGGTCCGCCTCCTACTACGATCGAGGTATGGAATCCGCGGAACAGCTGCAGCAGCCCGTGCGTTCCCGGCGGATCACGGCGGCGATGGTGGCAGCCCGGGCGGGGGTCTCCACGGCCACCGTCTCGCTGGTGGCCAACGGCAAGACCGCCGGCCGCGTCTCGGAGGACAACATTTCCAGGGTCCGGGAGGCAATCGCCGAGCTTGGCTACGTGGTGGATGGCATCGGCAGTTCGCTCGCCAAGGGCGTGAGCTCGATCGTGATCCTGGTGGCGCCGGACATCTCCAACCCCTTCTTCGCCAAGGTGATCGCCGGGGTCCGGGAGTCGCTGGGCCCCCAGTACCAGCTGCTGCTGTCCGTCACGGAGGCCGGCGAGTCCCCCCGGGCCGACGACGTCCGGCGGCTGATGTCCCTGCGTCCGGCAGGACTCCTGGTGGACGCACCCAGCGCAGGCTTCCTCGAGGACCTCGCGTCGCCGTCGCCCGTTGTGCTGCTGGACGCGCCCGGGCTGGAGGCCTACGCGCCGTCGGTGAACCTGGACGTGGCAAGCGGTGCGCGGGAACTCGCGGCGCACCTGGCGGACGCCGGGCACCGCGAGGTGGCGTACGTGGACAGCGTCACGGGCACGGAAACCTTTGCGCTCCGGCGGAAAGCCTTCCTGGAGGAGGCAGCCGCCCGCGGCATCACCGTGGGGGCGGGACGCATTATCAGCACCACCATCGACGTCGGCACGGCGGCTTCAGCCTTCGCCGCCGCCTGGCCGGGATGGCAGCGGGAGGGGGTGAGCGCCGTTGTCTGCGGCACCGACACTCACGCCTACGGTGTGCTGCAGGAGGCCCGCGTGGCCGGCGTGCGGATTCCAGAGGAGCTGGCTGTGGCCGGCTTCGACGACCTCCCGTATTCGGCCACGAGCAATCCGGGCCTCACCAGCGTCCACCTGCCCGCCACTCCCCTGGGCCTGAAAGCCGGGGAGCAGCTCCGCCGTGTCATGGAAGGCCAGGTGCTCGAACAGGCCGGGGTGACGCTGGAAAGTTCACTGGTGGTGCGCGGATCCACGGCCGCGGCGGAACGCTGAAGACGCCCGCCGCCGTCGTTCTGTCAGTGCCCGGCCGTAAGCTGGAACCATGCCGAGTCATTGGGACAGCCTGGACGCGAGCCTGCGCGAATCCGTGGAGCAGAACGTGGAGATCTACGAGCGCGTCCGCCCTGCCCTGAAACTGGTCACCCGGGACGTCCTGCTGACCCTGCGGGACATGCTGAAGGACTCCGAGGTCACGCCGCTGTTCGTCACCGGGCGCACCAAAACGGTGGAATCCTTCAAGGAAAAGATCTCCCGGATCGAGGAGCCGCTGGAGCCGGGCGGCCCCCCGGTCCTGAAGTTCCCGGACCCCTTCCGGACCCTCAATGACATGGTGGGGATCCGCGTGATCACCAAGCTCCCAGCCGAGAACGCGGTGGTGGCCAACATCATCAAGCACCAGCGCCAGCTCTTCGACTGCCGGGGCGACCGGGAAAAGGACATCGGCTCCATCGAATCCGGCACCTACGGGTATTCCAGCCGGCACCTGATCCTGCGCACCATCCAGAACGAGGCCGTCAAGGAATACCAGCAGGTTTTCAACCCGGACGCCGTGCCCAACGGCAGCTACTTCTTTGAGTGCCAGATCCGCACCATTTTTGCCCACGCGTGGAGCGAGATCGAGCACGACATCCGATTCAAGGCCGAGGACCCGCGCGCCTGGACGCCGCACTTCGACCGGCAGTTCACCGCCACCGCGGCCATGCTGGAGACGGTGGAGACTGCCTTCGCCGACCTGCACGAGCGCTACGAGGAAGTCCGCAGTTTCTGGGATGCCGAGGGCGAGGGCGCGGCGCCGCTGACGCCCAACCGCATCAGGGATATCTGGCGGACGCTGCTTCCGCACGTGGACCGCAAGGTGGACGACGACTGGGGCTGGGCGGCCGAACTCCTCGCCGCGCACGGCCTCAACCAGACCATGCAGCTGGCAGGGCTGCTCAGCGCCAACCGCATCACCGAGGTCCGGAGGGCCCTGGACCACCGTTACTCCCCCGGCCCCGACCGGCTACTGGATGACCTGCTCCTGTGGCAGTACGGCACCAAACACATTGACCTCACCGCGGAAGCGTCCGACGCCGTCCCGCACCCGCGGCGCGACAGCCTGATGCGGCGGCTTCGGCAAATTGAGCGGTACCGGCTGACGAAGAAGTGACGGCTCCCCGTGAGTTCTGCCACCTTATTTTGATGCACTCAAAATAAGCCGTAACGTTGATGCCAGGCCACCGAAGCCCTATCCGGGCTGTATGCGGGTGAACAGTTCCCCGAGCGCCAATGCGCCGGCTCCCCGCACTGCATCGAACCCCACCCCCATTGCCCCCTGCGGACACCTGCAGGCCTGACGCATTTGGGAACGGCAGGGACCCGGACGGCAGCTACCCAACCTCACGCATCAGGAGAACACCATGACCCAGACACTCGAACGTCCCGTCACCATCGAAGCAACCCCGTCCGTCGCCATCGGGACACCCCGCGGCGGCAGCTACGTCACCCTGCCCGGTCACCTCGCCGACTCACGCCGCACCGAGGCAGGTTACATCTCGCTGCCCGGCGGCTACACCGGCGCCGGGAACACAGCACAGGGCAGCTACGTGAGCCTGCACTCGGCACCCCTCGGCGCGACCGAAATCAGCTATACCCGCCGCGGGTAGCGTCAACAGGCGCGTCGCAGGTCTTGGCTGGAGCCTGAGCTGACCCAACTGCCTTCCCCATGCTCAGGCCGGAGGCGGTGCCGTAGAGTCACGGACAATCAGATGGGTGGCGAGCTCAACGCGGTGCGAATCCAGGACTTCCCCCCGCGCTTGGCGCAGCACAGACCGCAGCGCCGCCCGACCCATCTCCTCCAGCGGCTGGGCTACGGAGCTCAACGAAGGCACCGACTCTTCGCCCTGGTTCGTCCCGTCAAAGCCGATCAGGCTCAGGTCTTCGGGAACCCGGATACCGTGTCGGGCGGCCTCACCAAGAATACCCAGGGCGATGGTGTCACTGCCGGCGAAGATCGCCGTCGGGAGCTTGTCCAACTCGAGCAGCGCCTTCAGCCCCTTGACGCCGCTTTCCCGGCGGAACCTGCCGCCGGAATAGATGTACTGCGGGTCCACCTGCACGCCGTGCGCCATGAGTGCGGCCATGTAGCCGTGCAGCCGCGCCTGGTTGCATTCGGCCTTCTCTATGCCGCCGATGTACGCGATGCGGCGGTGCCCAAGCTCCAGCAGGTGTTCCGTGGCCGCCTTGCCGCCGGCCCAGTTGGTGGCCCCTATGCTGACCACGTCAGCGGAGGGCGGGTTGAGCGGGTCAATCACGACGACGGGAATCTGGCGGCGGCGGAAAGGGTGCAGCTGCGTCTCACTGAAGGCTGACGTCACCACAATCATTCCCACCCTGCCCTCGTCCACCATGCGCTGGGCACGGCGCTCGGGACTGCGCCGGCCCTCGCTGGCGGGACCGGTGACGCTGACCAGGATTTCGACGTCGGCATCGGCGGCGGACTGCAGCACGCCGTTGAGGACCTGGATGGTGTACGCGGAATCGAGGACATCGATAACCACTTCAACTACCGTGCCGGTCTCCCCGGAGGAACGGCGCTGCAGCGGGGACTGGTATCCCGCCTGCTGCAACACAGCCAAGACGCGTTCCCGGGTGTCCGGCGATACGTCTTCGCGCCCATTCACCACCTTAGAGACGGTGGGCACTGAGACCCCGGCCTGCTGGGCAACGGAGGCAAGCGTCGGCTTGGCCCGTTCCGGGATCTTCGTTGCCATCTATTGAGACCTTTCGAAAAGTTTCGTTGACTCATTGTTCAGTTTTGCGCCGCCTCGGTCAAGGACTCGGCGGTTGCCGTCGAAACAAACCTCCATAATTGGGCCTTGACCTTTGCTACTCCGGGCCTTTAGTTTAGACCGTGACCGAAATCACGTAGTCGAAACATTTCGAAAATGTTGGTAGAGCTCACGCCCAAACATTTGCAACGAAGCAATTTCAGATGGAGAAGCAATGAAGCAATCCCAGACCTCCCGCCGCTCATTCCTCGCCCTTGCCGCCCTCACCCCCTTCGCCGCCATGACGGCCACTGCCTGCGGGACGTCGGGACCGGGCACCTCCAGCAGCGGCGGGGGCGCCAGCATGTGGTACCTCTCCGGCGAACCCAACCAGACCACCATGCAGAAGGCCGTGGACGCGTTCACCTCCGCGAACCCGGACAACAAGATCGCCGTCACCTACTTCCAGAACGACGCCTACAAGACCAAGATCAAGACCGCCATCGGCGCAGGCCAGGCCCCCACCATCATCTACGGCTGGGGCGGCGGCACCCTGAAAACGTATGCCGAGGCCAACCAGGTGGATGACCTGACCGGCTGGTTCGACGAGAACCCGGACCTGAAGGAGAAGTTCTTCCCGGCGTCGTTCGGTGCGGCCACGGTCAACGGAAAGATCTACGCACTGCCTAACCAGTACGTCGCCCCGATCGTCCTGTTCTACAACAAGGAACTGTTCGAAAAGGCGGGGGCCCAGCCGCCCAAGACCTGGGATGACGTGATGTCCCTGGTCAAGACTTTCAACGACATGGGCGTGGCACCCTTCTCCCTGGGTGGCCAGTCCAGGTGGACCTCCATGATGTGGCTGGAATACCTGCTGGACCGCATCGGCGGCGCCGAAGTGTTCACCGCCATCTTTGAGGGCAAGCCGGACTCCTGGATGGATCCCGCCGTCATCGAAACCGGAACCAAGATCCAGGAGCTCGTCTCCGCTGACGGTTTCATCAAGGGCTTCTCGTCCATCGCGGCGGACTCCAATGCGGACCAGGCCCTGCTGTTCACGGGCAAGGCAGCCATGATGCTGCACGGTTCCTGGACCTACGGCGCCATGAAGAAGGGCGGCCAGAACTTCGTCCAGGACGGGAAGCTGGGATTCGTCCAGTTCCCAACGGTTGCCGGCGGCAAGGGCGATCCGAAGAACGGCGTGGGAAACCCTGCCCAGTACATGTCGATCTCTTCCAAGGCCACCGACGCGGAAAAGGAGACGGCGAAGAAGTTCTTCAAGGACGGCATCCTGACCGAGACGGTCATCGATACCTACATCAACTCCGGCTCCGTCCCGATCGTCAACGGCATCGAGGACAAGCTCAACACCTCCGAGGACAAGGACTTCCTGAACTTTGTCTACGACCTGGCCAAGAACGCCCCCAACTTCCAGCAGTCGTGGGACCAGGCCCTGAGCCCCACCGCGGCTGAAGCCCTGCTGAACAACATCGACCAGCTGTTCCTGAAGTCGATCACCCCGCAGCAGTTCGCCGAGAACATGAATGCAACCCTCGGAAAATGAGTAACGCCGTCTCCACTACCCGGAAGCCTGCCGCCCGGGCCGGCCGCCCCAAGGGCGACCCCGGCCATGGCGGCCAACGTAATGCCGCCCTCGCCTGGCTGACAGTGCCTGCACTGTTCTTCTTCCTGGCGTTCGCCGTGGTGCCGCTGGCCGGCGTCCTGATCCTGAGCTTCGCCAGTTGGGACGGCATCGGTGCCATCGGGTCGGCAGGGCTGGGCAACTGGTTCTCCGTGCTCGCGGACCCGGGGCTGTATAACGCCCTGGGACTGACCTTCCTGATCATGATCGCCTCCTGGCTGGTCCAGACCCCCATCAGCCTCCTTTTGGGTGTCTTCACCGCGGGAAGCCAGCGTTACCGGGCCGCCCTGGCCGTGCTGTACTTCCTGCCGCTGCTGCTCTCATCGGCGGCAGTCGCCATCGCCTTCAAGGCCCTGCTGGACCCGAACTTCGGCCTGGCTACCGGGCTGGGGCTGCCTTTCCTGGCGCAGGACTGGCTGGGCGTCCCCCAGTTGGCGCTGGGGTTGGTCATCTTCGTGATCGCCTGGCAGTTCGTCCCCTTCCACACGCTCATCTACCAGGGCGGGGTGCGGCAGATTCCCAGGTCACTCTACGAGGCAGCGGAAATCGACGGGGCGGGAACCATCAAGCAGTTCTTCCACATCACCCTCCCGCAGCTGAAGTACACCATCATCACCTCCTCCACCCTGATGGTGGTGGGGTCCCTGACGTACTTCGACCTGATCTTCGTCCTCACCGGCGGCGGTCCGGGCAACTCCACGCGGATCCTTGCCCTGGACATGTACCTGCGGGGCTTCCGGGCCAACCTCATGGGCCCGGCCAGCGTCATCGCCGTCATTCTCGTACTCATCGGCCTTGCACTCGCCCTGTTCCTCCAGCGCCTTGGAGGCAAGGACAAGCAGGGCAGCCAATTGGAAGGTATGTAGGGTGAGCACCGTCCTGAAAAGCAACGCGGAGGAAACTCCCACCGGTTCCCGGCCCAACCCGGCCGCCCCCAAGCGGGGACTCGGTAACCGGATGAGGCGGCTGAACGTCCCGGCAGGCCTCGGCGGCTGGATTTGGCTGGCCATCATCATTATTCCGATCTACTACGTGGTCATCACCAGCCTGAAGACCCAGGAAGGGTACTTCGGCCAGAATCCGCTGGCGGTTCCCACCTCCCCGACGCTGGAAAACTACCAGATGGTCCTTGAGGCCGACTTCGCGCAGTACTTCATGAACAGCACCATCGTCACGCTCGGTGCCGTCATCCCCACGGTCCTGATCTCCTTCATGGCCGCCTTCGCGATTGTCCGGGGCAAGGGCAGGTTCCTCAAGCTGGTCAACGGCATGTTCCTGATGGGACTGGCGATCCCGCTGCAGGCCACCATCATCCCGATCTACCTGATGATCATCCGGCTGAACCTTTACGACAGCCTGCTGGCGCTGATGCTTCCCTCCATTGCCTTTGCCATCCCGCTGACCGTGCTGATCCTGTCCAACTTCATCCGCGACGTCCCGAACGAACTCTTCGAGTCGATGCGGCTGGACGGCTGCAGCGAGTGGCAGACCATGTGGCGGCTTGCCCTGCCGCTGACCCGCCCTGCAATCGTGACCGTCGCCATCTACAACGGCCTGCACGTCTGGAACGGATTCCTGCTTCCGCTGGTCCTCACCCAGAGCCCCGGCCTGCGCGTCCTTCCCCTGGCGCTGTGGACCTTCCAGGGCGAATACAGCGTCAACATCCCGGCCGTGCTTGCCTCAGTGGTGCTCAGCACCCTGCCAATCCTGGTGCTCTACGTCGTGGGCCGCCGGCAGCTGCTCAGCGGCCTCACCGCCGGCTTCAGCAAGTAACAACCAGGAACTTCACGAAAGGACAGACACATGACCCCCGCACAGCCCCTTCGCGTCGGCATGGTAGGTTACGCCTTCATGGGCGCCGCCCACTCCCACGCCTGGCGCACCGCGCCGCGGTTTTTCGACCTGCCGCTGCAGCCTCAGCTGACCGCCGTCGCCGGCCGGAACGCCGACGCTGCAAAGGCAGCCGCGGACAAGCTGGGCTGGGACTCGGTGGAGACTGACTGGCGCCGCCTGATCGAGCGCGACGACATCGACCTGATCGACATCTGCACGCCCGGCGACACCCACGCCGAGATCGCCATCGCTGCCCTCGAGGCCGGCAAGCACGTGCTGTGCGAGAAGCCGCTGGCGAACTCCGTGGAGGAAGCCGAGCGGATGACCCTCGCTGCCGAGGCCGCCGCCAAGCAGGGAGTCGTGTCCATGTGCGGCTTCAGCTACCGCCGCACCCCGGCGCTGGCGCTGGCCAAACGGTTCGTGGAGCAAGGCAGGCTGGGCGAGATCCGCCACATCCGGGCGCAGTACCTGCAGGACTGGCTCTCCGACGCCAACGCCCCCATGACCTGGCGGCTGGACAAGAGCAAGTCCGGGTCCGGGTCCCTTGGCGACATCGGTGCGCACAGCATCGACGCCGCCCAGTGGGTGGCCGGCCAGAGCATCACCGGCGTCTCGGCGCTGCTCGAAACATTTGTCCCGGAACGCCCGCTGGCCGGCGACCTTGTGGGCCTGGGCGGCCACGGCGACCTCAGCGGCGACGCGCCCCGCGGGAAGGTCACCGTGGATGACGCCGCCATCTTCAGCGCAAAGTTCGACGGCGGTGCCTCCGCAGGCGCGATCGGCGTCTTTGAAGCCACGCGGTACGCGCTGGGCCGGAAGAACGCCATGCGCTTGGAACTGAACGGCACCAAAGGCTCCCTCGCCTTCGATTTCGAGGACATGAACGTCCTGTCCTTCTACGACGCGGCGGAGTCCCCTGACGCCGGCTTCCGGAAAATCTTCGTCACCGAACCCGAGCACCCGTACGTCGGCAACTGGTGGCCCACCGGCCACGGCCTGGGATATGAGCACGGTTTCACCCACCAGGTGGTGGACCTGGTCACAGCAATCGGAGAGGGCCGCCAGCCGGAGCCGTCCTTCGCGGATGCCCTGCAGGTCCAGCGGGTCCTGGCTGCCGTGGAGGCCAGCGCCGCCAACTCCAGCCAGTGGCAGAAGGTCTAGGAACGTGAACACAGGAACAAGCGAAGGAACAGTCATGACACGACCCATCACGCTTTTTACCGGGCAGTGGGCCGACCTGCCGTTCGAGGAGGTGGCCCGGCTCGCCGGTGAGTGGGGCTTCGACGGGCTCGAGATCGCCTGCTGGGGTGACCACCTGGACCCCCGCCGGGCCGCGGAGGACGACAACTACCTCCAGGGACGGCTGGACATCCTGGAGAAGAACAATCTCCAGGTCTTCGCCATCGCCAACCACCTCACCGGGCAGGCTGTGTGCGATGACCCCATCGATGAACGCCACCAGGGCATCCTGTCGGCGGAAATCTGGGGCGACGGCGAACCTGAAGGAGTGCGCCGCCGGGCCGCGGAGTCCATGAAGGACACAGCCCGGGCAGCCGCCCGCCTGGGCGTCAAGACCGTCACAGGGTTCACCGGATCCTCCATCTGGAAGGCCGTGGCGATGTTCCCGCCCGCCCCGGAGGCAATGATCGACGCCGGCTACCAGGACTTCGCGGACCGCTGGAACCCCATCCTGGATGTCTTCGACGAGGTGGGGGTCCGGTTCGCCCTGGAGGTCCACCCGTCCGAGATCGCCTACGACTACTGGACCGCCAAGCGCACCCTGGAAGCGATCGGGCACCGAAAGGGCTTCGGCCTGAACTTCGACCCGTCCCACTTCATCTGGCAGGACCTGGACCCGGTGATGTTCCTGCAGGACTTCGCGGACCACATCCTCCACGTGCACGTCAAGGAATCAGTCCGCCAGCTCGATGGCCGCAACGGGCGCCTGGGCTCCCACCTGGCCTGGGCGGACCCCCGGCGCGGCTGGGACTTCGTCACCGCCGGGCACGGGGACGTCCAGTGGAACCGGATCTTCCGTACCTTAAACGCCATCGGCTACACCGGGCCCACCAGCATCGAGTGGGAGGACGCCGGCATGGACCGGCTCGTCGGCGCACCGCAGGCGCTGGCGATGGTCAAGGAACTCGCCCGGATCGCCCCGCCAGCGGCCGCTTTCGACGCCGCCTTCTCCAGCCGCTGACCCAGACCTTCCGGCCCAGACTTTCCGGCCCAGACTTTCCGGCCCCGGCCGGCAGCCAAACAAAAGGAAACCCCGACATGACAGAACGCAAGAACGCCCTGGTGGTCCGCGGCGGCTGGGACGGCCACCAGCCGTACGAGGCCACGGAACTCTTCATCCCCTACCTCAAGGACAACGGCTACGACGTCCGCGTCGAAGAATCCCCCAAGGTCTATGCAGACGCCGAATACATGGCAGGCGTGGACCTGATCATGCAGTGCATGACCATGACCACCATCGAAAAGGACGAGTTCGCCGGGCTGCGGACCGCCGTCGAAAACGGCACCGGCCTGGCCGGCTGGCACGGCGGCATCGCCGATTCCTACCGCAACAACTCGGACTACCTGCACCTGATCGGCGGCCAGTTCGCCTGCCACCCGGGCAAGCACCCGGACGAGTGCATCGGCGAGCAGTCGGACAACTACGTTCCCTACACGGTCAACATGCTCCCGGCGGCCGCGGAACACCCCATCACCAAGGGCCTCTCCGACTTCGACCTGGTCACCGAGCAGTACTGGGTGCTCTCCGACGACTACATCGATGTCCTGGCCACCACCACCCAGAAGGTCCGCGAGTGGGACCCCTGGAACCGGGAGGTCACCTCCCCCGCCATCTGGACCCGCCAATGGGGCAAAGGCCGCATCTTTGTCGCCACCCCCGGCCACCGGGTCGACATCCTCCAGGACACCAACGTCCGCACCATCATCGAAAGGGGCCTGCTGTGGGCAAGTCGTTGAAAGTCGGAATCATTGGCTGCGGAGCCATCATCGCGCAGTACCTGGCGAACTTCCGCAAACTCGGACAGATTGACCTGGTGGCCGTGGCGGACCTGGACCCCGCACGTGCCCAGGCCGTGGCGGATGCCTACGACGGCGTCCGCGCCATCTCCGTCGAGGAACTCCTCGCCGCGGACGACGTCGAACTTGTCCTGAACCTGACCATCCCCGCCGCCCATGCAGAGGTGGCGCTGAAGGCCATCTCCGCCGGGAAGAGCGTGTACGGCGAGAAGCCCCTTGCTACCACCACCGCGGAAGCACGGCAGGTGCTGGACGCCGCGCGGGAGGCGGGAGTCGCCGTCGGCTGCGCCCCGGACACGGTGCTGGGCACCGGCATCCAGACGGCGCGCAAGGCGATCGATGACGGCCTGATCGGTGCCCCCATCTCGGCGAGCGCCACCATGGTGACTCCGGGCCATGAGCGGTGGCACCCGAACCCGGACTTCTACTACCAGCCCGGCGGTGGCCCCCTCCTGGACATGGGCCCGTACTACGTGACCGCACTCGTCACCCTGCTGGGCCCGGTGGTCTCGGTCATCGGCGCCGCAAGCCACACCCGCAACGAACGCACCATCGGCTCCGGACCCCGCCAGGGCGAGAAGGTCCCCGTCGACATCGATTCCCATGTGACCGGTGTCCTGGTGCACGCCTCCGGTGCGCTCTCCACCCTGTTCATGAGCTTCGACGCCGTGAAGTCCAAGTCCCCCAACATCGAGATCCACGGGGAACGCGGATCCCTGGTGGTGCCGGACCCGAACCACTTCGACGGCGACGTCCAGCTGTTCTCCCTCGGCGCCGAGGACTGGGAAACCCTTCCCGTGTCCGCCGGCTACGTTGACTCCGGTCGCGGCTTCGGCATCGCGGACCTTGCGTCCACGCCCGCCGGGGCCGAGCCCCGCGCCGGCGGAGCGATGGCCTACCACGCCCTCGAAGTGATGGAATCCGTGCTGGAATCAGCCAACAGCGGCGCGGCGGTAGCCATCCGCAGCACCGTGGAGCGGCCGGCGAGCGTGGAGCTGACCGTCCTGGCCGGGGAGCTGGACAGGCTCCAGGCCCAGGAAGCGTCGTAGGCATGGCCTACACCGCCGAGAACTGGCCCATCACCGCGGCCATGCTGCCCTTCCCGGGCACCAGCGCCCAAGGAACCCACATCAACGACGCCGATGCCTCCGCCTGGGCGGCGGCGTTGACCGAGGTGAAGGAGGCCGGGTTCGTCAACGCGGACCTGACGGACAGCTGGGTCCGGCCCGGTGACCTCAGCCCGGGCCGGCTCGCCGAGTTCAGGCAGACGGCACAGGACGTGGGCATCGGCACCCCTGCCGTCTCCGCCATCCGTCGCAGCGTCATTGACGGGCGGAACTGGGAAGCCAACCTGGCGTACAGCCACCGGACCATTGACGCGGCGGCCGAGCTGGGGTGTGAGGTTGTTTCCTTTGGCCTGCACCAGGCCATCACGCCGGAGCAGCAGAAACAGCTTTGGTTCTGGACGGTTGAAGGGCACAAGGACCCGAAGGGAGACCGGGAAGCATGGGGCAATGCGGTTTCGCGCCTCCGGGAACTCGGCCGGCACGCCGCCGATGTGGGCCTCCTGCTCTCGCTGGAGATGTACGAGGACACGTACCTGGGCACCGCGGACTCCTCCGTGCGCCTTGTCCAGGACATTGGGCTTTCCAACGTGGGCCTCAACCCGGACCTCGGAAACCTGATCCGGCTGCACCGGCCGGTGGAGGACTGGCGGGAGCTGGTGGCCAAAACCCTGCCGTACGCCAACTTCTGGCACATGAAGAACTACTTCCGGGACGAGGACGCGGCCCGCGATTCATACGTCACCATGCCGGCTCCCATGGAAAGCGGCCTCATCAACTACCGGGAGGCGTTCAAAGTGGCCCTGGCCGCCGGGTTCCAGGGGATCCTTTGCACCGAACACTACGGCGGGGACGGCCTAAGTGTCTCGGCCAGCAACCAGGAGTACCTCCGCCGCCACATCCTCCCCAAGGCCGCCGGTTACGCCTTGGGCAGCAGCCAGGTGGCCCAGGGCCGGCAGCAGCCGGCGCAGCCCGCCCGCGTGTAATCGCTGCACCACCGCCTATCCCAACCCAAGGATTCGATGAGGAAACCATGACCCAGATCTTTGACAACCCCGCGGACTTTGCGGAGGAGGCACTGGACGGCCTGGTGGCAGCCAACCGCGGCTACGTGGCCAGGGTGGACGGCGGCGTTGTCCGCTCCACCGAGGTGCCAGCCGGCCAGGTGGCCGTGGTGGTGGGCGGCGGCTCCGGCCATTACCCGGCCTTCGCCGGCCTGGTGGGGCCGGGCCTCGCCGCCGGTGCGGTGTGCGGCAACATCTTCACGTCGCCCTCGGCCGGGCAGGCGTACCGGGTGGCAAAGGCGGCCAACGCCGGCGGCGGCGTGCTGTTCAGCTACGGCAACTACGCCGGGGACGTGATCCACTTCGGCGAGGCACAGCAGCGGCTCAACGCCGAAGGCATCGAGACCCGCACCGTCCTGGTCACCGATGACATCGCCAGCGCCCCGCTGGACCAGATCGAGAAACGCCGTGGAATCGCCGGTGACCTGACCGTCTTCAAGATCGCCGGCGCCGCAGCCGAAGCGGGACTGGACCTGGACGGCGTCGAACGGCTTGCCGTGCTGGCCAACCACCGCACGCGGTCCCTCGGCGTGGCTTTCGACGGCTGTACCCTGCCGGGCGCTGCCGAACCGCTGTTCCACGTGCCGGCCAGCGGGATGTCGCTCGGGCTGGGCATCCACGGCGAACCCGGGATCTCGGATCATCCCATGCCCACGGCGTCCGAACTGGCCGAACTGCTCGTCTCCGGCCTGCTCCGGGACAAGCCTGATGATGCCGGGAGCCGTGTGGTGGCCATCCTCAACGGGCTCGGCAGGGTGAAGTATGAGGAACTGTTCCTGCTGTTCGGCAAGATCGACAAGCTCCTCACCGCCGCCGGCCTGACCATCGTGGAGCCGGAATGCGGCGAACTGGTCACCAGCCTGGACATGTCCGGCCTGTCCCTGACGCTGCTGTGGCTTGATGACGAACTGGAGCGCTACTGGACGGCCCCGGCCGACACACCCGGGTACCGCAAGGGCAGCCTGGCACCGCGGCCTCGGCGGGAACTGGCCGCACCGGAAGGTGCCCTGGCCGCCGAAGGAGAAGATACGACGGCGGCAGCAGCCGGGCTGGGCCGGCTGGCAGCCGCCGTGCTCACCCAGGCGAGGGACGCCGTCGTCGACCATGAACGTGAACTGGGCAGGCTGGATGCCATTGCCGGCGACGGCGATCATGGCGTCGGCATGCGCCGGGGCGTGGACGCAGCGGTGGCAGCGGCCGGTGAAGCTGCCGGCCTTGGACTTTCGGTTCACCGCGTGCTCGCCGCGGCGGGCGAGGCCTGGAGCGAGCGGGCCGGCGGCACCTCCGGGGCGCTCTGGGGATCCGCCCTGGCCGCTGCCGGGCGGTCCCTCGGCAACAAGGAATCGTACTCTGGTGAGGACGCAGCCGTCGCCGTGACCGCCTTCGCGGACGCCGTCACCAGCCTGGGCAAGGCTGATGTGGGCGACAAGACCATGGTGGACGCGCTGCTTCCCTTCCGGGACGCGTTTGTAGCCGCGTTCGACGGCGGGTCGCCAGTAAGCGGGGCCCTGGCCGCCGCGGTTACCGCCGCCCGGCAGGCGGCCGACGCCACCGCATCCCTGCGCCCGCTGAAGGGAAGGGCTCGGCCGCTGGCCGAAAAGAGCCTGGGCCACCCGGATCCCGGAGCGGTGTCCTTCGCCCTGATAGCGACTCGGATTTCTGATTACTTTGAGCCTTCGCCGGCCCTGTCCTATCCCAGGGCGGCCGCTTTGGTGGCCGGAAATGGGGCTCAGGCATGAGCGCCGGCGCTGCGGCAGGATGGCGGATTGTCATCGGGAACGACGAGGCCGGCGTCGAGTACAAGGAAGCGCTGAAGGCGCTGCTCGAAGCTGACAGCCGCGTTGCGTCCGTCCTGGACGTGGGCGTTGGTGCCGGCGACACCACCGCGTACCCGCACGTCGCCGTCGACGCTGCCCGCAAGGTGGCCCGGGGCGAGGCGGACCGCGCCCTGCTGATCTGTGGCACCGGGCTGGGCGTGGCCATCGCGGCCAACAAGGTCCCGGGAATCCGGGCGGTCACCGCGCACGACGGGTACTCGGTGGAGCGCTCGGTGCTGAGCAACAACGCGCAGGTCCTCACCATGGGCCAGCGCGTCATCGGCCTGGAACTGGCCAAGAAATTGGTAGGCGAATGGCTCGGCTACCGGTTTGACGAGACCTCGGCCTCCGCCGCAAAGGTGGACGCCATCTGCTCCTACGAACCCGAATCCACGAAAGCAGTCTGACCATGACCGAAAATTCATCCCACCCAACCAGCACCGGCGGCGGCCCGGGCACTCCCGGCGCCGGGAAGATCGCCATCGTGGGCTCCGGCTACATGGGCGGCGGGATCGCGCAGGTCCTGGCGCTTGGTGGGGCGCGCGTGGCCCTCTCCGATGTGTCCGCTGAGCTGGCGCAGAGCAACTACGACAGGCTCCTGGTTGAGTCCGACCAGTTCGTGGCCGACGGACTGTTTCCTGCCGGTTCCACCGAGATCCTGAAGCAGAACCTGTGGGCCGCGAAGGACATCGAGGAAGCCGTGGCGGACGCGGACTTCATCGAGGAGGCGGTCCCCGAAATCCTGGCCATCAAGCACCAGACCCTGGCCCGCATCAGTGCCGCCGCCCGGCCGGATGCCATCATCGGTTCCAACACCTCCACCATCTCCATCGCCGAACTGTCCGGGCCGGTCAGCAACCCGGAACGGTTCCTGGGTGTGCATTTCTCGAACCCGTCGCCCTTCATTCCCGGCGTGGAGATCATTCCGCACGCCGGAACGTCCGCCTCCACCGTGGGCGCCGTCCGCGAGCTGGTCCATGCCGCCGGCAAGCAGACCGCCGTGGTCAAGGACACCACCGGTTTTGTGCTGAACCGGCTGCAGTACGCACTGTTCCACGAGGCGGCGCAGCTGGTGGAGCAGGGCATTGCGACGGCGGATGACGTGGACACCCTGGTGCGCACCACGTTCGGCTTCCGGCTGCCGTTCTTCGGGCCATTCGCGATTGCGGACATGGCCGGGCTGGACGTGTACAACTTCTGCTACAAGTCCCTGCAGAAGGAGTTCCCGGAGCGGTTCGCCACGCCTGCGATTTTGAGTGAGCTGGTGGAGGCCGGGAAGCTCGGCACCAAGACCGGCGCAGGGTTCCTCAACGTCCCGGCCGAGCGCACCCCGGAGCTGATCGCCTACCGCAACAAGGCGTATGTGGCCATGCAGAAGCTGCTTGATGAGCTGGGGCCGGCGCCTATTGGGTGAGGTGGGGTTCTCGCTGTTCGTGAGGGTTTTCAGGTCTCCGTGAGAGCGCTGCTGCGCTGAGCCAGCGTCCGGAAAATCCCGGTGTGGTCGAGGGCGCCGTCCCCCCGCGCGATCATATCCTCGAAAAGATCCTTGATTACCGTGCTCAGGGGTAGCTCCAAATGTGCCGCTCCAGCCGCCCCCAGCACGAAGTTGAGGTCCTTCAGCTGGTTTTGGGCGCTGCCGCCACCTGTGAAGTCGGCGTCAATCCATCTGTGCCCTTTTTGGCGCAGCACTTCGGAGTCGGCCAGCCCGCCCCGGAGCAGTTCAAGCATGACGGATGGATCGAGTCCCCCGCCGCGCGCGAGAAGCATGGCTTCGGAAACTGCCGTGACCGTGCCGGCGACCACGATCTGGTTGCAGGCCTTGGCCAATGCGCCCGAACCTCCAGGGCCCATGTGCCGGATGGTGCTGCCCATGAACTGGAACGCCGGGGTGACCGAGTTAAACGTGTCCTCGTCCCCGCCCACCATGATGCTCAGGGTGCCGTCCTGGGCGCCCACGGTGCCGCCGCTGACGGGGGCGTCAAGGACCCGGACGCCATGGTCGCGAAGCATCCGTTCGCCGAAGGCCGCCACTGCCCCCGGCGAGACGGTCCCGTGCACGACGAGTATTGGGCTGCTGATGGCCCTGGCTGTCCATCCGGCTATCAGGCCCTCGTCTCCCGGAAGCAACGATTCGACGTGGCCCAGGTCCGGCAACACGGTGAGAACAACGTCAGCGGCCGCCTCAAAAGGTGAGGCCGCAACGCGGGCGCCCAGGCCCACCAAGGCTTTGGCCTTCGAAGCAGTTCGGTTCCAAACTGTCAGCTCGCCGTAGCCCTTCAGGAGCCGGCGCGCCATGGGTTCCCCCATCGGCCCTAATCCCATCAGGGCAAGCGCTGGGTGGTCATGTTCAGGCATTGGGATCCTTTAGGGATTAGGGCGTGCAGGCACGTTTTGGATTGCGAACTGAGGGCAGGGGTTATTGGTCGGTCAGGAGATCAGCCGGCCACAGGATAAGTTGCGGGAAGATGGCCAGCATGACGATGGCAACCACCATGACCGCGTAGAGCGGCACCGCGGCCTTCACGATCTTCTCCATCGGCAGCCCGCTGACATAGGACGCCGCGAACAGGCAGACGCCCACGGGCGGCGTGACCAGGCCAACGGCAAGGGCAGCGACGAGGAAGACGATGAAGTGGATGGGATCCACCCCGGAAGACACGGCCGCGGGCATGAGCACCGGTGTGCAAAGCAGGATGGCTGCGACTTTGTCCATCACGGTTCCGATGATGATCAGGATCAGGCCGATCAGCAGCATGACGATGGTGGGGTCAGTGCTGACGCTCAGCAGCCAGCTGCTGACCTTTGCCGGCAGCCCGTCGATGGTGAAGATGTAAGAGGCGACGCCGGCGATCATGGCGATGAGCAGGATGGTGCCGGTGGTGAGCCCGGCGTCCACGATCATCTTGGGCATTTGGCGCCACTTCATGTCCCGGTAGACGTAGATGCCGACCAACAGGCTGTAGAAGACGGCGACGGCGGCCGCCTCCGTGGGCGTGACGATTCCGCTGAACATGCCCACCAGGATGATCACCGGGCCGCCCATGGCGGGGATTCCTTCGAGGACGATCCGAAGGCCCTTCTTGAAAGGTGTCCTTGAGACCTCGCCGTAACCGTGGCGTGCCGACAGGAAGAAATTCACAAGCATCAGGACGAGGATCAGGACAATGGACGGTCCAAATCCTCCCGCGAGTGCCGCGCCTACCGACACGTTCGCGGTCGAGGCGGCGATGATCATGAGGATGCTCGGCGGTATCAGTGAGGACAGGGTAGCGGTGACCATGGTCATCGCTGCCGCATAGGGCCGCGGGTACTTATGGTCAGTCATGGCCTTGATCTCGATCTTGCCAAGGCTGACAATATCGGCAACCGAAGAACCGGAGATACCGCCGAAGATCGCGCTGGATGCGATGTTCACTTGGCCCAGGCCGCCACGGAAGCGGCCGAAGATGACTTCGGCGCCACGGAAGATGCGGTCCGAAATACCCCCTCCGGCCATGAGGTTGCCGGCCAGGACGAACAAGGGGACAGCAACCAGCAGGAAGCTGTTCATGGAGCTCATCATCGACTGCGGCAACAGGTCAAGGGGGATGTCGAAGATCAGCAGCGTGGCGATGACGCCAATGCCGAGTGAAACTGAGAGCGGAACGCCCAGCAGCAACAGGAGGAGGAAAATGCCCAGCAGGGTCAGGCTCATGCGATCATCTCTCCTTCGAGGATCCGCTTACGCATATACGGGGAGAAGTAGACGGTCGTGATATGGGCAACGATGGCCAGTGCCGCGCTGATCACAAGGGGCAGGGTTACCAGGAACATCTTCAGTCCCAGGGCAGGACTGGTCTCTCCGGCGGCGTACTGCTGCAGCATCAGTTCCCACGTCTTGTAGATCAGGACACTGAAGAACACGGTCCCGCAGATGGCGTAGAGATGCATGCTGACCTGCTTAAGCCAGGCTGGTCCCCACGCCACCGCGAAGTTCACCCGGGGGTGCACGGCGGCCCGGAAGCCTGCTGCCATCCCCAGGAAGGTGGTGTCCATGAACAGGAAACGGGTCAGTTCCTCGGTCCATGACAGCGAGGCTCCCATCTGCCGGCTGACCATCTGGGCAGCAAGGCTGAGCAGCATCGCGCAGATTCCGATGAAGAGGAGAGCATCCACGGCCTTCCAGATCAGGCCATGAGGTTCCGAGACTTCGCTTACCGGAAGCACCTTGATGCTATCTTCGGCCGCCCGGTGTTCGGCCCCCCGGGTTGGGGTGGTTCCATCATCATGCACTGGACTCGTCTCCTGCACTGGACCCGTCACCTTAACGTCCGAGGAATTCAAGGCTTGACTGGACGAATTCCTTGCCCACCTTGCCCTCAAGCTCGGGGTAGACCTTCTGCGCTGCCGCCTGGAACTTTTCCCTGGCTTCGGGCGTCAGCTCGTTGATCTTCACGCCTTCGCCCTTCAGCTTCTCGAGGGTTTTGGTGGCTTCGTCGATGTCGTACTTCGTCTTGAAGTCAGCGGTCTCGTCTGCAGCTTCCTGCAGGATCTTCCGGGTGTCCTCATCGAAGGAGTCCCACTTCTTCTTGCTGAACCCGAGGACGAAGGCGTCGGAGATGTGGCCCGTCAGGGAGAGGTAGTCCTGGACTTCGAAGAACTTGTTGTTGACAGGAACTTCCAGAGGGTTTTCCTGGCCGTCAATAGTGCCGAGCTGCAAAGCGGTGTAAACCTCCTTGAAGTCCATCGGCGTCGGGTTGGAGCCCAGTGAGCCAAAGAACTTAACCCAGAGGTCATTCTGCGGTACGCGGAGCTTCAGGTCCTTGAAGTCCTCGGGCTGGGTGATGGGACGCACCGAGTTGGTGGTGTGCCGCGGAGTGCGGGTCAGCATGGACACGCCCTTGATGCCCAGCTTGTCCAGTGAGCCCAGCAGTTCCTTGCCCGGCTCGCCTTCGAGGTACTTGGTGACCTCCTCCGTGTCCTTGAAAAGGTAAGGAAGGCTGATCGCATTCATTCTTGGTTCGAAGGACGCGTATACCGAGGTGGACATGATGGTCGAGTCCAGCGTGCCGTTTCCAAGCAGGTTGACGGCTGCGTTCTGGTCCCCGCCGAAAAGGGTGCCGTCGGGGAACGTCTCGACCTTGACCTTGCCGTCGCTCAGCTCCGCAACCTTCTCAGCGAAGTGCTTTGCGCTCACGCCCATGGAAGAGGCTGCGGGGTCCCCGAGGCCGAGGCGCACGGTTGTGCTGGCCGCGCCAGCGCCGCCGGTCGCACCCCCGCCGCAACCGGTGAGGACAGTACTAACGGTGAGTGCAACGGCCACAGCTGCGGCGGCCAGGATGCGCTTTGGCATCTGATTCTCCTTTGAATACGTGCTGGTTCCTGACCGATACGGACAGGGGTACTGAAGCTTGGATGGCGGTGGTGGTTAAGGCGTCCCGGGCTTTGCGGATGTGGTCGAGAAGGGCTGCTCCTGCTGCTTCCTCATCCCGCTTGCCCAATGCCTTGCAGACGCGGCCTACAGAACAGAGTGGAAGATTGCGGTGTCAGTGGAACCGGTACACTTTTTTACCACAGGGCGGGCGCGGCTGTAAACCATTGAGAAGCGGATGCCAGCTTGTTACTTCGAGAACTGCAGCCGGGCGACGCTGGACCGTTCGACCAGTTCGGCGGCTACGCGTATGACGTTGGGTTTTCCCGACCTCTTGCCCTGCGTGTTGGACAAAGCGAGCTGCACGGAATGCCGGGCGAGCAGATCTATGGGCTGCCTGACGATTGTCAGGGCCGGGGTCATGAGTTCGGTCCAGGGTGAATCGTCGAAGACGATGACGGATAGGGTGCCGGGAATGTCGATTCCGGCGTGGGAGAGGCGCCGCAGAACCTCGGTTACCTGGGCGGTGTTTGCCACCACCAAAGCGGTGGGCGGCTCCTCGATATTGAGCAGTGCGGACGCGGCGTCTCCTCCCGCTGGCCCGCGGAACGCGGCGTGCCGGATGAGGAGCTCATCCTGCTCCAGGCCAGCTGTTTCCAAGGCTTGCCGGTAGCCGGCGATCCGGTCCCTTCCGGTAGTGGAGGCAGCCGGCCCGGAGATGATCCCGATCCGGCGGTGCCCGTGGGCGGCCAGCAGCGCCGTTGCGGACCGGGCGGATTCAAAGTTGTCGATGCTGACAACGTCCACCTCGGGGAGCGAAGGTATGGATCGGTCGACAAAAACGACCTCAGTGCCCAGATCCTGGAGCTGCTTCCAGATGGCCAGGTTGTTGCCGGTCGGGGTAGCGATAATCCCGCTGACCCTGCGTTCGATCAGGGTCGCCAGACGCTCCGACTCCAGCTGGTCATCCTCCTGCGTCGTCATCAGTAGCACCTGGATTCCGCGGGCGTGCGCTTCCTGCACCACCTGGTCCGCGAGTCGGGCGAAAAAGGGGTTGGAGACATCGGCGAGAAGCAGCCCCAGCGTAGTAGGCGGGCCAAACTTAAGCTCCCTGGCCGCCGTGCGGGGATGGTAGCCGAGGGTCTTCATGACGTCGTTAACCCTGCTGCGTGTAGCTGCAGCGACTGGACCTGACCCCGGATTCAGCACCCGGGAGACCACTGCAACGGACACCCCGGCCGCCTGGGCAACATCGCGGATGGTCGGTTGTTTCTGCACGCCTACTCCTTTGTCTGGCACTTCCTGGACATCTGGAACCTTTTTCAGCCTAGGGCTTGACCTTGGGCCTGCCCCTGTGACATAAAAGTGTACCGGTTCCACTTATTTTACCTTAGTTCGATTCGACCCGCCTGTTCCGCAGCCTCACTACCAATTGCGGCGAGACGCAAGGTGAAAAGTAAGAGCCCCAAAAGCTGCGGTTGATCCCAGACCAGCCCGCATCCCTTCCGGAACAGCGCCGTATCCCTTGAAAGGCAACCCATGAATCTGCACCATCTCCTGACCCAGCGCGAGGCCGACGGAAAGCCCATCCGGGTCGGCCTGATCGGGGCCGGACGCTACGGGACGATGTACCTGGCCCAGGCAAACAACATCCCGGGCATCCACGTCGTCGCCATCGCAGACATCAACGTCAAGCGCGCTGAAGGTGCTTTTGAACTCGTTGGATGGCCCAAAGACCAGATCGCGCCCGACATAGCAACCGCCCTGAGGGACCGCTCAACGGCGATCGTGGCCAATGCTGACGAGCTTTTCGACGTCGACATCGACATCATCGTGGAAGCCACCGGAAACCCCATCGTTGGCGTCAAGCACGCGTTGCGCGCCATCGAAACGAAAAAGCACATCATCATGGTCACGGTTGAAGCCGACGCTTTGGCAGGGCCCGCTCTTGCCAAGCGGGCAGAAGCAGCCGGTGTTGTCTACTCAATGGCATACGGCGACCAGCCGGCCCTCATCATGGAACTTGTCGACTGGGCCCGCACCAGCGGATTCGACGTCGTCTGCGCCGGCAAGGGCGCCAAATTCCTTGAGCATTACCACGAGATGAACCCCGACAACGTCTGGGAAAACTGGGAATTCTCCAAGGAACTCACCGACTCCGGGCAGCTGAACCCCAACATGCATACCTCCTTCCGCGACGGCACCAAGGCCGCCATCGAGATGGCTGCAGTGGCCAACGGGGCGGGACTGGTCCCCTCTGACACCGGGCTGACGTTCACGCCGGGAGACGTTGAGGAAATTGCCTCAATCTGCCGGCCCGCCGACGTCGGAGGAGCCCTCGCACACGAAGGGACCGTCGACGTCATGTCCAGTGTTAACCGTGACGGCACCTGGATCCCCCACAACACCCAGGAAGGCGTCTTCGTCGTCGTGAAGGCAACCAACGCCTACGTCTCCGGTTGCTTCAACGAATACCCCTGGCACCCGGACCCCACCGGCCAGTACGCCGCCCTCTACCGCCCGTACCACTACGTTGGCCTGGAACTGAACGTATCCATCGCCAACGCCGTCCTCCGCGGAATCCCCACGGGTTCACCCATCGGGTTCTTCGGCGACGTTGTCGCCACCGCCAAGAAGGACCTCAAAGCCGGTGAATTCCTTGACGGCGAAGGCGGATACACCGTCTGGGGCCAACTCGTTTCCGCGAAGCACTCCGTCACTACCGGTGCACTGCCGGTCGCTCTGGCCCACCACGTGGAACTGCGCAATGACGTAGCCAAGGGCGGGATCGTCCGCTGGGAAGACGTCATCATGGACGACTCGCTCGCCCAGGCCCTCGAACTGCGTCGTGAAACCGAAGCCCTTGCCCTTGAGGAAAACCTCGTCGCTCGCGGCTAAGTCCGAAGTACACCCTGTGGATGTCCGTCGCGGACCGGCGGGCGTTAGCCGTCGGTCCGCGACGCGTCCCCAGGGACCCTCCCACGCCCCTCAGGGGCACCCACAAAGCAAGGAGAACTCACCATGACCGTCGTCGTCACCGCTGCTTTCAGCCCGAAGGAAGGCGCCTTCGACCAGGTCGTCGCCGCTCTCTCCCCCGCAATCAGCGAAGTACACCAGGAACCCGGCTGCCTGCTCTACGCGATCCACGAAGCCCCAAACAACCAGATTTTCATGATCGAGAAATGGGAATCAGCTGCGCTGCTCGATGCCCACGGTCAAGGTGAACCGGTCAAACGCCTGAACGCTTCCCTCGAAGGCCTGCTGGAAAAGCCTGTCGAAGTGACCCGGATGGTTCCGCTCCCCGCAGGAACAGCACAACAGGGAGCGCTGTAGTGCATAGTCCCATCGTCGTCATGGGCGTGTCGGGATCGGGCAAGACTACGGTCGGAGCTGCCCTCGCTGCCCGGCTCGGAGCCACCTTCAAAGACGCTGATGACCTGCACCCCTTGCCGAACGTCGAAAAGATGACGGCTGGCGTACCGCTCACCGATGAAGACAGATGGCCCTGGCTTCGCCTGGTCGGCTCAGAACTCGCGGCCGAACACCCCCACGGGATCGTGGTTGCCTGTTCGGCCCTCAAACGCGCATACCGCGACGCGATCCGCGCCGCCGCTCCCTCCACCCAGTTCATCCTCTTAAAGGTTGACCCTTCGGTACTGATGGAGCGGCTGGTCCAGCGCCCAGGACACTTCATGCCTCCTTCTCTTCTCACCTCACAGCTGGAGACACTTGAGGCCCTGGAGACAGCCGAAGCCGGAATGACTGTGACCTCTGAAGGCGGCATCGAAGCACTGGTCGATCAAATTCTGACGAAATCGAGCCAAGAGCGTCTCGCAGTACCGTTTGGTATTGATCAGAGCGAAAGATGAGTTTCTAGTCCGACGCCCCGGGCGCCTTGTTACGTCAGCTCAAGTACACCCAAAGCTGACACAGGGTCCCTCGCTGCTTTAGGAACAACGGAATTGATCTACTCTCGAAAGAGAAGTGAGGTCCGCCCACCCACAGCCGGGGACAATTCCCATAGGTTATCCACCGCTACTGCTGCCAGGGAGTTCCCCAACGGCTCCCAATTCTCACCCGTGGATAACCTGAATTCACCCCTGCCATTGACGGATCAGTTCCGTCCGTGCCATCAGGAAGCAAGGGTTTACCTCGTCTGGCAGGTTGACGGAATCTTTTTTCATTGGCGCTTGACCACCGGGAGTAGACGGTCAAACAACCACGAAAGACGACCAAGCAACATCGCCGTCGCGAGGCCGGGTTCTTCCCAGCTCGGACGGTGACCTGGAAGCGGTAGCCGTGGAAGGCGTCGAGGTCGTCGGCCTCGAAACGGCGCAGGATCAGGCGTTCTGTGCGGATATGCAGCCGTGATTCCGGCACGGTTCGAGAGTTCCCGCGCCCCGACCTACACGGTGGCTGGACCCGTCGGTGCAGTTGAGCGGATGGTGCGGCCGTGGCTCCTGGGCCACATTTGAAAGGCCATGACAAACGCCCAGGTGGCCAAGAGAACCAGTGCAACCAGCCGGGGTGCCGAGTCGAATAGACCCACGTAGGACACCATCAGCCCATGGACGATCCAGGCGATCCCCGAGGCCGCTGCCAGCCATCCCGGCCAGCGGGCGTACGCGTAGCCGTAGGCGATGGCCAGGCCAAAGAAGATCAGCGTGAGCCCCAGCAGGATATTGGAATAGCTCTGCAGCGCGTACTCAGACCACCTCAACCCCATGGCGGCGGACAATGCCGCAGGCTCCTGCTCCGCGGGCGCAGCCACCCAGGCATCTACCGCCCACTTCAGCGCAATGCCGTCCACCGCCTGCAGTGTCGTGATGGCCGCCGCGGTCAGCACCACCGCGGCCAAGCCAAAGCGCGCCAGGACACCGGGCCGCTCCCGCTTGGAAGTAATGGCATAGTACAGGGCGACGAGGCCGCCGAAGAACACCAGGGCAGCGACCCACTGTGTGAAGTGGATGGCAATCCACGCGTCGGTCTCGGCATACTCCGTGAAGACGGCCGTATGGTTCATGACGTCTTCCCTGGACGGGTGCACCGCCGTGGCAGCCACCAACAAAATCACGCCGAGGGGAATCGCAATCGCACCGATCCTTCCCCAAAGTGCACTTGGTTCCACACGAGTTTCCATCGCATTCTCCTCCCCAAGCCGACAGCGCCCCAACGGTGCCTGATCCCTTTTCAGGACGCATGGCCAGGTTTTCCATTGTTTTGCCATAAGGCTGGAATGGGCGGGAAGAGTCTCGCCCACAGCAACAGATTAGGACTTCCGCGGAGGAAGGGTATACCCCTCTTTTTTCGAGCCCTGGACGGCGTGCAATCGGCTTCCGTCGAGCTCGTCCGAGCAGCCGTTTCCCCCCACTGGTTGGTGGTAAAGCTGACGGCTCCGGCATCCAAGAAGCTATTCCTTGGGAACACTGCCTGGCGCGACGGTGGGACCCTCCAGGACTCACCCGGCTCCTTCCGCGGTTCATCCGGAGGCGACAAATAGCGGCCGCAAAAGACCCCATTTATCCCCGCAAATCACAAGAGCCATGAGCCGATCAATCTGTCCAGCAGAAGAACACCCCAACCTGACGTCAGGTTTGGCCCGATGAAACGTCAGATTAGGACCCTGCGCCCGCATTCCGGATACCCCTGCGGAAGGCCTCAGGTCTTAGCCTGACACTAATCTCGCCGGGTCTGGAGCGGCCCGTCCGCTACACCAGGCCTGAACCGGAATGCCGCCCGGAAGCCACTCCCCCAGCGCCTCAGCCCTTCCGGTCCGCCCGGTACGCGCTGGGGCTTACCCCGTGCAGACGGCGGAACTGGCGGGAGAAATAGAACTGGTCGTTCAGCCCGATTTCCCGGCCCACCTCCGCAATCGTCAGGTCTGTTGTGTCGAGCAGGAGCCTGGCCCGTGCCATCTTCAGGGCCGTGTGGTGGGCCAGCACTCCCCCGCCCGTCGCCTCCCGGAACAGCTTGCTCAAATGCGACGGCGAAACACCCACCACCCTGGCCAGGTCCGGCAGGCGGATGGCGCCGTCCACCCGGTCCTCGAGGAACTTCATCGCCTGCTGCAGCGGCGTTCCCTGCTCCGGGAGGCGGCGGTCCACCGCCAGGGTGGCCAGCAGCTTCCAAGCCATCCCGGCCGTGGCCACCAGACGGGCCGGCGACTGGTCCTCCTCCAGGGCAGTAATGATCTCGTCCAGCATGGCCGTCAGCCGGTCCACCGCCACCAGCGGGATGATGGGCCGGCCGGCGCGAACCCCGGATTCTTCAACGAGCTCGGCAGCATCGGAGCCAAGGACGTGGCACCACCAGATGGTCCAGGGGTCCCCGGCGGAGGCACCGTAGGCATGCGCCTCACCGGTGCTGCCGGGAAGTACGACGGCGGTTGCCTTGCCGACGTCGTACCGCGCACCGCCGGTTTCCACCCACCCCGCCCCCGCGACGCAGAGGATGACGATGGTTTCCTCGGCGCCCTGAGGCCGGTACCGCCCATGCTCCTCCGCCGCGGGAAAAACGCCGGCGTCGGTGACCATCAGCCGCCGCGTGATGGGACGATTCAGCGCCTCCCGGACCAGGGGCCGGGGAACCACCACCAGGCGCTGGTTGGGGAACCCTGTTGCCCGCTCCACCCCGCACTCCTTCCGCCACGAAGTGTCCATGCTATGGCACAACGCGGCAGCTTAGGCGGGCTCCTCCGTCCACCTTGCCCACTGGAGGAACTGCAGGCTGTCCAGCGAAACCAGGTCACCGGAAGCCGTGTCCCGCCGTCGCTGCGCCTCGGCCGGCAGCCCCACCTGGGCTTCCTTGGCGAGCGGCAGGATCTCAAGCCGCACGTCCGAGCCCGGGCGTATCCCGGCGTCATTGGTTTCGATAATCCAGGGGGAACCATCCCAGAACCTGTCCCCCACCACAGTCCCGTCAACCACCAGGCGGGCCACGTCCCCGGCCCAGGCAACCTCCAGCTCCGTATGGTCCCCGGCCAGCTCCGCCCCCGCCACATCCAGCGCATAAACAGCTGCCAGTTCGTCGATGTCCGCCTCCGCGGGCGCGGCAGCGCGGCCCGCCAGGGAGCCGAAGGACGCCGGGACGGGCTTCCCGGCGCGGATCAGTTCTGTACGCACCGCTTGGTTGCGGGAGTCCGGCGCCGGAGTGCCTGTCCGCACGTCCTCGAACAGGCCGGTCGCGGTGGAGTAGCGCCGCACGGCGGGTTCTCCCTGCGACCTGCCGGCCAGGCGGCCATCCGCACCAACCCAGAGCGGGCCTGCGGACAGGACCAGCTGCCGCCCCTGCGGTGTTTCCAAAGCCCACGCCTGGCCGGCCAGATGGGAGGGCAGGACAAGAATGGCCAAAGAGCCTGCGTCCGAGCTCGCCGTCAACGTGACCGGACCGCCGCCGTCAACGGCGTACACGCCCTCGCCCAGCGCGGTGGCCGGCCCATCCACAACGGTTCCTTCCGGCAGGCACAGCTGCGGCACAATACCTTCCTCGGCAGCGAGGACCAGCGTGGGCGCACCGTCCGGGTCCAGCAGTGTCAAGGCCGACGCCGTCGCCCAGCGAAGGCAAACACCTGCAACGTCCAGATTGACGGGCCAGCGCGCGATGGTTCCGGCTGGAATGGTGAGGCCCTCACGCGGAAAGGTGAGTGCTTCCCCATCCAGGGCCAGCGTGAACTGGGCTCCCGGGTAGTCCGGCAGGGGGATGTGCGGCTGGTGCCAGGTGATGAACAGGAAGCCGGAACGGCCGTCCGAGCGCATGGCCCAGCGGAGCGTGGCCGCGTCATCAATGCCTGACGGAAGATTGTCCGGCAGGGTGGTCGGCATCGGCGCGAGCCGGGCACCGAAAGCTGCCAGGAACGCGTGCTGCTTGCGCAGTTCCGCGAAGCTGGGCGCCAGCCTTCCGGCGGCACCGATGGGGGCGTGGAAATCGTAGTCAAAAACCGGCAGATCATTGGGGTAGCCCGTTGCCTGGGATTCCTGGAGGCCGCCGGGCGGATTAATTCCGCCGGTGAACATGTAATAGCCCTGCCATCCGGAGCCGCTGCCGATCTTGGTGTTGGCCACCGCGGCAACATCCTTGCCGCTGGGCCACGGCCGCCGTTGGTAGGCCGTTGCCATGCCGCCGGTGAGTTCGCACGTTGCCGGCGGATAGAGCGTGGACGGGGATCGGGACGGTGCCGCGCCGCTGCCCGAGAAGTGTTCACGCAGATCCGCACCGATCCCCGGGTCATCCCACTCGTGGCTGAAGAAGTAGTGCTCCCGGAAGGTGGGGTCCCACGGGGCGTCGGCATCAACCCAGAAACCGTCCCCGTAGCCACCGAAGACCGGCATGACGTCATCCTCCGGGATGTCGGCCGCGCCCCAGGCTGTTGCCGTCCAGACGGGTGCGCCCATGCCTGCCGCCCTGGCCAGTTTCTTGAGCTCTGTGATGTGCCGGAGCTGGTCGTAGAGCTCATTTTCCAGCTGGATGCCAATGACATTGCTGTCCGGGCCGGTGAGGCCGTCCAGTTCCCTGCCGACGCGGTTGAACCAGCGCTCCACCATGGCCAGATAGGCGGGGTGGTTCGTCCGGTGTGCCACCGGCGCGGCCTGCACCCAGTCCGGGAAGCCGCCGTTGCGGACCTCGCCGTGGCACCAGGGGCCCAGCCGCAGCACCACGTCCAGGCCAACGTCAGCGCAGAGCCGGACGAACGCAGCCACGTCCAGGTTGCCGTCAAAGCGTGCCTCGCCCTCGGCCGGCTCGTGATGGATCCAGAAGATGTAGCACGCCACCACGGTGATGCCGCCGGCCTTCATCAGCCGCAGCCGCTCCTCCCAGCGGAACCGGGGCAGGCGGCTGAAATGCAGCTCCCCTGAGACCGGCACCGCAGGGACGCCGTCGCACTCTATGTAATGGCTGGTGAGCCGCCAACTATTGTGGCGGTCCTCGGTGTTGCTCATGGGCGGCAACTGCAGTGCCAGGTCGTGCGGCCGGTGGGCGGCGCTGAGCATCCCGGCGCTGAGCATTCCGGTGTTGGGCACCCCAAGGGTCCCTTGTTCGATTGACATGGAGGTTCTTTCAGCTGGTGGGTGCGTTGAGGATGCGGCGGTTCATGCGGAGTTGCCACGCTTCGTCGGCCCACATGGGGTGGTGCGGCGCGGCGTTGGAACACAGGACCATCCCCCAGACTCCGTGATCCAGCGCCGCCCTGATGCCGCGTTCAGCCAGGTCGCGCCCTATGGGCCCCTCCTCGAAAGTACCGTGAAGGGGCGTGTAACCAATCCACCCTTCACCGACGACGGCAGGGACGTTCTTCCAGCGCGCCCAGGCTGCGATGGCGATGACACGGGACTCGATCTCCCGCCGCATGACCTCCCTGTACTCACCAAACCTGTTGTACAGCCAGGTGTCCCACGCATCCGGATCAATCCAGTCGTACCCGTAGAACATCTGGTCTGTCACCACCGTTGCCCGGTATTTCCAGTCGGCCAGCCGCCCGTATTCTTCGACAAAGGGTGCGTCAGGCCGCAGCAGGGCGGCCAGGGCAGGGTTGGGAAAAGCCGGGTTGGGAAAGCCGGCGGCGCCGTCGGACCTGATATCGATCTGCTGCTGGAGGGCATCCAGCACGCCGTAGCTGTAGACGTGGAACTGGGCTGCTCCCAGCCCGTCCGGGACGGTGTGCATTGCCAGGTGCGGGGGTTTGCCATAGCTTGCCGTGACCAGAAGGTCGGGATGGCGTTCCCGCAGGCGCTCCAGCTGTTCGGCGCCGCCCTCCGCGAGCGCGGGCAGGATGGAGAAGTCCACCTCGTTATGCAGCTCCACCATGGCGATCCGGTCCCGGTGCCCCGCAGTTGTCAGCGCCCCGATGAGCCGGTCCCACGCGTCCGCGAGCGCCCGGTACCTGTCCTGCAGCGGGACGGCATCGATCGCCTCGAACCACCGCGGGGAACGGGCAAAGGCCGGCGACTGCTGGTACTCCCAGCTGGCGAGGATCACCACCAGGCCGTGGCGGGCGGCGGCGTCGAAGAGTTCCAGCAGCCGCTCCCGCAGGTTGAGCCGGTAGCCGCCGGGAGCGTCATACCAGCGCGTGCCGCGGCCGTAGAAGCCGCCGTCCGGTGCGGTTCCGAGCCCCTCGATCTCCAGGTCAGCGGCCAGATCGTCGAGGCCGAGCGCGCCGAAGAGGAGCAGCGGCGCGGCGCAGATGCGGATGGTGTTGTACCCCAGCTGCGCAGCCTTCGCGCACGCAGCGTCCAAGCTGGCGTACGGGCCGCCTTCTTCCGCCCGCGTGTACCAGGAGAAGTCCCATAGGGTGATGGTCAGCCGGGAGGGAAGGTGCGACGGCGGTGCGCCCGTCAGGGATGCGGCTTCAGTGTCGCGATCCATGGTTCCGGAGCCGAGGTATCTCGGTGCGTCGGTCAAGAGTTTGCCTTTTCTGTGAGGTGGGAGCGGCCCTCTGCGGCCAGTGCGCGCAGGAGTGCCGCTGTTTCGAGGCGGGCTCCTGCCGTGTCGGTGTCGAAGAGCAGGAGTTCGGGCAGGGATGTTGCAAAGTAGTCAGGCACTGCGGGGGCGGTTTCCAGTTCATCGGCCCGGGCGTCGAGTTGTTGCCAGATCCGTTCGGCGTCAGCGTTCCTGCCCAGCCTGCTGCAGGCAATGCCTTTCCAGTAGTCGGCGGGTCCCGCCGGAGCTGGCCCGGTGGCAAGCGGGGTGCCTTCCCGGCAGGCGTCGTTCCAGGCCTCGGCTGCCGCTTCAGCGTCCCCTGCCTGGCTGAGGGCGTCCCCCAGTGCCACGAGCCGCTCGGCCAGGCTCCCGGCAGGGTGCCGCCCTTCGCCCAGGTTCGGCGGCGCGTCGATGCCTTTTCGCAGGAGGGCGACGGCCGCCGTCGGACTCTGCTCGGTAAGCCCGCGTGCAACCTCCACGGACGCGCGGTCATAGGCCGCCAGGGTCAGTCCTTCGCCCCCCTCGAACGGCTGGAAGCTGCGGGTGGTCAGGATGCCCAGGGCCTCGTCCGACCGGCCGGCGTCAACCAGCAGGTTGGCATAGAGGAGGGTCAGGTCGTCGCGGTGGAACACAGCGGGGCCGTGCCGTTCAACGGCGTCGATGCACTCCTGGACTGGCGCGCCCGGGAGGCCGGCCAGGACGGCACGCTCGAACACCAGCCGGGCATCATCCGGACTGAGCTCCAGGGCCCGCCCCAAGTAGGAGTCCGCGGATGCCGCGTCCCCGCCGGTGTTGACGGTGGCGATCGCGGCGTTCCGCCAGACCACGGGGTCCTCCGACGCGTTGGCCATGGAGGCCTGCAGCTGGGCAAGCGCTTCCTGGGTTCGGCCGCTGTCCAGCAGCCAGCACCCCAGCAGCCCGTGGGCCACCGCGTCTTTGGGATAAGCCTGAAGCGCGCGCTGCAGGGCGTCGTAGTGGTCGAGGCCGTGGGGGAAGGCATAGGTAGTGTCGCTGTGCCGGGCGGCCGCGCGTTCCCGCGAGGCGGCTTCGGGGTCCAGTAGCTCGTCCAGCCAGCATGCCCGGAGGTAGCGGCGGAGCGGCTCCGGGTTGCCGAACCCCTTGTCGCCGGACCGGGCCGGCTGCTCCGTCAGGTCCAGGGCACGCTGCCACTGGCCCGCGCCGGCCAGCCGGCACGCCACGGTCAGCGATGTCTTGGGATCGGAAACGTCCAGGGCCCCGTTCAGCGCCAGGGCCATGGGGTCCAGCGGGTCGGCGGTGAGGATGAGTCGGAGCTGGCGGGCGGCCTCATCCTGGCGCCCCGCCCGGCTTAGTGCAAGGTAGAGCAGATGCTTGGCCGCAGGGCTGGCCGGGTCCAGGCCCAGCGCCGCTTCGGCCTGGCGGAGGGCTTCGGCGGACCGCCCCGACCGGAGGGCCAGGCGGGCCAGTGCAAGACGGGCCGGATGCGCCCAGGCCCTGTCCCAGGCGGCCTTCGCAAAATGTTCGGCGGCCTTCTCCGGTTGCCCGGTACGCTCCAGCACCAGGCCGAGCCGGTAGCTGGCCTCGCCGGTGGGCGGATTCAGGTTGCGGCGGGTCAGCCGGTCCAGCGCGTTTTCCAGCAGCCTCCGCGCCTCCCCATACTGGCCGGCGGCGTATTTCGCAGCGCCCAGCGCGATCGCTGCGCGTGAATCCTGGGGATCCCGCCGGAGCATCTCTTCGAAGTAGGGCAGGGGCGACCTGGTGGGGTGCCGGTTCTGGGCCAGGTGTGTTCCGGTGACGTAGAGCTCGTCCTGGCTTTCGATGCCGGCGGGCTGCCCGGGCTCGGTGGCCACCCTAGGCTCCTCCGGGGTATCGCCGGACCGGGCGGGGGACCATGACAACAGCTCTTCTTCCCCATCAAGGACCCAGAGGGTGAGGTCGGCGTCCTCTGCCCGCCCGTCAAGCTCACAGATTTCGGTGAAGGGGTGGGCCGGGGAGATCCGGGCGTTCCAGGACCGGATGGCCTGCCCATGGTGTTCAAGCACCACCGTGGCATTGGCACGGTCCGCTGTGCTGGAGACTCCCACTGCGGCCGTGCGCCCCGCTTCGTCCAGTTGGAGTGAGACGGCGACCTCAAGGTTCGCCTGGTGCGCCGGGCCCATCCGGCGGATCGGGTACCAGTACTCGCTGAAGGTGCGGGTCTCCCCGGGGGCGAGGTAGCTGAAGTCTGGCTGGTTGTCCGTGAAGACGCCGGACATCAGCTCAACGTAAGGGCCGTCGTCGTCCGTTAAGTGTGCGTCCCACGCCTTGCCCACCGGTCCGTTGCCCCAGGTCCACTGCTTCTTCCCCGGGGAAATACTGCGGTCGGCCCAGTGGACGAAGCCGGCACCGGCCTCATGGTCGTAGCCGCCGAAGAAGCTGTCCTTGGTGTCGGTGACCATGTAGGAGGTGGGGACCGGAATGTTGGCATAGAAGTCGATGCGGTCCGCATCCGGATGGCCTTCCCGTGCTAGGGCGGGATAGTCCACGCCGTAGTAGGGGCGGTCCGCGCGGGGGAAAGCTGTGACGGCCCGGCGGGCATGGTCGGCCACGTAGCGGACATCGGCCGGGAAGAAAGACTGGTACTTGTCGTGGACGCGGGCCGCGGCGTTCGCCCACCAGAGGAAGGTCTGCGGCACATCCGTGCAGTTGTAGAGCCGGGCCTCCACCTCGATCAGCGAACAGCCCGGGCGGAGCCGGACCCCGTGGGTCCCCCGCATCCGTTGCAGCGGATCGAGGTCGCTGTGCCACACCACCACGGCCCCGTCAGCGCCGCGTTCGATGGATGTTTCCACGGGAAGGAACGTTGCCGGGCGGTGGTGCTGGGGCCAGTTGAACTCCACGCCACCTGAGATCCACGGCCCCGCCAGTCCCACCAGGCCCGGCTTGATCACGTTGTTCCGGTAGAAGAAGTCGTACCCGGCCGTCTTGTCGAAGCCGATGTGGATGCGGCCCCCGATCTCCGGCAGCAGCATGAGCCTCAGGTATTCGTTCTCCAGATGGATCGCCTGCCAGAGCCGGGGTTCCTTCGAGCCGGCGATGCTGTCAATGAACGGCATCGGGTAGACCTTGCCGCTGGACCCCTGGTACACCCGGCGGTCCAGGTACATCGGGTACCGGTCCGGCACGCCGGGCGCGTAGGTATCGATGGACACCGGCTCGCTCCAGCAGGCAACGCCGCCGGCCTCCAGGACAGCCCGCTGGTCCGGCGGCGCATCGGGCAAATGAATCTGGCTCTTGAAGTGGTTGGCGTCCGTCACCCCTTCAGGCTATGGACAAACGCCACGGCTGCCCATGGCAGAAAAGTGCAACTATATGGACGATCTTCTTCGGCGCGGCACCCGGGCGGACTCAGCGGAAATCAGCCGTTGCATCCTTAGCGACCTCCAGGAGCGTCGTCTGGAAGGCAATCTCGGCAGCAGCACGGACCCTGTCATGGCGGTGCGCCAGCAGGACCCGCCGTGATGGGGCCGACGAGCCGAGCGACACGATGCTCACGCCGGGGTGTTTATTGACGACGGCGGTGCGGGGCGCCAGCGCGATGCCCAGGCCAACACTCACCATGGCCTGGGCTTCCTGGTAGTCATTGGCATGGAAGGCGATCCGCGGCGTAAATCCTGCAGCGCTGGCACTGCGCTGCAGGACCTCGACTACCGGGTGTTCCTGGCCGCGGACGATCCATTCCTCGTCCGCCAGGTCCGCCATGTCGACCTGCTTCCGGCGGGCCAGGCGGTGGTCCTTGCCGACGATCAACGCTGTTGCGTCTTCGAACACAGTGGTCAGCGCAAAGTCCTCCGAATTCATCCGGTTCCATTCGTAGTCCCACAGCAGGGACATGCCCACCTGGCCGTTCTCCAGCATCTCAATCAGGTCCTCGAACCGGCTGCTGCGGACATGCAGCTCGATGGCCGGGTACTCCTTCTTGAACCTGCTGATGACGACGGGGAGGAAGGAACCACCCAAAGTGGGGAAGGTTCCCATGGTGAGGCTGCCCCGATTAAGGCCCGCGATCTCCGCAAGATCCGCCTCGGCCGCTGCCATCTGCCGGAGGATGCGGCGCGTATGGGCGGCCAGGACGTGTCCGGCATCCGTGGGGACCATGCCGCGCGTCTGCCTCTGCAGGAGGGGCTGCCCGATTTCGGCTTCCAGGCGCCTCAGCTGCTGGGAGACCCCGGACGGCGAGTACACGTGCTTCTCCGCCGCAGCGGTGATTGACCCGAGCTCAACGACATCAAGCAGCAGTTCGAGCCTGCGGACGTTCAACATGGCGGCCTTCCGATTGAAGTGTTTGTTCTATACCCCTCACTATTCTAATCCGGTGCTTCACAAGGGGCGGAAAATAACGGCCTGCTGAGGGCAGGTCATGACAGTGCCCCGCGGAGGAGCACAAAAAGACGCGTCAGACGGTCTTTTGATTGAAGAAAAAGTGCATGGCGGTGCAGAATTTGGCGTTTGTAATTCATCCGAGGCTCGGATCACACTTGTGAAAGCCGGTAAGGCTAAATGGCCCAAAGAAGGGCCCAAAAGATGTGAAGGGCAATCATGTTTAAGATCCCAGCAGTGTGGATGCGGGGCGGAACCAGCAAGTGCTGGGTCTTCGAATGGGACAACCTCCAGGTCCCCGGAAAGAGCGTGGACGAAGTTCTCCTCCGCCTCTTTGGCAGCCCCGACCACCGCCAGGTGGATGGAGTGGGCGGCGGGACGTCCACAACAAGCAAAGCCGTCATCCTGTCCCGCTCCGTCGGCGAGGAAGCAGACGTCGACTACACGTTCGCCCAGGTGTCCATCGATGAACAGAAAGTGGACTGGGGAAGCAACTGCGGCAACTGCTCGGCAGTGGTAGCCCCGTACGCCATCGAACGGGGCTGGGTAGAACCCGGCCAGGAAAGCACATCGGTCAGGACGCTGAACACCAACACCGATCAGCTCATCCTGCAGAAGGTCCCCACCCCCGGCGGCGAGCTCCAGGATCCCGGAACCCAAGTGATCCCGGGTGTCCCTTTCCCCGGACTTTCGGTGGGCATGGGTTTCCTTGATCCTGCAGGGCGCACCACCGGGAAGCTGTTTCCCACCGGAGAGCCCCTGGACAAAGTCACGTTCGACGGCCGGCAGGTTCCCGCCACGCTCATTGACGCCGGCGCCCCGCTGATCATCCTCGACGCCGCGTCCATCGGGCTCACCGGCCACGAAACCGCGGTGGACATCGACAGCCAGGCGGCGTTGCTGGTGCACCTCGATGACGTGCGCAGGGATGCGGCCGTCCGCATGGGCCTTGCCGCCAGCCGGGCCGAAGCTGAGCGGGCCATCCCCAAGCTCGCGATCGTAGCCAGGGCATCGCCCGACGACGAGGCTGACCTCGTTGTCCGAATGCTGTCCATGGGCAAACTTCACCCCGCCCTCGCGATCACCGGAAGCGTGGCCCTGACCATGGCCGCCCAGCATGAGGGCACGGTGGTCCGGGACCTGCTCTCCACAGATCCTTCAGCAGGCCTGACCATGCGGACACCGGCGGGCCTCGTGCAGACATGGGCTGAAGTACGTGACGGCGTCCCCGTCGTCGGCACCCTTCGCAGCGCCCGCCGCATCGCCGACGCAGAACTGCTCCTTCCACAGACCTGGTAAACGACCACCCACAACAGCCTCCCCTCCCAGCTGCGCCAAACCGGTGTTTCATGGTGGTAGGCACTGACCCCAAAGGATTCCTCAATGACGAGCAACAAGTCATCCTTGGAGCCGCCCGGAGTCTCTCCGGACGGCACTGCCGGACAGGCAGAGCAGACGGAGCAGCCCGAGCCGCCCAAGCACTCGCGCCGCACTATCCTTGCCACGGTAGGAGCCTTCGCGCTGCTCGGAACGGCCACAACAGTGCTGGGTGGAAGCCTGCTGAACCCGCCCTCCAGCACTGAAGACGGCGATTTCAGCGGCGAGACCCTCGAATTCCTCATTCCGTTGGCGTCCGGCGGAGGAACGGATACGTGGGCACGTTTCATCGGCACGGAACTGACGAACTACGTGGCCGGCCGCCCCGGCTTCGCCCCCGTCAACGAAGCCGGCGGTGAAGGCATCCTCGGGACCAACCGGTTCGCCCGCTCCGCCAAGACTGACGGGACTGAGATCCTGGTAGGCACCGCATCGACGGTTGTGCCCTGGGTCCTGGGACGCTCAGCGGTGAAGTACTCCTTCGAAGACCTCAAGCCGGTCGTCGTCAATGGAACCGGCGGCGTCATCTACGCCCGGGCTGAAGCCGGCGTGGCCAGCGTGCAGGACCTGATCAACAGGGACACCCCGCTAGTATTTGGCGGCATCAGTGCTACGGGCCTGGACATCACCACCCTGGTGGCTTTCGACCTGCTCGAGGCAGACGTCACGAGCACCTTTGGCTTCGAAGGCCGCGGACCCGTCAACCTGGCCCTCCAGCGTGGCGAAATCGATCTGGACTACCAGACGACCTCGGCCTACGGCTCGGCAGTCGAAGGCATCGCCAAGGAAGGCAAAGCCGTTGTCCTGATGTCGTTCGGCCAGCTGGACGAGGCAGGGGAAGTAGTCCGTGACCCAAACTTTCCGGACGTTCCCACGGTTGCGGAGGCCTACGAGACGCTGCACGGAACAAAGCCCTCAGGCGAAAAGTACGAGGCCTACAAAACCCTGCTCGGGCTCACCTATACCTACCAAAAGGGGCTCTGGGTTCCGCAAGAGACCCCCGAGAAGGCGTACCAATTGCTGCGCGAGTCCAGCGAAAAGCTCGGCACGGATCCGGCGTTCCAGGAGAAGGCCGCCAAAGTACTCGGTGGATATCCCCTGGTGGCCGATTCCGGCGTGGCCGAACGGGTCCGCGAGGCCTACACCGTCAGCAGCTCCGTCCGGTCCTACGTCACGGGACTGCTCGCGGACAAATACAACATCCACGTTGAATAAGGACCATCATGCTTGACTCCGCAATGGCAGCGCTGGCATCCCTCGCTGACCCCTCCCTCCTCATCATGCTCCTGATCGGCACCGTCGCCGGCCTGATCATGGGCCTCATCCCGGGACTTGGCGGCACAGGAGCCGTTGCAATCCTGCTGCCCATCACCTTCGGCATGGAACCGCCCCAGGCTCTGGCGCTCCTCATCGGCGCCCTCGCCGTCGTTCACACCTCCGACACCGTCTCCGCCGTACTGCTCGGAGCCCCAGGTTCAGCATCAGCCAGCGTCACCATGCTCGACGGCTACTCCATGGCCAAGAAGGGGCAGGCAGCCCGCGCGCTGACCCTGGCGTTCCTCTCCTCCATGGCCGGAGGCATCATCGGCGCGGTCGGCCTGACCCTCGCGATCCCGCTGGCCCGGCCACTCGTCCTGTCCTTCGCGAGTCCTGAGCTCTTCATGTTGACCGTCCTCGGTGTATCTTTGGCGGCGGTCCTGTCACGGGGAAACATCATCAAGGGCGTCTCGGCAGGCCTCCTTGGCCTGATCCTCGGCATGGTTGGAACCTCGCCGACCACTGCTGAGGAACGCTTCACCTTCGGCAGTCTCTTCCTCGGCGACGGCCTGTCACTCGTGGCCGTGGCCCTGGGCATCTTCGGCCTGGCCGAAATCGCATCCCGCGCCAGCCAGCGCCGCGGAGAAAAGCAAACCATCAGCCTCGGCGGCGGCTGGGGCCAGGGCATCCGCGAATGGCTCACCCACTGGACCCAGGTCATCCGCGGAGCGCTCATCGGTATCTGGGCAGGCGTCCTTCCCGGCGTCGGTGCCACCGCCGGAACCTGGATGGCCTACGGCCAGGCCGTCGCAACCGCCAAAGACAAGCGCCAGTTCGGCAAGGGAGACCCCCGCGGCATTGTCGGCCCCGAAAGCGCCAACAACTCCGTGGAAGCCGGCGACCTGATCCCCACCCTCCTCTTTGGCATCCCCGGCGGCGTCCCCTCAGCGATGCTCCTGGGAATGCTCCTCACCTACGGCATCCAGCCAGGCCCCTCCATCATCACCGAACACCTCGACCTGATGTACCTTATCGTCTGGTCCTTCGCCATCGCGTCCGTTCTCGGCGCACTGCTTTGCTTCCTGAGTGTCAAGCAGCTCGCCAAGCTGACAAAGGTCCCCTTCGCCATCCTGGCAGCAGGCCTCGTAGCCATCATGCTCCTGGGCTCCTTCCAGGAAGGCGGCCAGCTCGGCGACCTCTGGATCATGATCATCCTCGGCATCTTCGGCTGGCTGCTGAAATCGACAGGGTTCCCCCGGGCACCGTTCCTTATCGGTTTCGTCCTGGCCATCCCGCTGGAACGCTACTACTTCCTCACCGACAGCCTCTACGAAGGATTCGACTGGATGGCCCGCCCCGGGGTCATGGTCTTCCTGGCCATCCTGATCCTGCCTATGATCTGGGCCTTCATCAAGTTCATCCGCGCCCGCCGACACACCAACCTTGACGATGGCCACCGGGACGAACAGCCCGAGGACGACGAAGCACCGCTGAAGAACTCCAACTGGTCCCTCGTCGCAGCGGGCATCTTCGCCGTCGCCTTCGCCGCAGCCCTAATCTCGTCCGCTTCATTCTCACCGGAAGCCAGACTGGTCCCGCAGCTGGTGAGCACCGGAGGCCTGATCTTCTCCGGCATCCTGCTCTTCATTGAGATCCGGAGAAGGCTTCACGACAGAACCCCGAAGGCAGATGAAACCCTTGCTGAGGAGACAGAGGGGATCCGCACACAGCCCGCGAAGGCAGGTTGGACCCTTGACGCAAAGTTCGCATTGAAGACCTTCCTATGGATGACAGGCTTCCTGGCTCTCACGGCCGCCTTCGGATACCTGATTGCAGTCACGATCTTCATCCCGGCCTTCCTCCTGATAGTCGCAAGGGCCCGGCTCAAGGTAGCCATCATCTACACCGGCGTCCTGTACATAGTGCTCCTCGCACTCCCGTCACTGCTGCCGATCGACCTGCCGCAGGGCTGGCTCAACACCCTCGTTTAGACGTCCGCCACACACTTTGGCCATTGGAGATATGAAATGACGGTACTCGTCGCCTACGCACCTGCTTCAGAAGGCAGGGAAGCCCTGTCAGAAGGAATCAAGGAAGCGCACCTCAGGAAGTCAGACCTGCTGATCGTGAATATCGGCCGCGGCCACCACGATCTGGAGCCACAGGAAGTGAGCGTGCTGGAAGCCCGGCTGGGCGAGGCCGGCCTGGCCCTGACCATCGAATCCTCGGTCCTGTCCGACCCGGGGGACGCTGTCATCCAGATCGCCCAGGACCGCAACGTCGACATGATCGTTATCGGCCTCCGGCACCGGTCCATGGTGGGAAAGCTCATCCTCGGAAGCACCGTCCAGAGGATCCTCCTCGACGCCACCTGCCCGGTGCTCGCGGTCCGCTCCGACAAACTCTGACCGGAGCCCACTAACTGCCGGACTTCTTGTCCGGCCCGCGTGCTGCCGTTCCCGCACTCCATCGCAACAGGTAGCCCGAAGGACGGGCGCGGGGACGCCACAGCACGCAAGGGAGGCAGGGTGACCACCGGTCACCCTGCCTCCTCCCATGAACTTTCCTAAAGCAGTCCGGCATGGACGAAGCCTCGACCAAGGAGAATGAGACCACCGTGTACAACCGCCCGCAGCCTGCCGGACGGGGTGCCGCACCCCTCGCTCCCGAGCCGGTTCCCAACTGGTGCAAACTCTCGCGAAGCGACCAGGTGGAAATCCACCGTCAAGGGCGGCCCATCGCATCAGGACGCATCGATATGCTCGCCCTGGATGGCAGCCTCCTCTGGCTTCAGCAGGACGAGGGAAAGGGCCGCGCACTGTTCCTGCACAGTGACGGACTGCGTGTTTACCGGCGGCCCGCAACCAGGAACGCGTAGCGCCAGCCACCTTGCGGATGACCGGCGGAGGCCTTCAGTGCGCCAGGCGCTGCCCGTCAGCCCCGGCAGTCATGGACCCTACCGCTGGCAGGGAGCCGGTGAGAACCTCGATGACGGTCATCTGGCCCGTGGTGTCGGGGACGCCCGGGAACTGGACCTGCGGATCGGCGGCCACCGCCGTCGGAATGCTCTCAGGACGCATCCGGATAAGCGCGACGGCGGAGATGAGGACCCAGGCCACATTCGTCACCACGGAAGGCCAGGCTCCGTGGAAGGTGCCGTTGATGATGAACGCGACGGCACCAACAAGATTTGCGGTCTGGAAGCCCTTGCCGGCCTTCAGCCAGCCCATGGAAACGGCCAGGTATGCGCTGAGAATCGCAGCCGCGCCGGCCCAGCCGGCGGTTTCCCACAGCAGTTCCATGGGGTCCTTTCAGGGTGCTGCCCGCGCAGTATCCGGGCAGGGTCTTTGACAGTGATGAAAAGGGTTTGGTTTCGCCGGATGCCACTGCTCCATGAGCGGACATCACCCAACACTGCGTTGACTCGAGCCCTGTTCGGGCGAGGACCTCATGCCGGCTGGCGGCATAATCATACCCCGCGAAAAGGGGGCCTTTTACGCAGCAACTGCGCCTTCAAAAGTATGGACAACTCCCCCGCCAGGGAGCACCATCTGAAAGGTGACTATCAGCCCCGCTGCCGACCCCTACCTGCGCGAGCTGATGCTCCTGCGCCGGGTCAAGGACCGGATCGATCGGGAGTATGCGCAGCCCCTGGATGTCGAAGCCCTGGCCCGCGGTGTCCATATGTCCGCCGGCCACCTCAGCCGCCGGTTCAAGGCCGCCTATCAGGAATCGCCCTACAGCTACCTGATGACCCGGCGCATCGAACGGGCCATGGCGTTGCTGAGCCGGGGTGACCTTTCCGTCACGGAGGTGTGTTTCGCCGTCGGCTGTTCCTCGCTGGGCACCTTCAGCACCCGCTTCAGTGAGCTGGTGGGCATGCCGCCCAGCGTCTACAAGCAGGAGGCAAAGAGCGCGACGGCGGGCATCCCCGCGTGCGTGGCGAAGCAGGTCACCAGACCGGTCAGGAATCGAGAAGCGCCGGTTCCGGAGCCGCAACTAGCATGACTGCCATGAACAACATCACCATCTCCTCAACGTTCCTTCCGCACACCGATCCCGACGCTTCCCTGGCGTTCTACCGCGACGCCCTGGGCTTCGAGGTCCGCAACGATGTGGGCCGCGGCGCCATGCGCTGGATCACGGTGGGCCCCGCCGGGCAGCCCGGCGTTTCCATCGTCCTGCACCCGCCGGCCGTGGACCCGGGCATCACCGACGACGAGCGCCGCACCATCGCCGAAATGATGGCCAAGGGCACCTACGCCACCGTGATCCTCTCCGCCCCGGACGTCGACGCAGCCTTCGCCCAGGTGGAGGCGAGCGGGGCCGACGTCGTGCAGGAACCGGTGGACCAGCCCTACGGAATCCGCGACTGCGCCTTCCGCGACCCCGCCGGGAACACCGTACGGATCAACCAGCAGGCCTAGGCTGATACCAACGACGGCGGCCGGCGGCTGGGCACGCAGCTTCCGTTCAGCGCAGCCCAACAGATAGCGCAGCCCAACAGATGGAGACCCGATGAGCACGGACACCGGCACCACTACCCAGGCCAACGGGCTGCACGTCGCGGACACCCACGACCTCATCCGCGTGCAGGGCGCGCGGGAAAACAACCTGAAGAACATCAGCGTGGAGCTGCCCAAGCGCCGGCTGACCGTGTTCACCGGGGTTTCCGGTTCGGGCAAGAGCTCGCTGGTGTTCGCCACCATCGCCGCAGAGTCGCAGCGGATGATCAACGAGACCTACAGTGCGTTTGTCCAGGGCTTCATGCCGAACCTGGCCCGCCCCGAGGTGGACTTCCTGGAAGGCCTGACGACCGCGATCATCGTTGACCAGGAACGCATGGGCGCCAACCCGCGGTCCACTGTGGGCACCGCAACGGATGCCAACGTCATGCTCCGCATCCTCTTCAGCCGGCTGGGCACCCCGTACGCCGGCCCGCCCACGGCGTTCTCCTTCAACGTCCCCACCCGCAAGGCCAGCGGCGTCATGTCCACGGACAAGGGCGGTCGGGTGGAGAAGTCGGTGGTCAACCACGCCGTCTACCTCGGCGGCATGTGCCCGCGCTGCGAGGGCATGGGCAACGTCAGCGACATTGACCGCACAGCACTGTACGACGACGCCAAGTCGCTTAACGAGGGAGCGCTGACAGTTCCGGGGTACTCCATGGACGGGTGGTACGGGCGCCTGTTCGAGGGCATGGGCCTCCCGATGGACAAACCCATCGCCAAATTCACCAGCAAGCAGCTGGACACCATGCTCTACGCGGAGCCCACCAAGATCAAGGTGGAGGGCGTCAACCTGACCTTCGAGGGGATCATCCCCAAGATCCAGAAGTCCATGCTGTCCAAGGACCCCGAGGCCATGCAGCCGCACGTCCGCCGGTTCGTGGAGCGGGCCGTCACGTTCCAGACCTGCCCCGAGTGCAAGGGGACCCGGCTGACGCAGCAGGCCCTCTCCTCACGGATCAACGGCATGAACATCGCCGAGCTGTGCCAGATGCAGATCAGCGACCTTGCCGTGTGGGTCCGGGACCTCAAGGACCCCTCGGTGGCTCCCCTTCTCAAGGGCCTCCAGCACCTGCTCGACTCCTTTTCCGGCATCGGCCTGGGATACCTCAGCCTGGACCGGCCGGCCGGCACCCTGTCCGGCGGCGAGGCCCAGCGCACCAAGATGATCCGGCACCTCGGCTCCTCGCTCACGGACGTTACGTACGTCTTCGACGAGCCCTCCATCGGCCTCCATCCGCACGACATCGAACGGATGAACCAGCTCCTGCTCCAGCTGCGGGACAAAGGCAACACCGTCCTGGTGGTGGAGCACAAACCTGAGATGATCACCATCGCTGACCACGTCGTCGACCTCGGTCCCGGGGCCGGCACCAACGGCGGCGAGGTCTGCTACGAGGGCACCGTGGAGGGCCTGCGAAGCAGCGACACCACCACCGGGCACCACCTGGAGGACCGCGCGGCCCTGAAGGAGGCCGTCCGGAAAACGTCCGGAGTGCTCGAGGTCCGCGGCGCCTCGACGCACAATCTCCAGGACGTCGACGTCGATATTCCCCTGGGTGTCCTGACCGTCGTCACCGGGGTGGCCGGCTCCGGGAAGAGCTCCCTCATCCACGGTTCCGTGGCCAAGCGCGAAGGCGTGGTGGTGATCGACCAGGGTGCCATCCGCGGTTCGCGCCGCAGCAACCCCGCCACCTACACCGGGCTGCTGGAGCCCATCCGCAAGACGTTCGCCAAGGTCAACGGCGTGAAGCCGGCACTGTTCAGCTCAAACTCCGAGGGCGCCTGCCCCACCTGCAACGGTGCGGGCGTCATTTTCACCGAGCTCGGCGTGATGGCCACCGTGGAGTCCCCGTGCGAGGACTGCGAGGGCCGCCGCTTCCAGGCCGCCGTGCTGGAATACACGGTGGGCGGGAAGAACATCGCCGAGGTCCTGGCCATGTCCGTGACCGAAGCCGCGGCCTTCTTTGCCGAGGGTGAGGCCAAAACGCCGGCCGCGCGGACCATCCTGGCGCGGCTCGAGGACGTTGGCCTGGGCTACCTCAGCCTCGGCCAGCCGCTCACCACGCTTTCCGGCGGCGAGCGCCAGCGGCTCAAGCTCGCCACCCAGATGGCCGAGAAGGGCGACGTGTACGTCCTGGACGAGCCCACCACCGGCCTGCACCTGGCCGATGTGGAGAACCTGCTGGGCCTGCTGGACCGGCTGGTCGAGTCCGGCAAGTCCGTGATCGTGATCGAGCACCACCAGGCCGTGATGGCGCACGCGGACTGGATCATCGACCTCGGCCCGGGAGCAGGGCACGACGGCGGCCGGATCGTTTTCGAGGGCACGCCGGCCGAGCTTGTGGCCGGCTCCCCGACGCTCACCGGCAAGCACCTGGCCGCGTACGTCGGTGCCCCCGCGGCATGACGGAGGAGTACAGGTACGACGTCGAAATCCTGCACCTCCTGGTGTCGCCCGGGCACGCCTACTTCGGCCGGGCACGGGACGGCGCCGCAGATGTGCCCACGACGGATGCCGATGTTGCCGAGGTGGTGGCGGGCAAGGGCATCGTGGGCGACCGTTTCTTCGGCAAAGCGGCCCACATGGACGCCGCGGTGACCCTGTTCGCCGTCGAATCCCTGGAGGCCATCGCGGCCGAGCTGGGCGCCGGCCCGTTCGATCCGCTGGCCACCCGGCGGAACGTGATCCTCCGCGGAGCCCACCTGGCCCCGCTGCTCAGCCAGGACTTCGCGCTGGAATCCGGCGGTTCCCGGGTTGAGTTCCACGGCGGCAGGCCTGCCCACCCCTGCGCCTGGATGAATGAGGTGCTTGCCCCGGGAGCCCACGCCTCGATGCGGGGCCGGGGCGGCATCCGCTGCCGGGCACTCTCAAGCGGAACGCTCCATCGCGGCCCGTCGGTGCTGATGAGCCCCGTTCCGCTGGATCCGAAACAGGCCGGTGTGCCCACCTTGCTGAGGCCAAGCCGGCTGCCGTAACCGCGCGGCACCCCCGGAGGACGCACGACGGCGTCACGCACGGCTCGCTTTTGGCCCACCCGGGGTGGGGAAGCCCCGGAAACCCGGGGCTCCGACGTCGTACGCGCCCCAAAAGCATGCCCTGTGTGACGCAGATCGGGAGGGCGTCCGCCGGTCAGTCCAGCCGGACGCCCCGGAGGAGCAGGAGCGTCCCGCCCACCGCGGCCGCGGACGCCAGGAAAACCCCCATCGCGCCAACTCCTGCCGCTGCCACACCGATAACGCTGGGAAGCACCACCTGGCCCACCCGGTTGCCGGCGAGCCGGAGGGCAAGCGCACGGCCGCGCTGCCCGGCGGGTGCCTGCGCCGAAAGCCAGGACATGGTGAGGGGCTGGCCAATGCCAAGGCCCAGGCCAAGCACGGCCATGACCGCAAAGAGCAGCAGCACCGGCATGGGAACCGCCATGGCGGCCAAAGCGCTGGTGGACAGCGCCAGGCTGGCCACGAGCAGGCGCTTGCGCCCCAGTTTCCGGGATATCTGCCCCAGCAGGATCCGGGACACCATGGAAAACACGGCACGGACGGCGAGCAGGGCGCCAACGGTTGCCGCGCTGAGCCCGCGTTCGGATCCAAGCACCGGGAGGTAGACCATGGTCAGGTCCACCACGGCAAGGACGGTGGCGCTGGTGGCCAGGGCCCGCGCCACGCCGGGAGTCTTCAGCAGCGAGGCCACGTTGCCTTTGCCGCCGTTCGCCGGGGCTGCCGTTCCCTTCCTGGCGCTGACAGTTGCCGAGATGCCAAAGGTGGTCACCAGGAGCACCAGGCCCATGCAGGCCGAGAGGAGGAAGATCGCCTGGGTGTCGGGGCGGATGGCCGTCCCTCCTACCAGGGAGATGGCCAGCGGCCCTACTGCCTGTCCCAGGGACGCCGCGAAGGTGAGGTAGCCGAAGGCCGAATCCATCCGGGAGGCCGCGGCGTTGTTGGCCACCACCGCCTGTTGCCCCACCACACAGGCCAGCTGGCCGACGCCCAGGAGGGCGGTTCCGATGATCAGGGCGGCGATGGACGAACCCCACAGCAGCAGGAACAAAGCGCTGGCCAGGACGACGGCGGCACCGGCCGCCATGAGGCGGCGTTCACCCAGGCGGTCCACCAGGGCGCCCGTGGGGACGGCGAGCAGCAGCGGGAAGACGGCGTAGCTGGCCGCCAGGAGCCCAAGGGCGAAGCCGGGGACGTCCAGTTCCAGCGCGCGGTACGTGGCGGCCGGCCGCAGCAGGAAGGTCAGTGCCTGAATCAGGGTGGAATGGACCAGGAGGGCTGCAGTGGACCGGCGGCCCAGTTCGCCGATCATGCAGTGGTGCCGGAGATGGCTCGCACCGCCGCATCGCGGGCGCCCATGACATGCTCGAAGGCGATCCTTGCAGCCTGGTCCGGGTCGCCTGCAGCCACGGCCGCCACCAGGGTCCGGTGCTGGGCTAGGGCCTGCTCCCGCCGTTCCTGGGTGCTGTTGGTGAAGTGCCGGTACCGCTCCATCTGGTTTGAGATCTGGTCATGGAACCGCCGGGCCCACGAATTGCCGGCGATCCCGGCGATCTTCCCGTGCAGCGACATCCCCTGCTTCATCGCTTCATCGGCGAAGCCCACCATGGCAGCGTTGCGCTCCAGGATGCCTTCGAGTGCGTCGATGTCAGCCAGGGTGGCTTTGAGGCAGGCGTTCCGCGCCATGAGGGATTCCATTGCAGCGCGGACTTCGTACAGCTCGGAAATTGCTGCCTCATCCAAGGCCGGCACCAGGACGCCGCCGGTGGTTTGCTGTTCCAGGAAGCTCTCCGAGACCAGCCGCCGGATGGCTTCCCTCAGCGGCGTCCGGCTCACCTGCAGCGCAGACGCCATTGCGGGTTCGTAAACGCGCTCCCCCGGCTTCAGCTCCAGGCTGATGATCTGCCGCTTCAGCTCGGCATAGACGAAATCCGCTCCGGTATTGCGGGTGGTTGCACCAGGCATGTTGTTACCTCCACAGCAACCCTAGCGCTAGGTGCATACTTGTATACAACTTAGGGAGGATCAGTGGCGCGCATCTTTATCACCGGCTCCGCAGACGGGCTGGGACGGCACACAGCCCGGACGCTCTTGGAAAACGGTCACCACATCGTTGTGCATGCCCGCAGCGCGGAACGCCTGGCTTCCGTCCAGCATCTGCTGGACCGCGGTGCAGACGGTGTTGTTGGCGACTTTGCAGACATGGACCAGGTCCGCGGTGTCGCGGAGCAGGTAAACCGGCTGGGCCAGATGGACGCCGTCATCCACAACGCCGGGGTGCTTCACGGCCCGGAGATTTTCCAGGTCAACGTCGCCGCCCCCTACCTTCTCACCGCGCTCATCCACCGTCCGCGGCGGCTGATATATGTCAGCAGCGGCATGCACCGCGGCGGCCACGCCGGGCTCGCGGCCCTCGGTACGGGCGCCCGGACGGTGACCTATTCGGACAGCAAGCTCTACGTCACAGCCCTGGCAGCCGCCGTCGCGCGTTTGTGGCCGGACGTCCTCAGCAACGCCGTTGATCCCGGCTGGGTGCCCACCAGGATGGGCGGAGCCGGCGCCCCGGACGACCTCCGGCTCGGCCACCTCACACAGGAGTGGCTGGCCGCCAGCGATGACCCGGAGGCCCTGACCAGCGGCGGCTACTGGTACCACCAGCACCGCGAAAAGCCGCATCCCGCTGTCCGCGATGAGCGGTTCCAGAACGAACTCCTGGACCACCTGGCCGGTCTGACCGGCGAGCGCCTGGGCTGACCCAACAGGCCCGCCTCACACCAAGGCAGTGGCGTTCGCCGGCGATCCGGTCGCGCCGGTGATGTTCAGCGGCTTGACGCTCTGCCGGCGTTGTACTGTGATGGCGTGATCGTCCCCGAGATTTCCCAGAACGCCGCGGCGGTCGCGGATCATTACGACGAGCTCGATCCGATTTATCGCCGGGTGTGGGGTGAGCATGTCCACCACGGGCTTTGGGCAACGGGTCGCGAGACGCCCGCCGAGGCCGTCGAGGCGCTGGTCGACACCGTCGGCGATCGGCTGCGCCTTATGCCCGGCGAGGCGTGCTTGGACATCGGCTGCGGCTATGGCTCCACCGCACGGCGGCTCGCGGTGACACGCAGGGTCAGCGTTACCGGTTTCACGCTTTCCGCTGAGCAGGCCCACTATGCCGCCGCGCATCCTGTACCCGACGTTGACATCCATCTCCGCGACTGGCTCGTCAACGGGCTGCCCGATGCCTCGGCCAGTGCCGCGTGGGCCCTCGAGTCGAGCGAGCATATGGTGGACAAACCCAGGTTCTTCGCCGAGGCGCACCGCGTGCTGTCCCCGGGCGGCCGCTTGGTCGTCTGCGCGTGGCTCGCCGGGACTGAGGCCAGCGGCTGGAAGGTCCGCCACCTGCTCGAGCCCATCTGCCGCGAAGGGCGCCTGCCGTCGATGGGCACGCGCGAGGAATATGAGGCGATGGCCATGGCGGCCGGCTTTGAGATCACCGGCTATGAGGATGTCAGCCGCCGCGTCGCGCGCACCTGGCCGATCTGCGCCCGTCGACTGGCGAAGGCCCTGCTCGTCGACCGCGGGACCCGCCGCCTCGCCCTTGGCGCACGCAACCGCATCTTCGTCCTGAGCATCCCCCGCCTGATCCTGGCCTACCGCAGCGGTGCAATGCGCTATGGGATCTTCACCCTGTCGAAGACGGGCGGGAACGGGGCACGGCGCGAACCCCGCCAATCGACGCAGCAAGAGCCGGCCTGACCGCACTTTCCGTCCTCAAACTATTTTCCCGGGCAGGGACCTGGGCGGCCCATATGGGTCTAGTGTTGGGCGAGTCGGCACTCGCCGCGAATAGCCCTCAGGGAGGGTGCATGAACTCCACACAGTCCAGCTCCGAGCAATTTATGCAGTACTTGAAAAGCGTTGGGGGCTCGGAGGCGGACGTCGCCGGAGCTTCGTATGTGGTCAGCGATGAGGACACAGTGGAGAGCGTGGTTTCAGCGCTGCGGATGGAACAACAACAGCATGGCAGTGCCGCCAGGGAGCCCTCCGTTCTTCATGCCTTGGCGCAGGTGATGGTCAGCAGGCGCGATGAGCGGGATCCTGGCCGGCATGCTGGAGCGTCCCAGCCCGGGGAGTACCAGTTGGACATCCATCTCAGCGCCGGAAGCAACACCCGCGAAAGCATCCCGGAAAAGGACATTGAGGACGCCAAGGCCTGGGCACAGAAACGGATCGAAGCCCAGGGCGCCGAGTTTGGGGCCATCTACTTCCCCGCGGGCGGGGAAGGCGCAGCAGGCACGGGAGCGCTGGTTTCCAGTTACGACCGTTCGGTGGGCTGGTACCGCTAACTGGACGCTCAGTTGTAGAGAGCGCTGATGGTCCGGGCTGTTCCGTTCATGGTGATGCTGCCGCCGTACGGGAGGATCCACTGCGGGCGGGTATGGCCGAAGGGAGCACCCACGCAGACAACGGCCTCCGGGTTGTACCGGGCGACCTCCTCAATCACTGCGTCCCGCTGGGCGGCCCGCAGGCGGGAGCGTTCCACGGGCTCCGGCCTGTACTCGAAGTTGCTGGTTGGTGGCCGGGCGACGAGAACCCCATGGACGGCATCGAGCACGCCCCGCTCTCCGAGCGAGCGAACCCACCGCTTCACCCAGTCGGCAGGTGGGATCAGCTCACTGGTCTCCAGCAACAGGATGCACCCGTGCAGGTCCTCTACCCGCGGCAGGCGGTCCGCCAACGCAAGCTGGTCAATGACCTCCAGGCATCCGCCCCAGGTCCGTCCTGACACCACCCGCTCCGGCCCGGCCCATGCCCAAAGCTCGGTGGGCTCACGTTCCCCGTATTCGACGAGGGCTTGGGGGTCATGCCAGTCCCGGCCGAAGTCCTCGGATTCGCCGGGATCGGTGACCGTGAGCTCACCGCCGGCCATCAGGGCAGCCCGAAGGGAGGCCAGGTGGATGTCGTCGATGCCGGGACCGGGACCGAGGTGCACCTGGGTGGAACCTCCGTAGAAACTGCCGATACCGTGTAACCAGAGCCAGTTCAGCACGTTGGTATTGTCGCTGTAGCCGAGGAAAATCTTGGGGTCGGCCCGGGCGAGCCCCGCGTCCAAATGCGGAATAACAGTGATCTGGTCATCACCGCCTATGGTTGCCAGGATGGCGCGGATGGTGGGGTCAGCGAAGGCCGCGTTGAGATCAGCGGCACGGTCTTGAGCGGAAGCGCCAAGCTGACGGGTTGTAGGGAACTCGACGGGCACCAGGCCTGTTGCATCGGCAAACCGCTTCATGGCCTGCTCATGAACCGCAGGGGCAAAGCCGGGAGCAGCGAATGACGGTGACAGAATAGCCACCCGGTCCCCCTTACGGAGTTTCGGTGCCGGCCGCGCGCTTCCCCATTTTTCCATCCCGCCATTCAAGCACCTGCAGCACCGATGGGCGGCAACGACCCCTGATTCAGGAAGCCTCGAATGCTTCCCCGCGCTGATGTCCGCCAGCAGCCAGGAGGGCGTCGAGCTGGGCGGACTGATGTGCCTGGAAGGCTTTGTCGGCGCTCACGTTCGTGCTGGCGAGCAGCGGTATGTCGATGCTGGCGTTGCAGCCCCGGCAGCGGATCTCGTCCGTCCACACCCAGCTGTACGCCGCGTGCCGTTCCCGCACCCTCTGCATCGCTGAGGTGATTGCTTCCGTTGTGGCCGCAAAGTGCGCTGCGTCCTCATTGCTGAGGCTTGTACCAATTTCGATGTCGATGCTCATCGTGCCTCTTCCGTCGTCCCCGATGGTGCTGTCGACAGTAGTGGGCGTTGCGCCGGGAAGGAACGACCTGAAGGTCACGGTTCCCTAACCCTTGAGGGCGCACTGGCGGCGAGCCTTTGCGGCAGCGGAGCGGAAGGGGGCCGAAGCAGTCCCGCCAACACCGGGAACGGCTGAAGGGCCGGTTACGTGAACCGGCCCGGAAGTATTACCAGGCCTGGTGTTCGCGCGTGAAGCCGAAAGGAACGGCCTCACTCAGGTCCACCGTGAACTTGTCCACGCCGAGACGGGTGACCAGGATGCCGTGCCGCCGTCCGGCGAGTGCATGGGCTTTCGCGGCGGTGACAGCGGCGTCGAGCTCGCTGTCCATGCTTTCGCGGTCGGCAACGGTAAGGGTCAACGGAAAGTTCATTTGGGGCAGGCCTTCGTGGATCGGGGTTGGGGGAACTCGCACCCTGCGCTCCCCAAGGCTGCAGGCGAAGTAAGGCACCTTGGCGCCTCGCGGTACATGCTCCCCTACGCTTCACACGCCAGCAACTTTAGATAAAAGCAGCAGGTCAGGCGCGGATGTCGCTTTCCACGTCCCCGCCAATTACTGGCCCCCAGAGGCGTGAATTAGAGTTGGAACAGAGTGGGGGCTGTTTCCGGACGGCTCCGAAACCCTGAACACCGGCCACACGGCAGAACCCAAGCCACCAGTGCGGCAACCTGCGTGTGCCACGAACCGACAAGGATCCTGCCATTTCCACGGACGCTATCTTCGGCAATCTCACCCGGATCCGCAACGTCATCCTTCCCGCGCCCGCCCGGACCCGGCTCAACACCGGCCGCGGGCTGCTGGGCGGTTTCATCGTGGTGCACCTGGTTTTCCTGGTCTTCGCAGCCTCCCTCTCGCTCCGCGGTGAGGCCTTCAGCGATACCTTCATCTACCGCGACTGGGCCATGGCAGGGTTCAACGACGCAAACCTCACCGGCGGGCCCAGCCCCTGGGTCTACCCGATCCTTGCACTGATCCCCATGGCCATCGCGGGCGTCGCCGGCCCCGGTCCGTTCTTTTTCCTGTGGGTCCTCATGACCACAGTCCTGAACGGCTGGGCACTGCTGAAACTTACCAACCGCGGCCGGGACCGCCAGGCAATCCCAGCAGGCTGGTGGTGGCTGGTCTTCACCTTCCTCATGGGCTGGCTGGGGTTCGCCCGCGTGGACGGCCTAACTGCCCCGCTGGTCCTGGTGGCCCTTGCCTACGGCGTCGGCCGCCCGTTCATCGCCTCCGTCCTGCTCGCCATCGGCACCTGGGTGAAGGTCTGGCCCGCCGCCGTCATGCTGGCCCTGTTCGCCGTCGTAAAAAACCGCGTCCTGGTGGTGCTCGCCGGACTTGCGACGACGGCGGGGGTAGTCGCGCTGGCCGCTGCGGTGGGCAGCGTCCCCAAGCTTTTGAACTTCCTCACCCAGCAGGGTGACCGCGGCATGCAGCTGGAGGCCACCTTCACCACGCCCTGGCTCTGGCTGTCCGTCCTGAACATCGGCGACTCCCGCATGTACATGAACACGGACATCAACTCCATGCAGGTGGACGGCCCCGGCACCGCACTGATGTCAGTGCTGATGCAGCCCCTCCTGATCCTGGCCGCACTGCTGGTGGCCGGCCTGACGTTCTGGGCACTGCACAACGGAAAGCAGCACAAGGGCCAGCTCAACGGCGGCGTTGACCGCACCGAGCTGCTCCTCGTCGGTGCCCTGACCCTGGCCACCGCGTTCGTGGTGTTTAACAAGGTGGGTTCCCCGCAGTTCATGGTGTGGCTCGCCCCGGCCGTCGCCGTCGGCCTCGCCCACAGCTGGCGTGATTGGCGGGTCCCGGCCGCCATGCTGATCGTCATTGCCGTGGCCACGTACTTCATCTACCCCCTGTTCTACGACGCCCTCAGCCACAACAATCCGTGGATGGCCCTGGTGCTGACCATCCGCAACGTCCTCCTGGTGGTCCTGTTCCTCTGGAGCGTCCGGCGCCTCTACCTGCTGGGCAAGAAGGCGCCCGCTGCCGCCCCCGCGCTCAAGGAGTCCTAAGATTTCCACGAGGTTCTTCGACCGGCTGGTCACCGTCCGCAGCAAAGTCCTGCCCGCAAAGGTGGTGGACTGGTTCACCCGCCCTTCCAGCGTGTGGTGGGGATTCGCCGTCGTCCATCTGTACTTCCTGGGCTGGATGGCGTCCTTCTTCCTGCACGGCGACACGTTCAGCGACACGGAGCAGTACCGCCAGTGGGCCACGGACGGCTACAACCCCGCGAACCTCGACGGGAAGATCAGCCCCTGGGTATACCCCGTGCTGGCGCAGATCCCCATCTTCCTGGCCAATATCGCCGGGCCGGACCTGTACCTCCTGGTGTGGTTCCTGATCATCACAGCCCTCAACGCCGTCGGACTCGCCTTCCTCACCCGCGGACCGCGCAAGGCGGGCGGCATCGCCCCGGCCTGGTGGTGGCTGTTCTTCACTGTCTTCATGGGCTACCTCAGCTTCGCCCGCGTTGAAGGCATCACCGCGCCCATCGTGCTCATCGCCCTGCTGTATGCGGCGCAGCGGCCGGTGGTGGCCGGCGTCCTGCTCAGCATCGCCACCTGGATCAAGGTGTGGCCGGCGGCCGTCCTGGTGCCCATCGTGATCGCCAGCCGGAAGCGGATCCACATAGTCCTTTCCGGGGTGGCGGTGACAGTGGTTGTAGCCCTGGGCACCTGGCTGTCCGGCGGGCTGCCGCACATCATGGACTTCCTCACCAACCAGGGCGAGCGCGGCATGCAGCTGGAAGCCACCTTCTCCACGCCGTGGGTGTGGCTGAGCGTCTTCAACATTGCGGGCTCGAAGATGGCGGACAACACCGCCATCAACTCCACCGAGGTCTACGGCCCCGGCGCCAGCGTGGCGGCTTTCCTGATGCAGCCGCTGCTGATCCTCGCGGCCGTGATCGCTGCCGTCCTGCTGGTCCGCGCCCTGAACCGTGGCGCCGAACGGGAGGAACTGTTCCTTGAGGGCTCCCTGATGATGGTCACCGCGTTCATAGTGTTCAACAAGGTGGGCTCCCCGCAGTTCATCATCTGGCTGGCACCGGTGATCATCGCAGGGCTCACGCACGACTGGGACCGGTGGAAGGTCCCCGCGGCGCTGCTGATGGGCATCGCCATGACCACGTTCGTGATCTACCCCCTGTTCTACACCCCGCTGATCCACGCCCACCCGGTGATGGCAGCCATCCTCACCACCCGCAACGTGCTCCTGGTGGTGCTGCTCTGGTGGTCGGTGAAGCGGACCGCCGAGCTGGGCCGGAAACCTGCAGCGGTGCCTGCCGGCGCGTAGCTGAAGGCCTAAGAAACCCCCGGGGCCCCTTCCGCGGCAGCCTCCGGCGCCAGGTAGCGCGAGAACCATTCCCTGGCCAGAGCTGCCACCTGGCCCAGCGTGCCGGGCTCCTCGAAGAGATGGGTGGCTCCCGGGATAATTTCCAGGTGTACCGGCGCCCGCATCCGGTCCATAGCCTGCCGGTTTAGGGCAAGGACCTGGGTGTCGGCACCCCCCACCAGCAGCAGGGTGGGCGCACGCACCGCTGCGAGGCGCGGCCCGGCAAGGTCCGGCCTGCCGCCACGGGAAACCACGGCGTCGACGTGCGCGCCAGGTTCAGCCGCGGCCCACAGCGCAGCGCCTGCTCCGGTACTGGCCCCGAAGTAGCCCACCCGGCACGCTGCGGTGTCCTCCCTGCCGTTCAGCCAGCGGGTTGCTGCGCTGAGCCGCTGTGCCAGCAGGGGGATGTCGAAGACGTTGTCACGGTTGACTTCCTCTGCGGGAGTCAGCAGATCCAGCAGCAGGGTGCCCAGTCCCGCTCCCTGGAGGACGGAAGCCACGTAGCGGTTGCGGGGACTGTGCCGGCTGCTGCCGCTGCCGTGGGCAAAGACCACCACCGCACCGCACTGGTCAGGAAGGTGCAGGTCGCCGTTGATTGACACGCCGTCCACGGCGATGTGGACATCCTGGTCGACGCCGGTCAACTGTTCCAGGCGGTCACGGTGGTTCCGCCGCGCTGCGGCGTCGAGCAGGCGGACCACGTCCTCGTCGGCGGTGGGAGAAAAGTCGCGGTAATAGTAGCCAACGGCCTGGAAGTTGCGGGGGGAGACCAAGGAGAGGACCTGGTCCGCCTCCGGCAGGGAGTCCATGGCCCGTTCCGGGGCCACCGGGACGGCCAGGATGACCCTTTCTGCGCCCAGCTGCCGCGCCACTTTGCATGCCACCCGGGCCGTTGATCCGGTAGCGATACCATCGTCCACAATGACGGCAGTACGTCCCGTGAGGTCCGTGGGAGGCCGTCCCCGGCGGTACCGTTCCAGCCTGGATTCCAGCAGCGCACGCTCGCGCGCCTCAACTGTCCGGAGATCATCCTCGGTGACCCTGGCGACGGAAACGACCCGCCGGTCCAATACCCGGGCGCCGCCTTCCGCGATGGCACCCATGGCCACCTCCGGCTGGAACGGCACCCCCAGTTTGCGCACAACTATCACGTCCAAGGGGGCGTCCAGGGCCTTCGCAACCTCGGCCGCTACCGGAACACCGCCCCGGGGCAGCCCCAGGACCACCACGTCCTTCCCGCGCAGGCCGGCCAGGGCGAGCCCGAGCTTCCGGCCCGCTTCCGCCCGGTCCCGGAATTCATGCATCCGGCCACCTCCTCGTGTGGCTCCCAGTCATGTGCTGCTGCATCCCGGACCCCCGGTCCTGCAGGCCGGCCTACTCTTCCTCGGACAGGACCTCCGGGGAGGCCGACCAGGACATCCTCAGGATGAAGTGCCCGTCCGCGGTGTTCCGGGCGATGACCGCCCCCGCGGTTCCCGCCAGTTTCACGCCGAATTCCACTTCCATGTGTTCGGGTGCGATTTCACGCATGGCGTCGACGACGGCGGCCGCAGCGGGGCGGACGGCGGCGAGGGCATCCTCCAGGCGCCGGCCCGCATCCAGGATCCCCTGTTCGTTCCTTGCCGGGTGCTCCACGCCGTAGCTGTTGTCCGCCACTTCCACCAGGACAGTCCCGGAGCCCACCTCGTACCGGACTACCTCAGTCATGCCAAGCACCCTTCTCCTCTGCTCCGGCCGGCGCGGGCAAGAGCCACGGGCGCGGGGCCAACACCCTTTCACTAGACACCTGCCCCGGACCGCGCAACAGGGTCAAAAGGCCCGCCGCGCCCCGCCTTCACGCGCCCTCCTGCCCACCCCGGGGGACTTTCTACCCTTGCCACTCCCGGCCTGCAGGAGTCGGATTGGAGCATGACCGCAGGCACCACACAACCCACGCGCTGGCCACGGATCTCGAAGGACCCTCAGGCCTTTCCCGTGGAGCCCAACCTGGCGGATTACCACTCCGTGTGCCGTGCGTTTTCCTGGGACAGTGCCCGCCAGGCGCTGTCCGGGCTTCCCGGCGGGGGCCTCAACATCGCGCACGAGGCCGTGGACCGCCACGCCGCAGGCCCCCGCGCAGGCCACGAGGCCCTGCGGTTTGTCCGGGCAGACGGGTCCACCCATTCCCTCAGCTACCGGGAACTCGCCGAGCAGACCAGCCGCTTTGCCGCAGTCCTGGCGCAGCTCGGGATTGGCCGGACGGAACGCGTTTTTTCCCTCATGGGCCGGACTCCGGAGTTGTATGTTGCGGTGCTGGGAACCCTCAAGAACGGAAGCGTCTTCTGCCCCCTGTTTTCTGCCTTCGGCCCGGAGCCCGTGAGGCAACGCCTGCAGCTGGGATCCGGGCGGCTGCTGGTCACCACAAGGGCCCTCTACCGCAAGAAAGTGGCCAGGATCCGGGACGCGCTGCCGGACCTCAAGTTCGTCCTGCTGATCGACGCCGACGGTGAGCCGGAACCGGGAACCCTTGACCTTGCCGGGCTCATGGAGGCCGCGCCTGGTGACGCCAGGATTGCCTCCACCCAGGGCGAGGACATGGCCCTCCTCCATTTCACCAGCGGCACCACCGGCACCCCGAAAGGTGCCATCCATGTGCACGAGGCCGTCACCGCCCATTACGCCACCGGCCTGTACGCCCTGGACCTGCACCCGGAGGACGTCTACTGGTGCACCGCAGACCCAGGCTGGGTGACCGGAACCTCCTACGGCGTCATCGCCCCGCTGGTGCACGGCGTCACCACGGTGGTGGACCAGGAGGAGATGGACGCGGACCGCTGGTACCGGATCCTGGCGGAGCAGCGCGTTACGGTCTGGTACACCGCGCCCACAGCCCTGCGGATGCTCATGAAGGCCGGCGCGGACCGCGCCTCGGGCCATGACCTGTCCGCGCTCCGCTTCGTGGCGAGCGTGGGCGAGCCGCTCAACCCGGAAGTGGTGGTCTGGGGCCGGGAAGCCTTCGGCCAGCCGGTGCACGACAACTGGTGGCAGACCGAAACCGGCGGCATCATGATCGCCAACTTCGCCGCCACCGAGATCCGGCCCGGTTCCATGGGCAGGCCGCTGCCCGGCGTGGAGGCAGCCCTGGTCCAGCGGGACGGGAACGGCAAAGCGGTGATTGTGGACAGTGAACCTGTGCTGGTCACGGAGCCGGACACCATGGGGGAACTGGCCCTGCGCGCCGGCTGGCCATCGATGTTCAGGGGCTACCTCCACGAAGAGGAGCGGTACCGCAGCTGCTTCGCCGGAGGGTGGTACCTCACCGGGGACGTCGCCAAACGTGATGCGGACGGGTACTACTGGTTCGTGGGCCGCGGCGACGACGTCATCAAATCCTCCGGCCACCTCATCGGCCCCTTCGAGGTGGAGAGCTCGCTCATGGAGCACCAGGCTGTGGCCCAGGCCGGGGTGATCGGTGTCCCCGATCCCGTGGCAGGGGAAGTGGTCAAGGCGTTCGTGGAGCTGCGGAACGGGTGGGAGCCATCGGAGGAGCTTCGCCTGGACATCATCGGCTTCGCACGCAAACGGCTCGGTGCCGCCGTGGCCCCGCGGATGGTCGAGTTCACCACGGCGCTCCCGAGGACGCGCAGCGGGAAGATCCTGCGCCGGCTCCTGAAAGCCCGTGAACTGGGGCTCCCCGAAGGGGACACGTCCACGATCGAAACCCCGCAGGAGGCACCATGACCGCCCTGGCAGGGCGCATCGGCGCGGACCAGGCCGCCCTGGCCCGGCACCTCCTGCTCCAGATGCTGCGCGTCAGGCGGCTCGAGGAAAAATGCGTCGAACTTTACAGTGAGGCAAAAATCCGTGGCTTCCTGCACGTCTATATCGGCGAGGAAGCCGTCGCCGCGGGCGTCCTGGACAACCTCCAAGGGGAGGACGCCGTCGTCGCGACCTACCGGGAACACGGCCACGCACTGTTGCGGGGCGTACCCGCGGGCGCCATCCTGGCCGAGATGTACGGGCATGTCCAGGGATGCTGCCGCGGCCGCGGCGGCTCCATGCACCTTTTCGACGCCGGGACCCGCTTTTTCGGCGGCAACGCCATCGTCGCGGGCGGGCTGCCCCTCGCGGTCGGCCTTGCCCTGGCGGACAAGATGGCCGGCCGCTCCGGGGTGACCGTCTGCTTCTTTGGCGAAGGCGCCGTAGCGGAAGGTGAGTTCCACGAAAGCCTCAACCTTGCCGCCCTGTGGCAGTTACCGGTGCTCTTTTGCTGCGAAAACAACCTGTACGCGATGGGCACAGCACTGGGGCGCTCCGAATCCCAGACGGACATCGCGCTGAAAGCGGCAGGCTACGAACTGGCGGCATGGGCCGTGGACGGGATGGACGTGCTCGCCGTCCACGAGGCCGCCCGCCGCGCCGTGGACGCGGTGCGGTCGGGCGCCGGCCCCCACTTCCTGGAACTGCGGACGTACCGTTTCCGGGCCCACTCCATGTTCGATCCCGAACGCTACCGGGAGAAGGCCGAGGTGGCGCACTGGCTGGAGCGGGACCCCATCACCCTGCTCCGCAGCGCCCTGGAGGACGCCGGCCAGCTGACCGAAGCGCAGTGGACGGAGCTGCAGCGCGACGCCGACGCCGAGGTGGCCGCAGCGGTCGAATTTGCCGAGGCCGGGACGCCGGAGCCGGTGGAGGAACTCACCCGGTTTGTCTACAGCGAGCGGGGCCCGGAATGAAAACCACCTACCGGGAGGCCATCAGGGCCGGCATCCGGGACGCCATGGAGCGTGACGAACGCGTGTTCCTCATGGGCGAGGACGTGGGCGCGTACGGGGGCTGCTTCGCCGTCAGCCTGGGACTTTTCGAGGAATTCGGCCCGGAACGCATCCGCGACACCCCCTTGTCCGAATCCGGCTTTGTGGGGGCGGGCATCGGCGCGGCCCTCGGTGGCATGAGGCCCATCGTGGAAATCATGACCGTCAACTTCAGCCTGCTGGCCCTGGACCAGATCGTGAACAACGCGGCAACCCTCCTGCACATGTCCGGCGGCCAGTTCAACGTCCCCCTGGTGATCAGGATGACCACCGGGGCGGGACGGCAGCTGGGCGCCCAGCACTCCCACAGCCTGGAGGGCTGGTACGCCCACATCCCGGGCCTGCGCATCCTGGCACCCGCCACGCTGGAGGACGCCCGCGGCATGCTCTGGACCGCCCTGCAGGATCCGGACCCGGTGCTGATCTTTGAACACGGGACCCTGTACAACATGCCTGGTGAAATTGATGACGGCGCCGGCCCGGTGGACATCGATACCGCAGCGCTCAGGCGGACAGGGAAGGACGTCTCACTCATCACCTACGGCGGCACTCTTCCGGCAGTGCTCGACGCCGCGGAGCAGCTGGCAGAGGAAGGCATCGACGCCGAGGTGCTGGACCTGCGCACCCTGCGGCCGCTGGATGACGCCGCCATCCTGGCCTCCGTAGGACACACGCACCGGGCCGTGGTGGTGGATGAGGGGTGGCGAAGCGGCAGCATTTCGGCAGAGATCAGCGCCCGGATCACGGAAACGGCCTTCTACGACCTCGATGCACCGGTGGGGCGGGTCTGCAGCGCGGAGGTCCCCCTGCCCTATGCAAAGCACCTGGAGCTTGCCGCCCTTCCGTCAGCCGGGCGGATTGTGGCGGCGGCGCGGGAGGTGACGGGCAAGGGTGGGTGATTTCCGCATGCCGTCCCTGGGGGCGGACATGGACCACGGCAAAATGATCGAATGGCTGGTCAAGCCGGGCGACTACGTCCACCGTGGTGACGTGGTGGCCGTTGTGGACACGGACAAGACCGTCATGGACATCGAGTCCTTCGAGGAAGGCGTGGTGGCCGAACTGCTGGTGGACATTGGCGCCACCGTCCCGATCGGCACGCCGCTTGCCCGCATCACGGCCACGCCCGACGACGGATCCCCGGCGGCCGAAAGACCTGCCGGCACGCCTGCGCCGGCTGGGCGGGCGGCAGGTGGTGTGGCTCCGGCCCCGCCTGCAGCGGCTGCGGCCGAACGCCGGGCACCGGCACTAGGCCAAGCGCCGGCAGACGGCGGGGCGCGGGCAGGAGAAGCACCGGCAGAACACCCGGGCGCCGTCTCTCCCCCGGTGCGCCACCTCGCCCATGTGCTGGGGGTTGACCCGGCCACCGTCCGGGGCACCGGACGGCATGGTGCAGTGACGCGGTTTGACGTGGAACGCGCCGCAGTTCCCGCGGCCGCAGCACGCCCGGCCGGGGTAGACGCCGGGGAACCGGGGCGGGTGCGCTCATCGCCGCGCGCCCGGAGGCTTGCCGCCGAGCGCGGACTGGACCTTGCGTCACTGACGGGAACGGGGCCTGGCGGTGCCGTGCGGGAGGAGGACGTCCTCCAGGCTGTGGCCGCCGCACCAGTCGCGCCACCGCCGCCGGAGGCCGCCCTGCCACTGGACGCCGCAGGGGCTGAGGCCCAGGCAAAGACACCGGAACCGGAAAGCGTCCAGGCGCCGGAGGCCCGGCAGCGTGAGGCGAGCCTTCGCCGGGCCGTTGGGGCGCTGATGTCCAAATCCAAGCGGACCATCCCGCACTACTACCTCAGCAGCACGGTGGATATGGCCGCGGCGATGGTCTGGATGCAGTCCGTGAACCTGCAGCGTCCCGTGTCCTCCCGGCTGGTGGCGTCTGCCCTGCTGCTGAAGGCAGCTGCCCTCGCTGCAAAATCGGTGCCGGAGGTCAACGGCTTCTATGTGGACGACGAATTCCGGCCGAGCCCCTCCGTGCACCTGGGCGTTGCCGTCGCACTGCGGAAGGGCGGCATTGTTGCCCCCGCCATCCATGACGCGGACACCCTGTCTGTGGACGAGCTGATGGAGCGGCTCCGCGACCTCGTGGCCCGGGCCCGGGCAGGGAGGCTGCAACGGGCGGAGATGGCAGATCCAACCATCACGGTGACCAACCTGGGCGATCTTGGCGTGGACAGCGTCTTCGGCGTCATCTATCCGCCCCAGGTGGCCATGGTGGGGCTGGGCAGGGTGATGGAGCAGCCGTGGGCCCACAACGGGATGCTGGGCATCCGCCCCGTGGTGACGGCAACGCTGTCTGCGGACCACCGGGTCAGCGACGGCCTTCGCGGAGCCCGCTTCCTTGCCCGGCTGGACGAGCTGCTGCAGAAACCGGAGGAGTTATGAACGGACACGATGCCCGCGAGGCCGTGCACCGGGCGATCAACCAGGTGGCGCCGGACGTTGAGCCGGCGGACCTGGAGGCTGAGGCCCGGCTGCGCCAGGACCTGGAGCTGGATTCGCTGGACTTCCTGCGCTTGGTGGAAACGATTGACACCTCCACGGGCGTAAATATTCCGGAACGCGACTATCCGCAGGTTTCAACCGTAGGCGGGCTGATCGCCTACCTCACCGCCCATGGCTGATCCCGGGTCAGCGGCTTCCCAGCTTCTCGCGGCCTGGCTCTTCCGCCCGGCCCCGCCTGGCCTCCCGCAGCGCCAGCAGCCACGTCCAGCCCCGCCTGGCCAGGTCCAGGGGCTTGCCTTCGATCAGCAGCTTCCGTGTATGCACATCGAGGAATAGAAGGTAGAACGTAAATGCCAGCGCCGTAATGAACGCTAGCGACGACGCATCGATGGGCAGCTCCACGAAGGACCAGACAGAGAGCTGGTCCTGCGCCCCGAACACCACAAAGAACGTCACGCCGACGTACAGCGACCTGATCTGCCAGTCGTCACGGATTCCCGTGACGGCCAGGAACGGCAGGAACCAGAGGATGTACCACGGCTGGATGATGGGGGAAAGCATCACGACGGCGGTGAACGCCAGCGCCATCCGGCGCACCGCCAGCGAATAGTCACCCCGGAACATCAGCAGCAGGACCACCCCGATCGCGGCCCACTTCATTCCCGTCCGCAGCAGGGTGGCGAAGGTTCCGCCCGGGAGTCCCAGGACGTTGGCGAGGAACTCCACCTGCTGGCCCAGGAAGCCGGACGGCGAGTAGCCCGTGTACCCCGGCGTGGGGTCCATGATGGCCCAGGTCCACCCGATGCCAAGGTTGTAGGGGATGCCGCTCAGGACCAGCACGCCGAAGCTGATGCCCGCCGTCGCAGCCCAGATCAGGAACTTGCGCGGCCACGACGCGGACGGTCCCGCCCACATCACGCCGATGAACGGCAGCAGGAGCACAGTAATCGGCTTGATGCCGATGGACGCGGTGACCAGGAGGATGCCCGCCAGGTAGCGGCGCGTGGCTGCGAAGTAGACGCCAGCCACGGCCAGCCCCACCATGAGGGCGTCGTTGTGGGCACTGGCAATAAAGCTGATCAGGAACAGCGGGTTGGCCACCGAGATCCAGAGGGCCCGGGCGCCGTTGATGCCGTGCAGTTCCGCCAGTTTGGGGACATAGATGACGCAGAGCAGGACGCCGGCGCCGGCCAGGAGACGGAAGAGCAGCACGGAAACGTCAGGCTGCGCTCCTGTCAGCCCCACCACCCCGCGTGCCAGCCAGAGGAAGTAGGGGCCGTACGGTGTCCGGTTTTCCGCCCACGCAGGGTCAGCCCCCAGCGAGAACCAGTTGCTGAGGCTGGAGATGCCCACCTCGTACGGGTTTTGGCCCTCCATCACCAGCCTGCCCTGGCCGGTGTAGGCGTAGACGTCCCGCGAAAACACCGGGACGCAGAAGAGCAGCGGCAGTGACCAGGCGGAGATGGCGACCACCACGGACCGCAGCGCGGACTGTCCCCAGTCCGCCAGCCGCTGGCCCAGCCGCAGCCAGGAACGGATCAGCACCATGGCGCCCACGGTGAGCAGCACGGTAGACACCGTCACTCCCCAGCCTTCTGTGCGGAGGGCAATGACTACCGGCTGGCGGATCATGGGTGAGCCGTTGGCGATCCAGCCCGTGCCGATGGAGCCGGTAAACATCATGAGGGCTCCGATGAAGCCCTCAAGGGTGGCGAGATAAGCGCGGCCGGTGGCAGGGCCGGAGGCTTTGGCCGGCGCGCCCGGCTGAGTCTCCGAAGTCCCGGGGTGTGACCCGCCTGCCGTCATGAGTGTCTGGTCCTTACTTGGTTACGGCGCTGGTTGGACCAGCAATAAGGCCGCCCTGCAACCCCGCCATTTTATCAGCAGGGGTTCCCGCTGCCCTTGGGTTACGGACCGCCCGGAAGCCACAGTTTGGCAACAGGCCGGGAGCGCGGCATGCACGCGCCCCGGTGCGGGGACCCCCGCTAGCGCATCCTGTCGCTGCGGGCAGTCTGGTTCCGGCCCAGCGACTTGGCCATGTAGAGTGCGGCGTCGGCTGAGGCGATCAGGCGCTCCACGTCCGTCGAGGCGCCGTCGTAGGTGGAAATCCCGTAGCTGACGGTGGGCATCTCCATCCCGTCCGCCGTGGTGGCCGCCGCAAGGCGGTTGCTGATCGACTCGGCGATGAGTTCCGCCCGTTCGGCGCTTGCGCCGGGGACGAGGATGACAAATTCCTCTCCGCCGTAGCGGCCCACCAGGTCGGTGGGACGCACCGTTGCAGTGCACGCATCGGCGAAGGTTTGCAGGGCGAGGTCCCCGGCGGCATGCCCGTAGGTGTCGTTGACGGACTTGAAGTGGTCCAGATCTGCCAGGACCAGGGCGCCGGATCCCCTGGTGATGGACAGGTCCGCCAGCTGCTCTGCCGCCATTTCCAGGAAGGCCTTGCGGTTCAGCAGCCCCGTGAGATCGTCGCGGGAAGCCACCACACGCAGGGCCCTGGTCTGCTGTTCGCTGCTGAGGGCCGCCATGCTGAACGAGACCACCACCAGCAGGACCATGGTCACCAGGGTGGTGACCGCGGAACCGAAGACGCTCTGGAAGACCGGCCCGTGCTGGCCTTCCAGCATGAAGGCACCCCAGCGCAGCAGGTAAAACACGGACAGTCCGCCCGCGGCCACAGCCATGGGGATCCGGACCCGGGAGTAGCCCGGTTCCAGGCGCCAGAGTTCGCGGGATGCGAGTCCAATGGTGAGGCTCATTGCCGCCAGGAACACCGGCCCGCCGGACCAGGTGTTGGTGGCCGGATTATCGAGGACCGAGGCCACCAGGGTGGCCAGGGGGATGCCGGTGAAGGCCCATTTTGGCGGCGGCACGGTCCGCAGCGATCGGGCACCCGCCCACACGGCCACTCCGCCGTGCACCAGCAGCACGTTTCCCAGCGGGTTGGCCCAGACCTGGTGGGCCGTGCCGTCCAGCAGGAAGCACGCCGATCCTGACAGGAAAAACAGCAGCGCCAGGCACCACCAGCCGCTGTACGGCGAGCGCGTCACCCGGTACGCGGAGAAATAGAAAAGGAACACCAGCACCAGCGCCATGAGGCCGAACGCAATGCGAAGGGTCGCGGTATCCAGGACCATGTTTGCCGAAATCCCCCTGATTGCGAACATTGCGCGGACCCCCAGTATCGCACCGGTCCGGGAGGCTGTCAGGATGGCACTATCACTGGGCCCAGGGCCTAAGGTTGTCAGGACAGCCAGCAGGACTGCCCCGAAAGGCCAGACCCATGTTCCTTCTCTTTGGATTCAAGACGGTGCTGAAAGCGCAGCCCGGTAAACCGGCCACCTGCCAGTACTGCCGCTCCTTCGTCCACCACCACCTTGAAGAGCGGGCCACCAAGTTCACGCTCTTCTTCGTTCCGGTGTTCACTACGTCCCGGAAATACAACATCACGTGCACCAACTGCGGGTATGTTTCGAGCATCTCGGCGCGGCAGAAGCGGGCGCTGGAACTGCAGCGGTAGGAGCCTGGCCCCGCTAGCAGCCGTTAGTGGCTTTTAGCCGCCAAACAGCGGCGAGAGGGACGTCCAGAACTGCCGGATGCCCAGGACGATGAACAGCAGCGCACAGATCCCCAGGGCGATGTTGGAGTGGAGCTTGTTGGCCCACGCCTTGGGGATCCGCCTGCCGTTGAGCAGCCCCAGCAGGGTCAGCGCCAGGAACGGCATGAACAGCGAACCCAGTGCACCGTACAGCAGGATCAGGCCGATCGGCTGGCCCAGCGCGAACAAAACCATGGGCGGGAACGTCAGCCACAGGATGTAGAACCTGAAATATTTTCCGCCTACGCGGGTATCCGGGTGGCCGGACTCCTTGCCCCGCATGTTCCCCCAGAAGTCGGCGAACATCAGGGAGACGCCGTTCCAGACGCCGATGATGGAAGAGAAGGACGCGGCCCAGAAACCCACCAGGAACCCGGTTCCCACAACGTCTCCGTATTCCGCCTTCAGCACACCATAGAGGTCCAGCAGCCCTTCATCGCTGGCGCTGAGGGACACACCTGCGGAACGCACAACCTCCGCGCCGACAATGAGCATGGAGATGACGAAGATGCCGGTCATGACGTAGGCCATGGAGTTGTCGATCCGCATGACCTTCATCCACTTGGGCGTGTACCAGCCCTTCTCGCGAAGCCAGTAGCCGTAGGCGGCGAGCGTGATGGTGCCGCCCACTCCGCCGGCCAGCGCCAGCGTGTAGAAGATGCCGCCGTCCGTCGAGGGGATCATCGGGATCAGCCCGGCGAGCATCTCCGGAATGTTAGGCGCGGCAATCACGGCCAGACCCACCACGGTCACGAACATCAAGCCCACCAGCACGGCGGTGATCTTCTCGAAGGTGGCGTATTTGCCCCACCACACCATCGCGAAGCCGGCGAGTCCCATCAGGATGGCCCACGCCCACAGCGGCAGGAAAGGGAACACGGCAGCCAGTGGCAGGGCCGCGGAGGACATGGCCGTGGCCCCGTACACGAAACCCCAGATCATGATGTACGGGCCGAAGTACCAGGTGGTCCATTTTCCCAGGGAGCGCCAGCCCTCGAAGATGGTCTTTCCGGTTGCCAGCGTGTACCTGCCGGCCCCTTCGACGAGGATGATCTTCAGCACCACACCCACAATGACTGCCCAGAACAGGCCGTAGCCGTAGCGCGAGCCCGCAACCAGCGTGGCCACCATGTCAGCGGCACCCACGCCGGTGGCAGCCACCACCAGGCCGGGACCGACGATGCGCCACTTCGCCGGACGGCCGCCGTCGTCATCAATCCTGTCAGCATGGCTGATTCCGGGCCCGCTCTCCTTGCCTGCGTTCAACACGGCATCGTTCCTTGCAGCGGCCCGGTCCATGGCGTCATCGCCCATGGTTCCTCCTCAACTCGTCCTGCGTCCCTGGAAAACACAACTGCAGCCAACCTATGCCCCAACCGGCACCCCCTCAAAGAACAACGTGCTGGTCCGGGCCAGTTTCCCGGATTTGCAGGTTCGATTCCGGGCTCTGGTGGATTCCGCCGGCCGGGGCTAAAGTGGGTTCCGCCGGATGCTGCCGGCGGAACCCACGGGACCTGATGCCGGTCCCAACGGCTGGAGAGGGAGGTGGTTTTGATGACTGTTACAGCCCCGCGCCTTGAGCGCTCCGCACCCATCATCCAGACTCCTCCCCTGTACCGCACCGGCCCCGCCTGACCTCACCGCGGAGCGCCAACACCCCCAGGCCCAAGGCGGCCGGAGCGCAGGGGCCTTCCCTGAGGTATCACAGTGAAATCATCATCAGGCAACGGCCTGGACAGCATCACCACGTCAAGCAGCACCACACACAACGCCCCTCCAAACGGCCCGCTTGCCTACGGCTACACCCCGGCGGTCGCCCGGCACTTCGACAACCACCCCCTGCCAGGGGCAACGGAGCGCGGCCGCGTGGTCCGCGTGGACCGTTCCCTGCTCCTGGTGGCGGCAGGAACAGACCTGCTCCACCTTCCATACCCGCTGACCGGTGACGTGGCAGTCACCGGCGACTGGGTGTGGATGGGGCCCAACAGGGCCGGCGACCGCCAGGTCCTCGGTGTCCTTCCACGACTCTCGGAGCTCAGCCGGAAGCGCGCCTTCGAGGACTCCTCCGATGCGCAGGTCCTTGCGGCCAACATGGACATGGTGGGCGTGGTGGTGCCTGTGGACCGGCCACTGACGCACAACCGGCTGGAGCGCACCCTCGTGGCCGCCTGGGACTCCGGCGCCACTCCCCTGGTGATCGTCACCAAGGCGGACCTCGCCGGGGTGGCGGACGACGTCGTCGGGAAAGTCATCCTGCAGGCGGCGGGCGTGGAAGTGGTCACCACCTCAGCCGAAACCGGTGACGGCATCCCCGACCTGCTGGCGCACATTCCGGCGGGCGGCACCATTGTCCTCCTGGGCCCGTCCGGCGCCGGGAAGTCTACGCTCATCAACGCCCTGGCGGGCCGCGATGTCCAGCACACCGGGGAGGTGCGGTCCCGCGACTTCAGGGGGAAGCACACCACCACGTCCCGGGAACTCGTGCCCCTTCCCAACGGGACGGTCCTCATGGACACACCCGGCGTGCGGGGTTTTGGATTGTTCGACGCCGAGGACGGCATCGGCGGGATGTTCGGTGACATTGAAGCCCTGGCCGGCCGGTGCCGGTTCACGGACTGCGGCCACCAGAGCGAGCCGGGGTGTGCCGTGCAGGAGGCGATAGCGGACGGTGTGCTGGAGGAACGCCGCTGGCACAACTACCTGAAACTGCAGCGGGAGCTTGCCGCCCTGGCCCGCCGGAGCGACGCCGCAGCGCAGCGTGCCTACCAGCGGGAATGGCACCAAAAAGTGGTCATGGCCGGAAAGTCCCAGCGTTCCGCCGAACGCGACCTCTCGGAACAGCGTGAACGGCAGGGCCGGCAGGACCGGGCGGGGCGCAAGCGGCGTTGAATCACGGCGGTGCCCCGCAGGGGCGGGGCACCGCCGTCCTTTCAACAGGTTGAGTCGATTCAACGTTGTAAAGTGAGCGGTACTGGCCTGCGGGCCGCGGTTGAACCTAAAGGGACTGGGATGGCGGCAACTCTTCACGATGTGGCGCGGATGGCGGGCGTGTCCTTCAAGACCGTCTCCAACGTGATCAACAACCACCCGCACGTCCGGGACACCACCCGCGCCAAGGTGGAAAAGGCCATCGCGGAGCTGGGCTACCGCCCCAACCTCACTGCCCGCAGCCTCCGCTCCGGGCACACCGGCGCCATCACCCTGGCCCTGCCGCAACTGAGCCTTCCGTACTTCGCCGAACTCGCGGACGCGGTCATCGAGGCTGCCGCCAAGCACGGACTGGTGGTGCTGATCGAGCAGACCGGCGCCGACCGAAAGCGCGAGCTTGAGGTGATGGCCAGTCCGCGCCTCAAGATGTCCGACGGCCTGATCTTCAGCCCGCTGGCGCTCGGCCAGGAGGACGCAGACCTGATCAAGGCCGATGTCCCGATTGTCCTGCTCGGCGAGCGCATCTTCGGCAGTTCCTCGGACCACGTCACCATGCAGAACGTTACGGCCGCCCGGGCCGCCACCGAACACCTGCTGGACCTCGGAAAGAAGCGCATCGCCGTCGTCGGCGCCCACGAGGGCGAGGTCATCGGCTCGGCCGGCCTGCGCCTGCGCGGATACAGGGAGGCGCTGGAAGGGCGCGGCATTCCGTACGACGACGGGATTATCGCCTACGTGGTGGACTGGCACCGGTCCAACGGTGCGGCGGCCATGCACGACCTGCTGGACCGCGGCGCCTCCTTCGACGCCGTCTTCGGCCTGAACGACACCCTGGCCCAGGGCGCCGTGCGCGTCCTGCAGGAAGCCGGTTACCGGGTCCCGGACGACGTCGCGGTGATCGGTTTCGACGACCTGGATGAAACCCGGTACACCCTCCCCACCCTGAGCACGGTGGACCCCGGCCGGACCGAGATCGCCGAGACCGCCATCCGGATGCTGATGGAACGGATCAAGGACCCGGACGGAATGCCGCCCCGGGAAGTTGAGACGGCGTTCCGGGTGGTTCCGCGGGAATCGACCGTAGGCGCGGCCATCGCCTGACACACCACCCCGGCTGATCAATCCGCTCTGCCGGATTGAATCTAGTCGCCGTGTCCCGCGGTGCTGCCGCGGACAACCAGCTCGGCCGGGTAAATCACCGGCTCCAGCTGCTCTTCCGGGTTTTCGATCACGCGGATCAGGAGCTTCCCGGCCGTCACGGCCATGTCCACCATGGGCTGGGTCACCGTGGTGAGGCCCATACCGTTGGCGGCCAGGAGGGAATGGTTGTCGAACCCCACAATGGCAACGTCCTCCGGAACCTTCCGGCCCCCGCCCCGCACCACGTCAATAACGCCCAGCGCCATCAGGTCAGAGGCGGCGAAAACACCGTCCAGCTCCGGCGACCCGGAGAGCAGGTCCCGTGCCGCTTCGGCGCCGCCCGCCGTCGTAAAGTCACCGTGGATGACGGGCCCGGGCTGCAGCCCGGCCTCCCGGACACCCTGCTTCCATCCTTCCAGGCGGTCAACTGCCGCCGTCATGTCGGCGGGCCCTGCCACGGTTCCCAGCCGGGTGCGCCCGGTGGCGGCCAGGTGGCGGGCGGCAAGCCGGCCGCCCTCGAAGTTGTCCAGGTCCACGTAAGGGACCCCGAAGCCCATCGCCCAGGGCCGGCCGATGAAGACGGTGGGCAGGCCGGTTGTGCCAAGGGTCTCCGCCCAGTCGTCCGCCTCGTGGAACGAGACCACGATCGCGCCGTCCACGTGCCCGCCCCGCAGGTACCGCATGGTCCGGGCGGAGTCATCCCCCGCCCGGGACATCAGCAGCACCAGCTGCATGTCCGTGCCCCGGAGGGCCTCGTTGACGCCGGTGATGACGGCGGCAAAGAAGGGGTCCATCATCACCCGTGCGTCCGGCTCCGGAATGACCAGCGCAATGGACCCGGTGCGCCTGGTCACCAGGCTCCGGGCCGCACGGTTTGGCGTGTAGCCGAGGGCCACGATGGCGGCGTCCACGGCGGCCTGGGCTTCCGGGCTGACCTTCAGCCCGCCGTTGATCGCCCTGGACGCGGTGGAGCGGGACACTCCGGCGGCCGTGGCAAGATCTTCAAGCGTCGGGCTGGGCCGCCCGGCTTGCAGGAGGCCGGGCCGGCGGGACTTTTCGTTCATTACACAGACAATACGACACCCGGCTCCGCAGGAGACACGGGGTTGCTGCTGGCCGGAATGGCGTTGGAGGCCGCCACCGCCGAGTACCACCACGCACTGGCTTTCGGGATGCGTTGCTGGGTTGGGTAGTCCACCCGGACCAAGCCGAAGCGCTGGTGGTAGCCGAAGGACCACTCGAAGTTGTCCAGCAGGGACCAGGCCAGGTACCCGCGGACGTCCACGCCGTCCGCGATGGCATCGTGCACTGCCCGGAGGTGGGCTGCGAAGAACCCCAGCCGGTCCTGGTCGTCGACGAAGCCCGCCTCGTCTGGGACGTCATCGTAGGCTGCGCCGTTTTCGGTGATGTAGATGGGGATGCCGGCCGGGCCCGTGTACTCTGCCTGCAGCCGGTTGAGCAGGCGCCGCAGCCCCTCGGGCTGGACCTCCCAGCCCATTCCCGTCACCGGCAGGCCGCGGGGTACCGAGCGTGCGCCATCGGCTGCCACGAACGGGGAGGATACCGGGCGGTCTGCCTGCCCCGGAGCGGCCGTCGTCTCCTGGCCCGCCCGCTCCCCGGGATCCGCCGGGTCCTTGGTGAGGGATTCCCCGTGGTAGTAGTTGACGCCGAGCAGGTCCAGCGGCGTGGAGATGGCCTCCAGGTCCCCGTCCTGCACCAGGTCAGCCAGTCCAAGGTGCGCCACGTCTGCCAGAAGGTCGGCCGGGTACTCGCCCCTGAACAACGGATCCAGGAAGATCCTGTTGAACTGCCCGTCGATCCGCCTGGCTGCGTCCCTGTCTCCCTCGCTGCCGGGATCCCGCGGATCCGGGACCGTCAGGTTCAGGGTGATGCCCACCGAGGCGTCCGGATCCTCGCGGCGCAGGCCACGGGCTGCCAAGCCGTGGCCGAGCAGCAGGTGGTGGGCGGCAGCCAGAGCCGCCCGCGGGTCCTGCCTTCCCGGCGCGTGGACACCGGCCGCATAGCCCAGGAACGCCGAGCACCACGGTTCGTTGAGGGTGGTCCAGATCCGGACCCGGTCGCCCAGGACGCCGTGCATGAGCGCCGCGTACTCGGCGAAACGGTAGGCGGTGTCCCGGTTGGCCCAGCCGCCCTTGTCCTCAAGTGCCTGGGGCAGGTCCCAGTGGTAGAGAGTCAGCCACGGAGTGATTCCGGCAGCCAGCAGTTCGTCCACCAGGCGGGAGTAGAAAGCGATCCCCTCAGGATTGGGCGTAACGCCGTCCGGCATGCAGCGGGCCCAGGACGTGGAGAACCGGTAGGCCTTCATGTGCAGCTGGTCCATCAGCGCCACGTCCTGCTTGTAGCGCCGGTAGTGGTCACAGGCCACGTCACCGTTGTGGCCGTCCGCCACGGCTCCGGGCAGCCGGGCGAACACGTCCCAGATGGAGTCCTGTCTGCCCCCTGTGTGTGCTGCGCCTTCGATCTGGTACGCAGCTGTTGCCGCGCCCCAGAGAAAGCCCTCCGGAAACGGAAGTTGGGTGGAACTCATCCTTTAACTGCTCCTTGCATAATTCCAGATACGAGTTGACGGCCTGCCGCGATAAACAGGAGCAGGAGCGGGACGGTGGCCAGGACGGCGCCGGCCAGGACCACGGAGTAGTCCACGAAGTGGGCGGCCTGCAGCAGCTGCAGCGCCACCGGAAGGGTGGGGTTTGACGGGTCAAGGACAATGAACGGCCAGAAGAAGTTGGTCCAGGTAGCCACGAAAGTGAACAGGGCGAGCATGGCGGCCGCAGGGCGTGCGGCGGGGAACCCGATGTACCAGAAGGCCTGGATCATGGAGGCCCCGTCCATCCGCACGGCCTCGATGAGCTCATCGGGGAGGGCGTCACGGAGGTATTGGGTCATCCAAAAGACGCCGAAGGCGGTAACCACACCCGGAATGATGACGGCCCACAGCGAGCCGGTCCACCCCAGCTTGGACATCACGATGAACAGCGGGACCACGCCCAGCTGCGTGGGAACCGCCATGGTTGCGATGACGAACACCAGCAGCCCCTTGCTGCCCCGGAAGCGGAGCTTGGCGAAGGCGAATCCGGCAAGGGTGGAAAACACGACGACGGATGCCGCGGTCACGCACGAGACGATGAGGCTGTTGCCCATTGCCTTCCAGAACGGGATGCTGTCAAAGACTTTCGCAGCGTTGGCCAGGAAGTTCCCGCCGGGCAGCAGCGGGATGCCGCGGCTCAGGACAGTGTTGTCATGACTGCCCACCAGGAAGGACCAATAGAGCGGAAAGAGGGATGCCAGGAGGACAGCCCCCAGGAAACCGTAGGTGAGGAAGCCGGGCCGGCGGGCACTTCCGTGGCCGGACCTTGGTTTCCGGGCACCTGGCCCGCGCCGCGCTGCTGCCTTGGCTGCCCCCTTCCCGGCGGTCTGTTCGATCATGGGGATGGAGCTCACTTGCGGCCTCCCTGGCTTGCAATGCGCTTGGTGATGAGGAAGTTGAGCAGGGCGATCACCACAATGATCAGGAAGAGCAGCCAGGCTACGGCAGAGGCCCTGCCGAAGTTGCGCTGGCCCCAGCCAAGTTCCCAGATGTACATGGTCAGCGTCTGCCACTGCCTGTCCGCTCCGCCCAGGCCGGACTGGTCAAAGACCCGCGGCTCGTCGAAGATCTGCAGGCCGCCGATGGTGGAGGTGATCACCACGAAAATCACCGTTGGCCGCAGCATGGGGACAGTGACGGAGAAGAACTGCCGCAGCCTGCCGGCGCCGTCGATGGTTGCCGCTTCGAACACGTCCCTCGGGATGGCCTGCATGGCCGCGAGGAAGATCAGCGCGTTGTAGCCGGTCCAGCGGAAGTTCACCATGGTGGCGATGGCCAGATGGCTTGCAACGGAATCAGAATGCCACCGGACCGGGTCCAGCCCTACCGCCGTCAACATCCCGTTAATCAGCCCAAACTGGTCCGCAAAGAGGTTGTTGAAGATCAGGCCCACCGCCACCGGCGCCACCACGAACGGCACCAGGACCCCCATCCTCCAGAACGTCTTGGCCCGCAGGTTCGCGTCCAGCACCGCCGCTATGACCAGGGCGATGACAACCTGGGGCACGGAGGACAGGATGAAGATGCTGAAGGTGTTGCCCACGGCGTTCCAGAAGTAGGGCTGGGCCACAACGAAGGCGTAGTTTTCCAGGCCCGTGAACTTCCCCTGCCCGCCGATGAGGTTCCAGTTATGCAGGGAAACCCAGGCGGTGTACACCAGCGGGAAGAGCCCGGTGACGGTAAACAGGATAAAGAACGGCGAGATGTAGAGGTAGGGGGACAGCTTGACGTCCCACTTGGAGACCTGCTGCGAGAAGGCCAGGCGCCGGACACCCTTCGTGCCCTCAGGCGGGACCTGCCCGCCGGCGCTCCGTGGCCGGACCCGGTCGGTGACAGCCATGCTTAGAGGGACTTCACTGCGGTGACGAACTTCTCCCAGGAGGAGGCGGCGTCGTCCGTCTTGTCAACGTCAACGCGGGTGAGGGCCTGCTGCATGGCGTCATTGATGGCGAAGTACTTGGTCCCCTTGAAGGGAGTCACCTCAACGGCCTTGGCGCGTTCGGCGAAGATCTGGCCGGTGGGCGCGCCGTTGAAGAACTCGTTCGTCTGGCCCAGCAGTTCGCTGCTTTCCAGCGCCTCTTTCTGGCTGGGGAAGGTGCCCTTGGCCGTGAAGGCCTTGATCTGCTGCTCAGGGGCGGTCAGCCAGCCTGCCAGCTTCTTGGCCTCGGCCTGGTGTTCGCCCTGGGTGGGGACTGTCAGGTAGGACCCGCCCCAGTTTCCGCCGCCGCCGGGGAAGACGTTGGCCACATCCCAGCCGGTGACCCCGGCTGCGTTGCCCTCGATAACTCCGAGCATCCAGCCCGGGCAGAGGGTTGTTGCGAAGGCGCCTGTCTGGAAGCCGGAGGCCCAGTCATCGCTCCACTGGCTGAGGTGGGCGGACAGCCCGTCCTCGGTGGAGGCCTTCAGGACCTGGTTGTAGGTGTCCTTGACCTTCTCATTCTCCGTGGCGATGACGGTTCCGTCCTCCTCCTCGTAGACCTTCTCAAGCTGGTTGCTCATGCCCTGGTAGATTGCCCCCGCCGAATCGAACCATGCGGAATCAGGGTTTGCGGCCTTGTAGGCCTTGCCGGCTTCGAAGTAGCTGTCCCAGGTGGTCCCCAGCATCGTGGCAACTTCCCCGCGTTCGCTGGGCATGCCGGCCTTCTTGAGCAGCTCGGCGTTGTAGCAGACGGCCTCCGGGCCGGAGTCCGTCCCGTAGCCGAGGAGCTTGCCGTCGGCGGTGGTGGCGGCTTCGGCCTTCCAGTCCAGCCAGCGTCCTTCCACGGCGGGGTCGGCCAGGTCGGCAAAGCGGTCCGGGTACTGCAGGAGTTCCGGAAGCCAGTCCACCTCAACGGCCTCAATATCGGACAAGCCGGAGCCGGCGGCCAGGCGCGTGGTGAGGTTGTCCCGCGCTTCGTTGGTGGTTGCCGCCTTCTTGTGCTCAATGGTCACGTTCGGGTTCAGCGTTTCGTACTCTTCGAAAAGCTCCTCGTAGCCGAACTCATTGAAGGTACCCACCGTGAGCGTGACGGGTTCGGAACCGGTGGCGCCGTCCACCCCGCCTGATTCGGTAGCAGAGGATCCGCAAGCTGCCAGCGACAGGGCCAGGCAGGCAGCCGCGGCGGATAACACGGTGAACTTGGTTGGGTTTTTCACAGGAAAGACTCCTTCGTCAGAAAATGCCCTGTCGACCGGCATGACGGTCGGAGGCGAAGAGGGGGTGAGCGGTGGAACCGCACCGGGTGCGGCACGGATGTGGGAGCGCTCTCACCACATGGTGTCCCACCTCACAAGAGCTTGTCAAGAGGCGGTAGGAGCGCTTCCACTTGATCCTTGCCGGTCTTTCCCGGCGGTGTTACGCTTCCCCGACGAGAGCGCTCCCACTGCCGCAGCCTTACCCTGCCGCCCAGGCTCGACGAATCCCACCAACGAACAGGACCAGCAATGCCGCTAGCCCACGTCCCCCATCCTCCGCGTGCAGACAGCCCCCAGGAGCCGCGCCTGCGGCGCACCCAGGGCCGGCGCCCGCACGTCGCCGGCACCGTCGCCCTCCTCGCTGGCCTGGTCGCCAGCGGAGGAAGCATGGCCACCGCTGCGCCGGCAGCTCCCCCCGTTTCGCAGGCATCGGTGCAACAGGCCCCTGCACCTGCCGCTGCCCCGGCCCTTCCCCAGGGCGCGGAACCGGACTTTGGCCCCAATGTCCGGATCTTCGATCCGAGCATGCCGGTGGCTGAAATCCAGGCCACGGTTGATTCCATCGCCGCAGAACAGGTGGACGATGAGATGGGGTCCAAACGCTACTCACTGCTGTTCAAGCCGGGAACCTACGGCAGTGCCGAGGAGCCGCTCATCATCCAGGTGGGCTACTCCACCGAGGTGGCGGGGCTGGGCGCTTCCCCCACGGATGTCACCATCAACGGGCATGTGGACGTCTACAACCGGTGCCTCACCGCGGATAACTGCATCGCCCTGAACAACTTCTGGCGGTCCCTGTCCAACCTCACCATCAACGTCACCGGCCTCGAGGGCTGCCGCAGCTCCGCCAATTTCTGGGCGGCCTCGCAGGCGTCGCCCATGCGGCGGATCAACATCACCGGCGGCAACCTCTCCCTCATGGACTACTGCACCGCCGGGCCGCAGTACGCCAGCGGCGGCTTCATCTCCGATTCGAAGACGGGCGATGTCATTAACGGCTCGCAACAGCAGTACTTCGTCCGGGACAGCAGCATTGGCCACTGGTCCAACGGGGTCTGGAACCAGGTCTTCTCCGGAGTGGACGGGGCACCGGCGCAGTCCTTCCCCAACCCGCCGTACACCACCCTGGCGGACACACCGATCAGCCGCGAGAAGCCTTACCTCACGCTGGATACGGCCGGCCAGTACAGCGTGTTCGTTCCCGCCGTCCGCATGGACTCCTCCGGGACCACCTGGGAAAACGGTCCGACGCCGGGGCGCAGCATCCCGCTGTCCGATTTCTATGTGGCCCGCCCCTCCGATTCCGTCAAGACCATCAACTCCCAGCTGGCACGCGGGAAGAACCTGCTGCTCACCCCGGGGGTCTACGGCATCGATGAGAGCATCGAGGTCAAAAGGGCCAACACCGTCGTCCTTGGGCTGGGCATTGCCACCCTCACCGCCGTCAACGGCGCCGTCCCGCTGACGGTTGCGGACGTGCCCGGCGTGGACATTGCCGCCGTCACGATCGACGCCGGTGAAGTGAATTCACCGGCTTTGATGCGGATCGGAAAGGCCCAGCAGGGCGAGGGCAGCGGGTCCGCGAACTCGGCTGTCCACACTGATCCTGCCAATCCCACCACGCTCCACGACGTGTTTTTCCGCATCGGCGGGCCGCACGTGGGCAAAGCCTCTGTCAGCCTGGAGGTCAACAGCGACAACGTCCTCCTGGACCACATCTGGGCCTGGCGCGCCGACCACGGCAACGGGGTGGGCTGGACCACCAACACCGGCCGGAACGGCGTGATCATCAACGGTGACAATGTCACGGCCACCGGCCTGTTCGTGGAGCACTACCAGGAGTACAACGTCATCTGGAACGGCGAAAACGGCAGGACCGTCTTCTTCCAGAATGAGCTGCCCTACGACGCACCCAACCAGGCCGCCTGGCAGCACGACGGGGTCCTGGGCTGGGCCGGCTACAAGATCGCAGACTCCGTCACAACCCACGAACTCTGGGGCGGCGGCAGCTACGTCTACAACAACGTGGACCCCACCATCCATGCAACCCGGGGCTTTGAGGTGCCGGTGACGCCGGGCGTGAAGCTGCACAGCCTGCTGACCGTCAACCTGGGCGCCGGCACGCTGGACCACGTCATCAATAACACCGGTGCGCCGGTGTCAACGGACGCCGTCGGGGTGCCCAGCTACGTGCCCTCCTTCCCCTAACCGGCGCACGTCGCGAGTTTTTGTCCAGATGCGCCGGGATAACCGCGCCAAGGAAGTCCTCGTATCTGGACAAAAACTCGCGGCTCAGCCCCACCGCGCAGCAGGCCAGCCGTCCTTCCACTCCAGGTCAGCAAGCCCGAGGCGAAAAGCACCGTCGAGTTCTTCCGCGTAGTAGTGGAAGGCGAGGGTGTTCCCTGAAACGGACTGCCCGCCTGGCCCCACGCGCCCGCTGTCGGATGCCAGCAGCGGCGTGCCGCCGCCGTCGAGCAGTTCCCTGCCCTCGGCGTCCACGTAGGGCCCGGTGATGGTGTCCGCGCGCCCCACGGCAATGTTGTAGGTGCTGTCCAGCCCCTGGCAGCAGAAGTCGCGGGAGAAAAACAGGTAGTACTTCCCGCCATGCGGCAGGATGTAGGGTGCTTCGATGGCGTTGGGCAGCGCTTTCCGGTCCGCGATGGCCATCGGTTCAGCAGCGTCGGCACGCAGGCCTGTGGGCCATTCGAGTTCCACGAGCTGCAGGCCTGTCCAGAATGACCCGAAGGACATCCACGGCGTGCCGTTTTCGTCCTCCGCGACGCCGGGATCGATGGCATTGAACCGTTCGCCCTTCGAGGAGATCACCTGCCCGCGGTCCACCCATTCGTACGAGGGGTCCCCGGGATCCAGCGTGCTGTTGGTGGCCAGCGCGATCACTGACAGGTTCTTCCCGAACCTGGACGCGGAGTAGTACAGGTACCAGGTGCCGTCATGCTCATACAGCTCGGGAGCCCAGAGGTTGTCCACGCCCGGCACTGCTGCGGTGAGCCAGGCCGGCTTCTCCTGCCAGACCTCGCCGGCGTATTCCCAGTCCACACCGTCGTTGGAGCGGCGCACCTGGATGTTGCCGTCCGCCACCTGGCCGTTGCCGGTGGAGTAGATGAACCAGGGTTCCCCGGCCTCCCCTTTCACGAGCGCGGGGTCATGGGTGAAGAAGTCGCCCGTGAGTCCAGCCGGTTTGTCCTCCGGTGCCGCACGCGGCGGGGCAACGCAACCGCCCAGGACCAGCACGACGACGACGGCCAGCACCGCTGCCAGCCGCACCACCAAGGTTGGAACAGCAGTGCGGCCGGCAGCGGAGCCCTGTGTTTCCCGGGGCACGTCAGCCAAGCGCGACGGCGGACCAGGACACGGGCGGCAGGGTCACGGTGAGCGTGCCCTCGTCCAGGACGGCGCCGTCGAGCTGCTTGAGTCCCACCCGGTCCTGGTCCTGGAGGGTGTTCTTGGCGTACACGTCCTCGTCGTGGAGGGTGACGGCCTCGGTGATCACCTTCGCGTTGAGGTCGGAGACGTTGATGGTGATGTCAATTGCCTCGGTCTGGCTGCGGTTCACCAGGAAGAGGGCAGACTCTCCCGTGGCGGCGTCGGCAGTTGCCACCGCATCCACCAGCGGTGCCTCGCCGTAGACCGCCGTCGTGTAGGTTCCGGCGTCGATGCGGGGACGAAGCACCTCACCCTTGGCGAGCCGTGACGTGACGGAGAACGGGAAGAACGTGGTCTGGCGCCAGGTGTCACCGCCCGGTTCGGTCATGATGGGCGCGATCACGTTCACCAGCTGGGCGAGGGAAGCGGCAGCAACGCGGTCGTGGTTCTTCAGGAGCGTCATGAGCAGGTTGCCGAACACCACGGCGTCGGCCACGGAGTAGGTGTCCTCCAGCTGGCGCGGCGCGTGGGTCCATTCCTCGTTGACCTCGTCGGAGGCCTGGTGCTCGTCCAGGTACCAGATGTTCCATTCGTCAAAGGACAGCTGGATGGTCTTTTTGCTCTTGAGCTTGTGCTTGACGTGGTCTGCGGTGGCCACCACGGTCTCGATGAAGTACTGCATGTCCAGCGAGGACGCCAGGTAGGAGCCGAGGTCGCCGTTGCGCTCCTGGTAGTAGGCATGGCAGGAAATGTAGTCCACGTAGTTGTAGCTGTGTTCCAGCACCACGCGCTCCCACTCGCCGAACGTGGGCATGGCGGATCCGGACGAGCCGCAGACCACCAGCTCCAGGTTCTTGTCCGCCGTCTTCATGGCGGAAGCGGTGCGGGCAGCGAGCTTTCCGTAGTCCTCTGCCGACATGTGGCCGATCTGCCAGGGACCGTCCATCTCGTTCCCCAGGCACCACATGCGGATGTTGTAGGGATCCTTGGCGCCGTTGGCGATGCGCTGCTCGCTCAGTGCGGTGCCGGAGGGGTGGTTGGTGTACTCCAGCAGGTCAAGGGCCGCCTCGATGCCCCGGGTGCCCAGGTTCACGGCCATCATCAGTTCGGAGCCGGTGAGCTCGCACCAGCGGGCGAACTCGTCCAGGCCAACCTGGTTTGATTCAAGCGAGTGCCACGCAAGGTCCCGGCGTACGGGACGCTGCTCCCGCGGCCCGACGCCGTCCTCCCAGCGGTAGCCCGAAACGAAGTTGCCGCCGGGGTAGCGGATGGTGCTGGACCCGAGCTCCTTGACCAGTTCGATGACGTCCTGGCGGAAGCCGTCCTCGTTGGCGGTGGGATGCCCGGGTTCGTAGATGCCGTCATAGACGCAGCGGCCCAGGTGCTCCACGAAGGAGCCGAAGATGCGGCGGTTGACGGGCGCCACGACGGCGGAGCGGTCCACGGTAATGACGGTGGGTGCCACGACAGCCAGGTCGGCCTGTTCAGGGGCGGCGGAAGTGATGGTCACGGTGTGTATTCCTGTTCTATTCAACGTTGTAAAGGTGGTGCGTCTGATTGGGAGTGGTGATGGGGGAATCTAGGCGGGGGAAGGTCCTGCTTCCAGCCCGGCGAGCCTGTGGCCCACCAGCCATCCGGAGATGAGGAGCGGGACCGAGGCGCCAATGAGGGGCACCAGCGCCGTCATTCCGGAGAAGACGACGGCGGCCGCCGCCAGGGTGGCCAGCAGGGAAAGGCTCATGGCGGGTGATACAAGCGGGAGCATGAAGGCCGTCCGCCACGTCCTGGCCACGGAATCCCGGTAGCGGCTGCACAGGCCCACAGCGGTGGCGGCAGCAGCCAGCGTGACTCCCGCGGCAGCTGTGGACAGCGCCAGGAGGACGGCGTGTACGGGCGCCGGCATGGCCGCCCCGGCAGGTCCCAGCAGTGATGCGAAGTCCAGGACAAGGACGACGCCGGCAATCCAGAAGGCGCTTCCCACCCTGTTGGCGTGCCGGAACTGGAAGCGGTAGGCAGTGATGAACTCCCGCACCAGGCTGTCCCCGGCCGAACCGTTCCGCAGCCTGCCCAGGACGGTGGTGGCAGCCACTGCGGCAGGAAAGACGCCCAGGACCACCAGCCCGGCCAGGGCTCCGGCCACGAAGAGCACGTTGACCAGGACCAGCCGGGTGGAAAAGCGGAGCCAGTCCATCAGCCGCCCGGCCCACCCCAGTGGACCATCAGTCACAGCAGCCCCTCCCGGGTTCCGGACCAGGCCACCCCGCACTGGTCGATGCCGCTGAAGGAAAGGGCCCGGCTGTTGCGGGACCAGTCCCACGAACCGAAGACCACGGCGTCAATCTCTGTGCCCGGTTCGCCACCGGGGCCCGTGGGACGCAGGCGGACAGCCAGTGGATGCCCGCGGAAGTCCGCGGGATGGAGGTCAACGCTCTCCACGCCCATCCGCACGGCCGGCACAACGTCTGTGGACTCGGGGTCGAAGCGCAGGACCTCCCACGTTCCGGCCACGTCGGCAGGAGCGGGAACAGCCTCACTCCGGAGCCCGGCGAACGGCTGGGGTGAGATGACGGGCCAGCCGCCGGCAGTGAAGAAGAGCCGGCGCAGTTGGACCACGTGCTGGCTGGGATCCGCTCCAAAGCGGACATGGTGGACCATAAAGTGCTCGGCTGCTCCGTCCGGCCCCTTCTGCGTCAGGACTGAATTGTGGCCGGGCGCCAGCCAGGCTGTTCCGCCGTCGAACTGATAGCTGCCCAGCACCTTGGTGCCTACCGCGGCAGGCGGCGCGTCCACGTCGGTCATCTCCAGCCCCCGGAAATCCCGGTAGGGCCCGGTGATGTGGTCCGCGACGGCCACCCTCACGTTGTAGGTGCTGAACAGCGAATCATAGGAGGTGAACAGGATGTAACGGCCATCGTGCGGGCTGCGGAGGATGAAGGCGCCTTCCACTGCCCCTTCCACAGACCGTGGGCGCCGGGCGATGACGAGGCCAAGATCTCCTTCCACCCTGGGCAGGCCGGAGCTGGGGTCCAGGGGGAGGATGTAGATGCCGGAGAAGAAGGATCCATAGGTCAGCCAGGGGTTGCCGCCGGCGTCGAAGGCAACCGCAGCATCTATGGCATTTTGGGAATGTTCACCCTTCCGGGTTGCCACCACCAAGCCGCGGTCCCTCCACGGGCCCTTCGGCGATGCCGCGACGGCAAGGCCGATGGCCGAGGTGTTGGAACCGAAAGTCGACGCCGAGTAATACATATGCCATTCCCCGGTGGGCCAGCGGACCACCTCCGGCGCCCACAACCCCTGGGCGCCGGACCACGCCGCTGCCGCTTCCGGCACTTCGCCGAGTGCGGTTCCGAGGTACGTCCACCGCACCAGGTCGGCGGACGTACGGACATGTACCCCGGAAGGAATATCTTTCATGTTCGCCACGGCGTCGGTGGAGAACATGTAGTAGGTGCCGTCGTCGTCGCGCACCACTGTGGGGTCATGCGCATGCCGCGCGCCCCAGGAGGACGGCTCCTGGACGGCACCGGCGGGGAGCGGAAGCATCTCCTCGGTATCTATGTCTGTGTTCACTGGCACGGCTCAGCCCTTGGAACCGGAGAGCGCAATGGATTCGATGATCTGGCGCTGGAACACCACGAAGACAATGAGCACCGGCAGGAGCGCTACGAAGGATGCGGCCATGATCAGCGGGTAGTCCGTCTGGATGGCGTACTGGGCATTGAAATTGGCGATGACCAGCTGCAAGGTCTGCGTACCCGGGGAGTTCAGGTAGATGATCGGCGCAAGGTAGTCGTTCCACATGGCCATGAACCAGAGGATGAACTGGGCAGCAAGGGCCGGGCGGATGGCCGGCAGGATCAGCGTCCAGAAGATCTGCAGGTAGGAGGCGCCGTCAATCCGGGCTGCCTCCACGATGGAGTCCGGGATGCTGTTCAGGAACTGGCGCAGGAAGAAGATCATGATGATGTTACCGAAGAGTCCCGGCACGATCAGCGGCAGCAGCGTGTCTACCCAGCCGATGCTCGCGAAGATGGTGAACTGCGGAATCATCAGGGTGGGAAACGGGATCATGAGGCCGGACAGGAGTCCCAGGAACAGGACGTTCTTTAAGGGCATCCGCATCTTGGCGAAGGCAAAAGCCGCGAGCGCGGAGGTCAGCGAGCCCACGATGGTTACCGAGCAGGCAACGATCAGGCTGTTCTGGATGCCGGTCAGGAGCGGGCCGGCAGTCCAGATGCGGGCGTAGTTCTCCCACACGAACGGATCCGGAATCCACTGCGGCGGCAGCTCGAAGACGCCGTCTTTCGTCTTGAGCGAGGTGGAGAAGGTCCAGGCGAGCGGGGCGATCATCACGATCGCGCCGACACTGAGGACCAGGGTGGTGAGGATGTTGCCCAGGCGGAGCGTTTCCTTCGCGGACCGCGAGCCCCTGCCTGCCCGCCCGCGCCCGGCAGGCTTTCCGCTCCCGGCGCCGCCGGGGATTTCCTGCGCGGGCTCCAGCGGGGGTGTGGTGATGACGTTCTGTGCGGACATGGCTGCCTGCCTCAATCGATCGAGAACTGGTTGCGGCGGTTGAGCCGGAACTGGATGAAGGTGATGGCGAAGACCAGCAGCCCCAGGACCACGGACATGGCGGACGCGTACCCCATCTGGAGGTTGTCGAACGCCTTTTGCCAGATGTACCAAACGATGGAGGCGGACTGGAACTCAGGGCCGCCGGTAGGGGTCATGATGTTGATTTCGACGAAGATCTGGGAGCCGCCGATGATGCTGGTGACAATCAGGAAGAAGGTGACCGGCCGGACCATGGGGATGGTGATGTGCCGGAACTGCTGCCAGGCCGTTGCACCGTCCAGCGCTGCAGCCTCGTAAAGGTAGCGGGGCACCGACTGGAGGGCTGCCAGGTACAGCAGCATGGAATAACCCAAGCCTTTCCAGATGGCCATGATGATGAGGGCTGGCTTCACGGTGGCGGTGTCCTGCAGCCAGTTGGGGCCGTCGATTCCCACCAGGGCCAGGCCCTGGTTGATGAGGCCGAAGTCGCCGTTGAAGGCCCACTGCCAGAGAATGGCGACGGCGGCAATGGAGGAGATTACGGGCAGGTAGTAGACGGTGCGGAAGAACGTGGTGCCGCGCATCTTCCGGTTCATTGCCAGCGCCAGGCCCAGGGAGATGACCAGGCCGATGGGAATGCCGATCATCATGTACAGGGTGTTCCAGAGCGACTGCAGGAAGTAGCGGTCGCCGAACATCTTGGTGTAGTTGTCCAGGCCCTTGAAGACCGGGGCGGAGATGCCGTTCCAGTTGGTGAACGAGGCGTACACGGAGAAGAGGAGCGGGAAGAGCGTAAAGAGGAGGAAGCCGATCACCGGTATGGCAACAAAAGCGAGGGCGGCCCGGTGTTCCTTACGGTGAAGCCGCGAGCGGCGGGTGATGGTTGTTGTCATACCGGTGATCCCCTTAGTTGCCGGCCTGCTGGTTGGCGGCGTCCAGGAATTCCTGCATCCTGGGCTGGGCTTCCTTCAGGTAGTCGGCAGCGGTCTGCTTGCCGTCCAGCACGGGCTGGATGTTGGTGAACAGCTCGTCGTACCACTCGGCGTTGAAGGTGTTGCCGCCGGGCAGGGCGCGGCCGTAGTCCTTGACGATCTGCAGGAACTCTTCCTTGTTGGCCGGCTTGGTGCTGGTGTCCGCCGCCCAGGTCTCGGCCATGTCCTTCAGGTTGGGGATCTGGATGCCCGCGTCCACCAGGCTTTGCTGGGCTTCCTTGTTGGCGGTGAGGTACTCCACCAGCTTTACTGCTTCTTCGGGGTGCTTGGTGCTTTCGGAGACCGCGACGCCGAGCGTTCCGATCCAGCTGGCCGTCTCCCCGGTGTCGCCTGCCGGGTAGGGGATGACGTCCCACTCGAAGCCCAGTTTCTGGTAGGTGGAGAGGTCCCAGGGGGCGATGGGGAAGAAGCCGATTTCGCCCTTCATCCAGCGCTGGTAGGTGTCCAGGGTCTGTGCTTCAGCGACCGAGGGGGTGACGCCGTGGACGTTTTGCAGGTCAGCGAACCACTGCAGCGATTCGGCGAATTCGGGGGTGTCCACGGTGACCTTGGTACGGTCCTCGCTGAGCCAGTCCCCGCCGTTGGACCAGACGAACGGCTGCAGGTTCCACTGGACGTTCAGGCCTGTTCCCCACTGGTCCAGCGTGCCGTCGCCGTTGGTGTCGGCGGTGAGCTTTTTGGCTGCGGCCACGAACTCGTCAAAGGTGTAGGGCTTGTCCTTGTCCGGGAGCGGAATCCCGGCTTTTTCGAGCATGTTCTTGTTGTAGCCGAAGGAAAACGGGCCGACGTCCTTGGGGAGGGCGTAGATGGCACCTTCGCCCACGCGCTTGCCGTCGTAGCGGTAGCTGTCCACGCCGTATTCCCAGATGTTGTCCAGGTCAATCGTGTCCGAGCCTTCCACGTACTCCGTGATGTCCTTGACGATTCCGTTCTGCACGTACGCCTGCACGTCGCCGGGTCCGATATAGAACACGTCCGGGACCTGCTTGCCGGCAATTGCGGCCTTCAGCTTGGTGGCGTACTGGTCCGCCGTAGTAACAATGATGTCAACGTCAACGCCGTTTGCGGCCTCGAACTGCTCAACGGCCTTCTCATAGGCCTTCTTCTCATCTTCACCCCCGCGGAACATAAAGGTGAGCTTCTTTTCGCCGCCGGCGTCCCCGCCAGAGGGGGCGGAGCAACCGCCGAGCATGAGGCCGGCGGCGGTAAAAAGCGCCAGGGTCGCGGCCATGGGACGTGACTTCATCATCACGCAGTCCTTCCGGGTTGGGTGGAGCAAACAAGTTTATTGGGCTGGGCGGTACCAGGCTCCGCCGTCCGCGGTAGCGGGCCGATATCGGAGCTGTTGCTGCTTTGCAACGTTGTAAGAAACAATCACACACGAGGGGAAGGATCGTCAAGGGCACCCCGACGATTAGTTTTTAGCCGTCACGGACCCTCCTTGACGTGATCCAGGTCTCGTGCAATATTCTTCGTTACAACGTTGCAATACAGGCACGTATCCCTGCGGTTGAAACCGCTCCACATCCCGGAAGGACCACGTGATGACGAAGTCACGTCCATGGGCGCTCCGCGCTGCAGGATTGGCTGCAGCCCTGGCCCTCACCCTCACAGCGGCAGCGCTCCCGACGGCGGCCGGTCCCCACATAGGGGCAACCGCTCCGGCCCCGGAGGTTCTTGGGACGGTGTCAGCGCCGGCCGTAAAGAACGACACCAGGCCGGCGGACCTGCCGGGCGGAAAGACCGTCGTCGGCCAGACCTCCCCCATCCACGATCCAGCCCTCATCATCGACGACGACGGCACCTGGTACGTCTACTCCACAGGCATGGTGAACCGGGAAAACGGCGGCACCATCCAGGCTTGGTCTTCCCATGACCAGGGAACCACGTGGGAGTACAGCGGCACCGTCTGGGACCGGATTCCCGCCTGGATCGATGAGCACTTCTCCGACGGCGAGCTCCCCGGCAACCTGTGGGCGCCGGAAATCACGGAACACAACGGCACCTACTACCTGTACTACTCGGCGTCGCGCTTTGGCGGCAACAAGTCCCTGACTGCCCTGGCCACCAACACCACCCTCGATCCCACCCACCCGGACTACGAGTGGGTGGACCGGGGCCTGGTGGTCTCCTCCCCCGCTACCGGCCTGGACCCGAACAACCCCGGCAAGACGTTCAACGCGATCGACGCCGGCATCATCGAGGACACCGACGGCACACCGTACATGGCCATCGGATCGTTCTGGTACGGGATCTTCCTGGTGCCCATCGAATGGCCCAGCGGCAAGCCGGTGGCTGACTGGCAGTCCAAAACCGTAAACATTGCGGACCGGTTCATGCCAGGCAACCCCGTCGAGGCGCCGTACATCACCAGGCACGGCGGCTACTACTACCTGTTTGTCTCCTTCGACTCCTGCTGCCGCGGTGCCGACTCCACCTACAAGGTGGCCGTGGGGCGTTCCGCCTCCGTCAAGGGCCCCTACCTGGACAAGGACGGCCGCGACATGTTCGGCGGCGGAGGGTCAGTGGTCCTGGATTCGCACGGTGCCGTCACCGGTCCGGGTGGCCAGTCCGTGTTTGGCGATTACCTGGCCTTCCACTACTACGACGGCTCCAACCAGGACATCCCCTACTTCCCCACCCTTGGCCTCCAGAAAATTGACTGGGTGGACGGCTGGCCCGCCTTCGACCAGACAGTGGAACTGCCGCAGGTTTCCAAGCAGCCAAAGGCCAGGGCGGCGGGCAGCACAGCCAGTGTGGCGGCTACGGCGACAGGCACCCCGGGTCCGGTGGCAGTGTGGGAAACCTCGTCCGACGACGGCGCAAGCTGGCAGAAAGCAGCCCGCCAGCCCGTGACGAAACGGACGGATGAGGGCACGTACACCTCAACTCTTGAGCTGCCTTCCGCGACGCCCGGGCAGCCCGCAGTCCTGGTGCGGGCGGTGTTCCAGAACGCCCATGGCAAGGCAGTTACCGACGCCGTCGTCCTGCCCGCCGCCAACGGCCGCAACAGCAGTGGCAACGGACAATCCACCCCGTGACCATGGCAGGGGCGCAGCCGTGCTGACCACAGACCGGTCAGAGCTCGGGTGCGTGCTCTTCGGGCAGGGCGCCCTCGTCCTCCGGGTGCCTCTTGAGGTTGACCATTGCGAGCGCCAGTCCGCCCCAGACGGTGAGGATCGCAATGATCATCATGGTGATGGCGATGGGTGTCATGGTGCCGTCTCCTGTGCATCCTCTTTGACTACTTCGTCGTACTCGGGGTCATAGTGGGCTTTGGAACTGCGGCTCCAGGGGATGGCCGTCAGTACGAGGGCCAGGACCACCAGCGCGCCGGCCATGCCCCAGCCAAACAGGCCCACGAACCACTCGGGGTACCCCTCGTAGGTGGTGGAGATCTTGCTGATGAATTCGTTGGCCACCATGTAAATCAGGGCGAGGGGCACCACGCCGGCCACCAGCACTATCCACACCCGCCCCATCCTGATGGTTGAGACGCGGTTCAGGTGGGCCGAGAGCAGCGGCAGCTTGCGCAGGAACCAAGCGAGGACCACCACGGTGACCAGCGCGCCCAGGGTGATCCCGAAACTGTTGACGAAGGCGTCCGAGGTGTCCAGCAGGTAGAGGCCCGTTGCGGTGGGGAACAGGCCCAGGGAGACGGCTGCCACCAGGACGCTGACCACCACTGAAGCCTTGACCCGGCCCCAGCCAAGCTTGTCCTGGACGGCGGCAACGATCACCTCCAGCACGGAAATCAGGGAGGTGATCCCGGCGAACACCAGCGATCCGAAGAAGAGCACGCCCATCAGGCCGCCGAAGGGTGCCTGGGACACGATGGTGGGGAATGCGACGAAGGCAAGGCCGATGCCCTGGGTCACGACGTCGTTCACGCCGGTGCCTGCTGCCTGCGCCATAAATCCAAGAGCCGCGAAAACACCGATGCCGGCGAGGATCTCGAATCCGGAGTTGGAAAAGGCAACCACCATGCCGGAACCGGTGAGGTCCGTCCGGCGCTTGAGATAGGACGAATAGGTGACCATGATGCCGTAGCCCACGGACAGCGAGAAGAAGATGTGTCCGTAGGCTGCAGCCCACACAGAGGGGTCTGCGAGTGCGGCCCAGTCCGGCGTGAAGAACGCGTTCAGGCCTTCCGCTGCGCCCGGAAGGAAGAGCGACTGGACCACCAGGAGAAGGAACATCACCATCAGCAAGGGCAGGAGGATGGAGTTGGCGCGGGAGATGCCTTTGCGGATTCCGGCCACCATGATGATGATGACCGTGACCCAGACCAGCAGGAGCGGAAAGAAGACGGACGGCACGTAGGTGAAGCCGATGCCCGGGGCCTCAGCGACGGCCAGGAAGTTCCCGAAGAAGTAGCCCTCGGCGTCGTCACCCCAGGCCTCCGTGAAGGAAAAGATGGTGTACATCAGCGACCAGGCGATGATCACTGCGTAATACGCGGCAATGACGAAGCACACCAGCACCTGCCACCATCCCAGCGGCTCGGCGGCCCGGTGGAGCCGGCGGTAGGCCAGCGGCGCCGACCCGCGGAACTTATGGCCCACGGCGTAGTCGAGGAACAGCAGCGGGATGCCGGCCGTCAGCAATGCCACCAGATACGGAATCAGGAAGGCGCCGCCGCCATTGTCATAGGCAATGTAGGGGAAGCGCCAGATATTGCCCAGGCCCACGGCCGAGCCGATGGCCGAGAGGATAAAGAGCCGGCGGGAGGAAAAGGTTTCACGCTTCGCCGGCGCGGCCTGGCCCGGCGACGTTGGGCCGCTCATGCCGCCACACCTCCCATCCTGGCCGGACCGGGAACAGGGCCGGCGGGTCCGCAAAGGCATTCTGGCCGTTTCATGAGGGCTCCCTCTCAGGTCACGTCGGAGAAACGCAGGCTACTCCGGGGACTTTACTGCCCGCCAAGGCTCCGCGAAAGCCCTGGTGCTCCGCCGCCCCCGCACCCCGACCGGGATCACGCGCCACCCCCCTTCTCCGGGAGTAGGGTTCCATCATGGACATCATCCTGGTTCCCGGTTTCTGGTTGGATGCTTCCTCGTGGGAGGAGATAACGCCTGCCCTGGAGGCGGCTGGCCACCGCACTCATCCGCTCACGCTTCCCGGAATGCAATCCGTCGACGCAGACCGCTCCGGCATTGGCCTGCAGGACCACATCGATGCCGTAGTTGCCGCCATTGATGCCCTGGACAACAAGGTGGTGCTGGTGGGCCATTCCGGCGGCGGAGCCATCATCCACGGCGCCTTGGATTCCCGCCCGGACCGGGTGGCACGGGCAATCTACGTGGACAGCGGACCGCTGGGTGAGGGCGGCGTGATCAACGATGAACTGCCGGCCGACGGCGACGACGTTCCGCTGCCGCCGTGGGAAGCATTCGAGGACGCCGACCTGGTGGACCTCGACGACGGCCTTCGCGAGGCTTTCCGGGCACGGGCCATTCCGGAGCCCAGGGGCGTTGCCTACGGCCGGCAGCATCTCCATGACGAGCGGCGCTACGACGTGCCGGCCACCATCATTGCGTGCGAATTCCCGACCTCGCTCCTGCAGGAGTGGATCCAGGCCGGCCATCCCTTCGTGGCGGAGCTTTCGAGGATGCGCGACGTGGAGTACGTGGACCTGCCAACGGGCCACTGGCCCCAGTTCACCAAGCCAGCGGAACTGGCCCGGGCCATCCTTGCCGCCGTGGACCGCAAAGGCCAGCTACATTGAACGGACCGCCCCGTGCCTAGGAGTTCCAATGCCGCGCCCGCGATCACCGCTGCTGTCCGTCGATGCCATCATCCGCGCCGCCCTGTCCCTGGTTGACTCCACCGGAGATTTCAGTTTTCCCAAAGTGGCCAAGGAACTTGGCGTCAGCCAGGCCTCCCTCTACAACCACATTGACAGCCGGGAACACATCATCGAGCTGATGCGCGGGCTCGTCTTCTCCGAGTTCGCTGGGCGGAGGCACCTCGATCCTGCCAGCCTCCCCTGGGACGAGGCACTTCGGACGCTGGCTCACGAATACCGAGACTGCCTGGTGGACCACCCCCGGCTGGTGCCGCTCCTGGTAACCCAGACCGTGCAGGACCTGGGCGTGATGCGGATCTACGAGGATATGGCGGTAGTCCTGGGCAAGGCAGGCCTGCACCCTTCGGTTGTCATCCCGGCCATCACCACGGTGGACTACCTGGTCCTTGGCTCCGCACTGGAACTGACTGCTCCCGACGTCGTCTGGTCTCCCCCGCCTGGCCAATTCCCTGCCCTGACCGCAGCCATCGCCGGACTGGGTTCCCCTGCCGAGCGCTCCGATGCCGCCTTCGCCTTCGGACTGGAGATGATTCTAACCGGGATCCGGCAGGTAACAAGAATAAGTTTCTGAAAGGCTTTCACCAAAACCTTGTGCTGGACCGGGTGCATCTCCATAATAAATGAAGGCCATTCATTTTGTGACGGCATTCACTCCATTCCAGCAAGGAGAAGTCCATGTCCCAGGACGAACTCACCACAGGGCGCGTGGCCCTGACGCCGCGCCGGGCCGTATCCGTCTTCGGCATCAGCGTTGTCGGCTTCATGACCGCCAATCTGGTTCCCGTCATGATCGTCGCCCTGACCGGCGAACTGGGCTTTTCGGACACCGAAGCCGGCACCCTGATGACCGGCTCGCTGCTCGCCTGTGCCGTGGCATGCCTGCTGACGTCCAGGCTGGCATCCGGCAACGGAAGGCACCCAGTGGCCCGCGCCGGCCTTGGGCTTGCTGCGGCTGGCTTCGCGGCCGCGGCCTTTATCCCGTCCGTTCCCGTCGTCGTCGCCGGTGTCCTGCTCGGCGGGCTCGGCGCGGGCGGTGCCGTCTCGGCTGGCGGCGCAGCCCTGGGCGCCCTCCGTAACCCGGACCGCGCCTCCGGCATCAGCGGCTTCACCAACCGCGCGATCGTTTCGGTGGTCCTTTTCATCATTCCTGCCCTGGGCGCCGGCATGGGCAGTGCGTTCGGCCTGCTCGCGGGACTTGCCCTGGCAGCCCTGTTCACCACGGCCTGGCTGCCTGGCAGCCCTGCCGGTACCGCAGATGGGCCACCGGCAGCCGCCGCGCCGGGCAAGGACTCCCGGACCACAACCCTCGCCGGCCTCGGCCTGCTGGCCTGTTTCGCCCTGTGGGCCCTCAGTGAGGACTCCCTCTGGGCTGTGGCCGCCACCATGGGAGCCGACCAGGCGCAGCTCGACGAAACCGGCATGGGGCTGGTCCTCAGCCTCTCCACGCTGGGCGGGCTCCTGGCCTCGGGCCTCATCGGGCTTGCCGGGCGCCGGCTCGGCAGGACAGCGCCGCTGGCCGTAGCGCTGGTGGCGGGGGCAGCATTGAAGATGCTGTCCGGAACCGTCACTGAGCCGGGCCTCTACATGGCCGTGATTGTCGCCTGGAACACCATCTACATGCTGACCTTCATCTACATCGTGGCCACCGCGGCCGCTCTGGACGCATCCGGGCGCTGGTCCGCCCCGGTGCTCGGCGTCTACCTGATCGGATCCTCGTTCGCCCCGTTCTTTGGAACCTTCGTCTCGGCTTCGGCAGGGTATGACATCCTCGGCTACGTCCTGGCAGGTATGACCCTCGTCCTGGCGGTTCCGCTGGTCCTTATCTCCCGCCTGTCCGTACGGATGGACCGGGAGGCGGCCCCCGACCTTCCGAACAGCATCAACAAGGCGGTCATCGTCTAATGCCCGTCCCCGACCACAAGGAAAGCACTCCCTTGCCTGCACGCACGCTCTACACCAACGCCGCCGTGTTCACCGCCGACGGCGCTCCCGCGGAAGCCTTCGTCGTGGAAGGATCGCAGTTCCTCCACGTGGGAGACGAATCCGGCGCCCGCGAAGCGGCGGGTGAAGGTGCCGCGGAAGTGGACCTTGCGGGCCGCTTTGTCCTGCCCGGCTTCGTCGACGCGCACACCCACCTGCTGATGACGGGCCAGGCCCTGCAGAAGGTCCAGCTGCGGGACGCCGTCAGCCTCGCCGACCTGCAGCAGCGCCTCCGGGACGCTGCCGCGGCAACCAATGCTCCGCGGATCCTCGGCGCCGGCTGGCTCTACAGTGCCCTGGACGGGCAGGCCCCAACCCGCCAGCTGCTGGATGCAGCGGTCCCGGACCGGCCGGTCTACCTAGACGCCAATGACCTGCACTCTGTCTGGGTCAACAGCGCGGCCCTGGCTGAACTGGGCATCGATGGGGGCACCCCGGACCCCATCGGCGGACGCATCGGCCGGGACCCGGAGACTGGCCAGGCTGACGGCATGCTGTACGAAACGGCAGCCCAGCAAATCGTCTGGCCCGCCCTCGCGGCGCATGCCACCGACCAGGACCGCGACGCCCAGTTGGAGGAGGCTTTCGCCAACTATCTGGCGGTTGGCGTCACCAGTGCCGTGGACATGGCCGTGCAGGACGACGACCTGACCGCTTTTCGCCGCGCCATGGAACGCCGGGACGGCACCCTGCCCATTCGGGTCAAGGGGCACATCCTCGTGGCCCGCCACGAAGCGGAGTCTGCCAACCTGGCACAGGTGGCCAAGGCCGCACGGCTCGCAGCCGAACTGCACGATGACTGGCTGCAGATCTGCGGTATCAAGCTGGTGGTTGACGGAGTCATCGACAGTTGCACCGCCGCCATGAAGGAGCCGTACGTGGACGGCAGCAGCGCCGAGCCCATCTGGGACCGCGCATCACTGACGCCGGTAGTGGTTGCGGCGGACGCCGCCGGGCTGCAGATCGCCCTGCACGCCATCGGCGACGACGCGTCGGACATTGCCCTGGATGCGCTAGAAGAGGCGTACCGCCGCAACGGTTCGCGGGAGCGCCGGCACCGCATCGAACACCTGGAAACAGTCACGGAGGCGAACGTTTTGCGGTTGGCCGGCCTCGGCGTGGTGGCTTCCATGCAGCCCGTCCACGCCGACCCTGCCATCCAGGACAACTGGCGCAGCATGCTGGGCGACCACCGCTGCGAACGGGCCTTCCCCTGGACCGAGTTCACGGAAGCCGGGGCCACGCTTGCACTGAGCACCGACGCGCCGACGGCACCGCACCAGCCGCTGCCCAACATGTACGTTGCCGCCACCCGCCGCTCGGCCCTTGACCCCGCGCTGGAAGCGAACCTTCCCCACTACGCCCTGGAGCTTGCCGACGCGTTCTGCCACGCCACCCGTGATGCTGCCTACTCCTGCCGGGCCGAGGACCGGCAGGGCAGGATCGCGGCCGGCTACCTGGCAGACTTCACCGTCCTGGACACCAACCCGCTCCAGGCGGACGCCGCCGAACTGCTCACCAACTCCGCCCGGCTCACGGTCGTGGGCGGGAAGGTGGCGTACGACGCCGGAGCCTCCCCGGCTGCCCGTCCCGCCGCAGACGGTGCCCGCGTGGGCCAACCCGCCTAAGACATCCCCCACCACAAGCCAGACCGAGAGACCCAGGAATACCGATGAAACCCGCTTCCGCCCCCGCCGTAGCCGCCGCCGGACCGGCACCTGCAACCTGCATGCCCGCTGAATGGGACGCCCACCAGGGCACCTGGATGGCCTTCCCGCCGCCCAACGACACCTTCGGCGAAGCGGGAAGTCCAACCCTGGACCGTGCCCGCGCCGCCTGGACCAAGGTGGCGCAGACCATCGCCCGCTACGAACCCATCACTGTGGTGGCCGACCCCCGCGACGCCACCGCCGCACGGGAGTGGCTCGGCGACGGCATCACCGTCCTCGAAGTTCCCCTCGATGACGCCTGGCTGCGGGACAGCGGACCCACATTCGTACACCAACCGGACGGCTCGCTGGCTGCCGTGGACTGGATTTTCAACGGGTGGGGTGCCCAGGAGTGGGCCGCGTGGGACAAGGACCAGGACGTCGCCCGCACCATCGCGGCGGAAAGTTCCGTTCCTTCTAGGTCCAGCTCCCTGGTCAACGAGGGCGGCGGATTCCATGTGGACGGTAAGGGAACCGTGCTGTTGACCGAGACTGTCCAACTGGATCCTGGCCGCAACCCGGGCGCCACAAAGAAATCTGTCGAAGCCGAAATCCACGCTGCCCTGGGCACCACCAAGGCCATCTGGTTGCCCCGCGGGCTCACCCGCGACTACGGCGAATTCGGCACCCGCGGGCACGTGGACATCGTGGCCGCCTTCGCCGGCGCGGGCACCATCCTGCTGCACCGGCAGGACGACCCCTCCCACCCGGACTACGAGGTCTACCGGGAACTGCGGGACGTACTGTCCAGCGAGGTGGATGCCCAGGGACGGCCCCTACGGATCCTCGACGTCCCCGCCCCCACCACGCTGAAGGACGATGAAGGCTTCGTGGACTGGTCCTACATCAACCACTACGTGGCAAACAATGTGGTGGTGCTGTGCGCCTTCGACGATCCCAATGACGCCATCGCCGCCGGCATCCTGGAGCGTGCCTACCCCGGCCGCACCGTGGAACTGGTGGATGCACGCGACATCTTCGCCTTCGGCGGCGGCATCCACTGCATCACCCAGCAGCAGCCGGCAGCAAAGGGAGGCGCGGCATGAGGCTCGCCGAAACAGCCGGCAAGCGGGTCACGAAAGGCAGCTTCGACGTCGTCGAGGCCTCCATCAGCGAACTCCGTACGGCGCTGGAGGCGGGAGAGGTCACCAGCGAGGAACTGGTGCGCCTGTATCTGGAGCGAATCGAGAAGTATGACTCTTCCGGAATACGTTTGAATGCGCTGGTGGTGATGAACCCGGAGGCTGTGGCCGAAGCAAGGACATCGGACGAACGCCGGGCCCGGGGCGCAACGCTCGGACCCCTGGACGGCATTCCCTACACGGCCAAGGACAGCTACCAGGTGCGCGGCCTCACCGTGGCAGCCGGGTCCCCGGCGTTCAAAGACCTCGTGGCACAGGAGGATGCCTTCACCATTGAGCGGCTGCGCGCAGGCGGAGCCGTGCTTATTGGACTGACCAACATGCCCCCGATGGCCAATGGCGGTATGCAGCGAGGCGTATATGGCCGTGCCGAAAGCCCGTACAACGCCGGTTATCTCACCGCCGCCTTCGCCTCCGGATCCTCGAATGGTTCCGGAACGGCCACCGCCGCCAGCTTCGCCGCGTTCGGGCTCGCCGAGGAAACCTGGTCCTCCGGCCGGGCGCCGGCGTCCAACAATGCACTCTGCGCCTACACCCCGTCCCGGGGCGTGATCTCAGTCCGCGGCAACTGGCCGCTGGTGCCCACCATGGACGTGGTGGTGCCGCACGCCCGCACCATGTCGGACCTCCTGGAGGTACTCGATGTTGTGGTGGCCGATGACGCCGAAACCCGGGGAGACTTCTGGCGGGTGCAGCCCTGGGTGGAGCTGCCCAAAGCATCCGAGGTGCGCCCCGGTTCCTACCTGGAGCTGGCCGCACCGGACCGGGCTGCAGCTGTTCCCGTCCTGGCCGGCAAGCGCTTTGGGGTCCCGCGGATGTACATCAACGCGGATCCTGATGCCGGAACGGCCCCTGCTCCGGGGATTGGCGGACCCACAGGGCAGCGGATCGAGACCAGGGCGTCAATCATCGATCTCTGGGAGGCGGCGCGGCGCGACCTGGAGGCCGCGGGAGCCGACGTCGTCGAGGTGGACTTCCCCGTGGTGTCCAACTATGAAGGCGACCGTCCCGGGTCCCCCAGCATTTCGACCAGGGGCCTGGTGTCCCCCGACTACCTTCGCAGGGAAATCGTGGACCTCTCGGCCTGGGCCTGGAACGACTTCCTTGACGCCAACGGGGACCCGCACCTCAAACGGCTGGCCGACGTCGACGGTGCCGCCATCTTCCCCGCTCCGGACGGTTCCTTGCCGGACCGGTACCACGGGTTCGACGACGACATCAGCGACTACCCCGCCTGGATCCGGAAGAACGGCGTGCCTGAACTGGCCGCGATACCCCACCTGGCTGAGGGACTGCGCGGACTGGAGGAAACACGCCGGATTGACTTGGAGCAGTGGATGGACGGCCTGGGCCTCGACGCCGTGGTGTTCCCGGCAGCTGCGGACGTCGGCCCCGCCGACGCGGACCGCAACGAGCGCTCGGCAGACCTCGCATGGCGCAACGGCGTCTGGGTGTCCAACGGCAACCTGGTTCCACGGCATCTCGGCATTCCCACGGTGACGGTTCCCATGGGGCTGGCCGCGGACATCGCCATGCCCGTCGGCCTGACGTTCGCCGGCAGGGCCTACAGCGATGCACTCCTGCTGCGGCTCGCTGCCGCATTTGAAGCTACCAGCAGGCGCAGGGTCCCGCCGCCCCGCACCAGTCCTACCGCGCCCCGGGAGCTAAGCCGGGGTGCGGGAGAAGCGGTAGAACAGCACGCCGTGGGCGGAGGGACCCACCGCAAGGGCCGGGACACCGTATAGCCGGATGAGCCCGGCTATACGGTGCCGCTCCAGGCCTCCCGGACTGTCCAGCTCGACGGTCCCGGGAGGCCAAGGTCAGCGAGCGGCAGGTCGGAGCCGAGCATGCAGTCCCAGCTGTTTCATCCCGTCGGAGGGGTGCCCGCACGTGTCATCCCGCCAATTTACAACGATAGAAGAATATGCGCCAGCCAGTCCCGGCGCACGGTGGCCCGGCGCCGTCGGGCAGCGTGAACGCGCCTTGACAGGGGGATTGTTAGCGCTGACAGTTGAGGGAGCCAATTTGCACCTCCAACCGGAAAGCCGACTCGATGAAGAACTGGGCAGGGAACCTTGAATACGCCTCCGCGGAGGTCCGGCGGCCAACCTCGGTGGACGAACTTGCCGGCATCGTGGCCGGCGCCGGGCGTGTCAAGGCCCTGGGATCGCGGCACTCGTTCAACCGCGTGGGGGACACGGACGGCGTGCACGTGCTCCTGGATGCGCTGCCCCAGCGGATCGAACTCTCGCCGGACCGCACAACGGTGCGGGTCAGCGGCGGCGTCAGTTACGGGGAACTGTGCCGGACCCTGGAACAGTCCGGTGCCGCCATTCACAATCTCGCGTCACTCCCGCACATTTCCGTGGCGGGCGCAGTCCAGACCGGAACGCACGGCTCCGGGGTGGACAACCAGTCCCTGGCCGGAGCAGTCCAGTCCATCGACCTGGTGCGCCCATCCGGCGAACAGGTTTCCCTCTCCCGCGCCGATGGCGACGAATTCCTGGCCAGCGTGGTGGGGCTCGGCGCCCTGGGGATCGTGACCGGCCTGGAACTCGCCGTCCAGCCGAGCTTCCGGATGCGCCAGCGCGTTCTGGAGAACCTGCCGTGGGACCGGGCACTGGCCAGCTTCCACGAACTCGTGTCCAGCGCCTACAGCGTGAGCCTTTTCACTGACTATGCCGGGGATTCCATCAGCCAGGTCTGGCTCAAGGCGCTGGACTCGGAGCCACCCCTGAACGCCCTGTTCGGCGCCACCGCCGCTGTGAGCCCGCGGCACCCGCTGCCGGACATGTCCGCGGAAAACTGCACCCTGCAGCTGGATGAACCCGGCCAGTGGCTGGACCGCCTTCCCCACTTCCGCCATGAGTTCACGCCGAGCAACGGGGAGGAGCTGCAGAGCGAGTTCATCCTCCCGCTGGAGCATGCCCCGGCCGCCATCGAGGCAGTCCGCGGACTCGCGGACAAGCTCGCCCCGCTGCTTTTTGTTTCGGAAATCCGTACAGGTGCCGCGGACGGGTTCTGGCTCAGCCCTTTCTACCGGCAGCAGAGCGTTGCCCTGCACTTCACCTGGAGGCCGCTGCAGCCCGAAGTGGAAGCGGTCCTGCCGGAACTCGAGAATCTACTGAGGCCCTTCGGCGCCCGTCCGCACTGGGGCAAGCTCTTCTCCCCAGCGGAGCACGACTGGGAGTCGCTGTACCCGCGCTTCGCTGATTTCCGTTCGCTGGCATCGGCGCACGACCCGGACGGCAAGTTCCGCAACGGGTTGCTGGACAGCATCCTGGGGGTGCCGGCGGCAAGCGCGCGGTAGCACTTTGTGCGCACCCGATAGGCTGGGTTGATGAACCGCCGCCTCGCAGTCCTGTCCGCCGCTCCCTTGCTCCTGCTCCTTTCCGGCTGTGGTGCCGTTGAGGAAGCCGCAGGCAATGCCGTCAGCGACGCTGCCTCAAAGGTGGCCACTGCGGGCGCGGCCGAAGTGAACCGCCAGATCTGCGCTGTGGTCCAGGACGGGCTGGTCAGCGTCGAGGACAAGCAGCTGCTGGCGGGCCTCGTCTCTGCGGCGTCCACTGCTGGCGTCCCGGCTGAAATTACGACGCCGTTGGGCCAGATTGCGGAAGCCGGAGACGAGGTGCCGGCAGAGTCCGTCCAGGCACTCAAGGATGCCTGCTCGGCTTAGCAGCCCGGCATAGTCCGGCGGCTACCGCCTTAGCGCAGGTTGAGACGCCGACTCGAACGGCCGTGCCAGTCCGCCTTAGTGGCCGGACTGGTCCATGCCGCGAAGGCCGGTGCCGCGTGCGCCATGGGGGCGCCTCGGAGTGCGGTGCTCAGGCGGAGCGAACGGGAGCACCTCCTGGCTCCGGCTTGCCGGCAGCGCGTTCACGAACTTTGCCAGCTCCTCGCTGAGGACCTTCCAGCCGATGTCCGGATCATCAGGGTAGGCATTGATTTCTTCCCGACGCGCGGCCTCCAGGATGGCTGCCCCTGATTCCGTAAGTTCCACCTTGAATTGCCGGCGGTCGGTGGACTGGCGCGTCCTGGTGATGTACCCGGCGCCCTCCAGCCGCAGCAGGACCCGTCCCAGAGTCTGGCTCTGGACCCGTATGGTTTCGGCAAGCTGTTCTTGGTTCAAGGGCCCGCTGGCCAGGCCTTCAAGTGCTATCACAGCCGCGCGGGTCAGGCCCAAGTGCGCCAGGGCGTCGTCCTGGCGCCGCTGCACCAGCCTGGCCGCCACAGAAATCAGGCGGTAGCTGGTGCGGGCATCTGGATCGAGATTGCTGGTCATCGGGCCGTGGCCTTCCTGTGGGTGGCGAAGTGCAGAGTGTGATCACCTCTTGTTGCGTCGCTACGTTCTCTACAATAAGCATGCTTAGCATCCAATTCGCAAGTAGGCTTACTATCCGCCCAGGCCCAGAGCCGTTCCTGAGAGCCTTTATTAGGCGGCCCTCTTGCGCTTCAAAAGGAAAGTGTGCTTAGTATCTAATTAGTAACCATGCTTACTACTAGCCAGCATTGCTGGTTCTTGATCGCCAGCTGACCCTTCAGGAAAGAGAGCCCGATGACAGAGAACCAATGGCCCCAGACCCCCGGCACTGCAACCACCGATCCTTACGGTGTGAACGCAGCAGGAGCCGATGAAAACTTTGGCACCGCCCCCGTTCAGGGTTCTGCCGGCACCTCCAAGAGCCAGGCGGCAAAGGAAGAGGCGTCGAACGTTGCCGGCCAGGCCGCAACGTCAGCCCAAAACGTTGCACAGACCGCCAAGGAAGAAGCCGCGCATGTGGCGTTCGAGGCGAAGTCCAGTGCGCAGGATCTGCTGCACCAGGCAAAGTCGGGCCTGACAAGCCAGGCTGGAACCCAGCAGCAGAAGGCCGCCGAAGGCATCCGCACCATCTCCAGCCAGCTGCACAGCATGGCCGATGCGCCGGATCAACAGGGCATGGCCAGCGACCTGATCCGCCAGGCCGCCGGCACCACCGACACCGTGGCCTCCTGGCTGGAGAACAAGCAGCCGGGCGACATTCTCGGCGAAGTCCAGAGGTTTGCCCGCAACAACCCCGGCACCTTCCTCCTGCTTGCAGCGGGCGCCGGCGTCCTGGCCGGCCGGCTCACCCGCGGGCTGACCGCAGGCGCGCCGGATTCCCGCGGCGCCGCATATGGTTCGCCGTCGCAGCGGTCCGTGCAGCCCCAGCCGGTTGCACCCCTCCGCCAGGAGACCGTGTATGCAGCCGGAAATGACGACCTCTACAGCGAGCCTGTTGTAGGCGCCGGCGCTCCGGTATCCACCACTTCCCTGCCCTCCGGCACGGCTGAGGACACTCCCCTCCGGTTCGAGGATGACCCCTACCGGGACGAGGACGGCTCCTACCGCAGCACCGACGGCGGTTACCGCTCATCGGAAGGACGTCAGCTGTGAGTAGTTCGATTCCGGAACCCGCTCCGAGTGAGGCGCACCAGAAGGCGGATAACGCCTCGCTGGGTGAGCTGCTCGGGGACGTGACCCGTGACCTGTCCACGCTCATGCGCCAGGAAGTCGAGCTGGCCAAGGCCGAGGCCAAACAGTCCGCCACCAAGGCGGGCAAGGGCGCGGGCATGCTCGCCGGGGCAGGCGTGGCAGGACACTTCGTCCTGATCTTCCTGTCCCTGGGCCTGATGTTCGCCCTGGGCGCCCTGATGCCACTGGGCTGGGCCGCCCTGATCGTCGCCGTGATCTGGGGCATCATCGCCGCGGTCCTGGCCTCGATCGGCCGCAAGGAACTCAAACAGGTCAAGGGCCTGCCCCAGACCAGCGAAACCCTGTCCGAAATACCCCCAACCCTAAAACCAGGTGAGGTAAACCGATGAGCGATAACCCGGACGCAATCCGTTCAGACATAGAAGCCACCCGCGCACGCCTGGGCACCAACGTTGACGCCGTGGCCGACAAAGTCACCCCCTCAAACATCGTCCACCGCCAGACCGACAAGCTTAAAGACACAGTCAGCGGGGTCAAGGAGAAAATCATGGGCGCAGCAGACCACACCACTACCCGTGTTCAGGACACCATGCACAGCGGCGCCGGACACACCGGCAACGCACTGCACTCCACCGGAGACACCCTGCACGGGGCCAAAGACACCGCCGCGGCCAAACTCGGCGATGCCGGAACAGCGATCTCCAACGCACCGGACCAGGTCAAAGCCAAAACCCAGGGCAACCCCCTGGCCGCGGGCCTGATCGCGTTCGGCGCCGGAATGCTGATCTCCTCCCTGATCCCGGCCAGCCAAAAGGAACGGGAAGCCGCGGACCAGCTCAAAACCGCCGCCCAGCCCCTGGCCACCCAGGTCACCGACGCCGCCAAGGACCTGGTCCAGGACCTCAAGGAACCCGCCCAGGAAGCCATGGAAAACGTCAAGGCCACCGCCACCGACGCCGCCCAAAACGTCAAAGCCGAAGGCCAACACGCCGCCACAGACGTCAAAGACCGCACCACCGACGCCGCAAGCAACGTCAAAAACACCTAGGACTATCTAGGAATATCTAGACAGCAACAGGCCGGCTCCCCTTGGAGCCGGCCTGTTGCCGTTATCGCTGTTAATCCTGCTTGTACCGCAGACCCCGGCCTTCGCCTTCGCTATGCATCCGGCACTAAGCAGCTGGGGGCCAAACAGGCTACCGCTTGCCCTTCTTCCGCGAGCCCTTGCCCCGCCCCTTGTCCGGGTTCGGCGCGTACCGCTGGGCCACCTTGGGCGCCTTCTTGGCTCCGGTACCCCGGCGGTCCGGTTTGGGCTCTTTCTTGGTTTTCACCGGCTGGGCCGAAGGCTGGCGGGAGCTTTGGGCAGTCCGTCCGCGGACGATCCCGATGAACTCCTCGATCACTTCATCAGTTGAATCCGAAGCCCACGCCACGGCGATTTCCGTGGCCGGAGCACCGGTGAGCCGCCGCGCCACCGTGTCTTTGACGTTGAAGTGCCGGGCAACGGACATGGGGAGGATGGCCAGCCCGGCGCCCGTGGCCACCACCTGCAGCGCGGGCTCCGGGCCTCCGAGTGCAGCCACGTCGAGGAAGGATTCCTGTTCGAGGTCGGCCAGGGCCACCTCCTCGAACACGGAAATCTCATGTCCCTTGGGCGCCACCACCACCGGCTGCTCCTCGTACAGCGGAATGACGCTGAGGCCTTCGCGCTCCACGGGGAGCCGGACGAAGCTGAGGTCCGCGGAACCTTCGCGGAGCACCGCAACCTGCGCGCCGTCGTCGGACATAAAGGCCCGCAGCGGAACGTCCGGCATCCGCTCTTCCCACCGCCGGATCCATTTGCCCGGGGTTACGCCGGCCACATAGGCGATGCGGAGCATGCGGGGAACGGCGTCTTCCGCCTGCCCGGCAGGCTGGTCCTGGTCACCGGGACCGGTTGTCTGGGGGATGTCGTGGGAGGGCACGTCTTCACAGTACCGTCCGCCCGGATACCCTTGAAGCATGACCTCTGCAAACTCCCAGTCCATGAAGCCGGCCACTGTTGCCAAGAAACTTGGCATCTACCTGCCCGCCACGCCCCAGGAGTTCCAGGATTCAACCATCACCCGCGCCGAGTTCGCCGAACTGCAGGCCAACCCGCCTGAGTGGCTTGCCGAGCTCCGCCGCAACGGCCCGCACCCCCGCCCGGTGGTGGCCCAGAAGTTGAACGTTTCCATCAGCGGCCTGGCGCGCGGCGGCGTTGAGGAAGCGCTGACGACGGCGGAGATCACCGCGCTGCTGCAGGCTCCCCCGCAGTGGCTGGTCACCGAGCGGGCCACGCATGCCGCCGTCCGGGCCGAGGCCCAGCGCGTCAAGGAAGAATCCGCCAAGAAGGACGCCAAGAAGGCCCGCGCCAAGGCCGAGTAGACCCGCCCGGGACCCTCAGTCCTGGTGCAGCTGGATGTAGTTGCCGCAGCCGTCGTCGAACACCGCGCTGATCCCGGAAGGATCCTCAGCGGGCTCGCCCTTGAAGCTGACCCCCGCCGCCAGCAGCCGCTCATACTCCGCCCGCACATCCGGCACGCCAAAGACGATGGCAGGAAGGCCGGCGTCGTGCACGGCGTTCATGTACGCGGCGCCGATCGGGTTGTCGCTGGGCTCCAGAAGCAGCCCTACCGAACCCGCATCCGAGCCGGGGTCCTTAATGATGTACAGGTTGTGCTCGGGCATGGCCATCAGCGTCTCGAAGCCGAGGGTTCCCGTGTAGAAGGCGTGGGCGGCGGCGGGGTCCTTGACGTGGATGCTGCACATTTTGAGTCTCATGGACCCACGGTACGTGGCGTTCCGCCCTCCGGGAAGGTGCCCGTTCCGGCCTGGTGTGCCCGCACCATTGACCCACCTTCAGTAACGGGGTGGAATGGAATAACCAGCCCGGGATTCCGCGGCCCGGGCATGCGCTGGAAGTCAGGTGTCCGCCATGGGGGAAGGATTCTTCGAGGGACTGGTCCAGGGAGCCTGGGCCCTGCTGCTCTGCGGCCCGGTGCTGGTTGCCAGTGTTGCGGCCACCATCTTTGTGGTCCGGCGGCGCGCGCTTGCCGGCGGAAGCGGCCCAACTGAGCGTTCGGACCAGCTGTTCTGGGACCTGTTCCTTGGGTCAGCCGTTGCTGTTCCCGCCCTGCTCATCCCCACCTTGATCTCGCCGTGGACGGGACTGTTCCTGGGTGGCGCGGGCATTGCCGCCGGCGTGGCCGCCTACCTCTGGACGCCGAAGTACCTTGCGCGGCGTACGGCGCGCAATGACTACCGGGCGCTGGAGTCCGCCCATCTCGCTGCCCAGGCCCGGCATGACGAACTGATTGCCCGGTGGCGGCGCTATGAGCTGGATCCGGCCTGCTCCATTGATTATCCGGCGCTGACGGACGTCCGGACCCCCGAAACCTCAGCCCTCATCAAGGCCATGCGGCAGGCTGACGAGCTGCGTGGCGCGCCCCACCAGGGATATCCCGACGCCGTCACCAGCCTGGGTGCCACCCTTGCCGCTGCCGAGCGGGCAGCAGGCGTCCCCGCGGAGCAGGCCTAGACGTTACCCGCTGTGTCGCGTGCCGTGGAACAGGGAACCCTGCGGCGATAGCATCCAATGATGGATCCCCAGGAGTTGCCAACCCATGACCAGTTCGGCCGAAGGCTTGAGGACCGTGGCGTCTGGCGGCAGGCCACCACCCTGGCTGCGGCCGGAGAACTGACCGCCCGCTGGCTGGAAGGGGCAAGCCAATACCAGCCAGGAACGTTCGCCCCCGGCTTTGACGGCGAAACCCGTCCAATCGCGGCCTCCCTCGCGGAGTTGAACCGTCTTGGACTCTTCACCAAGGAGTCCCAGCCCGGCCTCCGCCTGGGCCCGGCGGCGCAGCGGCAGTACGTGACGGGGTTTTGCTCCGCCGCCGCCGCCTCAGCCCTTATCGGCCTGTCCGCCCGCACGGAGCTGGTTACCGTGGCGCATGCCCCCGGCGAGGCCAGCAGCGCCGCCATCCCGGTGACGCTGGCAGGAACTGAAGTCACCACGGTGCTGGGCTCCAGCGAGAATCCGGTGGACGAGGAACAGATCCGCGACTGGGCGGAGGAAACCAACGATTCCCTGGCGCTGCTGCTCGCCGACTCCTGGTATGTGGAGGTCTTCGATCCCGTCTGGGGCCGGAACAGCCTGCTGCTGCCGGAGGTCCTGGCCGCCCTCTCAGCGGTGGAGCCCGGATAACAGCACAAACGCCAGGGACGGGGCGGCCTCAGCCGCCCCGTCCCTGCAATTCCATCCGGCCGGCAGACCCTACAGGTCCACCGTGCCGCTCTCGCCGACGCTCATCCGGCTGTTGGTGACCTTGGACTTGACCCACTGGAGCACCGTGGCAGCGGTGCCGCCGGGGCTGGTCCAGTATTCCGCCGAATCGGAGTCGATGCGGAGCAGGCACACCTCAGGGGTGTCCGGTCCGTCCGGGAACCATGCTTCGACAGCCTGGTTCCACATTTCACGGATCTTCTCCCGGTCCGTGACAACCTCGGCCGTGCCCGCAACTGAAACCCACTCGGTGTTCTTGCCAAAGGAGACGTTGACGCGGGGGTCCGCCCGGACATGGGCCACCTGCGAGGTGCCAAGGCCCGTGAAGAACCACATGTCGCCGTCGTCCTTTACATCCTGGACAGCCAGCGGCCGGCTCACGAGGGCGCCTTCTTCGTTGATGGTGGTCAACATTCCGATGCGGGAATCGTTGATGATGTCCGTAACCTTGCTGATGCTCTCAGTGTCAGTCATATCTCACCTCGTTCGTCTGCGTGCGGGGGAACTCCCCTCTGGCCCAGCCTATTGGTAAGCATGCTTATTTTCCAGCCCGGAAGGGCCTGTCCGCCCTGCGCTGAAACCGGGGGTCAGGCTCCGGCCGGGACGGCCACGCGGGCTACTTCGAGGATCCGGGCCGCGGTGTGCCGGCCCATCCGGATGGCTCCGTCAACATGCTGGTAGCCTTCCGCGGCGAGGTCCGAGGAGGACCAGTAGATGGGCCCCACCGGGGCATGCTGGTCCTTGCCGTAGCGGTGCAGGCCGCCGAGGTCGTAACTGGAGGCGTAGGCGCCGCGGGTCCACTCCTCGGAGCCCCAGTCCGATTCGTAATAGACCTCCGGTTCCAGCGCCTCAGCGCCAAGGAACCCGGCAATGGACTCCAGGATGGCGCGCTTGCGCTCTTCGGCACCCAGCTCGAAGACGGCGTCGGCCTTTTCATCCGAGACAAATCCCACCAGGGTGCCCCTGGCGTCGCCGAAGTTGGTGTTGTCGTACACCTCCTGGACCAGGGATCCGGCGCCGAAGCAAGTGCCGGACAGGCCGGAGTTCCGCCAGAACGGGCGGCTGTAGACGGCGTGGACCTTGATGACCAGGCCCAGCGACTGGTGCTGGTGCATCTGGTGCTGGCGGCGCGGCAGTGGCGGATTAAAGGAGACGCGCGAGTACAGGTTGGGCGGCACGGCCATAATCACGTACCGCGCGTTGACGGTTGCCCCGTCAGAGACCACGGTGACGCGGTGCCCTTCGGTGTCCGGCTCCCAGTTGATGGTGCGCACCGGGGAATTAAGGACGACGTCGTCCCCCAGCTCCTGCGCGAGCAGCAGGGAGACCTGCTGCATTCCGCCCACCACGCGCCGGTCCAGGATGAAGTCCTCATCCGTGAGGTGGCTAAAGGACCCCGCCGACGCCGCCATCAGCACGGCCTGCAGGGCGGAGAAGGCGTGTGCCGGTTTGGTGAGCATGCCGCCGGCGATGAAGAGGCCGATGTTGTTGCACGCTTCCTCGTTGGACGAGTGCTGCCGGAGCCAGTGGTGGAAGGAGGTAGTGTCCAGCTCGCGCGCTTTCGGGTGTGCCCATGGCTCGGTGGCACCTATTTCCGCCGCAAGCCCGTCCAGCAGTGCGGTCAGTTTGTCCATCTCGGCCTGCGTGTCCCGGTCCACGGGGAACGAATCGCCGGTATAGCGCACGGGCACTCCGTCGGCGCCGATGTACATCGACTCGCCCTCGCGGTACCGGGGGTAGGTCTGAAGGCCAAGCTCGTCCAGGAGCTCCAGGAGCACAGTCTGGTCCGGCGAGACCCACTGGCCGCCGATCTCCAGCATTGCGCCGTCAACCGTGCCGGTCCAGGTGCGGCCGCCCACGCGGTCCCGGGCCTCGAGCACGGCGACGGACAGGCCTGCCTTCTTGAGTTCCCGGGCTGCGGTGAGTCCGGACGGCCCGGCTCCAACTACCACGACGTCGCGGTTAAGGTTCAGCATGATGTCCTTTCTTTGGTCCTGTCTGGTGACGGGAACCACTAAATGAACGGCATTCATTTATTAGAACTATAGCCGGTCCTGGCATGGACGGGAAGGGCCCGGTGGAATAATGCTGGAGACCACCAACGAAAGGGCAGGCATGCCGGCAGTATCAGCCACTCAGGGGCGCCCCTCGGGGAGTGCCGGAACCCAGAGGCGAAAGGCCGGCAGGCCGGCAGCCGCCGTCCTGGACAAGGCTGGTATTACCGCGGCGGCACTGGAGTTGATCAACCGCAAGGGGTATGACGGTCTCACCATGGCCGCGCTGGCCAAGGAATTGGACGTGGCGCCGTCTGCCCTCTACAACCACGTGGCATCCAAGCAGGACGTCCTGCTTCTGGTGGAGGACCACCTGATGTCCCTGGTGGACGTCTCAGGATTCGGCTCCGGAGCCTGGGAGGACGCGGTCCGCACCTGGGCCTGGAGCTACCGGGACGTCTTTGCCGCCCACACCCCACTGATTCCCGTGATCGCCGTCCTGCCCGTCACCGATGCGCCCCAGACCCTGGCCATGTATGAGACCGTAAGCAAGGGCTTCGCCGACGCCGGGTTCCCGCAGGAGCACATAATTCCCGCCGTCGTGGCGCTGGAGTCCTTCATCTTTGGCTCCGCTTACGACGTCACGGCACCGGAGGACATCTTCGAATCCGGATCCATGGCGGAGTCCACCCCTTACTTCACGGCTGCCGTACGGAGTTCGGCGTCGCGCCAGGACGCACCGGCCGGGCAGGAACGGGGCCGCCCGGCCGACACCGCGTTCCACCGGGGACTCGAGGCCCTGATTGCGGGATTCGGGGCAATCAGGAAGTAGCGTCCACCCCGGGCATCAGGCGGACTGGCCCACTGCCACAACAATCTTGCCGCGGGTATGCCCCTCCATGTTGAGCCGGAATGCCTCCGCCGCGTGGGCCAAGGGGAACACCTTGGCAACCTCCACCCGCATCTTCCTGTCGTCCACCATGTCGGCAAGCTCCTGCAGCTGCGCGCCCACAGGGCTTACCCACATCCAGGTGCCGCCATGTTCCTCAACGTCACTGTCGGCGATGGAGGCATGCCTGCCGCCTTCTGCAAGGACCGCCAGGGTTGCCTCAAGGTTCCCCCCGACAAAATCGGCAACCACCTCCACCCCGCCCGGACGGAGCGACCTGACCCGGCCGGCAAGGCCCTCACCATAGGTGATGGGATGCGCGCCCAGGGAGCGGAGGAAATCGTGGTTCTTTTCCGACGCCGTCGCAATGACGTCGGCGCCCATGGCCACGGCAATCTGGACGCCCAACGATCCCACGCCGCCGGCTCCGCCGTGGATCAGGACGGTCTCGCCGGACGTGAGGCCCAGGCGGTTCAGGACCTGGTAGGCGGTCAAGCCCGCCAGGGGAAGCCCTGCCGACTCGCTCCATTCAAGGGATGCCGGCTTCCGGGCCAGGAGCCTCTCCGGGAGGGCAATGTATTCAGCAAAGCTGCCGCCGTGGACATAGTCTTTGCGTCCATAGGAGATCACTTCGTCTCCGGGCTTGAACTGCCGGGAATCAATTCCCACGGATTCCACCACGCCGGCCACATCCCACCCCGGGATCGCCGGGAACTGCAGGTCCATCGCCGCATCCAGGTAGCCTGCCATGATTTTCCAGTCGACCGGGTTGACCGACGCCGCCTTCACCTTGACCAGGACCATTCCAGGCCCAACTTTCGGCGTGGGTTGCTCGGTGAGCTCAAGAACGTCAGGGCTGCCATATTCGCTGTAAGTAATCGCCTTCATTCCTGCGTCAACAGCGTCCCGGCCCGCCGCTATTCCTGCCCTGTACCGGGAGTGGCCTATCACACGAAGCAGTAGAGTACTTGTATTACAAGTACTCTACTTATATCCTAAGAGGGCGGGCGAAGGAGCCCGGTCCCGCCTGAAGGAGAACCCGTGAGTACCGTCGATCTGATCCGGCACGTCAAGCTGTCCACCGCCCACCTGCCCCTCGTTGTTCCCATCAGCGACGCGAAGGTCTTCACGGGCCGGCAGAAGCCCATGACCGAGGTCATCTTTCTCTTCGCCGAGATCACCACGGAGCTGGGGCATACCGGCATCGGCTTCAGCTACTCCAAGCGCGCTGGCGGTCCGGCGCAGTACGCACACGCCAAGGAGGTCGCCGGCGGCATCATCGGCGAGGACCCCAACGACATTGCGAAGATCTATACCAAACTGCTGTGGGCCGGAGCGTCCGTGGGCCGCTCGGGGGTGGCCACGCAGGCCCTGGCGGCGATCGACATTGCCCTCTACGACCTCAAAGCCAAGCGGGCCGGCCTGCCCCTGGCCAAGTTCCTGGGCTCTTACCGCGACTCCGTGCAGACCTACAACACCTCGGGCGGCTTCCTCAACGCCAGCCTCGCGGAAGTAAAGGCCCGTGCCACGCAGTCGCTCGGGGAAGGCATCGGCGGCATCAAGATCAAGGTCGGCCTTCCGGACAGCAAGGAGGATCTCCGCCGCGTCGCCGGGATCCGCGAGCACATTGGCTGGGACGTTCCGCTGATGGTGGACGCCAACCAGCAGTGGGACCGGGCAACTGCCCTGCGGATGGGCCGCCAGCTCGAGGAGTTCAACCTCATCTGGATCGAAGAGCCCCTGGACGCCTACGACTTCGAGGGCCACGCGCACCTGGCGCAGGTCCTGGACACTCCCATCGCCACCGGAGAAATGCTCGCCTCCGTGGCCGAACACAAAGGCCTCATCAGCGCAAACAGCTGCGACATCATCCAGCCGGATGCGCCGCGGGTGGGCGGCATTACGCAGTTCCTGCGCCTCGCCGCCCTGGCGGATGAGCGCGGCCTGGGCCTGGCCCCGCACTTCGCCATGGAAATCCACCTGCACCTGGCCGCCGCCTACCCGCGCGAGCCGTGGGTGGAGCACTTCGACTGGCTCGATCCGCTGTTCAACGAACGCCTCGAAACCAAGAACGGCCGGATGATCGTCCCGGACCGCCCCGGCCTGGGCATCACGCTGAGCGACCAGGCGCGCGCCTGGACCACCGATTCAGTGGAGTTCGGCGCGTAACCTAGTTGCCATGAGCCGGAACCTCACCGCGGACCTCGCCGCTGACCTTCGCACCCGCATCGTCGACGGCGTTATCCAGCCGGGCGAGAAGCTCCCCAGCGAAAACACCCTGATCAGCGACTTTGGCGTCAGCCGTACGGTAGTGCGTGCCGCGCTGACCCGGCTGCAGGCCGAGGGACTTGTGGAAACCGAACGGGGGCGTGGAAGCTTTGCCCTCATCCCGCCGTCGGACGGACCCTCCCCCGCTCCGGGGGCGCGTCCGGTGGCCACCATGGAGGACCGCCTGCACCTGCTGGAGTTCCGGATGGGGGTGGAAGCCGAGGCCGCGGCGCTGGCAGCGCGCAACCATACGGAGCGGCAACTGCGGGCCGTCACCGCAACGCTGGCGGAGTTCGCCGCCAGCGCGGGGCACCCGGCACACGCCATGAAGTCGGACTTTGAGTTCCACCGGGCAGTAGCCGCCGCTTCCGGCAACCCCTATTACTCCGACTGCCTCGCGGCGCTGGGCCAGACGATGATCGCGATGCCGCGCACCCGGCTGATGACCGGCGTCGAACACTATGCCCGGGACCACTTTGACCAGGTGGTGCAGGAACACCGGTCCATCGCGGAGGCCATCGCGGACGGGGATGAGGCCGCTGCCGCGGCTGCCATGCGCAGCCACCTGGCGAATTCACGACGCCGGTTCAAGGCTTCGGCGCGTCCCTGACGGTCGGGGAATATCGCCGCCCCGTGGCACCAACCCGGCGCCCGTCGTCGGACCAGACTTTGAGGCACCCGGGTTTGGACTTAACACCCGGGAACCCCGGGGTGAAAAGTCCAGTCAGCGGTGAAATCGGCTCTACGCAGGTCGCCGAACGCAGAAGAGCCCCGGTCCTAAGACCGGGGCTCTTCTTGTTTGCGTGCGCGAGGGGGGATTTGAACCCCCACACCCTTTCGGATACTGGCACCTGAAGCCAGCGCGTCTGCCGTTCCGCCACTCGCGCGCAACTTCTTTCACCCAGCCACGGCCGGTTTCCCGGATCCGCAACCTTGCAAAAGCAGCGAGATCAAGCATAACGGACAGTGGACGGAAATTACCAATTGAGCTTCCAGGCGGCTGCCCGGCCCCGGCGAAGCCCGTAAATTCGGGCCCCCGTCCAGGGGCGGAACCGGCGCCGGATCGGGCCCGGCTGCGGCATTAGAGTGAACTTTTGCAGGCGGCGGGCCGTTGTTGATTAAGGTCATTCACATGCCTGCCCAGTAGTATCGGATGTAGGAGCGGCTGCCGCACGCGCGCACGCTCCTGAGTTGTGAACTGCACGGCGGGTGAAGTTCCGGAACGCAAACTGCCCCGCAGCCGGGGGGAAAGGAGAAGAATCATGGGTCTGCTGGACAAAGTTGAACGCGGCATTGAAAAGGCTGTCCGGGGCGTCTTCTCCACCGGCTCCCGCGCCCAGGTTGAGCCTGTGGAAATCGCCAGCAGGCTGCGCCGCGAGGTGGACCACAAGGCCCTGACGGTGTCGGCCGGCCGCACACTGGCGCCCAACGTCTTCGACGTCCAGCTCAGTGAAGACGACTTCAAGAGGGCCCAGGAATGGGGCACCCCGCTGGCCGAAGAACTGTGCGATGTGGTGATCAACCACGTCCGCAGCCAGGGCTACACGCTTCAGGGTTCGGTGCGGATTTCCTTCCGCCGGGACACGGAGCTGCGCGCCGGCGACTTCGAAATCCTCTCCTCCACGGAGAAGTCCCAGGGTTCCCCGGCGGGTGCCCCCGCACGCTCCAACGTGCCGGCAGCCCCCAGCCGCCAGCCGGTCCGGCTCCAGCCCGTCCTGGACATCGACGGGCAGCGCTACTCCCTCAATGCGCCGTCCATCGTGCTGGGCAGGTCTTCCGATGCCGACATCCATGTCGAGGACACCGGTGTTTCGCGCCGCCACCTGGAAATCCGCACGGCCAACGGAGTGACAAGCGCAGTGGACATGGGTTCCACCAACGGCAGCTACGTCAACGGGCAGAAGGTGTCAGGGAGCACCGAGCTCACTGACGGCTCCACCATCACTATGGGACGGACAAAAATCATCTTCCGCCTTCTGCCTGCCGGCCCTGGTGGCCGCGCATGAGCGACCTGACCATCACGGCCCTGCGCTTTGGCTTCCTCCTGCTCCTCTGGGTGCTGATTTTCAGCATCGTGTCGGCGATGCGGAGGGACCTCATGGTGGGGCGCAAGGCAGCGTCCGGCGCTCCAACCCAACGCCAGGTCCGCAAGAACCCGGGCCTGGCGGAAGCCGCTCCGCAGCCGGTGAAGCAGCAGGCCCACCAGCTGGTTGTCATCGAGGGACCGCTCAAGGGAACCACCCTTCCGCTTGCCGCCAGTCCCATCCTCCTGGGACGGGCCCAGGAGGCAACGCTGGTCCTGGAGGACGACTACGCCTCCGGCCGCCACGCACGGCTGTTCCCCCAAGGCAGCCGCTGGTTCATCGAGGATCTCGGATCAACAAACGGAACGTACCTGGCGGACCAGCAACTCACCCGTGCCCTGCCGGTTGAGCCAGGGGTACCCGTGAGAATCGGCAAGACGGTCATCGAATTGAGGCCATAGCCGTGGCCGCCACGCAATCCCCCGCAAACGGGCACCAGCCCCCGCAGCGGCCCCTCATCATGCGCTTCGCCGCGCGCTCCGACGTCGGCCGCATCCGCTCCAAGAATGACGATTCCGCCTACGCGGGCCGGCACCTCGCCGTCGTCGCGGACGGAATGGGCGGCCATGCAGGCGGCGATGTTGCCTCCGCCGCCACAGTCCTGGACATGATCCACCTGGACCGCGGCGGCTACCACGGTGATGCCGGCACGGTCCTTGCCGATGAAATCCAGACCGCGAATTCCCTGCTGTCCGAACTGGTGCACCAGAACCCCAAGCTCGCTGGAATGGGCACCACGGTCACGGCACTCCTGCTGGCTGAGGGAAAGCTGCACTTCGCTCACATCGGCGATTCCCGGGCCTACCGCCTGCGCGACGGCGAGTTCAAGCAGGTGAGCGTGGACCACACGTTCGTCCAGCGGCTCATCGACGAAGGCAGGCTCCGCCCGGAGGAAGCCGAGACCCACCCGCACAAGAACGTCCTGATGCGGGTCCTGGGCGATGTCGATGCCAGTCCCGAACTTGATCTCGACACCCTGGACGTTCGGCCGGGCGACCGCTGGCTGCTCTGCTCCGACGGGCTCAACTACGTTGCCGGCCACGCCGTTGAGCGGACGGTACGGGAGACCAAAAACCTTCGCGAGTGCGTGGAAACCCTGGTGGACCTGACCCTCGAAGCCGGTTCCCCGGACAACGTCACGGTGATCATGGTGGAAATCGTCGAAGAAACGCCCGACGACGTCAGTACAGCCGCCGTCGAAGTCATACCTTCCACGGGTGCCGCCTTGGCCGCTGCCGCGGCAGCCCGGAAAAACTCACCGCCGGAGGACAGGAACACCGCCGCCGGGGATGACGCGGACCCTGATTCCAAGGAAGCGAAGAACGCGGAAGGTTCCTCCCAGGACGCCGACGGCACTCCGTCCGCGCAGGCGGGCGCCACCGATCCGCACCTGGGCGAGCACCTGTCAGCGGAAGTCCTCCGGGAGGAGCTGGCGTCACGGCCGCACGAACTTGTGGGTGCTGCCGCGGCGGCCGCAGAGTCCGGCTCCATCCCCACCATCGCGGGGCGCACTGTGGCGCGCCGGGCAGCGACCCTCTTGACCCACAGGGCCGAACAGCCCGCCAATGACGCTGAGGACAACCTCGTCCCGCTTAAGCCGCGCCGGTGGGTCACTTGGGCCATCGCTGCTTCGGTGCTGGTGGCACTGACGGCGGGTCTCTGGCTGGGCTATGCGTGGACGCAGACCCGGTATTACGTGGGCGAACACGATTCGCGGGTGGCTATCTTCAACGGAGTTTCGCAACGCCTTGGACCCATCGGACTGTCCAGCCTGGAGACCGTCACGGAGATCCGGATGGATTCCCTGCCGCCCTTTTCACAGCAGCGGGTCCGCCAGACCGTTCCTGCCAACGACTTGTACGACGCCCAGCGCATCGTGAAGAACCTAGAGCTCACCGGGACCACGTCTCCCGAACAGGATTGCCCTACGCCTTCTCCGTCCCCGGCAGCATCCACCCCGGCCCCGGCGCCCACGGACTCCGCAGTTGCTGCACCGGCCCCGGATGCTGCTCCTGCCCCGGCGGGTCCGTCCCCGTCCCCCAGCCCCTCCGTCACCTGTGAGGCGGTCCAATGAGCCAGCTCAGCACCATGCCCAAACCCCGCCGCAACGTTGAACTCGCCCTGCTCCTGCTGGCCCTCGCCGTTGGCATCGGCGCCAGCATGCTGGTGGGCATCGACCGGGAAAACGCGTTTGATTCAGACTTCTGGTTCCAGTCCGGCCTCCTGGCCGTGGCTGCCCTGGTCTTTCACGGCGTCCTTCGCTTTCGGGCAAAATATGCCGATCCAGTAATACTTCCGTTGGTAGTCGCACTGAACGGGCTAGGGCTTGCCATGATCCACCGGCTTGACGCCCCCGGTGACGACACCGGCAACAACCAGCTGCGCTGGACACTGATCGCCATGGCCGTGGCCATCGGGGTCATCTGGTTCCTCAAGGACCACCGGATCCTCCGCCGGTTCACCTTCATTTCGCTGGCCGCCAGCGCACTCCTCCTGATCCTGCCGCTTGTTCCGGGCATCACCGCCGGCGAAATCCTCGGCGCGCGGGTCTGGATCCGCCTTGGCCCCATGACGTTCCAGCCCGGCGAGGTCGCCAAGATCACCCTGGCTATATTCTTCGCTGGTTATCTTTCCTCCAACCGGGACCTGATACTGCTGGCAGGCCGGAAGGTCGGGCCGCTGCAGTTCCCGCGGTTCAAGGACATGGGCCCCATGATCACCGCGTGGCTGGTCAGCATCGGTGTGCTCATCTTCCAGCGGGACCTGGGCTCCTCCATCCTCTTCTTCGGCCTGTTCATCGTGATGATCTACGTGGCCACGAGCCGGATCAGCTGGGTGGTCATAGGCCTGGCCCTCATCGCCGGCGGCGGGTTCGTGGCCGCCCAGGTGTTCTCCCACGTACAGCTACGCATCGACGGCTGGCTCAATGCCTTCACGCCCGAGGTCTACGACCGGTTTCCCGGCGGAAGCCGGCAAATCATCCAGGGACTCTTCGGCATGGCCAATGGCGGCCTGGTGGGCACCGGACTGGGGCAGGGGCGCCCCGACCTGGTTCCCTTCGCGAACAGCGACATGATCATTGCTTCCCTGGGCGAGGAGCTGGGGCTTATTGGCCTGTTTGCCGTCGTCCTGATGTATCTGCTGCTGTTCACGCGCGGTTTCCGGGCTGCCCTGGGCACCCGCGACGCGTTCGGAAAGCTCCTTGCCTGCGGGTTGTCCTTCGCCGTGGCGCTGCAGTGCTTCGTGGTGATCGGCGGCGTAACCCGCCTGATCCCGCTGACGGGCCTCACCACACCTTTCCTGGCGGCCGGCGGCTCGTCCCTGCTGGCCAACTGGATCATTGTTGGGCTGCTCCTGATGATTTCGCATACCGCGCGCGGCCCCGTGGACACCACTCCCTTGCCGCCGGGCAAGGGATCGGAAGCACCAGGCATTGATACTCCTACCGAGGCGGTGAAGCACCTGTGAACCAGGCAATACGGCATTCATGGGTGGCGGCCATCGCCATGTTCGCACTCATCTTCGGAGCCATCAGCTACGTCCAGGTGATCGGGGCCGATGAACTAAAAGCCAACCCCTGGAACCAGCGCGCCGTCCTGCAGAGCTTCTGCAACGACCGTGGCGCCGTCATTGTGGGTGGATCGCCCGTGGCGGAATCCGTGGAAACCGGCTCGGAGACCTGCGCCTTCCAGCGTACGTACCCGCAGCCGGAGGCCTACGCAGGGATCACGGGGTACTTCTCGCAGAACTTCGGCGCCACCGGCCTGGAGCAGTCCATGGGAGCGGAACTAGCCGGCAACTCGGACCAACTGTTCCTTGACCGGGTGGGGCAGCTGTTCCTCGGAAACCAGCCCAAGGGCGCCTCGGTGGAACTCACCATCGACCCCGAAATCCAGCAGCTGGCCTACAGCCTGATCCCGGACGGGCAGCGTGGCTCCATTGTGGTCACCAACCCCAAGACCGGAGCCATCCTGGCCATGGTGTCCAAGCCGTCCTATGATCCGAACCTGGTGGCCACCCAGGACCTCGCCGCGGCCGATGCCAGCATGAACGAACTGATCAAGGTGCCCGGGATCAACCTGAACCCGAACGTCAGCGGACCCACCGGGGAGCTGCTGGCCCCTGGCTCAGTGTTCAAGCTGGTGGATACCGCAGCGGCCCTGGCATCCGGGAAGTACAACAAGGACAGCGAGCTCCCCAACCCTGCGGAGCTGCCCTTCGAAGGCATCCAGTACCGCCTGCCCAACTACGCGGGCGGCAACTGCTACACCCGGGACACAGCCAGTTTCGCCTTCGCGCTCCAGCAGTCCTGCAACACCCCCTTCGCGAGTATCGCCTTGGACCTTGGCCGTGACGCCATCGCCGAACAGGCTGCGAAGTTCGGGTTCGGCCAGGACATGGGCGACCAGCTCAAGCTGGACTACGCCAGCGAAAACACCTTCCCTGACGACCTCGACGGCCCCGGCCTGGCGCAGTCCGTCATCGGGCAGAAGGACGTCAGGGCTACGCCGTTGCAGGTGGCACTGATGACCGCCGCAATCGCGAACGACGGCGTCCAGATGCAGCCCACCCTTATCAAGACCCTGCGCTCCCCGGACCTCCGCGTGATTGATGAACCTCAGCCGAAGCAGTTGCGGACCTCCGCCACCCCGGACATCGCCAACCAGATTACGGAGTGGATGGTGAGTGCGGTCAGTGAGGGCATCGCCAACCGGGCGGCTGTTCCCGGCGTCCAGGTGGCAGGAAAGACCGGAACCGCCGAGCTGGGCAATGGAGCGAACAACTCCTGGTTCACCGGCTTTGCCCCCGCAAACAACCCGCAGGTGGGTGTCACGATCGTCATGGAAGACGTGGACATCACCACCGGAGCACAGCTAACCAGTCCGAACGCGAAGAGAATTTTTGAGGCGGTGTTGAATAAGTGAGGCCTACAACCGGAATCACCCTCGGCGGGCGGTTCCAGCTGACCACGCGGATCGCGATTGGTGGCATGGGTGAAGTGTGGAAGGCGAAAGACCTCGTCCTGGGCCGCATCGTCGCGATCAAGGTGCTGAAAGAGGAGTACACCGGCGATCCCGGGTTCCTCCAGCGTTTCCGCGCCGAGGCCCGCCACACAGCGCTCCTGAACCACGTGGGCATCGCCAACGTCTTCGACTACGGCGAGGAGGAAGGTTCCGCCTACCTGGTCATGGAGCTGGTCCCCGGCCAGCCGCTGAGCAGCATCATCGAACACGAGCAGGTCCTCTCGCCGGACCGCACGCTGTCCATCATCGCGCAGACCGCCCGCGCCCTCTCCGTTGCGCACGCGCAGGGCCTGGTGCACCGCGACGTGAAGCCAGGCAACCTCCTGATTACCCCTGACGGACGGGTCAAGGTCACCGACTTCGGCATTGCCCGGCTCGCCAACCAGGTGCCGCTCACCCAGACCGGCCAGGTGATGGGCACCGCACAGTACCTTGCACCCGAGCAGGCCACCGGCCAGACGGCCACCGGGTCGTCCGACATTTACGCGCTCGGCGTCATCGGCTATGAGTGCCTGACCGGCCACCGCCCTTTCTCCGGCGAATCCCAGATTGCGATTGCCCTCGCCCAGGTCAATGACGCTCCGCCGCCCCTGCCTGAATCACTGCCCACCCCGGTGCGCGCCCTCCTGATGTCCATGCTGGCCAAGGACCCCAAGGACCGGCCGGAGAACGCCATCAAGCTGGCCGAAGCAGCAGAGGCCATCCGCAACGGCGACATCAGCGCAGCGCGCGCAGCCGTTCCGGGAATGCTCCTCTTCGACGCTGACACCGGCCCCATCACGGCTCCGGTAGACACTGCGACGGCGCCGACCGGCGTCATCGGCGCACAGCGGGATGACTCCCCAAGCCGGACCTCCGCTTTGCCGGTGCTTGGCGCAGGTGCGGCGGGTGCAGCCGCAGGAGCGGCGGCCGGCGCTGCGGGGGCAGCAGCCGACGCCGATGCCCCCCAGGGGACGTTGGCCCGGGCCAACGCCCTCGCTGCGGAGCGCACGTGGGTTCCGGAAGAAACAACGTACGACGACGAGCCCGCCGATGAGCCCCAGCGCAAGGGCCGCAGTCCCTGGACCTGGCCCCTGATCGCCCTGATCCTGCTGCTTCTGTTCGCCCTGGTGGGGTTCTTCCTCAGCCAGCGCGGAATCCTTTTCCCGTCAGAGGACCCCACGTCCGCGGTGACCACAAGCAGCGCGGCGCCGAGCAGCGCCACCCCCACCAGGACAACCCCGTCAGCTACTCCCACGCAGACCCGCTCGACGCCCACGGCGACGCAAGAACCCACGCCGGAACTGGTCAACGTGATACCGGCCGCTTACCTGGGCAAGGACTACCGGCAGGTGCAGGCGGATCTTGCTGCCCTGGGACTCGCAGTAACCGTTGTGCCGCAGGAAAGCACCGACGACGCCCCTGGGAGAGTCATTGAGCTGAACCCCACGGGTGCAGTGCCGGAGGGCACTGCAATCACCGTCGTCTATGCCGTGGCACCCGAACCCGAGCCCACAACATCTGCTCCGGCCCCAGCTCCGGCTCCAACCTCGGCGCCCACCACCTCGTCGGTGGCGGCGCCCACCCTGGAGTCACCCCTGCCCGACTGCACGGACGGCCAGCAGCCGGGTACGCCCCCAACCTGCAACCCGTAGCCGCCAGGACATCCCATGAATGAGTCACCGCGCACCCCGTTGCACCGTGAGGACAGCCTCCCGGTGGATAACCGCCGTGTCCTGAGTGGCCGCTACGAACTGGGCGGCCTGATCGGGCGCGGTGGCATGGCGGACGTGTACCGCGGCGTGGATACCCGGCTGGGGCGGACGGTGGCCATCAAGCTGCTGCGCCCCGACCTCGCCCGTGACCCGCAGTTCCAGGCAAGGTTCAAGCGCGAAGCACAGGCTGTGGCGGCGCTCAACCACTCGTCCATCGTCGCCATCTACGACACAGGCGAACACCTCGTCCACGATGGCTCCGAGGACGTCCGGGTGCCCTACATCGTGATGGAGTTCGTGGAGGGAAAGACCCTCCGCGAACTGATCCGCGGCCACCGCGTCACCATTGGCCAGGCCATCGACTACTGCATGGGCGTCCTGGGGGCGCTCGAATACAGCCATAAGGCCGGGATCGTCCACCGGGACATCAAACCGGCCAATGTAATGTACTGCGAAAGCACCAACTCGGTGAAGGTGATGGATTTCGGGATCGCCCGCGCCATTGCCGATTCTTCGGCCACCATGACCCAAACCCAGGCCGTGGTGGGCACTGCCCAGTACCTGTCTCCTGAACAGGCCCGCGGTGAAGCCGTGGACGCGCGGAGCGACCTCTACTCCGCCGCGTGCCTGCTGTACGAGATGCTCACGTCCCGACCGCCGTTCGTCGGCGACAGCCCCGTTTCGGTGGCCTACCAGCATGTCCGGGAAATAGCGGAGCCGGCGAGCAAACTGAACCCTGAAGTCACTCCGGCCCTGGACAGTGTGCTGGCAAAAGCCCTGCAGAAGAACCGCGACGACCGGTTCCAGGATGCGGCGGCCTTCCGCCGTGCCCTGCGCGCTGCCCGGTCGGGGGTGCCGGTTCCTGCGGTACCGGCCTCCGAAGCGCCGACGGACCCCAATGACCACGTCCCTGCCCCGCCTGCTCCGGCCACCGAAGCTTTTGGTGTCACAGGGGCCGGTTTCCTGGATGATGCTCCGACCGGCAGGCTGGCCGCAATGCATGCCTCCGCCGGTGACCACGCGGCCGGCTTCGATGACCGGACCCAGGCAGAGGCGCTGCCGCTGGGCCTCCCCCCGGAACGTGAGCCGAGCCCCCGGCAGAAGTCCCGCCGTCGTGCATGGATTGCCACCCTGGTGGTCTTCACCCTGCTTGTGCTCGCCGGCGGCGCGCTATGGCTATACAGCACCGTCAACCGGCCGGCCCCGGAAGTGCCGAAAGTCCAGATCCCGGTGGTCGCTGCCATGACGGAGTCAGCGGCGCTGCAGGAACTGTATAACGCCGACCTCAAGCCCAGGATTGTCCGGTCGCAGCACGATACCGTTCCCAAGGGCACGGCCATCGGCACCGAACCGGAATCCGGCGCGTCCATGGATCCGGGGGCGGAGGTGGTCCTGAACATCTCCGAGGGCCCCAGCGCCGTGATGATTCCTGAAAGCCTGCCGGGGAAGACGGAAGCGGCGGCCAGGGATATTCTGCGGCAAAGCGGACTGGCTGGAGCCCCTTCCACCACCACGGCCAACAGCGCCACGGTTCCAGCCGGCATCGTGATCACCACCAGCCCCGCACCAGGCCAGATGGTCGGCGTGGGAACCAGCGTCGAACTGATTGTGTCCACGGGCAAGGTTGCGCTCCCGGAACTGCGGGGACGTACCCGCGAAGAGGCTGAAGCCGCACTGAAGGAACTCAGCCTGGTCCCTGCCGTGATCGAGGTGGAGAACGCCCAGGTTGAGGCAGGCAGGGTGACGGACCAAAGTGATCCGGTCAATTCCACAGTGGAGCAGGGCAAGACCGTCACGATCGTGGTGGCCAAAGCTCCGCCGCCGCCCCCGCCAAGCCCCGAGCCGACCCCGACGCCGACACCGACACCCAAGCCGACCTCCACCAAGGATGACGACTGACGGGGACGGCCCGCAGGTCAGTGCTGGATGAGCGGACTCAGTTTTGCTGCCCGGGCAGCTGCACCCTTCATTCCCAGCGACTCCAGCCAGTTGCCCAGCATCTGGTAGCCGCCTTCGGTCAGCACTGACTCCGGGTGGAACTGTACGCCGCACAGCGGCGCCGTCCGGTGCTGGAGTCCCATCACCACGCCTGTTGCGGTTTCGGCAGTGATTTCAAGGACGTCAGGAATCGATTCGCGGACGGCTGCCAGCGAGTGGTAGCGCGTTGCGGTAACGGGGGAGGGGAGCCCGGAGAAGACGCTGGTGCCAATGTGCTGTACCAGGGACGTCTTGCCGTGCATCAACTCAGGGGCGTGCGTGACCTTCCCGCCGAAGGCCTCCGCCAGCGCCTGGTGCCCAAGGCACACACCGAACATTGGCACGCTGTTCTCGCCGCACCACTTGATCAGTTCAATGCACACCCCGGCCTCCGCGGGGTTGCCGGGACCGGGTGAGATGAGCACACCGTCCCGGGTGCCGGCCAATTCGATGGCCTCCGCCAGGGTGACATCGTCATTGCGGACAACCGTGGTCTCGGCGCCGAGTTCCTGAAGGTAGCCCACCAGGGTGTAGACGAAGCTGTCGTAGTTATCCACCACGAGGATTTTGGTTGTGGTCATGGCTGGCTTGCTGAACCAATCGTTGAGTCGGTGAATTGGGTGTATTCGGACATCCAGGGAAAAAGGAACTGAACCATCAATACCAGTGCGGCAGCGATGAGCACCAATGAGGTGACGATCCGCAGCCAGAGGGGCCCGGGAAGATGCCGGAAGATCCAGCCGTACATGCTCAGCCCTTTCCGATCGCCGCAGCAACCTGGTCCGCAATTTCGGCGGGCGGGCCTGCCGAGGCGGGGCGCCAGCTGTCCAGGAGCGAGTAGGCAATGATGCGTTCTTCCGCCCCAAAACGGGGGTTGCAGCTTGTCATGGTCAGGTATCTTTCGGTGGGAACAGTCCCCGGGAGTGTGGGCACCGGTTCCAGGACGTCGGTGCGTGACGGCATCACAATCTGGTTGTTGCGGAAAACATAGACGTAATACCCGTCCTTGGTCTGGACATAGATCTTGTCCCCGGGAACCAGGGTGTGGATGTTGTCCAGGACGGCGCCGTGGGTCTGGCGGTGCCCGGCAACGGCAAAATTGCCGACTGCTCCCGGCATGGCGGTGGTGCCGTAGTGCCCCAGACCCAGGGTGTCCAGCACATCGCTGGTGGTACCCTCCACAATGGGGCGGGTGTAGTTCGCGCCGAACCGCGGGATGTACATGATGCCGATAGTGCCGGCGTGGCCGGGTGCGGCGGATACCACCGGCTCGCCGAAGTCCTCCCCGGCGGGAGGCCCAGAAGCGTCCGGGGCAGCTGGTGCGGCCGGGGCAGCGCCGCCAAGGTCCTGGGCGAATTCCTTGATCACTTCGCTCTGCCTGGCATCCGATTCGACGTTAGTCCACCACAGCTGCCAGGCAACGAACAACAGGAGGATGATGCCGGCCGTTATCAGCAGCTCGCCAACCACCTGGACTGCTCCACGCAGAATTACGACGCCGGCAGGCGCCGCAGCGGCTCGCCCCGCCTTCTCCTGCAACACCACGCGTTCTCCTCGGGGCGGTTCCATCGGGCACCGGCGGCCCATGAACTACGGCTAGAATTGGCTGCTAAGTAAGAATCCAGATTTGACCAAGATCGCGCAGACCGCTGGCAATTTCCTTCTTGCAGGATACCAAGCCCGGAACGCCGAGCTTGCCTCAGCCCGCCAAGGAGAGCCAGTGCCCGAGTCAAAGCCGCGCAAGAAGACTGCCAGCACCGCCCCACAGGCTTCTTCCCAGACGTACAAGCCGAACCCTGTGTGGTTCAAGCCCGTGATGTTCGGACTGATGATCATCGGCCTGTTCTGGATCATCACGTTCTACATCAGCGAAGGACGCTTTCCCGTCCAGGCTTGGGAGTCGTGGAACATCGTGGCCGGTTTCGGTATCGCCATTGTTGGATTCCTGATGACCACCCGCTGGCGCTCATAGGTTTTTGCCCGGACGGCCGGCAGGCCGGACCTTAGCACCGAGGGAAACGCATGCCCCCTGACGATCACGGTGTCCTGCTGGGCGGTGACGGCCTGGCCCGCCCGGCGTGGGCGTCCTCGGACCCGTTGCTGCGGGACTACTACGACCATGAGTGGGGCATGCCCGTCAGGGACGAGCAGGGCCTCTACGAACGCATCTGCCTGGAAGGCTTCCAAGCAGGGCTTTCCTGGGCCACTATCCTGCGAAAGCGCCCCGCGTTCCGGACAGCTTTTGCAGGCTTCAACCCCGACGCCGTCGCACAGTTCACGGAGGCCGACGTCGAGCGGCTGCTGCAGGACGCCGGCATTGTCCGGAACCGGCTGAAGATACGTGCCGCGGTCACTAATGCCCATGCGACGCTTTCGTTGCGGCAGGACGGCGGCCTGGTGGACTTTGTGTGGCAGTTCCAGCCCGCAGCGAGCCCCCGCCCCCGGTCCCATGCGGACATCCCCACCCAGTCGGCGGAATCCATCGCACTCTCCAAGGCCCTCCGGAAAAAGGGCTTCGCCTTCGTGGGCCCCACCACCATGTTCGCCCTCATGGAAGCCATCGGAATGGTGGACACCCATCTGGTGGGAAGCCACCGGCGGGGATCCTCCGGGATGTGGCCGGACGCAGGCTAGGCGGAAGCACCCTGGGCGGGCTTGCCCTGGCGAATGAGCCAGCGGTGGCCGCAACACAATGGAACCCACGTGCTTTTCCCCAGCTGTTGGGAACCTTATCCACAGCCACCCGCCCATCGGAGGATGTTCAACGTGCCAATCCCCGCCGCGACGGCGCCACGGGCTAATCCTGCACCCCGGACGCAGTTATTAACAGTGTGGAATACCTGTGGATAACAAGATGGGGACAGACCCGGCGGGCTTAGCGCTCTTTGCGGACCGGGTGGTGGCTGGTGATCGACACCCGATTGAAGGCGTTCATGGCAATGGCCAGCCAGCTGACCACGGAGAACTCCTCCTCCGTCAGGTGTTCCCGGGCGTAGGCTTCCTCCTGCTCCTGTGAGCTGTGGCCGGGGAGTGACGTAATGCTCTCAGCCAGTGCCAGCGCGGCACGTTCCTTCTCGGTAAACAGCGCGGTGTCCCGCCAGGCCGGTAGTACGGCCAGCCGCTGCGGCGACTCTCCGGCCTGGACCGCCTCCCTGACATGGAGGTCCAGGCAGTAGGCACAACCGTTCAGCTGCGAGATCCGCACGTGCAGGAGTTCCATGGTCCTGGGCTCCATGCCTGCTTCCTGCGCCGCCTCCCTGGCCCTGAGCCCCAGGCCATTGAGTGCGCGCCACACGGCGGGGTGCTGTTTGTCGAGGAAGATGTGCTTGGTGGTCGCAGTCATGGACCCTCCTGTCGGAAAACGGACTTAAGCCAAGGGTAGGCGCCTGGTGCTTATCCACTTACCAACATGCCGATACCCACAAGTTATCCACAGTTGTGGATACAGTCGAATCGAATCTCGGCGGCCGTGGCCTGCACGCTGCCATGCGAGCCTTTATCGGTAGGTGAACTACAGCGTTGTTGTTTATTAACAGTGTGAATAACGGTGTTGATAGTTCGGTCCTGGACGGCGGCCAGGGCCCCTATCTGAAGAATCTTCCCAGGGTTATCCACAGAACAGCATCCTCAGGCAGGCTTTTCCACTTAAACACACCCATATCCCCAGAGGTTATCCACAGCTGTGGAGAAAAACGGGTGTGTTCTGGGGAAAACGGCCCCAATTCAGCGGTCTGGGAGGCTCGGCACGATGAACTACACGCCTGTAAGTTACCAACACTGTGGATAAGGGCTGTGGAAAACAAAAAACCCCGCTGTCCTGGGGACGGCGGGATTTCTTGTGCGTGGTGGGATGTGGGCTGCTGAACCTGGCCCTAAAGGGAAATCTTTAGCCAACTGACGGCAATAAGCAGGAGGAGAACTCCTGCCAGTCCTGCCGCCTGGAGGAGCCGCTGCCGCGGACCGCGAGGGGCATATGCCAGGACCGCGGCGCAGAGGCCGCCGGTGATAAGTCCACCCAAGTGCGCCTGCCAGGCGATCTGGGGAATGAGGAACCCGATCACCCCATTGATGGCAATGAGGACCCAAAGCTGCCGGGTCTCGCCGCCCCTGTGCCGCTGCACCAGCAGCATGGCCCCAAAGAGGCCGAAGATGGCACCGGAAGCACCTACAACACCTACAAGCCCCTGGCCCGGAACAAGGACCGGGTTCAGGAGGAGGTATCCCACGTAACCGCCCACGGCAGAGATTAGATACAGTGCGAGAAAGCGGGCACGGCCCAGGAGCGGCTCCAGCGCCTGGCCGAAAATCCACAGCGTGTACATGTTGAGGATGATGTGCAGGAGTGAGTCCGGCGAGTGCAGGAACGCGGCGGTGAGCATCCTCCATGGTTCGAATACACCGTATTGGGGCGTGGCAAACACATTGTTGTAGGCGAACTGTTCGTAGACCACCTGGCCCGGGATCAGCCACTGCAGGGCATACACAACGGCGCACACTGCGATGATCCCGAACGTCACCCGTGGTTTGCCGGCAGCGGCGGCACCGCCATAGACGGTCCGCACCTCCGGCGTCGTACGTTTTGTTTCGTTGACGCAGTCCACGCACTGGAATCCGACGGCGGCCGCCCGCTGGCAGTCGGGGCAGGCCGGTCGCCCGCAGCGCTGGCAGCGGACGTAGGAGGGCCGGTCCGGGTGCCGCGGGCACACCGGAACCTGGGCGGACGGCTCAGCCGCCGGAATTCCGTAACTCATGGTGCGGTATTACAGCTGTTCGATGTCGATGCTGTTGATGGTGACATCCTCCACCGGACGGTCGCCCATGCCGGTGCGCACGCCCTCGATGGCGTCAACAACCTTCTTGGAGTCATCGTCCGCCACCTCACCGAAGATGGTGTGCTTGCCCTGCAGCCAGTCGGTGGGAATGGTGGTGATGAAGAACTGCGAGCCGTTGGTGCCCTTGCCCATCCGGATGCCGGCGTTGGCCATGGCCAGCTTGTAGGGCTGGTTGAAGCTAAGTTCGGGGTGGATCTCGTCGTCGAACTGGTAGCCCGGACCGCCCGTGCCGCGGCCCAGCGGATCGCCGGCCTGGACCATGAAGTCCTTGATGATGCGGTGGAAGATGGTGCCGTTGTACAGGGGCGTACCGCTCTTGTCTTCGCCCGTCTCCGGGTGGGTCCATGCCTGCTCACCCGTGGCGAGGCCAACGAAGTTCTTGACCGTCTTGGGGGCGTGGTTGCCGAAGAGGTTGACGACGATGTCGCCGAGGCTGGTGTGGATGGTTGCTTTTGCAGTTGCTGTGGCAGTCATAGGCCCTATTCTTCCACGGCGGTCTGGGGAGCGAACGGCTGCCGCCGCAGTTCCGCGCTGGGTGAAATCCTCCTAAAATCCGCTGGGGGAATAGCAGGTGAACACCAAGCCACGTAGGCTAACCACAGAACCGTCACATTAATCGGGAGGTAGTAGTGAAGAAGTCGGACCGTATTGCCCGTGACCTTGAACTGTCAGTCACCAGCGCAGTGGAGAATGCCAAGGATTGGGCAGCCCCCCGTGTGGAAGCAGCCATTGACCGTCTCCAGCATGGCCTGGACACCGCGTCTCCAAAGGTCCAGGAAGGCCTGAAGTCCGCGGCCCACAACCTGGCCGACGGTGTTGCAACGGTGACCCCGCGCATCCAGGACGGCCTGGCCCAGCTCGCTCCTAAAATCAACGATGCTGTGGACAATGCGTCGCCCCGCCTGCACGAGGCCCTGGACAAGGCCACCCCGGTGATCCTCAACGCCCGCGACCGCGTGGTTGTGGAATACCTCCCGCGCCTTTCGGACCAGATCGGTTCCGCCTCCTACGCCGTGCACCGCACGCTGGAGAACGCGCCTGCACGGGTCGATGCCGTCGCCCACAAACTTGGCGATGTGGGAATCATCCACGCCCTCCAGGAACAGGCGCAGGCCACCGGTACCCAGCTGAAGGCAGCAGCAACCGAAGCTGGCCGCACGGTGGGCATCCAGCTTGCACAGCCGGAACCCCCCAAGAAGAAGCGCGGCTGGCTGGTTTTCGGTGTGATCGCGGCTGCGGTTGCCGCCGGCGTCGCGGCCTGGAAGGCTTCCAAGCCGGTGGAAGACCCCTGGAAGACCCCGTCACCGGTAACACCCACGCCTGCACCCGTACCCGCCACCACGGTGAACGAGGTCCAGGAGTCACCGGTAGCCGCGGCAGCCCCGGCAACGGCCGAGGCTGGCACCCCCACGGACAAGGCTGAGGAAACCGGGGAGAAAGCCAAGCACGTGGCCGAGGACGCTGCGGACAGCACAGCGAAGGCAGCCACGGACGCGAAGACCGCCACCAAGAACATCGCCTCCAACATCGGCAACGGTGACAAGGGCGCGTCACAGTCCTGATGCAACATTCCTGATGTATCCGGTCCCCGCCGGGCCGGAACATCAGCCGGAAAGGGCCTCGCCGCAAGGCGGGGCCCTTTTCCTGTCTCAGATGGCTCCGGCGTTTCGGAGGCGGGGCACCGTTCGGTGCTAGATTTGAACCGATGTCAGCCGAACAATCCTCTGGGGATGCCTTGAACGACGCAGCAGACCTGCCCCGCGTGTCCATTGTCATCCCGGCGTACAACGAGGAGAGCGTCATCCGGCAGTGCCTCATAGCTGCCATCTACCAGTCCGTCCCGGCCCACGAGATCGTGGTTGTGGACAACCTGTCCAAGGACCGCACGGCCCGCATTGTGCAACAGATGCAGCTCGAGTACCCGGAAACCCCCATCGTCCTGCTGAGCCAGGACCAGGAGCAGGGGCTCATCCCCACCCGGAACTTCGGGCTGGACCATGCAACCGGGGATGTCCTGGGCAGGATCGACGCCGATTCTGTGGTGGAGCCGGACTGGGTGGAGCAGGTGCAGAAAGCCTTCCTCGACCAGTCCGTCCAGGCGGCCACGGGACCGGTGGTGTACTACGACATGCCGATGCGCCGCTTTGGCCTCAAGGCAGACGACAAAATGCGCCAGCTCATGTTGAAGCTGGCCAAGCACCAGTATCATTTCCTCTTCGGCTCCAACATGGCACTGCGTTCCACCGCCTGGGATACCATCCGGGCCGAAACCTGCCGTGACGAAAGGGACGAGATGCATGAGGACATCGACCTGTCCCTGCATCTGGCCGAGAACGATCTGAAGATCCAGTACTGCCCCCAGATGGTGTCCGGGATGTCTGCCCGCAGGCTTGAGGATTCACCGAGGGATTACCGCTACTACGTCACCCGCTTCGACCGGACCTACAAGGCCCACAACGTCAAGAAGATGGCGCTGAAGGCTCCCATGGTGGTGTTCTTCTCGGTGTACTTCCCCGCCAAGCTCCTGCGGGCCATCCACACCGTGAATACCGCCCAGCCAGTGCGCCGCGGCGGTCAGTAGAGGCCAAAGAGCGCGGCCGGCGTCAGTCGGTTCCCAGCTCCGCGAGCGGCCGGTCCGACGGCGGTTCCTCCCGCCCGTTTGCCGCCGGGCTTACGCGGCGTGCGGCTTTGCCCGACCGCTGGCCCAGCACCACGACGGCAAGTCCCGCCAGGATAAGCCCCAGGCCGGCGTAAGTACCGGCGGGAAGTGTCTCGTGGAGGAAGACCGCGGCAAGAAGTGCAGCACCCGGGATCTCCAGGAGGATGATCATGGAAACCAGGAGCGGACTCATGGTGGCCAGCAGGTGGTTGAACGCGGTATGCCCCACCAGCTGTGCACAGACCGTGATGGCCAGGATCCCCAGCCAGCCCGCGGCTTCAAACCCCACCAGGGGCTGTCTGCCCAGGGCCGCCAGTACGGCGACCAGGGCTGCGCACATTCCGTAGCAGAGCGTGGTGTAGGTGCCCGTCGTCATGCTTTGCCGGGCTTTTCCTCCTGCCAGTGTGTAGAGGCCGGCCAGCGCCCCGCCGGCGACGGCCAGCAGGTCACCCAGCAGGGCGTCCGGTGAAGAACCCATGTCGAATCCGGTGATGGCAACGACGCCGGCAAAAGCGATGCCGAGGCCCGCCAGCACCTGCCACCGGTGGCGGATCCCGCGGAAGAGCTGGAAGACGGCTATCCAGGCGGACTGAAGGCATACCAGTGCCGTGGCTGCGGCAACGGAGGTGAGCTGCAGGGAGGTGATGAAGCAGGCGAAATGCAGGGCCAGCGCGACGGCGGCCAGCAGGCACCAGCGGAACTCGCGTCGGGAGATCTGGCCGAACTTCCGGGGCTCCCTGATCAGGGTGGGAGAGGCCATCACGGCAGCGCCGATGGCGTTGCGCCAGAATGCAATGGCCAGGGCACTCACGGTTGTGGCCCCGAGGGTGGCAGCAATCAAGGGGCCGGACGAGGCGACGCCCAGTACGCCGACGGCTGCGAGAAAGAAGTTCACTGCACTACCCTAATGGGCGCTCGGGCCGGGGATTGTGCGGTCCGGCTGCCAAAGCAAAAGTCCCGGCCAGCGTTTCCGCTGACCGGGACTTTCTTATGGTGGAGGCACGGGGACTCGAACCCCGAACCCCCTGCTTGCAAAGCAGGTGCGCTACCAATTGCGCCATGCCCCCATAAGAAGCAACCCGTCAATCATACCCTAGAACCAGGGAGCCTTTGACCAGCTCCGTTCCGGGCCCCGGGGCTAGTCCACCGTGTCGGTTGACTTGCTCCAGACATCCTTCCGGGCCTCGGACTCCTGTGCTTTTCGGTAGAGCAGGACGCCTGCGATTGCCGCTGCCAATACAAGCAACTTCTTCACATGCTCCCCGTTCCGGTCCGGCTGCGGGTTACACATCCAGACCTACACTTGAACCTGCACAGGTTCCGTGGGCGTACCAGGACTTGAACCTGGGACCTCTTCGTTATCAGCGAAGCGCTCTAACCGCCTGAGCTATACGCCCCGATGCCTCATCGGGCCGAGACATGACTTTACAGCACATCCCGGCCCGATCTCAAATCGGGCCTTTCCGCAGCTGTCAGGCCTGCGGAAACGGGACCTTAGTCGTCCGTGAGGGTAACGCCGATGCCGCCCACCAGGGTGGCGGAGATGTTGTACAGCACAGCCGAAAGCATGGAAAGCGCGGTCAGCAGGACCACGTTCACCACCGCGATGATAGTGGCGAAAGAGGCCACCTGGCCCAGGGAAGCCACCTTCTTCAGCTCAAAGCCGCCGCCCTCGGAGCCGGCCAGCGTGCCCAGCAGGCTGTCCACCTGGTCAAAGATGCCCGTCAGGTCAAGGACAGTCCACAGGACAATGGCGGCCACAACCGTGACGATTCCCAGGGCCACGGACAGGAGGAAGGCCATCTTCAGGACAGACCACGGGTCCACCTTGCTGATGAGCAGCCGTGCTCGCCGGACCTTTGCTTTCGGAGCAGGCTTCACAAGGCCTGCGTTGCCCTGGCC
>NZ_LWLP01000001.1:66078-256125 GCF_001641125.1 Arthrobacter sp. OY3WO11 | reverse complement strand
CCGGGAAGCGGCCGGGGCGCTTGCCCGGGCGCGGCGGCGGGGGCGGCCGGGCGCTGCTGCGGACGGACGGGAGCGTTTACCCGTGGTGCGGCTGAGGGCCGGTTTCCGTCAGGAGCGGTGCTGTTCGACTTGGGAAATGAGTCGGGATTACTCACTCGTTACCTTCCGTGTAGTCTTCGTTCGGCTCAGCGTCGCCCGAGGCGTCCTCTGACTCAACGGCCGGTGATTCTTCTGCCACTGCTGGGCTGGTGGAATCCTCGGAGGATCCGCCATCTTCAGCCAACGTTACGTCATCCTCCGGCGATTCCTCGCCCTCAAGACCCCGTTCGCTGTTGCGTGCCACCTCGATAATCCGGTCGTTTTTGTCCGGCTTGGCGAAGATGACGCCCATGGTGTCGCGTCCCTTGGCGGGGACTCCGGCAACCGAGGAGCGGACCACCTTGCCGCCCTCCATGACCACCAGCACCTCGTCCTCTTCCTGGACAATCAGTGCCCCCACCAGGTCTCCACGCTCCTCCGCGAGCTTGGCTACCTTGATCCCCAGTCCGCCACGGCCCTGGAGCCGGTATTCCTCTACAGCTGTCCGTTTGGCGTAGCCGCCCTCGGTGACGATGAAGACGTAGGAGCCGTCGGTCACCACGTTGGCGGCCAGCAGCTCATCCTCTTCGCGGAATTTCATGCCGGTGACGCCGGAGGTGGCCCGGCCCATGGGGCGGAGGGCATCCTCGGTTGCGGTGAAGCGAATGGACTGGCCCTTACGGGATACCAGCAGCAGGTCGTCGGTTTCGGACACCAGCTGTGCGGACACCAGCTCGTCCCCGTCGCGGAGGTTGATGGCGATAACGCCGGCGGAGCGGTTGGTGTCGTAATCCTCCAGCCGGGTCTTCTTTACCAGCCCTCGTTTGGTTGCCAGCACCAGGTAGGGAGCCTGCTGGTAGTCCTTCAAGTCCAGGACCTGCGCGATGTGCTCGTCCGGCTGGAATGCCATCAGGTTGGCCACGTGCTGGCCCTTGGCGTCCCGGCCGGCTTCCATCAGTTCGTAAGCCTTGGCACGGTAAACGCGGCCGAGGTTTGTGAAGAAGAGGAGCCAGTGGTGGGTTGTGGTGACGAAGAAGTGCTCCACCACGTCGTCACCGCGGAGCTGGGCACCCTTGATGCCCTTGCCGCCGCGCTGCTGGGAACGGTAGTTGTCGCTGCGGGTTCGCTTGACGTAGCCGCCCCGGGTAATGGTGACCACCATTTCCTCTTCGGGAATGAGGTCCTCCATGGACATGTCCCCGTCGAAGCCCATGAGGATCTTGGTGCGGCGGTCATCCCCGTGCTTGTCCACGATTTCGCCCAGCTCGGTGCTGATGATCTCCCGCTGGCGCTGCTCGGAGCCGAGGATCTGGTTGTACTCGGCGATCAGGGCTTCGAGTTCGGCGTGCCGGTCCTGGATCTTCTGGCGTTCAAGGGCGGCAAGGCGGCGCAGCTGCATGTCCAGGATGGCCCGGGCCTGCAGTTCGTCGATGTCCAGCAGCTCCATCAGGCCGTCACGGGCCGCTTCGGTGGTGTTGGAGGCGCGGATCAGGGCGATCACTTCGTCCAGCATGTCCAGTGCCTTCAGGAGTGCCCGCAGGATATGGGCTTCTTCCTCGGCCTTGCGCAGCCGGTACCGGGTACGGCGGGCGATGACGTCCATCTGGTGGGTCACCCAGTGCCGGATGAAGGCGTCCAGGCTCAGCGTCCGGGGAACGCCGTCCACGATGGCCAGCATGTTGGCGGAAAAGTTGCTCTGCAGTTCGGTGTGCTTGTAGAGGTTGTTCAGCACCACCTTGGGCACGGCGTCCCGCTTGAGGACGATGACCAGCCGCTGTCCGGTGCGGCCGGAGGTCTCGTCCCGGAGGTCGGCGATGCCCTGCATCTTGCCGTCTTTGACGAGTTCGGCGATCTTGATGGCCAGGTTGTCCGGGTTGGCCTGGTACGGGAGCTCCGTGACCACCAGGCAGGTGCGGCCCTGGAGTTCCTCGACGTTTACCACGGCACGCATGGTGACCGAACCGCGGCCGGTCCGGTAAGCGTCCTCGATGCCCTTGTGGCCCAGGATGGTGGCGCCGGTGGGGAAATCCGGGCCCTTGACCCGCAGCAGGAGTTCTTCCAGCAGTTCCTCGCGGCTGGCCGTGGGGTTGGACAGGTACCACTGCACACCGTCGGCTACTTCGCGGAGGTTGTGCGGCGGAATGTTGGTGGCCATCCCGACGGCGATGCCTGAGGAGCCGTTCACCAGCAGGTTGGGGAAACGGGCGGGCAGGATGGTGGGTTCCTGGTTCTTGCCGTCGTAGTTGTCCTGGAAATCGACGGTTTCCTCGTCGATGTCACGGACCATCTCCATGGCCAGCGGCGCCATCTTGGTTTCGGTATAACGCGGCGCGGCAGCGCCGTCGTTGCCCGGGGAACCGAAGTTGCCCTGGCCGAGGGCCAAGGGATACCGCATCGTCCAGTCCTGGATAAGGCGGACCAACGCATCGTAGATCGCGGTGTCGCCGTGGGGGTGGTACTGGCCCATGACCTCGCCCACCACGCGGGCGCACTTGTTGAAGGAGCGGTCCGGCCGGTAGCCGCCGTCGAACATCGCATAAAGGACCCTGCGGTGGACAGGCTTCAGTCCGTCGCGGACGTCGGGAAGGGCACGGCCAACAATGACAGCCATCGCATAGTCGAGGTAGGACCGCTGCATTTCCGTCTGCAGGTCCACCTGCTCCACGCGGTCTATCAGCACGTCGCCTTCAAGAACGGTGTCCGGAGTGCCGGCTTCGGAGGCCGGGTTCTCGGGTGTTTCGTCGCTCATATTAATTTCCGTTTCAGGTATATGTCAGTAACCGAATATCTGCAGGACCTAGTCCTAGATATCGAGGAACCTGACGTCCTTGGCGTTCTGCTGGATGAAGTTGCGGCGTGACTCGACGTCCTCGCCCATAAGGACCGAGAAGATCTGGTCGGCGGCGAGGGCGTCGTCCATCGTCACCTGCAGCAGCGTGCGGTGGTCCGGGTCCATGGTGGTGTCCCACAGCTCGGTGTAATCCATTTCGCCGAGGCCCTTGTAACGCTGGATGCCGTTGTCCTTGGGGATCCGGCGCCCGGCAGCCTGTCCGGCCACGAGTTTCGCATCGCGTTCGCGGTCGCTGTACACGTAGTCGTGGGCAGCGTTGGACCACTTGATGCGGTACAGCGGCGGCTGCGCCAGGTAAACATAGCCGTTCTCGATCAGGGGCCGCATGTAGCGGAACAGCAGGGTCATCAGCAGGGTTGTGATGTGCTGGCCATCCACGTCGGCATCCGCCATCAGGACGATCTTGTGGTACCGCAGCTTGGAGAGGTCGAAGTCCTCGCCGATGCCCGTGCCGAAGGCAGTGATCATGGACTGGACTTCGGCGTTGCCCAGCGCTTTGTCCAGGCGCGCGCGTTCCACGTTCAGGATCTTTCCGCGCAGGGGAAGGATGGCCTGGGTCTCCGGGTTGCGGCCGCGCTTGGCGGAACCGCCGGCGGAGTCGCCCTCCACAATGTAGACCTCACATTTCTCCGGGTTCTTCGAGGAGCAGTCGGAGAGCTTGCCGGGCATGCCGAAGGATTCGAGCGGACTCTTGCGGCGGGCGTTGTCACGGGCCTTGCGTGCGGCCATCCGTGCCTGCGCCGCGGAGATCGCCTTCCGGATGACGTCACGGGCAGGGCCCGGGTTGCGCTCCAGCCAGTCACCCAGGCCGTCGGTGACCACGCGCTGGACAAAGCCCTTGACCTCCGAGTTGCCGAGCTTGGTTTTGGTCTGCCCTTCGAACTGGGGTTCGGCGAGTTTCACGGAGATGACAGCCGTGAGGCCTTCGCGGATGTCATCGCCGGTCAGGTTGTCGTCCTTTTCCTTGATGATTCCCTTCTCGCGCGCGTAGCGGTTGATTAGGGACGTCATCGCGGCCCGGAAACCCTCTTCGTGGGTGCCGCCCTCATGCGTGTTGATGGTGTTGGCGTAGGTGTGGACGCTTTCGGAGTACGCGTTGGTCCACTGCATCGCCATTTCCAGGGCAATCTTCCGGTCCTTGTCCTCGGTTTCGAAGGCGATGACGTCCTCGTGGACCACGTCAACCTTCTTGCCCGAGTTCAGGTGCTTGACGTAGTCCAGCAGGCCGTCGTCGTACTGGTACACCACGGTGCGGTGTTCCGCGCTGACCTCGCCCTCGGTGACGACGGCGTCCAGATCCAGGTCGGCGTCGCCGTCCGCTTCGGCGGAGGTGCGCTCGTCCGTGAGCGTGATGCGGAGTCCCTTGTTGAGGAAGGCCATCTGCTGGAAGCGGGCGCGGAGCGTCTCGAAGTCGAACTCGGTGACTTCGAAGATTGCCGGATCCGGGTAGAACGTCTGGGTGGTGCCGGTGCGGTCCGTCTCTTCGCCCTTGACCAGGCTGCCCTGGGGCTTGCCCCCGTCCGCGAAAGACATGCGCCATACGTGGCCCTGGCGCCGAACTTCCGTATCCACGCGGTTGGAAAGAGCGTTCACGACCGAAATGCCCACGCCGTGGAGGCCGCCCGAGACGGCGTATCCGCCGCCGCCGAACTTTCCGCCGGCGTGCAGGATGGTCATGACCACTTCAACTGTGGGTTTGTGTTCCGTGGGGTGCATGTCCACGGGGATGCCGCGGCCGTCGTCCACAACCTTCACGCCGCCGTCGGCCTGAAGGACAACCTCAATGTGCGTGCAGTAACCGGCCAGGGCCTCGTCCACGGAGTTGTCAACAACTTCATAGACCAGGTGGTGGAGTCCGCGGGGCCCTGTGGAGCCGATGTACATGCCTGGACGTTTCCGGACGGCTTCCAGGCCTTCAAGGACAGTGATGTCGCTGGCGCCATATTCACGCTGCGTCCCTGGTGCGGCCGGGGTGTCAGGCGTACGGGCATCCTCGACTGCGGGTTCAGCTGCCAGAATATCTGTATTGTCGTTAGCCACAGGCGCTGTCGACTCCTCTGTTCTCGATGATGGCCGGCCGAATCCTTCCCCGGTTACTGCAGGGAAGTCATCCGCCAACAGGCACAAACTTGTAGCGCCGATGTATGGCTGACGGTGGATCCGCGCTCCGCGGGCCTGAAACGCGCGGAAAACGGACCCAGTCAACGTTCACCCGCGCCCAGTTATCTACAAGGATTCTACCGTGCAGGCGGCCAATTCCCCGCATTCCAGGGCCTTCCCCGGGCGGTGGTGTGCCTGCGGGAGGCCGTTAGTCGCGCCTTGGGCGCGCTGGCAGGACGGCCTCCGGGTGCCTATACACCCTCCGGCCCTTTCAAGGCTCTACACGCCGTTACGTCGATTTTCAAGAGTGCGCCGCCGGCACTACCCGTAGGTGTCACGGGGACCGCGCCCGTTCACGGACCGGCCGCCCTTGCGCCAACTCGGTGCAGAAGGGCCCAGAACCTGGATGCTCGTGACCACTCCGTCCCCCAGCTCCACCCGGAACTTCTCCAGAAGGCTGGTGCTGAGGAGCCGGAGCTGGGTGGCCCAGGCGGTTGAGTCGCAGCGGACGTGGAGGGTGGTGTCGGTAAAGCTCTCGGGCGTGCAATGGGCCGAAATTTCGGGGCCAACCAAGGTGGCCCATTCGGCCATGACGGATCCCACCGCCACCGGCGACGTCCAGCCGCGCTCCGCCACCAAGCGTCCAACCACCTTGCCCAGGCCGAGGGGGTCGCGGCCGCTGGCGTGGAACTGGCTGAAGCCGCGGGTGTCCCGGATGCCTTTTTTGGCTTTGGCGGAGCCCGAACGGGATGCGGTCCTGCGGATCTCGCCGCGCGCTGCGGCTGCCTCCCGCATCCTGTTCAGGGCGACCTGGGGAGCATCGATGTTGTCGGGGTCGCGGCCGGGCTGAAGCCCGCCGCCTTTTTCACTGTCCCTGCTCATCGATACCTCCCGGGATGACCTTCACCCGCCGTCCCGAGAGCTCTTCCGGGATGTCGGCGTCGACGGCGGCGGTCACCAGGACCTGTTCCGCGCCGGAGACTATTGCGGCCAGTTTACGCCGCCGCTGGACGTCAAGCTCGGCAAAAACGTCGTCCAGGATCAGGATGGGAGCCGAGCCCCCTGTCCGGGTGTCGTCCAGCATCACATAGTAGGAGGCGAGCCGAAGGGACAGGCACATGGACCAGGTTTCGCCGTGCGAAGCATAGCCTTTGGCCGGCGCCTGGCCCAGGATGAGTTCCAGTTCGTCACGGTGCGGACCCACGAGCGAAATGCCCCGCTCTATCTCCTTGCGGCGGGAGTCCGCGAAAGCCTTGACGTACCGTTCCGCCAGCTGTTCCACGGACAGCTGGCGCAGGTCTTCCACGTCTGATGCAGCACCACCGCCACCGGTGCCGGCTGCACGCATCAGCGGGGCGCCGTCGTCGTCCATCTGGTTTTGGAGGCTGGAACGGTAGACGGCGTCGGCGGGTTTGGATGCGTCGGTCAGCTCCGCATAGGCACGGCCCAGGTGCGGCCGCAGCCGTTCCACCAGTTCAAGCCGCGCGTGCAGCAGTTCGGCCCCGGCTTTCGCCATGTGTTGGTCCCACACGTCCAGGGTCGCCTCATGGGCCGGCGTGAACTTTCCGGCGCGGGCTGATTTGAGCAGCGCATTGCGTTGTTTCAGGACACGGTCGTAATCGCTGCGCGTGGCGGCGTGGTGCGGAACGAGGCTGGCCAGCAGTTCATCGAGGAACCGGCGTCGGTTGGAAGGATCGCCCTTCACCAGGGCCAGGTCTTCCGGTGCGAAAAGTACTGTCTGGCAGATCCCCAGGAGATCGCGTGCCCGCACCGGATTGCTGCGGTTGATGCGTCCGCGGTTTGCCCGCCCCGCATTGATTTCCAGTTCCAGGACCGTGATCTGTTCCCCGCGGACCAGCCTGGCCCGGACCAGCGCACGTTCCGTTCCGAACCGGAGCAGGGGCGCATCCGAGCTGACGCGGTGTGAGCTCAGTGTGGCCAGGTAGCCGATGGCTTCCATCAGGTTGGTTTTGCCGATGCCGTTGTATCCCACAAGGACAGTGACACCCGGCCCCAGGGCAAGGTCCACCTGGGCATAACTGCGGAAGTCAGTCAGGGAGAGGTGTTCTAGGTACACGCGGTTTTTCGGCAATTCCGGGAACCTCGCGGTTCCCTGCTGGGTATTACTTGGCGGGACGGGTGGCGTGGCCGCCGAACTGGTGCCGCAGCGCGGACACCATCTTCATGGCCGGGGAGCTGTCCTCGCGGGATTCAAACCGGGCGAAAAGCGCCGCAGTGATGGCCGGCGCCGGAATCGCATTGGCAATGGCTTCTTCCACGGTCCACCTGCCCTCACCGGAATCCTCGACGTAGTCGTCGATGTTTTGCAGGCCCGGATCCTCATCGAGGGCTTTGACCAGCAGGTCCAGCAGCCAGGACCGGACCACGGTGCCCTTTTGCCAGGCGCGGAATGTTCCGGGCAGGTCGCTGATGATGTCCTTGGAAGCCAGCAGCTGGTAGCCCTCGGCATATGCCTGCATCAGGCCGTATTCGATTCCGTTGTGGACCATCTTGGCGTAATGGCCTGCACCGATCCCGCCCACGTGGACAAAGCTGTCCGCCCGGTCCCCCTCAGGGCGCAGGGCGTCGAAGACCGGAAGCGCACGCTCAATATCGGCGGCGTCGCCGCCGGCCATGAGGCCGTAGCCGTTCTGCAGTCCCCAGACTCCGCCGGATACTCCGCAGTCCGCGAAGTGGATCCCCTTGGCGGCGAGGAGTTCGCCGTGTTTCTGGTCTTCGGTGAAGCGGGAATTGCCGCCGTCAATCACCAGGTCGCCCTCGCTGAGCTTTTCGCCCAACTCCTTGATGACGGCGTCGGTGATGTCGCCGGCAGGGACCATGACCCAGATGAGCCGGGGCGTGGGAACCGCGGCCAGGAGCTCATCGATGGATCCGGCGTCCGTCACGTCCGGGTTGCGGTCATATCCGGTGACCTCAACCCCGCCCTTGCGCAGCCGTTCGCGCATGTTGAATCCCATTTTGCCAAGGCCGATCAGTCCAATGTGCATGGTGGAACTCTTTTCTGCGCTAGGGGGGAGGGTGGGTAGCCCAACTGGTGGGCCCACGCCGCCAGGGTTCCCTGGCCGAGCTTGCGAGGCGAGGGTGGCGGTGGGGACTAGTTGGGGAGGCGGACCGGCATCACCAGGTAGCGGTAGTCATCCTGGTCCTCGCCGTCGGCGTCTGCCTGGGCTGTGATCATGGCGGGCTTGGGTGCCGTGGTGAACGAGAACCGGACGAATTTGGTTTCAATCACGCTCAGCCCCTCCACCAGGTAATGGGGGTTGAAGGCCACGGTGATGTCCTCGCCGGAAAGCTGGGCTTCCAGTTCTTCGGAGGCCTGGGCGTCTTCTCCGGTGCCGGCGTCCAGGTTCAGCTGGCCCTGGGTGAAGGCCAGGCGCACCGGGGTGTTGCGCTCCGCCACGAGGGAGACGCGCCGCACTGCTTCCACGAGTTCCTGGGTTTGTACGGTGGCGTGGATGGGGGTGGAGTCAGGGAAAAGTGAGCGGATCTTGGGGTAGTCGCCGTCAACCAGCAACGAGGTGGTGGTGCGTCCCCCGCTTTCGAAGCCGATCAGCCGGCTCTCGTCATCGGCGAGGGCGAGGTGAACGTCGCCGCTGTTGCCAAGGGTCTTGGCAACTTCGTTCAAGGTTTTTGCCTTGACCAGTGCGCTGGTTGAGATGCCGGGAGTGACCGGCTTCCACGGCACCTCGCGCATGGCCAGCCTGTAGCGGTCGGTGGCGAGGAGCGTAATGAGGTCATCCTCGATTTCCATCCGTACCCCGGTGAGGATGGGCAAAGTGTCGTCCTTGCTCGCGGCGATGATCACCTGCGATACCGCCTGGGCGAAAGCATCACCGGGAACGGTGCCGCTGATGGGCGGAAGTGCGGGAAGCGGCGGGTACTCGGCTTCGGGCATGGTGGCCAGGTGGAAGCTGCTGCGGCGGCAGGTGAGGGTGACTTTGTTGCCGTCGGTTTCGACGTCGACGGGTGCAGAGGGCAGGCTGCGGCAGATGTCGGCCAGGAGCCGGCCGGAGACCAGGATGGTGCCCTCGTCCCTGATGTCCGCTGCGATTTCCAGGCGGGCAGAGGTCTCGTAGTCAAAGCTCGAGAGGCTCACCGTGCCGGCTTCGGCCTTCAACAGCAAACCGGACAGGACCGGTACGGGCGGCCGCGGAGACAACGAGCGGGCTGTCCAGGTGACGGCTTCTGCCAGGACGTCCCGATCGACTCTGAACTTCACGGAAGGGTGCCGCCTTTCATTGCTGCTGCGTTGATGTTCTTGAAACGTCCCGCCGGGAGTTCCGAAGAGTTGTTGCCCCGCCCGTGCTGGTGCATGGTCCGTGCTGAAGGAACCACACAAAACCCAAGGATGGGAGCGCTGCTGACAGCTTAGCCGGAAGATCCGGGATTAACCCATCCCCCAAGTCAGCCGGGCCCCCTTTGGGCCGCTTGGCCTGGAGAGGTTCGGGAGGGCGGACCGGTCTTGTTGTTTGAGGGATTTCAATTTCTTGGGATTAGTAGTGTTAATAACTGCTGTGGAAACTGTGGATAACTCTCCCTCACCGCAGGATCCGGCGGTTAAGCCCTGTTCATGGACTGTGGGCGGCGGAGGTTTTAAACAGGGTGTGGATGGGGACAACATTTTTCGCGATTTTTCGAATCCACAGGCGCCTTAAGGGTTTTAAGCCCATTAACCGCGGTTGTCCCCTTAAGTATCCACAGGCTTATCCACATGCGCCTGTTAATAAGGTATAGATGCGGCGGCTACGAGTCGCGCTGCTGCTGCTTGATCCGGTTGGTCAGCTCCGTCACCTGGTTGTAAATCACACGGCGCTCGGCCATCAGCTCGCGGATCTTCCTGTCGGCATGGATCACCGTGGTGTGGTCGCGGCCGCCAAGCTCCTGGCCAATCTTCGGCAGCGACATGTCCGTCAGTTCACGGCAGAGGTACATGGCGATTTGGCGTGCAGTTACCAGTGTGCGGGTGCGCGATTTGCTGCACAGCTCTTCCATGCTCAGCTTGAAGTACTCGGCGGTCTGCTGGAGGATCTGGCTGGACGTGATCTCCTGGGCGCCGTCGTCGGTGATGAGGTCCTTGAGGACCATCTCGGCAAGGGCCACGTCAACGGGCTGGCGGTTGAGGCTGGCGAACGCGGTAACGCGGATCAGCGCGCCTTCGAGCTCCCGGATATTGCTGGAGATCTTGGATGCGATGTACTCGAGGGCGTCATCCGGAGCGGACAGCCCTTCGCTGAGCGCCTTCTTGCGGAGGATGGCAATTCGGGTTTCAAGTTCCGGCGGCTGGATATCGGTGAGGAGGCCCCACTCGAAGCGTGACTTCATGCGGTCCTCGAACCCTGCCAGCAGCTTGGGCGGCTGGTCCGAGGTGATCACTACCTGCTTGTTGTTGTTGTGCAGCGAGTTGAACGTGTGGAAGAACTCCTCGAGCGTCCGGTCCTTGCCTGCGAGGAACTGGATGTCATCGATGAGCAGTACGTCGACGTTGCGGTAGGTGGTCTTGAAGCTTGCGCCTTCATCGTCACGGATGGAGTTGATGAAGTCGTTGGTGAACTCCTCCGAATTCACGTAGCGGACGCGGATTCCGCTGTAGAGCCGCCGGGCATAGTGGCCGATTGCGTGCAGGAGGTGCGTTTTTCCGAGTCCGGAGTCGCCGTAGATGAACAGCGGGTTGTACGCCTTGGCGGGCGCTTCAGCCACTGCGACGGCGGCGGCGTGGGCAAAGCGGTTGGACGAACCAATAACGAAGGTATCGAAGACGTACTTCGGGTTCAGCCGGCCGAATTCGTGCGACGTGCTGGGCAGCATCGGCTGCGGCTTCTGTTCGATGAGCTGGTCCGCGGAGAAGGACGGCTCGACGTCGACGGGTTCAGGTTCCGTGTGGATGGGCACCAAATCTGTATCGACGTCGATGGCGCAGCGGATGTCCTCGGAGAAAACGTTGTGCAGCGCATCATCCAGTGCGTCCTTGACCTGGGTCTGGAGCACTTCGCGGGTGAGCTCGTTGGGGACGGCCACCAGGAGGGTGGAACCGATCAGGCCCTGGGCCTGGGCGAGGATGACAAAGCCCCGCTGCCGCGGTGAAACACGGTGGTCCTGCTCCAGCAGGCTGACAACCCGCCGCCAGGAACTTCCGACAGTATTGGCGTGGTTGGCTTCGTCTACTGTCATCAATCGGTTCCCTCAAAACTTGCTTTGCCTGCATTGCCTGCAGCCGCAAGTCATGAACCAGATTGGATTCAGCTTCATCCACAGGGTTATGCACAGTCCGTGGATAATCGGCTACTGGGCCACTCTAGGGGATGAAAAGCCTAGAAGATAGCTGGCAAGTAGCTTGTGGATAATTACACCGGTGTGGTTCGGAAAAGGGGGCTGTGAGCCACTTCATCCACAGGCTCCAGGGGCAGGTTAGGCACAGCTGGGGATAGCGGCCATAGGGGGTTCCGGTTTGACTCGGGGGCCTAAATTGCCCTAACGTTGTGAAGTCCTTTGTGTCCGCTTTTTGGCCCCATCTGAATCTCTCAGGCGCAGTGCGCTTGGGCAGCCGGGGGAAGCGTGCATATACAAAACTTAGCGTCGGCCAGTTCTTCCCCATACTGATCGGGTGGGCGCACCTTTGATCCACTGGAGTAACTAACGTGAGCAAGCGGACTTTTCAGCCGAATAACCGCCGTCGAGCCAAGAAGCACGGCTTCCGCCTTCGTATGCGTACCCGTGCCGGCCGTGCCATCCTGGCAGCCCGTCGTGGCAAGGGTCGCACCGAGCTGTCGGCCTAAATACTGACTCGTCGGTAGACATTTCTTTGCGAGTTTAAGGTGCTGGCCACCCGTAACCGTTTGAGGACTGCATCCGATTTTTCAACAACTGTACGTTCCGGTGTCCGCAATGGACGCCGGAACGTAGTGTTATATACGGCAGCCATTGCTGCTGGCGAACCCAGCCGGATCGGGTTCATCGTTTCCAAGAGTGTAGGGAACGCTGTGGTCAGGAACCTCGTTAAGAGGAGACTGAGAGAAGCAGGTGCTGCCTCGCTGCGCGAGTACGGTACCGGGTTTGCCATAGTGGTCCGGGCGCTTCCTGCGTCCGCAACTGCCAGCTGGGACCAGCTGTTGTCGGATTACAATGCCGCATTGGAATCGACGATGGTCCGGCTGGCCGGCCGCCCCGCAAGGGCTGCTGCCAAGGATTCGGCCGGTACAACACAGGAGGGGACACCGCGTGCGTAACGCCACCGCCGTCGTCGTTACTTCTCTCCAACGTGGTGCCGCAGCCGTGGGGCTGTTCCTGTGGGACCTGCCCCGGAACGTTCTCATTCTTCTTCTCAAGGCCTACCGCAAGGTGATTTCACCCTTGTACGGCCAGGTGTGCCGGTTTTTCCCCTCCTGCTCGGCCTATGCGCTGGAAGCTGTCACTGTCCATGGCGCCGTCAAGGGAAGCTGGCTCGCTGTCCGGCGCCTTGGCCGCTGCCACCCATGGAATGCCGGCGGTGTGGACCACGTCCCCGCCGGCCATCGGGAATGGCCGGAGCACCAGACCCCCACAATTGTTGTGCTGAACAACCCGGACAAGTACCTGGCTGCTCGGACTGATGGAGAAGGCCGCAGTGCGGCCTGACGAATAGGGATAAGTATGGACTTCTTTGAAACAATCATGTTTCCGTTCAAATGGCTTGTGTCCATCATCATGGTGGGATTCCATGAGGGACTGACTGCCATTGGGCTGCCGGAAGCTTCCGGCTGGACGTGGACGCTGTCCATCATCGGCCTGGTGCTGGTGATCCGTGCCGCCCTGATCCCCGTGTTCGTCAAGCAGATCAAGGCCCAGCGCGGCATGCAGCTGCTGCAGCCCGACCTCAAGAAGCTCCAGGACAAGTACAAGGGCAAGACCGACCAGCTGTCCCGCCAGGCAATGGCGCAGGAACAGATGGCCATGTACAAGAAGCACGGGACCAACCCGTTCTCGGCCTGCCTTCCCATGCTGATCCAGATGCCGTTCTTCTTCGCGCTGTTCACAGTGCTGTCCGGCATCTCGACGGCAAGCCGCGAGGGCGAGGGTATCGGCGCCATGAGCCCAGAGCAGGTGGTGCAGTTTGACCAGTCCACCATCTTCGGGGCTCCCCTGTCTGCAACTCTGCTTCACGGGACACCTCCCGGAGGCAATGTGGTGGCGGTCTGGATTCTTTCCATCCTGATGATCCTCGCCATGACTGCCTCGCAGTTCATCACGCAGAAGCAGATCATGGCCAAGAACATGTCCGAAGAAGCCATGGCCAGCCCGTTCATGCGCCAGCAGAAGATGATGCTCTACATCCTGCCGATTGTCTTCGGTGTTGGCGGCATCAACTTTCCGATCGGCGTCCTCATCTACTGGACCACCACCAACCTTTGGACCATGGGACAGCAGTTCTTTGTGATCCGCCGCATGCCGACGCCGGGATCCCCCGCCGCAAAGGCCCTCGCCGAGCGCCGGGCCGCCAAGGGCCTTCCGGCCCTCCCCATTCTGGGCGGAAAGAAGGACGAGGCCGCCGACGCCGCTGCTGCCGCCGCGGCCGTGGCACAGGCAAAGGGCCAGCGTATCCAGCCACAACGCAAGAACAGGAAGAAGAAGTAATGTCTGCCGAGAGCACCGAACACGCCCTGTCCGAGGAGATCATCGACGATCAGGACGCGTCCGAGAACGGGGAGGCTTCCCTGCCCAAGGCCTCCTCAGCCAGCCGCCTGGAAGAAGAGGGAGACGTTGCAGCGGACTACCTCGAGGAACTGTTGGACATCGCCGACATCGATGGAGACATCGACATTGAGGTCCGTAACGGACGCACCTATATCTCCATCGTGACCGAGGAAGAATCAGACGCCCTGGACAGCCTGGTGGGTGAGGACGGTGAGGTCCTCGAAGCCCTCCAGGAACTGACCCGGCTTTCTGTGCTGTCCGCAACGGAGAACCGCTCGCGGCTGGTGCTTGACATCAACGGTTACCGGCAGGAGCGTACCGGCCACCTGCAGAAGGTTGCCGAGGACGCCGCAGCTTCTGTGAAGGAAAGCGGACAGCCGGTGGCACTGGAGCCGATGAGCGCCTACGAGCGGAAAATCGTCCATGATGCCGTTGCTGACCTGGGACTGGTCAGCGAGTCCGAGGGCGAAGGCGCCGGACGCCACATCGTTGTATCCGCCGAGTAGAGAATGGCTGATCCCCTAACCATGGTTGACATTACGCCAGCTGAGCTTTCGGCCGCGGAGAAGATCTTCGGCGACCGGTTGGACCTGGCTAAACGCTATGTGGAACACCTGGCGACCTCCGGCACAGAGCGCGGACTCATCGGGCCGCGTGAGATCCCCCGCCTGTGGAGCCGGCACGTCCTTAACTGCGCCGTCATTGAGAGTGAGATCCCCGAGGGGAGCCGCGTTGCCGACGTCGGCAGCGGTGCAGGCCTGCCCGGGCTGTGCCTGGCGATTGCCCGGCCAGATCTGGAGCTGACCCTCATCGAGCCGTTGGAACGCAGGGTGATTTGGCTCCAGGAAGTTGTTGACGACCTGGGCCTGGACAACGTGACAGTGATGCGGACCCGGGCTGAACTGGCAGTGGGGCATGTCGAGGCGGATGTAGTGACGGCCAGGGCTGTTTCGGCCCTCAGTAACCTCGCCGGACTGACCATTCCCCTTCTTGCCGGCAAGGGCGAGGTGGTAGCCATCAAGGGCCGCAGCGCCGCCGAGGAGATCGAAAAAGCCGCGAAGACCATCCGGAAGCTGGGTGGCGTCGAGACATCAGTTCTTACTGTTGGTGAGAACCTCCTGGAGGAACCCACCACCGTGGTGCGCATCGTTGTAAACAAGTCCCAAAAGAAGGCCTAGTTCGGGCCCGGTGGCCTAACTCTGGCGGGTCCAGCAGTTAGGCTAGACAACGGCAGCAAATTTGGCTGAACGAGAGTGAGTGTGCCCCAGTGACCAGTAGTGAAGCCTCCACACAGCGGATACCCCCGTTTGTGTCTTTGGGGTCAGCACGTTCTGTCGCTGGTCCCGTCACCACTCCGGGCAGAGGCGGAATGCATCCACAGAAGGTTTCAAACGCTTCAAAGTCAGCGTCCGTTTCACGTGAAACAACCGCTGGCGGTAAAGCCAACGTGATTGATGCAATCGACGATTCCAGCCCCATCGCCCGTGAGCTGGCGCATGAAACGAAACGCCGCGAACGCTTGGTAGGCCGCCAACTGCCGCGGCCTGAGAACACCCGCATTTTCACGGTCTCCAACCAAAAGGGTGGGGTGGGAAAGACCACCACCACCGTGAACATTGCAGCTGCCCTGGCGGCGGCTGGCCTCAATGTCCTGGTGATCGACATTGACCCGCAGGGCAACGCTTCCACTGCCCTGGGAATTGAACATCACGCGGACGTGGACAGCATCTACGATGTCCTGATCAACGATGTGCCCCTCGCAGATGTGGTGGCACCCTGCCCTGACATCGGGAACCTGATCTGCGCGCCCGCAACCATTCACCTGGCAGGCGCGGAGATTGAGCTGGTTTCCCTGGTGGCCCGTGAGCAGCGGCTTCGGCGTGCCATTGATGTCTACGCCAAAACCCGGGAGAAGAACGGCGAGCAGCGGCTCGACTACATCTTCATCGATTGCCCGCCAAGCCTTGGGCTGCTGACCGTCAACGCTTTCTGCGCAGCCAACGAGGTACTCATTCCCATCCAGTGTGAGTACTACGCACTTGAAGGCCTGAGCCAGCTGCTGAAGAATATTGAGATGATCCAGAAGCACCTGAATGCCGATCTGGTGGTGTCGACTATCCTTTTGACCATGTACGACGGCCGTACCAACCTCGCAGCCCAGGTTGCGGCCGAGGTACGCCAGCACTTCCCGGATCAGGTCCTCTCTGCTGTGGTTCCGCGCTCGGTGCGCATCTCGGAAGCACCGAGCTACCAGCAGACGGTAATGACGTACGACCCTTCCTCCAGCGGAGCCCTGTCTTATCTGGAAGCCGCTGCTGAAATAGCAGAGCGCTAAAATCTTCAAACTGCAACGACTGGAGCCTGGTAACGCCTGGCTCTACCACTGGAGGGATTACCAATGAGCGAGAAACGACGCGGCCTGGGCCGCGGTCTTGGTGCGCTGATTCCAAGTTCCGCCGCCGCCAGCGGGTCGGGCACTGCGACAACCGTCTCGCGTCCTGTAGATCTCTTCTTCCCTGAGGGACGTAAAAAGACGGAGCCTTCAGAGGACACCGTCGAGACTCAGTCGTCGAAGCCCGCAGCAGACAAGCGTGCGGCGGCTGGGTCCTCCAAGCCCTCGGCCAAGCCCTCCTCAGCCAAGTCCGCTGCAGGGAAAGGAACGGATGCTGGAAGTCCGGCATCCAAGCCCAGCACTGCAGCGAAGGCAAAGACGCAGTCCCCGGCCACATCGGCCGGTACAACAGACGATGCCGGTGACACCGCGCCGGAGCCGATGGGCACGCCTGGGGCCGCAGTGTCCGCAGATGTGTCCAGTGTGCGATCTGAAACCCCTGTGTGGGATGACGACGGCGTGGACCTGGTCGAGGTTCCTGGTGTTCGGTTTGCTGAGATTCCGGTCTCTGACATCCACCCCAACCGCAAACAGCCGCGTTCCGTCTTCGATGAAGACGACATGGCGGAGCTCGTCCACTCGGTACGCGAAATCGGTGTCCTCCAGCCAATTGTGGTCAGGAAATCAACCGAAGAGGGTAGTGAGCCGTTTGAGCTCGTTATGGGTGAACGCCGGTGGAGGGCAGTACAGGCTGCCGGCCTGGAAACTATCCCCGCGATCGTCCGCGAGACGACGGATGACGACCTGCTCCGGGATGCACTGCTCGAAAACCTGCACCGCAGCCAGCTGAATCCCCTCGAAGAAGCTGCCGCCTACCAGCAGCTCCTCGAAGACTTCGGAACTACTCACGAGCAGCTGGCGGACCGCATTGGCCGTTCCCGGCCGCAGGTCTCGAACACCTTGCGTCTCCTCAAGCTGCCTCCGCTGGTGCAGCGCCGTGTAGCAGCCGGCGTTCTTTCTGCAGGCCACGCTCGCGCCCTCTTGGCGCTTCCTGACGCCGCAGCCATGGAGCGCTTGGCTCAGAAGATTGTTGCGGAGGGCATGTCGGTTCGGGCGACTGAAGAAGCTGTGACGCTTTACCAGGATCCGGCCAAACCCGTGAAGAACAACATTCCCCGTCCAGGTGCTCGTCATGAGCGGCTCGACTACCTGGCATCATCACTCTCCGACCGGCTGGATACGAACGTCAAGATCTCTCTCGGTGTGCGTAAAGGCAAAGTAAGCATTGAATTTGCCAGCGTGGAGGACCTTAATCGCATTATGGAGGTTTTGGCCCCCGGCCAAACCGGCTAGGAAGATGTGTTCAGTAGCTTCAGTAAGGCCCGATTCACACCGAATCGGGCCTTACTCGTATTCGGGACCGTCACCCGTGGGAACGACTGCAGAGATAATGGGCTATTCCGAGGCGAGTAGGCTAGTCACGCCGGGGTGAAAACCTTTTGACGAGGTTGGAAGGCTGGATACCAAGTCAATACTGGCGCTGATCCAGAGGGAAGACATAGGTCTGATTTTCCTGTATGGCAGTTCGCGCGGTCATATTTCGTCCCAATGCTTATGCTGCTGAAATGTCGGCCCCAGTTTCGGCAACTTGGGGCTGAATAGCTGCCATATCGAGACGAAAGTGGCAGCCAGGTGTCCATCCGGGCTCGACTTACTAGGACTGGTGCATGGAGGCATTGCGTTTCACGTGAAACAGTCCCGTGTCAGCACCTACGCCTTCAAGGCTGTGTCGCCTCTAGGTCTACGATGCCAAGGACTGTTGAAGCCTGATGTCCCATTCATAGGAGGGAAGCATTAGATAGGTACGCAGGATTTTCATCTCGCCTCTGAGGGATTTAGTGGAATTGCGCGAACCCTTGAATGGTGCGGTAAATCTACCTAATGGTCGAATTCTCGCTGACTGGGTTGGCTATGTGGCCGAGACCAGGACGTATCGATGTCGGGGTATGGATGCTTCGGAAGTGGGCGCAGCACAGTCTCAAAGGGAGGATCCTCATGCCCTGCACGAGCTAGCCTTCCCCGAATGTTTCACGTGAAACTGAAGGAACTGATGTGCGGAGATTGCCGATCTCGGCACTCTCCGCGGCCGCCTCTGCGCAGTTTGGCCGCTTCTGCAGTTCCGGATGTGCAGTCGGGCCCAGAATGTAGCGAAGCGTGGCAGGAGCCAGCCACGAAAGTTTGTGAATGACAGTGGGGACCCGATGAAGCTGTAAATGCTCCTGCAGCAGCTCAGGATCCCTTGCCGGGGCTTCGATGGACTACCCGCGGCGTAGGTTCCCCTACCCCCAACTCGAGGCTGCACGGAGGCTCTCTGCTGGGTCCTACGCACCCACGACCCTGACTATGACGATAAGCCCTGTCAGCCCTCGATGTCCGGCAGCCCTTGGTGTTTCACGTGAAACACCAAGAGTGGAGCGCCAGGAGCTGACAGGTTCCGAGGCGTGAGAGCAATCAGAAGAGGAATACGAACAGTCGCTACGGCCAGGGACAGGTGCAAGGCGGAGGAGCACTGAGAGAAACGGGCGAAGATGGACAACCAGCCTTGTGATACGCGTTGGTCGACGAGGCCGCACGTGCACGGTCTCCCCCGTAAGTGGACCCGCAGGATGACAAACTCGCGTATCGCATAGCTGCACAAATTCAATCTCCACGCCTCCTGGCGGCCGAGCCAACGAAACCCTACGCTGAAGGCCGATCGCCCTATACCAACGTACGTGGAACTGCGATGGTTTTCCCCTCCCGGTCTGGGGCGGCCACTAAGTGTAGGTGTCCGACGCAGGCGCAAGTGGACTAAAGACTGCCTTTCGAAGGAATGTCATCTGCAGGTTAGGCGCACTCTTTCGACTAGGGAACGGCCAAGCTCCTCGATCAGGACGCGTCCTCTGGTGCGTTCGGCGCCTACCGCATGTGGCCTGTGTACCTGGTTGCAAAGGGTTATGCGCTCCAACGGCCGGCTCAACAACGGTCACGTGGCGGCATCACATTGCCCATTGCCTAAGTGCGTTTATCGCAGGGCGGTACCCGCCATGCTTGCCTCGGTAAAGTCTGCCCACTCACACTTAGATGGCTCGTTGTTAGACCGGGATTTCGTTGTGGATAACTCTGTGGATGACGAGCTATCGCCGCGGCTTCAGGGAGGTGAATACAGATGCTCTGCGGGACCCGGAAGAAATGTAGTTGTGGTGCGCTCCAGCCGCGGTGAAGAGGATGTCGCTTTGCGTTTCACGTGAAACATTGTAGGGCTAGGTGGCGGGGGTGCGCGTCCCGCGTGGAAATCACCCTCGCGAAGCTACTTTCTACGCGGCTATCGGCTCCCGCCCGCCGCTAGGTGGCAAAAGGCAAGATAGGTGAGACGGGAGATTCTCAGGCAACTTACGGCACCGAAGGAGATTTTGGCGATATCCGCGTTGTGCACGGATCCACGCCGCCGTCCGGGGCTGTGGATATCGCTGTGAATACGGAGCGCTGCTGCTGTGGAAAACCGTGTGGATATCAGCCTGCTGGCAGGACTGCATACCGGCTCTCGAGCACACACGCTGCCCTCTGTTTTTGTGAACAAGTTCTCGTCCGGGCGCCTAGGTAGGTTGGTCCACAGCTAGGTCCGTGAGCGAGCCATAAACGATCCCGGCTTCCCTGCTCCGCTGGCGGCCCCTGCCTGCTTTGGTGGATCGGATGCAGTTGTTTCGGTTTGCCGGGGATGCCTGCCCGACGATCAGTGTGCGTTACTCTGTGATTGCGTTGAGAGGGCCTGCATACGCGGATACGTAGGCCGACAGAGCCACGGCCAGTATATGGGACATGTCCAGGGCCATCGCTCGGTGGAGCTAATGGGTTCGTGAATACTGATGCGCTTAGGGGCGAGACAATACGAAGGGAATCTGTCTAGCAGCAACAGTACGTTGGCGACTTGCGGTCGTGTTCAGCGGTAAACCAGGGGGTGATCGCGGTAATAGTGCCGGAACGTGGTGGCAGAGACGCACGCTGCGGGACTCAAGCACAATGATTCCCACGAGTAGAGACCCGATCTAGTGCGGGCGATCTCTTGGCAGGGATGTTTCACGTGAAACGGGACCTGGGCATCACTCCCAGTTGCCTACCAATCGGGATCTCCGCTAGTCGGTAAACAGTGTTGTTGGAGCAGCCCTTCCGGCTACAACACCGCGAAGTATCGTCTTCTTACGCGCGATACTCTGTTCAGCCAGTGTGTGAACCGTTGCCTAGTGAACAGCGCTAGTGGCACGTTGGACGAGAGGAGGTCCTAATTGCTGCACGTGCGTCGATGTCCTCAGTCGATCGCCGTGAGCTTCCATTTGTCCCCGAGTCGGAAATCCGGGAAGGTCGGTACTCAGGGCTTCCAGCAGGCATCAACATCCACAGTGCGGTGGTTCCTGGGAGAATGCGCTCCTGCACAGTCCCCCGAGACGTGCGTGCCCGGGAGATGGGCAGAGCACTCCTCAAGGCAGTCCATCTTCCGTTCAGGGGTGTTTCGGGTGTCCGACCTGTGTTCAGGCAGAGCGCCCGTCCCAAGGAGGTTCGAACAATTGATGGACCATAACGTGTCAGGTGAAGAACTTTCGGCCAAGTCGCAATGATGGCCCAGCCTGTGCCGCACCTGTCCACGGCTCGCAGCTCGGTTGCAGGTCTGAGGCATTATTCCAGCGCTACTCGCATTTTTGCATGGAAAGCTAAGCGGCACTCCGGCCGGGCGCGCACGGCCGTTACCCGTTGAACACGAGTTGAGGCCCCTTCGTAGCAGCCCAAACGCTAAATCGGCTGGAGCTGCAGATGTCGAAGCATGGTTCACGTGAAACCGGAAGAGTCCCCGTGCATGTTTCACGTGAAACGAACACTGCTCCGGGTACCGGAGTCAGCTATAAAGACGTTGTTTACCCTCGCTTCGTTCATTAGCCCCGGCAAGCAGTGCGAGACTGCCACCCGCACGCGCTTTGTGAGCCGCTCGGGGGCGGGAGTACTGGCGCTCATCGCTCTGCGTGAGACTATCTTCGCAAGTTCCTTGACGCCGCGGGGAACAGAGAGAGGTCCAACGTACGGCGGTTGTAGTCTTTGGCCGGCGGCACATACTTCTTTCTACGGCTGATGACGTGCTTTCCTGGCCACTCACCGGGACTGAGCGTTCGGCGCCTTCCCCTTGGGAATGAACAATACGGCTGGTTGGGAGGCTGGGATGTGAATCGTGACTAGGACCCGCTTGTTCTGGAAGAGAACCTGAACGGAGGGTCCATTCGTGGGGCGGACAAGCAGCCCCAGTCAGTATCACGTTTCACGTGAAACAGCTGCACACATCCAGCAGACTTCACGAGGGCAGGCATCTTTCTTGGTCAAAAGCAGTCCGTTGTTGGCGTGGCCCACTTTGCGAACAAAAAAGGTGGCCACCGCAATGCAGTGGCCACCCTTTTTGTATTCAGTTAAGGCGAATAGGCGCCGTCCTAGGACAGGACGTCGGCAAATTCCTTTTCGAAGAACTGCTTCGGCTTGGCACCGATGACCGTGCTCTTCACTTCCCCGCCCTGGAAGAGGTAGACAGCGGGGATCGACGTGATGCCGTATTCGGCTGCGATTGCTGGGTTGTCGTCCACGTTCACCTTGACGACGTCCACTTTTTCGCTGTACTCGACCGAAATCTCATCCAGAATGGGGCCCAGCTTGCGGCAGGGGCCGCACCACTCGGCCCAGAAATCAACGATTACCGGTTTTTCGGAGGACAGCACGTCCGTGTTGAAGCTTGCGTCTGTTACGTCTTTTGCGTTGCTCATAACCTGATCTCTCTTCTCGGGTATCGTGGCGGTAGTTAGGCGGGCAAGTCTGCGAGGTAGTGCTCAACATCAATCGCCGCGACACAGCCGGAGCCTGAAGCGGTAATCGCCTGGCGGTAGGTGGGGTCAACCACGTCGCCGGCCGCAAACACGCCGGGAATGCTGGTCCTGGAGCTGCGGCCTTCGACCGCGATGGTTCCCTCAGGGGTGAGGTCCAGGACGTCCCTAACCAAATCTGTCCGGGGGTCGTTGCCGATTGCAACGAACACTCCGGTGACTGCAAGATCCGAGATACTTCCGTCAAGAAGGTTCTTCACCTTCAAACCGGTGACCTTCTCCTCGCCGATGACGTCGTCCACCGTGCTGTTCCAAACGAAGCTGATCTTCTCATGGGCCAGGGCGCGGTCAGCCATGATCTTAGAAGCCTTCAGGGAGTCCCGGCGGTGCACAACCGTGACCGACCTGGCGAATTTGGTGAGGAACAGGGCCTCCTCCATCGCGGAGTCACCGCCACCGATCACGGCAATGTCCTGATCCTTGAAAAAGAAACCGTCGCAGGTTGCACACCAGCTAACGCCGTGTCCGGAAAGGCGCTTCTCGTTCGGCAGGCCCAGTTCGCGATAGGCGGATCCTGTTGAGAGGATGACGGCCTTTGCCTTGAAGCTCTCGCCCGTCGCGATGGAGACGGTCTTCACCGGGCCTTCAAGTTCAAGACCGGTAACGTCCTCGAACTGAATCTCCGTGCCAAAGCGGACCGCCTGCTTTTCGAAGTTCTCCATCAGGTCCGGACCCATGATCCCTTCCGGAAAGCCCGGATAGTTCTCAACATCTGTAGTGTTCATGAGTTCGCCGCCGGCAGTGACGGAGCCGGCCAGCATCAGCGGCTTCAGGTTGGCACGTGCTGTGTAGACAGCTGCCGTGTAACCAGCCGGGCCGGAGCCGACAATGATGACATCACGTACATCGAACGCGGTGTTTTCTTCGATGGTCACTGAACGGTGAACCTCTTCCTTGGTTGACGCGCCCCTCGTGGAGGCCGGCCACATGGCACAACTGCTACTTGTTGCTGATTATTCCGGCGCCAGGACACGATGGACCACCGGTGCACAGCAGGTCGCCGTCACCGCAGGCGCTCTTTCAAGGTTACCGCCACGGCAACGGAACGCCGCGTGCTCCAGGGTTTGTCCAGACTTCCGCGTTCATGCCGGCCTGGTTGGCATGACCGCTGCCGCAGGGACGAGGTACCCGGGTTACTGGACCTTGATCTCCGCGAGCCGGATCCCGAATCCGTAACGGGTTTTCGGGGAGGCCAGCCGCGGCAGCGAATTGATGGAGACGATCACATACTCGGCCTCCACAGGCTCCGCCAAAGGCATGGTCAGGTCCGTGGAGGTGAAGCTGTTGGTTCCTACTGTTTTAGCCCCATCCAGTGCAGGACGGTCATTGGTGTAGACGGTGATGTTGCCGCCCGAGCCGCCAAGCTGCGAAAGCGTAATGGAGGAAACCTGGGCGGGGTTCTCGAGCTTCACCACCAGGGGGACGCCCTGGGGTGCCAAGCCGCCCCAGTTCTCGGTGGCAAACTCCATGTCGGACCAGAAGCTCGCGGCGTTGCCGTCGTACGCCCTGACGAGGTCGCCATCAAAGGTGGCAGCAAAGTCGAAGTTGCCCTGCCTGGTGATGCTCTCGATGGCCGGTGGTTCAGCCGGCGGTGCCGTTGTGGGTGCCTGCGTCGGAGCCGAGGTGTCTTCGGGCGCGCTGCTGCTGGTACCGGGTGCCGTGGGCCCAGCCTGCGGCTGCGAGGAGAAAAGGCTGCCCAGGTTGGTTACGGCAAACACCAGTCCGGCAATGAGCACCACGGCCAGCAGCCCACCAACCAACCAGCGCATGGACCGTGGCTCGCGGGCAGGTTCGTCACGGCCGTCGTCGTCATAACGGCCCTGATCGGGGACGGCTGCGCCGGTAGCAGCTGCCGGCGCAGCAGACCGCGCAAAAACGGAAGATTTCTTCTTCTTGGCCTCTGGTTCGTCGTCGACGGACGAGTCCACCGGGGCATGCTCTTCAGCATGCGCGTAATCGTCATCGGACCAAAGGGACACCTTGGGCTTACCGGCCGGTGAGCCGGGAGATCCTTGCGTGTGGCCTACAGCCTGCGTGTGTGCGGTCTGGTGATCCTCCGGGTGTGCAGAACGCTCGGATCCGGATCCGGCGGCTGCGGCCGCACCTGCGGCTCCGCCCGCAGCCAGGGCTCCGCGGGCTGCCGCTGCTCCGCCAACAGCGGAGGCCCCGTTGGACGTGCGGCCGGAGGAAGGCGCGGCAGCAGGACGGACTGGCGGTTTCGGCGGAACAGCCGGTGCTGCCCGGTAGGGATCCACCTGGCTGGGGTGGTTGTCCGAGTAGTTGATGTAGCCGGCTTCGACGTGGTCTTCATCGTCGTAGGGTTCCGGCTCGCTCGACCTTGGCTGGCCAAAGATTTCGCTTCCCAGGGTGTCCGTGAAAAACGGCTCCACATAGGGAGGATTGGAGGCCACCACAAGGTCCAGCAGATCCGCTGCGGAAGTGTGGTTGGTAATGAGGTAGGTGGCTGCCTCGGTCATACCCAGGTCCAGGACCTGGACGGTGCCGGGGCGTTCACCGGTGGCTACTTCGCGGGCGCTCTGGGCAACCTGTTCGGTGTTGCCGGGTCCGGCCACCAGTATGCTGACGGGACGGTTCAGGACCTGATCCACACCGTCCAGCACCAGATCGTGGTCATGCGAGGCCAATACCGTGGCAGTGACCTTGTAGCGGCCGCCCAGTACTGATCCGACATCGATCGGGTTGGACACGTGTTCCTCCTAGACTGTCCGGGATTGCCGGCTTGAATGATGCAACCACCGTCCAGGAGCTGGCGGGCGCCTGACCCCTGGATGCAACTACCCCTGTACCTTTTCGATCCTAGCCGATTGCGTCCCTCCCACCTTGGACAAAGGCAGCCGGAAACCGCGGGAACGTCACTTTTTCCGGGGGTTCCTCGGCTTGAAATGGGGGTTCTCGCCGGGCTTTCCCTGGAAGGTGCGGCGCCCGGGAAGGGGGATCTGCTCCCGCAGGAAACCTCCCCGTGCCGTGCTGGGCTGGTCCTCCCCCGGGAGGTAATCGCCATCGGACGTTGGCGGGCCATCGCCGTCGAGCGGCTCCTTCTGCCGCGCCCCGTGCCCGGGCGCCTCCTCTTCCGGAGCCGGTCCGGCCCTGAAGGAGACGGCATCGAACTCGCCGGAAATCCTTGGGATGAGGCCTGTGTCCACGGACGTGGTGGCACGTTCCGGCTGCTGGCGCCCGCCCCCGCCGTACGGCGACTCAGACGGGGAACCGGACGGCGAATCGGAGGGCGAGTCCGACGGCGGCGTCCCGCCTCCAGCGGGAGGTGCGGCCGGTCCACCGCGCCCCAGCCGGCCGAGGAGGGGCCGGAGCAGGTCGCGCAGCTCGGAGACCCGGAACAGCTTGAGCAGGAAGAAGTAGACCACCAGCATCACCGGGCCCACCACAATGACGGTGATCAGGGCTGACAGCCTGTCCTGCCAGGCAAAGCCGTCCGGACTGTAGCTCCCCAGCAGCCACAGGGCACCCGCCCCGGCGATGGCGGAACCAAGCGCTGCATACCCCATGCGGATGTAGGAGTTGGCGATCCGTGGCCCGTCCAGGTGCCCCAGCAGGCGCCGCAGGAACCAGGCGCTGATGACCACCGAGAGGATGTTGCCCACCATGTAGAGGACCGCGATGGCGTAGATGATCTGGGTGACGGGCAGGAACTGGATTGCGAAGGCACCGGCCACGTAGACAATGGCCAGGAGCAGCTGGACGTAGAAGGGCGTCCGCGCGTCCTCGTTCGCGTAGAACACCCGGGACATCATGAAGTTGGCGCTCATGAACGGCGTGCTCAGTGCCAGGATGGTGAGCGTCTGGGCCAGCATCACGCCGTCCTGGCGGAGACCGCCGGAGAAGAACATGCCCAGGGGACCTGCCAGGGCAAACAGCGCAAGCGCACCGAACACGGTTGCCACCGCCATGGTCCGCAGGCCGTGCGAGAGGGCGTCACGCAACGCGTCGCGGTTGCCGTCCTGGGAGGCCCGGGTCATCCTGTTGAACAGCACCGTGGCCAGGGACAGGGCAATGATGGAGTGTGGCAGGAGGTAGAGCTGGCTGGCCACCTCCAGCACGGCGTTGCCTGGCAGCATATAGGCCGCGGGGTCCCCTGCCTGCTGGAGCCTGATGCGTTCCGCGCCGGGGATGGTGGCGATACGCATGACATAGAGGAACGCGAGCTGGCCGACGGCGGCGGTCAGCAAGGTCCAGACGCTCAGCTTGGCAGCCTGGCCCAGTCCCACCCCCCGCCAGCCGAAGCGGGGCCGGATCCCAAGCTTCAGCCGCATCACGGGGATCATCAGGATGGCTGTTTGCGAGATAACACCGATGGTTGAGAACCCGGCCACCAGCAAGGTTTGCGTGTCGCCCCAGTTGTCCAGGGTGTGCGGGTTCACCTTGTTCTCGCCGAAAATCCAGATGAACATCCCCAGCCCGGCAATGGCCACCAGGTTGTTAAGGATGGGTGCCCACATGGCGGGCCCAAAGGCTCCGTTGGCATTCAGGACCTGGGTCAGGAGGGCATAGAGGCCGTAGAAGAAGATCTGCGGCAGGCACCAGAAAGCGAAGGCCACGGCCAGCGTTTTCTGCTGCGGGGTGTATCCCTGCGTCGTGAGTTCAATGACCCAGGGGGCCGCCAGTGTCACCAGCGCCGTTAGCCCCAGGAGGAGCAGCACAGCCAGCGTCAGCAGCCGGCTGATGTAGTCCGCTCCCCTGTCCGGGGCCTTGCTTGCCTTGATGATCTGCGGAACCAGGACAGCGTTGAACACCCCGCCCGCCACGAGCAGGAAGATCAGGTTGGGCAGGTTGTTCGCGTTGATGAAGGTGTCATTGACAGTGGAGCCCAGGCCGAGTGCCGTGCCCAACATCCAGGTCTTGCCAAAGCCCAGGAACCGGGACACGAGCGTCCCGGCGGCCATGATGGCACTGGACCGGGTTTCACTGGCAGCCACGGCGCCAGGGGTGTTGTCCGGGCCGGCCGGCTCGGGGGAAACGCCGTCCGGGACGGCATCGCCGGACCCGCGGGCTTTATCGGAAGGAAAGTTGGTAGCTGACATCGACTTCATCGTCTCACCCGAAGGCGGTTAAAGCCGCAACGCAGGCGCCCTCCGCCCGGGATAGCTGCAGTCCTAGAGGTGTTCCGGCAGGACCTCGCGGGCGAGGTCGGCGATCCGGCGCTCGTTGGGGAAGGACAGCTTCCGGGCCAGCTCATGGATGGGAACCCACGCCACGTCCACGGCCTCCTGGTCCGGATCGTTCTCGATGGTCAGTTCGCCGCCCGTTGCCCGCAGGAGGTAATGGTGGACCGTCTTGTGGACCCGGTGGCCGCTGACTGTGAACCAGTAGTCAATGCTTCCAAGCGGCGCGAGGATGTCCCCTTCTATGCCGGTTTCCTCGGCAATTTCCCGGACCGCTGCCTGTTCGTTGTTTTCCTTGCCCTCCGGATGGCCCTTGGGCAGGCACCATTCCAAACGTCCGCCGCGGTTAAGGCGGGCGATGATCGCAACCCTCAACTCGGCGTCGGACGTGTCCACTACAACGCCGCCGGCTGAGACTTCCTCAACCGTGGGCAGCGATGCCGGTGCCGCATGCTGGGCAGGCGCAACGTGCGCACCGATTGCCGAGGGCAATGGTGCGTTTGTCCTCCTGCCTGGAGCGCTCGGTACTGGATGGGCCATGGAGTCCACTCTAACGACTGTTGCCCGTTCGTGATGACCGGAACATGACACCAACATGGACTGCATATGACGCACTTTGCCGGCGGTGGAGTGATTCCGCACGATCTTGACCGTATTTTGGCCTGCCGACGCGCTGGTTTCTGACAAGCTTAAGTAACTATGGCTCACGCACATCACAAGACTGATTCCCAGACCGTCGAATTCCAGGTGGACCCCGTCGTCCTGGAGCTCGGCCGGCGCTTCGTGGACGCCGGCCACGAGCTGTCACTGGTGGGCGGCCCGGTGCGTGACCTTTTCCTGGGCCGGACCTCCCCTGACCTGGACTTCACCACTGATGCCACCCCGGACCAGACGGTTGCCCTCGTCAAGAAGTGGGCGGACAACTACTGGGAGATCGGCCGCGCCTTCGGAACCATCGGCATGCGCAAGGCAGGCTTCCAGATCGAAATCACCACCTACAGGGCGGAAGCGTACGATCCCGATTCCCGCAAGCCCGTGGTGGCCTTCGGTTCGTCCCTGACTGATGACCTGCTCCGGCGGGACTTCACCATCAACGCCATGGCACTGAAGCTGCCCTCCCTGGAACTGGTGGATCCTTTCGGCGGCGTACGCGACCTCCATGCTTCCGTGCTGGCCACGCCCGGGGCGCCGGAAGCGTCCTTTTCGGATGATCCGCTGAGGATGATGCGCGCGGCACGCTTCGCCGCCCAGCTTGGAGTTTCTGTCCACGAGGACGTCCGGCAGGCCATGACGCAGATGGCCGAACGGATCACCATCATTTCCGCCGAACGGGTGCGGGACGAACTGGTCAAGCTCATCTGCGGCGCCCGTCCGCGCGTCGGCGTGGACCTGCTGGTGGACACAGGACTCGCCGAGTTCGTGCTGCCCGAGGTTTCGGCCCTGCGGCTGGAATCGGACGAGCACCACCGGCACAAGGACGTCTACCAGCACTCCCTCCAGGTCCTGGAACAGGCAGCGGAGCTGGAGACGGACAGTGAGGGCCCGGTGCCAGGGCCGGACTTTGTGCTGCGCTTCGCAGCATTAATGCACGACGTCGGGAAGCCGGCGACGCGCCGCTTCGAACCGGGCGGCGCGGTGAGCTTCCGGCACCACGACATGGTGGGAGCGAAGCTCACCTCCAAAAGGATGAAGGCGCTGCGTTTCGACAACGACACCACCAAAGCCGTGGCGCGCCTCGTGGAGCTCCATATGCGCTTCTACGGCTATGGGGAAGCAGGGTGGAGCGACTCCGCAGTCCGCCGCTACGTGACCGACGCCGGGCCGCTGCTGGAACGGCTGCACCGGCTGACCCGCTCTGACGTCACCACCCGCAACCAGCGGAAAGCCGAACGCCTGGCCTTCGCCTACGACGACCTCGAAGCCCGCATCGCCGCCCTCCGCGAGCAGGAATCCCTGGACGCCGTGCGGCCTGACCTTGACGGTGCCCGGATCATGGCCCTGCTGGACATCAAGCCTGGTCCCGTGGTGGGGCGGGCCTATAAGTTCCTGCTTAATGAGCGGATGGAGAACGGTCCCCTGCCCGCGGCGGAAGCGGAAGCACGGCTGCTCAGCTGGTGGGCGGGCCAGCCGGAATCAGCACCTGCCGTCCCCGCACCCCCGGCGCCTGACGCTGGAACGTCGCCCGCCGTCGTCGAGCCGTCCCCTTCTGAGGAGTCCAAGTGACCATGCCAGCCCTTGCCCCCCGTCCCCAGCTCTGGATCCTCCGCCATGGCGAGACGGAATGGTCCAAGAGCGGCCAGTACACCGGGCTCACGGATCTTCCACTGACCGTCGAGGGTGAACAGCAGGCCGTGGAGGCCCGGAAGGTGCTGGATCCTGTTGACTTCGACCTGGTGCTCACCTCTCCGTTGAGGCGCGCGCGGCGTACGGCCGAGCTTGCCGGATTCCCCGACGCCCAGCACGAACCATTGGCCGTTGAATGGAACTACGGCGATTACGAAGGGATCAGCTCGGACCTGATCCGCAAGGACAATCCGGACTACCTCATCTGGACCCACGGCGTTCCCAACGGCGAAACGCTGGATGAGGTGGCGGCCAGGGCAGACAAGATTATTGGGCGCGTGCTCGAATCCGGCATGGACAACGTGCTGATTGTTGCCCACGGCCATTTCTCAAGGATCCTTACCGCACGCTGGCTGGAATTGCCTCCCACTGAAGGCCGCCATTTCATTTTGGGCACTGCCAAGGTCTGCACACTCGGGTGGGACAAAAGGACGCCTGCGATCGTCCGATGGGGCCTTTGAAAGAGACGGCCAAAATTAGTTGGACAATTTTTGGATATTAAGTAGCGAATACTCCAAGCGGTAGTGTAATTTTATTCCTGATCCCAGAGCGTCTTGCCGGGATCGTGGCGCACGCTGCCGGGTTCTTGATCCGTGCGGCGGCAGAGCAGAAAAGGAGGTTGGGAAAATGATTACTTTGACTAGCGGATGGAAGATGACCATCACCGCTGCCCCGGCCCCTGATGCTTTTGCGCGCCCTTTTAGGGATTACGCCGGCTCCTAGCCGCTACTCCCGCCTGGAGTCCAGGCAGCAGCGTCCCTCAGCGGCCAGTGGTCCGGCTGGACACTGGCCCTGTCCGGGTTCGGGTGCAGTCCCTGCAACCGTCCTCCCGGGGCCGCGAACTTTCCCTTTCGCCTTATTCCCTGTGCAAATGCAGCTTGAGTGCTGATGTGCAGGCAATTGGCGTCAGTTTCTGCGCGTTTATATTTGCATTTCCCATAAAGTCCTGACGCCCATGATTTCTCTGCCATAAATGGGCTTAATTGCCATGCCCAATTATGCGTGCCAACCTCACCCAAAAGGAGGTGATGACCATGAAAAAGTTCCGAAAACTCCTGCTGCCGGCCCAAGGACGGCGCAGCAGCAGGAGAAAGTTCAACGAGACCCTGCTGGAAAAGCAGCGCGAGGATGTATTCATCCTGATGCACCAGCAGATCGGCGGTACCCGCTAAAGCGCCGCCCGGGCAGCCACGAATGAAGTACCTCAGCCGGGAGGCACAGTGAACATCAGCGAACCTGTGGCCGGAGCCCACGCGGCGACGCGTGGGCTCCGGGGCGCCAACCGGCTTCCGGGCTCGGCGGTAAGCTCGAAGCCATGGAGGACACCCAGCCGCCCGAGCATCCAGGAAGGCTGCGCCTCGTTGTTCCAAGCCGCAGCGATGTCCTGCTGAGGAACTTCACGGAATTAGTGGGCGGCCCCCTTGGATCCCGGTCCGCTCCGGGGATCGTTTCCCCCGGTGTTTTCACCGTGGAGCGGGTACTTATCCTGCTGACCGTATTGTCGGCACTGGCGGGCATCCTGCTGAAGGGATACTGCCGCGCCAACGGTTGGGAATCCCCCACCCAGTTTTACGCCACCTGCTATTCCGATTTCCCCGAACTGTTCCGGAACCGGGGACTGGCGGACGGAAATTTTCCCATCGTGGGCACCGGGAGCCAGTTTGAATACCCTGTCCTGACCGGCCTCATCGCCGGGATAACGGCCTGGCTGGTCCCCGGCACCGGAGCCCCGGATACCCGGATCCTGGCCTACTTCGACATCAATGCCGCGCTTCTGGCCGCGGCCGCGGTGGTCACGGTCCTGGCCACCGCGCGGATGAGCGCCCGCCGGCCCTGGGACGCAGCCATGGTGGCTTTGGCGCCGGGCATCATCCTGGCCGGCACTATCAACTGGGACCTCTGGGCGGTGGCGCTGCTTGCCGTGGGCATGTACTTCTTCTCCCGGGAGCGGCTGGTGCTGGCGGGGGTCTTCATCGGGCTCGCCACGGCAGCCAAGCTGTATCCACTGCTCATTCTGGGCGCCATCCTCCTGCTCGCCTTCCGGAGCGGACGGTTCCAGCCGTTCCTCAAGACTGCGGGGGCGGCGGCCGCCGCGTGGGCCGTTGTCAACCTCCCCTTCGCGGTCGCAAACTTCCCGGGCTGGGCCTACTTCTTCCAGTTCTCGGCAGACCGCGGCGCCGGGTACAGCTCACCGTGGTTCGCCTACAACCTGGTGCTGGGCAGATTAAGGGGGCAGGAACTGAGCGGTGCAGCGGTAGACCTGCTGTCCCTCGGCTTGTTTGTGGTGGGCTGCGCCCTCATTGCCCTTGTTGCCCTGACCGCACCACGCCGCCCTCGCCTGGCCCAACTTGCCTTCCTGATCGTGGCGGCCTTCATCCTGACCAACAAGGTGTACTCACCGCAGTTCGTTGTATGGCTGATTCCGCTGCTCGCGCTGGCCAGGCCCCGGTGGCGAGACTTCCTGGTCTGGCAGGGCATCGAGGGCCTGCACTGGGCTGCGGTGTGGATGTACCTTGGACAGGTGACCAGCGCAGGCTCCTCCCAGCACAACCTGGATATGCCCTACTACGTCCTGGCCGTGGCCGCACACATGCTGGCCGTCGCCTACCTGATGGCGCGGGTGACCTGGGACATCTACGACCCCACCTACGATCCCATCCGCCGGCACCACCTGGACGATCCGCACGGCGGCCCGTTCACCGGCGCACCGGACCGGTTCCGGCTGAACCTGCGCCGCCGGACCTATGCCGCGCTCCCGCAGAAGGCGGCATCCGATGCCTGACGTTACGGTGGTTGGCGCCGGACCCAACGGCCTGGCCGCCGCGGCCGTCATGGCGCGGGCAGGGCTTGCCGTGGAGGTCTTCGAAGCCGCGCCCGTGGTCGGCGGCGGGACCCGTACGGCAGAACTCATGCAGCCGGGCCACTTCCACGACGTCTGCTCGGCCGTTCATCCCATGGCGCTGGCCTCGCCCTTCTTCCGGGCCTTCGAGCTTTCCCGGCGGATGGAGCTTGTCACTCCTGAGCTCTCCTTCGGATCACCGCTGGACGGCGGACGGTCCGCCCTCGCCTACCGGTCACTTGACCGGACCGCAGCGGGACTCGGCCGGGACGGTGCGGCGTACCGGCGGCTGATGAGCCCCATCGTGCGGAACATCGACGATGTTATGGACTTCACGCAGAACCAGCTCTTCCGCCTTCCCCGCAACCCTGTGGCCGCGGGCATTTTCGGCCTGCGCACCCTGGAACAAGGTTCGGGCCTTTGGAATGCCAGGTTCCGCGAGGAGTCAGCTCCTGCGCTCCTCAGCGGCGTCGCCGCCCACGCCGTGTCCCGCCTTCCGTCCCTCGCCGCGTCCGGAGCAGGGCTGATGCTCGGGGCACTTGGCCACGCTGAAGGCTGGCCCATTCCCCTGGGTGGTTCTGCTGCCATCGCCGCCGCCCTGGCAGCGGACATCGAGGCACATGGCGGCATCCTGCACACAAACACCCCCATTAACCGGTTGACGGACCTTCCACCCACGCGGGCCACTCTCCTTGATGTTGCGCCGCGCGGACTGGTGGACATGGCCGGTGACTCCCTTCCCGGCCGCTACCGCAAAGCGCTGGAGTCCTTCCGCTACGGGAACGGCTCGTGCAAGGTGGACTTCATCCTCTCCGGCCCCGTGCCGTGGGAGGCCGCGGAACTGGCGGACGCCGGAACAGTCCACGTAGGCGGAACCAGGGCGGAGCTGGCGCACGCGGAAAACGAGGTCAGTGCCGGCCGGCACCCCGAACGCCCCTACGTGCTGGTGGCCCAGCCTTCCCGGTTCGACCCACGGCGTGCCCCCGCCGGCCGCCACACCCTGTGGACCTACTGCCACGTCCCGGCCGGTTCAACCAAGGACATGGCGGAAGCCATCACCGCACAGCTGGAGAGGTTTGCCCCCGGTTTCAGGGACCTTGTGGTGGATACCAACGTAGTGACGGCGGCGCAGCTGGCAGAGTACAACCGCAACTACATCGGCGGGGACTTCAGCGCCGGCACCATGGACCTCCGCGGCCTGGTCCAGCGGCCTGTAGTGTCCCGGCATCCATGGCGCACCCCCCTCCGGGGCGTCTACCTTTGTTCCTCCTCCACCCCGCCCGGCCCCGGGGTCACCGGCATGCCCGGCCTGCACGCAGCAACCCATGCGCTGAAGGACATATTCCACCTGCCCGTTCCGTCGCTGGGCCTGGGTGGCGCATAGCAATCAGCAGAGCCCTTCAAAAGCCCCGGGAATGGCCACCCGCACTGCATTTCGCGGGGCATAATGGCCGGATGGGGAAATCAACAAAACTTTCTGTTGCCGTAGCTGCGCTCATTCTGGGAACCTCTCTGGTGGCCTGCGACGACGGCAGGAGCGGGGCAGAAACCGCAGCACAACAATTTGCCACAGCCGTTTCGGGACTCGATGTGGCGGGAGTGGCCTTTGACGGCAAGGACGCCGCAGCCGCAAACGACCAACTGCGGGGCGTGTTCAAGGCACTGGATCCACAGAAGCCGGCGGTCGAAACAGGCGACGTCACCCTGGACGGTGACAACGCCTCGGCGCCCTTGAACTACACCTGGACATTCGGTGAAGCAGAATGGAAATACACCGTACCGGCGAACTTTAAGAAGTCCGGGGATAAATGGCTTACGGTTTGGGACCCGGCAACCCTGGCACCCGGCCTCGCGGACAGCGAGATCCTGACCAAGGGGTCCCAATCCCCGCAGCGCGCGGATATTCTCGGGGCGGGGGACGCCCCCCTGGTTACCTACCGTCCGGTGGTGAACGTCGGCATTGACAAGCCCCAGCTGGGCACTGCCGATCCCGCCGACTCTGCCACCAGGCTCGCTGCCCTCGTTGGGGTTGACCCGGCCGGCTACGTCCAGCAGGTGAAGGCCTCCGGCGCGGAAGCCTTTGTTTCGGCGATTACCCTGCGGGATGAGGGCCGCACCATCACCAACGAGCAGATTGCAGCAATCCCCGGAGCCCGTGCCATTCCCGCCTCGGTGCCGCTGGCACCCAGCCGGACCTTCGCCCGGGCCGTGCTCGGCACTGTCGGGGAAGCCACTGCTGAGCAGATCGAAGCCTCGGAAGGTGCCCTAACGGCGGGTGATGTCACCGGCATCGGCGGGCTGCAGCAGCAGTATGACGAACAGCTCAGGGGGACGGACGCCGTCGTAATCCGCGCGCAGCGCGCCGACCTGACCCGCGAACAGATCCAGTCCGCAGCAACGGACCCCCGGCGTGTGCTCTTTGAAGTGGCGCCCGAGCCCGGTACACCGCTGAAGACAACCATCGACCCGAAGCTGCAGGCACTGGCGGAGACCACCCTGGAGGACGTAGGCCCGGCATCGGCGATCGTGGCGCTGCGCCCTTCCAGCGGAGCCGTCCTGGCCGTGGCATCGGGTCCCGGCAGCAACGGCTACAACACGGCGATGCTGGGCCAGTACGCGCCGGGGTCAATTTTCAAGATGGTGGACTCGCTGGCCATGTTCCGCAACGGGCTGACCCCTGATTCCAAGGTTGAATGCACGCCGACGCTGACGGTGGACGGGCGCACCTTCAAGAATGCCGATGGTTATCCGGAAGGCTCCCTGGGCTCCGTCACCCTGCGTGACGCCTTTGCGCATTCCTGCAACACGGTGTTCATCGCTGCCCGGGACACCGTGTCACAAGGACAGCTCGAGGCTGCCGCCCTGGCCATGGGCATCGCTGTCGAAGCACCGTCGCTGGGCGCAGACGCGTTCCTCGGATCCGTCCCCGGCGAGGCGGCAGGGACGGAGCACGCCGCCTCCATGATCGGGCAGGGCAGGGTGCTGCTCTCTCCCCTGGCGGCGGCCATGATGGCCGGCTCCGTGGCCAAGGGCGCTCCGGTGTCGCCACAGCTGGTCCTGAATCCCGACGGCGGCGCTGCCGCTGCCGGCACGACGAGCGGTTCCACGGCACCGGCGGCGCAGCCTTCCGCCACCGCCACGGCAGAGGCTCCTTCGACGGCGTCGGGCGAGCCGATTACGGCCGCCGAGGCCGGTTCCCTGGCTGACATGATGCGCGCCGTGGTCACCTCCGGGCATGCAGGCTTCCTTGCGAGCGTTCCTGGTGCACCTGTGGGGGCGAAGACCGGGACGGCTGAATTCGGCAAGGAGACTCCGCCGAAGACGCATGCCTGGATCGTGGCTGTCCATGGCGACCTGGCAGTGGCCGTGTTCGTTGAGGACGGCGGACTGGGAGCAACGACGTCCGGGCCGCTGCTGAAGGAGTTCCTCACCGCCGCGGGCTAGAGTTTGTGTCCAGATATGCGGACTTCCAGGCCGGTCAACCCTGCGTATCTGGACAAAAACTCTCCGCCGTGGCCGTGGGAAGATTGAATACGTGGCCCATATTGACGTTTCCGGCATTGATTACTTCCTCTCCGACGGCACCCAGCTGCTCAACGGCGTGACCTTCAAGGTCCCGGACGGCACCAAGACTGCACTGATCGGCCCCAACGGCACCGGGAAGACAACCCTCTTCCGCATCATCGCCGGGGACCTGGTCCCGGATGAAGGCGTCATCGGGCGGTCCGGGAACATGGGCATCATGCGACAGTTCGTAGGCCAGGTCCGGGACGGCTCCACCGTCCGCGACCTGCTGGTCTCCGCCGCGCCGCCGGCTCTGGCAGCGGCTGCCCGCGAGGTGGACGAGGCCGAGCTGGCCATGGTGGAGCACGACGACGAGCCAAGCCAGATGCGGTACGCCCAGGCAATCGTTGATTGGGGAGATGCCGGCGGCTACGACGTCGAAACCGTCTGGGACGAGGTATGCATGGCCGCGCTGGGACTTCCCTTCGACCGCGCGCAGCACCGCCCGGCGTCGAGCCTTTCCGGAGGTGAGCAGAAGCGGCTGGTGCTCGAAGCGCTTTTCGCCGGGCCGGACGACCTCCTGCTGCTCGACGAACCGGACAACTACCTTGACGTCCCGGGCAAGCGGTGGCTTGAGGACAAGCTGAACGAGTCCAGGAAAACGGTCTTCTTCATCAGCCACGACCGCGAGCTGCTGAACAACGCCGCGGGGCGCATCGTGACGCTGGAACCCGGCATCAACGGTGCTGGCGCCTGGATCCATGGCGGCGGATTTGGCTCCTATGTGGAGGCCCGGGCAGACCGGAACGCCCGTTTCGAGGAACTGCGGAAGCGCTGGGACGAGGAGCACGTCAAGCTCAAGGAACTCGTCAACATGTACAAGAACAAGGCCGCCTTCCGCTCCGACATGGCCAACAGATACCACGCAGCCCAGACCCGCCTGGCCAAGTTCCTGGAGATCGGGCCGCCGGAGGCGCTGCCCATCGAGCAGAACGTGCAAATGCGCCTCAAGGGCGGGCGGACCGCCAAGCGGGCCATCGTGGCGGAGAAGCTGGAACTTACGGGACTCATGAAGCCCTTCTCCACGGAAGTGTGGTTCGGGGACCGCGTTGGCGTCCTGGGCTCCAACGGCTCGGGCAAGTCGCACTTCCTCCGGCTCCTGGCCACCGGCGGAACCGATCCGGAGCGGGAACACCTGCCCGTTTCCGACGTCGAAATCGCCGAAGTGCCGCACGAGGGCACCGTGAAACTTGGCGCCAGGATCCGCCCCGGGTTCTTCGCGCAGACCCACGTCCGGCCCGACCTCCTGGGCAAGACGCTGCTGGAAATCCTGCACCGTGGCGATGAACACCGTTCAGGACTCGGCCGGGAGGCAGCGGCCGGGGCGCTGGACGGCTACGGACTGGCCGGGCAGTCGGAACAGAAGTACGAGTCCCTCTCGGGCGGGCAACAGGCACGGTTCCAGATCCTGCTGCTGCAGCTCAGCGGCGCCACCCTGCTGCTCCTCGACGAGCCCACGGACAACCTGGACCTGCACTCCGCCGAGGCACTTGAGAAGGCCATCGACCATTTCGAAGGAACCGTCCTCGCCGTGACCCACGACCGCTGGTTCGCGCGCACCTTCGACCGCTTCCTGGTGTTCGGATCCGACGGCAAAGTGTACGAATCCGCAGAGCCGGTGTGGGACGAAAAGCGCGTGGAGCGCGTCCGCTGATCCAACGCTCTCTCACTCCCTGCAGCTTTTTGGCCATCGCTCTCTCACCGGTGAGAGAGGGATGGAAGATTTCCGGCATTAAGTGAGAGAGCGTCTGGTGAGCAAATGATCAAGGTTTGTTAGCATTTGATCATGAAAACTGACGAGCGGCACCGGACCATTGCCGGGTTGCTCCGCCAGCGCCATGAGGTGACAGTGGAGGAGCTGACCGCCGCCTGCGACGCATCGGGGGCAACCATCCGGCGGGACCTCGAGGCCCTGGCAGCGAACGGCGTCCTCCGCCGTGTTCACGGCGGGGCGCGGAGCCTCATCGGGCACGGCGAAAATCCTGGCTACGGCCAGCGCGAACTCGAGGACCAGGACGCCAAGAAGCGCATTGCGGCAGCCGTAGCAGGGCTGTTGGCGGACCGCGAGCATGTCTGGCTGGACAGCGGCAGCACTGCTACGGAGGTGGCCCGCGCTGTGGAAGCGAGGGAACTGACCGTCATGCCGATGTCGCTCAGGTCGCTGAACGTCCTCGCGGGCGGCGATCCCACCGCAGGTACCCGCCCTGCCCTGCTGCTACCCGGCGGCAGTCTGGTGCCCGGAGAACTGAGCTTCCGCGGCCCGCTCGCCGAATCCAACATCCGCTCCCTGCGCTTCGACACCGCTGTTGTCACACCCTGCGCCGTGGACCTCAAGGCCGGCCTCTTGGCGCATGACATCGACGACGCGGCAGTAAAGCGCGCCGGCCTGGACTCCGCCGCACGGCTGGTGGTGGCTGCCTCGGCCGCCAAATGGGAAGCACAAGCCCGGGCACTGGTCGCCGGCCTGGAACGGGTGGACATCCTGGTGACGGACAAAAATCTCAGCGCCGAAGAACGCGCGCAACTCGACAAATACTCCCTGGAAGTAGTGACTGTATGAGCATCAACACCGGTACCGGGCAGCAGGCTGGACTGAACGCAGCCGCCGCAGCCACTTTTGTGGTTTTTGGCATCAACGGCCTGGTCTTTGCCAGCTGGGCCGCGAGGATCCCTGCCGTTACCGAGACCCTGGACATCACCTCCGGGCAGATGGGCACCCTCCTGCTGTGCACCGCCGTGGGGTCGCTCCTGGCGCTCCCTACCGCCGGACTGGTGGTGGGCAGGATCGGAACGGCCAACACCGCACGTTTCGGCGGCATCCTGGCGGCCCTCGCGGGCGCCGGAATCGCCGCCTCGCTCTCGGTTGCGTCAATTCCGGGGACGGCCGTTGCCCTCTTCTTCTTCGGGATCGCCATCGGACTCTGGGATGTAGCCCAGAACATTGAGGGTGCCGACGTGGAGCATAAACTGCGGCGCACCATCATGCCGCAGTTCCACGCAGCTTTCAGCGGTGGTGCCTTCGTCGGCGCACTGATCGGTGCCGGGCTTTCCAACCTGGGGGTAGGCCTGCCCCTGCACCTGCTGGTCATCGCCGGTGTGGTTGTAGTGGTGATGCTGACTGCCCCGCGCTACTTCCTCCCGCATATCTCGACCGCCACACCGGAGGGAGAACCAAAGGCACCCAAAGGCCCGTCAGCCTGGCGTGACAGCCGCACCCTGCTCATCGGCGTCGTGGTCCTGGGGGCCACCCTGACGGAGGGTGCGGGCAACGACTGGATCGCGAAAGCGTCCGTAGACGGCCTGGGTACCTCTGAATCCACCGGCGCGCTGATGTTTGCCCTCTTCGTGCTGGCCATGACGGCAATGCGGTTCCTTGGCGGCCGCGTCATCGACAAGTACGGCCGTGTTGCCGTCCTCAGGGCGAGCATGGCTGCCGCAGCGGCCGGGCTGTGCCTCTTTGTACTCGCCGGAAATGTGTGGCTTGCGGCTGTTGGGGCTGCCCTGTGGGGCGTTGGAGCAGCGCTGGCTTTCCCCATGGGCATGTCTGCGGCTGCGGACGACCCCAAGCATGCCGCAGCCCGGGTGTCCGTAGTATCCACGTTGGGTTATATCTCCTTCCTTGCCGGACCTCCCCTTCTGGGATACCTCGGCGACCTGACCGGCATACACCTGGCGCTGCTGGCCATCCTTGCGCCGATCCTCTTGGCCCTGCTGCTGGCGGGAGCAGCAAAACCCCTCAAAGTCGGGTAAGCACGGTGAACGGGCTTTTCCGCAAGGCTGGAAAACCTCCATTCACTGGGCGGTAGGGTAATTGAATGCAGAGCACATGGCGCGGAAGCCATCGGTGGATCAGCCGCCTGGATAAATACCTGGTGCGGCATGTCTCGGATCTTCCGGGAGGGAACCATGATGCCTTCTTCCGCCGACTCTCCGCCTCAGCCAACCACGGAAAACTCTGGCTCGCCGCTGCTGCAGCGATGGCTGCCTTTCCGGGACGGCCACGCCGTGCGGCACTGCATGGCCTCATCGCCCAGGCAGTGGCTTCCGCCGTCACGAACGTCGGCTTCAAAACCCTGCTCCCCCGGGCGCGGCCGCTGCCGGAACATCTTCCGGTGTTCCGGTTCGTCCACCCCCAGCCGACGAGCTCCTCCATGCCATCCGGCCACTCCGCCTCGGCCGTCGCTTTCGCAGTGGGAGCAGGACTTGTCCAGCCCGTCATTGGGGCCGCCCTGGCTCCGATAGCGGCGGGTGTAGCCTATTCACGCGTACACACCGGAGCCCACTGGCCTTCGGATGTCTTCTTCGGCTCCGCCCTAGGTGCCGGCGCTGCCTTCCTGACGCGCAGGTGGTGGCCGGTGCGCCCCCCTTTTCCAGACGTGGCCCGAACGTGGACCACGGCGCCGGAACTTCCCGGCGGCATGGGGCTCAGCATTGTGGTCAACACCCTGGGTGGATCCTTCACGGAGGAGACGGCTGCCGCCCTGCGGGAGGTATTCCCCAAGGCGCATATTACCCCGGTCCATCCGGACCAGGACCTGCTCCGCGAGATCCGGCTGGCAGCGGAACATCCCGGCACCCGTGCACTCGGGGTGTGGGGCAGCGACGGGACCGTCGGAGCCGCGGCAGCTGCCGCCGTCGAGCATGTCCTTCCCCTGCTGGTCCTTCCCGGCGGTACCCTGAACCACTTTGCCCGGGACGCCGGCACCGGCAGCCTCAGGGAGGCCGTAGCCGCCGCTTCCAGGGGAGAAGCAGCGCTGGCAGACATAGGGATCGCCACGGTGGAGCGCGGATTGGCCGGCAGCCCGGAAAGGGCACAGCTGACCATGCTGAACACCTCCAGCGTTGGCCTCTACCCGAACTTCGTGCGCCGCCGGGGACAGCTGCAGCCTGCGCTGGGAAAACCCCTGGCCGGTGTGGTGGCAATGTTCCGCACCTTCGCGGCCGGAACCCCCACCACCCTCACAGTCGACGGCAGGCCGCACAAGGTGTGGATCTCCTACGTGGGACGGGGCCGGTACTACCCGCGTGACCACGCCCCCTTGTTCCGGCCCGTGATGGACGACGGCGTCCTGGACGTCCGCATGATCACAGCGGACGAGTCATTCGCCCGGATACGGCTGCTGTGGTCGGTGCTGACGGGTACCGTGGCATCCTCGCGCATCACCCATCTCTCAGAGGGAACCCGGGTGCGCATTGATGCCGGTGGCTCGCCGATGGCTTTGGCGGTGGACGGTGAGGCGCTGGCCGGCGTGCGCAGCGTCGAGTACACGGTGCGCCGCAGGGCCCTTGCCTACTACTCGCCACAGCCCCAATGATCACCCGGTCATCCACGGGGACTACCCTGACCTGTCCCTGAATCATCCCTGAGACCGGCGAAATACTCCCCGGCCGTGGGTAGCGTGGTGCGTACCAGTCTTCTGCAACGCATCCCGCAGTCAAAAGCTGCCGTTCGAAGGAACACTCCATGATTGAGGCAACAGGGCTGACCAAGGTCTACGGCGAAAAAACCGCCGTGGACGGGGTCAGCTTCACCGTCCAGGCAGGCCGCGTTACCGGTTTCCTGGGACCCAACGGCGCAGGAAAGTCCACCACCATGAGGATGATCATGGGACTGGACCGGCCGACGTCGGGTTCCGTCACCGTGAACGGGGTGCCGTTCGCGCAGCATGCCGCACCCCTGCGCGAAGTGGGCTCGCTCCTTGACGCCAAAGCCGTCCACACCGGCCGCACCGCGTACAACCATCTCCTGGCCATGGCCGCGACCCACAGTATTCCAAGGAAGCGGGTTCAGGAAGTCATCGAGATGACCGGCCTGGGGGAGGTGGCCAGAAAGAAGGTGAAGGGGTTCTCCCTTGGAATGGGGCAGCGCCTGGGCATTGCCGCAGCACTGCTGGGAGACCCGCAAACCATCATCCTCGACGAACCGGTCAACGGCCTGGACCCGGAGGGTGTGGTCTGGGTGCGGAACCTGGTGAAGTACCTGGCATCGGAAGGGCGGACAGTGTTCCTGTCCAGCCACCTGATGAGCGAGATGGCCATGACCGCCGACCACCTGATTGTCATTGGCCGCGGCAGGATCATTGCTGATGCCCCTATCGGCGAAATCATCACAGGCAAGGGCCAGTCCCGTGCCCGCGTCCGGACGGACCAGCCGGAGCAGCTCATGCGCCTTCTGGCGGACGACGGCGTCTCAGTAGAGGTCCAGGACCACGAACTCCTTGAGGTCACGGGCCTGCCCGCCAGGGACATCGCCCGGACAGCCCTGGACAACAGGATTATGGTCTACGAGCTCACTCCCCTCCAGGCAAGCCTCGAGGAGGCGTACATGGAACTGACCAAGGACGAGGTGGAGTACCACTCCCTCATCACCACGGGAGCTGCGGCGCCCACCCAGACCGGAGGACAGCAATGAGCACAGCAGCACTTCAATCCAGCCGGCCGCACGGCACGGCTGCCCCCGGTCCCAGTTTCCTGCGTGTCCTCAACTCGGAGTTCATCAAGTTCCGGACGCTCCTCTCCACCCTGATCCTGGTGGGATCAACCGTGCTGGTGATGGTGGGCTTTGCCGCCCTGAACGCCTGGGGCATCGGACAGTTTTCCGAAGCATCCCGGAACGATCCCCAGGCAGCTGCGGCCTTCGCCGCCCAGGGCGCTGATCTTACGGCGGGAATCCCGACATCCGGCATCGCTTTCGCGCAGCTCATTATCGGATCCCTGGCGGTTCTGCTCATGAGCTCGGAATTCACCACCGGCATGGCAAGGTCCACCTTCTCGGCGGTCCCCAAACGTACCCCGGCCTTCATCGCGAAGCTGCTGGTGGTGACGGCGTGTGCCTTCGTGGTGACCGTGGCGTCGTCCCTGCTCGCGTACGTAGCGGCCACCCCCATTTTGGACAACTACGGTTTTGATATCGACCTCGGTTCCGACCATTCCCGGCGCCTCCTGCTGGTCAGCGGCGTGTACGTGGCAGCAGTCGCGGCAATCGGCATGTCCCTGGGGACACTCCTGCGCAATTCAGCGGGGGGAATCATGTCCCTGGTGGGGCTGTTCTTCGTGGTTCCCATCGCCTTTCAGCTCATCCCCGGGGAATTCTTCGAGGAAGCGCGGAAGTACCTGCCGGACAGCCTCTTTGAACGGATCGTCACAGCCGCGCCCGCGGAAGACGCACTGGAGGTCTGGCAGGCCTGGACGTGGCTTGGTGTGTGGGTGGTTGTTCCCGTGGCTGCAGCCATGATCATCTTGAAGAAGCGCGACGTCTAGCACCCACGGAACGGGCAACCCCGACGTATGAACCAAACGGCATTTACCAAGGACGCGCCGGCCGGGCAGGCCGACGCGTCCTTTGCCGAGCTCACGGCAAGGCGCAAAGGGCGGCTCCGCCGGTATTTGCAGCGGCGCCCGCTGGTCATGGACGGTGTAGTGGCCGCCAGCTACAGCCTCTTGGTGGCACCCACCGTGGTGGACGCCGCCACATCCGGCAACTGGCTTGCAGCCGCCCTGCTGGTGCTGGTGGCCGGATCCCTGTTCCTGCGGCGGTTCTACCCTGTTGGCCTGGTGGATTTCGTCGCGGTGGTGGAAGTGGCAGTCACCCTGCTCCACCCCTGGGGCTCCAATGTGTCCGCGGGACTGTGGTTCTCGCTCTATGCCGTGGCCGTGGCCCACACCCGCCGCTTCGCGCTCGCTACCATGGCCGCGGCCACGGCCCCGCTGGCACTCCTCTATCTCCTGGCAGCCGTGGGACCCATGGAAAACTCCTTCGTCCACGATCCGGGAGTCAACCCGGGAGATTTCCACCTCCTGACCAGCATCGCCACCGGTGCCAGCATAGCCCTGTCCAACATCCTGGCCACCGGCCTCGGCATCAGCGTCCGGCAACGCCGTGAGCACGAGCAGGAGGTTGCCGCCTGGGCCGCCCGGACCGCGAGTCTTGCCTCCGTCAACGAACGGAACCGGATTGCACGCGAAATGCACGATGTGGTGGCCCACTCGCTGACGGTGATGATCAGCCTGTCCGATGGTGCCGCCGTCGTGGTCCGGAAAAGCCCGGAGCGCGCCGGCGAGGTGCTCGGCGAACTGTCCCGCACGGGACGTACCGCCCTCGCCGACATGCGCCGGGTCCTCGGCGTCCTGCGTGATGACACGGGGAGCGCCGCGCCCCGGCCGCCGCTGACCGCCGGGGACAGCCTGGCCAGCCTGCTGGAAGGCTTCCGCACCGCGGGCCTTCCGCTGCACTACTCCCACACCGGCCCTGCCCTGCCAGGCGATGCGGCGTTCCAGCTCACCGTGTACCGGATCGTTCAGGAATCGCTCACCAACGTGCTCCGCTACGGCCGCGCCCTGACGCGGGTGGATGTCACCGTTGTCCGCTCCGGCTCCACGGTGACCATTGACGTGCTCGACGACGGCGCCGGAGTGACCGGGCACCCCGCCCAGGATGGAGGTACTTCCCCGTCCGGTGCTGCTGGTTCCCATGGATCCGGACAGGGGCTGGCGGGTATGGCTGAGCGCTCCAGGATCTATTCCGGCTCCGTGGAAGCGGGGCCCAGCGGCCGGGGCTGGCGCGTGCACGCCGTCCTGTCCTGGCCCGGAGACGACTCCGCCGATTCCATCCGCCCCTACCAACTGCAAGGCAACCCATGACTGGAAACGCACCCATCAACGTCCTGCTGGCTGATGACCAGCCGCTGCTCCGGATGGGATTCCGCCTGATCCTGGAGGGTGAAGAGGATCTGCGGATTGTTGGGGAAGCCTCGGACGGGGCCGACGCCGTCCGGCAGGCCCGGGAGCTTAACCCGGACGTAGTGCTGATGGACGTCCGCATGCCCGTGCTGGACGGCATCGAGGCCACGCGGGCCATCACGGCCTCCGGTTCCTGTGCCCGGATCATCATCCTGACCACCTTTGACGTGGACGAGTATGCCTTTGCCGGCCTCCAGGCAGGAGCCTCGGCCTTCCTCCTCAAGGACGTGGCGCCGTCGGAGTTGGTCAGCGCTGTCCGGGTGGTGGCCAGCGGGGACGCCGTGGTGGCGCCGCGCGTCACGCAGCGGCTGCTGGAAACATATGTCAGGGGTGCCGCCCGCCCGGCCCCGGCCGTTCCTGCACCGGACCCCCTGCTGGCGGACCTGACCCCGCGGGAAACGGAGATGCTGGAGGCGATGGCCGAGGGGCTGTCCAATGCCGAAATCGCCCACCGGTACTACCTCTCGGAAGCGACCGTGAAAACCCACGTGCGCCGCATCCTCACCAAGCTCCACCTGCGCGACCGGGTCCAGGCCGTGGTGTACGCGTACGAAACCGGCCTGGTGGTGCCGAGCAACCCGGACTACTGAGACCCGCGGCCCAACGCCGTCTAGACTCGAGACCATGCCTTCCCTTGCCTCCGCCGCAGACCATATCCAGGACCTTGCCGCCTACGTCAGCGCGTCGCCGTCGAGCTTTCACGCCGTGCACGAAGCGGGGCGGCGGCTGGAGGCGGCAGGGTTTGTCCGCCTGGATGAACTGCAGCCTTGGGAGGGCGGACCGGGACAGTACTTCATCATCCGGGACGGCGCCTTGATCGCCTGGGTTGTTCCCGAAGGGGCAGGGCCGGCCACCGGGTTCAACATCCTGGGCGCGCATACGGATTCGCCCACCTTCAAGCTCAAGCCCAAGCCCACCACGGGTGCCCACGGCTGGCTGCAGGCGGGCGTGGAGGTGTACGGCGGGCCGCTGCTGAACTCCTGGCTTGACCGGGAACTGCAGCTGGCCGGCCGCCTGGTCATGCTGGACGGCACCGAGCACCTGACCGCCACCGGGCCAATGCTCCGGTTCCCGCAGCTGGCCATCCACCTGGACCGCGCAGTCAACGATGGCCTGACCCTGGATAAGCAGCGCCACATGAATCCGGTGTGGGGGCTCGGCAATCCTGCGGATGCCGACCTGCTGGCCGTGCTGGCTTCCCACGTTTCCGGCGCTTCCGTGGACCCTGCCCGGATTGGCGGGTACGACGTCGTCATGGCGGATACGCAGACCCCTTCGGTTTTCGGGGGCAACAGTGAGTTTTTTGCTTCCGGGCGCCTGGACAACCTGTCCTCGACCCATGCGGGGCTGGCGGCGTTGATCGCGCACGCGTCCGCGCCCCGTACCGGCAGCCCGATTGCCGTCCTTGCGGCGTTCGACCATGAGGAGATCGGCTCCAACTCCCGCTCGGGCGCCTGCGGACCCATCCTTGAGGATGTCCTGGTGCGGATCTCTGACGGGCTGGGCGCCACGGTGAGCCAGCGCCGGCAGGCACTGGCGGCGTCCTTCTGTGTGTCCGCGGACGCCGGCCACGCTGTGCACCCCAACTACGCGGAGCGGCACGACCCCGCCAACCATCCGGTGCTGAACGGCGGACCGCTCCTGAAGATCAATGCAAACCAGCGCTATGCCACCGACGCCTCCGGTGCGGCGCTGTGGGCCCGCCTGTGTGCTGATGCCGGCGTGCCTTACCAGGAGTTCGTGTCCAACAACGCGATTCCGTGCGGTTCCACCATCGGTCCGCTGACCGCCACCCGCCTGGGGATCCGGACGGTGGACGTGGGCGTTCCGCTGCTCTCGATGCATTCCGCGCGGGAGCTGTGCGGCGTGGAGGATCCCTGGCGCCTGGCTGCGGTGACCGGGCTGTTTTTCCGGACTGCCGCCTAGCGGGACGGTTCCTTTCCGAAAGTAAACAGGTGCTGGTCAATTTCGTGGGCGGGGACTCCGACCCACGTTTCTCCGGCCGGGACGTTGCTGAGCACGGCAGCGCCCATGCCCACTGTGGCATAGTCTCCCACCGACGTCCTGTCGCGGACGCTGGAATTCATGCCGAGGTAGGCAGCCTTCCCTATCCGGACGCCGCCGCCCAATGACGCGCCTGCGCCGAACGTCGCAAAGTCCGCCACGTCGTCGTCGTGGGTGAAAGTCACCGAGGGCATTGCCACCACGTGTGAGCCCAGGGTGACGGCGGCTGTCAGGGTGACATTGCGCAACAGGATGCTTCCCCGCCCAATCCGGCATCCCTCGGGGTACTGGACCGAAGGATCCACGGCTGTTGCATACCGCGATTCATGGATGCCCAGGGACGTGAGGCGGTCCACCACGGCTTCCCGTGCCTTCCCGGACGCCAGGCACACCAGCAGGAACGCATGGGTGTAGTTGGCGGCATCATCGATGCTCCCCAGGACCGGCGCCCCGTCCACGGTGACGCCAGCCATCTCCTTGTCATCGTCCAGCAGGCCAACGACGTCGTACTGGCCACTGCTGCGCACCATCGCCAGGACTTCACGGGCAAGGCCGCTCACTGAAATAAGGATCAGCTCACTCACGTGCCCACCGGGTGCGCTGCGTTCCGGATGGCGTTGATGACGCGGTTGATGCTGGACGAGTCGATCTCATGGAACACAGGGAGGACCAGGGTGCGGTCGCTCAGCCGCTCCGTGGACTGGAGCCTGGCGTTGCCGTTGTCGCGCCAGCGGTACGCCGGCTGGCGGTGCGCGGCGTACGCCCCGCGCCGCGCGGTGATACCGGCGTCGGCCAGCCTTTCCAGCAGGGCCTCGCGGGTCATGGGGAATCCGGGGAGGACTTCCAGCCACAGGGATTGGTAGTTCGTGGTGCCATACGGAGGATCGGACACGATCCTCAGGCCTTGGAGGTTTTTGAGGGCGGCAACGTACATGCCCGCGATCTTCCGGCGCCGTTCCACCATTTCCGGCAGCCGCCGCAATTGGATGATTCCGACGGCGGCCTGCAGGTCGGTCATGCGGTAGTCGAAGCCAACTTCGAGGCAGACCTCGCGGGGCGACAGGAACAGTTCTTCCCGGTTGAGGGCTGCCAGGCTGCTCGAATGTTCCCGCAGGGCCCGGGCACGGGCCGCCCAGTCCGCCCGCCGGGTGGTGAGCATGCCGCCTTCCCCGGTGGTGAGGATGTGGTTGGGATGAAAGGACCAGACGGTGATGTGGGCGCCGGCTCCCACCGGCTTTCCTTTGTACTGCGAGCCCACCGCGCAGGCAGCGTCTTCGATGACCGTTATTTCATGGCGGTCGCACAGATCGCGGATGGGGTCCAGGTCCACAGGCACTCCGCCCTGGTCCACCACGATCACCGCCCGGGTATCCAGGGTCAGGGCGGCATGGATGGTCTCCGCGGTCACGTTGCCCGTGGCAGGATCCACGTCGCAGAAGACAGGGCGCGCGCCGACGTACGTCACGGCGTTGGCCGTGGCGATATAGGACAGTGACGGCACAACGACGTCGTCACCTGGACCGATTCCCGCCACCACGAGGGCCAAATGCAGCGCGGTGGTGCAACTCGACGTGGCCACTGCGAACCGGGCCCCCTGTGCGGCTGCGAAGTCGGCCTCGAACTCCTTGACTTTCGGACCCTGGGTGACGCATCCGGAGAAGACCACCTCGGCAAGCGCGTGGGCTTCCTCCTGCCCCAGCCAGGGCTTCATTACTTCGATGCGTGCAACAGCTGATTCGGTGGCCACGAGGCACCATCTTTCCTAGGAGGAACGGAACGAAGACCGGCAGTTCGTGTCACCTGGACCACAGGACGCTTTCAAGCCAGGATCCTGCAGCCTGGTGCTGGTAATCCTCGGGCCCTGGTACGTAGATACTCGATGCCTGGCCTTCGAGGCCCCTGCTGCGGGTAACGGCCTCCAACATGCCAAGGACCCGCAGGCCGGAAGTATTCGTGGACGGTGCCCTCTCGTGGCCGCGCGCGCGGCGGGCAAACTCGGCAGCCACGCGGTCCCGCGCCTCCTGCCCGAAGGCGGGCACCGTTCCATCTTCGGCCGGCACCTGAAGTGCGCCCGGCTCTGCCCAGTAGGGGGAGCGCCGGCGCTGCTGCGTGGATGAATCGGAGTCGAAGATGCCCAGTTGTTCCTGTGGAAGCATGGCATCCCACACCAGGACAAGCTGCGAACCTGCAATGACCAGCTGATGGCTTTTCACTCGGCTCAGATTGTTGACGTGCAGGTGCACCGTGGCGTCGTTGGGAAGCCGGAAAATCACGTGGCCAACACAGTCGCGGCCGGTTCCCAGCGGGTCACCCCCAAGTGCCGAAACTCCTTGGGGATTAAGCCGCCCGGCGAACACGTAGTCAAGGAGGGCAAGGCTGTCCGGGGCCAGGTCCCAGAAGACGTCCCGGTCAGTCCGGGACAGGTTGCTTTCGGTCCGCACCGCTTCGACGAAGAGGATATCGCCCAGTGATCCGCTACCCACCAGCTTCTGCATCTTTTGCACGGCAGGCTCGAAACACTGGGCTTTGTTTGCCATCAGCACGACGCCCTTGGCGTCCGCCTCGGCAGCCATCTCCTGCCCGCGCTCCAGGCTGTCCGCCAATGGCTGTTCCACCAGGACGTGCTTGCCGGCCCGCAGCGCAGTCATTCCGGTTCCGAACAGGGCGCGGAGGGGCGTGGCGATGGCCACCGCATCCACTTCCACACTGTCCAGCAATTCATCGATGGCCTCAAACCAAGGCGCCCCGCCAAGCTTTTCCGAGACTATGCCGGCCCGGCGGGAGTCCACGTCGCAGATGGCTGCCAGGTCCCAGTCCGGGCTGGCCTGAAGAGTTTCGGCCATGCCCGCTCCCCGGGAACCTGCGCCAACCACCGCGATACGTAACCTGTCTGCGTTCACACGGTCCCTGCCGTGGCTGAAGTCCTTAGCGAAAGCTTCCATTCTCATCCTCTTTGTCAGTAGGCGCCGTCAGTAGGCGCCGGAAGGCTGGATGACGGCACGGAATGTCCGCCACAAGATCAGCAGGTCACCTGGGATTGACCAGTTTTCGACGTAGTAGAGGTCCAGGCGCACGGCCTCGTCCCAGGACAGGTCCGAGCGCCCGTTGATCTGCCAGAGGCCAGTGAGGCCGGGCTTGATGAGGAGGCGCCGGTGGGTGTGCTGCTCGTATCCGCTGACTTCGCGTGCAAGGGGAGGGCGCGGGCCCACCATGCTCATGTCGCCGAGGACGACGTTCCAGAGCTGCGGGAGTTCGTCCAGGGAGTACTTCCGCATCCACCGCCCGCACCGCGTGACCCGGGGATCATTGCGCATCTTGAACAGGACCCCGGCGCCCTCGTTGGTGTCGTGCAGCACGGCCTGGCGCTCCTCAGCATCGACCACCATGGACCGGAACTTGTACATGCCGAAGGTTTCGCCACCCTTGCCGATGCGGTCCTGGCGGAACAGGACGGGACCCGGGCTGTCCAGCCGGACGATGACGGCAAGGAGCAACAACAGTGGCGAAAGTGCGGTGATCGCGGCACCGGCAAGGACAACGTCCATGACCCGCTTGAGGACGTGTTTGCCACCGGAATACTGGGGAATGTCCACGTGCATCAGCGGAAGCCCTTCCACCGGGCGCCAGTGGATACGGGGCCCCGCGACGTTCGTGAGGGTCGCTGCCAGCACCATCTCGGCAGAGCACTCTTCCAGCCTCCACCCCAGTTCCCGGATGAACTTGTTGCCGCCCGGGAGGGGCCCGGCAACGATCACGGCATCGGCCTGCGCGAGGCGTGCCGTCCGGGAAATGTCATCAGTGGAAGAAAGGACCGGCACCAGCTGCTCGCCCACGCGCAGCCTGGCCCCCCGGCGTGAACCGGGAAGGCACACGCCGAGGATCTTGTAGACGGGGCCGGATTTCTTTTCGATCTGTTGGACCACGTAGCGGACGTCCTCAGGTTCACCGACAACGATGGCCCGTGACAGGTGCCGTCCCTTCGCTTTTTCGGTCGCCAGCCGGCGCCGGAAAAGCCAGCGGTTCGCGGTCAGCGACAGGATTCCCACCGGCAAGGAAACGGCGAACATGGTGGCACCGCTCTGGATCGAGAAGACGACCGAACCGATGGCGATTAATCCAAAGAGCCGGAAGGTGGCCGAAATGACCCGCTTGTACTCGTCTGCACCGACCCCCAGGACTTTCGGATCGCGTGTCCTGTAAATTTCCAGTGCAGCGATCCAGATCAGCGCCAGCGCAACGCTGGCCGCGATTCCGGCGGCCGTTGATGTCCTGCTCAGAAGCCCTGGACTGGCGAGGTGGTAGCCGAGAGCGACTGCCCCGGCGATCAGGAGCGAGTCCGTGACACGCAACAGGTTGATGTGGACTGAAATCCAGTCCGCGGAGGACGCCTTACGGCCCTGCTCCGGGGGGACGAGTCTGACGGCGGGGCGGTAACCGGGAGATACTCCCGGGGCAGGACCGTCTCCCGCAAAGGCAGGGCGTTCGCCTGCCAGGCTGCCGGTAAGCGCTGAGCGTTTGGTCCCGTAAAGCATGGGACGCCGCTGTCCGGTGACGGGTGCTTCTGCCATGGTGACCCCTTCCGGTATGTCCGCTTGTGCTCTTGCCGTGAAGCAAAATTAGTCACGGAAAGCCACCTGCGGAGGGTTTGCGCGGGCCCTTTGTGGGTCCCGCGAAGGAATATTGTGGATAATGCGGGTAGCTGCAGCAGCTGCAGCCGGCACTAGAGGACCGGCAGGATGTACGGCTCAGGAGCTGACTTTTCCTTGCTGGCAGCCAGGGCAGTCAGCTGGGCGCGTGACTCAACCCCGAGTTTGCGGTAGATGGCGGTCAGCCGCACCTCGACGGTCCTCACGGAAACGAAGAGGGTGGATGCGATCTCCTTGTTGCGCATGCCCCGGGCAACCATTCTTGCCAGGACGCGTTCGTGGTCAGCGAGCAGCAGCATGGCCGGGTTTCCCTGAGGGCCTGGTGCTTCCACCCGTTCGTCCAGCAGGAGCGCGTCCACGTGCTGGATCCACGCGTTGGCACTAACTTCGTCGAACATGACCTTGGCCCGCAGAAGACCGTCGCGGGCGTCCCGCAGGCGGCCAAGTGCCTTCAGCCGTTCTGCATAACAAAGCATGGTCCTTGCCCGTTCAAGCAACGAATCCCGCGAGTTCCTGCTGTCCAGGGCCTGGCCGAACAATTGCAGCGACTGCTCACCGTCCGCCAGGATGGCACGGCTGCGGGCAACCGCCATCATCAGCCACGGGGAGCGTAACCCGACGGAACGGCTCTCCAGGCTGAGGAGGGCCTGGGTGGCTTCCCGGTGGCGTCCCAGCCGGACCAGTACCTCCACGAGGTCCGCATCGCACCGCAGCAACGTGGGATTGGTGAATTTTGTGCCAATCTCAGCCGCGCGTGAAAGCTGGGCAAGGGATTCTGCCAGGTCACCCCGAAGAAGTGCGAAGTGGCCCTGCCACGCAGCAAGCTGGGCGGTGATGGCCGGGTGGCTTTCGGCGCCGGCGAAGCGTTGTGCCTCAGCCGCGTAACTGTGGGCGAGGGTTTCATCCCCCAGCGCGTGGGCGCGCCAGACCCGGAAAACGTGGCGGAGGCCGCGGTGGTACTTGAACTCAGGTTCAAAAAGTTCAAGATCATCCATCAGCTTGCTCGCCGTCCGGACGTTTCCGGCCCTGATCTCGTTGTCCACAGCCAGGAACAGGGCGGTTTCCCGCCAGTTCACGTGGGCGTCCCGTGTAGAGGTCCGCACCATGGCAAAGAGCTCCTGCGCCTGGTCGTAGCGCTCCGCGTAGCTGAAGGCACGGCCCTGGATGAGGAGGCCGGCCACGGAGCCGCCCTCCAGGGTGTACTTGCGTCCGGACTGGACTCCGTCGCCGTTGGTGGACTCGGTGAGCAGCCGGGCACGCTCCGTGAGCTCGAGGCATTCGGCTGATGCCGCTTCCTGGAAATTGCCGGCGTACTGGAGAAGCTCGCACGCATCCTGGAATTCCCAGCGTTCCGCGTAATACACCGCGGCGACGGCGAGGAGATTGGCGGCGAAGGAAGGATCGTGCTGACCGAATTCCTTCACGAGGCGCAGCACCATGCTGGACCGGACTGCTCCCCCCTGGATGAAGTCGATTTCGAAGGAGAGCCCTGTCAGCCGAAGGATCAAGGCGGGATTCCGGGTCACCCGCTGTGCCCACTCCAGGTAGCGCCGGGCGTAAACGAACTCACCCCGGTTGAACAGCAGTTCAGCGATCGCCGCCAGGCGTGCCGCAGTTTCCGCCTCCCAGGGATTGATGGTCAGGGCGCGTTCAACGTACTCCACGGCGAAGGACAGTTCGCCGCCCCGGATCAGGTCTACGGCATGGCGGAGCAAACCGAACGGGGTCTGCCGTTCCAGCGCCGTGAAGCTCAGATGCCACCTGCGGGCGTACGGGTCAGTGTCCTGGCACGCGTCCGCCAATGCCCGGTGGTTGGCCGTTCGGACTGCCGGCGTCATGGCGCCAAAGACGTACCCGCGAAGCAGCTGGTCCCGGATTGCAAGGTGCGGGCCAGTGCGGTGCACGATCCCGCAGGCCAGCAGTTCATCCACGCCGGTCCACACGTCCTTGCTGATTTTTTCCAGCGTGGTGATGTCGCTCCGGCATGAGAGGGACAGGAGATCCAGCACGTTCCGTGCCGGGGCGGTAAGTCCGCCCACCACCAAGGCGAACTCCGCCTCGAAGCTGCCGTTGCCGGGCAGGGGAACCGGGAGGGCGAACTTTCCCTCCGCCTGCCGTCCCAGCAGCCGGGCATAAAGTTCGACGGCGGCGAGCGGGTTTCCACGGGTTGCTGCGGCAACCGCGTGGGCGGCCGCCGTCGTGGTTTGCCGTGCGGGGATTGCCTCAAGCATCCGCACGGTATCGCTGTAGCTCAGCGCCTGGAGGTGCAGCACGGCCAGGCCGCTGAAAGGGCTGTCAGGTGTCTCGTCACGCAGGCAGACGAACATGGCAATGTCCGTTCCGGACAAGCGGCGGGCCAGGAAACCGATAACAGCCTGGCTGCCCGGATCCAGCTGGTCTGCGTCGTCAATAACGATGACAGTCCGGGAGGATGCACGCTGGTGCAGGCCGTTGAGGAGCATTGAGGAAATGGCCGGCACGTCCAGGGATCCGGCGGTGTCGCGCAGGAGCTCATCAGCAATTCTGTTGAGTACGGGATCATCCATGGCGTTGAGGAGGGCAGTGACACCGGACAACGGCCAGTCGGATTCGAACGCGCTTGCTCCGAGGAAGACGGTTTTGTAGTCGGAAAGCGTGGGGATTTCTGAAAGCAAGGCCGACTTTCCAACCCCGTGGCCACCGATCACCGCCAGGGCCGTGTCCTTGGGACCGCGGATCACCGAAAGAAGCCTATCCAGCTCCTTGTTTCGCCCTAACAATGACATGGGTCCCCAATCCTCGAAGAAGGAGACCAAATTCTTTCGTTAGTAGTTGTCCAGTACTGCATGCCGCCATCCGGTTACGGATATAACCATTGGGTCGGCAGGCTGTCGGCTTGCACCTCCAGCACGGTTCCCAGCCGTTAAGCGAATATAGCCCCGAATTTATGCAAAGCGCCATATATCGTTCACTTAGTATTTGATCAAGATCACCCCTGCTTTTCCTCAAGAGGAGAGCGAATGCCCTACCTACCTAATGGCCCGCAGTCCTCTACCTCCCCTACCTAATGCCCACGACAGCCGGCGGGCTACCTATGCCCGGCCGAGACGGCAGCAGGATGCCCTTTACCTACGTAGTTCAGGGATTCCGGGCCAGAAAATGTGAGTACCCACTACTCGTGCCACCCCATTAGGTAGGGGGTAGGCTCTCGGGACTGCCATCGGATCAGCGGTGCCTTGCCTGCGTGCAGCGGACAGGCGCCGTCGAAATTCAAAACTATCAAGAAGTGGTGAGCGAATTGTCAAATTCCCCCCGACTTCCGGTTTCCTATTCTGAGTCGGAATTTGCCAGCAAATATCCACATGGCATTAATGCAGGCGCCATTCCAGAGGTTAATCCGGCGCTGATTACCGTGTTCCGGGAACTCGATAAATCCGGACTGCCGTGGGTTCTGCTGCGGGGTGAGGACGACCTGGTGCGGCCGGCGGGGGACGTTGACCTGCTTGTTTCCGCTGAACTGGTGCCCGGCCTGGACCGCCATCTTGCCGGTGTGGGGTTCCGGCGCGTGGTAGCACTGGGCCACGGGAGCCACCGCTTCTACTTCCGTTACCTCGCCGACGAGGATCTTTGGATCAAACTGGACGTGGTTTCGGACATCAGTTTTGGGCAGTTCCAGGAGCTCGGGACTGCACTGGCCGCCGACTGCCTCAAGCGGCGTGTGGCCTTGGGGCCGTTGTGGCTGCCCGAAATCCAGGACCAGGCCTGGCTCCACATCCTGCACCTGGTGCTCGACAAGGGTGCAATTACTCCCGCCAAGGTCCCGGCAGCCGGGGCCGCAGCTGCCGTGGCGACGGCCGAAAACCCGATAGCCCTGTTCTTGGACCGGAAATTCGGGACCGGAACAGCGGGAAAGCTTCTCAACCTGCTGCAGTCAGAAAATTTCGATGACGTCCCTGCCACCGCGGCTGACCTGAAAAGCCGTTGGACCGGTACAAGGGTTCCGCCGTGGCTTACCAGCTCGGGCAACAGGGTGCTGAGGCGGGTCGGCCCCAAGCTCAAGGGCCGCGGACCGGTGGCAGGAGTGCTGGCCCCCGACGGGGCGGGCAAGACCACCCTGCTCCACGGCCTTCGCTCCAGCTGCCCCCTGCCCTCTGCCTACGTCTACATGGGGCTGTGGTCCAGCAGTCCCCTGGACCGTTGGCTTCAGAAGATCCGCGGCGGGTTCCTGGTCAGGAAGGTATTCCGGATATTCCGCGCCGGACTTGCCGCCAGGTACTACTCCCTCCGGGGCCGCGTGGTACTGATGGACCGCCTCGCATTCGATGTCCTGCTCCCCGGTTCGAGGGCGGATAGCCGCCTGGCTGCGTTGACGGATGCGCTGGCCCTGCGGTTCCAGCCACTCCCTGACCTCGTCCTGGTCCTTGACGTCCCCGGCGAGGTCATGTTTGCCAGGAAGGGTGAACACACTCCCCAGAAACTGGAGGAGTGGCGAAAAGCGTATCTGGAGCTGGCCGAGGAAATTCCCTCAGCGCACGTCCTGGATGCCAGCCAATCAGAGTCCCAGGTCCGAGTGAAGGCCAGCGGGCTCTTGTGGAACGTCGCAGCGCCCAAGGAAATGGACGATCAAGCCGGCACGGAACCGCTCCCCCTGCATCTGTGGACGCTGCTGGATTGGCGCTTCCTGCTTCCCGTAAGCCAACCTGAGAAGCTCGGCTATGGAGGCGGGCTCAGCAGCGACGCGGTGGCGGCAATCAGCCTGCTGGATCCGTCCGCGCGGCGTATCGAGGCAGCTCCCGGACCCGCCCCAGCCAACGAATTCGACGTCGTCCTGCTCTCCGAACCGGACGCGCGCCTGTTTGCCAGCGCTGCCGCGTCCCTCCGGCCAGGCGGCTGGATCTGCTTGCAGGTAAGGCGCTCAGTGGGTTCCCGTCCGGGCCCATACACCCTCGCAGGGTGGAAGCGGGCATTGGAGAGGTCGGGCTTCGGTGACGTGGCGGTCTACTGGCATGTGCCAACACTCGAACGGCCAGCACGCTTTGTGCCCACGGCGTCGAGGACCGCGGTCCAGGATACCCTCGCGCATTATTCGGGCGTACGCTTTGGAAAAGCCAAGGCCGCAATCGGAAGGCTTGCGTTGAATTTGGGCATGTTCAATGTGGCCGCCGCGGAAGGCACCGTTGTTGGTCGACGGGCACCGGAAGCCGGCCGGCAGGAGTTGCTGTGAAGTTTATTGACCAGATCCTCCGCGATAACTACCGGGCGCTCGAGCTTAAGAAGTTCGGCCTCACCGGCCAATGGGACACACTCCTGCTGACGCCGCAGTTTGTCACGTCACGCCACGTGGTGGCCCTCATTTTTTCCACAGACGCCCAGGTTCCCCGGCTCGTGGTCAAGATCCCCCGCCAGCCCGGGGACAACGAAAGCGTGCGCAAGGAAGCCGATGTACTGCTGCAGCTCAAGTCGCTGGGAGTAGGGTCCGAACAGGGCGCGCCGGAGGTTGTGGGAGTGCTGGACGTCGGGGGGCAGACAGTGCTGATTGAGACTGCCGTGGTGGGCAGCCTGCTGGAGCCGCACCTCGTTGTGCAGGACTTCCCCCGCGCCCTTGACGCAGGCCTGAACTTCGTCGCTGCGCTGCCCTGCACCAAGCCAGTACCGGAAAATGCGGACTGGTACCAGCGGACCATCGCCAGCCCCTTGGCCGAACTCGCATCGTTGCTGCCGGCTGACACGGAAGTGGCCCGGCTGATCGACCGCACCCACGAGGTGTTGGCGCCAATGCGGACCGAGCAGCTTCCTGCAGTTGTGGAACATGGTGACCTTAGCTACCAGAACCTGTTCCTGCAGCCGAACGGCCGCCTCCAGGTGGTGGACTGGGAACGCTCGCGCCTTGATGGCCTGCCCGCCCATGACCTGATTTTCTTCCTGCAGTACATCGGCCAGTCGCAGGAAGATGCGTTGTCCTCCCGCCGGCGTCAGCTCCGAGCCTTCGAGAATGCCTTCAGTCCCGGTGGATGGGCCCTGAAACCCCTGGCACAACATCTGCGGCTGCGGAACGTGGAACCCGAACTGCTTCCCTACCTGGTCATCGCAACGTGGGCGCGTTCAGCAGCCACAATGACCTACCGCTTGGCCGGCCAGGCCGTACATGACGGGGACACCGGCCACGTCCAGGCCGCAGTGACAGCGGACCGCGACTTCTGGCTTTGGCGCCATGCGGTCACCGACTGGGCGGTGCGGGCAGCCTAGGCGGGTGTCCCTCTGCGTGGACGGGTGCTCAAACCTTGGACGCCGTTGCGCGTGCCCTAAAAGCCCGTGCACGCCCTGACACATGGCCACCCGCCGGCTGCGCACCTCCCGCACTGCCCGTCGTCGTACTTCTGCTCCCGCTCCCTAATTGCGCCGAAGCAGGTGCAGCAGCTCATTGTGCAGGGTTGAGAATCCCAACCGGAGGACGCCGTATACGGCGGCTATTGCGGTCACAAAAACCAGCGCCGCTGTCAGCGGAGCTCCCAAGTAGGGTTGCAGGAACATGATTGATCCAGCCATCGCCACGGCGACGCTGCAGGCAAAGGCTGGCAAAAGAGCACGCAGCATTGCTTTTGGTTTGATGTGGAGCACCTTGGCAGCTACAGTCTGCATCCCGACGGCAAAGAGCAGGGCCGTTGCCATTTGGGCGCATGCAACGGCGATGATCCCCCACTGGGCAGCCACAATCAGGACGGGCACCAGCACAGCCAGCCGAATGACTGAGAATGTGATCGAGATCCCGGGGCGGCCTATCGCCTTGTAGACGTCGTTCGCGCCGGCTCCCAAGGAGCGTGCTGCCGCATACAGGGCGAGGAACACGAGCGGAATGACAGACTCGGACCATTGGCCGCCAAAGACCAGCGGGACGAGGATCGGCGCCAGCACTGCCAGGCCCACACCCGCCGTCATGCCGTACAGGGACTGTACGCGGACACCCTTCAAGTAGCCGTCACGCAACCGGTCCGGCTGGTGCTGCACCTGGGTGTAAAGCGGGAACAGGACCGTGGAGAGCACAAAGAAGACGTTGATGATCAGGGCTTCTGGAAGCCTGAAGGCCAGCGTGTAATAACCCAGGGCCTGGGCCCCAAGGATCACGCCGATGATGACGTAGTCGATGTCGAAGATGAGCCGTGCCAGGAGATTGCTGCCCGCCACCGGAACGCCGAACTTGAGGTTCGCCCGGAGGGCGTCTTTGGCCACGCGCCAGATCTGCCAGGGAGCGCCCTTGCGGACAAGCCACCAGCACGTGGCTGCGTACGCAACAGCCCCTGCCGCGGTGCCGGCCGCGAGCGAGAATGCACCATACCCCGCGAAGGCGAGGACCAGGCTGAGCACTCCTGTGACGAGCGCCCGGATAATCGGGGCCACCGCCAGTCTCCTGAACAAAAGGTCGCGTCGCAGCAGGGCTTCCGGAACCGCTCCCAGCGACGTTGCCAGGACTGCGATGGACAGCACCTGCACCAGGGGGCCAACGTCCGGCAGTTGGAAAAGCCCGGCGATCCATGGCGCCGAAAAGAACGTCAAAAGTGCCAGGCATGCGCCCAGAACCACTGAAGCCAGCAGCGCCGAACGGGCCGCGACGCCGGAAGGAGGCAGATAGACCAGCGCTTGTGCAACGCCGGCGTCGGCAACGGTCTCGACGTAGGCCATGAGGACCAGTGCCGCGGCCACGAGGCCATACTGTTCAGGCGACAGGAGGCGTGCGAGCACGATCGTCGTGATGAGGACGATCGCCTTACCGCCCACCAGGGCAAGCCCCTGCCAGACCGCTCCCCGGAAGCCGACACGGGCAAGTCCACCAGCAACGTTCGTCATGGGTTGGAGCCTTCCTGTGGCCTTATTGCAAAAGTTTACTGTCTGGGTGCGGCCCGTTGGGAGGAATTCGCAGTAATTGAGCAGTTATTGAGCTAAAGGCTGTGCCCGCACATCTGGAGCCCGGTTTTGGAGCGTTCCGGATGCTGGAAGCTGGAAAACGAATTGTTTCCTCAATTTCCCGGTACGTCCCCCGGTTGCTGATGCATACTGTAGTCAAGGCCGGACGAATCCTCTATGGAGTTTTCAAAGTGCCGTGCCGCCCAATTTTTCGTCCCCTGGTGCAAAAGCGGAGTAACGTGGCTAATTCAGACGCAGTTCCTGTACCTAATACTTCTCCAATTCCCGCAACACTCATTCTGGTGGCACCCCGTGTGGGTTCGGGGGGAGTCGGCGACTATGCGGAGGAGTTCATCGCCGCGGCTATGCCCAACTTCTCCGCATTCCGTGAAATCAGGACCGCAGGACCGGGCAACGTCGGGCTCCTTGATGTCTTCCGTGACCGGCTAAAGCTCTCCAGGGCGGTGAAGGAATCCCTCGCTGCTGGCCGGGTGGTGGTTCACTTCGAGTTGTCAGCGGCGTCGCTGGGCCCTTTTTGGCTATTGGCGGGCCGCTCGCGCGACATCGCCACAACGGCTACCGTGCATGATCCCCCGCTGGCTGCGTGGTGGCCCTTCCGCTTCAAGTGGGTGGCCAGGAGCAAGCTGCTTCACCACGGCATCCATCTTCCGCTGCGCCCCGTCAGTGCCCGGCTGGAACGGTGGCTGTTAGGGGACACCACCCTGTTTGCGCTCAGTGAAGTCGGCGCGGCAGCGCTTAGAAAGACCTTTCCCGCCTGCACGGTTCTCAGCACCTGGCACTTTGTGCCGCCCCGGCCCGCCCTAAAGCCTGCTTCGCAGCGTCCGCTGGCGGTAGGCCTCTACGGTCACGCGTCCAAAGGCAAAGGGTTCGACAGGCTCGTGGAGCTCCGCCGTGAACTCCCGCCGGACGTCGAAATCCGCGTCGCCGGCAGGGGCACCGAACAGCTGCCGCCGCTCCCGGGAGTCACCATCCTGGGAGCGGTCGAGGGGCCGCAGGAGGACGCTTTCTTTGAGTCCGTGAGGGCCATCCTCCTGCCGTACGACAAGACGAGCCGCTTTTACGGCAGCATTTTGCCTGCCTCCGGGGTGGCTTCGAGGGCGTTCGCATACCGTACCCCCGTGATCGGTTTTGACTCCGGGACGCTGGGGGAAGCCTCCAAGGCGGGCGGTCTGATTGTTGTCCCCGCTTCTGTCCGGGACCTGGCAGAGGTTGCCCACAGGACCATCACAACTCCCGCCGAGCTTGAACGCCTCGACCGCCAGATAACGGAACTGCAGAATGGGCGGACAGTCGCTCTGGCTGCTGCGCCGTTCCTTTCCTATTGGAAAGATGCGGTCGAAACCTCTTCGGAGGGACGACCCGTCGTCTCCAACCGCCTACCGCTGTAGAACGACGGCCCTCCACAGAGGTGCTGCGGGTACCCGCAAAACTCGGGACGTTTCCCTTGTTGCCGGGTACCGCCCGGCTTACCGTGAGGAAAGACGGACGCCCGTCGGAACGCGACGCCAGTGATACCACCGGCAGACATATGTGGGACCGGATGGGTTCGAGGTCCGGCGCGTTACGGCGATACTGGAGAGGAACGACCACCCCGTGCTACTGCCTTTCGTTGTTGCCGCTTCAGCAGTGATCAGCTTCGTCCTGATCATGGGACGTGCCTACCACGTGGTGATCCTGCTGGTCATTGCGGCCGGCTGGTCGCAGGCGCCGCTCATCACCCTCACCAGATCTGACGCATTCCAGTACCTGGATGACGTGCCCGCTGCGGTTCTCGTTGCAGCCGCCGTTATCAGGGCATTCAGCTCCCAGGACAAGCGCCTGCACAAGGCGCTGGGGCTGATGCTGCTGCTGGTCATCCTGGTGGGTATTGGTTTTATCCGATCACCGGATGCGGACATCGGCATCGCCCAGGCACGGCAGGTACTCATGCCGCTTGGCCTGGTGTTCGCCGGCTTCGTCTACCGGGATGACATTAAATGGCGAAAAGTCAGCACCTACCTGCTGCTGTTGACCGCGCTGACCGTGGCATGGGCCCTGGCCGAGGAAGTCATGCAGGCGCCCCTCCTGGACCCGGCCTGGTACCACGTGAACGTTGTTGGCGGGAACCCCCGCAGTATGCGCATGGGCCTGCCGCCCGCCTACTTCGCGGACGGGGTATCCAATGGTGAACTCGCCTTCCGCCCTGGCGGCCCCTTCATGAACCCACCGGTCATGGGCTTCCTGCTTGGCCTCGGAGCCTTTGCTGCCGTAGCAAGGCTCAGGAGCTTCGCGAGGCTCGGGATGCTTGCCGCCATTGGCCTAACCCTCTTTTTCGCATATGCCCGGGCGGGCATATTACTCTTCCTTGTGGTCACCGTGATCTATTTCATCTGGACCAGGATCGGGAAGTACGCCGGCATCCTGGTGGGCGCTGGCCTGGGGGGCTACCTGCTTGCCACCTTCATGGAGCAAGGCAACACCGCCAGCCATTCAGATGGCCTGTTCTCCGGATTTATGCTTGGCCTGCAGTCGCCTGGAGGCCTGGGTTTTGGCACCACCGGATACCAGGCGGCGCTTGAGGGCGCGTCCACCGGTGTGGGCAGTGAAAGCCTGTTGGGGCTGTATTTCGCGTGGATCGGCTGGCCCATGATTGCTGCCGCCCTCCTGCTCCTGATCCACCTCGGGAAACTCCTCCGCCGTGTTCCGAGGACCCAGAGCCTGCCCGTATGGCTGGCCGTGGGGTTCCTGCTCACGGTCGCTTCTTCCGAGTCCGCCTCTTCCATGGCATCCACCCCCGTCCTTTGGTTGACCGTGGGATCGGTGGTGGCCATGGCGGTACCCCTGAAGCCGGAAGCGAGGCCCGTGCCTGCGGCTATGGGTTCGCGCTTCCCGTCCCGGCCGCCGTTGCCACGATCGACGTCGCGCCGGTGAGCCCGCCGAAGCTGGGTCGCGGCATGCGGCGGCACCAGCTTCGCCGGCACGGCAGTGCAGGGGGAGTCCAAACCTCCGTTTCGAAAGGCCTCTGCACGCGCCTGCAGGGCTGCTGCACGCTTTCAGGATGGGTGGTCCGCGACCGCACGGCGGGCTCGCTGACGCACAACAGGCCTGCTGAGGAGGTTGCCCCCGTCAGCTCTCGGGATCGTACTGGAACTGCCGGACCTCCTGGGGGCAGCGGCAGGCGGCGGCGATCTTCGCAGCCCATTCAAGTGCCGCTTTCCTGGAGCGCAACTCGAGAACCGTACAGCCGTCGTCGGGCCATTTTGTGGCCTGGGTACATGCCCTCGGTGACAGTGCCGTCACTGGCCACGATGGGAAGGCCAGGTCAGCCCTTGGAAGGTTGGGCGGATCCTTCGGCCAGCATGCGGTGGCCGAAAAGGCGCCAGCTCTCGGACGCCTCCTCATGAAAGAGTTTGGCAGCGAGGACCGTTTCGGTTCTTCCCTGGCCCATTGCGTACTCTACGGCAGTTGCCCAGGCTTCGACCTCCTGGCCGGGCAGCATCTGGTCCGCTGCGACCAAAAGCCGTGATTGCGCTCCGTACAGTTTCTCGAGGCTCGTCCCGACGCGCCCGACGATCGGAACGCCGTGCTCAAGCGCGCGCATGGCTATGCCGCTTTGGTAGAAGCGCTTGTAGGGGATCACTATGGTGTCGCTGGAGACGATCAGTTCCTCCAGCTCATCTTCCGGGACAAAGCGGGCATCGACATGCCAACCCTCGACGGGAGGCCAGCCACGGCCCACTATGTCGAGGTCGCATTTCGGGCCGAGCCTGCCGGCCAATGATTTCAGGAGGTCAATGTCCCTGTCGGCTTTGTACTGTCCCAGCACGCGGACCCGCGGCCTTTTCCCTGACTGCCCGCCAAATGCGGGGTCTTGGGCGGCACCGGCTGGGGGGAGCATCGGATGTGGCACCTGCGCCAGGCCGTCGGTGAGCCCGACGGCGTCCATGGCTTGGGCAGCTTCATCGCTGTGTACCAGAGTTCCGGGCCGATTTTTGATGCGTCTCACGAGGCCCGCCACCAGGGGGCTGCTGCCAACGGACCGGACGAGGGGTTGCGGATCGTGGTAAACGATGGCCCCTGAGTTGCCGCAAAGGACTTTCATCATCAGGAGGTCCAGGAAACCCAATACCGGCCACGTAAGGAGGACCCTTTCAGGTGAATTCCTTTTCCGCGTCCGTTGTCCCACTGAGTAAAGCACAGTTGTATATGCGCCGAGCCATTGAAAACGGCTTTTACCGGACTGGGAAGGTTCGGCGATGGAAAATGATTCTGTTTCTATTCCGGCATCTGCTAACTGATGCAAAAGCGCGTCAGTGTAGTGGCTTAATGCCACTCCCAACGGATTCACAACCAATATGCGGGGGGTTCCGCTGCCTTTAGGTCCGGCCGAATTGAGAGCGCTGGTGCGCAGTCCAAATGTCATTGCCTCACCTCGCTGGCTATTTTGGCCGCCTTTTCGCCCAGGACCGCCTCCTGAAGCGTCAGTTCGTATCTCCTGCACACATCTTCCCAGTCGTAATGGGTGGCTGCGCGGGCCTGGTTCGCTGCCCGAGCCTTCGCCCGCAGGTCGTGGTCAGTCAGCATGCGCCGCAAAGCACTCTCGATAGCAAGCGGATCCGGTGCCACCAGGTGCTCATCCGCCCGCAGGACCTCAGCGTTGTACGGCGTCTGCCGGGCAACGACAGGTGCCCCGCAGGCCATGGCCTGTACCAGGGCTGGATTGGTCCCGCCTACGCTGTGGCCGTGGAAATACGCTCCGGCATGATGCCAGAGCGAGAGGAGCTTCTTGTCATCACTGACGTGGCCGAGCCACTGGACGTTGGGATGTTCAGCCAGCCGCTGGGCGGCCTCGTCCAGCGGCCCGCCATATCCGCTGGATCCGACTATCACCACAGGATGTTGCTCCGCCAGGCGTTCCGCTGCCTGGAAAAACTCAGACACCGTGTTCTCGGGAACAAACCGGGCCACCATGAGTACATAGGACTCCGGTTCGAGGCCGGGAACAACCTCGCTGGGGCTGGCGAGGTTGGCGCCGTACGGAATGAAGACACTCTTGCGGCCAAAGTCGCGCTTCCAACGGCGCTGGATCTCAAGGGAGTCGCTGATCAGGATGGTGCCATAACGGGCCGTCAGCCGGGCGCCCAGCCTGAAGACGAACTTTGCGAACCGGTTCCACTTGGCGCGTTCCCACTCGATTCCGTCCACGTTCACCACGGTTGGTATTCCGCGAAGCTTCAGCAGCGGCAGGAAGAAGCCGTTGGCGACGTTCATGACGAGCGCCACCTGGGGCTTGTGCCACAGGGCATGAAGGACCGAAGACAGCCCGAAAGAGAGGGTGCTCAGCGACTTGCTCTCAAGCCCCACCGTGCTGGTGGTTCGGATGCGGGGGTCGCGTGCCTCGTCGTCGTCCTTGGTTTGGCCTGCCCGGCAGTAGACGTTGACGTCCCAGCCGGCATCGGCGAGGAATGGTGCCAGGCGCCGGACTGCAGTCTCAAAGCCGCCATAGTAACTTGGGTAGCCGCGTGTCCCGATGACGACGACAGACTTGGACATGGGTTCTCCTAGATGAGTGTGTCGGCCGGTGCGCGCGTGACCGGGTTGGCTCGGATACGGCGCACATGGCAGCTGAAGGCGTTGGATGGGTGCCTAGAAGGAGGTGACGCTCCGCGAGGTCTGTTCCCTGCTGGAACCACGGAATGCAGGGGGGCTTTCGGGCTCAATCACTACAGGTGAGTCGTCCGCGTCCTCGGATGGGTCGTTGTCCGCAGAGTCAGGATCCGAGGAGTAGTACGAGTAGCCGTCAAACTCCTTTGCCGGCACGCAGTTGAGAAGCGTGCCAAGAACGGCTCCATGCACCTTCCGGATGTTTCCCAGCGACTTGGTCAGCTGATCCTTGGTTGTCCGGCCAGCCCTCACAACCACAATGGCGCCGTCCGCGATCCTGGCAAGGAGCACAGCATCAGTCACCGGGAGCAGCGGCGGAGCGTCAATGATCACGATGCCTTTTTCGGACAGGGATTCGATCAGCTGCTTCATGGCATGCGAGCCGAGGAGCTCGGTGGGATTGGGCGGGATACGGCCGGATCCCAAAATCGACAGGTTGGGCAGGTCGCTCCGCTGCTGGAGAACATCGTCCACCTCTGCTTTTCCAGTGAGCACGTCGGTAATGCCTATGCCAGGGATTACGTCGAAGATCTTGGCCATGCTGGGGTGCCGCAGGTCGCCGTCAACAACGATGACCTGTTCTCCTCCAGCTGACATCGCGGAGGCCAGGTTGGCGGCAATAGTTGATTTGCCTTCCCCACTCACCGAGCTCGTGACGACGATGATCCGGGGCGGGTTGTCCACGTCAAGGAAAGTCAGGTTGGTGCGGAGTTCCCGGAGCGCCTCGGCGAAGGCAGGGCTCTGCGCCCGTGAACCAGGCGTTGGAGCTGCGGGGACGCCTCCCAGGACTTTGTTCTCGCCCGTAAGCCGGAGGTCGACCGGGAGGGCGCCGATGACCGGTACGGAGAAGAGATGTTCCACTTCAGCTGCGGTGTGCAGGCGGCGGTCCAGGCGGTCGCGAAGGAGTGCGGATGCGTAGGCCAGAAGGAGGCCCAATGCTGCCCCGTATACAGCTGTCAGGGCCACTCCGGGAGAAACGGGTGTGGTTGGCAAAGCCGCTGGATCCAGTGGTACCAGGGAGAGGGGTGGGGTGACGGCTTCGAGGGGCTGGCCTGAAGTAGCTGTGGCGGCCCTCTCCCTGTCCTGGACCTGCTTGCTCAGCTCGACGATCCACGCGTCCGCAACCCGTTGGGCGATCGTCGGATCCGGCGACTCGGCCGTGATCCGGATTTCAGCTGTATCGCGGGGGACGGTAACAGAGATGGCACCCAGCAGGGCGTCACTGGACATGTTCAGCCCAGTGGAGAGGCGCACGTTGTCCGCTACGAGCCGGGATTCAGCCAAGGACTTGTAGTTCTTTGCCCTCGCTTTGGCCAGGGTGTCGCCGGCCAGCAGGCTGCTGACGTTGTCGGTCCCCACCGCGAGAACCACTGCGCTGGCTTCCGCGGCGTATATGCGGGGGCGGAATGTGCTCCACGCCGTGGCCAGCAGGGTGACGATCAGGGTCACAACCGCAATGTGCTTCCAGTACGTCCTCGCGACCCGGGCGTAGTCCCTCAGTCCCATCCCGGCAGCTGGTACGTCGCTGCCGCCAATATCCTGATTACTCAAGAATCCGATCCCTCCTGCAGGTTGACGTGCTGAATGGGCAGGTGCGACGGAAGGGCCTGGTGCGGCCGGGTCGATTCGAAAGACCTTTTCTTCTGCCATGATTGCCCCTTTTCCGGCGGGTTTCCTGTGTCTCTGTGCCGCTTTGGCGTGTTGCAAAGCTAGTACGAGGCCGGACGCCGGGGTCCGATAAGCCGGGGGGCTTGTGGCTGCCCGGGGGTAAGAATGTGGAAATTGCGGTTACCTGCAGCCGGGCCCCCTCACCCTGGCCTAGCTCAGGGTGAGGACGAGTTTGGGTGCGGTGGTGCCGGCTTCCCTGGAGTTGAGGTCCAGGCCGTCGGTGCTGGTGGCGTCCAGGCCGAGGGAGAGTTGCTGGCCGAGTTCGCCGGCCAGGGCGCTTGCAGTGAGTGGAACGCTGTAGTTGCTGTTGGCTGCTGTGGGGCCGAGTGTGCCGATGCTGGTGCCGAGCGGGGGGCGGTTGTTGTAGGTGATTCCGGTTTCGGTCCAGCTGTCATTCGTGACGAGTTTGATGTTTTGCTTGCCAATTGACCCGCTGCCGGCGCTGCGCAGCTGCAGTGTTGCGCTGTCCACGGTCCGGCCCGCATAAGCGGAGAGGTCGAATTTCAGGTACGTGACTTCCACGGGGCTATTGTCTACGCTCAGCGAGGTACTCGTCCCGTAGTTCGTTGCTGCCGCTCCACCCGCCACCCAGCTGTCCGCGGAGGCTGTGAGGGTGACGGTTTCCGGTGTGCCGCCACCGCCGCTGGCGGCGGCCGTGGTGAAGGTCCAGGTCTTGTCCGAGGCCAGCGCGTTGCCGGCTGCATCCTTCACCCCGGTGGAGCCGCCCTTGACGGTTGCTGTGTAGGTGGTGCCTGCTGCCAGGTCCGTGCCAGGGTTCAGCGTTGCGGTGTTGCCTGTGCTGTTGAGGCTCACGGTGGCCGTTACCGTCGTCGTCCCTGTCTTGAGGGTGAAGGTGTTCGCATCGATGGTCGAGGTGTTCATCGCTTCCGAGAACGTGGCGGTCACGTTGGTCGACACTGCCGTGCCGGTAGCACCCTCAGCCGGGGACGTGCCCGTCACCGACGGAGGCGTCGTATCACCGCCACCGCTGCCGCCACCGCTGCCGCCACCGCTGGAGAGGGTGAGGACGAGTTTGGGTGCGGTGGTGCTGCCGGTTTCCCTGGAGTTGAGGTCCAGGCCGTCGGTGCTGGTGGCGTCCAGGCCGAGGGAGAGTTGCTGGCCGAGTTCGCCGGCGAGGCCCGTGACGGTGAGTGGAACGCTGTAGTTGCTGTTGGCTGCTGTGGGGCCGAGTGTGGCGATGCTGGTGCCGAGCGGGGGGCGGTTGTTGTAGGTGATTCCGGTTTCGGTCCAGCTGTCATTCGTGACGAGTTTGACGTTCTGCTTACCTGTCGATCCGCTGCCGGCGCTGCGCAGCTGCAGTGTTGCGCTGTCCACGGTCCGGCCCGCGTACGCCGACAGGTCGAACTTCAGGTACGTGACTTCCTCTGTGTTGGCGTCCACGCCCAGCACGTTGCCCGTGCCATAGTTCGTCCCCGTTGCCCCGGCCGATACATAGCTGTCAGCGCCGGCCGCGAGGGTAACGGTCTCGGTCGTGCCGCCGCTGGCGGCGGCCGTGGTGAAGGTCCAGGTCTTGTCCGAGGCCAGCGCGTTGCCGGCTGCATCCTTCACCCCGGTGGAGCCGCCCTTGACGGTTGCTGTGTAGGCGGTGCCTGCTGCCAGGTCCGTGCCAGGGTTCAGCGTTGCGGTGTTGCCTGTGCTGTTGAGGCTCACGGTGGCCGTTACCGTCGTCGTCCCTGTCTTGAGGGTGAACGTGTTCGCATCGATGGTCGAGGTGTTCATCGCTTCGGAGAACGTGGCGGTCACGTTGGACGACACTGCCGTGCCGGTAGCACCCTCAGCCGGGGACGTGCCCGTCACTGACGGAGCCGTCGTATCACCCGGCGTAGGGGCCGTTCCAAGCGACCGGTCGGAGAACCAGTAGCGCTGGGTGGCTTTGTTGCTGGCCATGACGACTACACCCGTGGTGGCGTTGACGCCCTGCTTGGTGGTGGTGACGTCGTTGATATTGGCAGATGCGCCGTCCTGGATTACCGGAGTGCCACGGCCGCTGCCAAAGACAGGATTGTCCATGGATGCAGTCTTCTCATAGATACTGCCGGGGACTCCTGAATATGCACAGCCGGAGGCCGACGTTGATGGTGCAGTGTGGAAGGCCCTGACCACGTTGTTGGTTGTATCCAGCAGGATCTGGGGACGGGTCACGCAATCGGCAAGAGTGGCAATGGTGGACCTCGTGAAGGAACCGGTTCCCGGCCGGAAGACCAGCAACTGCAATTGCGGAAGCGTCTTGTCAGTCGACGAATCCAGGCTCGTCTTCACCGCCGCGTAAACACGTCCTGCCGGATCAGCCAGGAGTGCCTTGATGTTCAAATGGTCGTCGGCCTGGCCTTTGCCCTGTACGGCGGGCTGGACTTTCCAGGATGATGCTGCCGAGGGGGAGGTTCCGTCCGTGCGGGTGGCCCAGTACACGGTTCCTGCGGGAGCATCGCTCCACAGGACCCCGATTTTGTTGCTTCCGTAAGCGACGATTGCGGAAATGTCATCCGGCGCCGGGTTCGGATCGGCGACCGGCAGGACAAACGGTGTCCCCCAGCTGGCTCCGTCCGGGGTGGTCGAGTTCACATAGACGCTGCTGGTGAAGCCAGAGGTTGAGCTCCCGGAAACCTGCGTCCATGTTGCCCACACAGCACCGGTAGTGTCCTTGTCGATTGTCATGGACTCGCTGCTGTTGTTGTTGATGTTTGTGGGAAAGCCGGCGTCCAGAGTGTACTTTCCGGCGGCATAGCTGTACCTGTAAAGCTTGGCGGGCTGCCCTGAGACTGAAGCTTTTGCACCGGAGTCCCCGGAAACTGTCACCACGTGGGAGGCGATGTACAGTTTGTTGCCGTGCCACAGCGTGTCTGACAATGTGTTGCTGCGCGTGTCGTTCGTAACCCCGGTGGTCACCCAGGTTTTGGTTGCCCTGTCCAGCCGGTAGATTTGCCACCCGGTTCCAGTGGTCCACATATCTGCCCACCAGGATCCGTCGTTCCACCACAGCTTGCTCTGCGGCTTGTCGGAGGTCGGTGTGTTGGCAACCCCGGAGTAACTGATGCTCTGGTAGCCGTAATTCTCAGCCGCCTGGGCTGTGCCGCCTGCCGCCATAAGGCCCAGGACAAGTGCAACGGCCACGGCCAGGGCTTGCGGAACGAGGTGGCGAACTTTTGCTGTATGCATATTCAGGTCCTTGGTGGCGCAGGTAGTCCTTGACGGCGTACCGCTGCTCTGGCGTCCCCCGCTTTAGTGCGGGTGGAGCCAATGTAGACCTCAAAATTTGCTGGGGGCAATGGGGGAAACGTGGCGGAAAACCACTAGGGGATACGGGGCTGAAGACTATTTCCTCCGTGTTTCCTTGTTGCCTGGGAGGACTCTCCCGATGCTTATGAGTACTCGCACTTGGGCCATGGTCAAAATTGGGCAGCCCAAGGCTGTGCCGATGCACAGAGCATCCACTTCTCGGTGCCATCTACAGTGAGAGAAATGTGTGACCGGCCCCACTGAATGGGGCGGTCCTCAATCCTTCCGGCAATCCCCTGCCTGACAATCCCATCTGCATAATCACCGAAGGACGGCGCTCCCATGCCCGCTGACCAGCAATTAGCCAAGTCGCTTAAGCCGCGGCACCTGTCCATGATCGCGATTGCGGGCGTCATTGGCGCCGGCCTGTTTGTCGGCTCCGGCGCCGCCATCCAGCAGGCGGGGCCGGGGATACTGCTCGCCTACATGGCCGCCGGCGTCGTGGTCATCCTGGTGATGCGGATGCTCGGTGAAATGGCGGCAGCCAACCCGGAGACGGGTTCCTTTTCCACCTATGCCGACAAGGCACTGGGCCGCTGGGCCGGCTTCAGCATCGGCTGGCTGTACGCCTGGTTCTGGATCATTGTGCTGGGCATTGAGGCGACGGCCGGCGCCGCCATCATGCACCGCTGGGTTCCCGGGATCGACCAGTGGATCTGGGCCCTCATCCTGATGGTGCTCCTGACGCTGACCAACCTTGGGTCCGTGAAGTCCTTCGGTGAGTTCGAGTTCTGGTTCGCTTCCATCAAGGTCGCTGCAATCGTGCTGTTCTTGCTCTTCGGCGCCGCCGCCATCCTGGGGTTCGTCCCCGGCGTCCCCGCCCCGGGACTGAGCAACCTGATCGACAACGGCGGGTTCCTTCCTAACGGACCGGGCGCTGTGCTGGCCGGCATCCTGGTGGTGGTCTTTTCCTTCTTCGGTGCGGAGATCGCCACCATCGCCGCAGGCGAATCGGAGAACCCGGTGGACGCCGTCAAGAAGGCCGTCAAGTCCACTGTCTGGCGCATCCTCGTGTTCTACATCGGGTCCATCGCCATCGTTGTCACCCTGCTGCCGTGGAATGATGCCAGCGTTGCCAAGAGCCCCTACGTTGCAGTCATTGAACTGTTCGGAATCCCAGGCGCCGGGACCATCATGGACATCGTGGTCCTCACGTCCGTCCTGTCCTGCCTCAACTCCGGCCTGTACACCGCCAGCCGCATGCTCTTCTCACTGTCCAGGCGGGGAGATGCCCCGGCCGCGTGGACCAAAATCTCCCGGCGCGGCGTCCCCGCCGCTGCCGTGCTCGCCTCCACCGTGGTGGGCTTTGTGACCGTGGGCCTGAACTACATTGCACCTGACACGGTATTCCTCTTCCTGGTCAACACCTCCGGTGCCATCGCCCTGTTCGTGTGGCTGGTCATCGCGTCCTCGCAGTTGATCCTCCGCAAGCGCATGGGTGCGGCAGGCAAGGATCTTGCGCTGAAGATGTGGCTCTTCCCCTACCTGACGTGGCTTTCCATCGTCAGCATCGTGGCACTGCTCATCGGCATGGTCATCCTGGAGTCCACCCGCGAGTCCCTGCTGCTGTCCGTGGCCCTGGCGGCTGTTGTGGTTGGCGTCGGCGTGTGGCGCTACCGCAAGTCCGGTACGCGTCATGGTGGCGGGGAGCCCCAGGAGGGCGAAACCCGGGAATCGGCTGTGGAGGCCGCTTCGGCGTCGTAATTTCCTTGTCCGTTCGCTTGGCATTGAACCGTCCGTACCCGCAGCCGCACCTGGCTCGCCGGTGCGGGCGGTTCTTCATCAGGAAGGGCCCGCCGGTTGCACTTTTCCACATAGGAGCCACTGGTGCTGCCGCCCTTGCCAGCAGGGCCATAGCCTTGAGTCAAGCGCGAATCGCCTATCCGGTCCAGATGCACTAAGATATTGAAGTCTGTGCTGCGTCCTGCCTCCGTTCCGGCGGTGGGGCCTTGCATGGCATCGCAAATGAACCTCCTGTTACGGAAATGCCGTAACCGCTTAGCCCAAAGGAGGTGGGTTCACATATGCGTCCTTACGAATTGATGGTAATCATCGACCCCGAGGTCGAAGAGCGTACCGTTGAGCCGTCGCTTCAGAAGTTCCTGAACGTCATCACCAACGATGGTGGAACCATCGAAAAGGTTGACATCTGGGGCCGTCGCCGTCTGGCTTACGACATCAAGAAGAAGTCCGAAGGTATCTACGCCGTGGTGAACTTCACCGCCAAGCCGGACACCGCCAAGGAACTTGACCGCCAGCTGTCTCTTAACGAGACCATCATGCGCACCAAGATCACCCGCCCCGAAGAGCAGAAGGTTGTTGCTGAGTAATTTCAGCACCGATTCTTCATTCTTTACCGCAGGAACGCACTCTTCACCCAGGACCAACAAGGAGGCAGTAGATGGCAGGCGAGACCACCATTACGGTCATCGGTAATCTCACCAATGATCCGGAATTGCGGTTCACACCGTCCGGTTCAGCAGTAGCGAACTTCACCATCGCTTCCACCCCGCGTACCTTTGACCGCCAGTCCAACGAGTGGAAGGACGGGGAAACCCTGTTCCTCCGCGCCGCTGTCTGGCGTGAAGCAGCCGAGAACGTCGCCGAGTCCCTTACCAAGGGCATGCGTGTGATTGTGACAGGCCGCCTGAAGAGCCGTTCCTACGAAACCAAAGAAGGCGAAAAGCGCACCGTTATCGAGCTTGAGGTCGACGAAATCGGCCCGAGCCTGCGCTACGCCAATGCCAAGGTCAACCGCACCCAACGCTCCGGCGCTGGGGGTGCCGGAAGCGGCGCCCAGGGTGGCTTCGGCGGCGGCAACAGCGGCGGTGGCTTCGGAGGCGGCAACTCTGGTGGAAACCAGGGCGGCAACTCCGGTGGAGGCTGGGGCGGCGGCAACCAGCAGGCTGCGCAGGACGACCCCTGGGCAACGCCCGGCGTCTCCAACGCAGGCGGCTGGGGCAACGGCCCCGATTCCGAACCTCCCTTCTAAACACCCATTAAGGCCCGACGCCGGGACAGCCGAAGTGCCTCCAGGCACCCAGGTGACTGCCGCCGTCGGACCACCACCATCCCGTGGATCAACATCCACGGGCTCCCTAGAATAGGAGCTCCACGATGGCTAAGGCTGAACTCCGTAAGCCCAAACCAAAGTCCAACCCCTTGAAGGCCGCTGACATCACTGTCATCGACTACAAGGACGTAGCATTGCTGCGCAAGTTCATCTCCGACCGCGGAAAGATCCGCGCCCGTCGCGTCACTGGCGTCACGGTGCAGGAACAGCGCAAGATCGCCCAGGCAATCAAGAACGCCCGCGAAGTTGCTCTGCTGCCTTACTCCGGCGCTGGCCGCGGCTAAGGAAGGGATTAACTAACATGGCAAAGCTCATTCTGACCCACGAAGTAACCGGTCTCGGTGCTGCTGGCGACGTTGTCGAGGTCAAGGACGGTTACGCACGTAACTACCTGCTGCCCCGCAACTTCGCCCTGACCTGGTCGAAGGGTGGCGAAAAGCAGGTTGAGTCCATCAAGGCCGCCCGCGCTGCCCGCGAACACGCTTCCCTGGAAGATGCTCAGAAGCAGGCCGCTGCACTGTCCTCCAAACCGGTCAAGCTCGTCGTCAAGGCTGGCGAAACCGGACGCCTGTTCGGCACCGTCAAGCAGGGCGACGTCGCCGACGCTGTTGAGGCCGCTGGCCTTGGCAGCATTGACAAGCGCAAGGTTGAACTGCCGGCGCACATCAAGTCGGTAGGTTCCTACCAGGCCAACGTCCGTCTGCACGAGGATGTTGCCGCTGTCATCGAACTCGATGTCGTGGCTGGCAAGTAGTCCCTGACTGCTGGCAAGACCCCCGCTGCCGGATTCCGGCGGCGGGGGTCTTTTGCTTGATAGCTTCGTACGGTGAACAGCACCGAACTTCCAGCCCGCAGCCGCCCGTTCCACCAGGTCGATGTCTTCTCCCGCGAGGCCTACCGCGGAAACCCGCTCGCCGTCGTCGTTGATGCCGAGGGGCTGACGCCGGAGCGGATGCAGCAGTTCGCCAACTGGACCAACCTCTCGGAGACCACGTTCCTGCTGCCCCCTACCGATCCGCGAGCAGACTACCGGGTCCGGATCTTTACCGGCAGTGAGGAATTCCCTTTCGCCGGGCACCCCACGTTGGGGTCCGCCCACGCGTGGCTTGAGTGCGGGGGAACTCCGCAATCGGACGGCTTCGTTGTCCAGGAGTGCGGCGCGGGCCTGGTCCGCGTCAAGCGCGACGGCGGGGGGCTCGCCTTCGCAGCTCCTCCCTTGACCCGTTGTGGTCCAGTGGACGGGGCTATCCGGAGCCGGATCGCTGCGGGGCTCCGCCTGGCTGAAACCGATGTGGTGGATGCGTCATGGCTGGTGAATGGCCCCGAATGGATCGGTGTGCTGCTGGGTTCCGCAGAACAGGTCAGGGCTGTGAGGCCTGACTTCGCGGCCCTGGGCAGCCTGAAGATCGGGATCATCGGGCCGGGGCCGGCGGATGGCGGCGCAGACTTCGAGGTGCGCACGTTCATTCCGGGCGGCGCCATGGTGGAGGATCCCGTCACAGGCAGCTTTAATGCGGGTGCGGCGCAATGGCTGATCGGCAGCAACCGGGCTCCGCGGGAGTATGTGGCTGCCCAGGGGACGGCACTGGGCCACGCAGGCCGCGTCCACATTAAAGCCGACGACGGCGACATTTGGGTGGGCGGACAGTCCACCACCTGCATCCGGGGATCAGTGCTTCTCTAGCGGGAATACTCCACAAGCTCCCACCGTTCACCAAGGTAGATGCATATGCATATATGCTGGAATGATCGAGCAACAGGAGAATGCCATGGAGACCCGCCGCATCACAGTCCTTTCCGCCGGACTCGGCGTACCGTCGTCGAGCAGGCTGCTGGCCGACCAGTTGGCTGCCGCAGCCGAGCGGCACCTGACCGGCGCAGGCTTCAGCGTTCAGGTGGACGTCGTCGAACTCCGCGACCTGGCCGTGGATATCGCCAACAACTTTGTCACCGGTTACGCCGCGCCCCGGCTGGCCGAGGTGATAACCGGCGTGGAAGCCTCGGACGGGATCATCGCGGTGACGCCGGTGTTCAGCGCGTCCTACAGCGGCCTGTTCAAATCCTTCATCGACGTCCTTGACCCCAAGTCACTCGACGGCAAGGCCGTCCTGCTGGGGGCTACCGGCGGCACGGACCGCCACCAAATGGTCCTGGATTACGCCCTGCGCCCGCTGTTCAGCTACCTGCGCACCAGGATTGTTGCCACGGGCGTCTTTGCGGGTCCGCAGGATTGGGGCACCACGGACGACGGCGGCTCTTCGCTGTCAGACCGCATCGGCCGGGCTGCGCAGGAGTTCACGCGGCTCCTCGAGGGGCCCCAGCCGGGCCGGAAGCCCGCCCCGATGGAGTCCCTTCCCTTCGAGCAGCTGCTGGCGGGAATCTCCGGAAACGGGTGACGGCGGGCCGACCCAAGATCCGACAGCGTCCAGTTCAGAATTGGGGGTTGCAATTAAGGCTTCCGCGGTTGACACTGAACGGGCGTGGGGACCGATGATTAACTCCGGGGAGCGCACATGGGCGGACATGCTACAGGTCGGCGTATTCAGGCTGTAAGCCGGGGAGGTGGCTGCCCGAACGATGGCCGTCCGCGTCGGCCGCGGACCCCATGGCTCACTGCACTGCTGGCAGCGCTGATGCTTGTCCTGGGTTTTGTGGTGCTGCCCGTGGGTGCGTCCGCTGCCGAGGGCGATGTAGGGGTCGAGGGCCCATCGCACTCAGGGACGGGAACGCCAACCGGGACCAAGCGCGCGACGAGTGCGTTGTGGTTTAACGACGGGTCCTGGTGGGGGAACCTGTGGGACACTGCCAGCTCGGATTTCCATATCTTCCGGTTCAATGCCGCCACAAGCACGTGGGCGGATGCCGGCGTTGCAACCGATACCCGCTCGAACACCCATCATGACGTGCTGTGGGATGGTGCAACGCTGCATGTGGCGAGCTACCGCTTCGTCAATGATGGATTGCCGGCGGAGCCCAACTTCCCCTCGACGATGCGGCGTTATAGCTACGATCCGGGGACAAAGACGTACTCGCTGAAAAGCTCCACAAACATCAACAACTACCGCGTCGAGACCCTGTCCATCGACAAGGACTCGACGGGCCGGGTGTGGGCCACCTGGCAGCAGGGAAACCGCATCTACCTGAATGTCACGGGCACGGATGGAACGACGTGGGGGACACCGTTCCCGCATCCTGCAGCGCTAAGCAACGTGTCTGTTGACGACTCGTCAGCGGTGATCGCGTTCGGGCCGGGCAAGATGGGTGTGATGTGGAGCCGGCAGGTCGACGATTCCTCCGACGGCATGTACTGGAGCTACCACGTCGACGGAGCCTCGAATACCGACTGGACCACACCTGTAGCGGCTGTCTCGGGGCAGCGCAGCGGTGACGACCACATGAACCTGAAGTGGCTTGACTCCTCGGGAGGCCAGGTTTTCGCCGCCATCAAGACGTCGTTCACGTCGGCGGCCCAGCCGTTGATCCAGTTGCTGGCGTTGAACGGGACCACGTGGTCGGCGCACACGATCGCGACTGTGTCGGAGTGCCCGAACCGGGTAATCGTCCTGATTGACGAGAGCACCCAGAGGCTGCGGACCTTCGCTACCTATCCGAAGCCGAGCGGCACCACGAACGCTGGTAGCTGCACCAGTTCGGGCGGCGCGATTTACGAGAAGTCCACGCCGCTGGACAACATCAGCTTCAGCAGCGCTAAGACTGCCCGGATAGTGGACGCCGACCAGTATGTCCACAACGTGACGTCAACGAAGCAGAACCTCAACAGCGCGGCACGCGGCACGGCGAGCAGCGGCCTGCTGCTGCTCGCGGACGTGAACGCCACCAGCCGGTACTGGCACTTTTACGATTCCAGCGGGGGTGGTGGCGGTGGCGGTGATACGACCGCTCCGACGGTGACGGGCACATCCCCGATTGAGGATGCCACCGGCGTGGCGGTGACGGCGGACGTGACTGCCACGTTCTCCGAAGCCATGGACCCGTTGACCGTTAAGCCGGGCACGTTCACATTAGAGGCAGGAACGACGACGGTAACGGCCACCGTGGCCCTCGACAGCACAGGCAAAGTTGCGACGCTCAACCCAGGCGCGGACCTGGCGGCCAACACCACGTACACTGCGAGGATCGAGGGCGGTTCCGCCGGTGTGAAGGACCTTGCCGGCAACCCGCTGGCAGCGGAGGAGGCCTGGACGTTCACCACGGCCCCGGCGGGCGGCGGCGGGACGCCGGAAACCGTCACCCTCACGGCCGCCGCGGACAGTTATGTGGCAGGCACATCGACACGGACGAACTATGGGTCGAGTACCCTGCTGGGTGTTGATAGGAGCCCGATTGAGGTCACGTACCTGAAGTTCGACCTCTCAGCCTACGCAGGCCGGACCCTGGACAGCGCGACATTGCAGCTGCGCAGCGCCGGGAGCGGGTCCAAGGGTACGCAGAACGTCAAGCTCGTTGCCGATGACAGCTGGACTGAGGGCGGAATCACCTACACCAACCGCCCCACTCTGGGCACCAGCGTCGCCACGCTCGGCCCCACAACAGCGAACACCGACTACAGCGTTCCGCTCACCGTGGCCGGCCTGGCAGGTGAGCTCGGCCAAGAGCTTTCGCTGGGCCTGGATTCCAGCAGCAGCGACGGCCTTGACCTCAGCTCCAAGGAAACCGGCAGCGCGGCCGCACCCAAGCTGGTCCTCACCTTCGGTTAAGCCATCGACTAACAGAATCAGGCTGGCCGGGACTGCATCAGTCCCGGCCAGCAGGCCTTAATCGTCCAGCAGTTCGATGAACTCCCGGGCCTGCTTCATGGAGATATCGGAGTGCCGCGTGAGTGCCGAGGCAGCAGCCTCCGTGTCGCCGTTGCGGGCCAGGGTGCGTATCCGGCCATAGATCTCGTCGTTGAGCATGTTGCTGCTGACCTCGCGGGTCACGTCACCCTTGCTGGCAATGGCACGGTAACGGTAGGGGAACCGCTGCGGCTCGTCATCGTCGTCTTCAACCTCGGCAGGGGCCGCCTCCGCGCCCCTGTAAGGCTGCGGGTGTGCTGCCAGCGCTCCTACGGCATCGCGTGATGCGCGCAGTCCGTCGCCGGTGACTTCGTAGTACAGCTTGATGGCTGCCATGGCCTGGCCCTGTGCGATCAGGGCGTAGAGCCGCCGGTGTTCGTCCTCGGAAAGTTTGGCAGCTGCCGTGCGGGCCAGGTCGGCCGAGTTGGCTGCGGGTGCCTGCGGCTCGGCGCCCGCGGAGGCCTTGCGCCTGCTGATGGCGCGGGCCGCCAACGTGACTCCTGCAGCCACGGCCAGGAGGATGAGGACAGGGACCACAAGCGATTCCATTTTCTAACGCCGTTCTGTGTACTTCCTGGCGGGGGCCAGATCTGAATGCATCGCCTGGGTGTTTTGGCTTGGCCGCGTGATGGACTCCAGGCGTGCGCGGGCCGCCGTGGCAGCCTGGACCTGGGCCGCATAGTGCTGCGCTGAACGCTCGGCCAGGTCACGCTGGTATTTCTCGGCATCGGACAAGCCCGTATCCCGCGGACTGAGGGCCGTGGCAAGACCCCAAATGAGGGCCACCAACACAATCGCCGGCAGCAGTACCAGCAGTAGTTCGCCCATGTATAGAGCTTATGCCAGATCCGGTTTATCCACAGCAATATTCACCTCTGCGCATAGTGCACGCTTCTCTGGGCATCAACTCCGGGTCCCGGGTAGCGATCGCCCGCAGAGGCCGGGCAATGAACTGCATCACGCCCCCGGAGGGGGCCGTTTACCTCCGCTGGCGCAGCCGCGGGCTGTGGATGAAAATACTTGGAATAAATCTTTACTCCACATGCCGGCGGCAGTGTTTTAGCAGGTCAGCGGCGCAGCGGCGGTGAAACTTTTTTACTGTCCACAACCTTTCCCACAGGCTGTGCACAAGCTATGCCCCTTAGTGCACAGGTTTTCCACAGGGCCTGGTGCCTGTTGACTTTGCCACTGAGGCAGGGGGGACTAGCGTAGCGGGGTACCTGTTTTTCAGGGCTCCTGTGGTCCCGGACGGATGCCGAAAACAGCAGCCGTAGAACCCCTGGAGCCCTAAGAAGAGGCCCATTGTGGAAAACCTGTGGATATGGGGATAACTCTCGAAATCGCCGTCTGCAGGGCTGGATCCCCAGCATTGTCACACCCCGCTGGTACACCTGGACAGGTGGCGGAGCCCAGCTTTCGGGCAGCGCCCTAGCAGGACGGTTAACCACCGGTGCCACCAAGGCCCCGGCTCACATGGAGGACGGCAGCTTTGTCAATCGCGCATCTGGATCCGGTAGAGACAACCCGCGGATCTGAAGCCAGCCGCAAGCCGCCGCAGGACATCCCTGCCGAGCAATCCGTACTGGGCGGCATGATGCTGTCCAAGGATGCCATCGCCGATGTTGTGGAAATTCTCCGCGGTCAGGACTTCTACCGCCCGGCGCACGAAACGATCTACGAAGCAATTATCGACCTCTATGGCCGCGGTGAGCCCGCGGACGCCGTGACCGTCTCCGATGAGCTCACAAAGCGCGCAGAGATAAACAGGATCGGCGGCCCTGCCTACCTGCACGAGCTGATCCAGACCGTCCCCACCGCGGCCAACGCCGGCTACTACGCCGAGATCGTTGCTGAACGGGCCGTGCTCCGGCGCCTCGTGAACGCGGGCACCAAGATCGTCCAGCTGGGCTACGGCTCCGACGGCGAGGTGGAGGACCTGGTGAACCAGGCCCAGGCCGAGGTGTACGCGGTGGCAGAGCGCCGCACTGCCGAGGACTACGTCGTCCTGAAGGACGTCATGGAGTCCACGGTGGATGAGATCGAAGCCTCCGGCCACCGCGGTGAGGGCATGACCGGTGTGCCCACAGGGTTCTACGAACTCGATGAGCTCACCCACGGCCTCCACCCCGGCCAGATGATTGTGATCGCGGCCCGCCCGGCTGTCGGTAAGTCCACGTTCGCGCTGGACTTCGCCCGCTCGGCAGCCATCAAGAACAACCTGGCCACAGTGATGTTCTCGCTCGAAATGGGCCGGAACGAGATCGCCATGCGCCTCCTCTCCGCAGAGGCCACCATCGGGCTGCAGGACCTCCGCAAGGGCACCATCAAGGACGAGCAGTGGTCCAAGATCGCCACCACCATGGGCCGGATGAATGATGCCCCGCTCTTCATCGATGACAGCCCTAACATGTCACTGATGGAGATCCGGGCAAAGTGCCGGCGGCTGAAGCAGCAGCACGATCTCAAACTGGTGATCCTCGACTACCTGCAGCTCATGAGCTCCGGCAAAAAGGTCGAGTCCCGCCAGCAGGAGGTCTCCGAGTTTTCACGTGCCCTGAAGCTCCTGGCCAAGGAGCTCCAGGTTCCCGTGATCGCACTGTCCCAGCTCAACCGTGGGTCTGAGCAGCGCCAGGACAAGCGGCCCATGGTCTCCGACCTCCGCGAATCGGGGTCCATCGAGCAGGACGCCGATATGGTGATCCTGCTTCACCGCGAGGACGTCTACGACAAGGAGTCCCCCCGCGCCGGTGAGGCTGACATCCTGGTGGCCAAGCACCGTAACGGCCCCACCAAGGACATCGTGGTCGCCTTCCAGGGCCACTACTCACGGTTCGCCAACATGGCAGCCGACGCCGGCGGCGGCGGCTTCTAGGAACGGCCTCCGTGTGGTGCCCCGGGCTTAGCCCTGGGCCAGCAGGTGGTTGGGCAGCCGGTTTCCCGGGGCTGTGCCCCTGATTTCCAGCAGTTCGCGGGCATGGGCGTGCAGTCTCTTGTCCTCTTCGCTGACCGGCACCCAGGGGGGTACGGGTACGGAGTTGCCATCCGCGTCGCGCGCAACCATCACTGTCAGGCAGTAGGTGGTGAGGTTCATTTCGCGGCTCTTGGGGTCCCCCGAGCGGACATGTACGGCAACGTGCATGCCTTTGGTGCCGGTGTACACCAGCCGCGCCTCCACCTCCACCACGTGGCCAATCAACAGGGGACGGTAGAACCGGACCCCGCCGGAGAAGACAGCCACGGTGTCCATGCCGCAGTACCGGGAGGCGCACACGTAGGCGGCCTCGTCGATCCACTTCATGACGATCCCGCCGTGGACCTTGCCGCCCCAGTTCACGTCGGTGGGTGCAGCCACGAACCGCAGGGTGACCCGTTCGGCCGTACCCGCATCCGTATATTCCTGCCGGCTCATGGCTTCGACGATCTGTTCGCGTACCTTGATCCGTGCCAGCGCGTGGTCCCGCTGTTCGATCTCTTCGGCGGTGACGGGTTCGAACTGCGGGACCGGGATCGGTTTTCCGTCCTCGCCCACGGCCACGAAAATCACCATGCACTGGCTTCGCATGGTGGCCGGGCCGCCCTTGGGGTCGCCGGAGGAAACCACAGTGCGGATGTGCATCGAGGACCGTCCGGTGTAGACGATGGTGGCCTCAACCTCCACCATGTCGCCGCTGTTGACGGGATCGGCGAAGTGGATGTTTCCCACGTAGGCAGTGACGCAGTAGGACTTCGCCCACCCCACCGCTGCGGCATACGCGGCCTTGTCCACCCACTCAAGGACGGTTCCGGCGTCCACGGAGCCGCTGTGGCCCACATCCGTGGGAGCGGCCAAAAAGCGGAGTGTCACTGAGTTGGAGGCAGGCGTCTCGGTCATGCTGTGATCATACTGACGCCCGGTGTTACCGGCGGGTTGCATCCGAACCTGTCCGGACATGGCGCTGCCCCGCCCGCCAGGCTGGCGGACGGGGCAGCGGGCAGATCCGACGGGTCAGCCTGCGCGGGTGTACACGATGTCCGGCTGGGCCGGCAGTTCCATCCCGACACCGATGTAGAAGCTGGGGTGCGGCGGCTGGTTGTACGAGACGTTCTCGCGCGCAACCGAGAGCCGGTACACGGGATCATGCATCAGCGTCCGGAGCCGGACGTCGGTCCCGGCCGTGGTGGTGTAGATGCGCAGCTCCGTGCTGTCCGACGACGGCCACGCAATTTCCTCACGCCAGTCACCGAGGAGGTCGGCCTGGATGGCCGGGGTTCCCTTGGTGCCGTTGTTGGACTTCGCACCGGTGGCCGTGAGCAGCCGGTCGCTGGCCTCCGTCTCCCAGTTCCACTTGGCGATGCTGGGCGTACCGGTGCTGGTTGCCGCGTTCCAGTCATGGTCAACGATCTCCCGCAGCAGGTCACCGTCCCACCAAGCCAGGAAGTTGGCCGCCGGGATGCTGTTGGCGACCAGCTCGCCCTTTGCGGAACGCAGCTCGCCTACCGGGGAGTTCCAGGCAGCGTCGCCGCCGATGGCCCAGCCCTCCGCCCCCGCGTGGCGCGGGTCGATGTCACCGGCGGCAGCGCGTCCGGTGTCCTTGGCGGCCAGGATGCTCCAGAGGATCTCCCCGGTGCGCGCATCACGGAATGTGGCTCCCCTGTTGCCGCTGGCCCCCATGTCCTCGTGGGCCGCGAACGTCTCCAGGCCCGGACGGGACGGATCCAGGTCACTGGTGTGGATGGCATCACCGTGGCCCAGGCCAGTGTTGTACAGCGGCTTGCCGTTGTCGTCGATGGTCATGGAGCCGAAGACGAACTCGTCCTTTCCATCAGCGTCCACGTCCGCTACGGACAGGTTGTGGTTGCCCTGGCTGCGGTACTGGGCGCCTGCGGCGTCCGAGTCGAAGATCCAGCGCTTGCTGATTTTGCCGCCCACCAGGTCGTAGGTGGCAAGCACGGTGCGGGTGTAGTAGCCGCGGCTGAACATCATGGACGGGCGTTCCCCGTCCAGGTAGGCCACCGCACCGAGGAAGCGGTCAACGCGGTTGCCGTAGCCGTCACCCCAGGCTGCCACGTCACCGCGGGGAGGGTCGTAGGCCACCGTGTCCATGACGGTGCCGGTTGCCCCGTGGAAGACACTGAGGAACTCCGGGCCCGTCAGAACGTAGCCGCTGCTGTTGCGATGGTCTGCTCCAGCGTTTCCAATCACCGTTCCGGCGGCGTCGCGCGTGCCGTCCGCCGTCTTCATGGCAACTTCGGCCTTGCCGTCGCCGTCGAAGTCGTAGGCGAGCAACTGCGTGTAATGGGCGCCTGCGCGGATGTTGGGACCCATGTTGATCCGCCAGAGCCTGGTGCCGTCCATGCGGTAGGCATCCACGTACACCAGTCCGGTGTAGCCCGCCTGGGAGTTGTCCTTGGAGTTGGAGGGCGACCACATCTGGAGGATCTCGTACGTTCCGTCGCCGTCCAGGTCAGCCACGCTGGAGTCGCCGGCGGAGTAGCTGTAAGGCTGCCCGTCCTTGGTGTAGTCATCCGCGGGCTTGTCCAGCTTCACAGCCAGGTAGTTCTGCACCAGCGGCGTGAACTCGGCGGTGAGCTGTTCCCCGCCGTTGCCCACGGTCTTGACGGCATACCGGGAAGTCGCGGTTCCGTTTGGGTCCAGGAATGTGGTGTTGCTACGGATGGGCTCTTCGGTGAGCTGGACGCCGTCGCGGATGACATGGAAGCCGATCTGTTCAGGGTCCAGGCCGAGCATGCGCCAGCCCACCCGCACGCCTTCGCCGGTCAGCAGAGCCACCGGTGCCCGGTCCAGGTTTTCCATTTGCCGGTTCACTACGGTGACCTTTTCGGTTCCCACCACGGGTGAGGGAGCGGATTCGCCGCTCTTGTTCACCGTGGTGACCCGGTAGTAATACTTGATGGTGGTCAGGACCGTGTAGTCGGTGTAGTTCACTTCGGTGGCGCGGCCCACATAGCCGAAGGGGCCATCGGGTGAGGTGGACCGGTAGACGAGGTACGCGGCAGCGCCGGACACCTTCTGCCACTTGAGCGTGACGCTGGCCTTCTCCACCGCCTTCACGTCCACCTTGCCCGTGGCGGCGGGCACCGGAGTGTTGGGGTCAACCAGGGCGGTCTCCACCGTGTTGGACGGAACCGATTCGAGCCCGGTGCTGTCCAGGGCCGTGACGAAGTACTTGTACGTCAGGCCGGCGAAGGCTGTGGTGTCCGTAAAGGCCGCGGCAGTCACGTTGCCGGAGACAAGCTGTGGCTCTGCCTCATACGAGGCCTGGCGGAACACCTTGTAGCTGGCGGCGTCCGCCACGGCGTCCCATGCGAGGTCCACGGTGGGCGGCTCTGAGGCCGCGTCCAAGGACGTTGTGTGCAGGTTGGTGGGTCCTACGAGCAGCGGGGTGACCTCAAGGCCGTTGAGCCGCTGGCCGGAGCCACTGATGGTCAGGTTCAGTTGCCCATCGGAAACCAGCACCTGGTTAATGATCTTGGTTGCCGAGGATGCCCGGCCGGACGAGACCTGGCCGTAGGGGGTGCCCTCGGCGGCGACGTCGGTCCTGGTGGAGCCGATCCAGTCGCTGTGGTAGGTCTTCAGGGCGTAGGTGCCGTTGGGGACGTCCAGCTGGAACTCGAAGCTGGAGCCGCTGAGGACGAAGTCGCGCAGGAGGTTGCTGGTCACCGCTCCCCGGTCCCGGTCGGCGAGCACCGAGATGTCCTTGAACCCAAAGCCGCGCCCGGCGGTGTAGCCCATGGTCCGGTTGACTTCGGTGTAGCCCGCCTCGACCGGAGCTCCCACGGGCCCAAAGTCGAACTTGTATTTGGCCTGCTTGGTGGTGACGGTGAGTGCGTCGCTGGGCTCCGAGAGTCCCTTGCCGTTCATGGCCGCCACGCGGACGTCATACGCGGTGCCCTCAGCCAGTCCGCCAAGGTTTGCAGTGGGAACCGTTGCTGTGGTGGTCAGCTTGTAGGCGCTGTCCGGCTCGGAGGCAAGCTTGCGGTACACCTTGTAGATGTCCGCGCCTTCAACGGGCTGCCATTTGAGGAGGGCGCCGGCGTTGGACACGCTTCCGGCCACCAGTCCCTGCGGCTTGGCGGGAACGGACGACGGCGGTGCGATTTCCTTGACGCGTGAGGCCAGCGGAACGCTGAGCTGCTTCACGCCGCCCGCCACCAGCCGGGCAATCTGGATGGCGCCGTATTCCTGGAAGTGGGTGTTGTCCACTGTCCCGGTAGGGCGGTTGGGGTACACGCCGGCATCGACGTGGAGGAAGACAGACTTGGTGTCCTCCGGGCCGATTTCGTCGTAGTAGGCGCGGCTCGAGGCGGACAGGTCCACCAGGGCCACGTTCTCCTCGGCCGCGAGTTCCTGCATCTTGGCCACGTACTCGGGGAAGCTGACGCGGAACTTGCCGGTGGCTTCGTCGTAGTCCCGGCGTCCCACGGGGGTCACCAGGACGGGGGTTGCGCCGCGCTGGCGGGCGCCGTTGACGTACGTGCGGAGGTATTCCTTGTAATCGGCGGGGGAGGCGTAGCGGTCGTCCACGCCGATGGTGGCGTCATTGTGGCCGAACTGGACCATGAGGTAGTCGCCGGGGTTGATGACGCGGAGGATCTCGTCCAGCCGTCCCTGCGTGATGAAGTTCTTGGAGCTCCGGCCGCCGATGGCATGGTTCTTGAAGGAGACGCTGCTGTCAAAGAAGCGGTCGATCATTTGGCCCCAGCCCGCCTGGGGCACGTACCCGGGATCGTAGGTCTGGACGGTGGAGTCGCCGGCGAGGTAGACGCCGGGGTCGGTGGTGGCGGTGCGGGGAGCCCTTGCCGCAATGACCAGGGAGTTGATCTTCGCCGCGGTGCCGCTGAAATCGAGGTTGAGCTGGCCGTCCACCAGGGAGATGGGGAATTCCATTTCCAGGTACTGGCCGGCCGGTTTGTCCGTGACTTGGACCTTGGCCATTTTCTCGGCGGTGATGGCGATGTTCGTGGCTTCGGCGGCGTCGCCGGCAATGAGTTTGACGGTGTAGTCGCCATTGGGCAGGTCCACCAGGAAGGAGCTTCCCTGGGCCTGCACAAAGTCGGACCGCAGGGGGTCTCCGGTGCCCCGGTCAATTCCGGAGGTGACTGCCGTATCCGTGAAGCCGAAGCTGGCCCCGGCGGAGTACTGGGTAGTGGCGCCTACTGGCGTGTAGCCGTCGGCCGTCGCACCGGGGCCGAAGTCGAACTTGAAGCCGCTTCCTACCGCCGGGAGGGCAGTGTCGGCCTGAACGGCCGGGAGCCCTGTGAAGGCAATGGCGGCAGAGGCAACGGCAGCCGTAACGGCTTTTGCGCCAGCCGGCAGCCTGCGGCGGGGCGGAGGCCCCTCCTGCGGACGCGGGGTCATGTGCGGGGGTCGTTTCACGAACATCTCCTTCGATGAGCGGTGGTAAGGCGGACCCAGGATGTTTGGAACGATTCAAACACGCGGCGGCGCGTCGGTCGGCGATAAACCGTGAAGGGTTCCGGGTGCTGACTCGGGGAAGGCTGAGACCTGGGAAGGGTGCCGCGGTTCTCACTGCGGCAATCTTGGTTTATCAGCCCGGATGCAGCGATGGCAAGCGTTTTCCCAACTTTCCCGTGACTTTGTGGTGTTTGATGTTCGGGATTGTTAGGTGCGTGCAGGCGCTGAGCGGGTCACCGGCAGCGGCAAAATCGCCGGAAAGCGCTCGGCTCGCCGTTCCGCTAAGGCGACCGTGTACGGTTCCGGCGACTGGGGCGGTTGCGGGGATTGCGGCCGGTTAACGGACGACGGCGGATGCGCACCAAGGTGCCCATCCGCCGTCGCACGTTTCCGGACTGGGGCCGGAGGTAGTGGGTCAGGCCAGGACGGCGAGCTTTGAGTTACTCCGGCCGAAGAGGGCGCGGTCCACTGAGGCGCGGCCGGCGCCGGTCAGGGCCAGGGCAAAAGCTCCAGCTGCGAGGAGCAGCACCAGTTCGTACCCGCCGTTGGCGGCAAAAAGCCCGGCCGGGGCGTGCACCAGGAAGAGGGCGCCCAGCATGTTCAGGGCCAGGAGGGCGGCAACCACGCGGGTAAGGATGCCCAGGATCAGGGCGATGCCGCCTGCAAGTTCCAGCACGGCAACGGCCGGTGCGGCGAATTCCGCTGCCGGAACCCCCATCTTGGCAAACGAGGCCTGCGTGCCCGCAATGGTCCATTCGTTGAACTTCTGCCAGCCGTGGGCTGCGAAGAGGAAGCCCAGGACAATCCGGAGGGCGGTGATGGCGGTCGTGGTGAGTCGTGACTGATTCATGGCTCCAGTGTCCCTGGGAAATAGTTGAAGAGTCAACTATTCGCGTCATAATGTGTCTCTTGTCATGCAAGACCGTCTGCCTGCGGCCGGCCGATTAGGCTGGCAGCGTGCCTTACCTGCCTGCCCCCGCCACCGCTGCGCCACGCAAGGGGCAGGCCCGCGAAATCCTTCGGCTGGCCGTTCCGGCGTTCGGCGCGCTTGTGGCTGAACCCCTGTTCCTGCTTGCCGATTCGGCGATCATCGGCCACCTGGGCGTGGCACAGCTGGCCGGGGTGGGGCTGGCATCGGCGGTGCTGCATACCGCTGTGGGCCTGATGGTTTTCCTGGCCTACTCGACCACGCCCGCGGTAGCCCGCGCCATCGGCGACGGCCAGCTGGGGAAGGCCCTGGCAGCCGGGCGCGACGGCGTGTGGCTGGCACTGCTGCTCGGCGTGCTCCTCGCCGTTGCCGGCTTCCTGGCGGCGGATCCCCTCATTGGACTCCTGGGCGCGGAAGGCGAGGTTCGCGCCTTCGCCGTCGATTACCTTCGCTGGTCCATGCCGGGGCTGGTGGCAATGCTGCTCATTTTTGCCGGAACCGGCCTCCTCCGCGGCCTGCAGGACACCCGGACGCCGCTGTTGGTGGCCACCGCCGGGTTTGCCCTCAATATCGTCTTGAACCTGTGGCTTGTGTACGGGCTGGGCTGGTCCGTGACCGGATCTGCGGTGGGCACCAGCGTGGCGCAGTGGGCCATGGCTGGTGTTTACCTTCTCATCGTTAGGCGGAATGCCGTACGCAACGGGGTGGGTCTGCTGCCCAGCTGGCGGGGCATCCGCAGCATGGCGCGCGTGGGGTCCTGGCTGATGCTGCGCACCCTGAGCCTAAGGATCGCCATTCTGGCAACAGTGGTTGTGGTCACCTCGCAGGGCGCTGTCAACCTTGCCGCCCACCAGCTGGCAATGACCATATTTTCCTTCCTCGCCTTTGCCCTGGATGCGCTGGCTATTGCCGCCCAGGCGCTGATAGGCAAGGAGTTGGGAGCCTCGAATGCCGGCAAGGCGCGGCTCCTGACCGGCACCATGGTCCGCTGGGGGCTTGGCTTTGGCGCAGTGACAGGGCTTCTCCTGGCGGTTGCGGCGCCGTGGGCCGGTGCACTCTTCACGGCCGATCCCGAGGTGAGGTTGGCGCTGGCCCTTGCCCTGTGGGTCCTCGCCGCGGGCCAGCCCCTCGCCGGCTACGTCTTCGTGCTGGACGGGGTGCTGATCGGCGCCGGGGACGCCAAGTACCTTGCCCTGGCCGGCGTGATGAATCTCGCCGCCTACGTGCCGATGCTTGCGGCGGTTGCACTCCTGGGAGCCCAGGGCGGGGCGGGCCTGGCCTGGCTGTGGGCCGCCTTTGCCCTCGGCTACATGGCGGCCCGCGCCGTGACGCTCGGCCTGCGTGCCCGGTCGGACCGCTGGATGGTGCTGGGGTCCGGATGAGCGCCCGCCGTAATCGGCGCGAAGTTCGGACGGCGGCGCGCCGCCACTAAACTGGACCGGTGACGCAACCAAGGACTCCCGCAGGCACCACTTCCGGAACCGACGCCGGGCCCGGCCTTTGGCAGCCCGTCCTGCTCCGCTCGGCCGCAGCCCTGGTGTTCGGTGCCCTCACCATCTTTTGGGCGGCGCCTTCCGTTGAGGTCATGGGATGGGCCGGCGGGCTGTACCTTCTGGCCACGGGCGTGCTGCTGCTCCGGACTGTTCCCGCCACCGGGCTTCCGCAGGGTGCGGCGCCGGGCAAGATGCTTTCGGCCGCGGGTGCGGTGATGGCAGGTGCCGGATTTTCATTGGTGCTGATGCACGGGGACCAGCTGTTTGGCGTGGTCGCTGCCGTGGGCCTGGGCCTGGCGGGAGCGCTTGAGCTTTCCTGCGGCCTGAAGCTTCGAGGCAGCCATGTCCTGGCCCGCGACTGGATCACCTCCGGAATTATTGGCCTCGGCACCGCGGCCCTCCTGCCTTTCTTTATCGGGCTGGGCGCCCACGCGCTGCTGGGAGTGGCCGGCGGAGGAGCGATCATTTCGGGTGTCCTGTGGGTCCTGTCAGGCCTGACTCTCCGGCACGATGCCCGCAGCGCCGCCGGTAAGCCGTAAACTAGGAAGGCGCGGTTCTACTTCTTGTAGAAAAAATTGCCGGGCAAACCACCGCAACACTTAAACCAGGCCGGCCGGCGTGCCGCCTGCAGGGAGGAACCACCGTGGCAGACCAGCATCCAGGAAAACCGCGCAAGCTGCGGACCTCGGTGAGGGGTCCGCTGATGTTCTCCGCGTTCTGGGCCGTGATCGCTTTCCTTGCCGTCGTCATTTTCGCTTCCGGCGGCAGCGCCCGTGCCCCCCGCTTTGACCTGGCCTTCACTGCGGCCGGCATCGCATTCATCGTCACGCTGGTGGTGGCGGCAATGCTCTCCATGAGCCACAAGGAGAACGCAGAGCACCTGGGCAAGGGCTCCGGTGTGAACCTCAGTTCAGCCCGAAAGCCGTCCCACGGCTTCGGCGCAGCTCCGGGCCCGCAGGACCCGCCGGCTGACGGCACGGACACCCGGGGCAGCCACTAGCCGGTGGCCGCCTGCCGCGCCCGGTAGGCGGCGACGTGCGCGCGGTTGGCGCAGTTGCCCGTATCGCAGTAGCGCTTTGACCTGTTCCGGCTGAGGTCCAGGACGGCAGCATCACAATTTTCCGCCTCGCACGTCCGCATCCGGTCCATCTCCTTGCCGCGGATGACGTCCGCCAGGGCCATCGCGGCCTCGGTGCTCATCCTGTACACCAGCGGAGCCTCCGGCGTGGTGGCATGCAGGTGCCAGTCCCAATCGTCGTGCTTGACCAGCTGGGGCAGGGCGTGCGCCTCCTGCAACAGGCGGTTTACCGTTTTCACCGCGGCGTCTTCATCCGCCGTCCACAGCTCCGATAGCTCGTGGCGCAAGCGGCGGACGCTTTCCAGCTCATCCCCGTCCCGGGCGCGGGACCCGCTAAAGCCCTCAGCTGCCAGGAAATGGTCCAGATCCGCCTGCGTGGCAAGGCCCTCGCTCCCGTTCGCAGCTGAGTTGACCAGGTTAACTACGGTCCGCAGTGCCACCTCAGTGTCAGGGGCAAAAACCATCTTGACTCCTTACAGCGCCGTCCCGTACTGTCATGACCATAACCCCATTTTACTCCTGACAGGAGGCGGCCAATGTCCGCTGCACGCCGCGCGCCCGGCCGTCTGCCCGCCGCCAGGCGCGGCTTCCTCGCCTCCGGCCTGGGCATCGCACTGTTCTCCTCCGCGGTCTTCGGCTTGTCCGGGTCCTTCGCCAAGGCGCTCCTGGAATCGGGGTGGACCCCTGGGGCGGCCGTCACGGCCCGCCTCACCGGTGCTGCCCTGATCCTCGCCGTGCCCGCCATCCCCGCCCTCAGGGGCCGCTGGCATCAACTGCGGGACAACTGGGTAACCATCGGGCTGTTCGGGCTGATCGGCGTCGCTGCCTGCCAGCTCTTCTACTTCAACGCAGTCGCAAGGCTGTCGGTAGGCGTGGCGCTGCTGCTCGAATACCTCGCCCCGGTGATCATTGTGCTCTGGCTGTGGGCCGCCAGCCGGAAACGGCCGCGCCTGTTGACTTTCGGCGGGACGCTGCTGTCCCTCGCCGGCCTGGTCCTGGTCCTTGACCTGACCGGCGCCGTCAAGATCGATGTTGTTGGCGTCCTCTGGGGAATGGCCGCCGCCGTGTGCCTTGCCATCTACTTCTTCATCACCGCGAAGGAGAATGACACGCTGCCGCCCATCGTGCTGGCTTCAGGCGGGTTGTTTGTTGGTGCCGCCGTGATGTGGCTTGCTGCTGCCACCGGCCTGCTGCCCATGGCATTCAGCACGGCCGACACCAGGCTGGGACCCTGGATCACGCCCTGGTGGGTATCGCTGGCGGGGCTCGTGGTCCTGGCAACCGTGCTGGCCTACGTCTCCGGCATCATGGCCGCACGGGCGCTGGGTTCCAAGGTGGCGTCCTTCGTGTCGCTGACCGAGGTTCTCTTTGCCGTGGTGTGGGCGTGGCTGCTGCTCGGTGAACTGCCGGGGGCCATCCAGCTCCTCGGCGGCGTCCTGATCGTGGGCGGGGTGGTACTGGTCCGGCTCGATGAGCTGCGGGGGCCGGCTGCCGGCCGCGCAGCGGGCGGGGAGGAGCCGCGCGGCCAGGAACTGCGCCGCCAGGAACTGCCCAGGGCGGCGTCGCCGCTGGAACACGCGAACGACGTCGAGCCCGTCCCTTAAGTGGGTACGGCACCAGGCCGGACAGGCTCTTAAACGCGGCGGTCCCGGACACCCATGGGGTGTCCGGGACCGCCTGACTGACCGTGCGCAGTGCGCAGGGACTAGTTGGAGGCCTGCTCCTGCTGTTCGGCATTGCGCTTGGCCTTGGTGCCGGCTTCCCTGAGCGCGTCGGCCACCTTGGTCAGCATGGTGGTGTGGGTACCGGACCATTCGTCGCGGAACTTGTCCGCATCCGGTCCCTTCCAGTCGGTGCTGTTCAGAAGACCGTTCAGAGCCGTTTTCTGGTTGTCGATCTCGGTTGCACCTGACTGCAGCTTGCTGCCCAGCTGACGAAGCTGCTGAACGTCTGCACCCCAAATAGCCATCAGTTTCTCCTCATAGAATCGTGGATCCGAACCAGGTCGGCATCCCCCTCGGCCCCCCGGCTCATCCGGAAGATCCATTGCCTAAAACCTACCCCGGCCGCTGAGGAAGCGTCGATGGGCAGCCCTGCCCATGCAAGCCTCCCCATGGGTGCTGCTTGCGCAAACCGTTCGGGGAGGGGGTCGATCCCAGGCGTTCCAGAGCCTAGCATGGCTGTATGTGCCGGAATATCCGAACCCTCCACAACTTCGAACCGCACGCTACCTCGGAGGAAGTGCACGCCGCCGCACTGCAGTATGTGCGCAAGATCAGCGGCAGCACCAAGCCATCCAAGGCCAACCAGGAGGCCTTTGATGAGGCCGTCCACGAGATCGCCCACATCACCCAGCACCTCCTGGAGTCCTTGGTTTCGCAAGCGCCGCCCAAGGACCGGGAAGCCGAGGCAGCCAAGGCCAGGGCGCGGGCAGCCGTACGGTACGGCGCCGCCTGAGCCCAGCCGCTACATGGGCTTGTTCTAGCTGGCCTTCGGCTGCTTGCCGAAGCTCCGCAGGCGCAGCGAATTGGCCACCACCAGGACCGAGCTGGCGGCCATGGCGGCCCCGGCGATCATCGGGTTGAGCAGGCCCAGGGCAGCTACCGGGATGCCCACGGCGTTGTAGAAGAATGCCCAGAAGAGGTTGGTCTTGATGGTGGCCAGGGTCCTGCGGGAGAGTTCGATGGCCTGCGCCACCTGGGCAAGGTTGTTGCCCATTACCGTCAGGTCCGCGGCTTCGATGGCCACGTCCGTGCCGGAACCCATCGCAATACCCAGGTCTGCCTGGGCCAGGGCGGCAGCGTCATTCACGCCGTCTCCGGCCATGGCCACCGTGGCGCCGCCGGCCTGTAGCCTGCGCACCGCCTCCACCTTTCCTTCGGGCAGGACCCCGGCGTAAACATCTTCCTTGCCTATGCCGACGGCGGCCGCCACCTGGGCGGCGACCGCGGCATTGTCGCCGGTGAGCAGGATGGGGCGCAGGCCCAGCCGCTTCAGGTGTGCGATGGCGGCGGCGGAACCTTCCTTGAGGGTGTCCCGGAGGCTGATGATGCCGGCAACACCACCGTCTACGGCAACCCAGATCGCCGTGGCGCCGGAGGCTTCCGCAGCTGACAGTGATGCCTGCTGCTCCTGAGAGATGGTGATGTTGTTCTGCTCCAGCCAGCCCGTCCGGCCTGCCGTCACCACCCTGCCCTCGACGGTTCCGGTAACGCCGCCGCCTGGCGCGGAACGGAAGCCTTCCACGGCGGGGAGGCCGCCGTCGTCGTCCGCTGTGGGCAGCCCCGCGGTATCCGCACGGGCAGCGGCAGCGATGGCCCGGGCCACCGGGTGCTCCGATGCCGCTTCCACGGCCCCCGCCAGGCGCAGCACCTCGCCCTCCCCGAAGTTCCCGAAGGCAAGCGTGGCGTCCACGGCGAGGACACCGGTGGTTACGGTCCCGGTCTTGTCCAGCAAAATAGTGTCTACGGTGCGCGTGTCCTCCAGAACCTGCGGCCCTTTGATGAGGATGCCCAGCTGGGCGCCGCGCCCCGTTCCCGTCAGCAGGCCAACCGGGGTGGCGAGGCCCAGCGCGCACGGGCAGGCAATGACCAGGACGGCGACGGCGGCGGTAAACGCCGAGCGCAGGTCATCGCTGGTCACATCCGGTCCCGTAAAGAGAAGCCACAGGACGAACGTGAGCGCCGCAATGGCCAGGACCACGGGGACGAAGACGGAGCTGATGCGGTCCGCGAGGCGGGCGATGGGTGCCTTGCCGGTCTGGGCCTGGGAAACGAGCCGTGCCATCTGGGCAAGGGTTGTCTCGGAGCCAACGCGGGTTGCACGCACCAGGAGGCGGCCGGAGGTATTAATGGTGGCGCCCGTGACCCGGCTTCCCGGGCCTACCTCCACGGGCACCGATTCGCCGGTCACCAGGGAAGCGTCCACGGCGGAGTCCCCGTCCGTCACCACGCCGTCGGTGGCAATTTTTTCACCGGGTCGGACCACCAGGACGTCATCCACCTGCAGGAGGTCGGCCCGGATGCGCTGTTCCTTGCCGTCACGGAGGACGGTGGCATCCTTGGCGCCCAGGTTCAGGAGTGCCTGCAGGGCGTCGCCGGCCTTCTGTTTGGCATTGGCCTCCAGGTAGCGGCCCAGGAGCAGGAAGGTGGTGACCACCGCTGCCACCTCAAAATAGAGGCCGCCGGTCTCCATGCCTTCCATTCCCGGGTGTTCAGTCATGCGGGGATCCGCGAACAGCTGCCAGGCGGAGAACAGGTACGCCGCGGTCACGCCGATGGACACCAGCGTGTCCATGGTGGACGCGAAGTGCCGGGCGTTGACGGCCGCTGCCCGGTGGAACGGCCAGGCCGCCCAGGTCACCACGGGCAGGGCCAGGAGGGCCGCCGCCCAGCCCCAGTGCGGGAACTGGGCTCCCGGCACCATGGAAATGATGAAAACAGGGACGGTCAGGATCGCCGCTAGGACCAGGCGGGGGCGGAGCTTCGCTGCGGGCAGGTCCCCGGCTTCGCTGGCCGGACTTTGGCCCTGTTTGAGCGGCTGGCGGATCGTTGCCCTGTAGCCCGCGGCTTCCACTGTTGCCGTGATCTGCTCGTCAGTGATGCCTGCCGGAACCGTGACGTGGGCTGATTCCAGGGGCAGGTTGACCGAGGCCTGCACGCCGTCGAGCTTGCCAAGTTTCTTCTCCACCCGGTTGACGCAGGAGGCGCAGGTCATGCCCTCGATGTCGAGTTCCACCACGCGGGTGGCGGGCTGGTGGAGGAGTTCCTGGTTGCTCATTGGGGCTTCCCTGCTTCAGTGACGGTTTTAGGCTTCGTTGGCGACGACGAGGTAGCCGGCCTCGGCTACCGCTTCCCCGATCTCCGAAGGGGACAGTTCCGTGCGGGAGGTGATGGTCACCGTGGAGATACCTCCGGCGTTCAGTTCCACGCTCACTTCTTCGACGCCGGCCAGTGCTTCGAGTTCCTCGCTGACTGCCGAAACGCAGTGGCCGCAGGTCATTCCCGAGACGCTGACCCGTGTGGTGGTGGGGGAAGTGGTGCTCATGGCTGCTCCTTCAGGTTTGCCGGCGGTAGCCGGCGCTGGTTTGGTCATTATTCGTCAGCGAAGCAGCCGGCCGATGGCGTCGGCGGCTTCCTTGACCTTGGCGTCGATTGCGTCGGCGCGGGCTGCCGGGTCGGGTTCAGAGGCGGCGCCCACTACGCAGTGGCCGATGTGCTCTTCCACCAGGCCAAGGCTGACGGCGTGCAGGGCCTTGGTGACCGCCGCAACCTGGGTGAGGATATCGATGCAGTACTTATCCTCATCCACCATGCGGGCAATCCCGCGGACCTGCCCCTCGATGCGCTTGAGCCGCCGGAGGTAAGCCTCTTTGTTGCCCGTATAGCCGTGGGGCGGCTGCAGGTCCGCCGCGTGCCCGCTGACTGCTTCTTCGATTCCGCTCATGACGACACCATATACCCCCTTGGGGTATGTTCACAAGTACCCCCAGGGGGTATGCGCTGATCCGGGCGGGTTTGCCTGCCGGGGCACAAAAAAGCTCCGGAGTGCGTTATTGGGGGATACGCACTCCGGAGCAGCTTTTGGGCAATATCCGGGTTTCATCCTGCTGGAACCCGTCTTGCTTGAATCAGCTTACTGGCTGGTAGTCCGCTCCGCCAGCACCCCGAATAACTACTTTCGCTTTAGTTTTACGGCCGGTCGTCATGGGCCGGCATCCGGTAGGGAACTATGAGGACAGGCCTGCTTTGGTGGTGCGTGAGCCAGGCACCCACGGACCCGCTGAGGGCTTCCGCCAGGCGATGGGAGAAGCCACGCTCAGAGGTTCCCACGATGATCATCGGCGCGTCGTTTTCGGCTGCGAGCCGGGCGAGGGCGCGGGCGGGATCCCCGGCCAGGGTCTGCAGGGTCCATTCCGCGGCTGCGGTACCGGGCGGGACGCCGGCCACCGCCGCCTCTATCGCCGACTTAAGCTCCAGTGCCACGGCTCCGATGTTTGCGTCGTCCGTGTCGGGGTGCAGGGAGAGCCGGTGGGCGGGCCGCGCAGGGTCCCAGTCCACCAGGAAGCTGGCCTCGTCCACATGGGCGCAGAGCAACCGCGTCCCCAGGCGGGAGGCGAGTGAGACGGCGGTCTGCAGGACCTCGGCGTGCTGTCCGGGTGCGATGCCCACCACCAGGGGAGAGTTGTTGCTCATCTGTTCCGGGCTCATAGCTTATTTTCAGCCTCCGTGGATGCTCTTGGATAGGGCGGGTGGAGAGAGCGGGCCCTCTCGGGCCGTCAGGGAACGGCGGGCGAGGCCGTGACAACCACGTTTTTTCCCCACGGGTCCTCCGTGTAGCAGCTGATCAGGATCAGGCGGTTGGGTACGATCTCCCAGATGGGGCTGTCCTTGAGGGTGGCCTTGAGGTACGTGGTGACGGTGTCCACCTGGTACGGGATGGTGCCGGTTGCGGTGTCCACCTCGAACCGGTCGCCCACTGTTGCCGCTGAACTCAAGTGATTGAAGGGTGCCTCTGCGCCGTCCCAGCTGTGGCCGATGACGTAGGTGGTGTTGGCCGAACCGTGGCCGGGGGTGCCGAAGGACGCCAGCCAGTAGCCGTCCTTGGTTTCGGGCGGCACGACGGTCTGGTTGGCCTGGGCGTCGCTGTCCAGGTCCAGGCGGTGGACGGGGACGTCGAAGCCGGCGGACGGGTACCGGATGCGGAGGGGCTCGGCGGCATCGGGCAGCACGGGAGCCGGAGCTGGACTGGCGGAGGAGTCGAAAGGCGCGGAGGTTCCTTCCGCGGTACCCGTTGCCGCGATGGGTGCCGGGCCCTTGGGCGGGATGCCGGCGGTGACCGGCTCAACAGCCGTGAATGACCCCTGCGAGCTGCCATCCGAGGCGGTGTGCGTCAGCAGTTGCCCGCCAAAGGTGATGGACAGGAACGCCAGGATGCCGCACAGGAGAATAGCCAGATCCCCACGGTTCCAGCGCCGCCGCACGCGCTTCCCGTCCGCTGCCTGCGGGCTGTGGACCTTGGCCATGGTGCTCCTCGATGCTTCGACGAAAAAGAGGGAAGGCGCCCCGCCGGGCACTGGAGGGACGCCTTCCCCGTCAAGGGCCGCAGCCAGGTCCGTGTTTACGAAGCCACGGGCCGGGGCTGCGGTTATGCCGTTCTTGGCTGTGTCAGCCGGCGGGGGTGAACGGACGGGACCGGCGGCGGAAAGCCACTGCCGCTCCTGCTGCCGCCAGTGCGACCAGTCCGGCCAGCCATGACGGGGTGCTTTCAGAACCACCGACGGCGGTCTGGGCGTTGTACCCCTGGTTGGTGCCGTGGCTGGTGGCCCCCGTGGCGGCGACCGGCCGCTGGACGGTTGCCTGCGGAGCAGGCGCAGCCGGTGCGGCGGCTTGCGGGACGACGCCGGATGCCTCCGCCGTGACTGCGGCGGGCTGTTCAGCAGCAGGCGTCAGCGCGGGTGTCTCCGCCGACGGCGTCTCGGCCACCGGTGTTTCCGCGGCCGGCTTCTCTTCGGCCGGTGTTTCCACCACCGGGTCCTCTTCAGCCGGCGGCTCCTCGACAGGCTCCTCGACGGGCTCGTCGACGGGCTCCTCGCCCGGCACCTCCGGCATTGTTTCGCCTGGCGGCAACGCCGCGCATTTTTCGACGTAGAGAAGCTTTCCGGCGTCGGTCCAGTTCTTGCCAGGCGACTTGGACGTGGGCGGAATGATGTCCAGCGGGTGCTGTTCGTGGCCTTCGAGGCCGTTGATGTTGAATTCGAGCGGCGACCAGCTGCCCCCGTCATTGTGGCAGACGGTGACCCTTTCAGGTGCTGCCATGGCCGGTGCCGTCACGCCAAGCAGCCCCAGCCCGACGACCCCCAAAGTCACAAAGGTACGTTTCATTGTTTTCTCCCCAGTTCGCTGTGTGAAACGGACCATGAAGAGGAGGCCCAGCACTTGCGCCGAATGCCCCAGCAACACGGTCAGCTTGCTTGAGTTTTCAGGCTAGGGGGAGGGCTAAAGGCAGTCCTGAGTAGGGGGTACTCGTCTTTTCCACCGCCCGGCCAATGTGGTTACTTGCGGGTACCCGCATCCCTGGGGGACTCCCTGCACTGGCTACCTGCCCGCCGCGGGTGTATCTTGTCCGCGCATCCGCCCGGGCCTAACGTTGGAACATACGAAAGGTGCATGACGTCATGGAAATCTACATGTGGTGGCTTGACCTGGACCTGGCCAGCAAGGAATGGCTGCGGGAAAACCTTCGGGCGGAGGAGTTGCCCCTTCCAGTGCTCCAGGGAATTGCGGAAGCCGGCGGCCCCCATCCGGACAATCCGGCGGCCGTCCTGACCCCGGCGGACTGGGACTTCATCGAAACCCAATCGGAATTTGTGGACTAGTTAGCCCGGCCGGGACACAAAATAACCGTTGCGGGCCGCAGTGCGCGGTGGTTGCATGGTGGGCATGGCATCCGCAGAGAGTTTTGTCTTAGCGATCGGGACCAAAAAGGGCCTCTGGCTGGCCACCAGCCAGGACAGGCGCCAGTGGTCTTTCACCGGCCCGCATTTCCTCATGAGCGAGATCCCCAGCATTGGAATAGACACCAGGGAAGGCCGCACCCGGATAATGGTGGGCGTCCGCAGCGAGCATTGGGGTCCCACCGTTGCGCACTCCGATGACCTGGGCGCCACCTGGTCCGAGCCCGAGCAGGGCGCCGTCAGGTTTCCGGAGGACACGGGTGCCGCGCTGGAGCGCATCTGGCAGATCTATCCGGATGCGGAGGCGCGTCCTGGCGTTGTATGGGCAGGAGCGGAGCCCATCTCCGTCTGGAAATCCACTGACGGCGGTGAACACTTTGAACTCAACCGCGGGCTGTGGGACCATCCCCACCGCAGCGAGTGGGGCGCGGGCTACGGCGGTGCGGCCGCACACTCCATCGTGGTCCATCCGGCCGGGGAAACGGTCCACGTGGCCATGAGTACGGGAGGCGTTTACCGGTCTCTCGACGGCGGCACGTCCTGGGAGCCGCGCAATCGTGGCATTTCGGCCTACTTCATGCCCGATCCCAATCCGGAGTTCGGCCAGTGCGTCCACAAGATCGCAGCGGATGCCGCCGTCGACGGCCGCCTCTACGCCCAGAACCACCACGGCGTTTACCGCACGGATGACAACGCGGACAGCTGGAACTCCATCGCGGAAGGGCTTCCCGCGGATTTCGGCTTCGTGATGCTGACCCATCCCCGCCGCGAGGGCACGGCGTGGGTCATCCCCCTGAAAGCGGACGGCGAACGCATTCCGCCGGACGGCGAGCTGGCCGTCCACCGCACGGACGACGCCGGGTCCACCTGGCAAAGGCTCAGCAACGGCCTGCCCACGGGGGAGTACAACAGCGTCCTGCGCGATGCCGCCTCCGTGGACACAGCGGAGCCGTCCGGGGTCTATTTTGGGACGCGCGGCGGCTCGGTCTACGCCAGTGCGGACGAAGGCGGGACGTTCCAGGAGGTGGTGTCCCACCTTCCGGATGTGCTCTGTGTCCGGGCGGCCGTGATAGCCGGTGCCTGAGAGCAGCATGCAGGAAATCAGCGTGGTGCTTCCCAGCGTCCTGCAGCCGCTGGCCGGCGGGCAGTCCGTCCTGACTGCGCCTGCCGACGGGCCTGTAACAGTGGGAAAGCTCCTTGATGCGGTGACCTCGGACTTCGCAGTGCTGGCCCGGCGTCTCCGTGACGAGACCGGTGCGCTGCGGCGCTTCGTGAATGTGTACGTCGGCGGGGACGAGGTGCGGCGGTTGCAGGGGCTGGACACCGAGGTGTCGCCAGGCCAGGAGGTGCTGGTCATCCAGTCGGTGGCCGGCGGCTGAGCGGCGGCCCCTGAGTCGAAGATTCCGGTGCGGCGGGCAGCCCTTGCTGGCTACACCCGGGCCGCGGACCCCGACAATTTCAGGCGAGCCGCCAGACGCTGCACTCGTCCGTATTGATGGCTTTGCGCAGGCCGGTGAGCCGGTCCAGGATCCACACCACGCCGATGCCCGGAGCGGTTTCCTGGACACTTCCGCGGCGGATCACAACGTCGTCGTAGGAAGGGCCCACCGAGAGGCGGGCTTCAATCTCGTCGCCGCGGTGGAGCTGGTCCAGGGCGCGGACCCGGGTCACATGTGGTGTCGCTTTCTGCTTCATGGCGGGGCCTCCTGGCTGGGGCTGGTGCCGGCTCTTGCCTGCAGAATCCAGTGTGCCCAGGCAATGTTGCACCCGCGTTTCCCCGCGGTTAGGCGCGGGTTAGTTCTTCGCGCCGGTGCTGTTTCCCCGGCACCGGTTCCCGGGCTCAACAGCAGAACAGGCGGGTAAGGCCCGACGGCGGCCGCGGACAAAGGAGGCTACGGCAGTTCCACACTGGCGCGGTACGCCGCCAGGAAGGTGGAGATGCGGTGCACGGCCTCGCGGATGTCCAGGACGGACGGAAGGATCACAAACCGGAAGTGGTCGGGCGTGGGCCAGTTGAAGGCGGAACCATGCGAGACGAGGATCTTCTGATCCTTCAGCAGGTCCAGGACGAACTGCTCGTCGCTGCTGATGGGGTAGAGCTCCGGATCGAGGCGGGGGAACAGGTACATGGCTCCCGCGGCGGGAACACACGTTACGCCAGGGATCTCGGTCAGGAGCTGGTAGGCGAGATCGCGCTGTTCGCGGAGCCTGCCCCCTGGCCGCACCAGGGCGTCGATGCTCTGGTAGCCGCCAAGGCAGGTCTGGATGGCATGCTGGGCCGGAACGTTGGGGCACAGCCGCAGGGAGGCCAGCAGCTCCAGTCCCTCCCGGTAGGCGGCGGTGGCGGCGAGTGGTCCGGTGACGGCAACCCAGCCGGCCCGGTAGCCGGGCATGCGGTACGCCTTGGACAGTCCGCTGAACGTCAGGCAGCAGACGTCCTCGGCCACGGCCGCCGTGTGGATATGCTGGGCCTCCTCGTACAGCACCTTCTCGTAGATCTCGTCCGAGAACAGGACCAGGTGGTGTTTCCGGGCCAAAGCTGCGAACTGCTCCAGGATGTGCCGCGGGTACACGGCGCCCGTGGGGTTGTTGGGGTTGATGATCACAATCCCCTTGGTGCGGCTGGTGATCTTTGCCTCGACGTCGGCCATGTCCGGCCACCAGTTCTCCCCCTCGTCACAGAGGTAGTGCACCGGCTTGCCACCGGTCAGCGTGACTGCGGCAGTCCACAGCGGGTAATCCGGAGCGGGTACCAGGATCTCGTCGCCGTTTTCCATGAAAGCCTGCAGGCACATCGAGATGAGCTCGCTGACGCCGTTGCCGATGAAGATGTCCTCCACGCCGATCTGCATCAGCCCGCGCGTCTGGTAGTACTGCGAGATGGCGGTACGCGCGGAGAAGATCCCTTTCGAATCGCTGTACCCCTGGGCGCCCCGCAGGTGGTGGATCATGTCCACCACCACGGACTCTGGCGTTTCCAGGCCGAACGGGGCAGTATCCCCGAGATTCATCTTGAGGATCCGGTGCCCCTCCGCCTCCATGGCCTTGGCGGCCTGGAGGATGGGTCCGCGGAGTTCGTACCGTACGTTCTGGAGCTTGCTGGAGTGCTGCATGGGGCGCATGGTTGATTTTTTCACACCCGGACGACGACGGCGCGCCGGCTGCAGTTCCGCCGGGGGCGATGGCGGGCCGCGGGTAACAAACGAAGCTCACCGGCAGAAATATTGGCGACACCCACCTGGCATTTCTGGGACGGTGCGCCCTCTGACGTGATGCCCATGCGGGCAGGGCGCCGGCATCCACCGCTCAAAGTACGGCACACGTTGCGCTGCTGTGGACCTGCGCGTCGTCGTATGAACCGTCATGAACCTCCGGTACCTGATTGCCTTACGTCCCGATGCGCCATGTGTCGGCCGGCGGCACAACGTGCAGCGGAGTGTCCGAACACTACGCCGCGAGGACTTCTGTTACTCCCGTTTTCCCGCAGTTGCCTGCCGTTTCGCGCTGTTAAGCCGCCGCTTCTGCCGGTGATTCTTCTCTGTTCTAGTGGTTGCCACGAGCCAGATGGTCCGGATCGACACCCGAACTGCAGAAAGACCCACCACCATGAAAAACCGCCTCCTGCCCGCACGAACTATCCGCACCACAGGAACGGCATTCGCCATGGCTGCAGTCGTGGCAGTCACGCTGGCGCTGTCCGGTTGCGGCGGTCCCGCTACGGCACAACAGGCCGGGAGCGACGGCGGCGCTGAGGTGAAAACCGTCCGGTACCAGGGTTCGCCCAACACAGTAGCCCTGGTGGAAGTGGCGGAAGACCTCGGCTATCTGGGCGACGTCAAGCTCGAATGGGTCAGCAACACCACCAGCGGGCCGCAGAGCATCCAATCCGTGGCCACAGACCAGACGGACATCGGGGGAGCCTTCACCGGAGCCGTGATCAAGCTGATCGAGGCCGGTGCGCCGGTCAAAGCCGTCATCAACTACTACGGGGAGGACAACGAGACCTTCACGGGGTACTACGTGGAGGAAGGCAGCCCCATCCGCACTGCCAGGGACCTGATCGGCAAGAAGATCGCCGTGAACACCCTTGGCGCCCACCACGAGGCCGTGATCACCACGCACCTCAAGAACAGCGGCCTGACTCCCGAGGAGATCAAGCAGGTGCAGCTGGTGGTGGTTCCGCCGAACGAAACCGAAGTTGCCCTGCGCAAGAAGCAGGTCGACGTGGGAACACTGGGCGGAGTGCTGCAGGACCGTGCGCTCGCGGAGGGAGGCGTCCGTGCCCTCTTCACCGACGTCGGCGTCATCGGAGGACCGTTCGACGCCGGGCAGTACGTCCTTCGCCATGACTTCCTGGCGAAGAACCCGGAGACCAGCCGGACGCTGGTCACCGGGGTGGCCAAGGCCATCGAATGGCAGCGGAGCACCCCACGGGAGCAGGTGATCGCCAAATTCGAGGAAATCATCGCCAAACGGGGCCGCAACGAGAGTACTGAGGCGCTGAAGTACTGGAAGAGCGTGGGCGTTGCCTCGCCGGGCGGCCGGATCCAGGACACCGATTTCACCCGCTGGGCCGACTACCTGAAGTCGGCCGGGATTATCACAATTATCACCGGCGACCTTGATACCTCCACGCTCTACACCAACGAGTTCAACCTGCTGGAAACCCCGGCGCCGGCCGCAACCCCGAAAGGATAGACGATGACCCCCAAAATCAGCCTCCGAAACGTCACCAAGGAATTCAGTATCCGGGCAGGCAAGGGTACGGGCAGCCGCCGCCAGGGGGAGCCCTCAGTCCTCACCGCCATCGACAGCCTCAGCCTGGACGTCGCCGCCGGCGAGTTCCTCACCCTCGTGGGCCCCAGCGGCTCAGGCAAGACCACGCTCCTGGACCTGCTGGCCGGGCTCTCCCGTCCCACAGCGGGAGAGGTCCTGGTGGACGGAAAGGAAGTGACAGGACCGGGCCCGGACCGGGCAGTCGTCTTCCAGCAGTACGCGCTGTTTCCCTGGCGGACGGCGTCGGCCAACGTTTCAATAGGCCTCGAGAACACTGGCCTGTCCAAAAAGGAAAGGGCGGCGAAGGCCAGCGAATTCCTGGACCTGGTGGGCCTTGCCGGGTTCGGGGACCGCTATCCTCACGAACTGTCCGGCGGTATGAAGCAGCGCGTGGCCATCGCAAGGAGCCTCGCCTATGAGCCGGAGGTTCTGCTGATGGACGAGCCCTTCGCCGCCCTTGACGCCCAGACCCGTGAACAGCTCCAGGACGAGCTCCTGCGGATCTGGAAGGCGACCGGGAAGACCATCGTCTTCATCACCCACGGGATCGACGAAGCGGTGTACCTCGGCCAGCGGGTGGCGGTGCTGAGCGCCCGGCCGGGAAAACTCAAGGAAATCGTGGCCATCAACATTCCCGAGGGCGACGGCGACGCGGACATCCGCTCGCACCCCGCCTTTGTGGAACGCCGCCACCAGGTGTGGTCGCTGCTGCACGACGAAGTCCGCCTCGCCCGGGACTCCGGCCACCGGAAGATCCTGCCGGACGGCACCGCCCCCGATGAACAGCCGCTCGAAAGGAGCGCAGCCTGATGAGTACAGTGTTGACCCGCCCCCCGGAGGCGCCTGCCGCCGTCGAACACTCTCCAGCCCTGCCTGCGGCGGAACGCCAGAAGGCGGGCAGGCTCTCCTACGTGGCACACCTGGCGGCCCGCGCCGGCTGGAAATCCCTTGCCGTGGTGCTTTTCCTGGCACTCTGGGAAGTGGGGCCGCTGTATCTGGCCAGCCCCTCCACCCGCGTGTTCCTGCCGCCGCTGCACGAAGTCCTCGCCGCCGGTGCCAGGCTCGTGGAAGCCGGGCAGCTGCAGAGCCATCTGCAGGCGAGCCTCACCCGCTCGGTATCCGGATTCGGGATTGCAGTGGTCACGGCCGTGGTGCTGGGGCTCCTGATCGCCTGGTACGGCTGGCTGAATTCGTTCCTGAACCCGCTCCTGGAGCTTTTCCGGAACACGGCCACCCTGGCACTGCTGCCGGTGTTCACCCTGCTGCTGGGCATCGGCGAGGAATCCAAGATCACCATCGTGGCCTACGCCGCCTTCTTCCCGGTCCTGCTGAACACCATCGCCGGCGTCCGGACCGTGGACCCGCTGCTCATCCGTGCCGCCAAATCCTTGGGGATGAACAGTTTCCGGCTCTTCCAGAAGGTGATCCTGCCGTCTGCGGTCCCCACGATCTTCACAGGGATCAGGATGGCCGGGACATCGTCCATCCTGGTCCTGATCGCCGCCGAAATGGTGGGCGCCAAGGCCGGGCTCGGCTACCTGATCGTCAATTCGCAAATGAGCTTCCTGATCCCGGACATGTACGCCGGCATCCTGACCGTCTCCGTGCTGGGCCTCGCCGTCAACGCTCTGCTCGTGGCCCTGGAACGGCACTTCTCCCGCTGGCGCACCGCCGTCGGCTCCACATCCTGAACTGCCCAACTGAACTGTCCGACTGAACTGCAAAGGAAGATCCAATGACCGTCATCACCGAAACCAAACTCCAGTTCACCAAGCTGAGTGCCCGCATCGGCGCGGAAATCCGCGGCCTTGACCTCAGCAGGGACCTGTCGCCGGACACGGTGGCGCAGATCCGTGCCGCCCTGAACACCCACAAAGCCCTCGTCTTCCGGGAAGCCAACATCGGCACCGACGAGGACCAGGTGCGATTCGCCAGCCACTTCGGCCCGCTCACCAAAGCCCACCCCACGGTGGCTTCGGTGGACGGCAAACCGGCCGTCCTGCCAGTGGACAGCGAAAACGGGAGTGCCAACAACTGGCACACGGATGTCACGTTCGTCGTGAACCCGCCCCAGGCCTCCACCCTGCGCAGCATCACCCTGCCGGCTTACGGCGGCGAAACCCTGATCGCATCCTCGGCCGGCGCCTACCAGGACCTGCCCGAGGAACTGCGGAATTTCGCCGACACCCTTTGGGCAATCCACACCAACGACTACGACTACTCCGTCCCGAAGAACCTGGAGCATGCCAACGCGGACGAGCGGCGCAGGGAATTCACGCGCATCCACTTCGAATCGGCCCATCCCGTTGTCCGTATCCATCCGCTGACCGGTGAGCGCGGGCTCTTTATTGGCGGGTTCGCCCAGCGGCTCCGGATTGTTGGCCTGTCCAACACCGAATCCAAGGACATCCTGCGCCTCCTGCAGGCGTACGTGACCAGCCCGGAGAACGGGGTTCGGGTGAACTGGGAGCCGGACCAGCTGGTCCTGTTCGACAACCGCATCACCCAGCACTATGCGCCGGACAACTACGACGGCCAGCCCCGCCAGCTGAACCGCGTCACCATCGCCGGCGACGTCCCCCGCGGAGTGGACGGCCGCAGCAGCACCTCCATCAAGGGCGACTCGTCCGCCTACTCCGAGACCGTCGTCGTGCCTGGAATCTCCCAGGCACCGGCCTTCGCAGCAGCCGGGGCAAACCAGTGAGCGCGCCGGAAAGCGGACCCCGGCAGCTGCACCTGAACGCTTTCCTGATGAGCACCGGCCACCACGAGGCATCGTGGCGGCTGCCGGAGAGCAACAGTTTCGCCAGCACGGACGTGAAGCATTTCCAACGGCTGGCCCAGGTTGCGGAGCGCGGAAAGCTGGATTCGATCTTCTTCGCCGATTCACCGGTGCTGCATGGGAACGTGGCCCAACGGCCGTACACCAGCCTGGAACCGACCGTCCTGCTCGCGGCCATAGCGGCCGTCACCGAGCGGATCGGACTGATTGCCACCGCTTCCACCACGTACAACGAGCCGTACAACCTGGCCCGGCGCTTCGCCTCGGTGGACCACATCAGCGGGGGCAGGGCCGGCTGGAACGTAGTGACCACAGCTGGCGACGCCGCAGCCCGGAACTTCTCACTGGCCGGCCAGCCGGCGCACTCGCAGCGGTATGAGCGGGCCGCGGAATTCCTGGACGTGGCGCAAAAACTCTGGGACAGCTGGGAAGACGGCGCCGTGGTGGCGGACAAGGGCGCCGGAGTGTGGGCAGACAGTTCCCGGGTGCATGCGGCCAACCACGAGGGGAAGCATTTCCGGGTGGAAGGCGCCCTGGATGTCCCCAGGTCCGTCCAGGGCCGCCCGGTCATTGTCCAGGCCGGCTCCTCCGAGGACGGCAAAGAGTTCGCATCCCGGTACGCGGAGGCGGTCTTCACTGCCCACCAGACCCTCTCCGATGCGCAGGACTTCTACGCTGACCTGAAGGGACGGACGACGGCGGCTGGCCGGGACCCGGTATCCCTGAAGATCCTGCCGGGCATTGTTCCCGTCATCGCCGCTACCGAGGCCGAGGCCCTGAAACTGGAGCGGGAACTGGACGAACTGATCCTGCCCGAACACGCCCGCCGGCAGCTCGCCAACGTGCTGCGGGTGGCACCTGAATCCCTGGAGCTGGACGCCCGGCTTCCGGCAGACCTCCCCTCGGAGGACCAGATCGAGGGCGCCAAAAGCCGGTACACGCTGATCGTGAACCTCGCCCGCCGTGAACACCTCACGGTGCGCCAGCTTATCGGCCGGCTGGGCGGCGGCCGTGGGCACCGGACATTCGCCGGCACCCCGGAGCAGGTGGCTGACGCCATCCAGGACTGGTTCCAGTCGGGCGCGGCCGACGGATTCAACATCATGCCGCCGGTGCTGCCCTCCGGGTTGGAGATTTTCGTGGACCAGGTGGTCCCGATCCTGCAGGACCGCGGCCTGTTCCGGAGCGAATATACGGGACGCACACTGCGCGGCCACTACGGGCTGGCCATACCGGCCAACTCCCACAACCGGGTGCTACAGTCTGCGTAGTCCCGGCCAAAAAGTGCCCCGCCATTGCTGATCCGGCAATGGCGGGGTACTTTCCTTTGTGCACAGGATGGCGCTGGGTGCCCCTGCAGCGGGTGGACGCCTGCAGTGCGCGGCCGCGCCTGCCGCGTGCTAGGCCTCGCTGGCGTGGGCACCTGCCGAGTGCTGCTGCACCAGCAGGCTCAGGCGCTCCGAACTCAGGCGCAGCGCTTCCAGCTCGCGACGGCTGTATTCATCAATCGTGCGGTGCATCAGCTCCGGGAGGTCCCCGGCTGCTGCCCCATCCACTTCGAACTCGTGCGTGAGGGTCACCTCCGAGTTGCCGTCCGCACGGAGGATCACCCAGCTCCCGCCGAGCCTCAACAGGGGGTGCTCCAAACCGACCTGCCGGAATTCGGCGCGGTGTGCGGCTGCATCGAAGAGGCGGTGGCAGCGGCTGGAGTTCAGGGCACCGTTGGCCACGATGGACGTGCGGAGTTCATGGTCGGCGTCATCGCCGCTTACCCGTTCGGAGTAGACGGTCAGCCCGTCCAGGAACGGCCAGTGGGAGGAATCCCGCAGTACGGTGAAGACCAGGTCGGCCGGGGCCTTGATGGTAAGCCGGTGAGTAGTCCGCTGCGTAGTCAACGACACGTGGTACACCTCCTGTAATGTGCTGGGCTTTTTAGCAATCTAGGCCAGCCCGGACATGGCAGGGGGGATTTCCGTCCTCGTGCGTCACGGCACGAAACCAGGGGTAACACTTGGTCCGGGCAGGGGGCATTCCTGGTCGCCGGATGAAGCCTGGCGGCCCCGCGTTGCGCAAGGGGTCGGCAGGTTTCAGCCGAAGTTGAGGTCTGGATGCCGGGGTGGTTGATTGAGGTCACCCCCCCTTGAAAGGACACCCATGACGGACCAATATGACCTCAGTCCCCGGCGCCTGCGCCATATTATGGGGCACTTCGCCACGGGGCTGACGGTGATCACCGCCTCGGCTGAGACCGGGCCCGCCGGCATGACCTGCCAGTCGTTTTCGTCCCTTTCGCTGGAACCGGCGCTGGTGTCCTTCAGCCCGGCGCGGACCTCCACCACCTGGCCCCTGCTGCGGGCAGCGGGCCGGTTCGCCGTCAACATCCTCCCTGCTGAACACCAGCACCTGGCAGCCCAGTTTGCGCGCTCTGCAACGGACAAATTTGCTGGAGTCAGCCACTCACCGTCGCCGCTTGGAAGCCCGATCCTGGACCAGGCCCTGGCGTGGGTGGATTGCGAGCTTGAGCAGGAGTACGACGGCGGCGACCACACCATCGTTGTGGGCGCAGTTCGTGCCTTGAGTGCCCGGGCTGGAGCAGAGCCCCTTGTCTTCTTCAAGGGTGCCTACGTAGGGCTCGGCTCCCGGCCGGGCACTCTGGAGAGCGTGGCATGAGCTGACGGAGCGTCCCGGCTCCGACGCGCAGCTAAGGCGACAGCCGGTCGCCTTTGCGGTGGAGGCGGTACCAGCGGTAGCCGTAGCGTTCCAGCTCAACGGTGAAACCGCCGTCGGGCTCCAGCGGTATGTTGTCGCCGTCGAACAGGTCCAGCAGGATGGCGTCCCTGAAGGCGTTGCGCGGCCCATCCTCGTGGGCCAATGTGCCGCTGACCTTCACCGGCTCCTCGCCGAAGTTGTGCAGGAGCACCAGTGCGCCGGTGTCCGTGCTGCAGGTGTGCGCGAAGACCGCCGGCTCGGACTGCTCAATGATCGCGAAGTCCCCCCAGCCAAGCTCTGCGGACTCCCGGTAGCGGCGGATCAGGGTGACCATGAAGTTGAACAGCGAGCCGGGATCGCGCTTGGCGGCCGCGGCATTGACGTGCTCCGGGCCGTATTCTCCGCGGGCCAGCGGTACCACCAGGTCCGCGGCCTTGGCTGTGGAAAATCCGCCGTTCTTCTCGTCGGTCCATTGCATGGGAGTGCGCACCGCTGCCCGGCTCTTTTGCCGGAGGTCCTCGCCCATGCCGATTTCCTCACCGTAGAACAGCACCGGTGTGCCGGGCAGGGCGAACATCAGCGAATAGACCATGCGGAGGCGTTCAGGATCGCCGCCCAGCATCGGCGGAAGCCTCCGGCGCAGCCCCCGTCCGTAGATCTGCATGTTTTTCCGGGGTCCGAAAGCCTCGAAGACCTCTTCGCGCTCGCCGTCGCTGAGCTTGTCCAGTGTCAGCTCGTCATGGTTGCGCACGAACATGGCCCACTGGTTGTCCGGGTGCAGCGGCGGGCGGCTCTTGAGCGTTTCAGCCAGGGGCCGGGCATCCCCGCGGGCCAGGGACAGGTAGATGTACTGCATGGACATGAAATCGAACTGCATGTTCAGTTCGTTGCCGTCCGGTCCGCCGAAGAACTCCACCTGCTCCTTGTAGGGCAGGTTGACCTCGCCCAGCAGCACGGCGCTGCCGTTGCGGCGGCTCACGAAACTGCGCAGGGCGGCGAGGAAGCCGTGCGGATCCAGGTTGGCGGCCTCGTCCCTGGGCTGCCCGCGGGTTTCCAGGAAGAAGGGCACTGCGTCCAGCCGGAATCCGTCCAGGCCCAGTTCCAGCCACAGCCCCATCGCCTTGGCGATCTCATTGCGCACGTCGGGGTTGGTGACATTGAGGTCCGGCTGGTGCTTGGCGAACATGTGGAGGTACCACTCCCCGGTGGCGTCATCCTTCTCCCACAGCGAGTCCTCTTCGCCCGGGAACACCACTTCGGAGGACGTATCGGGGGGAGTGTCGCTCCGCCACACGTAGTAGTCCCGGTATTTGTTGTCCGTGGATTTGCGGGCTTCGACGAACCAGGGGTGCTGGTCGGAGGTGTGGTTCACCACGAAGTCGGCGATGACCCGCATGCCCCGATCCCTGGCCGCCCGGATGAACTCCACCAGGTCCCCCATGGTGCCGAGCCGGGGGTCCACGGTGAAGAAGTCCGTTACGTCGTACCCGTCGTCGCGGTCCGGGGAGGGGTAGAACGGCATCAGCCAGATGCAGGTCACGCCCAGCGCGGCCAGGTAGTCCACGCGCTGGGTGAGCCCGGCGAAGTCCCCGGTGCCGTCGCCGTCGTCGTCAAAAAAGGTCTCAACGTCCAGGCAGTAGATCACCGCGTTCTTCCACCAGAGGTCCGAGGTTTCGGCGAGCCTCATGCCGGTGCCTGCGCCCGTGCCTGGGCCCGCGAGCCGCGCAGCTGCGGAAGGACGTCCGTGGCAAACGCATCGATAAAGGGGGCCTGCTCCTGCCCCACGAAGTGGAGGTAGATTTCATCGAAGCCCAGGGCTGCGTAGCCTGCCAGCCATTCTGCGTGCTGCTCCAGGCTCGCCGAGACGTTGACCGCCTTGCGGACCTGGTCCTCGCCAACGTGCCCGCTCACGCCGTCGAAATGCCCGGCTGTGGGGAGGTCCCAGGGGACCGGCGGGGCGAAGGTGTTGGTCCGCCACTGGTCCAGTGCAATGGCTGCCGCGTCCTGTTCACGGGGGGCCCAGGACAGGTGCACCTGCAGCACGGCCTTGCCGCGGCCGCCGTTGTCCCGGTACGCCGCCAGCATGTCCCTCAGCTTGTCGGCGGGCTGGTTGATGGTTACCAGGCCGTCCGCCCAGGCGGCAGAGCGGCGGGCGGTCTCCACGCTGATGGCCGGGGCGATCAGCGGCGGCGGCGAGTCCGGAACGTCCCAGATCCGGGCCTGTTCCACGGTGACAAGCCCGTGGTGGGTCACCTCCTCCCCCCGGTGCAGCCGGCGGATCACTTCCACACACTCTTCAAGCCGGCGCTGCCGCACCTCTTTGGGCGGCCAGGCATCGCCGGTGACGTGCTCGTTCATGTTCTCGCCGCTGCCGGGTGCCATCCAGAAGCGCTCCGGAAACATGCTTGCCAGGGTGGCAGAGGCGTGGGCAATGATGGCGGGGTGGTACCGCTGGCCGGGCGCGGTCACCACGCCGAAGCGCAGGCTGGTGGTGGCCAGCGCCGCCCCCAGCCAGGACCAGGCGAAGCCGGAGTGGCCCTGCCGGGCGGACCACGGCTCAATATGGTCGGAGCACATGGCGGCATCGAAGCCTGCCCGTTCCGCGTGCTGGACGTCCTTGAGCAGTTGGGCGGGACTGATCTGTTCGTGTGAGGCGTGGAAGCCGACGGTAACCATCGTTAACCTCTACCGTCCGGAAGGGTGCCGTGTCGAGGGCTGGCCTGCCCGGCGCCACTTGTCCGATAAGTTTTAGGCTTGTAGTACTGCGCTTCCCGGAACTCCTGCGCAGGCGGCGGAGCTGGAAGGAAGTACCACGCGTGGGCGGTGTGCTGGTGGGGCTTGCGGTGATCGGCGCCGTGATCGCTGTGGGGTACATTGCCGCGCGCTGCGGGCTGGGCGGGGAGCCCACGGTCTCGGCGCTCACCCGTACGGCCTTCTTCATCACCAATCCCGTCCTGCTGTTTACGGTGGTCCTGGAATCGGACCTCACGGTGGTCTTTTCCGCCTACGTTCCGCTGGCCCTGGTCACGGCGTCCGCCACGGCGCTGCTGTACGTGCTGGCCAGCCGGCTGTGGTTCCGGCGGCCGCTGGCCGAGACCGCCATCGGCGCGATGGCCAGTTCCTATGTCAATGCCAACAACATCGGCATCCCCATCACCCTGTACGCCCTGGGCGATGCCACTCCGGTGGCACCGGTCCTGCTGGTCCAGCTGCTCCTGTTCGCGCCCCTGGTCCTCACCCTGCTGGACTTCTCCGCGGCCGGCCGGGTGTCACCCCGACTGCTGCTCTCCCAGCCCTTCCGCAACCCGATGATCATCGCCTCCCTGCTGGGCGTGGTCCTGGCCGCGTTCAAGGTGGAACTTCCCGGTCCTGTGATGGCACCCCTGAACCTCCTGGGCGGTGCAGCCGTTCCGGTGGTGCTGCTGGCCTTCGGCATGTCCCTGCACGGCACCCGGATGCTGCAAAGCGGCGGGCACACGGCGGAGATCCTTACGGCCACCGCGCTGAAGTCCGCGGTGATGCCCGCGGTGGCGTTCGCCGTCGGACGCTTCCTCTTCAACCTGGACCAGCAGATGCTCCTGGGCGTGGTGCTCATGGCGGCCCTACCCACGGCCCAGAACGTGTTCCTGTTCGCGGGCAAATACGGGCGGGGGGTCGCCGTGGCACGGGAAACCATCCTGCTGTCCACGGCGGCAGCGGCGCCGTCGCTGATCCTCATCGTGTGGCTGCTGGCGGGCTGAGCCTGAACCTTGTTTGCGGTGGTCTTACGCCGGGGCACGTCCGCGGGCAAGAATGGGCACCATGGAACTTCCCGTGATGCCGCCCGTCCCGCCCATGCTCGCCAAGGCCGTCAGCGGCGTCCCGGACGGGGAGCTCAGTTACGAACCCAAGTGGGACGGCTTCCGGTCCATCATCTTCCGTGACGGCGACGAGCTGGAAATCGGCAGCCGCAACGAAAAGCCGATGACCCGCTACTTCCCCGAGCTCGTTGAGGCGCTGAAGGACAACCTGCCCCCGCGCTGCGTGGTGGACGGCGAAATTATCCTGGTGGGCTCCGCCGGTGACCGCCTCGATTTCGACGCGCTGCAGCAGCGCATCCACCCCGCAGCCAGCCGGGTCAAGCTGCTCGCTTCCCAGACGCCGGCCTCCTTCGTGGCGTTCGATCTTCTGGCCCTGGGCGACGACGACTACACCGGCCGGCCCTTCACCGAGCGGCGCGCGGCCCTGGAAAAAGCCCTCGCCGCAAGCAAGGCCCCCGTCCACCTCACTGCCGCGACCACGGACAAGGACACGGCGGAGCAATGGTTCCGGCAGTTCGAGGGCGCCGGGCTGGACGGGATCGTGGCCAAGCGCCTGGACGGTACGTACGAGCCGGACAAGCGGGTGATGTTCAAGACCAAGCACGAGCGCACCGCCGACTGCGTGGTGGCCGGTTACCGCCTGCACAAGAGCGGGCCGGATGTAATCGGTTCGCTGCTGCTGGGTTTGTACAAGGACGACGGCGGCCTGGCCAGCGTGGGCGTGATCGGCGCCTTCCCCATGAAGCGGCGCCGGGAACTGTTCGAGCAGCTCCAGCCGCTGGTGACCGACTTCGACAACCATCCGTGGGCGTGGGCCAAGCAGGCGGAGGGGGAACGGACGCCACGCAACGCCGAGGGCAGCCGCTGGAGCGCCGGCAAGGACCTGTCCTTTGTGCCGCTGCGCCCGGAACTGGTGGTGGAGGTGCGGTATGACCACATGGAGGGGGACCGGTTCCGGCACACGGCCCAGTTCAACCGCTGGCGGCCTGACCGGGACCCGGAATCATGCACGTACGCGCAGCTGGAGGAGCCGGTCAGCTTCGACCTGGCATCGGTGCTGGAGACCGGCCGGGCCTAGCGTCCGGCAGGCGGCGTGCCCTCCCCGGCCACCCGCCGTCGTCCGTGCTTGCTTTAGCGGCGCCAGTACAGCCCGTTTTTCAATGGGGAAAGCCCGCCATTTGGGGGAATGGCGGGCTTTCCGGTCTGAAAACCGGGCTGGAACGGTGTCCTGTCCGGTGGAAGTGCTACTTCAGGCCGAGCTGCGTGGTGGGGGTCTTGTAGGACTCCTTGGCCGTCAGCGCCGAGATGGCCGCGATGCCGCAGATCACGGCGGTGAAGATGCTGATCTGCACCCAGCCGCCGGGCCGGATCCCGCCCATGGCCGCAACGATCGCCGGGGCGAAACCTGCCATCAGGAAGCCCAGCTGGGTGCCGATGGCCAGGCCGGAGAAGCGGACCCTGGTGCTGAACATCTCCGCATAGAAGGAGGGCCAGACGGCGTTGGACGCTGCGTAGCCGAAGGAGAAGAAGCCGATTGCGGCCAGGAACATCAGCGGCACGCTGCCGGATTCAAGGCTGAGCAGGAAGACGGGCGTCAGGATGGCGCTGGCCACGGCTCCGTAAATGAAGACGGGCTTGCGGCCGATCCTGTCCGCCAGCATGCCGAAGAGGGGCTGGGTGCCCAGGGCTACGAAGTTGGCGCCGACGACCAGCCAGAGGGTTGTGGTTCCGTCCACGCCCGCCACGGTCTTGGCGTAGCTGATGGCAAGGGTGCCGAACACCGTGGACACGGCGGCGATGAAGGCGCAGCAGATCACGCGGAGGACGTCTCGCCAGTGGGCCTTGAGCAGGTCGGCAACCGGGAGCTTCGAAATCTGGGCGGTCTTCTGCGCTTCCTCGAAGGCCGGCGGCTCGTGCAGGGTGCGCCGGATGAAGAAGGCAACAACAACCACGACGGCGCTCAGCCAGAACGGAATACGCCAGCCGATGCCGTACTTGATCTCGTCCGGGAGGGCCAGGACGGGGATGAAGACCAGTGCTGCGAGGATCTGGCCGCCCTGGGTGCCGGTGAGGGTCCAGGAGGTGAAGAAGGAGCGGCGGTTGTCCGGGGCGTGTTCCAGCGTCATGGATGAGGCGCCGGCCTGCTCGCCGGCGGCGGACAGGCCCTGGCAGAGCCGGGCGAGGACCAGCAGGGCGGGAGCCCACCAGCCAACGGTGTTGAAGTCCGGCAGGCAGCCGATGAGGAAGGTGGAGGCACCCATCAGCAGGAGGGTGAACATCAGGACCTTCTGCCGGCCCACCCTGTCGCCGAAGTGGCCCAGGATCACGGCGCCCACGGGGCGGGCCACGTAGGCGAACCCGAACGTGGCGAAGGACATGATGGCCGCGTTGGCGTCAGCATCCGGGAAGAAGACCGTGGGGAAGATCAGCGCGGCGGCGGATCCGAAAATGAAGAAGTCGTAGTATTCGACGGCGCTGCCCAGGAAGCTGGCGAGGGCGGCCTTCTTCGGCGTCCCGGCCGGGGCGGCAATGCCTGGCTCGGCGGACGGAAGTGTCTGGCTCATGGAGTTCCTTAGATGTGACGACTTTGTCGCGGATGGATCAGGGGGCTCGCAGCCGGCGCTGCCTTCGGGTGGAGGCGCGGCTCGGCATAGGTGCGGGATAACCCGGGCAGTAGCCACATGGTGGGAGCTACTTGTGCGATACAGCAATAGTGTCTGTGAGTGCGGTCACCTGTCAAGAAAATAATCACTATCTAGAAATAACTCTCACTATGTGGGAACATCGATGCATGAGTGTGAACCAAACCACAGCGGACAATGACGTATCTGCTGACACCCCCACGGACACCAAGGCGGCCAAGGCGGACCGCACGGACATGGTGGGCAAGGCCCTGGGCCTCCTGGTCCTCCTGGGTGATGAGCCGCGCGGGGCCAGTGCTGCGGAGATTTCCCGGCGGGCCGAGCTGCCCTTCAGTACCACGTACCGCCTGCTGGGTTCGCTGACCCGCGACGGCTTTGTGGACTACGAGCCGGACGGCCGCCGCTACCACCTGGGGCTGCGGATCTTCCAGCTGGGCCAGCGGGTCTCCAACCACCACGGTTTCGCCGGCACGGCGATGCCGGTCCTGCGCCGGGTCACGGAACAGACGGGCGAGGCCACCATCCTCAGCGTCCGCGACGGCCACCACCACCTCACGGTCAACAAGGTGGACGGTCCGCAGATGTTCCGGGTGACCAGTGACCCCGGCCACCTGGGCTCCCTCTCCACTACCGCCGTCGGAAAAGTGCTGGTTGCCTTTGCGGAGGACGCCGAACGCGAGCGGCTGCTGGAGGACCTGCCCCTGGAGCAGCTCACCGAAAAGTCCATCGCGGACCGGGACGCCTTCCGCGCGGAAATAGAGAAGGTCCGGCGCCAGGGGTATGCCGTCATGGACGAGGAAAACGAGATGGGCATGCGTGCCGTCGCCGTTCCCCTCCTCAACTCCCAAGGACACGCCTTCGCTTCCCTTGCGACCGCGGTCCCCGTCTTCCGCATGGGCCTGGAGGAACTGGCGGCGTGCGTCCCGCTGCTGCAGGAGGCGGCTGCCGAGCTCGCAGCCCGCCTGCCGCAGCGCTGACCCACTGTTTGTTCGAATGTAGAACAAGAGTGCGCTGAGTGAACAAATGTAGTACCGTAACTTTCAACACCCGCAGCAGCAGCACCCGCTTGGCGCACTGCTCCTGCCCGGTGCCGTACCAAAGGAGCTGCACGGATGAGTAATCGAACTGAGTCCTACCTGGTGGGACTGGTTGGCGATGGTGTGATGCCGTCACTCACCCCGCCCATGCACGAGCGTGAAGGGGATGTGCAGGGCCTGCGCTACCTCTATCGGCCCATCGACCTCGTGGAACTCGGCCTTCCCGGCGAATCCGTGGGAGAGCTGCTGCGCAGTGCCAGGAACCTCGGCTTCAACGGCCTGAACATCACCCACCCCTGCAAGCAGCTGGTCCTGCAGCACCTGGATGAGGTAACCCCGGACGCCGTGCGGCTCGGCGCTGTTAATACCGTGGTGATCGATGATGGCCGGTTCATAGGCCACAACACCGACTTTTCCGGCTTTGCCGCGGCCCTCTCCTCGGGACTTCCCGGCGCCAAGCTGGACCGCGTGGTCCAGCTTGGCGCCGGCGGGGCCGGTTCCGCCGTGGCCTACGCCCTCCTCACCGCCGGGGTCCGCCACCTGGACCTCGTGGACATGGACGCCGCCCGCGGCGCCGCCCGGGCAGCGGAACTGGCCGGCTTCTTCCCGGACAGCGCCGTTGTGGCGCGCACGACGGCGGAGCTGCCGCAGCTGATGCCGCCGGCCGACGGCCTGGTGCACTGCACCCCCGTGGGCATGGCCGCCCACCCCGGCGTCCCACTGGACCTGGAGCTGCTGGAGTCCAGGCACTGGGTGGCGGACATCGTGTACCGCCCCATCGACACCGAACTCGTCCGGGGCGCCCGCGCCAAGGGCTGCGAGGTCCTGGACGGCGGCCGGATGGCCGTGGGCCAGGCCGCCGACGCCTTCCGCATCTTCACGGGCCTGGAACCCGATCCGGACCGCATGCGCTCGCACTTCCTGGAGCTCGTGGCCGCAGAAGGGGTGGCTGCCTGATGCGCACCGGAATCGCCACCGTCTGCCTCTCCGGCACCCTCAAGGAGAAGATGCAGGCCTGTGCCATCGCAGGGTTCGACGGCATCGAAATCTTTGAACAGGACCTGGTCACCTCACCGCTGAGCCCCGGGGACGTCCGGGCCATGGCCGCAGACCTTGGACTGGGGCTGGACCTCTACCAGCCGTTCCGGGATTTCGACGGCGTCACCCCGGACCTGCTGAAGGCCAACCTCCGCCGGGCCGAAGCAAAGTTCAACCTGATGTCCCGCCTGGGCATGGACACCATCCTGGTCTGCTCGAACGTCGCCACGGCCACCATCGACGACGATGCCCTCCGCGCCGCGCAGCTTACCGAGCTCGCGCAGCTGGCCGGGGACCACGGAATCAAGGTCGCCTACGAGGCCCTGGCCTGGGGCAAGTACGTCAACGACTACGAGCACGCCTACCGCCTGGTGGAGATGGTGGACCACCCCAACTTCGGCACCTGCCTGGACTCTTTCCACATCCTGTCCCGCGACTGGGACACCGCGCCGATTGAAATGCTCAACCCGGAGAAGATTTTCTTCGTCCAGGTTGCGGACGCCCCGAAGCTCTCCATGGACGTGCTGTCCTGGAGCCGCCACTACCGCGTGTTCCCGGGGGAGGGGCAGTTCGAGCTGGCCAAGTTCATGGGCCACGTGGTCCGGGCGGGCTATTCCGGCCCGGTCTCCCTGGAGGTCTTCAACGACGTCTTCCGCCAGTCGGACGTGGACCGCACCGCCGTGGACGCCATGCGCTCGCTCATCTGGCTGGAGGAACAGAGCGCCACATGGCTGGCAGGCGGCGCGGAAGCCGCAGGGGGCGGCAGTGCTGCCTCCCGCCGTCGTTATCCTATGGAACTCGCCACGCTGCCCAAGGTCAGCGAACCGGCGGGATTCAACTTCGCCGAGGTCAAAGCGGACGATACCGCCCAGCTTGAGAAGCTCCTGGGGCAGCTCGGCTTCGGGTTCGAGGGCCGGCACCGCACCAAGGACGTGCAGCTGTGGACCATGGGCCAGGCGCGCGTGATCATCAACGAGCAGGCGGCATCGCACGCTGAACCGTCGATCGCCGCTTTGGGGTTCGACGTCGATTCACCCGTGATTGCCTCCGCGCGGGCCCAGCAGCTCAAGGCTCCCGTGGTTGCCCGCAAGGTCCAGGCCGACGAGGAAGTCTTCCAGGGCATCTCCGCACCGGACTCAACGGAAATCTTCCTGTGCCAGGGCAGCCCTGACGGCACGGCCGCCTGGACCCGTGAATTCGGGGAAGGCCTGGAGCACCGGACTCCTTCCGGCGGTCCGGGTGCCGCTGCGGTCATCGACCACGTCAACCTTGCCCAGCCGTGGCAGCACTTCGACGAGGCCGTCCTCTTCTACGCCAGCGCCCTTGCGCTGGAACCGCAGCCCTTCGCCGAAGTGCCCAGCCCCAGCGGGCTGGTGCGCTCGCAGGTGATGACCACCTCGGACGCCGCCGTCCGGCTGGTGCTGAACCTGGCACCGGTGCAGCAGGCCCGCAGCGAAGTCCGCAAGACCTACCAGGAGCACATCGCGTTCGCCGTGGATGACCTCGTGGCAACCGCCCGGGCCGCCCGGGACCGGGGCCTTGAATTCCTGCAGATCCCGGCGAACTACTACGAGGACCTGGACGCCCGGTTCGACCTCGAACCCGGGTTCCTGGCCACCCTGCAGGAGCTCAACCTCCTCTATGACCGCGACGCCGACGGCGAATTCCTCCACTTCTACACCGCCACGGTGGGCAGTGTGTTCTTTGAAATGGTGGAACGCCGCGGCGGCTACGACGGGTACGGGGCGCCCAACGCCCCGGTCCGGCACGCGGTCCAGTACGACTCGCTGCACCGAACCTGAGCCGGGCCGTCGAACCACTGTCCCCAACTGCCCAACGAATCACAACGAAAACCAGAAAGGAGCCAGCCGTGCCGGAAGAAACCAACGCCCAGCTTGATACCGACGAGTCTGTGCCGCCCGCCGAGCCGAAGGCTGCCCACATGCCCCTGGACCGCGCTATTGAAACCCAGGCTGACCTCAGCGCAGAGATCAACGCCCTGGGCGAAGCCTACGCACGGGCCCTCAAAGAGGGTTCCTCCGCCGAAACCCAGCCGCGGCTGGACTACCCGCCCTACCGCTCCAGCATCCTGCGGCACCCCACCAAGAGCCTGCATCACGCAGACCCGGAAACCATCGAGCTGTACTCGCCGGCCTTCGGCCACCAGGACGTGCACGCCCTCGAGTCCGATCTCACCATCCAGCACAACGGCGAGCCCCAGGGCGAGCGGATCATCGTGGCAGGCCGGGTCCTGGACGGGAACGGCCGCCCCGTTGCCGGCCAGCTTGTTGAGATATGGCAGGCCAACTCCTCCGGCCGCTACATCCACAAGCGGGACCAACACCCGGCGCCGATCGACCCGAACTTCACGGGCATCGGCCGCTGCATCACCGGCCCGGACGGGTCCTACCGCTTCACCACCATCAAGCCCGGCGCGTACCCGTGGAAGAACCACCTGAACGCCTGGCGCCCGGCCCACATCCACTTCTCCCTCTTCGGAACCGAGTTCACCCAGCGGATCATCACCCAGATGTACTTCCCGGGCGACCAGCTGTTCCCGCTGGACCCGATCTACCAGACCATCGTGGACCAGGACGCCCGCGACCGGCTGGTGGCCACCTACGACCACAGCCTCACCGAGCCCGAGTGGGCCCTGGGCTACAACTGGGACATCGTCCTGACGGGCCCCAAGCGGACGTGGACTGAAAACGAAGCACTTGGTGCAGCAGGCGACGAGGAATAGGCAGAGGAACAGGCACATGAGTAACCAGACCAAACTTGTCCCCACCCCCGGCCAGACCGTCGGCCCCTTCTACGGGTACGCCCTGCCGTTCGAGAAGGACAACGAGCTCCTGGCCCCCGGCTCACCGGGGTCCATCCGCCTGCAGGGCACTGTGTACGACGGCGCCGGGCACACCATCCCGGACGCCATCCTGGAAATCTGGCAGCCCGATGCCGAGGGCAACATCCTCAAGAAGACCGGTTCCCTGGTCCGCGACGGCTACACCTTTACCGGGTGGGGCCGCGGCGCGGTGGGCAACTCCGGAGTCTTCACCTTCACCACCGTGAACCCGGGCCCCACCAAGCAGGTCCCTGGAAAACCAGCGGCCGCGCCCTTTATCTCCGTGGCCATCTTCGCCCGCGGGCTCACCAACCGGCTCTTCACCCGTATCTACCTCCCCGAGGACACCGAGGCGCTGGCCAACGACCCCCTGCTGCGCTCCCTGGATCCCGAGCGCCGCAAAACGCTGATCGCCCGCCGCGACGCCGACGGCGGCCTCACCTGGGACGTCCGCCTGCAGGGTGAGGGCGAGACAGTCTTCCTGGACTTCCAGTGACCGGGTCCGCCGGCCTGGGAGATACGGGCACGTTCGGGGGAGCAGGCGACGCCGGCCTGCTCAGCCCCGTCTCGGCCTCGCCCCTGGTGGGTGCGCTGACGGGTGACCAGGCTGTGCTGGCGGCGATCCTCGCCGTCGAGTCCGGCTGGGCCGCCGTGCTGGAGAAGGCGGGCCTGGCGGCCGCCGGTTCCGCCGCCGTCGTCTCCGCCGCGGCCGAGCCCGGCAGGTACAGCGTGGCAGGCATAGCCCGCCGCGCCCAGGGCGGCGGCAACCCCGTGATCCCGCTGCTGGCGGACCTTCGGAAAAACGTCCAGGCGCTGGACGGTACCGGCATCGGTGCGGGGAAGGCAGTCCACACGTCCCTGACCAGCCAGGACGTGCTGGATACTGCCCTGATGCTGCTGGCCCGCAACACCGTGGAGGCATTGCTCGGCGACCTGAAAAGGACGACGGCGGCGCTCGCCAGTTTGGCGGAAGAGCATGCGGACACGCTGTGCGTGGGCAGGAGCCTGACCCAGCATTCCCTGCCCTTCACGTTCGGCCTGCGGGCTGCGCAATGGTTCCACGGCGTCGCCGCCGCGGGACGCCAGCTCGAAGGCCTGGCATATCCGGTCCAGTTCGGCGGCGCGGCGGGGACCCTGGCTGCCGGAACCGTCCTGGCCTCCGGCTCATCAAGCACCCCCTTCAGCCTGGCCGATGCCCTGGCGGCACAGCTGGGCCTCGCCGCGGCTCCGGCGCCATGGCACACCAACCGGCTGGTGGTCACGTCCCTGGGCAATGCCCTCGCCGCCGTGCTGGACGCGTTCGGCAAGATCGCCGCGGATGTCCTGTTCCTGAGCAGGCCCGAGGTGGGCGAGCTGGCCGAGCCGCGTGCCGCCGGCCGCGGAGTCTCCTCTGCCATGCCGCAGAAACAGAACCCCGTGCTGTCCGTCCTGGTCCGCAGTGCCGCGCTGCAGGCACCCCAGCTCGTGGCCCAGCTGCACCTGGCGGCAGCCAACTTCAACGATGAGCGCCCGGACGCCGCGTGGCACACCGAATGGCCGGCCCTCCGGCAGCTCCTGGCCCTGGCGCTCGGGGCGGCCGGACACGTCCGTGAGCTCGCTGAGGGCCTTCAATCCTTCCCCGACGCGATGCGCCGCAACCTGGACCTCGCGGGCCCGCTGCTCCTGGCCGAGGGAGTGGGCGCGGCGGTGGCGCCCCTGCTTGGGGCGAAGGACGGCCTCACCGGGAAGGAACAGCTGCAGGCCGTGGTGGACCAGACCCTGCAGGCACCCTCCGGAGAGCAGGCGGCCACCTACCGCAGGCTGCTCCGCGACGCCGTGCCTGCCGGGGTACTCACCGACCTCCGGCTCGAGGAACTCCTCGACCCCGCCAGCTACCTGGGCGAGGCAGCAGGCATTTCCCGCCGCATACAGGCCGCCTTCCCGGAATTTGCGGCACCTACTGCACTTCCCGATACCGACGTGAACGGAGACCCCCGTGGCTAAACCTGCCCTGAAAGCCGCCCTGCTCTCGCCCCAGCGGCCCCTGGGCGATCATCCCCTGCTGGTGGTGGGACCCTCCCTGGGCACCTCCACCATCCTGTGGAACCGCACCGCCTCGGTGCTCGGCAACGATGTCGATGTCGTGGCCTGGGACCTGCCCGGCCACGGGGTCTCACCCGCTGCCGCGGAGGCCTTCGACGTTGCCGCCCTGGCTGATGCCGTGGTGGACCTCGTGGACTCCATCGCACCCGGAGAGGCATTCCACTATGCGGGCGTCTCCCTGGGCGGTGCCACCGGCCTGCAGCTGGGCATCAAGCACGGGAAACGCCTCAAAAGCCTGTCCGTGCAGTGCAGCGGCGCAAAGCTGGGCACGCCCGAAGGGTGGCTGGAACGGGCTGAAACAGTCCGCAGCCAGGGCACCCCGGTGATGATCCAGGGCTCGGCCGAACGCTGGTTCGCCCCCGGTTTCATGGAACGCGAGCCCGAGCTCAGCAGCCGGCTGCTGCACGCCCTGCGCGATGCCGACCGGTTCAGCTACGCCTTCTGCTGCGAAGCACTGGCCGCGTTCGACGTCCGGGAGGACCTGGGCAGCATCCGGGTGCCAACCCAGGTCATCGCCGGGGCGCTGGACGGGGTGGCCCCGCCGTCGTTCGCTGAAGAAGTGGCGGCCGGCATCACGGCCGGAGGAGGGACGGCCACCGCTGTCACCCTGGAGGGCGTGGCCCACCTTGCCCCGGCCGAAGCCCCCGCCCACGTGGCCGAGCTGATGCGCAGCCTCATCACCTGGACCGAATCACAGGGAGCAGCCAAATGAACGGCACTGGCGGGAAGAACCCCGAACGTAACGGCGCCGTCCAGCCTGGCGCCACCAGCCAGGACATTTATGACGGCGGTATGAAGGTCCGGCGCGAAGTGCTGGGCGACGCGCACGTGGACCGGGCCAACGCCACCAAGGACGAATTCACCGACGACTTCCAGGACATGATCACCCGGATCGCGTGGGGCGGGATCTGGACCCGGCCCGGACTAACGCGGCAGATGCGCTCCGCCGTCACCATCACCGCCATGGTGGCGCACGGGCACTGGGAAGAGCTGGCAATGCACATCCGGGCTGCCCTCACCAATGGCCTCAGCAGGGACGAGATCAAGGAAATTTTGCTGCAGACCGCCATCTACTGCGGAGTGCCCTCCGCGAATACGGCTTTCAAGACCGCCCAGCAGGTGTTTAAGGACCTGGACAGCGCCGCTATGGACAGCGCAGCACCCACCAACGAAACCCCCACCCCGCCCAACTAGGTAGCGCCAAGTGTCGTTATGAGCCTCCAAAACGACACTTACCGCTACCTAGTTGGGAACCTTGGACAGATTTGAGGAACAGTAATGAATCAGGCTTTTGTGTACGACGCCGTGCGCACCCCGTTCGGGAAGTTCGGCTCCGGCCTCGCCGGGGTCCGCCCGGATGATCTCGCCGCGCACGTGATCAGGGAATCCGTGAAGCGGGCGCCTGCCCTTGATCCGGAGCGGATTGATGAGGTGGTGTTCGGCAACGCCAACGGCGCGGGTGAGGAGAACCGCAATATCGCCCGGATGGGCACGTTGTTGGCCGGCCTGCCGGTCTCGATTCCGGGGACCACGGTGAACCGGTTGTGCGGGTCCTCGCTGGACGCGGCGATTATCGCCTCGCGGCAGATCAATGCCGGTGACGCCGAGTTGATGCTGGTGGGCGGCGCGGAGTCCATGTCCCGCGCCCCGTGGGTGCTGCCGAAGACGGAAAAGCCCTACCCGGCCGGAGACATGACCCTGGCCTCCACCACGCTGGGCTGGCGGCTGGTGAACAAAGCCATGCCGAAGGAATGGACCATATCCCTGGGCGAGGCCACCGAACGGCTCCGCGAGAAGTACGGCGTGACCCGGGAAGCGCAGGACGAGTTCGCCGCTGCCTCGCACAATCTGTCCGCCGCGGCGTGGGATGAAGGTTTCTACGACAACCTGGTGGCCCCGGTGCCGGGTACTGACCTTGTGCGGGACGAGGGTATCCGGGCCGGTTCCTCGGCTGAGAAGCTCGCCGGGCTGAAGACCGTGTTCCGGACCGAGGACGGGACGGTCACGGCCGGGAACGCGTCGCCGTTGTCCGACGGCGCCTCCGCGGCCTGGATCGGGTCCGAGAGCGCCGCCGGGCTGCTGGGGCTCGAGCCCCTGGCCCGCATCGCCGGGCGCGGCGCGCACGGCAATGATCCCCAGTACTTCGGGTACGCCCCCGTGGAGGCGGCAAACAAGGCTCTGGCGAAGGCGGGCATCGGTTGGGACCAGGTGGGCGCCGTCGAACTTAACGAAGCGTTCGCCGCGCAGTCCCTGGCCTGCATCAACGCCTGGGGCATCGACCCCTCGATCGTGAACCGGCACGGCGGCGCCATCGCCATGGGCCACCCGCTCGGTGCCTCCGGAACCCGGATCCTGGGCACCCTGGCCCGGTCCCTGCAGGCCTCCGGGGAACGCTGGGGCGTCGCCGCGATCTGCATCGGCGTGGGCCAAGGCCTCGCCGTCGTCCTCGAAAACGTCACCCCCTCCGCAGGCACCAGCACAGGAAAGGCATAGGCAATGCTGAACTTCGTAGAGTCGGTCCAGGAGGCCGTCTCCGGAATCAAAGACGGTTCCACCGTGATGATCGGCGGGTTCGGCAACGCCGGGCAGCCGTTCGAGCTGATCGACGCGCTGATGGACTGCGGCGCCACGGACCTGACGGTGGTGAACAACAACGCCGGCCAGGGCGACCAGGGCCTGGCGCTGCTGATCAAGGAAGGCCGGGTGCGGAAGATGATCTGCTCGTTCCCGCGCCAGTCCGACTCCTGGCATTTTGATGCCAGGTACAAGGCCGGGCAGATCGAACTGGAGCTCGTGCCGCAGGGCAACCTGGCCGAGCGCATCCGCGCCGCCGGGGCCGGGATCGGCGGGTTCTTCACCCCCACCGGATACGGGACCATGCTCGCCGAAGGCAAGGAAACCCGGATCATCGACGGCCGCGGCCAGGTCTTCGAGACCCCCATCCATGCCGACGTCGCACTGATCAAGGCGCTCAAGGCGGACGGGAAGGGCAACCTGGTATACCGCAAGACCGCCCGGAACTTCGGACCGATCATGGCAGCGGCGGCCAGGCACACCATCGTCCAGGTCGCCGAGATCGTTCCCACCGGGGCGCTGGACCCGGAAAATGTGGTGACTCCCGGAATTTACGTCAATACCGTGGTCCGTGTCCCCGCGGCCGCCGACACTACCGCCGGCAGCACCACTGGCACGGAAGAGAAGGTGGCCTGAGATGGGCGTTATGGAATCAAGCATCAAAACCTCCGAGGCCCCACTGAGCCGGGATGACCTCGCCCGCCTGGTGGCCAGGGACATCGCCCCGGGCTCGTTCGTGAACCTCGGCATCGGCCAGCCCACGCTCGTGTCCAACTACCTCACCGAGGACCAGGACATCACGCTCCACACGGAGAACGGGATGCTGGGCATGGGCCCGGAAGCCAAAGACGATGAGATTGACGAGGACCTCATCAACGCCGGCAAGATCCCCGTCACCGAACTCCCGGGCGCCTCGTACTTCCACCACGCCGACTCCTTCGCGATGATGCGCGGCGGGCACCTGGACATCTGCGTGCTCGGCGCGTTCCAGGTATCAGTCACCGGGGACCTCGCCAACTGGCACACCGGCGCACCCGGCGCCATTCCCGCCGTCGGAGGTGCCATGGACCTTGCCACCGGCGCTAAGGACGTGTTCGTCATGATGACCCTGCTCACCCGCGAAGGCGCCTCCAAGATCGTCGAGACCTGCACCTACCCCCTCACCGGCGTCGGCTGCGTCACCCGCGTCTACACAGACAAAGCCGTCTTCCTCACCGGTCCCGGCGGCATCACCGTCCGCGAAACCTTCGGCTGCACTTTGGAGGAACTCCAGGAACTGGTGCCTGTTCCGCTGAAGGCGGCCGCCGCGGCCTGAGCCGGCCCTAGGATTGGTAACCATGACCGACGCAGCATCAGCGGGTGCCCCGCAGGCCAGTGACCAGTACGTCCAGTCCCTGGCCCGCGGGCTCGCCGTCATCCGTGCATTCGATACGGACCACCCGGTGATGACCCTGACGGAGGTGGCAGCCCGCACCGGGCTGACGCGCGCCACGGCCCGGCGGTTCCTGCATACCCTGGTGGAACTGGGCTACGTGCGGACCGACGGGAAAACATTCGCGCTGACGGCCAAGGTGCTCCAGCTGGGCTACGCGTACCTGTCCGGGCTGTCGCTGCCGCAGATGGCGCAGCCGCACCTTGAGGAACTGTCCCTGAAGCTGGGGGAATCCACTTCTGCCGCAGTGCTCGACGGGACTGACATCGCCTACATCGCCCGGGTGACCACCCGCCGGATCATGAATGTGGGCATTACCGTGGGCACCCGCTTCCCGGCATACGCCACGTCGATGGGCCGCGTCCTGCTCGCCGGGCTGCCGCCGGCGGACCTGAAGTCCTACCTGGCCGCCGCTGAGATCAAACCGCTGACCCCGCGCGCCCTGGGCACCGTCAAGGACCTCCTGCCAGTCCTGGAGACAGTCCGGGCGCAGGGCTGGTGCTTGCTGGACCAGGAGCTGGAGCTGGGCCTGATGTCCGTGGCCGCCCCTGTGTACGACAGGTCCAGGGTTGTGGCGGCTGTCAACGTGTCACTGCAGGCCCAGTCCGTCGCTGCCAAGCCGGACCCGGACGCCTTCCTGGATTCGGTGGCACAGGAGATCATTGCGACGGCGAGACTCATCTCCGCCGATCTCAGCGCACGGGGGTAGCCGGTCCGGGGCGCACACTGTTGATGCTTAGGCCCCCTGCCTGAGCATGGACAGGAAATGCTCCCTCATGCGTGGGCGGTCCGGTTCCACGCCCGTGATGAGGCGGAAGGCGTCCACTGCCTGGCCCACGGCCATGTGGCCGCCGTCCAGCACGCGGCACCCTTTGGCAGCGGCCGCCTTGAGCAGCCCAGTTTCGATCGGGCGGTAGACAATGTCGGCCACCCAGTGCCGGGGTTGGAGCAGGTCCCCGTCCAGGGGCATGCCCGGATGGGCGTGCATCCCCACAGGGGTGGCATGCACCAGCCCGTCGGCGTCGGACATCACATCGGCCACCTCACTCATCGGCCGCCATTCGATGATCCTGTCCGGGAAGTGCCCCGCCAGGGCCGCCGCCCGCTCCCGGGACCGGGCGGGATCAAGGTCCAGGACGTACAGGTGCTCAGCTCCTGCTGCAAGGAGCGCGTAGGCCGTAGCGGCTCCGGCGCCGCCGGCACCCAGCTGCGCCACACGTCCAAGGGACGCTCCAGGGAGGCCTTCCTCGAGGGCGGAGCCAAATCCGGAGTAATCGGTGTTGTGGCCGATGAACTTGCCATCATGGATAAGGACGGTGTTGACCGCCCCCAGCCGCGCCGCATCATCCGAAAGATCGTCTAGGTACTCAAGGACAACCTGTTTGGCGGGAACGGTGATGTTGAAAGCATTGAAGCCGAGGTCGCGCCCGGCCGAGAGCAGGGCCCCCACGTCTCCGGCCGGACGTGCCAGGACGGTCAGGTCGACGGTCCGGTAGATGTACCGCAGCCCGTGCTGATCGGCTTCCCGCTCGTGGAGGGCAGGGGTCAATGAGTGCGTGGTTCCTTCGCCGATCAACCCCACCAGGTACGACTCCGCCGGAGTACTCATTCTGTCCACCTTCCGGCCCCGCCAGTGCGAAGCGTCCAACGGTCGGACTGCTTGGTCACAATTTCGGCCGCGGCCTTGTTCCGGGCCTCGATGTGAACTAGATTACAACTACTGTACGTTTTATGCACACATGTTCGTAATGCGCACAAAGTCCCAGATGAGGTGGACTGTCGGAGATGACAGCCAGCAGCCTTGTCGGATTACGGGTATCAAAGGAGAAAACCGTAGTGAAAACCCTTCTAAAATCACTCGCAGTGGGCACGGCGGGGTTGCTTGCGCTGACTGGTTGCGCCTCGGGCAGCAACGGCAGTTCCGAAGCCGACTTCCCTGCACAGGACATCCGGCTGACCGTCCCCTGGGCCGCAGGCGGCTCAGGGGACCTGACGGCCCGTACCATCGCACCGTTGCTGGAAAAAGAGCTGGGCGTCGAGGTCATCGTCGAAAACAAGCCGGGGGCCAACGGATCGGTGGCCTACAACTGGCTGAAGGACCAAAAGCCGGATGGCTACAACCTTTCGATGATGGGCGTAGAGGTAGCCACCCTGCAGTTCCAGGATTACGACATCGACCCGTCCAACTACGCGCCGATTGGCCAGGGCCTGGCCGGACCCGGTGCCATCGCTGTCCCGGTGGACAGCCCCTACAAGTCGCTCAAGGATCTCGTCGCGGACGCCAAGGCCAATCCCGGCAAGGTAACCTACTCCAGCCCGGGCGTTGGCTCGGTCTGGGATTCCCCCGCCCAGGGCCTCCAGGAACTTGCGGGAATCGAGCTCACGTCTGTCCCGTTTGACGGCTCCGCCCCGGCCGTTGCTGCTGCGGCGGCAGGTGACGTCGACTTCTCGATCGATGCGATCGGCACGCAGAAGAACCAGGTGGACGCAGGCAAGCTCCGCTACCTGGCCATGCTGACCGAGGAACGGGATCCAAAGAACCCGGACGTCCCCACCGCCAAGGAAGAAGGGATTGACCTGCAGAATGCTTCATGGGTGGGGATCATGGCTCCGGCCGGTACACCCGAGGAAGTTGTCAGCAAGCTCTCTGACGCCATGGGCAAGGCTGTTGAGGACGCGGAGTACAAGAAGGTCATCGAAGGTTCCAACCTTGTACCCACCTTCAAGGACGCGGAGGCGATGAAGGCGTTCCTTGACGAGGAAGCCGACCGTTACGGACCGTGGATCAAGCTCGCGCAGGGCAAGTAGCACCAGGCACACCCTTCGAGGCAGACGGGCCGGCCAGCCTTCCACTGGCCGGCCCCTACTGAGGAACCGCAATGAACGATCACACAGCAACAGGGCCGCCGGCAGGCCTCAACCCAACAGACCCTGAGCAGGACCATGCCGAAGCCCATATCCACCCGGCGTCCGAGGTGCTGGTTACGGACCGTGCGCACCGGCTCAGGGAACTGGTTCCGGCCGCGGTCACCATAGGCCTCGGCGTCCTGGTTCTGGTGCTCGCCCAGGGCATCCGTTCGGGGGTCCGGGTGGAACTCGGGCCCCCCTTCTGGCCCACCATGCTCGCATGGAGCCTTATCGTCTTCGGCGTCCTGCAGGTGGGGGTCAACGTGCTGCGCGGCGTCAGCCGGGCCAACCTCCCTGATCCGCTCAGCGGGTGGGGCATCGGCCGGATGTTGCTGACGGCGGTAATCCTGGTGGGCTACCTCCTGCTGTGGAACGTCCTCCAGTTCTGGTTGATCACGTTCGCAGCGTGCGTCGCGCTGACGGCCCTGTACGGCGGCCGGGGCTGGAGGCCACTGCTCGTGTTCCCAGCCATCGTTACGGCCCTCCTCCATTTCCTTTTCGTCGTCGCATTGCGGGTGAACCTATGATCCAGATCGCAGCCTCACCCGTCACGGACGGCATCATGACCGTGCTCCAGGTGGATACCCTCCTCTACATAGGCCTGGGCATCCTGGTGGGCATGCTCGTGGGTGCATTCCCGGGCGTGACCGCCACCATGGCCGTGGCCCTGGCCAGCGGGTTCACACTGACGCTGGAACCTATCCAGGGCCTCGCTGTCCTGCTGACCATCTATGTGGCGGCCCAGTTCGGGGACCGGGTGCCGGCCATCCTCATCAACACCCCGGGAACTCCTGCCTCCATTTCCACAACCTTTGACGGCTACCCGCTTGCCCTGAAAGGACAAGCGGGCCTTGCCCTGACAACGTCCGCTTTCGGCTCGGCCTTCGGCATGCTTTTTGGCATCCTCATCCTGGCGGTTGCCGCGGTGCCCCTGTCCGAGTTCGCCCGCCAGTTCGGGCCGCCGGAAATGTTCGCGCTGGTGGTTTTCGGCCTGACCATGATGGTGGGTGTCTCCTCGGGACGCGTCCTCAAGGGCCTTGCCGCCGGAGCCTTCGGTCTCCTGCTGGCCACCGTGGGCCGTGATCCCATCACCGGTGACGCACGCTTCACCCTCAATGTCCTGGAACTTAACGGCGGCGTACCGTTCATTCCGGTCATCATCGGGTTCTTCGGCGTAGCGGAAGTCCTCAACCAGATTCTCACCAGGCGCAGGCACCTGCACCACGTCAAGCCCGTCACCCAGCTGGGCCAGTGGATGCCCGGACGGAAACTGATGCAGCGGCTGTTCAAGCCGATGGGAATCGGCGCGGTGACCGGATCCGTCGTCGGCCTTGTCCCGGCGGTGGGCGGTGACATCGCAGGCATCATCGCGTGGGACAATGCCAGGAAAGTCTCCAAGCACCCGGAGGAGTTCGGCAAGGGCTCCCTGGAGGGCCTGACTGCCGGCGATACCTCCAGCACGGCAACCCTCGGCGGCAGCGTAACCACCACCATGGCCCTCGGCGTCCCCGGTGATTCCGTCATGGCCGTCATGATCGGGTCCATGATGATCTGGGGCATCCAGCCGGGACCCAGCCTTTTCAGCAGCCGGCCGGACCTCGTGTCCTCGCTGGTCACCATCATGCTGATCGCCACCATCCTGACCCTCGGCCTGAGCCTGCTGCGCATGCGCGGCATGGTCAAACTGCTGGAACTGCCCAGCCACTACCTGTGGGTCATCATCCTGATCTTCTGCATGGTGGGGACGTATTCCATCAACAACAGTGTCTTCGATGTCTTCATGATGATGATTTTCGGAGCCGTGGGGCTGTTCATGCTGCGTTTCGGTTTCCCTGCAGGACCCGCTGTTCTGGGCTTGATCCTGGGGCCCCTGGCGGAGGCAAACCTGCGCCGCGCGCTCATCACCGACGGGTGGGCATCCGTCTTCACCAGTCCCATTGCGCTGGTACTCCTTGCCATCTCTGTTGCGGCACTGGTTGTCCCTCCCCTCCGCGTCCAGCTGAAGCGGCGCAAGGCAGTGGGCGCCGGAGCGGACCAGGCGAAGGTTTCCAGCTAGATACGCTCAAGGACGCCGGGGCCCACCCAGGTGGGCCCGGTGTCCTGTATTTTTCGGAGGGGCAAGAAGTTCATGGAAGAACATCCGGCGTACTTTGTGAAGTCGGTGGGGAAGGCCTTTGACGTCCTCAGGGCGTTCACCTCGGAAACCCCCCGCCTGACGGTCTCCCAAATCGCGGCGGCGACAGACATAACGCGTGCTTCTGCCCGGCGGTTCCTGTTGACGCTGGCGGACCTCGGGTACTTGCGGACCGACGGGCAATCTTTTGAGTTGACCGCCCGTTCCCTGGAGCTCGGTTCCTCCTTCCTCTCCATCCTGTCCCTTCCCCGTGTTGCCGAGCCGCACCTCAAATTGCTGGCGTCCGAGCTCGGCGAGACGGCGTCGCTTTGCGTGCTTGATGGAACGGACGTCGCCTATGTCGCCTGTGTCCCGTCTCCGCGGCTCCTCAACGTTTCCATCAGTGTGGGCACCAGGTTTCCAGCGTGGGCGACGTCCATGGGGAGGGTTCTCCTCGCTGCCCTTCCGGCCGACAAGCTCGAGGCGTACTACGAATCAGTGCACCTGCAGCGTTTTACCGAGCACTCCGTCGGCAGCCTGGAGGCCCTTAAAAACGAGGTCAGCCTTGCCCGGAGACAGGGGTGGTCCATGGTGTCCCAGGAACTGGAGAACGGCCTCCGCGGCGTTGCCGTTCCCATCTGGTGCGGAGACGAAGCTGTCGGCGCTGTCAACGTCTCATTGCAGACGCACCGCTCCAGCCAGGACGTGATTGAACAGACAGTTGTCCCGCTCCTGCAGGAAACAGCCCGTGACATAGGGCTGGACTACCAGGGCCGCCCGGCAAGACGCCTCGGCGGGATGGATGTACTGCGGCCCGCAATGGCGGGTGCAACTGTGGTTCATGGCCACTGAAGCCGAGGTCCGCAGGATTGCCCTGTCGATGCCGGGCGTCACGGAGCGGCTGAGCTGGGGCCAGCCCGCCTGGTTCGCCCGGACCCTGATGGCCCGCATCTGGGAACCCGGAGTCCTCACCGTCAAGACTGACGAACGCGAGGCGCTGGCCGGAACGGAGCCGGAAACCTTCTTCTGGACCCCGCATCACGAGCGTTCTCCCCAGCTGGTGTTGGTGCGGCTGGACCGGATCGACGGGAAGCTGCTGGCGGAACTGCTGCAGGACTCCTACCGGCTGGCGGGCGGGGAACACGGCAGCCGCGGACGTCCAAGCGATACGTAAGGTAACTGTTTGCCACCCAAGCACGCAGCCCTACTCCCGTGGCAGGGGTGCGGGCCATAGACTCAAGCCAACTACGTGCAGCAGCGCCGCTCCGCGAAGCCTCCTGGTCCACGTGAACCAGGAACGGCCCGGCAGGGCGGCGCTGCCGCATCCATGCAGCGAGGGGAGTCGGCGGGTGAAACTGGGCATACCGCGGGAACGCCGGGAGGGTGAACGGCGGGTGGCCGCCACACCGGAAACGGTCAAGCAGTTGGCAGCGCTCGGCGTCGAGATACTCCTCGAGGAAGACGCCGGCGCGGCGGCCGGGTACCCGGACCTCGATTACAGCCAGGCGGGCGCACATATTGTTTCTGAGCTCGATCCCGCCCAGCTGGACGTCCTCGCCCACGTCCGGCCCCTCGACCCCGACACCGCCAGGTCCCTGAAAAGGGGAGCCGTCACCGTGGGCCTCGCGTCGCCGTCGTCCGAACTGCCTACCGTCCAGGCGCTCGCCGATGCCGGCGTCACATCTTTCGCCCTGGAACTCGTGCCCCGCATCTCCCGGGCCCAGTCCATGGACGCCCTCAGCTCCCAGGCACTCGTGGCCGGATATCGCTGCGTCCTGGAGGCGGCCATCCGGCTGCCCAGGTTCTTCCCGCTATACATGACAGCCGCCGGCACTGTCCCGCCCGCCCGGGTCCTGGTCCTGGGGGCGGGGGTGGCGGGCTTGCAGGCCATCGGGACCGCGAAACGCCTCGGCGCGCGGGTCTTCGCTAACGACATCCGCCCCGCCTCCGCGGACGAGGTAGCCTCCATGGGCGGCACCTTCATCCGGCTCGACCTCGAAACGGCGGAGGCTGCCGGCGGCTACGCCCGCCAGCTCAGTTCCGACGCCGGCACCCGGCAACGCCAGCTGCTGGCACCGCACGTGGCCCAGGCCGATGTTCTTATTACGACGGCGGCAGTCCCCGGCAGGCGGGCACCGCTCCTGGTCACGCGGGAGATGGTGCAGGGCATGCGGGCCGGTTCGGTGGTTGTCGACCTTGCTGCCGAGTCTGGCGGCAACGTGGAAGGCGTCGTGGCGGGCCAGGACGTTCCCATCCCCACCGCGGACGGCTCCGGCCACGTCTGGCTGGTGGGCCTGAAGGACGCCCCCTCCGCCATGGCGTCGGACGCTTCCCGCCTGTACGCCAAAAACGTCGCCAACCTGCTGGTCCTGATGGTCCGGGATGGCGCGCTCGTTCCCGATTTCGGTGACGAGGTTATCGCCGGGGCCTGCCTCACCCACGACGGCACGGTGCGGCACCAGCCGACGGCGGACCTGCTGGCCGAGCGGGCCGGCGCCCGGCGGGAAGGAGCGCTCTGATGGACGGAATGAGCCTGCTGACCATCACGGTCCTGGCCGTCTTCGTCGGCTTCGAGGTGGTGTCCAAGGTCTCCAGCACCCTGCACACGCCGCTGATGTCCGGCGCCAATGCCATCCACGGGATCATCCTGGTGGGTGCCATCATTGTTGCCGGCCAGGCCGCCGACCCCTGGGTGCTCGCGGTGGCGCTCCTCGCCGTCGGCCTTGCCACCGCCAACCTGGTGGGCGGTTTTGTAGTGACTGACCGGATGCTGCACATGTTCCATGCGCGCAAAGCGGTGGGTGCCAAAGAGGCCCCCCGGAAGGCGGACGGAAGATGAGCCTCCTGGATCCGGTCTGGACGTCGCTCCTTTACCTCGTCGCCGCCGTCTTCTTCATCCTGGCGCTCCGCGGGCTCAGTTCCCCGCGGACCGCCCGCCGCGGAAACCTGATCGGCGCTGCGGGGGCCCTGATCGCCGTCCTCACCGTGTTCCTGTCCTCGCGGCTTGAGAACATCCCCTGGATCCTGGCCGCCATCGCCGTGGGGTCTGCCGTGGCTGCCCCGGTGGCCCGGCGGGTCAAGATGACCCAGATGCCGCAGCTGGTGGCCCTCTTCAACGGCGTGGGCGGCGGCGCCGCAGCGCTGGTGGCGCTCCTGGAACTCAGCCATACCGGCGATCCCTGGGTTCGGCTGGCCATCGTCTTCACCCTCCTGGTGGGTGCCGTGTCCTTCGCAGGTTCGGGGGTCACGTTCGCGAAGCTCCAGGAACTGATGACCACCCGGCCAGTGGTGTTCCCTGGACTCCCGGCGGTGATGGCCGCGGTGCTGCTCGCCGCAGTGGCCGCCGCCGCCGTCGTCGTTTTCACGGGGTCCCTGCCGCTGGCGTCGCTGCTGCTGGTGCTGGGACTGGCCGCCGGAATCCTGCTGGTCCTGCCCGTGGGCGGGGCCGATGTCCCCATCGTCATCTCCCTGCTGAACGCCTTCACCGGCCTTGCCGTGGCCGCCTCCGGCCTGGTGCTGGGCAACGTGCTGCTGGTGGTGGCCGGCACCCTGGTAGGCGCCTCGGGCACCATCCTCACCCGTGCCATGGCGGCTGCAATGGGACGCAGCGTGGCGGGCATCCTGTTCGGAGCGTTCCGGGGAGGTTCGACGGCGGGATCCACCGCCGTGAGCGAGCGTCCCGTCCGTTCCTCCAGCGCGGAGGACGTTGCGGTCCTGCTCGGCTACGCGCAGCGCGTCATCATTGTTCCCGGCTATGGACTGGCCGTGGCCCAGGGCCAGCACACCGCGGCCGAGCTCGCGCTGGCCCTGGAAAGCCGCGGCATCGAGGTGGACTTCGCCATCCATCCGGTGGCCGGCAGGATGCCCGGACACATGAACGTGCTGCTGGCCGAGGCCAACGTCCCGTACGAGTCCCTCAAGGAAATGGGGGAGATCAACCCGGAGTTCAAAACGGCGGATGTGGCGCTGGTGGTGGGTGCAAACGACGTCGTGAACCCGGCAGCCAAGACGTCCGCCGGCTCACCCATTTACGGCATGCCCATCCTGGAAGTGGCGGATGCCCGGCAGGTGGTGTTCCTCAAGCGTTCCATGCGGCCCGGGTTCGCCGGGATCGAGAATGACCTGCTGTACGAGCCGCAGACGTCGCTGCTGTTCGGCGACGCCAAGGACTCGCTGGCCCAGGTGCTCGGGGCCGTGAAGGCACTGTAGCTGCAGTCCTGCCGCTGACCTGCCGCCAACCTGCTTCGAAGCCCGCGCTGGGCAGGCTAGTCTTCTCTCAGACGTAGCCTTTTCACTTGCCACCAGAGGACACCATGACTGCCAACAGCTCCACTTCACCCCAGCGCGCCGCAATCATCGTCAATCCCGCCAAGCCTGTAGACATTGATGTGCGCGGCCTGGTGGCAAAGCACTGCGTGGAAAACGGTTGGGGCGAACCGCTCTGGTTTGAAACCACCAAGGAAGATCCGGGTGTTGGCCAGGCGAAGGAAGCACTCGCGCAGGGGGCGGACATCGTCATCGCCGCCGGCGGCGACGGGACCGTCCGGTGCGTCGCCGAGGTGCTGTCCGGCGGGGACGTGCCCATGGGGCTGCTCCCGCTGGGTACCGGCAACCTCCTGGCCCGCAACCTCGGCATGGACGTCACTGATTACGACGGCGCCATGGCTGGAGCCCTGATCGGCACCGAGCGGAAGATCGACGTTGTCCGTGCCCGCCGCAGCGACCCGGACATGGAGCAGCTGTTCCTGGTCATGGCCGGTGTGGGGTACGACGCCACCATCATGGCCGACACCAACGAGGAACTGAAGGACAAGGTGGGCTGGCTGGCCTACGTGGACGCCGGCATCCGGAACCTGCCCGGCAAGCCGGTCAAGGCCACCATTGTGATCGATGGTAAAGCCGCGGTCCGCCGTGGGGTCCGCAGCGTCATGGTGGGCAACTGCGGCAAGGTCCAGGGCGGCCTGGAGATCTTCCCCGAGGCAAAGATGGACGACGGCCTGCTGGACGTTGCCGTGCTGGCGCCCCACCACGGCAAGCTGGGCTGGCTCTCGGTGGTTGCCGGGATGATCGGCAAGGGCCGGGGGAAGGACACCGCCGTGGAATACTTCCAGGGCAAAACCGTGGAGATCACCCTGGAACACAAGGACGACTACCAGCTGGACGGCGACCACGAAGGGCAGAGCAAGCACGTGGTCATGACCATGGACCCGGGCGCCCTGACCGTCCGGATGTAGCCCCTTCCTAGGCCAACAGCCTGCCCCACCGCGGGTCCAGCAGTGGTGCGCCGGCAAGCCTCAGGGCGTGCCACAGCGTCACGGCCACGGAATCAAGCACCGGCACCCCTGTTCCGTCCTCGATTTCGGCCGAGATATTCGCGCCGTAGAGGTTGGTGCACAGATAGACCAGGGCGTCCGGCGCCGCGGCTGCGAGTTCCAGCGAGCCGGGCCGCATCTCATCGTCCGTTACCCGGGCAAAGGACTCGTTGTCGCTCAGGCCCAAGGCGCGGTGGTCCACCGTCTTGATGCCCTCACGCTCATAGGAGGCGATCACCTGGTGGTTGACATCCTCCGTGTAGGGGGTGAACAGCGCTATCCGCTCTGTGCCAAAAGTCCGGAACGCCTCCAGGTAGGCCAGGGTGGACGTGGTAGCCGGTACTCCGGTGGCACCGGTGATTTCCTCGACCAGGTCCTGGTCATGGGCGGATCCAAGCCAGGAACCGGAGGTGCCGTTCCAGGCAATGACGTCCACGTCCGTCGTCGCAAGTAGCCCTGCGGCCTCCCGCATGACTGCCGGATCGAACTGCCGGTCGGAGGACTTGTCCAGGGCAATCCTGGTGACCGGAATGCGGGTGAAATGGACGGTGACGTCGGTGCGGCCGCCGAGAATACGGTACGTCTGCGGTTCCAGGCAGGTATTTGAGGACGGCACGATCATACCGATTCGGCGGGGGCGTGTTGTAGATGGCATCGGTGCTCCTAGAGTGCTGAGGCGTGGGCAACGCCGGTGGAAGTGGCGGACTGGTGCTGGCGGAAGCCGTTGCGGGCCAGGAAGCGCCCGGCCGCGCCTGGATCGTGGAAACCATCGGCATCCAGCACTACCCGGCCATGGGAGATGACGACGGCGGGCCAGCCGGTCAGTGCCATCCCGTCGAAGGGAGAGAAATCAGTACCCATGTGCAGGGCGGCGCCGTCTACAGTGCGCTCCTCAGCGGGGTCGAACATCACAAGGTCGGCGTCGAATCCTTCTGCGATACGGCCTTTGCCGGGCAGGGCGTTGATCCGGGCCGGGCCTGCAGAAAATGCCTCTACGAAGTCCTCCACGCTGGCACCGGCGGACGTCATGGCGGTAAACGTGACGGGCATGCGGGTTTCCACGCCCGGCAGGCCATGCGGCATGGCCCGAACGTCGTCGGTACGCTCGCGCTTCTGGGACAGGTCGTAGCAGGAGTGGTCCGAGGACATGGTGTGGATGTCCCCTGAGGCCAGGCGTTCCTTTAATGCCGCCACCGTTTCGGCGTTCCGCATGGGCGGGCAGCAGGCGAACCATTCCGGGAATGTGGAGCCGTACACGGTGTCGTCCAGGGTGACGTAGTGCGGGCAAGTTTCCGAGAAAGCCTCCAGCCCGCGTGCGCGTGCTTCGGTCACCAGGTCCACTGCCCCCGGCGTTGACTGGTGGACGAAGTACACGGGAGCACCGGTGTATTCGGCCAGCGCCAGAGTTTCCTTGACCGAGATTTCTTCAGCGAGTTCGGGTCGGGTCCTGTGCAGGTGCTCAATGCCGATCCTGCCGTCCTGGGCATGCTGCTCCGTGCAGTCGCTGATGATGGGGTCATGTTCGGCGTGGATATACGTCAGCCCGTCCAGCCTGACCATTTCACGCATGACCTTGAGGATGGTGTCACCGTCCGCCATGGTGGTGCCGCGGTTCGTGGTGTACATCTTTACCGAGCGCACGCCTTCGGCGGCAAGCTGTTCCAGCTGCCACGGCACGGTTTCGTCCCAGGTGATGACAGCACCATGAAGGGCGACGTCGCACCTGGATTCAGTGGCCAGTTCCTTCTTGTGCAGGACCGCGGCGAGCGGTGTTTCCTGGGCGTCCCGGGGAATGCCGAAGTCGATGATGGTGGTGGTGCCGCCCCACAGGGCCGCGGTAGATGTGGTGCGGTAGTCGTCCAGCGTGCGGAAGCGTCCGGTCACCTGGGCAACGTGGCAGTGGCCGTCCACGCCGCCGGGAATCACCAGGCGGCCGCCGGCATCGATGGTCCGGGCGGCGGCGGGTACCGCTTCCGAGGCGTCGGGAAGATCGGTGATCAGGCCGTCCTGGATCACGATATGGGCGTTCTGCCGCCCGAAACTGTTGACTACGGTGGCGTTGGCAATGACAAGGTCTGGTTGGCGGGACATCGGTGTCCTCCTTCTGGCGAAAGCTTCTTGGTCTAGGTGCCGGGTACCGCGGGGGCGGCGCTGGCCTGGGCGGCAGAGAGTGCGGCGTCGAGGTTCCCGCTCAGCCCTTTGCGCTCCTTGGATGGCGGCGGCGCGAAAGCACCTGCCCGGTGCGGGCCGGACTGGAGTCCCACCACGGCTTCGGCCATCCGGATGCCGGCGGAGATGCCGTCCACCACGGGCACGGGGATCTGCCCTGTGAGCTCGCGGGCTAGTCCTGCGAGCGGGGCTCCGGCCAGAATAACGACGTCGGCCCCGTCCTCCGCGACGGCCTGGCGGCTCAGTGCCAGGAGGGTGTCCTTGAAGTCCTGCTGGACCGAGCTGATGCTGTTGAGTGACTCGTTGATGGAGCGGATGGAGGCCAGCCTCCCGGCCAGGCCAAACCGTTCCACGCAGTCGCGGTACCAGGGCTTGATCCGGTCCGAGATGGCGATGATGGAAAAGCGGTGGCCCTGCAGGGCGGCGGCGCAGATAGCAGCTTCGGTGATGCCGACCACCGGAACATCAGCCAGTTCCTTGAGGGCGGGCATGCCGGGATCACCGAAGGCCGCCACAACCACAGCATCCACGGGCTCAGCGCCGGGACGGGTGTGTTCGGCGATGATTTCGGCAACGGCGCCGGCAGCTATGAGGGATTCGAAGCGGGTCTCGATATATTGCACACCGTGGCCGGCGGTACGGACCACCAGATCGGTGCCAGGTGAAGCGGAGCGGAGGGCTTCGGATTCGATCAGGGCGGTGACATCGTCGCTGATATTGGGGTTGATGACCAGGAGTCTCATAATTTCTTCCGGTGAAGTTGGGGTTCGGTTTTCTGGAAGTCCTCGGGGAACTGCTCGCGGTACTTGCCGATGTGGGAGGCGGACTGGGCCGCCGCCGTGTCCGGGTCTCCGCTGGCGATCGCGGCATAGAGGTCGCGGTGTTCCTGGATGAGCTCGGGCAGGTCGCTGACGTGGCGGAACAGCCAGTGCATGCGGCCCTGGAGCGGCTCCAGTGCGGACTTGAGGAAGTTGTTGTCCGCAATGCGGGTGATGGCGTCGTGGAATTCGCTGTTGGCGCGGTGGGCCTCCCTGACGGCGCCCTTGGCGAGGAAGCCATCGGCGTCGTCCAGCAGGCCTTTCAAGTATGCGAGGTCCTTTGTGGTTGCCCGCACGGCAGCCAGCCGGCACGCCAGGACTTCAAGGGACTGGCGGACGTCAAAGAGGTCTTCCACATCCTTGGGGCTCAGAGTGCTTACTTCTGCACCCCGCGCGCCGCGGTCGCTGATGAGTCCTTCCTGGCGGAGCATGCGCAGTGCTTCGCGCACGGGCAGCCTTGAGACGGAGAATTCCGCCGCCAGGTCTCTTTCCACCAGCCGCGTGCCGGGAGCGTAGTGTCCTTCGAAAATCCGGGTGCGGAGGGTATCCCGGACGGCCTCGCGCAGCGGGCGTTCCTTGTCCTGGGTATCTTCTGCGGTAAGCATGGTGCTCCATTCGAATTTCTTGTGGCACGGCTCCCGGCGGGGCGTGGATCGGGTGATGCCTTGGATGGCTAGCTTAGACAGGAAGCCGCTTGTTGTAGTTCAGGGTCAGGACCGAGGCGCCCATCACTATTGCTGAGCCTACGAAGTAGAGCAGTGCCCAGGTGTAGGAACCCGTGGCGCCGACGATCAGGCCCACGGCGATGGGAGTGACAAAGCCGGAGATGTTGCCGCTGAAGTTCATGGCACCACCCAGCACGCCGGCATTGGTGCGGCCGCCCAGGATGGACGGGATGCTCCAGAAGAGGCCGACCCAGCGGAGGAAGAACATCACCATCGAGAGCAGGACAACGGCGGTGGTGGGGTCGGGGACGACTGTGACGCCGATGAGGCCGCCGATCACCACGGCGCTGGAGATGCCCAGGAGGGTGCGCATCACCCGGTTGGCGGAGGCGCCGGAGGCCCGCCACTTGTCGGCGATGGTGCCGCCGATGATCTCACCAACGAATCCTGCTCCGAAGATCACGAACGTGGACCAGCCGATGGTCTTGAGGTCGAACCCCTTGGCTTGGGCGAGGTAGAGCGGGCCCCAGGTCAGCAGGCCGTAGAACACGCCGTTGAATCCCAGCCACCCGAAGCACATGGCCCAGAAGGAACGGAACTTGAGGTAGGGGAGGAGTGCCCGCTTGCCCTGGCTGCCGTCGAGCTCCGCCTCGGCGTCCTCTGCGGCGTGTGAGGCTTCGATGTAGGCCGCTTCGGCCTCGTTGACGCCGCGGTGGTCACGCGGATTGTCACGGACGTACCACCACACGGCCACGCCCATGAGGACCGTGGCTGCGCCGGCGATAACGAATGCCATGCGCCAGCTGCCCGTGGAAGCGATGAGTCCGGCGATGATGATGCCGCCGAGGCCTGCGCCGAGGGGTGCCCCTGCATCCAAAATGGTGGCTCCCCGGCCGCGTTCAGACTTGTGCATCCAGATCGCGTTGAGTTTTCCGCCGGCCGGCATGACGCCGGCCTCTGTGACGCCAATGCCCATGCGGGCGATGAACATGCTCAGGAATCCGCCTGCCATGCCGGAAGCGGCAGTGGCAGCGCCCCAGCCCACGCAGGATGCGGTCATTACCTTGCGGGGCCCGAACTTGTCGATCAGCCAGCCGACGGGGATCTGCATCAGGGCGTATGTCCAGAAGAAGGCCGAGAGGAGCAGGCCCACCAGTTCGGGGGCCAGGTTGAATTCTTCCTGGATGATGGGGAGCGCCACGGAGATGGAGCCGCGGTCGATGTAGTTGACTGCCACCAGGACCAACAGGAGCAGGAAGAGCTTCCAGCGGACGGTGGTGCGCCGTTGCACACCGTCCTTCTGCGGTTCATTCGTGGTGGATGAGTCCAGGGTGCCGTCAGCGGCGGTTGTTTCGGTATTGGGGATGGACACAGCTTCTCCTTCACGGGGAAGTTTACGGATGGGGGTTAAGAGTGCGAGTGCGCCTGCCGGCAAGAGGAGGGGCCGGCTTGCTTCAATACAAGGAGGTAGTGGCGATCCGGAGCGCCGGGTTATTTCCTGCAGTTTTGGGATCCCAATTTGGGATCCCAAAATCAAAGGTAGAAGTGACCCGTGCCACTGTCAAGGCTTTGACCGCCAAGGGGTTGCTCTGCCCCATAAATTCGGTTTGTGACTGCCGCGAACCCCAACTGGGTAGCGCTAAGTGTCGTTTTGGAGGGTCATAACGACACTTAGCGCTACCTAGTTGGGCGGGGACGGGGCGGGCCGGTGCGCCAGGATTTCGGCGAGCTCCGCGAGCCGGTGGGCGCGGGCTGACTCAGCGGGAGTGAACGGTTCCCCGGGCCGCGCAAAAGTGATCGGGCCGTGCCAGGCCGTGGGGATCTTAAGCCGGGTTCCGGCGTCGTGCCTTTCCAGCAGCGCCTCGGCAGGGGAAAGGACCCGTGCCCGCAGCAGCTCCGCCACGGCCAGCGGAAGCTCGTCCGGCGCATCAGCGATCCGCGCCGCCAGGCTCAGCGCCTTTGTCTGACCGTCCGCCATCGCCAGCGCGGTGGTTGGCCAGACGTGGGAGTGTGTGCCGCCGGCCAGGTGCAGCGCCTCCAGGAGCTGGTATTCGTCCACATCGCCGGGAGTGGACAGCACAAACTCGTCCAGCACGCCGCCGGCCACCGGGTGGACGTGGATGCTCAGGATGTTGGTGTCCAGGCGGGCCAGGGCCTTGGTGACTCTCTGCAGCGCCCCCGGCTCATCCTGCAGGACGGTGCGTGCCCGCCACAACGCCGGCGCCCCGGCGAGCCGGCGCCGGTGCCGCAACGCCGGTGCATGCAGCCATCCGCGAAGCACCCGCGCCGCGGAGGGCTCAGCCACCCAGATCACCAGGACGGTGGCGGTAACAGTCAGCACAAGGACCTTGGCCAGGTAGGGAAGCTGGGTGTCCACCACCAGGGCGTGGACCAGGAGCTCGATCGGCAGCATCACGGCTACGTTGGCCAGGGTCAGCCGGGTCCTTGTTGGTTCGGGCATCAGGCCGCAGACTTCGCAGCTCAGTTCAGACGCGGGAGTCTTGCTTGCACCGGGCTTCATGGTCCAAGGATCGCGTGGTGCTGTTTCGGCGGTGTTGCCCGGCCGTTCCGATCGTGCGAAGCATGCCGGGCGTAGGATTTTTGGTGGAACGTCAGCGCGGCCGCCCGTCTCACCAGAAACTGATCCACCCAGACACCCGGCACCGCAGGAAGGCCCCATTCCACGTGAAGATGCTCACCGAGATGTTCAGTATTGCCCCCGCCAACAAGGACCACCACCCGGCCCTGAGGTGCGCGGTAGGGGTCTTCGTTCCGCTCTTCACGCTGGTGCTGCTGGGCCGGCTGGACCTTGCCATTTTCGCGTCCTTCGGGGCTTTCACCGGCATCTACGGGCGCGGCGAACCCCACGGGACCCGCTTCGCGCTGCAGCTGCGGGCCGGCCTGCTGATGCTGCTGGTCATTCTCCTCGCAGCGCTCGCTGCCCGGGCCGGCGGGGCCTGGGGGCTGGACGAAGCCGGAACCACGTGGCTCCTGGTCCTGGCCACCACGCTGGTGGCAGGCGGCTGTTCGGTAGCCATCTCATGGTTCCGCCTGCGCCCGGCCGGGTCCCTCTTCCACATCTTTGCGTTCGCGGCCATTGCCTCCATCCCCAACCAGCCGCCGCTGTGGGAGGGCATGCTGGTGGCTGCCCTCACCACCGCCTTCTGCCTGCTGATTGGCTTCTCCTCCCGGATCCTGCCCAGTCGCCGGGCAGCATGGTCCCGGCCGCGTCCCATCCGCCGCACCCCCGACGAGAAGCGTGCTGCCCTGCTTGAGGGCCTGGGCTACCTGGTAGCTGCCGGCCTGGCCGGTGCGCTGGCCACCTGGGCCGGCAGCCGCCTCGGGTTCGGCCACAACTACTGGGCCATGGTGGCCGCCGTCGTGCCGCTGGTGGGCCACACAACCCGGCACCGGGTCCGCCGCGGGGTGCAGAGGATCATCGGCACCGTGCTGGGGCTGGTGGTGATGGCGGGCATCCTGCTGTTAGGCCTGCAGCCGTGGCAGACCGTCCTGGTCATGGCGCTGTGCCAGTTCGGCGCCGAGATGTTCATCATCCGGCAGTATCTCCTGGCCCAGATCTTCGTCACGCCCCTGGCGCTGGTGTCCACCCTCCTCGTGGTTCCCTCCTCGCCGGCCATCCTGCTCCGGGACCGCATCATCGAAACGGTGATCGGCGCCGCCGTCGGCATCGCCGTGGTCCTGGCCCCCGGCGCGTGGCGCCGTTTCCGCGGACGTACGACGGCGGCCCCCGCCCAGGTGCCTTAGCCGCCGCAGCTGACGCGAAGGTAGGCTGGGAGCGTCCCATTCAACGGAAGCGGTGCGTGCGGTGGCGAATTCTGCCTCGGGTGATTCGGTGGTGGATCGCATTGTCCGTCTGCTCTCCGCCTTCCCCGAGGACGTCAGCGCCCTGCAACTGTCCGAACTGGCGGAGCGCTCCGGCCTGCCGCTCACCACTGCCCACCGCCTGGTCCGCCAGCTTGCGGACCATGGCCTGCTGGACGCCGCTCCCGGCGGCCTGGTGCGCCCCGGCCTGCGGCTTTGGGAACTGGTCAACCGCACCGCCCCCACCCTTGCCCTGCGGCAGGCCGCCATGCCGTTCATGGAGGACATCCAGCAGGTCCTCAACCAAAATGTGAACCTGGCCGTGCTGGACGGCTGGGATGCGCTTTTTGTTGAACGGCTGTCCCGCCGCGGGTCCGTGGCCAACAGGGCCAGGGTTGCCGGCCGGATGCCCGTCCATACCTCGTCCGCGGGACTTGCCCTGATGGCCCACCAGGACAGGCTGCTGCAAAGCCAGTACCTGGACCAGTTTGCGGACCCGGACGGAAAGGTCGCCACCGACGCTGTCCGGCTGCTGCTGAGCGAGACTTTCCACCAGGGCTTTGCTCAGCTGAAGGGCGTGGTGGACCCGGACACGTGGGGGATCGCCGTCCCCGTGCTGGACGCCCGCCAGCGCGCGGTGGCCTCACTCGGCGTCGTGGTCCCTCTGCGCGAGATGCGCCTGCAGGCACTGGTGCCCGCACTGCAGACAGCAGCCAGGGGCATAGCGCGCAGGCTGGGCGACGCGTAGGGCAACACTGGCCCTCAGTTTTCAGCCTCTTCCGTTGAACGGAATCCATGTAACGCCGCTCACCTGCCGGAGCGCACACTGTTGGCAGAAGCACCACATGGCCGCGCAGCAGCGGCCCCGCAACGAAGCGAGAACGCCATGCCCCGCACAATCATCACCACGCAGGTCGCCATCATGGGCGCAGGTCCGGCCGGCCTGATGCTGTCCCACCTGCTGGCCAAGGCCGGCATTGAGTCCACCGTCATTGAAGTCCGCAGCCACAAGGACATCTCGGAGACCGTCCGCGCCGGCATCCTTGAACACGGCACCGTCAACATGCTCGTGGACAGCGGGGTCTCGGACCGGGTGCTGCGCGACGGCGACCGGCACGACGGCATCGAATTGCGGTTCAACGGGGAGAGCCACCGCGTGGACTTCAAGGATCTGGTGGGGGAGTCCGTGTGGCTCTACCCGCAGACCGACGTGTTCCTGGACCTCGCCGCCCGCAGGAAGGCCGACGGCGGGGATGTCCGCTACAGCGTCACGGACACCACCGTGCACGACCTCGAAGGCAGGCCGAAGGTCTGGTTTACGGACTCCGAAGGTGTGGAGTTTGAGATCCAGGCCGACTTCCTGGTGGGTGCCGACGGGTCCCGCAGCCACTGCCGCTTCCAGATCCCCGAGGCCAGCCGCAAGTGGTACTTCCACGAGTACCCGTTTGCCTGGTTCGGAATCCTGGCCGAGGCTCCGCGCAGCGCCGACGAACTGATCTACGCCAACTCCGCCAACGGCTTTGCCCTGATCAGCCAGCGGACCGAAACCGTCCAGCGCATGTACTTCCAGTGTGATCCCAAGGAAAACGTCGCGGAGTGGGACGATGACCGGATCTGGGCGGAGTTCCGCAGCCGGGTCAACGGCAACGGTTTTGAGCTCAAGGAGGGTCCGGTCATCGACAAGATGGTCTTGCCGTTCCGCAGCTTCGTGCATACGCCCATGCGCCACGGCAACCTGTTCCTCGCCGGCGACGCCGCCCACACGGTCCCGCCCACCGGCGCCAAAGGCCTCAACCTCGCCATCCACGACGTCAAGATGCTCTTCGAGGGGCTGGACACCCATTACAACTCCGGCTCGGACCACCTCCTGGACTCCTTCAGCGGCCGCGCCCTGGAGAGGGTGTGGAAAGCACAGCAGTTTTCCTACTGGATGACCACCATGCTGCACACCCCGGCCGAGGCGGACGACTTCTCCCGGGCGCGCCAGCTCGGGGAGCTGAACTCCGTAGTGTCATCCAGGCACGGCATGGCCTACCTGGCGGAGGCCTACACCGGCTGGCCGGGCCACGTCTGACGGGCAGGGTTATTGTCCAGATATGCAGGCTTCGGCGGCCTTCCACCCTGCATATCTGGACAAAAACTCCGGGGAGGTACGACGCCGGGAGGCAGCTTAGGGGGCGAGCAGCCGACGGACTGCGGCGGCGATGGCTGCAGCATCGGGCGGCGCGTCCCGCCTGACTGTGAGCAGGTGGAGCAGCACGCCGTCGCCGTAGTCTGCAAGGTCCCGTGCCCGGGCAGCCGCATCGGACACCCCTAAAGCGGTGAGGGCCTGTTCCAGTCCGCCCACCAGCCGAAAATGCCCTGCCGTCACCGCTTCCGGCCTATCCAGGGAGAGGGCCAGCCGGGCGCGGGTCAGGGCCGCATTTTCGCCGGCCAGTGCCAGCATCAGGGCAGCCAGTTGGCCCGCAAGTTCCTCGATGGTCCGTGGCGGACCGGCCGTCCCCTGGTCCTGCAGGAGTGCCCCGTCCAGTTGCTCCAGGCGGTCCAGCACCGCTTCCACCAGGGCGGCGCGGTTGCGGAAGTAGTTGGAGGTTGTCCCCTGGGCCAACTGCGCAGCGGCGTCGACAGCCCGGTGGGTGAGGCCTTTCATGCCCTTGTCCGCCACAACAGCCAGGGCGGCATCTAAGAGTTGGGTCCGGCGGTCAGGCATGCGCCCAGTGTAATTGACCCCTTTCACATTACTACAAAAGTAGTAAAATTACCTGCATGGAAACAATCTCGATTGTTGGCGGCGGCATTGCCGGCCTGGCGCTGGCCGCGAGCCTGGACCACAGCCGGTTCCAGGTGACGGTGTACGAGAAGCGGCCCGGGCTGCCGGCCGTGGGCAACGCACTGGGGATGTGGCCCAATGCCCAACGTGCACTGGCGCGGCTGGGGATCCTTGAAGAGGCGCGGGCGGTCAGTCCGGTGATCGGCAGCGGATCGGTACGTAACGCCCAGGGGGAGCCCTGGATCACCGTAAACGCGGGGGAGATGTTCGGCATTTCACGGGTTGACCTGCTGCGGTTGATGGACGGTGCCGTCCCGGGAACCGTCCGCCGGATCACCAGCAACGTGCGGTCACTTCACGACGACGGCAGCCTGGTGGTCGGCGCTGACGGCGTGCACAGCGCAGTCCGGCGGGAAGTCTGGGGCGCCGGAACGGATGCCCGCCTCACCCCGTACCTCGCCCTCCGCGGGACCCTGCCTGCTCCGGTCAGCCAGGACGAGGTGGGCGAGTACTGGGGCCGCGGCGACCTGTTCGGCATGGCTGCCGCCCGGGGAGGGTCCTTCTGGTGGGCCAGCTACCGGTCCGCGATGGGCCCGTACGGAATTGACGCAGCATCAGCCCTGGAATACGCCCGGGAGCGCTACGCCGGCCACGCGCCCGCCATCCGCCGCACGCTGGCCGCAGCCACACCCGACGCATGCCTGGTCCAGCGGCTCTGGACAGTTCCGCGTCTTGGCTCCTACGTCCGCGGGCGGACCGTGCTCATCGGCGACGCCGCTCACGCCATGATGCCCACCCTGGGGCGCGGCGCCTGCGAGTCGCTGGTGGATGCCGTAACGCTGGCCGACCTCCTCAACACGCTGCCAGAAGCCCAGGCACTGCATGCCTACGACCGGCAGCGGCGGCCAAGGACCCGCGCCCTCAGCCTGGCATCCTCGGCAATGGGGCGCCTCGCCCTCGCGGACGGCGCCCAGCCCCTGCGTGATGGCCTCCTCAAGCTGGCCCGACGGCGGAACGGCCGCGCCGCCGTCGTCAGCGGTTCCGCCGGCTGATCAGCGGACGGGAGCTGCAGGCTGCGCGGCGTCCTCCCCGGAAACCGGCGTTCCCGGAATTCCCGAACCGGGAACCTGGGAGGCCGGCGGAACGGCCGGCAGCCGCTTCTTCCGGGACTTCTCCCTGCTGGAGCGGCCATAAACGAGATACATGGTAACACCGGTGATGACCATCAGCAGCACGGTGTAAACGAACGTATTGGCGACTCCGTCGACGCCCTCCGCGCCGTCTGTGTTGGCTTTGATGACCAGGCCCAGCGGCTGGACCAGGGGATGCGCCAGGAAGATAGCGGTGTCGTAGTCGTCCAGCAGGCTGTTGAAATTCAGCGCCGTAATCGCGGCAGCGGCCGGGAGCACCAAGGGCAGCAGGATCCGTCGGAACACGTACAGGGTTTTAGCACCCATGATGGCCGCCGCCTCCTCCAGCGAGGAGTTGACCGAGGCGAAGGACGCCTTGAGCATGCGCAGCGTGAACGGAATTTTGACCGTGACGAAAGCGATCAGCAGGATCACGGTGGTCCCGGTCAGGACTGCCCCGCCCACCAGGGGGTTGGGGTGGTCGTAGCTGATGATGAGGCCCAAAGCCAGGAGCGCGGACGGCAGGATCCACGGAATGTGGAGCAGGTATTCGAAGACTGAGGCCACCCAGTTCTTGTACTTCTGCAGCAGCCGGGCCACAAACAGCAGCCCGCCCACAGCGATCACTGCCGCCAGGGCGCTGTACACCACGCTCACGGTGAACGGCCGCAGCCCGGACGGCTGGGTCAGGACCCGCTCATAGTTCTCGAGCGTGAGGCTGCCGAATGCCAGCTCGCCCGTCTGGATCGCGGCGCCATCGGCAAAGGAGTACAGCACAATCAGCACCACCGGCAGCGTGTACACGGCAAACAGCAGGTAAGCCACCGCGTGGACCACCACGTTGGCCACAGGGTTTGTGATGTCCTGCTTCTGCAGCGCCGAGGACACCTTGGACACCGAAAAGTAGGTGCCGCCCTTTTCCAGCCGGGACATCACGGCGAGCATCAGGATGGTGGCCAGGCCCAGGATCACGGCCAGCAGCGCCGCGAGGTCCCGCGAGGTGGGGCTGTTGGTGAACGTCAGGATCATCGGGGTAATGGTCTGGAAGTCGCGCCCGCCGAGCACCTGCGGAGCGCTCAGGGCACCGAGCCCGGTCAGGAAGGACAGGATGGTGACGGCGAACAGCGTCGGCTTGAGCATGGGCAGCACGATCCGCCGCAGGATGGTCCACGTGGAGGCCCCCAGGTTCCGGGCAGCTTCAATGGTCTGGTAGTCAACGCCTTTGAGGGCATTGGCAACGAACAGCATGTGGTTGGTGGTGGTGGCGAACGTCATTACCACCAGGACGGCGAAGAAACCGGAGAACCACGCCGGGTCCATGCCGGGAAACATCTTGACCAGCAGGGACGTGACAATTCCCTTGTCCCCGTAGATGAACTTGTACCCGGCAGCCAGGACGATGCCGCCGTAGATGAAAGTGGACGCGTAACCCAGGAACAGGATCCTGGAACCGCGGATCCGGAAGTAGTGCGTCACCAGGACAATGAACACACCCACCAGGTTCACCGTGATGGACAGGGCCACCGCCAGCAGGAAGCTGTTGCCCAGCGCCTTCATGGCTCGCTGGGACGAGAAGAGCTTCTCCGCGGCCCGCCCGGAGAAGCTGCCGTCCGGGAAGAACGTTGCGATCAGCACGTTGATGTTGGGCCAGACCAGGAATGCCGCGATGAACCAGGTCAGGACCGCCCCCACGATCAGCACGAAGGGGGAGCGGACCATGGCGCGTACCGCCGTGCTGCTCATGGCAGGACTGCTGCCGGGTCCCGCTGCCGAAGGGCGGCGCCTGTGTCCGGGTGGTACTGCAGAACGTGTGCGGGCTGAAGGTAGACAGTGGCTTCGGTGCCTGGTTCGTGGTGGGCGCCGCCTTCTTCCCTCACCAGGAGGCGGATGTCAGCGCCGTGGCTCCGCACCACGTACCGGCTGTGCAGGCCGTGGTAGGTGCGTGATACCACCGTGCCGGGAAGTCCGACGGCGGCGCCTCCTTCAGGCGCGGGGCTCAAGGAGGCCTTTTCCACCCGGAGGTAGGAATTGGCGTCAGGGCTAAGCCCCGCACCTGAGAGCCGGTTCAGCTCCGCCACGAACTCCGGCGTCAGGGCCGAGCTGTCCCCGATGAAGTTGCAGACGAATTCGGTGGCCGAATGGTCGTAGATCTCCTGCGGCGTCCCCACCTGCTCCACCACGCCCTTGTTGAACACGGCTACCCGGTCGCTCATGGCTAGGGCCTCGTCCTGGTCATGGGTGACGTACACCGTGGTGATCCCGAATTCGCTCTGCAGGTCCTTGAGCTGCTGGCGGAGCTGGTGGCGCAGCTTGGCGTCCAGGTTGGACAACGGCTCGTCCAGCAAGAGGATTTTGGGCCGCAGCACCAGGGCCCGCGCCACCGCCACGCGCTGCTGTTGCCCGCCGGACAGCTCAGCGACGTTCTTGGACAGCTGCTCATCGCTGAGCTCCACCCGCCGGGCAATGTCCCGCACCAGGCGGTCGCTGTCCGCAGGTTTCTCCTTCCGGACCCGCAGCCCGAAAGCGATGTTTTCCCACACGCTCATGCTGGGGAAGAGGGCATAGTTCTGGAACACCATGCCCACCTGCCTCTTGTCGCTGGGGAGCTGGGTGACGTCCTTGCCATCCACCCGCACCGTTCCTTTGGAGGGCTGGATGAACCCTGCCAAGGTGCGCAACGCCGTCGTCTTCCCGCAGCCGGACGGCCCCAGGAGGGTGAAGAACTCCCCCGGAAGCACGTGCAGGTCAAGATTCGGGATGGCGGTGAAATCACCAAAGGAAACTTCGATGTTGTCCAAGCGGATCATGGCAAACCTGTCTGATGAAGCGAAAAGGGGTGGACGGGGCCGGGTTACGTCATGTACTCGAGTTCGATCTTTTCCACCCAGGCGCCCATGTTCTCCTGCACGAAGTCCCAGTCGATGTCCTGCTGCTTGAGGTCCGCGAAGAAGTCCACTACCTCGGGATTGGCTTGGGCTTCGGCTTCCTTGTTGACCGGCATTGCGTTGAACTGCTGGGCAAACTCGCCCTGGACCTCGGCGCTGCCGAACCAGTCGATGAACTTCTGCGCCTGTTCCTTCTTCTCCGTGCCCTTTACCAGCGCGATCTGTTCCACGGCCAGCGGGACGCCAACGGACGGGATCACTGTTTCCACGTTGACGTTGAAGGACTTTTCGCGTTCGGCGATGATCGAGGACGGCATCTGGCCCATGTCCACTTCACCGGACGCGATCCGGGCAAAGAGGTCTGTCTTCGCAACGGCGGGGCTGCCGTTCTGGAAGTACTGCTCCACCTGCTCCCAGCCTTCGTCCGAGACGCCAAGGTCGCCGGAGTCGTCCTGGTAACGGCTGAGGATTCCGGCGAAGACCAGCTGCGCCGTGGCCGTACCCAGGCCGGTTACCCGTTCGTAGCGGTCCTTGAACTCGTCCTTGGTCCACAGGTCGGTCCAGTCCTGCGGCGCGTTGTCCGCGGAGATCTTGTCCGAGTTGTAGCCGAGGAGGATGGCCTGCTTGACCAGCGGCCAGTACGTTTCGCCGTCGCCCAGTTCCTTGTCCACCTCGCCCGCCCACGACGGTTCATACGCCTCCAGGGCGTCCTCGGCCTGGATCTGCGAGAAGTACATGTTGTTGAGCCCGAAAGCGACGTCGGCGATCGGGTTGTTCTTCTCCGCGATCAGCTTGTTGGTGGCGTCCGCGCCACCCGCGCCGACTATCTCGATCTTGAAGCCGGACTCGGCGGCCTTGGCGGTCCACCATTCCCCGCGGCCCTCACCGTTGGAGTTGGTGTAAACCACCAGGGTGTCCCCGGAGCCGCCGGCCGGGGCTGAGGAGGCATCACCCGAGGCCCCGGGCGATGCTTCACCTCCGCCGCATCCGGCAAGGAGGGTGACGGCGACGGCGGCGGCAACCAAAGTCTTCAATGTACGCACGATCTGGACTCATTTCTGGACTGGAATCGGAGCATGTCCGGCAAGCCTAACGCCGGGCAGGCGAAATTCACGGCTGTTATGGCTATCGATTCGATAAACAGCCCGGCTGGTTACTCTGGTCCAGTCAAAGGAACGGTCGGGGGTGTGCGGGTAAACAGGCGGTAAAACGTCAGCTCTGACTTGGGTCAGTGCTGACAGCGTCAGCGGTTACTGTGCGTCTCCGCTGTGCGTCTCAGTCAGATGGTGGGTGGGGATCCTGTCCCGGTCGTAGGTGATTTCCGTGTAGCCGTGCGGCTCCGGCCGGCCCGATGGGCTGAGGTTCACGAAGACGATTTCCTCGATGGTGAGGATGCTCTGGCGGGTGATCATGTTGCGGACCTCGGCGCGCATGGTCAGGGACGTCCGGCCGAAGCGCGTGGCAGTCAGCCCCATCTCGATCAGGTCGCCCTGCACCGCGGAGCTTACGAAGTTGATCTCCGAGATGTACTTGGTGACGGCGCGGCCGTTGCCCAGCTGGAGGATCGCGTAGATGGCCGCTTCCTCATCGATCCACTTCAGCAGGCTCCCTCCGAACAGCGTCCCGTTTGCGTTCAGGTCCTCGGGCCGGACCCACTTGCGGGTGCGGAAGGTGATGTCTGCTGTTTCCATAGGCCGAGGTTAGCCGAGGCGCTGCGGCCGCACCCACTGTGACAAAGCCCGCCCCGAATGCCGGTCGCCGGCCTAGGCCATGGCAGTCTGGGCGGCGCTGCGGGCATTGATGCTCTTCGCGTAGCAGTAGGAGTGTGCCACCCCAATGTAGGGGCCAAAGTTGGGAACGGCCTCAAAGCCCGAGTTTTCGTAAAAGTTCCGGCCGTCCGGCTGGGCAGATCCCGCTTCGGCCTTGATGCGCGTGTATCCAAGCCTGAACGCTTCTGCCTCGAGGGCCGCCAGGATCGAGCTGGCCACGCCTGAGCCGCGGGTGTACGGGATGACGTACAGCCGCTTGATCTCGGCGGTGGTGGCGTCGATCATCCGCAGGCCGCCGCAGCCCACGGGCTGGCCCGAGCCTTTGTCATAGGCCACCAGGAACACGGCACAGTCCGCGCTCGACGGCGGCGGGCCAGGTTCGTGGTCAGGTGTACCGAAGCGGGCGTCGAGTTCGGCCTGCTGCGCACGCCGCAGGTCGGCGCCTACGGGGTTTGACCAGGGCACCTGCCTGATGTTCAACCGCGGGTTGGTCTGCATTCTGCCTCGCTTCGCCGAAGGGTTATGCAAACCTAGGCTATGAGAAGGCGGTTACGCCGGTGTTTCCTGCCGGTTAGTTCCCGGATAACGCATCAGGGCTCGCCTCCGCAACTTACTTGGCCGTCTAGTTATCAGCTGGTCTAATATGATTGCATGCGTTCTACGGGTAATGAGGGGTCCGGTTATTGGTACGGGCCGGACGGTCAGTTGGATTACAGCGCCGCGGTGTTGAAGTCCCTGCGGGACTACCGGACCGCTGAAACTGCGGTGCGCCGCTCCACCCGTGACTCCATGGGCATGGGTGAGACAGACATCCTGGCCCTCCGCTACCTGCTGCGCGTCCAGGCCTCCGGAAAGTCGGTGGTACCCAAGGACATCAGCCAGTTCCTCGGCATCACCAGCGCTTCCACCACATCCCTTATTGACCGGCTCGTGGCCAGCGGGCATGTCCGCCGCGAGGCCCACCCCACCGACAGGCGCTCCGTTATTGTGGTCCCCACCGTCGAGTCCGACAGGGAGGTGCGGGTGACCCTTGGCAACATGCACCGGGAAATGATGGCGGTAGCCGAGGGACTCTCGGCGGATGAGGCCCGGGTGGTGGTGGAATTCCTGAGCCGGATGACCGAAGCGCTCCAGAAATCGCACCATGACGAAAAAAGTAACTAGGCTGACTAGCTAGATGGACTAGCAATATGTATGCTTACGAATAATCCCGAACATTTACAGCCGGAGTCGTGAGCCTGTTGGTTACCTTTACTGAGCTTTTGCCCTTGGATTCCCCTGCAACCGACCCAGCCTTCAGTGCACCGTGGCCGTCGGGCGGCACGGGCAGCGGCGGTGCCTTCCATTGTGGAACCGCCATGGACCTCGTCACGCCCGCCGTGGGGCCGGCCGCCGTCGGCTATTCGTTTGAACCTGAGGACGGCGGTGCCGTCCAGCTTCCGCCCGTGTGGCGCTGCGGTTGCGGCTTCCAGCTGGACGCCTGGATCCGGTCCCCGTACGCCCGCGGATCCCAGGCCGGGGCCAAGATCGGTGCCGCTGTGCTGGATATGCCGCACTCCGCAGCCCTCTCCGCATGAGCATTCCGTCCCCGGCGCACCGGCAGCCGGCTGGCGCACTCGCACTCGGCGGACCCGTCGTGGCAAGCCGCTACCAGCTCAAGGACCTCCTGGGCCGTGGCACCCTGGCGCAGGTTTTCCGGGCCGCCGACCTTGAGGGCGGGCCGGATGTTGCCGTCAAGGTGGCCGTGGACGATTCCGCGAAGCACTTCGAGAGGATCAGCAACGAGGCCGCGGTGCTGGCAGCCCTCCGGCACCCCTCAATTGTCAGGTTCATCGGACTGGGCGTTGTCCCCGGCGGAACACCGCTGGCGGGGCGGCCGTTCCTGGTGGAGGAGCTGGCCCTCGGCCCGAGCCTCTCGGAGGCTGCCCGCACCGGCCGGCACCACCCGGACGTCATTGCCGGCTGGGCGCGGGGGCTCTTCGAAGGCCTGGGCCACCTTCATGGTGAAGGGCTGGTCCACCGGGACATCAAACCCGCCAACCTGATGCTGAGCGGGCTGCGGCGGAGCCCTGTGCGCATTGTCGATTTCGGCATCGTCGCGGCCGCCGGTTCACCTGCGGAACCAGGTGTCTCATCGGGAACTGTGCACTACATGAGCCCGGAGCAGGCCTCGGGCGGTCCCGTCCGTCCTTCCTGGGACGTCTACGCGATGGGTTTGGTCCTCCTGGAGCTCCTCACAGGATCCAAGGCGTTTCCCGGGACGGCCATCGAGTCGCTCGTGGCCAGGACACTTCGCAGTCCCCAGGTGCCGGACTCCCTGGGCCCCGGGTGGTCTTCCTTCCTCCGGTCCCTGACTGCCATGGACAGTGCGGAACGGCCGACGGCGCCGGAGGCCGCCGGCATGGCCGCGCGGCTCATGCCCGTACCCGTCGGCGACGCCACCAGCAGCTGCCGCAGGATGGCGGTTTTTCCCGCCCGCCGGATCCGGCAGCTGACCTAAGCCCCGGCGGTGTCCTGCCCGGTGGGGTCCTCCGCGGTTGGATCAGCCAGGGCGAGTCCGCCCACCGGGCTGCCGTCCCAGTGGAGCAGTTTCCAGCCGCGGTCCGGGTCGCCCTCCAGCGCCACGATCCCGGTATTGGCCAGCACATGCCGTGCCGCGAACTCATGGTCCGCATCCTCGGCCCGGCGTCCCGCCCAGGTCCGGATGGCCGCGCCGTGGCTTACGACGGCCGCCGCCTCATGCTGCTGGTCGAGCGCCCGCTCCACCACCCGGTGGATAGCGGCGTCAAACCGCTCAAAGAAGGTATGGCCGTCGGGGCCGGCCGGCATCCTCCGGTCCAGGTCCCCCGCCGCCCAGGAGAAGACCGTTCCCATGTAGCGCTTGTGGGACTCCTCGTCCGTCAGCTTTTCCAGGGACCCGGCTTCGATCTCGTGCAGGCCGTCCAGCACCTCCACCTCCAGGCTGTGCACCCGGCCCAGCGGTGCGGCGGTGATCTGGGTCCTGATCAGCGTGGACGCATAGAGGGCGCCGATGGGTTCGTTCGCCAGCGAGCGGGCCATTGCCTCGGCCTGGCGTTCGCCTAATTCTGTGAGGCCGGGCCCCGGGTGCTCAGTGTCCAGCTGGCCGAGCACGTTACCGGGTGTTTGTCCGTGGCGGATGAGCAGCAACTTCATGCTTCCAGTTTCGCACTCCCGGCACGGTCGAATGACCCGCACCACAAGGCGCCGGGCCCCTTGGGAGCCCGGCGCCGCCGTCGTACTTCACTGCCGTACCGCCCGCGGTACTGCAGCGGGAGTTACTTAAGGTGGTCCACCAGCTGGTCCGCGATGCCGGTGTACTTGCCGGGCGTCAGCGCCAGCAGCCGGGCTTCGGCTTCAGCTGACAGGCCGAGGCTTTGCACGAATTCGTGCATCCGGGCCGCGTCCACCCGCTGGCCGCGGGTGAGGTCCTTGAGGCGCTCGTAAGGGTTTTCCATGCCTTCGACGCCGGCAATCGCCTCTGCGCGCATGACCATCTGGATGGCTTCACCCAGGACTTCCCAGTTGGTGTCCAGGTCTCCGGCCAGCACATCCTCAGCCACGTCCAGGCGCTCCAGGCCCTTGGCAACGTTGGAGATTGCCAGCAGTGAGTGGCCGAATGCCACGCCGATGTTGCGCTGGCTGGAGGAGTCGGTGAGGTCGCGCTGCCAGCGGGACGTCACCAAGGTGGAGCCGAGGACGTCCAGCAGGCCCGAGGAAATCTCCAGGTTGGCCTCGGCGTTCTCGAACCGGATCGGGTTCACCTTGTGCGGCATGGTGGAGGAGCCGGTGGCGCCCGCAACCGGGATCTGTGCGAAGTAGCCGATCGAGATGTAGCTCCAGATGTCCGTGCAGACGTTGTGCAGGATCCGGTTGAAGCGGGCGACGTCGGCGTAAAGCTCTGCCTGCCAGTCGTGGCTCTCGATCTGGGTGGTGAGCGGGTTCCAGGTCAGCCCCAGCCCCTCCACGAAAGACTTGGACACCTCCTGCCAGTCAGCGCCCGGAACGGACGCCACGTGGGCGGCGTAGGTGCCGGTGGCGCCGTTGATCTTGCCGAGGTACTCAGTGCGGGCGATCCGGTCCAGCTGGCGGTTGAGCCGGTGCGCGATGACCGCGAGTTCCTTGCCCAGCGTGGTGGGCGTGGCGGGCTGGCCGTGGGTGCGGGACAGCATGGGGACCGCGCGGTTGTCCTCGGCCATTGCGCCGATCTGGGCTACCAGCGAGCGGGCGGCCGGCAGCCACACGTCCTCCACAGCGCCCTTGACGCCCAGCGCGTACGAGAGGTTGTTGATGTCCTCGGAGGTGCAGCCGAAGTGGACCATGGCGGTCAGGTTTTCAATGCCGATGGCCGGCAGGCGGCGGCCGATGTAGTACTCCACGGCCTTGACGTCGTGGACCGTGACGGCTTCGATGTCGGCGAGCTCAGTGACGGATGAGGCGTCGAACTCGGTGACGATGGCCCGCAGCTGGTCCTGCTGCGCGGCGTTCAGCGGCCCCGCCCCCGGAAGGACGTTGTTGCTGGTGAGGTGGATCAACCATTCAACTTCCACAGCCACGCGGTCACGGTTGAGAGCCGCTTCGGAGAGGTAGTCCACCAGGGGCGCGACAGCTGACTGGTAGCGGCCGTCCAGCGGGCCGAGCGCGATCTTTTCCGGGGACGCGGCAAGGGCCAGGCGTCCTGAGGGCGTACGGGTGTCAGCTGTGGCGGCAGTTTCAGGCATGTGCTGATTCTTTCACGAACTCCGGCGGCCCCTTAAGCGGCGGCCCTCCACGTTACTTGTCCACATAGCCGACGGCGGCCCTACAGCCCGGGGAAGTTCTTTCGTAGCGTCGGGGTAAGGAAGAGGGGGCGGCATGGAAGGGGCAGCTGCGGGATGGGAACGGGACTTGTGGTGGCGGTGCAGGGCGTCCGTGGGGTGGGAGGGTGAGCAGTGAGCCGGCAGGGGCGGACCTGCGGGCCAACTTGCACCGTGTTGCCCAGGTGGACCAGTTGGCTGCCCGCGTGGCGGCCTGCGTGGTTCGGGGAGAGGAGGTGCTTGCAGGATTCAGGGACATCCAGCTGCTGCAGTGGGAGTCGCCGGCAGGGCGGGCCTACCGGGACACCGTGGCTCTGCAGGCGGCGTCCCTGCGGCGCTCCCTCGAATCATTGAGGGAAGCCAGGGCTGCCGTGGAACGGCACAGCCGGGAGACCCTGGTTGCCGGATGCTCCTACGGCGGCAGGTTCTAGATGGCCGAGGCCACGCCGTCCGGCGCCGGCGGCCCCATTCGGCTCACCGGCCCGGCGCAGGACGGTCCCCTCGAAATCCGGGGCGGTGTGGGCGGCATCAGCTTCCAGCTGGAGGAGCTTGCCGCCGGTGCGGAAAAAGTGGATGCCCTGGCGGGAAAGCTTGCCGGGATCGAGGCCGAGGCCCGCCGCATCTGGGAAGAGCTCATTCCGTTCCAGGACCTGCCCCGGTGGACCGGGACCATGGCCATGAGCGCGGTGGGCGAGTCAGGGCGGAGCCTCCAGGCCGTGCGGACCGAACTCCAGCACATCAGCAGCCAGGTCCGGGCATGCAGGCAGGAGTACGAGGTGGCGGAGGCGTGGGCAGCGACTGCGCGCGCCCTCGGAATTCCGGACACCGCAGGTGAGCTGGACCGCCATGCGGATTTCTGGAGGACAGGGTTTCTCAACCGCAGCGCCGCCGAGAACATCCTCGGCAATGCCGCGTTCGTCTCTCCCCTCCTCAAGACCCTGGCGGACGTCGTGATTCCAGCGATAAGGCCTCGCCCGGTGGAAGTCACGAAGGAAGAGAGTGTTCCGATTGTCCTGGATCCTTCCCCGTCGGGCCTGCTGGAACGTGTCCGGGTCATTGATGAACGCGGCACCGGATATATCGGAGTTATCGAAGTCGATAACGGCGGACGTAGGGCCTACGTGGTGGTGATTCCTGGAACCCAACTGCACGCCCCACCGGGGGGCACAAATCCCTTTGACCTGAGCGGAATAGTCGAAGGCGTAGGAGACAACTCAGAAAGCGTCAACAAGGCAGTCCGGGACGCGCTTCAAGCGGCCGGCGCCAGAAGGGGCGATCCCGTGGTGGGAGTTGGTTACAGCCAAGGAGGTATCCACGCCATGAACTTGGCAGCAAGCGAGGACTTCATTAGTGAGTACAACTTGCAGTACGTTTTGACCGCGGGCTCGCCCGTTGCCCACATCGCGTCGAAGCCGGACGTCACCAGCCTCCACCTGGAGCACCGGACGGACTGGGTCCCCGGGGCCGATGGCGCACCCAACCGGGACACCAGAAACCAAGTCACGGTCACCATGACCAATGACTTGTACGTTCAGACAGGGGAGGACGTAGGCATTGGCCCTGGCCACCAGCTACACAGTTACCAACACGGTGCCCGGCTGGTTGCAGCAAGCAGCGACCCCTCGCTGGTGCAATCCACTGCGGCGCTGGGCGCCATCCTGGGCGTCGGCGGCACCGCGAAAGCCACGCGGTTTTCCCTGTCGAGGGCGAAGACCGCCGCCCCTCATCTCCCAGCCGCTGATCCCCACAGGCAGGAGCGCGGACATGGCGGGCGGTAGGCCTGCCTGCCAGCTGAGTACAGCTAGCGGCGGACTCCGGTAATCCGGCCGGCCACAAGCGAGATCAGGGTGATGATGATGGCAGCGAACACGGCCGTCCAGAAGAACGAATCGATGGTGAAGTGCACCGGCGTGAAACTGCTGATCCAGGAGGTCAGGTACAGCATGGCGGCACTGATGACGATGGTGAAGAGGCCCAGCGTGAGGATGGTGATCGGAAGGGACAGGAAGCTCACCAGCGGGCGGATGAAGGCATTCACCAAACCAAAAATCAGGCCGATAAATACATACGCCAAAGCCGTTCCGGCCACGTCCGTTCCCTGCGAGACACCCGTCTGGGCTACCGCGTCTGTTGTTGCCGAGGTGGAGATTTCCAGCCCGGGAAGGATCCAGCTTGCAATCCACAGCGCCAACCCGTTGATGAGGACCCGGCCAATGAAAGAAAGCATGCGCCCATGCTTTCACACCTGCCTGTGAGATAGGTGCAGGAGACGGTTCCCTTGGGCAGCCGGCCCGGCGCAGGCTGCCGCTTTCGGCGGATGTCACACGTTTACCTTGGCGGTATGACATGCGGGCAATGAATCTTGTCAAGTCTCGACTTAAGCCTTGACAATCAGAAAACGGTTTCTCATAGTAGAGAAATCGCTTTCCGACGTGCAGGCCGTCGCCTGCGCCGAAGCGTGGTTCATTCCAATGGAGGAAGAGAGATCATGCGTCACAAGAAGCTCCTACCACCCGTGTCTGTGGTGGCGGCCATTGCCGTTTCACTGCTCGCAGCACCCGTCCCCGCGTTCGCAACGCCCGCGCCGCAGGCGGACCCAACAGCCCAGACGGCCCGGCAGCCGCTTGAACGCCAGGTACTGCCTGAAAACGACGGCTGGGCGGCGGCTGGTGCCGGCACCACAGGCGGGTCCGCCGCCGGCGCTGACCGCGTGTACGACGTTTCCAGCAAGAACGAACTCCTGGCTACTCTTGCCAGCGGCGGTACAGACCCCAAGATCATCCGGGTCCACGGGGATATCGCGGCCAACATGGACGCGAGCGGCTCTCCGCTCAGCTGCGAAGACTATGCCAGTGGCACCGGCTACTCCCTTGCGCAGTACCTCTACGACTTCGATCCCGCCCGGTACGGAACAACCAGGGAACCAGAGGGTGCCCAGGAAACTGCGCGGCGCGCAGCAGCGGCACAACAGGCTGCCACCATCCGCTGGGACATCCCGAGCAACACCACCATCGTGGGCGCAGGCCCGGACAGCAGCATCACGGGTGCAGCACTGCGGATCAACCGCGCCGAAAACGTGATTTTCCGGAACCTTACCGTGCGCGATGCCGCAGACTGCTTCCCGGCTTGGGATCCCACCGACGGCGCCACCGGCAACTGGAACAGCGAGTATGACCTGCTGCAGATCATCAACGGTTCCACCCGCGTCTGGGTTGACCATTCCCACTTCACCGACGCCCCCAACCTGGACAGCGCCCAGCCCACCTACTTTGGCCGGCCCTACCAGGTCCACGACGGAGCGGTCGACGTCACCAACGGCTCGGACCTCGTCACCATGTCCTACAACCGGTTCTCGGACCACGACAAGCTCCTGCTCATCGGATCCACGGACTCCACCAGCAGGGGAGATGTGGGAAAGCTGCGCGTAACGATCCACCACAACGTGTTCGAGAACGTAGGCCAACGCGCACCCCGGGTCCGGTACGGCCAGGTTGACGTCTATAACAACCACTTCAAGACCTCCGCGGACTCCGGGGTCCCCTACGGATACACCTTCGGTGCAGGTGTGGAATCGCACCTCTACGCCGAGGCCAACGCCTTCACGATTCCTGCGGATACCCCCGCCGCCTCGCTCATCGCATATTTCAAGGGAAAGGTCATCGCCACCACCGGAAATGCTGTCAACGGCAAAATCGTCGATCTCCGGGCAGCCTACAACGCGGAAGCTCCGGCGGACCGGCAGCTGGGCGCTGACGACAGCTGGACACCGGCACTGCGGACCCATGTGAACGCCGCTGAGGCCGTTCCCGCCCTCCTCGCGGACGCCGTCGGGCCCGTCTTTACCGCAGGGGAGGCCAAATGATGCGCCGCCTTAAACCCAGCCGCCGTTCCATCCTGGCTGCTGTTGCAGCAGGAGCAGCAACCGCCGCGGCGGGACTCTCCGGACCAGGCGCTGCGCGCTCGCAGGCCGCCGTCCGCCCCGTCAACGCGCCCACTCAGGGCCGGACCCACCCGGTGATATTCGTGGTGGGGGACTCAACCTCGTCCGCCTACCAGCAGTCGGAACGGCCCCGCGCAGGCTGGGGCCAGGCGCTCCCCCTGCTGCTGGGGCCGCAGGCAGGGGTGTTCGACTACGCGTGGTCCGGGGCTTCGTCAAAGAGTTTCGCCGACGCCGGCCTCCTCGATGAGGTCGCGGCCATGCTCCAGCCGGGGGATTACCTGCTGATCTCCTTCGGGCACAATGACGAAAAAGTCCAGGACCCGGCCAGGGGTACCGACCCCCAGACCACGTTCAAGGAATACCTGCAGAAGTACCTCGACAGTGCCAGGGCCCGCGGTGCGAAGGCCGTGCTGGTCACGCCTGTGGAACGCCGCCGGTTCAGCGCCCTCGGCGTTGCCCAGGATTCGCACGGCGCCTACCCCCAGGCTGTTCGGGAACTTGCCGCCGCGACGGGGACGCCCCTTGTGGATCTCACCGCCTCCTCCAAGGACCTGTGGCAGAAGCTCGGCGCAGAAGGGACAAAGTCGCACTTCCTCTACGCGTCACCCGGCCAATATCCGCAATACCCGGAGGGCGTGGCGGATAACACCCACTTCCAGGCGGAAGGCGCCCTTGCCGTGGCCCGGCTGGTGGCCTCGGAGCTGCAGGCGCAGCAGGCAGTCCCGCCGGGATACTTCCAGTACGTTGATGCCCAACTGGACCCCCTGGGCGGAATCCACTGGCCCAGCGAACGTCCAGTCGACAAGCCCGTGGTCCTGGAGGTCGGGGCAGGATCCGCATTCCGGACGGTGCAGGCGGCCGTGGACGCCGTACCAGCCGGAAGCACCCGCCGCACCCAGATACGCATCGCTCCCGGAACCTACCGGGAACTCATCAGAGTGCCGGCCAACAAGCCCAGGATCTCGTTCATCGGTCTGGGGGAGAGGGCGGAGGATGTTGTGCTGGTCTACAACAACGCCTCCGGCACTCCGAAACCCGACGGCACCGGACCTTATGGCACGGGCGGAAGCGCCAGTGTGCGGATTGACGGTCCGGACTTCACGGCGGCGAACCTCACATTCAGCAACGACTTCGACGAAGCCGCCAACCATGAGATGAAGAACCGGCAGGCGGTGGCGCTCTTCCTGACAGGAGACCGTGCTGTCCTGCGCAATGTCCGGTGCCTGGGAAACCAGGACACCCTGCTGGTTGATTCACCCTCCCGGGGCGTGCAGTCACGGTTCTTCTTCAGCGACTGCTACGTGGAAGGGGATGTGGATTTCGTCTTTGGCCGTGGAACAGCGGTGTTTTCCGGCTGCGAGATCCGGTCCTTGGACCGGGGGTCTGAAAGCAACAACGGCTACGTGTCAGCCGGCAGCCTCAACATCCAGATCAAGCACGGCTACCTGTTCACCGGCTGCCGGTTCGTCTCGGATGCCGCGGCCGGCACGGTCCATCTGGGCCGCCCCTGGCACCCGGGCGGCGACGTGGAGGCGATTGCCCAGGTGCTCATCAGGGACTCCTGGCTGGGTGCCCACATTTCCGGCGCGCCATGGACGGACATGAGCGGGTTCTCCTGGCGGGAAGCGCGCTTCCATGAACTCAACAACAACGGGCCGGGATCCCGGGTCACTCCCACCCGGCCCCAGCTCGACCCGGCTCTGGCCGGTGAGTACACGCTGGAGGCTTACCTGCGCGGCGCAGATGGCTGGGCGCCGCAGCTGGCAGGCACCAGGGCGGACAGCACCGCACCAGCGTCCGGCACCTAGGCCAACAGCGTGCGACCAGCCTGCTTCCCTCCTGCAGCGTGGGAAGTAGGCTGGTCTGCATGACGTCTTCTGAGACCCTCAGGGGTGGTGTCCAGCCCCGTCCCGTGGTGGCCGGCCTGCCCCGCTATGCCGCTGGGAAGCCACCCGCCGCCGTCGACGGGCTGGCCAGCTACAAGCTGTCCTCCAATGAAAATCCGCTGCCGCCGCTTCCCGCCGTCCTTGAAGCCATAGCGCACCAGACAGACTTCAACCGCTACCCCGATCCGCTCAGCAGCAGGCTGCGTGCGGAGTTGTCCGGCTTCCTGGGCGTGCCTGCCGAGGACATTGTCACCGGTGCGGGCAGCCTGGGCGCACTGAACCAGTTGCTGGCCACGTTTGCCGGACGGAACGACGACGGGACGCCGGACGAAGTGGTCTACGCCTGGCGCTCCTTCGAGGCGTATCCCATAAGCGTGGGACTCTCCGGAGCCGAAAGCGTGCGCGTTTCCGTCACTGCCGACGGCAGGCATGACCTCGAGGCCATGGCGGCAGCCATAACCGCCCGGACCAAAATGGTCCTCCTGTGCACGCCCAACAATCCCACCGGACCCGTCCTGGGCACCGCCGAAACAGAGGATTTCATGAGGCGCGTCCCACCCCACGTGGTGGTGGTGATCGATGAGGCCTACCAGGAATTCGTCAGGGCTGAAGGTGCCGTGGACGGCATTGCCCTGTACCGCAGATATCCCAACGTGGTGGTGCTGCGGACGTTCTCGAAGGCACACGGTCTGGCAGGGCTCAGGGTTGGCTACAGTGTGTCCAACCCTGCGCTGACGCAGCACCTCAGGGTTGCAGCCACACCCTTTGCCGTTTCCCAGATTGCCGAGAAGGCCGCGATTGTTTCGCTGCAGAACTACTCCCAGGTTGTAGAAAGGGTACAAAGCCTGGTGGACGAACGCGAGCGTGTCACGGCCGGGCTGCGGAGCCTTGGCTGGGCTGTTCCTGATGCGCAGGGAAACTTCGTGTGGCTGGACCTGGGCGAACACAGTACCGGATTTGCTGAACTTGCGGGCGCCCAGGCGCTGTCAGTCCGGGCGTTCCCCGGCGAAGGGGTACGGGTGAGCATCGGCGAGGCGGAGGCTAACTCCAGATTCCTCCAGCTGTGTGCGAACTATACAAACGCGCCACGGGGTTCCTAGCGCTTAACAAGTAGCTCGGCGCGTACCTACTGAAGATAAAGTTAGGATCAGTAAAGCAAAATATATGCCGCGCCGGGAATCGATTCCTCTTGAGGCATATATCCCAGCGACATTGCACTGCATCCGCATGCGGCAAGCGAGGAGACGGTATGGGCACACATCTGCCTGCCACCGAGTTCGACGGAACAGCGGTAGACGACCAGCGTGAGGCCGATGCCGAAGCGGTCATGGGCGAGCCGCCCGCGCAGATGGTCCAACTCCTGGGCCCCGACGGAAAGCTGGGTTTCGACCCCGTCTTCTCCGAGTACGCGGAGAAGGTTACCCCGGAGATTCTTCGCGGCCTCTACGCGGACATGGCCGCCATCCGGCGCTTCGACGTGGAAGCTACTGCGCTGCAGCGGCAGGGCCAGCTTGCGCTCTGGGTCCCGCTGACCGGCCAGGAAGCCGCGCAGATCGGCTCCGGCAGGGCCAGCCGGCCGCAGGACTACATCTTCCCCACCTACCGTGAGCACGGCGTCGCCTACACCCGCAATGTGGACCTTGCCGAACTCCTCCGGCAGTTCCGCGGAGTGTCGAACGGCGGCTGGAACCCCAAGGACACGAACTTCCACCTCTACACCCTGGTCCTGGCCGCCCAGACACTCCATGCCGTCGGCTATGCGATGGGAATCCAGCGCGACCAGAAACTGGCGGCAGCGCAGGGCAGCAGTGGGGAAGCCGCCGTCATCGCCTACTTCGGCGACGGGGCCAGCTCCGAGGGCGACGTCCACGAGTCAATGGTCTTCGCCTCCTCCTACAACGCGCCCGTGGTGTTCTTCTGCCAGAACAACCACTGGGCCATCTCCGTCCCCACCAACGTCCAGACCCGCGTGCCGCTGTCCAACCGCGCCAAAGGCTACGGCTTCCCGGGGATCAGGGTGGACGGCAACGACGTCATCGCCGTCCATGCCGTCACCGAGTGGGCACTGGAACACGCACGCCAGGGCAAGGGCCCGGTCCTGATCGAGGCCTTCACCTACCGCGTGGGCGCCCACACCACCGCGGACGACCCCACCAAGTACCGCCAGTCCGCCGAAGAAGATGCGTGGCGGGCAAAGGACCCCCTGGCCCGCGTTGAAAAGTACCTGCGCAACGAAGGCCTCGCCGACGACGCGTTCTTCGCCAAAGTGAAGGCCGACGGCGATGAACTCGCCGCGTACGTCCGCCGCACCACCCATGACCTTGAAACCCTGGACATCCGCTCCGCCTTCGCCAACACCTACGCCGAAGCGCATCCCCTGGTGGCGGAGGAGCTCGCATGGTTTGAGGAATACACTGCAGGGTTCGAAGGCGGAGACCAGCCGGCCGAATCTTCCGGACAGCCCGCAGCAAAGGCAGGCCACTGATGACCACCATGACCATCGCCAAGGCCATCAACGAGGGCCTGCGTGAAACACTCTCCAGCAATCCAAAGTCCCTGCTGATGGGGGAAGACATTGGGCCGCTGGGCGGCGTCTACCGCGTCACGGACGGCCTGATCGGCGAGTTCGGGCCTGACCGCGTGGTGGACACGCCGCTGGCTGAATCAGGGATCATCGGAACCGCCATTGGCCTTGCGCTCCGAGGCTACCGGCCGGTCTGCGAAATCCAGTTCGACGGATTTGTCTTCCCCGGCTTCAACCAGATCACCACGCAGCTGGCCAAGATGCACGCCCGCAGCAACGGCAACCTCACCGTCCCGGTAGTTATCCGCATCCCCTATGGCGGCGGCATCGGTTCCGTTGAGCACCACTCCGAATCCCCGGAGGCGCTGTTCGCCCACACTGCCGGGCTGCGCATCATCACCCCTTCCAACGCGCATGACGCGTACTGGATGGTCCAGCAGGCGGTGGAATGCCAGGATCCGGTGATCATTTTCGAGCCCAAGCGCCGCTATTGGCTCAAGGGTGAGGTGGACACGGCCGCGCCGGGCCGGGCAGGGGATCCCTTCAAGGCGCACGTCCTCCGCGAGGGGACGGACGCCACCGTCGTGGCGTACGGCCCACTGGTGCCGGTTGCGCTGGCGGCCGCGAACGCCGCGGAGGAGGACGGCCGGAGCGTGGAGGTGATCGACCTGCGGTCCATCTCCCCGCTGGACTTCGACACCGTCACAGCCTCGGTGCAGAAAACCGGGCGGCTGGTGGTGGCCCATGAGGCTCCCACCTTCGGCGGAATCGGCGGTGAGATCGCTGCCCGGATCAGTGAGCGGGCCTTCCACTCGCTTGAGGCGCCGGTCATCCGGGTGGGCGGCTTCCACATGCCCTACCCGGTTGCCAAGGTGGAGGAAGACTACCTTCCGGACATCGACCGCATCCTGGAGGCGCTGGACCGCGCCCTTTCCTACTGAGGCTTCCCAACCGAGGACACCATGACTCTCAACAAGTTCAACCTGCCTGACGTCGGCGAAGGGCTCACCGAGGCGGAAATCGTCTCCTGGAAGGTCAAGCCGGGCGACGCCGTCGCCATCAATGACGTCCTCTGCGAGATCGAAACGGCCAAATCCCTCGTGGAACTTCCCTCGCCCTTCGCCGGGACCGTCACCGAACTGCTGGTCCCGGAAGGGGTGACCATCGACGTCGGCACTGCCATCATCAGCGTCAGCGACGACGTCTCCGGAGACCCCACCCCGGCGGATGTCCGCGCGCCTGAGGCGCCCGCGCAGCCCCTCTACGGCAAGCTTCCAGCGTCCGACGGCGGCGCAGCAGACAGTGCGCAGGCCACGGAAAGTGCCCTTGCCGGCGGGCCCCTCGTGGGCTCCGGCCCCAAGGCCGACGCCGTCAAACGCCGGCCGCGGAAGACGTCCCCCGCCTCCGCCCTGTCGCCCAATGCCCCTGAAGTGGAGCCCGTCCAGCCCCATTCGCCGGCCGAAGTGACGCAGGACCCGGGCCCGGCAATAAGTCCGGCAGCCGACGTCGACAACCGCCCCACCCTGGGCGGCACCATCACCGGGCTGGTCAACCGCGTGCTCGCAAAGCCTCCTGTCCGCAAGATCGCCCGGGACCTGGGCATCGATTTGGCGGACGTGGTGGCCACAGGATCCCGCGGCGAGGTGACCCGTGAGGACCTGGTGAGCTACCAGGCCCAGCGGGACGCGGAGCTGGACAAGGCTGACGGGTTTTGGGGCAAGGCGGGCAAGCCCCAGGACCAGCGCATCGAGCGCATTCCCGTCAAGGGCGTCCGCAAGGCCACGGCAAAGGCCATGGTGGATTCCGCGTTCGCGGCACCGCACGTCAGCATCTTCGTTGATGTGGACGCCAGCCGCACCATGGAGTTCGTCAAGAGGCTCAAGTCGTCACGGGACTTCGAGGGCATCAAGGTTTCCCCGCTGCTCATCCTGGCCAAGGCAGTGATCTGGGCGGCCGCCCGGAACCCCAGCGTCAATGCCACGTGGGTGGACAACGCCGACGGGACGGACGGCGCCGAGATCCAGGTCAAGCACTACATGAACCTGGGAATCGCGGCCGCCACACCGCGCGGGCTGATGGTGCCCAACATCAAGAACGCCCAGGACCTTTCCCTGAAGGAACTGGCACTGGCGCTCAACAACCTCGCCGTCACGGCCCGGTCCGGCAAGACGAAGCCCGCCGAAATGCAGGGCGGCACGCTTACCATCACCAACATCGGAGCGCTAGGGATCGACACCGGCACACCCATCATCAACCCCGGCGAGGTTGCCATCGTGGCCTTCGGAACCATCAAGCAGAAGCCGTGGGTCCTTGACGGGGAAGTCATCCCGCGCTGGATCACCACCCTGGGCGGATCGTTTGACCACCGCGTGGTGGACGGCGACCTGTCCGCCCGCTTCATGGCCGACGTCGCCGCCATCCTGGAGGAGCCTGCGCTCCTCCTCGACTAGGACAGGACACTGGCAATCAACGGCAGCACCCTCCAGGTGAAGAACAGGGCCGCGCGGTGGCTGACGGAGGTATTCCAGCCGCCCGTGGTGGTCAGCATCCAGCTGCTGCTCAGTCCCATTACGCAGCCGGGCTTTCCCGGAACCGTGGGATACGGTGCGCTGGCGGCCCTGTTTGTCTGCGTGCTTCCGCTGTTGCTGCTGCTGATGCTGGTGAGGCGGGGCAAGGTCACTGACCACCACGTCAGCGACCGCCGGCAACGGGCCCCAGTGCTGCTGATGGCGCTGGCCTCCATCCTGGCCGGGCTCCTGGTGCTGGGGGCAGCGGGTGCCCCGCAAAGTGTGGTGGTGATGGTCCTCGCCGTGGTGGCGGGCGTTGTGGTGCTCGCGGGAGTAAGCCCGTTCTGGAAGATCAGCGGGCACGCAGCGGCAATGTCCTCCGCGGCAGTGATCTGCGTACTCGTGCTGGGGCCGGCGTGGCTTCCGTTGTTGTTCCTGGTGCCCGCTGTCGGCTGGTCCAGGGTGGTGCTTCGCGCCCACACTGTGGCCCAGGTGATCGCCGGTTCGCTGTTCGGCGGCGTGGTGATGGCCGGGATCTGGTGGATCCTGCAGGGCCGGATGGTGGCTTAGCCGGCCTCAGTAGGCGGTGTAGGCGGTCAGCATCTCAAGGGTGGCCGGATCCGTGGTGGTACCCAGGGCCACGGCAGCGCCTGTCATGAGGACAGCCATGGCCGCTGCCATGCCGCCCCAGGCCGTCAGGAGCTTCCAGTCCTCCCGCAGCACGCTGCCCACCGTCTCGGGGAGCTTGATCCCCGGTGCGATCAGGTTGGGGGCGCTGTCCACGCTGCCATCATCCAGTAAAGCCACCACGCGGTCGTTGCTGCGGTCAACGCGCATGGAGCAGATGTGATTGCCATGGCGGGCGAGGAGGATGTCGTGGCCGGCAAGCTGGCGGCGCTGGAGTGTTATCACTGGGGCCCCTTGATGGTGGTGGATGCTGGGTGTCCGCACCTTTGGGGGCTTCTTCAATTTTATCGCCGGGTTGAAGCCGGGAACGCGTTTTCGGGCGTGAGAACGGACACCATGCGGGGCGTGCCCCCGCATGGTGTCCGTAAAATCCTGCTATTCGGCGTCGTAGGTGTTGGCGATGTAGACGTCGCAGGGCGCGTTGTGGGCCACGCTGTTGGCGACGCTGCCAAGCACGCGCCCGATGCCGTGCATCCTGCGGTTCCCCACCACGATGATCCGGGCGTCCATCCTCAGGGCTTCCTTGATGAGGGCGTCGGCCGGCCTGCCGCGGGCGGCGGAGTAGGTGACCTTTATGTCCCTGCCAAGGGATTCCGCAACCGTCCGCGCCACATGCTCCGCTGCATCGGCGTCGGACACGATCCACCGGTCGCTGCCGCTGCCGAACACCTCGGTGCGGTCGCTGTCGAAGGCCGACACCACGTGGAGCGAGGCGCCAAGGGCTGCTGCGAGGCCGCGGGCCGATTCGGCTGCCTTCTTGGCAGTTGCGCTGCCGTCAACCCCTACAACGATGATTCCGCTCATGTGTGCTCCTTTGCTTGGTTTCTGTGGCGCTGGTCACGCCAAGGCTACAGCGCGGCGATGGCTTGCTGAAGCACCGGCGCCAGGCGGCGTACCCCTTCGGCAATGGCCTCGGGCGGCACGGCGCTGAAGGCGAGGCGCAGCTTGTTGGAAGGCTCGTCCGACGGCGTGAACGCGGCTCCCGGGATAAACACGACGCCAGCGTCAATCGCCTTGCGCAGCAGGGGATACGTGTCCACACCCTCGGGGAGCGTCACCCACACGAAGAAGCCGCCTTCCGGACGCGTCCACGTGGTCCCCGCCGGCATGTGTTCCTCCAGGGCTGCCAGCAGTGCGCTGCAGCGCTCGGCGTACAGCCCGCGGTATGTTTCGATCTGGGCCTTCCAGTCGTAGTCGCGGAGATAGGCCGAGACCAGCATTTGGTTGAAGGCCGGCGGGCAGAGCGTCACGGCTTCGGCTGCCAGGTAGTAGCGGCGCTGGAGGTGCTCCGGGACCAGCGCCCAGCCGATCCGGAGGCCCGGGGCGAAGATCTTGGAGAAGGACCCCATATAGATGACGTCGTCCGGGTTTGCCGCCCGCAGCGGTGCCAGCGGTTCACCGCTGAAGCGGAGCAGTCCGTAGGGGTTGTCCTCCACCACTAGAATATTCGCATTGCGGCATATATCTACGATCTTCTGGCGCCGGTCCGCCGCCAACGTAATTCCCGAAGGGTTGTTGAAGTTGGGGATGGTGTACAGGAACTTGATGTTCTTGCCGGCCAGTTGAAGGGCGGCAATCCGTGCCTCCAGCTGCTCGGGCACCAGGCCTGCGGCGTCCATCTCCACGGTCTCCACCTGGACCTGGTACGCCTCGAAGGTGTTGAGTGCGCCCACGTACGTGGGGTCCTCCACCAGGACGACATCGCCGGGGTTGCAGAAGACCTTCGTGGCCACGTCCTGGGCGGACTGCGAACCGGCTGTGATGACCACATTCTGCGGCAGAGCGTCCGTGATGCCTTCCGCGGCCATCACGTCGCAGATCTGCGTGCGGAGTTCCGCCGACCCCTGCCCGCTGCCGTACTGCAGGGCGGTGAGGCCGTCCTCCGCAATGATCTTCGCGGCTGTGGCGGCAAGGCGGTCCAGCGGGAGGGACTGCAGGTAGGGGCTTCCGCCGGCGAGCGAGACGAGTCCCGGCCGCATGGAGATGTCGAAGACGTCCCGCACTGCCGACTGCCGGATGTTTGCGGCCCGCTCCGAGAAGAGTTCTTCGTGGCGGTGCGCGGAGGTCGCCGCCCGCTCGATGGCATCAATGGCTTCTGCTGGCAGCGTCCCTGCTGCCGCGTCGAGTGTTTCGTGGCTCACACCCTCAGGATACAGCGAGGTGTTGCCCTAAAAGCAACACCTGTTTATATATACGCCACAGCTGTACGCTTCCGCCCGCGCCCGCTAATCGAGTCCCAGTACTTCCGCGAGCGTGTGGCCATTGACGTAGATTTCCGCCCTGATGGCACCGACGGCGGCCACTGCTGTCTGCGTGAGCTGTGCTTCCAGGCGGGGGAGGTCGCACACTCCGCCGGGGCGGAGGGTTCCGGCCAGGTAGACCGTGACCGTGGTCCCGTCAAAGCTGCCCGAGAGGAACTTCAGGCGCGAACTGGCGAGGGAGTTGTAGAGCTCCGGTTCGTGCGTCCCCGCAGCCGGACTGCTTTTTGAGTCCAGCAGTGCACCGACCGCGGCAGGAAGGGCCTCCCCGGCAACGGAAGTTTCATGGGAGATGCCCACCAGGCTGTCGTTGCACCCAAAACGCACACCGTTCCTGCCGCCGTCGTCCAGGAGCACGTAGTACGCCGTCACCGTAGGCGCCGCGGCCGGGCTGCTGGTGGGACCAGGCCGGTCGGAAGCCCGCAGCACCGCAGCGTCGCCAGGGTCCGGCGGAGCTGAGCTGCCGGGAACCGGGGTGCCCGGCCCCGGGGTACCTGGCGCGGAGAAACCTGTTGCCGGGGCGCTTGGCCCGCCGGCCCCGGCAGAGACGCCGGCCGATGCCTGGTCCAGGGACCGGGCAGGGGGAGCGGCAGTCCCCGTGCGGGCAGGATCCTGCGGCTGTGGAGCGGCCGGTGTGCTTCTGCTGATGGCAAGCGGAGCGGACGGTGCGGGCGTGGACTCCAGGGGTGCCTCTGCCACGCAGCCGCCGAGCCATAGCGGAAGCACCAGGCTGGCTGCTGCTGCCGTCCGAAGCCCTGCCCTGCGCTTTCCTGCACTCGGTGCCCGCATGCCTCCACCGCAATCCCGTTCTGGTTTGGTGGATTAACGTTACGGCTGGCGTCCCGGCCCGGTAATGCCGGGACGGTACCGGTTGGGACAAGAGTTGATCACGGGAGCGCCGGCTGCCGGACCCGAGCCGGCCCCGCTGTCAGGACGTTGGCCGGCCCGGCCACTCCTTGCCCGCCCAGGGGTCGTAATCGGCAATGAGTTCCTCCTGAGGCGGCCGCTCTGCCTCGGGGACGTGCTGCAGGTTCACCCGCACCCGGTACCAGAGCGAGCTCGATCCGCGCATCCCGTCCACCAGCACATCGGCCGGATGCAGGGCCGGGACTAGGTCCGCGTGCCGGGATTTCCATTCGTTGAGGGCGGCCTGCGCTTCGGGTTTTGTCCTGGTCCGGGCAACTTCGATGAGCGGCATCACGGACTGCCGGCGGCCGGAGCTGTCACCGCTGCGCGGTGGCTTTTCGGCGGGACCGAGCTCTGCTGCCAGTGCCAGGAGTCCATCCAGGGTGCCCGCCGCGTCATCAATGCCGGCGTGCGGGTCGCCCATGTCCGCGAAGCGCCGGGGCACCGTGAGCACCGTGAACTGGTCCGGCATGGCGGTCCGGACCTCGTCCCAGGTCAGGGGGGTGGAAACCCTGGCGTCGGGCAGTGGCCGCACTGAGTACGCGGATGCCACGGTGCGGTCCTTTGCGTTCTGGTTGAAGTCCACGAACACGCTCTCGCCGCGCTCCTCCTTCCACCACCGTGCGGTGGCAAGGCCGGGCGCGCGGTTCTCCACCTCGCGGGCAAGGGTTTCGGCGGCGAGCCGGACCTCCCGGTAGGTCCATTGCGGCGCGATCCGCACCAGGATGTGAAGCCCGCGCGAGCCGCTGGTCTTCGGCCACCCCACCAGGCCGACGTCGTCGAGCACGTCCCGCGCCACAAGGGCGGCGTCCACGATCCGGGACCAGTCCACGCCCGGCATCGGATCAAGGTCCACCCGGAGTTCGTCGGGGTGTTCCAGGTCCTCTGCGCGCACGGGGTGGGGGTTCAGGTCGAGGCAGCCGAGGTTCACCACCCAAGCCAGGCCGGCGGCGTCCCGGATGACGGCTTCCTCCGCTGACGTCCCTGACGCGTAGTGCAGGGTGGCGGTGTCGATGAAGTCCGGGTGGTTTTCGGGCACGCGTTTCTGGAAAAACGGCTCCGCATCAATGCCCTTGGGGAAGCGCTTGAGGACCATCGGCCGGCCCGCGGCGCCGCGGAGTGCACCGTCGGCTACGGCCAGGTAGTACTCCACCAGGTCGAGCTTCGTCAGCCCGGGTTCGGGGAACAGCACCTTGTCCGGACTTGAGATGCGGACCTCGGTCCCGGCGATGGTGAGGATCTCGGCCGGGGTCTTTGACGGACTCATGCGGTCACGGTAGCAACGATCGGGTGCGGCAGCCAGAGCCGCGCTGGTGCGGCCGGACGGCTGGATCAGCTGGCCGGTCGGGCTTAAAAAGCGGTACCCGGCGCATTGGCGGCGCCGGGTACCTGAGACCTTGGTTAGGCCGCGGGCTGGGAAGCGGTGAGTGCGTCGAACACGCCCTTGATCTGCTCTACCACGTCTGCGTCGTCTTTCGGGTGGACCTCAGCGAAGCGGACCATGGATCCCGGCACGGCGAGCTTGACGTCCTCGAGGATCCGCGCGCCGGCGATGCCTGCTGCCTTGCGGGCCTCGTCCTGGGCCCAGACCCCGCCGTACTGGCCGAACGCGGTGCCGACGACGGCGGTGGGCTTGCCTGCGAGGGCGCCGGCACCGAAGGGGCGGGACAGCCAGTCGATGGCGTTCTTCAGTGCGGCAGGCACGGTTCCGTTGTGCTCAGGAGTGACGAGCAGCAGCGTGTCTGCCGCATTCGCCGCGGCACGCAGGGCTGCCGCTGCCTCGGGTACCTGGCCTTCGACGTCGATGTCCTCGTTGTAGAACGGGATGTTGCCCAGGTTCCCGTGGATCACCACGTCAACCTGTTCCGGTGCGTTCAGCTGGATGGCTTCGGCCAGCTTCTGGTTGGTGGACTCGGCGCGGAGGCTGCCGACGAGGGTGAGGACGGTGCTCTTAGTCATGGGAACTCCTGGGGTCTGGGTCCGCGGGAGGGTCGCGGGCCGGTCTAAGCTGAGGCTTGTCAGTGCCTTCACCCATCTAAACGGACTGCGGTCCGCTTATTATTCCCGAGGTCTGGAATGTCGGATGTGAGTTCCATCCCACCGCGGCCCGGCCTGCCGGCGGGGGCGGCTGCGGAACGCCGGGACGCCGCACGGAACCGGGAGCGCCTGCTTGCGGCTGCCCGGGAGCTAATCGCTGACTGCGGGGCGGAGGGCCTGACCATGGACCGGCTGGCCGAGCATGCCGGGGTGGGCAAGGGCACGGTCTTCCGCCGGTTCGGCAGCCGGGCAGGGCTGATGCTGACGCTGCTGAGCGAGTCCGAGGCCGACTTCCAGTCCCGGTTCATGTTCGGGCCGCCACCGCTGGGCCCCGGCGCGTCCGGGCTGGAACGCCTCATCGCCTTCGGGGTGGAGCGGATCTCCTACGTCATGGAGTTCGGGGACCTGGTGCTGGCCGCCGAGCATGCCTCGCGCCGGCGTTTTGAAGCCCCCGCCGCCGTCCTGTGGCACCGCCATATCGAGATCCTCCTGCGGGAAGAAGGCTTTGGGCCTGACCCCTGGCTGATGGCCGGGTCCCTGGCGGCCACCCTCGATCCGGAGCGGCTGCTAAGCCTTGTCAAAGTCCACGGGATCTCGCCTGACAGGCTTACCGCTTCCTGGCGGGATCTTGTCACACGAGTGGTCCGCGGCGCGTAGAGTAGGCCACAGGCCGAATGTGTGTCCAGTCACACCAACTTCACAGAACTATTCATAACGATCTGATACGGGCGGGTAACTTTCGGGGCATTGGCCCGCATTTTCGGTTCCGGCTTGTGATAGTTTCCTCTGGAATGTGACCCGCGACATAGTCCACAAGGACTAAGCCTGAAAGGCTGCGGGACGCCAGCTACCCGCTGGCAAGGACCCGGTTAGGCGGCGCAACCCCCCGCTGATCCGGGGAAAACGGAAGGATCCAGCACGTGATTGTTGATTTGCCCAACAGCCTGGCCCGCCTGCGGATGACGCGGTGTCTGACCGTCCAGCTGCCGGCGGCGATGATCCAGAAGTAGCTCCCGCATGCTCAGGTACCTCGCCAAGCGCGGCATCACGTACGTCTTCATGATCTTCCTGACAACGTCAGCGGGATATTTCCTTGCGGTCAGTTCCCTCAAGCCCGCGCTGCTGGAACAGGAACGGATTCCCCGTCCCACCCCGGAGCAGGTGGCAAACTCGATGCGCCTGAAGGGCCTGGACCCTGATCTCAGCCCCTGGGAACGCTATGTCGAATGGCTTACTGCGATCCTCACGCGCTGGGACTGGGGCCGCAGCCCCAACGGCGCCTACATCAACGCGGAGTTCGGGGACCGCGTCTGGATCTCCACCCGCCTTTTCCTGGCTTCCATCATCCTGACCCTGGTGATCGGAGTTGCCCTCGGCGTCTATTCCGCCGCCCGGCAGTACAAGTTCCAGGACCGCGTCATCACCTCGTACAGCTACCTTGCGTACATCGTGCCAGCCCCTATTGCATACTTCCTGGTGCAGTTGGGTGCCATCAACATCAACGAGACCGTGGGCGAACGCATCTTCTTTGTCACCGGTATCTCCACCCCGGGGATGGAACCGGGCTGGGCCCAGTTCATCGACATGCTGGCGCACTACGCCGTCCCCACGGTTGCCATCACGCTGGTGGGCTGGGGGTCCTACCAGATTGCCCAGCGCCAGTACCTCCTGGACAACGTCAACGCCGACTTTGTCCGGACTGCCCGCGCCAAGGGGCTCACCCGCAACCAGGCGATCTCCCGCCATGCGCTGCGGGTCTCATTCATTCCGGTGGCCCAGAGCATCGCCTTCACCATCCCGGCAATCTTTGCCGGCGGCTTCTTCGCGGAGAAAATCTTCGCCTGGCCCGGGGTGGGTTCGTGGAGTATCGACGCCATCTCACTCCAGGACGTCAACGCCGCCACGGCCACGCTGGCCTACGGTTCCGTCATCTTCGCCCTGGGAGCCATTCTGGCGGATTTCGCCACCACCGTTGTTGACCCGAGAGTGCGGGTGCAGTAACCGTGACCAACCTCAACGCAGTAGACCCCGCCGCCGTCGCGCAGGACGCCCACCTGGAGAGCGCCGACGTCGTCATCGGTAAGAACACCATCATCTTCCGCCGCTTCATGCGGAACAAGACAGCCGTGGCAGGGCTTGCCATCTTCCTCACCCTGACCGTTTTCTCCTTCGTGGGCGGGTACTTCACCCAGTGGGACAAGCAAACCATCGATCCCTTCAACATCGGCATGCCGCCGTCGGCCGAACACTACCTGGGCACCTCCCAGGCCGGAATCGACCTCTACGCAATGACGGTGGAAGGCACCCGGATCTCCATCCTGATCGGACTGATCGTCGGGCTGGTGTCAGTCCTCGTCGCCGCCGTCTACGGGTGCACCATGGCCTACTTCGGCGGCAAGGTGGACAAGGTGATGCTCTTCATCCTCGAAGCGCTCATCATGATGCCGGCCCTCCTGGTGGTGGCTGTGGCCACCAGCGGCGGAGGCGAAGGACTCAGGCGGGACCTGCCGTCCTGGCTGCTGCTGATCATTGTGCTGCTCGTCTTCAGCTGGATGGGAACAGCAAGGCTCATCCGGTCCCTCTCCATGTCCCTGATGCAGCGGGACTTCGTCAAGGCCGCCCAGTACATGGGTGTCCCGGCGCGCAGGATCGTGTGGCGCCACCTCGTGCCCAACATCGGGTCGCTCCTGGTCCTGGACATCACCCGTGGAGTCACCGGTGCCATCCTCGCGGAAGTCGCCTTCTCCTTCATCGGCATCGGTATCAAGGTTCCGGATGTGAGCCTCGGCGTGCTGATCGGCGGAGCCACATCCCAGGTGCAGACCTTCCCCTGGATGTTCTGGGTGCCGTTGACTGTTATGTTCCTGCTCACCGGCTCACTGGCCATGATGAACGACGGACTGCGCGACGCCTTCGATCCAAGCTCCAGCTCCTCCGGCAGCGCCAAAAAGCGCACCGCCCTGAAAGCCCGTGTTAAGGGGAACGCCTCATGAGCAGCGAAATTGCCGCCGGACCGGTTGAACAGCCCCAGCCAGCAGTGGAGCGCCTGCACGTCGCCGACCTTCACGCCCCGGCGGACGCAATCCTGTCCGTCCGGGACCTGAACGTACGCTTCAACACCGAAAACGGTGTGGTTCATGCAGTCCGGGGTGTCGACTTTGACCTTATGCCCGGAAAAACACTCGGCATCGTGGGCGAATCAGGCTCCGGCAAATCGGTCACGTCCCTTGCCATCATGGGCCTCCTGCCCACCACGGCGGAGGTCTCCGGCTCCGTACGGCTCAAGGGCAAGGAACTGCTGGGACTCAGCGACAAGGCCATGTGCGAGTACCGCGGCAATGAGCTGGCCATGGTCTTCCAGGACCCGCTGTCCTCGCTGACGCCGGTCTACACCGTGGGCAACCAGATCATCGAAGCGCTGACCATCCACAACCCCACCATGAGCAAGCAGGCGAAAGAAGCCCGCGCCGTCCAACTTCTCGCCATGGTGGGCATCCCCAGCCCCAAGGAACGGCTCAGGGCTTTCCCGCACGAGTTCTCCGGCGGCATGCGACAGCGCGTGATGATTGCCATTGCCATCGCCAACAACCCGCGGGTCCTCATCGCAGATGAGCCGACGACGGCGCTGGACGTCACCATCCAGGCGCAGGTGCTGGAGGTGCTCCATACGGCGCAGGAGGAGACCGGAGCCGCCGTCGTGATGATCACGCACGACCTCGGCGTTGTGGCGGGCATGGCGGACGACATCATGGTGATGTACGCGGGCAGGCCGGTGGAGACCGGGGCGGTGGATGACATATATTACAACCCGCGGATGCCGTACACCATGGGCCTGCTCGGCGCCGTTCCGCGCGTTGACGTAGCGGAGAAGTCGTCCTTGGTTCCCATCGAGGGTATGCCGCCGAACCTGATCCACACGCCCACCGGCTGCTCCTTCGCCCCCCGTTGCCCGCTCGCCTCGGACGCGTGCCTGGAGGGTGAACCGGCGCTGGCGCCGGTTGCGGGGCCGGCCGCCCACCGCGCCGCCTGCATCAAATCCGGTTCGCTGGGCGGCGACGTTGATGTCCATGACGTCTTCGCCGCTCCGCCGGTGCCGGTATCCCGCTTCGATGCTATCCCGCGGGAGGAGCGCTCCACCGTCCTCCAGCTGAAGGATGTCCGCAAGCACTTCCCGCTCAACAAGGGCGCACTGCTGAAGCGCCGCATCGGCACCGTCAAAGCCGTGGACGGGCTGAGCTTCGATATCCGCGAAGGGGAATGCTTTTCCATCGTGGGCGAGTCGGGATCAGGCAAGACCACCACCCTGCTGGAAATCATGGAGTTCCACAAGGACCAGGACGGCGAGGTGGTGATCGGCGGGATCAGCAACAAGCAGGCCGCCGATGGCAAGACCAGGAGCGCGATGCGCCGGGAGCTCCAGATGGTGTTCCAGGATCCGACCGGCGCGCTCGATCCCCGGTTCACCGTGTATGAAGTCCTTGCCGAACCGCTGGAGAACGCGGGCATGAACAAGGCCGACACCAAAAAGCGCATCATGGAACTGATGAAGCTGGTGGGCCTGCAGCCTGACCACGTGAACCGCTTCCCCAACCAGTTCTCCGGCGGGCAGCGCCAGCGCATCGGCATAGCCCGCGCACTGGCCGTGAATCCGAAGCTTGTAGTGCTGGATGAGCCTGTCTCGGCCCTGGATGTCTCCGTGCAGGCCGGCGTCATCAACCTCCTGGACAAGCTCCGGGCCGAGCTGGGCCTCAGCTACCTGCTGGTGGCGCACGATCTTTCAGTGGTCCGGCACATCTCCAACCGGGTGGCGGTGATGTACCTGGGGAAAATCGTGGAAATCGGCGAAGTGGACCGGGTGTTCGACAACCCCCGCCACCCCTACACCCGCGCCCTGCTCTCCGCCATCCCCGTGCCGGACCCTCACCTGGAGCGCACCCGGGAACGCATCATCCTCCAGGGCGACCTGCCGTCTCCACTGGGCACCCCCAAGGGTTGCAACTTCGCCACCCGCTGCCCTGTCTTTGCAGCGTTGCCGGCAGCCAAGCAGGAAAAGTGCCTGACCCTGGAACCGCCGCTGGAACATGTAGCACCCTCCCCGGCGGCCCAAACCCTGGCGGCGGATCCACTGCCCGCCCTGGACCAACGCTTCGCCTGCTTCTTCCCTGACGGAGAACTGGACGAGGACATGCTGGTAGTCCACGAATCGGCGGACCACCATGCGCCCTAGATTTCTTCGACCCATCACAAGCACCACCACTCGCACCAACGAAGGGAACACCATGAGGAATCTGAACAGGATCGGCGGAGCGGCGGCCATCACCGCGGCTCTGGCGCTGACGGCCTGCGGCGGCGGTGGCGGGTCCACTGGCCCCGAAACGGCCAAGGGACAGGAGGCAGGCAGCGACCTGTCCAAGCTCATCAGCATCAACGAGAAGCCGGCAGCCGATCTTGAACAGGGCGGCAAGGTCACCCTTCCGCTGGGCAACATCGGGCCGGACTTCAATGGCTTCTCCAACAACGGCAACAGCGCAGACAACACCGCGCTGCACCGTCCCATCGACCAGGCGGGAACCTGGGGCTGCTGGGACATTGCGTTCGACGGCGAAGTGACCCCGAACAAGGACTTCTGCGAGTCTGTGGAAAACGAAGTGCAGGACGGCAAGCAGACCATCACCATCAAGGTCAACGAGAAGGCCACCTACAACGACGGCACCCCGATCGACGTCAAGGCCTTCCAGAACACCTGGAACATCCTCAAGAGCCCGGATGCAGGCTACGACATCGTCAGCTCCGGCAACTACGAGTTCGTTGAATCGGTGGAAGCCGGCAGCAACGACAAGGAAGTAGTGGTCAAGACGACCCAGCCGGTCTACCCGCTGGACTCCCTCTTCACGGGCCTCATCCACCCCGCCGTCAACTCTCCTGAAATTTTCAACGAGGGGTTCAACGGCGACATGCACCCCGAATGGATGGCCGGGCCCTTCAAGCTGGACCAGTACGACACTGCCGCCAAGACGGTATCCCTGGTTCCCAACGAGAAGTGGTGGGGCAACAAGCCGGTGCTGGAGAGCGTCGTATTCCGTCAGCTGGAGACCAGCGCCCAGATCGCTGCCTTCAAGAACGGCGAGATCGACGCCATGTCCGCCAACACCATCTCCCTGTACAAGCAGCTTGAGGGCACCAACAACTCAGAGGTCCGCCGCGGCCAGCGCCTGTTCGCCGGCGGCATGAACCTCAACGCCCAGCGCATCACCGATGTTGCCGTCCGCGAGGCCATCTTCGCCGCGGTTGACCGTGAAGCCCTCCGCAAGGTGCGCTTCAACGGCCTGAACTGGGAAGAGCCCAGCTCCGGTTCCATGATGCTCCTGCCGTTCTCCGAGTACTACCAGGACAACTACCCCGTGAAGGAAACCGGTCCGGAGGCCGCCAAGAAGGTGCTGACGGACGCCGGCTACACCGAGAACGCGAACGGCATCATGGAGAAGGACGGCAAGCCCGCAGCCTTCAAGATCAGCAACTTCGGTGACGATCCCACCACCCTCGCCTTCACCCAGACCCTGCAGCAGCAGCTCCAGGCCGGCGGCATGGAGGTAGGCATTGACCAGCGCGCCTCGGCCGACTTCGGCAAGGTCCTCGGTGCACGTGAGTTCGACATGAGCGTCTCCGGCTACACCGTGGGTGCGGACGCAACGGAAGCCGTCAAGCAGTACTACGACTCCAAGACCAACGAGAACCAGCTGGGCGACGCCGAACTGGACAAGAAGATCGCCGACCTGGCGTCCATCGAGGACAACGCCGAGCGCAACAAGGCGGCCATGGAAGTGGAGAAGGAGCACATGGCGAAGTACTTCTCCATGGGCGTGGTCATGAACGGCCCGCAGATCTCCTTCGTCCGCACCGGACTGGCCAACTACGGCCCGTCCCTGTTCCGCAGCCTGTCCCAGGTTCCGGACTGGACCGCCCTCGGCTGGGAAAAGAAGTAACCCTCCTGCCCCCGCGGGGCACAACTGAATAGCAGCAGCGTGGCAGGGCCGGCAGCTTCTGGAACATCCAGGGCCTGCCGGCCTTCGCCGTCCCACACGCCCTCCCACATGGTGCGGCATTTTCCAGGACGCTCTCTCACTTGAGGTGTGATTTTCCGTAACCATCTTTCACCGGATGTGGGGGAGTAGCCTAGCCACTATGACCGGGACTGAAGCTTCAGCACGCACCATCCGCACCGCCGTCGTGGGTTTCGGGCTGTCCGGGAGCGTGTTCCACGCGCCCCTGATAGCAGCGGACCCGCGCTACTCGCTCAGCATGATCGCTACGTCCAATGCCGGGAGGGAGGCCGCGGCGGCCGCGCAGTACCAGGATGTGAAGACCGTGCCGGATGGTCAGGCAGTCCTTGAACACGCCGATGATGTGGACCTGGTGGTGCTGGGCACCCCGCCCGCCACCCATTACCCTCTGGCCAAGGCAGCACTGGAGGCGGGCCTGGATGTGGTGGTGGACAAGCCCTTTGCCGTGACCAGCGGGCAGGGACGGGAACTCATCACACTGGCCCAACAACTGGGCCGTGTATTGACGGTCTTCCAAAACCGGCGCTGGGACGGCGACTTCCTGACGCTGCAGAAACTCTTGGCGGCCGATGCCCTCGGAAAGGTGACCCGGTTCGAATCGCGCTTCGAGCGGTGGTCACCCGCCATCTCCAAGGCCTGGAAGGCCCACGCCACGGCGTCCGACGGCGGTGGAACGCTGTTCGACCTCGGCAGCCACCTGATCGACCAGGCCCTCCAGCTCTTCGGCCCGGCCGCAGTGATCCACGCCGAACTGAAGGCACGCCGGTCCGACGAGCGTGCAGATGACGACGTGTTCCTGGTTTTGCGGCATGAGTCCGGGGTCATCAGCCACCTCACCATGAACATGCTTTGCGCACAGCAGGGCCCGCGGTTCCGCGTGCTGGGTTCCGTCGGCGGCTTCACTAAGAACGGGGTGGACCCGCAGGAGCCGTATATCGCCGCGGGCGGCAGCCCCCTTGACGCGGAGTACGGCCAGGAGGCACCCGAGTGGGCTGGGCTCCTGGGGCGCGACGGCCACCTGGATGCCCTGCCCACCGAGCGCGGCGCCTACCCGGAGTTCTACCGGCAACTGGCAGACAAAATCCTCGACGGCGGCGCAGCATCAGCCCTGCCCCTCCCAGTAAACCCACAGGACGCCGTCGAGTCCCTCAAGTTAATAGAACAAGCACGGGAACTGGCTTCGATGGTTCGTTAAACGGCCGCAACGGAGGCCATCCGGAAGCGTGCGTCAGAGCGACGAAGGAGCAGCACGCGGGGATGGGCGCCGTTGCGGCCGGAGTCCGGATTACGCCGAAACCAGTTCGTGCCAGTCCGCTACGAGGGGCAGGTTGTGCGCCTCGGACACGGAGTGGTGCGCCACGTGGCCGGCGGCGATGTTGAGGCCGGCTGCGAGGGCGGGGTCGCGGTCGAAGGCAGCCCTGACGCCCAGGTTGGCGAGGGCTACCGCGTGCCGCAGGGTGACGTTGGTCAGCGCGTAGGTGGAGGTGTTCGGCACCGCGCCGGGCATGTTGGCCACGCAGTAGAAGATGGTGTTGTGCACCTTGTACGTGGGTTCCTGGTGGGTGGTGGGGTGGGTGTCCTCGAAGCAGCCGCCCTGGTCCACGGCGATGTCCACCAGGACTGAGCCGGGCTTCATCCGGGCCACGAGGTCGTTGGTGACCAGCTTGGGGGCCTTGGCGCCGGGGATCAGGACGGAGCCGATGACCAGGTCCGCGTCCACCACGGACTTTTCGATCTCGTACTTGTTGGATGCCACTGTCTTGAGCCGGCCCTGGTACTGGGCGTCCAGTTCGCGCAGCCGGTTGATGTTGATGTCCAGGATGGTGACGTCGGCGCCGAGGCCCAGGGCCATGGCGGCGGCGTTGGTGCCTGCCACGCCGGCACCGAGCACCACTACCTTGGCCGGGCGGACGCCGGGAACGCCGCCCAGCAGCACGCCCTTCCCGCCTGCAGGGGCCATGAGCGAGGATGCGCCCACCTGCACGGAAAGCCGGCCCGCAACTTCGGACATGGGGGCGAGCAGCGGAAGGGTGCGGCCCTCCTGGACGGTTTCGTAGGCGATGGCGGTGACGCCGGAGTTGATGAGCTCGCGGGTGAGTTCTGGCTCGGCCGCAAGGTGGAGGTAGGTGAAAAGGATCAGGCCCTTGCGGAAGCGGTGGTACTCGGCCTTGACCGGCTCCTTGACCTTCATGACCATGTCCGCGCGTGCCCAGACGTCGTCCGCCTCGTTGACGATCTCGGCGCCGGCGATGGAGTATTCCTCATCGGTGATGCCGGAGCCCAGCCCCGCGCCGCGCTCTACCAGCACGGTGTGGCCGTTGCTGCGGAACTCGTGGACACCGGCGGCGGTGATGGCCACCCGGAACTCGTTGTTCTTGATTTCTTTGGGGACGCCGATGATCATCGTGGGCTCCATATTCTCGGCCTGGTCAGCCGGAAAGTGCGGAAGGATTTCGTGTATCAACGATAAATCCGGTTGTGAGCCAGCTGACATGAAAGCAAGGCGGCCTCGGAATCAGATCCGCGCCATTCCGCGGATCCCACTGGTTCCAGCTCGACGTTTGTCGAGCCGCAGGGCGGCAGGTGTCGCCTCATGTCCGTTCGTTCAGGGGGCCTTCCGGGCAGTAGTGTTGGCGCATGCAGCTGCAGGGTGTGGAACAACTGGTTGAGCAGGTGGCGCAGAAGCTGGGCCGTGGCCTGTCGCTCGAGGACCTGGACGGTGTGCTGCTTGCCTACAGCTCCAACCAGTCCCACGCAGACCGGGTCCGGGTGAACTTCCTGCTGAGCAAAAAAGTCCCGGCGGATGTGAGCGCCTGGCAGCTCTCGCATGGCATCGCCACGGCGGTGCGGCCCGTGGTGGTTCCCGCCAACCAGGACCTGGGCATGCTGGGCCGCGTCTGTGTTCCGCTGATGGTGCGCGGTTTCCGGGTGGGATACCTGTGGGTGCAGCAGGACTCGGCAGATGAAAGTCCGACGGCGATCCTCACCCAGCTGCCGGCCGTCAACCACGAGCTCGAGATGCTGTCAGGGCTCCTGCTCGACTCGAACACCGCGGAATCGGAGTTCCGGCGCGGGCGTGAGCGGGAGTTCCTGGCCGCCTGCGCCGGCGAACCCAACGCGGTGGCCGCCGTCGCGGGCTGGAAGGAAGTCCAGGGCCGCGGCCCCTGGCAGGTGGTCACAGTGCTTGACGCTGACGGCTGGTCCGGGGGCCCGGACCCTATCGCGTCCACCCTGATCCACCGGTCGGCCGCGCTGCAGGCAACCATTGGCGTGGACTCCGCCTTGTTCAGCGCCGGCACGGAGACGCACTCGGTTGTCCTGTTCCGCGAGTTATCCGGCAGGGCGAACCACGCGCAGGTCCTGGTGCATTACCAGCTGGAACTCGCCAAGCGCTCCGGCCGTCCGGTCCACCGGATCATCCTGGGCCTCAGTGAGGGCTTTGGCCGTCCGCGGGAGCTCGCCGCGGCGTACCGGCAATCGAAAGTGGCGGCCCAGGCCGCAGCCGTGGACCCGCAACTCGGCGAACTCGTTGACTGCCGGGCCGCCGGCGTCTACCAGCTCCTCGCATCCGCAGGGGGCGGCGCCAGCGCCTGGGCTGACTCGGGTTCGGTCTACTTCCGCATGCTCGAGGACCACGACCGCAACGGGGAGCTTTTGCCGGTCCTGGAACTCCTCTACGACAATGACGGCTCCGTCCAGGATGTGGCCACCAAGCTGCACCTGCACCGCAGCAGCATCTACAACAGGCTGGGCCGGATCCGGCAGCTGCTCGGCGTGGATCCGCTCAAGGGGATGCCCCGGTTGGAGCTGCACGCCGCGCTGAAGATGCGCCGCTGGGCAGCCAGGCCCAGGATCTAGGCGCCGGCCCCGGAATCCGTCCCCGCCTCGCGAAGCTCGGCTTTTTTCTGCCTCTCCAGCCAGGCCATGATGGCGGCCCGCGGGATCCGCCGGTGCGTGCCGCGGTACTCCACGGGGATCTCACCGCGGTCCGTCATGTTGCGCAGGTAGGTGTGCGAGATGCCGGCAAGTTCCGCGGCCTTGGACGTGGTGAGCATATCCTCCACGCTGCTGACCGTCACCGCGTCACCGCGGCTGAACCGGTGCAGGAGATCGACGACGGCGTCCCTCGCCTGGGGCGGCAACCGGTGGACCGTGCCGTCCACGAAGACGGTGATGTCATCGCTGCCCGCGAGTGCGCGGCCCAGCTTCTCAGCGTCCTCCGACGGGAGTGCGTCAGCGATTCGGGGAGCTATCAGTGCCATGCGCCCAGCCTACCGGCGGCCACCCTGCGCCGGACGGTATGCTCGGCTGATGGAACTCAGTGGCGGCCGGGACGTCGAGGCGGGCGGGCTCCGGGGCAAGCTGTACGCCTCGGTAAGGCCCGCAGGCGACCCGCCCAGGCCCGCCTACGTCCTGCTGCACGGCATCGGCGTGTCCCACCGGTACCTCGCCCGGCTGCATCTCGAACTGGCCAGGGAAGCGGACGTCTACACCTTCGACCTCCCGGGTTTCGGAAAAGCTGCAAGGCCCCCGCGCCAGCTGCAGATCGGTGACTTTGCGGCCTTCGTGGGCGCTGTCCTGGCTGAGGCCGGAGTTTCCAGCTATGTAGTGGTGGGCCACTCCATGGGGACGCAGTCCGCGGTGGAACTCGCGCTCCGGGAACCCGGCCGGGTGACTGGCGCCGTGCTGATGGGACCCGTGGTGGATTCGCCCAGGAAGACAGTCACCAGGCAGGCGGCGGCACTCACGCGCGATGCCCTGTTCGGGGAGAGCCTTACCTCGAATGCCCTCGTGTTCAGCGATTACTTCAGGGCCGGCCCGCGCTGGTACCTGACCGAGCTGCCCGTGATGATGGACTATCCCATGGAGGAAAGGGTGGCCGCGGTCAGCCAACCTGTCCTGGTCCTTCGCGGCGCCAGGGACCCCATCGCGCGCCGCCCCTGGTGCGAACACCTCACCGCAGTCGCCCGGCAGGGCACCATGGCCGAAATCCCCGGGGAGGGCCACGTCCTGCAGCACACCGCCCCGGGCGCGTCGGCCGAGGCCATCAGCGGCTGGGTCCGCGCCCTGGACGGCTTCGGCGTCACCGCCTAGGACGGGCGACGCCGCGCAGCCGGACCGCGCCCTAGAGTCCGAGTTCGTCCAGGACGGGCAGCTTCTCCCGAACCCACGCCCGCGCTTCCGTGGCGCTGGGAGCGGACAGTGCCAGCTTGGCCAGCTGCTGCGCTTCCTCAAGCGTGACGGTCTTCAGTACCGCGGCCACGGCAGCCAGGGAGCGGGCCGTCATGGAGAGGGTGCTGACGCCCAGGCCGGTCAGGACGACGGCGAGGGCGGGGTCGGCAGCTGCCTCGCCACAGACGCCCACGGGTTTGTTGTTCCCTTCCGCACGTGATCCTTCCACCGTCAGCCCCACCAGGCGCAGGACAGCAGGCTGCCACGGGGTGTTGAGGTTGGCGAGCGGGCCGAGCTGGCGGTCCGCGGCCATGGCGTACTGGGTGAGGTCGTTGGTGCCGAGGCTTGCGAAGCCGACTTCGCGGAGAATCGCTTCCGCCGTGAGGGCTGCGGACGGAACCTCCACCATCACGCCGGGCGTTTTGATGCCGGCGTCTGCACACATGGAGGCAAAGCGTGCGGCCTCTTCTGCGGTGGAGATCATGGGCGCCATGACCCAGACATCGGCCTCGGAATCCTTCTCTGCCAGCGCGATTGCTTCCAACTGGCGGTCAAGGACTCCCGGGGTGGTGAAGTCGGTGCGGTAGCCGCGGACGCCAAGGGCCGGATTGGGCTCGGTGGAGTCAGTCAGGAACGGAAGCGGCTTGTCCGCGCCGGCATCGAGCGTTCGCAGGACCACTTTCTTGCCCGGGAAAGCATCAAAGACACTCTTATAGGCTGCGGCCTGCTCTTCGACGCTGGGCTCGGTGTCCCGCTCAAGGAAGCAGAACTCGGTGCGGAACAGGCCCACGCCCTGGGCGCCCAGCTTGGCGGCCGCCTCGGCATCCTTGCCCCCGCCCACATTGGCAAGCAGCGGCACCAGGTGGCCGTCCGCCGTCGCGCCCGTTCCGCTGAACTCGGCCAGCAGGGACGCGGTGGCAGCCCACGCCTCCGCTGCTGCGCGCAGGGATTCGTCGGGTTCTGAGGTGATGTTGCCGGCGGCGCCGTCCACATACACGTCGGTACCGTCCGGGAGTTCATCCACGCCGACGGCGGCAACAACGGCGGGAAGGCCCAGGGACCGGGCGATGATGGCGGTGTGGGACTGCGGGCCTCCGCCGGCCGTGACCAGTGCCAGGACCTTGTTGGGGTCCAGGGTGGCGGTGTCGGCCGGGGCAAGGTCCTCGGCCACCAGGACGAACGGGGTGCTTGACGAAGGGATGCCGGGGGCGGGCACGCCCCGCAGTTCGGCGACGATCCGGGCGCGGACGTCCAGGACATCCGTGGCGCGTTCTGCCATGTAGCCGCCCAGGTTGTGGAGCATCTCGGACACCGAAGAGCCGGACTCCCAGATGGCGCGCTCGCCGGACATTCCCCGCGCCACAAGCTTGGCCGCGCCCTTGATGAGCATGGTGTCCTTGGCCATCAGCGCGGTGGCTTCCAGGACTGCCTTGCCGTCTCCGGTGGCATGGGCGGCGCGGGCCTTCAGTTCATCGTGCACCGCCTGGGAGGCTGCCTTCAGCGCTGCGGTTGCTTCCTCGGCGGTGGTCCCTGGCGCCAGCTGCTCGCCGGCAGGAGGTTCGCTGATGGGTTTGGGCATCTGCCGGACGGTGCCGATGACGCGGCCTGGGCTGACGCCTACTCCTGGGAAGTTCTGCACTGAAGGTCCTCATTCTCTGCCGGTTGCCAGGCCCGCCCGATATGTCCGGCGCCATGCCGGTCCGCCGGAAGACTGCTGCGTCCGGAGGCGTGAAACGTGCCTGAAAAAAATTGTATGTGATTCAGTTCATATAGCAATGCTATAGGTGTTAGGGTAGCGGTTATGAGTTTGGATGGCCAGCTTCCCCCCAAAATGAGGCTGCTTCGTGCTGCCGCGGAGCTGCTGGCAAACTCCGGGGGAGCTCCCGTCTCCACCCGCCAGATCACCCAGCTGGCGGGGGTCACTGCCCCCACGCTGTACCACCACTTCGGTGACAAGGAAGGTCTGTTCGACGCCGTCGTCGCCGCAGGGTTTGAAGAGTATGTTGCGGGCGAAAGGGATTTCGCCCCCTCCGGGCAGCCGATCGAGGATATCCGGAGAATGTGGGACAACCACGTCCAGTTCGGGCTGAAGCAGCCGGAGCTGTACTTGGTGATGTTCGGCAATATCCGCCCGGAAAGCCGCCCGGCAATCGTTGCAGATGCCGAGGCGCTCATGGAGGAGATGCTGAACAAGGCAGCGGTGGCGGGCCAGTTGAACGTCCAGCCCCGGGAAGCGGCCAGGTCCATCCTGGCGGCCAACGTGGGCGTGACGCTGATGCTGATTGCGGAGCCCGCCTCCGACCGGAACCTCGAATTGTCCACCATGACCCGGGACGCCATGATCTTTGCGGTGTCCGCCGAGCCCGCCAGCGGCGCGGCCCCGGGCGGAGCCGGGAAATCCTCGGTGGTGGTGGCAGCGATCGCCCTGAATGCCGCACTTCAGGCCTCGCACTCTGACCAGCTCTCAAGCTCGGAACTCAAGCTTTTCCTCGAATGGCTTCACCGCATCTCCACCAGCCCGGCCGGCTGAAAAGGCACAAGCCCGGCAGTACGTCGTCGTAAATATCGGACCATCCTGCGAAGCCGCAGGAATGACGGTTAGGAAATCACATGGCAACAGAGACAGTTGCAAAACCCCGCACCAGCGCGCGCGTGCATGTCCAAAAGTTCGGGACGTTCCTGTCCGGCATGATCATGCCCAATATCGGCGCTTTTATTGCGTGGGGCCTCATTACCGCGCTGTTTATCGAGAAGGGCTGGCTGCCCGTTCCGCAGCTGGGCGGCTTCGGCGAGACGGACGGCGTAGCAAACACCGGCCTGGTGGGACCAATGATCACCTACCTCCTGCCGCTCCTGATCGCCTACACCGGCGGCAGGATGGTCTATGACGTCCGGGGTGGTGTTGTAGGCGCCATCGGCACCATGGGCGTGATTGTGGGTGCCGGCATCCCGATGTTCATCGGCGCCATGATCATGGGCCCGCTCGGCGGCTGGACCATGAAGAAGATCGACTCCATCTGGGACGGCAAGATCCGGCCCGGGTTCGAGATGCTCATCAACAACTTTTCGGCGGGCATCTGGGGAGCACTGCTTGCACTGCTCGGTTTCTACGGCATTGCCCCGGTGGTGACGGCGTTCAGCGAGGGCGCCGGCAGGGTGGTCCAGTTCCTGGTGGACAACGGCCTGCTGCCGCTCACCAGCATCTTCATCGAGCCGGCCAAGGTGCTCTTCCTGAATAACGCCATCAACCACGGCGTGCTCACCCCCTTGGGCGTCCAGCAGTCATTGGAGCAGGGCAAGTCCATCCTGTTCCTGCTTGAGGCAAACCCGGGCCCCGGCCTGGGCATCCTGCTTGCCTACATGTTCTTTGGCCGCGGCGCAGCCAAGGCGTCCGCCCCCGGTGCTGCCATCATCCACTTCCTGGGCGGCATCCACGAGATCTACTTCCCGTATGTGCTGATGCGTCCGCTGCTGATCCTTGCAGCCATCGCCGGCGGCATGACGGGCATCGCCACCCTGGCCATCACCAACTCGGGCCTGGTAGCGCCGGCCGCCCCAGGTTCTATTTTCGCCGTGCTCGCCCAGACCTCCCGGGACAGTTACCTCGGAGTGATTCTCGCGGTTCTGCTGGCCACGGCCGCCTCCTTCCTGGTGGCTTCCATCATCATGAAGACCACGAAGCACAGCGATGAGGGCGACCTGAATGCTGCCACTTCCAAGATGGAGCAGATGAAGGGCAAGAAGAGCTCCGTCTCCTCCACCCTGACAGGTGCAGGTGCAGGTGCAGGTGCGGGCGCGGCTGGGGGTGGTGTGGCCGTCCTGGCCGGACCGGTCCGCAACATCGTGTTCGCGTGCGACGCCGGCATGGGCTCCAGTGCCATGGGCGCCTCGGTGCTGCGCAACAAGATAAAGGCTGCCGGCTTCCCGGAGGTCAAGGTCACCAACGCGGCCATCGCCAACCTTCGCGACGACTACGACGTCGTCATCACCCACCAGGACCTGACGGAACGGGCCAAGCCCGCCACGTCCAGTGCCGTCCACTACTCCGTTGACAACTTCATGAGCAGCCCCCGCTACGACGAAATCGTGGAACTGGTGCGGGAGAGCAACACCGAGGGTGCCGTGGCAGCGGAAGGTCCGGACGCCGGCGCGGGAACGCCCG
>NZ_LWLP01000001.1:46207-66053 GCF_001641125.1 Arthrobacter sp. OY3WO11 | reverse complement strand
GAACGCCCGGCGGCGCATCCGCCGCTGGCCCGGGAACGGCAGCCGCAGCGGGGGCCGGGGCTGCCGCCGCCAGCCACGGCGCCCACGCTGCCTCCGCCCCCGCGGACTCGGGTCCTGCCGCTGCCGGCACGCCGGAGATCCTGGCGCGTGAAAGCGTGGTGCTGGACGGCTCAGCCACAACCCGCGACGCCGCGATCGACGAGGCCGGCAGGCTGCTGCTGGCGCGCGGCGCCGTGGACGAGGGCTACATTGCCGCCATGCACGAGCGCGAGGAATCCGTGTCCACCTACATGGGCAGCTTCCTGGCCATCCCCCACGGCACCAACGCCGCCAAGGACCACATCCGCAAGTCCGCGGTGTCCGTGATCCGCTACCCCCAGGGCATCGACTGGAACGGCAAGCAGGTCAAGTTCGTGGTGGGTGTGGCAGGGGTCAACAACGAGCACCTGCACATCCTGTCCTCCATCGCGAAAGTCTTCACCAGCAAGGAGCAGGTTGCCCGGCTCGAGGCGGCCACCTCGGTGGATGAAGTCCTGGAACTCTTCGGAAAGGTCAATGCATAGTGAAAGCTGTTCATTTCGGGGCCGGGAACATCGGCCGTGGCTTTGTGGGCCTGCTCCTGCACGACGCCGGGTACGAGGTAGTGTTCGCCGACGTGGCGGAGGACCTCATCGCCCAGCTGGCAGCGGCGGACAGCTACTCCGTTCACGAGGTGGGGGAGAACCCTGCAGTGCGGACGGTCAACAACTTCCGGGCGCTGAACTCCACCACCCAGGAAGCGGAACTGATCGCGGAGATTGCGACGGCGGACATCGTCACCACCGCTGTGGGCCCCCACATCCTGAAGTTCGTGGCCCCTGCCATCGCCAAGGGCATCGCGGCGAGGGACGCGGGCCTGGCCCCGCTGCAGGTCATGGCCTGCGAGAACGCCATCAATGCCACGGACATCCTGGCCAAGGAGGTGGCCTCCCAGCCGGGGGCTGCCGCCAGCGCGTTGGACGGGAAGGCTGTGTTCGCCAACACAGCCGTGGACCGGATCGTTCCCAACCAGGAGCCCGGGCAGGGCCTGGACGTCACCGTGGAGACGTTCTATGAATGGGTCATCGACCGCACCGCCTTTGCGGGGGCGGTACCGGCTATCTCGGGTGCCACCTTCGTTGACGACCTCTCGCCGTACATTGAACGGAAGCTGTTCACGGTGAATACCGGCCATGCGTCTGCGGCCTACTTCGGATTCGAGGCGGGCCTGGAGAAGATCTCCGAGGCCATGGCAGACCAGGACGTGGCTGAGGACGTCCGGGCGGTGCTGGAGGAGACCAAGCAGCTGCTGGTCTCCAAGCACGGTTTCAGCAATGACGAGCAGGAGGCCTATGTCCAGAAGATCCTGGTCCGGTTCTCCAACCCGTACCTGCCTGACACGGTGAACCGGGTGGGCCGCGCGCCCCTGCGGAAGCTGAGCCGGCATGAGCGGTTTATCGGCCCGGCCGCCGAGCTGGCGGAGCGGGGCATTGTGCCGGAGGCGCTCCTGGGCGCCATTGCCGCGGCCCTGCGCTTCACCGACCCGGCCGACGCCGAAGCAACGGAGCTGGCCGGCGTCCTGGCCTCCTCCAGCCCGGCGGACGCCACCGCCCGCATCACCGGACTGGAGCCTGACCACCCGCTGTTCAACGCGGTTGCAACTCTGGTGGAGGAGCGGCAGGCGGAGGCAGCCAAGGCCCCGGCCTAAACCCTCTCGCAGTTGATGCGGGATTTTCGGCAACGCTCCCGCAGTTGATGCGGCTTTTTCCCCAACCCTCCTGCAATCACGACGCCGGCACTCACCCGAGTGCCGGCGTCGTGCGTTGTGATGTCCCCCACTTGTGGCGGAATACTGCCCCTCCCGCTTTGAAGTTAGCCTTCCCTTACTTATAGGCTCTGGGCTATTAGCCAACGAAGTTGTGACGTATTACCCGAGCGGAGAAAAAGTGAAGAAGAGGCTGTCGAGCTACGTGGGAGCACTTGCGGCGGGAGCGGCAATCCTGACCGTCACCGCGTGCGGCGGGAGCGCGACGGCGACGCCCGCTGACGAAGCAGCTGCCATCACCGTGGAGCACGCCCAAGGCATCACGGCCAACGTTCCGGTCAACCCGGAGAAGGTCTTCACGTTCGACCTCGGCGTCCTGGACACCCTGAACGCGCTGGGCGTTGAACCTGCCGGTGTACCGGAAGCGGCCTACCCGGACGCGCTCAGCAAGTACGCCGACGAGAAGTACACCAAGATTGGCTCCCTGAAGGAACCCGATTTCGAAGCCGTCAGCGCCGGCGATCCAGACCTCATCATCATCTCCGGCCGGACCGCCGGCGCCTACGAGGAACTGAGCAAGATCGCCCCCACCATCGACCTGTCCATTGATGCCGCCGGGCCGATGGAGAGCTTCAAGGAGCAGGCGGCAACACTGGGAACCATCTTCGGCAAGTCAGCCGAGGTGGAGGAGAGGCTCGCGGCCGTGGACGCCACCATCGAAGACACCAAAACCAAAGCAGCCGGAGCCGGCAAGGGGCTCATTGTCCTGACATCCGGCGGCGAGGTCACCGCCTACGGTGCAGGCTCCAGGTTCGGCATCATCCACGACGTCCTGGGCGTCCCCACTGCGGCCGACGTCAAGGTTGAGGGCAGCCACGGCGAGGCTGTGTCCTTCGAGTACATCAAGCAGGTCAACCCGGACATCCTGTATGTCATTAACCGCGACACCGCGGTGGGCGCCGAAGACTCCGCCGCCAACCCCATCCTGGACAACGAACTCGTGAAGTCGACCAATGCCGCCAAGAACAACAAGGTCATCAACCTTGACCCGGCCGGCTGGTACATCGTGGGCTACGGCCTCAACAACGTCGAAGCAATGGTGGATGCCGTTGCCGAGTCCGTCGCGTAACGCCGCCACCTAAGCCCCAAACCCATGACCGCCACCGCCGTGCGCCCCCTTGCGCCGGCAAGCCGCAGCCGGGCCCGCCACAGCGCAGGCCTGGCTGCGGCCGCAGCTGCCGTCCTTGCCCTCGCGGCCACCAGCATGTTCGTGGGCGTCAGCGACGTCTCCTTCCCGGGCCTTTTATCCGGCGATCCCGCGACGGCTGACGTCTTCTGGATCTCCCGTGTACCCAGGACGCTTGCGGTGCTCCTCGCCGGGATGGCGGTGGCCGTCGCCGGGCTGATCATGCAGCTCATGGCCCGTAACCGCTTTGTAGAGCCGTCCACCGTGGGGACTGTCGAATCGGCCACCCTGGGGATCCTGGTGGTCACCGTCTTCGCACCGCAGGCGCCGGTGCTGGCCAAGATGCTGGTGGCAAGCGTCTTTGCACTGCTGGGGACTGCGCTGTTCCTGGCCATCCTGCGGCGCCTGCCGGCACGCAACACCCTGCTCATTCCGCTGGTGGGCATCATGCTGGGCGGGGTCATTGCCGCCGTCACCACCTTCTTTGCCTACCGCTATGACCTGCTGCAGACCCTGAGCAACTGGATGATCGGCGACTTTTCCGGCGTCCTCCGGGGCCGGTACGAGCTGCTGTGGATCGTTGCCCTCCTGATGCTGCTGGGGCTGCTGGCCGCGGACCGTTTCACCGTGGCCGGGATGGGGCAGGACTTCACCACCAACCTGGGCCTGAACTATGGCCGGACCATGCGGCTGGGACTCATCGTTGTCTCGCTGATCTCCGCCGTGGTGGTCACCACCGTGGGGGCGGTACCCTTCCTGGGACTCGTGGTGCCCAACATCGTGTCCCTCATCTTTGGCGACAACCTCCGCCGTGCCGTTCCCTGGACGGCCCTGTTCGGTGCCGCGTTCGTGCTGGTCTGCGACATCATCGGCCGCACCATCCGCTACCCCTACGAGGTCCCGGTGGGCATGGTGATGTCCGTGCTGGGTGCTGTCCTGTTCCTCGTCCTGATCCTGAGGAAACGCAATGCCTGACAGCACAACACTGCGGCCGCCGGTGAAGGCACCGCCCGTCCGCCAACGGCCGGCCGCGCTGCCCCGGAAGCTCCAAGCCGCCTTCCGCAACGCCCCGCCACAGCTGGTGGCGGGCATCCTGCTCGCGGCGACTGCCGGCGTCGTCTGCTTCTTCCTGTTCTTCGACCTTAAGGGCAGCGTGGGCTACATCCTGCCGCGCCGCGCCATCAAGGTGGCCGCCATGCTGCTGGTGGCCGTTGCCGTGGGCGTCTCCACGCTCCTGTTCCAGACCGTTACCGCCAACCGCATCCTGACGCCGTCCATCATGGGTTTTGATTCGCTGTACATCCTGGTGCAGACGGTGCTGGCATTCACCCTCGGGGCCGCCGCAGTGGTGGCCGCCCCGCCCACGCTGCAGTTCGGCGTCGAAGTGCTGCTGATGGTGGCGTTCAGCGCGCTGCTGTACCGCTGGATGTTCACGGGGGCTACCAGGTCGCTGCACCTGCTCCTGCTGGTGGGGGTGGTCCTCGGGAGCCTCTTCCGCGGCCTGTCCTCCCTGCTGCAGCGGCTCATGGAACCCAGCGAGTTCATCATCCTCCAGGACCTGTTCTTCGCGAGCTTCAACAACGTGGATCCGGCACTGCTGGGTGTCTCGGCGGTGATCGTTGCGGCTGTCTGTGCTGTGGTGTGGCGGGCACGGCACACCCTGGACGTGCTGGCGCTGGGGCGGGACGTAGCCATCAACGTGGGCGTGGACCACCGGAAGGTGGTGATGCGCGTGCTGCTGGGATGCTCGCTGCTTGTGGCCGTGTCCACCGCGCTGGTGGGGCCCGTTACGTTCTTCGGCCTGCTGGTGGTGAGCCTGGGCTACCAGCTGTGCCGCGGGTTCAGCCATGCCTGGCTGCTGCCCATCGTGGTGCTGATCGGCGCTGTGGCCCTGGTGGGCGGGCAGCTGCTGCTGGAGCAGGTCTTCGGCTTCAGCACCGCCCTCAGCGTGGTCATCGAGTTCGCGGGCGGCATCCTGTTCCTCTACCTCCTTTTGAAAGGCTCCCTGAAATGACCCGCCCAACTCCTGACACCGTGGCCGGGGGTGTCCGGCCATGATCGACGTCCGGAACGTCTCCAAGAGCTACGGCAGCCAAGCCGTCCTGGACGGCGTCAGCTGCGTCATCCCCGCCGGCGGCATCACTTCCATCATCGGCCCCAACGGGGCCGGGAAATCCACGCTGCTCTCGCTCATCAGCAGGCTCCAGCCCCTTGAGTCCGGTTCCGTCTCCGTTGCCGGACTGGATGTCGCCGCCACGGACAGCCGGGAACTCGCCCGGACCATGGCCATCCTGCGGCAGGAGAACCACCTCACCATGCGCCTCACGGTCCGGGACCTCGTGGCCTTCGGCCGGTTCCCGCACTCCGGCGGCCGGCCCACCGTGGAGGACCTGGCCAAGGTGGAAGAGGCGATCGGCCACCTGGACCTGGCTGCCATGGCGGACAAGTTCGTGGACGAGCTCTCGGGCGGCCAGCGCCAGCGGGCCTTCATTGCCATGGTGCTCGCGCAGGACACCCGCTACCTGCTGCTCGATGAGCCGCTGAACAACCTGGACATGAAGCACTCCGTGGAGATGATGCGGCTCCTCCGGCGCCTGGCTGATGAGTTCGGGAAGACAATCGTCCTGGTGGTCCACGACATCAACTTCGCATCCTGCTATTCGGACACCATCCTGGCCATGAAGGACGGGCGGCTGGTCCACCAGGGCAGCCCCCGGCAGATCATGCAGCAGGCCATGCTCCGCGACGTCTACGACATCGACATCCGCATCGAGGACATCGACGGCAACCGGATCGGCGTCTACTTCGCCTGACCAGCCGCTGCGGCCCCGGTGAGCACTGAGCCCACGTACCGCATCACCAGGGATCCGGCTATCAGCGCCGCGGAGAACGGCAGGAAGAACAGGGTGACCAGCTGGAACACCACACTGAGGAGCGCGCCCACTGCCTGCGAGTAGGACGGTCCCAACTGCAGTGACTGGAGGATCTGGGGAGCAAGGATGACCGCGACAGCGCCGGCCGCACCAATGATGATTCCTGCCCGCAGGGTTGTTTTCGGCAGGGCTGACAAAGTTTTCTGATCCATGGCGGACCTCCCCCAATCAGGTAATTCATTCCAACGCTGGTCCCCAAGCCAAACATGGGGCGCAGCGGATCACAAGGAATCCACGCTCCCGGCCCGTGGCAGCCGGCCGTGGAATGCTGGAGGGGTGATCCGCAACCCAGGTGCCCCGCCCTTTTTGCTGACGGCCGACGTCGACGGCGGGACTTTCCGGCTCCGTCCCGCCCTGCGCGGGGACCTGCCTGCCATCGTGCGGCTCCTCGCGGATGATTCCATGGGTGCCGGGCGGGAGCGCCAAGGGGATATGGAACCCTACGAGCGCGCCTTTGAAGCGATCGACGCCGACCCCTGCCACTTGCTCGTCGTGGGGGAGTTGGCGCGTCGGGAGTCAGCGGACAGTCACGTAGTTGCCACCTTCCAGCTCAGCTTCCTGCCCGGCATCTCGCGGCAGGGTGCGTGGCGCTCGCAGATCGAGGGCGTGCGGGTGGCGGCCAGCGTCCGGGGCCAGGGCATTGGCGGACGCATGATGCAGTGGGCCATCGAGGAGTCCCGCCGCCGAGGCTGCACACTGATGCAGCTGACCACCCACAAATCGCGGACTGCGGCGCACCGCTTCTATGAGCGGCTCGGCTTCGCGGCGGACCATGAAGGCATGAAGCTTCCGCTCTGATGGCCCGGCGGCGCCCCGTGCCCGGAACGCGTAAACCCTCCTGCACAAGAAATAGCGAAGGAGGGTTTACGGTTTTCCGGCATTAAGTGAGAGAGCGTCCTGGGAAACCCTGCAGCAAGTGGGAGAGCGTTGCCTTAGCGGTTAGGCGGCGGAGCCCTTGCGCACGAACAGCGTTTCAGCCTGTTCCAGGGACATCCCGTTGGTCTCCGGCACTTTGAACATCACGAAGAAGAAGGACGCGGCGGCAAACAGGGCGTACATGGCGTAGGTCAGCGGCAGCGAGCCGGCGGCCATCACGGGGAAGCTGAGCGTGATCACAAAGTTCGCCACCCACTGGGCTGCCGCGGCCAGGCCCAGGGCGCGGGCACGGATCCTGGACGGGAAGATCTCACCCAGCAGGACCCACACCAGCGGACCCCATGAGGCGCCGAAACTGACCACAAAGACGTTGGCCGCCACCAGTGCCACCGGACCCCAGGCGCCGGGCAGGGAAATCTCCTCGCCGGAACCAACGGCGGTGGAGAAGGCCACGGCCATGGCGCCCAGGGACACGGCCATGCCCACGGAGCCAACCAGCAGGATGGGCCGGCGCCCGATCCGGTCAACCAGGGCGATCGCCACCAGGGTGACCAGGATGTTGGTGACGGACGTGGCCACGGAGATGGTGAGCGAGTCCTTCTCCTGGAAGCCAACGGCCTTCCAGAGGGTGGTGGAGTAGTAGAAGATCACATTGATGCCCACGAACTGCTGCAGGACAGACAGGATGATGCCCACCCACACCACCGCCTGCAGGCCGAACGTCTTGCCGCGCACGGAGCCTTTTTGGCCGGCCAGCTTGTCCTCCTCGATGGCGTCCCGGATCTCGCGAATGTGGCGGTCCGTTTCTCCAGCGGGGACGATGGAATCGAAAACCTTCCGGGCTTCGTCTTCCTTCCCCTGGAACACCAGGAAGCGTGGTGATTCGGGAAGGGTAAAGGCGATCCAGCCGTACACCACCGCCGGCAGGGCTGCGGCCAGGAACATCCAGCGCCACGCCTCGATGCCCAGCCAGTAGGCCTGGTCGGCGCCGCCGGCGCTGGTTGCCAGGAGCGCGTCGGACAGCAGCGCGGCAAAGATGCCCGTGGTGATGGCAAGCTGCTGCAGCGAGGCCAGCCGGCCGCGTACGTGCCGCGGCGAAATCTCGGAGATGTAGGCGGGGGCGATGACCGAGGCGAGGCCGATCCCCAGCCCGCCCACCAGGCGCCAGAAGACCAGGTCCCAGACGCCGAAGGCGAAGCCCGTGCCCAGGGCGCTGACCAGGAAGAGCAGTGCGCCCAGCTTCATGGCAGGGATGCGGCCGTAGTGGTCTGCCACCTTGCCTGCGAGGTAGGCGCCGGCGGCACAGCCAAGCAGCGCGACGGCCACCGCGAAGCCGGTGACGGCCTCTGACAGCGCGAACTCGTCCTTCATGGCGTCCACGGCGCCGTTGACCACCGACGAGTCAAAGCCAAACAGGAATCCGCCCACCGCGCCCGCGAGCGCCAGCCAGATCACCCGCTGCGGTATTTGGGCGGTTGTCTGCTCCTGTGCAGTGGGCATGGGTCTCCCTAGGTCTGGGTTGTGGTAGATGCGGTGCGGACGTCGTCGGCTGCGGAACCGGCCCTGGGCCGGCGCACACGCGTTACACAGTGTTCCATGCCACGGGGCGCCGTTCCAGTCGGGCGCCGGATGCGGGGCCGCTTGTCCGCAAACAGCGGACGACGACGGCGGGGCGCGCCGCCGTCGTCGTCCTGGGGCGTGGAGCGGTCTGGCTTAGTGGGCCGGGACCGACTCCTGCGGAACTGACGTGGAGTCCGTGAGCTTCTTGTTGGGCAGCGCGAAACTGATCAGGAACGCGACGCCGGTGAGCACGGCAGCGGTGAGCATGACGGCGTCGATGGCGTAGGCGAAGCCCTCCGTGATGGGGCGCGTCAGCGTGCTGTTGGCGGTGTGCAGCCAGCTGGTGTCATTGAGGGACTCGTTGGAGGCGCCGTTCTGGAAGAACTCGTACAGCTTGGCGTTGGCGGGATCCGTTGCGACGGCCGGGTCCTGCAGGACTGCCTGGTACTCCGGGCTTCCCATCGCCGACTTCATGGTGTCGGCAATGCGGGCCGCCGCCAGGCTGAACAGCATGGAGATGAACACGGCCGTGCCCACGGCGCCGCCCATGGAGCGGAAGAAGGCAGCCGAGGAGGTGCCCACGCCCATGTCGCGGCGCGGCACGGACACCTGCATGGCCAGGGTGAGCGGCTGCATGCAGAAGCCCAGGCCCATTCCGAAGAACACCGCGATCACGCCGGGAACCCAGAGGCCCGTGTCCACGCCCAGGGACAAACCCATGGCGGTGGCGGCCGCCGTGAGGATGGCCGTGCCCAGGATGGGGAAGATCCGGTACGTGCCGGACGCCGAGATGGTGCGGCCAGCCGTGATGGAGCCGGTGAGGATGCCAACGGTGAAGGTGATCATCATCAGGCCCGCTTCCGTGGGAGTGAGGCCCTTGACCAACTGCAGGTACAGCGGGAGCATGGCGATGGCCCCGAACATGCCGATGCCGATGATGAAGTTCAGCAGCGAGGACAGGCCGAAGGTCATATTCCGGAAGAGGCGCAACGGGATCAGTGCGTAGTCGCCGGCACGTTTCTCGGCCAGCAGGAACCAGGCGATGCCCACCACGCCCAGGCCATAGCAGAGGAAGGAGTTGAAGGACGCCCAGCCCCAGCTGCGGCCCTGCTCCGCCACCAGCAGCAGCGGCACGATTGCCAGTGTGATGGCCGCCGCGCCAAAGTAGTCGATCTTCTGCTTCACGTGCTTGGCCGGCAGGTGCAGGAACAGGAACACCACGGTGAGCGCGGCCAGGCCGATGGGCAGGTTGATGAAGAACACCCAGCGCCAGCCCTCAAAACCGAGGATGGTGGCGGAACCGGCAAATGCGCCGCCCACCACCGGGCCCAGGACGGAGGAGATACCGAACACGGACATGAAGTAGCCCTGGTATTTCGCCCGGTCCTTGAGCGAGACAAGGTCGCCGATGATGGTCAGTGCGAGGGCCAGCAGGCCGCCCGCCCCGAGCCCCTGGACCCCGCGGGCCAGCGCCAGTTCGGTCATGGAGTGCACCGATCCTGCATACAGCGAGCCCGCCAGGAAGATCACGATGGCGGTCAGGTACAGCGGGCGGCGGCCGAAGATGTCGCTCAGCTTGCCGTACAGCGGGGTGCTGACCGTGGAGGTGATCAGGTAGGCAGTGGTTGCCCAGGCCTGGAGCGAGAGCCCGTCCAGGTCATTGGCGATGGTGTAGATGGATGTGGACACAATGGTCTGGTCCAGCGATGCCAGGAACATGCCCAGCATCAGGCCCACCATCACGGTGACAATCTGGCGCTGTGTCAGGGTTTCTCCGGCGGCGCGCGCGGCAGGGGCGGTGGACATGGGTACTCCAGGGGAAGGAAAGGGATCACGCGTTGATAGTTGCTTTCAGTAACTATCGTATGCCCAGTCCTATTCCTCCCAGCGGAGAAACTTTTTCCGGCCCGGGGCTACCGCTCCACGAGGATCCCGTCCGGGTCGCACCAGATCATGGACCCGGGGCGGACGGTCACGCCGTCGATCTCCACGTCAACATCCACCTCGCCAGCCCCGGCCTTGGCGCTCTTGCGGGGGTTGCTGCCCAGGGCCTTCACACCGAGGTCCAGGGCGGCAATTGCCTCGCGGTCGCGGATCGCCCCGTTGATCACGACGCCGGCCCAGCCGTTTGCCACTGCGCTCTCCGCGATCATGTCCCCCATCAGGGCGGTGCCCAGCGAGCCTGCGCCGTCCACCACCAGCACGCTGCCGTTGCCGGGCGTGGCCAGCGTGGATTTCACCAGGGCGTTGTCCTGGAAGCAGCGGATGGTCCGCGCCTGTCCACTGAAGTGGGTGCGGCCGCCCAGGGACTGGAACTGCAGCGATACGGACGCCAGTTCGTCTCCGCGTTCGTCGTACAGGTCCGCCGTATTGATGGCGGCGGTGCCCTCCGCCGGCGTTGACGCTGCGCTCATGGTGTTCTCCTCTTTGCTCGTGGCCGTCCTGGTGGCCGCCGCCGTCATACCCGGCGGGGCGGTACCGCCCACGATAGTCTGACTCCGTCGCCATTTAGCCGCAGCCGGGGGAACACGTCATGAGTCTGTCCGATACGCCCGCACCCCTCGACCCCGCACGCCAAGGCCACGGAGCCATTCTGCAGGGCGGTGCGGTGGCGGCACTCGCCGAACCAACACGGAAGGTCACCGCACGGTGGGTGACCGGGCTGGTCCTGGTGAACCTGGGCATTAACACCGCGTTCTTCGGCCCCATCAACATCTTCATCGGGCAGCAGGCCATCAGTTTCGATGAAGCCAACAAGGAAGCCATTCTGTCCCTTGCTACAGCGTGCGGGGCCGCGGTTTCACTGGTGGCAAACCCGCTCTTCGGCGCCCTCTCGGACCGCACCACATCCCGCTTTGGCCGCCGTTCGCCCTGGATACTGGCGGGTGCGGTGCTGGCAACGGCGGCCCTCCTGGGCATGTCCGGAGCGGGCACCGTGGCCCTCATGGTGCTGTTCTGGTGCCTGGTCCAGCTGGGGGCAAACGCGGCCTACGCGGCCATCACCGCCGCCGTCCCGGACAGGGTTCCGGTGCCCCAGCGCGGAAAGGTGGGCGGCCTGGCAGCAATGGGCCAGACGCTGGGTATCTTCACGGGAGCCGTCTTCGGCGCCGTGGTGTCCGGCAACTTCATGGTTGGCTACTGGCTTTGCGCCGCAGCCCTTCTCCTGTCGGTGTTCCCCTACCTCTTCCACCGGGACGATCCCGTGCTCCCCAAGGGCGTCCTGCCGCGCTTCCGGTTAAAGGCGTTCCTTTGGGGCTTCTGGATCAGCCCCCGGCTGTACCCGGACTTCGGCTGGGCCTGGCTTACCCGCTTCCTGGTAAACGTCGGCAACCAGCTGACCATCGTCTACCTGCTCTTTTTCCTCCGGGACATCCTGAACCATGAGGACCCCGCGGCGGGCGTGCTGGTCCTCACCGGCACCTACGCGATACTGGTGATGGTCACCGCTGTGGTGGTCGGCCCCTGGAGCGACAGGGTTGGCCGCCGCAAGCCGTTCGTGATTGGTTCCTCGGCCACTATCGCTCTAGCCGCCCTGATCCTGGCGTTCTTCCCCGTGTGGCCTGGAGCCCTGGCGGGGGCTGCCGTCCTGGGAATCGGGTTTGGGGCTTACCTTGCGGTGGATTTCGCGTTGCTGACCCAAGTGCTGCCGCAGGCTGTTGACCGGGGCAAGGACATGGGCGTCATCAATGTGGCCAATTCCCTTCCACAGGTGGTGGCCCCGACCCTGGCATTCGTCGCCGTGAGGTATGCCGGCGGCTACATGTCGCTGTTCGTTACCGCTGCCGTCATCGGCCTCCTTGGCGCCGTTTTCGTCGTGAAAATCAAGAGTGTCCGCTGACCTGCCGGGGCCCCGGAACTAAGGCCGCTGACTAATTACGGCACACTGCCGTGCCGTATAGTTGATCCGGATTTGGCGGCGGTCCAGCAGGGGACGATCGTGGCTGCCGCACCATAGGAACACAACCCCGGAACGCTGATGCCCGACACCATTTCAGACCAACCGCCCATGGCCCCGAGGCCCTCCGCCCCACGCCAGAGGCACCGCTATACCAAGATCCTGGAAGCTGCGGGAGGGTTTGCGCGAAAGGGGCTGGATTCCGTAGACATGGCGGATGTGGCGGCGAGGGCGGACGTGCCGCTGGGGACCCTTTACCGGTACTTTCCTTCCCCGGTGCATCTGATGCTCGCGCTCTACCGCCACCAGCTGGAGGAACTCCAGGGAACCGGACGAACCACGGCGGCCCGCTGCCGCGGCAGGGCCCTCGGGAACCTGGTGATGGAGATTTTCCATATGCGCGTGATGCAGCCTGCAGTGGAGCAGTGCCTCAGCCGCGGTGTCTACCTCCCGGACCGGGACACCACCGGACTGCTGCGTGAAATCGACGCGCTGAGCGAAGAAGCGGTCGCTTCAGCCTGCGGTGACGCCACCGCCGCCCGGGTGCTGCTGCTGGCCATCACTGGTCTGGTCCAGTCCGTCCGGAACCGCCGGCTGTCCCTCTTCGAGGCGGAAGAGGACCTCAAAAGGGCGTGCGCCCGCCTCTCGCCAGCCAGCGAACCCGGCTACACACTCCACCACAGCGCGTAACAGGTCTAGACCAATCCGGCCTTAAATCAGCCATAATGCCGTGAATTGGACCACATAACCGCGCGGTAAAGCGCTTAGGCAGCCGCTGACCCATGTCAAACCGGACGCTGCCCCGGGTGGCGGGCCCTACGATTGACCAAACGGAGCAGCGGGGACCAATCCTCCAAGCTCCCACGGGCCCGCCACCCCTGGGTATCCTGCCGCACCCTAGCCACCGCCCGAGCCATTGGCTCATGCCCCACGAGCCGTGCGCCCACGGCCAGCACCAGGAGACAACGACGTGTCCATTGACGCACTTGCAGCAACTGACAATTCCGCAGCCACCGCCCTGACCGAAGCCGAGATCTTTGACGCCCACCAGGGCGGCAAACTCTCTATCGCCAGCACCGTCCCGCTCTCCAACAAGCGGGACCTGTCCATCGCCTACACGCCGGGTGTAGCCGAGGTCAGCCGGGCCATCCATGCGAAGCCCGAACTCGCCCGTACGCTCACCTGGGCCGAGCGGCTCGTCGTCGTGGTCAGTGACGGGACAGCCGTCCTGGGCCTGGGCAACATCGGAGCCAGCGCCTCGCTCCCCGTCATGGAGGGCAAGTCCGCCCTGTTCAAGACCTTCGGCGACCTCGACTCGATCCCCCTGGTCCTCAACACCACCGACGTGGACGAAATCGTGGAGACCCTGGTCCGCCTGCGCCCCAGCTTCGGCGCCGTCAACCTCGAGGACATCTCCGCGCCCCGCTGCTTCGAACTGGAGGAAAAGCTGATCGAGGCGCTGGACTGCCCCGTCATGCACGATGACCAGCATGGCACCGCCGTCGTTGCCCTCGCCGCCCTGACCAACGCCGCCAAGGTGACCGGCCGTGGCCTGGAAGGCCTGCGCGTGGTGGTCTCCGGAGCGGGCGCCGCAGGCATCGCCGTCGCCGAAATCCTGCTGGCCGCCGGCATCACCGACGTCGTCCTGCTGGACTCACGGGGCGTCATCAACAGTGCACGCGGGGACCTCGCCGCGGACACCGCCAGCAAGAAGGCGGACATCGCCGGACGCAGCAACCCCCGCGGCGTGGAAGGCGGCCCGGCCGAGGCTCTCGCCGGTGCCGACGTCTTCATCGGCGTCTCCTCCTCCAGGCTGGACGAGGCGCACCTGAAGCTCATGAACCAGGACGCCATTGTGTTCGCACTCTCCAACCCGGACCCGGAAGTCCTGCCCGAGGTGGCCGTGAAGTACGCCGCCGTGGTGGCAACCGGGCGCAGCGACTTCCCCAACCAGATCAACAACGTACTGGCCTTCCCTGGGATCTTCCGCGGCGCCCTGGACGCCGGAGCGCGCCGCATCACCCCGGCCATGAAGCTCGCGGCAGCCTACGCCATCGCCGATCTTGCGGCGGAGGACCTGTCGGCGGACTACATCGTGCCCAGCCCCCTGGATCCCCGGGTTGCCCCCGCTGTGACGGCGGCAGTGGCGGCCGCGGTGGAAGCCCAGTAGCGCCCCTTCCCTCAAAAGAACGTACGACGGCGGTGCCTCCCCTGCGCGGGAGGCGCCGCCGTCGGGGGTTAAATGGGCGCCAACCATAGACTGGGACCCATGAACTCGGAAACCGTGGTGACCATCCTGTGCGGCCTGGCAATCCTTGTGGGCGTGGCGGGTACGGTGATTCCGGTCCTCCCGGGCAGCATCCTCATCGGCGCAAGCCTGCTCGCGTGGGCCATCTGGGGCGGGGCCGGCACGGCGGGGTGGGTGGTGTTCGCGGTTGCCATGGTGTTCGTGGTGGCAGGCATGGCCGCCAGTGCCGTCCTCACCGGCAGGAAGCTCAAGGAGCACGCCATTCCGAGCCGAAGCATCGCCGTTGCTCTGGTGGCGGGCGTGGTGGGCATGTTCATCATTCCCGTGGTGGGGCTCTTTGTGGGTTTTGCCGCGGGCCTGCTGCTGAGTGAATTCCTGCGCACCCGAAACATCGGCTCCGCAACAACCTCCAGCTGGGCCGCCCTCAAAGCCACCGGGCTGGGCATGCTCGCCGAGTTCGGCCTGGCCTGCCTCGCCGCCAGCACCTGGGTGATCGGCGTCTGGGTCGCAGCCGCCAACGGCTGAAAGTGCTTGCGCCTGCGTGCCGCAGGGCGTACAACGGCACCATGACGGACCAGCCTTCAGCCCGGGACCACGTGCACGCCTGGATGGAAAAATACCAGGCCGCCTGGGCCAGCAACCAGCCCCAGGACATCCGGGACCTCTTTACGGAGGACGCACGGTACGAGACGCGGCCGGGCGATCCGGAGCCGTGGCTGGGCCGGGACGGCATAGTGGACCGCTGGCTTGCGGCCCGGGACGAACCGGGAGACTGGACCTTCACGTGGAAGCTCCTCGGAGCGGACGCGGACACCGCCTTCGTCCAGGGCGTGACCACCTACTCCGCCGGACGGCCCTCCTACGACAACCTGTGGGTTATACGGTTCGACGGGGCAGGCCGTGCCGCCGCCTTCACCGAATGGTTCATGGAGCGGGCGTAAGCCCTGTGCGGCACGGCTCGCCGGCGGCCTTAGAGGCCCAGTCCTCCCAGCTTGTCGCCAAGGCCGCCCGGAAGCTTGCCTAGCAGTTCCGCGGGGTTGATTCCGAGCTGGGACAGGAGCCCGGAATGCTGTTCGGTGTCCACTTGGTCCGGCAGTTCGGCCTCGGCCTGGGCGGCTTTGTCGTTGTCTCCCCTGCTCCTGAGGAGTTCGAGAATCTGGGACTTGTCGATGTTCATGGCGCTCTCCTTCGTTGATGGTGAACTGCTAAGGGTGCTTACTACCCTTGCGGATTAAGTCAGTTTGAACAAGTGCGGAGTTCGTTCCGGGGCTCCCGGTTAGCATGGAGAGATGACCGCCGGGGACACTGCACCGATCTATTGGGACAGCCGCGACCTCACACCCTTCGGCCAGCCGCAGCTGCGTACCCCCGTCCATGACCTCGCCGGGGGAGTGGGCGAACTGCTCACCGGCGTGCTTGGCGGACGCCACCCGGCGCTGCTCTCCGTGGACGGCGACATCCCCCGCCTGAAGCGCATGATGCCCAAGCCGGCCAAGGCCGTGCACGACGCCGTATTCACCAGCCGCCAGCCTGAGCAGCTGATCACGCTCGCCAGGGCCTACCCGGGATGGGCCGGGCTCTGCTACCTCATGTCCGGACTGCTGGTCTACAAGCAGGGCGGCTACCTGCGCGCATCGGAGCTTCTCCAGCGCGGCCTCACCACAAGGAACGAGGACGAAGCCAACCGCTACTCGTCCACGTACCTCACCCGGATCGTTACCCGGATCGAGCTGGCCGAGCGCGTGGAAATTCCGGTCCTGTTCAGCGAGGAGTCGGTCTTTCTGGCACTGGCGCATTCACTGCGGGAGACGGGGCGCACGGAAGCTGCGCTGGACGCCCTCTCGGGGCTGCCGCCGTCGCTCCCCATGGCCCTGGCGCGCTGTTCCCTGGCGCTGACCCTGGGCAGGAGCCGGACGGTGATCGACTGGACCGACGGGCTGCTCAACGCGGACGACCTCTCCGCCGCGCTGCTGCTGGTACGGGCCCGGGCCCTGCGGCGGGAGGGGCGGCTGGAGGCCGCGAACCAGACCCTCGCCGAGGTCCTGCGCCGGCGCAAGACCCACATGACGCTGCGCAACGACGCCCTCACGGACCGGGCCCTGCTGCTGCTCGACTCCAGCCGGAGGTCGCTTAACCCCCGGGACTGGGGACGGCGCCGCGAGGACCCGGTGCCGCAACGGGAGATTGCCGCGCCGGTGCCCATCCGCAAGGACGAGGAGATGCGCCGGATCTGGGAACAGGACTGGAAGGAGCTCAGCGGCGACTAGGGCGGCCTACCCGGCCGCGGCGAAGGTGCTGGCCGTGAGGAGCGGCAGCAGCTGCTCGGCGAGCAGCGCCAGCGCCAGGACCACCATGATGATGCCGCTGGCCAGGGTCACCGTCCGGGCGGCGCCGGGCCGGGTCTGCAGCAGGGTGCGGGACAGCAGGGCGACGGCGGTGTACACGAGTCCCGCGAGCAGCACGAACGTCATGCCCAGCAAGCCAGACTGCACCGGGACCGGCAGGGAAGCGTCCGCGCTGACGAACTGCGGAACGAGCGCCACGTAGAACAGCAGCCCCTTGGGATTGATGCCGCTGGTGCCCATCCCCTGGAGGAAGGTGCGGAGCCCAGTGTTGCCTCCGCTGCCGTCCCCGGCCGTGAAGCTCGCCGCCCGCCAGGAGCGGAGGGTGCTGACACCGAGCCACATCAGGTACCCGGCGCCGGCCAGGGTGATCCAGCCGAGAACCCCCGGCGCGCCCGTGAGGACCGCGGCGAGCCCGGCCACCAGCAGGACGGTGTGCAGGATGTAGCCGCCGCAGAGCCCCGCTACCGCCGGCACAAAGCTGCGCTGCCTGAGGCCGGCGGCAATGGAGTAGGCCCAGTCCACGCCGGGGGTGCAGGCAAGGGCGGCGGCCACCAGCACAAAGGCCAAAAAGAGTTCGGGGTTCATGGTTTCTCCTGCTGCGCGATCCAACAGGAGAAACACTAGATACTTTGGGTGCGGAAGTGCTGTCTTTTTTTCGCTGGCCGAGCTGGCTGGACGGTAAGATTCTTGCGTGATTGACCACATTGACAGAAATATCTTGCGGCACCTCAAAGAGGACGGCCGAATGACCGCCACGGCGCTCGCAGGGAAGGTGGGCCTGACGGTTGCTCCCTGCCACCGGCGGCTGCGCGACCTGGAACGGGCAGGCGTCATCCGGGGTTACAAAGCGGACATCGATCCTGCCGCCGTGGGCCTCGGGTTCGAAGCGATTGTTTTTGTCACCCTCCGCCAGGTGGATCAGGCAACCATGGAGATCTTCGAGAACCGCGTGGCGGACAATCCCAACATTGTCGAGGCCCAGCGGCTCTTCGGTTCCCCCGACTACCTGCTGAAGGTCATCGCCGAGGACCTGCCCGCGTACCAGCGCTTCTACGACGCCGAACTTACGTCCCTGCCCGGCGTCGAGCGGCTGACGTCCACGCTGGTGATGAAGAACCTGAAGTCCAACGCGGGCCCTCCCGTTTAGGCATTGGCTGGGAGGACTCCCGCGCCCTAATCCTTGAGCAGCCCCGTGGTGCGGTACGGAATGACCTCGCGCAGGAACATGCTGGTGGAGGTGCGCACGATGCCCGGGCAGAGCCTGATCTCCTCTGACACCCGGTAGAGGTCGTCAGGGCTGGTGGCCACCACACGGATCAGCAGGTCCGTGTCGCCGGCGGGAGCGTGGCATTCAAGGACTTCCGGGATCTCCCGGAGGGCGGCAATGGCCTCGTTGAGGTGGCTCTGGTCCAGTTCTGCGCTGACGGAAGCGGCCACCCCGCGTCCGAGTGCGGCGGGAAGCACCCTGCTGCTGTTGGGGCGGAGGGCGCCCGAGGCCGTCATGCGCTCCAGCCGCGACTGGACCGTGCCGCGGGCCAGGCCCAGCCGCTGGGCCAGAACCATGATGGGAACCCGGGGATCCTCGTCCATGGCCCTGAGGATGCGCTTGTCAGTGGCGTCCAGTTCCTGCAATCTGATCACTTCCTGTCCCTCTGCGCTGCCATGAGTAGTCAGACTGTTCAGTGGCAGCCGCACCTGTTGCACCAACTGTATGGATGCTGGTGAAATGTTGGCAATGAGGGCAAGGCTACCGCCGATCCCCGCGAGGCTCACAGGCTGCCGGCACACCACCCGGACACTGGACACCGCTTCCCGCAAGGAGGCTGCCCTGATTGACTCTTGTTCACACCATGGTCTTTCTGTAAACACGGCAAGGGCCCCTGAACTACCGGCGTCGGATGTCCGAAGTCATCGGTAGCTGAGGGGCCCTTGTGTTGTCCCCGGGCACCGTGTCCCGCGCCTAGTGTTGAACCATGACCTCCGCCGGCCGCTTCGCCCCCAGCCCTTCCGGGGAACTCCACGTAGGAAACCTGCGCACGGCAATCCTTGCCTGGCTGTTTGCCCGCTCCACCGGCCGCAAGTTTCTGCTCCGTATGGAGGACCTTGACCGTGCCCGGTCCGGCGCGGAGGCCGGGCAACTGCGGGACCTGCAGGCTGCAGGGGTCACCTGGGACGGCGGCGTGGTGCGCCAGACTGCCCGCGGCCCGCTGTACGCCGGGGCGATCTCGCGGCTGGAGGCAGCGGGCCTCACCTATGAGTGCTTCTGTACCCGGCGCGAAATCCAGGAGGCACCGTCCGCTCCGCACGCGCCGCAGGGTGCCTACCCCGGAACATGCCGGAACCTCGATCCTGCTGAACTGGAGTTCAAGCGCTCAGCCAGGCCGGCGGCCATCCGGCTCCGCGCCGAAGCCGCTGAATACACGGTGCGGGACCTCCTGCACGGGGAGTTCACCGGCGTGGTGGACGACTTCGTGCTGCGCCGCAATGACGGCGTGACCGCCTACAACCTCGCAGTGGTGGTGGATGACGCCGAACAGGGCATCGACCAGGTGGTGCGCGGCGACGACCTTCTTCCGTCCACCCCGCGGCAGGCCTACCTGGCATCCCTGCTAAGTATTCCATCTCCGGAATATGCGCATGTTCCCCTGGTGGTGAATAACGACGGCGCCCGGCTGGCAAAGCGCGACGGTGCAGTAACGCTGGCGGACCTGGCGGCTGAAGGATTTCCTCCTGACGAGGTGCGGGACCGGCTGCTGGAATCACTGGGGCTGCCGGCAGGGCCGCTCGGGAACGCGCTGGCTGCATTCGACCCGGATGCCCTGCCGAGGGAGCCCTGGGTGTGGAGCGGCCCGTAGGCTTAGGGCATGTCAGACCAGCATGCTGCGGAGCCGACCCGGGTACCCTCGTTCACCGTAGAGACCGCGAAGGTCCTTGCCGAGGTGGCCCACAACCGCCAGAAGGACAAGCTGAAGAGGCCCTACAAGGACCATGTCCTCGCCGTGGGGGACGCGCTGGCTGAC
>NZ_LWLP01000001.1:20492-46135 GCF_001641125.1 Arthrobacter sp. OY3WO11 | reverse complement strand
TCGCCGAGGACACCCCCATGACCCGGCAGGCCCTGCTGGACATGGGCGTATCCGAGCGGGCCGTGGAAATCATTGAGCGGGTCACCAACCGGCTGCACAGCAACCCGGATGACTATCAGGCAGGGATCCGCGAGATCGCCGAGGACCACGATGCCGCCCTGGTCAAGATCGCGGACAATGCGCACAACTCGCTGCCTGAGCGCGTCCAGGCGCTGGCGGAAAAGTGGCCGGACAGGCCGCCTGTCACCAAGTACAGGGACGCCCGCCCGGTGCTGTACGCCGCCGTCGAGGTTGAGGAAATCCGGAAGATCCTGGCCCGCGTGAATCCGTGGCTGCTGGAAGAACTGGATGACCGCCTGGATGAGGAGGACACCACGGACTACGAGAACCTGTCCTACGGTGACGCCGGCCCGGAGGCTGCGCGGGAGCCGGATACCGCCGGAAGTGAGGCTTCCGGCGCTACGTCGCCCGGGGACCGGTAGTTCCTGCTTCCAGTTTTTGAAGGGCAAGATGCAGCCGGCCGGACCCGCGGCGTTCATCGATCACTATGGAGGCGCCGAGCGCCAGCACAATGACCAGGAGGCAGGCGGGGACCGATGCGCCCGCCGCAGCCAGGCCGACTGAAGCGGCCATCGAGGCCAGCACACCGCCGGCAACCGTGATCACCGTGCGGTCCGGGCTCACCATGATGCTGTACAGCCACGTAACGGAGCCCTTGAAAAGTGCCACTGGTATGGCGATGCTGGCCACCGCGGCGGCTGCGCTGATGTGGGCTTCGCGGTCAATGTAGTACGCGGCGACGTGCAGGCCCGCGCCGGTGGCCGCAATGGCGGCGAAGATGGGGATGTGGCCGTACCCGAAGAGGAAGGACCGGTGCCGGCGCAGGTGCAGGGCACGTCCGGCCGGCAGCATGAAGTAGATCCACCACATGGCAAACGCCAGCGCTGTCCCACCGAAACCGACCAGCGCCGCATCAACGCTCCAGCCATGGTTGGCCACGATGGCCCGGAGTGTCTCGATGGCGCCGATCAGGCATTCACCCAGGGCGATGATGGCCAGCAGGCCGTACCGTTCGGCGATGTGGTGCGCGTGCCAGGGCGTCCTGGTTTTCCGCTCGGCGGCGAAGGGAGTGAACATTTCCAGCACGATCAGCGGCGCAATCATGAGCAGCGTTGTGGGCACGTCAGCCTCGATCACGGCTACCGCGATCCACCCCAGCTGCACCAGCGCAAGATACCGCGCGTAGCGGAGGCACGTTTCCCGGCGGGCCGGGTCCTGCCGGGCTGCCCTTAGCCACTGGGAAACCAGGGCCAGCCGCATGATCACGTAGCCGCCCACCATCACCGCGTTGTCCACATGCTCGCCCGCCACCAGCGAATGGAACATGGGCTCGATCCCCATGGCCAGGATCAGGACGCCCACAATCTGGATCATGGTGACCACGCGGAAAATCCAGTCGTCAGTGTCATAGGCGCTGGCAAACCACGTGAAGTTGATCCACGCCCAGATCACTGCGAACATCGCGAAGGAGAAGCCCAGCAGCCCGGCCAGGACGTGGGCTTCCGCGATCTCGTGGGCGAACTGGCTGCCGGCAACCCCAAAGGCGATGACGAAGGTCAGGTCGAAGAAGAGTTCAAGGGGAGTGGCGGCCCGGTGCGTCTCGTGCGGGTCCCGGCCGCCCATGCGCGCCATGGCATGGCGGAGGGGATTGGAGGACATGGGTCAAAGATTACGCCCCGCCGTTCCCGCTCCGGAAGTTATGTCCTAAACGCGGCCCAGGGCGTCGATGTCCTCCAGGAACTCCTGGTGCGCTTCGGCGCTGACCGTGGTCCGGGTGTCGCCGATGGCGTCCAGGTAGTCCTGGGTGGATGGACCCTTCCGCACCGCCTCCCGGACGGAAAGGCTGCCTCCGGAAGCGAGCCCGCCGTCGTCGTACACTGCTTTCTCCAGCGCACGCTGGGAGGCACTGCGCGCGGCATATTCAATGTCCGCCGGGGAGAAGCCCTCGGTGCGTTCCACCAGCAGCTCCACGTCCACCGAGTCCACTACGGGCGCGGGGATGAAACGCTGCCACATGGCTTCGCGGGCCTGCCGGTCCGGCAGGCCGATGGGGATGACGTAGTCGAACCGGCCATGGCGCAGGAAGGCCGAGTCCAGTGCGCGAATGAAGTTGGTGGCGCAGACCAGGAGGCGGCCGGGCTGTTCGCGGAAGGCCGGGATGATCTTGAGCAGCTCGTTGGTGACGCCCTGCAAAGGGGACGGCGGCTCGCCGGAGCGCTGGGAGGCGATCTCCTCCACCTCGTCGATGAACACCACCGCGTGCTCAAGCTCGGCGATTTCCAGGAACGTCTCGCGCAGCGCCCCGGCCAGGCCCTGCGGGTCGGCCGCGAGCCGGGACGGGAACACCTCCACGAATGGCCATTCCAGCCTGGACGCGATGGCTTTGGCAAACGTGGTCTTGCCGGTGCCGGGCGGGCCGAAAAGGACGACGGCGCGCGGCGGGACCACGCCGAACTCATCGGCGAGGTCCGCCTCGGCGAGCGGGAGGACCAGGCGGCGTTCCAGCAATTCCTTTTCCTTGCGCATGCCGGCCACGTTTTCCCAGAGGTCCCGGGCCAGGACGCGTCCGCCGAGCTGGCCGAGCGCACCGAGTTCCTGCCGCTGGACGGGAATGGTGCGTTCGAAGTACCGCAGGTTCTTCTTCAGTGCGAAGCCGCGGCTGAGGAACGCCTCCACCCGGGTTTCGGACTCCGGCATGAGCGCTGAGAGCTTGTTGAGGCCGTGGGGCGCCATGCGGTTTTCGACGGCGGCGAGCAGCGAGGTGCCGATCCCACGGCCGCGGTATTCGGGCAGCGTGGCCAGGAAGACGATCCAGCCCTGGTCATGGGCGGCGCGTCCGACGGCGGCCCCCACCACCTGCTCGCCCTGCACCGCCACCACGGCATGGTCCTTCTCGCAGGAAGCCAGTACCTCGGAGAGGGCGTAGACGGGTTCCACGTTGCTCGCCTTGAGGCTTTCCCACAGGTGCAGGATCCCGTCCAGGTCCGCCGAATGGAAATCCCTGATACGCCAGTTGGTCATGGGTCTACTCCTGTGGTGGTTCGTCGTTGAACTGTTAGAGCAGCGGTGTGCAGCGCTCTGCTGAGCATATGCGACCCGCAGCGGCCTGGGGGTTGCGGGGGCGTTGCATGACGGCCGGCCGGGCCGGGCGCTGGCGGGGGCGCTCAGATGCCCAAGGTGGCCAGCGTGTGCCGCAGGGTGTCGGCGGAATGCTGCAGGGCTGCCAGCTCGCCGTCGTCCATGGGCATTTCCAGCACGGTGTGGACGCCGCCCCGCCCCACCACGCTCGGCAGGGAAAGGGCCACCCCTGAGATCCCGTGCTGTCCGTCCAGCACGGTGGACACCGGCAGCACCGCCTTGTCATCGCGGAGCAGGGCTTCCACGATGCGCGCGCCCGAGAGGCCGATCGCGTAGTTGGTCGCGCCCTTGCCGGCGATGACCTTGTACGCCGCCTGCGTCACTTCGCGTGCCGTCTCTGCCAGGTATTCGGGGGTGAAGACGCGCTCCCCGTCCACCATCCAGTCACGGACCGGGATGGGGCCGATGGTTGCCGTGGACCACACAGGGAACTCGGTGTCCCCGTGCTCGCCCACGATGCTGGCGTGGACGCTGGGGACGGCCACTCCCGCCCGGCGTGCCAGCAGCCAGCGCAGCCGGGAGGTGTCCAGGACCGTGCCGGAGGAAAAGATGCGCCCCGCCGGGAGTCCGGAGATCTTCTGCGCCGCCACGGTGAGCACGTCGCAGGGGTTGGTGACCAGGACGTAGACGGCGTCGGGGGAGTGCGTGAGGAGCCGGGGCATGAGCTCTTCCAGTATCCGCACGTTGGTTCCGGCGAGGTCCAGCCGGGTCTGGCCGGGCGCCTGCTTGGCTCCGGCAGTGATGACGACGACGTCGGCGCCCTCCGTCACGGCGATGTCCCCGCCGCCGGTCATGGACGCAGCGGCGGCAGCGAACTGGGTGCCGTGGGCGAGGTCCAGTACCTCGGCGTCAGCTTTGGCGGCATTGACGTCGAACAGGGCGATGTTGCTGGCCGAACCGCGGATCAGGGCGGCGTACGCGAGGGAGGTCCCCACGCTCCCTGCTCCCACAACGGCAAGTTTGGATCCTGACATGAGGTACCTCGTTTCCCCGGCCCGAACGGGGACCGTGTTGGTGGTTCAACTGCCGGCAGTGGCTTTCATGCTACCGAGGCAGCAGGGTTAGGCGGGAGCGTTGAGTGTGCATTACGGGAGGAGTAGCGTGTGATCCACCTCACCCGCACCCCTTCAGGAGCAACCATGCCATATCTGGGACGCCGGCTCGCTGCGGTCACTGCAGCGCTGGCGATGAGCGTGACAACCGGTGCCTTAACCAGCCCGGCATCTGCCGATTCAGGGCAGGATGATAAATCCAAAAAGACCCCAGTAGCTACCGGCTACGGCGGCGCCGTGAGCACCGTCGACCTGGACGCATCTGAGGCTGCCATCAAAATCCTGCGCAAGGGAGGCAACGCCGTGGACGCGGCCGTCGCCGCCGCGGCAACACTGGGCGTCACCGAGCCGTACAGCGCCGGGATCGGGGGCGGCGGCTACTTTGTGTACTACGACGCCGAGAGTGAGGAAGTCAGCACGATCGACGGCCGCGAGACTGCGCCGGCCGAAATGCCGCGGACGGCGTTCATCAATCCGGAAGACGGCAAGCCGTATGCGTTCAAGAAGCAGGCCACCAGCGGAATTTCCGTGGGTGTTCCCGGCACGCCGGCCACGTGGGAGCGGGCGCTGGAGCGCTGGGGCCGGTTCAGCCTCGCCGAGGTCCTTAGCCCGGCCATAAAAGTAGCCACCGCCGGATTTAGGGTGGACGAAACCTTCCGCCAGCAAACCGCTGACAACCAGGACCGCTTTGCTCCGTTCGAGGCAACAAGGGAGCTGTTCCTTCCCGGTGGCGCCCCTCCCGCCGTCGGAACTGTCTTCAAGAACCCGGATCTGGCCGAAACGTACAAGCTTCTTGCCAGCAAGGGCAAGGACGCCTTCTACGAGGGCAAACTGGCCGAGGATATTGTGCGGACGGTCCGGAATGCTCCTTCAGCACCCGGACCGGATGCGTTGCCCGGCCCCGCAGGCGTGATGACCACCGAGGACCTTGACGACTACGAGGCGCTGGACCAGGACCCCACCCATGTGAACTACCGCGGCTACGACGTCTACGGCATGGCGCCCTCCAGCAGCGGCGGCACCACCGTGGGTGAGGCGCTGAATATCCTGGAGGTCTTCGACCTTCCCGGCCTGAAGAAGGACCAGCCTGCCGCCCTGCACCACTATCTTGAGGCGACTGCGCTCGCGTTCGCCGACCGCGGCAAGTATGTGGGGGACCCTGCCTTCGTCAAGGTTCCCACCAAGAAACTCCTGGATCCGGTCTTCGGCAAGGAGAGGGCCTGTGAAATCGACCCACTCCAGGCAGCAACGAAGCCTGTGGCGGCAGGTGACGCAGCGGACTACGACGGCACGTGTGACATTGAGCCTGCAGCACTCGCAGATGAGAAGGACACGGAGAACATTAACACCACCAACCTCACGGTCTCGGACAAATGGGGCAACATTGTGGAATACACCCTCACCATCGAGCAGACCGGCGGCTCCGGTATAACGGTTCCCGGCCGCGGCTTCATCCTGAACAACGAGCTCACCGACTTCTCGCCCGTCTACAGCGCTACGGACCCGAACCGCATCGAGCCGGGGAAGCGGCCGCGGTCGTCTATGTCGCCCACCATCGTGCTCAAGGATGACGAGCCGTTTCTGGCACTGGGCTCTCCGGGCGGCTCCACTATCATCACCACCGTGCTGCAGACGCTGATCAACCGCATCGACCTCGGCATGACCATTGAGGAGGCGCTCGCCGCCCCGCGCGCGTCCCAGCGGAACACCGCAAACGTGACGGCTGAGCCGGCGTTCATCGAGGCCTTCCCGACCCTGGGGACGCAGTACGGTCACAAGCTCGTGCCGGCGGGTGACGCGTTCACCTCCGCGTCTGAGATCGGCGCCGCTACGGCCATCGAGTTCAGCGACGACGGGAAGAAGGTCACCGCCGTGGCCGAACCGACGCGCCGCGGCGGGGGCTCGGCCCTGGTGGTGAAACCTTCGCACAAGTAGCCAACGCCGGACCTTTTGTTAAACCCCGACGGCGGCACCCGGGTTCTGTAGCTCCAGAACCTGGGTGCCGCCGTCGGGCGTTAGGAAGAGGGGTTACTTCTTGAAGGTTGCCGCTGGCGGGTTGGCGATGACGGGGGAGAGTCCGGTGTGGCCTTCGCGGGTTTGGGCGATGTCGCGGATGCGGGTGCGGCAGGCGTACCAGCCGATGACCATGAGGACGGAGGCGATGGCGGTGACGAGCATGGTGAGGGGGGATTCGATGAAGACCATGATGAGGACGCCTGCGAGGAAGAGGAGGGAGAGGTAGCCGGTGTAGGGGGCGCCGATCATGCGGAAGGAGGGGCGCTCGAGCCATCCTTTGTCGGCCCAGCGTTTGAGCTGGATCTGGCACAGGACGATGGTGGCCCAGGTCATGATGATGCCGACGGAGGCGACGTTGAGGACGATTTCGAAGGCCTGGGCCGGGACGAGGTAGTTCAGCGGGACGCCGAGGAGTGAGACGCCGGCGGTGATGGCGATGCCGCCGTAGGGGACGCCGGCCTTGTTCATGCGGGAGGCGAATTTCGGGGCGGAGCCGTTGACGGACATGGAGCGCAGGATCCGGCCGGTGGAGTAGAGGCCGGCGTTGAGGGAGGACAGGGCTGCGGTGAGGACGACGAGGTTCATGATGACGTCTACGCCCTGGATGCCGATGGAGCCGAAGAAGGTCACGAAGGGGCTGACGCCTTTTTCGTAGGAGGTGTAGGGCAGCAGCAGGGCCAGGAGGATGACGGAGCCGACGTAGAACACGGCGATGCGGAAGACCACGGAGTTGATGGCTTTGGGCATGATTTTTTCGGGGTTTTCGGTTTCGCCGGCGGCGGTGCCGACGAGTTCGATGGAGGCGTAGGCGAACAGGACGCCCTGCATGAGGATGATCATGGGCAGCAGGCCGTTCGGGAAGACGCCGCCGTTGTCCGAGAGCAGGCTCAGGCCCACCTGCTGGCCGTCCACGGGGGTGCCGAAGATGACGAAGTAGGTGCCCACGATGAGGAAGATGACCAGGGCTGCGACCTTGATCAGGGCGAACCAGAATTCCATTTCGCCGAAGACCTTGACCGAGACGAGGTTCAGGGCGAGGACCACCACCAGGGCGATCAGTGCCCAGGCCCATTGCGGGACAGCTGCCATCCAGGGGATGTAGTTGCCGAAGAAGTTCATGTAGAGGGCGGCGGCGGTGATGTCCACGATGGTGGTGGTGGCCCAGTTGATCCAGTAGAACCAGCCGGAGACGAACGCGGCTTTTTCGCCGAAGAATTCGCGGGCGTAGGAGACGAACGAGCCTGAGGAGGGGCGGTGCAGGACCAGTTCGCCCAGGGCGCGGAGGATGAGGAAGGCGAAGAACCCGCAGACGGCGTACGCGATGACCAGGGACGGGCCCGCGGCGTTGAGCCGGCCGCCGGCGCCCAGGAACAGGCCGGTACCGATCGCACCGCCGATCGCGATCATCTGGATCTGCCGGGGCTTCAAATTCTTGTGGTAGCCCTTGTCCTCGGCATGCAGCGCCGATTCGGAAGCATGGGCATGACCGCCGTCAATGACGTGGTCCGGGAGCGTGGGATTCGACATGGGGGTCCTTGGGGTGTCCGTTGGCATGGGGGATTACTTGCTCAGGTTGGCGAGGCGCTCTGGGCTGAGGAGTTCCTGGAGCTGTGTGTTGGTAAGGAGTCCGTGTTCCAGGACGAGTTCGGCCACGCCCTTGCCGGTTGCCAGTGCTTCTTTGGCGATGGCGGTGGCGGTGGCGTAGCCCAGATGGGGATTGAGGGCTGTGACCAGGCCGATTGACTGCTCCACCGTGCGGCGGAGGTGCTCGGTGTTCGCGGTGATGCCCCGGATGCAGCGCGCCGTCAGGGTGCGGCATGCGGCTTCCAGGTGGGAGATGCTCTTGTGGAGGCTGTGGACGATGACGGGCTCGAACGCGTTCAGCTGTAGCTGTCCGGCTTCGGCCGCCATGGTGATGGTGACGTCGTTGCCGATGACCTCGTAGGCCACCTGGCTGACCACTTCCGGGATCACCGGGTTGATCTTGCCGGGCATGATGGACGAGCCGGACTGGACGGCCGGCAGGTTGATTTCGCCAAAGCCGGCGCGCGGTCCGGAGGAGAGCAGGCGCAGGTCGTTGCAGATCTTGGAGAGCTTCACGGCCACCCGCTTGAGCACGCCGGACAGGTGCACGAAGGCGCCAACGTCCTGGGTGGCTTCGATCAGGTCCGGCGCGGTCACCAGCGGCAGGCCGGTCACTTCGGCGAGGTGCCGGCAGGCAGCTTCCGCATAGCCCGCGGGGGCGTTCAGACCGGTGCCGATGGCGGTGGCGCCAAGGTTGATCTCGTGGATGAGCAGATCGGCTTCAGCCAGGCGGAGGCGGTCCTCCCCGATGGTGATGGCGTAGCTGCCGAATTCCTGGCCCAGGGTCATGGGCACCGCGTCCTGCAGTTGGGTACGCCCCATCTTCACCACCGTGCGGAATTCCAGGGCCTTGGCTGCGCAGGCTTCCTCCAGTTCGGCCAGCGCCTCCAGCAGTTCCCGCGCGGCGAAGATAGTGCCCAGCTTCACCGCGGTGGGGTAGACATCGTTGGTGGACTGGCTGAGGTTCACATGGTCGTTGGGGTGCAGGCGGGCGTAGTCGCCCTTGGGGTGGCCGAGGATTTCGAGGGCGCGGTTGGCAATGACCTCGTTGGCGTTCATGTTCGACGACGTCCCGGCACCGCCCTGGATGACGTCCACCACGAACTGGTCGGCGAGCTTGCCGTCCAGCACGTCCTGGCAGGCCTGCTCAATGGCGTCCGAGCGTTCCGCATCCAGCAGGCCCAGTTCCCGGTTGGTGCGGGCGGCGGCCAGCTTGACCGCAGCGAGGCCGCGGACCAGATGCATGTTGGATGACAGCTTCTGGCCGGTGATGGGGAAGTTCTCCACGGCCCGGAGCGTGTGCACACCCCAGTAGGCGCCGGCGGGGATGTCGCGGTCGCCGAGCAGGTCGTGCTCGGACCGGGTGTGCGCAGGTGAGGTTGCGGCTGCGGAGGCTGGTGTATCGATGATGGTCATGTGTCCTTACAGGGCTTCGTTGACGGGTGTGGACAGGGAAGGTTGGCTCAGGAAATCAGTGGCCTGCAGGAGGCCCACCTGGAGGCCGCCGCCCAGGACCGGGGCGGTTCCGAGGGCGGCGAGCCCGGTGGTGTCCAGGCCCAGCGCCTCCAGCAGCTTGAGGGTGGCAGGCATGCGGGCGCGGTCGCCGCCGTCGGAAATTTTTACGGCTGCCGAGCGGCCGTCCGCCAGGCCCACCAGCTGGACGCCTTCAAAGCCGTCCTTCGCCACCGCGCCCGGAAGCAGGCGCATCAGCTCGGTGACGTCACGGCCTTCCCCCGCCACCATGTCCGGGTGCTGCTGCATGGCGAGGCCGACGGCGGCTTCCGCACTCAGGTGGGCCGGCCCGCCGTCGTCGTTCCTGCCACTGCTGTCCGCGGCGGCGCGGGCGACCGCACCGAAGGCGCGGGCTATGCCCGGCAGGGTCAGGGCATACAGGGGAGTGCCACAACCATCGGTGCTGAGGGCGAGGGGTTCTTCGCCGGTGAGTTCGGTGACGGTGGTGGCCACGAGCCGCTGCAGCGGGTGCGAGGGTTCCAGGTAGCCCTTGACCGGCCAGCCGTTGATGGCGCAGGTGGCGGCCATGGCGGCGTGCTTGCCCGAGCAGTTCTGGGTGAGCTGGGTGGAACGGCCCCCGTTGCGCAGCCACTCCTCCCGTTCGGCCGGACCGTAGGGGAGGTCCCTGCTGTTGTCGAAATCGCTGACACTGAGGCCGTGCTGTTCCAGGATCCGCAGGGCTCCCTGGCGGTGCTTTGCGCCGCCCGAGTGGCTTGCGGCAGCCAGGGCGAGGAGCTCTGCGGGAAGTTCGAGCCCGGCACGGACCATGGCCACGGCCTGCAGCGGCTTGAGCGAGGACCGGGGGTAGAACGGTGCAAGCGGATCGCCGGCGGAGGCCACTGTGGTGCCGTCAGCGTCCAGCGCGATGGCTGACCCGTAGTGGACGCTTTCCACCAGCCCGTCGCGGGTGGCGGCGACCAGGGGTGTGTGCTGCGGGAGGGCGGCAGCACTGAGGGCAGGTGAAAGGGCAGGGGAAAGCATGGATTCCTTGGCTGGGTTGGGGCGGGGTTATTTACTGAGGATGGAATCGAGGGCCAGGCCCACGGCGTGCAGGTGGTGGGCCATCGCGGCGCGTGCATCCTCGGCGGAGCCTGCATCGATGGCGGCGAGGATGTCCTGGTGTTCGGTGTCCGAGGCGTGCTGCCTGTCCGCCACCATGTTCAGGGTTTCGGACTGGTGGGCCAGGGCGCCGCGGATGTCCGCCACCACGCTGGCGAACACCCTGTTGCCGCTGGCGCGGGCGATGGCTGCATGGAAGCTGGAGTCCAGGGCAACCCAGGACTCGGGATCGGTTTCGGTGCGCATGGCGGCCACGAGGTGGCGGAGTGTTTCCAGTTCCCCGTCACTGCGCCGCTCCGCGGCCAGGCCGGCTGCGGGGACCTCGATGTGGGGACGTGCTTCCGTGAGGTCCCGTGCTGAGTACTGGCCGAGGGTAAGGTCGTTGGCCACCTTGTCCGCCACAACGAACGTGCCTTTGCCCGTCTTGGTCACGGTCAGGCCCAGGGCGGTGCAGGAGCGGAGGGCCTCGCGGATCACCGAGCGGCTCACCCCGTACTGCTGGGAGAGCGTGGCCTCGGAACTGAGCTTGCTGCCTACCGGGACAGCTCCGGACTCGATGTCCTGCCGGATCGCATTGAAAACTGCTTCGGCAGCACTGAGTCGCGCAAGGGGTGCAGGCTGTCCTGCTGTCCGGCTGTCTGACAGGTTCACGCTTTAAATATGGCAGGGGTCACACGCGGTGTCAATGCGGCGGTCAGTCGTGGGTTCACCACGCCGAAGAAGGTTGCGCGTCTGCCTGACGAAAATCGCCTTTTCAGGCGTAGCTTACGACGCTGGAAGCGAGCATTTGACGAACCTCGGGCCGGTCGCGCCATGTCGGGAGACTGTCCACTGCGCCATCTCCGATGAATCCCAACACCTCGTCAGCCATAAAAAGGCCAACGCCGCGAGGCGACCATCTTTCCGGTCCGATGGAGGCAGTTCCCGAAGTGACTGAAATGATTGGGATGATGTTCACGCCCGCACCCAGGGCTGCGCGGTAGCGATCTGCAGCATTGGCGATTTGGGCGTGCCGGTGACCGTCATCGCCTTTGGAAGAGATCACGGTCCCCCTGCTGTTCGGGTGCCAGTTGTAATGTGTAGATCCGTCTAGCCATGAATCGATCAAATACACAGTGTTTCCATGCGATACCGCGTGCTCAACGTCAATCCGCTTGGCTCCGGGTGACTTTAGCCCGTGGAATACATAAACACCGGGAATCATGACGAGCTTGTTGAGAAGCAGCCCCATCACCCATATGCTGCTGCGCGTGGAATCGCCAGCACCCCGGCCCCACTCTGACGGCTGATGCCCGTACACGACCTGATCGTCGGAAACCGCAATTTTGTTTTTTCTAAAAACCGGCGCGGTATACCAGCCCACGGCAAATGCGACCGCAAGGGTAAAGAGTCCGATCGTGCCCTCGGTGCTGGAACCACGGGCCAAGGAATTCACCGCTCCAACGGCAAACAGTCCCGACACCGCCGATCCGAGGACGACAAACAACGTACTGCGGCTCCAGACCACGAGTGCCGCTACCAGCATCACAAAGCAACGCAACATGCTGATGAGAAGGTTGTCGCTACCCGTTAGGTTGACGAGCAGCATCGGCAGCAGAAAGACAAATGCCACGAATGCTGCAACAAAAATCTTTGCTCGGCCGGACATTGCGGGCTCTTTTACTACTGCGTTCGCTAGTAGTGATCTATTTTGCGTATCCTCATATCCGCTGAAGTCGGTACTCAACCACTTCCACTGCGTGATTTTGATGCCGCGGCTGTTCAGTTCTTTCTCCGCGTTTTCCACGAACCATTCCACCTAGTAGTCGTTGAGTGTCTACCTAATTTCTATCATCCACCTGTTCTTTTCTTCTGCCGGGCCGGTTAGCCTCCTGCTATGGATGAATACTCGGAGGAACTCGTCAACCTTGCGTTTATGGCCTTGGACCACGCCATTGATTCGGTGGTCTCGTCCGGCACGGACCTGGTCCCGTTTGTCATCCGGGAGCATGGCGGACAGCGGAACCTGCAGCGCTACCTCGTTGAGAATCAGCTTGAGGCAGGCGTTGCCGCCGCCAGGCAGTCCGTCAAAGAGGAGCCGCATCCGGACCGGGCGTGCGTTGCTTGGGATGGCTACATGACCACGTCCGAGGGTCGTCAGGAGGCTGTCTTCGTCGAGTCCTACGAGCATGGCACGCCTGCAGGGTTCATCATGGCCCAGCGATATCAGCGCGCCGGTTTCCTTAAGAAGAAGCGTGAATCCGTGGGGAACCCCGCCCTTGTGGAGAAGAACGCCGCACCGCTTTTTTGACCGCATTAGCGGCGGTCGGGGTAGGCCTGAGAGTCAGCTGACGCGTGCGTTGTCCTCAATGGCGCGCAAGATGCCGAACAGTTTCACAATGCCGTCGTCACCGAACAGCACGTCAGGCCCGGATGGTGCGAGCTCGTGGTAGGGCGAGTCAATGAGGGCAGCGGGATTGACCTTGCCGTTTTCCACCAGGTGGTTGGTCAGGACCTGGAAAAGTCGAGCTGCCGGGCTCTCCGAGGCTTACGGCATGCCGGCTACTGAGGCGTTCGAGCGCAAGGAATGGCACACGTCCCTTCTCGATCTGGGCCACGCAGCCGGAAGCGCCGTGGCTGGAGCTGTTGGTACTGCGGCCGGCACTGTTGCGGCAGCACCAAAGGCCATCGCCGGAGGCGTGGAGGACAGCATTCTGCAGGTCGCCCAGAGCATCGAGGAACGCCGCAGGAGCGCCCACTCGGACGATCAAACGACCTCTTGAATCGACAATTAACAACAGCGGGTCCGAAGAGCACCTAAGCTCTCGGACCCGCTGTTGTTGGGTGTTTAGCAGGGGCGCCAGGTCTTCCCGCCCGGCGCATAGCAGCGCGGTCCTGTGTATTTAGAGGGTGCCGGTGGTACATACGGGGCTGGGGCAGGCGGAACGTAGGGCTGGGGGACCGGGGCCACGTACGGCGCCGGTGCTGGCAGCCTACGAAGCCGCTCCGCTTCCGCAGCAGCCTGCCGGGCGGCTTCCTCTGCAGCTGCCTTTGCTGCGGCAGCCGCTTCGTCAGCAGCCTTCTTCTCCGCTGCCGCACGTTCTTCAGCAGCTTTCTTTTCCGCCGCTGCGCGGGCTTCGGCTGCCAGCCGTTCTTCTTCGGCCTTCTTTTCAGCTGCCGCCAACGTCGACTGCTGTGCCTTGAACTCATCCCTCTTCTGCTCGCCCGAGGCGATCTTCTTTTCGAGGGCCGCGACAGCGGCCGTAGTGGCGGCAGCCGAAAGTCCGGCCCAATAAATTGCCCTGTTGGCGTCCTTGGTAGCAGCAAGGACCGCCCTGAGGGATTTGGCGGCGGCAAGCTTTGTAGCCAGTGCGGCCGCCGCCGCGCCCGCGGCCACCGATGTTGTTGCCGGCGCCGCTCCGGCGGCCTGTTCCAGTGCTTTGGCCGTGTCAGCCAACTGCGCGGGAAGGGTGCAGTCGATCGTCTCGGAGAAGAGGCCGGACTTTGCGGTCCGGGCTTCCTCGTAGGCTGCCTGGACGGGCGGAAGGAACTTGCGGTTTTCGCCGAACTGCACGGGTATTCCCAGCCCTTCCCTTGCAATCTCGGCATTCACGAGGGAGCCGTCCGGAGCAAAGACTCCCGCCAGCGTGCGGCCGTATTTGTCGTGGCGTTCGATATCGAATTCCAGCCTTACCTGGGTGCCTTGGGGAAGGGCCTCTTCGAGGTACTTCGAGGCTTGTGGGCCAAGGCATTCCACCGGCTGGTTGGGGTCCTTTGTTTCAGGCGTGTCCACATTGAGAAGCCGAATGGTGTGATCGCCGTTGTTGATGGAGACGATCAGGGTGTCGCCGTCGACGACCCGCACCACCGTTCCGGAATCTTCGTTCGCTGCTGCGCCAACTGCAACGGAACCGGCCAACAAGGCGGTGGTGGCCATCGTGGCGATTATCAGTTTCTTCACTTAGTGCTTTCGGTAGGACCTTCCGCCCGGCTCCCTGCCGGAAGAGTGTAATCGACCTTGAAGAAACCTGAATGCTTGCCCTATGTATGCTGGCGACAGAAACGCAAGAGTTCGTCAAGGGAAAATCAAGATCACGGCAGTTCTGTGCCGTAAAGCGCCTCGCCCCGTCGAAATGCCCATCCGCTGAATGGCTGGGAAACCGACTCTCAACGGTATGTTCGTACCGGTCTTCCTCTTTTGGTTGATCGCGACCGGCGATAAGCTTGCCGTAGCGGTGAGAACGGAACGATCGTACCTATGGAGTCCCATGTCCCAGAGCTTTGCAGCGGTGCTGGCGGGAGAAGTCCGCAGCCGCCGCGCAGTCCTCCGCCTGACGCAGCACGACCTCGCCCAGCTGGCCGGCGTCTCCGAGCGCTTTGTCCGCTTCGTCGAGCAGGGCAAGCCGAGCGTCCAGCTGGATTCGCTGGTCGCCGTCCTTGAAACCCTGGGTCTGGAACTGAAGGTCGCCGCCCGGACCAGCCAGGCCGTCCGCGCGGCCGGGTCGCCGGCTAAGAACGGCGGTGAACTATGAGGCACCGCGTCGCGGACATCTACAAAGCAGGTGTCCTTGCAGCGCGGCTCGAAAGGCACGACGGCGGTACCCGCTTCAGCTACCTGCCCGCCTACCTCCAATCGGGAGGGCCCGCCGTCGCTACTTCCCTGCCGCTCAGCAGCGAACCGGTGCTGTCCGCTGCAGGGGCCGCTCCGCCCTATTTCACCGGCCTGCTGCCTGAGGGCCGCCGCCTGAATGCGCTGCGGCGCTCCATCAAGACCAGCGCTGATGACGACCTGTCCCTGCTCATCGCAGCCGGTGCGAATCCTGTGGGCGACGTGCAGATCGTGGGCCACGGGGAGCCGTTGGACCCGGATGACCATGCGGTCCGGCTCGACCCGAAGAAGCCGGTGGACTTCGACCAGCTGCTGGGGGACCCCGACCTGATCGACCCGGTGGCCTTGGCCGGTGTGCAGGACAAGCTCTCCGCCGGCATGATCTCGGTTCCGGTGACCGGTACCGGGCGGCAGTTCATCCTCAAACTCAACGCGCCCGAATTCCCGCATGTGGTGGAGAACGAGCTGGTGATGTTCCGGTACGCGGCCAAGCTCAGGATCCCGCTAAGCAAGGTCAGGTTGATCCGCGATGTTGCCGGAAGGCCAGGGTTGCTGGTCGAGCGCTTCGACCGGGTTCCCGCACCGGCGGGCCAACCGGGCGGGGTTCAGCGGCTGGCGGTCGAGGACGGGGCGCAGGTGCTGAAGCTTTATCCGGCGGACAAGTACAACGTGGGCTACGGGCAGGTCTGCCATGCGCTGGCGGACCACTGCGCTGCGCCCCTTCCTGCCCTGAGGAACCTGGCCATCCAGGGAGCCTATGCATGGCTTGCCGGCAACGGGGACCTGCACGCCAAGAACGTTTCAATGGTCCAGCAGCCTTCCGGGGAGTGGACCATTGCGCCGGTCTACGACATCCCCTCCACAGTGGTCTATGGCGACAAGACGCTTGCGCTGACCATGAACGGCAAACGGACCGGTGTGTCACGCCGCCATTTCCTGGGCTGGGGCACGGAGCTCGGGCTCACTGAGCGCGCGGCCGCCCAGGTGGTGGATATTGCCCTGAAAGCGGCGGGCCCGCTGCTTGCGGACCTGGAGTCCGGGGCCGCCTTCCGCGGCCTGAGCGGGTCCGGGCAAAGGACTGACGACGACGGCGGCTCTCCCTTCCCGGACATGGTCACCAGGGCATGGGTCAAGGAGTTGAAGCATCGGCGGCGGCTGCTGGAGGGCTAGGCCTGTTGAGTGGCCGGTCCCATCTATTGGCCCTCATACCAGCTGAGGACCCGCAGTGCGCGGAGGGTGTTCCACCGGCTGGGTTGCCCGTCGCCGTCCTCCAGCGTGAAGTGCACTTTGCCGGGGTGGGTGTTTTCCAGCAGCCATGAGCCGTCCGGCTGCTGCCTGGAGCGGACTGCCTCTGCGGCTTCTCCCAGCCGTTCGTCGGGCGTGCCGCCGGCGGAGCGGAAGTAGTCCAGCCCGCGGAGCACGTCGTAGAACCAGCGGGTGGGGTAGGAGAACTGCAGCCATTCGGGATTGACCTCGGCGCCCGTGCTTTTCCGCCGGTGCAGGCTCCGTTCCAGCAGGTATTCCTCGCCGCGGTGCCGGGCCTCCCGTGATGCGCCGGTCCCGCCGGTGGCCTGTTCGTGCTCGAGCAGCCCTTCCAGCACGCAGATGGTGGTGTGAAATGAAGCGCGGGCAGATCCCCTTTCTGCTTCGCAGTTCCATCCGCCGTCGGGAAGCTGTTCACTGATCAGCCGCTCCACCACAGTGCCGACGTTCTCCCCGAAGTAAGCGCCCAGCCCCACCACCATGCCGTTGATGCAGGGCTCGGTTTCTCCTTCGAAGAAGGGCTGGTTGCCTTCCTCCCAGCGGCTGTTGTTCCTAACCATGCTGACCGCCCGCATGGCTTCCTGGCTGGCAGGGTTCAGGCCGAAATCGCGCAGGAGCAGAAGGCTGTAGGTGGTTGCGGTCCAGGGCTGGCCGTGGGGGTCGTCGTCATGGTGTGGCCAGTAGGTGCCGCCGTCCCATTGTCCGTCCGCTCCCTGCAGCGCAATCAGGCGCGCGCCCCAGCCGCGGGTGGCAACCAGATTCCGTTCGGCAAGCACCGCCTCAGGCGGCACGCCTGCCAGGTCGCGCTGGACCTGCCAGCGGAGGGCTGGATCGGACTCGAGCAGCCAGGCGATGACATCCATGCCGTAGAGGGAATATTAGAGGTGCTGGATCCCTGCCCGTTGCATGGCGTCCTTATAGATGTCCACGTTCTTGGCCAGGAGCTCTTCCTGCTTCGCTTCCGAGACGGCGAAGGCCCGTCCTCCGAGTGCGGTGGCTTTGTACACCTTGATGCCGCTGTTCTTCAGCGACTGGTGGTAGGTCTTCTCGAAGAGGGTGAGGAAGGTGGAGGCGTCGGTGCCGTGGGCGATGACCGCAGAAACCCGGGAGTTGATCTTCAGGAACTGCCGGAACGGGCGGAGGCCGTCAGTTTTCTCCTGCACATTCAGGGCGGACGGCATATCCGCGTCGCGGACCCAGGGGTAGGCGTGCCACGGCATCACATAGCGCGGATCGAGTTCTGCCAACTCGTAGATCTGGGTGGCGCGCCGGGCCGCTTCATCGTCGTTGTAGTGCGAGACAAAGCCGGACTCGGTGCCCTTGCCGGGGCTGACCTGCAGGCTGACGATCCGGCACTCGTCCTCGTCGTGCACAGGGTCGATATAAGGAACGACAGACCCTGGCTTCTTCTCCATCAGTTCATCGCAAAGCTGGGTTACCTTCGCAATGTTCGGTTCCTGTAGCAGGGCCTTTTTCTCGTCCCAATCAATCGTCACGATTTCTCCCTCAGCAGCAAGGCGTCCAGAATCAGGCGTCTTAGGCCACTCTACGCTTCCGCGCTAATGGGTGGGCAGGTGAAGTTCTCTCTCCCTTCTATGAGATCGGCTGATTGGATCAGCTGGAACCCCGGCGGTCGGTGATTCGAACAACGCGTTCCGTCCTTAGGCCGAGAGGGAATCCCGGAGTCGCGCGCACTTGCGTGCTTTGGCCTGCTGCAGGTGCTTTGGGCGTTTTTCACGGCGGCGGGACGGAGTGCCCGTGCCGGGCGGGGGTGGGGCGGTGGAGTGGTAGGTGTGGCCGGTGGGGGTTTGGAGTTGCACCGTGTGTCGTGGTCCGGGGACCGGACGGGCTGTCCAGCCGGGTGTTTCTTTGGTGTGGTTGCAGGCTTCGCAGAGGCCTTGGCCGTTGGTGCTGGTGGTGGGGCCGTCCTGGTGCCAGGGTGTGATGTGGTCGTGGTGGCGGATGGGCGCGTCGCAGTAGGGGGTGCGGCAGGTGTCGTCCCGTACCTGGAGGAAGCGGCGGAGCCCGGCGGGGAAGAGCCGGGCTTTGGAGTCCATGGCGAGGAGTTCGCCGGTGCCCGGCGCTGTGTAGAGCCTGCGGAGCCAGACCTCGAAGTCAGTGCTGTCCCTGACTTCCGTGGCAGGAGCGCCGGTGCGGGCCGCTCCTGTATCAGGGGTCCTCACGGCCACCGAACCTCCTGCTATACCTCCCGCCGATACTGTCATGGCGCTATCCGCAGGTCCTGGATCGGGGCGTTCCGGCTGCCCCAAAACGGCTTGTCTGGCCCAGTGGGCGGGGACGGTGCCGTAGCCTGCGAGTCTTGCTGGTTCGCTGTCGCCCTGGAAGAGGGTGCGGTCGGTCATGACGAGCTGGACTTCGATGCTGCTGGCCCCTCCCGGGGTGCCCGTGATGTTTTCGACGAGCTGGTCCGCCATGAGCGCGCCCCTGGAACGGTCATCACCGTGTGATCTCGCGGTGTCTGCGTGGCGGGTCAGGGCGGCGTAGGCGGCGACGCCCTGCGCGACCGGGAGCAGGGCGGTCAGACGGGCCATGGTGTCCGGCGCCGGGCGAAGGGTCACGGTCCGCTCACTCACCGCATGGGCGGCGCGCCTGGCCACGGAGTGCGGGTCCCGCCGGTACGCGGCCGCACGGACCGCGGCAATAATGGCCCGGTCCCCTGCACCGGCCAGTGAACCAGCGCCTGCCAGCGTCCCGGTGTCGGCGGCGAGTTCCTCGTCCACCGCGCACCGGTCTTCGGCGGACAGGCACGCTGTTTCCTTCACGATGAGGGTGGCGCGCCATTCGTTCAGCTGCCCGGACTCCAGGGCTGCCAGGGCGTGGGGCATCTCGGTGCCGAGGCTTTGGCCAGGCCCAGGAGCCGGCCGCCGCGGGCCGGGGACTCCCGGCGCGCCAACGCCACCTGCGCGGCCACACCGGCGCCGCGTTCCTTGGCCGGGATACCGGCCGCGGCCTGCTCCCGCCGCTGTTCAGCGTCGAAAGCCACAGCAATCCGGGCCTGCTTCGCAGCCACCAGCGACTTCAAATCCTCCAAATCCCGCAACTGATCAATCATCCCCGGACCGTCAGCACACACAGGGACGGCAGCAAGGCTCGCCCGGATATCAGCAACGGACAGGACACCAGGAACCGGCGGCGCAACGGAGACAAGGTGCGTGGCGGCTGCAGACGCAGTGGGGTTTCTCGCCGCCTGCGCTGTTGGCATTGCCCCTGCCCGCCCCTGAACCGCTTCCATAAACAAAGTCTTCCAGCAGGGTGTGACAATGACCCGATGCTTAGGGCGGTATGTGGATAAACCAGGGCAGCCTGCCAGGCGTGCTGTTGAATGAAGGGATGCAGTTCACCAGAAAGGGCCTGAAAGCCGACGGTTTCGCCGGCTTCCGTCCCATCGGCTCGCTCGAGGTCATGCGGGTCCCGCAGGCAACCGGCCTCTTCGCTGTCCTGGCGCCGGAAGGGTTCCAGCCCCGCTTCCTCAAGAAAAGTACCGCAGGCGTCTTCAAGAAGAAGGACCCGTCGCTGTCCGAGACCGCCCTCGCCGCTGAATGGGTGGACGCCGCCGTCGTCCTATACCTGGGCAAGGCGGGCCCCGGCAGCAAGGGCAACCGCGGCCTCCGGCGGCAGGTCCAGGAGTTCCTGGACTTCGGGCAGGGTAAGCCGCCGGGGCACTGGGACGGCCGGCTGGTCTGGCAGCTCGCGGACGCGGATCAGCTGCTGATCGCCTGGAAGGAACTGCCTGCAGACCACCTCGCCAAGGCAGAAGCGGACTACCACACGGCTTTCGTCGAGGAACACGGAAGGCTCCCGTTTGCCAACCTTGTGAGGGCGCGCGCCAAGGGTTAACCAGCCCTAAGCCAGGCCGCCGTCGTACGTAAAACGCCCGGCGACCAGCGTGGCGGCCACCGGCATGGCTGCGAACACCCCGTCCGGCGCAGCCAAGGGATCGGCATCAAGAAGTACCAGGTCGGCGGGATCATCCACGCGCACCCTCGAACGCCCACGGGTCGAGGCCAGGAGCGCCTGCCCGCGGGTCATGGCTTCCTGGGGATGCCACGGACCGCGCCCGTCACCGCGTGCCCGCACAGTAGCTGCCGCCATGGCAGCCCAGGGATCGAGCGGCGCCACCGGGGCATCCGAGCCCAGCAGCAGGGTTGCCCCCGCGTCGAGCAGGGAGCGCAACGGGAAGGCACGGTCAGTCCGCCCGGGCCAGTTGGTCTCCGCGGCATCACGGTCATCCAGTGCGTGGACAGGCTGGACACTGGCCAGCACCCCCAACGAGCCGAAACGCGCCAAATCCTCCCGGCGGACAAACTGGGCGTGCTCGATCCTCCCGCCAATCCCCGCCCGCTCAAAAGCGTCGAGGGCCACCTGGTTGGCCGCATCCCCGATCGCATGGACGGCGGGAAGAAATCCGGTATCCCTGGCCCGTTCCAGCAGCGCCAGGAGCTCAACCGGCTCCACCGTCAGGAGCCCATGCCCGCCAAAGGGGTAGGGGTCCACGCAATAGGCGGTGCGTGTGTTCAACGCCCCATCAATGAGCACCTTGAGCGGTCCCACCCGCAGCAGCCCCTTGCCGCCGTCGACCACCTGCCCAGTCCGCATGCCCTGCGCCGCAGCGCGCTCGAGATCGGCTGGGTAAACACCGGCGTCCACGCGGAAGGCATCGAAGCCACCGGCAATGCGCCGAAGCCACGGGTCCCGGTTCCAGGTCATCTCGAAATCCACCACGCCCACCACGCCGCGGGCAGCAGCCGCCTTGGCGGCTCCGGCCACCCAGGCATCCACCACGGCATCGGGCAGGCGGCCCAGCTCCCGGGTCAGGGCAAAGGCCGGGTCCTCGCGGAGCAGCCCGGAGGCGTCCACCTGCACCGAATAGCGACTGGCCGCTGCGGTATTGAGCCACACACTGTGCAGGTCGTGGCTGACCAGCGCGGCGGGCTGGCTGCCGGTCGCCTCATCCAGCAGCGCCAGGGTGGGCGCGTCCGGCCACAGGGCGTCACGGAAGCCGACGCCAACGGCGGTCACCGCCGGATCGGCGCCGGGCATCGAAGAGCGTACGACGGCGGCAGCGTCCTGGGCGCTGACGGCACCGGAGAGATTAATGCGGTTCGCATGCAGCGCCCACTGGGTCATGTGGACGTGCTCGTCCCACAGCCCCGGAATGAGAAAGCGTCCGCCCGCGTCTATGACGCGCGCAGCGCCCGGAGACTCAGCACCTGCGCCAATCCCGGCCACCCGGCCATTATTGATGTGCACGCTGTACAGTGCGGTGTCCCCCGGCATCCGCACGTCTGCGAGGACCAGGTCTGTCACGCCGGACCGCGCAGCCGTTCCATCTCGCGGCGGTCCTTCTTGGTGGGCCGGCCGGCGCCCCGGTCGCGCTGCGGCAGGCCGAGCGCCGGGGCGATCGGGCGCGGCGGCGTGTGGTCGGTGAAGCAATGCGAGGCCGGTTCAGCCCCAACGCGCTTGTTGATCAGCCGGCGCACTTCGAGGATGCGTTCGTAGCCGGACATCCGAACGGTGACCGTGTCGCCGGTGACCAGCGTCGCGGATGCCTTGGCAGGGCTGCCGTTGAGCCGGATGTGGCCCGCCCGGCAGGCAGCCGTAGCCGCGGAGCGGGTCTTATAGGCGCGCACGGCCCACAGCCACGCGTCGATGCGGACACTGGCGGGGGAGGAAGGAAGGCTGGTCATGGCTGGCACCGAGTATAGCCCGGCCCGCTTTTTACCGGCGCCGGGCCGGGCTGCGTCCCAGCCGGCGCAGCTCAGCTACCCAACGGTCACACTGATGCACTGCACCACGTTGTTGCCCATCCCCTGGTAGTTCCAGTTCTGCTCAAGGGGTTGGGTGGCGCCGGTTGCGTCCGTGGCACGGCAGGACAGCACGTGCTCGCCCGGGTCAGCCACCCACGGCATGGTCCACTTCCGCCACGCGTATCCGCCGGCGGGCTTTTCGAGCTGGGCAGGCAGCCAGGCGCCATCGACGCCGACCTCCACCGACGTGACCGCCCCTTCGCCGGACCATGCCCTGCCCTGCAGCAGCACCGGCCCGGGTTTCAGCATCCGGTTGCGGGTGAGGAAGTCCGGGATGCCCGGCGGAACCATCAGCGAACGCACCCTGATCCGCGAAACCGGCGTACCGGCGTCGTCCGCTGACTCCTGGTAGCGGTACGCGACCTCCTGCTGGAAGCCCTTGAACGGCGTGTTCACCACCTCGATGGATTCCAGCCATTTCACGCTGGCCATGCCGTACCAGCCGGGCACCACCAACCTGAGCGGGTAGCCATGCTGGGGCGGCAGTTCGGCGCCGTTCATGGCGTAGGCAAGGACGACGTCGGGACGCAGCGCCTCATGGATCGGCAGGCTGCGTGCGTAGCGCTGGGGGACGCCGCCCTGGACGCCCTCGTCCACCCCGGTGAACACCACTTCAACGGCGTGGGGGTGGACGCCCGCCTTTCCGAGGAGGTAGGCCAGGGGCACGCCTGTCCAGTGCGCGGTGCCCACGCCTTCCAGGATCCACGGCTGGCTGACCGGCCGCGGATCCAGGAGCGACCGGCCGTTCCCGGCACATTCCAGGGTGACGGGAACTGTGATGACGGGGTCCCTGCGCAGGGCGGCCATGGTCAGCTCCATGGCCATGTCCACCGCACCGCTGATCCGCAGGTGCCAGGAGGACTCATCAATGTCCGGGATGTCGAAGTGGGTCAGGACGTAATGCAGCCCCGGGGGAGTGATGTCCCGGCGGAGGGCCTCCAGCGGCATGGAGTGGTTGCGGGCCCCCAGTTGGAGTTCCTCCCGGGTGATCGGGCCGGTGGTGGGCCCGGCCGCGGGCGGAGCCGGACTTTCCGCCGCTGCGGCCGGACCGGCGGACTGCTGGTTCGTGAAGATCTGTTTCATGGTGGTGCCACTCCTGCTTGGCGGGCTCGGACGTCCCCTGTCCACAGGTCTACGCCCGCCCTGCCGGCACGTCAACGCCCCTCCCGTTGGAGTTTTTGGTCCAGATATGCAGACTTGGAGGCCGCGGAAGCCTGCGTATCTGGACAAAAACTCCGGGGGATTTAGAGGACCGGCCTGGCCAGGAACTCGCGCAGGCTGATGGGGTCCTCGCCGGTGAGCCCGCGGACATCCGGTGATATCCCCGCCATGTCCCCGGCCGCTATGGCGGTATACGTACTTACCCACGCGTCCACCTGCCAGGGAGGTGCGCCGTAGGAGGCCCGCGAAGCGTATGCCTCCTCCACCGTCTCCGGCTGGTAGGTGACGGTGCGGCCCGTGCTCTCCGTGATGATGTCCGCGGCCTGCGCCAGGGTGAGTTCCTCGGGGCCCGTCAGGTTGTAGGTGGCGCCCTTGTGGATTGCGGGGTCGCGCAGGACGGCCACCGCACAGCGGGCGACGTCCTCGCGGGCCACCCCCGAGAAGGCGCCGTCACCGGCAGGTCCGCGGATCACGCCGTCCTCCCCGGCCAGGAGCGGCAGGAAGTCCAGATAGACGTTGTCCCGCAGGAACGTGAAGTCCATGCCGGACGCCCGGATGTGCTCCTCCGTGGCGTAATGGTCCCGGGCCAGGGTGAAGGTGGTATCGGGCGCCGCGCCGTAGAAGGACGTGTACACCACATGCTGCACCCCGGCGCCTGCCGCGGCGTCGATGAAGGCGGTGTGCTGTTGCACCCGGTCCTGCGTTTCCGCGGCGGACACCATAAACAGGACTTTCACGCCGTCCAGGGCCTGCCGGGCAGCCGGTGAGTCCGTGTAGCTGCACACGGCGGGCGTGGCACCGTCCAGCTCGGGTGCGCGGGCAGGATCGCGGACCAGCAGCCGCTGGGCGGAACCCAGTGCGGCCAGTTCCCGCGCCACCATCCCGCCCAGCCCGCCGGTGGACCCCGTGACACCGAGGCCAGGGAAGCCGGGCAGTTCCGCTGCGGACGTCACGGGCCGCCCTAGGCTTCCCGTGCGGCGGGGGACTTGGTCTGGGCAGGGTCCCGCTCAGCCAGCGATCCGATGGCGTCGTCGATCTTTTTCAGGACCTCCGGTTCAAGCTTCACGCCTGCCGCCGCCACGCTGTCCGCGATCTGCTCCGGCCGCGAGGCTCCGACGATGGCCGAGGCAACGTTCGGGTTCTGCAGCACCCACGCTACGGCCAGCTGCGGCATGGACAGGCCGGCGTCCTCGGCGATGGGCTTGAGTTCCTGCACGCCGGCCAGGACGTCGTCGCGCATCCAGCGCTCGATCATCTTTGCGCCGCCCTTTGCATCCGTGGCGCGGCTGCCTTCAGGGGCAGGCTGGCCGGGCAGGTACTTGCCGCTGAGCACACCCTGCGCCATGGGGGACCAGACAATCTGGGACACGCCCAGCTCCTCCGACGCCGGCACAACCTCAGCCTCGATGACCCGCCACAGCATGGAGTACTGGGGCTGGTTGGAGATCAGCTGGAAACCGAGTTCCCTGGACAGCTTGTGCCCCTCCCGGAGCTGGTCTGCGGTCCACTCGCTGACGCCGATGTACAGCGCCTTGCCCTGCCGGACGATGTCCGCAAACGCCTGCATGGTTTCTTCCAGCGGCGTTTCGAAGTCGTAGCGGTGGGCCTGGTAGAGGTCCACATAGTCCGTCTGCAGGCGACGCAGCGAGCCGTTGATGGACTCCATGATGTGCTTGCGGGACAGGCCAAGATCGTTCTTGCCCTTGGGCCCGGTGGGTCCATAGACCTTGGTGAAGATTTCCAGGGATTCGCGCCGCTCATTCTTCAGCGCTGCTCCCAGGACCGTCTCCGCTGCCGTGTTGGCGTAGACGTCGGCTGTGTCGAAGGTACTGATGCCGGCGTCGAGTGCTGCCCGCACGCATTGGGTGGCGATGTCGTTCTCCACCTGCGAGCCGTGGGTCAGCCAGTTGCCGAACGTGATTTCCGAGACTTTAAATCCGCTGTTTCCGAGGTATCTGAATTCCATGGGTTTCACGCTAACCCAGATGGTTGCTCAGGGTAAGGGCTGTCTGCCCTTCGAAGCGGAGCCTTTGGAGCCCGCTTCCTTGGCTGCGTCCGCCGCGGCCTTGCTGATGTGCGCCGGGCCGGACAGGGACACCAGTGATCCGGTGTCCAGCGGCGCCAGGACGTGTGGAACCTGCGGCTTCTTGAAGGACCGGGGCAGCTCCCGGGAGGGGCGGCTGTTATCCAGCGCGGACTCCACCAGCGGGGCCACTTCCGCAACTTCTTCTGCCGGCACATGGGGATCGGGCAAATCCCGCACTGAAAGCTTGATTTCCGGCGCGGCCACGCGTGCCTTGGCCGCCCTTGCCCGGGCGTCCGCGTCCGCAACGGCAGCGGCCCAATCCTCCGCGAGACCGGAGTCGTGGAGGCAGGCACACG
>NZ_LWLP01000001.1:0-20368 GCF_001641125.1 Arthrobacter sp. OY3WO11 | reverse complement strand
ACAGCGCCGCCGTCGGACGCCTGCTGGCTCCCCGCCGGTCCGATGAAGCGCACCAGGGGAAGGGATTCTTTTTGGGAGCGCCGGCCGAACAGGGCCATCAGCACCGCGGCCGCCAGGCGGCCAAGCCCCGCAAGGACCAGGGTGATGACCCCCAGCAGGAAGAGGACCAGGAACATCAGGAATGCGACACCCACGGTACCCAGGAACGTCAGGTTGAGGATGAGCGTATCCGGATTCTCCACGTCATCTCTCCTCTCTGCCTGGGCAACAGCTCCTTCTCCACCTTACGGATTTTTGGGGTGCTATGCCGCCGGACGCAGGGGCGCGCCCGGGTTGTAGCAAAGCTGTTACCGCGTGTGACAGCATCTTTTGCATGACGGCATTCATGGACCAGGAAAACTGCCTGTGCCTGTCCGGGGAGCAGTACGGGCAGTGCTGCGGACGCTTCCACCGGGGCGCGGCGGATGCTGCCACTGCAGAGCAGCTCATGCGCTCCCGCTACAGTGCGTTCGCATTGCTCGACGCGGACTACCTGCTGCGCACCTGGCACCCCCGGACAGCGCCGGCGGAGCTGGAACTGGATCCGGGGATGGAGTGGCGGCGCCTGGACATTCTCTCCATATCCGGCGGCGGACCGCTGGATACCGATGGGGTGGTGGAGTTCACGGCGTACTACCGGCACGGCAGTGAGCGCGGCGTCCTGCACGAGACCAGCCGGTTCGTGCGGGAAAACCGCCGCTGGCTCTATGTGGACGGGGACGGCCTGCCCTGATTACTCGTTGTCGTAGGCACTGTCCGGCGTGAAGCCGGCCCGGTCCACCTTGCGGTGGAACCGCATGCCTGCGAGTCCACCCAGGACGGCGCCAACCAGGGCAACCGCGGCCACCACGACGGCGGCGATGATGCTGGTGGTGGTCAGCTGGCCTTCGTTGATGGGGATCCGCGGAAAGCTGTTGAGGTTGGCCAGCACATTGAACTGCTGCCCTGCCACCAGGCCCAGGATGGACACAAGGATTGCCACGATCAGCGCCCAGATCCACACCATGAGGCCTTGTTTGGCACCATTGAAGCGCGCCATCCTGCCTGCCACGTAACCGCCGGAGTAGTAGGACAGGAACAGGATCACCAGCAGGACGATGATGCCCACCAGGCCCACCGTGCCCTGGTTCTGGGCTGCCTGGCTGACTGCCTCGTTCACGTCGGTGTTGGTGGCCAGACCTACAGCCGTTCCTGCCGCTGCCACAAAGGCGGTGAGCAAGACGGCCATGCCCGTGGCGGTCAGCCAGCCGAAGAACGCGGACCCCACCTTGATGCCGCCGAACTGTTCCTTTTCCCGGGCCACGGCGGTCTGCCGGTCGGTCAGGTTGGGATCGGCAGCCGGTGCGGGAGCTGTGGGAACGTACTCCCGCTCGGCGTAGGCGCCGGCCGGCCCTGTGCGGTCCGGCACCCGGTCATAGGTAGAGGTCGGTGCGGGGTCGCTTGCCGGCACCTGCGGGTAGGAGCGGGTGGGCTCGCCGCCAAGGGCATCATCGCGGCGGCTCCCGTTTCGGTCAACATCCTCGCGGGCACGCCTCGGGGGCAGGTTCTCTGGGTCTGTTGAGCTACTCATGGCTCCACTCAAGCATCACCCACCAGTGATAGCAAGGATGCTTACTATTTCGTGACCTGTGGCGTCACCGGTATCTACGGTGCAGGTTTTCCCGCCGGGAGGCTCCGGGGGAGGCGTCAGCGATCCACGGGCCGGTCCCCTCGGACTGGTCCAGGATGCCCTCCTCCAGCCAGGTGTAATCCCCAGCTAGGACCTTCCGCGTGAGGGAGTGGTCGGCGTCGTCCGTGTTCCGCCACAGCTGGTCAAAGTACTCGTCCACACGCACCCGCGCCTGCTCGCAATAGGCCTCCGCGAGCTCATAAGCACTGGCAGCCTTTTCGGGTGCGGTGTGCAGCAGCATCTCCGCCCGGGCGCAGCAGGCGGTCATGGCGAACAACTCGGCGCCGATATCCACCACCCTGCCCAGGAACGCCTGCTTCCGTTCGAGTTTCGCCTGCCAGCGGCCCATCCCGTAGAACGTCTGGCGTGCCAGGCGCCGTGACGAACGCTCCACGAAGCGCAGCTGCTTGGCCAGCCGCCCGAACTCACTGTAGGAGCGCGGGTCCATGCCGGCGCCGGCCACCAGCTTGGGGAGCCACCGGGCGTAGAAGCCGGAAGCCCCGACGGCGGCCCTCGCCTTGTCGGACAGGCTCGCGTCCAGCGACGCAAGGTCGCCCGCGGCGGCCAGGTGCGCGTCCACCGCCTCCCGGGCGATCAGCAGCCGCATGATCTCCGACGAACCCTCGAAGATCCGGTTGATCCTCAGGTCCCTCAGCTGCTGCTCGGCGGGAACGGCGCGCTCGCCGCGTGCCGCCAGCGAATCCGCGGTCTCAAAGCCGCGGCCTCCCCGGATCTGGACAAGCTCATCGGCAATCCGGCAGCTGATCTCGGTGGCCCAGAGCTTGGCCAGGGCGGCCTCGATCCGGACGTCCTTCTGGCCGGCGTCGGCGAGTTCTGCGGAGAGCTCAAAGACCGCGTCGAGGGCGAAGGCGGAGGCCGCGATGAACGCGATTTTCTTGCCCACTGCCTCGTGCTCGCCCACCGGCCTGCCCCATTGGGTCCGGGCGTTGGACCATTCCCGGGCGATCTTCAGGCTCCAGCGGCCCGACGCCACGCACAGCGCCGGAATGGAGAGCCGCCCGGTGTTCAGGGTGGTGAGTGCAATCTTCAGGCCCTGCCCCTCGCGGCCCAGCCGGTTGGCGGCCGGCACCCGGACCTGGTGGAACCGGGTCACACCGTTTTCGATGCCCCGCAGGCCCATGAACGCATTCCGGTTTTCCACCGTGATGCCCGGCGAGTCCATCTCCACCACGAAGGCGCTGATGCCGCCCTTGTGGCGGGTGCCGTCAGCATCCGTGTGCGCCGGCACCACGGCCATCACCACCACCAGTTCCGCAATCACCCCGTTGGTGGTCCATAGCTTGACGCCGTCCAGAAGGTACGCCTCGCCGTCGTCCGTGGGCGTTGCAGTGCTGCCCAGCCGGGCGGGATCGCTGCCCACATCTGGTTCCGTCAGCAGGAAGGCGGTGATAGCGCCGGCCGCGCAGCGGGGCAGGTACTCGCGTTTTTGTTCCGGGCTCCCAAAAACCTTCACCGGTTCCGGCACCCCAATTGACTGGTGTGCCGAGAGGAGTGCGCCGAGGCTCGGGTGCACGCTGCCCAGCAGGGCCAGAGCGCGGCCGTAGTACACCAGGGACAGTCCCAGGCCGCCATATTCCCGGGGGATCTTCATCCCGAAAACGCCCAGGTCCGCAAGTCCCCGGATGTATTCGTCGGGAATCATGGCATCGCGCTCGATCACCCGGCCGTCCATGGTGCCGGCGAACTCCAGCAGCCGGGCCATGAATGCTTCGCCCCGTTCCACGGAGACCGGGTCCGGGGTGGGCCAGGGGTGGACCAGGCTGAGGTCGAAGCTGCCCAGGTAGAGGCCTTTGGCGAAGCTGGGCCGCTCCCAGCCGGATTCCCGCGCGGCCTCGGCCACGGCGCGGGCCTCGTCAGCCGTGACGCCGGCGCCGATCTTGCCGGCGGGTACCGGGGTGTCCTCTGCGGGGGAGTCTGCTGCCGGTCCTGTGGAGGTGGGGAGGCCGGTGGCAGGGCTTGTTGCGGGGCTGTCAGTGGCGGAGCTCATGGGTCATCTCCTTGGCCGGATTGGCCGGTGTAGCCATGGATCCGCCGGGTTGGAGAACCCTTCAGCTGTCCCTCAAGATTACCCGCGGGTAGGTTCCGGTGCTAGGGGAAGCCTGGGCCTGGAAATCGCCTGCAACGTCCACCGTGGCGGCGTGGTGCACCAGCCTGTCCCATCCGGCGTTGATGCCATGGACCACGGCCAGGAGCGTTTTGGACGCCACCGTCCAGCTCAATTTTCCGGCCCCCAGGAGGACCAGCGCCACCAGTCCTGAGGCCAGGACAAAAGCGGCCAGGATAAACCCGAATACCAGCGTGCCCACGAATACCAAAGTGGCGTTGTCCACTGCTGTCAGATCGAACGGCATGAGTCCCCCTGCGGCGTCATTGCATGTGTTGAGAGTTGGTTGAGACCAGTAGCACGAGCGTAGGGGGAGAACTCCCGGTCCAGCCAGAGCCGCAACGGGCGCAGACCCCTGTTGATATGGGATCGAAACACTACCGCCCGGTAGGTCACGGAGTGGTCGCGGCGCCTGCGTTAACCTTGTAGTTGGCCGTTTTCCGATCCAGGCCGCCGCCCCGTCCCCGCAAACAGTCCAAGGAGAGTGTGTGCCCCGCTCCGCCAGGTCATCCGCTGATGCCATCAGCGCCCGGCTTCGGGACCTCGAACTCCTCACCAAAGGACCTGCCTGGGCGCTGACGCGCTCGGCGCCCTGGGTGATCGCGGTGCTGCAGGCATCCTTTACCCGCACCCGGCCGCAGCTGCCGCTGGAGGAGTTCCATGCCGACGTCGACTCCTTCCTTGAGGAGCTCCGCCGCCAGGACCCCGGGCTGGGTGGAGGGGCGAACGGAAAGTCCTTTGGCGACGAGTGGACGCGCCGCCAGTTCCTGACGCGGCGGAACCAGGCCGGCCAGATCGTCTATGAAGTGACGGAACCTGCGGCACGCGTGCTGGCGTTCCTGGACAGCCTCTCCAGCGAACGGTCCACCCTCAACGGGTCCCGCCTGGGCACGCTGCTCGGTGACGTGGAAAAACTTGCCAACGAGACCAACCCGGACCAGAGCGCCCGGCTGGAGTCCCTGGAAGAGGAGATCGAAGAACGCCAGCAGCTGATCCAGGACATCAGCAGCGGCGAGTTCGACGGCCTGCTGGACGACGACGAGGCGGTGGAGGCCGCGGGAAACATCCTGGACCTGGCGGCGAGCCTCCCCGCCGACTACAAGAAGATGCGTGACCGGATCGAGGAACTGGTAGGCGAACTGCGCAACCAGATCATCGAGGAGTCGCTGACCAAGGGCGCCACCATGGCCCAGGTGCTGGAGGCGGACAAACGCCTCCGGCAGAGTCCGGAAGGGAGGACCTTCCGGTCCTTCACGGCGTTCCTGGAGGACCCTCAGCAGCAGCTGCGGTTCCGCTCCGCCATAGGCGAGGTCCTCGGCCGGCAGTTCGCGGATGATCTGTCTCCGGAGGACAGGGAAACCCTGAAGAACCTGGTGGCGGAGCTGCGCCAGCAGCACAGCCAGATCCAGCGGATCTACGGCAAGCTCAGCGAAAGCCTCAACACCTACGTCCAGAGCGATGACTTCCGCCAGTCCGTCCGGCTCCGCCAGGTCCTGCGAGAGGCTGAGCAGGCCATCAGGTCCCTTCCGTATGAGCGGGAACGCCCTGGCTTGGTTCCCGGGCCGGTCCTGTTCAACGCGGGGTTCGAGTCGCTGTCCATGGTGAAGCTCTTCGATCCCGACGAGTTCGCCGCCCCGCCCAAACTGGCCGATCCCATCGCCTTCAGCGACTCTGACCGGGTGCGCTCGCCGAGGACCGGCAAGGCCAGGCCGGAGGTGGTGCGGGCGGCCCTGGCCGGGGCTTCCACCCTTTCCGAGGCGTGGCAGCAGCTGCCGCCCGGGGAGCAGCACATCAACACCATCCGCGCGCTCCTCTCGCACGCGCTCCACGCCGGCGCCGGCTTCGACCACCAGGGCCTCGAGGCCCTGGACTACGAACAGATAGACGGCACCACGCGCAGGGCCTACCTGCCGCTGGTCACGCTTCCAAAGGATCCTGATGACTGAAGAGACAACCACGACGACGGCGGAGCGGCCTTTCGCCGTCACGCCCCGCGACACTTTCGTTGACGGTGCCGCGCTCTTCCCCGGCGATACCGGGGTGCTGTCCATCAAGGTGCGGCAGGCGCTGGTGAAGCTCCTCAAGGGCCCCTATGTGGACGGCGGCCGGGACGAAAAGCTCTGGACGGTCCTGCTGGACAACCAGGTGATCCTGCGGAGCCGGCTGTCCGAGCTGTTCCTCACCATGGAGCTGGACCACGAGCGCAAGATCGCCGTCCTGCGCCCGGTGGACCCCGACGCTATCGGGGGCAGCACCCGCTCCAGCATCCTTCGGCAGCAGCGCGCCCTCAGCCGGGTGGAAACCATCGTGCTGCTCCGGCTCCGCCTGCTCCTGGACCGCCATGTCACCGCTCAGACTGACCCCACCATCACCCGCGAGGAAATCGCCGACCTGGTGGCGCACTACCAGCCCGCCGGCCAGCAGGATGCCCTGCGGGACTCGGACGTGGTGAACAGGGCCATCACCAAGCTCCTGGCCCGCCAGCTCCTCCTCCCCACGGGACTGGACGACGTCTACACCATCTCCAACGCCCTGCCCCTGGCCCTCCCGTTCGACAACATCGGCGACATCCCCGCCCAGATAGAGGCCCTGATGGCAGCAACCACAGACCCCGCAGGCACGGAGGCGCTCCTGGAGTTCGACAACGAAGCCGCTTCCCCGGACAGCGACACTGACACGGAGGACGCCCAGTGAGCATCGCTTCCATGCTCCCGATGGGGGAGCTGACAAACCCCGGCCAGATGCGCCTTGCCCTGGTCCAGGTGGTCAACTGGGGCACGTTCCACGGAGCCCACACGATGCACGTGGACCGCAACGGCACGCTGCTGACGGGTAACTCCGGCGTGGGAAAGTCAACGCTGTTCGATGCCATGCTGCGGGTCTTCGATGCCCGGCCTAGGTCCAATGAGGCCGCCGCCCAGCGTTCCGGCGGCGCTGTTGAGGACAAACGGACCACATTCACCTACATGCGGGGCAAGGTGGGGGACAAGGCTGTGGGTGAGGGCTCAGCGAGTGCCTTCCAGCGGCCGGGCGCCACGTGGTCCGCCGTCGCCCTGACCTTTGATAACGCGGCCGGTACGCGGGTGACCGTCTCGGCCCTGTTCGATCTTCCCAAGAACGGCACGGAGTCAAGCGTCGGGCGTTTCTACGTCATCGACCACGACCCGCTGGACCTGGAGGCGCTCGAGGGCATCGCGGACAAGCGGTTCACCAGGGCTGCCCTGGAGACGATCTTCCCGGATGCCCAGGTTTTCGACGTCCACAAGGCGTTTGCCGAGCGGTTCCGCAGGCTGCTGGGCATCAACTCGGACCAGGCCCTTCCGCTCCTGCGCGTCATCCAGGCCGGCAAGGGCCTGGGCGGCAGCGTCAACACGTTCTTCCGCGACCAGGTCCTGGACGCCCCGGCCACCCTCGCGGCGGCGGACGACGTCGTGGAGGAATTCAGCAACCTGATGTCCATCCGGCAGCGGCTGGAGGACGTCCGGCAGCAGCGGGACCAGCTGGCCCCGGTTCCCGGGCTGAACCGGGAGTACGCTCAGGCGCTGCTGGATGCAAACAGGCTGCGGGACCTCGCCGGTGAGGAGTTCGAGGCCTACAAGCAGAAGCTGGCCGTCACGGTCCATCAGGGATTGCTTGAGCGCTTCAAGGGACTGGCCCAGGCGAAGGCCAAGGAGCTTGGTGCTGAGCGGACTGTCCGGGACGGGCTGGCCAAGGACCTGCGCCAGCTGGAAGCGGATTACAACAACCAGGGCGGCAACGCCATCTCCGCGATCGAGCAGTCCTTGGAAAACGCCCGTGTTGGGCTGAAGCTCCGCCAGCAGGTGGAGGAGACGGCACGGCAGGCGCTGGCCGACGCCGGCCTGCAGCTCGAGTGGACCGAGGAAGGCTGGGAGCAGGCGCACGAGCAGGCGGCGGCAAGGTCCGCCGAGCTCAAGGACGATTCCCAGGCCCTGCAGGAACTCCGCTTCGAGGCCTTCGACGCGCACGCAACCAAGAAGCGCGAACTGGCCGCGGCTGAGCAGGAACTCGTGTCGCTGAAGACGCGCAAGTCGCTGCTGCCGCCGTCGAGCATTGAAAATCGGGCCGCGATTGCCGCAGCAACCGGCATCGCGGAGGAGCGGATGCCGTTCGCCGGTGAACTGATGGACCTCGTGGAGGGGCAGGAGAAGTGGCGCCCGGCCGCCGAGCGGGCGCTCCGCAACCTGGCCACCACGCTGCTGGTGCCGGGCGAGCACTTCGCCGCGGTCACCCGGTACCTCAACGATCACGCCGTGCGCGGCGCGCTGCGGGCCGTGGACGTGTCCAAGCCGCTTTCAGGCGGCGCGCTGGCGCTTGAGGACGTGCGCGACGGCGACCTGCTGACCAAGCTGGACATCCTCACCACGGGCGTCGCGGCCGAGGCAGGTTCCTGGATCCGTGAGCGCATCGCACTGGATTTCGCCTACCCCTGCCTGGAGGACCCGGACGAGCTGGCCTCACTGGACCGCGGCCTCAGCCTGGGCGGCGTGGTGAAGCGCAACCGCCACAGCGTGGAAAAGGACGACCGCTTCACCAGCCGGCAGGATTACGTCCTCGGGTTCGACAACGCCGCCAAGCTGGAACTTGTTGCCGGCCAGGCGGAGGACCTGCGGCAGGAGGTGGCCAAGGCGGCAGAGCTGGCGCAAAGCCGGGAAGACTCGCACCAGGGCATGGCCCGGCAGCTCGAGGCCCTGCGCCGCATCGCCGAGGACCACCGTTCCTGGGACCAGGTGTCGGCGGGAGTCGCCGCCGAGGAGCTCACGCGGCTCGAGCAGCGGCTGAAGGATGCCCTTGCGGCCCAGGCAGACCTGGAACCGCTGCGCGCCAGCATCGAGGAGGTGCGGCAGAAGCACCAGTCCAGCACCGAGGCCGCCGCCGTCCTGCAGAGCGAGTACAAGGCACTGGACCGGCAGCTGAGCGCTGCCGATTCCCTGCTGGAAGGTGCCCGCCGGCGCCTGGCCCAGGCGCCGCCGTCGGACGCCACCGTCACCGCCCTGGAACCGTACTTTGCCGATTTCGGCGATGTGACGGAGATGCATGAGCTGGACAACCTCGCCAACCGGGTGCGCACCGCCCTGCTGGCAGAGCTGCACACGGCTGAGTCCCGCGGGCAGGCCACCGCCGAGCGGCTCACCCGTATCTTCGAGGCCTTCGTCCGTGACTGGGGGAGCGCCATCTCGGCAGACCACGGCACCACCATCGGCGCGGCCGGCGAGTTTGAAACCCGCTACCACGCGATTGTGAGCGACGGCCTCCCCGCCCAGGAAGCGGAGTTCCGCCAGTTCTTCAACCAGCGCACGCACGAATCCTTCAGCACACTCCTGCACCTGCTGGATGAGGAACGGCGCTCCATCACCAGCCGCATCCTGCCGCTGAACGGCATCCTCTCGCAGGTCAACTTCCACGAGGGGAGCTTCCTGGAGCTGGACATCAAGCAGACGCTGCCTCCCACCGCCAAGCAGTTCAAGGACGCGATCCAGAATGCCCTGAAGGCCCGGCATACCCGCCCGGCCAAATCCGAAGGTGCCAGGACAAGCGCCGCAGGTGGGGAAGCCAGCGGGGAAAGGGATGACGACGCCGAGCTCACCGCCCGCTACAAGTCCCTGGAAACCCTGGTGAAGCGGCTGGGATCGCAGGCGCCGGAGGACCGGCGCTGGCGGGCCGAGGTGCTGGACGTGCGCGGCCACCTGTTCATCCAGTGCAAGGAGCACCGCGAAGTGGCTGGGACGGCGTCGGGCAAAAAGGGCGGCGCCAAGAAGTCCGAGGTGTTCATGCACGCGGACACCGGATCCATGTCCGGCGGGGAGCGCCAGCGGTTCACGGCCTTCATCATGGCTGCCGCGCTGAGCTACCAGCTGGGCATCGCGGAGCAGGGCTTCACCACGTACGGCACCGTGATGATGGATGAGGCCTTTGTGCTGGCTTCCGAGGAGTTCGCCGGCGCCGGGATCAAGGCGCTGCACGAATTCGGGTTCCAGCTGCTGCTGGCCGCCCCCGAGAACGTCATTGACCTCTCCCGGCACCTTGGCTCCGTCACCGAAATCCTCCGCGACAAGCGCACCAACCGCTCGGGAGTGCTCACGGCGCCGGTCATCACACCGCGGCCGGGCGAAGAAGGCGCCTGGCGGTCGGAAGCGAATCCGGTGGACATCGTCCTGCGTTAGCACGCACCCGCCGGGCCGCTTTATAACAAATCGATGGAATTATTGTCGAAGCTCTGGTGAGGGGTATTTCTGCTGTGCCACTCTGGGCTTTACCAACTCACCTCGCCTGAGTAAATCCCATAGGTACTACGGAATGCTGGGTTCCGCCCTGTTCCCCAAGAGAATGATGGCGTCCTCTTGAAAGGCATTCCCATGCGCTTACCACAACGCGCGAAATTCCTCCTGGCAGCGGGCGCCGCAGCGGTACTGTCCCTCGCAGGCTGTGCGGCAGGCGGCCCGGCGGGGAGCGGGGGTACGTCCGAAAGCCCTGCCGTTCAGGCACCCACGACGAGCCGGCCGCCGTCGTCCGCTCCCGCCACCACCGCTCCCGCCGCCGGCCTGGCAACGTTCACCTTCCCTGATGGCCGGCTCTCGTTCCAGCACCCGGCCGACTGGCGCGTGGAGCTCTTCGAGGCATCCGCCTCGCCGTTCGTGGGGACTGCCACGGTTTACGATCCCGCCGGGCAGTTGCAGGTCAGCATCTACACAGGCGAGATTGCCGACGTCGTGGCCACCTCTGCTGCCCGGACCGTCCTCGAGACGGATCCGGTGCCAGGATTGGTGGGACAGGCTGTGCCAACGCCCCATTCGTCGTTCTTTGTTGACCGCAGCGGTGACGCCGCACAGTACCGCATGGGGCTCACTCCAGGGTTGCCCGTCTCGCCGGACGGGAAGGTGCAGGACGGGCTCATCATGCTCGGCAGCCGCGTCCTGACTGCCGACGTGGTGTTCGAGGGTCCACCGTTCGAGAATGATGACGCGGCGAAAGCCTGGTACTGGGGTGCTGAAGGCAAAACCCTGAAAGCTTTGCTCATGAGCTTCGCCTACCACTGACCAGGATCCTCTCTCACTTAATGCGGCATTTCCCCAAACGCTCTCTCACCGGTGATGGAGCGTTTGGGGATTTCCTGCATTAAGTGAGAGAGCGTCGATGGGGCTGTGTCCTTCGTCACGAAAGGGAATAAGGCATGGAAGCGTTGCGTAATGAACCGGAGGGTAGGCTAGCCTTACTTAAGTTCGCTTCATGACTTAAGGAGTTCCGTGACTTCCCCCCTCTTCTCCGGGCCCAGCGCCACGCGCCGCACGCTGTTCAAATCAGCCGGCAAGGCCACGGCCGTCCTGGCCGCCGCGGCACTTACCCTGTCCGCCTGCTCCACGGGGCCCGCGTCCTCCGCCGGCGACGCCAGCGCCTCCACCTCCAGCAGCTCGCAGTTCCCCGTCACCATCGAGCACGTCTACGGCGAAACCACCATCGAAAAGCAGCCCACCCGCGTGGCCACTGTCTCCTGGGTCAATGACGATGTCGCCATCGCCCTGGGTGTTGTGCCGGTGGGCGTGCCCAAGAATGAGTGGGGCGGCAACGAGCAGGGCTCCACCCCGTGGAAGGACGCGGCGCTGGAGGAGCTCGGCGCCGGATTCGGCTCGGACAAAGCCCCGGTGCAGTACTCCGAGGCGGACGGCATCAACTTCACCGAGATCGCCAAGCTCACCCCGGACGTCATCCTGGCTGCCTACTCGGGCCTCACCGAGGAGGACTACAAGAAGCTCACCGAGATCGCGCCGGTGGTGGCCCACCCCGAACTGGCCTACGGAACCTCCTGGCAGGACTCCACGTCCATCATCGGCAAGGCCCTCGGCAAGGATGCCGAAGCCGCCAAGCTGGTCTCCGACACCGAGGCCACCATCAAGGAAAAGGTTGCCGAGTACCCGCAGATCGCCGGCAAGAGCTTCATCTACGGCAACCTGGAGCCCGCCTCCGCTGACGGCGTCAACGTCTACACTGCCAATGACAACCGTCCCCGCTTCCTCTCCGAAATCGGCATGGAGCTGGCGCCCGTGGTGGAAGAAAATTCCAAGGGCTCCAAGGAATTCTTTATTCCCTGGTCAGCCGAGAAGGCCAACGAGCTCGAGTCCGATATCTTCGTGACCTGGGTTCCGGACGCCGCCACCACTGATTCCATCAAGTCCGACCCCCTGCTGGGCCAGATCCCCGCCATCAAGAACGGCGCCCTGGTGGCCGACTCGGACAACACCCTGACCCTGTCCATCTCCGCTTCCTCCCCGCTGAGCCTGCCGTGGTCGCTGGATACGTTCCTGCCGCAGCTTGCCAGCGCCGCGGATGCGGTGAAGTAGGCACACTTCCATGACGGACAGTACGACGACGGCGGCGCGCCGTGAGCCCGGACCCGGCACCTTGGTGCCGGGACCGGCACGTGGCGGAACCCGCGCCCGCGCCTTCGGGGGGCCGCGGTCCGCCTGGCTGCTGGCCGCCGTCGTCGTACTTGCCCTCCTGGCCGCGGCCTCCCTGGCCATTGGCGCACGGGGCCTTCCCCTGGCCACCGTCTGGCAGGCGCTCACCGCGTTTGATCCCGCCAACGGCGACCACGCCGTGGTTCACGCCCGCATCCCGCGCACCGTCCTCGGCCTGCTGGCGGGCGGCGCGCTGGGCCTCGCGGGCGCAGCAATGCAGGGTGTTGCCCGCAACCCGCTGGCCGACCCCGGCATCATGGGCGTCAACGCCGGTGCCGCCCTCGCCGTGGTGACCGGCATCTACGTCTTCGGCGTCGGCTCGCTCTCCGGCTACATCTGGTTCGCCTTCGTCGGGGCAGGTGCCGCCGCCGTCGTGGTGTACCTCATTGCCTCCCTCGGCAGGGACGGGGCCACCCCGGTGAAGCTCGCCCTGGCGGGTGCCGCCTTGAATGCCGGCCTGTACTCCCTGATGAACGTCATCCTGGTCTCCAGCCAGGACACCCTGGACCGGTTCCGCTTCTGGCAAGTGGGCGGAATCGCCGGGCGTGACTGGTCCGTTGTGCTGTCCGGGCTGCCCTTCCTCGCCGCCGGCGCCTTCATCGTGCTCCTGACCGGCCGTATCCTCAACAGCCTGGCCCTGGGCGACGACATCGCCAGGGGCCTGGGCCAGCGGGTGGGCCTGGCCCGTGCCCTCACTGCACTCGGCATCGTGCTGCTGTGCGGATCGGCCACCGCGCTTGCGGGACCCATCGCCTTCGTTGGCCTGGTCATCCCGCACGCCGTCCGGTTCCTCACCGGCCCGGACTACCGCTGGATCCTGCCCTTCTCCCTGGTCCTGGCCCCGGCACTGCTGCTCGGCGCGGACATCATCGGCCGCGTGGTGCTCCTGCCCGGCGAAGTCCCGGCCGGCATCATGACCGCCCTCGTCGGCGCACCCGTCTTCGTCTGGCTGATCCGCCGCGGCAAGGGGGCCGGATTGTGACCATCACCAAATCTTCCGTTGACCCATCACTGGGGGTTCCCAAAACCGGGCCCAAGGGGCCACGCCTGCAACGCCGGGGCGGGCTCCTCCTGAACCGGACCGCTCTCCTGGCCGCCGCCGTCGTGGTCCTGTTCGCCGTGTCCGTCCTGCTGGGCAGCTACACGGTGACCATCCCGGACTTCTTCAAGATCCTCACCGCCCACCTGACCGGCGGTGAAAAAATCCCTGGCGCCAGCTTCATCGTGATGGAGAACAAGCTGCCGCGGGCCGTCATCGGAACCATGATCGGCGTCGCGTTCGGGCTGGCGGGCGCCCTGTTCCAGACCATGCTCCGCAACCCGCTGGCCAGTCCCGACGTCATTGGCATCAGCTACGGTGCCAGTGCTGCCGCGGTCCTGGCCATCGTGGTTTTCGGCGCCTCCGGGGCCGCGGTTTCCGGTGCCGCCCTGGGCGGCGCGCTGGGTGTTGCGGCTATCATCTACGCCATCTCCAACAGCGGTACCCTGCGCGGAAGCGGCCGCGGTGATGCTGCCGGGAATCGGCTCATCCTGGCGGGCATGGGCATCGCTGCAGCGCTGCACGCGGTGGTCAACTTCCTGATGACCCGCGCCGACATCCGCACCGCCGCGGATGTCCTCGTCTGGCTCAACGGCTCCCTGAACTCCGCCAGCTGGGACCGCGCCGGCGTCCTGGCCCTGGCCCTCGCCGTCCTGCTCCCCGCGGTGGCGGTGATTGCCGGTCCGCTGCGCATCCTGGAGCTCGGTCCCGATGCCGCCGCCGGACTGGGGATCAGGGTAGGTGCCACCCGGCTGGCGCTGGTGATCACCGCCGTCGCGCTGGCAGCGGTGGCGACGGCGGCAGCCGGGCCGGTCTCGTTCGTCGCCTTCCTGGCCGGTCCCATTGCCCGCCGCTTCACCGGCAAAGCCAGCCTCCCGGCGTCGGCCCTTGTGGGCGCCGTGATTGTCCTGGCGGCCGACTATGCGGCCGCCAACCTGGCACCCCTGCTCCTGGACGGCACAGTGCTTCCGGTGGGCGTAATCACCGGCGCGCTCGGTGCCCCGTTCCTGCTGTGGCTCCTGGTCACGGCCAACCGAAAGGATGCCTGAGGTGGCAGTTCTCAACGCCAAGGACCTGACGCTCAAATATGACCAGCGCTGCGTGGTGGACGGCCTCAGCGCCGAGATTCCGGAGGGCAAAGTGACCATGATCGTGGGCGCCAATGCCTGCGGGAAGTCAACCCTCCTCCGCGGACTGTCCCGGCTCCTCAAGCCGGCGGCCGGCGCCGTGACCCTGGACGGCAAGGACATCCACTCCCTTCCTGCGCGTGAACTGGCACGCACCCTGGGCCTCCTGCCGCAGCACCCCACCGCCCCGGACGGCATCACGGTCCGGGACCTGGTGGGCCGTGGCCGCTACCCGCACCAGGGCTTCTTTCGCAGCTGGAGCGAACGGGACGATGCTGCCGTGCAGCGCGCGCTCGAAGCCACGGAAACGCTGGGCCTCGCTGAACGGAACGTCGACGAACTCTCCGGCGGGCAGCGGCAGCGCGTCTGGATCGCCATGGCCCTTGCGCAGGAAACCGACGTGCTCCTCCTGGACGAACCCACCACCTACCTGGACCTTGCGCACCAGGTGGAAGTCCTGGACCTCGTGACGGACCTGAACCGCCAGCGCGGCACCACCGTGGCCATCGTCCTGCACGACCTGAACCTTGCCGCGCGGTACGCGGACACCGTGATCGCCATGAAGGACGGCGACGTGGTGGCAGTGGGCAGCCCGCTCGACGTCGTCACGGAAGGGCTGGTCCGCAGCGTGTTCGGCCTCGAATCGCGTGTCATCCCGGATCCCGTATCCGGCACGCCCCTGATCATTCCCATCGGCCGTCACCACGTCCCCGCCAACGAACTGGAGCTCGTTTCATGAAAACCCGCGACATCGCCTCCACGGAGCCCATGACCCTGGCGTTCGAAGTCACCGTCACCTCGGTCCAGGAACTCAGCTCCAACTTCCGCAGGATCACGTTCGGCGGGTACGCCCTGCGGGACTTCGGCGTCCACGGCGACACCCTGGACCTGCGGATCAAGCTGATGATCCCGTCCCTCGCAGCAGACGGCAGCCCGCTGCCCCTCCCCGTTTTCGAAATGAGCCAGGCCGGCTGGTACCGGGAATGGCTGGCCATGGACCCTGCCGTGCGCGGTTCCATGCGCACCTACACTGTCCGACAGGCCCGCCTGGACGCGGTGTACCCGGAGATCGACGTCGACTTCGTGATGCACTTTGACAACGCTGGCAACGGCGGACCGGCCGCGAACTGGGCCCTCAACGCCCGGCCCGGCGACGCGATCACCATCATCGGCCCCAACAACAGGGCTGCCCACTGTGTCACGGCCGAAACCTACTCAGGCATCGAATGGCGGCCCGGGCTGGCGCAGCGCATCCTGCTCGCCGGCGACGAAACCTCAGTCCCGGCCATCTCCGCCATCCTGGAAAGCCTGCCCGAGTACATGACCGGGCACGCTTTCCTGGAGGTCCCCGAAGCCGGCGATTTCATGGAGCTGACCTCACCTGCCGACGTCGAGATCACCTGGCTGGCACGCGGTGCGTCCATCGGGCGGTCCCGCCCGCACGGCGAACTGCTCCAGGACGCCGTGCGCAAGGCCGTGCCCGTGCCCGGCTGGGTGGGGATCAAAGCGGCCGACGGCGGCGCCGGCCCCGAGCCGGAGGATGTCAACGTGGACGTGGACATCCTCTGGGAAACCCCGGCGCGGATGGAGACGTCCGAGATCCAGGCATCCAAGAACCCGGGCATGCCCGCGGGCGCCATGCCCTTCTACGCCTGGATCGCCGGCGAAGCCGCCGTCATTAAAGACATGCGCCGGTACCTGGTCCGGGACGTCGGGATTGACCGGAAACAGGTGGCGTTCATGGGCTACTGGCGGCAGGGCAAGGCCGAGGGGTAGCCCGGCCGGTTGCTGGCTAGGCCGCAACCGGCGGCTTGCCGTCGCTTAGACACCTCCCGGCGCTTCGCTCTGGTCGGCGATGCGCTCCTACGCAAGCCCCCGGCCGCGGCATGAGGGTTCGTCACCATTGCTTTACCTCGGCTTTCCCTGCGCTCTTTCTGGTGGGGCTAAGTTGGGCTGGTGCCTGCTCAACCTTTGCTTCCTGACTCCGGGAGGCGGGTGTTTGTCGCCCTGGGGGACTCTTTCACAGAGGGGGTCGGGGACCGGGACGAACGGCTGCCCAATGGTGTTCGCGGGTGGGCAGACCGGGTGGCGGAGAAACTGGCCAAAGCCCAGCCCGGGTGGCGCTACGCGAACCTGGCCATCCGCAGCAAGCGGCTCCGGCATATCGTCAACGAGCAACTGGAACCGGCGCTGCGGATGCGGCCCTCGCTGGTCACGCTGTATGCAGGCGGAAACGACATTCTGGACGTGAAGACGGACATGGCCGCGCTGATGGCGGCCTATGAAAAGTTGGTGGCGCAGCTGGCGGAAACCGGGGCAACGGTGGTGCTCTTCACGGGGTTCGACGTCAAGGTGTCCGCACTGCTGGAACCACTCAAGAAGCGCAACACCTACTACAACCAGCAAGTGCGGGCCATTGCCGAAAAGTACGGCGCCGTGCTGGTGGACTATTGGTGCCTGGATGCGTTCCATGACCGGCGGATGTGGGACTCCGACCGGCTCCACATGTCCAAGGCAGGGCATAAGTACCTTGCGGGGCAGGTGCTGGATCAGTTGGAGGTGCCGCACAAGATCCGGCCAAAGGACTGGGAACCGCCGGCCCGGCACAGCCTGCGGGAATGGGAGCGGCAGCAGCGGCGCTGGATCCGCGACTGGGTCCTGCCGCTCTTTGGCCGCAAGCTGCGCGGCGTCACCCTGGGGGACGAGCTGGGCCCGCGCTGGCCGGATCCGGTCAAGGTGCCTCGGAAGGGCGGGCTGAAGAAACTGGCGGGCGCAGCGGACGGCCGCCCCCGTGAGTGCTAGCTGTCCAGCAGGATCTCGTAACCCGGGGCCACCCTGGCCGCGTGGAACTCCATGACTTCGAAGTCCGCCACACCATTCGTATAGAAGGGGTCCTGCGCCAGGCAGGCATCAAGGGCGGGGCGGTCGGCCTGGGAAAGCAGCAGGCCGCCGGTTCTGGGCACTTTGCGGCCGGCCGCAATAAAGACGCCGTCGTCGAAAGCCTTCTGCAACCAGGCAATGTGGCCGGCGTTATGGAAGTCCACGATGTCCTGCGGAACCCGGTAGCTCAGGGAAACAACATACATGGCCCCAGCCTACCGGCCGCCGCGACGCCTAGTTGAAGAATCAACCACGCTGCTCTCGTAGAATGTGGGACATGACCGAACCGCGCTGGCTCAACGCCGACGAACGCCGTGCCTGGCTGGCCCTGGTAAGCATCAACACCCTTTTGCCCGCAGCCCTGGACACGAAGCTCCACACTGCCGGAAAGCTGTCCCTCTTCGACTACACCGTCCTGGCGATGCTTTCCGAGGCTGAGGGCCGGTTCCTGCCCATGAGCGAGCTCGCCGCCCGCAGTAGCGCGTCCCTGTCCCGGCTTTCGCACGTGGTGACCAAGCTGCAGAAGCGCGGCTGGGTGGAGCGGCGCCCGCATCCCCATGATGCCCGCGTCACCACCGCCCATCTGACCGAAGAAGGGATGGCCACCATCGTGGGGCTCGCGCCCGGGCACGTCGAGGACGTTCGTGACCTGTTCCTCGATGCCCTCACTGAGCAGGACGTCCTGGACCTTGCGAGGATCGGCGAAAAGGTGGTGGGGCGGCTGGACGCCGACCACTGGATCCTCCGGGAAAGCTAGCCCGCCCGTCAGCTGGTTGGTTGCTCCCGGCAACGGGTGGCAAACTAACCGGATGGACTTTACTTCCCGGTTTGTCGCCCTCGGAGACTCCTTCACGGAAGGCGTGGGCGACGACGATCCCACCCGCCCCAACGGTGTCCGCGGCTGGGCGGACCGCGTGGCCGAGCAGCTGGCCGCTGCTGACCCTGGCTTCGGTTATGCCAACCTCGCTATCCGCGGCAGGAAACTCCGCCACATTCTGGCTGAGCAGGTGGAGGCCGCCGTCGAACTTAACCCCACCCTGGTGACCATCTACGCGGGCGCCAACGACATCCTCCGCCCCAGGATCGACATCGACGACCTCCTGGTGGAGTACGACGACGCCATCGCCAAACTGCGTGCCACCGGTGCCACCGTGGTCATGTTCACAGGCTTCGATGCGCGGGGCTCGAAGGTGTTCAGCACCATGCGGGGGCGCACGGCGATCTACAACGAACTGGTCCGCGGCATCGCGGGAGACCACGGCGCGCTCCTGGTGGATTACTGGCGCTTCAGCGAGTACTACGACTGGGGCATGTGGGCACACGACCGGATGCACATGTCCGCGGCCGGCCACGCCAATATGGCCAGGCGGGTGCTGGACGTCCTGGAACACGACCACTCCATCGACATTCCGCCTATGACCCCCGTGCCCGAACTCAGCGGGGTGGACGCCCTCCGCGCTAACGCCCGTTGGTTCCGCGAGTATGCCGGTCCCTGGGTTGTCCGCAGGGTCACCGGCAAGTCCTCCGGCGACGGCCTGAAACCGAAGTATCCCGAGCTCACGCGCCTCTAGCTGCACGGCCCGCTTATACACCTTCCGGCGCCGGATTGGTCTTTAATTGCGTGGACTCGTAGACTTGGTAGGCGCTAAGTGCGCGGAGCGTGCGCAATTGCTCCGGTGGCCCGGTAATTTCTCCAGGGCGGCCGGTAGTTAGGGGCTCAAGTTGCGTGACTAACCGTTGCCCTTCTTCACTTTTGGGTCGCCCTTAGCAGCATGGTCCAGCAGCAGATATGCGGATCATTACTTTCAATTCTTGAGGAGAAGTCATGGCAGCACACTGCCAAGTGACCGGAGCCGAGCCGGGCTTTGGGCACAGCATTTCGCACTCGCACCGCCGCAACAAGCGTCGGTTCGATCCGAACATTCAGAAGAAGCGCTACTGGGTTCCGTCCCTGCGCCGTAACGTCACGCTGCAGGTCTCTGCACGTGGCATCAAGACCATCGACGTACGCGGCATCGACGTAGTCGTCGCCCAGATCCTGGCTCGTGGGGTGAAGCTCTAGTGGCTAAGGACAAGGACGTACGTCCGATCATCAAGCTCAAGTCGACTGCGGGCACGGGTTACACCTACGTAACCCGCAAGAACCGTCGTAACGATCCGGACCGCATGGTCCTGAAGAAGTACGACCCCAAGATCCGCCAGCACGTCGAATTCCGAGAGGAGCGCTAAACATGGCTAAGAAGTCCAAGATTGCTCGCAACGAGCAGCGCAAGGTCATCGTTGAGCGTTACGCTGCAAAGCGCCTCGAGCTGAAGAAGACCCTGGTTGACGAAAACGCAACCGACGAAGCACGCGAAGCAGCCCGCCTGGGCCTGCAGAAGCTGCCCCGCAACGCGTCCCCGATCCGGCTGCGTAACCGCGACATCATCGACGGCCGCCCCCGCGGTACCTTCCAGAAGTTCGGCATCTCCCGTGTCCGCTTCCGCGACATGGCCCACAAGGGCGAACTTCCGGGCATCACCAAGTCTTCCTGGTAATCCAGCACTGCTGCTACCAGCTGCTTGAGAAGAGCCGGCAACCTTATGGTTGCCGGCTCTTCTGCGTTTAACCTGCACCTCTCCGCAGGGGCTTCCGTGCCAGCACCAGGACTGTGCCGCAGCACACAAAACAAAAGTACGACGGCGGAGGGCCCTCCCGGGGTGCCAACGGCCCGTACTTCCGCGGAACGGCGGGGATCGGGCCCTCCTGGCAGGGGGATTTGCGGTGGCGCAGGAGCAGGTGTATTGTTTTCTAAGTCGCCGCGAGGGAGACAGCGAAGAGCTGGTAACCACGGCGGCCAAACCCCCAAAAATCAACACCAATTCTGGTAGGGCTTTAGAGCGCTCCTGAAGAGGTTGGGAGCGGTTCTCCTCTGATGGAAATCCTGAAACACGGATTTGCTTCGGAGTGAATGATCCGGTAAGTTTGTGAAGTTGCTCCGGAGCGATCCACGGCTGAGTAGTTGCTGGTGGTGCCGGG